>NZ_FOQT01000010.1 GCF_900113805.1 Halpernia frigidisoli | reverse complement strand
GTTTATATCATCAAGATTTTCGCTAATTGTTCAATTTGTCATATTTACAAAGACTTGTTATATAAAATCCCCGCCAACAGAAATACCCAACCGTTGTGCGTCATTTTGGCGGAACGAAACAGAATTAGGAAATTTATGAATAGAAAGAATAAAGCTTACTTTTTAATTTTAGCAAGTTTAATTTTACTTGTATTAAACGTAACTGAATTGAACTTTGAAAACTTAAAAGAAAACCGATATTCTAGTATTGCCTCAAATCTATTGTTAATATTAGCAATGATTTTAACAATCAAGAATACTAACAAAAAAGAAAATGAAAATAAATGAAAGCCTAAATATTATGTTTGAAAATCCACTTATAAACATCACTTTTTTTGGAGGTTTAATATTTATAGTAGCTGGATTCATAATGTACAAATTTCCACCGAAAAATATTAACTCACTTTATGGTTATAGAACTTCAAGTTCAATGGAAAATCAAGAAAAATGGGATTTTGCACAGAATTATTCTTCCAAAGAAATGATGAAATTAGGGTTTTTACTTTCAATTAGTTGCCTTTTTAGTTTAATAACAAATTTTGATAATTTAACGAATATGTTTATTGGTTTAGGACTTATGATTTTAATGTTAATTATACTCTTGTTAAGAGTTGAAAAAGCAATAAAAATTAAATTTAGCGAAAAATAAAAACGAACGCACAACAGCGGTTTTATGAAATGGCAAAAAATTTGCAAAATTCACGTTTATCTTTCGCAAGAAATTCTATCTTAGCAGAAAGAAATCGGTTACGAAGATTGCCACTTCATAAAGCCGCAATCCGTTATGTGCCATTTTAAGACAACTCAACAAACATCAAAGTGTACAGACAATTAGAGCAATATTTTAGAGTTAGGAAAGAGATTGACCAAAAGACACTTTCTTATATTTCATCCTTCTTTAAACAAAAAAAAACCAAACGCAATGAATTTTTATTGACGGAAGGCGAAGTTTGCAAACATTACTATTTTGTAAATAAAGGTTGCTTACGACTTTTTGGAATTAACCAAGACGGTGAAGAAGGCACAAGATATTTTGCTTTTGAAGGTGCTTTTGGAACTGCATTACCAAGCCTTATCAATCAAAAACCAGCCTTTGAATTTATACAGACTATTGAAAGTTCGGAACTGTTAGTAATCAACCGAGACGACTATTTTCATTTGGTTGAGACCGTTCCTCAATTTGGGTTTATTTACAGACAGATTTTAGAATTGGCTTTTATTCAAGCCCAAGAACGCATTTATGGTTTTCAAGGTTTGGAAGCATTGGAAAAAGTACGTTGGGTTATGACAAACCAACCTAAACTTTTAACCAGAATATCAAACAAAATGGCTGCATCTTATTTAGGACTTACGCCACAAACACTAAGCAGAATAAAATCCAAACTCTAAAAATGTGAACATAGGACAACGTTCACGGAAAATGCTATTATTATCTTTGCACTTCATTAAACAATTTAAAAAAGTACAATTATGATTTTAGTAACAACGCCAACAGGCAACACAGGCTCAATGGTTCTACAACATTTAGTAGAACAAGGACAGGACGTTAGGATTTTTGTTAGAGACCCTAAAAAAATCCCAGCCCATATTTTAGAAAAAGTAGAAGTTGCCATTGGCTCTTTGCTTAACGACACAGAATTTACAGAAGCCTTGCAAGGTTGCGACACACTTTATTTTTGTGTGCCACAAAGCAACACACAGGAAGATGTAAACGCCTACTATGAAGGGTTTGCAAAAGTTGCAGCAAAGGCAATCAAAAATGCAGGTACAAAAAGAGTAGTTTATTTGTCAGGTGGTGGAAAAGAAAGTGGTTTACAGGCAGGGGTTGCAACAGCTTTGCACAAAGGAGAAGACATCATTAATCAATCAGGTGCATCTGTTAGAGCATTGCGTTGTCCTATATTTTTTGAAAGTCTCTTGTGGCAAATTGCCCCACTAAAAAAAATGGGAATGTTCTTTTTACCAATTGACGGCAATTACAAATCGCCACAAGTTGCAGCCAAAGACATTGCTTCAAAAGCAGTTGAATTTCTTATTGACAACTCTTGGACAGGTGTTGAAGGTGTTGCAGTCCACGGTGCAGCAGATATAAGCCACAACGATATCGCAGTACAATTAAGTGAATTAGCAGGTAAGCCAATTCGTTTTCAACAAGTATCAAGAGAGGACTATGTGAAAACACTTTTGGGGCATCATTCAACAGAAGCCTTTGCAAATTCTTTGACTGATATGTTTGTAGCTATTGAGAAAGGTTTGTACAACACCGAGCCACGTACACAATCATCAACAACACCAACTACCATAAAAGAATGGTTGACTGAAAACTTAGTTTCTAAAATTAATTAAAGCCAAATCAATGACAAAAAAGCCAGTAAAATGGAAAATGGCATTGGTCACTTGGCTTTGCATTTATCCACTCTTAAATATTTTGTTTTTCTTTTTAATGCCACTCATTGGGCATCTTCACGTTTTGTTAAGAACACTTGTAATCACACTTATTTTAGTTCCTATTATGGGTGCATTATTAGGATTTTTGCAAACTAAATTTTGGACTTGGTTAACTAAATAACAACTCAAATTTTATGAAGATTAAAGAAAAAGTTAGCGTAATTGCTAAAAAACTAAAACAACAATATGGACATTCGGCTGAAAAGCCGAATGTTTTTAATACAGACACCAGAACTGTTGCAGGTGAAAAATCTGAACCACTTGACGGCTTGATTGAAACTGTACTTTCCCAACAAAGTCCAATTGCATCAACGCAAAGAATGGCAAACGCTTTATTTACAAAATATCCTACTTGGGACAGAGCATTGAAGCAACATTAGACGACATTGAAGCAACATTAAAAGAAGCCAGGGGAAATTTAACCAAATCAAAAGCAGGTTATATTTTCGGCATCCTGACAAAGCTAAAAAACGAACGGAAAGAATTAGCATTAAACTTTCTTCGTTCTTACGAACCAGAAGAAGCTAAAAAATACTTATTAGCACTCAATGGCGTTGGACCAAAAACAGCAAGTTGCGTAATGCTTTTTAATTTACAGTTACCTTCTCAACCAGTGGACACACATATTTTTAGAATTGCACAACGATTACAATTTGTTACAGACAAGTTTAAACCAGCCGAAGTTGAAACTTGGTTTGAAGAAAATTTACCTAAAACTTGGCAAACACATTATGAGTTTCATCTCAATATGATTGAACACGGAATGAATACTTGTAAAGCTCAAAATCCAAAGTGCGACATTTGCGTTTTAAACAAACTTTGCCCAAGTGCAGACACGAAGGACTGACCACTGAGAAGAAAAACGGCACATAACAGCGGTTTGGCGTAATGGCGGGTGAAGTGCTTCGTTTGAACATTTATGCTATATTTGAAGTGTGTGCTTCGTATCAGCATTTGTGGTGAAAATCCGCCACTACGCCAAGCCGCAAAACGTTAGCAGTAATACTACAAGACAATCGCACAAAATGAAGATTTTAGATAAACTATTTGGAATTAAAAAAAAATCTCACTTAGAAACTGCGTTGA
>NZ_FOQT01000009.1 GCF_900113805.1 Halpernia frigidisoli | reverse complement strand
AATAATAAAAAAAACAAGATGTAAATAAACTTTGATTTCAAGACGATATCTTTTTTAATATAGCAGGTAACGGTTGGGTATTTCTGTTGGCGGGGTTTTTATAACAAGTCTTTGTAAATATAACAAATTGAACAATTAGCGAAAATCTTGATGATAGGAACTTCCGACCCGCTAATATAAATACCTTGTTACCTGATGTGTTTTTAATCAAGTTGCCAACCAAAATCTTTTTCATCATTTGAAATTAGTATGCGGTTTGATTTTCCATTTACTATTTTCCAATGAGATGTATAAGTTCCAGCACCGTCGGAAAAATATCCAAATAATTTATAATAGTTTTTATATTTTACCAACTTAAATTGATTTTTAATAAGTTGTCCGCTAAAATTTGGATTATACATTTGACTAACGTCTAAATTAGTTGTTTTTCCATTAATTTTAATCGAAAGTTTAACAAGTTCATTTTTAGGATATTCAATTTGTAAATCCGAGCCAAACCATTTTTTATTGTCAATTTCACATATATGCTTTTCAGCTCCTTTTATGCAAAATTTCAGCAAATGTTTTGAATTGTCGAAGTTCCTGATTTTGTAATTTAAATGGACGTTTTTAGAAAGTGCAATTTCATTGTTTTTATTTTGTCCAGAATTATGAACAAAAAATAATAAGAAAAACAAGATGTAGATTAACTTTGATTTCAAGACGATATCTTTTTTAACATAGCAGGTAACGTTTTGGCGCTTGGCGAAGGTGGCGATTTTTACCACAAATGTTGATGCGGAGAACCAAACTTTGATTAGCCACAAATGTGTCTGCGGAGCTCTGAACCGCCACTTTTGCCAAGCGCCTGTTAGCTGCCGTTTATTTTGTAAACTTACAATCCTGGAATTTTTAAATTTTTGTCTGCCAATTCCGATGTTTGCTTTAATCGTTTAATTCTTGTTTCAGGGGTTTTGGCTAACTTAATCCAACGCAATATAAATCGCTGGCTAGATGCTCCAAATGCGTTGAAATTAATCGTTGCATTTTCGTATTTGTTTAATTCTGCAACAAAATCAGTAGGTTTAATTAAAGCATCTACATCATCCATAAAATCCCAAAGTCCACTTGCTTTGGATTTTAAAACTGCTTCTTTTCCTGCATTTTCTACAAGCCCTTTACTTTCTAGTTTTTTGTATCTGTCTTTATAGGTTTTTGTCCAATGCTCTACTTTACGAGGTGATATTAATTGCATCGTTTTCTCTTCATCTAATTTTCTTCTTATTCCGTCAATCCATCCGAAACATAATAATTCGTCTAAGACTTCTTGAACAGAAACGTATTTATCTGAAACGGTTTTTTTAAAAGTAACTAACCAAATACTTTCTTTTTGATGATGATTGCTCAATAGCCAATTTCTTAATTCTTCTTGAGTAGTAATTATTAACTGGTTAAAATTTTCTGTCTTTACCATCTTCTATTCTTTATTTGTTTGTGCTTATGGGTATTATAAAGCGTTGTTCAAAAAGTCAATCAATGGTTTAGCAGTTTCAAAACTTTTTAAAACAGTTTTAATAATATCTTTTGACTGCATTTCTGTATCACTAATTTTGTTTGTTGTAAAGTAACCTTTCATTTTTAAATATTCAATAGCTTTGCTGTTGGCATCAAATCCTTTAGGTGGTCGGCTTAATTTTTCTGGTGCTTGCACACCTTCTGCAAATACTTTTTTGAATAATTTATTTTCTACAATTTTGTTCCATTCTGAAAAATTATAATCAATTTCTTGTCTAAATTTTTGTAAGTCGGGTGGCATAGGCATATAAACTCCACCACCTACAAACGAACTATCCGGCTGTAATTGTAAATAATAACAAGCATTGCTACTATTCTTGCCACCTTGATTTAGCATTAGAAAGAAATTGGTTTTATAAGGCGATTTATCTGCTGAAAACCTAATGTCTCTGTTTAACCTTGTAATACATTTTTTAGGTTCTAAATTTGCATTAGCAATATTGTTGTCAAACATTGATAATCCTGCAATAATATTTTGCGAAAATGCTAAAAAATCGTTTTTAGCATTTTCGTGATTTTTTTTATTTTCATCAAACCATTCTTTATTATTGTTTTTCTTTAAATCCGCTAAAAACTTTAGTGTAGCTAATTGTATCATAATAGTAAATAAAATTTGATTAATTGAATTTGTATCCTTTAGCTAAATAACGTGAAGATGCCTCATCTCTTTCGGCTTTATATTCCATTCCAAAGCCTGTCACCATTCTGTTGGCAAAACCGAATAAAGCACATACAAATACTATATCTTCATATTGTTGCTCGGTAAAACCTTTTTTTAAAAAAGTTACAACTTGCTCCTTTGTAATTGTGTTTGAAACCACTTTGTCTGCTATTTCAAATATGTGTTGTAATTCGGCTGTAGGATTATTCACAAGATTTTTAGCTTCTTGACCACCTAATGCAAATACTGTTTCTTCGTGACCTAAATGGCAATAGCTACAACCAAATTTCTTAGAAACATAAGCACCAATTATTTCTCTGTCTAGTGCACTAAATGCACTTTGAGTATGCATAACTTCGTGAGCTAAATTAAAGAAGGCACCTACTACATTAGGTTTTTCTTTTAATAATCCCAACATTCCACCATTTTCGGCAATTTCAAACATTTTTAATTTACTTTCCATTTTATATTATTTTTTGAACAGCAAAATTATAATTTATGTAAAGTAGAAAATTGTAAAAATCGGTCGTTTTTATTTTGATGCAATTCCTTTGGATTTGAACCTGAATGTTTTTTTATTTCTTTAATAAAATGTGATTGGTCGTAAAAGCCTAATGATGGTGAAAGTTTACCTTTTTCGATATCTTTAAATGAGATAGAACAACGCAAAATGTTAGCATATGTCTTCAAAGATAATCCAAATGTGGAATTGAAATATCTATTTATTTGTCTGCTTTTCCAAAAAACTTTATTTGACAATTCTTCTACTGTAATTACTCCAAAATTTTTGTGAAGAATATTGAACACTTCCACTTTTCTGTTGTCAATTTTTATATTGTTTTTTAAATTGTTTGAATATTCGATTACAAATAATTTAAAATTATTTAGCGGTAGTTTGTCAATGCCTTGAAATGTATTATCAAGTATTTTTAAATCATTCACTATTTCACTAATTGGATTAGTAAAAATATATTCAGCCGATATAGGTTTGAATGTAACTCCAATAACAATGCTATCATTTGGAATAATTACATCCATTTGTTTTAACCAAATTCCATACAAGGTAACATCAATTATTTTATTTTTTGAAATTCTAATAACCAAATCAAAGTATCCATCTGGTAAAACGGTATATCTTTTCTCTTCTTCATTTGTATTATCAAACTGCCAAAAGAGTTTTATAAAGTCGCTTATATTTTTATTAGCTTCTATTTCTTGGTAATTCATCTTTGAAATTTCAATGTTTGTAGAGTGTCGGATTAAATGGCAGCTAACGGTTGGGTATTTCTGTTGGCGGGGACTTTTATAACAAGACTTTGTAAATATAACAAATTGAACAACTAGCGAAAATCTTAATGATATAAACTTCCGCCCCGCTAATAGAAATACCGTGTTACCAGCAGTTAATATTTTCGGAATTTATTTCGTATTATTTAAATATTTAATCAAAACTTCATCTTCAAGAACAATATGATCTGTTATATGATAAACTTCCTTTACCCAACTATGATGAAGTGCTTCATTTCTCGTTAACAATTTTCCAAGAATTTCATTTTTCCACGGCGAATCATTTGCGTCCAAGATTTCGATGTTATAATCTTGATTGTCTAACCACAAATTGAAAAGAAAAGATACTCGGGAAGAAGTTATGTCAGTTCCCCAATCTCCAAGAGAAATTAGACCTTTTACATTTTTTCTCTCATGATCTTTAGTGAATTGTGCGTAGTAAATTCCAAATGCATCATCATCTTTATAAATAAACCTCGTTAATTTGGTAGTAGTATTTCCACAACATTCGCAAATTTCTTCTATTGGTTCTTCAAATTCAATTTCTAACATTTGCGGTTGGTTTAATTGCTGGTAACGTTTTGCGTATTGGCGATGGTGCGGCCTTAACGCGGACTTTCTCTATTAAAAATAATGTTCGGAACATCTAAAATCGTCAAACTTGCGATTT
>NZ_FOQT01000008.1 GCF_900113805.1 Halpernia frigidisoli | reverse complement strand
AGTAGGAGAGAAGGCGGTTAAATTTTTTAGATATTTATTTAAAAAAGTTTGTATAGCTGGGAATTAATATTTACTTTTGCAGACCTTAATCGAGAGATTTTGGGAGCGTAGGAGGAGTTTGATTTATGTTTCGGAGGGTATTTAAATTTATTTAAAAAAGCTTGCGGGATTAGAAATTAAGTTTTACTTTTGCAAACCAAAATCGAGAGAGATTAGGAGCGAAGATGAGGCAATAAATTAGTCGAAAAATTATTTAGAAATTTATTTCAAAAATAGTTGTGAGATTAAAAAAAACTTTATACTTTTGCAACCGCAAATCGAGACAGAAGACAACGACAGAAGTCTTATTCGAGGAGCGGGAAGAGAAAAAGATCATTGAAAATACAAAATAACAACCAAGTAAGAAAAAGACTAAAGCGTCAATTAATAAACTTTGGGTTAGGATAACAAACATACAATGGAGAGTTTGATCCTGGCTCAGGATGAACGCTAGCGGGAGGCCTAACACATGCAAGCCGAGCGGTAGAAGATCTTCGGATCTTTGAGAGCGGCGTACGGGTGCGTAACACGTGTGCAACCTACCTTTATCTGGGAGATAGCCTTTCGAAAGGAAGATTAATATCCCATAATATATTGAATGGCATCATTTGATATTGAAAGCTCCGGCGGATAGAGATGGGCACGCGCAAGATTAGATAGTTGGTGAGGTAACGGCTCACCAAGTCAATGATCTTTAGGGGGCCTGAGAGGGTGATCCCCCACACTGGTACTGAGACACGGACCAGACTCCTACGGGAGGCAGCAGTGAGGAATATTGGACAATGGGTGAAAGCCTGATCCAGCCATCCCGCGTGAAGGATGACGGCCCTACGGGTTGTAAACTTCTTTTGTACAGGAATAAACCTAGATACGTGTATCTAGCTGAAGGTACTGTACGAATAAGCACCGGCTAACTCCGTGCCAGCAGCCGCGGTAATACGGAGGGTGCAAGCGTTATCCGGATTTATTGGGTTTAAAGGGTCCGTAGGCGGACCTGTAAGTCAGTGGTGAAATCTCATAGCTTAACTATGAAACTGCCATTGATACTGCAGGTCTTGAGTGAATTAGAGGTAGCTGGAATAAGTAGTGTAGCGGTGAAATGCATAGATATTACTTAGAACACCAATTGCGAAGGCAGGTTACCATGATTCAACTGACGCTGAGGGACGAAAGCGTGGGGAGCGAACAGGATTAGATACCCTGGTAGTCCACGCCGTAAACGATGCTAACTCGTTTTTGGGGCTTCGGCTTCAGAGACCAAGCGAAAGTGATAAGTTAGCCACCTGGGGAGTACGTTCGCAAGAATGAAACTCAAAGGAATTGACGGGGGCCCGCACAAGCGGTGGATTATGTGGTTTAATTCGATGATACGCGAGGAACCTTACCAAGACTTAAATGGGAAATGACCGGTTTAGAAATAGACCTTTCGCAAGACATTTTTCAAGGTGCTGCATGGTTGTCGTCAGCTCGTGCCGTGAGGTGTTAGGTTAAGTCCTGCAACGAGCGCAACCCCTGTCACTAGTTGCTACCATTAAGTTGAGGACTCTAGTGAGACTGCCTACGCAAGTAGAGAGGAAGGTGGGGACGACGTCAAATCATCACGGCCCTTACGTCTTGGGCCACACACGTAATACAATGGCCGGTACAGAGGGCAGCTACACAGCGATGTGATGCAAATCTCGAAAGCCGGTCTCAGTTCGGATTGGAGTCTGCAACTCGACTCTATGAAGCTGGAATCGCTAGTAATCGCGCATCAGCCATGGCGCGGTGAATACGTTCCCGGGCCTTGTACACACCGCCCGTCAAGCCATGGAAGTCTGGGGTACCTGAAGTCGGTGACCGTAAAAGGAGCTGCCTAGGGTAAAACAGGTAACTAGGGCTAAGTCGTAACAAGGTAGCCGTACCGGAAGGTGCGGCTGGAACATCTCATTTTAGAGACTCGTTTTAGGACGAGTATAAACAAACAAGTACTTTAAATAGTGCAAACATTCTAACAAAAAGTTTAGTCGCTTTAGTTTTTTTACTTCGGTTGGTATTTTATAAAATATACCCCTAAAGATTAGTATCGAGGGACAGAGATTGAGGATAAGGGCGCATTATATTACTTATTGCCCATTACTTATCACTCATAAAGAGTCTCGTAGCTCAGCTGGTTAGAGCGCTACACTGATAATGTAGAGGTCGGCAGTTCGAGCCTGCCCGAGACTACTGATTAATAGAAAAAGGGGGGATTAGCTCAGCTGGCTAGAGCGCCTGCCTTGCACGCAGGAGGTCATCGGTTCGACTCCGATATTCTCCACAAAATTGCGTTAGCAGACAGGAATAAAGCAGCAAGAAAAGATAATTTAGTTACCAAGTGTAACAAGCGAAGAAGATATTTAAAAATATCCATTACATAGACGAAAAATTAAGCATTAATAGATGCGAGATTAGAAATTAAGGACTGAAAGGTTGATAATTGCTAATTAAAAAAGGTTCATACCTTTATTTTTCACTATACAGAAATCTGATTTAAAAGTTGAAGTGGAGCCAAAAACAACACTTCGTATCAGAGGACTTATAAGAATAAGAGATCATTGACAATAACGATAAAGACATCACAAAGAGAAAACCAAAGCACTTTTGAGTGTTTTGAAGAAATTAAAAATATTAGGAAAGAAATCGTTAAGGGCGTATGGCGGATGCCTAGGCTTTCAGAGGCGAAGAAGGACGTGGTAAGCTGCGAAAAGCTGCGGGGATCGGCACACACGAATTGATCCGCAGATGTCCGAATGGGGCAACCCGGCTGGTTGAAGACCAGTCACCTCGCAAGAGGAGCAAACCCGGAGAACTGAAACATCTAAGTACCCGGAGGAAAAGAAATCGAAGAGATTCCGTAAGTAGCGGCGAGCGAAAGCGGATTAGCCCAAAAGCTTTTATATGTTTAGTAGAATGTTCTGGAAAGAACAGCCATAGAGGGTGATAGCCCCGTATATGAAAGGCATACATAAGTGATAAATGAGTAGGGCGGGACACGTGAAATCCTGTTTGAATATGGGGGGACCATCCTCCAAGGCTAAATACTCCTGAAAGACCGATAGTGAACAAGTACTGTGAAGGAAAGGTGAAAAGCACTTCGAATAGAAGGGTGAAAGAGAACCTGAAACCGTACGCCTACAAGCGGTCGGAGCCCACAAGTTGGGTGACGGCGTGCCTTTTGCATAATGAGCCTACGAGTTAATTTTACTAGCGAGCTTAAGTACTTAAGGTACGGAGGCGCAGCGAAAGCGAGTCTGAATAGGGCGCTTTAGTTAGTAGGATTAGACGCGAAACCTTGTGATCTACCCATGGGCAGGTTGAAGCTTTGGTAACACAAAGTGGAGGACCGAACCGGTTGACGTTGAAAAGTCTTCGGATGACTTGTGGGTAGGGGTGAAAGGCCAATCAAACTGGGAGATAGCTCGTACTCCCCGAAATGCATTTAGGTGCAGCGTTGTGTATAAGTTTATTAGAGGTAGAGCTACTGATTGGATGCGGGGGAGTCAAATCCTACCAATTCCTGACAAACTCCGAATGCTAATAAATGTTTCACGGCAGTGAGGGCATGGGTGCTAAGGTCCATGTCCGAGAGGGAAAGAACCCGGACCAACAGCTAAGGTCCCCAAATCTATACTAAGTTGAAATAACGCGGTTGAACTGCATTGACAGCTAGGATGTTGGCTTGGAAGCAGCCATTCATTTAAAGAGTGCGTAACAGCTCACTAGTCGAGCGGTTCGGCATGGATAATAATCGGGCATAAGTATAGTACCGAAGCTATGGATTTATAACTTTTGAGTTATATCTGGTAGGGGAGCATTCTGTTTGCACAGAAGCTGCATCGCGAGGTGTGGTGGAGCGGACAGAAAAGAAAATGTAGGCATAAGTAACGATAAAGGGGGCGAGAAACCCCCTCACCGAAAGACTAAGGGTTCCTCAGCTATGCTAATCAGCTGAGGGTTAGTCGGGACCTAACGCGAACCCGAAAGGGGAAGTGGATGGACAATGGGTTAATATTCCCATACCTGCTCATACTAAAAAGGGGACGGATTGCCGTACTTACTGGAGACTGACGGAATAGTCAAGACCTAGCCTTCGGGCGAAGTTGTTGTAGGGAAAGCGATTCCAAGAAAAGCCGAATTGAAGCAGCCCGTACCAAAACCGACACAGGTGGTCGAGGAGAGAATCCTAAGGTGCTAGAGTGAATCATGGTTAAGGAACTAGGCAAAATAGTCTCGTAACTTCGGAAGAAGAGACGCCCCATCAGCGATGATGGGGCCGCAGTGAAGAGGCCCAGGCGACTGTTTATCAAAAACACAGGACTCTGCTAAATCGAAAGATGCTGTATAGGGTCTGACACCTGCCCGGTGCTGGAAGGTTAAGGGAGGGGCTTAGGGATTTATCCCGAAGGTCTTAACTGAAGCCCCAGTAAACGGCGGCCGTAACTATAACGGTCCTAAGGTAGCGAAATTCCTTGTCGGGTAAGTTCCGACCTGCACGAATGGTGTAACGATCTGGGCACTGTCTCAACCATGAGCTCTGTGAAATTGTAGTATCGGTGAAGATGCCGATTACCCGCAATGGGACGAAAAGACCCTGTGAACCTTTACTATAACTTCGTATTGACTTTGAATAAACAATGTGTAGGATAGGTGGGAGGCTTTGAAGCGGGCACGCTAGTGTTCGTGGAGCCAACGTTGAAATACCACCCTTTGTTTATTTAGAGCCTAACTTCCTTACGGAAGGACATTGCGTGGTGGGTAGTTTGACTGGGGTGGTCGCCTCCAAAAGAGTAACGGAGGCTTTCAAAGGTACCCTCAGCACGCTTGGTAACCGTGCGTAGAGTGTAATGGCATAAGGGTGCTTGACTGTGAGACCTACAAGTCGATCAGGTGCGAAAGCAGGACATAGTGATCCGGTGGTTCCGTATGGAAGGGCCATCGCTCATAGGATAAAAGGTACTCCGGGGATAACAGGCTAGTCTCCCCCAAGAGCTCATATCGACGGGGAGGTTCGGCACCTCGATGTCGGCTCGTCACATCCTGGGGCTGGAGAAGGTCCCAAGGGTTGGGCTGTTCGCCCATTAAAGTGGCACGCGAGCTGGGTTCAGAACGTCGTGAGACAGTTCGGTCTCTATCTATTGCGGGCGTTAGATGTTTGAGAGGGCTTGAATCTAGTACGAGAGGACCGATTTGAACAAACCTCTGGTGTATCTGTTGTATTGCCAAGTGCATCGCAGAGTAGCTACGTTTGGTAAGGATAAGCACTGAAAGCATATAAGTGCGAAACCTGCCTCAAGATGAGACATCTTTTAAGGGTCGTTGGAGATGACAACGTTGATAGGCTATAGGTGTAAAGGCAGTAATGTCATAGCCGAGTAGTACTAATTACCCGTAGATTTATAGCTTAATATAACTTCAAACCTTGAAAGTGCATCAATGGTTTGCTCTTTGTGAACGTTTTTATCGATTTTTTAGTAAGACTGAAAGATAATAGACAAATAGATAATAGATTTTAAAGTCTATCGTCTATACTCTATAAATCTTTTATCTACTAAATATAATATACTGTACATCCTTTTGTACAAAACGCCTTTAGGGTGGTTTTAGCAGAGGGGCTCACCTGTTCCCATTCCGAACACAGAAGTTAAGCCCTCTAGCGCCGATGGTACTGCTAACGCGGGAGAGTAGGTCGCCGCCAGTTTTTTTTTAAATCCCCACACATTTACTTGTGTGGGGATTTTTTGTGACCTTTTTTTTGAATGATTTAAAATAATACCAGAAATAATTTAATTATTGCTGATGATAAAAGTAATTTTAAACCGTCATATCAGTATAAATGCAGTAATTAACTTTCGTTTTTGAT
>NZ_FOQT01000006.1 GCF_900113805.1 Halpernia frigidisoli | reverse complement strand
AATAATAAAAAAAACAAGATGTAAATAAACTTTGATTTCAAGACGATATCTTTTTTAATATAGCAGGTAACGGTTGGGTATTTCTGTTGGCGGGGACTTTTTATAACAAGTCTTTGTAAATATAACAAATTGAACAATTAGCGAAAATCTTTATGATAGAAACTTCAACCCCGCTAATAGAAATACCGTGTTGTGCGATGTTTTTATATAAATTTTGATGATTCGAGAAGTTCTATTTTTATAATGAACATAATATTTCCTGGCTTTTTAATATTCCCACAATTATGTATTTTGATTTGATGAAGATTTTCTAAACTTCCAAGCGAATCAATGTTTTCAAGTTTTCTACAATCAACAATAGTTAGTTTTTTTAAATTAAGTAATTTTTCTATTCCTTCTAAATTCTCAATTTTAGACTGAAAAATTCCTAAATCTTCCAAGTTTTCTAAAGATAAGAGTAATGTCAAATTAATTTTTGAAAACTTTGTTATTGTTAAGTCCTTTAATAGTTTCAAACAATGAATATTTTTTGCTTTATTGCGCCAAGTAAAAACAAGTTTTTGTAGATTTAATAAGTTAGAAAAGTCAATTTCCTGGGCGTCATTTGATAACACATCAATACTTAAAGTATTGAGATTTTTTAGGTGTTTAATGGCTTGATAATTTATATTTTCATAAACTGAAACATAAAGCTTTTCTAGCTGAGGAAAATCTTTTACAAAGTCAATATTATTCAGTTTATAGTTTCCAATTCTTGCTGAAATAAGAAAATTAAAGATTTTATTTTTTTCAGCAAATCTTAGATTTTCCTCGATGGTATCAGAATTAATTTTTAAAAATATTGTGCCGTTAATTTCTAAAATTTCGTTCATCTTTCTGTATGTTGGATTAAAATAGCGCACAACGTTTTTCGGCTTTGCGTAGTGGCTCATTATTATCACAAATATTGATACGAAGAACCGAAGTTCAAATTTAGCAAAAAGTTTTATACGAAGCACTAAACCCGCCATTACGCAAAACCGATGTTATCTGTCGTTCTTTTTCGTCCGCTTGTTTTGGTAGTTCAAAATATTTCTCTAAATTTGTAACCATTGTATAAGGTTAAACTACTTGGTTATGAGTAAATATTTGTCATTAGCGGAAGCGTCTGAACTAATTGGAAAAAGTAAAGAAACGCTAAGGCGTTGGGATAGAGAAGGGAAATTGTCTGCTGTTCGTGAGCCTATGAGCAACTATCGTGTTTATCGAAAGTCAGAAGTACAAACTTTATTTTCTGATTTTATAAGTCAAGACACTATTGAACCATTTTCAAATTTTGTCGAACCCGAAAATGAGTACAAAGTTTTAGAGCTTTTTGCTGGTGCAGGTGGTTTGGCTGTTGGAATGGAAAAGGCTGGTCTAAAATGTGTCGCCTTAAATGAAATTGACAAATTTGCTTGTTCTACTTTACGAAAAAATCGTCCGAATTGGAATGTTTTGGAAGGCGATATTAAAGCCTTTGATTTTTCTGAATTCTACAATAAAGTTGATGTTGTAACGGGAGGTTTTCCTTGTCAGGCATTTAGTTATGCAGGAAAAAAATTAGGTTTAGCAGATGCTCGTGGAACTTTGTTTTATGAATTTGCAAGAGTTGTAAAAGCGGTCAATCCACCGATTTGTATTGGCGAAAATGTTCGTGGTTTGTTGAGCCACGAAAACGGTAAAACCTTGCAAGGAATGATTTCTATTTTAGATGAAATTGGTTACAATGTAGTTCCAGTAAGAGTTTTGAAAGCCATTAATTATAATGTTCCACAAAAAAGAGAACGATTAATTTTAGTAGGAATTAGAAAAGATATTGATTTGCAATACGAATATCCAAAACCTTATAAGAAAATTTATAACTTAAAAGATGCTTTGAAAAAAGGCGATTTGTTTGATGTAAATGTACCAAAATCAGACGGTGCAAAATATCCAAAAAGTAAAATTGAGGTGTTAGATTTAGTTCCACCAAAAGGATATTGGCGAGATTTGCCTTTAGAAATTCAAAAGTCTTTTATGGGCGGAAGTTTTCATTTGGGCGGTGGTAAAACTGGAATTGCCCGAAGAATTGGTTGGGACGAACCTTGTTTAACTTTAACTTGCAGTCCTGCTCAAAAACAAACTGAACGTTGTCATCCCGAAGAAACCCGACCATTTACCGTTCGTGAATATGCTCGCATTCAAACTTTTCCTGATAATTGGAAATTTGAAGGTTCTGTAGCACAGCAGTACAAGCAAATTGGGAATGCCGTTCCTGTAAACCTTGGAAAAGAAGTTGGTTATTCGATTGTTAAGTTTCTAAATCAATATTACAACTTGTCAAAACCCAAATAATAACTGTAATTTTCAAAAGTTATTTGGTCTAAAATACTACGTTTTGAAGTTTCTGTTTCTGATTTGATTTCATCAATGGCAGAATTTTCGGTGATGGAATTATTATGTTCGATAGAATGCAAATAGTCTTTAATTGCTTTTGGTAAAGCTTTATACAATTGCAAAAGTGCATCATCTTCACCCGAAAGTAAAGAGTAAAATTGGTCACCCGAAATTTTATAAACTCGGCTGTGACTATATTCTTTGCCATTGATTTCACCTTTCCAAAGTTCGATAAAACTATTTTTGGCTAAAATTTGAACCCAATAACATTTTGATTTTTTGTAGTCGTCTGCATAACGAGATAATTTTTGAAACAAACTTTCTGCCGAACTACTGTTCATCGTATTGTGTTTATTTTTGATGTCTGCAAACAAAGTTTCGTCTGTCGCTTTGATGTCAAAACCACTTAAATGACCAACTTCAAAACCTTTAATACCACCTAAAATTTGTTCGTGAAAAGTACCGATAGAATTGTTGATAGACTTATCAATTTGTCGTAAAATTTCAGATTGAATAAGGCTTTCTTCATCAATGTCGTTAAACTTTGCATCAAAGGTCAGTTTGATAGTATCAACTTTGTTTGAGTAAAAATTTCTTTTCGTAATGTTGTTTTTCGCCCTTAAATATGATTTGTTAAGATTTCCAACACACTCCAATAAATGTTCGTCTGATATAAAATTTACATACTTATTTTTCATTAAATCTTGTCGTTTCAATTCGGTCGCTAAGTTAATGTTGTTAGTCTTATGTTTTTCGGTCGTTGTTGTCAGCGCAATGGTCGGGTAGAATGACAGATAACGGTTTGCGGCTTTGCGGTCGGGCGGGATTTTTAGCACTAAACTTGATACGAAGAACCACAGTTCAAATATAGCAAAAAGCGTCAAACGAAGCACGAAACCCCGCCTGACGCAAAACCGCTGTTATGCGTTTGTGCTTTTACTTTATGACCAAATTGGTTTGTAGTCCAACGTTGTCGGTGTTTCTATTTAAAATAGTTCGCCTTGAAAGTCAATTTGTAAATTTGTGGTGTTAGAAATTCTTATTGCATCGTCTTTTTCTATGGATTGATTCTCCGCTAAACCTTGTCCATTAAGCACATAAAAAGTATAACTCATACTTTCGTTCAATGCAATTTCTTTTTTAGTCTGCTTGTCAAAAGTAAGTTTTTTGATGGTCAAATTTGGTGTTAAAGCTTTTGCTGAACTGTCTTTTCCAATATAATTTAACGTTGTAATTCCGTCTATTTTTATCGCAATAAAATCTTTGCTGTGGTAGTCAATATAGCTTGGTGTGAGCTTAACGGCTTCATAAAAATTAGGGTCAAACCATATTTGAAATGCTCTTGAATTTTTCGCAATTTTCTCTTGGTGCTGAATACCGCTATTTGATTGAATGATTTGAAAATCTCCTGCATTCAATGGTGTCCAAACTTTGGTAGCCGTGTCGTAATGTTCAATTGTGCCTTCAAATAGAAAAGTCATAATTTCAAAGCCTTCGTGTGGGTGTAAGCCAAATTCACAATGGTCGTTTACATATCCATTGCTCCAATAGTAAAGACTTGAATATGGTTTTACATTGGCTTTTCCGTTATATACTGGTTTGTTGGCAAAAAATTTTCCACCAAATATTACATCGTTAAACTGTTCCGACTTTTTAATTATTTGTATCATCTTATTACCTGATTTTGTTGCTTGTGAAAACATTTTTAAAGGGTTCAAAGTATAGAGTAATATTAAACTCAAAGATTGTTTGATAAAGTTTCTTCGCTTATTGAAGAATGGCATAAATCCTGACATAATTTTAAAATTTAAAATGAGGTGCGAAGCACCTCATTTTGTTTTTAATTTATTTACCCAATTTTGAAACTACTTCATCTATGCTAATTTGCATAGCCTTCTGTCCTTCTGGTGTTCCAAAATCAGGAAAAAGTTCAGCTAATACAGCATTTGAAGAATAAACTTTTACACCCATTTGTCTGAAAAAATCAAAACTAACTTCGTCAGCCATTTTGGTCATACTTCCCGAAGCATCTGCAATTACGATTACTTCGTAGCCATTATTTACAGCACCTTTTACTGTTTGTAACAAACAAATGTCTGTGGTAAGTCCTGCGATGATAAGTTTCTTTCTGCCTAATTCTTTTACTGACTTGTTGAAGTTAGGGTCAAGAAAACAATTAATTGTTCCGCCTCGTTTCACTCTGTTAGCATATTGTGTTGGTGCTACTTTTTGAATTCCTTCAAAAGTTTGCCCTACATAATCTTCCATAGTAGTTGTGATTAATAACGGAATGTTTAAATCAACGCCTAAGCGCGCCAACATTCTTAAATTGTTTTCTACTCCTTTTTTGTCTTGGCTGTAAATCCATTCCATAGTAGATTTTTGGTGGTCAACTAATAAGATAGCTGAATTTTGCGGTGTGAACTGTTCCATTTTTTTTGAATTTGTTTGTGAATAAACATTACTTGTGAAAATTGTTGCTAATAATAGCGTTGCGATTTGAAATACTTTCTTTGTCATTTTTTTTGAATTTTAATTGTGAATGATGACGCAAAATTACATAACTTTGCTTCCGAAAGTATAGTTGTTACCTAATGGTAAGTAGTTACCTTCAAGTAAGTATATTATAAATTAAATAGTTATGGAAGAAAAACAACAAGTATGTCAGTTTAAGTTAATGGCGTCTAGAGATGTTTTGGAAGTTATTCAAGGTAAATGGCGTATTCCAATAATCATTTCATTGACTTATGGAAATAAAAGATTTGGCGAAATTCAGAGAGATATTGCCGATGTTTCTCCAAAAATGCTTTCACAAGAGTTAAAGGCGTTGGAAATGAATAAGATTATTACCCGAACACTTTTTGACAGTATGCCTGTAACTGTTGAATATTCTCTAACACCTTTAGGGCTGTCAATGAATAAATTGTTAGAAGAAATTTTGGAGTGGGGAATTCATTTTCGCAAAGAAGTTGTCGGGAAGTAGTCGTCTGTTTATCGTTAGCACGGTCTCTCATAGCATAACGCATAACGGTTTGGGGCTTGGCGAAGTGGGGGAATTAGAAGCACAAATTTTCAATTTAGCACAAATGCCAAATAGAAGTACAAATGTTCAATTCAGCACTTCTGCCCCCATTTTGCCAAACCCTTGTTACCTGCTGCCCTTTTTTTTCGTCTCTTTTACTCCAATTCTACACAGTCAAAGTTGTAAATTTTAAGCAAGTATGTTACTTTTACAACGATATTTTTTTTACTATCAATACGTAAAATATTGTCGCAGTCTTCAAGGTCAAAATTCCATTTCGCTTTTTTGAGTAATTCGTCTAAAAATGGTTTTAGTTTTTTGACTACTTTTTTATTTGATACTGATGTCTTAAAAACATAAATCATAGAAATCGGTTTTGGATAAACCTTATTTCAAAAAAGTTTTAATGTAGTCTATACTTGATGTCCAAGAAAGTCCATTATAGCGATTATTTGCTAATTCATTATGTTGCCCTGTGAACATCGAATACATATATTGTCCTTGCTGAAATTTTGCATATAACTCATTTTCTCCTGCTGGGTTTTCTGCTCGTTGTTTTTTGATGAATGTTGCAAAATCTTCAATACTCGAAATTTGATGAATTTTAAATTCTTGCCCACTTATTTCTTTTACATCAGTCCTAATCATATTGGGGCTAATCTGAAAACTTGCAATATGCAAATTCCGTGGTGCAGTGTCATCTAAAGCCACTTCTGCTGTAAATGCCGCTGTGTCGTCCATTGTTGTAAAGTCTAATTTCCAATCTAATTTATCGCCCCAATAACCAATACTCTTATCTTTTAAATTTAAAATTGGTGTATTGTATTTTAGAATATCGGCAAAACAACCATTAAAGATAGATGTAGCTTGGATAGGTGTATTGTCAATGTATTTTTTGAATTCTCTGCGCAAATCAAAATTCCTATTTTCACCTTCCACTAAATTATTGTAATCAGAAGAGAAATCAGACGGAATAAACCTTGGTACACCTGCTTTGAGTGCTCCGTCTAAAATTCGTTTTTGCAAATCTACAATTACGCTACCCAAACCAGCCAAGGCAGACACAACACAACTAACACCTTCACTTGCCTTTGCAATAGCTTCAATGTCATTCATATCTACTTCAACAACTTTTACTCCTAACTTTTCGAGGGTTTCAATTTTTTCGGTGTCGGTTGAAGTACGAACAATTGCTTTTACTTCTGCACCACGTTTAATTAATTCTCTGGAAATTCTTTGCCCCAAATTGCCTGTTGCACCTGCAACTAAAATTATCTTATTCATCTTACTTTGTTTTATTTTTAAATTTATTATGAAGCTAAAAAGGGTAAGATAGCATCAAGTACCTCTTGTGGTTTTTCTTCAAAGAGGTAATGACCACTATCTAAAATACCAACAACGCTAACATTTTTTGCAACATACGGTAAACCCATATTCATATAATTGTAACTGATATAGCTACCAATTCCCAATACAGGCATTGTAAGTTGTTGATAGGTTTTTGTATCCTCAATATCTTGGTTAAAAGTTTGATACCAAGCGTTAGAAGCCCTGATGCTTTCTGTTTCATTATATGCAGCAGCATATACTTCTCTTTCAAGAGAGGTCATTTTGGTATCATCAATCATTACATAATTAAAAAGCCAATCCTGTAAGTATTTGAAACGACCTTCCAAAAGTTTTTCGGGTAATCCTTTTACTTGATTGAAACCCATCCACCAAGCATAAGGCATATTAGCATCCATTTTTTGGTTGAATGTGCCTGCCGCTGGCATCAAAGGCATTTGCATCATTCCTTCGCTTGGGTGTGAGCCATCTAATACGATTAGTTTTTCAACTACTTCTGGATGATTAAATGCTAAACTCATGGCTACCATTCCGCCAATATCATGACCCATTACGGAAACATTTTTTAGATTTAGCTGTTTTACAATACCAAAAATATCATTTGCCATTGTTTTTTTGTCGTAGCCTGATTTGGGTTTTTCTGAACTGCCCATTCCTCGTATATCAACTATAATTACATGGTATCTTTTTGAAAGTTGCATTGCAACTGGTTGTAAAGAGTACCAAGTTTGTGGCCAACCTGGTAAACAAATTAATGGTTTACCACTGCCGCCCTCCACGTAATGAAGTTTCACACCATTGGTTGTGATATACTTATTTTCAAAGCCGGGAAGGTTTTTGATTAATTCATCATCTGAATAATCATTTAATCTAACACTTGCATTTTCTTTCATGTCGATAATTTTTTATTTATTGATGACACAAAAGTATAGTGTATTTGAAGGGTTGAAACTACCAAAAGGTAGATAATTAAATCACTTGATGTTTTTTCTAATTCTACTTAAAGCATTTGGTGTAATGCCAAGAACCGCTGCTAAATCTTTAACAGATACTTTTTGTAACAATTCAGGAGTACTCATGAATTCTATGTATCTCTGTTCGGCGGATAAGGTTTGAAAATTTAAAATTTGGTCAATCATTCTGACCGACATAGCTTCCCATACCTTCCTACCAAATTCTTGCCAAACAGGAATATGACTATACAAAAAATCCATATCAGATTTATCAATTACCAATAGTTCTGTTTCTTCAATAGCTTGAATATTAAACCTTGATGGTTTTTGCGTATGCAGACTTGATATTTCCGTAAAAAATTCATTTTTAAAAACTACCCAAGTTGTATTTTCTTTATCAATTGTATCATAAAAAAAGCGAAGTCCACCCGATACTATAAAAAAGTATTGGTTCGCAATTTGTCCTTTTTTCAATATAAATTTTCCTTTGGGTACATTTTTCTCTCTAAATTTAGAAAGTATAAGTTTCAAATCTATTTCATCTATTCCAATAAATGTTTTGATAAAATGTTCAAATTTTTGCATTGATGAATTTATAATATTTTGACTATTAAATGTCAGTCTGTTCGGTTTAGTAAGGTGTTTGTTAGGGTTGCAGGTAACGGTTAGCGTATTGGCGATGGTGCGGCTTAAACGCGGAAACTTTCTAATTATAAATTTAATTTTGGAAAATCTGAAATGGTTAAACTTGCGG
>NZ_FOQT01000001.1 GCF_900113805.1 Halpernia frigidisoli | reverse complement strand
CGAAAAAACCCAATAATCCTTTAAAAATAATTAGCAATAATAGTCCAATCCACATATATTTTTATTTAACGCTTGTTTTTAAAATGACGCACAACGTTTTGCAGCTACCCGAAGGGCGGGATTTTCACCACTAAACTTCATTCGGAGAACTGAACTTTCGGCTTGCACAAATGTGTCTGCGGAGCACGAAACCCCGCCTTTTGGGTAGGTGCTGTTATATGCCGTTTTTCTGTCCACGGAATTGTTTTGGTTTTAAATTTTGGTCTGCAAGTTCTACAATTTCGGCAATTCTTTTTTGTCTAGTTTCTTGTCTTTTTGCAAGTGTAAGCCATTGTAAAATGTTTCTTTTGTCTGACCTGCTTAAACCTAAAAAAAAAGATTTTGCAATCGGTCGCTTCTCAAATTCTATATTCAAGTCGTTTGGAATAATTAATGCTTCTGCTTCGTCCAAGATTGTCCAAGAACCGTTTTGTTTTGCAATTTCTACAATATCAAAGCCTGCTTTTGTCATTAGTCCTTCGTTTGTCAGACGTTCAATTTTTTCTTTATTCACTTTAGACCAAACACTTTTTGGTTTTCGTCTGCTGAAAAACTGCATAAATTTTTCTTCATCTAAAGGTTTTGCCTTACTGTTAATCCAGCCAAAACAAAGTGCTTCGTCCACCGCTTCGCTATAAACAACAGTCGGAATATTTGATTTCTTTTTATAGTAAATAAGCCAAACTGATTGTCTTGTATGGTGATTGTCTTGTAACCATTCACGCCATTCTTGTCTGCTTTTTGGATAAAATGTTTCTATCTCTTTTTCCATCTTTACTTTTTCAATTTGGCATTATTCCAAAATTCTTTGTTAAGCCGATAATATTCAATGTTGGCAAAAATTGCATAAAAACCCCAAATTACTCTTGGTAGAAAAAATACCCAAGCCAAATGATTTTCTTGGTATAGGAAAAATAAAAATATCCATCCAATCGGCAATTCAAAAAAGAATACAACAAGAGATAAGTCGCACCTTTTGTATCTAAAAAATAAACGTGACCAAACTCCACTTAAAATTGCGGAGAGTAAATACAAAACTCCAAAAGCTAAAATTGATGTTTCGTTGTCGTTTGTAACGATGTAAAAAAGTCCTATTGCTTCAAGTATGTAGAATACTGGAAAAATAACAATAAAGACAATGTCTGGGAATGCAAAGCTTGGTCATTTTAAGTTTTTATACCATTCTTGTTCGTATGCTTTGTAAGAAACACCAAGAACTGTAGGCAAGATGAAACTTGTCAATAAGCAAATTATAAATGTAAAGATTGGGTTCATATTTGTCTGTTCGTTGTCGTGTGTGATGTCGTTTTAAAATGGTACATAACGTTTTTAAATTTTAAATAATGGTGGGATTGGATTTAAAATTGTTCAATCCATAATAGAACTGCCATTTTTTAAAACCCTATTTTATGCAATGGATTTTGTTTTCAATTTTTCATAAAGTTCTTCTATCTGCTTTTTACTTTCAATTAATTTAATTCCTGTTATACTTGCTTTTTTTGCTTTCCATAACTTAGGAATTGAAAACTTTCCTCGTGAAATAGAATACATCCAAATTAAGTCTATAAAGTTTACAAAAAGGTTTAATCTATAAAACAATGATGGATTTGAAATTTCAAACCCCATTTTATGTAGAGTTCTATTATTGAAAAAATAAGATGTCCCTACAAGTTCAACTGTATCAGGTATGCTTTTATTTTCGATTTGTTTGATTAGGTAAACTATTCCTTCCAAATGATACATTAATAGCTTATTTCTTATTTCAACTCCTACATTAAATTTTCTCATTACAAATAAGTAGTCAAAACTACCTCCGCTATGTAAATCTATTTGGATGTCGTTTGGCATGTAACCAAGTAACATTGGAGAATAATATCTATAAATACTAACAAGTCTAAAAAAAGGTGTAAATGCGAATTGACTAATAGGGACATAAATTAGGAAAAATAAGTAAAATGCAGGTTGTGAATATCCTTTCTCAATAATTACAATTCCCCCTACAATTCCGACTAATAGAAATAATATCGCTTCAATCCATTGCAGTAATTTTGGTTGTTTATAATAGTCATTCATATTAGTGATGGCGTTTAAAATGGCATATAACGTTTTGCGGCTTGGCGATGTGGCGGAAATCGAAGCACTAAACTTCAACTTTGCACTAAAGTTCAATTGAAAAACTGAACTTGAATTTAGCACTAAACCCGCCATATTGCCAAACCGATGTTAGCGGTAGTTCTTTTATTAGTAGTTCTTTTTCATTTTGGTTTTTAATGGTGCAAATAGAATATAGTCATATCTTGAAAGTATAAAATCTAAATCATTGTTTAATTTCACTTTTCTTTTTCGTGAAAGTTCAATTATTTTCTTTGTATCTAAAAGTGTCCATTTATCTTTTGTTGCTAATTCTAAAATCAATGACAAGTTTTTTCCATATTCATCGTCTTTAAAATCGTAAATGGAACCATCTTCGTTCTCGCTATACCTTGAAAAACAGTTAATCGAAGTTGATTTTGTGTTGTTAAAATAAGCTAATTCATTAACCATATTTCCTAAATCATAAATTCCCAACCAGCTCTTTCCATAACCTAAATGCATTGCTCCTGTTTTTATTAAAACTTTGGGTAAGTTATTATTTTTCTGTGCATTTTTGTAGTCATAAGCAAAGTTCCGCTTCATATTTTCCATACGTGTTACATTGCTTGTGTTATATTCTTTGGTTTCGTTAAGTTTATATATTTCCCAAGATTTTATAATCTCTGAAATAATCTCTTTCTGTTTTTTTGATTTGCATTTATTGAAAAATTGTTTTATTTCTTCAGCGTTCAATAAATTTGTAAATGTTGGGTAGTCTTCGTCCTCATTCTCTTTATTGAATTCTTCTTTGATAAAAGTTTTTGCTTGGTCATAAAATGTTTTTAATAATCTTTTGTCACTTGATAACTGGTAGATGTCGTCAATTAAAAACAAATGAGCGGATAAATACTCTTGGTCTAATCCCCACAATTTAAAATTATTATTTAATGCAGTTTTGAGAAATACTTCGTCCAACGTTCCATCAAAAAAAGGAATTGGAATTTCGTTGTATTTTGAATAGAATGAATGATTAAATTCAAATAAAGAACTGTGTATCTTAATTTTAGTCTGTAATTTCTTTGCAGATAACGGTCCTACTTCTAATGCAAAATTGTCGTAGCCGTTTCTTTTAAAAATAGGTAAAAGTACATTTGTTAATTGTGAAATTTGAGGTGAAAAATGTTCCTCGCCGAGCATAAAAAATTGACTTGTTTTAATTTCGTTCTCAAGCTTTTCAGCACCAGTTCCAGTTACTTTTCCATTACTAATTTCAATTGTAGAAGTAAAAGGGACAATGTCAGATGTTTTTAGTTCATTTGTTTGACCAAATGAATTTATTGAAAGGACGATTAATATAAATAAGGTCGTAAATTTCATTCGTTTCGTTTTTTTTAGAATTACCGCTAACTCTCAAATATACGCAAGTTTTCTAAATTCGCAAAAAAATATTATTTTTGTTATTATCTCATTGTCAATGTCTTAATTTTACTATCTTTAATATTACTTAAAATACGCAAGTTTAATTATTTATAATACGCAAGTTTAGTTATGCAAAATGCGCAACCTGTTTTTGATAAGAGTCGTTTTCAAACTAAGGTCGATATTTATAAGGAGAAAAAAATTATTTGGGTAATTTTTCCTAAAGATATTGCTTTAATACAGATGCTTAAATCTGCTACAAAAACTAGGTGGTCAATAAGTCAAAAATTCTGGTACATTGCGGATAATAATTTTAACAGAGAACTTTTTGGTATTGATAAAAAAATTGTGGGAAAAGCTGTTTTATTAAAAATTAATGAAATAAATTTAAAACCGTTTCAAAAATTTCAGGATCAGTTAATTCTAAGAGGTCTGAGCCAAAATACAATCAGAGTTTATTCCATAGAATTTGCACAGTTGCTTTATATTTTAAAGTCTAATGCTGTTGATGAACTTTCGCCGGAAAAATTACAAAGCTATTTTCTATACTGTCACAAAGAATTACAGCTTTCAGAAAACCAGATTCACAGTAGAATGAATGCCGTAAAATTTTATTTTGAAAAGGTGCTTCATAAAGACAAAATGTTTTTTGACATTCCGCGGCCGAAAAAACCACAGCTTTTACCAAAAGCCTTAAATACCGGAGAAATTTTAAAATTAATAAATGCCGCAGAAAACCCCAAACATAAACTCATCCTGCAACTTTGCTACGGAATGGGACTGCGGGTGAGTGAAATAGTCAATATAAAAGTAGAGCATATAGATTCCAAAACCATGAAAGTACTGATCGAACGCGGAAAAGGTAAAAAAGACAGATACGTAAATTTGCCACAAAGTATTCTTGAAGATCTGCGTATTTACTACAGATCATTTCTACCGAAAGAATATCTTTTTGAAGGACAATACGGTGGTAAATATGCGATAAGAAGTGCGCAGTCTGTTTTTAAAATTGCAATGAATAAAGCGGGAATTAGAAAAAGTGTGGGCATTCACAGTTTGCGTCACAGTTACGCCACTCATCTTTTGGAATTTGGTACTGACATTTCGCTGATCCAAAAATTACTGGGGCATAATGATATCAAAACAACCCTGCTGTATACTCATATTGCAGATCAATCAATTACTAACGTAAAGTCACCTTTAGATAAACTTTAATTCTCAGCTTCCTAAATTCCTTTTTTCTACTTCTTTTTTAAAATCCCGCAACGATTGAAAATTCACGACAAAAATGCTGAAAAGTCCCAGACAGACGGCGATCATAGTAAAATTACCTTTTTTAAGACCTAAATAAATGGAGCTTACTAAAAGTAATAAAAGTACGATACCGTAAATTTTGTTTAAATTTTTGAGTTTTTTTTGCTCCTTTAAAAGTACATCGTCTGAGATATTTTGAAATTTATCTTTATCCATTTTTTGGTTTTATCAAATTTACAGAAATCTTCCCGAATCTTCTGACGAAAAAATGCCTTTCAAATTTAGCCCCGGGTGAAGCGGCATCCTTTTTTTGCTTTACTGATATTTGCTCTTTTTCATTATTTTCCTGCAAAAAAAGATAAAGCGGAACACGGGACCAATCTTCAAAAAATACAAAAATTGTCTTGCTCCTAAAACAAAAAAAAACGGCATCTTTCGATACCGTTTTCATTTTTAGAAAAGATTTAATTTATTTAAAATCTTCCGCAGTTGCTTTGTTGAGTTCGTAAGAAGTTACGTCAAGCTGCATATCCTGTCCCATTTGGTTTACTTTTAAGGTAAATGGAAACATGACGCCGTCTACCGCTTTGTAGTTGGAGTAGTAGGTTGGCACCTCGATCTCCTGGCCCTGCACTTTTTGTTTCTTTACATCACCGATCTTTAAACCGCTGGTAACGTCATAATAGTAAGTCGCGTCGGCAGATTTTACTGCGTAAGCGTCCGTACCATTCACTTTTTCTATGCCGCCTAAAGTGTAATCTTTAGAAGTTGAAAACATCAACTCCGGAAAAATTTGCTTTTCTTTTGCATAAGCCGCCTGCATTTCTGCGGGCATATCCATCGTTTTTCCCTGCGCCGTCATAGTGCCTTTTGTACCGTTGTAAGTCATTTTTTGAACGGTGTTGCCCATCATAGAAACTTCCATGTTCATCTTGCCACCGGTCGCCTGCGTATTTTTTATGCCGACTTCCATGCCCTGCACTTTTGTAGTCGCAGCAGAACTCACGGAGGTGATCTTGGAGACTTTGTCTTTCCCGCCGATCGCAGCTAAATATTTATCACCAACAGAAGCTAAAGTTACGCTCGCGTCCACTTTTTTGATCTCCGGTTTTGCAACAGGATTTCCGTAAGCGTCGTAATATTTTACAGGATAACCCAAAGCATCCAGATCATTTCCAAAAGCGCTCGATTTCCCGGCAACGAATATTCTCATTGTAGACGGCATCACGAAATCATCGGAAACTTTCTGCACTTTGTCAAGCGTTACTGCGTCTACAGATTTTAAATAATTGGTATAAAAATCTGAAGGCAGATCCTGAGTAATCTGGTTTAAAGCAAAACGTGCCACAGTTTCCGGTCTTTCCAGAGAAAGAATAAATGTGCCTTTTAGTTTTTCTTTGGCGTTGTTTAATTCTTCCGGTTTAATGGTTTTTAATCCTTTTATTTCCGTCATGAATTCTTTTATCGCCTGGGACGTCACCTCACCACGAACGTTGGCTGTTCCGCCAAAGTTCGAATCGTACTTTGAAGTATCAAGAGAAGTATAAGCGCCGTACGTGTAGCCGTTTTTCTCACGAAGATTCATGTTTACACGGGTTTCCAGACTTCCGCCACCAAGAATATAATTGGCAGTAGTTGCTGCAAAATAGTTGGGATCTTTCATTTTTAAATTATGAAGATCACCCAAAATAACAACAGACTGCGCTGCAGTTGGCACATCTACAACATCAATTTCCGTTTTAGCAACATTGGAAAATTTAGGAAGAGAAGCAAATTTATAATCAGATTTCTTCCAGCCGTCGAATGATTTTTCGACCATACTTTTCACCTCGTTAAATTTTACATCACCGATGATTACTAAATAAGCGTTATTTGGTGAATACAATTTACTGTAAGTGTCCTGAACATCCGCCAGAGTTACTGCATTTAAAGTCTGCTCGGTTTCAAATACTCCTAAAGCAGAATTTTTACCGTAAGTCAAAGCGTTAAAAACTCGGTTTCCGATAACCTGCGCGCTTAGTTCGCTTGATTTTAATCCGGCAATCGCTCTTTCCTTTGATTTAGTAAGTTCATCTGCGCCAAATTTAGCATCGGTAATTCCAGCAGCGAATAGATTTAAAATCTCAGGATAATATTTTGAAAGTGTATTTGCAGAAGCGCCGTTCGCACCGTAATTGATGGAAGCGCCCAGATAATCTACTTTTTTATTAAAATCGTCTTTGGAGATCGTAGAAGTTCCACCACCTAAGAGATCTGCCATCAATGTGCTTTTGCCGGCTTTTGCGCCTTCCATCAATGGTGGGTGATCAAAAGTAAGTGTTGTATTTACTCTCGGCAGTTTGTGGTCTTCCACAACCATTACCGTTAAACCATTTTTAAGCTTAAAAGTCTGTGGTTTTGTGATATTTACCGTAGGCGTTGGTCCCGGCGTCGGCATTTTATTAAGGTCGATCACCTGCGCATTTACAAGACTGGAAATAAAAAATACGGCGGCAATACTATATAATGATTTTTTCATTTTTTAATTTTATTGTTTTTGTGAGATAAATGTGATCGCTGAAATCCGAAAATCATATTGCGATTTATCATTTTTTATTTTTTCTCCGGTAAATAGTTAATAATAACTCTCTGGTTGCTGTTCAGGTATTTCTTCGCAGCATCGCGGATGTCTTCTCTTGTGATATTTCTGTAGATGTCAATTTCTTTGTTAATTAAATTGGTGTCGCCCTGCAGAACGTGAGAAGTCGCTAAAGAACTTGCAATTCCCTGAATACTGGAGTTAGCATTTACAAACTGGTTCTCAAACTGATTTTGAAGTTTCTGAAAATCATCTTCACTGATCAACGTCGTTTGAAGTTTTTTAACTTCAGCATCAATATCAGCGCGTAAAGTCGCTTCTGTAGTTGCACCTAATGGGATAGCAAAAAATGCAAAAACACTATAATCTTCTTCACCTAAATTAATGGCTTGAACCTGAAGTGCTTTTTTCTCCTGATCTACCAGTTTTTTGTAAAGTACAGAAGATTTTCCATTGCTTAAATAAGAAGAAACCATGTCTAAAACTTTGGAATCTCTCGTCTTATTGCTCGGTGTTCTGTAAGTATAAAGGTAAGCCGGCAGCTGAATGTTAGGATCGTAATACGTCATTACGGTTTCCTTTGTGATCGGGTCTTCTTTTGGAAGATCACGCATGATCGGTGCACCTTTAGGAATACCTGCAAAATAAGTTTCGATCATTTTCTTGGTATCCTTTACGTTAATATCACCCGCCACAACCAATGTTGCATTATTTGGAACGTAATATTTTTTAAAGAAAGCTAAGAATTCTTCCAGTTTTGCAGAATCAAGATCTGCAGTTTCACCGATAGTCGTGTTTTTATATGGATGCTTTTTGAACAAACCAATTTTGATGGCTTTTTGGATATTTCCGTATGGCTGATTGTCTACACGAAGTCTCTTTTCTTCTTTCACCACCTCGTTTTGAGTATCTACACCAATCTGATTGATCACAGGATGTCTCAAACGTTCAGCTTCCATCCACAATCCAAGTTGTAAATTATTGGAAGGAAAAGTTTCGTAGTAATAAGTACGGTCGTCAGACGTGTTGGCGTTATTTGTACCGCCGTTTGCTCCAACGATTTTCATCCACTCACCACGTTTAATGTTGGGTGTTCCTTCAAAAAGTAAATGTTCGAAAAAGTGAGCGAAACCCGTTCTGTTTGCGATCTCATCTTTTGCACCAACATGATACATTACTGCGGTAGTAACGACCGGCGCTTTGTTGTCTTGATGAAGAATAACATGCATGCCGTTGGACAGGTCGTATTCTTCAAATTTAATTTCCTGAGCCGTAGACAATCCTCCGAGTAGAAGCAAGCCTAAAACTGAAAAAGAGTTTTTAATCATAATGCTATTTATTGTTTTAAATAAGTCCTATGATCACTCCGTTTGTTACAGATTTTAAGTTAAATTTTATTTAAAATTATCAAATAGTGGATTAAAACGTTTAAAGCTGATTTTTTCGTGAAAAACGTAGTCAGTTAATCTGTCAATTTTAGAAAGGATAACCGAAAGCAAAATTTAAAGTTGGTTTCAATGGTTTGATGTCACCAAATCTCCAACGGTCACCGATTGGTTTATTTGGATCATAAATTTTATACGCAAGATCTAGCCTTAAAGTAATGTAAGCTACATTTATTCTCAAACCTAAACCACTTCCAACGCCCATTTGCGAAAGAAATTTATTAAATTTAAACTGATCGCCTATTCCGTTGTCTTTTAAACCCCAGATATTTCCTGCATCTGTAAAAATTGCGCCTTCGAAAATGTCTGTTAAAGGCATTCTGTATTCTAATGACGTAGTAAGTTTTACATTATCCAAAAAATAAGATCTGATTCTTTCATCAAGTTGAGAATCTGCAGGTCCAAGACCACCAAAAGCCGGCCAGGCGCGGATATCATTTGATCCGCCATTAAAATAAGATCTTACCAGCGGCATGTTTTGTGAGTTGCCATAAGGAATTCCCACACCAACCAACTGACGGAAAGCGAGCGTATTTTTCTTACCGTTTTTAGTACCAAAAGTTAAATATTTTCTGAACTCAACATCAAATTTTACAAATTGAGAGTAGGGGATTTTAAAAATTGTCTTGGTATCATTACCAAAAACATTGTCGGTATTTGTTTTTTTACTGAAAGCCGAGAAAATATTTCCTGCAAATTCTACTTTTCCACTTACAAAAAACGGATTTTCATATTCTTTTTTCCCAATCTCGTTGTATGTGTAATTGTAAATTAAAGAACTGATCAATACATCCTGCGTCTGGCGTTCTTTATTAAATAAACTTTGCGCAAAATTATTATATGTATTTAACTGATCTGCGTTTAAAGTTTTAGAAAAATTTGGGTCTGCGTAAATTATTGCTGAAACCTGATCGTTTGTTAGTTGGCCACTTAACAAAGCCGCCTGAATCTGTGGATTGGTTTGAAAGTAAAGATTAAAAGTCGACTGTCGGTAACCAAAATCGGCAGGAAAATAATCGTAGTATTTGTCTTTATTTTGGGTTAAACTAAGCTGTGTATTAAAGAGAGAAAGTCGGTGTGTAACGCGGTCATCCACATTTGCAAAATAATTTAAACCTGCATTCAAATTTATTCTTCCCAAGCCAATGTTGTTTTGCACCGAAGCACCAATAGTAAGTGAAGATGTGGGAGAAAATCTTTTAGGAATAAGCTTCCAGTAAGTAAAAGGTAAAAATAATCTTGGAAAACTTAAGGTAAACTGCGTCGCCAGTTCATAAGCCAAACTTCTTTTATTGATGTCCTTCGAACTTCTGATAGAACCAAATGTCCCGGAAATACTTGAAGATAGATTTTCTGCACCACCAAATACATTTCTGCTTGTAAGATCGACTGAAGGTGAAATCCCGAGATTTAAAAGCTGACTGTAATTAACGTCTGTAGCTACTTTTAATTCATATTTTGGCAGAGGTTTAAGCAGATAAAGAACATCAATAATACTGTCATTTGGTGGTGCGGCGCCTCCATCCCGAAGTCCTATTTGTGAAGAAAGAATACTGAAATTATTCATCGCAATTAGATTTCTTCTTGTAAGATCAAGGTTTTTTTGATCGTAAACTTCGCCTGGAACAATCGTTATAGGACGCCAAATAGAGCGTGTTTGATATTGTTTGTCGATCAGGTGAATATTAATGCCGCGTAAACTGTCTGTAAAAGTATTCGCAGGATAATCTTTTGCTCTTCCCACAACAGCAACATCTATTTTACCGATCGTCGCTTTTTTGTAGGTAGAATCGATCTTCATCGTAAGGGGAACCTGTTTTCTACTTGTTAATGTATCCGCGGTGAAGTAAATATCTTCGTTTGAATTATTAAAAGAAAAATAACCGTTTTGCTTCATAAGCTCATCGATCCGTTTTACTTCATCTTCCAGATTTTGCTGATTTAAAATCTCACCTTGATTCACTAAACTTTTATCAATATTCCATTCGTAATATTTTTTTATTTCCGGATCTTTTATATCATAAAAATATTCTTTAATGAAAGTTGGATCTTTATGCGTAATAAGATAACTTGCCTGCGCTTTTTTTGAAGCAGAGTCTAAAGTGTGTTTAAAATCAACTTTAGAATCCCAATAACCGTGATAAACCAGATATTTTCGAATTAAGTTGGCGCTGGTCTGGGTTTTTCCCTGTTCTAAAATAACCGGTGGCTCACCCAAAGAATGAAAAAAACGATCCCAAAACAAATTTTTCCCCACATATTCCGGGTGGTTGTATTTTACGAAAAGCGAATCTCTTAATTTTTGGTCTCTTATCGCGCTTGGGTAAGTTAAATATTCATTAAGAATACTGTCATATTTGGGATTTGTAGCATTATAAAACCACAAACCTACCGGAAAAAGCATTGCCGATTTTTTGTTGGGTTTTTGACTTACTAAATTTGGGATCTGGTCGCCGTATATTTTACCGTCATTATATTTAAAATCATTTTTCGTCAGTAAAAATTCACCGTCCGGAACTTTTTTTGTGGTACTACAGGCAAATATTAGAAGCAACACAGTTGCAGAACAGATTAATATGTAATACTTTTGAAGATATTTTAAAAAATGCTGTCGTCTCATAAAATAAAAATTATTCAGTCTCTGGATAAAAAGAAATTCAGGCAAAAATACAATTTGTTTTTGGTTGAAGGTAACAAAATTATCCGTGAGATGGTGAATTCACCGTTTAAGATCAAAGAGATTTTTTCGGTGAATTCCGACCTAAATTATTTGAAAAATATCGAAATTACTGAAATTTCATCAACAGATTTAAAAAAAATCAGTTTTCTACAACATCCAAAAGATTCTGTCGCTCTTTGCGAAATACCATTGGAAGAAGATTTTATAGAATGTGACAGACAGATTATTTTGGACGGCATTCAGGATCCAGGAAATCTGGGAACCATTATCAGATTGGCAGACTGGTTTGGAATTGAACAAATTATTTGCAGCGAAGACACTGTTGATTTTCTAAAACCAAAGGTCATAATGGCGAGTATGGGAAGTTTTTTGCGTGTAAAAATAATTTATAAAAATCTGGATAATTATTTAGAAAATACTAAAAATGTCAATATAGGAACAGATATGAATGGGGAAAATATTTACAACTTTGAATTTCCGAAACAGTTTAATTTAATTCTTGGAAATGAAGGAAACGGAATGCGCGAAAATACTTTTAATCAACTTCAACATAAAATTACAATTCCGCGTTTTGGAATCTCAAAAAGTACAGAAAGTTTAAATGTTTCAATGGCGACCGGAATTATTTTAGGTCAGATATTCTCCAGATAAAATTAATGATGGTTTATAATATTTTAAAAAATACACTGAAATCTGTTTTTCCAAAAAAGGTTTTATTCAAGTATGAAGATAATTTTCGGAAAATTTTATATCCATTTTATAAAGGAGAAAATTGTGCGTGTAATATTTGCGGCAGCAAACTCAAAAATTTTGAAAAGCTTGAAAACGGAAATCTGCTTTGTCCAGTTTGTGGCAGTTTACCGCGAACGAGACGTTTATGGAAGATTGTAAATGAGGATTTTATGACTAAAAAGAATATTTCTGTATTAGATTTTTCACCTTCGAGATCTATTTTTAAAAAATTATCAAAAAACTCTGAAATTAATTATTTCCCGACAGATTTTTCTGATGAATTTTTATCTGTTTATCATTATGACATTACAAAAATAGAAGCAGAATCTGACAAATTTGATTTAATAATGTGTTATCATATTTTGGAACACATTGATGAAGATGCTTTTGCAATGGCGGAACTTTTTAGAGTTTTAAAACCTGGCGGAACTTGTCTTATTCAAACGCCTTTTAAAGAAGGAGAAATCTATGAAGATGACACAAAAAAATCCGAAAAACAAAGACTTGAGTTTTTCGGACAAGAGGATCATGTAAGGATTTATTCAGTCAATGGTTTAAAGCAAAGACTCGAAAATGCAGGTTTCAACATTGAAATTAAAAAGTTTGAAGAAGATGTTTATCTTGGTTTAAATAAAGGAGAAACTGTTATTTTTGCCAAAAAAAATTAATTTCTTCATTCTTTTAAATAAGCTGTTCCAAAGAACTTACTCTTCCATTTTTGTGAAATTCCTGTAATTTTTCACGGATAAATCTCAAGATGGAAGGCGCCAGATAAATCAAAGCCATTCCGATTAATTTCTTTTTAACGCTGGTATTTTCCAGACTTTTTTTCGCATAATTTCCAACAAAACCTACGATTATAAGTTTTATGGCATTTTCTGCTAGACTGCTTCCCAATTCGCTTTGTGCGAAATCAATGATGTTGTCTTTTTTAATAAAAGTATTTTTAACAGTATCGGCAACAGAATCTACAATTTCTTTTGTCTTAAATGCTACCGTAGGTTCGCCGTCTTCATCAACAACTTCTTTTAGAAAATTGTCTGTAAAACCGTGGGTTAAAACACTTAAACTTTCTTTTGCATTGTCAAATGACAGCAGACTTTCCAATTGATCAACCTCAGATTTTAGTAATGCTTTTTTTCTTCTAAGTTCATCCAAACCGTTGTATTTATTTGCCATGATCTAAGAATTTAAAGATTTTAAGATAAAATTTGCCACTTTGTTTTTAATTGAAGTTCTTGCCATTATCGTGATAATAATTATTAAAAGATAAAAAGCCGCGACAATAAGAATTCCGTAAGCATAATTGCCAAGTAAATGGCCAATATAAAGACCAACTCCGATATTTAAAAGTATAATGAATAAAATACCGACGATCAATAAAACTACTAAAAAGGCGAAAAAACTCACGATCATTACGGTTTTTTCCGCAGCTTCCATTTTCAAAAGCTCGATTTTTTTCGAGATAAATTCTTTTAAAGTTTCAAGCATAAAAAATTTTTATAAAGTTACAAAAAAAGGAACTTTTACAAGTTCCTTTTTAATAATTTGTTTCAGTTATTACTTAAGATTTCAAGCTATCTAATTCGTTTTCAACGTCTTTAGATAAATCTGCCATTTTATTTGCAGCTTGATCTTTATATTTATCATAACCGTCTTTTACGTTAGAGGCTACTTTTTCAGCAGTTCCTTTTACGTTTTCTGACAGGTTATTGTAAGTGTCTTTTGCTTTTTCTGTGTAATGATTATAAGTATCTTTAGCTTTTTCAGAAACTTCAGCGTATTTATCTTTTGCTTTTTCAGAAACTTCAGAATATTTATCTTCAGCCTGAACTTTTAAATCTTTTGCTTTGCTCTTGATTTTTTTTCTTGTTTCAGTTCCTTCTTCCGGTGCATATAGCATTCCTAAAACTACTCCTGCAGCTGCTCCAGCTAATAATCCAGCTAAAACTCCCGCTACATTATTGTTACCTTTTTTTGACATGTTTATAATTTTTTATTGTTAATAATAATTTTGTTAAAAATAAATTACAACAAACGTACCAAAAGGTGACACAAAATATTTTTGTCAGAATTTCCTGATTTTTGATAAAATGAGGTCAATTGTTTCTTCTTTTGAAATAAGTGTATTATCAATTAAAACAGCATCTTTTGCCTGCCGCAAAGGTGAAACCTCACGTTCACTGTCGATTTTGTCCCTTTTAATTAAATTTTCACCAACTGTTTTTTCGTCAGTTTCTATTCCCATACCTTGCAACTCACGAAATCTCCTTTTTGTTCTCTCTTCAATGCTTGCAGTAAGGAAAAACTTGTAGTCTGCATCAGGAAGTACAAATGCACCGATATCCCGGCCATCCATTATAATTCCGCCGTTAACAGCTGTGTTTCTTTGCAGGTTTAATAAAAACTCTCTTATTTCCGGTTGTTTGGCAATAAAACTTACGTGGTTATTTACCTTTAACTGGCGGATTTTTTGTGACATATTTTCACCATTTAGATAAAGTTTCAGTTCGTGCTCCTGAATTTTAAAGGTGATTTTTAACAGGTGAAAATCTGCATAAAGTTTATTAAGGTCAATTTTACCGTCATTATCCAGACAATTTTTGAGCGCATAATATGTAATTGCGCGGTAAAGAGAACCTGTATCCAGATGGACAAGATCAAGCTTTTTTGCAATTATTTTAGAAATCGAACTTTTGCCTGTCGACGAATAACCGTCCATCGCAATCACAGGTTTTCTCATACCACAAATTTGCTTAAAATTTTTTAAATATAAAAACGCCTTTTATCTTCGGTCACCGGAAAGTTCAATTAAATCTAAACTGATACCGATCAAATTTACATTTGAAGAATTATTATAGCGAACGTGAGAATAATCGAATTTGAAAGACGATATTTTAATACCAAACCCTGCAGATAAACCGGAAAAATTTCTTTGATCGAGAACCGCTAATTCATTACCCCGTTTTACGTTGTAACCTAAACGCACGTTGAAAGCCTGCGCCGGAAAAAGCTCAAATCCCAAAGAGAAATGATCCGCTGCTTTTCTCGTCCAGCGAACCTGTTGTCCATTGGTATTCAAATTTTGTGAAATATTCAATTGTTGAAGATCATGCGCTGTAACTGTCACTGCTAAAGGAAAATTATCTAAAATTTTGGTGTATCCAAGATCTGCGCGAAAAGGTAAAGTTTCTCTTACGCCGTTAAATGGTTTAAACTGATATCCAAAGTTTCTAAAAACTAACGAGAGCGTTTCATTACTTTTTTCATTGTAATAAGTCACGCCGCCGCTTGCGCCAACTGCCATGGAAGTGAAAGTGTCAATTTTGGAGGTGATGAAATTTAAATTCATTCCAATCGTCCAGTTTTCCTCAAACTGAAGGGCGTATCCTGCACCGATTGTTGCATCGATCGCGTTAAACTCACCTGAAATTTGGGAGCTTTCGTCCGTTCGTGGCGTTGAACCATAATCCATATACCGCCCGTTGAAAGTCACCAGATTTCCCCGGCCTAAATCCTTCACGTAAGCAAATGTGCCATATTTGGAACCTGCGAGATAATTTGCAAAAGACATTGAAATTCTTTGATCCTGATCTAAATTCATTAAAGCAGGATTTATACCTGCAAAACTTACATCAAAATCCCGAACAGATACGGCATCTCCGCCTAAAGCTGCCTGTCTGGCAGAAACCGGGATATTTAGAAAAGGGTAGACATTCTCACCAGACTGGGAGAAAGCTAAAAGATTGAATATAAAAAATAGTAAAGAAAATTTTTTCTTCAAGTGTGTTTAAATTTTTACAAAAATAATTGAATTAATTCTAAATAATTGCTTCGTCAAAAATATATTTCTATAACGAGATTATTCTCATTTCCTTATATTTGCAAAAAAATTAATTATCTAAAACGGTTTAAATTTCATAACAAAACTTTTTAAAATAATAAAAGACTTGATATAATGATTTTTAATAGAGAGTTTAAGCAGCTTTTAAATAAAATAAACAGAAAATAAAAATGAAATATAAAAGGATTTTACTGAAACTGAGCGGCGAAGCTTTAATGGGAAATCGCCAGTATGGTATTGATAACGACCGTTTAGTAGAATATGCTATGGAGATAAAACAGGTTGTAGATTCAGGTTGTCAGGTTGCGATCGTGATCGGTGGCGGAAATATTTTCCGTGGTTTAGCCGGCGCTGCGAAAGGGATGGATCGTGTTCAGGGCGATTATATGGGAATGCTTGCAACCGTTATCAACGGAATGGCGCTACAAGGTGCTTTGGAAGACGCGGGGATTTACACAAGATTGCAGTCTGCCATTGAAATGGATAAAATAGCAGAACCTTTCATTAAAAGAAAAGCAACCAGACATTTAGAGAAAGGTAGAGTAGTGATCTTTGGAGCAGGAACCGGGAATCCTTACTTCACAACAGATACAGCCGCCACTTTGAGAGCTATCGAAATTGGAGCAGACGTTATTTTAAAGGGAACCAGAGTAGACGGAATCTACGACAGTGATCCGGAAAAAAACGCCGACGCTGTGAAATATAATTCTCTTTCTTTTGATGAGGTTTATAAAAAAAATCTAAAAGTAATGGATATGACTGCCTTTACATTAAGTCAGGAAAATAATCTGCCGATCATCGTTTTTGATATGAATAAAGCAGGAAATCTTTTAAAGATCATCAACGGTGAAGAAGTTGGAACTTTGGTATCTGCTTAATTTTATTAAAGTAAAAATAAAAGTAAAAAGTAAAAAGTAAAACGTAAAAAGTAAAAAGTATTTATCAACTATCAACTATCAAGTAAAAAATGTGTCAATTATCAAATTTTAAATATACAATGGAAGAATTAGATTTAATAATAATGTCCGTGAAACAGGAAATGGATGCTGCATTAAAACACCAGGAACATGCTTTCCAAAAAATTCGCGCGGGAAGAGCTTCTACGGCGATGGTTCAGGATGTGATGGTAGAATATTACGGCTCTATGACGCCGATAAATCAGGTGGCGAATGTGATGGTTCCCGATGCGATGACAATTTCCATTCAACCTTGGGACAGAGCTGCGATTGGTGCGATTGAGAAAGCAATTATCAATTCAAACTTAGGTTTTGCACCATCAAATAATGGTGATAATATTATTCTAAATGTGCCACCGTTAACAGAAGAACGCCGTAAGGAATTGGCAAAAACCGCAAAAGGTGAAAACGAACAAACCAAAGTAACCATCAGGAATGCGAGACAGGAAGGCATGAAAGAATTGAAAAGATTAGAAGGTGTTTCTGAAGATCTGATCAAAAATGTAGAAGCAGATATCCAAACTTTAACAGATCAATATTCAAAAAAATCTGAAGAAGGATTAAAACATAAAGAAGAAGAAATTCTAAAGGTTTAAATAAATTACAAGATCTGGTTTTTGCCGGATTTTTTTTTAAATTAATTTTAAAAAAATAAAAATTTATAAATTTTAGTATTGAAAATTTGATCTAAATTTGACCAAAAATAATTTTATGATCAAGAAAATAATACTTTCAACCTTCTTTTTCGGAATGTTTATTAGTCCTTTCGCACAGCAAATGAAAGAATCTACAGTATTAGCCGGAGGAAAACCAGTTCATATTGTAGGAACTTTGCCGGCAAAAGGTTCAGTTGCGCCCGCTTTTAGTTTAACTGACAATAGTATGAAGCAACAGTCACTTTCTGATTATAAAGGTAAATACGTTCTTTTAAATATTTTTCCAAGTGTTGATACAGGCGTTTGTTCCGCTTCCGTTCGTCATTTTAATGAAGATGCAGCGAAACTACCAAACACTACAGTTTTGTGCATTTCTAAAGATCTTCCTTTTGCTCAAAAAAGATTTTGTGGCGCGGAAGGTATTAAAAATGTGGTTATGCTTTCAGATTTTCGTTCAGATTTTGGTGATAAATATGGCATAAAAATCGCAGATAGCGCGATGAAAGGTTTGCTAAGCAGAGCTGTAGTCGTGATCAATCCGGAAGGAAAAATTATCTACGAAGAACAGGTTTCAGACATTGCGAACGAACCAAATTATGACGCTGCAATTGCTGCGATCAATGGTAAATCTTAAAAGTCAAGTATTTAAAACAAAAAAAGATTCAGTTTTCTGCTGAATCTTTTTTTTTGTAATTTAAATTTATGATAAAATTTGTAATAAAACTGATTGTTAATTAAACTAAGTTAAAAGTTTCACCTAATTAATAACATCCATTTCAAATAACAAATCAACATTTGGATCAATCATGATTTCTTTTGGCTCAAATGAAACTGAAAAGTCTTCTTTGCTCAGTTTGTTTTTGATGTTAAAAGTTTTTAATACCATTTCAGTTCCATTTTTAAAAGCAATTGACAAAGGAAATTCAAAAAAATCAATTTGTTTCTGTTCAATGTTTATACCAACTTTTTTAGTTAATTGATCATATTTCCAGTCAATTTTTAATAACGGCTGTCCGGAAGTGAATAACCATTGCTTGAAAAAAGTTTTTAAATCTTGATGACTTACTTCTTCAACTACTTTTTCAAAATCTTCAGTGGTTGCGTTTTTTCCTTTGTAGGTTTCGTAGTAAGTTCGAACACTTTTCCAGAAAAGATCATCACCTATTTTTCTGCGCAAAATATGTAAAACCCATCCGCCTTTTTGGTAACTGTTTGCGTTTAGCAAATTCATTAAATTATCTGCTTCAGAGGAATCAACGACAGGTTTTTTAACTTTTTTAGAAAAAGAAATCACTTGAATTCGTTGCTGTTTCATCAAATTATTTAAACTGTCTTTTCCGTATTTATATTCCAAATATAAATTGGTCATATAAGTTGCAAAACCCTCACTCAGCCAAAGATGCGGCCAATCTTTTTCGGTTACATTATCGCCAAACCATTGGTGCGCCGTTTCGTGCGCCATCAAACTTTCAACACCTTTGCTGTTGATAGAATTTTCTGAATAAAAAATACAACCGGCGTTTTCCAAACCGCCGAAAATCGTTTTTGATTGCACATTTGCCAGTTTTTCAAAAGGAAAAGCGCCGATATTTTTGACGAAATATTTTAAAATTTCTTTTGAGTAATTATAACTTTTAAAACCATTGTCTCGATCTTCCGGGAAAACCCATTCAGAAACTGGAATTCCTTCCACATTTCCTAAATTATTCACTGCAAATTTTGTCACACCAATTGCCATAATTTTCGTGGATAATTCCACTTCAGATTTCCAGTGGGTCAGTTTTAAATTTTCCGACAGATTGGTTTCCTCGATTTCCCGTCCGTTACTTACGACTTGATAATGATCGGGTGCAGTTACCAGAAATTCCGATGTTGCTTTATCAGAAAGATGATCATTGCAGGTAATCCAATTGTGAGCGCGGTTTGGCCAGTTATCTGCGAAAAAACTTCGGTCGCCATTTTTCGTATTTCCGATAATTAATCCATCAGCGGGAATTCCTTCATAATTAATTGTGTAAGTATTTTCCTGTCCTAAAATCCCTTTATCATTAATGATCAAATGTTGCGCGTCTTTTGAAAATTTTAAATTTTCATTATTTTTTGTTACAGAAAAAACTGTCATTCCTTTTCCGTCGGCATTTTTATTAACAAAATCAAAGACAATATTATTTTCATTTTCGGTAAAAGCAGTTGTGATGATTGCTTTTCCTTTGATGACATTTGTGCTGTCATTTAATGCAATATTGAAAGCGTAATGTTTTACGTCAAGACCATTTGTGGGAAGTTGCGCGGAAAAGAATGAACTTGAAATTATTGTAAGAAATAGAAGAAATTGGGATTTTAGATTTTTCATTGTTAAACTTTCATTATTGTTCTTTAAAGAATTTTGTCATTCCGTAGGAATCTAAGCCGTTAAAATCATTGCGTAGATTCCTTCGGAATGACAAAATTATTTTTTGATTTAAACTTAAAATCTAACCTTCCACATTTCTCAACTTACTGTGTTTCTTCCCATAAGAAAAGTAGAAAATTAAGCCTAAAACAAGCCACATTCCAAACCAGGTCCAGTTTTCTGTGCTCATTCCTGTTAAAAGATAACAGCATGAAATCAGTCCTAAAATTGGAATTAAAGACAAGTTTTTCATAAAAGCCAAAACCGAAATCACCGCACAAACAATGAAGAATGAAATAAGCGGAATGTTTTTTACAACATCGGCAAACATATCAAAAAAGTAGTTTGGGATAAAATAATAAGCCAAAAACACTCCTAATATAAAACCAAGAGGGAATATAAATTTTGAGTTGACATATGGAATTCTAAATTTTCCTTTTCTTTCTGCCATTTCTGCTTCATTTTGTGGCGAAAGCATTAAAACACCGCCGCAAACCAAAACAAAGGCAAACAAAGTCCCGATACTTGTGAAGTCTAAAATTAAATTTTCATCCGTAAAAAAGATAGGTACGCCAACTACAAACCCTGTAAGAATTGTTGCGAAACCTGGCGTTTTATATTTTGGATGAATTTTGGCTAATTTTTTAGGCATTAAACCATCGCGACTCATCGTCATCCAGATTCTTGGTTGTCCCATTTGGAAAACCAGCAAAACACTTGTCATCGCCACAACGGCGGAAATTGAAACAATAAACAACATCCATTTCACACCTTTTATCGCAAAAATTTCGGCTAATGGATCTGTTACGCCCAATTGTTTGTAAGAAACCATTCCCGTTAAAACTAAGGCTAAAATAATGTAAGTTACGGTACAAATTACCAAAGAATAAATCATTCCCCGTGGTAAATCTCTCTGCGGATTTTTCGATTCTTCGGCTAAAGTAGAAACGGCATCAAAACCAATGTAAGCGTAAAAAACCGCTGAAACACCCGCCATTACACCGCCAAAACCGTTTGGCATAAATGGTTTCCAGTTGTCAATATCAACATAAGTGAAGCCAACAATGATCACCAAAAGGATCACCGCCAATTTTATATAAACCATCGCATTACTGAAATTTTTAGATTCTTTCGTTCCGCGGTAAACTAAAAACGTAATAAAAACATTAATTAATAAAGCAGGCAAATCGAAAATAATTTTCAGACCGCCGATTACTGGTGCAGTATTCCACGCAGTAAAACCTTCGCCGGGTTTTGTTTCTAAAAAAGCCGCGTGCGCAGATTTATAATTAATAGTTAGCCATTCTGGAATATGTAAACCGACCGTTTCTAACAAATTTGTAAAATAACCACTCCAGGAAAATGCGATGTAAATATTTCCTATAGAATATTCCATGATCAAAGCCCAACCTATGATCCAGGCGAAAATTTCCCCAAAACTAACATACGCATAAGTGTAAGCACTTCCGGAAACAGGAACGCGTGAAGCAAATTCTGCGTAACACATTGCAGTAAAACCACACGCAACGGCGCACATTCCGTAAAGTAAAATTACTGCGGGACCACCAGTAAAACATGCATTTCCAATAGCGCTGAAAATTCCACCACCAATAATTGCCGCAATCCCAAAAAACGTGAGATCTTTGACGGACAAAACTTTATTTAAAGAATGAGTTTCTCCATCGCCGCCTCCGTCAATCGTTGCATTCAGTGATTTTCTTCTAAAAAGTTGGTTCATGGTAATTTTCAGTTAACAATTATTTAACAAAAATAAACTTTTCTAAATCTTTACCTAATAATTATTGAAAAAATACTTTTGATGCTGAAAATTATAATTCAAAACTGATTTCTCCTAATGTGATTTTCTGTGTTTAAAATTATTTTTATAACACATGCTTAATTATAATTAATTGGTTAGTATTAGTTCACACATGTTTTCTTGAAATTTTTCATTTTAACACTTTTTTAACTTTATCCACAAACTAACTTCCACTTAAAATCGTTGTATTTAAAATTAGTTTTAACTATTTTCGTTGATATTTTGTGGATAACTTTTTTCTTGTAAATTAATTTTATCCCAAACCTTTTTCACACAAAACATTCATTAATGAACTCAAAAAATACCATGATTGCGGCAGCAATTTTTCTTTACGGATTTTCCGAGGCTCAACAATCTCAATACTTTACCGACCAGGATTCTTACCGATTTAATTTAGCGGAAAACCTTTACCAATCGAAAGTTTACAACGCTTCGCAATTTGAATATGCGCGACAGTATTTTTACAATCAAAACTTAAGCGCTTCAAAAAAAGAAGCCGCCCAGTTTTTTGATAATGTAATTGGCGTTATTTTAAAACGCGATCACGCAGAACAGGGTTTGGAAGCATTCATGCGCGACTATCCAAAATCTGCTTATTTTGCACAAGCGAATTTACCTTTGGCGGATTATTATTTGGGTCAAAAAGATTTTGCAAAAGCCTTGGAAACTTTGCAAAAAGTGAATCAATCACAATTAAGCAGGGAAGAAAACACGCAATATATTTTAAAATTAGGTTACGCAAAATTTATGACGGGCGATTCTAAAGGTGCGATTCAAGCGCTGGAAGAAGCCTATAATAATGTCCCGGAAACTGAAAAACCGGACGTTGCTTACATGCTCGGACATCTTTATTACGCTGATAAACAAAATGATAAAGCCTTTCAATATTTTGACCAAATAAAAGAAAATCCGAAGTTTTCTAAGGCCGTAAAACCTTATTATGTTCAACTTTTTTACAATAATAAAGATTATGATAAAGCGATCTCTGAAGGAAATGATTTATTAAATGAAAATTTATCCGGCGATTACAAAACGGAAGTTCATAAAATTATCGGAGAAAGTTATTTTATGAAAAAAGATTACGTTTCGGCGTATCCGCATCTTAAAATTTATGCTGATTCTAAACCAAATCCGTCTGAAAATGATTTGTATGAAATGGGATTTGTTTCGGCGGAAATTAAAAAATATGATGAAGCCGTTTCTTATTATAATCAATTGATTAACAGTAAGTCACCTGTTGCGCAAAATGCTTATTATCAGTTAGGAAATGCTTATTTGGAAGTTAATAAAAAGCAGGAAGCATTAACCGCATTTCGTTCGTCTTCGGAAATGACTTACGATAAAAAAGTGCAGGAATTGGCTTTTCTTCAGTATGCAAAATTGAGTTATGATATTGGAAATCCGTATGAATCAGCGCCAATTGTTATTCAAAAATTTGTAAAAAAATATCCAAATAATTCCCAGGTTCCGGAACTAAAAAAATTATTAATTAAATCTTATCTCTATTCCGGGAATTACAAAGAAACTTTAGCGGCGATCGATCAATTGCCAAATTCTACACCGGAAACCGATAAAATAGATCAGGAAGTTTCTTATTTATTAGGAACGGAAGAATTTAACAAAGGAAATTATGATGCGGCTGAAAAGTATTTATTACGCAGTTTAGAATTAAATCAAAATAAAGAATTTACGCCAAGAGCCTTATATTGGTTGGCGCAAACTTATTATCAACAGAGAAATTATCCCTCAGCAATTGTGCGTTTTGAAAAATTGAGAACCGCCGATAATTTCCCGGAAAAGCAACAACTCACTTACGATTTGGGTTATGCTTATTTTAAATCTAAAAAATTTCCGCAAGCACAAAATTCTTTTGAAGAATATCTTAAAAATCCAAAACCAGAATTTAAAAATGATGCGCAATTAAGATTAGGTGATACTTATTATGCTAATAATCAACTTAATGAAGCGATCGCCGTTTATGATGAAACGGAAGGTGGAAGTGATTATACGAGTTTTCAAAAGGGAATGGCTTTAGGATTTAAAGGTGATTCCGTTGGTAAGATTGCAGAATTGAAAAAACTCATCTCAACTTTTAGAAATTCAGATTACACAGATGACGCGCAATACGAAATTGCTTCTGCTTATGCGTCAAATGACGATTTTAATAATTCAAATGATTATTTTAACCAGGTTATAAAAACAAGTTCTGATGCAGATTTAGTCGCAAATGCGAAAATTTACAGAGCGCAAAATTTTATTGATTTAAACCAATCTGATAAAGCGTTAACAGATTTAAGACAATTGGGTCAGGAATATAAAAATACCGCTTACGCTGAAAAAATTGTTCAGGCGGCTCGACCGATCTTTACCAAAAATGGTGATACTGCAGGTTATCAAAAATTTGCATCTGATTTAAATGTAAAAATTGATTCCTCAGAAATTGATGAGATAAATCTAAATACGGCGAAACAGTTTTACGCTAAAAAAGATTTTAAAAATGCGGTTTCTTATTATGAAAAATATTTAACGCAAAATCCAAGCGGCGAGAATTTATTTCAAGCAAAGTATGAGTTAGGCGAAAGTTATTTTCAAACACAAAACCCGACAAAAGCCTTGTTAACATTGCAGGAAGTGGCGAATGTGCAAAATGATTATCAGGAAGATGCGGCGACAAGAGTTGCGCAAATTTATATTTCGCAAAACAACTCTTCGGACGCTAAAAAATACCTTTCAACTTTAGCAAATTCTTCAAACGCTAATATTAAAAATTACGCTAACGTAGAATTAATGAAGATTTCTGCGGACGAAAAAGATTTTGTTCAGGCAGAAAATTATGCCGATCTGGTTTTAAATAATTCTAAAAATTCAGCGGCAGTTTTGGAACAGGCGAAAGTGATAAAAGCGCGAAGTTTAATGAATAAAGGTAAAGATAAGGACGCGCAAACTGCTTTTGCCAATTTAGAAAAATCATCAAGTACGGAAGTGGCGGCGGAAGCGCTTTATGCAAAAGCCTTTTACCAAAATAAAGGAAAAGCCTTTAAATCTTCCAATGAAACGATATTTAAATTGGCCAATAATTATGCTTCTGAAGAATTTTGGGGCGCAAAATCTTTGGTTTTAATGGCGCGAAATTATTTGGCTTTGAAAGATAATTATCAGGCGAGTTACACCTGCGACCAGATTATTTCAAATTACGGCGATTTCCCGGAAATTGTGGCGGAAGCGAAAGAGGTGAAAAAATTAATTAAGAAATAGACATTAGATTTTAGAGATTAGACATTAGATTCTATAATTAGTTTTTATGTTTTTAAAATTTTAGGTAAAAACCACACATTAATGAACAAAAGAATTCAAATATTAAGTTTCCTTTTTTTAGGATTTTCTCAAATTGCCTTTTCCCAAATTAAAGAGGAAAAATTAATTTTAGATAAGAAAAGAGAACCTGAAGTAAAGAAAATCGAGAAGAAAAAAACTTCGGTGGAAAGTATTAAAAATTATCCGCCAGAAGAGAAATCTGCAAATCCGGTAACTTATGACATTACGAATGTGCCGGCGGTTTCAGATTTCAAAACTTCTACGATTCAGGGTGAAGATATTTCACCGGAATTTAAAGAAGATTATCAGGATAATTATGTCCGTTTCGGAATGGGGAATTATGGTAAAATTTTGAGTGACGCGCATATTTCCACTGTTTTAGAAAGTAAAATGGAAGTTGGGGCGGATTTTCATTTCCTTTCAACAAATGGTTTAAAGGATGATTACAACTGGAATTCCAAACAATCCGGCGCAACTTTGGGTGCATTTCTAAATTCCTATAGCGATAAAGGAAAATTAAATGTTGAAGCCAATTTTGGTTTGCAGGATTATAATTATTACGGGATTTATGCTTTGCAACCTGATTCTAATGTAGATTTAAAACAGAAAACGAATCAGTTTCAAGTTAATGCTTTTTATGATTTCTACTCTAATGATATTTTAAATGATGCGCGTTTGCAAACTTCATTTTTAAATGACCATTTTGATGCGAAAGAAAATCAAGGCGCTATTACGGTGAATCTTTCAAAATATGATCTTTTTCAAAATGACAACTTTAAGTTAAATACTGATTTAGGCGTAAAATTAGAAACTTTACAGACTGATTTTTCTTTGTTAAATCAAAACAGTTCAAACTTTTTTAATGCGTCATTAACACCACAAATTAGTTTTTATAAAGACAATTCTTATCTAAAAATTGGTGCAAATGTCAATTTTTTAAACAGAACAAATGAAAGTTTAATTTTGCTGGAATACCAAAAAAGTGAAGTTTTATGGTCACCAAAAGTAGAAATTTTATTTGCGCCACAAGACGAATTTAAATTTTACGCCGGCGTTGATGGTGGATTAAAGCTAAATTCCTACGCAGAACTTTTAAAGGAAAATCCGTTTTTGGTTTCTGATATTCAACTTCGACCGACACACACAAAATACCACGGTTATGTCGGTTTGAAAGGTGATTTTGATCAGACTATTAAATATGATTTCTCTGCCGGTTATTCTAAAATTAACCAAATGTTATTTTTTCAGGCGAACGATATTTTCGATCAGCAATTTACTTTAAACCGATCCGCTTATAATTTTGCAAATACTTACTCTGCCGTTTATGACAATGGAAATGTGAGTGAAGTGAAGGGAAGTGTGCAGGTTTTTCCTTTAGAAAATCTTGATTTAGGTGCTGAACTTTTGGTCCAGAAATACCAACTACAGGATTTGGATGAAGTGTTTAATAAACCATTATTTCAAACAACCTTGACAGCGAATTATTCGATGCTCGACAAGAAATTAAATTTCGGTTTTAAAGGCATTTTTATAACGGACCGAACTTCAAATTCTTTTGAAATAAATCCAAATAGTACCTTAAGTCCAACTTCTTACGTTTCCACGGAAAATAGAAATACAAAAGTGGGCGGTTATGCAGATTTAAATTTATCCGCAGAGTACAAAATTCACAAAAATTTCAGTATTTTTGCACTCGGTAATAATTTACTGAACACCAAATACCAGACGTTCAACGGCTACAAAGTTTTGGGCGCACAGATTACAGGTGGCGTGAAGATAACTTTTTAGGATTGGAAATGAGTAATTGATAATGAGTAATTGGTAATAAGTAATATTAAAATTACCCATTATTTATTACTTATTGCTGATGATTTAGGCTGCGTAGTTCAACTGGATAGAATTTCGGATTTCGGCTCCGAAGGTTACAGGTTCGAACCCTGTCGCGGTCACAAAAAAGACTCAAATTTTTATAATTTGAGTCTTTTTTATTTAAATTTGATTTTTATGCTGCTTTCTTAACTGTACTTTCTGAAGGCATAAAATATCCCGCGATATTTAAACCAAAACCACAGGAAGTAAGAATTCCCGAAATCGTACTATATCTGTTTGAATTTGGAAGTTCAACTAACAATGCAATTGCTGCGAAAAGCATTAGTAAACTTAGCACATATAAAATGGTTTTTAATTTCATGTTTTCTTTATTTGAAGTTTTAAATTAAATTTACAAAAATTAAATAAAAAAAGCCCAGATCATAAATCTGAGCCTTTTATTCTCCATTATTTGTGTTGTGTGGAGCCTGTAACTTTTAGAAATTACCGTAATAAATCTCCATCATTTGTGTTTTTCTAATTATTGCTTACAGCAATTTTTACTTCGATATTGCCTCTCGTTGCATTAGAATAAGGACAAACCTGATGTGCTTGATCTGATAAAGATTGTGCTTCTTCCAAAGAAACGCCTGGAATATTGACATCCATTTCAACGGCTAAACCATAACCACCATCGTCAGTTTTTCCGATACTTACTTTTGCTGTAACTGAAGTTTCGCCGGTTTCCATTTTAGATTTACCGATAACTAAACTTAATGCGCTTCCAAAACAGGCAGAATATCCCGCTGCGAAAAGCATTTCCGGGTTTGCATAATCATCATTTGCACCTCCCATTGCTTTTGGTGTTTTTACTTCCAAAGAAAGTACGCCGTTTTCGCTTTCTACTTTTCCTTCTCTACCGCCTTTTGAAGTCACGGTTGTTGTGTACAATGTTTTCATTTTATTTTGATATTTTAATTAATAATTTATTGATCGTTGTTTTTAAATCTTCAAATTCCTCGTCTGTATGATTTAGTTTTTCTTTCTTTATCTGAATCATTAAAACCTATTTTTAGTTTTCCGAACGGAATGAGAAATGGTCTTCCCAAATAAAAAAATTATCTTCTAATAATAAATTCTTCCATCGGTATTCTCACTTTTTTCATGTGCGCCAAATAGTCATTTGCATCATCTCTGTAACCCAAATAAAGAAGCGTAACGCTTTTTAAACCTAATGATTTCAAGTCTAAAATCTCATCAACAACGGCATTGCTAAAACCTTCTGCTGGTGTTGCATCAACTTTCAATTCTGCCGCTTGAGCCATTGCCAAAGCCAATGCAATGTATGTTTGGCGAGCTGTGTGTTCAAAATGTTGTTCGGGCGTTTGACCATTATATAATTCCTTGATCTTGTCTGTATAACTGCTAAATCTGCCTCTTTCTAAATCTCTTACATCGGTGTGATGATCGTAAACTTTGTCAATTTTGGCGTCAGAATAATGATCCCATGCGGCGAAAACCAAAACTTGTGAGCAATCTCTCATCACTTCAGGATTTAATGCACCTTCAACCATTTTTTCTTTCAATTCCTGATTTTCTACAACAATCACTCGGAATGGTTGCAATCCGGATGAAGTTGGCGCTAATCTCGCGGCTTCTAAAATTTTATTTAAATCTTCCTGAGATACTTTTTTAGTTGAATCGTAGGCTTTTGCAGCGTGTCTCCAATTTAGATCTTCTATTAATGACATAATTTTTTATTTTAATATTTCAGCAAAGATAGTCTGCAATTAAATTGCGCACAATATAATTTGATAGAAATTATGAATGTGAATTATATTGATAAAATTTAGCAATTTCTTAAATAATTAAAGATAGGTTAAGAATCTAGTTCTGGCTTTAAATCAAAAATTGATATGATCAATATTTAAACTTAATTCCCAATGAAATGCAGTTTAATTGTTTATTGATAATTTAACTGAACAAAGCCAACTTTATTTTAAAAAGATTTAAAACATGTGAAAAATTTTGGAAAAAACCAGGCTTCTTACTTTTTATTTTTCTTTTTTTTCTGTTTTTTATTCGTGATTTCATCCACATATTCTCGTAAAGCAGACTTTTTCTTCTCTCTCTTTTTAGTTTTGGAAACGACGCTTGTTTTTACTTCAAAAAGACTGTAAAGATCTTTTGGAGTGATAATATCGAGCTCGATCAATCTCTCAATTAAATTTTTCGGATTTTTATAAAAATAATTCTCGAGAAGTTGTTTTAATTTAAAATTTTGATAATCCTCAAAAGGAATAATGACTTGATATTTAAAAATTCTTCCTTCCTTTTGGGTTTTTAAAAATTCTTTTTCTGTTAAAATTTTTAAATAAGTGGAAACTGTATTTTGATGCGGTTTTGGTTCCGGAAGGGCCGCAATTACGTCGCGCATATAAGCACAATCTAATTTCCATAAGGAAGTCATAATGTCCTCTTCAGCCGGTGTAAGATTGGTTATTTTCATAGAATTGAATTAAAATTTAGAAATAGAAACGAAACAAAAACTGCAATGACTGCGCCACTTATGACTTCATTTGGAGTATGTTTTTTTAAAATAATTCTGGTCACCGCAACTAAGAAACTGATTAGCAGCCAGATGATTCCGAAAGTGTGATTTTGTGAAAAAAATAATGCCGCTGTAAAAATATTTAAAGCGGTGTGCATAGAACTCTTAATGAAAAAATTACTTATTTGCATTAAAAATAGCAGTAAAAGCAAATACAACATTACAGAATCGAGCTTTTTGTTAACAAGATAACTGATAACATTAAACAAAATAAGCGCTGCGATTATAAAGTAATAAAGAGATTTTCTCTGCTCCCGATCGGAAACATCAGCGTCAGAATATTTACCGCTTTTTACACGTCTGAAAATCCAGTAGGAGATAGGTAAAATTATTACCAAAAAAATGATTGCAAATTTTTTTAAACCACTTTCGATAGTTTCAAATTTTACTGTTACATAAAGAAAGTACAGCAAAAGTGAAAACAAAGGATTGAAGCAGTTTGAAATAATTTTTGAAATTTTTAAAACTAATGGAGGCACTTTTTGCATCATATTTTTCAATTCTTCAAAAATAAGTTAAAAATTGGACGTGAAAAAAATTAATTAGTAAGTATTGGTAGTAAAAAAAGAAAGTTTTTTATTATTTTTGCCTAATATTCCAGAATTAATATGAAATCGACCTTGCGAGGATTTGGAAACAAATAGCAAGAAGAAATCGATTACATGGGACAATAAAAAATAAGAATCTAAGTATGAAAGAATTTTCGCAGGAAGTTTACCTTAAATGGTATGAAGATATGACGATGTGGAGAAGGTTTGAAGATAAATGCCGTTCTCTTTATTTAAAACAGAAAATCAGAGGATTTTTACATTTATATAATGGTCAGGAAGCTATTCCTGCAGGTTTTACACATGCGATGGATTTGACGAAAGACAGTATGATTACCGCATACAGATGCCATATTCATCCAATGGCGATGGGCGTTGATCCAAAAAGAATTTTAGCAGAATTATGTGGAAAAGCAACCGGAACTTCTGGCGGAATGGGAGGTTCTATGCACATTTTTAGTAGAGAAAAACGTTTTTATGGCGGTCATGGAATTGTTGGTGGCCAAATTCCTTTAGGTGCAGGAATTGCTTTTGCTGATAAATATTTTCAAACAGGTGGTGTAAATATTTGTTTTTTTGGTGATGGTGCTTCTCGTCAGGGTTCTTTGCACGAAACTTTTAATATGGCAATGAACTGGAAACTTCCAGTTGTTTTTGTTGTAGAAAATAACCAATATGCAATGGGAACTCCTGTGAGCAGAACTGCCAATCACGAAGATATATATAAATTGGGATTAGGTTATGAAATGCCTTGTCTTCCCGTGGATGCTATGGATCCGGTAAAAGTGGCGGATGCGGCTTACGAAGCGATCGAAAGAGCAAGAAGAGGTGACGGTCCGACTTTTATAGAAGCGAGAACTTACCGTTACAGAGGACACTCAATGTCAGATGCGGAACCTTACAGAACGAAAGAAGAGGTGGCAATGCACAAAAATGATGATCCTATTGAGCTTATTAAAGCCAGAATTTTGGAACATAATTGGGCAACACAAGAGCAGTTAGAGGAAATTGAAAATAAATCCAGAGAATTTGTTGATGAATGCGTAGAGTTTATGGAAAATTCACCTTATCCGGATCCAGAAAAGGTTTATGATTACGTTTACGCGCAGGAAAACTATCCATTCGTAGATAAAGTAGAAAATAATTTAATTTGATAATTTTTAAAAATCAAATATTCTAAAATTTCAAATTATTAAATTAATATATTAAAAATATTATGGCTGAAGTAATTACAATGCCCCGACTTTCCGATACGATGACTGATGGAAAAGTGGCGAAATGGCATAAAAAAGTAGGAGATTCTGTAAAGGAAGGTGATATTTTAGCAGAGATTGAAACAGATAAAGCTGTTCAGGATTTTGAATCAGAGTTTGACGGTACACTTTTATTTGTAGGTGTAGAAGAAAACGGTTCTGCACCGGTTGATTCAATTTTAGCGATTATTGGAGAAGAAGGGGAAGATATTTCCGCTTTAAAAGGTGGAGAAAATTCAACTAAAGATTCGGAAAAAACTGAAGATAAAAAGCAGGAAGATAAAGAAGATGCAAAATCTGAAAGTACATCTGATGATCAAACTTCCGGCGAAATCCCTGAAGGCGTCGAAGTGATCAATATGCCACGACTTTCCGATACGATGACGGAAGGAAAAGTAGCAAAATGGCATAAAAATGTTGGAGATAAAGTAAAAGAAGGCGATATTATTGCTGAAATTGAAACCGATAAAGCTGTTCAGGATTTTGAATCCGAATTTGACGGAACACTTTTATACAGAAGCGTAGAAGAAAACGAAGGTGCACCTGTTGATACGGTTTTAGCGATTATTGGTCCCGAGGGAACGGATGTTTCCGGGATTATTTCTGGAGGTTCCGCACCAAAAAAATCTGAAGATAAACCAAAGGAAAGTAAAGCTGAAAACACAGTTTCTGAAACTAAAACAGAATCTTCAGAAAAACAGGAAATTTCTGCCAACCAAAATTCTACAGATAGAGTTGCAATTTCTCCTTTGGCTAAAAAAATGGCGGAAGACAAAGGAATTGATTTACATTCTCTAAAAGGAAGTGGAGACAATGGAAGGATCGTAAAAAAAGATATTGAAAATTATCAACCAGCTGCTAAAGCAGAAGTTGCAGCACCTCAAAAAACTGAGCAAGATGCAGCAGTAAAAGTAGAACCAGTTCAAATGCCAACAAACTTTGTGGCTGGTCAGGATACAGAAACACCTAATTCTCAGGTTAGAAATATAATCGCAAAACGTTTGACAGAGAGCAAATTTTCTGCACCGCATTATTATTTAATGGTTGAAATCACCATGGATAAAGCGATCGAAGCAAGAAAGGAAATTAACGCTTTACCTGGTGTGAAAGTGTCCTTTAATGATATGATCATAAAAGCAACTGCGATGGCTCTTAGAAAACATCCGCAAGTAAATTCTTCCTGGAAAGCCGATAAAATTATTCACCACGGTGATATAAATGTTGGTGTAGCAGTGGCGATTCCTGATGGACTGGTAGTTCCTGTATTGAAAAATACAGATTTCATGAATTATACTCAGATTTCTGCGGCAGTAAAAGATATGGCAGGAAGAGCAAAATCCAAAGGTTTGAAAGCCAACGAAATGGAAGGTTCTACTTTTTCAGTTTCAAATTTAGGAATGTTTGGTATTGAGACTTTTACTTCAATCATCAATCAGCCAAATTCTGCGATTTTATCAGTTGGTGCAATTATTGAAAAACCAATTGTAAAAGATGGACAAATTGTCGTAGGAAACACGATGAAATTATCACTTGCATGTGATCATAGAGTAGTTGATGGCGCAACTGGCGCACAATTTCTACAGACTTTGAGAACTTATCTAGAAAGTCCTTTAAGTTTATTATTGTAATAATTTATTTAAAATAATTAAAAATCCTTTCAGATTAATTTTGAAAGGATTTTTTTAATTAAATTTGAGAAAATGATTAGAAAAATAAATATTAAAATATTTTCTTTTGCGTGAAGTATATCAATGGGAGCAAATATTCTTTCAATAAATATTGATTTAAAGAAAAACATTGTAATTATTTGATTAAAAAATATCAATAATTTAAATTTAAAAAATGATCAAAGCAAAAAATATTCATAAATCTTACGGCAATTTGGAAGTGCTAAAAGGGGTGGAAGTTCATATAAAAGAAGGGGAAGTTATTTCTATTGTAGGAGAATCCGGCGCTGGAAAATCAACGCTTTTGCAGATTTTGGGAACTTTGGATTCACCGAGTGCTTACAAAAAATATGGAACGGAAATAACCTTAGACGGAGAATCTTTCGTGAATATGAATGACCGACAACTATCAAAATTTAGAAATGAAAAAATTGGTTTTGTTTTTCAGTTTCATCAGTTATTGCCAGAATTCACGGCTTTAGAAAATGTACTTCTCCCAACAAAAATTTCGGGAAAAAATGTAAAAGAATCGATGGATAAAGCCTATGCTTTGTTTGATGATTTGCGGTTAACAGACAGATTACACCATAAACCAAATGAACTTTCCGGTGGTGAAGCGCAAAGAGTTGCGGTTGCGCGGGCATTGATAAATTCGCCGAAAATTATTTACGCTGATGAACCTTCAGGGAATTTAGATTCTAAAAATGCAGATGATCTTCACCAATTATTTTTTGACTTGCGTGATAAATACAACCAAACTTTTGTTATTGTAACGCATAATCCAAAATTAGCAGAGATCACAGACCGAAAGTTGATCATGAAAGATGGATTGATTATTAATTAATTGCTCATTACATATTTCTTATTACTCATAAATATATGTCTATAAAATTTCTTGCTGAAGATGATCGCCCGCGCGAAAAATTTGCTTTAAAAGGTAAAAGTTCACTGTCTGATTCTGAACTTTTAGCCATAATAATGAGCAGTGGAAGCAGAGAAGAGTCGGCGGTAGAATTGGCAAGAAGAATTTTGGAATCTGTCGGCAATAATTGGCATAACCTAAGTTTACTGAATCTTCAGGATTTAATGAAGTTTAAAGGAATCGGCGAAGCAAAAGCCATCTCTATTTCTGCAGCCTTGGAAATTGGTCGAAGAAAAGCGTCACAAGAAGTTCCCGAAAAGATAAAAATTTCCAGCAGTGTTGACGCTTTTAAAGTTTTTCATCCACGTTTAGCGGATTTGCAAACTGAAGAATTCTGGGTCATTTTTTTAAATCAAAACAATAAAATTTTAGGTAAATCTCAACTTTCGACAGGTGGGATTAATTTTTCATTGGTAGATTTACGTGTACTTTTCAAATTGGCTTTGGAGTTTTCTTGCAGCGCAATAATGATCGCACACAATCATCCTTCGGGAAATTTAAAGCCTTCACAAGCAGATAATGCTATTACAAAAGAAATTTTTGAAGCAGGAAAAATTTTAAAAATCCAACTTTTAGATCATCTTATTATTACGCAAAGCACCTATTTTTCTTATGCTGACGAAAATTTATTATGATTAAAATCTTAAATTATTCTGAAATAGATTTTAAAAAATATTCTGAATGTTTAATTCATTCAAAGCAATACAAATATTCTGCAGAAAAAGTTTTTTTAGATATTACCTCGCACCGAAGATGGGATTTGTTGGTTTTAAATGACTATGAATCCGTTATGCCAATTCCTTTTGTTAAAAAATGGGGTTTTAAATTTGTTATAAATCCTAAACTTTGTCAGCAATTAGGAGTTTTTTCCATTGAAGATAACCGAGAAATTAATGATTTGTTTTTAGAGTTTTTAGAAAAAAAATATATAATTTGGTATTATGCATTCAATGCAAAAAATGTATTTTCCAAACCATTAGCGACGAAAAAAAATTATTATATAGCACCGGATAATTACGAAAATGTGCGGCAAAATTATTCTCCAAAGCGTAAAAGAAAGTTACGTTTAGACCAAGAAGTTTTAGATAATTCTTTCGTATCCAAAGAGATAGATATAAAAATTGCCCTGGATTTTATTGAAAAAAGTATATCAAAAATAATCAGATCAAAAGATTTACGAAGTTTTTTATCTCTTTTCGAACAGCTTCATCAAAATAAAGGTTTAGAATTTTATGGTTTTTTCTTCCACAAAAAATTAATTAATCTGATTGCAATTGAAGTTTCAGAAAAAACGGTTGCACTTCTAGGAACTTTTAATGATCCAAATTTCATAAAAACTGGCGGTTCGTCAATTTTGATAGATGAAGTTTTAAAAAAATATATTAGCACTAAAGCTTTTGATTTTGAAGGAAGTGAAATTTCTTCCGTTGAAGAGTTTTTCCGGGGATTTCGTCCGGAATTGGAGCACTATCCATATTTGCAAAATTCTAAAATTGAAATTTTAAGATCTAAAATATTTAATTAAAAATAATAAATAATCAGTCATAAACGCCAAAATCAAAATGCCGAAGTATTTAAAAATTGATAAAATTGCTGTATTATTTTTGACTGTATATTTATGCATAATGTCTGTATATCTCTATAAGCATCAATATTATAATTCTGATATCGAAGCTTATATGGGTCTGGTTTACAAGTATAATTTTCCGAAAATGGATAACGAAACCATCCATAAAAAGGTTTATGCCGAGCTTAAAATAAAAAATCCCGAACTCCTGGAAGCCAACAATTCTACATCAGAAAAAACAATAGGCGAAAACATTTACTACAAAATGATCTCTCAAAATCCTAAAATTTATGAAGAAGAATTACAGCTTTTTACCGTAAAACCTTTCTACAATTTTATTAATTCGGTTTTTTATAAAATTGGATTTAGTGCTTCTGCATCTACCTTTATTATCAGTATTGTAAGTTATTTTCTAATTGTATTCTTAATTTTTCTGTTCTTAAAAGGCCAGTTATCTAATGTTTTTTTAGCTTTAGCATTAACTATACTAATTTCTTTATTTAAGCCACTTTTAGAAGCTTCCAGACACGCTTCTCCGGATGTTTTAGCATGTTTGCTCCTAATTTTAAGTGTCTATTTTACATTAATCAAAAAAAACTTATTAATTACGACCATTTTTGGAATGCTTTGTATTTTTACGCGACCAGACTATTTTGTTTTTTACACGTTCTTTCTTTTAATGCTTTATTTTTTCCGAAAAAATTTCAATTTTGAGGTGAAAATCCTGTTGTTTTCATTTTCATATTTTGTCATAAGTTTTGGACTCATACAGTTTTTTAATCAGATTCCGTGGTCTGTTTTATTCATGAATCAATTTACTAAAGTACAGCTTTACCCGATTTCTCATCCAGATGTTTTCAATTTTTTAGATTATTTTAATGTCATAAAAAGCAGCATATTTCTGGAGTTTAATGCTTCTTATTTTCCGATTTTGTTGATTATTATTGTTTCTGTTTTATCAAGTAAATATTCATTAAATAAGAAATATGTTCAGTTTTTCTCTTTGTTTTTATTCATTATTTACGCGACTGTTTTTATAAGATTTTTCATATTTCCATCTCTTGTTAGTAGAATGATGCTCGGATTCTACTTACTGATTATTTTATCATTAATTTTTGTCTTAAATAGCAAAGAACAATTATTTAGAAATTTTCCTACTAAGAAATAAAATATCAGTAATTTTGCACCCTGATTTTTCATATGAATTTTGAAACTTATTATCCTTACGCATTTGCTTTAATAATCGCAATTCCATTTCTGGTTTTTGTGCGTCAGTTTGTTTATAAATTTATTGAGTTTAAAAATAAGGAAATTCAAATCTTAAGTTTAAAATCAAACTCAGAAAACAAGTTGCAGGCTTATGAGCGAATGACGCTTTTTTTAGAACGTTTAAAACCTGCAAATTTGGTGATGAAGTTTGACGCCGCATTAAAACCTAACGAATTTGTATTTTTAACGGAAAAAAATATTCAGGAAGAATTTGAATATAATGCGTCACAGCAACTTTATTTAAGACTTACAACCTGGAATAATGTAGTGACTTCCAAAAATAACATTGTGCAGCTTCTCCACAAAACATATGAAGAAACTAATAATGTGAAAGATCTGCAGGATTTTAAAACGGTTTTTTTAATGAAATATGTAGAAGAATCAGATTTTATTTCTGATACAATTAACGATATGCGCAGAGATATTGCGCTTTTAAATTAAAATATTATAAAATGATTCCAAATTTCAAAGCCCACCCGTGGCACGGAATTTCCGCCGGAGAAAATGCACCGGACGTTGTTACAGTTTTCGTAGAAATTGTACCTTCAGATACCATTAAATACGAAGTAGATAAAGAAAGTGGCTATTTAAAAGTTGACAGGCCGCAGAAATTTTCCAATATTATTCCTGCGCTTTACGGTTTTATACCAAGAACTTATTGTCATGATGAAGTGCAAAGACTTGCTATAGAAAGTGGTTCTGAAGATGTTGCGTCAGGAGATCATGATCCGCTGGATATTTTGGTTTTAAGTTCTCATAATATTCATGCAGGAAATCTTTTAATGGATGCTATTCCAATCGGTGGTTTTAAAATGATCGACAAAGGTGAAGCGGATGATAAAATTGTTGCGGTAATGGTTGGTGATCAGTCTTACGGACATTTTCGTGATGTTTCTGAATTGCCTGAAGCGGAAATTAACCGTTTACAGCATTATTTTTTAACGTATAAAAACTTACCTTCAGAGCCATCAAAATGTCGGATTGACCTTGTTTACGGCGCTGAACATGCAAAAGAAGTGATTATTGCTTCACAAAAAGATTACGCCAATAAATTTGGTGGATAGTATATCGCAATAATTTTAAAATTTTAACTACAAACTTTGCCTTCATTTCTGGGGGCAAAGTTTTTTTTTATTTAAAGTTAATCGGTTAATTTTTATCTTTTCTTTTTTATTTAGTTAAATTTCATTAGAATTTTCTATATTTAGCACCTATTTAACAAAAATTATTTAAACTATGAATTTTCTATTCTACTTAGTGCCAGTCTTTGGCGTTTTGGCTTTGATTTACACATTTATCCAAAGCAACTGGGTTACAAAACAGGATGCGGGCGATGAAAAAATGAAGCTCATCAGCGGTTATATCTCAGACGGAGCAATGGCGTTCCTAAAATCTGAATATAAAATATTGGCTTATTTCGTGGTGATTGTCGCAATTTTACTTGGAATCATGGGTTATTCCAATGAAAACTCAAGCTGGAGTATCGCAATTTCTTTCGTTGTTGGTGCTATTTTTTCCGCAACTGCAGGATTTATTGGAATGAAGATCGCAACAAAATCAAACGTTAGAACAACGCAGGCTGCAAAAACATCTTTAGCAAAAGCTTTAAAAGTTTCTTTTACTGGTGGAACTGTGATGGGATTAGGTGTTGCCGGTTTAGCAGTTTTAGGTTTAGGATCATTGTTTATTATTATTAAACAAATATTTGCACCAGACGCTTTAGTTAATTCTCTTGAAATGGAGAAAACTATTGAGATCTTGACTGGTTTTTCTTTAGGAGCAGAATCTATAGCACTGTTCGCAAGAGTTGGTGGTGGAATTTACACTAAAGCTGCCGATGTTGGTGCTGATTTAGTTGGAAAAGTTGAAGCTGGAATTCCGGAAGATGATCCTAGAAATCCTGCAACTATTGCAGATAATGTGGGAGATAACGTGGGCGATGTTGCCGGAATGGGTGCCGATTTATTTGGTTCTTACGTGGCGACTGTTTTAGCAACCATGGTTTTAGGAAGAGAAACGATTTCTGTTGATAATTATGGTGGTTTTGCACCGATTTTATTACCAATGTTAATTGCTGGAACTGGAATTATATTTTCAATTTTAGGAACTTTCTTCGTAAAAATTTCTGAAGATGCAGGATTAAGTACTCAAAAAGTTCAGAATGCTTTAAACTTGGGAAACTGGGGAAGTATCGTAATTACAGCATTTGCTGCATTTTTTCTGGTAAATTTCATTATGCCGGAGAACATGGAACTTCGTGGTCATGCATTTACTAAAATGGGCGTTTTTGGCGCAATAATAGTTGGATTAATCGTAGGAACTTTAATGAGCGTTATTACCGAATATTACACGGCAATGGGAAAAAGACCGGTTCAAAGTATTGTTAATCAATCTTCTACCGGACATGCGACTAATATTATCGGTGGTTTAGCTGTTGGTATGGAAAGTACTTTTTTACCAATATTACTTTTAGCAGGTGGAATTATTGGCTCTTATGCTTTTGCAGGTTTATACGGAGTTGCGATTGCAGCAGCCGGAATGATGGCTACAACAGCAATGCAGTTAGCGATCGACGCTTTCGGACCAATTGCAGATAACGCTGGTGGAATCGCTGAAATGTGTGAATTACCAAGTGAAGTAAGAGAAAGAACAGATATTTTGGATGCTGTTGGAAATACGACTGCTGCTACTGGAAAAGGTTTTGCAATTGCTTCTGCAGCTTTAACTTCTTTGGCTCTTTTTGCAGCTTTCGTGGGAATTGCAGGAATTGACAGTATTGATATTTACAGAGCGGACGTTTTAGCTGGTTTATTTGTGGGGGCAATGATCCCTTTTATATTTTCATCACTAGCAATTCGTGCAGTTGGAGAAGCAGCAATGGCAATGGTAGAAGAGGTTAGAAGACAGTTTAGAGAAATACCTGGTATTTTGGAAGGAACAGGAAAACCGGAGTACGATAAATGCGTCGCTATTTCTACAGATGCTTCGATTAAAAAAATGATGTTGCCAGGAGCGATCACCATTATTTCACCAATTTTGGTTGGATTTATCTTCGGTCCAGAAGTTTTAGGTGGATTTTTAGCTGGTGCAACTGTGAGTGGCGTTCTTATGGGAATGTTTCAAAATAACGCAGGTGGTGCTTGGGATAATGCCAAAAAATCTTTTGAAAAGGGAGCAGATATTAAAGGAGAAATTTTTTACAAAGGTTCGGAGCCACACAAAGCATCTGTAACAGGTGATACTGTGGGTGATCCATTTAAAGACACTTCCGGTCCTTCAATGAATATTTTAATTAAATTAATGTCCATAGTTTCTTTGGTAATTGCACCATCGTTACTAAAAGTTCATGGCGATACCATCAGACAAAACAGACTTGAAAAATTACAGTCACTTGAGAAAATGGTTAGTGCTGAAGGTGGAGTTGCAGCTGCGACGACTAATACCGAAGTTGGTGGTGTTACACCTGTTTTAGGTCAACTAAATACAGATGGAGACTATGTTTATGAATTGGGTCCCGTGATGCAGTACAAATTGCCAAATAATGAAACGATCAACGTAGGTCAAAATAGTGAAATGGCTTTATTAGCGCAGGATGTAGAAAATAAAGATCAAAATTTGCTTAATAAAGAAAGTTGGTTTACGATTCAGAATTTATTTTTTCAATCCGGTAGAAGTGAACTTAAAACGGGTTCGCAGGTTCACCTGGAAAATCTTGCAAAAATAATGTATGCTTATCCTACTTTAAAATTAAAAATGGGTGGCTACACAGATAATACAGGTTCAGAAGAAACCAATAAAACTTTATCAAATCTTCGTGCTTCCACAGCAAAACTGGAGTTGATAAAACTAGGAATTGCTGCAGATAGAATTGAAGCAGAAGGTTTCGGCTCACAATTTCCTGTTTGTCCGGAAAATGATAGCGAAGAATGTCAGGCGCAAAACAGAAGAATTGATATTCGCGTTTTGAGTTTTTAATCAGACTTTGAAATATTAAAAAAAACCTCTCAATTTTTTGGGAGGTTTTTTTTATTTTTAAAATTTATTTTTAAAACAGTTTCGTCATTGAAGTCTGATAATTTCTTAAAATAAAATTAAGAACAGCTTCTACAATATCGCCCATTGTTTCACATTTTAAAACTTCATTATCTTTTAAAAGCTCAAAAATTTCTGTTTTTAACTGAAATGATTTTTCGCGCGGCGCAATCTGATCGTTTTTCATTACCCGTAATAATTTTGTTAAACGGCTTTTTCCTACAATCATTCTTTTCGCCATCAAAGCGCGCTCTTCATGTTGATATTGCTTAATTGACGATTCATCCAGATTTTCAGTTACAAACTTCACATAATCCAGATTTTCCCTGAAAAACTGCGGTTTGTAAAGATTAATTTTCCCTTCATAGCATTGTTGGTCAAAATCAATACTTCTGATTCTGTACTGCATTTCGTCAAAATCAGGCGTGAGTACGATCACAAAATTATAAGATCTTTGATCGCCTAAAAGTCGTAAAAAGCAGCGTTCATTAAACTTTACAAATTCTTTCGCAAGTCTAATTTTATTGGTGTGTTCATCCAGATATTTCTCAATAAAAACATCACCTGGAATTCCGGAAATATGTTCCTCCACCAAAGTATTTTCAAAAACTAAAAAATTGATGCGGTTTGGAGATAAAATATATTCTATTTCTAGTCCGTAAATTCTGGAAGCATCAGCTTTCTTGACATAAAAATAATCATGGTTGTCGTTAAACTGATTTTTTATTTTAATTCTGAAAGGATGAGAGTTTCCAAAAGTACAGTAATCAACGCTGTCCACGAATAAATGATCAACACTTTTATCGGCGCCGTCAGAAGTCAAACGCGAATAGATTTTCTTTAAATTCTGATGAATTTCTGACATTTCTTGTGGTCCATAAATTACACCTTGCCAAAAAGTATCATTTTCATCTTTGTCTAAAATTGGGTAATTATCAACGTAACGAAGCAGATCATCATAAACAATCGGCGATTTAAAAGCCCGGTCGTAAGATTTTAAATAATCTAAAAGTTCAGAATTTATTGGATAACTCGTTTTTCGTTTTGAAATTTTTATATCTTTTTCAGATTCTGAGTTCATAATTTTTTCTTTACACATTAAAAATACAATTTTTTATTTTGTAACATTTTTTTTGGGCGCCTTTTCCGCCTTCCACTCCCGCTTCTTTTTTTTTCCGCTGCGCTGCAATAAAAAAAGAGCTCCGTTCAAGTCGGGGCGTGGTACTCGTATTCTTCGGAAAAGTATTTTTCAAATGATATTTTTTTTCTCATTTTTGCCAAATGGAATTTAGAACTGAAACATTTAATTATCTAAAAAAATTTCTCACAGATTCTCGCTTAGCGATAATTGAAAAAGTTGTACCAGAAAGCACAGATTTTGTTTTACCGGTGATCGAAGATATTTTCCAGTTCCGAAATGCTGCGGCAATCGTGCGTTCTGCCGAAGCGTGTGGTTTTCACAAAATTATCGCCATGGAAAAAGAACATATTTTTAATCCAAATTTAAAGGTCACAAAAGGCGCAGAAACCTGGGTAGAAGTACAAAAACGGCCTTATGAATTAGAAACTTTAAAACAGATAAAAAATAAAGGCTATAAAATTGTCGCCGTTTCACCCGAAAAAAATGCAGTGAGTTTAGCAGATTTTAAAATTACCGAACCCATTTCTTTGGTTTTCGGCACAGAAAAAGAAGGCGTCACAGACGAAATTTTAAATTTTGCAGATGAAACTTTGGCAATTCCCATGTATGGTTTCACACAGAGTTTTAATGTTTCGGTCGCCGCCGCGATTTGCTTTTATGATTTACGCCAAAAATTGGAAAACTCGAATTTAGAATTCAAACTTTCTCCAGAAAAATTGATTGATCTAAAAATCCGTTGGGCAGTAAATTCCCTGCAAAGTGGCGAGGAAATTCTAAATAAGTTTCTGACAGAAAATTTTTAAAAATTTATTTAAAAAAATCAGGAGTCAAGCTTTCAAGTGGAAAAGTAGCGCCAATTCTGATTTGGTTAAAAGGAAAATATCGAATTCCATTTTGATATTGGATAAAATACGTATTTTTTTTATTTTTTAAATTTAATTTTGAAGCGAAAACTATTGGTTGATCACCGTAATCCGGCACTCGTTTTATCCAGCCGCTGTATCCGGAAAAGGTATTTTCCCAGGAAAAATTATTCTTTTTTAAGATCAATTTTAAACCATACATTACAGCATCATCCTGCACATTTAAATTGGGCGTTTGCACATCCCAGGAATAAAATCCGGCATCGGCAACCAACCTTATTTCATTTAAAAAACTGTTTTTTAAAATAAAACTTTTACCAAATTCTGTATCAAAATAGTAGCCTGCGGTGTTAAAAAATCTTCTGTTATTAAAATCACTTCCCGAAGCTGTTTTTAAAGTCGCATTTAATATTAAGTTTGTATTTTTTTCCTGATTTTTAAATATTGAAATTCTCGTCTGAAAATAAATATCGCCGGACGCAAAACCTGAATTTTTCTGCATTCCGCGGCGTTCCTTTACAGCATCGGTCACATTGTAATATTCAAAAGGAACTGCCCAAACTTTGACAGAAATTTTTTCCGAAATTAATGGAATTTCTGCTTTTAAATAAGGATTTACAGTTTCATCACCTTTGCCAAAATAATAATCGCCATAAACTGAAAATTCTGTAAATTTTGGAATGGTTGCATCCGTAAAATCAGGAACAGGATTGGCGTTCGGGCCAAAATAATTGGTGGTATGATTGATCAATTTTTGACCTGAAAAAACGGTGAACACAAGTAGAATTGTGAATAGAAAAATCTTTGAGTAGAAGGAAATTTTTGGCATTTGTTTTTTTTGCAAAAATAAAACAAATACGCTGTAAAATTTTATATACAGAGTTTTTTCAAATCATTTTGTAATAATTCCACGCAGCAACAAAAATGCCTGCAGTTTCTGTACGTAATCGTTGATCACCAAGTGAGACTGCTTTAATATTTATTGATGCTAAAAGTTCGATTTCTTTATCAGAAAAATCGCCTTCCGGGCCGATTAGAAAAGTATAGTTTTCTAATAAATTAATCTCCTTCAAATTAATTCTTTTTAAATTTTCATTGCAGTGCGCCACAAATGTACTATCAGAATCGACATTTTGCAAAAATTCTGAAAGTTTAACCATTTCATTTATTTTAGGAAAATGAAATCTTAAACTTTGTTTGCCCGCCGAAATCATCTTTTTCTCAATTTTATCAAGATTTAAAAATTTTCGTTCTGTTTTTTCCGTCTGCAAAAAAGTGATCTCTGAAATTCCCATTTCTGTGGCTTTTTCAACAAAAAATTCTATCCGATCTAAATTTTTTGTTGGCGCAATCGCAATATGAAGTTTTGGAGAAAATTGTGGTAAATTTTCTTTGATACTTAGAACGTTTAAAATTGCTTTTTTTCCTTCTAAAACTAAATTTCCCTGCGCTAAATTTCCTTTCCCGTCAGTTACAAAAAGTTCTTCGCCAGATTTCATCCGCAAAACTTTTAAAATGTGCGTCTGCTCATCTTCGTTAATTTTAACTTCAGGAAAAATATCACCAAAAAATAGTTTCATAATTTAAATTTCATATCGTGAAGTTGCAACCGCAGTAATATCAGTAAATTCACCTTTTTCAAATTTTAATTTTGCGACCATTGCAATCATTGCTGCGTTATCTGTCGTGTATTCGAATTTGGGAATGTACGTTTGCCAGTTTAATTTTTCTTCATTTTGTTTCAAGGCTTCTCTTAAACCAGAATTGGCCGAAACGCCGCCGGCAATTGCAACTTCATTAATTTTTAAATCTTTCGCCGCTTTTTCTAATTTGTCCATCAAAATTTCAACAATTGCTTTTTGAACAGAAGCGCATAAATCATTCAAATTTTCTTTAACAAAATCCGGATTTTCTTTTTCCTGTTTTTGGATAAAATATAAAACCGAAGTTTTTATACCGCTGAAAGAATAATCGTAATTATCAATTTTTGGCTTGTTGAATTTAAACTTATTTCCATCGCCCAATTTCGCTAATTTATCAACAATCGGACCTGCTGGATAATCCAGATCGAAAATTTTCCCAATTTTATCAAAGGCTTCACCTGCGGCGTCATCAGAAGTTTTGCCGATAATTTCCATTTCAAAATAATCTTTAACCAAGACAATCATCGTGTGACCGCCACTTACAGTTAAACATAAAAAAGGAAATTTTGGTGGTTTTGGATTGGCGTCATCAATAAAATGGGCTAAAATATGCGCTTGCAAATGATTAACTTCAATCAACGGAACATCTAAACTCATCGCCAAAGATTTAGCAAAAGACGTCCCAACCAGGAGCGAACCCAAAAGTCCTGGACCGCGTGTAAAACCGATCGCAGAAATATCTTTTTGTTGTATATTTGCTACTGACAGACTTTTTTGTACAACAGGAATAATGTTTTGCTGATGCGCTCTGGAAGCCAATTCCGGAACCACGCCACCATATTCTATGTGTACTTTTTGAGTTGCAGCGATATTGGATAATATTGTATTATTTTTAATAACCGCCGCAGAAGTATCGTCGCAAGAAGATTCTATACCTAAAATAATTGTGTCGCTCATATATGGCAAAGATAGAAAATAATAAAAATAATAATTCGGATCACGAAAAAAAAACCCTCTCGGAGCAAGTCGGTCAAAAGGTTTCTGATATTGAAGACAACGTTGTAAAAACGGTTGAAGATGCCAAAAATTTGCTTAAAGATACAGTTGAGCATCCGATTGAAACTGCAAAAGAATTTGGAAATCAGGCTGTAAAAGATGTGACGAGCTACACTTGGTGGGCAAAATTGTTACTGATTCTTTTTTGGTCAGTTTTAAGCTTGGTGATCTTGATTTTTATCGCAATCAATTTGCCGGTAACGAAACGATACGTTGCAAATCAGGCAATTAAATTGCTGAATAGTGATTTTAAAGCAAAAATGACCACTCAAAATGTGGATGTGGATATTTTTGGAGTTGTTCGTATTCAGGGTTTAAAAATTCAGGATGATAAAGGTCTTGATTTTATAAAAGTTCGGGATTTTACGGCCAGTTCAGATTGGTTTTCCATTATCAGTAATCCAAATGATATTAAGTTCCGCTCGCTTACTTTAAGCAATGCAGATATTAAAGTGGTGACTTACAAGGGAGAAAATAAAGCTAATTTTATCTCTTTTATTGATAAATTTTCTTCAGATAAAAAGAAAAAAACCGGTGTTTTTCAAATGAATACGCGGTTGTATATTTTAAACAGTAAAGTTTCGATCATCAATCAAAATCATGAAGGAGATGCCGGAAGATGGGTTATCGCAGACAATGTTAATTTAAAAGTACCTGTTTTAAAAGTAAATGGCGCAAATGTATCAGCACAGATCAATAATTTTTCCTTTAATACAAAGCGTTGGGGCAAAACGACACAGGTAGAAACTTTTTCAACCGATTTTTCCTATACTCCAAAGTCTCTTATTCTGAAAGATCTCACTTTTAATACCGACCACAGTTTACTTATTGGCGATATTGTTTTTAATCTGGACCCAAAAACCGGCTGGCAGGATTTTGCAGACAAAGTTAAATTAGACTTTAATCTTAAAAAAGGAAGTCAACTTTCTGGTTATGATCTCAGTTATTTTATGACAAGATGGGATAATTACAAACCTTTTTCTGTCTCTGGAAAGATGAATGGTGCTTTAAATAAATTTTATCTGGAAAATTTTCAGGTTGGTAATAAACAGGTGGCAATTAATACTTCTACGTTAAAAGCCACAAATCTTTTAAAAGGAAACTTTCAGATCGAGACCAATCGTCTTTCGACGGATTTAACTTACATCGATCTGAAGGCAATGTTGCCAACATTTATTTCGTCAAAAATGAAAAATTTTGCGGATGAATTTGGTCGTTTAAAATATGCTGGCGCAGTGAGAGTAACACCTAAGCAGATATTCGTGCCGGCAGGAAGTTTGATCACGGGAATAGGACAGGCAAAAATTTCGAGTTTTTATCTAGAAGATTTTAGCACAGATCTCCCAAAATTTCGGGGTTACGCGGAAGTCAATAATTTAAATACCTCCGTGATCACAAAAAATCAGCAGGTTGGTTTGCTTTCAGGGAAATTTAACTTAAATGGTCAAAGTCTGGATGTCAACAAAATTGTTTTAAAAACCAAATCTCAGATCTCACGGGTAGAAATTTTAGGTAAAGAAATCAATAATATTTATTTAGACGGTATTTTAGATCATAAAACTTACCGCGGCATCGCCAATATTAATGATGAACAGGTAAAAGCAAATGTCAACGGTTTTTTTGATTTTAGTACAAATAATTTAAAAGGTGATTTTTTAGCAGATGTTTCGAGTTTAAATTTAAATTATTTTTCAAACAGTCCTTCACTTCAGAATTTTAGTGGAAAAATAAACGCAAAAATTGCGATGACCAGTCTAAATGATCTTATTTTGGATGCGAATCTGCAAAATGTTGATTTTTCGACGGCCAATCAAAGATTCAATATTCCGAACGGAGATATTAAAACTTACTTTGAAAATGGCTCCAGAATAGTTAATGTAGCAATTCCTGATGTGGTTAATGGTGAAATCGCCGGTAAATTTAATTTAGGAGATCTTGCTGGAATGGTTCAAAATGGTTTAAATAAAATTCTTGCTGGTAGCGGCGTTCAAAAATCTTTCAGAGGACAGGATTTTAAATACAATTTCGACGTTCAGCAGGCTTTGATAAGTTATTTTCAGCCAAACGTTAGCATTCCGAATGGCTTAAAAGTAGAAGGATCTTTTGATGGAAATTCAAATAATTTGGTATTAAATGCAGATGCTTCAAGTTTAAAATATTTAATGACCAAAACAGAAGAAATTTCTGAGGCGGATAAAGCGTTGGCTTTGGCAAATCCCTCTTATAGAATTCAAGAAAGAGCTTTGGTAGCGAAGGATTCTGCGATGGTAGATCAAATTTCAATTAAAATTAATACAGCCAATCTGGATGGTCAGCTTCAGGCAAATATTGGTCGCATCGCATACAACAGTAATATTCTAAAAGATATAAGTTTAAAAGGAAGAAATGAAGGCGATAAAATTTTACATTTAGCAGCCAACTTTAAATTAGGAAGTCCACAGGAAGAAATTGATGAAAAACTAAACGATTATGCCATAAATTTAAATCAAACTACAAATGCCGAAGGTGATTATGTCGTGAGATTTGAACCCACTCAAATAAAACTGAAAAATGTGATTTGGTCCATTGATACGAGTCCTGAACTTAATGAGTCAATCACTTACCGAAAAAAAACCAAGGATTTCCTTATAGAAAATTTTTGGATATATTCTGATGAAAGTGAGTTACTTTTAAGAAACGCCGTATTTAAATCTGCCAAAGATTTTACAGCGGAAGGCGAGGTGAAAAACTTCCAGCTTTCGAAAATACTGGCTCTTTCTAAATCTGAAAATAGTATGGATATTACTGGTGTCGCAAATGGCACTTTCCAGTTGGAAATGGACAAAAGCAATCTGAAACCGATCATCGATTTTAACATTGAAAATATTGTTTTAAATGGTCAAAAGATGGGTAATATTCTGATAGAAGCCAAGAACAGTTCGTCGCCAAATATTTTTGATATTTCTGCTAAAGTTCTTTCTTCAGATACTTTCGGAAATAATACTTTGAACCTGACAGGAACGGTAAATAATAATACAAAATCGCCAACTTTGGATCTTACTGCGGCGATGGATCAGTTTGATCTGGCTTTCACGCAGGAATTTGTAAAAACGGTTTTTGGCAATGTTCGTGGAAAAGCGAGTGGAAATCTAAAAATTTCCGGGACTTTAGCGAATATTGATTACAGCGGTGATATTGCCATGAAAAAATTTGGTTTGAAATTACTTTTCACAGGAGTTGATTATTCTTTTGACGACACTGTAATTCCGCTCAGTAAGGGTTTGGCTGTATTGAATGACATTGGTATTAAAGATGGCAGAACAAATTCAAAAGGAAGTATTTCCGGTGCAATACAATTTGAAAGTCTGGCTTCATTGGGCGTCAATCTTGTTATGAGAGCTGATAATCTGCTGCTTTTAGATACGCAGCAAAAGGATTTTGATCTTTTTTGGGGCCGCGTTTATGGAAAAGGCGATCTTTTTGTGGATGGACCTGTTTCTGCGCTAAATATTTCCACACCTAATATGAAAGCACTTAATAACAGTATTTTCACCTTTAACAGTAATTCTACGGCCAATGTGGAGGAATTCAAAATGTTGAGATTTTTAGAGAAAGATAAAGCCGGAACAGTAACAGTTCAGGATCGTAAAAAATATGGTGCTAATATGAATGTGGATTTCACTTTAGATGTGGACAAAGGAACGACGGTTAATGTTTTGGTCGGAGACGATGTCGGTGATATCAGTGTGCGCGGTGATGCTACAAATTTAAAATTTAATCTTGGCCGAAATGGAAATATCGCCATGAATGGCAAATATTTGGTTGATAATGGAACTTTCGTCTCAAAGTCAATTCTTAACAGAACCTTTCAGATCGCTAAAAATAGTAGTATAGAATGGGACGGAAATGCACTTGCACCGGTTTTGGATATTAACGCTAATTATTTAAGAACAGTTACAAACGCGGGAGAATATCTAAATGTTGGATTGCTACAGCCGATCACCGTTGTTTTAACAACAAAAATTACGCAGACGCTCAATAATCCGAAAATCGCGTTGGACGTTTCCGCACCAGATGTTTCAAGTCAGATAAAGGAAACTTTGGCGGCAAAAATGAGTCAGGAAGATGAGAAAGTTTTGCAGTTCGGATCTATTTTGGTGTTGAATAGTTTTAATGTTCAAAATTCTGGTGGGATTAATTTTAATGTAGGGAAAACTGCGGAAAACACAGGCTACGCTATTTTACTTAAACAACTTGGTTCGGTTTTAAATTCCATTAGTAATGAATTTCAGGTCAACTTAGATTATATCCAAGGCGATCAGGCGTCGAATACTGGCGACAGAGCCAATGCTGGAGTTAGTATTGTTTTATCACCACGTGTAACTTTAAAAACTGGATTGGGAATTCCACTTTCTAAAAGTAGTGACGCCAATGTCAATTATCTTTCCGGCGAAGGTATTGTAGAATATGATTTTTCGAAGAAAAATGACGGCAGTAGAATTGTGAGGTTTTATTCAAAACCAAGTAATATCGGTCTTGTTGGTGGCGGCACCACAGGAAATTCCGGTGCAAATCAAAGTTACGGCGCTGGTGTTGTTTATAGCAAAAGTTTCAATACAATCTTTAAAAGAAACAGAAAAAATAAAAATAATCAATCAGAAAATGCTGAAATAAAAAAAGATTCTATTAAAATTGATACTTTAAAATAGAAAATAATAAACATAATTCGCTATTAAGTTAAATATTGTTAATTTTTCCCTCAATTTTTTATAATAAATAATTTTTCTTAAATTTGCAACAAAATAGAGCAAAAATTACATATTCTTTAAAGTAAAAATTATGAATTATCAGTTAGATGAAATAGATAAGAAGATATTAGACTTTTTGGTAGAAAACACCAGAATGCCTTTTACGGAGATCGCAAAACAAATGGATGTTTCCGCAGGAACGATCCACGTGAGAGTTAAAAAAATGGAAGATGCAGGTATCATCCTGGGATCTTCATTAAATATAGATTACACGAAATTAAACTACCATTTCACGGCGTTTATCGGTATTCTTTTAACCAAATCAAATAAAACACAGGATGTTTTAAGAAAATTGGGTGAAATTCCAAATGTGATCGAAACCAGCGTTATTTCCGGTAAATACAATATTTTTTGCAAAGTAAAAGCAAAAAATACCGAGAATGCAAAAGAAATCATTTACCAGATCGACGATATCGAAGATGTAATGAGAACTGAAAGTATGATCTCAATGGAGGAATACATCAGCGACAAAAACCGTTTGATAAAAGCGATCCACATATAATTCATTTTCTGAATTTAATCATAAAAACTTTTGAAACCCGTTTCAAAAGTTTTTTTTAGTTTTACACTATGGATAATTACTTTGATAATGAGCCCAAAAAAACAACACCATTTTATCTGGCATTAGGCGCGCTCGCTCTTTTTACGCTGATGGGATTGGGGATTGATGGGGATGAATTTCTGCAGCGCGATACACTTCAAATTCCTATTTGGTATTTTTTCATGATCTTCTTTGTCGATGCAATGTCGCTTTTATCAATTTTGGGAATCGCTTTTTTCAGGAAGTTTGCGGTCATCAGCTTTCCGGTTTTTGTTTTAATGCATTTTTATTTGCATCAGTTTTATTTGGAAACTTTCCTTTATACCGATGTCACCAATATTTTCCTTTACGTCGGCGTTGGTTTGCTGGTTATTATACCGAAGTGGAAATATTTTGAATAGAAATCAGGTTCTTATTTCTTATTTTTTTGGGCAGCAATTACCGCCTTCCGTTCCCAATCTTTTAATTTTTTTTGAGAAAAAATAAAAAGGATTTCCACTCAAGTCGGGCTGCAGATTTCCGCGATATTCAAGATTTTCTTACACTTAAGTTCTTTAATTTTTTTTTAGAAAACGTAAGATTTTATAAACTAAATTTAGGTGTTAGGTATTTCTGTTGGCGGGGACTTTTTATGAAAAGCTTTTCTAAACATGACAAATTGAACATTAAGCGAAAATTTTGACGACAGGAACTTCCGGCCCGCCTATAGAAACATCTTATTGTGTGTAGCTTTAATTTCTTGATACAAACATTCAGTAAAAATTGTTCTTACATTCATTTCTTTTCCATATTTAATTATTGCACCTGCAAATAATTCCAATTCATTGTTTTCTTTACCAGAGTTTACATCAAGCTGCAAGGAAGTTGGTGTTCCTACAGGAAATTTGCTTGCATTTTCAAATGTTTTAGAAATAATATCATCTTGTAAATAAATACCTTTTTTATCAGCAATTGATTTTATTTCTTCTATTATTTTTATTGCTTCTTTTCTTTGAGATTTAATTGAACAAACTGTTCCTATAGAAGAATTATATTTTGCAGTAACTAAACCAAAACTTGCTATAAAAATAAATTTTGTCCAGATATCAACTAAAGAGTTTTCTTTAAATTCAAAATTAATCTTGCTTTTTTCTATTAAATCAATGATCCAATTAATATCTTCAGAATTATGTGCTGGATCTTTACCAAATATTAGTTTACCTGGTTTTCCTTTATGTTCAACAATTCCTTTTTCTTTTATGTGCGATGCTACATAAACACAAGAAGGTAAAATAGTGTTGTTAGGTATGATTTCACGAATTCTATCGTAAATATCTGCGCCATTCATCATCGGAAATAAAACTGTATTTTTTGTGATAATTTTGGCTAATTGGCTACACACATTCTCCAAATCATATTCTTTCACACAAATAAATATTAAATCAGGGTTTTCGACATCTGAAATATTTTGATAAATAGCATCGGGTTTAGTTACGCTATTTTTATGTTCTTCTGAAAGTAGTGTTAGTCCTTGTTCTTTGACTATTTTATAGGTATCATTTCTTGCAATAAATGATATGTGGTTTTGTTTATCTATTTCATTGATTTGGTTAATTTTAAAGCCAAAATAACCACCAACCCCACCAAGACCAACGATTATGATATTATTTTTATTCATTTTTATTTTTTACAAAAATACAAATGAGCTGACGAATAAGAACTTGATAAATGACAAGAAATCATATTTTGCTAATTTCTTTTCTAATCCTACTCAATGTGCTATCTGTTACTCCCAAATAAGATGCTATAATTTTAAGAGAAACCTGTTGAAATATATGAGACTGATGATTTAAAAGATTTAAATACCTTGTTTCTGCTTTTTGACTTACCATTTCAATTAACCTATCGTTTAATTTAGAATAATTTATAACAAATAAAAGCCTACTAAACTCTCTGAATTCTGCGATATTATGAAAATTTGATTGTACATTTTCTAAATCTGTTTCCCAAAAATAACAATCTGTTATAGTTTGATAAATTTCTTTTGTTGGTTGTTTTTTAAAAAATGATAAAAAGTCGTTTACAAAACATGGTGCTGAATAAATGTTTGTTGTAACTTCTTCATTATTTTCATTTAAAATATAGGACCGTACATATCCTTTTTGTAAAAAATATGTTTTAATGCTGATTGTTTCTCTGTTAATTAAAATAGTGTTTTTATTTAACGTAAAACCACAAAATGATTCTGTGATTTTTTCAACAATTTCTTTTTGAATAGGAAATAATGAATGAAAATAATTATTTAGAATTAATTTACACATTTGTTTTTTTTCAGTTAAACACAACTCTCAAATATACGCAAGTTTTAAAAAATAGTAATAAAATTGCATTTTTGTGAACTGCAAATTATCAAAATGTTGTATTATGTATTATAAGTAATATACAAAAATAGGAAGTTTAATAATTGAAAAATACGGGAATTTAGAAGTTCAAAATACGCGTTAGTAACTCCAAATTATTTAAACGTGATAATCAAAAAATTTAACAATAAAAAAATCCACAACTTATAAAAAGATGTGGATTTTTTTATTGCTAAAAACGTTTTAAGATTTTTCCATAATTCTTTTTACCGCTTTTACAACGGCTTCAGAATCAATTCCATATTTATGCATTAATTGTTCCGGTGTTGCAGATTCCCCGAAAGTATCATTAACCGCCACAAATTCCTGTCTTGTTGGATGATTTTTTGCGAGCATTCCAGCGATGGATTCTCCTAAACCACCAAGATAATTGTGTTCTTCACAGGTTACAATTTTTCCCGTTTTTTTGACAGATTTTAAAATGATGTCGTTGTCTAAAGGTTTGATCGTGTGAATATTTATAACCTCACAAGAAATTCCTTCTTTTTCCAGTTCTTCTGCGGCAACTAAACTTTCCCAAACTAAATGTCCGGTTGCAACGATGGTTACGTCAGTTCCTTCCTGCAAAAGAATGCCTTTTCCAATTTCAAACGGCATATCTTCCGGCATAAAAACTGGTACAACCGGACGACCAAATCTTAAATAAACCGGTCCTTCAAAATCAGCAATTGCTAAAGTTGCGGCTTTTGTCTGGTTGTAATCACAGGTATTTATAACGGTCATTCCGGGAAGCATTTTCATCATTCCAATGTCTTCTAAAACCTGGTGTGTTGCGCCATCTTCGCCTAAAGTTAAACCTGCGTGAGATGCACAAATTTTCACATTTTTATTGGAATAAGCAATGGATTGACGTATTTGATCGTAAACCCTGGAAGTAGAAAAATTAGCGAAAGTTCCTGTGAAAGGAATTTTTCCACTGATCGTTAAACCTGCAGCGATGCACATCATATTGGCTTCAGCAATCCCAACCTGAATAAATCTTTCTGGCGCTTTTTCGATAAATTTTTCCATTTTAAGGGAACCAATTAAATCGGCGCAAAGGGCAACTACGTTTTGGTTTTTGTCAGCCAACTCGGCCAAACCTGCACCAAAACCACTTCTTGTATCTTTTTTTTCTGTATATGTAAATTTCATAATTTTTTGAATTGTTCGAATTTTAACGAATTATTCGAATTTAAAAGTTAATGTCTAAATTATAAATTAGTTGCAGCCCGACTTGAGTGGAAATCCTTTTTGCCTAAAAAAACTTTTCTTTTTTCGATAAATTTTGAAAGCAAAAAGATTGGGAACGGAAGGCGGAATTGTCTGCCCAAATAATTTTAATAATCCGTGATTTCGTCTAAACTTAGTTGACCCATCGCGTTTTCCAGCTGTTCTGCATTAGGCGCTTTTCCGTGCCACGCGTGAGAACCGATCATATAATCTACGCCAAATCCCATTTCTGTGTGCAACAAAATGGCGACTGGTTTTCCGTTACCGGTTTCACTTTTTGCTTTCTCCAAAATCCCAATGACAGCTTCCAAATCGTTGCCGTTTTTTTCTTCTAAAACGATCCATCCAAATGCTTCTAATTTAGCGTATAAATCGCCCAAACTAACAATATCATCGGTGTCGCCATCAATTTGACGGCCGTTGTAATCAATTGTTGCAATTAAATTATCAATTTTTTTCGCTGAAGCAAACATAAAGGCTTCCCAATTGGAACCTTCCTGCAATTCGCCATCGCCCTGCATTGTGTAAACTAAACTTTTATCGCCGTCCATTTTTTTACCTAAAGCCGCGCCAATCGCGACAGAAAGTCCCTGACCAAGTGAACCGGAAGCAATTCTGATCCCCGGCAAACCTTCATGCGTTGTTGGGTGACCTTGCAAACGGGAATTTAATTTTCTAAATGTTGCCAGTTCTGAAACTTCGAAAAAACTAAATCTCGCCAAAGTAGAGTAGAATACGGGAGAAATATGTCCGTTGGAAAGGAAGAAAAGATCTTCGTTTTTTCCTGCCATTGTGAAATTTGTGCTGTAATTCATCACTTTACCGTAAAGCGCGGTGAAAAATTCTGTGCAGCCCAAACTTCCGCCGGGATGCCCGGAATTTACGGCATTTACCATGCGCAAAATATCGCGTCTGATCTGTGTGGCGGTTTTTTTTAATTCTTCAATAGTGTGACTCATTGTTTGTAAAATATTAAGTTGCCCAAAAGTAAGGATTTTGAGTGGGATTTGGAAATGGGAAATCCTGCTATTTTAGCAGGATTTTGAATTAAGAAACTGAAAGGAATTCTCTTCCTAATTGATGGAAACCGTCCACAATTTTTTTTCTTTGTTCAGATTTTGGATTTCTATACCCCGAAACGTAATGCCCTAATTGTCTTTCGTTAATTCCCGTTATTCTAGAAATTGCAGCGCGGGTTAAGATTTTATCAAAACGATGCAGTAATGCTTGTGCAGTAAACTCAAATTGCAACTCATATTCCTTAGATAATTCTTTTGGTATTTCGTCTTTTTCTAATCCTTCAAGATGAAATTCAAGTACAGATTTATAATTTTCCTGTACTTGTTCAAATGTTTTTCCTGTAGCAACGCAACCATCAACTAATTCTGAAACTGCGCCAAAATTTTCGTCCCAATCTATAAAAACTTTTATTTTTTGCATTGTTTAATTTTAAAATTATTTCCAACCGGCTTGTTTGAAGATGCTGTTTAAAAGCATTTGCGATAAAACTTCGCTCGGTTTGCCATTTACAGTTACAGTTCCTTTTTTAGTAGAATTTTTATATTGGCGATGACTTCCTTTTTGTCTGTGCAAAAACCAAGCATCATTTTCAAGCATTTTGATAATTTCGCCAACTTTTATTCTTTTCATATTTTTAAAAAGGTCTTACAAAGATAGTAAAAATACTAACAATTATTATTTTATTATATTTAATTATATCTGGTCGGCCAATATTTCTTTTCCATAATCTGGATATATTTTATGGATTCATCGGCAAAAAGTGGTGGATTTTTTTTGTCCTTTTTTGCGGCTTTATTATAGAGATAAATAAATTGAAAAGGATTTTGAATGTTTTTTAGTAATTGATTTTTGTAGCCATTTCTTAAAATAATGTCTGCCATAAAATATCCCGGTTTATGTCCACTTGTCCATTGGATAAGATTTCTGTAGTCTTTCTCAGTTTTGATAATTTTGTCGCCGGAGTTTTTTAATTCAATGATATTATTATTGACTACAGAAATAATACTGTCAGCTTGAGGTATCAAAAAATCTCTCAAACTTAACCCGTAAGGTAAAACATCTTCATTGGCCAGATTTGTAGGTTTGTCGATCATATCCGCTGAACCTTCATTTAAAACCACATTTAGAAAATACATCAAGCCTTCATCCTTTTTTTCAACATTTTTAAAATCCAGAGGTTTGCGAAGAACGTGGTGCATCTCATGACCCAAAAGTGCGCCTTTCTGAATTTTGTCTGCGTTATATAAAGTCCACAAAGTGGCGATCACAGTTCCACTTCCGGCAATGGCGTCGTTCTCAATTCCGAGTGGATAAATATTGATGTTTTTATCTTTTACCTGCAGATATTTTGGAAGCATGCTGAACGTATTTTGATAACTGGTCTCAATATATTCCTGTGAACCTAATTTTGACTGAAAATCTCTCAATACTTTCTCATTTTGTTTGTAAACATAAACTTTGTAAGTCAGCCAAAATGAAGCAGGATCTTTTTCAATTGCCGCAACTCTTGTCTTCAAAATTTCAGAATTTTGAGGCATGTAAACCACTTCAATTGCTTTCCGCAAACGCTTTAAGTAATCTTTAATAAAACCCTGATTTTTGATATAAATTTGATTTGGTTCCAGACTTAAAAATTTTTCAAATGTTTCGTGGGAAAGTGAATCGCCTTTTTTCAAGGGTTCTATCATTTTCCAGTAGGCGTTTATTGCTTCAAAATGGAAAGTTTGGGCTTTTGAAGTGTTTAAGAAAGTAGTGGAAATTATTACTAAGAAAGTAATCAGGAAATGTTTTTTCATGGAAGTTTTTTTAAAGAAATATAAAAAATATTCAAATTTGCTATTTTGAAAGCAATTATATTTTAAAGTATTTAGAATATGAAGCAACCTCGGCTATTAAGAGTTTTCTAGACTCTTTAAAATTCTTCCATCGATTGTTTTCCATTCTGTGAGTCCATTTGCACTTCTTCCCATTACAAGTGTTGCAGCAAATGAAGGACTTGAGAAAATGAAATCTTCATTAAATTCAAAGTCAGTAATTACATTTTTAAAAATTAAATTTTCTCTAAACTTTTTTATTGATGAAGACATTGAAGTTGTCACTGAATCAGCAATCTTTGACCCTTTTAATACTAAGAATCCTTCAGAAGTTTGTTCACCGGTTGAATTGCAACCACGGGTTGCTTTTAAAAATAATAATTCTTTAGGCAAAACTGATTTTGAAGTTTCCCGTTTATCCTCAAAAACTTTATGGCCTAAAGTATTTACAATTATCTTAATATTTTCCAAAAATTCTTCCATTTCCGCTCTGTCTGATTCTGAAATTGAAGATAAAGTCGGTATACAACTATTTTCAATTAAATACCGTTTTGTTAAAGTACCAATATTATGAAGTCTATTTTCTAAATATTTGATGTGTGCTTTATTTAAATTATCATCTTTACTAATGAAAACAATTGCTTCTTTCCAGAAATCTTTTGTTGATAAATGTTGATTTATGCGAACCAAAACATTTTCTGCTTCGCCAATATATACTAAATCTTCATTTTCCTCATTTTTACCGAAAAGAAGATAGACACCAGTCGTATTTAAATCAATTCTATCAAAACAATCTTTTACTTTAATCCTTGGAACTTTATATGCTTTGCCCGTCCAATTAGATATTTCACATGACATTCTTCCATTAGGGTCGCCATCGATTAAAAATATTTTTATAGTTTTTCCAAAAGCCATAATTTTAGTGATTTTAATTTTAAATCTTTTTACCCAATCTTAAATTTATCCTTTTCCCGAATCAACCACAAACCAATAAACGTCAATAATCCGTCGATAATAATTAATTCTACACCAATTTTGTAAGTGGAGTTTTGCGTGACGAAATAGTTAATTAAATACGTTAAAACCGGTGCTAAAATGGTCACCGCAAGAATTCCGTATTTTTTGTTTATTTTAAATTTTGTTAAAATTCCAAAGGCAAATAAACCTAAAAGTGGTCCGTAAGTGTAACCCGCAATTTCCATAATTAAGTAAACAATGGATTTATCATCGATGGCTTTAAAAATCATAATTAGCACGAAAAACAAAATTGTGAAACCCAAATGAATTTTCATTCTTAAAGATTTCTTTTGCTTTTCTGTTCTTATCGTATCATCGTTTAAATTTAAAAGATCAACGCAGGTTGAACTGGTAACTGCCGTTAAAGCACCATCAGCAGACGGAAATAAAGCGGAAATTAAACCGATAATAAAAATTACGGCGATGAAAATTGGGAAATATCCATTCAATGAAAGTGCGGGAAAAAGATCGTCGCCCATCATGTTCGAAATATTTCCTGCAGCATCTTTAAAACCGAAAATGTTACTTGCTTTTCCGGAAACTGCATCGGCAATTTGTCCGTATTCTGCGCCGTTACTTTGGGCAAATAAATACAGCAAACCGCCTAAAAATAAGAATGCAAAGTTCACCAAAAGTAAAGTTCCGGCGAAAGTGAGCATGTTTTTTTTGGAATTATGAAGATTGTCAACAGAGATGTTTTTCTGCATCATTTCCTGATCTAAACCTGTCATGGCGATTGTAATGAACATTCCTCCAAAAATCGTTTTCAGGAAAAAAGTTTTTGAATGAAAATCGATATTTAAAATATGGGTGTAATCTTTTTTAGCCAAAATATCATAGGCTTGTCCAGCAGAAAGATTGAGATGCATTAAAATATAAGTGATACAGGCGATCAAACTTAAGATCATAAAAGACGTTTGCAAAGTGTCCGTTATAACAATCGTTTTCACGCCACCTTCATAAGTGTAAAGCAAAACCATAATTAAAATGACGGCAGAAGTGACCCAAAATGGAACGCCTAAATCTGATAGAAGAAAAATTTGCAACACATTTACGACTAAAAATAATCTCGCAGTTGCGCCAATCGAACGGGAAACAATGAAAAACAAAGAACCAATTTTATGTGCTTCGACATTGAATCTTTTACCCAAATAAGTATAAATTGAAGTCAGATTCATCTTATAATAAAGCGGCAAAAGGACAAATGCCACAATAAAATAACCAATGAAAAAGCCGATCACGAGCATGTAATATTCAAAACCACCGAATTTATAAGCGCCTTCTGTCATTTTACCAACAGTTCCCGGAACAGAAATAAAGGTGACGCCGGAAAGCGAAGTTCCGATCATTCCAAAAGCCACGAGCCACCATTTACTTTTTCTGTTGCCGATAAAAAAGGATTGGTTATCTGCATTTCTACTAGTAAAATATGAAATGATCAAAAGTCCAATAAAATAAACGAAAACGAATGACAGCAATAGAGTAGCGGTGCTCATAGATTTAAGAATTAAATTTTCACAAATATAGTTTTTAAAATTATGTCACAAAAAAAGCCTTGCAAAAAAATGAAAGGCTTAATTTTTTTTTTGAAAATAATCACATAGAATCTCCGTTAAATATGGCGTTTTTATCCTTTACAGTTCGCAAAGTATAACCTTTCCATTGGAAAAGTTCGTAGGTTCCGTCAGTCCAGACGTAATTTCCCTCAGTGCCTTTGCGTTCCATAACTTTACTTTTTACGGCGTTTGGTAAAAATAATTCCGCTTTGGATTGGTCATTATTAAATAGCAAATAAGCGCTTTCTTTTGTTAATTCTGAAACTGATTTTAATACAATTGCACTGTCACGAACGGGAAATTCCCTGTTTTTTAGAATAGAAAATTTTTGCATTTGAATTACATTTGCAGCATCCATAACGTGCGCCATGGGATTTATTACTGCTGAATCATTTTTCACAATACTGTCCGTGTCGTTCTCAGATTTTTTTATTTTCTCCTTGTCGCAAGAGGTAATTAACAGAAATAGAAGAGTGATGAAAATGGAATATCCTTTCATAATTTCAATTTTTTAAAAGTTATTATTTTGTAAAAACATCTTCTACAGAATCGTCTTTTGACAAAACGGAATGGGCATAACTGCAAGTAGCTTTAATAGTTTTACCTTCTTTTCTTGCAAAATCTACGGCTGCATTTACCAGTTTTTTGCCAAATCCCTGTCCTTCAAATTCCGGATCTACTTCTGTGTGAACGATATTAAATGTCAAAGGATTAGACCATTCGTACTGCATTTTTCCCACGTTTTTTCCTTGTTTCACTATAAAAAATTCACCAAAATTCAAATTATTTTTTTGTTCTATTTCTACCATATTATTTTATTTAAATATTTTTTTCTATTCTTTTATCGGGGATCAACCAAAGCATTGCCACAACAAAAATTAAAATTAAGGAAATTATCGGATAAAAAAAAGAGGGAATAATAGATATTAAATAAAATCCTGTAGATAATTTTTCCTTTAAAACATTCTTTAATACTTTTCCCAAGGCCGAATCAGAACCTTCACTTTTTAAAGATGCAATTTGCAGAATGTTAAATGAAACTGCGCACATAAAAAGTACAAAACCATATGCCGCGACCGTGTTTTTAGAGAAATGATTTTCACCCATTCAACCGGTTGCAAATGGAAAAACTGACAGCCAAAATAGCAACAGCAAATTAGCCCACAAAATTTTACCATTTACTTTTTCTACGATCTGAAATAAATGGTGGTGATTATTCCAATAAATTCCTATATAAAGAAAACTTAAAATACAGGAAATGATTTGTGGGATTAAAGGTTTTAACGCTTAAAAATTTCCTTCTTCCGGTATTTTAAATTCCAAAACCATAATAGTAATTATTACAGCTAAAACGCCGTCACTAAAAGCCTCAAGCCGGTTGGTTTTCATCTTAAATTTTATTTATTAATCTAATTTAATCTTTAGTTTTTAAATTATCTCCATCCCGAAAATGCAACCTTCTAAATACAAAGCCTGAAAAAACGGTCAGAATTCCAATTGTTAAAAACGTATTTCTAAAAGCATCATGAATGTGAACGGGTGCTAAATTTTGGTAAAATCTTAAAACTGCTAAACCAATTGCAATACCAAAACCAATTGCAATTTGTTGATTTACAGAAAGTAAGGAATTTCCACTGCTGGTTTGATCATTTCTGAGGTCAGCAATGGCGATAGTATTCATTGCTGTGAAATGGATGGAATTAAAAAATCCAAGTGAGGCTAAAAGCGGTATGAACCAGTAGATATTTGTGTTAATTCCCGGTATTGCCAAACACGTAATTAAAACACCAATAATAAAAGTATTGTACATCAAAGTATTTCTGTAGCCAAAATAATTTAAAACAGAAATGACAGCAGATTTACCAAACATTGCCGTTAATGCCATCGGAGCAACGATCCAGCCGGAAATGACAGCAGATTCTCCGTAGGCAATCTGAATCATAAAAGGAATTAGGAGCGGAATAGAACTGATACCTAGACGACACGCTAAATTTCCAAAAATCCCAACGCGAAAAGTTCTTACTAAAAATAATTTTAGAGGAAATATAACGTCTGCCGTTTTTTTAGCGTAAGTATAATAATAGTAAAGCAGCAAAAAGCCCAGTAAAAAAAGCATTAAAATAAAACTCAAACTTTTGGTTTGCCCCATTAATTCTAATGAAACTGACAGTAAAAGTGCTGCGCCTGCAAAAATTGAAAATCCTTTGAAATCAAAATGTGTGACCTTTGAAAAATAATTAGGCATAAATTTTAAACCTAAAAAGATACCCAAAAGTCCGATCGGTAAATTGATTATAAAGATCCAATGCCAGCTTAGATAATCTACCAAGTAACCACCAACTAAAGGACCCAAGACTGGTCCAATTAAAGCAGGAATTGTGGCATAGTTCATCGCTTTTAATAGTTCAGATTTATCAAAAGCTTTTATCAAGGCCAGCTTTCCAACTGGCGTCATTAAAGCACCACCCAAACCCTGAATGACACGCGAAATCACCAATTGATTAAGATCCTGAGAAAGTGCGCAGAACAGAGAACCGATGCTGAATAAAATAAGGGACCAGATAAATATTTTTCTTGTTCCGAATTTATCAGCTAAAAATCCGCTGACCGGCATAAACAAAGCCAAAGTCAGAACATAACTAATGATGGCATTTTGCATATTTAGCAGCGATTCTTTAAAATCTAAAGCGATAGAAGGCAGTGCAGTATTTAGAACCGTGGAATCAAGCATTTGCATGAAAAATGCAGTCGCCAAAATCCAGGGTAGATATTTTTTAACGTTGGGGTCTAAATTAGATGTGATCATATTGCAAAAATAAGATTTTTGTTAAAATCTTCTGTGAAATCATTTAGATAAATAGATTTCACATTATAGTTAAAACAAAAAACCCACTTTAAAAAGCGGGTTTATATTATTTATAACAAATTTTTCATTACTAATAATTTAGTAGGAATCTTCATGCACAGACTTTACTGCGCGTCCACTTGGATCATTTGCATTTTTAAATGCTTCATCCCATTCTAAAGCAATCGGCGTAGAACAAGCCACGGAAGGAACAGAAGGAACAGTTGCGGCCGCAGTTTCACTTGGGAAATGCTCTTCAAAAATAGTTCGGTATCTGTATTCTTCTTTATTTTGAGGCGTATTTAAAGGAAAACGGAATTTTGCATTGGCAAACATTTCATCCGTTACTTCATTTTCTGCCACTTCTTTTAAGGAATCAATCCACGAATAACCAACGCCATCAGAAAATTGTTCTTTTTGTCGCCACGCAATACTTTCCGGTAAAAGATCTTCAAAGGCTTTTCTCAAAACCCATTTCTCCATTTTACCTTCGCCTTTACTGATCATTTTATCTTTTGGATTTACATTCATCGCGACATCCATAAACTCTTTATCCAAAAAAGGAACGCGACCTTCAATTCCCCAGCTCATTAAAGATTTGTTGGCTCTTAAACAATCGTAGAGATGCAACTTTCCTAATTTTCTTACCGTTTCTTCGTGAAACGCTTCCGGATTTGGTGCTTTGTGGAAATATAAATAACCACCAAAAAGTTCGTCAGAACCTTCGCCGGAAAGTACCATTTTAATTCCCATTGACTTAATGACACGAGCCAATAAATACATCGGAGTAGAAGCACGAATGGTTGTTACATCATAAGTTTCCAAATAATAAACAACATCTTTTACCGCATCTAAACCTTCCTGAACGGTGAAATGAACTTCATGGTGAACGGAACCAATATGATCCGCCGCTTTTTGTGCGGCAATTAAATCCGGTGAACCTTCCAAACCAACCGCAAAACTGTGCAATCTTGGATACCAGGCTTCTTGTGTGTCGCCACTTTCAATTCTGTTTCTGGAATATTTTGCAGTAACTGCGGCAATTATTGAAGAATCTAAACCGCCGGAAAGTAAAACGCCATAAGGAACATCACTCATTAATTGTCTGTGAACCGCGTCTTCGAGGGATTTTCTGATCGCAGAAATATCCGTTACATTATCTTTTACGTTTTCGTAATTATCCCAATCTCTTGTGTACCATTGTTGCAACTCAAAACCATCTGGGCTGTAAAGTAAACTTCCCGGTAAAAATGTTTCTATTGTTTTGCAAACACCTTCTAACGCTTTTAATTCTGAAGCCACGAAATAATTTCCATTTTTGTCCCAACCTTGATAAAGCGGGCAAATTCCCATGTGATCTCTCGCTATCAAGAAAATATCTTTTTCAATATCGTAAAGTGCGAAAGCGAAAATTCCATTTAATTTGTCTAAAAAATCTTTGCCGTCTCTTTTGTATAAAGCCAAAATAACTTCACAATCAGATTCGGTTAAAAATTCATAATCAGGGAATTCTTTACGCAATTCTTTATGGTTATAAATCTCACCATTTACGGCTAAAACGATGTTGCCATCTTTTGTAAATAAAGGTTGTTTCCCTGAAGTTGGATCGACAATTGCCAATCTTTCGTGGGAAAAAATAGTTTTTTCGTTTTGAAAAATACCGCTCCAGTCCGGGCCACGGTGTCTGATTTTCTTCGACATTTCTAAAACCTGAGGTCTTAGCATTTCAGTTTTTTGTTTGGCGTCAAAAAGGCATACAATTCCGCACATATGTTAATAAAGTTATAGGTAGTTGTTAGTTTAAATGTGAATTAATACACAAATTTAAGTAAAAAACTTTAGTGAAAGTAAGTGGAGGATAAATTGAATTTCAAATAAATAAGCAATCAGAAAAATAGTTATACATTTAATGGTGATATATTACCAAAAATATCAATTTAAAACTTTTAATTATATTTTAAATTCGCAGTTCATTGTATAAAATTTGGCAAAATTTAAATAAGAAAAAATAAATTTAAAGTGACAAAGAAATATTTGAAACAGTTGCCCGTAAAAACTAAATTAAGATTTTAAATTGTCCATAACAGAAAAGTTAATCTTCCAAAAAAATGAAAAAAGCATATTTATTGTTCATTCTAATTTCTAATTTATACTTTTCCCAGGAATATTTTTTTTTGGATAGTTTGAAATCTGAATTTAAAATTAATAAATACAATTTAGAAACAAAAGACATCTATAAAATCAATAAAAATATTGAAGTTTACAATGTCTTTACATCCAAAAATGAAATTTTACTTTTATCTGTATTGCCTGATTTAGATGAAAAGATTCTCTCAGGTTTTGATGAAAAAGGCTACAATTGGATGCCGGTAGATTCTGCCGTTTTTAGAAATAAAATCATATCAAACAACAAGTTGCGAAGTCTAATTTTCGGTTGGAAATCTGATAATAAGCCTGAAAATAAAACTTTAAAATATAAACTGATTAAAAAAGCTAACGGAAAATATTATGTTTCTAAACTTTGCCTAACAGAATTTTTCGTTGTTTCGAATTTAAAACTACCAATCATTACGTCTTATGGTACTATAAACACTGCTGAGAACAAAACAACAATTGAAGAATTTGAAAAAAGTTTTAAAAAACAGATGCTTGGCGAAGAATTTATTATGGATGTTCGGACTAATAATTTCCATAGAAATATAGATAATCCATATATTTTTAAAATTTATTTATCAAAAAAGTTTAAAATCAAAGATCAAACTGCATTTCAGTTTTGGACGTTTGATGGCTGGTGGGAGCACGATGGTTACAACGAATACAGAGGAATTGACCGTTTTTTATACATACCTGAAAAAGGCATTGTTGGTGGTTCTTATGATTTTTATTTTAGATTAAAACCAAAGAATTCAAGTATTGATTATTATGCAATTTCAAATGATAAATTATGGGAAAATATTATCGATGAAAAGATAATGTTGGCAACAGAATTTCAATAGCATACTTTTTTATTTCCCTTAAAATATTTAAAACAAAAAAAGCACTTCAAATTTGAAGTGCTTTTCTATTATATAATAATTGATTTTATTTTCTCTCTATCAAAGCCATATAAAACCCATCATAACCTTCACTCGGCATTACTTTTTTCTCTTCCAATAAAGCATAATTTGCATTATTTTTTAAGAAAAGATCAACCTGTTCGCGGTTTTCAGAAGGTAAAATTGAGCAGGTCGCATAAATCATTTTTCCGCCCACTTTGATGATTTTAGAATAATCCTGCAATATTTTTTGTTGTTCAATTTTTATTCTATCAAGAAATTGTTGGTCAATTTTCCACTTAGAATCAGGATTTCTTTTTAAAACGCCGAGACCGCTGCAAGGTGCATCAATAAGCAATCTATCGGCTTTTTCGTGCAATCTTTTGATTACTTTCGTGTCTTCAATCAAACGTGTTTCTATATTTTGCGCGCCGGCTCTTCTGGCTCTTCTTTTCAATTCTGCCAGTTTCCAGGCATAGATATCCAAAGCGATAATCTGACCTTTATTATTCATTAAAGAAGCCAAATGCAAGGTTTTTCCGCCCGCTCCGGCGCAAACATCTACAACTCTTTGTCCTTCTTTAACGTCCAGAAATTCACCAATTTTCTGTGAACTTGCATCCTGAACTTCAAACAAACCATCTTTAAAAGCAGTCGTCAAAAAAACATTTTTCTTTTCTTCCAGTTGAACGGCATCCGGATAATTTTTTATCGGAAAAGCAGTCACATCTTCATCACGCAAATCTGAAATCAATTCTTTTGTTGAGGTTTTTAAAGTATTTGCGCGCAAAACTGTCGGCGCCTGCTCATTTAGCGCAATCATTTCTTTTTCCCAATTTGCGCCCAATTCGCGTTCAAAAGTTTCAACCAACCAATCAGGAATTGAATATTCAAAGGCTTTAGACGGCACTTTGTTTTTCTTTAATTTAACCAAAACATCTGCGACTTTTACGCCGTCAAATTCCTCAAATTTTTTATAGTGCGTTTTTGTCCAAAGGCAATAGGAAATGATCATTTTGTAGATATTATCCGGCTTGGCATTTTCGCCCATGTAATATTCCAGGCGTTTTTTCCAGCGGATAATGTTGTAGAAAATTTCTGAAACCACTTTCCGATCCGCGCTTCCCCATTGTCTGTGCGCTTTCAGCAGTCTTTCGATCACTTTATCGGCATATTTTCTTTCGCCGAAAAACGTTTCCTGCAGCGCATCGTGAATTCCTATCAGTAAATTTCTGTGTATCAGTTCCATACAATGGATTTTTTTATTTAAGATTATTAATTTTATCTCAATTATTCCGGACAAAATTTTTGCAAAAATACGGCTTTAATTTTTATCGTTAAATCAGTTTTTGATATTATAGAATATATGTTTACAAATTTTTTTGGGCGCCTATTTCCGTCTTCCGTTCCCGCTTTTTTATATTCCACTCCGTTTCATATAAAAAGAGCTTCACTCAAGCCGGGGCGCAAGAACGTATCCATCTTCAAAATTATTTATAAATAAGAAAATTAACATTTTAAAAATTAAATCTTTACTTTTGCTTTTAAGAATCAACTATCAACTAAATCATGAGCGAACCAATTATCTGTCCGAAATGCAAATCAGAACTTACTTTCAATATGGACGGCGAGATGTTTTGTTCGCAATGTTTTCACCAATGGGATCCAAATGAAGAATGGGTTGAAAATGAAATTTTGGATTCAAACGGCGCTGTATTAAATAATGGCGATACCGTTCAGGTGATTAAAGATCTTCCTGTAAAAGGTTTTCCGAAATCCATAAAAGCCGGTACAAAGATTAAAAATGTCAGATTAAGACCAGATTCTGATCATAATATTGATTGCAAAGTGGATGGTTTTGGCGCAATGGCTTTGAAATCTGAGTTTTTGAAAAAAGTTTAAATACTTAATCACAAAGGCACAAAGCCAAATGCGTGAGTATGAAAAGTATAATTTAAAAAAAACATAAGGCACATAAAATCTTTATGAACTTTTCTTATAGATTTTTTAAAAATGTTTTGTGACTTTGTGGTAAAAAAATCAAAAACTTATTAAACAAATTCCAAATAAACATTACCGCTCAATTCCTGTTCGGAATAAACTACTAAGTTTTTCCCTTTGAAATTAATTTTATTCCAAAAATAACTTCCCGCAAAACGGCTTTCCAAAACCTTCGCTTCCAAACCACTTTCTGTAATATTTATTTGATGCGGAAAATAGAAGTTTTTAGATAAATTTAAATGATTTTTTTCTTCATCTGAGAAAATATTCACTTCACCAAAAAGTTTCGCCACATAATCTGTGTAAGGGTTTTCATAAGTTTCTTTAATGGAATCACTTTGAATCAAGCGACCATCTTTTAAAATAATCAATCGATCCGTCCACGGCATGATTTCCTGAATATCGTGCGTTGAAATGATCAAAGAAAGTCCATTTTCTTTCACATATTTAAACAATCTTTCGCGCAATTCTATCTTTCTTGAATAATCTAAACTACTAAAAGGTTCATCTAAAAGTAACAATTTTGGCATTTGAGAAAGCGATCTTGCAATCGCAACGCGTTGTTGTTGACCGCCACTTAAATTTTTAGGTAAAATATCTGCGAAATTCTCCATTCCTACAACTTCCAAAAGTTGGATTACTTTTTCTTTTTTCTTTTCTAAGTTTATATTAGAAAGAAATTTCCCAACGTTTTCTGCGACAGTTGCATAAGGCATTAAATCATAAGTTTGCGCCACCATTTTGATGTCTGTTTCCCCGGGGACAATATTCTTTTTTGGACCATAAAGATTTTCATTATCTAAAATAATTTCGCCAGATTCCCATTGCAAAAGCCCGTAAATCAAATTCAATAAAGTTGATTTTCCGCAACCACTTTCACCCGCCAATGCGACAATTCTACCTTCATCAATTTTTAAATTAAAATTTTGAAAAAGTTTTTGATTTTCGTTGTGGGAGAAGTGTAAATTTTTGATTTCTAAAAGCATAATGCAAATTTAACAATTTTGTCAATGAAATAAAATAAACTTATTTTTGCACCCACAAACAACATAATACTAAACTATGAAATTTATAAAATTACCTTTGATTTTTAGCGCTTTAACATTAATTATTTTAACAAATTGCACAAAAGATAAAAAAGTAGAAAGCGAAACTACTGCCGTTACGACTTCAAAAAATGGAAAAGTATATGAAGTAAATACCGTAACAAGTAAGATCGAGTGGAAAGGATACAAAATTGTAAAAAGTGAAAACGCCGGACACATTGGTAATATATCAATGAAAAGTGGTGAAGTAACTGTAAATAATGGTAAACTGGAAAGCGGCAAATTTGTGGCAGATATGACAACCCTGACAAGCGAAGATCTAAAAAACGACCCAGAAAACTTAGCAAAACTAAATGGCCATTTAAAAAGTGCCGATTTCTTTGATGTTGAGAAATATCCAACTACAACTTACGAAATTACAAAAGTGTCGGAAGCGCCCGCAGGAAGTGATTACAATACTATTTTAGACGGAAATTTAACGATAAAAGGCATTACAAAACCAGTCCAGTTTAATGCAAATGTTTCCATGGAAGGCGAAACTATAAAAATTGCAACTCAGCCGAAAGATATTTCACGAGAGCAATTTGGGATTGTTTTTCAAATGCCTGCTGCAAACGGATTGATCAAAGATGAAATGACGCTTCAAATCGTAGCAAATGCTTCTGCGAAAAAGTAATATTTTACATTAAATAGTAATCTGCTTCAAACTTTGAAGCAGATTTTTTTTGCTTAAATTTTTAAAGGAAAAATTGTATTTTTGTGCTTACTAAAATTTGATATGTTAGAGAATATTGCGGCGATGATAGAAGAAGTGAACAAATTTACTTCGACCAATAAAGATGAAATTGAAACATTCCGACTAAAATTTAATGGAAAAAAAGGTATTTTAAATGATCTGTTTGAGGAATTTAAAAAAGTACCAAACGAGAATAAAAAAGATGCCGGACAAAAAGTAAATGCTTTAAAACAAGCTTTTCAGCAGAAACTGGATGAACTAAAAACGGCTACAAAAACCGAAACAATTTCCGTAAAAGAAGATCTTACGAGACCGGGTTTTCCTTTGGAATTAGGAACGCGTCATCCGATAAGTTTGGTTAAAAACAGAATTAGTGATATTTTTAAATCAATCGGTTTTGCAGTTGCAGACGGACCGGAAATTGAAGACGACTGGCATAATTTCACCGCTTTAAATTTACCGGAATACCATCCGGCTAGAGATATGCAGGATACTTTTTTCATAGAAAAAGATCCGGATGTTTTGCTGAGAACGCATACTTCTTCCGTACAAATTCGTTACATGGAAGAAAATAAACCGCCGATTCGAATTTTAGCACCAGGAAGAGTTTTCCGGAATGAAGCGATTTCTTCCCGTTCTCATTGTATTTTTCACCAGATCGAAGGTCTTTATATTGATAAAAACGTGAGTTATGCAGATCTGAAACAAACTTTACAGTTTTTCACAAAAGAATTGTTTGGAAAATCTAAAATTAGATTACGCCCTTCTTACTTTCCTTTCACCGAACCAAGTGCGGAAGTTGATGTTTACTGGGGTTTGAACTCAGAAACAGATTACAGAATTACGAAAGGAACAGGTTGGCTGGAAATTATGGGTTGCGGAATGGTCGATCCTGCAGTTTTGCAAAATGTCAACATCAATCCAGACGAATTCAGCGGATTTGCTTTCGGAATGGGAATCGAAAGGATCGTAATGCTGCTTCATCAAATGGGTGATATCAGAATGTTTTTCGAGAACGATAAACGAATGTTAGAACAATTTAAAAGTCTATAAAGCGAAAAAAACTTCAAATAATTTTGAAGTTTTTTTTAATTAAAATGAGGATGAAAAATTATTTTGTTTCGTCCATTTTTTCAATTTTTGTGCTGTCAACTGGCACACCTTCACTACTTGCAGCCGCAGGCGCAGTTCCGTCAACTCTTTTTTCTTCAACAGAATGTTCTTCTTTAAATTCTTCTCTTTTCTCTTTATTTTGAGCACAACTTACAGCGGAAAATACAAGAATTGCCAGACTTAGTTTTATTAAATATTTCATAATTATTGTTTTAAAATTTATAAGCTAATTTACAGTTTTTTAATTGAAAACTTCAAAATTTTCCCCATCAAAACTGGCAAATACCATTGTCGGATGAGAATTTTGATGAAAGATATTTCCTTTTGAATCAATCGCTATCGCGCCGGCAAAACCATCGATTTTTTTTAACTCGGTAAATGTTTTGTCAAATGCTTCATTTATTTTAAAACCGTCAGAAACACGCGTTACAATTTTAGTCGCAGTTGCATTGCTAACAATATCTTCGCCCACGCCGGTGCAACTCACACCACAAAATTCATTGGCAAAATTTCCTGCCACTGTTGCAGAATCAGAAATTCGTCCGGGAATTTCAAATCCTTTTCCGCCGGTGGAAGTTGCCGCAGCAATTTTTCCATTTTTATCTAAAGCTACGCAACCAACAGTTCCTTTTCCCAAACTTTCAACTTTTGCCAGATATTCTTTTCTACGCTGCGGAATTTCGGTGGAGTAGTCTTTAAAACCATTCTCTGCAGCGTATTTTTTTGCACCAATATCTCCCAAAACACGGTCGTTGGTTGCCATTAATTTCTCAGCAACTAAAATTGGATTTTTTACATTTTCAATATTAATAACACCTGAAAATTTTTGAGAATCGCCATCCATTATAGAAGCGCTCATTCTGATCACGCCATCACTTTGAATCTGCGAACCGGTTCCTGCATTATAAAGTTCATCATTTTCAAGAAGTGAAACTGCGTAAACAACTGTTTCTGCCGCTGTGTGATTTTCTAAAAATTCATAGGCAAGTTTGGCATTTTTCTTTAAAGATTCCTGTTTTGCTTCTTTTATTTCATGGCTTTGGTCGCTTTCAGAAAAGAAACCGCCGTGAATAATTATTTTACTCATAAATATTTTAAAATTTTGCTGGATTTGGATGAATGAATTTATAATTTATTTTGTTGATCAATTTTTCAGAAGAAACACATTTTCCAGATTTTTCTCCATCAGATTTTTTGCAAATATTTTTTGTTTGACAATTAAAAACTTCAATTTTTGTAGGATGTTCGGGCGAGACAATATTAAAAGGTTCACCATTAATTTTTAAATCAATTAATTTTAAAAAAACTTTACAAATATCTTCAAAATGCGTGTGATTGACGACTTGATTAGGTTCGGCAATTTCTTTATTTTGGTAATATTTAGAAAAAAATCTGTCAGCCCCCATTAATCCGCCAAATCTTAAAATATTGATCTGTGGAAATGTACTTTTCATTAATTTTTCAATGGTCCAGATATTTTGATTTAATAAATTTTCATCGATGGAATTTTCTGTAACTATTTCGTCAACTTGCGGATAAATTCCTGTGGAACTGCAAAGAAAAAGCTGACCTTTAAAATCACCAATAAACTTGATAATATTTTTAAATCTTTGTTTCAAAACTGTAACTGGCGTTCGTTGAGAAAAAGGAATTGTAATTATTATAATGTCAACATTAGAAAATAGATTTTCATAATCTAAGTCTTCATGATCAGAAAATTTAACCAAATAAGGATTAAAATTTTGATTTTTTAAAGTGGTTAATTTTTCTTCGGAAGTTGTGGTAGAAAAGATTTTATACTTGTAAATGGCAGATTTTGCAATTTTTTCTCCGAGCCAACCGCAGCCAATTATACCTAGTTTTTCCATGGTTCTAAGATAGAAAATTTAAAGGAAAAGATTATCTAACCTGTGGAATTGGTGAATACTGAGAATTATTAATTGTCAAATCTTTTGTCTTAAGATCAAATGTATCGTTCATAGACATAACATGGACAGTTAAATTATCAATAGAAATTGGTTGTCCAAGCTCGATATTTGTTAAGTTAGTATCCTTAATAAATCTTCCATCCACAATAATTACCAAACCGGAACCAACTGTTGTCATAATTCCATTAAAAATAAATAAGCCAGTATCTTCCCCTAAGCCAATTCCCAAAGTACGTGGATTATTGACCACAGATTGAAATAATCTGCCGATCCTTCCACGCTGCACAAAATGCGTGTCAATAATTACATCATCAATAAAACCTAAACCTTGTGTAGTTTTTATTTCCCCTTTTAAAAGCGCTTCCTGACTGGAGCCCTGATAAATCATATTTTCGGAAGCAGCCGCTGCTCCTGCAGAAGTTCCGGCATAAATAAAATCTTCATTTTCGTATTTATCAAGTAAAGCCTCGTGAAAACGTGTTCCGCCTAAAATGGAAGTTAGCCTCAACTGATCGCCGCCAGTAAACATCACGACATCGGCTTTTTTTATTCGTTCAACTACGTCATCGCTGTTTGCTTGTTCGCGGTTGATAATATCTAAAATATTGACATTTTTAGCGCCAAGATATTCAAAGGCTTTTTTGTACTCCGGGCCAACAATTTGTGGGATTTGTGAAGCTGTAGCGAGGATTTCAATTACGGAATCATTTTTTGATTTCGATTCGTCAATGATCTTTCTTAAAATACCACGTTCGAAAAAATTAAGGTTTTTTTCTACATTTTGATCGAAATCTGTCTCGGCAAAACTACCTTTGTTAACAGCACCACCGATTACAATTAATTTTCCCTTTGGATCCATGGGTGCAAATTTAATTAAAATAAGATAAAGGCTTAATTTTTAAAAGGAGATATTTTTAGATAATTTGATCTTTTACCATTAATTTTAAATCTATACTATTTAATTATTTACATCTTTATACTATATTTGACTAATATTCGCTTTTGCACACATTAATAAAGATCTATAACATATGAAAATTGAGAAAATACAGGTTTTAAAAGGACCAAATATCTGGAGTATAAGAAGAACTAAACTTATTCAGATGCGTTTAGATCTTGAGGAGCTAGAAGAACTTCCAACAAATAAAATAGAAGGTTTTCGCGAGAGAATTGAACTTTTAATTCCTTCGCTGATATCACATCGTTGTTCCGAAGGTGTTGAAGGCGGACTTTTTCACCGTATCGAAATGGGAACGTGGATGGGACATGTAATTGAGCATGTGGCTTTAGAAATTCAGACTTTAGCGGGAATGGATACCGGATTTGGAAGAACCAGAGAAACAAAAACCAAAGGCGTTTATAATGTTGTTTTTAGTTATTTGGAAGCAAATGCCGGCGTTTTTGCTGCGGAAGAATCTGTTGAGATGGCCAGAGCTTTAATTGAAAACAGATATTACGATATTGAAGCGTGCATTCAAAAATTAAGGGAAATAAGAGAAAAAGAAAGACTTGGTCCATCAACCGGAAGCATCGTTGAAGAAGCTGTTTCAAGAAATATTCCATGGATCAGACTTGGGAAAAATTCTTTAGTACAATTGGGTTATGGTAAAAATCAGCAGCGTTTTCAGGCAACCATTACCGGTTTAACCAGTTCAATTGCCGTCGATATCGCATGTAATAAAGAATTAACCAAAATAATGTTGGGTGACGCCGCAATTCCCGTTCCTTCCGGTGACTTAGTGACTGACGAAGAAGGTTTAGCAGATGTAATAAGAAAAATTGGTTATCCAGTTGTTCTAAAACCATTGGATGGAAATCACGGAAAAGGTTCATCCATAAATGTAACTGACTTTGAAGTTGCAAAATTAGGATTGGAACACGCTCAACAATACGGCAAAAAAGTAATCGTTGAAAAATATATTACTGGTTACGATTTTAGAATTTTAGTAATAGATCATAAAATGGTTGCTGCTGCGAGACGCGTTCCAGCGCATGTAGCAGGTGACGGACAAAAAAATATTCAGCAGCTGATCGATCAGGAAAATACCGATCCACGAAGAGGTTACGGTCACGAAAATGTTTTAACTGAAATTCTGGTTGATAAAGATACCAATGAACTTTTAGAAAAATTAAACTATACTTTAGACACAATTCCTCAAAAAGGTGAAATTGTTTACCTAAAATCGACTGCAAACCTTTCTACAGGCGGAACTTCCATTGATGTAACAGAAATGGTTCACCCGGAAAATGTGATGATGGCGGAAAGAATTTCCAGAATTATCGGCCTGGATGTTTGCGGAATTGATATTATGGCAGAAAATCTTACTCAACCTTTAAAAGACAGTGGTGGTGCGGTTTTAGAAGTAAATGCTGCTCCAGGATTTAGAATGCATTTGGCGCCGTCCGAAGGATTGCCAAGAAACGTAGCAGCGCCGGTTGTGGACATGCTTTATCCGCAGGGCAAGGAATTCAGAATTCCAATTATTGCAGTTACCGGAACAAACGGAAAAACCACCACGACTAGAATTATCTCCCATATCGTCAAAAATAATGGTTACAGAGTAGGTTTTACAACGTCTGACGGTATTTATATTCAAAATACAATGCTGACAAAAGGCGACACAACAGGTCCACTTTCGGCAGAATTTGTTCTAAAAGATCCAACTGTCGAATTTGCTGTTTTAGAATCTGCAAGAGGTGGAATTTTACGATCAGGTTTAGGTTTTAACTCTTGTGATATTGGTGTTTTAACGAATATCAAAGAAGATCATTTGGGTTTAAATGATATTCATTCCCTAAAAGATCTGACGCGAGTAAAACGCGTGGTTTTAGACAGTATTAAGAAAAATGGCTGGGCAGTTTTGAACGCTGACGATGAATATTCAATGAAGCTGGCGACCGATCTTCACTGTAAAGTAGCACTTTTTAGTTTAGATGAAAAAAATCCTCATATTAGAAAAGCGGCGAAAGAGGGAAGAACAACCTGTGTTTATGAAGAAGGTTTTATTACCATTAAAAAAGGCGACTGGAAGATCAGAATTGAGCGTGCTATTTTAGTGCCGATCACGATGGAAGGAAAGGCTAAATTTATGATATCCAATGTTTTAGCAGCGACTTTGTCTTGTTTTCTTTATGGTTTTAAAATAGAAGATATTTCTTTGGCTTTAAAAACATTTATTCCAAGTGCCGATCTTACGCCCGGAAGACTGAATGTATTTAATTTCAAAAAATTTAAAGTTTTAATTGATTTCGCCCATAATCCTGCAGGCTATGAAGCCATTGAAGATTATTTAAAATATGTAGAGGCCACAAAAAAGATCGGAATTATTTCCGGTGTAGGCGATAGGAGAGACGAAGATATTCGCGAATGTGGAAAAATTGCAGGCAGAATGTTTGACTATATCATCATCAGAAATGAAAAACATTTGCGTGGACGTTCAGAGGAAGAAATTAACGGATTGATCATTGACGGTATAAACTCTGCGGATAAAGACGTCACTTATGAGATCATTCCAAAAGAGATTGAAGCGCTGAAACACGCGATGAGTATGGCAGAAGAAGGAACTTACATTACCGCTTTAAGTGATGTAGTTTCAAATGCAATTGAATTGGTGCAACAATACCAACTGAAGGAAATGCAGGAAACTCAGAATATTAATTAAGAAAAAGCCGCTTATTACAGCGGCTTATTTTTTATTACTATTCGATAAATAATTAGAAATTCCAGATAATTTTATATGTTTAAATCTTTAGGATTCATTTTATTTGCCCAAAAAGAAATAATTTCAATAACATCTGAATCTAAACGGTAATAAAGTGAATAGTTTTTTAAGACTAAAACTCTTCGCACTTCATTATTTGTGTTTTCAACAATAATTCCAATCAAAGGATTTTCAATTAATAGAGATTCCGTATAAATTACTTCTTCAATTATTTTTTCAGAATAACTAGTCGATTTGTTATTTTCTATCCAAAAAGCAATAGTTTTCAAATATTGTTCTTCTGCTTCAATCGTCCAATTTACTTTACGCACAAGAGTTTTGCTTTGTTGTGAACATCAACACTTGATACAATTCCACCATTATTGGCTTGTTCTAAGCCTCTTGAAATAGATTCCATTTCCGCGTCCGAAACTATTATTTTTTGACTTGTTTCCTTTCTTTCAAAAGAAATTTTCATTTTCTTCAGTAAACTTTCAAGCAAATTTTGCTCTTCAGAAGAACTCGGGTGAACTAATATTTCCATGATAAAATAATGTCTTGTAAAATTAATTAAAAAATTTTAATTCTAATCTTCAGCAAAAAACGCTGTAGATCCACCGATCCAGATGGCGTCTTTTTTATTAAAATCAACATTTACCATCGCTACTTTTGTCATTCTTACCAAATATTCCATTAAAATCGGACGTTCTTCATCTTCCTGCCAAATGTAAAGTAATCGAATTTCTGCCTTTGAGAATTCACCATTTGGATCTAAAAAAAGTGGCGCATAAACGACTTTTCTTTGTAAAATAAAATTTTCTTTATCTAAAATCGCACCAGTAATTTCTTTAGTTGGATCGAGATTTACGCCACTTCCTGCAAAAGAAAATAAAGGTTTTAAAACGAAATCTTTTAGATTTTCACTTTCAGGAAATTCATTTAAAAAGTAACTTTTTGGGACAAATTCATGCTGCAGTTTTGGCAACAAATATTTTGAAATTTTAAAAAACCAATTCGGGTGCGTCACCCATTCTACATCCAATTCTTCCCGAAAATTAAACTCTAATTTTAAATCAGGAAAACGGTCCAATTCATCAAAAATAACACGATTGTAAATTCTTTTTATTTGAACTAAATTTCCATCTTTTTCGTAATATAATTTTTTTCCCTGCTTCTTAACCTTTGTAATACAAACTGGTTTTACACCTAATTTTTTTTCTGTTAAATAAAAATCAATATTGGTTTTTTGTTTGTCAGGATATATTTCTAAAAGGACCACATTTTCCGGATTTTCGTCGCCAATTATTAATTTTTTTAATTGGGCGTAATAATCTTCATTAGATAATTTAGATTTTAATTCATTTAAAAAAGGATAAACATCACAAAGTGTATTTTCAAGTTCTTTCTGAAAAGTGTAAAGTGTCGGGAAAGCTTGTAGTTCAATAAGCTGAGGCTCTATTTCGCCAGTTTTATTTTCGCAAATTCCAAAATCTATCGTGAAAAAATGTGGTTGTTTTGTATCATTTGGAACATTACAATTTGCCGGAACAGCTTTAGAAAGTTCTTCCTGAGGAATGTCTTTTATTTGGGTAATGATACTTTCGCAAGCGTCTTTTAATTTATCCTTAAAATCTTTTGTCAAAAAAATTGGACTTTCAGATACACGAAATTGTGGTTCGATGCCACTTTTTTCTTTTAGATCAGAAATGACATCTTTATATTTATCAAACGAAAAATCATCATTAAATAAATCGCGGTATTTTTTTATCATAATTTAATGATTAACTAGTCGAACTTCTTTTAAAATTTGAGATTCCGCAAAATTTAAAAACCTTGGTAAAATTTGTGCTTGTGTCAAAATAATTTTATCGTCATCGTTCATTCTGTCGATGGTTTCCAGATATTTTTCCATACCGTAATTATCGATCATGGCTTTTCGATTGGTTTCATCTTTTAAATTTTCCATCATCCCAAACGGATCTGCCTCCGGATGAAATTGCGTACCAAAAATCTCTTCTGAAAATTTAATTGCCATTACAGCGCGTTCTTTGTGAATGTGTGGTCGCATTTTTTCTAAAGCCATTATTTCCATTCCTAATTCTTCCATGCGGTCCGTATTTGGTTCGATAAATTGGTAAGCGCGGGAATCTACGGCATAGAACGGTTCCGGTAGATTTTCTAATAGATAATAATCTTTTCCCTCGTCTGACTTATGAATAGGCATCACGCCAAAAGAGTATGAATTTCTTTTACAAATATTTCCTAAACCCCAATGAATACTGGCAATTTGGAAGGAATGACAAATTAAAAAAGCAAATTTTTTCTGAGAATTATTTTTGTTATGTTCCCAAAGTTGATCTAAAAAATCAGCGTAAACCGGTTCCCAATCGTAACCTTCTTTATGTGGATTTCCCGGACCGCCAGAGGAAAGAAAAATATCAAAATCATTAATATCTGGTATCTCATTTTTATAACGTACATCAAAGCATTGTATAGTAACGCTGTTTTCATTGTTATCTTTGAAACGCTTAGAAATTTCTCTAATATTTCTCATGCCTTGATTAATATGATTATAATTCATATCTAACAAAGCAATTCTTATCTCTTTCATAATTCCATATTTTTGGGCTGTAAAAGTACGAAAATTTAAAATTTTGTTTAAAAAATGCCGTATTCTGTCTCGGAGATCATGTAATCTACCACGGCCTGTAAACTTTCTGTTTCTTTATAAACTGCCAGTTGACGATCTGCGCCACTGCCATTTTTCATAATTTCCCACGCATATTCCACTTCTTTCCTACAATCTAAATCATCCACAACATCATCAATAAATCCTAATAATTCTTCGAGTAAATGTTCAAAAGGAAATTGTTCTTCTTTACCAAAATCAATTAATTTTGCATGAATACCGTCTTTTGCAGCGCGCCATTTATTTTCGTTTAAAAGTAATCTTCTGTATGATCTGAAACTTAAATTTTGCTGATGAAGTTTATAAATTTTTGCCACTAAACATTGCATAATTGCAGCAAGACAAACGGTTTCGTCCAGTCGCATTGGCATGTCACAAATTCTAAATTCAATCGTTGGGTAAAATGGGTGAACTCGAAGATCCCACCATATTTTTTTCGCGTTGTCGATTGTTCCTGTTTTAACCAAAAGATCAACATAACTGTCAAATTCCTGTGCATTATTAAAAAAACTTGGAATTCCAGTACGTGGAAATTTAACAAAAATTTCCTGTCTATAAGATTTAAAACCGGTATTTCTACCGATCCAAAAGGGTGAATTTGTAGAAAGAGCGTAAACGTGAGGCAAAAAATAACGCATTACATTTTGTATTTTTACGCCTTCTTCACGATTGGGAATACCGATATGAACATGGAGACCGAAAATTAAATTTCCACGCGCAACATCGCCCATGTCATCTACAATTTTGTCATAGCGTTCCTGTTTTGTGATTGTGTTGGTTTCCCAGTTAGAAAAAGGATGTGTTCCGCCACCTGCAACACGAAGGTTTTGATCGTGCGCTGTTTTAATCAAATGTCGACGCAAATCTGTTAATTCCGCGCGTGCTTCTTTAATATTCTGACAAATTCCGGTTTCCATTTCCACCATAGATTCATGCATTTCATGTTTCAGGTTTTCACTGAGAACTGCTTTTCCGCCTTCTATAATTTTTGAAACGTGCGAAACCAGATCGCGGCTTTCAACATCAATTATTTGATATTCCTCTTCAATACCGATTGTGAACGTATGACTCATTTGTGTACTATTTAAATTAATTTACCGCATTTTTCCACTAAATTATATAGCAGAATCTTTCACGAAATTTCCCCAGGAAATATTCACTTTTCCAGGAACATATTCTTTCGCTTTTTCTATGGCTAATTTTGCAGAATGCTCTACGATCCAGGCAAAATTTTCTTCGCCAACAGCATTTCTGTCTGCATCTGGTGCAGGATTACAAAAGTCAATCGCATAAGGAATGCCATCTTTGACGGCAAATTCTACGGTGTTAAAATCATAACCTAAAGCCTCATTCATTTTAATCGCGTAATCATGAATGACTTTTAAAATGCTTTCTAGTTTTTCACCTTCGTATTTAGATTCTGTTACGTATCTTAAATGCGGCGCATTTCTCGGTTCATAAGGCATAATGTGAACATATTTTTTACCTAAGCAATAAACGCGGTAATAATCATCAAAAATAATTTCTTCCTGAAGCATCATTACTAATTGCTCAGTTTCGCGCAATTTTTCCCACATATCTTCCGGACTTGTTACGCGATAAACATTTCTCCAACCGCCGCCATCGTGTGGTTTCATGTACGCTGGAAAACCAATATAATCGAAAATATAATCCCAATCGTGTGGGAATTTTAAATTTCTAAAAGACGTTTCGGTAGTGTTTGTCGGTCGATCATTTGAAGGCAACAAAACTGTATTTGGAAGTGGAATTCCAAGTTTTGTCATTAAAGCATTATTCAGAAATTTTTCATCTGCGCTCCACCAAAATGGATTGTTGATGACGTAAGTTCCACTAACTGCTGCATTTTTTAAATAAGCACGGTAAAATGGAACATCCTGTGAAATCCTGTCAATAATGACAGCATAACCGGAATCTGCACCTTGTTCCAATTTATCGATCATAACGGGTTCTGCGATAATTTCGCCATTTCCCATTTCATTCACTTTATCAATAAAAGCCCAGGGAAATGTATCTTCCATTCCGAATAAAATTCCGACTTTTTTTACTGTTTTATCTGCTTTTTTCGCCATAATATGTTTTATTTTTTTTGTTTAATGTTATTTAAATTTTAGCCAAAAAATCTTCCTATAAATTTAGGGAAAACCATACGCCAAAGCGGCCAGTCATGGTTGATCCATTTTTGTTCATCATACCAGTGAGAAATTCCTTTTGAGGCAAGAATTCCTGCCATTTCACGGGTTTGTTCTAAGCAAATATCCTGATCGGAAGTGCTTAAAACAATATTCATGTGTTTGTATTTAAAGGCTTCATCGTTTTTAACAAACTCACGCGGACAGTTGAAATAAACTTTATCACTTTCGTACCCGTCCATAAAATTTCTGATCGTAAAAGCACCAGAAAGACAGAGTAAATGCGAGACAACATCGGGAAATCTAAAGGCAAAATTCGAAGCATGATAACCGCCGAAACTTGCGCCTGCAACGGCAACTCTATGTGTTTGATGAACTTTTTGAATATAAGGAACAAATTCCTGAATCAAAAACTGAACATATAATTCATATCTTCTAATTCTTTCATCTGGTCCAATGGATTTATTGTAAAGGCTTATTTCATCAATAGTTTCAATATTGTAAAGTTTTACTTTCCCTTGATCTACTAAATTTGCGATGCTTCCATTTAAATGAAAATCGGCATTTTGAGTGTAAGAACCCTTCGAAGTTGGAAACATAATGATCGGATAACCGTAATGACCAGTGACTTCCAGTTTTAAACTTTTACCTAAAACATGAGAATAATAATCTGTATGTTGTATTTGTGGCATATTTTTCTAATTTTTTTTAAATTTCAACTAAGAATTATTCAGTTAAAAAATGTAATTTCTATCAACTATCAACTATCAACTATCAACTATCAACTATCAACTATCAACTAACTTGTTGGCCTGTTTTGCGGCGGAATAATATTTAAAATAGAGTGTGTTATTTTATCCGTTGCTTCATCAAGTTTCTGTTGAATAATTTCCTCTTTGTCAGATTTATAAACAATCGCGATGTGGTAATCAATATCTACAAATTTGTAAACTTCTTCACATTCAAATTCTTTGGTGTCCGGATGTTTATCTTTAGCCAAACAAACTAATAAACCTGAATAGAAACCAGTTGGTTTGGGTAATTCATATTTTTCATTTCGCAAAAGTGAAGTTTCTATTTTCGCCCATTCGTCCCAAATATTAATACCACTTGAGGCTTTTATCAATTCGGGAATATGTGCGCCACCAACTCTGGAAGAAGTTTCCAGGAAATAAAGTTTGCCATCATCACCCAAAATAAATTCTGTGTGAGTAGCACCATAAACTAAACCAAAACTCTCTAAAACTTTTTTATTTTCTGCTTCCAGCTTCTTATAAATATCAGAATATCTACCCAAAGTTTTGGTTCGAAAAACGCCGCCTTCATGAGCAACATTCATTGGCGGAGAAAGGTATTGAGCGCAGGAAGTAAAAATTATTTCTTTGTTGTAAACCAAACTATCCACGTGGAAAACTTTTCCAGGTTTAAAGGTTTCCAGTAAAAATAAATAGCGTTCTTCGCCTAATTTTTCTAAAGATTCCCAAAGTTGCTGTTTAGAATTAATTTTTTGAATACCGCTCGCAGAAGCTTCAGAACGTGGTTTTAAAACCCAAGGTGCGGGATTATTATCGCAGAAATCTGCTAATTTTTGATCATTAAAAACAGAAGAAAACTCTGGAACATTGATGTTTGAATCTTTCGCTTTCTGTCTCATCGCCAGTTTATCGCGGAAATAACGATGGGTTGTTTGTCCCATTCCGGAAATTCTAAACGTTTCCCGAAGCATCGCCGCTTTTTCAACATCATAATCATCCAAGGCAATAACCGCGTCAATTTGGCTGGTTTTCATCAAGTGACTAAAACCTTGGGTAAGATGCTCTAAATTCCAGGTTGCGGCTTTTGTTTCCGACATGTAATAAACCTCGTCGATCGATTGCCAGGGCCAGTTTTTATCTTTTAAATTATCTGATGTAATTAATATTACCTTATTTCCTAATCTTTTTAATTCCTCCAAAAATTCACCGCCTTTATAGTAGCAGGAAATGCATACAAAAATCTTCTCCATTCTCTCAATTTTTAAACCTTTACAATTTTAGAGTTTTTAATTTGAAAAAACAACTAAATGAAGGTGAAATTTAAAGAAAATTCAATGTTTATGAGGATTTATTAAAATGTTAATTTTTACAATACTTTTCTAAAAAATCAATAATTAGTTGAACGCCATAACCGGTTGCTGCATATTCTTTCGCATAATTGACTTTTCCAAAAGCAACGCCAGCAATATCGAGATGCGCCCAGGTTTCATGACCTTCAATAAAATGTTCTAAAAATTTTGCTGCCGTGATGCAACCTCCAACTGGTGAAGCAGGAAGGTTTTTTAAATCTGCAACATCCGATGTAAGCATTTCATTCCAAACGTCCCACATTGGCAAATTCCAAAGTTTTTGATTGGTCAAATTTCCAGAAATTTCTAATTTTTTAATTAAATCATCATTATTTCCAAAAAGTGCGCCCGCGTGACTTCCGAGAATTCGCACTGCACTTCCTGTAAGAGTTGCCAAATCGATCAGAATATCAGTTTTAAAATTTTTCGACAAGTAGGAAAGTCCGTCTGCCAAAGTCATTCTGCCTTCTGCATCAGTATCAATTACTTCGATTGTTTTGCCGTTATAAGCTGTAATTACGTCACTTGGCAAATAGGAAGTGTTCGAAACTGCGTTGTCTGTTATTGGTAAAATCGCAATAATATTGACCGGTAATTTTCTCTCTGCAGCTGTTATTAAAGTTCCGATAACTGCAGTTGCGCCACCCATGTCACTTTTCATATAGTGCAAATTTGCGTTTCCTTTAATAGAAATTCCACCTGTGTCAAAAATGACACATTTTCCAACCAGGCCAATTGTCTTTTTGGCATTTTCACCCGAATATTTTAAAATACAAAAAGCAGCTTCTTCCGAACTCCCTTGATTAACGGCTAGATATGCGTTTAGACCTCTTTCTGCGCAACCTTCAGTATTTAAAATTTCTAATTCTAAATCGTATTTTTTAGCTAAATTCCTAAGAAAATCTGAAATAATTGGTGCTTTTTTATAATTCGCGGGTTTATTCAGCCAGTCCATGCAGGCAAATTGCCCGTTGCAAAGTGAATCAGTTTTAGATATTAGCTCTTCAATTTCTTTTTCATTTAAATTTTTAATATTTAAAGAAAATTCTTCCTGCCAAAAAGCGTGAGATGAATCAAATGGATAATTGTAAGTCCCTAGAAATAATCCCTTAACCAATTCTGAAATTTGGTTAAAATTTAAATTTTCTACAACAATTTCTGTCGAAACCGATTGAAGATTTTTCTTTTGAGATTGTGCAAAATGATTTCCAATTTCCTGAAAATCGATATCTTCTGAGATTGTACCAAAACCAATTAAATAAGTTGTAAAATCATCGTTTGAGATTACAAAAACTTCTTTTTTCTTACCATTAAAAAAATTGCTTGTCTTTTTTGGATAATTTTTTTGCTCACTTTCCCAAGATTTTTCATTAATAAAATGAAATATTTGGTTAGAACTGTTATCTGAATCTGAACTTATTTTAATCATTTTTTATTGTTTTTGTTGGGTCTTCAAGTGAGTCATAATACAACCATTCTACAGCGCGGGGGAATTCCTGAGACCAAAAAAATTCCTGGTGTTTACCTTCCGGATTTATTCTAACTATAGTCTCAAAATCGTAAATTTTTTCTAATTCCCATTTTTCTAAAGATTTTGAAAATTTCTTTATTCTGTTGACCATTTTTGAACCTTCTTTATCACCGCCATAAAGATAAACTTTCATTTTGTAGGGATTACCAAAATTTAACATCGGAAAATTATTCTGCGGTTCTACCCAAAGCGAAGGCGAAAAAAGCATCAGTTTTGAATAGACTTCGGGATAAAGAAAACCGCTGTAAATACTTATTAATGCGCCTAAAGAACTGCCGCCAATTCCGGTATTTTCACGGTCTTTTTTGGTTCGGTATTTTGCATCAACAAATGGTTTTAAAGTGTCGGTGATAAAACGAATATATTTTTTGCCTTCTGCATTTTTTATTATGGCGTCGTTATCAAAAATATATTCTTTTATTCTTTCTTCTTTCCCGTGTTCAATGGCAATAACAATGAGATCGCCGCGACCATATTCTGCTAAAAGTGATAATTTTTTATCAATCTCCCAATTTCCAAACTCTGCGCCTTCATTAAACAAATTTTGTGCATCCTGAAGATAGAGAACGGGATAGTTTTTCTCAGAATTATAATAATCATGGGGTAGAAGCGCCCAGATTTTTCGGTATTTATCGAGCTGCGGAATATAAAATTCTTCAGAGATAATTTCTACGATGGGGAAAAATTCTTCTTTAAAAGGTCCCCAGTTGTAACGCCATTTTTCTACAAAATCTTTCGTTTGTTCAAGAGATCTATGAATTTTTCTATTAGGATGAATTTTATCGAACTTATCAATTTCTACATTTTCCCAACCTCCTTTTGTAAATTTATATTCAATATTTTCTGGCAAAAGATGGTTTTCAATTTCAATGATATAAATAAAATCTTCGTTTTTATACAATTTAAACTGCTCTTCTTTCGGATTCCATTTATTAAAATTTCCGGTGATATAAATTGCGCGTTCATCCTCATCATTCGTTTCTAATTTAAATATCATACTTCAAACATTTCATTGTATTCACTCTATCAGTGAGCTTTTTATCATTATATTTTATCTCCAAAACCTATCTTTTTATATTAAAAATTTGTTGTCGGAGATTTCACTTGCTAAATTTAAAAAAATATCTTTCTCTTAAAAAGTTTTTAGCTAAATAAAATTCATAATCCTATGTATAAAATAAAAAATCAATTTTTTTGTCTCTTTTTGATGAATTAAGAATTATAATTCCTACTTTAGTTTATCAGAAAATTATAAAATTCAATAAAATCAAGAATGCACGAAGTAAAGCCGTTTTCACTTTTTACGGAACATGATATTTACCTTTTTAAAGAAGGGCAGCATTTTAGGTTGTATGAAAAATTTGGTGCGCACGAAGCGGAGGTAAATGGTGAAAAAGGAATTTATTTTTCTGTTTGGGCACCTTTTGCAAAAAGTGTTTCTGTGATCGGAAATTTTAATCAATGGAATTCCAACAATCATCCGCTTTTTCCTAGATGGGATGAATCTGGTATTTGGGAAGGTTTTATTCCGGAATTAGCACTGCAGGAAGTTTATAAATACGGCATTTTAACAAAGGAAAATATTTTATTAGAAAAAGGCGATCCTTTCGCTTTTAGTTGGGAACAAAATGTACAGGCTGCATCTGTAATAACTTCCACCTGGTTTGAATGGAAAGATGAAGATTGGCTTAAAAACCGTTTTAAATATAATGATCTTGACGCACCAATTTCCGTTTATGAAGTTCATTTAGCTTCCTGGATGCGCGGAACAGATAATCCTGAGGAATTTTTCAATTACCGGGAAATTGCCGAACGATTGGTTCCTTATTTAAAGGAAATGAATTTCACGCACGTAGAATTTATGCCTGTGATGGAATATCCTTACGATCCAAGTTGGGGTTATCAAATTACCGGGTTTTTTGCGGCAACGTCACGTTTTGGTTCGCCACAGGATTTGATGTATTTAATTAATGAGTTACATAAAAATAATATTGGCGTTTATTTAGATTGGGTTCCTTCACACTTTCCGCGTGATGCCAATGGTTTGCACGTTTTTGACGGCACACATTTGTATGAACATGAAGATCCAAGAAAAGGTTTTCACCCCGAATGGAAATCTTACATTTTTAATTATGGCAGACCGGAAGTTAAATCTTTTTTAATTTCAAATGCCATTTTTTGGTTGGATAGATTTCATGCGGATGGTTTAAGAGTTGATGCTGTGACGTCAATGCTGTATTTAGATTACGCCAGAAATGAAGGCGAATGGGAACCAAATATCCTCGGTGGAAACGTAAATTTAGAGGCTAAAAAATTTCTTCAGGATTTTAACACAGCCGTTTATAAAGATTTTCCAGATGTAATGACTATTGCAGAAGAAAGTTCAGATTTTCCTTTGCTCACAAAACCTGTTCATGATGGCGGAATTGGTTTTGGTATGAAATGGATGATGGGTTGGATGCACGATACTTTAAAATATTTTAAACAAGACCCAATTGTCCGAAGAGATTTTCACCACAAACTGACTTTTGCGTCTGCATATATGTACAATGAAAATTACATGATGCCACTTTCTCACGATGAAGTCGTTCACGGAAAAAGCAGTTTAATTTATAAAATGCCGGGCGACGAATGGCAGAAATTTGCTAATCTGCGTGCCATGTTTGCTTACATGTTTACGCATCCGGGCGCAAAATTGCTTTTTATGGGCAATGAATTTGGACAAACTAGTGAATGGAAATTTAGAAATTCTTTAGATTGGCATCTGTTGGATTTTCCAGTTCATAAAGGCGTTCAGGATTTTGTAAAAGAACTCAATTTTTTATATAAAAATGAACCTGCTTTATATGAAAATCAATTTGATCCGCACGGTTTCGAATGGGTTGAAGCGGATGATGTAGACAATTCTATTTTTATTTATTTAAGAAAATCCAAGCACGATAAAGATGTTTTAATGACGGTTTTAAATTTAACCCCAAAAACATTTGACTATAAAATTGGAGTAAACGAAGATACTTCCTGGGAAGTTATTTTAAATTCTGACGATGAAAAATATGGCGGAAGTGGGATGAAAGCAGAAATTTTAGATGAAGAAAAAAAGCCTTGGATGAATCGCCAGAATGCCATTATTATAAACTTACCACCTTTATCTGCATTGGTTTTAAGACAGAAAAAAGCACTAAAAAAATCCATAAAAAAGACTGAAAATCTTAAAAAAAAAGTTCAGATATTAAGAAAGTTGTAAAAACCAAGGTAAAAGCAACTTTAAAAACTCAAAATAATTAATTTATGACTATTTATCATCTTTCAATGGAATGTTATCCTGTCGCAAAAGTGGGAGGACTGGCTGATGTTGTGGGCGCTTTGCCAAAATATCAAAATAAAATTGATGGAATAGATGCAAAAGTCGTAATGCCTTGGTATAATAAAAGTTTTATTTACGAAAATGAATTTGAAATCGTATTTGATGGCTGGATCCACCAGTCTTTTCATACTTATCAAGTTCAGGTGATGAAGGAAAAAAGTAATTCTTTAGGTTTTGAGTTATATTTAGTAAAAATACCCGGACTTTTAGACAGAGATAATCCTTATGGTTATTGGGATGAAAGCCAGCAATTTTTGGCTTTTCAGCACGGCGTTTTACATTGGTTGAGCGCGATGCAAATTCTTCCGGATGTTTTGCACTGTCATGATTATCATACCGGTTTAGTTCCTTTCATGGTAGAAAATTGCCCGGATTTTACATTTTTAAAAGGTGTAAAAACAATTGGAACAATTCACAATGGAGAATATCAAGGCCAGATGAAATGGGAAATGAGTAATTATTTTCCTCATTTTGATGGCTGGAAATGGGGACTTTTAGATTGGGAAGGTTACATAAATCCTCTCGCTTGTATGATAAAATGTTGTCACGCTTTTACGGCGGTTTCCGGTGGGTATTTAAATGAATTATTTCAAAGTTTCCGCGGTTTGGAAAGTCTAATTCAGGCTGAAAACAAGAAAGCTTTTGGCATTATTAATGGCATTGACACGGAAGTTTGGAATCCTAAAACGGATGAAATGCTCACTTTTAATTTTGATGTAAAAAATGCACAGGAAGGAAAATTAAAAAATAAAAAAGCCCTTTGCGAAGCTTATGGCTTAAATCCCGACTTACCATTATTTGGATTTATTGGAAGATTTGCCACAGAAAAAGGCGCAGATCTTTTACCGGAAATTGTAAAAAATGGAATTCAGAAAATGCATGGTGCTTTTAACATCATTATTTTGGGTTCAGGAAATAAACAGCTTGAAAACGAATTACAAGATCTAAATAATACTTTTACAAATTTTGCTTTGGATCTTGGTTATAAAGAACATCTTTCACATCAGATTTATGCTTCTGCAGATTTTCTTTTGATGCCTTCCCGCGTAGAACCTTGTGGTTTAAACCAAATGTATGCGATGAGGTATGGAACAATTCCCTTGGTACGTTATATCGGAGGTCTAAAAGATACTGTTGAAGATGTATCTTCTGGTGGTTGTGGTTTAAATTTTGCTGATGCAACATCCGAAGATGTGATACATAATATCGACCGCGCATTGCATATTTACAGCCAAAAAAATTACTTAAAATCACTTGTTGAGGCCAATATGAAGAAAGATTTTTCCTGGGAAATTTCCGCGCAAAATTACATAGATTTATATAAAAATTAAATTCTTTGATCACTTAAATTTATTCGGAGATTTATAAATTATGTTAAAAGAAATACTACTAACAGTTGAAGAAATGCGAAGAAAAAACTAAACAGAAAATTATTACAAATTATGAAACATAACGTTATATCAATTGTCTTGGGTGGTGGCCGCGGAAGCCGCTTATTTCCACTCACTTATTCGCGTTCAAAACCTGCAGTTCCAATTGCGGGAAAATACCGGCTTGTAGACATTCCGATTTCAAACTGCTTAAACTCCGGATATAATAAAATACTGGTTTTAACGCAGTATAACTCAGCTTCTTTGAATTCCCACATAAAAAATTCCTATCATTTTGATACTTTTAGCAAAGGTTTTGTGGATATTTTAGCCGCAGAGCAAAATGTTGAAAACGACCAGTGGTATCAGGGAACTGCCGATGCTGTTCGTCAGTCCATGAAGCATTTGGAAAAATATGATTATGATTATATTTTAATACTTTCGGGAGATCAGCTTTATCAAATGGATTTCCGTGAAATGATCGATTTTCATAATAAAAATGGTGGTGACATTACCATCGCGACAATTCCGGTAACGGCGAAAGATGCTACGGGTTTTGGAATATTAAAATCTGATGAAGAAGGAAATATCACCTCATTTATCGAAAAGCCAACAGAAGATCTTTTGGTTGATTGGAAAAGTCAGGTTTCAGAAAAGAGCATGAATTCCGGGAAAGAATATTTGGCCTCTATGGGGATTTATGTTTTTTCAAAAAACGCTTTGTTGAAAATGTTTGAGGAAGATGCCGGCGATGATTTTGGTGGAGAATTGATTCCAAATGGTCTTGGTAATTACAAAATGTTGAGCTATCAGTTTGACGGTTACTGGACAGACATCGGTACAATCGAATCTTTCTACGAAGCCAACATGGATTTAACTAGAGAATTGCCTCAGTTTAATTTATTTTCTGCCTGTCCTATTTACACCAGAGCCAGAATGTTACCACCGTCGAAAGTCAATGGTTCATATATAAACAAGGCGATAATCGCAGATGGCTGTATAATTTTAGCAGATAAAATCGAAAATTCCATTATTGGAAACAGGTCAAGAATACAAAAAGGTACCAGCTTAAAAAACTGTTATATGATGGGCGCAGACTATTATGAAAGTGAAGAAACAAAAGTCGGTAACAGAAATAATAATATCCCAAATATGGGAATCGGCGAATATTCTCAGATCGAGCAGGCTATTTTAGATAAAAACTGCCATATTGGGAATCACGTAAAAATTATAGGTGGTAAACATCTTCAGGATGGCGACTATGAAAACCATTCCGTGAAAGAAGGTATAGTTGTTGTGAAAAAGGGCGCCATTATACATGATGGAACGCAAATTTTTTAAACTTTACCAGATAATATTTCAAAATGAGCTTAAATTTTTAAGCTCATTTTTTTTAAAAATAATACCTTTGCCGAAACTTAAAAATGAGTTATTTTTCCGTTTTTTATTAAAAAAATACAATGCGTTGGTTTAAATTTTTGATTTTTATTGGAATTCTGGCTTTTTCCGGTTTTTATATTTTTGCTTCGACGATGGACGATACCAAAAGTTTTAAAGCAGAAAAAGAATTAAATTATTCCGTTGAGAAATTATTTCCTCAGTTTAATAATCTGCAGAATTTTACAAAATGGAATAGTTTTTTTAAAGGTCATAAAAATTACCGCTACGCCTATTTCATACCTTATGAAGGTCAAAACAGCGGACTCACTTATTACAACGAAAATAATGTTCGGGAAGGTGATCTTTTTATAAAATTTTCTGCGAAAGATAAAGCTGTTCGCTATTACCTTTTTGATTCAACAACCGGCAATCCTTTTATTTTCGAAATTACTTTTAAGAAAATTTCGCCGGAAAAAACTAAAGTTTTCTATTCATTAAAAACACCGAAAATACCTATTTTAGCCAGACCCTTTCACGTTATTTCTGAAGATGATTTCAAAGAAAATTTAAGCACAAGTTTGAAAAATTTATCGGGACTTTTAAGCAATAAAGTGGACAAAGACAATCAGATCGCGCGCCTGAAATTCGATAGCGTTATGGTGGAAAATGGTAAAAACAGCATTCTTCTTGGTGTAAATGTAAGCGCCTCCAATAAAAAAGATGATCTTATAAAAAATATAGTTTTAAATCATAGTAAAGTTAAAAACTACCTTCAGACTGATCTTCAAAAAGAAGAAGATGAATTTGGAACGCCAGTTTTAATTACTGATCCCAATGATCTAAAAAGTAAAAACATTTCTTATTATTACGGTTTTCCTTTATCTAAAAAAATAAATGTGAGTGACAATAATTTCATTTACAGATATTTAACACCAAAAAAATATTTAATTATTTATTATAAAGGAAGTTATCAGGGCAGATTGCAAAGTTTACAAAAACTAAATTCCGAGGCAAAATCCCAGGAATTAAGAACAGGTCAGCTTTATGAAACTTTTCTGGAAAAACCAACCGAAACCATTGAAGTTACTTTAAAGATGGCACTCGAAATACTGTAAATTAGAAGCAAAACCATTTTATCGCTTTAGAAAAAGTCTTCCCGTTTTCCGCTGTATCTTTTTATTGAGCGCTTTTTGCAAAGCGCTCAATAAAAAGGATGCCGCTTCACCCGGGGCTAAATAGAAAGTTGTTTTCTATTTTTCAAAATTATAAACATTTTGTTTATTCTAAAATCTCTTTTTAATTCAATATTTTATTGCAAAGCGTTATTTTTAAGGATTTTTAACCTTTTTGCAGGGGACAATATTCACATATTTTCATTAAATTTGTACATTAAACAAGTATCAATTAAAAAACAGGTAATCTGTAACTAAATGGACAAATTTTCATTCCTGAATGCTGCACACGCTCAACTCATTGATGATCTTTATCAACAATATCTCACCTTTCCGGATTCTTTAGAACCTTCCTGGAAGTCATTCTTTCAGGGTTTTGACTTTGCACTGGAAAATTATGGTGAAGAAGATAATGCTCAGCCTGCAAATTATGTAGCAGAAAATTATAAATCGGGAGAAATTCCTGATGATATTTTAAAAGAATTTCAGGTTGTTAATTTAATTGAAGCTTACAGAAGCCGAGGTCATTTATTTACTAAAACCAATCCGGTAAGAGAACGCCGGGTTTACCATCCTACTCTAGATATAGAAAATTTTGGTTTAAATTCTTCAGATCTGTCGAAAGTTTTTAACTCTGCAACTGAAACTGGCATGAGTAAACCTTCTACATTGAAAGAGTTAATCTCACATTTGCAAAAAATATACTGTGATTCTATTGGTGTGGAATATATGCACATCAATAATGTTGAAGAAAAGCAATATATCAGAAACTGGATTCAGCAAAACGAAAACCAGGCTCAGCTTTCAAAAGACGAGAAGATTGAAATTTTAAAAAAATTAAATCAGGCGGTTGCATTTGAAAATTACCTTCACACAAAATTTGTAGGTCAAAAAAGATTTTCACTGGAAGGTGGAGAATCTTTAATTCCAGCTTTGGATCAGCTGATTTCCCGCGCTTCAAAATTAGGTGTTAATGAAGTGGTTTTAGGAATGGCGCACCGTGGAAGATTAAATGTTTTGACCAATATTTTCCAAAAATCTTCAAAACAAATATTTTCTGAGTTTGAAGGAAAAGAATTTGAAGAAGATGTTTTTTCCGGTGATGTAAAATACCATTTAGGATCCTCAAAAAGAATAAAAACAGAATCTGGAGAAGAAGTGCGTATCAATTTGGTGCCGAATCCTTCTCATTTAGAAACAGTTTCAGCTTTGGTGGAAGGTATTTGCCGCGCGAAAGTGGACCAGGAATTTAAAGGCGATTATAATCAGATTTTACCAATAATTATTCATGGTGACGGCGCAGTTGCCGGTCAGGGAATTGTGTATGAAGTTGCTCAGATGATGACACTTGAGGGTTACAAAACCGGCGGGACTGTTCATATTGTGGTTAATAATCAGGTTTCTTTTACCACAAACTACTTAGATGCGCGTTCTTCAACATATTGTACTGATATTGCGAAAGTGACAGATTCTCCGGTGATGCACGTAAATGCAGATGATGTAGAGGCTGTAGTTCACGCGGTGAGATTTGCAGCAGATTTTAGAAAGCAATTTGGAAAAGATGTTTACATTGACCTTTTAGGTTATAGAAAATATGGGCATAACGAAGGAGATGAACCACGTTTTACACAACCTTATCTTTATAGTTTAATTTCTAAACATCAAAACCCAAGAGAAATTTATAAAACAAAGCTTCTTGAGGATAAAACGCTTTCGACTGAGGTTTTAGAAAAAATGGACCAGGAATTTAAGGCGCTTTTGGATGAGAATTTTGATGCCTCAAAGCAGATCGAAAGAAATACAATGGATATTTTCATGCAGGAAGACTGGAAGGATTTTCCGATGGATAAAGCAGGTGATGTTTTGAAAGTTTACGATACTAAATTTGACATTGAAAAATTAAAAAATTTAGCTAAAGAAATTGCAACTTTACCCGGCGACAAAAAATTTATTAAGAAAATTTCCCGTTTGTTTGATAACCGTTTAAAACAAGTTGAAACTGATACTTTAGATTGGGCTCAAGGCGAACTTTTAGCTTACGCAAGTTTGTTATCGGAAGGAAATAATATTAGAATTTCTGGTGAAGATGTTCAGCGCGGTACTTTTTCTCACCGCCATGCAGTTGTAAAAACTGAAGATGCGGAAGAAACTTACACGCCATTAAAACAAGTCAATGAGAATCAAAAATTTGATATTTATAATTCTCATCTTTCAGAATACGCCGTTTTAGGTTTTGATTACGGTTACGCAATGGTTTCGCCAAATACTTTGACAGTTTGGGAAGCGCAATTCGGTGATTTTGTAAATGGTGCGCAAATAATTATTGATCAGTATTTAGTTGCAGCAGAAGACAAATGGAAATCTCAAAACGGTCTGGTAATGCTTTTACCACACGGTTCTGAAGGTCAGGGTGCGGAACATTCTTCCGGACGATTGGAACGTTTCTTGACTTTGGCAGCAAATGAAAATATCATTGTTGCAAACTGTACAACGCCGGGAAATTATTTTCATCTTTTAAGACGTCAACAAAAATTTCCTTTTAGAAAGCCTTTAATTGTAATGACACCAAAATCTCTATTGAGGCATCCTAAAGTGATCTCTAGTTTTGAAGATTTAGCAAATGGTGAATTTCAGCCAATTTTAGATGATGTTTCAGCTGAAGCAGATAAAATTGAAAAACTGGTTTTTTGCTCCGGAAAAATTTATTATGATCTTTTAGCGAAGAAAGAATTGATTAATGATGAAAAGATAGCTTTAGTTCGTTTCGAGCAAATATATCCGTTGCAGATGAATAAAATTGAAGAAATTTTAAATAAATACAAAAACCGAAAAGAATTGGTTTGGGCACAGGAAGAACCGGAAAATATGGGTGCCTGGAGTTTTATTTTAAGACATTTTAGAGATGAGAATATTCAAGTTATCTCACCAATTGCGAGCGGAAGTCCGGCGCCTGGAAGTCATAAAAAGTTTGAAATTATTCAAAATAATATCATCAACCGTGTTTTTTCCACGAATGATGAACCAACAAACAAACCCTTAACTGCATAATATTATTATTTTTGCTTTAGCTTTAAAAAATTAAAAACGAAATCTAAAAAATAAACAAATGTCTATATTAGAAATGAAAGTTCCGTCGCCGGGAGAGTCTATCACAGAAGTTGAAATTGCAAGCTGGCTTGTGAAAGACGGTGATTATGTTGAAAAAGATCAACCAATTGCTGAAGTAGATTCAGATAAAGCTACCTTAGAATTGCCTGCGGAAGAAAGCGGTATAATTACCTTAAAAGCGGAGGAAGGCGATGTTGTAGAAGTAGGTCAGGTTGTTTGTTTGATTGATCGTGACGGTGCAAAACCTAGTGGAGATGCTAAATCAGAAGAAAAATCTGAGGTAGAACCTGATACAGAAGAAGCACCAAAAGAAGAAAAAAAGGTAGAAACACCAAAAGTAGAAGCTCCAAAAGCAGAAACTCCTAAAAGTTATGCATCAAATACACCTTCACCAGCTGCAAGAAAAATTTTAGATGAAAAAGGTGTAAATCCTGCTCAGGTATCAGGAAGTGGAAGAGACGGCAGAATTACGAAAGACGATGCAGAAAAATCTTCTGTTGCCGCAATGGGAACTTCAAATAATGCAGGATCAAGAGGTTCAACAACGTCAAGACTATCAATGTTACGCAGAAAAGTAGCTGAGAGATTAGTTACCGTGAAAAATGAAACTGCAATGCTGACAACTTTTAACGAAGTTGACATGAGCGAAATTTTTAGAATCAGAAAACAATACAAAGAAGAATTTTCTTCGAAACATGGTGTTGGTCTGGGATTCATGTCATTCTTTACTAAAGCAGTTGTTCGGGCTTTGCAAATGTATCCTCAGGTTAACTCAATGATTGACGGCAATCAAATGGTTTCTTATGATTTCTGTGATATTTCAATTGCGGTTTCAGGACCTAAAGGTTTGATGGTTCCGGTTGTAAGAAATGCGGAAAATATGTCATTTAGAAATATTGAATCTGCTATAAAAGATTTGGCTGTAAAAGCAAGAGATGGGAATATTACGGTTGATGAAATGACAGGCGGAACCTTTACTATTACAAATGGCGGAACTTTTGGCTCAATGATGTCTACGCCTATAATCAATCCACCGCAATCTGCAATTTTAGGAATGCACAATATTCTTCAAAGACCAATGGCAATTGATAATCAGGTTGTTATTCGCCCGATGATGTATGTTGCGATGTCTTATGATCATCGAATAATTGACGGTAAAGAATCAGTTGGTTTTCTAGTCGCGGTAAAAGAAGGAATTGACAATCCTGTTGAAATTTTAATGAATGGCGATGAAAGAAAAGCTTTAGAACTTTAATAAGTTTTTTTTTAAATATTAAAATCCTGGCAATAAGTCAGGATTTTTTTTTCAAAAAAGGCGGGATTTTTGCTAACATTTTGAAAAAACACAAATGTACAGCAAAACTACAAATGGCATTACGATCAATGTTGAGCCTGTTTATGATGCATTAAACAGCTTTCCGTCCGCGAACAGATTTGTGTTCAAATACAATATTGAGATCATCAACAACTCTGACTTCAATATCAAACTAAACCGAAGAAAATGGCTTATTTATGACGTCGGTTTCGGCTTTACAGAAGTAATCGGTGATGGGGTAATCGGACTAACTCCCACAATTTTACCTGACGACAGTTTTTCCTATTTTTCTAATGTAGCTTTGCGAAGTGGCGTTGGTACGATGGCAGGAACGTACTTTATGACCGATATCGATTCTGATGAAGATTTGGATATTGAAATACCAAAATTTAATCTGCTCGCAGAAGTTTTAAGCAATTAAATTTATAAAACTTTTAGATTTTTTTTAAAACTTTCACTTACCTCTTCAGTTCTCGTCAAAAATAAATGTTCAAAGCCTAAAAGTGCAATTTTTGCACATACTTCAGCGTCTGCACCAGCCCGGTGGTGTGTGAATTTTATATTATGAACATCAGCTAATGATTTTAATCCATATTTAGGAAGATTTTTCCAGGATTTTTTAGCAATTGATATGCTGCAGAGATAATTTAATTTTGGTTTAAAAATACCATAATGATCGATACAGCTGCGCAATACGCCAGCGTCAAAACTTGCATTATGCGCTAACATTAAATTGCCGTACATCAATTCCTCAACTTCGTACCAAATATCAGCAAAAGTCGGTGCATCCGCAACTTCATGCGGTTGAATACCGTGAACAGCAATATTGTAAGGATTAAAATACGGAAAACTTGGCGGTTTCAAAAGCCAGTTTTTTGTCTCGACGATCTGCCCGTTTTCGACAATGCAAATTCCCAATTCACAAGCAGAATTTCTGTCATTAGTAGCTGTTTCAAAATCAATGGCACAAAAGTCTATCATATTTTAATTTAGAAAAAATGTTTAAAAATAAGCCATTTACTTTGATAGTAATTTTTAATCTGAAAATTACCGCGACGTTTTAAAGTTTCATTAAATTCTTTATAAAAGCCAAAATGTGCTTTTAAAACAGCTTCAAAATGCGGAAATCCGTTTTTTAAACCAAAATAAATTCCAGCAAAACCATCTAAAATTAGCCTCAAAGGTAAAATCCAGAATAAAGATTTTAAAGGTAAATTTTTTAAGAGCATACTTAAATTATTTCTAATATTTAAAAAGGTTTTTTGAGCAGATTGTTTATTTAAAGTGCCGCCTCCAACATGATAAACAGTCGATTTTCCGCAATACAATATTTTTTTACCTTGATTTTTAAGCCTCCAGCAAAGGTCTATTTCTTCCTGATGTGCAAAAAATCGTTCATCAAAACCATTCATGCGTTGAAAATCTTCTGCCCGGATAAACAATGCACAACCAGTAGCCCAAAAAATTTCTGTTTCATCATCGTATTGACCTTGGTCTTCCTCAATTTCTTCGAAAATTCTTCCCCTGCAATAAGGGTAGCCGAGATTATCAATCAAGCCGCCACCTGCGCCGGCAAATTCAAAATAATTTTTATTGTTGTAATCTAAAATTTTTGGTTGAATTGCTGAAATATTTTTATCGCTCAGGAATAAATTGATAATAGGTTTTAACCAATTTTCAGTTACTTCAACATCAGAATTTAAAAGACAATAAATATCACCTGAAATTTGCTTTAAACCTTGATTGTAACCTTCTGCAAAACCAAAATTTTCTGCATTTATTACAATTGCTACACTTGGGAAATTTTGTTTTAAATAAGTGATAGAATCATCTGTAGACGCATTATCAATAACAAAAATCTTCGCTTCCTTAGAATTTTCGATGACGTTTGGCAAAAATTTTTCAAGCCACGATCGTCCATTCCAGTTTAAAATAACAATGCTGATTTCCATATTTTAAACTTCAAAGCGTTTGATCAAATCACTATATTTCCACCTTCTGTGCGACCAAAGCCAATTGTCTGGCCTTTTATTAATAGTATTTTCCAGCCTGTGATGAAATTTTTTCACCACTTCAAATTCTTCAAATTTTTCGCCATCTGGGAATATTTTATAATAATTAACCTGATAAAATCCGCGTTTTACTTTCTTCATCTCACAGTAAAAAAAGTCAAGATCCAAACGCGTTGCCAATTTATCGTAACCAATAAAAGCTGGCGTGCGTTGGTTTAAAAAATTAATTCCAAAATTAACCTCACTGGAATGCGGCGTTTGATCTGCCACGAACATATAAACTGAATCTCCGTCATTTGGAGTGCGTAAAATCTGCCGAATAACTTCTTTCGCTTCTAGTGCGCTGTTACCAAATCTGTTACGAATAAATTTTAGTTTATCTTCCCAAAAATCATTACTTACCTTTCTATAAACCGGATGACAGTGTTTTTGCGAAATTACGACAGGCAAAACGGTAATCCATTCCCAATTAAAAACATGGCCAGCTAGCAATATGACATTTTTGCCATCTTTCTTCGACTGATGAAAAAGATCTTGATTTAAATGTTGAATTCTTACTCTTAGCTCTGTTTCTGTAATTGTAAATAACTTTACAGTTTCTGCAATATAGTCTGCAAAATTTTTATAAAAGGTTTTTCTGATTTTCCTTATTTCGCTAATTGACTTTTCAGGAAAAGATTTTTTTAGATTTTCAGTTACCTCTTTTTTTCTGTAACTAATTATATAATAGCTTACAAAAAATAAAAAATCTGCAAAAAGATAAAGAATTTGCAGTGGCAGACGTGAAAAATGTAGTATAAGTTTAAATAAAAATTTCATAGATCAGTTTGCAAAGTTAATCATTACTTATAAATTATAATTAACCTAAAAACTTTATATTTACAAAAAATAAACAATGAATAAATTCAAAATTTTAACTTATAGTTTCATTTTCTCAGCCTTTGCTCTTTCTTCTTGTAATAAGAATAAAACAGAGGTAATAACAGAAAACAAAAGTGACAGCTCAAAGGTTATAAAAGATAGCGCTACAATTATAGCTGAAAAAGAGGCTGCAGCAAAAGCCGAAATCGCCTCATTACCAAAAATTTATAACCCTGAAGATAATGCGGAGCAAAAAATTTCTGAAGCCGTTGCTTTAGCAAAGAAAGAAAATAAAAATGTGATGATTCAGGCTGGCGGAAACTGGTGCATCTGGTGTTTAAGATTTAATAATTACGTGCAGACAACGCCTAAATTAAAAAATTTAGTTGATAAAAATTACGTTTATTATCATTTAAATTATTCTCCCGAAGTTAAAAATGATAAAGTTTTTGCCAAATATGGTGATCCGGGTAAAAAATTCGGCTATCCGGTTTTTATTGTTTTAGATCAAAATGGTAAACAAATTCATACTCAGGACAGCTCAGTGCTGGAAGATGGAAAAGGCTACAGTTTAGAAAAGGTGATGAAATTCTTTTCAGATTATGCTCCAAAATCATAAAATTAAAAATCCCGGAAATTATTTTTCGGGATTTTTTTACATCCATTTTTTAATCGTGATAAATCTTGCATTGCTTCTAAAATAAATTTTTAGTTTGGGTGTTGATAAATAAATTTTATTTAAGATTGATTCACTTTTATTTTTGATTTTAAACGATTACTTTTGTGTCATTAAAAATTTAAAATGAATTCTTACAAAAATCCACTTGAAGAGCGATATTCAAGTGAAGAAATGCTTTTTAATTTTTCACCTGATAACAAGTTTCAAACTTGGCGCAAATTGTGGGTTGCTTTAGCCGAAATCGAAAAAGATTTAGGCTTAAATATTACCGATGAACAAATTTCTGACCTTAAAAATAACATAGAAAACATTGATTATGAAGTTGCGGCTGCATATGAAAAAAAGTTTCGACACGATGTAATGGCGCACGTTCACACGTTTGGCGATGTTGCACCTTCCGCGCAAGGCATTATACATTTAGGCGCAACTTCGGCTTTTGTTGGGGATAATACAGACTTAATTCAAATTCGTGATGGTTTAAAGATCTTAAAAGCAAAGTTAATTTCTACAATGAAATCACTTTCAGATTTTGCTTTAGAATATAAAGATCTTCCAACACTTGGCTTTACGCACTTTCAACCGGCACAATTAACTACCGTTGGAAAACGTGCGACTTTATGGCTTCAAAGTCTTCTTTTGGATTTTGAAGAATTAGAATTTTTTATTGATACACTGCGTTTTCGTGGCGTAAAAGGAACTACGGGAACGGCGGCAAGTTTTTTAGAATTATTTGATGGCGATTATTCCAAAGTAAAACATTTAGATAAAGAATTATCAAATCGTTTTGGTTTTACCAATGTTTTCGGTGTTTCAGGGCAAACTTATGATAGAAAAATTGACGCAAAAGTTGTTTCGCTTTTATCTAATATTGCTCAATCTGCGCATAAATTCAGCAACGATTTAAGATTACTTCAAAATTTAAAAGAGATTGAAGAACCGTTTGAAAAAAATCAAATTGGCTCGTCTGCAATGGCTTATAAACGCAATCCGATGCGTAGTGAGAGAATTGGAGCTTTAGCAAAATTCGTGATGTCTTTATCTTCAAGTTCGGCGATGGTTGCAGCAACTCAATGGTTTGAAAGAACTTTAGATGATTCTGCAAACAAGCGATTAACTATTCCGCAAGCTTTTTTAGCAGTTGACGCTATTTTGTTGATCTGGAATAATATTATGAATGGTTTGGTGGTTTATCCAAACAGAATTAATAAACATATTCAGGAAGAATTGCCTTTTATGGCGACGGAATATATTATTATGGAAGAAGTGAAAGCAGGTGGAAATCGGCAGGAAATCCATGAAATAATCCGCGTTCATTCAATGGAAGCCAGTAAAAAGGTAAAAGAAGAAGGTTTAGAAAATGATTTAATTGAAAGAATTATGAACGATAATTCTTTAAAAATGGATAAATCAAAATTAAAAGAAGTTTTAGAGCCACATAAATTCATAGGTTTTGCGCCGATACAAACTGAGGAATTTATAGCCAATGAAATTTCGCCTGTCTTAGACAAATACCGCGACTTAATTGATTCGAAATCAGAACTTAAAGTATAAAATAAATGCAGTCTTTTTTGGCTGCATTTTTTAGTTAAAATATTATAATGAATAAAAGAATTTTTGTAGAAAAAAGAGGTTTATTTGATGTTGAAAGTGCGTCAATTTTTGAAGAGATAAAAGATATTGTTCCTTCTATTTCAAATGTAAAGGTTTATAATATCTACGATATCTTTAATATTGAGGAAAAATATTTTGATGAATTTGTTCAAAATACTTTGTGCGATTCAGTAACTGATATTTTACATCTGGAAAATCCTGGAAAGCATCCTTTTTTTGCAGTTGAATATTTACCCGGACAATATGACCAAAGAGCAGATTCTGCCGAGCAATGCAGCTCTTTATTGACTGGAAATAATTCAGTTAAAATCCGTAGCGGAAAATTAATCGTGCTTCCAAAAATTAGCGAAGAAGATTTAAAATTAATTAAGGAAAATTTCATTAATAAAGTAGAATCACAGGAAAAAAATCTTCAAATTTTACAAATTCCAACAGAAAATAAAGCGTCGCAAGTTCCTGTTTATGAAATTTTTAACGGTTTAAATGAAACCGAATTAGAAACGTTTTATAAATCGCATGGTTTTTCTTTCGGTTTTGATGATCTGCAGTTTATCCAAAATTATTTCAAATCTGAAAGTAGAAATCCTACAGAAACAGAACTGAAAGTTTTAGATACTTATTGGAGTGATCATTGTCGTCACACTACTTTTGAAACGGAACTGATTGATATTCAATTTAATGGCGAATTTTCTGAAACTTTAAATTCTATTTTTAATGATTATTTAGAAAAAAGAAAATTTTTAGGAAGAGAATCAAAACCAATTTCTTTAATGGATTTGGCTACAGTTTGCGGCAAATATTTTTATAAAACGGGGAAATTAGATAATCTAGTAATCACCGATGAAATAAATGCCTGTACCATAGAAATTGAAGTGGAATATGATGGTAAAAAAGAGCCGTGGTATTTGTTATTTAAAAATGAAACACACAATCATCCGACAGAAATAGAGCCCTTTGGTGGTGCTTCAACTTGTATTGGCGGCGCAATTCGTGATCCTTTGTCTGGAAGAGCATTTGTTTACCAAGCGATGCGCTTAACTGGAGCGGGAAACATTTTAGAACCTGTTTCAGAAACTTTAACTGGAAAATTACCGCAAAGAATTATTTCAAAAAAAGCGGCAAATGGCTATTCTTCTTACGGAAATCAGATTGGTTTGGCGACAACTTCTGTTAATGAAATTTACCACGAAGGTTACAAGGCCAAAAGAATGGAAGTTGGTTTTGTAGTTGGTGCAGTTCCAAAAGATTGGGTTCGCAGAGAAAAACCTGAAGATGGAGATTTGGTAATAGTTTTAGGCGGCGCAACTGGTCGCGACGGCGTTGGAGGCGCAACTGGAAGTTCAAAAGAACAGGATGAAAACGCCATTCATCAACTTTCTACCGAAGTTCAAAAAGGAAATGCGGTAGAAGAACGAAAAATTCAGCGTTTATTTCGTAATCCTGAAGTCACAAAATTGATTAAAAAATGTAACGATTTTGGCGCCGGCGGTGTTTCTGTAGCGATCGGGGAAATCGCTGATTCACTGGAAATTAACCTCGATAATTTACATTTAAAATATGATGGTTTAAATGGAACCGAACTCGCAATTTCCGAATCGCAGGAAAGAATGGCAGTTGTGATTGAAGCAAAAGATAAAAATAAATTTATTCAATTTTGTAACACTGAAAATATTGTCGCTGTTGAAATTGCAAAAGTAACAGACAGTGGCAGAATGCAGATTTTTTGGCAAAATAATAAAATTTTTGATTTGAGCAGAGAATTTTTAGAAACAAATGGCTGTGCAAAGAAACAAGATGTACAAGTTTTTCATTTAAAGGAAGTTAACCAAAATAATTTGATTTTTAATGAAGATAATTTTTATAAAAAATTAAGCGAAAAAAATGTCGCTTCTCAAAAAGGTTTGCAGGAAATGTTTGATTCTACAGTTGGTGGAACAACAGTGATGCTTCCTTTAGGTGGGAAATTTCAGAATACTGAAATGGAAGGAAGTGTGCAGACTCTGCCTGTTTTAAACGCTAAAAATGTAAAAACAGTTTCTCTGGCAAGTTGGGGTTTTGACGCGGAAATTTCAGAGCAAAACACGTTAATCGGTTCAAGTTTAGCGGTGGTGGAAAGCGTTTGCAAGATCGTTGCAATGGGCGGAAATTATAAAAATATCCGACTTAGTTTTCAGGAATATTTTGAAAAGTTAGGAAATGATCCTGAAAAATGGGGAAAACCTTTGTCTTCTTTACTTGGTGCTTATGATGCCCAAACGAAATTAGGTTTGGCTGCGATTGGTGGAAAAGATTCCATGAGCGGAACTTTCCAAAATATCAATGTGCCGCCAACTTTGATTTCTTTCGCTTGTGCTAATGGAACTAATGATAATATTATTTCGCCAGAATTTAAACAGGCTGGAAATTTTATCTATCATTTTAAAGCAAATAATGATGAAAATGGTTTGCCAAAATATGATGAGTTAACTAAGATATTTGATTTTATTTATGCTAATATTTCTTCTAAAAAAATTGTTTCAGTTAAAACAATCAAAGAAGGCGGAGTTGCAGTTGCCTTGGCAAAAATGTCTTTTGGTAATTTTTTAGGTGCTGAAATTAATTTGGATAATGACTTACTTTTATCTAAAAATATTGGTGGATTTTTAATTGAAAGCAGTGAAAAATTAGATTTTAATCTACTTAAACTTATTGGTGAAGTAAAAAATATTTTAATATTGAAAATCAATGATTTAGAATTTGATATTAAGAAATTACTTGAAGTAAATTCTTCGATATTTGAAAACTTATTTCCAACAGTTGAAAAGGAGAAAATTGTTTTTGATTTTGATAAAAATTTAGAGGGAATTAATCAAAAATCAATTAATATAATTTCACATAAAATTGGAACGCCGCAGGTTTTTGCACCTTTATTTCCAGGCACAAATTGCGAATACGAAACCCAAAATGCTTTTAGAAAAGAAGGCGCAAATGTAGATAGTTTACCCTTTGTAAATCTTAGCCATCAAAGCATGGATGAATCCATTGAAAATTGGATAAAAAAAATTAAACAATCACAAATTTTGGTTTTTTCTGGCGGCTTTTCTGCTGGTGATGAGCCTGATGGTTCAGCGAAATTTATGGTAAATGTTTTAAAGAATAGCCGGATGAAAGATGCTGTTCATGAGTTTTTAGAAAAAGATGGATTGATTTTAGGAATTTGTAACGGTTTTCAGGCTTTGATAAAATCGGGATTGTTGCCTTTTGGCGAAATTAAAAATTTAGATGAAAATGCCCCAACTTTGGCGCATAATGCAATTGGAAGACATGTTTCTCAAATGGTTAATGTGAAAGTGATTAATGAGAAATCACCCTGGTCGTCGGGATTGAAAGATGAAATTTATACTATTCCTGTTTCTCACGGCGAAGGTCGTTTTATGGCCTCGAAAGATGTTATTGAGCAACTATATAAGAATGGTCAAATTGCCACGCAGTATGTTGATTTTGAGGGAAATTTAGCCCATGGAATGCCTTTTAATCCAAATCAATCTCTTTTTGGAATTGAAGGAATTACAAGTGAAAGTGGAAAAATTTACGGAAGAATGGGACATACAGAAAGGTTTAGTGAAGGTTTGTTTAAAAATATTCCAAATGCTAATTATCATAATATTTTTAAAAATGGAGTTGATTACTTTAAATAATATTAGTAAATTTTATTATATGTCTATTTATAATACTATTTTATAATAAATTTAATTATAATATAATTATATGATAATTTAAATTATAATATAATTATATGATAATTGAAATTATAATATTATTATATGATATTAATAATTATAGTATTAATATATAATAATTCTAATTATAATAGAATTGTATAATAATTTTTGTAAGTTTGTTATATGAGAGCGGTAATAACAGGAGATATAGTAAATTCTCAAAAAATAGATTTAAACATTTGGCTTAAGGCTTTAAATAAAGCGGTTGGCGAAGATTTTGAAAATCCTCAGAAATGGGGAATTTTTAGAGGTGATGAATTTCAATATTATATTGAAGATGCGAACGAAGCATTTTTAAAAAGTTTGAAAATAAAATCTCAGATAAAAATGATAAAAAATATAGATGTAAGAATGTCGATTGGGATTGGTAATAGAGACGTTGAGATGGAAAAAGTTTCAATTTCCAGCGGAACTGCATTCGTAAATTCCGGTAGAAATTTTGAAAGTCTTAAAAAAGAAAAGATAAATCTTAAAATTAATACTGGAAATAAAAATATTGATTATGATTTAAATCTAATGTTTCGCTGGGCTTCAGAAACAATGGACAACTGGACAGTCGCCGTTGCAGAAACAGTTTTTGAACTTTTATCAGATAAAAATTTAACTCAGGAAGAATTAGCAAAAAAACTAAATATAACACAATCATCAATAAGTCAGAGATTTAGTAGAGCAAACTATGCTTTAATCTCAGAAACAGATATTTATTTTAGAAAGAAATTAGCAGAATTATGATTTTTTTAAAACTCATATTAGCACATTTATTTGGAGATTTCCTTTTCCAGCCGGATAAATGGGTGCTAGATAAGGAGCAGAAAAAAATTAAAAGCAAGTATTTATATTTTCACATTTTACTTCATGTTTTCTTGGTTTTTATATTTCTATGGGATTTAAGTTTGTGGTATATTCCTTTGATAATAGGTGTTTCACACTATCTGATTGATATTTCAAAATTATATTTTCAATCTAAAAAGACCAAAAGATGGTTGTTTTTTATAGATCAGTTTTTACATTTATCAGTAATAATTGTAATTTCTACTTATTTTAAAGAAATTGATTTCAATTTTTTAAATAATCCGATTTTCTTAAAATATCTTGTTGCAGCGGTTTTTCTAACGGTTCCAACTTCTATTTTTATTAAAAACTTATTGGCTGCGTGGTCGCCAATAGTCATTGAACATAGTAAAATACAAACTGATTCACTCGTAAATGCGGGGAAATATATCGGAATTTTAGAAAGACTTTTGGTTTTCACATTTATCATTATAAATCATTGGGAAGGCGTCGGTTTTATGATCGCTGCAAAATCCGTTTTTAGATTTAGTGATTTAGCGGAAGCAAAACAAAGAAAACTCACGGAATATGTTTTAATAGGAACTTTACTAAGTTTCGGAATCGCCGTAATAACAGGAATTATCGTAAATATTTTTTAAATAAATAAAATTAAAAAAATGCAAAAAGGGGAAATGCTTTATGAGGGAAAAGCAAAACAGATCTTCGCAACGGAAGTAGCAGATGAAGTTATTGTAAAATTTAAAGATGACGCAACGGCTTTCAACGCACAAAAACGTGGAAGTTTTGACAGAAAAGGTGAAATGAACAACGCAATTACAACGCTTATCTTTGAATATTTAAATGAAAAAGGTATTGAAACGCATTTCATTAAACAACTAAATGATCGTGAACAACTGGTGAAAAAAGTTTCTATAATTCCAATAGAAATGGTAGTTCGCAACTATTCTGCGGGAAGTATGTCGCAACGTTTGGGGATTGAAGAAGGTATAAAATCACCAATTACAATTTTTGATCTTTGTCTTAAAGAAGACGCTTTAGGAGATCCATTGATCAATGATTTTCATGTCCTTTTTCTTGGTTTGGTAACAAGAGAAGAATTAGATGAAATGTATAGTTTGACAGGCAAGATCAATGAAATTTTAAAAGAATTATTTGATAAAATGGGTATTATCTTGGTCGATTTTAAAATTGAATTGGGAAAAACTACAGATGGTAAAATTATTTTAGCAGACGAAATTTCACCTGATACTTGCCGACTTTGGGATAAGGATACTATGAAAAAATTAGACAAAGATAGATTTAGAAGGGATTTAGGTGATGTAACTGAAGCCTATGTTGAAATCTACGATCGTTTAAAAAAGGCTTTAAATAAATAAAAATTTGAATCTTTAAAGGTTCAGCAAAATAAAAAAAATGTCAATCCATCAAAAATATAAGGAAGATTATTTAGATCAATTTAAGGACAGACCTTACGAAAGAAATGTCATGAAAAAAGGCAGTTCAGATTCGCCGGAAGAAGAATGTGGCATTTTTGGTCTGTATTCAGAAAATGAGATCGATACCTTTTCACTGTCGCAATTTGGACTTTTTGCTTTGCAACATCGTGGACAAGAAGCGTGTGGAATTTCGGTGATGAAAGATGGTAAAATTGTTAATTTAAAGGAAGAAGGTCTTGTTCTCGATTTTTTTAAAACCATCCGTGAACCCTCAAATTTCATGGGGAATTCCGTTATTGGACACACGAGATACACTACGGCGGGCGATAAGAAAAAGTATAATTTTCAGCCATTTTATGCTAAAAATGAGTATGACCAGATCATTCTTTCCATAGCGCATAATGGAAATTTAACTAATGCTCAGGAATTAAAAACAGAACTTGAAGCGGAAGGCGTAGTTTTTCGGGCAACTTCGGATTCGGAAGTTATTTTAAGATTAATTCAAAAACATTTAGATTTAGGATTGCGAGCAGCAATTAAAACTACAATGGAAAAAATTGAAGGCGCTTACTCCGTGGTTGGAATGACAAGAAATAAATTCTTTGCTTTCCGTGATTTTAACGGAATTCGACCTTTGGTTTTAGGTGCGATTGATGAAAAAACCTTTGTCTGTGCTTCCGAAAGTGTTGCTTTAGACGCGATTGGTGCACAATACGTTCGTGATATTTTACCTGGCGAAATTGTTTACACCAGCGAAAATGAAAGCGGTTTAAAGTCGTTTATGGTAAAAGAAAACTGCATCAATAAGATCTGTTCTTTTGAGTATATTTATTTTGCACGTCCGGATTCTATCTTAGAAAATATAAACGTTCACGAAATTCGTGAAAAATCAGGAGAAAAAATTTGGGAACAGGCGCCTGTCGAAGCCGATATCGTAATTGGCGTGCCAGATTCTGGAGTTCCCGCGGCGATAGGTTTTTCTAAAGCGAGTGGAATTCCATTTCGTCCTGTTTTAATTAAAAACAGATATATTGGTCGTTCATTTATAGTTCCTACGCAGGAAATGCGGGAAAGAATCGTCAATTTAAAATTGAACCCGATCGTTTCTGAAATTAAAGGAAAGCGTGTTGTAATTATTGATGATTCAGTTGTTCGCGGAACTACAGCGAAGCGTTTAGTGAAAATTCTAAGGGACTGTGGCGTTAAAGAAATTCACTTTAGAAGTGTGTCGCCACCGATTATTGCGCCGTGTTATTTGGGAATTGATACGCCTTCAAAAGATGAGTTGATCTCCGCAAATATGACGGTTGATGAATTGAAAGATTATTTAGGCGTAGATTCCTTGGAGTTTTTAAGTGTAGAAAACTTGAAAGGTATTTTAGGGTCGCCAAATCACTGTTTTGGTTGTTTCACCGAAATTTACCCGGTTAAAAGGGGTGAAGAAAGCGTCTTATTTTAAAGACTAGATATTTTGAAAAAATAAAATTAACCTCAATTATTTGGGGTTAATTTTTTATTGTATACTGTTGAAAAGCCTCTTCCAAACTGGAAAATTTCCCTAAAAATTCTGAAACAAGACAATCCTGAATAATTTCCCCGTTATTAATTAAAATCACTCTCGTGCAAATTGCTTCTACTTCCTGCATAATGTGGGTGGAAAGTATAACGGTTTTTTCTTTACCAATTTCCCGAATTAAATTTCTGATCTCCACAATTTGATTTGGATCAAGACCATTTGTCGGTTCATCTAAAATTAACAATTCAGGTTCATGAATAATAGCCTGTGCAATTCCAACTCTTTGTTGATAACCTTTCGACAGTTGGTGGATTTTTTTTGAATTTTCCGGTGTTAAGCCAACAGCTTCTATAACGTGATCTATTTTATCTTTCGAAATATGGTGAATTTCTGCAACGAAACTCAGATATTCCTTCACAAACATATCTTTATAAAGTGGATTATCTTCCGGCAAAAAACCAATTTTTTGTTTGGCTTTTATTTCATTTAAGATAATGTCTTCACCATCAAATAAAATTTGTCCTTCGTCAATTTTTAAAGCGCCCACAATGCTTTTCATCAAAGTTGATTTTCCTGCACCGTTTGGACCCAGAAGACCGATAATTTCGTTACCGGAACTTTTTATGTTTATTGACTTTAAAGCTGTTTGCGAACCAAATTTTTTGGTAAGATTTTGAATATCGATCGTCATTTACAGCTATTATTATAAGAATTAATTACTAACCGGCGCCACTTCACCTGTATTCATCCCGCTAAAAAGTCCCGGGAAGAAGAAAGTTAAAACGATATAAAAAATGATCACAAATGCGATCACAGCAACTACGGCGATTAGTGCTTTAGGCGGTTTATTTTTATTTGAAGGTTCCATTTTTAATTATTATAAGGTAAATCTAAGAAAATATTAGATAAAAAAAAAGAAAACCAATTTCTTGATTTTCTTTTCTAGTGACCTCGACTGGATTCAAACCAGTAACCTCCTGAGCCGTAATCAGGTGCGCTATTCAGTTGCGCCACGAAGCCTTTGTTTTGAGTTTGCAAATATAAGACTTTTTTATTTTCTTTGGGAAATGAAAAAGTACTTTTTTATAATTATTTCTCTCTTTTTAATTTTCTCCTGTAAACAAAAGAATGAAAATTCTGTTGTTGGTTGGAATGTTATTTCTCAAAATGTTAGTTATCAAAAAGATAAGAAATTTTTTAGTTTGAAATCTGGGAGATTTTCTTATCAATTTAAAAATTCAGATTTACCTTTCAAAAAAGTAATTCTTTTAAACTCCAGTCTTTTGGGTTTCATAGAAGCCATAAATTCCGAAAATAATATCATCGCTGTTTCCAGTCCGGAATATATTTACAGTCAAAAAATTAAAAATTTAATCAAATCTGGCAGAATTCAGGATGTTGGAAATGAACAAAAATTTGATGTTGAAAAAATTATTTCATTAAAACCCGACGTTATTTTTACCAATTATGTTCCCAGTTTTGAAAACACCTATAATTTATTAAGAAAAAACAGTATCGAAATTATCTTTTTTGATGAATATTTAGAACAGGATCCTCTAGAAAAATCGGCTTACGTAAAAGTATTTGGTCAGCTTTTAGGTAAAATTTCTGAAAGTGAAAAGGTGTTTGGTGAAGTAAAAAGTAATTACGAAAATCTAAAAATTTCTGCTTTAAAATCAATCGAAAAGCCGCAAGTTTTAGTTAATGAAATGTATGGAAATGAGTGGTTTTTAGCCGGTGGTAAATCAAACTTGGCTCAATTTATTAAAGATGCAAATGCAAAATACATTTTAGAAGAAAATCCAGAATCAAAAGGCATTCCGCTGAGTTTTGAAGAAGTTTTTGTTAAAGCAAAAGATGCAAAATATTGGGTAAATGTCAGTGATCATTTAGCGAAGAAGGAATTATTACAGATCAACCGCAGCTATGCAAAAATGAATGTTTTTAACATGGGAAATCTTTATTCTGTCAGCGGCAAAACAAAAAGTAAATCGAACGATTATTTTGAAAGTGGCGTTTTTCGGGCAGATCTGGTTTTAAAAGATTATATTAAAATATTTCATCCAGAATTACTTCCAGATTACAATTTAACTTACATGAAAAAGCTGAAGTAAATCCAAATTTAACTTAGTTTTAAAAAATCTCTTTAAACGAAATTTCTTATTTTTGCCTTTCAATTTTATCTATGTGGAAATTTATTAAACGAATAGTTTACCTTTTAATTCTTGCAAATATTCTTTTCATCGTGTGGGGAAAATTCTTTAATCCACCTTTTACCTTAACGCAAATTGGTGGTTTAATAGAATACGGAAAATTAAAAAGAGACTATATTTCTGATAATGAAATGGGCACAAATGTCAAAAAAGCAGTTATTGCTTCCGAAGATCAAAAGTTTTTTTCTCACAATGGATTCGATTATACAGCGATCGAAAAAGCGCTTAAACATAACGAAAAAGGAAAAACGGTTCGCGGCGGAAGTACAATTTCTCAGCAAACGGCAAAGAATATTTTTCTTTGGCAGGGTAGAAGTTGGATCAGAAAAGGCTTAGAAGCTTTTTTTACCTTTGAAATTGAATTAATTTGGGGCAAAGATATAATTCTGGAACGGTATTTAAATTCAATAGAAATGGGACGTGGCGTTTTTGGGATTGAAGCTGCGTCACAATATTATTTTACCAAACCGGCAAAAGATCTTTCTAAAAGTGAAGCCGCCTGGATCGCTGCAATTCTTCCTAATCCGCAAAAATATGATCCGAAAAATCCGTCAGCTTATCTTTCTAAAAAGCACAAGTGGATCATGCGTCAGATGAACAATGTCGTTTTAAAATAATCTAATTATAATATCAAAAGATCAGCGATGTTTTCTGCACCTTCAAGCTCTTGGAATTTCTTTAAAAAGAATGTTTTTTTTAATCTAAGGTCATTTTTTAGAAGAGCAGATTTTATTCTTAAGATTAAAATTTTTTCCTTTAAATTAACGCTTTCGATCTCCTGAAACATAATATTGTCTAAGTAATCTTCCAAAAAATCTTTAATTCTTATTGCGGTCAATTTATCTTCAAAACCATAAATTCTGGCAAAAGATTTTACAAGTTCTGAACTCTGATATTCTCTTCGCTTTTTCATTTCTTTCTAAATATTTTCAGAATTCCTGATTTATTTTTGCTTTTTGGAGTATTTTCTTTCACTGAAGTTTGGTCCATTTTAGCATTATTTTCTGCATTTTCCTGATTGGTGTAAACTTTAAAAGTTGATTTCCCCGAAGCATCATCTTTTATTTTTAGGAATATTTTTCGACCGGCTTCATCAAATGAAATTTTTGCAGGTACTTTACTTGGATCACGTTTTCTAAGTTCAGAAAATGGCACAGAAATCATCATATCAGTTTGATTTCCAAAACTATAAACGCCGTCCAAATAGAAATTTAAAGCGCTTGTCTGTACTTCCATTCGTGGAATTGTAATATTTCCGTTCTTAATTTTAACATTATTAGTGATTGATCTAAAAGCAACATCTGCAAATCTTTTTTTACTGATGATGAGCGATAACGCATCTCCTAAAGGCACAAAATTGTGAAAATTTCCATTTTTAATGTTAAAATATAGATTTCCATCCAATGAATTTGGTGAAATTGCTGCTTCGGAATTTATGAAAAAAGCCATTTTGGTTTTCAGGTCAGCACGACCTTTTAACTGACTGGTTTTTAATGAATTGATTCCGAAATAATCAAACGAAGTTAGCAATGTCTGGAAATCGACATTAGCGACGTTAATATCTGTATTAATAGCAAATCTGTTATCGGAAACATTTAAGATATCTGAATTCGATTTAATAGTTCCTCCCGCAAAATTGACGCTCAAATTATCGCATCGAAGTCGTGGATATTCTAAAATTAAATTAGCTTTCAAGTTTTGAGCGCGAAGTTTTTTATAGATAATATCCTTAAAATCAATACTTATTCGCTGATAATTTTTATTAATATTATCTAAAATTAATTTTTTGGAATTGTTTGCTGTTTTCTTCGCATTTGGATTAGATAAATAGTTTATAAATTGGATGAAATCATCAATTTTTATTGTGTTACTATTTAATTTTAGATCTAAAGCATAATTATTTGTGTTGTAAAGTAAGAACGGGACAACATTTTTAATACTTCCGTTAACGCCAAAAATTGTTTTTTGATAAGTTGATTTTATATTTTGCAGTATAAGATCCTGTCCTTTAAAGATCATTTTTCCACTGTTGATGATTTTTTCTTTTTTAGTTTTAGTAAGTAGAAGATCTGTGTCATTTATTTCGATATATCCGTCCAGATCCGGCGCTGCCAAATCTTTTTGTAGATAACCGTTCATCTTAAAATCCAGTTTAAAAGTACCGTTTCCAAGTGCCAGTTTATTATTTTTTAAAACCTGGTTCAATTCCGTGCTTTGGCCTTCTGCGCCAGCTTTTAGAGAGATTTTAACCGTATCAATATTAGAAATCTTCACGTATGGACTAATTACTTTTATCCCCTGAATTTCAGTGGTAATATTCTGGAAAAATAATTCAGAATTTTCATCTGTGCAGGCTAATTTTGGATCAACCTGATTTAGAAAATGTCCGGTCAGTTTCGTGTTTTTCGGACTAAACCAAGGCAGTATAACATCATTTTCCTCCATTTTGTAGTCAAGTCTGACGTAAGTTTCCTGGTTTGGTAAACCTTTAATATTTGCTTTTAAATAAAAATCTCCATCAACTTTATATTTTGAGACCGCTTTTTGGATATTATTTGCCAATAAACTTGACGAAGTTGCAAAATCAGTTTTTTCGTTTATTATATTAAGTTGAAAAGTAAAAACTTTACCCAAATTAAAATAGCCTCCAAGATCAAAATTTTGATTTTTTATTTTAAAATTCGTCGCGTCCCAGCTTAATTTTTTAGTCTCTTTATCGTAAATTAATTTTGGTGAACTTACCAATGAAGCATTTTGAAGAAACGCGCCATTTTTTTTATTGAAAAGCAATTGTTTTACAGAAAGATCCATTTTAGTATCAATCACAATCTGATTCGATGATGGATCTAAATCTGCTTTTAAAGCATTAATTTTTGCCTGATAATTATTCCCCTTAATTTGATTAAAGATATGAACTGAAAAATTCGAAAAACTTATTTTATCAAATTTTAAGTCAAAACCTTCAGATTTTTTTTTGTCCTGGACTTTATCTTTTTTTGGATTTAATAAATAACTGTTGCTGTAAGAATTTGACAAAGTAAAAAGGTTGAATTCACCATCTTCAAGATTCAGATTTTTTATTTTAATATTTTTAGCTAAAAGTGCTTTTAAATCTAACGCAGCTGTGAGATTTCCAACCTTTAAAGTCTCAATATGATGCTGAACGAATAGTGAATCTTTTAAACTCAAATTATCCAGAGAGACAGCACATTGTGTAATATTTCCCGAGAACTGATATTTTAGATCGCCAATTTTAAAATCGCCATTAAGTTTTTCACTAATGTTTTTACTAAATTTTTGAAGTAATTCCTGTTTATGAGAATTGATATAAAAATAAAGTATTGCGTTAAAAGCGAGCAATAACACGATTAAAATCCCCAAAATTCTGAGGAAATATTTTAAAAATTTATTCATTTAAAATTTTATTAAATTTCGAAGATCTTACTTTCTTCGTTAATTTTTTTTACTACAAATTCCGTGCGCTCTTTGCTAGTATCTGTGATAAAAATTTGCCCAAAATGTTCCTTATTAACTAAATTGATCAGTTGAGAAACGCGTAGATCATCTAATTTGTCAAAAATATCATCCAAGAGTAAAACAGGCGTTTTTCCGGTCAGATTTTTTATTCTGTTCATTTGGGATAATTTTAATGCGATTAAAAAAGATTTTTGCTGACCTTGAGAACCGAGTTTTTTTATCAAAGAATTGTCCATCTCAAAAATCAGATCGTCCTTGTGAATTCCTTTAGAAGTGTAAGTCAGGATTTTGTCTTTTTCTAAATTTTGTATTAATAATTTTTTAAAATTTTCCTCTTCTAAATCAGATTGATAGATAATTTTAATTTCTTCTTTTCCGCCACTTATAATTTTATAATATTCCTGAACAAAAGGAGAAAGATTGGTTAAAAATTCTTTTCTTTTATTAAAAATTTCCGTTCCAAATTTGCTTAATGGTTCATTGTAAATCTCTAAACTATCAATATCAAAATATCTGTTTTTCGCAAAATCTTTTAACAAAGCATTTCTTTGCTGCAATGTTTTTTGATATTGGATTAAATTAAATAAATATGCGGAATCTGTTTGAGAAATCATCGCATCTAAAAATTTCCTCCTACTTTCCCCTGAATCTGAAATTAAATTTGAATCATAAGGCGAAATCATCACAATTGGCAGATAACCAATGTGTTCGGAAAGTCTTTCGTAGCTTTTATCGTTTTTTTTAATTGATTTTTTGCCTTCTTTTGGTAAAATTATTTTTAAAATATCTGTCTTTTCTAAACCAACAATTTCCGCTTCAATAGTGAAGAAATATTCTTCTTTTTTAATGGAATTAAAATCTGAATTCCCCAGAAAACTTTTACCGACGGAGAGATAATGAAGTGCATCTAAAATATTGGTTTTTCCCGCACCGTTATTTCCGACGAAACAATTGATCTGCGGGGAAAATTCAAAAGATTTTAATGAATGATTTTTAAAGTTTATTAAAGAAAGTTTCTGAATTATCATTTACCAAAATTACTTTAAAATCATCAAAAATAAAAGAGGTAAAAGACTGCAACTTTCTACCCAAAAGGAAAAATAAGTTTCCCTGCGTTTGGTTTCAGAGAAATAAATAACAATGAAAGTAAAAACAGAAGTTAAATAAATTGAAAAACAATATAAAAAATTTAGATATAAAATGCTGATAATTAAACTTATAAAAACAAAAATATAAGCCAGATATTTTGTGTTTTGTACGCCAATTAATTGCGGAAAAGTAATAACATCGTCCGATTTCATATCGCGGATATCAAAAGGTAAAACCAACGCTGTTATAAAAAGCCATGAGATGAAAAAAATCGGCCAGTGCATTTCCGGTAAGATCAGCCAGGAATTAATTAATGCCCAGGTTAAACCAACATAAAAAACCTTAAAAAGTGGAATTTTTCTGATATAATATTTTAGAAAAAAACTATCATATAGAAGTCCTATAAAAACGATGATTCCCCAGCGAACCAATCTTTCAAAATTGTGATTCTGTAAAATTAAAAACACTGAAATTAAGCCGCACAAGCAATTAAACGCCAAAATTTTAAATAATATTACTTTATTTCCCTGATACTTTGTGTAAACATAACCACTAAAATAAGTGATGAAAATGAGCAAAACTGTTGGAAATCGGAATATGTTTTGATGAAGCATGAAAAATATGGCGAAAGATGTTCCCATCAATGAAACGTACAATTGACTGTCGATTACGTATTTTTTACTTATTTTTAAAAAATTCATCGTTCAAAAATAATCTTTATGAAATCACCATCAAAGTCTTCGATCAAAAAATAGATTAAATTTGTACTTCGCAGTAACAAAAAGAAACTTAAAAAACAACCTATGAAATTACTTACCAAACTTGTCGCGGTATTAATTCTGACCCTCACTTTTTATCAAATTTCAGCGCAGGAAAAATACGATCTGCAATGGAAAAAAGTGCAGGACAATTATCAAAAAGGACTTTATAAATCTAATTTGCCTTTAATTTTAGACATTCAAAAACTTGCTATGAAAGATAATAACGCGGTTCAATTAATTCGTTCTTTGAAAGCAGAATTTAGTATCGTAAAGCAAACGCAGGATGATACGAAAAATAATTCTGCAAGTTTATTTTTTAAAAAATTACAAGAAGTAAAACCATCTTTGAAAGGCGCTGATGAAATGGTTTTCAATGTTTTGTTGGGGGAGTTTTTTCAGGATTATTTTAACCAAAACCAGTGGAAAATTAATCAAAGAACTAATTTAAATAGCCAGGATTTTTCTCAAATAGAAACCTGGTCGAAACTGGATTTTAAAAATTATTTATCAAAATTTTATCAGGATTTTGATAAACAGCAAAATTCTCTAGAAAAAATTAGTTTAAAACCTTACAAAAATATTTTCAGCGAAACCGAAGATTTAGAGTTTTTCCCAACTTTAGCCGATTGGAATTCATCCAATAAAATTGAGTTTTTGCAGAATAGTTCTTTCTTTACTAAATATGAATTAGATTTAAATAATGTTGAAATTTTAAAAATTTATGATCAGTTAATTGCTCAAAATCTAGGAAATACGAAACTTTATTTTCAACATCAAAAATTGAATTATTCCTGTGGATTCAATCAATGTAAAGATAGGTTGCAACAACTGGAAACGCTTTACAACTCTAATGAATCCGGCGATTACAAAGTTTTAATTTCACAGGAAATTATTCAAAATTATGAAGACAAGGAAGATTTTAAAACGGCTTTACGTTGGATCGACAAAGTTGAAAAGCAGTTTCCAAAATCAAAATATTTAAGCAATATTCAAAATCAGAAAAATTCAATTCTTCAACCTTCACTGACTTTTAAATATGAAAAAACATCGCAGTCGGAAAAGCCGATTCACGTAGTTGCAAGTGCGAAAAATGTGGAAGAATTTTCCCTAAATATTTATGAAGTAAAATCGGATTTTTATAATTTTCTAAAATTTAACCAACGAGAATATGATAAAAATTTATTTGGTCAAGTTCAGAAAACATTGATTAGAAAGGATAAATTTTCGCTTCCTAAATCTGATGATCATAAAAACCATTCGACTTCTCTGGAATTAAAATCGTTGCCACCGGGAATTTATCTGGTTGATTATGTGGTGAATAAAGAAATTGTGGAACATTTTTCTTTCATTGTAAGTAATTCAAGATTGATTTATCAGAATAAAAATGAAGAATTGTTTTCTGCAAATACTTTGAAGTTAGTCAGCCGGGAAAATGGGGAAGAAGTGAAAAATCATCCTCTGGAAATTTATCAGATTCAGGATAATCAGAAAATTGTGAAATCTGAAGTTTCTACCAATTCTACAGGTCAGTTTAAATTTTTAAACTCTAAAACTGACGATTATTACAGAACTTATTTGGTTCGTGATGCTAAAACCAATGATTTTAATCTTTTGCAGGTTTATGGAAATAACAGAAACCAGGACAAATCTACAGATCCTGAATTTAAAACACAGATTTTTCTGGACCGAGCCATTTATAGACCTGGACAAATCGTTTATTTTAAAGTCATAAATACAAAACTTGATAAAGGAAAGGAAGCGGTAGCAGCCAATTTAAAACAAAAAATAACTTTAGAAGATGCGAACGGTGACGAAGTTTCAAATCAAACTTTTACGACGAATGATTTTGGTTCTTACAACGGCAGTTTTACTTTACCTAATGGAAAATTAAACGGCGAATTTACTTTGAATGTTGAAGGAGAGGATGAAGACGGAAGGAAAGATTTCCAGGTTGAAGAATACAAGCGTCCAAAATTTGAAGTGACTTTTGAACCGATAAAAGGCGAGTATAAATACGGACAAACTGTTGAATTAAAGGGAAAAGCGATGATGTTTTCCGGGGTTGCTTTGAGTAATTCTACGGTAAATTATGAAATTAAAAAACAAAATATCAGATGGCGTTATTTTTCCTGGTTTCCGCGTGGAAATGATAATGAAAACTCAATTCTTGGCGAAGTAAAAACCAATGAGAAAGGAGAATTTACCATAAAGATTGACCTTAAAAAAGATGAAAAAATTGACGGAATTCAAATTGATAATTATGCAGTTAATGCTTCGGTAACGGATATCAACGGCGAAACGCAGTCTGCGAACGAGAATTTTAAAGTGTCATCTATTTCACATTACATTAATGTCGCAGATATTCCGGATACCTTTTCTGATGAAGATTTAAAATTAAAGGTTGAAACCAAAAATTATAATGATCAGGTTTTACAAAAATCTTATCATTTAAAATTATCAAAACTGACTTCTGAAAATCGCGTGATCAGGGATAATTTTAAAAATGATATTCAGGATTTGCCAGTATTTTCAAAAGAGGAATTTGTCGCAAAATTCCCACACGATTATTTTTCCAAAGAAGAGAAGAAAGATAGGGTTGAGAAAGTTTTGGTTGAAAGGATTCAAGAACCAAGAACCAAGAACCAAGATGAAAAAGCAAACTCAAATCTTGATTCTAATATCTTGAATCTTGGTTCTTTAAAAGCAGGAAAATACAAACTCGAACTTTATAATATAGAAGGAAAAGATTCCATTAAAACTGAAAAAACCTTCGAAGTTTTTGATAAAAAATCATTATCAGATTTACAAAAACCTTTCTTAAAAGTAATTCAGCCAAAAGCAGAATTTCAGCGAAACGAAAAAGCGAAAATCTTTGTTTATTCTGCGATTCCGGATACTTTGGTGAATGTTTTTGTACAAAATGGAAAAGGTGACACTTTTACGGAACAGAAGAAATTTAAAAATGGCGTTTTAGAATATAACGTTGATTTCCCGAAAGATGAAAGTATTAAACAGATGAATGTCCAGTTTCAGTTGGTGGCTTTTAATGATGTGCAAACAGAATCTGTGAATTTAAATATTGCCTCAGATAAAAAACCATTGCGCATAGAAACCGTGACTTTTCGGGATAAAATAGAACCCGGACAAAAAGAAAAATGGACGGTAAGAGTTTTGGGCGATGATAAAGAAAAAATAAATGCCGAAGTTTTGGCAAATATGTATGATATGTCTTTGGATAAATTTGCAGTTAATTCTTACTATTGGCAAAGTCTGCAAAATGATTATTTTAGAATGTCTAATTACGGCATTAATGAAGGTTTAAGTCAAGAAAATTATAGTAAAAGAATTCCTTATTTAAACAATTACAATATTGAAAAACCTGGTTTTAATTGGTTTGATGGATGGTTAATGTTTAGAGATTATGCTATGGAACAAGAACGAAAAGTTTCAGCACCAATGGCTTTACGCGCTTTATCTGGACAAGTTGCGGGTTTAAATGTTCAAAAAGATTCTGTCAATTCAAAAAGTATTGATGATGTTGTAGTAGTTGGCTACAATTCATTAAAAAAGAAAAATATAGAAAATTTAGACAACATTCCAGTTCGTCAAAATTTAAATGAAACCGCATTTTTCTATCCTAATTTAATGACCGACAAAGATGGAAATGTGTCTTTTGAATTTACCTCGCCGGAAGCATTGGCACAATGGAAACTTATGTTTTTGGCACATACAAAAGATGCGAGAAGTGCAACTTTAGAAAAATCTGTGGTGACGCAGAAAGAATTTTCTGTAACGCCAAATTATCCGAGATTTTTGCGTGAAGGTGATGAACTTCAACTGCAATCTAAATTGTCTAGTTTGGTCGATAAGCCTTTGAACGGAACGGCGCAATTGCAGATTTTAGATGCTTTTACAAATGAAGATATTTCTTCAAAATTTAATTTAAATAACATTCAAAAATCATTTGACTTAAAAGAAAATGGAAATTCTGTGGTCAACTGGACTATAAAAGTACCGAATAATGTAAGTTCAATTATTTTAAAAGTAGTCGCAAAAGCCGGCGATTTTTCTGATGGCGAACAAAAAGCAATTGCAGTTTTACCAAATAGAATGTTGGTAACAGATGCTGTTCCGATTTTTGTGAAAGAAGGACAAACTAAAACTTTTAGCATAGAAAATTTGACTAAAAATAATTCGACAACGATTCAGAATTTTTCTAATACTTTGGAACTCACAACAAATCCGATCTGGGAAATTATGTTTGCTTTGCCAAGTCTTAAAAATGACCAAAATAATTCGGCTGATGTGGTTTTCAATAAATGGTTTGCGGATGTTTTGGCATCAGAAATTTTTAAAGCCAATCCAAAATTGAAAACTGTTTTTGATGAATATCAAAGTAAAGGTTTGCTAAAAAGTAATTTGGATAAAAATCAGGAATTAAAACAGTTGCTTTTAGAGGAAACGCCGTGGGTTTTGGAAAGTAAAAATGAGGAAGACCAAATGGCGAAAATTGCCAGATTGTTTGATGCGAATACGATGAAAAATTCCATTAACGATGACTGGTCAGAATTACAGAAACTGCAAAATCCAGATGGTGGATTTTCCTGGTATTCCGGTTATCCGAGTTCATATTCTACTTCGTTGTATATTTTGAAAAGTTTGGGCAGAATTAATGTTTGGCTTAAAGGAAACGTAAAAGATTACCAATCTTCCGAGCAAAAAGAAATGGTTTCAAAACTGGTAAAATATGTTGATTCTGAAGTTGTTCGATACGGGGAAATCGATAAAAATGTGGTTAATAATTATGTTTTAGATTATCTCGACACACGAAATTATTGGGAAAAAGATTTCCCTTTAAAACAAAAAGGAACTGCGCTGAAAAACGCCGTAATTTTAAAAGCAAAGACTGAAAAAATAACAGATTTCACTTTCGTTGGTTTGCACAGATTAGCCATTTTATTTGATGATTATGGACTGAAAGATATTTCAAAAAAATTCCTGACTTATTTAAAAGAAACTTCCACGGAAAGTGAAACGCATGGAATTTACTGGAAACAAAACTTAAATGATTGGGGTTGGTTTTCTTCAAAAGTGGTGAATCAAGCAGGTGCTTTGGAAGCGTTTAATAAATTGGTACCAATCGATGAAAAAATGATTGAGGAAATGAAAATCTGGTTGATCACGCAAAAAGAAGTCAATTCCTGGGGAAGTTCGCGCGGAACGGCAGAAGTGATTTTTACAATTTTAAATTCAGGGAAATCTTGGACCTCTTCAGATTCTGATAAAGCAACAATTATTTGGGGCGGAAAAACGTTGGAAAATCCAGATGTGAAAGCAACGGGTTATATGAAATCTACCTTAAAATCTGATGTTTTAGATAAAAAATTAGGAACAGTCACGATTACAAAACCTGGCGCTAGAATTGTGCAAGGTGGTTTATTTTGGCAATATTATGAAGATTTAGGGAAAATAAAATCGTCTGAATCTTATATTTCAATAACAAAAGAATTGTATAAAAAAGTAAAAACCGTAAATGGTGAAGAATTGCAAAAAATTGATGGAAATTCGCCGTTAAAAATTGGCGATAAAGTGACCGTCCGAATGATCTTAAACACCGACAGAAGTATGGAATTTATCCATTTAAAAGATATGCGCGCCGCAGGATTTGAACCTTTAAATGTGATTTCTGGGTATGAATATAAAAATAATCTGGGTTATTATCAATCGACGAAAGATGCTTCAACCAACTTTTATATTCAATATATGCCGAAAGGAAAATATGTGTTTGAGTACGATTATGTTTGCAACGCTGCCGGAAAATTCTCAAATGGAATTACGACTTTGCAAAATTATTACGCGCCGCAAATGAATGCGCATACGCAAGGAACGAGTGTTGAAATCAAAGAGTAAAATCAAACTGAAATATTAATCAAAAGAAAATCGCTTCCAGAATTTGGAAGCGATTTTTTAATTTAATTTGAGGAACTGAAAAGAATATCTTTTACACATTCACAAATTTAATAATAGAAATTCTACTAATTATTTTGGCATTAGTATGTGATCAACAACGTGAATTACGCCATTTGACTGATTTACATCTGCAATTGTTACCATTGCTTCACCGCCTTTTTCGTCAGTTAAATAAACTTTACCATCTTTTTCTGAAGCAGTTAATTTTCCACCGGCTACAGTAGATAAAGTTGCTTTACCATTGCCGTCTTTGATCATTTTCATTAAATCTTCTGCAGAAACTTTCCCTGCAACAACGTGATAAGTTAATACGCCTGTTAATGCTTTTTTGTTTTCAGGTTTTAATAAACCATCAACAGCTCCGTCAGGAAGCATTGCAAAAGCTTCGTTAGTTGGTGCAAAAACTGTGAAAGGTCCTGGACCAGATAATGTTTCTACCAAACCGGCTGCTTTTACAGCGGCTACCAAAGTCGTGTGATCTTTAGAATTTACTGCATTTTCGATGATATTTTTTGTAGGATACATTTCTGCACCACCAACCATTTTCGTGTCGCCAGACATTGTAGCATTTGCGCTGTCAGTCACCATTTCTGGTTGTGCCATAGCGGTGCTGTCCATACTGTTGCTAGATTCAACGGTTTCACTTTTTTTACAGCTTGTTGTGAACAATAAAGTTGCGAACAAAGCACCGACAAGTAGTTTCTGAATTTTCATAATAAAATTTTATTTAGTTAATAGCTTCTATATACGTAAACTATGTAATGTTAGATTTATAAAAATAGAAATAAAAATTTTAATTTTATTTAAATAAGAGATAAAGTGATTTATAGTAAAATTATTTAAAGAAGTATTCTTGCCACGAAAAGTGCGAAATTCCGCAATGAGAAACGCGGATTGAAAAACTGTAATTTGGATGAATTTATAAATTTTAAAAAAACCCTTTTGATAAGGACGTGATATTTGAAATTGAGATAATATGCACAAAATGAAATTTAAAAATTTTCAAATTGTTTTAAACTTTATCGTTAATTAATTTCGTTTTCATTAAAAGATTTAAAGTAAACAAAGCTCAAAAATAATCCGATGAAAGCCATTCCTGCGCCAACCAAGGAGGGATAATTATAACTTAAACCGTATACCAAAGGTAAGCCGCCCAAAAATGCACCCAAAGAATTAGCCACATTAAAACTTGCCTGCATGAAAGCAGCAGCCATCATTTCTGAATTTTTTGCAGCTTTTAACATTAAAATATTTACTGGTGCGCCAACTGACATAGAAAGTGCGCCGCAAATGAAAGTTAAGATCAGTGAAATAATTTTATATTCTGAAAACAGGAAAACTAAAATCAAAGCTAAAATCATTAACGAGAACAATAAAGCAATCGCTAAAACCGGTTTCATTTTATCTGCTAAAATTCCGCCCGCGTAATTTCCCACAACCATTCCGGCGCCCGCCAAAACCATAATATAAGAAATAGAATCTTTCTGAAAACCTGAAACATTCGTCATCAAAGGTGCGATATAACTGAACCACGTAAATAGTCCGCCAAAACCAATTGCCGTTATTGCCAAGATATTGATGGCTTTATTTGATTTAAAGAAAATCAACTCTTCTTTTAAAGTTGTTGTTCTTTGAGGTTCTAAATCAGGAAGCCAAAGTTTTAAAAAAAGTAGAGTTAAAATTCCCAATAAAGCAACAATTCCAAAGGCAAAACGCCAGTTCAGTTCGTGACCAATATAAGTAACCAACGGAACCATTGCTAAATTTGCGACCGTCAAACCACCAAACATTGCAGCAACTGCCTGTGCTTTTTTTCCTTCTTTAGCGAGTTTCACCGCGACCACAGTTCCAACGCCGAAGAAGGCGCCGTGAGGTAAACCTGAGAGAAAACGCATCACCATTAAAACATTATAACTGGAAGATAAAGCTGATAAACCATTGAAAACAGTGAAAATAACCATCAAAACCATCAGGATTTTCTTAGGTGGAAATTTCGCTGAATAGCCGATCAGCAAAGGGGCGCCAACGACAACGCCGAAAGCATAAGACGAAATTAAATGTCCCGCTTCCGGAATGCTTATTTTTAAAGAACTGGCAACATCCGGCAAAAGTCCCATAATTACGAATTCTGTAGTGCCAATTCCTAAACCGCCCAAAGCCAATGGAAATAAGTTTTTATTCATGTTCGTTTTTTGTAAGGTGCAAAATTAAGAGGATATTTTTTATAATTCAACCTCAAGAAGATTTCTTATTTAAAATTTAATTTTGATTGCAGAAATTAGAGTTAATTAAAATAATTGATTGTTTTCACTGGAAAAAAATTAATTTTGTTAAAACATAGAATTTATTAAATGCAGAACATTTTCGACCTCAAAGAAGCTCAAAATTACATTGACAGAATTCAAAAATTATCTGCAGAAACCCAGCGAAAGTGGGGAAGTATGACGGTTGACAAAATGCTGGCGCACTGCAATGTTTCTTATGTAATGGTTTACGAGCCACAAAAGCATAAAAAAGTAAGTGGGATCGCAAAATTTATTTTAAAGAATTTTGTAAAGTCTAAAATAATCAATGATGTTCCTTACAAACAAAATTTACCGACAAGTTTGGCTTTTAAAATTGCAGATTCCAGAGATTTTGACGCTGAAAAGTTACGTTTGATCGGTTTTATCCAGAAAACGCAACAACTTGGTGCCGAAGCATTTGACGGAAAAGAAAGTTCGTCTTTTGGAAAATTAAAATCTTCGGAATGGAATAATATGTTTGCAAAACATCTCAACCATCATTTGGAACAGTTCGGCGTTTAATAATGAATTAAAAAATATTTTAACTAAAAACTAAAAACTAAAAATAAAAATATGGCAACAATAAACCCTTATTTAATGTTTGACGGCAATTGCAAAGAAGCATTTGAATTCTACAAAAGTGTGTTTGACACAGCCTTTGCAGAATTTAGTTTATTTGGTGATATGCCACCGCAGGAAGGAATGGAGGAAATCTCTGAAGAGCAAAAAACTAAAGTGATGCATGCAAAACTGCAAATTTCTGAAGAAACGTTTCTTTATGGAAGCGATATAATGACGAAATCTGACAAAGAATTTTCACGCGGTGATGGTTTTCAACTTTCGCTGGATGCAAAATCACGTGACGAGGCGACAAATCTTTTTGATAAATTATCAGAAGGTGGAAACATAACAATGCCATTATCAGGCACATTTTGGGGCGCTTATTTTGGTATGTGGACCGACAAATTTGGTGTAGACTGGATGGTGAATTATGACGAACCTTCCAGAATATTGTAGTATTTTTTAGAAGCAAGAAGATTAATTTTCTGTTTCAAAATAAGTCCCGCTTTCCGCTATATCTTTTTCGGCGCTCGCTTCGCTCGCGCCAAAAAAGGATGCCGCTGCAATCGGGGCTAAAGTAGAAGTTTCGTTCTTTCAAAATAAAATTAAAAAATCCCAACATTATTGTGTTGGGATTTTTTAATTTTGATTAAATTTTAAATATTACAGTTTTCTAAAATCACCGCGTAACCTTGTCCGACGCCCACACACATGGTCGCTAAAGCGTATTTTTTTCCAGAATTTTTTAATTCCAGCGCAGCTGAATATGTTATCCTTGTGCCGCTCATTCCAAGTGGATGTCCAAGTGCAATTGCGCCGCCGTTTATATTGACACGCGGATCATTATTTTCTAAATTTAATTCCTTTAAAACCGCAATACTTTGCGCTGCGAAAGCCTCATTTAATTCGATAACATCAATTTGTTCTAATGTTAAACTGGTTCTTTTTAAAGCTAATTTGGTCGCCTCAACCGGACCAATTCCCATAATTCTTGGTTCAGCGCCCACAACTGCGGAACTTAATATTTTTGCTAAAGGTTTTAGATTATATTCTTTTACCGCATCTTCCGAAGCAATTAAAACTGCGGCTGCGCCATCATTTAAACCGGAAGAATTTCCGGCGGTGACGCTGCCGTTTTCTTTTTTAAAAGCCGGACGAAGTTTTCCTAAAATTTCTAAACTTGAATTTGGTTTTACAAATTCATCTACGTTAAAAATCAAATCATCCCCTTTTCTTTGCGCTATTTTTATATCTGAGATTTCTTCTTTTAATCTGCCTGAAATTTGAGATTTTGTAGCTTTCATTTGAGAATTTAAAGCAAATTCATCCTGTTCGTCACGGGAAATATTGAACATTTCTGCGAGATTTTCCGCAGTATTTCCCATCGCTTCAACACCAAAAAGATCTACCATTTTAGGATTTGTAAATCGCCAGCCAAAACTTGAATCATACATTTTTGCGTCGGTACCAAATGCGCTAGAACTTTTTGAAATAACGTAAGGCGCGCGTGACATTCCTTCTACGCCACCAGCAATAAAAAGATCACCTTCGTTAGATTTTATAGCTCTTGCAGCTTGAACAATTGCGCTCATTCCGGAAGCGCATAATCTATTCACCGTTTCTCCCGGCACAGAAAAAGGAATTCCTGCCAAAAGTAAAGCCATTCTTGCGACATTTCGATTGTCTTCTCCCGCCTGATTGGCGCAACCAATAATAACATCGTCAATTTTATTTAAGGGGATTTCTGGATTTTTATTGATTAAATTTTTTAAAACCTGCGCTAAAAGATCATCAGTCCGGATTTCGGCCAAAGTTCCTTTAAAATTACCAATCGCAGAGCGCGTTCCGTCAATTATATAAGCGTTTTTCATATTTTTTGTAAAAATGCAATTTAAGAAAATTAAAAGATATTACATTTTGCATTCGTCGTAAAATTTTTTACTTAAATCAGAAATTTTGAAAGGAAAAAGAATGACAAAATTTCGTAAATTTGAGGCAATTATTAAATAAAAATGAAAAAATATCTCGTTGGCGGAATGCTTTCACTCCTTTTATTAGCGGGCTGTAATAAAGATAAAGAAATCACCAATTCTTTAAATGATTACAGTAATTATATGACAACCAAAGGTTATAATTTTGGGGACAAATTGGATTTACCAAAAAATGTGACGGACAATGCTGAAAGTATCACTATCAGTTTTGGTGATAAAGAACTCAATAAACTGGTAATCGATCCTGCTTATTTTACTTTAGGTGAAAACGATGTCACTTATAATATTAAGAAAAAAAATGGTGAAGTTTTGCAACAAGACGCTACAATCAATGTTTTTGCCAAAAATGCGCCAAAAAGTTTAACTTATGAAATTGTAGCAGATTATCCGCACGATACAAAGAATTTCACTGAAGGTTTCTTTTTAGACGGAAATACTATTTACGAAAGTGTTGGTCTTGCCGGAAAGTCCAAACTGATGAAATATTCTTTAGGAAGCACAACTCCAGCTTTAGTAGTTGATCAACCCGCAGATATTTTTTCAGAAGGCATTTCTATAATGGGAGATAAACTTTATCAGCTAACTTACCAGACAAAAATTGGATTTATTTACGATAAAAATACTTTTAAACTTTTAAATCAATTTAAATCAAACGGTATGATTGCGGAAGGTTGGGGATTGACAACTGACGGAAAAAATCTTATAACAACAGATGGCACAAAAAATATCTATTTTCTCGATCCGGCAGATCCGTCAAAAATGATCCGATTTGTTGCTGTTGCAGACAATAATAAAGTTTATGATTCATTAAACGAAGTTGAATATCACAAAGGTTTTATTTATTCTAATGTTTGGCAAAAACCAATTATTTTAAAGATAAATCCAGCAACCGGTGAGATTGCGGGTATTTTTGATTTAACGAAAATTGTCAATGAAAATCTTGTGAAAGATGATAAAGACGCCGTTTTGAACGGAATTGCTTTTAAAGGAAATAATATGCTGATAACAGGTAAAAACTGGAGCAAAATTTATGAATTAAAAATCAGCGAGTAAAAAATGATAAATCTGGGAAAAATATTACAATATCAAAGTTTTAATTATTTAAAATTTTTGATAATTTTTTTCTCTTTTATTTCTTTTTTCACATCCGCTCAAAAGCAATATCCACTTGATTCTTTAAATTTAAGGGAGACAAATGCTCTTTTTGCAGATGATTACGGTGATTTTTACCTTTACAAAAATACAGATTTGAGTTTTGCGAAGTATGATTCTACTGATTTGCAGTTGTCCAAAATAATGTTCACCGTTCCTTTCAAAGTGCAATCTGTAGAAAATCCGCTCAATATTTTTGCTTTTTCCGAAAATGCACAGGAAATGCGTCTTTATGATGAAAATTTAGTGGAAATTCAGCGTATTAATTTGAGGCAGGATTTTGGCTCAATTGTGATGGCTTACGGCGCAGATCTGCAGTATTTTTGGCTTTTAGAAGACAGTACAAAACGGTTAATTAAATATAGATTTCGGGATAAAAATATTCAGAATTCTTATTTAATGAATTTTGGTTTTGAAGATATTAGATATATGATCGTTTATAGAAATCTTATTTACATTTTAAAGGAAAAAGAATTTGCGGTTTATGATCTTCAGAGCAATCTGATTTTTAAAAAAGAAATTGTCAATGGTAAAAAGTTGCATCGTGAAAATAATGATTTCTTTATTATTGAAGATAAAAAAATAGGCAAATACAATTCAGCAGGCATTTTTGCCGAAGTTTTCAAAAATCAAAATGCTAAAATTGTGGATAAAAACTCTAATAATTTTTTGGCGATCGTGAAAAACAAACTTTATATTTACAGAATTGAAAATAAGTAATTTTTCAGTTTTTTACTATTAAATAATTTAAGATGCACATTGCAGTTACGGGAAATATTGGCGCAGGAAAAACAACGTTAACAACAATGTTAGCAAAGCATTACAACTGGGAAGCGCAGTTTGAAGATGTTGATCATAATCCTTATCTTGAAGATTTTTACAAAGATATGTCGCAGTGGAGTTTTGCACTTCAGATCTATTTTCTGGGAAGCAGATTTCGCCAGGTGAAGGAAATAAGAGAAAGTGGAAAGAGCGTAATTCAGGATAGAACTATTTATGAAGATGCTTATATTTTTGCGGAGAATTTAAATGAAATGGATCTGCTGTCTGAGCGTGATTTTAAAAATTATAACTCGGTTTTTAACCTGATGAAGAGTTTTGTTTCGGCACCGGATTTGTTGATTTACTTAAGAGCAGAAATCCCAACTTTAGTGAAGCAGATCGCGAAAAGAGGAAGAGATTATGAGGCGGAAATGAGTATTGATTATTTACAGAAATTAAATAAAAAATACGATAAATGGATCAATAATTACAGCGAAGGAAAACTTCTTGTTATTGATGTTAATGACTTGGATTTTGTTTCTAATCCTGAAGATTTTGGCTTTATTTTGGAACGCATCGATGCGGAATTAAACGGTTTATTTTAAATATTATGATAAAGATTTTACATAACAATTCATGCTCAAAATCAAGGGCGATTTTGGAGTATTTGGACGAGAATAATGTAAAATTTGAGATCATCGATTTTATTGAAAATCCGCTTTCAAAACTTGAAATTAAAACGCTTTTAAAAAAGTTGAACTGTGCGCCTTCAGAAATTTTGAGAAGAAATGAACCTTCTTTCAAAACTCTCAATTTAGATTTAGAAACTATTTCAGAAGAAAAATTGATAGAGATTTTGTTTGAACATCCGATCTTAATGCAACGGCCGATTTTGATCAAAGATAAAGTCGCAATGATTGGAAGACCGCTTGAAAACGTCCGCTTTTTTATAGAGAAATAATTTTAAATTAAATCCTGAAAAGCTTCATTTAAAGTAGAATATTTAAAATTAAAACCCGTCTTTTTAATCTTTTCATTACTGGCTCTTGTTCCTGTAAGAATTATTTCAGACATTTCTCCCATCGCCAATTTCATTACAAATTCCGGAACATTGATTGGTAAGAAAAATTTTCCACTTTTTTCAGCTAAATCCTTCATAAAGTCTTTATTGGTAGGAACTTCTGATGCAACTGCGTTATATTTACCTGAAATCTCAGGATTTTCCACAGACTGGACGTACATATTTACAAGATCGTCGATGTGGATCCAGTTGAGCCACTGATTTCCATCTCCTATTGCCGAACCAATGTTGTAATTGACAATATTTTTTAACATCAGAAAACTGCCACCTTTATTTGATAAAACCATCGCCGTTCTCATCCAGACAATCTTATCAGCTATTGAAGCAAATTCATCAGCAGAGTTTTCCCAGGCAACGGAAAGATTTGAGAGGAAATCCTGATGTTTCACCTGATCATTTTCCGTTAAAATTTCATCCGAAGTGTAAGTTCCATAATAATTAATACCAGAAGCTGCGATGTAGGATTTTAATTTTAAATTTAATTTCACACATGTTTTAAATAATAGATGCGCCGTATCAATTCTGCTTGAATAAAGTTCTTTTTTATAACTTTCTGTCCATCTCTTTCCCACACTGGCACCCGCTAAATGGATAATCGAATCTATATCACTAAAAGCATTTTCATCGATCTTACCATTCTTTTCATCCCAAAGAAATTCATTTAGATCGCCTTTTTTTGTCCGGACCAGAAGATTAACTTCGTGATTTCTTTCGCGTAGTTTTTGAATTAAGGCTTTTCCTATTAAGCCTGTGCCGCCAGTTATCAGTATTTTCATTTTAAAAAAATTATAGCATCATTACGCCTTCTATTAAACCAACTTCTTTATAAATTTTGATGACCTGATCAGCATCCAAAACAAAAGCATTAATACTTATTGCAGTGTATTTTCCATTTTTGCTATCACGATTTGTCATTGTAAATTTAATGCCGTCAAAGACCCGGTAAATTTCTGTTAATTTTGCCTGATCATTTGTGACGATAAATTTATAAAGATAATCCTCCGGAAAATCGTGCGTTTGTTCTAATTTATCTTTCAGAGATGCGTAAAAAGCTTCCTGATCATTATTTTGATTTTGTCCTACAATATCCATTATTTTAGTTTTAAAAATTAAAAATTTCCCCGAAGGGAAATTAATTTATGGTTTTTCAGAAGTTGCCTCACGGGCTAAAGTTTCAGAATCGGACATTTTGCCTAAAGCTTCATCCAGCGAAAACAAAGATTCATCAGAAGCACGATCTCCACCAGCAATTTTAACTTTATCAATTAAATCTAAAGCTAATTTTTCCTCTTCAATCTGTTCTTTTACAAACCATTGCGCAAAATTCCAGGTTGCCCAGTCTTTTTCCTCAAATGATAGATCAACTAATTTATAAATAGCGGTCGTATTGTCAACTTCATGCTGAAAAACTTTATTAAAACATTCTGTGATATTAACTGGATCCTGTGGCGGAGCAGGAATTGCTTCAACAACTGGTCTTCCGCCACGTTGTAAAATATATTCCATTATTTTTATCATGTGATCTCTCTCCTCACCGGAATGTCTAAAAAGTAAATTTGCGATACCGCCATATCCCTGAGTATCTGCCCAAATTCCATATGAAAGGTATATTTGAGAGGCGTGTAATTCTTTTGTCATTTGGCTGATCAAAGCCGACTGCATTGCTGCAGATAGTCTGTTTGTATCCATTATATTATTTTGTGTTTTGATTAAGAGAATTTTTTATCATTGAGGTATTGTCAACCTCATCTTTCTGGATAATATTAAATAATCCATTTACCAACTGTTGTGTAGCGAAATTGCTTAAACCGTTTGTAGCAATGTTTTGCGTATTATTTTGTCCTAAAAGTGAGCCTAACAAATTACTTCCACTTAAGGCAGAATTTATAGTTTTGACAATGCCAAATTCATTCAATTTCTCATTAACTTTTGGAGTAAGAGCAGCAACTAATTGTGATTCTGTTTTTTCTCTTAAAATTTGTGTCGCTATACCTGAACCTCCCTGCGCAATTCTTACTGCATCTGCAGAGGTCAAATTATTAACAGCATTTGTTAAAATAGGGCGGGAAACACCAACCGTATAAACTGCAGCTTGTGCTATGTAATCTTTTTCTTTGGCAACCAGATTTTTTAAACCCAAACTTTCTAAAGTGGAGTTGATCTGACGTAGCTGACTTGGCATAGCTTGATCAATAAGGTTATTTTGTAAAAAACTGTTTTTGTCGCTAAAGATATTTAGTCCTTTATTAATACCTCCTAAAAGTACTTTTTTTAAGATTGCCAAACCAATGCCTGAAGTTGCAAGCGCAACGCAGGAAGTTGTAGTAGCGGTAACGGTGACTGCAGAAACTGCGGCTATAACGTAAAAGTTAGTTTTCATATTTCTTTTTCGATTTTTTGTCAAATATTAAGCCATCTATTTTAGAAAATATTTCAAATTTGTAAGCCAGCGTTAATTTTTGGTTAATATTATGATGTTTTTTAAATTTTTATTTTAAATATTAGAGATTGTATTTTCATTAATTTTACTTAAAATTAATTTTATCCAAATGGCATAAGATATTTATTTACAGTAAATTATATTTAAAATTTTGAAAATAAAAACCAGGTTTGCTTTTTATAATATATTTTAGAGCAAAATAGAACATTAACTGTAAATTTTAAAGATATAATTAAATAAAATATTTATAAACTTTCATTGATAATTCTAATGTATTACATAACAGTTATTTATGTCTTTATTACTTTTTAAGATTCGCTGCTTTATTTTTTAATTATTAAATTTTAACATTCAAATCCAAATTTTTTGTTAAAATTTATTTCACGTTTCATTATATTATCTAACTTTGAGATTATAACATTCAGGAAACTAAAAATGACAAAATTTATGAAAACTAATAGTTTAAAATTCCCCTGCCTTGTCGCTGCACTGTACTTTGGTATGAGTGTAAATGCACAGCAAACGCAGGGAGATAGTGCTTCTGCAGAGAAAAAAATTGAAGAAGTTGTATTAGTGGGGTATGGTACTCAAAAAAAGGACAATATCACAGGAAGTATCGGTGTAATATCCGCAAAAGATCTTGCCAATAAGCCAAACGCCAATCCGCTTAGCTCCATTCAAGGTAAAATTTCGGGTGTACAGATCATTAATTCAGGGAGTCCGGGAACTTCTCCCAGAGTTGATATTCGTGGAATTGGCTCCTTGACGGGGAAAACAGTTTTTATTGTTGATGGTAATATTACTGACGATATTTCTTTTTTAAATCCTCAGGATGTAGAATCTATGAGTGTTTTAAAAGATCCTTCGAGTTTGGCAATCTACGGGGCAAGAGCTTCCAACGGGGCAGTGATCATCAAAACTAAGACAGGTAAAGGAAAACCGGTATTTAATTTTAATAATTACTACGGTATTAAAACCGTAACAAATGTACCGAAGTTAGCAAACGGCGATCAATATGTTGAGCTTTACAACGAAAAACTTTTGAACGATACTGGTTCAACCAACGGTTCTATCACCAGAGCAAATTATCCTGCAAATACAGATTGGTTCAAAGAAATTTTCAGAACGAGTATGATAAGCTCGAATGATTTTTCCGGTGCAGGAAAGGTAAAAAATCTGACTTATTATGCAAGTGTTGGTAACCTTCAGGATGAAGGAAATTTAGCGGCGGAAAGAGGTGTTAATTCTGGAAGTGGCTATAACAGATTAAGCACAAAACTAAATTTAAGTTACAAAATAAACGATCATTTAACAATAGGTAATAACTTCACGTTTGTTAAATCAAAAATTGATGTTTCAAGGAACCCTTTGTTAAATGCCTATAATGCGCCACCGGTTTATGATCCGATCGATCCGGCAACAGGAAATTACCAGTTTATCACTTTAGTTTCTGTTGCGAATCCAAGAGCGCAACTTGATCTTTACAGATCACAGATCAGAGAAGAAAGACTTTTAAATAATGTTTTTGGAGAATATAAATTCCTTCAGGATTTTACCTTAAGAGTTAGTTATTCTACAGATAATAAAAACGCAAGTCAGTATGAATACGTTCCTGTTTCTACATATCTTCCTAATCCTAATTTGTCAAATTTAGTTACAAATAATAACAGAGACCGGAATTATATTTGGGACAACACATTAGCATGGAAAAAAAGCTTGGGTAAAAATAATATAGAGTTATTGGCTGGTTTTTCCAGAACCAGAAATTCTTTTACACCTTCCTATAGATATGCTAATAACGTAAATTATGACGGTTCTAATGGATCGTTAAATATTGGCGACGGAACAGAGATTCTTGAAACAACTTTCGACCTTGGTCGTGGCGTTGTTCCTACGCAGTACAGAATAGAATCTTACTTTGGTCGATTAAATTATGATTTCAACGGAAAATATTTGCTAAATGGATCTATCCGTCGTGATGGAAGTTCAAAATATCCTTCCAGTAACCGATTCAAATATTTCCCTGCGATCAGTGCAGGTTGGGTGATCTCTAAAGAAGAATTCATGAGCGGTCAAAATTTCTTTAACCTTTTAAAACTTAGAGGAAGTTACGGTAGATTAGGAAATCCAGATGTCGCTTTGGCGTATAATTTAAATGTGACGACGCTTAATTCCGGAGCTTATTATGGAAATACGGGTTCGCCTGCACAAACCATTGACCAGATCGTTGATAAAAATATTGATTGGGAGATCACAACAGGAAAGGATTTCGGTATTGAAATGGCGATGCTTAACAATGATCTAAAAATTGAAGCAACCTATTTTGATAAAGACAGTAAGAATGTAGTTTACGGTGTAGTACAAGGTACAGTTTCGGGAGCTGCTAACTACAATAATTATGTTACCAATGCCTATTCCTTTAATAACAAAGGTCTGGAAGCATCAGTAAATTATGATCATAACATTAATGAAAATATTAAATTTGGTGTTTATGCAAACTATACTGCACTTAAAAATAGAATCACGTCAGTATTTGGAGGCTCTTATCTGGAAACTGGCGCATCACTTTTTGGTAATTCTATCGTTAGATTACAAGAAGGTCAGGCGGTAGGTTCTTATTATGGTTATCAGGTGGCGGGCGTTTTTCAAAACTCTGGTGAAGTAACTTCTTCAGCTACTCAAAATGGAGCGACAGTTGGTGGCTTTAAATTTTCAGATATTGACGGAAATGGTATCATTGACGCAAGAGATAAAACGTTCTTGGGAAGTCCGGTACCAAAGGGAACTTATGGTTTTGGTCTTAATTTCAATGTGAAAAATGTAGATTTTGCTATTGATTTTCAGGGTGTTTTTGGTAATAAGATCTACAATTTTAATAGAGAACAGCGTTTTGGTAATGAAAACTGGGATGAAGATATCTACAACAATAGATGGACAGGTCCAGGCACATCAAACAGTTATTCATTAATTACTAATAACCAGGCTATAATTTTACCAAGTAGTTTTTATGTTGAAGACGGAAGCTACATCAGAATTAGAAATATACAGTTTGGATATACTTTACCTAAAGGATTTTCTGAAAAACCAAAAATAAATAAAGTAAGGATTTATTTAAGTGCTCAAAATCCTTGGACTTCATTTAAATACCATGGCTTTTCACCAGAGATTTTAAATGGGGACAGAGTTCAGTTAGGAATCGATAATAATATTTATCCGATTTCTGCGATCTATTCAATGGGAATGAATTTAACTTTTTAAATATATCATAATGAAAAAAATATTTTTTATAATATCAGCACTTTCGCTTACAGTTAGCTGTAAGGATGAATTTCTTGATATAAAACAGGAAGGTGTTACGGATGCCACCGCATTCTTTAAAACACAGGATGACGCTATTAAAGCAACGAGCGCAGTTTACAGTTCACTGAGAACATGGGAAAATTCAGCTTTTCCTACTCAATTTGTATTCGGGGTTCCTGCGGACGACGTTGAAAAGGGATCAAATCCTGGTGATGCCTCTTTTATCAATGTTTATGATAATTTTACTTATACGCAAAGTGATGGTGGAGTTGAAGGTTACTGGATTGGTCAGTTTCAGTTTATAAACCGAGCCAATCAGGTGATTACAAATGTTCCTGCGATTGAAATGGACGCTAATCTTAAAACCAGATTACTTGCTGAAGCAAAAATGCTACGCGCATATTTTTATTTTAATTTAGTTCGTATTTATGGCGGTGTTCCGATTTTTGATGGTTTACAGTCAAATTATAACATTCCAAGAAATTCTAAAGATGAAGTTTACAATTTCATTATTTCGAATTTAATTGCCGCAGCAGATGTTTTACCTACAACTTATCCCGCAAGTGATCAGGGTAGAGTGACAAAAGGTGCTGCATTAGGATTGCTTGCGAAAGTTTATATGTATAAAAAAGATTGGCAGAAAGCTTATGATACTTCAAATCAGGTGATAGCTTTGGGATATTCTTTAGATCCAAGTTATAATCATCTATTCAGAGTTCAAGGCGAATTTGGTTCAGAATCTGTTTTTGAAGTCAATTGTGGCTGTTCCTCACAATACGGTGGAAGTCAGTTTGCACAAGTACAGGGTGTAAGAAACCAATATGGTTGGGGATTTTTCACTCCAGCAGCTTCTTTAGAATCTGCTTACGAACCGGGTGACATTAGAAAAGAGCTTACACTTTTAAGAGAAGGAGAAACTACACCGGAAGGCGATGTTATCAAAAAACAAGATCCACAGGCTGGAAATGTTTGGAATCAAAAAGCGTACGTTCCGTCTAAAGATCAAGACGCAGCCTGCGATCAGGGTTCTGTACAGAATATCAGAATTATCAGATTTGCAGAGATTTTATTAATAAATGCTGAAGCTGCGAATGAGTTAGGAAACACAACAGTTGCAACTACACAACTTAATAAAGTAAGAACCAGAGCAGCTTTAGCAGGTACTACGGCGATTGGTCAACCTGCTTTAAGAACAGCGATCTGGAAAGAAAGAAGAGTTGAACTCGCGATGGAAGGTGACCGTTTTGTAGATTTGGTAAGAACAGGTCAGGCAACTACAGTTTTAGCACCATACGGTTACAAAGCCGGGAAAAATGAAGTTTTTCCGATACCTTTAAATTCTATAATCAGCAGTCAGAACTTACTGACACAAAATCCTGGTTACTAAAATAACAATAGAGACAATAGCCAAGGTTTATACTTTGGCTATTTTTTTATTTAAAATTTTAAAAATTTTTTAATGAAATTTCAAAACATTTCCTGCGTCCTGGTTTTAAGTTTATTGTCCTGTAAAACTGCAAATAACACTTTATCTAAATCTGATACATCTATTTCTAAAAATGTATATTCTTCAGAAACGGTATTGCTAAATAAAGTTCAACAGCAAACTCTAAAATATTTTTGGGATTTTGCAGAACCAAAATCTATGATGGGCAGAGAACGTTATCATGAAGATAATATTTATCCGGATAATGACAAAAATGTTGTCACAACCGGTGGTTCAGGTTTTGGTCTGATGACAATTCTCGTGGGTGTTGACCGTCATTTTATTCCAAGAGATGAAGCCGTGAAAAAATTAAATCAAATTGCAGATTTTTTGGCAAAAGCTGACCGTTACAAAGGCGCTTGGAGCCATTGGATAAATGGTGAAACCGGCAAAACTGTCCCTTTTGGTAAAAAAGATGACGGCGGTGATTTAGTAGAAACTGCATTTTTAGCACAAGGATTATTATGCATTCGTGAATATTTTAAAAATGGAAATGCTGAAGAAAAACTTTTAGCTCAAAAATGCGATGTACTTTGGAAAGGTATTCAATGGAACTGGTACACAAAAGGCGGTGAAAAAACACTTTACTGGCATTGGTCACCAAATTATAATTGGGAGATGAATTTCCCTCTTCAAGGTTACAACGAATGTTTGATCACTTATATTTTGGCCGCATCCTCGCCAACATATCCTATCGATGCGGAAACTTATTACAAAGGTTGGTCAAGAAATGGCGACATAAAAAGTACTAAAACAAAATATAATTTGCCTCTTTTTGTAAAAAACAACGGCGCGGAAGAATTTGGCGGACCACTTTTTTGGACGCAATATTCCTATCTCGGTTTAGATCCCCGAGGTTTGAGTGATAAAAATGTCAAAAATTATTTCACTTTAAATCAAAATCAAGTTTTGATCGATTACAAATACTGCATCGAAAATCCTAAAAATTACAAAGGTTACGGCAAAAATTATTGGGGATTAACAGCAAGTTACAGCAGAAATAGCGACGGTTCTACCGGTTACAATGCGCACATGCCTTCCAACGATTTGGGCGTAATTTCCCCGACCGCCGCTCTTAGCAGTTTTCCCTACACACCAAAAGAATCAATGGATTTTTTAAAATTTATTTACACTGAAAAACCGCAGTTTATTGGCGAAGCAGGTCCTTTTGACGCTACTTCCATTAACAATGATGATTGGTTTACGCCGCGTTATTTAGCCATTGATCAGGGAACAATTTCCCCAATGATCGAAAATTACAGAACAGGATTACTCTGGAAATTATTTATGAATGCGCCGGAGATCAGACAAGGTTTAAAAAAACTGGATTTTCATTCCACACAATATAATTTTTAGGTTTTTAAACAATTTTAAATATTTTTTTTGAAGCTATTTCCCGCTGTCCGCTATATCTTTTGCTCTTCGTTCCTCATCACAAAAGGATGCCGCTTCCATCGGGGCTATAAGTTTTGTTTCAAAAAATAAAAGTGTATTAAAATAGAATATTTAATTAATTTTCGTAATTTTTAAAAATCAAAAAATCTTTTAAAATCCCACTTATGAAATTAAGATCCATTTACATAATTCTGTTTTCAGTCATTATCACAACTTTTCACGCACAGGAAATCAAAGCCAGTTTTGATAAAGAAGTAAAAGTCAAGAAAAGTTTAAACTACATCATAGATTATCCTCAAAACGTAAAATCTGCAGTTCCTTTAATTGTTTTTTTGCATGGTTCCGGCGAGCGAGGTACAAACTTAGATATTGTTAAAAACCACAGTCCGTTCACTTACAAAAATTTAATAAAAGAACCCGTTGCGATCTTGGCACCGCAGTGTCCGGAAAATACCTGGTGGGATACGCAGGCAGTTTATTTTTTAATCAAAGAAATTCAGGATAAATATAAGATAGATGCTTCAAGAATTTATCTCACGGGTTTGTCCATGGGAGGTTGGGGAACTCTTAAATTAGCAGGTGAACATCCTGAAATGTTTGCGGCAGTTGCTTCAGTTTGTGCGCCAGTTGATCGCGTCATGGAAGCAACAATTAATAATTACAAAGATTTAAATATCAAAATCTTTCAGGGAGGAATGGACGATATCGTAAATCCTGAAAATGCATTTCGTTTTTGGCAGGTTTTACATCCCATAAATCCGAAGGCAGAACTTACTGTTTTTCCAAATGACAATCATAATTCCTGGGATTCTACTTATTCTGATCCCAAACTTTACGACTGGATGCTTTCTCAAAAGAAAAATTAAAGAAAACAATTTGACCTTTATAAAATATTCTCTGATTTTAGAAAGAGATACAGTTTTTATCTTTAAACAAATTAACATCACATAAAAAATAAAAAATGAAGAAGATTATAATAGCAGCGGCGTTAGCTTTAGCGCCTTTCTTTTCTGCGCAGGAAATGGTGACAAAACCTGTACAAAGTTATCAGGCAAAAGACTACAACACAAAGCGTAAAGTTTTCGTAGATGCGCTGATGGTAAAAATGACTTTAGACGAAAAAATTGGTCAATTAAATTTACCTTCTTCGGGAGATTTTACCACTGGAGCCGCGCAAAGTTCTGATATTGGTAAAAAAGTGGAGCAGGGCTTAGTTGGTGGTTTGTTCAATATAAAAGGAGTAGACAAGATTCGCGAAGTACAAAAAGTAGCAGTTGAAAAAAGTCGTCTTCATATTCCACTTTTTTTCGGAATGGATGTAATTCATGGCTACGAGACTACTTTTCCAATTCCGCTTGGTTTGGCTTCTTCCTGGGATATGAATTTAATTCAAAAATCTGCCAGAATTGCCGCAACAGAAGCCACTTCAGACGGAATTAACTGGTTTTATTCGCCTATGGTTGATATCGCGAGAGATCCAAGATGGGGTAGAGTTGCAGAAGGTGCGGGTGAAGATCCTTTTTTAGGAGGAGAGATCGCAAAGGCAATGGTTTACGGCTATCAGGGAAATGATCTTGCGAAAAATAATACAGGTTTGGCTTGTGTAAAACATTTTGCACTTTATGGCGCAGCAGAAGGCGGACGCGATTACAACACAGTTGATATGAGCCGTCTGAAAATGTATAATGATTATTTTCCACCCTATAAAGCCGCGGTTGATGCGGGCGTTGCTTCAGTAATGGCTTCTTTTAATACTGTTGATGAGATTCCTGCAACTGGAAATAAATGGCTTCAAACAGAAGTTTTAAGAAATCAGTGGAAATTTAAAGGGTTTGTTGTTACAGATTATACTGGAATTAACGAAATGATTGACCACGGAATGGGCGATTTAAAGCAGGTTTCTATGCTTGCATTAAACGCAGGAATTGATATGGATATGGTGGGTGAAGGTTTTTTAACAACCACAAAAAAATCTTTGGCTGAAGGAAAAGTGTCTCAAAAAGATATTGACAGCGCAGCGAGAAGAATTCTGGAAGCAAAATATGATCTTGGTTTATTTAATGATCCTTATAAATACAATGATTCTGCTAGAGCAAAAACAGAAGTTTTTAGTCAGGCAAATCAGAATTCGGCGAGAGAAATTTCCTCTGCGTCAATGGTTTTGTTAAAAAACAGTAATCAAACTTTACCTTTAAAAAAATCAGGAACTGTTGCTGTGATCGGACCTTTAGCAGACAATGCAGAAAATATGCCTGGAACCTGGTCAGTTGGCGCCGTTCATAAAAATTCAATTTCTTTGCTGAAAGGTTTACAGGAAACTACGGGTAAAGATGTTAAATTTCTTTATGCCAAAGGAAGCAATGTTTTTTATGATGCTGCAACAGAAGAAAGAGCTGCAATGTTTGGGAAAAACACCAACCGCGACAGCCGCTCAAAAGAAGCATTATTAAAAGAAGCGTCAGACATCGCAAAAAAGTCAGATGTAATTGTTTTGGCAATTGGGGAAAGTGCAGAAATGAGTGGTGAATCCAGCTCACGAACTGACATTTCAATTCCTGATGCACAAAAAGATCTTTTAGCAGAACTGAAAAAAACTGGAAAGCCGATAGTTTTGGTTTTATTTAATGGCAGACCTTTAACTTTAAATGACGAAAATAAACAGGCAGATGCAATTCTTGATGTTTGGTTTCCGGGAAGTGAAGCCGGACTTGCAATTTCTGATGTATTATTTGGAAAAGTAAATCCTTCCGGTAAATTGCCGATGAGTTTCCCAAGAAGTGTGGGTCAAATCCCGATTTATTACAATCATTTTAATACAGGTAGACCGTTAAGCGTTGAAAAAACAGAGAAATGCGAGTTTGAAAAATTTAGATCAAATTATTTTGATGAGTGTAATTCACCACTTTTTCCTTTTGGATTTGGTTTGAGTTACACCAACTTTAACTATTCTGATATTTCAGTTTCAGATATTAAACCAAAAGGTAATAAAGCAATTCAGGCGAGTGTCACTTTAACTAATTCCGGTAAATTTGATGGTTCAGAAGTTGTTCAGCTTTACATCCGCGATATGATTGGAAGTATTGTGAGACCTGTTCAGGAACTAAAAGGTTTTCAAAAAGTAGCTTTAAAAGCAGGTGAAAGTAAAAAAATCACATTTGACATTTCACCCGAAGATTTGAAATTTTATAATTCAGATTTAAAATTTGATTGGGAATCTGGTGATTTTGATATTATGATCGGAACAAGTTCTCATGATGTAAAACATTCAAAAATAAGCTGGAGCAAATAATCCATATTAATTTCAAAAGATCACTTTTATAAAGTGGTCTTTTTTTCATTAAATAAAAAAAAGTCCCGGCAAAATTTGTCGGGACTTTTAAGTTTATAAGAATTGAATCTTATGATTGCTCAGAAGTTGTTTCGTCAGAAACTTCTACTTTTTTAGCAACTGGCGCTTTTTGTAGCGCAACTACTGGCGGAGCATCAGAAATTACTTCAAAATCGTAATCGTACTCAACCTCTCTGTGTAATCTTACTTTTGCAGTATATTTACCAGTTCTTTTGATCGTACTTCCCGGGATTTTAATGTATTTTTTATCAATAGAAACACCTTTTTTAGATAGCTCATCAGAAAGATTTCCGTTGTTGATAGAACCAAATAATTTATCACCAGAACCTACTTTAGTTTCGATAACCATTGTTGTTTTCTTCAATTGCTCAACTATTTTGTTAGCGTCTGCAACTAATTTTGCTTCTTCTTCTTTTCTGCTTTCCAGAGTTTCTGCAAGAGTCGCTCTGTTTTTAGGCGTTGCTAAAAGTGCATAGCCTTGTGGTAAAAGAAAATTTCTCGCGTAGCCAGGTTTTACATCGATAGTATCGAATTCTAAACCTAAATTTTCTACGTCTTTTTTTAAGATAATTTGCATTGTTGTCCTTTTTTTAAATTAAAAGTTAGGTGTAAAATTACAACCAACAAGTATTTTGTTAAATATTATTTAAGTAAATCTGCCACATAAGGCATTAAAGCCAAATGTCTCGCTCTTTTGATTGCAGAAGAAACTTTTCTTTGGTATTTTAAAGAAGTTCCTGTGTAGCGTCTTGGTAAGATTTTACCTTGCTCATTTACAAACTGTAAAAGGAAATCTGGATCTTTGTAATCTACATATTTAATACCGAATTTTTCAAATCTGGAATATTTTTTTCCTGATTTTGTATTGATATCAATTGGGGTAAGAAATCTAATTTCGCTTTCTCCACCTGCTGCGGCTTGTTGAGCCATATCATCTATTGCCATGTCTTTTTGTTTTTAAGGATTAATAATTAAGCTTTCGCAGATTTTCTTTTTGCTCTTCTGGTCACAGCCCATTCGATAGCATGTTTATCTAATTTCGTTGTCAAATAACGGATAACTCTTTCGTCACGTTTAAAAGCCAATTCTAGATCTGCAACTACAGTTCCTTCGCCTTTAAATTCGATCAAAGTGTAAAATCCATTCTTTTTCAATTGAATTGGATATGCTAATTTCTTAAGTCCCCATTTTTCTTTGGCAACGATTTCGCATTTGTTTGAAGTCAATAGATCTTCAAATTTTTGTACTGCTTCCTCCACCTGTGCGTCAGATAGAACGGGAGTTAAAATGAAAACAGTTTCGTAATTGTTCATAATTGTAAATTAGTTGTTAATAATTTCAAGGTGCAAAAATAAGAAATAATATTTAATTACAATTAACTTTCTTTGATTTAATCTGTTATAAAAGTGTATTTTAATTGTGTAATTAATTTGGGCAGCAATTTCCGCCCTCCGTTCCCGCTTTTTAAGTTCCACTTCGTTCCACATAAAAAGAGCTCCACTCAGGTCGGGCTGCGGGTTATTCCTTTTTAAGAAAAAATTTTCAAATTAATTGAGCATTCTATTTCACTAAATCTGCTATCGTTTCCTTATCTAATCTGTAAACCGTCCATTCTTTCATTCCTTTCGCACCAAGTGATTCATAAAAATTAATTGCAGGTTCATTCCAGTTTAAAACCGACCATTCCATTCTGCCACAGTTCTTTTCCTTAGCGATTTTTGCTAAATGCAGAAGCAGTTTTTTACCGTAACCTTTGCCACGATGATTTTCTTCCACATAAAGATCTTCTAAATAAAGACCTGGTTTTCCTAAAAATGTTGAAAAATTAAAGAAGTACAAAGCAAAACCAACAGGTTTAGAATTTTCTTCTGCAATCACAACTTCAGCAAAATTATTCTTAAAAATATTTTCCTTTAATTGTTCTGCAGTTGTAATGACGTCATTTTCCATTTTCTCATAAATGGCTAATTTTTTAATTAAGTTAAAAATCAGTTCTGCATCATTTTCAGTCGCTTTTCTTATAATAAATTCTGGTTGGTTCATTTGCTTTAAATTTTTTAATATTTCAAAATTAAGAATTTGCAATTATATAAAGAATTACTTTTAACTTAAATATAACAGTCACAATTTTTTTGAAACTTAAATTTTATTAAATTTGCGATGCATAAAATAATATATGACCACAGAAAAAATTCTTATCACAGGCGCTTTAGGACAAATCGGAACAGAACTAACAAACCGTTTGGTTGAAATACACGGCGCGGAAAATGTGATTGCTTCAGGCTTAGACAGGTGGCAAAAAGGTTTAACTTCTGCTGGTTATTATGAAAGAATGGACGTTTCTAACACGCAATTGGTTCGCCAGGTTATCAAAGATTATGAGATAACAACAGTTTATCATTTAGCATCTTTATTGTCCGGAACTTCAGAAAAACAGCCACTTTTTGCCTGGAAATTAAATGTTGAACCTCTGCTTAATTTCTGTGAAATGGCAAAAGAAGGTTTAATTTCAAAAATATTTTGGCCAAGTTCTATTGCTGTTTTTGGAACAGGAATTCCCAAAGAAAATGTGGGTCAGGATGTGGTTTTAAATCCAACAACGGTTTATGGAATTTCTAAAATGTCGGGTGAAAAATGGTGCGAATATTATTTTGATAAATACGGAGTTGATGTACGAAGCATCAGATATCCTGGTTTAATTTCCTGGAAAACACCTGCCGGTGGCGGAACTACAGATTACGCTGTTGAGATTTTCTACGAGGCTTTAGAAGAGAAAAAATATAAAAGTTACATCACGGAAAACACGGCTATGCCGATGCTTTATATGGATGACGCTATCGATGCTACTCTAAAATTAATGGCGGCGCCGAAAGAAAATCTTACTATTCACAGCTCGTATAATTTAGGCGGAATGTCATTTACACCAAAAGAATTAGCCGCAGAAATTAAAAAAGAAATCCCGGAATTTGAAATTTCTTACGATGCAGATTTTCGTCAAAAAATTGCAGATTCCTGGCCAGCTTCGATTGATGACTCAATTGCTAAAAAAGATTGGGATTTAAATTACACTTTTGGCATTTCTGAAATGACCCAGGATATGATAAAAAATTTAAAGATAAAACTCGGAAAGTAATTTTAAAAATATTTTTTTAGTTCAATAAAATTATTGTCCGAAAGGTTTTTGAGTAGCACAGGAAATATTGTCACCTGGCGAAACTTTAAAGTAATCACAAAAATACCGATAATAGTCATATCGGTATTTTGTTTTTTCGAGATCTTTACCATTTCCACACTCAATTCCACCATTTATAACATTTACGGTTGAGCCGAAACCAGCTAAACGACCATTTAAAATATCATTATCGCTTGGCGTCCATTTTCCGGTCATTATCTCGTGACATGAAGGCTTTGGAAACTGCGGCGTCATCCAAAACCAAATTGCCGAGGCAAAGGAAAGAACTGGATCTTCAGATAATAAATCCGGATTTTTTAATAAAATATCTTTTGAGCCAAACCAAGCTTCACTGAATTGTCCATAATTATAATTCCAGCTTAATTGTTTTGGTCCGCGCCCAAAATATTTTTTACCATCTACCGGTGGATAATTTAATTTAGAAAAATCGGCATAATCATTTTGTAAACCCGTTTGCTGCTCATCCACAAAATATAAACCCCACTTAAAATAGCCACCCGGAGCTTCTGGCCAGCCACCGCTTGTTTCTTGTGCAATATTTGCTAAAAAAGCGGCAAGCTCACGTTTTTTAATTTCATCATTGTCGGAAAGAAATTCAGGAAAATATTTTGAGGCTTTAACAAAAGATTTAAAGGAATAAAAATCTTTACTATTTTTTAAATCCGAACGGTTTGGGAAAAGTTCATTCCAATTTTTCTCATTTAAAAGGGAAGTTAATCCGGTTTTTGATGAGTCAATTTTTCTTTCTGATAAAGGTTTTTCAGATAATTTTAAAATCTGCGAAGAATATTTTGGAAATAAAAAAAAGTAAAGCAAAAGTGATAGGTATTTCATTGACAAAACTTTAGTTTACATTAAATAATAAGCACAAATCTATAAATTATCGTTCATTATTTTCCCATAAAGTTTGGCGCTTTTTTTACCTCTAAAAAATTTTAAAAATCGTATTTTTGCAGTAAACAAAGTATTTATGGAATTTTTGGAAGACTATCAGAAAATTGTTGCAAAGGCGATTGCGCGGTATACATTTAAAGACAAACCGGAAGAATTGTATGCGCCGATGAACTACATTATCAGTCATGGAGGCAAAAGGTTAAGACCAATTATGGTTTTAATGGCAAACGATATGTTTGGTGGTGATCAAAAGAAAGCGATAAAACCTTCTTTAGCGATAGAATTCTTTCATAATTTCACTTTGATTCATGATGATATTATGGATGAAGCGCCTTTAAGACGTAATAAACCAACAATTCACACACTTCACGGAATCAATGTCGGTATTCTTTCAGGAGATGGATTATTATTGAAAGCCTATAAATTTTTCGAAGATCTGGAACCAGAATTATACAAGGCCTGCGTGAGAATTTTTACCCACACGGGGATTTTACTTTGTGAAGGACAGCAATACGATATCAATTTTGAGTCTGAAAAAGATGTTACTTTCGATGACTATCTAAGAATGATCACTTATAAAACGGGTATTTTAAGCGCTTCGTCTTTTGAAATCGGTGCAGTAATAGCTGGCGCAAATTTTAAAGATGCCAAACATTTGTTTAATTACGGAAAACACGTCGGTATTGCATTCCAAATTATGGATGATTATCTTGATGTGTTTGGCGATATGGCGCAGTTTGGAAAAAAGCATGCTGGCGATATTTATGAAAATAAAAAAACGGTTTTGTACCACTATGCCATGCAAAACGCAACGCCAGAAGAGCGTGACGAATTGAATTACTGGTATTCTAAAAAAACCGACAACATTGACAAAATTCATGGTGTTGAGAAAATTTTCCGCAGAACTAGGGTAGAAGAAAAGGTGCTTCAGCTTATTCAAAAGCACAATCATTTGGCGCAAGAGTTTCTTGCTAAAATTGATGTTTCTGAAGATAGAAAAAAACCATTCGTAGAACTCGCCAATTATTTACTAAAAAGAGAAGTATAAAAAACGCGCACATATTATTACATTATGAAATTTCGAACGGAAGTTGATCTTCCCATTTCCTCCAATAAAATCAATTTAAACTCAAATATTTTCAGCATTGGTTCCTGTTTTTCCGCAGAAATATCTGCCAAACTTTTAGAAGGACAGTTACAAAGTTTTAATAACCCTTTTGGAACCCTATTTAATCCATATTCAATAAATAAAGCTTTAAAAAAAATTCATGATGCAGAATTTTATACAGAAGAGGATTTAATAAAATTTAATGGCGAATATATTTCTTTGGATCACAATTCTACTTATAATTCAAGATTTTCTCATCAGACTTTAGATTCTATAAACCACCAGATTCAGCTAAGTAACGAGTTTTTGAAATCTGCCGATTTTGTAATTATAACTTTGGGAACTTCTTTCATTTATGAATTTTTACCCAAGAAAAAATTAGTAGCAAATTGCCATAAAATTCCTGCAAAATATTTTGAAAAAAGATATTTGACGCACTTAGAAATTTGTGATTCTATATCGGAAACCATCTCACTTCTAAAAGATATTTGTTCGGAAAATGTTCAGATTCTCTTTAGCATTTCGCCGGTTCGTCATACAAAAGATGGAATTACAGAAAATCAACTAAGCAAAGCAAAACTATTTACAGCGCTTCACGAGGTGATTTCTACTTTTGAATACGTTAATTATTTGCCGGTTTATGAAATGATGATTGACGATCTTCGGGATTATCGTTTCTATAAAGATGATTTGATTCATCCAAATTCCCAGGCCATTCAATACATTTGGGAAAAGTTTGTGGAAGCTTATTTTACGGAAGAATGTAAAAGTTTTTTCGGTGAAAATTTGAAGATAAGAAAAGCTTTAGAACATAAAACAGATGATACAAAAAATCCAAAATATCTGGAATTTCAGGAAAAATTAAAACTTAAAATTGCTTCTCAACAAGCCAAAGTTAATCATAAGATCTTTTAAAATTATTTGGGCAGCTTTATCCGCCTTCCGTTCCCGCTTTTTTTGTTCCGCTTCGCTGCACATAAAAGAGCTCCACTCAAGTCGGGCTGCAAGTTTTCGCAAAAAATTTAATGAGTTTTAAAAATCCTAAGAGTTTTAAAGATTTCAAATAATAAAATTTCAGTACAACAAATGATCGATACGCACACGCATTTATATTCAGAAGAATTTGACGAAGATCGCGATAAAATGATTGAAAGAGCCATTTCTAAAGGTGTTTCTAAATTTTTTCTACCAGCAATTGATTCTCAAAGTCATCAAAAAATGTTTGATTTGGAGACAAAATATCCAAACCAAATTTTCTCAATGATCGGACTTCATCCTTGTTATGTAAAACCAGAATCGTGGGAAAATGAATTAAAATTGGTTGAAGATTTTTTAAATCAAAGAAAATTTCCCGCAATTGGTGAAATAGGAATTGATCTTTATTGGGATAAAACGACTTTGGATATTCAGATAAAAGCGTTTGAAAAGCAAATAGATTGGGCAATTGAAAAAGATTTACCAATTGTAATACACACAAGAAGTAGTTTTGATGAAACTTTTGAGGTTTTAGAACGAAAAAAACATTCAAAATTGAGAGGGATTTTTCATTGTTTTTCCGGGGATTTAGAGCAAGCAAAACACGCGATTGATTTGGGATTTTCCTTAGGAATTGGTGGCGTAGTGACTTTTAAAAATGGGAAAATAGACCAGTTTTTAAATGAAATTTCGTTAGACAAAATTGTTTTGGAAACAGATTCGCCGTATTTGGCGCCCGTTCCGTTTCGTGGTAAAAGAAATGAAAGTTCTTATCTCGATTTAGTTGTGGGGAAATTAGTTGATATTTATCAAAAAGATTTTGCAGAAATTGATAGGATCACAACAGAAAACGCTGAGAAAATATTTGAAATTTTGTAGGTTTATTTAACCACAAAGTCACAAAGATTTGGACAAAAAATTTGATCGAAGATCATAAAGTTTTAAATATTATTTTTTATAACTTTATGATCTTCTACATTCTGAACACATATAAATCTTTGTGACTTTGTGGTTTTTGGTTAATAACTACGCCGAATTCCGGCTTGCATTAATATTTCCAAAAAGCGAACGAATCACCAATTTTTCAAAAGCTTCTTTATTTTCCGGATTTTTCTTAATTTTTATCAGCGCATATTGTTGGATACTCAACAAAGGCAGCACAATTTTTTCCCGGATTTCGACAGATTTTTTAGAAACAGGTTCTTCTTCCATTAAAGCTTTAAATCCTGTTAATTCAAGCATCAAAGCTCTTGAAAGTTGATATTCATCAAATAAAATTTGCCAGAAATCGCCGTATTTTTCATCTTTTTTCATGTAAGAAGTCAGCGGAAAGTATGATTTGCTCAAACTCATCATACTGTTCAAAATCAGCGTTCTAAAGAAATCTGAATCTTTGTAAAGCTGTCTAACTTCTTCAAATTTATTTTCTTTTTTAAATTGATTCAAGGCCGTTCCAACACCAAAAAATCCGGGAACATTTTGCTTTAATTGCGACCAGCTTCCCACAAATGGAATGGCGCGCAGATCTTCAAATTTAAGTTCAGAACTTCCGCCTCGTTTGCTTGGTCGGCTTCCGATATTTGCTTTTCCATAATATTCTAAAGTGCTCATTTCCTGTAAATAGGGCACGAAAAGAGGATTTGCCTTTAATGAAGAGTATTTTTCAAAACTTAAAGTTGATAATTCTTCAAACAATGTGCGTTCATTTTCAGTCAGTTCTTTTTTAAAATTACTAAAAACATCATTTTCAATTCCGGCGGTTAAAAGTTGTTCAAAATTAAATTTTGCCTGTTCTTTATTTCCAAAAACGCTCGTAATAGTTTGTCCTTGGATCGTTAATTCTATCTTATTATTAGCAATCGTTTTTCCTTGCGATGCATAAAAGTCGTGTGTTTTTCCGCCACCACGCGCTGGTGGACCACCGCGACCATCGAAGAAAACAACTTTAATTCCATATTCTTTTGAGATTTTTGTCAATTTTTCTTTTGTGGTGAAAATTTCCCAGTTGGCTTTTAAATAGCCGCCATCTTTTGTACCGTCAGAAAATCCAAGCATAATAGTTTGCTGATTTCCGCGACGTTCTAAATGCGCTTTGTAAAAAGAATTTTCATACAATTCTTTCATCACGCTTTCGCCATTTCCCAGACCTTCCATTGTTTCAAAAAGCGGAATAATATCCATTTTGATTTCATCATCTTCATATTGACACACTTTAAAAAATGCCAGAACATTCATCACATCTTTTACGGCTTCAGAATTAGAAATGATATATCGGTTCATGCCGCGTTCGCCATTTTTCGCCTGAATTTGTGTGATTTGAGCAATTGATTGTAAAGTATCTTTTGTTAAATCTTCATCCCAGTTTGCAAAATTAAAATCCGGTTTATTTTCAATTAAATATTTAAATTTTTGATTTTCCGTTAAACTTTCGCTTTCATTGATTTCACTTTTAGAAATAAGAAAATCGATTGCTTTTTGTAAAACCCTACTGTCTTGACGTAGATCTAAACCGGCGAAATGCGTCCCGAAAATCCTGATTCGATCGCGGAAATTTTCAAGTAATTCTTTAAATAAACCGTTATGTTTTTCAGATAAAATTTCTTCTGCTTTATTTATTTCGGTAATCATTTCTTCCGCAGAAATATCACAATCTTCTTTAAAAATAGCATCGTAAAGTTTCTGACTCAACTTTTCTAAAATTTCTGAAACACCGCTAAAACTCAATCTTCTCCGAACATATTTTAAATGGCTGTAATATGATTTCAGAATTGAAAGATGTAATTCCTCTGCCACTTTTCTCGTGATTTCTGCAGTCACAAAAGGATTTCCATCTCTGTCGCCACCTGGCCAAAATCCAAGTTGAAAAAGATCTTCATTCAGGTGAAAATTTTCAGTTTTAAAAACAGATTTTATTTCCGTGAAAAGTTCGCCCAAACTATCGTAATAAATGTAGCGCAGATAATAAATAATGCTCATCGCTTCGTCTAAAGGCGTCGGTTTTTCTTTATTTACAAAAGGCGTTTTTCCTAATTGTTGTAATAATAAATCAATGTTTGTAATGGAATCTGCCGTAATTTGAGTTTTAAGATCATGCAAAATTCGTTGTACAGAATTAGGATAAAACTGTGTTGGATGCGCGGTAAAAACTACTTTCACGCCAAATTCATTTAATTTGTCACGAACTTCCTGCACAGAATTTTGTTGCGTCGCGCGGTCAAAAATGTTTTGCACAGTTCCGGCGTCAGAATCTGAATGCAGTTGTGGAAAAGCAGCGTCTTCGATACTGTCAAAAAGCACAACTTGCCGTTCGATATATTGTATTATTTTAAAAAGCAGATCGAGTTTTTCTTTTTCTGTTTTTAGATGCGTGTGGTTTGTGAAAAAATTCTCTAAAATATCTTCCGGCGTTTTTCCGGCTTCGTAGCCTTCCTTGCTTTCTTCGTATAAAAAAGGCAGCAACATCCCGATATTACTCATTTTGTCATAAGGCAAACTCATAAAAAGTGAGTTATAAATTTGAAATTTATTTTCTACTATTTGCCGGAATTTCTCTGAACGGTTGTTGTTTCGCATGTTCAAATTTAAGATTTTCTAACTTAAAATAGCGCAACTTTTTGGACAGACATTTGACTTTGTCGAATGCGTAATTTATATTTTATTTTGGCAGACATTTCCGCCTTCCGTTCCCAATCTTTTTGCTTCGAAAAGTTTTCACAAGAACAAAGGTTTTTTTTAGGCAAAAAGGATTTCCACTCAAGTCGGGCTGCAGGTTTTGTATAATAACAAAGTTTTGTTTCAAAAATATAAGACAAAAATTCAGGAAGTTTTTTGTCATTCCGTAGGAATCTAAACTGTTGAGATTCCTACGGAATGACAAAATGGTTTGTTTATTTTCTAGTAATTTCGAAGTGATATTTAATTTTTTTAAAATTAAAATAAGCAGAATTTACGTCCTGTCGAACAAAAAAATATCCTTCAACCTAGCCGCGATGGGAACGGCATCCTTTTTTCCCGCGACAGCGGGAAAAAAGATATAGTGGACAGCGGGAATGATTTTCTAAAAAGAGATAATCTTCTTGCTTCTAAACAAAAAAAATACCTTCCGGAGAAAGTACTTTAAGATTTATAAAAGTGAAATTTTATCTGTTACGGGTAAAATTGCTTTTATTATTTGGCTTTTTTGTGTGACTTGAACTATTTGGTTGAGAAGGTCTTTGACGCGGCGTAAACGCTTTGTTGTTGGAATCTCTTTTTTCCGCCACCAAATTATCAGTGTGAAATGGATGGTCTTTTTCAACCGGAATTTTCATTCCGATCAATTTTTCAGTATTTTTTAGATTAATCAAATCTAAACCGTCAACGAAACTGATGGAATTTCCTTCTGCGCCGGCTCTTCCGGAACGACCAATTCTGTGAACGTAGGTTTCAGAAACGTCGGAAAGTTCAAAATTAACAACGTATTTTAAGGAATCAATATCAATTCCACGCGCTGCAATATCTGTCGCAACAAGAATTCTTGTTTTTCCGTCTTTAAAGTTGCTCAATGCATTTTGACGGGCATTTTGAGACTTATTTCCGTGAATCGCTTCTGCGGAAATCTTATTACTTTGAAGTTTTCTTGCAATTTTATCTGCGCCGTGTTTCGTGCGGGAAAATACCAAAACAGAATCTTTAATATCGTTCTGTAAAATGTGCGTAAGCAAATCTAATTTGTCATTTTTATCAACAAAATAAACTGATTGATTAATGGTTTCTGCGGTAGAACTAACCGGCGCAACATTCACTCTCACTGGATTTGTCAAAATCGAATTTGCCAAAGAATCAATTTCCTGAGGCATTGTTGCAGAGAAAAATAAAGTCTGTCTTTTCTGCGGAATCATCTTGATAATTCGTTTCACATCGTGTACAAAACCCATGTCAAGCATTCTGTCGGCTTCATCTAATACAAAAATTTCAATATTTTTTAAGGAAATAATCCCTTGAGAGATGAAATCTAATAATCTTCCTGGCGTCGCAACCAAAACATCAACGCCTTTGCGAAGTGCTTTTTCCTGTGCTGCCTGTTTCACACCACCGAAAACTACTAAAGTTCTCACGGGTAAGTTTTTACCGTAATCATAAAAGTTTTCCTCAATCTGGATCGCCAATTCTCTGGTCGGCGTCAAAATTAAAGCTTTGATTTGATTGTTTTTTGGTGCTTTTCTTTCCGTTAAATTTTGTAAAATTGGAATGGCGAAAGCCGCTGTTTTTCCTGTCCCAGTTTGTGCGCAACCAAGGAAGTCTTTTCCTTCTAAAATCGAAGGAATTGCTTTTTCCTGAATAGGCGTAGGTTTTTCATAACCTTGTTTTTCAAGCGCATCTAAGATGGGCTTAATAATTTTTAAGTCTGTAAATAACAAATTGTTTGTTTTTTAATTTTAATGTGCGGATGAAGTATTTTACTTCTTCATTTTGAGCAAATTTGCAGAAGCAAATTGAGTAATCTAAAATTACTGTGGCTAAGAATGCCGCGAAATATTTTGCAAAGATACACTTTAAAAGTGAATTATGAATTTAAAAAATAAATTAGATAATTTTTATTTAAAATGTAAATTAATTGGAAATTTTTATCCAGTTTTGTGTTTTAGGCAAGGCTTCCATTACGTCATAAACTTTTCTTAATTCCGGAGTTCCGCGTTTACCATAATCTTCGATAGTTTTTGTATTTCCACCGATCATAGTAATAGCTAAAGTCGAAGTTGGAAGATCTGTCACATTTTGGTTGCCATACTTATTTTTTAAAGAAGAAACGTTTAGTTGATTGATCAACATTACCAAATTATTATAATCAGCTTCTTTTAAAACAGTTTTAAAAGTCCCTTCTCTGGAATCACCGGAACCACCTTTTGTGTTGCTTTTTGTAAAAGTGTTGCTTTCCGCTTCAATTATCGCGGTTCTGTCGGAATTAATTGTCACTTTAAATATCGGACAAAAACCGTAACAAGCGCCTGCGCTGTATTCAATTTTTGAATATTTTGATTGGTTTTTTGGGGCACAAGAAAAGAGTAGAAATGCGGCTGTGAAGGCAATAAGATATTTCATAATTTTTTTTGAAAGACTTTCAACTATTGTTCCAAAGCAATTTTATCCGTGCAATTGTTTCCAGATCGCATCTTTTAATTCCATCAAACCTTCCTGAGAAACGGCTGAGAAAAATAAAGGTTGTCTGTTTTCTGGGAATTCTGCGGAAATTTCTTTTTTAAGTTCATCATCCAGCAAATCTGCTTTTGAAATAGAAAGTATGAATTCTTTGTCTAGTAATTCTGGATTAAATTCCTTCAATTCATTTTCCAGAATTTTATATTCCTGAAAATGATCTTCAGAATCTGCCGGGATTAAAAATAATAAAATAGAATTTCTTTCAATGTGACGTAAAAAACGGTGTCCTAAACCTTTTCCTTCCGCAGCACCTTCAATAATCCCCGGAATATCTGCCATTACAAACGACTTGTAATTTCTCCATTCTACAATACCTAAATTTGGGGTTAAAGTGGTAAAAGCATAATTAGCAATCTTTGGTTTTGCTGCAGAAACTGACGCTAAAAGAGTCGATTTACCTGCATTTGGAAAACCAACTAAACCAACATCTGCTAAAACTTTCAACTCAAAAGTCACCATTCCTTCTTCGCCGGGCAAGCCTGGCTGGGCGTAACGTGGCGTTTGATTGGTAGAAGTTTTAAAAAACTCGTTTCCCATTCCACCTTTTCCACCCTTAAATAATATGATTTCCTGACCATTCTCTAGAATTTCAGCCATTACTTCACCGTCTGCATTTTTTGCGATAGTACCCAAAGGAACTGTGATATAAATATCTTCGCCATCAGCGCCTGTTAACTGACTTTTTTGTCCGTTTTTTCCTCGACCTGCAGCAACGTGTCTTGTGTAACGCAAGGGTAGAAGTGTCCACTCATTTTCGTTTCCTTTCATTATCACATTTCCACCGCGACCGCCATTTCCACCGTCAGGCCCACCTTTTGGGATATATTTTTCACGGCGCAAATGCGCAGAACCGCCACCACCGTGACCTGATTTACAATTTATTCTAACGTAATCTACGAAATTGGACATAACTTTGTTGTTGGTTGTCAGTTGTTGGTTGTCAGTTTTGCTTGTTGAAAATTAAAATTTAATTCTGACAACTAGCAGCCGACAACTGTCAACTATTTTATTTTTTCTACTTCTGCGAAAAGTTTTTGGGAGATTTCAGCTATTTCGCCGACTCCATTTATTTCCACATATTTTCCCTGCTCTTTGTAAAGTTCTGCAACTTCAGCAGTTTTTTTATAATATTCTGAGATGCGGTTTGTGATGATCGAAACTTCAGAATCATCTTTTCGACCGCTTGATTTTCCCCTATTGATAAGTCTTTCAACCAATATTCTATCCTCAACTATAAGCGATAAACAAATAGAAATTTCAGATTTTAATTCTTCTTTTACGATTTTATCGAGACATTCCGTTTGAAAAGAAGTTCTTGGATAACCGTCGAAAATGTAGCCGTCGCAATCGCAAGGTTTTTTTAATTCGTCTATCAGCATATCCGTTGTCACCTTATCAGGAACGAGTTCGCCTTTGTCGATATAAGATTTTGCCAAAATTCCTAAAGGTGTGTCATTTTTCATGTTAAATCTGAAAAGATCACCTGTTGAAATCTGCTTAAGATTAAATTTACTGATTAAATTTTCTGCCTGTGTTCCTTTTCCGCTTCCGGGAGGGCCGAATAAGACAATGTTTATCATTTTTTTTAAGTAAAAGGTAAAAAGTAAGAAGTTTTTTTTAATGGTTGATTTGTCCGTCTTCCAATTGGTACAAATCTTTTAAATTTCTGCCCAATTCATCGTAATCTAAACCATAACCCAAAACAAATTTGTTAGGAATTTCCTTTCCAACATAATCAATTTTGAAATCTTTGGAGTAAACTTCAGGTTTTAATAAAAAGGATGCTATTTTTACTGATTTTGGACGTTGGGTTTCTGTAAAGTATTGAAACAAACTTTCAACCGTATTTCCCGTATCAACAATATCTTCCAAAATTATAATGTGACGGTCTTTTACATCTTTCGTGAGATCCATTTTTTGGTAAACAATCCCTGTAGACTGTGTGCCAACGTATGAACTCATTTGAATAAAAGCAATTTCACATTTCCCGGGATAATGTTTTAATAGATCTGAAAAAAACATGATAACACCATTTAAAACACCAATGAATACGGGCGTTTCATCTTTATAATCTTCGTAGATCTTTAAAGCAGTTTCTTTTACGATAGATTGAATTTCTTCATCTTTCATATAAGGAACAAAGGTCTTGTCGTGTATTGTAATACTTTCCATAGATTTTTATAAGGTGCAAATTTAGGTTTTTTAAAATTATTTTTTACGTTTAAATATTTTTAAAAATAAGACAAAAAAAAATCCCGACTATTGCCGGGATTTTTTATATTTTAATTCTATAAAGGATCATTGCTATGTCCCTGTGAATCCATATCGTCGCGCATTCCGATATCATGGTTTTGTATCACATATCTTCTTTCATCTGTGAAATAAAGATTATTTTTTGCTTTACTGATTATTTTTGCCTGTTCATCTTCATCAATTTTATAATTTGAAGCAGAAGATTCTTTTTGATTAGCGACGTAATTCTTACTTTCATTATGAATATTTATCGCGCCTTCATCATTTAAAATAGTTTTTGCTTTTTCGGCGTTTTCTAAAGTATCAGCGAAAACTGTTACCACATTATTCTTTGTTGCAGCGTAACTGTATTTCTTTTTAGTGTTTTCTTCGTCCCCAAAAAGCCAGTTCCAAAAACCAGATGTTTTTTCTTCTTCTTCAAAATGAAAATGAGGATGATCATCCGCAGAATAATCGTTTTCTTCAAGTGTGCCGTTTCTGTTGAACTTTGAAACGTGATAATCTTCCGTAGTAAAACCTAGGTTTGTTAATTTTTCTGTTGCGCTCTCAGCCTGCTCGTTTTTTGGAAACATTCCAACAATAGTGTAAGACATAGTTTTTAATTTAAATTAATAATTTTGATTTGGTGTTTGAAAATCAACAAGAATCGTGACAAAGATTTAAAAATAATAAGATTTAGTAAAATTTTAACTTTAAAAAACTAATTATTTTTCTCAGTATTATCAGTTTTGCCTTCATCATTTAGCTCGCTAGCTTTTCTCACGTCCTCTTTTTTTAAGTCTTGATCACCTTTTTCTGATGTCTTTTGTGGAATATTCTGAAAATCCTGATTTTCTTTTTTATCTTCCATTGCGTTTTTTTTATCTTCCATTTTTTAAAGTTTTGTGGTATCTAAAGTTCCGGTTTTATCTTCAATTTTATAATTTAAAGCTTTGGCCAAAACAAATATCTGATTTAAATTTTTGATTAACTGCACGCGTCCTTCGCTTCGAAGTCTGTTTTGATTTACCGTTTTTACTGCATTTTGCTTTGCCGAATTTGTAATTTTTTTAATGTCATTTTCATCAAACCTGTTAAAGAATGAATCATCAAAAGACTGGATTTCTACACTTGGAATAATTTTAATATCTGCATTCGGAAGTTCCTGAATGATCAATTTTTTACCAATGCTGTCAACTTCAAGTTTCATTTTGTTTAAATCATAAGAAACCTGTGCGTTCGTTTTGGTAAAAGTGATAATCTCTTTTTCACTTGCAGGTAAAAATCCGCCCGCTAACTGAGAAGAAATTTTTGTTTTTTGCATACTTGAAAAGTCCTGCTCCATTACCACCATTTTGTTCATCTTCCGGATCTGGTTTGTAATAATGTAATAATCATTTTGCACCTTATCTTCAGCTTTCGATGTCAGTTTTTGCCAAACCAAAAAGAAGAGCAACATTGCCATCGATCCAATAATGAAAGCGAATAAATAATTTCTTTTTTTAACCATTATTTAAAAAGACCTTTTATAGAAGTGTCATCTTTTTTTAGAATTTCCAAAAGATCTCTTTCCAGCCAGCCGGATTTTGGAGATTCTACAATTCGGCCAATTTCTTTGCCGTATTTTGAAATAATAAAAGTAGGTACCTTTTGAATATTAAATTTTCCTTCTTCACCATTTGGTGCTTCTTTTTTTCTATTTACGGCGATTATCGTCAGCTTTTGCGTCGGATAATTTAGATTTTCCAGAATCTTAATAAATCTTGGAAATTCCCTGTGACTGTCTGGACACCAGGTTCCTAAAAACACGGTGATATTATAAGAACTTATTTTGGCTTTTTTTAATTCGGCTATTGCGTCATTATCAAAGGCATAACCGTCGTGCTCTTCTTTATACCAAGTGTCGTAAGGCTCTTTTTGGAATTGATTTAATGTCTGTGTTCCCAACAGCATTTTGCCGTCATTTTTAGAATCAACTTCACGGTTGACTATCACTTTTTTAGATTCGCATGAGTGCAGGATTAAAAAAAGGAGACTTCCTAATATTAATGCTTTGTTTATATTTTTCATATTTATCTTATTTACTGTTACCGATTTTATTTAATTTTCTAATATAGATTTTAAATCAGCAGCAGAATAGTATTTATTTTTTAAAACTTTATGATCTGATTTTCTATGAACATTTATTTTATCGCCAGACTTTTCTGAATAGGCTTCTTCGCCTTTTTGTCTGTAATGTTCTATTGTGTCATTTGCGTCCTTTTCATTATCGCAAGCTTTTGACATATTTGATCTTTGAACTTCATTAAATAATTCAACAAATTTTTCTCCCATCCCGAATTCCAAAACTGCGCCAGAAAGTACATATTGAAGATCACATAAAGCATCGGCGATTTCCACTAAATCATTTTGCGCAATAGCTTCTTGAAGTTCATTTAATTCTTCCTGAAGTAACGAAATCCGCAACTCACATCGTTCTTTTGAGGGAATCTGTGGTTTATCCAAAACCGGTGCATTAAATGTTTTGTGAAATTCTGCAACCTGATTTAGAGCATCTATTTTGTCCATTAATATTATTTTTTTCAAATTTAAATAAATAAAACCGAACATATAATTGATTTTTCTTCCTAACTATAATTGTAAAGTTGTTAATAAATATATACAATTTGTTATGCAACTCATAAATATTATTAAAAATTTATTATTTTCTTATAAAAGTGGCTTAAAACTTGTAATTAATTTTAAGTATTTACATATTTAATTAAAAACTGATAATCTCTATAATTTTTTATAACCCTTTAATTTTTATACAGATGAAAAACTTTCTTCAAAACCCGGAATTTCAATTGGATGAAGTTCTTTTTGAGCACCGAAATCAAAATTACGGCGCTTATGTCTTACGCCACGAAGCTGACAGAACGTTGACCAAAGCCATGTTTGCCGGCATAATCTTCTTTGCAGCAATTGCAGTAACGCCTTTTATTTTAAACGGTTTTAAAACAGCTGATATTAAAACAAAGATTCCAGAAGGAATTCATCAGATTATTGAGATTGATGAACCTATTTATCATCCGCCTGTTGCTCAGGTTCAGCCGATTGCGCCTGCAGTTGCCACAACAAAATATGATATTCCAACCCCAACAAGAAATCCTGTAAAACAAACTCCAGCAACTTCTGTGAAGGATTTTCAAGATACAGCAATTGGTACAGTAAATACAGTTGGAACACCGCCTACAATGAGTGTTTCTCCACCGGAAAATGTAATCGCGCCGACTGTTACCGGACCGGTTTTACCAAAAACAATTGACAATTCACCGAAAAAACATGTTGATGTTGAAGCGCAGTTTTCAAAAGGTTTAGATGGTTTCAGAAATGGAATGATCAATAATTTTGACGGAACAGGCTTTGACGGTGTTGATGATGTGATGCGGACAACCCTTACTTTCATTGTAGAAAAAGACGGAAGTATTTCAGATATAAAAGCGAATGGCGGAAACAAAGATTTTAATCAGGAAGCCATCAAAACTTTAAAAACAATCAAAGGAAAATGGACACCAGCAAAATTAGGCGGTGAATCTGTAAGAAGTTATTTCAGTTTCCCGGTTTCTATGAAATTTGACTAAAACTTATTTTTAAATTAAAATTTTATCCACAAAGAATATTTTTTGTGGATAATTTTTTTTTAGTTAATAAATTAATATTTAGCACTTTAACTATTTTTAGGATTTTACGCGCAATTTCAAATTTAAAAAAATCGTATTTTTGAGAATTAATTATACAGAATGGCGAAAATTATCGGGATTGCAAACCAAAAAGGAGGCGTGGGAAAAACAACAACAGCAGTTAATTTAGCAGCTGCGCTTGGTGTTTTAGAAAAGAGAATTTTGCTTATCGATGCAGATCCGCAGGCAAACGCCACCTCTGGTTTAGGTATTGAAGAAGTAAATTTCAGTACTTATAATTTGCTTGAAAATTCGGAAGATATCGCGAACTGTATCCAAAAGACAAGTTCGCCAAATCTTGATATTATTCCGTCGCATATTGATCTGGTTGCAGCAGAAATTGAACTGGTTGACCGTGATAAAAGAGAATACAGATTGAAGGAATCTTTGCAGCCAATTTTAAATAATTACGATTACATAATAATTGACTGTGCGCCAAGTTTGGGTTTAATCACGATCAACGCTTTAACCGCCGCAGATTCTGTAATTATTCCTATTCAATGTGAATATTTTGCTTTGGAGGGTTTGGGTAAATTATTAAATACAGTAAAAAACGTTCAAAAAATCCACAACAAAGATCTTGATATTGAAGGTTTACTTTTAACAATGTATGACAGCCGTTTAAGACTGTCAAATCAAGTTGTAGAGGAAGTAAAAACACATTTTCCTGAAATGGTTTTTGATACAATTATCAGCCGAAATGTTCGTTTAAGTGAAGCGCCAAGTTTTGGTGAAAGTATTTTGATGTATGATGCAGAAAGCAAAGGAGCTATTCAATACTTACAGTTAGCCGAAGAAGTTTTAATTAAAAATGAAAATTTAGTTAATCATTAATTGAGGCAAAAATTTCTTTTAAGATAATATATGAAAGATAAGAAAAGAGCAATGGGACGCGGTTTGGGTGCAATTTTGAGTGCCGAATCGAAAAGTTCCATAAATAATGCAACAGACGAAGGCGCAGATAAATTAGTAGGAAACATCATGGAAATTTCGCTGGAAGATATTTATCCAAATGCGACACAGCCAAGAACTTATTTTGATGAGAAAGCCTTAAATGATCTGGCGCAATCCATTAAATCATTAGGTGTAATTCAGCCGATCACTTTAAGAAAAGATGGTGGGAAATTTGAAATTATTTCCGGTGAAAGACGTTTTCGTGCTTCAAAAATAGCCGGTTTAAAAAGTGTTCCTGCTTATATAAGATTGGTCAATGATCAGGAATTGCTGGAAATGGCTTTGGTTGAAAATATTCAGCGTGAAGATCTTGATGCCATTGAAGTCGCTTTAACCTACCAGAGATTACTGGAAGAAATTGGTTTAACACAGGAAAATTTAAGCCAAAGAGTAGGAAAGGAAAGGAGTACGATCACGAATTCTATCAGACTTTTACGTTTAAATCCTGTCGTTCAGGACGCGATCCGAAGTGGGGAAATTTCTGCCGGTCACGGTCGTGCAATTATTAGTTTAGAAGATGAAAGTTTGCAGAGTGTTTTATTTAAAAAAATAACGGCTCAAAAATTAAACGTACGTCAAGCTGAATTGGAGGTTCAAAAACTTAAGAAGCCACAAAAAAAGGAAAAGAAAATTGTAAATCTGCCGAATTATCTTAAAAAAGCTGAGAAAAATATTTCTGATATTCTGGAAGTTAAAGTGGAAATTAAATCTTCCGCAACGGGCAAAAAAGGCAAGATCGTTTTAGATTTTAATAACGAACAGGAATTGGAACAAATTCTGGCACATATTCACTAAATGCAAAAAATTTTTTTAATAATTCTGCTGTTTTTTTTCACCTTTGGTTTTTCACAAGTAAATCCAAATGATACGATCCGGACAGATTATAAGCCAAACGATTCGATTCCGGCGGCATCAACTTCCACAAAATCAGATGTTCAGGTACTTGCAGATATTAAATCTTCAAATAAACCGGGTTTAAGTCCAAAATTTAATCCCACAAAAGCGGGTTTATATTCTGCTGTTTTTCCGGGTTTAGGGCAATTTTATAACAAAAAATACTGGAAAATTCCTGTAGTGTTTGGTGCGATAGGAACAGGATTAGGTGTCACTTTTTACAACGACAATCAATACAAAAGATACAGAACTGCTTTTATAGCTGAGCTCAACGGTCAACAGCACGAGTTTTCAAACCTGCCGGGAATTGACAAAAACGTGTTGGGAAATGCGCAGGATCAGGCAAAAAGGCAGCGTGATTATGCGATTGCGATCACAGCTTTGATATATATCTTAAATATTGTCGATGCCGTCGTTGACGCGCATTTATATGAAGGAAGGCACGATCCGGATCTCGCGATCTCACCAACAATAATCAATGATGGTTTTGGTTTTAATCAATCAAAAGCAGGACTCGCGCTGAATTTTAAATTTTAATTTCATTTAAAAAAATAAGATCAAAAATGAAAATTGCACTCGTCGGATACGGCAAAATGGGAAAAATAATAGAGCATCTTGCTTTGGCTAAAAATCATGAAATTGTAGCAAAATTAAGTGAAACGCCAACATTGGAAAATTTGAATTCGCCTGATGTTGTGATTGAATTTTCTAATCCGGAAGTAGCTTTTAACAATATTAAATTCTGTTTAGAACAAAATATTCCTGTTATTTGCGGAACAACGGGGTGGCTTGATCAAAAACCAGAGATCGAAAAGATCGCTGAGGAAAATAAAACCGCATTTTTATATGGAAGCAATTTCAGTTTGGGTGTGAATTTATTTTTTGCTTTAAATGAAAAATTAGCTCAAATGATGTCGCCGTTTAAAGACTATTCCTGTCAGCTGGAAGAAATTCACCACACGCAAAAGAAAGATGCGCCAAGTGGTACAGCCATTTCTTTGGCGGAAGGAATTATTAGAAATTCTGATTTTAATGCCTGGAAACTAGACGAAACTCAGGATGAAAATCTGGGGATTTTTGCAATCCGTGAGAATGAAGTTCCCGGCACTCACAGTGTTTTTTACAAATCTGAAGTTGACGAAATTGAGATAAAACACACGGCCTTTAACAGAAACGGTTTTGCTTTAGGCGCAATTACCGCCGCAGAATGGATTCAGGGCAAAACGGGAAATTTCACAATGAAAGATGTTTTAGAATTAAATTAAATGTAAAAATGTAACTTTTTTACTTTACAGTAAACTAATTAACCACAGAAAAAAATACAAACAAAATTCTTATGAATTATTTTTTAACATATTGTTTCTATATCGCGATTCTCAGCGTTTTAATGGGAATTTCTACATGGAAATTATTTAAGAAAATGGGTTTAAATCCAATTTTTGCTTTTATTCCATTTTATAACTACTACCTGATTTTAAAAGAAACAAATCATACAAAATGGTGGTTTCTGTTGGCTTATTTACCTATCGTTGGACCGATTATGATGACGGTTTTTCATATTTTTTTAATGAAACATTTCGGAAAATCTTCTACTGTTCAACAGATATTAACAGTTTTACTGCCTTTTATTTACATGGCGGTTGTTAATTATTCTGCAGACTCAGAAGTTTATAAAGAAGATGATCTTTATTTAACAGACGCTGAAAAAAATGTGCAGAAGAAAGAAACATTTATTGGTTCTATAACCTTTGCAATAGTGTTTGCAACGATTATTCACACTTTTGTAACGCAACCTTTTGGGATTCCAACAGGCTCAATGGAAAGAACTCTACTTGTAGGTGATTTTCTTTTTGTTAATAAATTAAATTACGGTTTCAGAATGCCGATGCGTCCTTTGGCACTGCCATTTTTACAAGGAACGATTACAGATACAGGCGTAAAAGGAAATCCAAAAGATGATCCAAAATCTTATGTTGATGCCGTTAAATTGCCTTATTTAAGATTACCAGGCTGGGAAAAAGTGGAAAGAAATGATATCGTTGTTTTCAATTATCCTCAGGATTCTGTTCACACGGCAATTGACAGGAAAGATCCTTATGTGAAACGCTGTGTTGCTGTTGCTGGCGATGTTTTAGAAATAAAAGCCGGAAAATTATTTGTAAATAATAAGCCGGAAGATATTTTGGGTGATCAGCAAGAGCAACACGCTTACATTGTGCAATCAACCAGTGAGATTGATTTTCCATCGCTATATAAAACAATGGAATTTATTCCTGTTAGCCAGATCAGCAGTAATTCCCAGTATTTTGCTATTTACGGTCAAAAATATAATTTAGACGCCAAAGATTACATATACCGCGTACAATTGACAGACTCTCGCGCTGCTGATTTTAAAAAATTCGAAGGCGTTGTCTCTGTACAAGAAGAAATAACGGATAAAGAAACTTCCGGAATTGCTTATAAAGATGATTTTCAGAAAAAAATCGATACTGTAAATTCAATATTTCCAATAAATAAAGGCTGGAATACTGATTTTTATGGACCTGTCAGAATTCCGAAGAAAGGCGATGTTGTAACATTAAATCAGGAAAGTTTACCGGAATACCGCTGGATAATTTCCGAATATGAGCACAATAAACTTGAAAATAAAAACGGCAAAATTTTCATTAACGGAAAAGAATCAAATACTTATACCATCAAACAAAATTATTATATGATGATTGGTGATAACCGTGATGCCTCTTTAGATGCGCGTTTTTTCGGATTCGTACCGGAGGAAAATATCGTGGGAAAACCAATGTTTACCTGGCTAAGTTTGCAGGGCGTTTTTGGTGATTCGCAATCCGCTTATCAGGCGCCGTTCAAGATCCGTTGGGACAGAATGTTCAAAGCAACGAACACTGGAGATGCCAATAAAACATCTTATTGGTGGATTGCCGCTTTTATTTTGATCCTCTTTTTCGGTTGGGAATATTTTGTAAAATTATTCAGCAAAAAGAAAGAAGAAGATTAATTTTTTTAGAAGCTGATCCCGCTGTCCGCTATATCTTTTTTGGTGCTCGCTTCGCTCGCGCCAAAAAAGGATGCCGCTTCCATCGGGGCTAGACACATTTATTACTTCTTAGAAAATTTACTTTTAGGTAAAAAAAATTAACATCCGCTTTGTCAAAGTTTTAAATTAAAAATAATAGAACTTTGACAAAGTTTTAAATAAAATATCACTTTGGAAAATCAACTTTTCCCTCTTTTTTATCTTCCGCCAATTTCCTGGTTTTCGAAATTTTTAGAAAAAGACTCAAAACCGGTTATAGAAAAATTTGAAAATTTTCCGAAACAGACTTACCGCAACAGAACCAATATTTATGGGGCAAACGGCAAGCTTACTTTGGTAATTCCTATTAATCATACTGGAAGCCGACTTTATAAAGACACGAAAATTTCGTACGATGAAAACTGGCAAAAACAACATTGGAAATCCATAAAAAACGCCTATCAAAGTTCGCCGTATTTCGAATTTTACGAAGACCGCTGCGCAAAGATCTACGAAAAAAAAGAAAAATTTCTCTTTGACTTTAATTTGAACGCACTTGAAATTTTGATCAGTATATCAAAAACTGCGCAAAATCTACAATTTTCAGACAAATACGAGAGCGAACCTTCGGCATTAGATTTGCGCTCAGCATTTTCGGCTAAAAATAATCCTGATCAAAAATTCTCACAATATTATCAGATTTTTGAAGAAAAATATGGTTTTATAGAAAATCTTTCGGTCTGCGATCTTTTTTTCAACCTTGGCCCGGAAAGTTTAATTTATTTAAAAAATCACTCATTGAGTAATTAATATGAAAAAGTTATTTATATCCGCTCTGTTTCTTAGCGGCTTTTTAAGTTTTGCACAAACTGCAGTTTCAACTTTAGATCCTATGCAGGACAAAGATCTCATGACTTGGTATCATAAAGATTTTGCAACTTCCAAAGTGTATGGTGTCAATACTGCAAACGCTTATAAATTTTTAGAATCAAAAGGTTTAAAACCGAAAAAAGTGGTTGTTGCAGTTTTAGACAGCGGCGTTCAGGTAGACCATCCCGCTTTAAAAAATAATCTTTGGACCAATTCAAATGAAATTCCTGGTAATGGGAAAGATGATGATAAAAACGGTTACATTGATGATGTTAACGGTTGGGATTTCATAGGCGGGAAAGATGGAGAAGTTGGCGTAGATAATCTGGAAATTACAAGAGTTATTCGTCAGTATAAAAATATCTTTGAAGGTTCTGAGACAGCAAAAAATAAAGCCAATCAGGCTAAAATGCCCGAAGAGTTTGCAATGTATTTAAGATCAAAAGATCTTTTCACAAAAAAAAGTGTTGACGCAAAACAACAATATGAATTTTATAGTAATTTTTCGAAAGCTATTCCATCAGTTGTAGCACTTTTAAATGGAAAAAATTTAACTGCTGAATCTATTGCTGCCATAAAACCTGTAACTCCGGATGATGTACGGTATTCTCAGATCTTATCTCAGATTTTAAATGATCCTTCTGTGGCAGGAAAATCTTCGCAGGAAGTACAGACTTATTTGCAGGCTCAGATGAAAGAAGCGCTTGATTATTACGAGCCACAAGCGACAAAACAATATAATCTAGGTTTTGATCCACGTTCTATTGTTGGTGATGATTATGCAAATATTAATGAAAAATATTACGGTAATAATCATTATGAAGGTCCTGACGCTTTGCACGGAACGCACGTTGCAGGTATTATAGCAGGTCAACCAAATGATAGCGAGATTCAATATGGTGTAGGGAGTAAGGTTGCGAAAATTATGACAATCAGAGCAGTTCCAGATGGTGATGAAAGAGACAAGGATATTGCCAATGGTATTTTTTATGCTGTTAATAACGGTGCGAAAATCGTAAACATGAGTTTTGGAAAATCTGTTTCGCCGGGTAAAGAAAAAGTTTGGGAAGCTTTTAAATATGCACAGGATAAAGGTGTTTTGCTTGTACATGCGGCCGGTAATGACAACGATGATCTTGAAAAAGAAGATAATTATCCAACAAATTTTAAAAAACAGACCGATGAAAAAGCATTTCTAAATAACGTCATCACTGTTGGTGCGAGCACAAATGACAATGCTCATTTGCGTGCAGATTTTTCCAATTACAACGGAAAGATGGTTGATGTTTTTGCACCGGGAAAAGAAATTTATTCTTCAGTTGCAGGTAGTAAATACCAGTATTTGGCCGGGACATCAATGGCATCACCCGTTGTAGCTGGTTCTGCTGCTATTCTATTAGCTTATATGCCAAATTTAACGCCCGCACAACTAATTGAATCTTTTGAAAAAACTGTAAATAAATCCACAGTTAATGCAGAAATTAAAGATGCGCCGGAAGAAACGTTTGATAAAGTATCTGTTTCCGGTGGTGTGATTGACACCTATAAAGCTGCAGTTTATGCGTATGATAACTTTTACAAAAAATCTTCGGTCAAAACCAGCGTAAAAAAAGTAAAAGCAAAAAAGAAAGTTAAAAAGTAAACATTTGATTTTAATTTAAAGTCCGGCATTTGCCGGATTTTTTTTTGTTAAAATTTGTGGCACGGTTTTTTAATAAATGGTAAATAACAAAAAATAAAACAATGAAAAATTTATTACTCACAGGGATTGTTTCTGTATTTGCGTTAACATCTTGTTCTACGGCAAAAATGGCACAAACCAACCGCGCAGAATTTCTGAAAATGAAAGGGGATTGGCAAATTACCAGTATAGATTATGATAAATCTTTTAAAATAAAACCTTTTGACGAGAATGCTGATGCATCGTGCTTCGTAGGAAGTAACTGGAGATTTATTCCAAATAACTATTCCGGAGCTTACACAATCAATGGTGGAGGTTCTTGCCCGACAGTTTCACAACCAATAAAAATTGATGTGATATCAGGTAACCAATTTATGTTTAAAAAATTAGTTGACGGTACGAAAGCTAAAAATGTAACTTCAGGATATGCTTTAGATTTATTAAACCAATCTACTGATCAGTTTAGTTTACAGCAAAATATTCCTTTTGAAGGACAAAATGTGAAAGTAACTTACAATTTCCAGAGAACGTCAATGAAGTAAGTTCATTTTCAATACTATAACAATTAAAATTAAAATTATGAAAATATTTAACAAAACAAACGTTGCAGCGATTTTTTTATCAGCAACTTTAGCTTTATCAAGTTGTGAAGCTGTAAAAAATTCTAACAACCAACAGAGAGGAACCGCAATCGGTGCAGCTGGTGGAGCTGTTCTTGGTGGAATCTTAGGAAATAACATCGGAAAAGGTGGAAATAGTGCCCTTGGTGCAGTTTTAGGCGGCGTAATTGGTGGTGTTGCAGGAAATGTGATCGGGAATAAAATGGATAAGCAGGCAAAAGAAATCAAGGATACTTTACCTGGTGCAGAAGTGGAAAGAGTGGGAGATGGTATTAAAATTACTTTAGGCGAAAATACTGTTAATTTTAATTTCAATTCTTCAAATTTAACGTCACTTGCTCAAGCCAACTTAGATAAATTAGCTACTGTACTTGCAAATAATCCTGATACTAATATCAATATTTTTGGATATACAGACAGCACGGGTACAGATTCTTATAATTTGACTCTTTCTGCTCAAAGAGCTGCAGCAGTAAAAAACTATTTGTCTGCGAAAGGTCTTGCAAGTTCAAGAATGGTAACTGTTGGTAGAGGTGAACTGGATCCAATTGCAACAAATGATTCTGATGCAGGAAGAGCACAAAACAGACGTGTTGAATTTGCAATTACGGCAAATCAAACAATGATCAATGATGCAAATAATGGCAACTAAACAATAGTGTCACATATTTATAAAGAAACTGCTTCGGCAGTTTTTTTTATTTTTAAATCAGTAATTTTGCAGCTGATTTTAGACAATGGTTAAATATTTAAAGTTGCTGAGAATAGAGCAGTGGGTGAAAAATCTTTTTGTTTTCGCGCCACTATTTTTTTCCGGCAATGTAATGAACAGCGATCTCTTGGTAAAAAGCATTTTTGCTTTCATCATATTTTCTATTGCTGCAAGTTCAATATATATTATAAATGATTACAGCGATATTGAGCAGGATAAAAAACACCCGGAAAAAAGAAACCGGCCTTTGGCTAGCGGCGTTATTTCGAAAAGAAACGCAATTTATCTTTTAACTTCCCTGATTCTTCTTGATTTCACTTTAAAATATTTTGGATTTTTATATTTTCATCAAAATATCTGGAAGTTTTGCGTAATAATCTTATTCTATTTTTTGATGAATATCGCTTATACGTTCAAATTAAAGCACGTAGCAATAGTAGATGTTTGTATTATTTCCGTAGGTTTTGTTCTTCGCGTGTTAGCCGGAGGTTACATTACAGGAATTTACATTTCTCAGTGGGCTATTTTACTAACCTTCGTTTTGGCATTAGTTTTAGCGCTCGGAAAAAGACGTGGTGAACTTGTAAATGCGCAAATCTCCGGGAAATCAAGGAAAGCTTTAGATGGTTACAACGTACAGTTCGCCGACATTGCGTTGTCAATTTCCGTTACTTTGGCAATTGTCTGCTATTTAATGTTTACCCTTTCGCCGGAAGTTCAGCAACGTTTTCATCCGCGCGTTTTTTATACAGTTATTTTTGTAGTTTTTGCTTTTCTGAGATATTTACAACAGACTTTAGTTTATAATAAAACGGAATCGCCAACAAAAATTGTATATAAAGACCGTTATATCCAAATCACTCTTGTGCTTTGGTTAATTTCATTTTTACTTCAAATTTATTACAAATAATGCAGCAGAATTTTATTCAAAAAGTGAGTAATTGGGGTAATTTTCCTGTATTTGAGAAAGAAGTGAGATCTGCCGAATCTTATTCCGATATACAAGATTATCTCACTGGAAAAAATGATATCATTGCACGTGGAAACGGTCGGTGCTATGGAGATTCTTCTTTGGCTGAACATATTTTCTCCACTAAAAGATTAAATAAATTTATATCTTTTGACAGAATTAACGGTATTTTAGAATGTGAATCAGGTGTTTTACTGTCGGAAATTTTAGAGATTTCTGTGCCGCAATCATATTTTTTATATGTAACGCCTGGAACTAAATTAATCACAATTGGTGGCGCTATAGCCGCAAATATCCATGGAAAAAACCACCATTTCGAAGGTTCGTTTTGCGAATTTGTGATAGAATTTATTTTAATGAATGAAAGAAGTGAAATATTAAAATGTTCACGGTCCGAAAATGCGGAATTATTTTGGGCAACTGTCGGTGGAATGGGACTTACAGGAATAATTTTAAGTGCTAAATTTCAATTAAAAAAAATTGAAACTTCCTACATTCGTCAGGAAAGCATAAAAGCTGAAAATCTTGATGAAATTTTTACATTATTTGAAGAAAGTAAAAATTGGACATACACTGTTGCCTGGATAGATTGTCTTCAAAAAGGAAAAAACAGCGGCAGATCGATCATGATGCGTGGCGAACATGCTCTATTAAGCGAGCTTCCACAAAAAGCCAGAGAAAAACCTTTTGAGGTTAAAAAGAAATTTTCGCCCGTCGTCCCGTTTTTCTTTCCGGATTTTGTTTTAAATAATTTAAGCGTTAAGATTTTTAATTATTTTTTCTATGCTAAACAACGTTCAAAATTTTTAAAAAATATCATCGATTATGAAACTTTTTTTTATCCTTTAGATGCTATTAAAGACTGGAATAAAATCTATGGAAAATCTGGTTTTATCCAGTATCAAATGGTAATTCCAAAAGAAAATGGAAAAGAAGGAATGAAAAAAATTCTGGAAACTATTTCAAAAAGTGGAAATGGTTCGTTTCTGGCGGTTTTAAAACTATTTGGAAAAAGTAATTCAGAAGCCTACAATTCGTTCCCGATGGAAGGTTACACTTTGGCGCTTGATTTTAAAGTCAATAAAAATTTATCAAAATTAGTATCAAAACTGGACGATATTGTGGAGACTTACGGCGGCAGAATTTATTTAGCCAAAGACAGCATGAGTCGGTCTTCATTAACTGATTATTTAAAAAATGTAAATAATCCTAAGTTTAATTCATTGCAGCAAAAAAGAATTCTTAAACACAATTAATTTTAAACTATGATCGTTTTAGGCTCAAATTCTGAAATTGCGCAGGCTTTTGTAGAAAAAGTAATTGGTGAAGGCGAAAGATTTCCGGTGATTTATTTGCTCACTTCTAATCCGGAAATTACTCAAAAGTTTGTAAAACATTTAGATGTAAAATACCTTCAGCACGCCGAAATCGTCAATTTAAATATTGAAAAGGATATTGATTACGGAAAACTGGATTATATTTCGTCGAATTTATTGTTTTGCGCAACAGGTTTTCTGGGTGAAGATTCTGAAACTGGTCTTTACAATAATAAAAATACAGAAAAAATCATCAATATTAATTACGCGAAATTAGTTCCTGTACTGAATTATTTTTCCCAAAAAATGGAAGCAAAAAGAACCGGAACTTTAATTGTCTTATCATCAGTAGCGGGCGAAAGAGGACGGCAAAGTAATTTTATTTATGGTAGCGCAAAAGCAGCAATAACAGCATATTTAAGTGGTTTAAGAAATTATTTATTTACAAAAAAAGTGCATGTTTTAACGGTGAAACCTGGTTTTATGTCAACAAAAATGACCGAAGGTTTACCATTAAATCCGAAATTGACAGCATCGCCCAAGCAAGCCGCAGATTGTATTTACAAAGCTTACAAAAGTAAAAAAGATGTGGCTTACGTTTTACCGATCTGGTTCATTATTATGACAATTATCAGAAATATTCCTGAATTTATTTTTAAAAAATTAAAATTATAAAAATGCAGATGCGAAAGGTATATTTTTTTGATTTTGATGGCACTTTAACGACTAAAGACACTATGTTTATGTTTTTGCGGCACTGCGATCAAAATAGATTTGCTGCTAAATTTTTACTTCACATTCCTGTTTTTATGCTATTGAAGTTTAAACTGGCGAAGGCTGAAAAGGTAAAAAGACATTTTATTGCTTCTGTTCTAAAAGGCAAAAGCGAAGTATTTTTAAAAGAAAAAGCACAAAGTTTTTTTAAGGAAAATTACCCGGATCTCATCCGTGAGAATGCTTTGGAATTTATTCATAATATGGATCGGCAGCAAACCGAAAGTTATCTGGTAACGGCATCTTTGGATCTTTGGGTAAAGCCTTTTGCGGATAAATTTAATATGATCTTAATTTCTACCGAAGCAAAATTTAAAGATGGAATTTTTACCGGTAAATTTAAAGGTGCGAATTGTAACGGTGAAGAAAAAGTTAGACGAATAAAAGAGGTTTTGGGTGATAAAAAATTTGACAAAAGCATTGCATTCGGTGACACTTCCGGTGATGATGCACTTTTAAAATACGCCAACGAAGGACATTACAAATTTTTTCATTAATCATCACAGGTCCTGCAGTAATCTTCTTAACTTAGTGCTTTTATTTTTTGAACGATTTTTCTCATTTTTAAAACTTAAATAATTTTTAAATAATTCCCAGTAAATGGATAAAATATATTTAGACAATGCCGCTACCACAGCGCTTTCACCGGAAGTCATTGATGCAATGGTTGATGTGATGAAAATAAGCTACGGCAATCCATCTTCTACGCACAGCATTGGGCAGGAAGCCAAAACTTTGATTGAAAAAGTTCGGCGCGAAGCTGCAACATATTTAAAAGTTTCTCCTTCAGAAATCATTTTTACCTCTTGCGGGACAGAATCAAATAATATGATCCTGAAATCGGCCGTTCATCATTTGGGTGTTCAGAGAATTATCACTTCACCCTTAGAACACAAATGCGTCGCAGAAAGTGTTCAGGAACTAAAAAAACTTTTCGGCGTGGAAGTGGTTTATTTAAGACCAAATAAAAAAGGAGATATTGATTTAAATGATTTGGAAGAGGCTTTAAAAAAATTAGAAAAGAAAACTTTGGTGAGTTTAATGCACGTTAATAATGAAATCGGAAATCTTTTGGATATCGAAAAAACGGCAGATATTTGTAAAAAATACGATGCGCTTTTTCATTCTGATACAGTTCAGACTATTGGGCATTTAGATTTGGATTTCTCGAAAATAAATATTGATTTTGCCTCGTGTAGCGCTCATAAATTTCATGGTCCAAAAGGAAGCGGTTTTGCATTTGTACGAAAAGCTTCGGGCCTAAAAGGAATTATCACCGGCGGACCGCAGGAACGTTCTTTGCGTGCAGGAACAGAAAATGTCGTAGGAATCGTAGGTTTAGGAAAAGCTCTGGAAATTTCCATCGAAAATCTTGAGACTTACAAAAATCAAATTCAGGAGATAAAAAATTATACTATTTCTCAATTAAAAGAAAATATTCCAGGTATTAAATTTAACGGAAGAAGTGATCAGGAAAGCGAAAGTCTTTATACCGTTTTAAGTACACTTTTACCTTATAAAGATGCAATGATCGGCCTGAAATTAGATATGGAAGGTATTGCACTTTCACAGGGAAGTGCCTGTTCATCAGGTGCAGCAAGACCTTCGATGGTAATGATGATGGTTTTGGAGGAACATGATATGGAAAACGGGACACCTTTAAGAATTTCTTTCTCACACAATACTACGAAGGCGGAAATAGACCGTTTTGTAGAAATTTTGATATCAATCACAAAAACCCATGAGATAGAAAATGCTAATAGTCAGTATAGATAACGAAGCCTTCTTTCTATAAAAAATTAAGTAAATTTGTATAACAATAATTAAAAATATTATAAAATGGCAATCGAAATAACAGACCAGTCTTTTCAGGAAACAGTATTAAACTCAGATAAACCAGTTTTGGTTGATTTTTGGGCAGCGTGGTGTGGTCCTTGTAGAATGTTGGGTCCAATAGTGGAAGAAATCGCTAATGATTTTGAAGGTAGAGCAATCGTAGGAAAAGTTGATGTAGATAATAATCAGCAAATCTCTATGGATTATGGCATCAGAAATATTCCTACAGTTTTAATATTTAAAAATGGGGAAGTTGTAGATAAATTAGTTGGTGTTTCCCCGAAAGAAGTGATAGCGGAGAAATTGTCTGCTTACTTATAAAAATAATTACCTTGATAATGAGTGCTTTTCTTTACGGGAAAGCATTTTTTTATTTTTTTGTTTGCAGATTTATCAGAAAAGTGTACTTTTGCAGTCATCAAAATAAAGTAAAAATTATTTGCATGAGATCCGGTAGTTCAGCTGGTTAGAATGCCGCCCTGTCACGGCGGAGGTCGCGGGTTCGAGTCCCGTCCGGATCGCAAAAAGTTACAATTTCTTTTAAAAAAATTGATCCGGTAGTTCAGCTGGTTAGAATGCCGCCCTGTCACGGCGGAGGTCGCGGGTTCGAGTCCCGTCCGGATCGCAAAAATCCTTCGAAATTATCGAAGGATTTTTCTATTAGCACTTAATTGTTAAAATGTCTGTTCGCAACCTCTTTCAAAAACTGTACTTGTTTAGAAAATTTATTTTCGATTAATATTTCATTTTTCAACTTGATTTTTAATATACTTCGATTCTTATTTTAATAATAAAGGGATCTTTTGTAATTGTAATAGTAATCTTGACTTTAAAATTATCAGGTTGAGGATTACCGTTTACATCTACATTATAGATGCCAGGCGGGATTTTAACTTCGGTTGGTATATCTTTTATACCTGCATCTAAAAACATTTTTTTTACAAAATCCTTTGGGATAAAAGTATTATCTACAACTTCCATAGTTTTATCTTTTACTAGAGATTTATATGTTGCGGGCGAAAGATTGTTTTCTGTCAGATTAAATATTATCATAGAATTACCCTCTTCATTTTCTATTGCCCATCCAAAACCTTTGGATTGATCTATTTCTAATTTACTGCTACTTCCTTTAACAAAAGGAACTATACATTCAAATCCACCACCTGGACGGCAACTGAATGCGTAATCTTCCCAATGTTTATGAGAACCTGCAGTAATTTCAGTTGCATATTTTGGCATATCATTGTCCTTAATTCTTTTACTTCCGCCTTTTACTGTGCCGTCCCAACCTTTTCTGGCAACTTTGTCTTGTTTTTTACCTGAATCTGCTTTTGTCATTTTTGGTTTTATATTTCCATCACTGTCAAAATTTTGATTATTCTGATTATTGTTTTCTCGCAATAATGTATTACCCATACCATTACAATTTAAAGGACCCGCGGTGCCATCACAACTATAACCTCCTCCCGATAATGAAGACCAATCTCCTGTGCAGGTTCTAGTACAACCATTATTAAATTCCTGAACATGATATCCTGCATCGGATGCTCCATTTCCATCTTTTTTTGCAACTCCATTCCAGTCTTTATCCTTTACTTCAGTTTTACCGTTCCATCCTTTGTCATCAGTTTTAGCAACTCCATTCCAACCTTTACCATCTGTCTTCTTTGTACCTTGCGAAACCACAGTAATACCTGATGCAACGCCACTGGCTACTTTTTGTCCAAAAGTTTGTCCTTGCGACTGAACACTTTTCACCCCCACTTTCTTCCCGCCAAAAGCAAAACTCAAACCTATGTTTACCGCAAAAGCACTGTAAGAAGTAGATAAAGCATTCTTAACTTGCGTCCCAAAATCCAGTTGTTGTTGGTTATATTGTCCCGCTTGATTGGAATTTCCTTCTGGTTTTAAAGATGTCATTTGTGTGTTAACTTTTGGGCCGAAAATATATCCCGCATCAGCAAAAATTCCAAAATTATCTCCGAAGAAATATGACATTCTCAATTTTGGAGTGACAGAAAAACCTGTAGTTTTAGTTTCTGGTAAAGTAAGAAGATTATAGTCTGTGGATTGTCCCTTTACTTGCGTTGTCTGTACCGCACTTAAGGTTTTTTGTGTGGTACTAAAATATTCTGCCAAAACCATCGGCGAAAGAAGAAGGTGATTCATTAAATAAAAGTTGACTTGTGGACCACCGCCAATTCTAAAACCAGGATTTTTTGGATCTACACCTCTATAAGCAACGGAACTTGAAGTTTGACCCGTAACAGGAAATGCAGCCGGTAAAGTTGGAGAAGGATTTCCGTTACCTCCGAAGTTGTAACTTCCGCCAATATTAAATCCATAGTTTCCGCCTTTTACGGTTCCATCCCAACCTTTTCTAAAAAGTAAAAATGGAACAAATAAATCACCACTAATCCCAGATGAGTTGGTGAAATAAGCATCTTTTGTGCTTGAACTCGGAATTGTATTTCCGTACCCAGCAGAAAGTATAAGTCTCGGCATTTTCGGACCAGGATATACTATTTTTCCTTTGGTTTTTCCTTGTGCTTGCACTACGCAAATTGATATCACAAAGAAGAACATTAAAATTCTTTGAAGTGTTTTCATAGTTATGTTTTAAAATGTAGTACAAAGATTATTGAATTTTAAACACAAAAAAATCCCTAAAAATAGGGATAAGTAAAATTTGAAATGAAAAATAAAAATTTAAAGATTTTTGTAATACCAGGCAATCGCTTCGCCTAATGAAGAAATATGCAGTTTTTCGTAAATGTGTTTTGTGTGAGAATTGATGGTAGAATAACTCACGCCTAATTGGTCTGCAACCATTTTGTAATTGTTACCTTCAGCCAAATATTTTAAAACTTCCTGTTCTTTTACAGTCAGAATCACAGATTTTTTAGGTGCGAAATATTCTAAAACTTTCTTCGCTATTGCTGGGTTTATTGCAGCGCCACCTTCGTAAACTTCTTCTATAGCTTGTAAAATTCGGGTAGCAGAGTCAGATTTTAAAATGTAACCACTTGCACCGCCAGAAATACTTTTAAAAATTTTATCACTATCATCAAAAGCAGTTTGTATCAACACTTTTATTTGTGGAAATTTTGATTTTATCAATTTCAAACCCTCCAAACCATTGACGACGGGCATATTAATGTCCATTAAAACTACATCTGGAACATATTTTTCCATTTTTTCTAATGCATTTTCACAATTTCCTGCTTCGCCAACATATTCTAAATTGTCGCTTAAAGAAATGAGCGCTTTCAGACTTTGGAGTCTTTCAGTACTATCGTCAAATGCAAATATGCGGATCATTAATTTTTTAAATTATTAAACAAATTTAGAAGTAAAATAGCAATTTAAACTTCCCTAAATGTAGGGACTTCCAATTTTATGCTTGTACCATCACAAGACAAAATTTCGAGTTTTGCATTTAATTCTCTTGTGCGCTTTGCAATATTTGTCAAGCCATTTCCTTTATTTTCGCAATCTTTAAAACCAATACCATTGTCAGAAATTTCGATTAAAAAATTTTCATCAATTTTTTCAATGATGAGGTTCATTTTTGTTGCCCCACTGTGTTTTAAAATGTTATTTAGGCATTCTTTGATTATCAAGATAATGTTTTTCCTTGCTGAAAAATCTGTAATTTCATCATTAATTTTTTCATCAATCTGTATTTTATAATTAATATCTGAACTGCCCAAAATTTCGCTCGTTATTTTCTTAATTCTCGTGCTTAGCGACATAAATTCATTTTTGGTAGGTTTTAAGCTCCAAATAATATCCCCAATATTCTCTGAAATATTTTTCGCTTGAAATTCAATTTTTTTAAGAATTTTTTTGGCTTCTAAAGGATTTTTGTCAAATAATTTTTGCGCAATCGAACTGTTAATCTGCAAACTACTTAATGACGCGCCGAGATCATCATGTAAATCTGAGGTAATTTTATTGCGGTCACGTTCAATTTCTAATCTTTGTAGAAATTTTCTTTTTTGTCTTAAAAATTTTTGTCTGTTTACTAAATAAAATATGGTAGCAGAAATAAGGATCGTTAAAATAATCCAAAAATAAATGGCTTTGTAAAAAGGCGTTGCAATATCAAAAACTAACACAATTTGATCTTTTTGAACCTCATTATTTTCGTTTGTCGCTCTAATAATGATCTTATTTAAACCACTGTAAAGCTGAAGATTTAGAAAATTTCCATTAATATCTGTGAAATTATTACTATTAACAGCGTACTGAAAATTCTTAAAATGCCCCGTTAAATCTACACCTGCTAATTCTAGAGATATATTATTTTCATTACTTTTTAGATCATATTTTGAATTTAAAGCAACATTTTTGCCGTTTATCTTTACATCAATAAGATGAGGTTTTACCGTAAAATTTGTCTTAATGAATTTAGATGGAATTTTAGAAATACCCATATCTGTGGCCGCATATACAGTGTCTTTTTTATAGTCAAGATAGTTTATAACATTAGAAGTTAAACCATCTGAAGTGCTGATTTTTGAAACAGAAATAGATTTTAAGTCATCATAATTCACTACATAAATTCCTGATTTGGAAGCGATCCAGAGTTGATTTCCAATATGTATTAATTTTGAAATATTGAGTGGAAGTCTCCTGTCATTAATAAATTTAAGCACTGTTTTTTGATGATCTAAAAAAAATAAATGGCCTTTGTAAGTACTTATCCAGATTTTAGAAGCCGAAATATTTTCAAAATATTCTATTTTATCATTTTTAAAGTTTTTATTTGAAATAAGGAGTTGGTATTTATCTTTATTTAAATGATATTCATACAAACCTTCGTTGGCAGAAAAATAAAAACAGGAGTCATTAATTTTTTTTAAATTAAGTATTCTTTCCTTTGGGAAATTTAAAATTGCATATTTCTCTGTAATTACATTATATTTTATTAAACCTTGAATGCTGCCTAAAATCAAGTCACTTTCATTTATTTTTAGGGAAGATTTTATATTTAACCGTTCATTTCTTGAATTTAAAAAAGTGCTGTTTTTTTTAAAATTTGTTAATATTCCATTATCGGAAACTACAATAGTTTTTTTTGGAAAAAAATGGATATTTCTGATCCAAAGATTATTTTCTTTTATTTGGCTAAAATTATATTTTTGTTCGCTTTTACCTTTTTTCACATAAATTTCACCCTGATAATTACCCGCAATTATTTCCCCGTTATCTGAGATTTTAGCACATAAGAAATTGGTGATTGCTCTATCAGAAAATTGTTCTTTTTTTATATTTTGATTGGTATAATACATTAAACCATTGTTTATTGTAGAAACCCAAACATTATTTTGATGATCGACGTAGGAAGTGTTTACATTAAATTTATTTTTAATGGTACTGCATAATTGCAGTGTTTTTTCATCATAAATCAAAACGGTTCCATCTGTACATGTGATATTTAATTTCCCCTCGGAAAATGTATGCCATTTTATATTTTTAGAAATATTTATATTTCTACTTTTATATTTAAAAGGCTTTAAATCAATAATTTGAGTTTGATATACTTTATTTTTAGTGAACCAATATAAAGAGTTATTATCTACCTGACTGTTAATTAATTGATTTTTATAGTCAATTTTTATACTTCCCAAGTAGATATTTTCTTTATAAAATTGACTGGTTACATTTTTGTCAATTCCGTTAATTTTAATATCTTGTTTAAGTACAATTTTCTGATTTTTCAAATAGATCTCAGTAATTCTATTTTCAATATCAACTTTATTGAATTTTTTTTTATTAGTTATTTTACCTTCTTTAAAAATGAAACTTCCGTTATAATTCTCAAAAAACAACTCATTTTTTAAAATCTTATAGATCATGCTAAACAAGTCACTACTTATTTCTAAAACAAAAGCGTCATATTCTAAACAGACAAAACGATTAAGTTGCGCATTAAAATAACTTGGCGCCTGTTTGTAGCAATTTGCCCAGATCGTACCATCATTTTGTTTGATGATCTGGATAACATCATTAGAAGGTAATCCATTTTTTGTAGAATAATTTATAAATCTCTTACCGTCAAACCTGGATATTCCATTGTCAGTAGCTACCCAAAGAAATCCACTGTTATCCTGCAAGGTTTCATAGATCAAATTGCTTGGTAAGCCATCTTTTGTTGTAAAACTATTAGTAAGATTGTAATTTTGAGAGTAGGAAATTTGTATAAAAAGAAATTGAAAAATAAAAAATAAATTTATAATTAATTTTTTCATAACAATTTTTTTTAAAAACCTAATTTAATAAAAATACTATAATTAATTGGTATTGTTTTACTTTATAAGAAAATATTTCCATTTTAATTTTTAATAATGTAAAATTATAGCTTGAATGATGTGAGAATTTAAATATTATTGACGAAAAAAATCTATGTTTTTATATTTAGTAAATTCAAAATAAAATATTTTTAACTTTTTGAGTATTTTTAAAGCCACAAAACCAATATAAAATACAAATGAAGTTTACTGTTATGTTTAAAAGAATGATAATTTTGGTATCTTTTCTCGTTGGATTAAAAAGTTTTGCTCAGGAAAAAAAAGTTAACCGGGAAAACCAACAGTGGATCCAATATTACACTCAATTAAAATTCAACGATAAATGGACGCTCTTCACAGACGGCGGCTTTCGCTGGAAAAATGATCTTGAAAATAGTTCGCAATATATTGTGAGAACGGGAATTTATTACAAACTTAATAGCAGTATGGCTGTAGGTGCCGGTTTTGCTCATTTGGGATTTTATGACAATTCTGGAAAAATAAACAGGGTAGAATTTCGGCCATATCAGGAATTTAATATGAGCACTATTTATAAGCCGGTAACAATTCAGCACAGGTTTAGATTAGAAGAACGTTTTTTTAACCCTGTAGTTGACGATAAAATCAAATCTGGAAGTGATTTTAATTTTAGGTTTCGCTACAGATTATTATTTACTGTTCCAGTTTTTAAATTATCTTCGACAGATCCAACAAAAAATGTTGCATTGAGTGTTGGAGATGAAATTATGATCAATGCAGGAAAGGAGATTGTAAGTAATGTTTTTGATCAAAACCGCCTGCTCATTGGAACGATCGTTACTTTAGACAAAAATTTTTCAGCATCTTTAACCTATAATAATCAGTTTGCTTCGACCAAAACAGTTGGAACTTACAATCAAGCTAATATAATTTGGCTGGGTGTAACACAAAAAATTAATATTTCTAAATCAAAATAATTTTAAAATGAAGAAATTACTTCCTCTTTTTCTAGCAGTTTTTTTTGTAATTTTTTCCTGTAAGGAGAAGGAAACTAAAAAATTAAACATTGCAGTTGCCGCCAATATGCAGTTCGCCATGAAAGATTTAATTAAAAAATTCACAGAAATTTCAGGTATTCAATGTGAAACAAATGTTGGTTCTTCAGGCAAATTAACCGCGCAAATACAGCAAAATGCACCAGTTGATATTTTTATTTCTGCAGATATGAAGTATCCAGAAGAACTTTACAAAGCTGGATTTACGATTAAAAAACCAGAAATTTACGCTTACGGAAAATTAGTCATGTGGTCAATTAATAAAGATGTAAAACCATCATTTGATATTTTGACAACAGATAAAATTAAACATATTGCAGTTGCAAATCCAAAATTAGCGCCGTATGGAAAGGCAACGGTGGAAGTTTTGGAAAAAATGAAACTTTACGATGTTATAAAAAATAAGCTTGTTTTCGGGGAAAGTATTTCTCAAACCAATCAATTTATAATTTCAAGAGCGGCAGAAATTGGTTTTACTGCAAAATCTGTAGTTTTATCACCTGAAATGAAAGGAAAAGGAAGCTGGATCGATGTTAATGAAAGTGATTATTCGCCAATTGCGCAAGGCGTTGTTGTAATAAAGCATAAAAATGCCGAAAATGCAGATGCACAAAAATTCTATGACTTCTTATTTTCTCCTGATGCAAACAAAATTATGGTAAATTACGGTTATAAATAAAAATTTAAATGAACACATTTCAGGGAAAAATTACTAAAATTGAAAGTTCAGAAAGTTTGTCTTTGGTGCAAATTCTTGTGGACGATGTTTTATTTAAAACCATTTTGCTGGAAACCCCGGAAACTGCAGATTATTTAAAAGAAAATCAATCGGTAAATCTTTATTTTAAAGAAACTGAAGTCGTTCTTGCGAAGAGAAATGTAGATTTTATAAGTATGCAGAATAAAATTTCCGGCATTATTTCTAATATTGAAAAAGATGTTCTTCTAAGTAAAGTTGAAATAAAAACCGAAATTGGCTTTGTAAAATCAATTATTACGACATTTGCGGTAGAACAACTTCAACTTAAAATTGGTGATAAAGTAACAGCGCTTATCAAAACAAATGAAATAATGATCTCCGAATGATAGATTGGCAACCTTTATTTTTGACCTTTAAACTCGCATTCATAACGGCAATTTTATTGTTTTTTTTGGCAATTCCACTTGCATTTTGGCTGTCAAATTCTAAATCTAAAATAAAACCTGTCATTGAAACTTTGGTAAGTATGCCTTTGGTTTTGCCGCCAACAGTTTTGGGGTTTTACCTTTTGATCGCTTTCAGTCCGGCAAATTCTTTCGGAGCCTGGTTAGAAAATTATTTTGGTTTAAAATTAATTTTTTCTTTTCCGGGTTTAGTCATCGCATCTGTCATTTACAGTTTGCCATTTATGGTTCACCCAATTCAATCCGGATTTTCGAATTTATCTAAAAACCTGTCGGAAGCATCATACATGTTGGGAAAATCAAAAACGACTACGCTTTTTAAGATTCTTTTACCAAATATAAAACCGTCGCTGTTAACGGGAATAATACTTTCATTTGCCCATACAATCGGTGAATTTGGCGTTGTTTTAATGATTGGTGGCAATATTCCAGGGCAAACAAAAGTAGCTTCCATCGCTATTTATGATGAAGTTGAAATGCTGAATTATTCCGCCGCAAATACTTATTCATTCATACTTTTTATTATTTCGTTTCTAATTTTACTGTCTGTTTATTTGGTAAATGGCGGTTATTTAAACCGTATTTCAAAATGATAAATTTAAATCTTCAAAAAAAATTAGATTCAGAAAACGGAATGATGAATCTGGATATTAAAATGACTATTGAAAAAGGTTCATTTACAACATTATATGGTGATTCCGGTGCAGGAAAAACTTCCGTTCTAAGAATGTTTGCCGGATTAATGCAACCTGAAAAAGGTAGTATTTTGATTGATGATGCGATTTTATTTAGCAGTGAAAAAAATATTAATTTAAAATCGCAAAAAAGAAATATTGGATTCTTATTTCAGGATCATGCGCTTTTTCCAAACATGACTGTTCGTGAAAATTTACTTTATGCTTTGGATAAAGGTCAAAATGAAAAGATAGTAAATGAATTGATCGCATTAATTGAGTTAAAAGAATTGCAAAATAAAAAACCTGAGAATCTGTCCGGCGGACAAAAGCAAAGGGTGGCATTGGCGAGAACTTTAGTTCGGCAGCCAAAAATTTTATTACTTGATGAACCTTTTTCGGCGCTTGATTTTAAAATGAGATTAAAGTTGCAGGATTATGTTTTAAAAATTCACAAACAATATAAATTGACCACTATTTTAGTAAGCCATTCAATCAGTGAAATTGTAAAAATGGCAGATCAAATTTTTATTTTGGAAAATGGCTCTATCAAAGAAAATGGAAAACCAATCGATATATTTTCCAACAAAAAAGTGAGTGGAAAATTCCAGTTTACGGGTGAAGTTATTAATATTAAAAAAGAAGGATTTTTGAATATTATCACCGTTTTAATAGAAAAAAACTTTGTAAAAATAATTGCGGAAGATTCTGATCTTGTTGATATTTCTATCGGTGATTTTGTTAATGTTGCTTCAAAAGCCTTTAATCCGATCATTCAAAAAATCAGATAAATTCCGAATTTAGAATGAGTCTAAATTGGATTTGGTTAAGTAAATTTTCTTACTATTTTATTAGATTTACGATAGTATTTAAACCTATTGATAGTTTTTTAAATTAAAGTTTAAAAATTTTGTCAATTGGTAATTCTCACAAAGTTCAATTTCAAATAAAAAAATACATGAATATAAATAAAAGAAAAAAGAATATTTTTTTTCAAGTTGGTGCTTTTTCTATTTTAAGCGTTTCAATTTTTGTCTACGCGACAACTGAAAAAACAATGACAGCTGTTGACAGCAGAGATTCTTCAATTATAAAATCTCAGAAAAAGGATAGTATTGCATCAGTTGAAGCTTTTAAAAAAGTTTACAGTGTTTTAATGAGTCCAAGATGTATGAATTGCCATCCTTCCGGAGATATTCCTTTGCAGGGCGATGACAGTCATATCCACAATATGTTACCTGAAAGAGGTGTTGATGGAAAAGGAATTGCAACAATGCAATGTATTACGTGTCACGCTGCGAAAGGTGTTCCAGGAGAAAATACGCCACCGGGAAATCCTGACTGGCATTTACCACCAATGAATATGAAAATGGTTTTTCAGGGAAAATCTGCAAGGGAACTGGCGATACAACTTGTTGATCCCAAAAAAAACGGCGGAAAAGATATGAAAGCTTTAAGAGAACATGCTGAAGATGGTTTGGTAAAAGGTGGCTGGCTAATGGGCGGTGGCAGAACTTTGCCGCCATTATCTCATGAAGAATTTGCAAAAGTTTGGTACACATGGATCGATAATGGTGCTTATGCTCCGGCCAAATAAATAATATAAATAAAAAAATAATTGGATTATGCCAACATATAATTTAAATATAAACGGAAAACAACATACAGTTGATGTTGATTCAGATACACCGCTTTTGTGGATTTTAAGAGATGATATAAGATTACTGGGAACTAAATTTGGTTGTGGCATCGCTCACTGCGGCGTTTGTACTGTACATTTAGATGGAAAAGCAATCAGATCTTGCGCTTATCCTGTGAGTGAAGTTTTAAGTAAAAAAATTACAACAATAGAAGGTCTTTCAAAAAATGGCGATCACCCGGTGCAAAAAGCCTGGCTGGAACATGACGTCGCGCAATGCGGTTATTGTCAGGCAGGTCAGATCATGACGGCTTCGGCGCTTTTAAAAGAAAATTCAAATCCTTCAGATGAAGAAATAAGACGTGCAATGAATGGGAATTTATGCAGATGTGCGACTTATACACGTATAAACCGGGCAATTAGAACCGCCGCAAAAGAAATGTAATAATGGCAAAAATACAAACACATTTAAATAGACGCTCTTTTTTAAAATTATCTGCGTTGGGTGGTGCGGGATTGATGCTGCAATTTAGCTGGCTTTCAGCAGTTGTAAGAGAAGATCCTACTATAAAAGGCGGTTTTCAACTTAATGGTTTTATAAAAATTGATACGGACGGAACAGTTACAATAGCTTCACCAAACCCGGAGGTTGGTCAAAACGTAAAAACTTCTATGCCGATGATCGTTGCTGAAGAATTAGGTGTAAACTGGAAAAACGTAAAAGTAGTTCAGGCACCTTTAAATACAGCTATTTTTACCAGACAATTGGCTGGCGGAAGTCAGTCGATCAAGGAAAGCTGGGATTCGCTAAGAATGGCTGGAGCTGCCGTAAGAAAAATGTTAGTTCAGGCAGCGGCAAAATCATGGAATGTTCCGGATTCAGAAATTGAAGTTAATATGGGAATTCTTTCTCATAAAAAAAGCGGTAAAAAAGCAACTTTTGGTGAAATGGCTTCCGCTGCGGCAAAAATTCCTGTTCCAAAAGAAGTGGAAGTAAAGAATATCAAAGATTTTAATATCGTCAGACATCCTCAGTTTAATGTGGAAGGGCCGGGAATTGTAACCGGAAAAGCACAGTTTGGACTTGATGTTTACGGAGATAATATGGTTTTTGCCTCAGTACTTCATCCACCAGCTTTTGGGATGAAATTGAAAAGTTTTGAAGCAAAAGAAGCACTTGCGTCAAAAGGTATTTTTGATGTGTTTTCTTTAAATGCGTATCCTGAAGATTTTGAGCGTGGCGCTTTTGATACTTCTGCTTTTCCTGAATTTATAGTGATCACAGGTGATTCTACTTGGAGAATCATGAAAGCAAAAAAATTAATAACGGCAGAATGGATTCCTTTTGATTCTTATGAAGTTAAATCTCAGGGAATGGGTGGAAAACCTGGTAAAGTGACGAAAGTACCTTCTGGTTTGGAAAATACGCAAAGCCATTATGAACAAATGTTCGCTAAAAATAAAGAAAAAAGTAAAGAAGTTCGGAAAGACGGAGACCCTGAAACGGCATTTAAAAATGCGGCAAAAATTATTGAAAGTACTTATACCGCACCATATTTGGCGCACAGTCCGTTGGAACCGCTTAATTTTTATGCTGACGTTACAGCAAATAAAGCTGAACTTAAAGGTTCTATTCAAACGCCCGAATTTATGGAAAAATCTGTCGCAAGACGTTTGGGTTTAACTTTAGATCAAGTAGATATTCAAATGACGCGTATTGGTGGCGGTTTTGGTAGAAAACTTTACGGACACTATTTACTGGAAGCTGCTCTGATTTCTCAAAAAATCAAAAAACCTGTAAAATTAATTTACACGAGAGAAGATGACATGACTTTTGGGAATTATCGCCCAACTTACCTGGCTTATTTTCGCGCAGCTTTAGATAAAAATAATAATCTGATCGCTTATCATCAAAAAGTTGGTGGTATTCCGGATAGTCCTTTATATGAAAACCGTTTTCCAGCGGGTGCAGTTGATAATTACTTGGCGGAAGAATGGACTGTTAATTCGAATATTACGACAGCAGCTTTCCGTGCACCGGATTCCAATTTTATGGGAGCGGTAGAACAGGCTTTTTTAGATGAAGTTGCAGAAGCAGCGGGAAAAGATCCGATTGATTTTCGACTTGAACTTTTTGACCGCGCTATTAAAAATCCAGTTGGCAAAAAGAATGATTATGATGCAAAACGTTATGCAGGAGTTTTAAAATTAGTTAAAGAAAAATCAGATTGGAGTAAGCCAAAACCGAATGTTAGTAGAGGTGTTGCTGCTTACTATTGTCATAACAGCTACGTCGCGGATATTGTGGAATTGCGTATGGACAACGGAAAACCAATTATCGAAAAAGTATATTGCGCTGTTGATTGTGGAATAGTTGTCAATCCGTTAGGAGCTTCAAATATGATAGAAGGTGGAACTGTTGACGGAATTGGTCACGCACTTTTTACGCAGTTGTCTATTAAAAACGGTAAACCTGAGCAGAAAAATTATAACACATATCAGTTGATGAGAAATAATGATGCGCCACGTGATGTGGAAGTTCATTTTGTTGAAAATGACGTTCATCCAACCGGTCTGGGTGAACCACCTTTTCCGCCGGCAATCGCTGCTTTGGCAAATGCGCTTTATAAAGCAAATAATAAACGCTATTACAATCAGCCTTTTATGATAGATATTGAGGAGAAATATTTAAAGAATATTAAAACCGTTTAAAATAAATTTAATTGAGTCTGATAATAAAATTAAAAAACTATTGTCAGGCTCTTTTTAATTTAATCAGGATTTTTAAATAATTTAATTTGAGACCTGTTTATTTTAAGATTTAAAATTTCTTATAAAAATTAAGAATAATCTTTCAAAAGTTCCCGATAACTCGTCAGAATTTTTGATTTTGAAATAAAACCGACAAATTTATCATCTTCATCAGCAACCGGTAAATGCCATGCAGCGGTATCATCAAAAGTTTTAAGAATTGCCACAGCACTTTGACGTAAATTAACCACCGCTGGCGGAACTTTCATGATCTGCTGAATATTAACAGGAAGATCTGCTGTTTTATTGAAAAGATAAGGTCTAATATCATCCATTGTTAAAACGCCCTGTAAACGATTATCATTATCAACGATGGCAAATATATTTTTATGACCATTTTTTATCAGTTCAAATAATTCAGAAACAGGCGCGTCAGCTTTTATAGTTTGAGACTGAAAGTCGATGAAATCACGCAAATGCAAAGAATAAATCAGGTTATTATCATGTTCATTTGTGAAAATTTTTCCCTGTTCTACCATAGGTTTTAAATCGGGATTTATCGGGGAAAACCATCTTGCCATTAAATAAGAAATAACAGAAACTATCATTAAAGGAAGAAAAAGATCGTAACCCTGGCTGGATTCTGCTATTAAAAAAATAGCTGTCAAAGGTGCGTAAAGCACACCGCTCATTACCGCGGCCATTCCAGCTAAAACCAAATTGCTGGTGGGAACATCGCTCAATCCAAACTGTTTACAGATTATCGCGAATAAAAATCCTAAAGTTCCGCCAGCAAAAAGGGATGGTGCAAAACTTCCCCCATTTCCACCGCTAAAAATAGTGATTGAGGTTGCAAATGCTTTTAAAATACAAACAAGAGCCAGAAATATGATAACCGTCCAACTTCCCAAATCTAAATAACCAAAAAAACTGTTTTCGATAATACTTGATGGATCGCCGTTAGTTAATAATTTCAACGTATCATAACCTTCACCAAAAAGTGGTGGTAATAAAACACAAAGTAATGAAAGCGCCGCGCCACCAATCATCGCTTTTCTAAGTCGGGAAAATTTAAATTTATTTATAAAATGTTCGGTTTTTGTAAAGACCAAAACGAAATATCGTGCGTAAAAACCTGATGCAATACCTAAAATTAAATAATATGGAATATTGTGGTAGTCAAAAGACTCGCGCGCATAAAATCTAAATAAAACATCTTCCTGAAGTAAAATTCTGGACAATAAACTGCCACAAACAGCTGCTACAACAAGCGGAATGAAATCTGAAAAAACAACGCCTGTCAATAATATTTCAAAAGCAAACATAATACCTGCGATTGGTGCATTAAAAGCCGATGCAATTCCTGCCGAAGCACCCGCAGCCAGAAGTAAAGTTCTTTCTTTGTAGCCTAATCTGTACGTTTGCGCAAAATTTGAACCGATCGCCGCACCTGTAACTGCAATCGGACTTTCTAATCCTGCGGAACCACCCAAACCCACTGTTACAGCACTTTGAATTATTTGAGAATACATCTTTACCGATGAAACGACGCTTGAGTTTTGAGCAATCTCATACAAAATTGCGCCAATTCCTTTTCTATCATTTCCTTTAAAAATACTTAAAACAATCAGCGTGGTGAGAACAATTCCTAAAAATGGGAAAACAACATAAAAAAAGATCTGATCTTCAAAATGAACTTTTGTAACGATCCAGTAATGAATTTGATGCACCAAAGTTTTAAGCAAAACACCTGCTAAACCGGCAGTGCAGCCCACTAAAATACCGGAAAGAATTAAAAATTGATTTCTGCTCAGACGATTGCTTAGCCAGTGAAGTACGATTTCGTAGCTCCGTACTTTTTTTAGTCCGAATTTTTGAAACTCACGTTTATATTTAAGAAAGCTGACGAGCTTTTTTTTGTTGTGGATATTCACCGTTAAATAATGCCTGTTTTTAATCTAAAATTTTTTCAAATTTTGAAATGCTTGTTTATTTACAAACTTTTACAAATTTAAATGAAATATAAGACAAAGGCTAAATTTCAAGCTTATATCTGTTAAAATTTTACTTTTCTAATATTGAATTGAAAACTACTTTTCTGTTTCTTTTATTAAAACAACATTTTTCTCGTGAAGCCTTTCTCGTAACCATGTTTTAATGCGGTTTTCATCAATATTCTGACCTGTATAAACGAGCACGAACTGTAGTTTCGCACTGTCCGTTTGTGGATATTGCTCTATTTTTCCATATGAAACATTTCCGATGGTCGGGTAGAGAATATTGATTTCTTTTAAGAGGGTAGAATCTGTTATTTTATAATTATCAAGTTCCTGACGGATTTTTGTAAGGGCAATGTCTTTTTCAGAAATGTTGGTATCATTTTTATTAATTTCACTTAAAATTTCTGATTTTAAATCGGTGTTGTTTTGTCTTATCGTTAATTTAGCACCAAAAATTCCATCTTTAGCCAACATTTTGTTGTAAGATAAAATCTCCGCATCAGTAAATTTTTTGCTTAAAAAGGCCAGATCTATACTTTTAGGAGTGGTGTTATAATTTATCTTTTTATAAATAACCGTGTAGCCGTTATTGTCAAATTCTTTTTGAATAAATTCTTCTGCTGATTTTGTAAACTTTTTTTGATTAAATAAGTTATAGGCGAGATAAAAACTTGGTACGATCATGATCACAATCAGGATTGAAATTCCATATTTAATTCTCTTCTCGTACTTTGAATCGACTAAAGCGGAGGGATATTTTAAAAATTTTACTACAAAAAAAGTAGCGATGCATATAAAAAAACAGTTGATAGAATAAAGATAAAAAGCACCTAAAAAATAGCTCATATTGCCCGTTGCCAAACCATAACCTGCTGTGCAAATCGGTGGCATCAACGCTGTCGCGATCGCAACGCCTGGTATCGGATTTCCTTTTTCAACTCTTGTGATGGCAATTACGCCAACCAAACCGCCAAAAAAAGCAATTAAAACATCATAAATTGTAGGAGAAGTTCGGGATAAAAGTTCAGACTGTACTTCTTTAAAAGGGCTTAGATAAAAATAAGCTGTTGATACTAAAAGACTTACAAAAGTAGCGATCAGGAGATTATTAATTGATTTTCTTAAAAGAGTAAAATCGTAAGTTCCCAAAGCGAAACCGGTTCCTACAATTGGTCCCATTAACGGAGAAATTAACATCGCACCAATTATAACAGCTGTAGAATTTACATTTAAACCCACAGAAGCAATAAAAATAGCACAGGCCAGAATCCATAAATTTGCACCACGGAAAGAAATCTGACTTCTAACGCTTTCCATCACTTTACTTTTGCTTTCTTCTCCCTGATGGAGTTGCAAATAGTCTAATAAACCGCTCATTTAATATACCTTTTGATCATTAAGATACAAAGAAACCTAAATTTTAGCTAAATATATAATTTTAGAATAATAAGATTTTTTTTTAATTCCATTTAAAATAAAAAATAAAAATATTTGAAAAGCTTTATTAAATCTATATTTTTGTAACATGGATTATCCAAGCAAAGTACTGGCAAAAGCAGTTGAAGAAATATCGGGATTACCCGGAATAGGTAAAAAATCTGCCCTTCGTTTGGCATTGCATCTTTTAAAACAACCCGAATCTCAGGGAATACTTTTAGGTGAAAGTTTAAAAAAACTGGTGACCGACATCAAATATTGTAAAAGTTGCCATAATTTTTCAGATCATGAAATTTGTGAAATTTGCAGCAATCCCAAACGAAGCGAAGAAATATTATGTATCGTGGAAGACGTACGCGACGTAATGGCTATCGAAAATACGTCTAAATTTAAAGGAAAATACCTGGTTCTTGGCGGAAAAATTTCACCAATGGAAGGCGTGGGACCGAGTCAGTTGAATATTGGAAGTATTGAAAGAAAGCTTGAAAAAGACAATTTAAAAGAAATTATTTTTGCACTTAGCGCCACAATGGAAGGCGATACGACTGCCTATTACATTTATAAAAAATTTAAAACTTTTAGCGTTAAGTTTTCTACAATTGCGCGCGGTATTTCGGTCGGTGATGAATTGGAATATGCTGACGAAATATCTTTAGGAAGATCTATTCAAAACCGACTTCCTTATAACGAAGAGGATTAATTTCTTTATATTTAGCAAAAATTAATTCCTAGAAAAGTGATTTCTGTAATAATTCCTGTTTTTAATGCCGAAAAAACGATTGTTAAAAGTTTACTGTCCGTACAAGATCAAACATGGAAAGGTGATTTTGAAGTAATCGTTGTAAATGACGGCTCAACTGACAATAGCCGAACATTAATTGAAAAATTTATTAAAGAAAATCCACATCAAAATATAAAACTAATTGGTCAGGAAAATGGCGGCGTTTCAAGAGCCAGGAATACAGCGCTAAAAATTTGTAAAGGAGATTTTATTGCACTTCTTGATGCCGACGATGAGTGGTTTCCGGAGAAAACCGAGCGACAAATGCTCCTTTTGGAGAATAAGAATTTCAACATTGATTTTATTGGTTGCAAAAGACAAGGTCAATCTATTAAATTTCCTTATAATTTAACTAGTAATAATTTGATTGAAGTTACTTTCAGAAAACTGATGTTTAGAAACGAAACACAGCCGTCAACTGTTTTATTTAAAAGAAAAGTGTTGGAAAACAGTGGCTTTTTTAATGAAAATCAGCGATATGCGGAGGATTTAAATTACTGGTTAAAAGTTTCTGAAAAAAATAATATGTTTATTTTGAACGAAGAATTAGTTTTGGCAGGCGAGGGGAAAAGATCATTCGGCGTTTCAGGTTTGTCAGCGAATTTATTTGAAATGGAAAGAGGTTTTCAAAAAAATTTAAAGGAAGTTTTTGATTTGAAACGAATTAATTTTTCGGAATATGTTTGCTATTTTATTTTTTATAAATTTAAATATGTTTTCAGGTTAGCGAGAAATAAATATTTAAAATTTCAAGGTAAATAGTTTTTTCATCTTATTTAAATTTAAAAAAATTTCGGAAGAAATATGAGGTTAAGTATTATTATCGTTCATTATAACGTGGAAGTTCTTTTGCGAAATTGTCTTTTATCTCTGCAAAAATACCTGACAGATCTTTCTTTTGAAATCATTGTGATCGACAATAAAAGTCCAGATAACACCTGGAAAAACCTGATCGCAGAATTCCCGAAAGTCAATTTTATAGCATCCGAAAATAATGATGGTTTTGCTGTGGCTAATAATTTTGCTGCAAAATCTGCGAATGGTGACTATTTACTTTTGTTAAATCCAGACACCGAATTTGAGGGTTTTTACATTAATGAAATTTTAAATTTTGCAGATTCTAAACTTAATTTTGGGTGTCTTGGTGTAAGGATGCATGATATAAACGGAATATTTTTACCGGAAAGTAAGCGTGCCGTTCCAAACATGATCAATTCTTTTGAAAAATTAATGTGTAATTTGAAAACAAATAATTTAAAATCTTATTATAGAAATGACGTTGCTGAATATGAAATTGCTGAAGTAGAAGTGATAACAGGCGCATTTTTACTCATAAAAAAAGAAGTTTATTTAGAAATTGGCGGTCTTGATGAAGCTTACTTTATGTATGGTGAAGATATCGATCTTTGCTACACATTACTTCAAAAAAATTATAAAAATTATTATTACGGCAAATATTCAATTTTACATCTTAAAGGCGAAAGTTCTGTTAAAGATCTTATTTACCTAAAGCGTTTTTATGGCGCGATGCATATTTTTCTTCGTAAATATTATAAAGCAAAAAATCCTTTTAAATTTACTATTCTTAGTTTGGGTTTAAACTTAAAACACAGTCTGGAAAAATATAAGGTAAACAAAAAAGAGATTCCCGAATGAGAATCTCTTTTTTTATTTAAATTTTAAAATTTTATTTTCCTGCCGGTGCTGGAGCCGGTAAAGTAGTCGTATTTTGTGTCGGAGCAGTTTGTTGCGCCGGAGCAGTTCTACCTTGAGGAACTGCTTGTGGAGCAGTCATTTGACTAGGTTTTGCTGTTATCACAACACTGATGATGATTAAAACAATAATGGAAGCACCCAAAGTCCAGGTTGCGTTTTCCATAAAATCATTTGTTCTCTGCACACCAAACTGAGCTGGTGAAGCGCCACCAAAAGTCCCGGAAAGTCCGCCACCTTTTGGATTTTGTGCCATAATAATTATTACTAATAAAACACTCAAAATCATGATTAAAACCATGAATAATGTAAAAATCGTACTCATTTTCTTTAAATTTTCAAGGTGCAAATATAATTAAATTTTATCAACATTTCATTAATTATCTTCAGATATGAGCCGAAATTTGATGTTAAAAATTTAATTCAACATTAATATAGGAGGATGAAAAGTTTTATACCTTTGAAATCAAAATTATACTCTATGAAAAAACTTTTATTTTTTGTTTTTATACCTTTTTTTTCGTTCGCGCAAATTCCTCCCGGCTATTATGATGCAACAGCAGGCTTAGATGGATACAAATTGAAATCTGTTTTATATAATATCATATCAAACAAAACCATAAGTTGGAACTATGATAGTGATCTTCCACAATTGTACGGCGTAACAGATCTTGATAAATATTACGAAAAAGACAATTCTTATTTGGACATTTATGCAGAAAATCCAACAGGTCCCGATAAAATTGAATTTTTTCCTTCGGATAATCAGGCTTTTTCACATCCGATAGTTGGAGCTGGTGCTGCTGGCGAAGGAAGCGCATTAAACAGAGAACATATCGTTCCGCAATTTACTTTTAATTCCGCCTATCCAATGTATTCTGATCTGCATTTTGTAGTTCCAGCGGATGCAAAGATCAATCAATTAAGAAATTTTTATCCTTATGGGATTTCGAAAACCACCTCTGCTAATTTATTTTATACTTTTTCAAACACGTCTAAAATAGGCAATCGTGAAAATCCCGGAAGTGATTATAAAGGGCGTGTTTATGAGCCAATTGCTGAGTTTCGCGGAGATATTGCCAGAATGATTTTGTATTTTGCTGTGCGATATGAAAGTAAATTATCCAGTTTTGTAGCCTTAAAATATTATTCAACAGTTACTCAGGATGCAACTACAGATGTAGGTTTTTTAGATGGAACTATGGAACATGCTTTTGATCCGTGGTTTTTACAACAACTTTTGCAATGGAATCAAGATGATCCTGTGTCGCAAAGAGAAATTGATCGTAATAATGAAATCTATGGTATTCAAAAAAATAGAAATCCATTTATAGACCATCCGGAATGGGTAAATCTTATTTGGAATCAAACTTTAAGCACAGTTGCGCCGCAATCTCCAACTGTTTTGACGGCATCAAAAGTAAGTGCTTATTTTGTTAATTTATCTTGGGTTAAACCGTCAGACGCATCAATTGTAGGTTATAAAATTTATCAGGATGGCGTTGAAATTGGCACTTCAAAAAATAATTCTTTTACCGTAGATCATTTGACACCATCTTTGAATTATAATTTCACAGTAAAATCTTACAATAATTCTAATATGCAGTCTGTGGGAAGTAATATTTTACCAATCTTAACTTATACAACTGATACGTACGCAAAAGATTTAATTATTACGAAATATCTGGAAGGAACGGATAACAATAAAGCACTTGAAATAACGAATAAAACAGGGCATTCTGTCAATTTAGACTCTTACAGCATAAGCATTCAGTTCAAACGAACTGCCTATTATTTTGAAGATCCTTTGCAGTTAGAAGGAGAAGTTGCAGATAATGAGACTTTTGTAATGATGAATCAAAAAGCAAATTTCTCCTGCTACTCACCAAGCCAGGCCAAGTTCGTATCTGATGCACCATCTCTAATTTTTGATGGGACCAATTTCTTATCACTTCGCTACAAATCAACGACTGTAGATGCGCTTGGTGCATTTGATGCCAATAATTTTTCAGATTTGGAAAACGTTTCCTTGTATAGATTAAACAGTGTGTTACAGCCAAATTCCAATTTTAATATTGCCGAATGGGAAAAAAATCCAGCTGATTACTGTGCAAATTTAGGAAACTTAAGTACTTCGGAAAATGCTTTTTCTGATAAAAACAGAATTATAATTTATCCAAATCCAATTACTGAATCTCAAATTTTTGCAAAAGGTTTAGAGTTAAACAAAAGTAAAACTGCGCACATTTTTGATCTTTCCGGGAAATTAATTTTAAGCGAAAAAGAACCTTTCCGAACTAAAGCGTTTATCAATGTTGATCGACTGAAAAAAGGAATTTATATGTTAAAAATTGATAATCAAAGTTTTAAAATAATTAAAAAATAATTCTAAAAAATCTGCAGCGAAAGTTGCAGATTTTTTTATTCTACAGGCTTAAGTTGAGCGATTTCCAAAAGTTTTTTAGTTAATTCAATGTCAATATTATAAGTTTTTAAAATCTGATCTTTTGAAGTAAATCCATTTAGTTTTTTTCTAAATCCCAGAAAACTTCCTGCAGCTCTATCTGTAAATCCATATTCTTTTAACTGCTGAAAATTGATTTTATTTAAATCTATTTTGCTAAAATCAGTTCTTGGTGTTGAAATTTGTACTTGAGAAATTGAAGTGTTTTTAGCAATAATATTTTGCGGATTTAACTTAATAAATGGTTTCATTTCCTCAAATTTTTCCGGCGAGATCATGTAGCATTTTGAAATATCTTCCAGAGTTTTAAAGCTGCCTTTCAAATATCTTTCTTTGTAATTTAAAATATTTAAAACTTGTTTTTCAGAAAAACCAAGCGCCATCCAACCTTTTGAATCTAATAAATTCGGATCAAAATTTTGATATTTTATTTTGATTTTTTCCTTTGCGAATTTACTTTTATAAGGATTAAAATCTGAAGGTGTTTTTTCAGGTAAAATTAAATAATATGAAAGTTTAACGAAATTTTCTTCGTTGATCATGTAGCATTCTTTCAGTTTTTCTTTGCTCACAAAACTTCCGCCTAAGTAATTTTTATATTTTAAAATTCCGGCAGATTGCTTTTCGGAAAAACCAAGATTCTCCCAGTCTTTTTGAGAATAAGAATCTGGATTAAATTTTTTGTTGACTTTAATTTCCTTTTTCTCCCATTTATTTTTCGCAAAAGCATCCGAAGATTTTGAACTTTTTGGCAATAAAATAAAAGGTTGAATTTGCTCGAATTTTTCCGCTGAAATAGAGTAGCACTTTTGCAGTTGATCTTGGGATTTAAATTCTCCACCAACGATTTGTTTGTATTTTAAAATGGTTTCAGCTTGTTTTTCAGATAAACCTAGTTTTTGCCATTGTTCCAATGATAAAAGATTTGGATCAAAATCTTTGATTTTTAATTCCGGTAAATTTTCCTTTATCTTTAAAAACTGAATTTTTGAAAAATCAGGATTTTCGGATTTTACAAAAAATTTTGTATAAATCTTTGCACTTACAATGCATGAAACAAGAATTAAAATAACCCACAAATTTTTACGAAAAAGTTTTTGTGGTAGATTTGATCTCATTTATTTTAAAATTTGCAATAAAATTACAAAAAGATGTAATAATTTATATGAAATTTTAAAATAAAATGCGAAAATGTAAACTAATCTAAAGAATCTTTCAATTTTAAAAGTTCAGCTTTCACATATTGAAGCCGATCGATCATTGAAACAGTCTCAGAAATTTTAGAATTTGTTGTTAACGCGACTCTAGCGCCATCCAAAGTGTAGCCTTTTTCTTTAACTAAATGATAGATAATCTGGAGATTTTGAAGATCATTTGGAGTAAAATAACGATTTCCTTTTTTATTCTTTTTTGGCTTAATGATAGGAAATTCCTGTTCCCAATATCTTATCAATGAAGTATTTACATCAAAAGCCTTTGCCACTTCGCCGATGGAATAATAAAGTTTTTCTGGTAAATTGAGTTTCATAAAAAGAATTATTACAAACTTAATGCTTTTTTTAAGAGAAAAAAAAGTGATTATAAAATTTGGTTCTCAATTCAATTTTTTTCAATGATAAATTATTAGTTTTGTTTTATGAAGAATTTTATCATTTATAGCGCTCTTGTATTATCACTTTCATCTTGTTCTGTGCAGAAAGATATTACGAAACCGAATGAAACTCCCGTTTTAATTTCTGATAGGTTTAGTTTTACGGAAGGTCCTTCTGCAGATTTAAACGGAAATGTTTTTTTTACAGATCAGCCAAATGATAAAATTTACGAATGGAATTGTGAGACAAATCAAATTTCCGAATTTTTAAATAAAACAGGACGCGCCAACGGAACTTATATTGATTCGGAAGGAAATCTCTTAACCTGTTCAGATGAAAATGGCGAAATTTTATCTTATTCTAAAAATAAAGTTAAGACAGTTTTGCTAAGTAATTTTAACGGAAAAAGATTGAATGGACCAAACGATTTATGGATCGATAAAGGTTTTATTTATTTCACAGATCCTTTATATGTGAGAGATTACTGGAAGAATTTTAAACAGGAAATCGATAAAGAAAATCTTTATTTGCGCAAACCAAATGGGGAAATAATTACAGTTGATACAACTTTTGTAAAACCAAACGGCATTATTGGAAATGCAAAAAAAATGAACTTTATGTTTCTGATTTTGGTGCCGGAAAAACCTATAAATATAAAATGAAAGAAGACGGAACTTTAAGCGAAAAAACTTTGTTTTGCTCGATGGGTTCTGACGGAATGACGATTGACAAAGAAGGAAATGTTTATCTCACAGGTAATGGAGTGACGATTTTTAATAAAAAAGGAGTACAAATAAAACATATCAATATTCCTGAAAAATGGACTGCAAACGTCACTTTTGGTGGAAAAAATTTTTCTACACTTTTTATAACGGCTTCAAAATCTGTTTATACTTTGACCACAAAAATGAAAGGTTTACGCTAAATGCATTTGTTAGCAAAAACTTTTTTTTATTTAAAATAAGGAATACCAAAAATTCCTTCATGCATTCTGAAAATTAAAGTATCTCCGGCTTTTAGGGTTTTAAAATCTTCTTTTTTTGTGTAATGACGATAATCATTTTCATCAATTAAATCATTATCCATTTTTAAATTATAAGCAGTAAATGTTCGGCTGTCCGAAATATAAAATGTTTTATAAATCCTTTTACATTCCTTTTGAGAATCTAATTTGTTAATCAATAATACTACTGAGGTTACAGATGATTGTGCAAGAGCAAACAGGAAGAAAGAAAATATTATAAGTCCTAAAAATGATCCAGCAATTGTTTCAAATGATCGTTTTTTAATAATACTTTTTACTATTCAATACTTCGTTAATATCTCAAGCAGCAATTCTGCCAAAACAATAGAGTTCCTTTAATTTGAGTTTATTTTTTGTCGTGTTCGGGTTTATCCCGAACTTTCTAATAAATCTATCTATCAGTAAATCATTATGATACATCGTTTTTACATCTGCCATAGAAAACGCACCTCTTTCTTCTTTTGATACCTTCAACCAATGTGCAATTTTCGCTAAATTGATCGTTGTAAGTGATGCATTGAAATGAAATTTTAGTTTATTTTCACTTCTGGCTTCACAATCATTTAATCCTGTAAATTGTTTTGCATCGCGGTACAAAAACTCAATCTGAAATCTGCTTTTATACAAGTCTAAAATCAAACGCCAATTTTGTATAATATCCGTAGAAAAATAGAGTTTACGCGTCCATTTTTCCTTATTTTTCGTTTTTACAATCACCAAATTCACATTCATTTTCAAAGATTTTGAAAAGACAATTCCCGAAAAAATTTCCTCTTTTTCTTCGCCGCTCACTTTTTTACATTTTGATAAATCAAGGTTTTTAAAATCAATTTTACCTTCATATTTCCTTGGTCTTCCTTTGCCTTTTTTTTATTCTCCCTCAAAATTATATCTCAAATCAGCATCATCCCGAAGCCTGGAAATGATCGTGAAACCCTCATTTACCAATGGATTTACAAAAGTAGTTTTTGAGAAATAGGCATCTACCAAAATGCATTTTGAGAGTTCCTGCAGGCCATTTTTTCTTTCTAAAATTATTTTTAAATAATAGTGCACAAGGGTTTCATTTTCCTTTAAACCAACTGTTTGCACAGCCTCTAAATGCAAAGCCGTATGATTTTCACAATCAATTGCAGCCAAACCAGAAATTTCTAAACCCCATTTTGTCCTTCCTGCACAACCAGACCAAAAATAACCAGTTCCCGGAGTTTTCTTTCCAGATTTTGAGATAAAACTGGGGTCAAAAGCGATCGCCAAATTTGGGCTACAATGCTCTTTGATTAAATTTTTATTGAACTCCAAAAACTCAAATTCTTTCTCAAAATTATTACGATAGGACTGCTCATCAAATTTACGGAACCTCTCCAACTGGAGGAAATTCAATCTTCCTTTAATGCTCAAAAAAAGTGAAAATAGATGAAGCATAAAATTATTTCTACTAACATTAATGTTTTTCATTTGCAAAAGGGCAGAAAAAACGATATTTTTGGTGCTGGATAACTCGGAGAAATTCACAAATTAGAAGTTTGTTGTTATTCCTATAAGATATTGAAAATCAATGAGTTATCCTATTTTTATACTAACTTTTTTCAGTTTATTTACCTGATATTCAAAAGGTTAGGTGGGTTTTTAACGAAGTGTTGCTATTATTAAGATGGAAAAAATAATGATTGTAATGATAATAAAATTTAGGTAATAAGATTTTGTCCAACGGTCAACATCAATTTTTAAATAACTCTTTTGTACACATGGTTTAATGTAAAAAGTGAAGATTGAAAGTATGATTATTATAAAAAACCATGACAGATTATTTTTTATATATTTTAAAAATTTAATTTTCATAAAATCTTAATTAATAAGCAATCTCAATTTTCAGTTTTTTGTTTTTTAACCGTTCGTTTTCTAGTTTTTTTAAAAGTATAACTACTTTTTTGCGATTTACAGCAACGTAAGAAGTGGTGTCTTTTACTTCAATTAAACCCAAATCTTCTTTTTCTAATTCGCCTTTTTTAAGTAAAAATCCTACAATATCTACTTTATTCACTTTGTCTTTTTTTCCGGCGCTTAAATAGACGGTTAAAAATGGCGTTTTTTCTGGGATTTTGTAATTGCCGTCCAGGTTTTCAACTTCAATATTATTTTTAATGAAGGGGAAATTTTCATCGTTAGAAATGATCAAATAAACAAAACCTTTTGCGTGCATCCTTGCCGTACGTCCGTTCCGGTGGATAAAAGCGTCTTCATTCTGCGGCAATTGGTAATGAACAATCGACTCTACTTCAGGAATGTCCAAACCGCGTGCGGCCAAATCCGTTGTTATTAAAACGCGCGCCGAATCATTTCTAAATTTTAATAAAGCGCGTTCTCTTTCGTCCTGTTCCAAACCGCCATGGAAAGTTTCTCTTGCGATTCCTTTTTCTTTTAAAAGGTCAGAAATCCGGTCAACTGCGTCTCGGTGATTGCAGAAAATCAAAGTTCTTTTATTGCCGATTTTACAGATCAGTTTAAATAAAATATCTAATTTTTCTTCGGAAATAGTTTCTACTTTTCTTAATTGCAAGGCAGGTTTTGAGGCTTCTGCTTTTAAGAAATTAATAATTTTTGGATTTTTAACACCCGTAAAATCTGGCATTTCTGAAATATTGGTCGCCGAGGTTAAAATCTTTTGTTCTAAATTTTCAAGTTCTGAAATGATGAAAGACATATCTTCTGTAAAACCAAATTCTAAGGCTTTGTCAAATTCGTCTAAAACTAAAGTTTTGATATTTAAAGGGTCAAAATTATCGTGTTTTAAATGGTAGGCAATTCTTCCAGGTGTTCCGATTAAAACTGCAGGAGCTTCCGTAAAATTATTGATTTCGATCTTTTTATCGTGACCACCATAGCAAACTGAAACTTTAAAATCTGTTCCCATAGATTTGAAAACTGTTTCTATTTGCAAAGCCAATTCCCGAGCTGGAACGATGATCATTGCCTGAATGCCTTCGGCAGATTTTTCTAATTTCTTAACGATTGGAAATAGAAATCCCAAAGTTTTGCCGGAACCAGTCGGCGAAAGTAAAATGATTTCATTTTGTTTTTCTGCGGCTTCAAGTGTAGATTTCTGCATTTGATTGAGAGCAGAAATATTAAGTTTTTCTAAAATTTGTTCAAAATTCATTTTGCAAAGTTAGTGGAAACAAACTTCTTTAAAAAAAGAAAAAATGGTTATACTTAATATTTGTTCAAAATTACTTTTTTAATAATTATTAAATTTTTTAAGCTAATTTAACTGAAAAAAAAAATTAATCAATATAAATATTATGAAATTCGTTACGTTTTAATAAAAATAATGTTAAAATGTTTTTTTTGTATAACAATATTGTACTATTTTTGATACAACGTAAATTATTTAATATGAAAAAACATTTACTATCTGTAATGGTTCTTTGTGGATCATTAATTAATTCGCAAACGTACTCAAACGGAAATTTGAGTACAGGATCAACAACAAGTACGGGTGGAGTAGCTCCAACAGGTTACACTTGGAGTGAAGTACAAGCTGCTGCTGGGAACACAACAATCGGTTCTTCGGCTATTTACAATAATTCATTGACAAGTAATTTTCGATTAGCAGACGATTTTGTAGTTCCTGCCGGTCAAAAATGGACTATTACTTCAGTAGAAGCTTTGGGATATCAAACCTCCTCTACAACATATCCATTTGATCAAATAAATTTAAGAATTTGGAATGGTGTTCCTGGTGGAGCTGGAGCAATCGTTTTTGGGGACACTACAACAAACTTATTGAATACTGCAAATAGTGTCGACTATAAAATTTATAGAATTGGAAATGGTACAGCTGCTACTAACAGAAGAATTTGGAAACTTTCTGCAAATGTCGCTACGTCTTTAAATTCTGGTACTTTTTGGGTGGATTTCCAAGCACATCCTACAAATGATGCATCTGCTTTTTTTCCACCCGTTACGATTGTAGGAGCGACAGGTCCTTCGGGAGCGAATGCATTGCAATATAATGGTACTAGTTGGGTTGCATTTACTGATGGAGGTTCTTTAGCTCCGCAAGCGGTTCCTTTTTTAATAAATTATACTGTTGCAACATTAAGTACAACAGAAACACGTCAGTATGATAGTAGATTAGTAATTTATCCTAATCCAGTGAAAAGTTCCTTCAAATTAAGTATTCCTCAAGAATCATTAAATGCAAAAACTGATATTTCGATATATGATTTGGGTGGTAGAAAAGTTAAATCTTTCAAAATGGCAGAATCTTATGATATTTCCAGTTTAGAAAAGGGAGTTTATTTGTTAAAGGTAAACGATGGTACAACTAATAAAGTAACTAAAATTATTAAAGACTAAATAAATATTTTATATAATCTTTAAAGCATTCGAAAGAATGCTTTTTTTTACTTCAATTTGCCCCATTTTATATTTGTAATATCAAATTAAAAATCCTATTTTTGCACCACTTTTGTGGGAAGTATTTTGGGAAAGTAAAACCTTAATAATTAACAACTTCCATATTTTTCAGGTTACCACATTAACCAAAACTGAAATCTAAGGAATACAAATTTTTTTTTAATATGTCAGATACGACAAACACAACGGAAGAGGTTGTAGAAAGCCAAAGCCAACACAAACAAAAAAACGATGCGGTACTTGAAAACCAAAACGTAGCACCAGAAGCGTTTGACTGGGAATCTTTTGAAAGCGGACTTAACGCTGAAGACAGAACAGAAAAACAGGAATTAGAAGAAATTTACAATGGTTCTCTTAATGATTTAGGAGATTCTGACGTAATTACCGGGAAAGTGGTAAGAATTACAGACAGAGAAGCGATTGTAGATATTAACTTCAAATCTGAAGGTGTAATTTCTCTTAACGAATTCCGTTACAACCAAGACCTGAAAGTAGGTGATGAAGTTGAAGTAATGGTTGACAAAAGAGAAGACAAAACAGGTCAATTGCAATTGTCTCACAAAAAAGCGAGAACTCTTAAAGCTTGGGATAAAGTGAATGAACTTCACGAAACTGGCGAAATTGTAAATGGTTTAGTAAAATCCCGTACAAAAGGTGGTATGATCGTGGATATCTTCGGATTGGAAGCGTTTTTACCAGGTTCACAAATCGATGTGAAACCAATTAAAGATTACGATCAGTTTGTAGGTAAAACAATGGAATTTAAAGTTGTGAAAATCAACCCAGAATTTAAAAACGTTGTTGTATCTCACAAAGCGCTTATCGAAGCAGATATTGAAGGTCAGAAAAAAGAGATCATCGCTCAATTAGAGAAAGGACAAGTATTAGAAGGAACTGTGAAAAACATAACTTCTTACGGTGTATTTGTTGATTTAGGAGGCGTAGATGGTTTAATTCACATTACAGATTTATCATGGAGCAGAGTTAATCATCCATCAGAAGTTCTTTCTGACGGTGAAACTGTGAAAGTGGTAATTCTTGATTTTGATGAAGATAAAACTCGTATCCAATTAGGTATGAAACAACTTGAAGCTCATCCTTGGGATGCTTTAAGCGAAAACATCAAAATTGGTGATAAAGTAAAAGGTAAAGTAGTAGTTCTTGCTGATTATGGTGCTTTTGTAGAAGTTGCGCCAGGTGTAGAAGGATTAATTCACGTATCTGAAATGTCTTGGAGTACTCATTTGAGAAGCGCCGGAGATTTCGTAAAAGTAGGTGATGAAGTTGAAGCAGAAGTATTGACTTTAGACAGAGAAGACAGAAAAATCTCTCTTGGTATGAAGCAATTGAACCAAGATCCTTGGACAAATATTGAAGCGAAATACCCAATCGGATCTACGCACACAGGAACTGTGAGAAACTTCACAAACTTTGGTGTTTTTGTAGAATTAGAAGAAGGTATTGATGGATTAATTTACATCTCAGATCTTTCTTGGACTAAAAAAATCAAACATCCATCAGAATTCTGTAATGTTGGTGATAAATTAGAAGTAATCGTGTTGGAACTTGATGTTCAGGCAAGAAGACTTTCTTTAGGTCACAAACAATTACTTGAAAATCCTTGGGATAAATTTGAAACTAAATATGCTGAAGGAACAGTACACAATGGTAAAGCAACAGATGTTTTTGACAAAGGTGCTTCCGTACAGTTTGAAGATGCAGAAGTTGAAGCATTTTGCCCATCAAGATTATTAGAAAAAGAAGACGGTTCTAAAATCAAAAAAGGTGATAGTGCGGACTTTAAAGTAATTGAATTTAACAAAGAATTCAAAAGAGTAGTAGTTTCCCATACCGGGATTTTTAGAGATGAAGAGAAGAAAAACGTAAAAGATTCTTCCAGCAAATCATCTTCTACTTCTTCGTCAAGCAACAATGAAGAGAAATCTACACTTGGTGACATTGATGTTTTAGCAGAACTTAAAAAGAAAATGGAAGAAGGTAATAACTAATCTTCAAATCTTTTAAATTTTTAAATGCCTCGCAATTATTGTGAGGCGTTTTTTTTGTATTAAAAAAATATCAATAAAAATGTAGCTGACTTCCAACTAATTAAAAAATAATTTAAAATTTAAATCTATTTGTGTTAAATTATCGTAAATTTTTATAAAATAAATGTATTTTTGGCAATTTAATTAAACTTATTATATGAAAAATAGATATCTATCGGTTAAATTGTTATTGATCTGCGGCTTATTTACAGTTGGTAAAGCTTATTCGCAGAATTATGAGGGGATCATAAAAAATTATATTTCCAATACTAATGGAAGTAAATTTGTGAAAAATGATCTAAAAGATTTTGAAATAAGTAATCAGGATTTTTCTTCCTCCATGAACTCTGAAGTTGTAAAAATACAACAGACGTACAATGGCATACCCGTTTACAATTCAGTAGCAACAGCTTTGATAAAGGATTCTGATGTGAAATTTTATACAGAAAACTTTGTTAAAAATTATGATGTTGTTTCTTCTGCAAAAGCTGGCCTTACCGACGCAGCAGCATTTAAAAGTGTCGCTAAAAAACTAAAACTTAATGGTGACGAATATCGTTTGCTTGATATTTTAGCGAAAGAAGACGGTTTAAAATCAGTAGCAAAAAGAAGACTTGTATATTTTAAAAGTGAAGAAAATTTAGTTCTTTGCTATGAGTTTTTCGTTGAGGAAAAAAATAATTCTAACTACTGGAATATTTTAGTTGATGCAAATTCCGGCAAAATTTTAGAAGAAAATAATTTGACATTATCCTGTAATTTCAATGATGATGCTTTTAGTCAGACTTTAACGGATCATTTACCAGAAAGTGTTAAAACCATTGCTGCCGAGGAAATTAAAAAATTGAATGCGGCGGCGGGTACAGCAAGTTACAGGGTATTTGCGTTACCATTAGAAGGTCCAACTTTCGGAACAAGAACTTTAGTTACAGATCCGTGGTTTTTAGATGCTTCACCGGAAGGATGGCAGTCTAACGGCGTTACGTCTTACACAACAACGCAGGGAAATAATGCATATGCTTACAGTGATCAGAATGGTATTAATGTACCGCAAGCTGTGCCTGATGCTGGTGCAGGAAGAGTTTTTGATTATCCATACGGCGCACTTTCAAGTGCAAACGAGAATCTCGCTTCTGCTACCACAAATTTATTCTACATGAATAATAAAATGCATGATATCATGTACCGCTTTGGATTTACAGAAGCTGCAAGAAATTTCCAGTCTAATAATTTTAGCAAAGGCGGCGCAGGTAACGATTATGTTCGCGCAGAAGCCCAGGACGGAAGTGGAAGCAATAATGCAAATTTTTCCACGCCAATTGACGGATCGCTTCCAAGAATGCAGATGTATTTATGGGACTCGAATCTTGTTGACGCAAAAAGACTTTATTACAATACTCCGGCTGAAGCAGTTTCAAGATTAGCTAAAACTTTCGGTGCACAATTTGGACCTGCACTAAGCAATCCAGGTGTAACAGGAGATCTTAAATTAGCTTCTCCAATCGACGGTTGTACTGCTTTACCTGCTGCTTCAATGCTAAATAATATAGCATTAATAGAAAGGGGAACTTGTGGTTTTGTAGTTAAAGTGAAGAATGCACAAACTGCTGGTGCAATTGGCGTAGTTATTTATAATGGTGCTGCTTCACCTGCGATTGGTACTATGGGTGGAACGGATGCAACAATTACAATTCCTTCAATTATAACAGAAAACTCCGAAGGTGAGTACATTAAATCTTTGTTAGCGGCTTCAAAAACGGTTAATGTTACTTTAAAATTCAGCAAATTTGATGCGAATTATTTAGACGGAAGTTATGATAACGGTATCGTAGCCCATGAATATGGACACGGTATCTCTAACAGAAATACAGGTGACGGTTACCGCTGCTTGAATTCCGCAAACTCAAACGAACAGATGGGAGAGGGATGGTCAGATTTCTTTGCTTTAATGGTTACAAATCAGCCAAACGCCACAGCAACTGTAGCGCGTGGAATAGGAACTTACGCTGTTGGTCAGCCAACAAATGGTTTGGGAATCAGACCTCAAAAATATTCTACAGATTCTGCAGTTAACAATGTAACTTATGGATATACAAATGGTAAAACTTACGTAGATGCAAATGGCGTAACGCAATTAGACGTACATACTATCGGTTTCGTTTGGGCATCAATGCTTTGGGATCTTCATTGGAATTTTGCCGCTAAATATGGATACGCTTCTGATGTAGCCGCCAATCCAACAAGTGGAAGTGGTAAAGTTTTACAATTGGTAATAAACGGTCTAAAAGGTCAGATTTGTTCACCGACATTTATCGACGGCAGAGATGCAATTTTAGCAGCGGATGCCTTAGGCGGAGGGACAGACAGATGTATGATCTGGAATACATTTGCAAAAAGAGGGCTTGGTGTAAGCGCTTCTGCAGGAACAAAAACCGGAACAGGAACTGGTATAAGTGATCAGATTGAAGACTTTACTATTCCTTCAGATTGCTCACCACTATCAACTAGTGAAAATGTGAAAGATAAAAGTTTAAGCATATATCCAAACCCTGCTAAAAATGAGTTTTTCATTAAAGTGCCAACTTCTCAATTAGGTAAATTATCTGTTGAAGTTTATGACGCTGCAGGTAGATTAGTGACTTCGGATAAAGTTTCCGGATCAGAAAGTGTTTCTACAGCTAAATTGCAAAATGGTGTTTACATTGTTAAAGTAAAAGGTTTAGGAGTTGAAAGTTCTTCTAAATTAATTATTAAAAAATAAAAGCAAATTTATTTTAAGAAAAAACCATCTCAATTTTTTTGGGATGGTTTTTCTTTTTAAAATTTCGCATAAAAAATAAGTCACAAAAAAACCACCGTATTTCGGTGGTTTTTTCTATTTCTGTAAAAGAAATTATTTTCTAGCAACATCCTTAATTCTCGCTTTCTTACCACGAAGTTTACGGAAGTAATAAATTCTTGCTCTTTTCACTTTACCTCTTCTATCGATTTCGATTTTTTGAAGTGCTGGTAAATTTAAAGGGAAAACTCTCTCTACACCTACATCACCACTCATTTTTCTGATAGTGAAAGTTTTTGTAAGACCAGTTCCTCTCACTTGGATTACTACACCTTTAAAGAACTGAGTTCTTGTTTTAGCACCCTCACGAATTTCGTAATATGCTGTGATTGTGTCACCTGCCTTAAATTTTGGGAAGTCTTTCTTCTCAATGTACTTTTCCTGTACGTAATTAATTAAATCCATCGTTTAATTTATAAAAAAATTGTCTAGCAAAGCAACGTTCACGGCTATCGTCAGAGGTTGGTTTACAGGTTGCAAAAATAGAATAAATTTTTATAATGACCAACAAATATTTTATTTAATCTAATATTTATTTGGGCATGCCCTTTTTCTTTAGAAAGTTAGTACAGACTAGAAAATTTGTCAAAAGAAAAAGGTCGGTCTTCGGTTCCCAATCTTTTGTAATTGCGATCGAAGCGTTTTTTTTAGTTGAATTATTTTCTATCGCAATTACAAAAGGATTTCCACCTACGTCCTCATGCGAGGAATTTATAAGTAGAAAATCTTTTCACAAAAGAAATTTTTATTAAAAGCATTTCGAAGCCTAATAAAATTTTTGTGCTCTTTGCGCGTATTTACTCTGCGTCTTTGCGTGAAACCAAAAAAAATCTTACTTTTAAACCAGACAAAAAGAAACAAAAAATGATCGATAAAAGAGTTGCAAACGTAGAAGTAGCTTTAAAAGATATCAAAGACGGACAAACCATAATGCTCGGCGGTTTCGGACTTTGCGGTATTCCGGAAAATAGTATTGCAGAACTCGTTAAGAAAAATGTGACGGACTTAACTTGTATTTCAAACAACGCCGGCGTTGATGATTTCGGTCTAGGTTTGTTGCTTCAAAAAAAGCAGATCAAAAAAATGATATCTTCTTACGTCGGTGAAAACGCAGAATTTGAACGCCAAATGCTTTCCGGCGAATTAGATGTCGAACTCACACCTCAAGGCACTTTAGCCGAAAAATGCCGTGCCGCACAAGCCGGTATTCCTGCATTTTATACGCCTGCAGGTTACGGAACAGAAGTCGCGGAAGGCAAAGAAACCAAAGAATTTCACGGCAAAATGCACATTTTAGAACACGCTTTTGAAGCCGATTTTTCCATAGTCAAAGCCTGGAAAGGCGATCACGCTGGAAATTTAATTTTTAAAGGAACCGCCAGAAATTTCAACGCACCAATGTCTGGCGCAGGAAAAATCACTATTGCCGAAGTTGAAGAACTCGTAGAACCGGGCGTTTTAGATCCCAACGAAATCCACATTCCCGGAATTATGGTTCAGCGAATTTTTAAAGGTGAAAAATTTGAGAAAAGGATAGAGCAGAGGACGGTGAGGAATAAATAACTGTAGGAATGAAAATAATAAATTTCTTTTTCTATTTTACCTTATTTTCTCTCATAAGTTGCAGTGAAATAAAAACCAATAATCCAACGGAAGTTTACAAATATTGGAGTGGAACTAATCCAAATTCTGACGTAAGATTAATTAACGGACAATATTGGCAATCCTCTCATTTTTCGAAAGAATATATTATGTTTTTAGAATTTATACCAAAGAAATTTTGGGTAAATGAATTCATTAAACAAAACAACTTAATTAATGATTCTATAATAAATGATGAATTTATAGAGTCTAAGCCAAATTGGTTTAAACCATCAAAAGGTTCAAAAAAATATAAAATTAGTAGTGATTTTGATCAAGGTTCAAGATATTTTAAAGATTTAAAAACCGGAATATGCTTTTTCTATGAAATTCAATTATAGTTTTTTGAATTAATGTTCCTACAATTTTCTCTCCCCAATTTGTTGTCGCCACATCGCATAATACAAACCTTTTTCCTCTAAAAGATTTTCATGTGAACCCATTTCTATTACTTTTCCACGCTCTAAGACGTAGATTCTGTCAGCATGCATGATTGTGCTTAAACGGTGTGCAATTAAAACGGTAATTTGTTCTTTTTCTTTCGAAATTTCACGAATTGTGGAAGTAATTTCTTCTTCTGTAATACTATCTAAAGCGGAAGTGGCTTCATCAAAAATAAGCAAATGTGGTTTTCTCAAAAGTGCCCTTGCAATTGCAATTCTTTGTTTTTCGCCGCCGCTTAATTTTAAACCGCCTTCACCAATTACTGTTTGAATTCCATTATCTGCGCGTTCAATTAAACCGGTACAACTCGATTTTTTTAAAGCCAAACTAATGTCTTCATCCGTCGCATCAGGATTTACAAACAGAAGATTTTCTTTTATTGTTCCGGCAAAAAGTTGGGTGTCTTGCGTTACAAAACCGATTTGATTTCGTAATTCATCAAAATCAAATTGATTTCCGTTGATGTTATTATAGAAAATTTCGCCTTCTTTTGGACGGTAAAGTCCAACCAATAATTTAACCAAAGTACTTTTTCCGGCGCCACTTGGACCAACAAAAGCGATGGTTTCTCCGTTTTTGACTTCAAATGAAATATCGGTTAATGCTTTATAAGTCGCAGTTTGATGTTTAAATGAGACGTTTTTAAAATCCAGTTTTTCAATGCCTCCAATTTGTTTAGGTTTTAATGGTTTTTCTTCGACTGGTTTTTTCATCAAATTATCAAAATTATTTAATGATGCCTGCGCTTCACGGTAAGAAATAATAATATTTCCAATTTCCTGCATCGGACCAAAAATAAAGAAACCGTAAAAAACCAATGATAAGTATTGACCTGGCGTAACGACGTTTTTAAATATTAGAAATAGTAACGTAAAGGTTATCATTTGCTGTAAAAAATTAACCATTGTTCCCTGAATAAAACTCAATGACCGAATGCTTTTTACTTTTTTTAATTCTAATCCTAAAATTTTGTAAGTATTGTTATTCAGGCGTTTAACTTCCTGTTTTGTTAAACCTAAACTTTTTACGATCTCAATATTTCTTAAACTTTCCGTCGTACTTCCGGCCAAACTGTTCGTTTCTGCAACAATAGTTTTTTGGATTGTTTTTATTTTCTTACTTAATAAATTTGTGATGAAAGAAATAATAAATATACCGACAACATAAACGGGCATTATCGACCAATGAAGGCGAACTGCGTAAATCGAAACGAAAATAATACTGACCAAAATCCCAAAGAAAATATTTATAAAATTGGTAATAAATTTCGTGGAATCTTCGCGAACTTTCGTTAAAATTGATAAAGTTTCGCCACTTCTCTGGTCTTCAAATTCCTGATACGGCAGCGCCATAGAATGCTGCAAACCATCAGTAAAAATATTAGCACCAAATTTTTGAGTGATCACATTTACCACATAATCCTGAAATGCTTTTGCAATTCTACTGACCATGGCCGTTCCAATTAATAATCCTAAAAAGTAAAAAACGCCGTGGTAAAGATCTGTTCCGTTAAAAAACTCATGCAAAGTTCTGGGAATTTTTTTTGCGGTATCAAAATAGTTTGGATGCGTGACTAGTTGGTCAAGAATATTTCCGGTGATTGCCGGACCAAAAAGGGAAAAAACCTGATTTATTGTTGCTAAAGCCAAAGATATGATTAGTAACCATTTGTATGGTTTTAAATAACGTAATAATGTTTTCATTCTAAATTAATTGAGTGCAAAATTACTGATATTAATTGACGTAATTGCGTGATTTTATACATTAGATAATAAGGTATAATTAACAAAAACGCTTTTGAAAATATTGGAGAAAACTTAAATTCATAGATTCATTTTATTTGTGCAACTGAACTGCAGCCCGACTTGAACGGAGCTCTTTTTGTGTAACGCAGTGGAACAAAAAAGCGGGAGTGGAAGGCGGAAAAGCTGCCCAAAAAATAGTCATATAAATTGTAAATTAGATTTTAAAAAATTCTGCTTTTGTATTTACTGAAAATTCTATAAATTGCAGCATAACAATTTGCCATGCTCACAAAAGAACAGATCGCGATAAGAATTTCAAAAGAAGTGAAAGACCGGTATTACGTAAACCTCGGAATTGGAATCCCAACTTTGGTGGCAAATTATGTTCCTGAAAATCTAAATGTGGAGTTTCAAAGTGAAAATGGCGTGCTTGGAATGGGACCATTTCCTTTCGAAGGCGAAGAAGATGCGGATTTAATAAACGCCGGAAAGCAAACAATAACGGCACTTCCGGGCGCATCTTTTTTTGATTCTTCTTTTAGTTTCGGCATGATCAGAAGTCAAAAAGTAGATCTGACGATTCTCGGAGCCATGGAAGTTTCAGAAAATGGCGATATTGCGAACTGGAAAATTCCCGGAAAAATGGTGAAAGGAATGGGTGGTGCGATGGATTTAGTGGCTTCTGCCGAAAATATTATTGTAGCGATGATGCACGTCAATAAAAAAGGTGAATCTAAGATTTTAAAAAACTGCACTTTGCCTTTAACTGGCGTAAAATGTGTAAAAAAAGTCGTGACTGAATTAGCTGTCTTGGAAATTACCGAGAATGGTTTTAAACTTTTGGAAAGAGCGCCCGGCGTTTCTGTGGAAGATATTATAAAAGCGACAGAAGCCGATTTACTTATAGAAGGCGAAATTCCAGAAATGATATTCGATTAATTTTTAATAAAATATTCAAAAAAAAAGCAACTGAAAAGTTGCTTTTTTTGTTTTTATTTCTTTATTTTTTTCGGTTCCGGCATAAGCGCAGGGATCATCTTACTTACATCTTGAAAATATTCAGTAGGGTTTGTATTACCGCGGTGGCAAGTAATACAGTAAACCGCAACAACTTGCTTTGGTTTTGGTTCCGGCGCGTGAGGTAGAAAATATTTAGAGTTGATATCGTTTGTCATTTCCAGCATAACGCGCGCAATTAATTTTGAATTTTTTGCATCTGACGCGAAATCGATTTTTGTGGGATCATCTGCTTTTGCAGCGTGGCAATAATTACATCGAACGCCAAGTGATGTGTTGAAAGTTCTCATCACAAAATGCAAACTGTCTTCTGAGATGTTTTGAGGCAGAACTTTTAAATTTTTCCATTCGCTTTGTTTTTCGCTGACAGGTTTGTAAAGTTTTGTTGAACTTGTGGTAAAAGTAAATACAAAACCGATGATTGCAAAGAATGCAAGTAGAGAAAAAAGTGATTTTAGTTTAGAAGTTTTCATGTTAGATGTTATGTTTTTGCTTTAGTGAAGGTATAAAAATAATTAAAAGTTCATTTAAATTTATGCAAAAATATTTTCCACACTTTAAAATGATTTTAAAAAAGATATTTATGATGTTAAAAACTCGAGTTGTTAAATTAAATTCTTTTCTGCGCCAATTTTGTCCAGCCACATTTCGAAAGTTGGTTTGTACAAATTTTTAGAATCCAGCTTTTGAAGTTGCTCTATAGTTTCAAATAGTTGATTTTGAATATACTGGTCTTTTTTGCCATAATTCCAGATCGGGACAATGCATTTTTCAAAATTTTCTAAAAAAGACGAACTTGGCAAATAAATTCTGGCTAGGTCATTTTTATCATTAAGTAAAAATGGCAGCTTGTGTGTCAACTTATATTTTAACAAAGCACCTAAAGCATGAAGGCTTAAAACGGCTGTCGCGGGATCATTTATTCCAGGACTTAAAGCTTTAAGCGCAATTTCCGCCAGTTGATTGAATCCGTAATCTGCATTTCTCTCAATAGGTTGTCCGCTGAAAAAGTCCAGACAGTCTGTAATATTATCTAAAATATTTTGTGTAATATTTCCTTTGTTATGAATTAAAATGCAGGGCGTATCCTGTAAAATAAAACTGCCCTGTTTAAAGGGAAATGTTATAAAAAGATCATTCTCACAACAAATTTCAAGCAATCTTTTTGAGTTAAAGCTTTGAAAATAATCAGAATCCTGCGCTTTGATTTCTACAAAAGGCATATTTTCCCAGGTTGGAACTTTCTCATTTATTTCCTGAAAATTGGACTTCATGGAATGCATTGTCTGCTTTTTTACACGGTCAATTACGGTTTCATATTTAACTGTTTGGGTGACGTAATCCAAAAAATAAATGAAAAGAAAAATATCAATTACTGTCAAAAAAATTAAAAAATAAATACTCAATGCCGGCACATAAACGCCGCTGGAAATATCACGAATGGTACTTAATAAAAAGAGCGCATAAACAATTGTTCCAATATAAATCCCTAAAATAACCTGTTGAAAACGGTTTTCGATCATGCTGTTCAAAACGCGGTTACTCATTTGCGAAGCCGCTTGATTTAAAACAATCATCACCATAGAAAAACTGAAAACCGTCAAAGAAATAATAGCGCCGGCAACGGTAGAGATTATCGTCCTTGCCGTATTTGCATCTTTTAAACTCAACCAACTTAAGCCTGATTTAAATTCTTTTCCAAATGGTGAAAAATCAATCTGTAGCATGACGTAAGATAAAATTAAGAATCCAAACGCAATAAGTGCGGGATAAAAAGCGATGCTTTCGATCATTTTATTGTAATAAACGCGGGACCATTTACTTAAACTCATTGTTAATTATATTTTAAAATTGGTCTTTAATTTTTATCATTATTTAGATTTAAAATATTGATCGGTAACGGTTGTTTTCCATATATTTTAAGTTCTTGAATATCAGAAGGCAAACTGAAACCTTCAGAAACCAGAATTTCTTTTACTTTGGTCATTACCTCACTTTTTATTTGAAGAACACCTTTTTTATAATCTAATGTATCTGTCCAAAAATAAACCCGAATATTCACCGTACTTGTCGCAAGTTCTTCAACCACAGCAAATGGTTTTTTATTTTTCTTTAAATCTTCAATTGGTTCGATTGCTTTTTCAATGGTCTCAATTGCTTTAGTAATATCATCTTCGTAATCAATTCCCACAATAAAATCCATTCTGATTTGTCCATCACGTGTGAAATTAGTTAATGGTTCTTTGATCACTACAGAATTTGGAATAAAAACATCTTTTTCGTCAAAAGTTTTAATATGCGTTGTGCGAAAATTTAATGCTTTTACATGACCGCTAAATTCCCGGATCATTATCGTGTCGTCCAGCGAAAAAGGTCTGTTAAAAGCCAAGATCATTCCGCCGAGAAAATTTTCTGCAATATCTTTAAAGGCAAATCCAAAAATAAACGCGGAAATTCCCGCACCAGCAAGTAAACCTTTTGCAATACCACTTAATCCAACGGCCTGCATCGCGAGAATTACACCAAAAATTATCAATAAAAATTTTATGGTTTTACTTAAAAAAGTAACAAAAAGCGGATCGTGGTTTTTATTTAGAAAACGGCTTTTTATTAATTTTGAAAGGTAGGAAGCGATAAGAAAAAAAGCTGATAAAATCAATATTCCTACGAAAATACCGGGTAGGGAAAGAACGAAAGTATTCCAGTATTCCACCAAAGATTCCTGCAATCCCTGGGTAAAACTTAGTGCATTTTTCTGCATTTTGAATTCAATTTATTGGTGTTCAATTTATGAAATCTTTATTTAAAAATTAGAATAAAAGGGAAATTCGATATTTAATTTTAAAAGAATAAAATCTTTGATACATTTGCAAATTGTCAGAATTAATAATCTAACAATGCATTAAAATATTTCTTTATGCTAAAAGAATTCTTCATTAACTTTAAAAATCACTTTCCGCGGAAAATATTTTTTCTTTCAATTGCGGTTTGGATGATTTTTGCAGTTATCAATTTTCTACTGCTTCAAAATAAATTTTTCACAGGAGTAGGAATTCTTTATCCATTTTCGGTTATTTATCCGAATGCTTTCTTAATTCCCGGATTTTTAGTTGCATTTTTATTTCTCTTTATTGGTTTTTTTGCTTTAAAAAATAGTCGCAATCTCAACGTTTTTGTAGTAATGTTTTTATGTTTTCTCTTAATTTTAACAGGAAATCTGGCGCAAGGTAATCTTGATATTGCTTTTATGCAACCATTTTATTTAAAAGGACGACAATATTATACTGACGCCATTCACATTCAAAACTGGCAAATTTGGTTAAGGAATTTTAATAATGATCTTGAAACTTTTCAACTTCATACCAAGACACATCCGCCGTTCGCAACGCTTCTTCATTATTTTATTTTAAAATTTTTCAACGGAAATATTTTAGCATTAGGAATTGTTTTTTTTCTGATGGCTTTTTCAGGTGTTCCTGTTTTTTATAAATGTTTAAAACTTTTAGATTTTAGCAAAGAAAATGCAAAGAAAATTACATTGCTTTTTTGTATTATTCCGTCCGTTAATATTTATTCGCTAGTTTCAATTGACGGAATAATCCTCGCGTTCACCATCTTTTTCCTTTATGGTTTATTATTAATTATAAAAACTAATTCACTCAATTTGCGTGGTGTTTTAATTTCTGTAATTTCTTTCATAGTAATCAATTGTCTCTCTTTTTCCGGCTTATTTTTGCTTGCTTTTCTAGGGATTTTAAGCTTATTTTATTTATTTAAAAAAGATTTTAAACTGATTTATCTGGGAATTATTATTATATTTTCAAGTGTTTTCTTCTTTTATGTTATCCACTATTTTTCAGGCTATAATCATCTGGAAACTTTTCAAAAAGCGTCTCATTCAGAGAATCCAAATGGTTTTATGTTTCTGGTTCAACCTAGAATTTATTTCTTTACAAGACTTGAAGATATTGGTGAAATTCTGGTTTTTTTATCATTCGCAGTTGTTGCCGTTTTATTTTCAAAGAAGTATTTGAATATTAAAAATTTACCACAAAAAAACATTTTCTACAGTGCGATCTTGGCTTTATTGATAATGTTTTTGACCGGCGCTTATGGAACAGGCGAAACGGCTCGAGCTTGTCTTTATATAGTACCATTTGTTATGATTTTATTTCAGAATCTTGAAAAGAAAACCTATGATGTTTTATTTATTTTATGTCTTCTTCAATGTTTTGGAATGCAGATGATCGGAAATTTTTACTGGTAATTTTTAATTTATTTAAAATGAAAAATCCTCAAAAATTTGTAGCATTTCTTCGCGGCGTCAACGTCAACGAAACTTCGATGAAAATGGCAGAATTGTGTGAAGTTTTTTTAAAAAGTGGCTGTGAAGAAGTTATGTCGGTTTTGGCAACGGGAAATATTATTTTTAAATCTGATTTAGATAAAAATATTTTAAAGGAAAAATTAGAAAGATCACTTTCAGATCATTTTCAATATGAAGCATTTTTATTTCTAAAAAACGCTGAAGAAGTGAACGGTATTTCAGTAAAAAATCCTTTTGAAAAAGATCTGGATTTTCACGTTTATATTTTTATAAATGTAAAAGATTTTGAAATCGAACTTCTACAAAACTTTAACGAAACTGAAAATACAGAAGGTGAAGACGCGAAAATTATTGATGAAAATTTTTATTGGAAAGTAAAAAAAGGTTTGACTTTAGATTCTAATTTTGGTAAAATTTTAGGTAAAAAATTATTTAAAGATTCTCTGACTTCAAGAAATATCAACACAATTGAAAAAATAATTGCTAAGTTTTAATTATTTTTGTTGAAATTAAAATTCAAATGATACAATTCTTAGAAAATATACAGCATAAAAATTCTAAAAACTTTTTCTTAATCGCCGGTCCGTGCATTATTGAAGGCGAAGATATGGCACTTAGAATCGCTGAAAAAGTGATAGAAATCACGAATAAATTTGAAATTCCTTATATTTTTAAAGGTAGTTTTAAAAAAGCAAACCGCTCCAGAGTTGACAGTTTTACTAGTATTGGCGAAGAAAAATCTTTGGAGATTTTGCGTAAAGTAGGAGAGACTTTCAATATTCCGACTACTACAGATATTCATGAGAACGAACACGCAGCTTTGGCAGCGCAATATGTTGATGTTTTGCAAATTCCTGCATTCCTCGTTCGTCAGACTGATTTATTAATCGCCGCTGCAAAAACCGGCAAATGTGTGACTTTAAAAAAAGGACAGTTTCTTTCTCCTGAATCCATGAAATTTGCCATTGAAAAAATGACAGATTCTGGTAATTTAAAAACTGCAATAATCGAACGTGGAAATTCATTTGGCTATACAGATCTGGTTGTAGATTTTCGAGGAATTCCAACAATGAAAAATTATGCACCGGTAATTTTAGATGTGACGCATTCTTTGCAGCAACCAAACCAAAGTTCCGGCGTTACCGGCGGAAGACCAGATTTAATAGAAACCATCGCAAAAGCAGGAATTGCGGTAGGTTCCGACGGTTTATTTATAGAAACGCATCCAGATCTTTCAGTTGCGCTTTCGGATGGTGCAAATATGTTGCGTTTAGATTTATTGGAAAATTTATTAGGAAAGTTGACGCGTGTGAGAGAGTCGATTTTATAGTTTTAGTTAATTTTTCCATGGTTTAAAAGCGATTGTAAAGTGTTAAAATTTTTAACAGATTTAAAAATTTTACCTATTTTAGTTGCCTAATAATTTACCTTGAAAAAACTTCAATTATTCCTGTTTTTTATTCTGCCATTTTTGGCTTTTTCCCAGATCAACCTTAAGGTTTTAGATGAAAACGGAGCGCCGGTTCCCAGTGCCAAAGTAACCTATAATAATCAGGAATATTTAACTGATAATGCCGGTTTTATTAAAATTCCTTTGGCTACAACTGTGCAAAATATCACGGCTGAAAAGGAAAGTTTTAAAATATTCAGCAAGTCCATTAAAACTTCACCAAAAACGCAAAACCTTAATGTGCTTTTCGTAAATATGCCAAAAGAGGGTCAGATTGAAGAAGTTGTTTTCCAGAAAAAGGCAAAAAATAAAGTTACAGACTTGACATCAATTGAAATTTCTGCAAAGGAAGCGCAGCAAGTTGCGTCACTTTCAGGCGGAATTGAAGGACTTTTGAAAACTTTACCATCCGTAAATTCAAACTCAGAACTGAGTTCACAATACATGGTTCGCGGTGGAAATTTTGATGAAAATTTAATTTACATAAATGATATTGAAATTTATCGTCCATATTTAATTAGAAATTCTTTGCAGGAAGGCTTAAGCATTATTAATCCTGACATGGTTTCGAATATCAACTTTTCAGCAGGTGGATTTGAACCAAAATACGGTGATAAAATGTCTTCAAGTCTTAACATTTATTACAGACAACCCACAAAATTTGAATTGTCGGGTGAAGCAAGTTTAATTGGCGGAAGACTTTCTACAGGTTTTGCTTCAAAAAATCAAAGATTATCAGCGTTATTTTCAGCGCGCTACAGGAATACAAATCTGGTCTTAAATACTTTAAATGAAGACACGGATTTTAACCCACAATATCAGGATTTCCAGTCTTATATTAATTATAATTTTAATTCAAAATGGGCAGTTTCTTTTTTGGGTTATTATTCTAAAAATGATTTTGAGGTGGTTCCAAAGCAAAAAGAAGTGGATTTTGGAACACTGCTTCAACCTATTAAATTAAATATTGGATACATCGGAAGGGAAAATGATCAATACAGAAATGTGATGGGAACTGCAACTGTCACTTTTAAACCTTCAAAAAAATGGAAACTGACCCTTGATAATTTTGCTTATCAGAATCGTGAAAAAGAGTATTATACAATTGCTTCTGCATACGAACTTCAAACATTTGATTCGACAGGAAATCCGATAACATCGTACGATGTTGGCGGACAGATCGATCACGCGAGAAATGATTTGTTCGTTAAAACGTATGGAACGCAATTTAAAACCAGATTTTCACCAGACATTAATACTGATTTTGAAATTGGTTTTAAATATGAAAAGGAAAATCTGCAGGATCTCACCAATGAATATCAACTTGTAGATTCGATTGGCTACAGTTCACCGAGAAATTTTGTAAATCCCGGAACTTTAGATGCCTCGCTTTTAGCTTTAAAATATAATATTAATGGCGAAAATCACATTGAGCCAACCAGAATGTCGGCTTACGCACAATATTCCAAAAAATTCTATTTAGGTGAAAATAAGATGTTCGTGAATGCCGGAGCGCGCGTTGCACACTGGAGTTTTAATGATGAAACTATTTTCTCGCCACGAGCTCAAATCGCGATAAAACCAAACTGGGATCTTGATATGCTTTTTAAATTATCCGGTGGCGTTTATTACCAAGCGCCGTTTTATAAGGAAATAAAAGATCTGGATGGAAATTTTAATCCAAATATTAAATCGCAAAAATCAATACAGATTATTTTAGCAAATGATTTTGAATTTAAATTGAAAGAACGTCCATTTAAACTGACTACGGAAGCTTATTATAAAAAATTGTCAGATTTAATTCCATATTTTCAGGATAACGTTAGAATTCGATACTCGGGAGAAAATAATGCAAAAGGTTATGCCTATGGTTTAGACGCCAGATTATTTGGGGAATTTGTTCCGGGAATTGATTCCTGGATCTCTGCAAGTTACGCCCGTGTTTTTGAAAACATAAATGATCTTGGAAATGTGCCGAGACCGACTGATCAACGTTTGAGACTGGCTTTATTTTATCAGGATTATATGCCGAGATTTCCGTCGATGCGCGTTAATTTAACTCTGACTTATGGAAATGGATTACCAAACGGCGCTCCGATTCAACTGGATGAGAAAGGGAAACCTGATTACACATTTCGTTACAGATACCAGACAACTTTACCATCTTATAAACGTGTGGATATCGGTTTATCTAAAATTTTTATTGATCAAAAAGATAATAAAGTGAATGGTGGTTTTTGGGGTAATTTTAAAGAATTGTCTTTAGGCGTTCAGATTTTTAATGCTTTTAATATCAATAATACTGTTGCAAATACTTCAATCACTGATGTCAATTCTGGTTTAATTTATCCGGTTCCTGTGAGATTGACGGGACGATTTTTTAATGTGAAGTTGGAGTTCAGACTTTAGTATTTATTCTTAAATATATATAAAAATTCCCGAAACAAACATTTCGGGATTTTTTTTATTTAAATAATTTTTAAAATAACTTGCAAATTGTTATCTTATTAGATAACTTTGTGAGATGAAAAGAGAGTTGATCTTTTATGAAAATCATTTTATAGAATTTTATCAAGTTCTTGATGAAAAATTAAAAGGTAAAATTCAATATGTTTTTGAACTCATTAAACAAGTAGAAAAAGTTCCAGAGAAATTTCTTAAACATTTAGATGCAACTGATGGTTTGTATGAAATCAGAATAGAGTTTCAATCTAATATTTACCGAATATTTTGTTGTTTTGATGAAGGTAAATTAGTTGTTTTATTTAATGGTTTTCAAAAGAAAACTCAAAAAACACCTTCAAAAGAAATTGAAAAAGCAAAAAAATTAAAACAATGTTATTTTAAAAATAAAGCGAGATGAAAGATTATAAAAACATTAAAACTTTCGATCAACTTATTGAAGTTGAACATGGTAAAATCGGAACTGAAAGTAGAACAACTTATGAAAAAAACTCACAAATGTTTATTATAAGTGAAATGCTTAAAGATGCAAGAAAAGAGGCGAAAATAACACAAGAACAATTAGCGGAAAAAGCAGGAACAAAAAAAAGTTACATATCAAGAATTGAAAATGGTAGGGGGAATATTCAACTTTCAACCTTAATTAGAATTTTTGAAATTGGGCTAAACAAGAAAATAGGTTTAACATTTTTGTAAAAATTATTAAGCAAAAAAAATTCCCGAAACAAACGTTTCGGGATTTTTTTTATTTTTCAATATTCAAAGAAATCGTGTCATACAAATCTTTTCGGCGATCGGTAATTGTTCTTACAGCGCCGTTGTAATGCAGATCTTTCAGGTGATTTAAATCCACATCAACAATTAAAGTCATTTCTGTATTTGGTGTAGCTTCGCCTTTTACACCATTTGTTGGAAAAGAAAAATCGGAAGGCGTCAAAACAGCTGCCTGTCCAAATTGAATATCCATATTATTTACGCCAGGTAAATTACCGACACAACCTGCAATCGCCACGTAACACTCATTTTCAATCGCTCTTGCTGCTGCGCAATTTCGAACGCGCGTGTACGCATTTTGCGTGTCTGTGAGATAAGGAACAAATAAAATTTTCATGCCTTGATCCGCGAGAAGTCGTGGAAGTTCCGGGAATTCTACGTCGTAGCAAATAATTAAACCAATTTTTCCGCAATCTGTGTCGAAGGCTTTTATTTCACTTCCGCCTTTCATTCCATAATAACGTCGTTCGTTTGGCGTAATGTGAATTTTCTTGTATTCATCGATCTTTCCGTCACGGTGCATTAAATAAGACATATTATAAAGTTCGCCGTTTTCTTCAAAAGGCATACTTCCGGAAATAATATTGACATTATAGCTGATCGCAAAATCAGAAATTTTCATTTTAATTTCTTCCGTTAATTTTGCCAGTTCAAACATACTTTCCCGTTCAGAAAGATGATTGAAAGGCGCAAGAAGTGGCGTATTAAATAATTCCGGAAAAAGTACAAAATCAGCTTTGTAATCTCCCATGACATTAACAAAAAATTCCACCTGCTTATAAAAATCATCAATTGTCGCAAAATGTCGCATCTGCCATTGCACCAAACCAAGTCGGATGATGCTGTCCTGCATTGTATTTTGATTTTTTTTGCTATAATAAATGTTGTTCCACTGCATTAAGACGGCGTTTTCTCTGGACGCTTCATCTTCAGGCAAGTATTTTTTTAAAACCCGAATCGGTAAAAAATTATTAGACAATTGAAAACTTAAAACCGGATCATAAATTTCTTTATCCCGAACTTTTGAAATATACTGTCTTGGTGTAAGTTCATGGCTGTGTTCATGGTAGTTTGGTATCCTTCCGCCTAAAACTATCGATCTTAAATTTAATTGCTCGCATAATTCTTTTCTGGCATCATAAAGTCTTCTGCCCAAACGTAAAGTTCGGTATTCCGGGTCAACAAAAACTTCAATTCCATAAAGTACATTTCCAATATCAGTGTGTGTATTAAAACTGTAATCTGCCGTAATATCTGCGTAAGTATGGTCATCTCCGAATAATTCATACTGCACGATTATTGACAGACAAGCTGCAGCTAAAACCCCGTCCACAGTGATACACAATTGGCCATCAGAAAATATTGATGTTAATTTCGCAATATTTCTTTTGGTCCAAACGTCATCATTCATCTGCGGATAAGCCTTCTTCATCACTTCGATCAGCACATCATAATCGTCTAATCTTAGTTTTCTTATATTAATATCCATTTTATTCTAAATTTTATTTAAATTAATTTTTCTGTCCGCTAATTTTAAAAATCTCACGACCAAAAGTATGGCGGAAATACTTAGACCATTTCCTAAGGCGATCCAAACACCAAATGCACCCATTTTCATATTTACACAAAGAAAATAGGCTAAAGGAATTGTGATCAGCCAATAAGCAATAAATGTAATAATACTCGGTACCTTTACGTCCTGCAAACCCCGTAATCCGCCTAAAGCCGTCACCTGAATGCCATCTGATAATTGGAACAAAGCAGCCACAATTAAAAGTTTTGAAGCTAACAAAATAACTTCCACATCTTCTTTTTTGGTAAAAAATGTTGGTAAAATATGCCTTCCTAAAATAAAAAATGTACCACACAATGACATAAAAATGAATGCAATCTTTAAATTATTTATCCCGACTTCTTTCACGCCTTCAAAATTTCCTTCGCCAATTCGTCGTCCAACTTGAACGGTAGAAGCAACGCTAAAACCGATACATAAATTAAAAGTAAAAGATGCCATAGAAAGAGCAATCTGATGCGAGGCAATATCTTTAGCAGAAACTAATCCACAAATAAAAGCAGCTGCGGCAAAAGCAGAAATTTCAAAAAACATTTGAAGCGCGGTAGGAAATCCCAACCGGATCATAGTTTCAAAAATGTCTTTTGAAAAACTTTTTATTTTTAATGAAAAATCTAAAATATAACGTCTAGTCACTTCTTTTTTACGAAGTATAAAATAGAGTAGAACAACCATAAAAATCCTGGCGATAAAAGTTGCCCACGCTGAACCTTCCACACCCATTGGCTTTACGCCAAATAAACCTTTTATAAAAATGTAATTTAAAATAACATTTACCACATTCGCTGCAATCGTAGCTTTCGTAACGCCGATCGTGTAAGAAAGTCCCTCAGAAACTTCACGAAGTGTTTGGAAAAGCATAAACGGGATCATCGTTAAGATCATAATGCTTAAATAACTCAAAGTATTTGGGATAATTTTAGGCGGCTGATCTAAATGATAAATAAGTGGTAATGCTGCATATAAAATGGTCATTAACAAAACTGCAACTACCATATTAATTACAAAACCATGTCGGAAAATTTGATTAATTTTTTCGTGATTATCTGTTACATGAGCTTCAGAAACCAAAGGCGGAATGGCAAATGAAAATCCCAAGGCAAAAACAAAGATTGAGAAAAATACGCCATTTGCCAAAGCGACCGACGCCAAAGCATCTGCGCCCAAAAGATTACCGACAATTATATTATCAAATAAATTGACAGATACTTGCCCAACCTGAGTGAGCATTACTGGTAGCGCTAATATTAGTGAGGCTTTTGTGTATTTTTTATTAAGAAATGACATAAAAAAATTTGCCGCAAAAATACGGCAAATTAAATTGTTAAATCCTCAAAAAAAGAGGTAATAAATTTCGAACTATTTTTTCACAAAAGAATCTACATCTTTTGCTTCGACCGGATTTTCACCTAAAATCATCAAACGTTCAACTACATTTCGCAGTTCACGGATGTTTCCAGTCCAGTTAAGCTTTTGTAAAGAAGTAATTGCAGCTTCGCTAAAATCTTTTTTCGGCGTTCCCTGTTCTTCAGAAATAATTTTAGAAAAATGTTTAATTAATAAAGGAATATCATCTAATCTTTCATTTAAAGAGGGAACAGAAATCTCAATCACAGACAATCTGTGAAATAAATCTTCCCGAAATTTTCCTTCCTCAATTTCTTTTTTGAGATCTTTATTTGTTGCGGCCAAAACACGAACATCAATTTTTATTTCTTTATCGCTTCCAACGGGCGACACTTTTTTCTCTTGCAAAGCGCGCAACACTTTCGCCTGTGCGCTTAAACTCATATCACCAACCTCATCAAGAAAAATAGTACCACCAGTCGCGAGTTCAAATTTTCCTTGTTTGTCCTTAATCGCGCCAGTAAATGAACCTTTCATGTGACCGAAAAGTTCCGACTCAATTAATTCTGACGGAATTGCAGCGCAATTTACCTCAACCATCGGACCTCTGTTTCTGTCACTTTGCGCATGAATTGCGTGTGCTACCAATTCTTTTCCTGCGCCATTTGGGCCCGTAATTAATACACGTGCGTCTGAAAGAGACACTTTATCAATAATATCCTGAATTTCCTTTAAAGCTGGAGAATCCCCAACCATCTGGTATTTTTTATTTACTTTTTTCTTAAGATTAGAATTTTCAGATTGCAGATTTCTGTTTTCTTTTTTTAAAACTTCTCTATGAAGAGCGTTTTTTACACTGGTGATCAAACGATTAATATCGATTGGCTTTTCAATAAAATCATAAGCACCCTCGCGGATACAACCAACTGCCGTGTCTATATCGCCAAAAGCCGAGATCATAATGAAAGTGCTCTCAGGTTTAAGTTTTAAAGTTTGCGTAAGAAGTTCATTTCCGGTCATTTTTGGCATTTTCATGTCAGAAATAATTAATTCAAAATCTTCTTTTTCTAATAATTTGTAAGCTTCCAAACCGTCTCCAGCGACGATAAAGTCGTACTCTGTCATTTCATCTGACAATATACTTTGGATCGCACCAGAAATGGCTGCTTCGTCTTCAACTATTAAAATTTTCTGCTTCATCTTTTATTTTTAAATTAAATTATTTTGAATTGCTATTTCCCATAACAAAAATCATTCCCTTGAAAATTTGATTATTCTCTGTCACCAAAAATGGCAGAACCAATTCTCACAGAATTTGAACTACATTCAACTGCCAGTTTAAAATCATCACTCATTCCCATTGAAAGAGTTTCTAATTTTTGAAGTTGATTAAGTTTATTAAAAAGTGTCTTTAATTTTAAAAATTCGCTTCTAACTTGAACTTTATCTTCAGTGAAAGTTGCCATTCCCATCAAACCGGTAATTTTAATATTTGGAAAATCACCATTTAAATACTCATTATAAATTTGTTCAGTTTCGGGAATAGTTAAACCAAATTTAGAATCTTCTTCCGCAATTTTTACCTGAAGTAAAACATTAATTGCTCGGGAATTTTTTAAAGCTTCTTTATCAATTTCCTTTAAAACTTTCTCAGAATCTACACTTTGAATGCTATTTACAAAAGGCGCAATATATTTTACTTTATTAGTTTGTAAATGTCCAATCAAATGCCATTCGATATCTTTTGGAAGAATTTCATATTTTTCAACAAGTTCCTGCACTTTGTTTTCACCAAAGACTTTTTGACCTAAATCATAGATCAACTTAATTTTTTCCGCAGAATGAAATTTTGATACTGCAACCAATTGAACTCCTTCCGGAATTTGATTTTTAATTTGTAAATACTGATTTTCTAAATAGTTTTCTGACATTTTTTATTTATAAAGATTTGGATTTGTAAAGGTATCGGAAAGTATCAACTCTTTATTAATTATCTGATGATTATAAAATTTTCAGTTTTTTCTGAATTATTTTCATGCCTTCACTTGCGGACATTTTGTAAAAATGAGTGTGACGAACGGATTTTTCTTCCAGATTTGGATCGATCACAAAAATCTCACAGTTTTCCGGTGCAAAATCTACCAAACCTGCGGCGGGATAAACCTGTAAACTCGTTCCAACAATAATTAAAAAATCTGCCGTTGAAACTTTTTCTGCGGCGTTTTCCAGTTCCGGAACCATTTCCCCAAACCAAACTATATGTGGACGAATTTGAATACCATTTTCATCCAAATCACCAATTTTCATATCGTCTTTCCAATCAATAATTTTATCATCACTTAAAACACTTCTGGCTTTTAAAAGTTCGCCGTGAAGATGTAAAACTTTTGTTGAACCTGCGCGTTCGTGAAGATCATCAACATTCTGGGTAATAATTTCTACGTTAAAATCTTTCTCTAAATCTGCTAAAATTTTGTGTGCTTCATTCGGAAAAACTTCACTTAATTGCTTACGTCTTGCATTATAAAAATCTAAAACTAATTTCGGATCGCGCGCAAAACCTTCCGGACTTGCGACATCTTCAACGCGGTGATTTTCCCACAAACCATTAAAATCCCGAAAAGTCTTAATGCCACTTTCAGCGGAAATTCCTGCGCCGGAAAGTACAACTAAATTTTTTTTCATTTATTTAATACTTTGTCCAAAAGTTAAAAGATTTTTATCCGGGTCTAAAATTGAAAATTCTTTTTGATTCCAGGGTTTTTCTTCCAGTTTTCCGTTAGGATGAATTTTAATTCCATTATCAATAAAATTTTGGTAAATTTTCTCAATTTCATTGGTTCTAATGTAAATCATTCCATAATTTTTTTTCGGATCTAAATCTTTAAAAAGAAAAAAGTGAATTTCGACATCGTCTTTTGAAACCATAAAATAATCGCCCCAATCACCAAGTTCTGTAAATCCTAAATTATTTAGATAGAAATTTTTAGTTAAATTTTTATCCCGCATGGGAAGTTTTGGGATGATTTTTTGAAGCATAATTCTAATTATTTAATATTCAGATCAATTGTATTCAATCTCAATGAATTTAAAATCACAGAAACCGAACTGAAACTCATCGCCGCCGCCGCAATCATTGGCGATAATAAAATTCCGAAAAAAGGGTAGAGCAAACCTGCAGCAATCGGGATTCCCAAAACATTATATGCAAAAGCAAAAAACAGATTTTCCTTAACATTTCTTAATAATTTTTCACTTAAAATTTTCGCTTTTACAACGCCCGAAATATCACCTTTTAATAAAGTAATTTGCGCACTTTCAATGGCGACATCAGTTCCGGTTCCCATCGCGATTCCAACGTTGGCTTGTGCTAACGCCGGTGAATCATTAATTCCGTCGCCCGTCATTGCGACGATTTTCCCCTGATTTTGAAGTTTTTTCACTTCATTTAATTTATCTTCCGGAAGTGCTTTTGCAATATATTTTTTTATTCCTAATTCATCTGCGACCGCTTTTGCAGTATGTTCATTATCGCCAGTTATCATAATAACTTCTACATTATTTTTCAATAAATAATCTATTGCAATTTTAGAACTTTCTTTAATTTTATCCGTAAAACTCACAAATCCAATTACTTTTCCATCTTCTGCAACATAAGAAACTGTGTGTGCTTTTTCCTGAATTCTGATTGCTTTTTCTTTTAAATCTGCTGGAATTTCTATTTTATTACTTTCCATCAAACTTTCGTTTCCAAGCAAAATTTCTTTGTCATTTAAATTTCCTTTTAAGCCTTTTCCGGAAATATTCTCAAAGTTATTTATCTTTTTAATTTCTAAATTTTCTGCTTTGGCTTTATTTAAAACCGCCGTTGATAGAGGATGTTCAGAGTTTTGATTTAAGGCTGCTGCAATTTCTAAAACTAAATCTTTATGGATATTTTCAACCGCTTCAATATTTTCTAAAGTTGGTTTTCCTTCCGTTAAAGTGCCAGTTTTGTCTGTAATTAAAACATTTATTTTATGCAATTCTTCCAAGGCTTCGGCATTTTTAATTAAAATCCCGTTTTTTGCGCCTTTTCCAATTCCGACCATTAATGACATTGGCGTTGCCAAACCCAAAGCGCAAGGACAAGCAACAATTAAAACCGCAACTGCGTTTACGAAAGCAAAGATTGTTTTGTTATTTTCCGGCCCGAAAATTTGCCAGATAATGAAAGTCAAGATCGCAATTCCAATTACAGTTGGAACAAATATTTTTGCCACTTTATCAGTCAGTTTTTGAATTGGCGCTCGACTTCGGCTCGCTTCGTTTACCATTTTTACAATATGTGAAAGCAGCGTTTCATCGCCTACTTTTTCGGCTTGCATTACAAAACTTTGGTTGCCGTTTATTGTTCCGGAAGTTACTTTTTCATGTTCTTTTTTCTCGACTGCAAGCGGTTCGCCCGTGATCATACTTTCATCGATCGTAGAATTTCCTTCCGTAATTTTACCGTCAACAGGAATTTTTTCACCAGGTTTTACTCTCAAGAAGTCACCTTTTTTAATTTGATCTAGCGGAACTGTAGTTTCAGAATTATCTTTAATTAAATGTGCCGTTGAAGGCGATAAATTCATTAATTCCCGGATTGCGTTTCCAGTTTTTTGATGTGCTTTTGCTTCCATCAATTGACCTAAAATCACCAAAGTTAAGATCACAGAAACCGCTTCAAAATAAACCGGAATTTCACCATTATGCCCGCTAATTTCCATTGGCAAAATTGACGGAAAAAATAAAGCAACTAAACTAAAGATAAAAGCCGCGCCACTTCCCAAGGCAATTAAACTGAACATATTTAAATTCCAGGTTTTAAAGGAATTGATGCCGCGTTTTATTAAAAACCAACCGGCATAAAATAGAACCGGCAAAGTTAAGATCATTTCTAAATAGGCCGAAGTTTTCGGAGAAAAAGGCAGATTAACAATCATTTTTCCCATTGAAAGTAAAAATACAGGAGTGGTAAAAATTAGAGAAATTATCAATTTTTTCTTTAAAAGTTTATAAGTTTCATCTTCTTCATCATCATTGTTTCTTTTGGGTATTGGCACCAGATCCATTCCGCAGATCGGGCAACTTCCGGGTTCATTTTCCACAATTTCGGGATGCATCGGACAAGTAAATTGTGTTGATTTTTTCTCTGGATATTTCAATAAATCCATTCCACAAACGGGGCAACCAACGTTAGAATCATAAACTTTATCGCCTTCGCAATACATCGGGCAATAATATTTGCCAGGTTTTTGGTTATCAGTTGTTGGTTTTTGGTTGTCAGTTTTTGAATTGGAATTACCATCAACCGACAACTGAGAACTATTAACTAAATCTTCAGTAATTTCTTCCAAATGCATGTGACAAACCGGACAACCCGAATCTGAAGAATAAGTTTTATCACCCTCGCAAAACATCGGACAAAAGTATTCGCCGATCTTTTCTTTAAACTTTTCCGGTAAATTGGTTTTTGAGAAAGTTTGTGGCTTATTTTTTTGGTCTTCACGTTCTTCAACCGGAACCAAAAACATGTTACATTTCGGACATCTTCCCGGGGCGAAATAAACTTTTTCACCTTCGCATTCCATCGGGCAATAGTAAACAGAAGAAGGCGATATTTTTTGCTGGTGTATTTTATTGTCCATTTTCTAAGTGGTCTTTCGTGTATTCCATTTGCGTTTTTCCGTTTGCAACTGGATTTCCATTTTCGTCTAAAGCAACCATCACAATTTTTTCTACGGTAATAATTGTTTGATGCGTCATTTTGTTTCGCACCTGACATTTTAAATTTAATGAAGAATTCCCGAAAGATAAAATTTCAATACCGATTTCAATAATATCGCCTTGTTTTGCAGAACTTATAAAATTAATTTCAGATATATATTTAGTAACGACTTTGTTATTTTCCAACTGAATAATAGAGTAGAGTGCGGCTTCTTCGTCGATCCATTGCAATAATCTACCGCCAAAAAGCGAATGATTCGGATTAAGATCTTCCGGTTTTACCCATTTTCTGGTATGATAGTTCATGTAGTTAAATTTTGTTTTACAAAGTTAGTGATTAGAAAATGGGGCGATTTAGCAAAATCATTTAAAAATTCTATTTTCTTATAAATTTTTTACCTTTGAAATAAAAATACATGTTTTCAAAATTAATAGTAGGAACGATGCGATGGGGAATTTGGGGTGCCAATTTTAGCATTCCTGAAACTCAAAATTTTATAGATGCGTCATTAGAAGATGGTTTAACTACTTTCGATTGTGCGGATATTTATGGAAATTATACGACAGAAGAATTATTCGGAAAAGCATTCAGCGAAATGTCTGTTGAAAGAGACTCTGTTCAAATTATTTCTAAATGTGGTATTGAAATGCCTTGTGACAACAGAAATTATAAAGTTAAAGCCTATAATTATTCTAAGCACCATATTTTAAATTCCGTTGACAACAGTTTGAAAAATCTACATACTGATTATTTGGATGTCCTATTGTTGCACCGTCCATCGCCATTGATGAATCCAGAAGAAATTATTGAATGTTTTGAGATCTTAAAATCTCAAGGCAAGGTGAACGAATTTGGAGTGAGCAATTTTTCGGTTTCGCAGTTTGATTTAATTGATCAACATTTCCCGCTAATTACGAATCAAATTGAAGTTTCAATCAATGAAACGAAGGCCTTTAATGACGGTACTTTGGAGCAGTTGATGATGAAAAAGTTAAGTCCGATGGCGTGGTCGCCGATGGGAAATTATTTCAGTGAGAAAACGGAACAGAATTTAAGAATTAAAAAAGTGGTTGAAAAACTTTGCGAGAAATATGGCTGTGAAGAAGATCAAATATTATTGGCTTTTATTTTAAAACATCCTTCTAAAATTTTACCAGTTATTGGAACTTCGAGTATAAAACATTTGAAAAACGCAGCTGCGTCTTTAAAAATAAATCTGGAGCATGATGATTGGTTTTTGCTTTTGGAGGCTTCAAGAGGAAAGGAGGTTGATTAATTTTTAACATATTATGTTATTAAGTTCGTTATTTATCATTTAATTTTCTTCATCATAAAATTTTCTTTCTCTGACACTAAAGTTTATTTTGCTAGGTCGAAAAAAAGAAATAAACTTCGAATTAGCCGCGATTGAAATGGAAATCCCTTTATTTTTTATTTAAAAAATAAAAGATTGGAATGGAAAGCGGGAGGACTTTTTGAAGAAAAGAGAGTTTGTTGCTCATTATTATGAATTTTGCAATTTTAATGATAAAAATGTTGTTTGTATAATTTTTAATTGTATCTTGCACCTGTTTATATTTGAAATCAATATTTGTTCAGTATTTGTTGCTTTTCCTTATATATACAGCAATTTTTTTTAATTTATAATTTTTTTACAATGAACATTTTTGTTTCAAACATCAACTATGCAACCAAAGAAGAAGCGTTGCACGATTTATTTTCTGAGTACGGAGAAGTATCTTCTGCTAAAATCATCACTGACAGAGAGACTGGGAGATCCAGAGGATTTGGTTTCGTAGAAATGGGTGACGATGAAGGAAGACAGGCTATCGAAGGTCTTAACGAAAGAGAACTTGACGGAAAACCGTTAAACGTTTCTGAGGCAAAACCAAGAGAAGACAAACCAAGAAGATCTTTTGATAACAACCGTGGCGGAGGCAGCGGAGGTTACGGAGGTGGAAGCGGCGGCGGTGGAAACCGTAGCGGTGGAAACGGAGGCGGCGGAGGTCGTTGGTAAGATAAATAAGAGCGGCTTTTAAGCCGCTTTTTTTTATGTTTAATTAATTAAAAAAAAGTCCAAGAAATAAATTTCCTGGACTTTACTTTTTTGAAGATGTTATTAAATCTAAACTTCGTCCTCCCGATTCACCAAATCCATAGAAAAAGCAGGCAAGCAAATCGCCATATATTCACAAGGATTTTCAAAAGGATTGCTGTATTTTACCCGCGCGCCTTTTTCAATTTTTATACTTTGTCCTTTTTCTAAAATGATGATTTCGCCCTGAATTTCAAATTGCTTTTTACCTGAAATAATATAAGTGAATTCGTCAAAATTTGGCGTCTGAAAAGGTTCGCTCCAGTTTGGTGGCGCGATCATATGTGCGATTGAAATTTCTGAATCTTTGGTAGAATTTCCCCAAATTTCTTCTATTAATTTTCCGTCAGTTGTCGGAACGATAAAAGGTGATTTTTGTATTTTGTATTTCATTTTGATTATATTTCGTAAGAATTTTATAATGTTTGCTCTCGCAGATTTAACAGATCACGCAGATTTTTTACAAATTTATATCTAAAAGTTTACATCAGAATTTAAAAGTTTACATCAGAAATTTCTTTCCGCGCCCTAAAGGGTGAAAAATTTCTCACTAAATTTCTTCAAAAATACTCCCTTTAGGGTTGGGGAAATATTTTTGAAGAAATTTAAAAATTTCTTATGATTTTGAAAACATTTTCATAAAAGGATTTGTTTTTCTATTTTGAAAACCTTGAATCATTATTATGACAAAAAGTAACGCTGAAGCAGCAAAAGCTACATACGAAATCGTTTTGTGGTTTTCTAGATTTGGGATTGCAATCGCAATTAACGCCCAAATTCCTACAGTTGCAAACTCTCGCAGATTTCTTTTGTAAACAACTATTACGTTTATTATTGTTGCAATTACGATCATTATTATCGTCCAGATTTCCGGTGAAATACCAAAACCGTCCCAATTTATTTTAACCAAAAATGCCGAAACATTTGCGATACTTGCGACAGTTACCCAACCTGCGTAAAAAACGAAAGGCCACCAGAGAAACAAAATTACTTTTGCAGGCGCATCCCAGATTTCCATGCGGTTGTTCATAATGATTTTTAGCAGAGAAAAAAGTAATAAGAATATAAAAATACAGGAAATTCCCGTATACCCAAATATCCAAAGAAAAACCCAGCCGGAATTTGCAATGCAGGAAATAATAAACCAAGGTCCAATTTTTTCTATAAAATCATCTTCCGCATTTTTATTAAATAAACTTCTTCCCTGATAAATTATAAAGCCAAAAAGCATTAAATAAATCAATCCCCAAATGGAAAAAGCATAACCTGCCGGAGTAAATAGGCTTCGGATGTTATTAGAAACATCGCCGATTGATTTGCCATTTAGAATTCCTGTGTTTGATAAATAATTGATTAGTACTGTCGAAACTAAAGCAACGCCATTTACTATTTGATAAAATTTTTTCATTTTTTAAAGTTTTAAACTAAGTTTAAAGATAGGAATGTTCCCAGTTTAAATGATCTTTTTAAATATTTTTGTGCTTTGTTCTACAAAAAATCCGAACAAGAGATGAGAGCCAAATTCCCAAACCCACCATGACTTCGGCATTTTTCTTAAATTATCCTGTAATCCCAAAGCAGGAATAATACTTCCGTGGGTTGCCGCAAAAATTACCGCACCTGCTGGAATTCCACCTAAAATTGCGACTTTTTTATCTTTATTTCTTGCAAAAATATATGAAATGCCAATTGCGATTCCTAAAGTGTAATGGATAAAAGGCAAAAATTTAATCGCTTCCTTGTCAGACAAAGGTTTTGATTTAAAAAATTGATAGTTTTTTTTTGCCAAGACTGCGGGTGGCATATTTTCGGGATGATTTATTAAATCTGCACCTTTTAAATTTAATTCTTCTTCTGTCGCAGGAAAATATTTTAAACCTAATTTTTCTAATGGTGGTTCTGATAAAGATTTTAACCAGGATGCAAATAGTCCGGTAGCAATTCCTACTAATATTATTTTTTGAGTTTTCATATTTAAAAATTTTAAAAACAGCACCAATTTTAATGCCTTTCATATTTAAATAATTAACATCATATTCTTTAGGCAATCTTATGGAGTAATATTAACTTAGCATTTTATGACATCAATTAAATAAATTAAAAATGCCTGTAGAGTTCACCATCATTTTATTAATAGTAGTCAGTTTTTTTATCGGTCTTTATGGTTCTTTAGTTGGTTTTGGTGGTGGAATATTTATGGTTCCTATTCTCATTACTTTTTTTGGTTTTCCTTTAAATTTAGCCGTAGGAACCTGCATGATTTCCCTTGTCGGTTCCTCTTTGATCTCTACTTATTATAATAGAAAAGACAGTTTTGTTGATTTTAAAATGGGAACTATTTTGGAAATTCCGACGATAATTGGCGTTGTTATTGGCAGTTTGCTGTTAACTTATGTAGACTCTAGAAAGTTAGAATACGTATTTGCGGGAATGATAATTATACTTGGTTTATCTTTTTTTATAAAGTTGGGTCAAAAGGATAAAAACAAAGAAGGATTCTTTGCCAGATTAAACAAAATGAATCCAAAAATGATCATTAAAAATCATAAAAATTATGTGGCGTACCGCGTAAGCATTGTTATGTTAATATTTTTTGGAAGCTTTTCAGGTATTTTAGCCGGACTTTTTGGTGTAGGCGGTGGTTTTATGAAAACGCCAATTATGATTAAAGTTTTTAAAATTCCGGCAAAAATCGCAACTGCAACCGCACTTTTTATGATCGTTATTACAAGTATTACAGGAAGCGTAAGTCACTATCTTCAAGGTCATATTGATTTCCTAAAATCCTGGCCCGTAATAATTGGTTTTGCTTTAGGTGCTTTTGCCAGTAAAAAGCTAAATACCCATTTGCAAGATAAAACTCTGGAAAAAATGATTGGCGTGGGTTTATTGGTCGCAGCGATCGTGATGGTTTTTAATTTCATTTACAATCGCTAAACATTTTTTTATTTCTTTATAAACTTTTCAATATAATTTTCTTTTTCAGTATTTATTTTAAGATAATAAACGCCAGAATTTAAATTACTAACATTAATGTCTGCTGCGATTTCAAGATTTTTAATTTTTCGTCCTAAACTGTCATAAAGTTCAATATTAATGATCTTTTCTTTAGTTTGAAAATGTAAAATATCCGTTACAGGATTAGGAAATATTTTTAAATTTTTAGAATTTTGAACTTCTACAGAGGATAATAATTTGGTTAAAACACTACCAAAATTTAAAATGCCATAGCCTTTCTGAGGATCAGAATTGGGATATAAGGAAGCACTTTGTCTTAAAAGATCACTTAGCAATGCAGGATTTTTACCAGGCGTCGACTGGATTAAACATGCAACGCCGCCAGCTGCTAAGGGTGTCGCAAAAGAAGTTCCATTAGCAGAAGTAACAGAATTATTAAATCCCATGTATGTGTTTACACCTCTCGCACTTGCATCAGGTTTTATATTCCCAATTGCATTGGGTCCAAAAGAAGAAAAACTTGAAGAATTACCGTTTAAGTCTACTGAACCAATTGAGAAAACCTTATTATTATCCGCAGGTGTTAAAAGATAATGCCAAGGTTCTGTTGCTGAATTTCCATTGGCAACAAGCACGAATATTCCTTTTTTTGTAGCAATTTCTGCACCTCTGGCAATAAATGAGGTTTTGCCATCCAGATCTGCATAAACCAGATTATAGCGGGAATCATCAAAAATATTATAGCCTAGAGAAGTTGAAATAATATCGACACCTTTTCTATCTGCTTCTTCCGCAGCTTCAATCCAATAAAGTTGTTCCTGTGGAATTTCTACGGCAGCATTTTCTGAGGCATAAAGATAAAAATCTGCATCTGGCGCCGTTCCTACAAAACTGTTGTCCACAAATGCAGCAATAACACCTAAGCAATATGAGCCGTGAGAATTAAGATTGGTATTATAAATATCTGCATTTTTTTGCACGAAATTATAACCACCTTTTATTTGACCGTTATTTCTAATTCTGGAATAAACTGAACCTGTGTTTACAGTTGGAAATCCGGTGTCAATAACGGCGATGGTAGTTCCTGCGCCTGTAAATCCAGCCACATGAACGGGACGAAGATTGACCTGATCAATTTGCGCAGCGGCGTTTCCGTAATTAAAATTTGTGAGGGTATTTTTATTAAATTCCTCAAATTTATTAGGTATTGAAGCATTAGTTTTGTTGACCGTAGAATTGTGAACGACAAAACTTTCTACAGATCGAACATAAGATTTTGTTCGTAAATCTGCCACCTGCGCAGCATTTGCCTCAACGGCAACGCCATTTAACCATTTTGAATAATCTGTAACAGTGAAACCCAGGTTTTTTATATTTTGAATATAAACCGCTTCAATTGGTGCATCTTCATCAGTTAAAGCAATTCCAAATTTTGTCCGTCTGTCTAAAGATTTTTGCGTCAATTCTGAAGTTTGATTTGAATAAAAAGCCGCGCTGTTTGGTTTGTCTTTGAAATAAACAAAAACCAATTCAGTTTGCGCATTATCTAAAATTATGAAGATAAAAGAGAGAAGAAATAGAATTTTTTTCATTTTAAAAAGTTTACAATAAAGATATATAAATAATTAGTTTTAAAGTTTATGTTCAACTATTTTTAAAATTTGCCATAAAATTCATTTTTAATACCATTAAAATTTTGATAAATATCAATAATTTAGGAGTTGTAAAATTGAATACTAACAACTAAAAATACGTATTTTTGTAGAAATTAGTTTTATAAAAAGCCTTTCAAGTATTAGCAAATTTTAGAACAGGCGATTTTATTTAACCAAAAAAAAATTTCTATGAAACCAATCCAAATGGTTGACTTACAAAGTCAGTATTACAGAATAAAAAGCGATCTTGACAACGCATTACTTAATGTGATTGATTCTGCGGCATTCATTAACGGTCCGGAAGTAAAAGCTTTTCAGGCAGAACTTGAACAATATTTAGATATTAAACATGTAATTCCTTGTGCAAACGGAACAGATGCTTTGCAGATTGCTTTGATGGCTTTAAATTTAAAAGAAGGCGATGAAGTAATTACTGCAGATTTTACTTTTGCCGCAACTGTTGAAGTAATCCATCTTTTAAAACTAAAATCTGTTTTGGTTGATGTTGACTACGACACTTTTACAATGGATACGGAAAAGTTAAGAGCTGCAATTACTCCAAAAACTAAGGCAATAATTCCGGTTCATATTTTTGGACAATCTTCTAATATGGAAGAAATTTTAAAAATTGTAAAAGAGCATAATTTATATGTTATTGAAGATAATGCGCAGGCAATTGGATCTGAATTTAAATTTGCAGACGGAACGGTAAAAAAATCCGGTTCGATGGGAATTATTGGTACGACCTCCTTTTTTCCCTCAAAAAATCTTGGTTGTTACGGAGATGGTGGTGCGCTTTTCACCAATGATGATGAACTGGCACATAAAATCCGAGGTATTGTAAACCACGGAATGTATGAAAGGTATTACCATGATGAGATTGGCGTAAATTCCCGTTTAGACAGTTTACAGGCAACAGTTTTAAGAAAAAAATTACCGTTTTTAGATTCTTATAATGAAGCGCGAAGAAAAGCAGCGGATTATTATGATGAAGCTTTTGCAAACCACCCAAATATTTTAACACCAAAAAGAGCAGATTATTCTTCCCACGTTTTTCACCAATATACTTTGAGAATTACTAATGGACAAAGAAATGACTTGCAAAAATTTTTAGGTACAAAAGAAATTCCGGCAATGATTTATTATCCTGTTGCGCTCAGAAAACAAAAAGCTTATTTTCAGGATTCTGATCCAAAAGATTTTGTGAATACTGACAGACTTTTAGATGAAGTAATTTCTTTACCAATGCACACAGAATTAGAAGAAGAACAATTGAAATATATTACCGATTCTGTTTTGGAGTTTTTTAAATAAATGAAATATTTTCTAAGAATTTTTATTGCAATCATTATATATTTTCTTTCTTTAAAAATAGGAAGTATAGTTTTTATTGATTTGAAAAAATTTGGATTACATTCTCTTGAAACAATAAAGTATAGTTATGAGATTGATTATAAACTTGTTTTAATAGTTTTTTCTCTAATATTTTTAGTTTCATTAATTCTAAGTTTAATAAAATTTAAAAACTTAATTTATATTGACAAATTTTCACTTATTTTTTTGATATTAAATATTGTTTTCTTTTTTTGGATTTTTGTAATTCAAACTATTGATATGATTCAATTTAACAATGAAAATTGTGGGTGTGAATAAATTACTCATTTCTCATTAACCACAGCTCATAAAATTATGACCATACTCGTAACTGGCGGACTCGGCTACATCGGCTCACACACTGTTGTAGAACTTTTAAATAACAATTTCGATGTTGTAATTGTTGATGATCTGTCAAACACAGAAAAATTTATTTTAAAAAATATTGAAACAATTGCTGGTAAAAAACCAATTTTTTATCCTTTTGATTTAAAAAGAAAAGAATTATTACATCAGGTTTTTGAAGCACATCAAATAGATGGTTGTATTAATTTTGCAGCGTTTAAAGCAGTAGGCGAGAGCCAGGAAAAACCAATTGATTATTATGAGAATAATCTGTTTTCTTTAATTAATATTTTGCAGGAATTTAAAACCAGAAATATTTCTAATTTTATTTTCAGTTCTTCCTGCACGGTTTATGGACAAGCTGATGAACAACCGATCAACGAAAATACGCCATTAAAAACGCCGGAAAGTTCCTATGGAAAAACCAAGCAAATGGGTGAAGAAATTTTAAAAGATTTTGCAAATTCTCACCAAAGAAAAGTGTCGCTTTTAAGATATTTTAATCCAATTGGCGCACATCCAAGTTCACTTTTGGGGGAATTACCTTTGGGAATCCCAAATAATCTGGTTCCGTATGTCACTCAAACTGCAGCGGGAATCAGAGAAAAATTAAATATTTGGGGAAATGATTATCCAACGCCTGATGGAACTGCGATCCGTGATTATATTTATGTTGTAGATTTAGCAAAAGCGCACGTGAAGGCTTTGCAAAAATTAATTAATGAGAAATCTGAAACTTTAATTGATATTTATAATCTTGGAGCGGGAAAGGGTTCTTCAGTTTTAGAAGTTGTAGAAGCTTTTGAATTGGCAAATAATATAAATGTTCCTTATCAAATTTGTGAAAGAAGAGCCGGCGACATTACAGTTGCTTACGCTGATGCTACTAAAGCAGAAAAAGAATTGGACTGGAAAGCTGAAACTTCCCTGGAAGAAGCGCTTAGAACAACCTGGGAGTGGCAGAAATATCTCGAAACTAGACAAAATTAAATAGTAAAAAAATCAATAAAAAATCCTGAAATTTTATATTTCAGGATTTTTTTATTATTAAAATTTCGATTATTTAAATTAAATAATTTTACATTGGATCTTGATCCTGATCGCCTGAATAATCATTATTTATATCTTTTTTCTGTTTCTGCTGATCAATTTTTTCACCTTGTTTAAAACGGTACGTGAATGAAACTGAAAACTGTCGCGGTTGAAATTGATTGTAATTGTACTGCGTAAAATCTGCTCCTGTAGTGGTAAATTCGCGCGCTCTGGTATTAAAAATATCCTGAATATTAAAAGCTAAAGTACCATCGCCTTTCATAATCGTTCTTGAAGCACCGAAGTTAATAACATAAGTTGGTTTTCTATTATTACTAAGACTTTTTTCGGCTCCTCTATAAGATCCCTGAAACTGAAATGAAGTATCTTTATCAGGTTTAAAGGTTGTAGTTAAACGAATTCTACTGGAAAAACCGTTACCTGCAAAATTAAAATCCTGAAAAGAACCTGTGGTTTTGTAGCCGTATAGATTAACGCTTCCCATTAAACGAAACCATTTGTAAGGATCGTAAGAACCGTTCAGATCCAAACCATAATTTTCCTCCGATCCTGCATTAACAGGTTGTGTAAATATAGCCGTTATTCCGTCCGCACCTTTTACCGGAACCTGAACAAAATTTACCTCATCCTGAGATTTTTTATAATATAATGTTGGATTAAATGTTAACTTTTTAGAAGATAAACTATATCCAAACTCAAAAGAATTTTCATAAGTCGGATTTAAATCCGGATTTCCCTGAAAAGAACTTCTGGTATCATAGGAATTAAACGGAACTAAAAAGAAAGAACGCGGACGCTGAATTCTCCGGGAGTAATTAATCAAAAACTGACTGTTTTTGCCTAAATCATAACTTAAAAAAACACTTGGAAAAAAGCCTGTGTAAGATTTTGTTTTTTGAACACGGTCGCCAGTACCATTATTTTTAAAATCAATATCAATGGCAGTATTTTCAACGCGAGTTCCCAATTGATAACCTAATGCATCAATTTTACTTTTAAATTGTGCGTAAGCAGCAGCTACTTTTTCCTCATAAAAAGTATTACTTGTAAAATTAGAAAGTGGTCTTTGCGGTGAATTATTTATACTTTGAAGAACGGTATAATCATAGGTGTTTTTCGTAAAATCATATCTCGCGCCGGCTTCAATTTTAGAAATTTCCCCTAATGGAAGTTCATAATCTACTTTCCCTAAATAGGTTTTATTGTCAGTTGAACTGTAAATTAAATTATTTGTGATCGTTCGCGTAGGAATATTGATAATATTTGTTTTGGTAGAAACACTGTTTATATTTGAAGTAGAATTATTATTGCCGTTACTGTTTTGCAAACTACCGGAAATAGATAATAATTGTCCTTTATCACCAATTTTTTGATCGTAACCCAAGTCTACCTGATAAGAATTATTGGTACGCTTTCCATTGTCTTGTTGTGCAGTTGTAACATCAAAATTTCCGCCCAAATCAGCTCCTAAAAAATTGTTCTCAAATATATTTGTAGCCTCATCAGAAGTGTAGTCAAAAGTTCTTAGCAAAATGGAAGCATTTACAGAGGCTTTCGGTGTTAAATCTACGTTGAAACCTGCTGTCGCATTATAGTTATTTCCTTCTCCTTTACTTTGCTGATCTCTCGAGCGAGAAATTAGATCAAAATTTTTCAAACTGCCCGCATCTCTTAAAGTTTGATATTGTTGTATACTTTTTGACTTGCTTCTGTTGTAACCACCGCCACCATTGAGAAAATAAGTCCAGTCACCTTTTCTCCAGCTGAGATTTGTATTTAAGGATGTTTGTGGAAGATATCCTAAAGTTCCTGTTACACTGCCATTAAAACCTAATTTTTTAGATTTTTTAAGTATAATATTTAAAATACCTGCAGTTCCGGATGCTTCATATTTTGATGAAGGGTTGGTAATTACTTCTATACGGTCAATCTGATCAGCCGGAATACTTTTTAAAGCATCTGCTCCGTCATCAATACCAAGAAGTGCGGATGGTTTGCCATTTATTAAAAACTTAATATTTGTATTCCCACGCATAGAAACTGTACCATCAGTATCCACCGAGATCGACGGGACATTACTTAAAACATCTTGTAAGTTACCTCCTTTGCTAATTAAATCTGATGAAGGATCATATACTCTTTTATCTAGTTCAACTTTATACGGTTTTGGAGCAGCAGCAACAATCACCACGCCTTCTATATCCTGAGTTTTATTATTGGTTACTGAGGTTTCCGTAGAAACATCAAAGTTTTTTACGGCTGCCGAAGTTGTTACGATTAAAGTCGAAGTCGTTTTTTTGAAATCAATTGCTTCAATACTTACAGAATAGCTTCCCGGCGCTAAAGTGAGAGAATATTTTCCCGTTTCATCTGTTAAGGCCGCGTCACTGTTGATTTTATCAGTGCCGTTTGTAAATGTAATGGATGCGTACGGAACTGTTGCGCCTTGTGCGCCGACAACTGTACCACTAACCGGAGTTTTTTGCTGAGCGAAAGCCAAACTTGCCGCACCTAAAATAAAAGTAAGACCTAACGTGCGTTTTTTGATAATTGAAATAAATTCAAATCTAGAGTGCATTTATATATTTTACTAATTAGTGTATTATTTTTGCGAATCGTTAATCATAAAAAAGTTAAACTTATCACAATTTTTTTATTTAATTTGATGTGAATTTAGCCAGTTTTGGTAATCTCTTGCATTAATGGCGTGCTCCGCAGCATTATCTGTGAATCTATGGAAACCCAATCGATTGGGATCTGCGCACATAAAAATAAAGTCATTTTTTTGAGCATTTAATACTGCATCAACTGAATTTTTATCAACCATACAAATCGGTCCGGGCGGAATTCCTGTATTTGCGTAGGTATTATATGGTGATTTCTGTTTTAGATCTTTAAAATAAACACGCTTTATTTTTTTTGAATAATTACTGGCTTTGTTGACTGCGTAAATAACCGTAGGATCACTTTGCAACTTCATTCCTTTATGATAACGGTTTAAATAAATTCCCGCGATAGTTTTCATTTCGTCAGGTTTTCCGCCACTTTCCTTAAAAACGATTGATGCTAAGGCATAAATTTGATCTCTGTTTAGATTTAAATCTTTTTCTTTTTGTACTCTTTCTGCTGTCCAGAATTCAAGGTACTGTTTTTCAAATTTTTTAAAAAATTCTTCGGGTTTTACGGTCCAGAAAAAATTGTACGTATCAATGAAAAAGTAAGTTTTTAAATCTTCAGGTGTTGAAAGATTTTTAGAATCTGCAATTTTAGAAAATCCTTTAACGAATTGTAAAGAATCAATTTCAGTTTTTTTAGTCACTTTTCCGATCATTTGATAAACATCATCAAAATCACCAATTCTAAAAGAATTTTCGGTCTGATTTCCTGCTTTTATCATATTTACCAGATCACTGTTTCCAGTTCCTGATTTGATTTTGTAGCGTCCTGCATTATAAAATTCACCAAGCTTTTTAGCTTTTGCAACTTGAGAAAATTTACTTTTATCTTTTAAATAAGGGGAAATTGAGTCAATGATCTGGTTTAAACCCGCGTTGTGCGGAATCAGAACATAACCTTCTTTGGCTACGTTATTTCCAAAATTTTGCGTGTAATAGCGAAAACCAAAAACCGCTAAAAGAGCTAAAATTAAAAACGCAACAAATAAACCTGCTTTTTTCATATAAATTTAGATACTTATTTTTCCTTTAAAAACCTGTTTTGCAGGACCTTCCAACCAAATATTTACGAAGCTTTTCTCTACTTTTTCTGCATAAACAGTTAAATTTCCGCCAATAGTTTTAACCATAATTTTTTTATTTTCATTAATAAAAGGCAATGCGGCGGCTGTAACGCCTGTTCCACAACTATAAGTCTCATTTTCTACGCCACGTTCATAAGTCCTTACATAAAGAGAATCAGCCGCTAAAATTTGAACAAAATTTACGTTGATGCCTTGTTCATGATATTTCTCTGAATTTCTGATTTTTGAACCTTCATTAAAAACATTAAAATGTTCAAGATCTTCAGTAAATTTTATATAATGCGGCGAACCTGTATTAATCACAAAATCATCTTCATCAGTAAAAATCTCGTTGACGTCGATCATTTTTAATTTTACGATTCCGTTGATTATTTCTGCCTGATGATCTCCGTCAATTGCTTCAAATTTTGTATGATCTTCAAAAAGATCTAAAAAATGTGCGAAGGCGACAATGCATCTTCCACCATTTCCACACATACTTTCGCCTTTGCCATCACTGTTGTAATAGACCATTTTAAAATCGAGCGTGTCATGTTCTTCTAAAAGAATAAGTCCGTCAGCGCCGATGCCAAAACGACGGTCGCATAGATTTTCGATTATTTTTTCGTCTTTTAAAAATTGTTGGTCGCGGTTATCAATGATTATAAAATCATTTCCTGTAGCTTGATATTTGTAAAATTCCATATTAAATTTAAGTTTGCAAATTTAGTTATAATTAACAGCAGATAAGTCAATAAAAAAAAGCCAATAAAACAATTTTAAATTTTTGTCTTATTGGCTAAATTTTGATATTAAATTATCTCATTCCTCCTGAACCTGAATCAATCCTTGTCGGTGTTTGAGCTGGTTGTGGACTTGGTGTGCTTCTGAATCCACCGCCGTTACTGTTTTGACTTTGTCCTGAATTATCTCGCGGTGTAAAAGTATTATTTTGCTGTCTTTGATCTGATTGTGGCACCTGACCACTTCTAAAACCATCATTGCTTCTCTGATTTCCTGTTTGAGTTCGCGTTGTCGGAGATTGAGTATTTCTTACGTTATTATTTGTATTCTGTTGAACGTCATTACGATATCTCGCATTTGAAGATGAACTTACTGAAGGTCTGTTTCGCGATGATGAAGTATTTGGATCGTAAAGTCCATTCGGCGGACGTGTAGAAGTGGTTTGTCTTTGAACGTAAATTTTTCTCTGATTCTGTCCATAATAATAAGGAACATTATTATCATATTGATAATTCATATTATCACGATAATAATATCCATCATTGGCATAATAACCGCCATTACCATAATAGGAATTTGGCGCATAATAGTTGCCGTTATCATAGTTCCCACCGTAGTAAGAATTCTGATCGTTATTGGCGTAACCGTCTGAATAAGCAATGCAGGAAGTTAAACTTCCAAAAATCACTGCTCCTAATGCTATTTTTTTTATAAAATTTTTCATGATGATCGTATTAAATAATTAATACTTTTTCTAATACCAAAACTTTGCCGAAATTTTAAAAGGCCATGTTCAACCAATAAGTGCGACAATTTTATTATGTAGGACTTCGATTGGATTTTTATAATTGAATTTTCTAATAGGTCTGTAATTTAGTAATTTCTCGACTTCTTTTATTCGTGCTTCTGATATGTTTCTTAAATCCGTTTTCTTCGGGAAAAATCTTCGGATAACACCAATTCTATTTTCAACAGTTCCCTTATCCTGAGAGGTATAAGGTCTTGTAAAATAGGTAGATGCGTTTAGATCTTTGCCTATTTTGTGATGGTAGGCAAACTCCTTTCCATTATCAAAGGTGATGGTTTTTATCCAGGAACTATCAAATCTTATAAGTCTTGTATTCATTTTCTGGTACACTTCTTCTGCATTTTTACTTTTTAATTTTTCTATCATAGTCACTAAAGTGGTTCTGTCTGTCATCACCAACAAAGCGGATTTGTGATTGCTTCCCATCATTAGATCTACTTCTATATCGCCAATCCTACTTCTTTCTTCCACAATTTTAGGTCTTTTATCTATTCCTATTCTGCCTATTATTGCGCCTCGTTTGTCTTTTTCGTTATAGCGTTTTTGTTGCCTGCCTGTGTACCGAAGGTGCTTACAAAGTGTTTTATATTCTTTATGCTCTTCACGATTACTGTGTTTAGCAGTCCAAATCCATTTATAAATAGTTTCGTGGCTGATCTGGCATTCCCCATCTGCTGCTAATCTTTTAGCAATGAGTTCCGGACTCCATTTTTCGTGCATCATTAAGCCTGAAATACGGAGTTTTAACTCATCGGTCAATACCATGGCTTTTCGCTTTTCTCTGTGTCTTTTATCAGTTTTGTTTTGAGCGTGCTGGGCAATATATCTTTTAGCGGTACTTCCTCTCTCAGGAATATTTCTTTGTAATTCACGATAAATAGTACTTCTGTCAACGCCAATTATTACAGCAATCTGTGTTTTACTGATTTTAGTTTCTAAAAGTGCAGATAATTGATATCTTTGTTCTGGGGCTAAATGTTTGTATTTTTTCATGCAAGACTAATTTAAGCAATTAGTCCTAAAACAAGAGGAGCTAGCTCCTCTTGTTTTAAATATTACTGTCGCATTTATGTGTTGAACTTACAAAGTTTTAAAATCAATTAAATAAAAATAAAAATCATACTTTTTTCTCGAAATTAATGCTTTTTTTCCACTCAATAAAACCTACGATTGCCATTATTGTGAAAAGAAAATATTGTACTGAAGTTATTCCAAGACCTTTATATATCATCATTGGAATACAGATAAGATCTCCAACTATCCAAAATAACCAGTTTTCAATTTTCTGTTTAGCCATAAACCACATTCCCACCAAAAATAAGGATGTTGTAAAAATATCCAGCCAGTTGGCCCAATCTAAATGGTATAATCCCAATCTTACGTCTTTAAAGGAAAAATTATTATCAATATAAGGTTTAAAATAATATACCAACGTGACCAACGCCAAACTTAAAATAAATAAAATACCACCAAAAAACCACTGTTTTTTAGTCGCCCAGGAAACTTCTACGTGAATTTTATCTTCAGCGTTATGCGACCATAAGATCCAGCCGTAAATGCTCATAACGGAATAATAGAAATTGATCATCATATCTCCTAAAAGTCCAAAATTAAATAGAATATAAACGTATAAAATCGTGCTGATAATCCCGGTAGGATAAACCCAAATATTTTTTTTAATGGAAAAATAAACACTTAAAATTCCAAAAACTGCTGCCGTAGATTCTAAAATAATCTGAATGGCGGTGTAGCTTTCGTAAGGTTTTAAAAAGAGATCGTAAAAATTCATAATTTCAAATATAAAACTTTAAAGCAATTATTATTTAAATTAATTACATTTTTAAAATTTAAATAATATGGTTAAAAAAAAGTTAAAAGTTGTTATTTTTTCCTATTTTCGTAAATTCTAAAACTTAAACAAAAATTATTATGTCGAATATTTGGAAGACAAAACCATTATCGCAACTTCTTCACGAATCTGAGGAGTCGGAGGACGGACTTAAAAAAACGCTTTCCGCAGGAGCGCTCGTAGCATTAGGCATTGGTGCAATCATCGGAGCTGGATTATTTTCAATCACAGGTTTAGCTGCTGCAGATTATGCAGGACCAGGGATTATGATTTCCTTTATAATTGCCGCCGTAGGTTGTGCTTTCGCAGGTCTTTGTTATGCTGAATTTGCTTCAATGATTCCTGTTGCAGGAAGTGCCTATACTTATTCGTATGCCACAATGGGTGAATTTATTGCCTGGATAATTGGTTGGGATCTTGTTTTAGAATACGCAGTTGGTTCTGCCACGGTAGCTTCAAGTTGGTCAGGCTATCTCGGTAAATTATTTGCTGCCTTTGGTGTATCGCTTCCCCAGAGTTTAATGAATACGCCTTTTGATACATATACTTTAATTGATGGAACAACTCATGCAGGTTTTATTAATTTACCGGCAGTTTTCATAGTTTCAATCATGTCATTAATATTGATAAAGGGAACCAGCGAATCTGCAATGGTGAACAATTTTATTGTTTTTCTTAAAGTGACAATTGTATTTGTATTTATTTTTGTTGGTTTCAAATATGTAAAAGCGGAAAATCTTACACCGCTAATTCCTGAAAATACTGGTAAATTTGGTCAGTATGGCTGGTCTGGGATAATTCGCGCAGCTGCCGTCGTCTTTTTCGCTTATATTGGTTTCGATGCTGTTTCCACAGCTGCACAGGAAACTAAAAACCCGAAAAAAGCAATGCCGATCGGTATTATGGGATCTTTATTGATCTGTACCGTTTTGTATATTATTTTTGCTTACGTTATGGTAGGTGTTGTTAATTATAAAGAGTTTACCGCCGGTTCGGGTGCAGACCATTTAGCTCCGGTTGCGACTGCAATTGAGCATATGGGAAGTATGGTGAATGGCGTAATGGTTCCGGAATATCCGTGGTTAAATACCACCATTATTTTTGCTATTTTATTAGGATATTCATCTGTAATTTTGGTTATGTTAATGGGTCAAAGTCGTGTGTTTTACTCTATGAGTAAAGATGGTTTATTGCCAAAAGTATTTTCGCAGATCCATACGAAATATAGAACACCTTATAAATCCAACTTATTTTTCTTAGTTTTTGTAAGTTTATTTGCTGCCTTCGTACCTGGAAGAGTTGTTGGTGAGATGACTTCTATCGGAACTTTATTTGCATTTATTTTGGTATGTATCGGCGTTTTGGTAATGAGAAAAACTCAGCCGGATGCACCGCGTGCTTTTAGAACGCCTTTAGTTCCTTTGGTTCCAATATTAGGAGTTTTAACTTGTTTAGGAATGATGGTATTTTTACCATTAGATACTTGGATTCGTTTGATAGCGTGGATGATGATTGGTCTTGATGTTTACCTTTACAGAGGTATAAAAAATAGTGTCTTAGGGAATGCCGATGGACAAGGAAATGATAATAAAACCTACAGAATTACTGCTTATTGTGGTTTAGCAATGACTGCAATACTGGCAGTTTTAGGATATGTTCATCACCTGGATGTTGTTGCGGGTGGTTCAACTACTAATTTAATTGCATTCTCAGGAGCAATGGTGATTATTCATTTAGCGATATACATTTATTATTTGGTTAAAAAAGCCAAATAAAATATAATAAAGATCCCGCAAATTTATTTTTGCGGGATTTTTATTTTTTATCTAAATTTAAAAAAAATGAAAAAATTTATTTCCTGCCTTATCATAATCATTCTTTCGCAAAATTTTTCTGCACAAACTTTAAAATTTGAGACATTATTAAATGACAAAATATCAATTCGTGCACTTCAACTTTATGATGGAAAAGTCTGGTATTCCGGGACGGATTCAAAGTTTGGGTTTGTTGATTTAAAAGATTCTAAAAATCAAAAACAACTAAAATTATATGATAAAAATTTGCAGTTTAGAACTTTAGCGCAGGATAAAAATAATTTTTATGCTGTTAATATTGAAAGTCCAGCATATTTTTTTAAAATCGATAAGAAAAACCTTAAAAGTGAAGTTGTTTATTCCGATACTTTAAAAACAGCATTTTACGATGCATTAAATTTTCAAAAAGACGGGTATGGTGTAGCATTAGGCGATCCAAACGGAAAATGTATGTCAATTGTAACAACTGAAAATTCAGGCAAATCCTGGAAAAAATTAGACTGTAAATATGTGCCGGAACTACTAAATGGTGAAGCAGCCTTTGCAGCAAGCAATTCAAATATATATTTAAAAAACAGAGAGATGTGGTTTGTGACCGGCGGAAATATCTCCAGACAATATTATTCTTATAATTCCGGTGATAAACTAATTGCGAAGAAATTGGACTTTGTGAATGGATCTAGTTCTTCTGGCATCTATTCTATGGATCTTTACTATAAATCAAGATTTGGCATTGCAGTCGGCGGAGATTACACCAAACAAGCCGAAAACATCAATAATATTGCAACCACAAATGATGGTGGAGAAACCTGGCAAATTCAGGCATCAGGAAAAAATGCTGGTTATATGACTTGTGTTAAAATCCGTCCCAATTCAAAAGGCAAAGATATTGTCGCCGTCGGTGATCAGCATATTTCTTTTTCCAATGATTTTGGCAAAACCTGAACTAAAATTTCAGATGAAAAAAATCTTTACGTTTGCGAATGGGTTGATGAAAACACCTTGGTTTTCGCAGGAAAAGATCGAATTTTAAAAGCAGAGATCAATTTTTAGATTTTTTAAATTTGGTGAATTCATCAAGATAAAATTCATAATTTTCAGATCAAAATTCAGAATTCATTTTCGTAATTTTGTGGTATGGAAAATTCTTTGGTAAATAAATATAATATTCCCGGTCCGCGTTACACATCTTATCCAACAGTTCCGTATTGGGATGAAGCTGGTTTTAGTGGAAATGCCTGGAAAAATTCCGTGATAAGATCTTTTAATGAAAGTGATTCTGAAGAAGGAATTTCAATTTATATTCACTTACCTTTTTGTGAAGCGCTTTGCACATTTTGCGCCTGTCACAAAAGAATTACCAAACAACATTCCGTCGAAACGCCTTATCTAGAAAGCGTTTTGAAAGAATGGGATCTTTATTTAAAATTATTTAACGGTAAAAAACCAAAGTTAAAAGAACTTCATCTCGGTGGCGGAACGCCTACTTTTTTTTCCCCAGAAAATTTGAAAACGCTTTTGGAAGGTTTATTTTCGACAGTAGAAATTGCAGAAAATCAGGAATTTAGCTTTGAAGGACATCCAAATAACACGACGAAAGAACATCTTCAGGTTTTATTTGATCTTGGTTTTACACGCTGCAGTTTTGGTGTGCAAGATTATGACCCGATCGTGCAAAAAGCAATTAACAGAATTCAACCTTTTGAAAATGTAAAAAATGTGACGGAATGGGCGCGTGAAATTGGTTATAAAAGCGTTTCCCACGATTTAATTTTCGGTCTTCCGCATCAAACCTGGGAGAAAATGGAACACAGTATTCACAAAACGATGGAATTAAAACCAGATCGTTTGGCGTTTTATTCCTACGCTCACGTTCCCTGGATAAAAGGCGTCGGACAGCGTGGTTTCGATGAAAATGATTTGCCAAGCGGCGACGAAAAAAGAAAACTTTACGAAAATGGTAAAAAATTATTAGAGGACCTCGGTTATAAGGAAGTGGGAATGGATCATTTTTCTTTAGAGCACGATGACCTTTACCAGTCTTTAAAATCCGGAAATATACACCGGAATTTTATGGGTTATTCTTCCAGCAAAACACAGCTAATGATAGGTTTAGGAATGTCAGCGATTTCAGATTCCTGGTATGCTTTTGCCCAAAATGAAAAAACAGTAGAAGATTATCAGACAAGGGTAGAAGAAGGCAAAATTCCTGTTTTTAGAGGTCATATTTTAGATGATGAAGATTTAAAAATAAGACAGCATATTTTAAATTTGATGTGCCGTTTAGAAACCTCCTGGGATGTTCAAACTGCTTTTCCTGAACTTGAAAATGCCATAGGAAATTTAAAGGAAATGGAATCTGACGGTTTAATAGAAATCACCGAAAATAAAATTAAAATTACCGAAAAAGGCCGCGCTTTCACTAGAAATGTCGCCATGACTTTTGACCTCAGAATGCTTAGAAAACAGCCGCAAACAAGAATTTTTTCAATGACTGTTTAGTTATTTTAAATTTTAAAAAAGATTAAGAATTTTAAAATGAAAATAAAGCTTTTTGTTCTTTTTATAATTTTTTCAAACATTATTTTTGCTCAAAATAAAACGTGTGAAGACGCTGTTTTTGCAATTGTAAGTTCTTCAAAAAGTTATAAATGGGCGACAAATGGTTTAGAAAAAGCGGTGATAAAAAATGGCGGAAAAGGCATCGGGTGGATCATGTACAGCAGTCCAAATCCGGAAAGATACAATGCGCTCTCAAAATCCGATTTTTACGAAATCGTCCTGCACGAAACTTATTCTGATCGCAATTTTAATTTTCGGACCTATGTTTTTAAACCAAAAAATCTTACACTTTACAAGCGTGATAATTTAAATAACGTATTAATTCCTATTAAATATAATAAAAAACTATTGCCACTTTACAAAAGCAAATGTTTAAAATAAAAAAATTCCTGCAACTGCGCAGGAATTTTAATTTTTAAAATGATTCAGAATTTTATTTCACGATCAGTTTTTGAGAATAGATTTTCTGACCATCGGATTTTATTGTGATAAAATAAATTCCTGATTTTAAATTTGAAATGTCAACCTTTCCATTTTCATTTAAATCATTTTCCAGTATTTTTCTGCCTTCTGTATTTATTATTTCAACGGAATTATTTTTTGTCATTAAACCTTTAACAAAAACATTTCCTGACGCAGGATTTGGGGAAATCTTTGTTTTATTAAAAGTATTATCATTAGTTGAAAGAGTAGAGGTCGTGACTTTGAAAACTTTACCGTTATTCACCGCGGCGACATATAATTCTTTGTTATTGTCTTCGCCAAATGTTGCGAAATTATTTCCTGTAAAAGCCGCACTAAAATTTATCGAATTATCTGAATTTAAAATTCCAAGTTGTGTAGAACAGTAATCTGCGAAAATATATTTTCCGGTTAAAGCAGAATAATTGGTTCCTCTATAAACGTAACCTCCTGTTATGGAACATTTTCCACCGGAATGATCGTAAGTTACTATAGGAAAAGTCATGGTTGATTTATTGGCACAAGCTGCTGTATTATAATCTGCATTGCCCTCATAGCAGCGCCAACCGTAGTTTATTCCGGCTTGCGAAATTGGCATTCTGTCAATTTCCTCAATTAAATTTTGGCCTACATCTGCAATCATAACATTACCGGAAGTAAGATCAAATGAATATTTCCAGGAATTTCTCAGTCCGTAAGACCAGATCTCCGGAGCGCCGCCGCCAGCTACGAATGGATTGTTTGTAGGAATATTATAAGCTGCCGTAGAATTAACGTCAATCCGTAAAATTTTACCTAAAAGTGAATTTTTATTTTGTGCATTATTATTTGGATCACCGCCGCTACCACCGTCGCCAGTTGAGATCCAAAGCATTCCGTCCGGATCGAAGTGCAGACTTCCGCCGTTATGATTATCAAAAGGTTTGGGAATATTAAGCAGTATTTTTTCAGAACTGAGATCTGCTGTGTTTTGATTTGTAGCATTTACGGAATATCTTGCAACCGTAATGTTACCGGTAGTTACAGCATTATAATAAACAAAAAAATAGCCATTTGTAGCAAATTGTGGATGAAATGCCAAACCCAGCAAACCCCTTTCGCCGCCAAAAGTGATCTTAGAGTTAAGGTTTATAAAATCTGCGGGATTTACACTTCCTGAAGGTTGCACAATTTTAATTTCCCCATTCTGCTGAACGACGAAAAGTCGATTATCTTTCGCATTTGTAATTTCCACGGGATTAGCAAAACCTGTTGCAAATTCCTGCAAAACTATATTTTGGGAAAAAATCAACATTGAAGAAATACTTCCCATAAAAAGTAATAATTTTTTCATAATATTTTGGTTTTTAAAGTATTGTGAAGTTAAAACATTTATTTTAAATGTTGTGATATTTATAAAATTTAAATTTTTAACTTTAAATTTTACTTTGGTTTATTTTAAAATTGCTTCAAATTATAAATTAAAATATTTTGTTAAAAGTTCTTAATTGTACTGAAAAACATTATATTTGCGCCCTATAATTTTTAATGTTGTAAATAAAAAACAATGCAAGGAAAAGGACTTATTGTTACCATCGCAGTTATTTTAGGACTTATTTGTCTTAGTGCACTTGTGCCTACATTTTATGCAAGTAACATAGAAAACCGGGCGCAGGCTCTTGCCGGAAATGACCCGGTAAAATACAGAAAAGAGTTAGACAGGCTTGCAAAAGACACCTTTAATTTAGGTATTAAAAAATTAGATTATAATTCTGCCAAGCAAAATGAAATGAAACTTGGTCTGGATTTGAAAGGCGGTATCAACGTTTTATTGGAAATTAATCAAAAAGATCTTGTTAATGATCTAACGAATTATTCCGTAAATCCTGTTTTGATCGAAGCTTTAAACAGAACTGATCAGGTTCAAAAAAGATCGACTAAAAATTATATTGATGATTTCTTTATTGAATTCGCTAATGTAAATAAGGAAAAAGGAACCAACTTAAAACTTGCTGATCCTGAAATTTTTGGAAATCAGGGTTTAACAGAAATTAAATATAATACTTCGGATGAAGAAGTAAAATCAATTGTTAGAAAAAAGGTTGAAGCATCTATCGGAACTGCTTACGAGGTTATCAGAACTAGGATTGACAAAACCGGCGCGGTTCAACCAAACGTTCAGCGTGTTCCCGGAACAGCGCGTATTTTTGTGGAAATGCCTGGTATTAAAGATATTGACCGTGTAAAAAAATTATTGCAATCTTCTGCAAAATTGCAGTTTTGGGAAGTTCAGCAAATAAATGAAGTTGGTCCTTATTTTCAGGAACTGGCTCAGGCGATCGCTTCGAAAGGTGATTCTATGGGAGTTTCTAACAGAACTAACTTAGTTAATCTTTTACAACTTACTACTTCAAGATCTCAAGGTGCGGCTAACGTAAAATTAGCAGACACAGCGATTGTAAATAAAATTTTAAATAGCAAAATTGCACAAAATTTAAGACCTTCAAACGTAAAATATACACAGTTTATCTGGGGCTACAAACCGGAAACTACTGATCCAACTAATTTAGTATTATATGCTATCAGAGGGAATATTACCCAAAGAGCGCCGGTTGACGGAGCAGTAGAAACTGCGCGTGTTAATTATGACGACCTTGGTAGAGTAGTTGTGGATATGCAGATGGATCAAAAAGGGTCTAAAGAATGGAAATCTTTAACGGAAAAAAATGTTGGGAAACAAGTTGCTGTAACGCTTGACGGCAGAGTTTATACTGCGCCAAATGTACAGGGCGTTATTCCTAACGGAAGAACACAGATCTCCGGAAATTTTTCTCCGGAAGAAGCTAAAGATTTAACAGATGTTTTAAGCGCAGGTAAATTACCAGCTGGCGCGAAAATCGTTCAGGCAGATGTTGTAGGACCATCTTTGGGTGCAGAATCTATCAACGCTGGATTTTTATCCTTTGTTATCGCATTTTGTATTATTATCGTTTACATCATTTTTTATTACGGTGGAGCAGGAGTTTTCGCAGTTATAGCGATGATCATCAATTTATTTTTCCTTTTTGGGATTATGAATTCGATCGGTGCGACGCTTACACTTCCTGGAATCGCGGGTATCGTACTTACGATGGCACTTGCGGTTGATACGAATGTAATTATTTATGAAAGAACAAAAGAAGAGCTCTTCGCAGGGAAAAATATTTTAGAAGCATACAAAGACGGTTTCAAACATGCGCTTTCGGCAATTATTGACGGTCACGCAACCACTTTGTTAACTGCAGCTGTTTTGTTTTTCTTCGGAACCGGTCCAATTAAAGGATTTGCTGTTACTTTAGGAATTGGTTTGTTAATGACTTTCTTCACATCAGTACTTTTATCCAGAGTAATGATCTTTACCAGATTAAATAAAGGTAAAAGCTTATCAGTTTGGACGAAACCTACAAAAAATCTTTTCAGAAATGTTTGGTTGGATTTTATTGGAAAAAGAAAATACACTTATATATTTTCAATCGTATTGACGGTAGGAAGTTTACTTTCTATTTATGTGAATGGTTTTAAATATGGAATTGATTTTACTGGAGGTAGAAATTTCGTTGTTAAATTCGAAAAACCAGTTGTTGCATCAGAGGTTCAAAAAACCTTAACAGGCGTTTTTAAAACATCAAACAGCCAGAATAGTTCTGTGGAAGTGAAAACTTTTGGTAAAGACAATCAGCTTAAAATCTCAACAGATTATTTAATAGATGATGCTTCTCTAAAAGCGGATCAAACAATTGAATCAAAACTATTTGAAGGTTTAAAACCAAATTTACCGGCAAATCTTACATTACAGGAATTTAAATCCGCAGATATTGCTCACGCAGGAATTGTGTCTTCCACGAAAGTTGGTCCAACGGTCGCAGATGATATTAAAACAGGCGGAACACAGGCATTTATTTTGGCAATTGTGGGTATTTTTATCTACATTTTATTAAGATTTAGAAAATGGCAGTTTTCACTTGGTGCGATTGTCGCTTTGATCCACGATTCAATTATTATTTTGGGAGCTTATTCATTATTTTATAAATATGCGCCTTTTAACATGGAAATTAATCAGGATTTTATTGCCGCAATTTTAACGGTTCTTGGTTACTCTATTAATGATACGGTTATTGTATTTGACAGAATTAGAGAATATCTTCGGGAGAAAAAATCAATTTCTCTGGCGGGATTATTTGATGATTCTATTTCAAGTACGTTGGGAAGAACTTTCAATACATCGTTTACAACCTTATTGGTGATTTTAGCGATATTTATTTTCGGTGGAGAAAACCTTCGCGGTTTCATGTTTGCCTTACTTTTGGGTATTGGTTTTGGAACTTATTCCTCAATTTTCGTGGCTTCGGCGATCGCTTATGATCTTTTAAAAGGCAAAGGAAAACAGGATGAAGATCTTCACGGTATCACAACTTCATCAAAGGAAATTCCATTAAAAAAGTAAATTAAAATTTATATAAAAAAACACCATTTCTTAATTTGAAATGGTGTTTTTTTTTTGCGTAAACTTTTTTAATTTTCCCAAAGATGCGTTAGTTCCAAGAAATCTTTTACAGAAAGTTCTTCTACGCGCTGCGTCATAAATCGATGCTCCAACAAATTTTCGGGAATACCGATCACCTTTAAAGAATTACTTAGTTTTTTTCTTCTTTGACCAAAACCGGCTTTCACTATTTTTTTAAATAAAGCTTCTTTTCCCACCAAACCTTCAGTTACATTTCTTCTCAGTTTTATAACGCCTGATTTCACTTTTGGTGGCGGGTCAAATACGTCTTCATTTACAGTAAATAAATATTCTGTGTCATAATAAGCCTGAACCAAAACAGACAGAATACCGTAATCTTTAGTGCGTGGGACGGCGGCAACTCTTTCCGCGACTTCCTTTTGAAACATTCCCACCATTTGTGGCACCTGCTGAAAATTTTCAATGATTTTAAATAAGATCTGCGAGGAAATATTATACGGAAAATTACCAATTACTGCTATTTGAGAATTCGTTTCAGCAAAATTGTACTTTAAAAAATCACCAATAAAATGTGATTCAGAAAGGTTCAAATAATTTTGTTTTAAATAAGTAATTGACTCTTCATCAATTTCGGCAAGTAGTAAATCCTGGTTTTTCTTTATTAAATATTTTGTCAAAACACCTGTTCCCGGTCCGACTTCTAAAAGCGTTTCGCCTTCTATAAAATCTAAAGATTCTACAATATTTTCTGCAATACTTTCGCTGGTAAGAAAATGTTGCCCTAAATGTTTTTTTGCTTTTACGCTCAAGATGTTTTTTTTAAATAAATTAGAATGTCTGAATGTTATTATTTATGATTCGTTAACACTCATTTTTTGATTTCAGGGGCTAATTTCGGAAGATTTTTTCTAATTTAGCGCAAAATTCAAGATTTAATGGCAAAGACAGTTGAAGATTTTAATAAAAGCAGACTAAAGTCAAGTAATATAACGGTTGTTATTAGTATAGCGCTCGTTTTATTTTTGGTCGGCCTCTTTGGATTGATCTTATTAAATGCGCAAAAATATTCAGATTATCTAAAAGAGCAGCTCGTCGTAAATGCTTATTTTGATCAAAATTTTTCAGCCCAGGATTCATTAAAAGTAGCAAAACTTGAAAGTGATGCGGTTAAAAAAATTGAACTTTTGCCAAGCGTAAAACGTGCAACTTACATTTCCAGAAAACAGGCAAGTATTGAAGCCAAAAAAAGTTTGGGTATCGACAGTCAGGCGTTGTTTGAATCTGATATTTTTCCCTCATCTGTGGAAGTATCATTAAAACCGGAGTTCACAGATTCTATTAATGTTAAAACGGCAATTAATCAGCTTAAGAGTATTCCGGGTATCACTGACGTGAAAAATGACTCAGAATCTTCTAAAGTTTACGGTAAATTAGACACTATTCTAAAATGGGTTTTAGGTTTGTCAATCTTATTTTTAGTATTAGCGATTGTTTTAATTAATAATTCAATACGTTTAAAAATATTTTCAAAACGTTTTATCATAAAAACAATGCAGTTGGTGGGCGCTAAAAGACGTTTCATTCTCAAACCTTTTGTTATTGAAGCGATAATTTTAGGTGCAGTTGGTGCAGTTTTAGGTTTAATAGCGCTTTTTGGCGTGTGGTATTATTTTACAACTAACATCAAAACACCTTTCGTTCAGGAAACAGATCAATATGCTTATTTAATTTTAGGGGTTTTTATCCTCGGGATTTTTATAACAGTTCTCAGCACAGTTGTTGCGACCTGGCGTTTTCTTCGCTCTAATGCAGATGATTTATACTATTCATAATGGCTAAAAACACAAAAAAATTCTCTGCTGATCAGTATGGTCAAAAAGAAGTAATTGCAGAAGAAAAACAAAAATTTTACTTCGGTAAAACTAATTATAAATGGATGATCATTGGTTTTGTGATCACGGTTATCGGATTTTTGCTGATGATGGGTTCGGATGCAAACACGGTGGACGGAAAGTACGACCCAAAAGTTTGGAATGAAGCCATATTTTCTATCAGAAGAGTGAGAATCGCACCATTGTTCGTTATAGCAGGTTTTGTCATTCAGATCTTCGCTATTTTAAAACGAAATAAAATTTAAATTTAATAACTAACGTATTTTTTAATTTTGTCAAAGTTTACATCTTTGGCAAATTTTTTTTGAAATAAAACTATGGATACATTACAAGCTATCATTTTGGCAATCGTGGAAGGTCTTACCGAATTTCTTCCCATTTCTTCCACTGCGCACATGGGTTTCGCCGCCAATTTGATGGGAATGGAAGAAACAGAATTTCTAAAAATGTTTCAGGTTTCCATCCAGTTTGGAGCCATCTTAGCCGTTGTTGCGGCTTACTGGAAAAAGTTTTTTGATTTTTCTAATCTTAAATTTTACTACAAATTAGCTTTTGCGGTTATTCCGGCCTTACTTTTAGGTTTTTTATTTGATGATAAGATTGAAGCAGTTTTGGGAAATCAAATTGCAATATCAACGATGTTGGTTTTGGGCGGAATTGTTTTATTATTCGTTGACAATTGGTTCAAAAACCCTACAGTTCACGACGAAAAAGAATTATCCGTAAAAAAAGCGGTAATTATTGGTTTTTGGCAGTGTCTCGCGATGATGCCGGGGACGAGTAGAAGTGCTGCCTCTATCATAGGTGGAATGTCGCAGAAACTGACCCAAAAAGCCGCTGCAGAATTTTCATTTTTCCTCGCCGTTCCTACGATGGCCGCAGTTACTGTTTATTCAGTTTTTGTAAAAACCTGGGGCAAAACCACGCCAAATCCTATGAAAGGTTATCAAATGATAATGGCCGATCAGCAGCATATTTTGCTTTTTCTACTGGGAAATATTATTGCATTTATCGTTGCCTTAATTGCCATTAAATCTTTTATTTCTCTATTAAATAAATATGGTTTCAGACCGTGGGGTTGGTACAGAATCATTGTTGGGATTGCGCTTTTGGTCTATTTTAGTTATTACAAATAGGGATTTTTGGGCAGCTTCATCCGCCTTCCGTTCCCAATCTTTTTATTTTTTTTTTGAAAAAAATCAAAAAGGATTTCCACTCAAGTCGGGCTGTAGATTTGTAATCTTTACCAAATATATTTTTAATAATGACAGATCAGGATATTTTAGAAGGTCAAATAATTTTACTTGATAAACCGTTAAATTGGACGAGTTTTCAGGCAGTCAATAAATTAAAATACAAACTCAAAAACCAATTTGATCTTCCTAAAAAATTTAAGATCGGCCACGCCGGAACTTTAGATCCCAAAGCAACTGGTTTATTAATTGTCTGCACCGGGAAATTCACAAAGAAAATTTCAGAAATACAGGATGCACCGAAAGAATACCGCACAGAAATTAAACTTGGCTTTCAAACAGAAAGTTACGATACAGAAAAACCCGAAATTTTAGAAACTAATATTTCGTTTATGACAGCGGAGAAAATTTTAGAAGTTTTAAATGATTTTATCGGAGAAATCGATCAAAAACCACCTGTTTTTTCCGCTTTGAAAATTGAGGGAAAAAGAGCTTACGATTTAGCGAGAGCAGGCGTTGAAGTTGAGATGAAAAGCAGAAAAACTACCATAAATTATATTAACGAAATTCAAATAGAATTACCTTTTGTTCGCTTCACGGTTGGTTGCAGCAAAGGAACATATATCAGAAGTTTGGCGCATGATATTGGGCAGGCTTTGGAGGTTGGGGCTTATTTAACAAATTTGCGCAGAACAAAAATTGGGGATTATGTTGTAAAAGATGCTAACAGTGACTTTGTGAATGATGATTATCACTTTTAAAATTTTAAGTATTAACAACCTTCTTATCTATAGTTAAAAACTATGATAAAAAATGATTCAAAATAGCTGTTTTAAAGTATGCAATTTTGATAAAAAGTAATTATTTTGTAATATTGATTAAATTAAAATAGATATATTATGAAAAAAATTCTACTTTCTTTATTTGCAACTACTGCATTAGCATTTACAGTAAATGCACAAACGACAAAATATTCTTTTGAAACCGCTGAGGGCTTTACTCTTGGAGATGTATTGGGTCAAAATCCAAAGATTGATACTTATTACGATGATGGAACAACCACTTACACTAGCGAAACAAATATCGCAGAAGTTACAAATGAGCGTGCAAATGATGGCGTTAATTCATTAAAAATCATGGATTACAGCGATGCAACTATTGGAGGTATTTACGTTACCGGAATTCCTGTTTATCAAAAAACTTCTATTTCTTATGATTTATTTGTTCCTGCGTTAGATGGATCTGATAATTTATTTTTTCTTTATGATAATGTCGGTACAGCTACAATAATTGATCTGGATTATCAAGGTAACGTAAGAATTTATGATCCAATTTCAAATGCTTTTTCCACAATTGGGACTTTCAGTGCTGCTAGATGGGCTAAAGTGGAAGTGCAGGTAGATTTTGCTGCTGTAACTTTAAAAGTCTTTTTAAATGGCACATCAATTTTTTCAGGACCATATCACGGGAGTGGCAATACCCTTACAGAAACAGATTTTGCTATTGATAATTTTGGTACTGATGCTTTTTTTGATAACATTCAGATTCGAAACTTAGGTGCATTAGCAACAAATGAAGTCATAAATTCTAAAAATAATTTAAGAATTTCTCCAAATCCGGCTGTAGATTTTGTTAAGATTACGACTGAAGGGAAAATAGAAAACGCGCAGATTTTTGACGCTTCAGGTAAGTTGGTGAAATCTTCAAAAAATACTTCAGAATTATTAAATGTAGAAGATTTAAAAAAAGGGATTTATATCTTAAAGGTAAAAACTGATAAAGGTGAATATTCCACCAAATTAATGAAAAAATAATTTTTTCTCTAAAAATTTAAAACCTTTAACCATTTTTGATTAAAGGTTTTTTTGTGACAAAAATTCAGGTTTTTTAAAATGAAAATCACGTATTTTTGCACTAATAAAAATAGAATTTATAGTTTGGAAAAAACACGCATTAATAAATACCTTTCTGAAGTTGGATTTTGTTCAAGACGCGCTGCAGACAAGCTTTTGGAAGAAGGAAAAATTACCATTAATGGAATAATTCCGGAAATGGGAACTAAGGTTTCTGACGAAGATGAAGTGCGCGTAGAAGGCAAACTGATCCGTGAAAGCACAGAGAAACCAGTTTATATTGCCGTAAATAAACCAATCGGTATTGTCTGCACAACAGATCAAAAACGTGAAAAAAATAATATCGTTGATTTTATAAATCATCCAAAACGTATATTTCCCATTGGAAGGCTTGATAAACCAAGTGAAGGCTTGATTTTGATGACCAACGACGGTGACATTGTGAATAAAATCCTGCGCGCCAGAAATAACCATGAAAAAGAATATTTAGTTCGCGTTGATAAGCCCATTACGCATACTTTCATAGAGAAAATGAAAAATGGTGTTCCCATTTTAGATCAAATTACCAAAAAATGTGAAGTTGAAAAACTCGATAATTTTCAGTTCAGAATTGTCTTGACGCAAGGATTGAACAGACAAATCCGGAGAATGTGCGAGTATCTTGGTTATGAAGTAAGAAAGCTGAAAAGATTGAGAATCATGAATATTAAACTCGACTTACCATCGGGAAAATGGCGTGATTTAACAGAAGAAGAATTGCAGGATTTAAATGAACTTTTAAAAGATTCTGATAAAACGATCAATTAGAATTAATACTTTTCAATTAAATATTGATACGCTTTCAGGTATTTATTTAGTCTTCTGTGGTCACGGTCTGTAAGTAAAGAGGTGAATCGCGTGAGATCCATATTGTCTTTTAGATCATTAATTTTCACGGCAATCGCAAGGGGTGAACGTTCTACTTTTTTAATAAATTCGTCATAATCCATAAGGTCAGAAGTTTTTGAAAGACAGTCTACCGCAAAAACTACCTCTTCAGAAAATCCTTCCAGTCGCAGATCTTCGAGTGTAACTTCCGGACAATCTTCAATAACGTCGTGAAGCACGCCAACTATTTTTTCATCCAAAGTTTTTCCCGAATTCATGACGCGCATGACGTGCGAAATATAAGGCGTGTCAAATTTGTCGGTTTGCTTTCTGTGTGCTTTTTCAGCTATTTTTATAGCTCTGTTGAGCATTTTTTCTTTCATTTGAAGATTTCATTTTTTAATTTCCGGTAGATGAAAGCTAGATCAAAAATTCGTTTTATTTTTAAATTTTATAACAGCGATTTCAATAATTAAAAGTAATACATTGTGAAATTTAGTGCAAATTTTCGCGCTTTTATTATAGAAAATATTTTCACCAGTGAAAAAGAGAAAATCCCGATCTTCTAGCCCCGATCGCAGCGGCATCTTTTTTTGTGCGCGAGCGAAGCGAGCGCAAAAAAAAAGATATAGCGGAGAGCGGGACGGGTTTTCTGAAAATACGAATACTTGATGCTTCAAAAAATTTTAAGCATTTTCAAGTTTATTATTTCCGGTTCTTTTCAAAACGCCCCAGTTTTGTATTTCACCTTTCAAGGCTTTTCTGATGGATTTAAATAAAATATAATACATCAATTGTCGGTAAACAAGTCGCTGTGGAATCATCCAGATGAGTTTTTTGAAATCTTCTTTTTCAAAGGCAAACGCTATTGCTGCGCCCAAAATATCTACCAGTGAAAATATAATGTAGTAAACGATGATGTGTATCGGATCTGCGACGATAAGTCCAAATCCTGACAACAGTAAACTCACAACCAATAAAAGATCTGCCAAAGGCGCTAAAAACGGCAGAATAATTTGGTAAAGCAAAATGTTTGGAAGCGCAACCCGTCCAAAATTTTTATATTCTTTGCGGAAAATAGCATTTCTGTGTTTCCAGAAACTTTGTAAAATACCAAAACTCCAGCGGAATCTCTGTTTTAAAAACTGATCGATCGTTTCCGGTGCTTCCGTGTAAGAAAGTGCATCATTACAATTGGCGATAATGTAACCGGCTTTGTGTAAACGCATGGTCAAATCACAATCTTCAGCCAAAGTATCGGTGGTAAAACCGCCTGCTTCAATCACTGCTTTTCTTCTGAAAGCACCGATTGCACCAGGAATTACGGTAATGCAGTTTAAATAACCAAAAGCCCGTCTGTCAAAATTTTGAGAGGTAATATATTCGATACTTTGCCATTTTGTGATCATATTTATTTCGTTGCCGACTTTTACATTTCCAGCAACCGCGCCGGTTTCCTGCGGTATATTTTCCATGTAAAATGCGTCGATCAATCTTGAAACAGAATCTTCTTTTAATTGCGTATCGGCGTCGATGCAAACTACAAATTCAGATTGTGTGTGAGAAATTCCAAAATTTAAAGCGGACGCTTTTCCGCCATTTTTTTTGGTTAAAACTTTGACTTTTGGATTATTTAAGAAAGCCTGTTTTACATTCTCAAAAGTTTGATCTTTACTGCCGTCATCGACAAAAACGATGTCAAGAAATTCATAATCTTGTTGTAACAATGAATTTACTGTTCTCACAGCATTTATTTCTTCATTATAAGCAGGAACGATAACGCTGACTTTTAAACCTGACGGAATTCCTTTGAATTTTGACTTTAATTTTTTCTCTTTTTTTGATTGAAAATAAGCCAGAATTCCCATAAAAATCATCCTAATAATCGACAGAAAAATACCGACCAAAAACAGAACATAAATAAACTGACCAAGCCAATAACCGGCAGAAACAAAAATAAAATTAAGGTTGTTTTTCCAGCTTCTTTGAACTGGCGGCATCAATTGACTGTCTTTCACGTGCATCAGATCTGCAATCGTGGTAAATTTGCAACCTTTGTCTTTGAAATATTTAATAATTCTTGGTAATGCATCTACAGTTGGTTGACGCGTATCACCACCAGAATCATGCAGCAAAATAATACTCGCATCATTTTGATTGGCAAATCTGATCGTTCTGTTGACAATAGAATCGGAATTCATCCGCGGATCCCAATCATTCGGATCGATACTTTCGCCGACCGTTATGTAATTGCTGGATTTACTTCTGGCAATCGGTTCAAGTTCCTCATAAGTTTGCGGTTCAGAATCGGCGTTGTAAGGCGCACGAAATAATATTGTTGATTTTCCCGTGATACATTCTAAAAGTGAACGGGTAGTTTTTAATTCCAGATCGGCTCTTTCCGGGGACATTTTAGCCAGATTGCCGTGCGTGAAAGTATGATTTCCAAATTCAAAACCATCACGGCTGATTCGTTGAACCAAAGGAATATTGGATTCTGCATTTTCACCTATTAAAAAAAATGTGGCGGGCACTTTTTCTTTTTCCAAAATATCCAGAATTTTTGGTGTCCATTCAGCGCTTGGTCCATCATCAAAAGTTAAGATTATTTTATGTCCGGGTCCTAATTTTGAAGGATCTTCGGCAAATTTTTCATACAAAAATCCGGAGGGAAGTTGGGTGTAATGCTGTTCTGAGATTAGATTTTCATTCTTATCAACTTCAAGTTTTGTACGTCCCTGCTGTGGGGAAAACAAAATATTTAAAATTTCACCACTTCCTACTGATGTTGGCTTTGCGTTAAAATTCGCGGGCATCATTGTTAAAAGCGTGTAATTAAAAGGTTTCTTCGCTAAAGCCTCAGAGCTGAGATCGCGGTTATAAAAATTCCAGATTCTTGGGTCTTCACTTCCTAAACGCCAAAGCGCAGTTCCCGCATTTCTGTAATCGTCAGAATATCGCAAAACATTATAAGTAGTGGCTGCATCTGTAAACCAGACCGAATTTTTAGTAGCGTCATCCGTCTCACTTCCTGAAAAACTGTAATCGTAATGAAGATTGTAAGTATCATCATCATAATCAATAGTTGAATGACTGATCTTGGCGCGATCTACAGCTTCACTGTAATTGATATCTTCCGTTCTTGTCCCATTGCTGTCCGTTATCCATTGTCTTCCATAACCTGCGATTCCTAAAATTAATTTACTGCTCGGGACAATTTTTGCAACCTCATCCATTTGTTTTTCAATCCACTTTTGCGCACTGATCGGGCCGGCTTGTGAAGGATCATTATATTGATCGTAAGCCATTAAAATAAAATAATCCGTATAATTTTGCAGGTATTTTAAATTATAATCAGAATTATCCGGCATTACATCCATTGATACCAGAAGATTATTTTGCTTGAAAGCGGTATATAATTTTTTTGAAAAAGCATTTAAGAATTCATCGGAACTTTCATTCATTTCCTCAAAATCGATATTGATTCCCTGTAGTTGGTTTTGTTTAATCGTTTTAATTATATCAGAAATCAGTTGATCCTGAATTTTGGGATTGTGAAGTACTGTTTTGATTAAATTTGCATTAAAATCGCCTTGTTTTCCTGCGACAGAAATAAAGTTATTTAAAATTGGCTGAATACTTAAACCAAAATGCTTCATCACGCCCAGCGCTTCCTTGTCGATCCGGCTGTCTAATCTGTACGTTTTTGGATTGATAAAAAACCATTCTGGATAAATAGTATTCAGCCTGTTTCCATTGGTGCGAAGATCCGTCAATGATAGCGGACTCCACGGAACATAAAAAGCTGCGCGCACTAATTTTGCGTCTTTCGGCGAGCCATTTTTATTTTCAAAGGCAATTCTTTTATTTAAAAAATCTTTAAAACCCTTGAATTTTTTATTAAGTCTGGTCGAAAAAGTGAATGGAGAAGAAGGATCCAGTTTTGTTTTATAGGATTCACTCACTGATGTCATTTGTGGAAGATTCGGATTTTTTCCCCTAACGACGGTAAAAATTACGAGTAATAAAGCGGTTAACGCTAAAATTCCGACAATGCGAAACGTCCATTTTGTTCGGTTATAACGTTTGTTATTTAAGGTCTGAAAAATCTGATTACCATTGTCTGACATCCAAGAATATTTTCAGCAAATTTATAGTACATTTTAACGTTTTGATTTTTTTTCAACGTTAATTTTTTGCTAAACTTTTACGTCATAAATTATCAATTCAAAAATTTCAATTGTTAGTTTTAAATTTAATTAAAGAGATATGGAAATATATGTTTAAGCTTTAAGATTACTCTTTATATTCTCAATCACCGCCAGAGTAGCACTTTCACCGGAAAGCATTGCCGCATTAAGAGAACCGTTTACCAAAATGTCGCCTGCAAGATAAATTTGTTTTGAATATTGAGTTTCTGCTAAATCTAAACTGTATTTAATATTTTTCAAATCGGGTAGTGCTTTTGGGATTTCGTACATTTTAATTAATCTTAAAACGTCGATGTTGAAATAGTTTTTTAATTCAATTTTTACTTTTTCAATAAGTTCATTTCCTTTAAGATTTTGATTATCAACGACTGTTATACAAAGCAATTCCTTCCCACCATTTTTGCTGGTTTCCAAACTTGTGTTGTAAAAAATATTATTTATTAATGAATTTTCTTTGGGTAAAAGTCCGATGATCGGTTTTTCAAGCACGCGTTTTTCAGTTTCAAAATAAAGCGTAAAACACGATTTCCATTTTACATTTTCTTGCTTTAAATCAGAAATTAAATGCTTTGCATCTGTAGCAATTATTGTAAAATCGCTTTCTAAAACTTCACCATTTTCTAAAGTAATTTCGCCGTCTTCCACAGATGAAACTTTGGTGTTAAAAAGGATTTTTGTAGTTTTTAAATTTTGTGCAAGTTGATCTGGAATGGCTTGAATTCCCGCTTTTGGAAGAGCCGCGTTTCCGCTACCAAACATTTTATAAACAAACTCAAACATTCTACTGGAAGTTTCCAGTTTAGTTTCCAGAAAAATTCCGCTGAAAAATGGTTTAAAAAATTGAGAAATGGTTTGTTCAGAAAAGCCAAAATTCTTTAAATAATCTAAAGTTGAAATTTCTTTTTCGGCAAAAATGTCTGCAATTCTTTTCTTTTTTAAAATTAAGTTCAGTTTCAGGATTTTAATTTTATCCATCAAAGGAATAATACTTGAAAAAACCGTCGGAAAAAGCAAAGAAAGATCACGCAATGGATCGCCAATTGTTTGAGATTTTCCACTATTAAAAATAGTCGCGCCAGGCAAAAATTCCTGTAATTCTAAAGCCTTAAAATCTAAAAAACGCTTTGCTGCGGGATAAGAAGTAAGCAAAACCTGAAAACCGTGATCCAATTGATAACCTTCTATAATATCCGTTTTCACACGACCGCCCACAGAATTTGTCAATTCTAAAATAGTGGAAGAGAAGCCGTTTTTTTCTAAGGTTTGCGCGGCGATTAAACCGCTGATTCCGGCGCCAATAATGTGGATTTTGGGATTATTGTTATTCATAATGACTTTTCTATTGTTAAAAGTAAAGTTTCCGGTTTGAAAGATTTCACCTTCATTTCAAACTTAACTCGATTTTATATTTTAATTATTAAGGTACGATCACCGTAAAAATGTACGCCGCAAGATTTACCAAAAGTACTGTTCCGTATAAATGATTTGTTTTTCCCCGACTTAATGACATCATCACGATGAAAACTGAAAGTGCTAAAAGAATAATTGATTTCATATCCAGACCCAAAATAAATGGGATATCATTATAAATGCAAACTACAGAAATCGCAGGCACAGTTAAGCCCACACTTGCAAGCGCAGAACCCAGACTTAGATTTATAGAATCCTGTATCTGGTTATTTCTAGCTGCGCGAATTGCCGCCAAACCTTCCGGTAATAAAACAACGCCTGCTATTATAACGCCTACTAAAGCTCTTGGCGCACCGATTTGTGATACAAAATTTTCTATAACTGGAGAAAGACCTTTTGCCATAAAGATTACAACGGCAAGACAAATAATCAAAAGAATTGAGCTTATGATCATTTTTGTAGTAGTTGGCGGATCCACTTCATGCACGACTTCGCCTGGAATTTCTGAGATAAAATAATTGCGGTGTCGAACGGTTTGAAAAAGTAAAAAACTGCCGTAAATAGTTAAGCAGGCAAGAGAAACGAAAATCAATTGTGACCCGGAATAATGTGGACCGATCGAAGTGGAAGTGTAATTTGGTAAAATTAAAGTCAAAACTAAAATTGAAACCAGACTCACCAGATAAGTGGTTGCAGATTTAGTGATAAAAAATTGCTCTTTATATTTTCGGCTTCCTACAAAAATGCAGATGCCCAAAATACCATTTAGAATGATCATCACTGCAGCAAAAATCGTGTCCCGCGCGTATGTTTCTGCGCCCTCGCTGCCGGAAAGCATAAAGGAAACGATCAATCCAACTTCTAAAACCGTTATACAGATCGCCAGAATAATGGTGCCGTAAGGTTCGCCCACTTTATGCGCAATCACTTCCGCATGATGAACTGCTGCTAAAACACTTCCAAAAAGTAGACCTGCTCCTATAATATTACTGACCAAAGTATTGTTTAAGAAACCGAGCAGATAAAATAGTGCAGCAATCAGCGGCAGCACAACCGTCCAGTGTAAAATAGATTTAATTTTCATATTATTTTAGTTCGTGGAAAAATAACGAAAATTGGAGTGGAATGCAAGGGGAAATTGTTGGAAGGTTAAATAAAGGTGAAGTGAAAATATATACTATTAGTTAACGTCATCCCAAAGTTTTAAATTCATCCGCGACTTTGTTCGAAATGGAAAGTTTCTGTAGATTTATTATCTCAAATTTTTATTATGGAAGATAAAGTTTTAAAGAAATTTCAAACTGTTAAAAATGAGGCTTTCAAAGATTTCGAATCATTAGGTCATTCAAAAAAATTCATTGATATTGAGTATTTAGCAGCAAAAATAGCTGAAGGAAATTTAATTAGTTTAAAAGATTTTATTTGGCATTTTTATAATAAATCAATTCTAATATTTTCTCGGGATTTTCAAAAGCAGGCATACAATTATTGGTCAATGGCAGTTTTCGACTTTAGGCATGAAAAAAAAGAAAGAGTTTCTAAAATGAAAGAACTATCTATAAATGCTCGAATCCTAGATTTTCAATCAAAGACGTCAACTATAAATGATTATGAAGTTGTAATAAATGTTTCAGATAATAGTTGCGGTGTTTGTCTTGCAGATAGATCAAAAATTTATGAAGTCAGTAAATTTTTAACTGAATATACATTGCCTCACAGAAATTGTACTTGTAAGGGAATTGGATGTACTTGTATGCTATCTTTTGTGCCTAAAAAAAATGCAGATGGTAGTTTTATCTTAAATCTGGATGATTAAAGTCCCTCAATAAAAAATCAAACTGTGTCATCTAAAGATTTACAAAGAGAAGGCGCTAAATCATTTTTGAGTTTTTTTAATGTATTTAAAAAGAAGTAATACAATTCATAAATATTTTAACAATAAAAAACGCCTCAGTTTCCTGAGGCGTTTCAAATTTTAAAGAAAAGTATTTTTTTAATAACTTCCTTTCTCAACAAAATGCGCTGCGATTTTTTCAGTTAATGCAATCACATTTGGTTGGTTGGTGTATTTTGTAAATCTTCGTAAACCAGAAAGCATCATGCGTTGCTCATCACCGTCAGCAAAGGAAATAATACCTTCTTTTGCAGCCGCGATAATTTTTTCTGTGGCTTTGTAAAGATTTAATTTTGCCATTGCAGCCTGTACAGAATCAGCATCAAAACTTTTTTCTGCTCTTAAAACTGTAGATTCTGCCATGTAAATTTGGTTTAAAATCTCGGAAGCGTTTAATAATAAATGTTGTTGTTTATCAATGTCTCCCATATATTTTTGCAAGGCAGAACCGGAAACCATCATAAAAACTTTTTTCAGGTTTTCTAATAATGCTTTTTCTTCTGACATAAATTCAGAATAATCCGGTGTTTCAAAAGATGGAATTCCCATTAATTCTTTGCCAACTGCCATTGCAGGTCCCATTAAATCCAATTGGCCTTTCATTGCTTTTTTGATCAACATTCCAACGGCTAAAAGACGGTTGATTTCATTTGTTCCTTCGTAAATTCTTCCAATTCTGGAATCTCTCCAAGCGGCTTCCATTGGCATATCTTCAGAAAAGCCCATTCCACCGTAAATTTGGATTCCTTCATCTGCAGAATGTTGCGTTAGATCTGAAACGAAAACTTTCAAAATAGAACATTCAACTGCGAATTCTTCTACGCCTTTTAATTCTGCTTCCTGATGACCCATTCCGCCCGCGATTAATTCGTCAATTTTATCCTGAACGTCTTTTCCAGCGCGGTAAGTTGCAGCTTCACTTACAAAAATCCCGGTTGCCATTTCTGCTAATTTTTTTCTGATCGCTCCAAAAGTGGAGATAGAAACGCCGAATTGTTTTCTATCACTCGCATATTTCACAGAATGACCGAAAATTCTTCTTTGTCCGTCAATATTTGCTGCAGCCAATTTAATCCGACCAACATTTAGAGAATTAATTGCGATCTTGAAACCGTTATTTCTTTGCCCCAAAAGATTTTCTGCCGGCACTTTCATGTCATTGAAAAAAACCTGTCGGGTAGAAGAGGAACGAATTCCCAGTTTATGTTCTTCCTCGCCAAAAGTCAAACCTTCAGTACCTTCTTTTTCTACGATAAAAGCGGTAATATTTTTATCATCTTCAATTCTTGCAAAAACAATAAAAATCTCTGCAAATCCTGCGTTTGAGATCCACATTTTTTGTCCGTTTATCGTATAAGTTTTTCCGTCTTCAGATAAAACGGCTTTTGTTTTCCCAGAATTTGCGTCAGAACCTGCGTCTGGTTCTGTCAAACAATAAGCGCCGAATTTAGTTCCGGTTGCTAAATCTGGCAAATATTTATTTTTTTGATCTTCAGTTCCATAAAGTAAAATCGGTAAAGTTCCGATTCCTGTATGTGCGCCGAAAGCCGTTGCCAAAGATCCATTTCCACCGGAAACGTAATCGCAAGCAAGCATTGTGGTCACGAAACCCATTCCCAAACCGCCGTATTGCTCTGGAACTGTAACTCCTAAAAGTCCCATTTCGCCCAATTTGCGCATCGTTTCTTCCGTTAAAGCGTAATCCTTATGCTCAAAACGGTCGTGATGTGGCATAACTTCGCGGTCGATAAATTCTTTCGCGGAATCGCGTATCATTTTTTGTTCTTCAGAAAGATCTTCTAAAGTGAAAATTTCTGCTGCGGGTGTTGGTTTGATTAGAAATTCGCCGCCTTTTTTTATTGTTGACATATTATATTAATTTTAAATTTTGGATTATAGATTTTAAATTAGATTTGCTGTTATAAATTTTCAGATGACGTTTTAATGATTTTAGTTAAAATATTGATAATGCTTTCGATTTCAATTAAATAGGAATCAATTTCCACTTTTACCAAATCCGAAGATTTGTAAAGTTTTAGCCAATATTTTGTTTCCCGTGCTTCCTTATTTGCAATTGAAAGTTTGGAAATAAAATCCTTTTTTGATTGAGCGGCAATTGCTTCTTCAACATTTGCCCCGATTGAAGTTCCTGAACGAAGAATTTGTTTAGATAAAATATATTCATTTTGAGATTTGCATATTGAATAGAATTTGATGATTCTCAATGCAAACTCAAATGTCTTTATTTGAATTAAATTATCTTCTTTGAAACTCATTTCATCTAAAATTTATAATTTAAAATCTAAAATTTTTAAAGCAGTTCAAAAATACTCGCCGCTCCTTGTCCAGTTCCGACGCACATTGTGACCATTCCATATTTCATATTGCCACGTTTTTTCATTTCATCTAACAGTTGAATCGTTAATTTTGTTCCTGTACAACCAAGCGGATGTCCAAGTGCGATTGCGCCACCGTTGACGTTGACGATTTCTTTGTTTAAATTTAATTCGTTCATTACCGCAACTGATTGTGAAGCGAATGCTTCGTTAAGTTCAATTAAATCAATATCTTTTAAATCTAAACCTGCTTGTTTCAAGGCTTTTGGAATTGCGTACAATGGACCCATTCCCATAATTCTTGGTTCTAAACCGGCTGCGGCATAAGCAACCAATCTTGCTTGTGGTTCCAGACCTAATTCTTTTACCATTTCTTCGCTCATCACAATTACGAAAGCAGCGCCATCACTCATTTGTGAGGAATTTCCAGCCGTTACACTTCCGCCATTGGCAAAAACGGGTTTTAATTTTGCTAAGGCTTCCATTGAAGTTCCTGCTCGTGGACCTTCATCTACAGAAAAATCGAATTTCTTAGTTTCTGATTTTTGCTGTTCGTTAAGGAAATTATATTCTACCGGAATGGAAACGATCTGGTCTTTAAATCTGCCTTCTGCATTGGCTTTTAAGGCTTTTTCATGCGAGTGAAAAGCGAATTCATCCTGTTGTTCGCGGGTAATATTGTATTGTTTTGCGACTTCTTCCGCGGTATAACCCATTCCCCAATAATAATCTGGATTTGTTTTTGCGATATTAGATTCCGGGACTGGTTTGTAACCACCCATTGGAATGTAACTCATTGATTCTGTTCCACCAGCAATAATACAATCTGCCATTCCAGCCTGTATTTTCGCTGAGGCAATCGCAATCGCCTCACTTCCGGAAGCGCAATATCTGTTCACTGTTACGCCCGGAACTTTGTCCGTGTTTAATCCCATTAATGAAATTAATCGCGCTACATTTAAGCCTTGTTCGGCTTCCGGCATTGCGTTTCCAACTATAAGATCGTCGATTCTATTTTTATCCAGTTTTGGACAATCTGCCATTAATTTTTCAATAACGGTTGCTGCCATCACGTCGGGACGCGTAAATCTTAATGATCCTTTTGGTGCTTTACCGACAGCAGTTCTGTAACCGGAAATTATATATGCTTGTTTCATTTTTTAAATTTAGATATTAGAAATGAGATGTTAGAAATTAGAATCTAACCGTTCATTAAATTTGTTTTGAATTTATAAATCATCTTTTGAATTTCTGTTAAAATATTTAGTAAAGGCTGAATTTCTTCCTCGCTTTGAAAATTTAAATCAACTAATAATATTAATTGCGTTTCTAATTCATAACTTGAACCATTTGCAATACCTAAAAATTGATAAAATTCTTTAGGATTATTTCTTCCAGCTCCTTCAGCGATATTAGAAGGTATTGATACAGCACATCTTCGAATTTGAGAAATCAGTCCAAATTTTTCAGTTGAAGGAATAGTTTCGGTTAATAGATAAACATCCTTAACTAAAACCATCGATTTCTTCCAAATAATTAACTCTCGTAATCTGTGCGTTTTCATCTAAATTCTAAATTCTAATATCTAACTTCTAATTACGTAAAGGTTTCCCTTTCTGCAACATGAACTGAATTCTCTCCAAAGTCTTTCTTTCACCACAAAGTTGAAGGAACGTTTCTCTTTCAAGATCCAATAAATACTGCTCGGTAACGACTGTTGGTTCAGATAAATTACCACCAACCATTACGTAAGCGAGTTTATCTGCGATTTTTTTATCGTGTTCAGAAATGTAATTTCCAGCGAGCATTTGGTCTGTTCCAACGTAGAACATTCCCAAAGCATCTTTGCCAACCACTTTTACTTTTTGCTCGATGGGTTGCGTGTAACCGTGCTCGGACAAACTTTTCGCCATCATTTTTGCGGTCATGATTTGAGATTGTTTATTAACAACTACAATATCTTTTCCTTGCTCTAAAATCCCCATATCATAGGCTTCATAAGCAGAAGTGGCGACTTTTCCCATCGCGATATTCATAAAAGCATCGCGCAAACGGTTATTTTTAACATCATCATTATGGAAATCGCGGGAAGTTCTTAAAGTCATTTCTTTCGTTCCGCCACCGCCGGGAATTACGCCGACACCAACTTCAACCAAACCAATATAAGTTTCTGCCGCAGCAACAACTCTGTCGGCGTGCAGTGTCATCTCGCAACCGCCGCCTAAAGTCATCCCGAAAGGGGCAACGACAACCGGAATTGAAGAATATCGCACACGCATCATTGATTTTTGGAAATAATTGATGGCCATATTTAGATCGTCCCAATCCTGGTCAACCGCCATCATCATGATCATCGCAAGGTTTGCGCCGACAGAAAAATTAGCGCCCTGATTGGCAATCACCAAACCGTCGTAATCCTTTTCTGCCAAGTCGATCGCGCGGTTTAAACCGTCTAAAACGCCACCGCCAAGGGAATTCATTTTAGATTTAATTTCAAAATTGATAATTCCGTCGCCTAAATCCTGAATCTGTGCTTCGGAATTGCTCCAAAGAGTTTTGTTTTTTCTAATATTATCTAAAATAATAAAAGAATCCTGTCCCGGAATTTTAGAATATTCGGCGGAATCTTTATTAACAAAAGTGCTTTGACCTTCTTCATTTACTTTGTAAAAAGTCTGATTTTTTGAGGCTAAATTTTTAACCCAATCAGAAACTTCGTATCCTTCTGCTTTTGCAAGTTCAATACCTTTTTCTACGCCAACGGCATCCCAGATTTCGAACGGACCGTTTTCCCAACCAAAACCGGCGCGAAGTGCGTCATCAATTTTATAAATATCATCAGAAATTTCCGGAACTTTATGAGAAACGTAAGCGAACAAAGCGCCTAAAGATTTTCTGTACAATTCACCAGCCTTGTCTTTTCCACCGACCAAAACTTTAAAACGGTCTAAAGGTTTGTCGATGTTTTTGGTTAATTCTAAAGTCGGGAAAGAGTTTTTGCCCTGAAGTTCGTATTCTAAAGTTTCAAGATTTAGACCCTGAATTTCAGATTTTCCTTCTGCATTTTTGATTTTTTTGTAGAATCCGCCGTCGGTTTTAGAACCTAGCATTTTCTTTTCCATCATAAAATCAATGTAAGAAGGCATCGCAAAACCTTTCTGGAAAATTTCCTGTTCCGTTCCGCTGCCTTCAACCCCTTTCGCAACGTGAACCAAAGTGTCTAAACCAACGACATCAGCGGTTCTAAAAGTCGCAGATTTTGGCCGACCGATAATTGGTCCGGTCAGTTTATCAACGTCAGAAACATTTAAGCCGAGATCTTTTACGCTGTGAAGCAAATTCATCATAGAGAAAACTCCAATTCTGTTTGCGATAAATGCCGGTGTATCCTTAGCTAAAACCGTAGTTTTTCCTAAAAATTTAGCACCGTAATTCATGTAAAAATCAATGATTTCCGGATCGGTGTCGTTTGTTGGAATAATTTCTAAAAGTGGTAAATATCTAACCGGATTAAAGAAATGTGTTCCGGCAAAATATTTTTTAAAATCATCACTACGTTCTTCTACCAATTGATTAATAGGAATTCCGGAAGTGTTGGAAGAAATTAAAGTCCCATCTTTACGAACGGCTTCAATTTTTTCATAAACCGATTTCTTGATGTCCAGTCTTTCAATAACCACTTCAATGATCCAGTCGGTATTTTTGATTTTCTTTAAATCATCATCAAAATTTCCAACTGTAATTCTATCTGCAAATTTTGGCGAATAGAGTAGTGCTGGACTGGATTTCTGTAATTTTACAAAATTCTCCGTCGCAATTCTGTTTCGTACCGCTTTATGTTCTTTCGTAAGACCTTTTTTAGTTTCTGCTTCCGTCAGTTCAAAAGGGACAATATCCAGCAAAAGCACCTGAACGCCGATGTTGGCGAAGTGTGCAGCAATGCCGGAACCCATAATTCCTGAACCCAAAACAGTTACATGTTTGATGTGTCTGTTCATATTTGTTATTTTTTGTTATTTATTTCGTTTGCAATTCTTAAGATATCAAGCATGACTTCTTTAAAAATATCTAATTTTTCTGAAGAAATTTTCTGCGCCACTTTTGTGTTAAAATTAACGACCACTTCTTTCGAAAGATTTCTGCTCTCGATACCTTTCTCCGTCAATTTAATAATGACTTCGCGTTTATCTAAAGTTGTTTTTTCCTTATATATATAGCCATTATCTTCCAAAAGTTTGATTATGCGGGTCAAAGAAGTTGGTTCAATCGCCATTTTCGGTCCAAGATTCGTGCTTCTTGTTCCTTCTTTTGGATCAATTTTTAATAAAGTGAGTGCTTGAACTGCGGTTGCATCGTGATCTTGCGCCATATCACTGTACATTTTTGAAACAGCCAACCACGTTGATTTTAAAATCAAATCCACATTATCTACTTTGTCATTATATTTGGAACTCATATTAACATATCTCTTACTCAAATATACAAAATATTATGCATGCATAGTACTTTACAGAATGAGTTTTAGTCAAATAACTGAATATCAATATTTTAATTAATATGAAATGCATAATACTATGCACGCATAGTATATTTTAAAATCGAGTATTTTGTAGATTTAATGCTACTTAGAGAGCATGTTTGTGATTTCCTTAAAGGTAGTTGCTTTTTGTTGATTATCGTTGTGTGAAATCTCCCAAAAATTATCGCTCCAGGTAAATTTGTAGTTTTTCAGATTTTTTGGATGGTTTTTTTGTAGAAAAGAATAGAGTAATTCCTTTTCTAATTCAGGCGCAAAAATCTGTGGCGGCAAAAATTCAGAATGTAAATTGTATAGTTTTGGCGTCGTTAATTCTGGCTGTTTTAAAAGGACATCTTCAGCAATTCCTGAAAATAATTGTTCATTTTTTAAAAGACAGATTTTATCACTAAATTCCTTTGCCAATCGCCAGTCGTGTGAAGAAAATAATATTATTTTATTTTGAGTTTTGGCAATATGCCGAAGCAAATTGAGGATCATCAACTTATTTTTTTCATCTAAATGCGTCGTTGGTTCATCTAATATGATGATCGGCGTATTTTGCGATAAAGCACGACCGATAAAGGCTTTTTGCAAATTACCATCTGACAGATTTTGCAATTGAAAATTTTCAAATTCTTTTAAACCAAGACTTTCGATAATTTCATCAACTTCCTGTAAATCAGTTTTATTTAATTTAAAATAGTAAGGATAATGAATGTATTTACCAAAAGAAATTAAATCTAAAACTGTGAAATGATTTGGGATTTGAGATTTTGAAAAAACAATAGAGATTTTCTGGGCAATTTCTTTTGAAGCTAAATTTTTGAGATTATTTTCATCCAAAAAAACACCACCCGACATTAGTTTATTTTGACCTAAAATGGATTTAATTAAAGTAGTTTTCCCGACGCCGTTATCGCCAATAATTAAACAAACATCACCAGTTTCTAAAGACATATTCCCTTCAGAAATTAAAGGTTTAGAAAAACCAAAAGTGATGTTTTTTAAATCTATATTCATCTTAAATTAAGCATTTGTAAATTTATTCTTCCCAATCAACATTAATAAAATCACAGGAATCCCAAACAGTGAAGTGATGATATTTAAAGGTAATTTTGAGAGTTCTGAAACCACAGAAAAAACTTCCATAATACAGATTCCTAAAATCATATTTAAAATCCACTGGTGCCAAAGTTTTGAAGGATTGTATAGTAATCTCGCAAAATGCGGAACAACAATTCCGATAAATAAAATCGGACCAAGAAATGCTGTGACTGAAGCAGAAAGTAGGGAAGAAGCGAGAATTATTAAATATTTCAAGTGTTTTAAATTTACGCCAAAACTCTGCGCGTAAGATGTTCCCAAACTATTTCCTATCAAAGGTTTTAAACATTTAAAACTAAGAAATAAACCTACTAAAATTAAAACTGAAAGAACGGTAATTTGACCTAAGCTAACCTGATTATTCGCGCCAAAACTCCAAAGAACATAATTTTTTAAACTTTGATTTTCGGCATAAAATTGTAAAATAGAAACAATTGCGCCAGCCAAAGCAGAAATTAGAAAACCAAAAATAATAATGAAACTTTTATCCTGAAATTTTTCAGAGAAAAGCAGTAAAACAAGCATTAAAACAAAACTTCCAGCAATTGCAGTGATGCTTAAAAAACTGTTTTGAAGAAATTCTGGGAGAACTAAATTTTGCGAGAAAAAAATATAAAAAGCCACACTTAAACTTGCGACCGAAGATATTCCTAAAACGGATGGTCCAGCCAGTGGATTTTGAAAATATTCTTGTAATAAAAATCCCGAAGTTGGAATTGAAATACCTGCCAAAAGCATTATTAAAACACGGTTTACACGCAGTTGTGCAATGTCAAAATTTGAGGAATTTGTTAAGAAAAAATCTGAAAATTGCAGAGGTATAAAACCTGTAAATAAGTTAATAATAATTGCCGCAAAACCAATTATTATTAAAAAAAATACAAGATTTTTAAAACTAAATTTCATTAAAGAAAAATATATATAGATAAAATTAAAAAAATAAAAAGCCGCTTAAAATTAAATTAACGGCTTTTTGATCATAATGTGTATTTGGGGAAAATTCCGCCATCGACAGTTAAGTCTGATTACTTAATTTTTATTAATTTTTTTTTTCAGAAATGAAAGAAGCCAACTTTTGATCAAGCATTTCCGCGCTCATATTTCCCAAAGTTTCTTCCGTTCTTTTTCCCTTTTTCATAATTGTGTAAGGAATTGCCTGTCCATCCCATTTTTCGAAAGTCGATTTAAAAAATGCAGGATCCAGTTTTTTATTATCTACTAAAATGATATGATCCTGAAGATCATTTTTTGCAGCGAATGTTTTTACAGCGCCGTCCCAATCAGATTTTTCATCAATATCTACGAAGGTGAATTTTACCGGTTGTCCTTTTAATTCAGCGATTTTTTCTTTAAAATGTGGAATTTCCGCCATACACGGACCGCACCAGGTTGCGAAAAAGTTAGTCACATATAAGGTGTCGTTTTCTTTATTTTTTAAATAATCCGAAACCTGTGCAGGTGAGAATTCTTTTAAATTTATCGATGCTGTAGAAACTTGAGGCGTCGTAACTGCCATTGTTGAATCTTTTATTTCGTCATTATTTTCTACAATTTTTTTTTCTTTTTTACACGCAGAAAGTGCACCTAAAACTAAAACTGATAAGATTAATTTTCGCATAACTTTTATTTTACTTATTTTTGAGTAATTAGTATGAATTTAAATTTAACAAAGGCCAAAAAACCCGTTTTTCATTCGTTAAAAATAACGAAAAAGGAACTACTGACCAAAACAATATTTACGCTTGAATTTGAAATTCCGATTGAATTAAAGGAAAATTTTGCCTTTGAATCCGGACAATATTTAAGTTTAAAAGGTAAGAATTTAGATCAAGAAATCATAAGAGATTATTCTTTGACAAGTGCACCTTTTGAAAATAAAATTTCTTTAGGCATAAAACTTGGCGATAAAGATAGTTTTACAACCGATTTATTTGAAGAATATAAGGTTGGTGATTTTTTGGAAATTAGTGAACCAAAGGGAAGATTCACTTTGGTTTCTAAGCCAAACGAACACCGAACAATTCTCGGATTTGCTGCGGGAATCGGAATTACACCTATTTTAAGTCATTTAAAAAATATTCTGCACGAAGAACCGAGAACGCGTTTTTATCTTTTTTTTGGTAATGCAAATTCGAAAAAAATTCCTTTTAAAAATGAGTTAGATGATCTGCTTTTACTATATAAAGATCGTCTAGAAATTTTTTATTTTTATTCAAAAGAAACTACCGATTTATTATTTCAAGGTCATTTGAATGATAAAAAATTACATTTAATAATAAATCAAATATTAAATTTAGATGATACAGACGAAGAATCGACTATTTGGGACGCTGTTGATGAGATTTTAATTTGTGGTACTGGTGAGATGATAAAATCTTTGGCGAACGAATCATTTAATAGGGGAATTCCAAAGAAAAATATTCATTTTGAGTTGTTTGATACTTTTAATGAGGATATTTATCCGACCGAACAAGAGTTTCCTTTAATTGAAAATATAGAAGTTGAATTTAAAGTTTATGGCGAAAATTTTAAAACCAACCTGCGAAATAATAAGTATAAATTGTTGCAACAACTTTTAGATCAAGGTTTTAAAGTGCCTTATTCCTGTAAATCCGGCATTTGTGGTATCTGCGAATGTACTTTGCAAGAAGGTGACGTAGAATTACTTGAAAATGAATATTTAACGGAAAAAGAAGAAAAAACTGGTAAAATTCTGGCCTGTCAATCCATTGTTTTGAGTAAAAAAATAAAGGTTAATTTTGACTCAGTTTGATAAAAATAATTAACATATTTAAATTATTTTTTAATCTGGTGGAAATTGGATTACTATTTATGATCACGGCTAATATTTGGGTTTTTGCCTTAACAAATGGTCGGACTTACACTAAAATTTCTCAAATTCCTTCACGCGAAGTGGCTCTGGTATTGGGAACTTCCCCTAGGATGATGTCAGGAAATGCGAATCCTTATTTCACAAAAAGAATGGATGCTGCCGCAACTTTGTATCATCACGGAAAGATAAAAAAAATAATCGTCAGTGGCGAAAAAAGTAAAAATTACGATGAACCCGCGGCAATGAAGGAGTTTTTAATTTACCAGGAAGGCGTACCGGAAAATATTATAATTGAAGATCCTATTGGTTTTAATACGCATAAAAGTATTTTAAACTGTAAAAATGTTTACCATAAAAACAGTGTCATCATCGTTTCACAGGGATTTCACAATCTTCGCGCGTTATTTTTTGCCAGAAATCAGCACATGAATGCGTTGGGTTACGATGCGCAGGATGTTTATACAAATAGCAGTTTTTACCGCAATCAGTCGAGGGAATTTCTTGCAAGAGTTCAGGCTGTGGTTTATTTTATTTTTGGGATTTCACCAAAAGGTTAAGAATCGTAAATTTTTTGGAATGAAGATTTAAAATGTATCATTCACTTTTAAAATTTACCTTTCACTTTTTAAAAACATTATATTTGTAAAAAATTTTTATGCTCGTTATTGGTATTGCAGGTGGCACCGGTTCAGGGAAAACCACGGTTGTTAATAAAATTCTTCAGCAGTTGAACGCCGAAGGTGTAAATGTACTTTCTCAGGATAATTATTACCATGATAATCAGAATCTTACGTTATCTGAAAGAGAGATGCTAAATTACGATCATCCAAAATCCATCGATTTTGAATTGATGCTAAATCATGTTCGTGCCTTAAAAAATAATCAGGCAATTGAGCAGCCTATTTATTCTTTTGTTACGCATTCAAGATCAGGTGATTACGTTACTGTTGAACCGAAAAATGTTTTGATTGTGGAAGGGATTTTGGTTTTAACAAATCCTGAATTATTAAAAGAATACAACTTGAAAGTTTTTGTTCACGCAGATTCGGATGAACGCTTAATTCGCAGGATTCGTCGTGATACGCAGGAAAGAGGACGAGATTTGCAGGAAGTTTTGCACCGTTATCAAACGACTTTAAAACCGATGCATCAGGAATTTATTGAACCTTCAAAAAATGAAGCGGATCTAATCGTTCCAAATATGAAGAAAAACTCTGTTGCTATTGACTTTCTGACAACAGTGATCAATAATTCACTTAAAAAAACACATTAATGAAAAATCTAATTAAAGACATTCAGAAACCGAATGAGGTTTTTCGATTAGTAAAAAAATATATTTTAAATAAATATGTTATTACTATATTTTTGTTTTTGATCTGGATGGTTTTTTTTGACAGTACTTCTTTTTTGGTAATTAACGAAATTGATGGAAATATCACCAAAAACGAACAACAGTTAGCGCATTATAAAAGTGAATATGAAAAAAATAATTCTTTTTACGAGAAATTAATGAACAATAAATCTGAAAAAGAAAAATTTGCACGTGAAAATTATTTCATGAAAAAACCTAATGAAGAAATTTTTATTATCGTAGTTGATAGTTCAAATATTGCAGAAAAAGCAAATCCTTAGTTTTAATTTTATTATTTTAATTTTTAAATAAATGTTTCCAAAAACTTCACTTTCTGATTGGGGAGATCTCGTAAAAAAACAGTTAAAATCTGAGGATATTTACGGGATTTTAAATGTTGAAAATTTAGAAAATCTGACTGTAAAAGCCTATAATTCTGAAGTTTTAAAAACTTTAAAAAATCTTCCCAAGATTGCAGAAAGTACACATTTAGTTTCAAAATATGATGAATCTTTAGAAGAAGATGTTTTCGCATTTTTGTTGACAGAAAACGTTGATAATCTGCAAGATAAAACATTATTTATTGCCGATAAAGATTTAGCAGAACATATCAAAATTGAAGATGAAAACACTTATTTTTCCTTAATTGACGTTTTTGATGAAAATTTTGGAGAAATAAACGAACAATTGGCAAAAGAATTATCAGCAAAAAATTTCCAACGAAATATTTGTATTGATGTCAGTTTTCATCAAAATTGTGGCGCTTCAATTAATCAACAATTGGCGATCGCACTTTCAAAAACTAAAGATTTAATTGAGATTTTTGGTTCAGATATTTTAAATAAATTGATTTTTAAATTGGCGGTTGGCTCAAATTATTTCTTTGAAATTTCAAAAATTCGCGCTTTTAAATTGGTTTTTAATCAATTGTCAAAAGAATACGGAAAAGATGAAATTCCTTACATTTTTGCGGAAACTTCTTTAAGAAATAAATCTAAAAACGATCCGGAAAACAATCTGATTCGTTCAACTTTGGAATTATCCGCAGCAATGATTGGCGGCGCAGATGCAGTTTTTAGCAATAATTATTTATTGGCAAATCCGACCGAACTTTCCACTGAAATTTCCTTTAAACAGCAAATTGTTTTGGCGTATGAAAGTATCATTAATGTGTTTGATGATGCGGCAAATGGAAGTTTTTTCGTTGAAGATCTTACCCAACAAATTGCTGAAAAATCCTGGCAATTATTTTTAGAATTTGAAGAAAAAGGTGGATATTCTGAAATGATGAAATCTGCCGAACTTCAGGAATTAATTTACAATCAAGCAATTCAGGAACAAAATTGGGTAAAAGAAGGAAAAATTAAATTGATTGGCGTCAATCTTTATCCGAAATTAAATCAGACTGAAGAAATTTCAGATTTATATAATGAAGCGGTTTTAAAACCAGTTCGTTGGGCGGAAATGTTTGAGTAAAAAATCATGAAAAAAATTTTACAGGTAATATTACTTTTCATCTGTTTCCTTTCGTTTAAGGCTCAAACTAATGAAGATTTAATAGGAAAATGGCAAGGTGTAGATTCTACAAAAAACATTTGGTCAATAACTTTCTCAAAAGACAATTTTATAAGTTTTTCTATAAATGGGGAATTTATAGACGGAAAAAATTTTAAAATTCATGGAGGATCAAATGACGGTAAATTTGGTCAAGTAATTTATAAAGTTGATTTTAAATCTAATCCAATCAAAATTAATTTGATCGCAAAATTTAAAAAAGGTGATTTAATTATTGAAAAAGGTATTTTGAAAGGTTTTTTGAAATTTGTTAATAAAAATGAAATTTTAATTTTGTTAGATTTTGAAAATAAAAATTATACAAATTTCACAGAGGAAAATAAAAATGATACCGCAAGATTAATTAGAAGTGAAGAATAATTTATATCTTACAATTATAATCAACCCAATTTTAAAAACACAAATCCAAAATTTTATCAATGCAAATCTAAAAACCGATTTGCATTCTTTGTTATTAAAAAAATCACCGTTTCCAGAAGTTTCAATGCAAGAAATTGTGCAGCAAATAAAAGGTAGAAATGTTGCAGCGAAAAAATTTCCTTTTTTATTAAAAGAAGGAATTATTTTTCCGCCAAATTTAAATCTGGAACAAAGTTCTTCGGAAGCAACCTCAAAATATAAATCCCAACTTTTTAGCGGCGAAAAATTTTTAGATTTAACTTCAGGTTTTGGGATTGACGCCTATTTTCTTTCGGAAAATTTTAATGAAATTACTTTAGTTGAAAAAAATACTGAACTTTTAAAAATCGTAGAACACAACTGGAAAATTTTAGATAAAAAAGCCACTTTTAAAAACGAAAATTTAGAAAATTTTTTAGATAAGAATTATCAAAATTTTGATTTAATTTACCTTGATCCTGCAAGAAGAAATTTAGATAAAAAGAAGGTTTTTTTACTTGAAGATCTTTCGCCAAATATCCTTGAAATTCAGGATGAATTATTAAATATTTCTTCTAAAATATTAATTAAATTATCACCTTTAATTGATTTGTCTTATTTAATTTCCGTTTTAAAAAACCTTGAAAACATTTATATCATTGCTTTTAAGAATGAAGTGAAAGAAATTGCTGTTCTTTTAAATTCAAAGAAAACTTTAGGAAAAGTAAAATGTATTTGTGCAAATTTAGAAAGTGACGAGCCAGATTTTGAGTTTATTTTTGATGAAGAAAAAACTTTAAATTCCGAATTTTCTGACTTATTAAATTATGTTTATATTCCGAATAATTCCGTTTTAAAATCAGGTGCATTTAATTCTATTTCGCAAAAATTTAATTTAAAAAAACTTCATCCAAATTCTCATTTTTACACTTCAAACGATTTAACAAAAAATTTTCCAGGAAGAGTTTTGAAAGTTGAAAAAATAGATTCAAAACAAATAAAAAAAGGAGATTTTTATAATATAATCAGTAAAAATTATCCTTTAAAACCGGATGAAATTAAAAATAAATACAAAATAAAAGACGGTGGGGAAAATTATTTAATTTTCACACAAACTATGAAATCTAAGATAATATTGAGATCTACTAAAAATTAAATTTAAATGTTTTGATAAAATCTTAATATTTCCTATTTTTGTACTTTAAATAAATAAATGAAAAAATATATTTTATTACTTGTTTTTGCTTCTGCTGTTATTTCTTGCCAAAAATACCGACCAGGCGGGAATCTCGATAATTTAAAATTAACAGACAGCGTTGCACATTACACTGATGAACATGCGGAAAAGTCAACTTACGTGGAGAAAATTGATACTGGCGCAGTAAAAAAGCCAAATTTGATAGAACCTGATTTGATGATGAAAAAGCAAACTGCAGCGGAACCTGCGACAGAAGTTGCCAAGTAGTCTTTCTACAAATAAATATTAAACTAAATGTCTTGCTTTTGCAGGGCATTTTTTTTATTTTTACAATCATTAAATTTATAATTCAATATGGAAAATACGCTGAAATACATCGAAGAAAATAAATCTCGCTTCGTAGATGAACTTATTTCACTTTTAAAAATTGCATCTGTTTCGGCTGATCCTGCTTTTAAAAGTGAAGTTTTGAAATGTGCGGATGAAGTAGCAAAATTCTTAAAAAATGCCGGTGCAGATAATGTAGAAGTTTGCCAAACTATAGGAAATCCGATTGTTTACGGTGAAAAATTTTTAGATGAAAGTTTACCGACAATTTTGGTTTATGGTCATTATGACGTTCAACCCGCAGATCCAATCGAATTATGGACGTCGCCACCTTTTGAACCGGTTATTAAAAAAACAGAACTTCATCCCGAAGGTGCTATTTTCGCTCGCGGTTCTGCAGATGATAAAGGCCAGTTTTTCATGCATTTAAAGGCCTTTGAAGCGATGATGCAAACTAATACTTTGCCTTGCAATGTTAAATTTATAATTGAAGGTGAAGAGGAAGTTGGTTCTGAAAATCTGGGTGTTTTCGTTAATGAAAATAAAGAAAAATTGAAGTGCGATGTTATTTTGATTTCTGATACTCACATTTATTCTAACGACCAACCAACTGTCACGACAGGTTTGCGTGGTTTAAGTTACGTTGAAGTGGAAGTAGAAGGACCAAACAGAGATTTGCATTCCGGGCTTTATGGCGGCGCAGTTCCAAATCCGATTCATATTTTATCTAGAATGATCGCCAAATTAGTGGATGAAAATGGCAGAATTACAATTGACGGATTTTATGATAACGTGGAAGAAGTTTCTCTTGAAGAAAGAGGAAAAATGAATGAGTTAAAAGACGATCCGGAACATTTCAAAAAATCAATTGGTTTAAATGGAGTAGAAGGTGAAGCCGGTTTTACGACTTTAGAAAGAACTTCAATTCGCCCAACTTTAGACGCCAATGGAATCTGGGGCGGTTATATTGGTGAAGGTGCAAAAACTGTTATTCCATCAAAAGCCTACGCAAAAATTTCGATGAGATTGGTGCCTTATCAAACACCTGAAGAAATTACAGAAAAATTCACCAATTATTTTAAGAAAATAGCGCCAGATAATGTAAAAGTGAAAATAACGCCACATCACGGCGGAATGCCTTACGTTTTGCCAAGTGACACGAAAGAATTTTTGGCGGCAAAAAAAGCCATGGAAGAAGCATTTGGAAAAGAAGTTTTGCCTTACAGAAGTGGTGGAAGTATTCCTATTACGTCAATGTTTGAAAAAGTATTGAATGCAAAATCTGTTTTGATGGGATTTGGTTTAGATTCTGACGCCATCCATTCCCCGAACGAACATTATGGTTTATTTAATTTTTATAAAGGAATTGAAAGTATTCCGCTCTTTTTTAAATACTATACAGAAGGTTAAAATTTTCGTAAAATTTACAAAGCACTTTCCCAGAAAGTGCTTTTTTTTTTGATTAAGGATTAAAATATCAATTATTAATAATATTTTGCGATAATTATAGAAATATATATAATTTGTATTGAATAATTTTATATTTTTGTTATGTATTTTAACATATTAACCCTTAATTTTATATTATGAAAAAAACTTTACTTATTGCAACATTACTATTTGCAGGTTTTCAAATGGAGGCACAAAATGTTTTGGAATCACTTAATTTTGAAAATTTCACGTTAGGAAATGCAGATGGACAAAACGGTTACACAATTTTTAATGGTGTTGCGGCAGATTATCAAATCTTAAATGATGCCACACGTTTAAAATATCTTCAGATATCAGGATCGGGCGGTACAACTGCAACAACAGCGTCGAGATATTATTTTCCAGCCGCAAGTACATTAGGAAGTTCTTGGTCTGGCAGAACAGCGGGAAATAACATCTTAAAAGGTGAATTTGATATCTTTACAGGAACTTCAACTGTTATCACAGCTGGCCGCGCAGGTTCTTATGTATTCAATTCTACCGGAAATGGAGTTATTGGTATCACATGGAATGCCAACACAAAAACATTAAATGGTTATCTGGGTCTAACCTTAATTTCTACGGGAGCTGAAGGCGGTTATAATTTATCATTTACCGGCACTCCGGTTTTAGCTGAAAATGCCTGGTATAAAGTTGGATACGAATATGATTACACCACCGGAAATGGAAAATTCATCTTTCCAAATGGTTCAGCGTATACATGGGATAATACATCAAATGCTACTGTTAGTGTGATACCAAATAATAATCCAGATGAGCAAGATTTTTTCGTAGCTACGAATGCATCAGCAGCACGTGCTTACGGCTTTGATAACTACAAATTATCTGCAACTAATGCCTCATTATTAGCCACGAGTGACGCTGTAAAAGGTGAAATTTCCAAAATAAGCGTTTATCCTAATCCTACAACTGATGTGTTGAATATTTCCAATACAAAAAAGGTATTAAATTATAAAGTGTTTGATGCTTCTGGAAAAGTTGTTTTAAACGGTAGACCAATAGATCTCTCCGTAAATGTCTCAAAATTAACAAAAGGTTCTTATGTGATTCAATTTGAAACAATAGAAAACGGTTTAGAAACCAGAAAATTTATTAAAAAATAGTTAAATTTTTATATTGAAAATTAAAACGCTTCATTTTGGAGCGTTTTTTTGTATATTTAAATCAATAAAAAAGTTTATAAAATGTCAGATAAAAAAACAGCCCACGTAACAGGCGGAAGCAAAGGAATAGGTTTTGGAGTTGCAAAAATTTTGCTTAAAAACGGTTATAATGTTGCAATTAGTGGGAGAAAAGAGAAAGATTTAGAGGAAGCATTACTAAAACTTTCAGATTATAAGGATCAGATTATTGGTATTGTTTCAAATGTCCGAAAATTTGAAGATGAAGAAAATGCAGTCTCAAAAATAAAAGAACAGTTTGGAAATTTAGATATCGTAATTGCCAATGCAGGTTTAGGACATTTTGCGCCAGTTGACGAAATGAGCATAGAAAATTGGAATGACATGATCGAAACCAATTTGACAGGCGCTTTCCACACTTTAAAAGCAAGTGTAGAAGAACTAAAGAAATCCTAAGGTTATTATATTACAATTTCAAGTTTAGCGGGAACAAATTTCTTTGAAAAAGGCGCTGGTTACAACGCTTCAAAATTTGGTGTTGTTGGTTTTACGCAAGCCGCAATGATCGATTTGAGAAAATATAATATCAAAGTTTCTACTATCATGCCTGGTTCTGTAGCCACTAATTTCAACGATCATGAAGTTACTGAAAAAGACGCCTGGAAAATTCAACCGGAAGATATTGGGCATTTGGTTTTGGATCTTTTAAAAATGAACCCAAGAACTTTACCAAGTAAAATTGAAGTTAGACCATCAAAACCAAATAGTTAATATTATGCTGAAAATATATTTTTCTAAAATATGTTATGCATGCATAGTAAATTAATTATTAACTTAGCAGAAATAAAAATCTTAAATAGATGAAAATATTAGTTTGTATAAGTAGTGTCCCGGATACTACGTCCAAGATTAATTTTACGGCAGACAAATCTGCTTTCGATAAAACCGGAATTCAATGGGTTATTAATCCATTAGATGAATTCGCTTTAAGCAAAGCCGTGAAATTACAGGAATCTCAAGGCGCAGCAGTTACAGTTGTAAATGTTGGTGACGCAATTTCAGAACCCGTTATCAGAAAGGCTTTAGCGATTGGCGCGAATGACGCAATTCGTGTAAATACGGAAGCAAAAGATAGTTTTTCTGTGGCAAAAGAAATCGCAGCCGTTGCACAAAATGGCGGTTATGATTTAATTTTATGTGGAAAAGAATCTTTGGACTATAATGGTGGTGCGGTTCCAGCGATGGTTGCGCAACTTTTAAATCAACCTTTTATTAATGCTTGCGTTGGTTTAGAGGTTAATGGCGAAGAAATTAGCGCGATCCGAGAAATTGAAGGAGGTAAAGAAAAAGTTTCCGTTAAATTACCGTTGGTTATTGCTGGTCAAAAAGGTTTGGTCGAAGAAAAGGATTTAATAATTCCAAATATGCGTGGCATCATGTCGGCAAGAACTAAAGCCTTAAATGTCGTAGAACCGACTAATTCAGAGTCAAAAGTAGATTCCGTTTCATTCGACAGCGTTCCACCGAGAGCTGCAGTGAAATTGGTAAATGCAGACAATTTAGATGAATTGGTAAGATTTCTTCACGAAGAAGCAAAAGTTATTTAATTCATTATTTAATTTAAAAATTTAAAAAAATGGCAATATTCGTATATGCAGAAAATATAAACGGAATTTACAAGAAAGCCGCTTTTGAAGCAGTCGCTTATGCTAAATCAATCGCTGACAAAGCCGGAGATTCAGTAACAGCAATTTCCGTAAATCCAACAGATTCTTCAGACTTACTTTATAAATATGGCGCTGAAAAAGTGATCAATATTAAAGATGAAGGGTTAAAAAACTTTAGTGCAAAAGCCTATTCAGAAGCAGTAAACCAAGTTTTTGATGGTAAAACAATCATTTTTCCTCACACAACAGATGCTTCTTCCGTTGCGCCGATGTTGTCAATTTTAAAGAATTTTTCTTTAATAACAAATGTCATCGAAGCACCAGAAAGTTTATCGCCTTTTCAGGTAAAAAGAAAAGCATTTTCCGGAAAAGGTTTTATGCATGCAAAATCTGAAACTGAAGGTGTGATTGTAACTGTTTCTCAAAACTCTTTTGGAGCAAAAGAAAATGTGGTTTCCGGTTCAGAAGAAATCAAAGAATTGTCGATTGCAAATGAAGACACAAAAGTTCTTTCGCACGAGCAATCATCCGGAACTTTAGATTTAAAAGAAGCGGAAGTTGTCGTTTCTGCAGGAAGGGGATTGAAAGGTGCAGAAAACTGGGGAATGGTTGAAGATTTAGCCAGTCTTTTAGGCGCGGCAACGGCATGTTCAAAACCAGTGTCAGATATTGGTTGGAGGCCTCACTCAGAACACGTTGGTCAAACCGGGAAAGCAATTTCACCTAATTTATATATTGCAATCGGAATTTCCGGTGCTATTCAACATTTGGCTGGTGTCAATTCTTCAAAAACTATTGTGGTAATAAACAATGATGCAGAAGCACCTTTTTTCAAATCTGCAGATTATGGCGTGGTTGGTGATGCTTTTCAAATTATTCCGGCTTTAACGGAAAAAATCAGGGCTTTAAAAGGTCGTTAAATTTTTAAATATATTATAAAAAAACCTGAAATTGATTTTTCAGGTTTTTTTTGATTTAATATATATGAGTTTTAATATTCTTAATTTCATTACTCAAATTTTTTGAAAAAATTTAAAATTTCTAAATATGGATTTAATTCTTTAAATTTTTTATCAGTTAAATCATTAGATCTTGAATCTGTCGAAAGGCTGAAAAAGTCATTATCTTTTTTAATTAAATATATATAATCACTACAATCATAACAAGCACCGCAATATTTATACATTCCTTCTGTTTTAAAATCAATGAATAATTTTTCAATATCAGAATTATTTATTTCTATTTCTTTCTGCGAGATAATCTTATCGTTGTAAATATCAATAAAAATCCATTTATTTTTGGAATTTCTATATATTCTACGAAATCAAATATCAATGCTGCCAGATCTCGATCCATAAAAAATGATGTCATATTTATTAGCACTGTTTTTATAATAATCTAAAATATTGTCTTGTAAAATGCTACTTTTTAAATCTAATATTGCATCTCTACTATTTTTTGCTAATGTACAAGTTTGATTATTAATTATTTGAATCTTAGAATTTACACAAGAAATAAGAAATAATAAAAATATAAGATTTAAAAACTTTTTTATCTTCATCATTAAGAAATTTTAAAACGCATTTTTAAAGATAATTATATTATTTCAGAAATGTACTTATGAATAAAATTTAAGATGTTAAATGATATAATAAATTCTTTACATATTTTCGTTAAATACTTTTTTAAAAATATTTTTTTATATCTTTAAATAACAAAAAAATAAAACTATGAACTTCATTATTCGCCTTTTGGTAACCGCTGGTGTTGCCTTTTTACTGTCAAAATATTTTTTATCAGGCGTGCACATTGCATCTTTCGGTACCGCAATTGTTTTTGCGATCGTTTTGGCCATTTTAAATATTTTTATAAAACCTATTTTATCAATTTTGGGTTTACCTTTAACAATAATTACTTTCGGACTTTTTTCTTTTGTTATTAACGCTTTAATTATTCTTTTGGCAGGTTATTTTGTAACCGGAATGTCTGTTGATGGTTTTTGGTGGGCTTTGATTTTTAGTATCTGTTTATCAGTTGTAACTTCACTTTTAAATAGTTTATTCACTTCAAAAGATTAAACTAATTTTATAATTAATAAAAGGCTTTCATTTTTGAAAGCCTTTTTCATTTTAAATAAGATTTATAATAAGTTCTGCTTTAAAATTTTTAAATTTGAAAGTCCTTTTTAATAAAGGTGAAATCTTACTTTTATTATATAATTTCAAATCACTTCCTAAAATTATGAAAAATCTTCTTTTTGCTGCGGCAATTTTATGCTCATTTCAGGCGTATTCTCAAAAATTATACACGCCAAGAAACATTAAAAATGCCATAGAAGAAGGAACTCGGACAGAAAATGGAAGTCCGGGTAAAAATTACTGGCAAAATTCTGGTAATTATGATATGAAATTAACTCTAAATCCAGACACTAAAATAATTTCCGGCACAGAAAAAATTGAATATTTTAATAATTCACCCGACAGTTTAAAAACGGCAGTTATAAGATTTGTAAATAATTTACACAAACCAACTTCCGAAAGATCAGGCGGATCTTCAAAAGATTTTTTAGATGCAGGTTTGATCATAAAATCTTTTAAAGTAAATGGTGAAACTTACGAGACGAAAAGTGAAGATTGGGGAACAGTTGGGAACGTCAAATTGAAAAATCCAATGCTTGCAAAATCAAAAAATATCTTTGAAATTGCTTGGGAATATCCATTATCAAAGGAAAGTGGAAGAGAAGGTCAAATCAATGAGACGACTTTTTTTGCCGCGTATTCTTACCCAAGAATTTCCGTTTATGATGATTACAATGGTTGGGACAGAATTCCGCACACAGGAAGAAATGAATTTTATAATGATTTTAATAATTATAATGTTGCGATTTCGGTTCCTAAAAACTTTGTAGTTTATGCGACGGGCGTAATGCAAAATCCGCAGGAAGTGTTGCAAACAAATGTTTTAAATGATTTTAAAAAATCTTTGGTAAGTACTGATATTATTCACATCGCAAAAGATGGCGAAATTGCTGCTGGAAAAATTACGCTTCAAAACAATCAAAATACTTTTAAATTTAAAGCAGATAACATCACCGATTTTTGTTGGGCAGCAAGTTCTACTTATGTTTGGGATGCTTCAAGCGTGCAGTTAGATTCAAAAAAAGTAAGCGTTCAATCGGCGTATCAAAATGGTGCAAAAGATTTCGAACATTATGTTGAATGGCAGCAATATAACATCGCTTGGTTTTCTAAAAACTGGCCGGGAATTGAATATCCATTTCCAACAATGACGTCTTTTCAGGGTTTTGCCGATATGGAATATCCAATGATGGTGAATGATTCGACGATTCCTAATGATTTAAATGATTCCAGATTAACTGTAGATCACGAAATTGCACATACTTATTTTCCATTTTACATGGGAATTAATGAAAAAAGATACGCTTATATGGACGAAGGTTGGGCAACAACTTTTGAATACTTAATCGGAACTGCCGAACATGGAAAAGAATACGCTGATAAATTTTATAAAGATTTTCGTGTAAAACGCTGGATTTTTGATCCTTCTTCAGATGAAGATCAACCCATAATTTCAGAAAGTACTCAGGTTTCTGGCGCGGGATATGGTAACAATTCTTATGTAAAAGCAAGTTTATCTTATCTGGCTTTGAAAGATTATTTGGGCGACGATCTGTTTAAAAAAGCACTTCATTATTATATGTCAAAATGGAACGGAAAACATCCGATTCCGTGGGATTATTTTTATGCGATGGAAACTGGAAGTAGAAAAGATTTAACGTGGTTTTTTCAAAACTGGTTTTACACAAATAATTACATTGATTTAAAATTAAGTTCCGCAAAAATGAACGGCAAAAATTTAATTTTAAATATTGAAAATTTAGGTGGTTTTGCAATTCCTTTTGATGTGATTACAGAATATTCTGATGGTACAAAATCAACAAAACATTTCACGCCGGAAGTTTGGAAAGCCAATGAAAAAGATTTTAAAACTAATATTCCAACTGCAAAAAAAATTAAATCTGTAACAATTGATAACGGAATTTATATGGACTATAAACCGAAAGACAATGCTTTAAATCTTTAAAAAAAATAATTAAAAAAATATGAAAATAAAACATACTTTGCTCGCAGTTGCAGCACCTTTTCTTATGAATGCACAAAATGTAATGACCGCGGAAACACTTTGGACACTCAATAAAATGTCAGTTTCTGCCGTTTCGCCGGATCAATCTTCACTAATTTACAAAGTCGGAAAAGTTGATCTAAAAACCGAAAAAACCAATTCAAAATTTTACTTTTTAAATTTAAATAATTCGGCAGCGACAAATTTAGATTTAGGTAAAAAATCAATTATTCAGTGGGATAAAAACGGAATTTATGCACAAGAAGGTGAAATAATTTATCTCTCAAAAGACATTGGAAAAACCTGGAAAGAATTTTACAGAGTTGGCGAAGCAGACAATATCAGAATTTCACCGGATGGAAAAAAAGTGGCTTTCAGTAAAAAAGTGCAACTTGAAAATATTTTAAGAAAAGATAAATACAAAGACACACCAAAATCCACGGCTCAGGTTTATACCGATTTAGACGCGCGACATTGGGATTCTTGGAATGAAGGTGGATATAACCATGTTTTTGTGGCAAATATTTCAGAAAAATCTGCCGACGCGAAAGATTTATTGAAAGGCGAAAAATTTTATTCGCCACAAATGCCTTTCGGTGGAGCGGAAGATTTTATTTGGAATCCGGATTCTTCAAGTATAGTTTACGTGTCGAAGAAAAAATCGGGCGCAGAATACGCGCTTTCAACCAATACAGATTTGTATTCTTATGATTTAAAATCAGGAAAAACAACGAATTTAACAGAAGATAATAAAGGCTATGATGTTAATCCAAAATTTTCACCAGATGGAAAATATTTATCGTGGCAAAATATGAAAACCGATGGTTTTGAGTCCGACAAACAGGATTTAAAAGTATTGGAACTGGCTTCAAATGTGACCATAAATCTTACGCAAAACTGGGATGAAAGTGTAAGTGGAAGTTATGACTGGAAAAAGGATTCGAATTCAATTTTATTTAGTGCGGCTTTCAGAGGAACGCAGCAACTTTTTTCGGTTAATATAAAACTTCCAAAAGCAACACAAATCACAACTGGTAATTTTGATGTAGATGATTTAATTGCTCAAAATAATAACAAATTAATTGTCACAAGAACAGATTTTAACCATAATGCAGATTTATTTTCAGTCGATCAAAATTCTGGAAATATGACGCAGATTACGGAAATAAATAAAGATAATTATTCCAAAATCGCTACTTCAAAATCCGAACTAAAAATGGTAAAAACCACAGACGGCAAAGAAATGGGCGTCTGGCTTATTTATCCACCAAATTTTGATCCTTCCAAAAAATATCCAACCTTATTATATTGTCAAGGTGGACCACAATCTGCTTTAACGCAATTTTTCAGCACACGTTGGAATTTCGCTTTGATGGCTGCAAACGGTTACATCATTGTTGCGCCAAATCGCCGTGGAATGCCAGGTTGGGGTGTAGATTGGAACGCTTCAATTTCTCAGGATTGGGGCGGTCAACCAATGAAAGATTACCTTTCAGCAACAGATTTCGCAAAAACTCTGCCTTACGTTGATGCGGATAGAATTGCTGCTGTTGGCGCAAGTTACGGCGGTTACAGCGTCTTTATGCTTGCAGGAATTCACGAAAATAGATTCAAAACTTTCATCGCACACGACGGACTTTATGACATGAAATCCTGGTACGGCACCACCGAAGAATTGTGGTTTGCGAAATGGGAAATGGGCGGCTCGCCTTGGGACAAACCACAGCCAAAATCTTACACCGATTTTAACCCAAGTAATTTCGTGCAAAACTGGAATAAACCAATCATGATCGTTCAAGGTGGAATTGATTACCGCGTTCCTTACGAGCAAGGTCAGGAAGCCTTTCAATCCGCAAAATTGCGCGGTTTGAAAACTAAATTTCTCTATTTCCCGAACGAAAATCACTGGGTTTTGCATCCACAAAACGGTTTAGTTTGGCAGCGCGAATTTTTCAGTTGGCTGAAAGAAACATTGTAGGAATTTGCCTTTGGCGCGTTCAGTAAAAGTAAGAATTTAGGAGCGTTAAATTAGAAGCAAGACGGTTTCGCTTTTTCCGAAAAGCAATCCCGTGTTCCGCTATATCTTTTTCATAAAATAGGCGCCGAAAAGGCGCCTATTTTATGAAAAAGGATGCCGCTTCACCCGCGGCTAAAAAAGAAATCGTTGTTTTTTGTTTAAAGAAAAGTAAAAAAATAGAATTACAAAATTCAAATTTATTCGCTAATTTTAATTATTAATTCAAAACATAAAACTATGAAAAAAGTACTCGGAATTGGAGGCATCTTTTTTAAAACAAAGGATCCAGCAAAATTAAGAGAGTGGTACAAAACACATCTGGGTTTAGATACAAATGATTACGGCGCAACTTTCGACTGGAAAAAATGCGCTGAATCTTCAAATAATGGAGCAACACAGTGGAGCCCGTTTGAAGACGATACTAAATATTTTGAACCTTCCAATATAGAATTTATGATCAATTATATTGTAGAAGATTTAGTAAAATTAGTGGAAGAATTAAAAAAATCCGATGTCATTATTTTAGATGACATTGAAGATTCAGATTATGGAAAATTTATCCATATTTTAGATTGTGAAGAAAATAAAATTGAACTTTGGGAGCCATCAAAATAATTCTTAAATAAAATAAAAATTTATGATCAAGATTTTACTCTTTTTAATATTAATGATCGCAAATCAGTTTTCTGCGCAAACTTATAATTTTGATTACAAAGTCCATGTCTTGGAAAGAAATATTAAGAATAATGAAAAGATAACTGAAGAGGATTTACACATAAGTTCAGCAGATTATAAAATAAAATTAATGTCTCAAGATAATGCTAAGTTCGCCTACTTTATAAATTATAAAAATTTTAATACTTATCGATTCTCAACATCAACAGATGTTTTTGGAAATAAAATATTAAAATATAAAGACTCATTAATACTTCCAACAGAAATTAAGGAGAGTAATATTACAAGAATAAAAGTAGCCGAACTAAGTAAATATAAACTATTGGTAAAAATATTTTCTGAGGAAAATTCTAAAAAATCTTATTTGTATTTAACAATTGAAATTGAACCTTTTGAAGTCAATTATTTAAATTTATTAACGATGGTTCGTCCGAAAAATGAGCGAGAATTGATAAATGAAAATATTCAGAATGAAATTACTAAACTTTATGGCAATCAAAATTTTATTTTAAAAAGTTGTTTAAGTGATAACAAGAATGGACAAAAGTCTCAAACAATATTTTCCGATCCTAAAAAAGAAAGTTTAGAAGTGAAATTACCAGAGTAAAATAGTTGATTTTAAAGATTTAAAAATCTTATTTGCCAAAACACTTGACAAAGGCCTTTTCAATATCGTATATTTGCACCCCGAAACAGAGTTACTGTTTCGCTCAAATATTTTAAATTAAACTATGTCGAAATTAAAAACTTCAGATTTTTATTTTGATTTGCCGGAACATCTTTTGGCAGAACATCCTTCACCAAACCGCGACGAATCCAAATTAATGGTGCTTCACCGTAAAACTGGAAAGATAGAACACAAAATGTTTAAGGATGTTATCGACTATTTCGACGAAAAAGATCTGTTTATTTTTAACAATACAAAAGTTTTCCCTGCAAGACTTTACGGAAATAAAGAAAAAACAGGTGCGAAAATTGAAGTTTTTTTATTGAGAGAATTAGATAAAGAAACGAGAGTTTGGGATGTTTTAGTTGATCCGGCAAGAAAAATCAGAATTGGAAATAAGTTATTTTTTAACGAGGACGAAAGTTTAGTTGCGGAAGTAATTGACAATACCACGTCACGTGGAAGAACTTTAAGATTTTTATACGATGGTTCATACGAAGAATTTCGTGCAAAATTGAAAGAATTAGGTGAAACACCGCTTCCAAAATACATTAAAAGAGAAGTTGAACCTGAAGATGCAGAACGTTACCAAACGATTTATGCTAAAAATGAAGGCGCTGTTGCAGCACCAACAGCAGGAATGCACTTTTCTAAACATTTAATGAAAAGATTAGAAATCAAAGGTGTTGATTTCGCTGAAGTAACTTTACACATTGGTTTGGGAACTTTTAACCCAATCGAAGTTGAAGATCTTTCAAAACATAAAATGGAATCTGAGGAAGCCATTATTGACCAAAAAAATGCTGATATTATCAATAAAGCAGTTGAAGAAGGCCGTCAAATTTGCGCTGTTGGAACTACAACAATGCGTGCAATTGAAACTTCAGTTTCTTCAAATAAAAAATTAGGACCTTACAATGGCTGGACAAATAAATTTATTTTTCCACCGCATGATTTTGGTGTTGCAACTGCAATGATCACCAATTTTCATATGCCAAAATCTACCTTAATGATGATGATCGCTGCATTTGCAGGAAAAGATTTCTTAATGGAAGCGTATGAAGAAGCCGTAAAGATGGACTATAAATTCTTCTCTTATGGAGATGCGATGTTAATTTTATAAGTAATAAATAATTGGCAATAAGTAACATTGAAAATTATTCAATTTAAAATCTAAAAAATGAAAAGTCTGGTTTTTTAAAACTGGACTTTTATTTTAAATTTCTCTTTTAAATGAAAGATTTACGAACTTTATCACTATCCGAACTTCAAGATTATTTTTTAAATCTTGATGAAAAACCTTTTCGAGCAAAACAGGTTTATAATTGGTTGTGGTCGAAAAATCTGCATTCAATTGATGAAATGACAAATCTTTCCAAAGATTTGAGAGATAAAATTTCCAAAGATTTTGAGATAAAACCAATTTCTGTTGATCAATTGCAAAGAAGTTCAGACGGAACGATTAAAAATGGCGTGAAATTACACGACGGACTTTTAGTAGAATCCGTTTTAATTCCAACGTTAACGAGAACAACCGCGTGCGTTTCTTCACAAGTTGGATGTTCCTTAAATTGTGAATTTTGCGCAACGGCAAGATTAAAAAGAATGCGGAATTTAGATGTTGCAGAAATTGTTGATCAAGTCGCGTTAATTGACCAGCAAAGTAGAATGTATTTTGACAGACCGCTGACAAACATTGTATTCATGGGAATGGGAGAGCCAATGATGAATTACAAAAATGTCGTTGAATCCATTAAAAAAATCACCGAGTCGGAAGGTTTGGGAATGTCACCACGTAGAATCACAGTTTCAACTTCGGGAATTCCAAAGATGATAAAAATGCTGGCTGACGAAAATATCAAAGTAAAATTAGCACTTTCATTACATTCTGCCATAGAGAAAAAGCGAAATGAAATCATGCCTTTTTCAGACAAATTTCCTTTAACGGATATAATGGATTCGCTGAAATATTGGTATGAAAAAACCGGAAATATCGTCACTTTTGAATATTGCGTCTGGAAAAATATTAATGACGGCGATGAAGACATCAAAGCATTAATTAAATTTTGCAAGCAAATTCCAAGCAAAGTAAATTTAATTCAATATAATCCAATTGGTGACGGAAAGTACGATCAATGCAATAAAGCCGCGGAAGATAATTACGTTCGTCAACTTGAAAAAAACGGAATTACAGTTATGATCCGAAGAAGTAGAGGCGGAGACATCGACGCCGCGTGCGGACAACTTGCCAATAAAGCAGCAGAATAGTGTTTTCACACAAAGGGAAAACCAGAACGCCAAAACACAATCTTCAGATTGCGTCTTTACTTTCATTTGTGGCAGGATTGGTAAATGTTGTCGGCTTTTTTTCCGTGCAGAAATTAACTACAAATGTTACGGGACATTTTGCTTTTTTAATTGATGAAGTTTTTAAATTACATTTTGAAAATGCTATTCATATTGCATTTTACTTAATTTCCTTTCTTTTCGGATCTTTTGCAGCAAACTTCATGGTAGAATATTCTTCCAAAAATAATAAAAATCAGACTTTGTTAATACCAGTCATTTTTGAGGCTACAATTCTGTTTATGATTGCGTTAGTAGGAAATTATTTAATAAAAAATAATGCAGATACCATTGTTTGCAGTTTGCTTTTCGCCATGGGAATGCAAAATTCTTTGGTCACAAGCATATCAAAATCGGTCGTTCGAACAACTCATTTAACGGGTCTTTTCACAGATTTAGGAATTGAACTTTCTCAGTTATTCTTTTACAAAGATAGACTTCAAAAAAATAAATTACATAATTCTATTAATTTGCGCCTCACTATAATTTCCATGTTTTTTAGTGGAGGCTTGGTTGGTGGAATTTTGTTTGATCATTTCGGAATAAAATCACTCTTATTGGGAACTTTGATTTTAATTAGCGGTTTAATTTATGATTTTATCAATATCAAGATTTTATTGTTGAAACGCAAAATTTAAAATCTTAACTTTGTAAAAAATTAGTTTTTCATGAGTTTTTTTCTTGGAGAAGATGGTCTTCAAAACGTTTACACTTGGGCAATTCCCTTTCACGCAACTGTCATTTTGGGCGAAATGATTTACAGCCACGTTTCAGAATCCAAATTATATAATAATAAAGATATTGTTCAAAATATCTTTTTGGCTTTAGGGAATTTTAGCATAGATCTCGCCATGAAAGTGGTTACGATGGCCGTCATGTTTTTCTTCTATTCTTACCGAATATTTAACTGGGAATTTACCTGGTATTATTGGATCATTTGCTTTGTGGTAACGGATTTGGCGTATTGGGTTTTGCATTATATGGATCATCATTCCCGCGCTTTTTGGGCAGTTCATATCACACATCACAATTCAGAATATTTCAATTTAACGACTGGTTTTCGCAGTTCCGTTTTAGAACCACTATACCGTTATTTATATTTTGCACCGCTTGCTTTTTTGGGTTTTAATCCTTGGCATATTTTGGTAGTTTACGCTGTGGGACAGGTTTATGGAACCTGGGTTCACACGCAAACCGTTAAAAAAATGGGGTTTTTAGAACATATTTTGATCACGCCATCGCATCACCGCGTTCATCACGCCTGCAACATCAAATATCTCGACAGAAATATGGGAATGGTCTTCGTTTTTTGGGATAAAATGTTTGGCACTTTTGAAAAAGAAGATGATTTAGTTCCCGTAAAATACGGTATTTACCCAAAAATGCCGGACGATAAACCATTGACAATTTTCGCGTATGAATGGCGAAATATTTGGAAAGATATTAAGCAACCCGATTTAAAATTAACAGATAAATTCAATTATATTTTCAATTCACCTGGCTGGAAACACGACGGAACGGGCAAAACGGTGCGACAGTATCAAAAAGAATATTTAGCAAAAAAATTATTTAAAGAGAAAAATCAGAGTATATAATTATAGATTGATTTGGGCAGCAACTTCCGCCTTTCGTTCCCAATCTTTTATTTTTTTTAAACAAAAAAATAAAAGGATTTCCACTCAAGTCGGGCTGCAAAGTTTTCGTAGTTTCAAATTTATTTTATAATAAGTTCATCATCAATTTTAAATGAAAAATTCGCTTTTAATATTTCTCTTATTGATCTTTCAAACTGGTTTTTCACAAAAAACAGAAACTTTTAAGATCAAAAAGTATTCAGTCGCCGTTTTAGATGACAGTTTAAAGGAAAGTTCCGGACTAAATTTCTTTAATGGAAAACTTTACACTTTCAATGACAGCGGAAACACTTCTGAACTTTTTCAAATCGATCCAAAAACTGGAAAAATACAAAAGAAACTTCAAACAAAACTTCAAAATATTGATTGGGAATCTTTGACAAACGATGGCGAAAACTTTTACATCGGCGATTTTGGTAATAATTTAGGCACAAGAAAAGACTTAAAAATTTATAAAGTCCCTTTCCGCGATTCTTTAAAATTAGATTCTACAAAAATCATTTCATTTTATTATCCGGAGCAAAATGATTTTACACCAAAAAATTTAAATAATAATTTTGATGATGAAGCAATGATTTATTTAAATGGAAAAATTCACGTTTTTACAAAAGAATGGCTTTCAAAATCAACTTCTCATTACACAATCGATCCCGCAAATTTTGAAAATCAGGCCGCTAAAAAAATTGAAAACTACAAAACGGATTTTGTAGTCACAGATGCCTCTTATTTTAATAAAAAACTTTATTCAGTAGGATACACAAAATTAGGGAAGATTTATTTAGAAGTTTTCAGTAAATCTGAAAATGACACTTTTTTCACAGAAATTCCAAAAAAATATTATTTGGGAAGCGCTTTTTCTCTTGGTCAAATTGAAGGAATTTCCGTCAATCAAAACGGCATTTATCTTTCCGGTGAATATTTTCATTCACCATTAGGAACAAAAAAAGGACAATTATTTTTCATTCCTTTTTCTGACTTTAATTAGGTTTTATAATAGTGGTCAAAATTTAATTATTTAAAAAAAGCTTTATATTTGCGCAGAATTAAACATAATTTTACAAATTAGTGTCAACAACCGTTAACGAGATCAAAAAACCAATTTTAGAAGAGATGAAACTTTTCGAACAAAAGTTTTATGAATCTATGCATACGAAAGTGCCACTTTTAGATAAAGTGACACGTTTTATTGTGACCACAAAAGGAAAGCAAATGCGACCAATGTTTGTTTTTTTATGTGCAAAATTAGTTGGCGAAGTGAATGAAAAAACTTTTCGCGGTGCGTCTATGATTGAATTGATTCATACAGCAACTTTGGTTCACGATGATGTTGTTGATGAAAGTTTTAAAAGAAGAAATTTTTTCTCAATTAACGCACTTTGGAAAAACAAAATTGCGGTTTTAGTTGGTGATTTTCTTCTTTCCAAATCAGTTTTACTTTCTACAGATAATAAAGATTATGATTTACTGCACGTTATCGCCCGTACAATCAGAGAAATGTCTGAAGGTGAGCTTTTACAATTGGAAAAAGCCAGAACTTTAGATATTACGGAAGATGTGTATTACGAAATTATTCGCCAAAAAACTGCAACGCTAATTGCCGCTTGTTGTGAAATCGGCGTTCTTTCTAATAATGCTGATGAAGATTTAGCAAAAAAAATGCAAATTTTTGGAACGAAAACAGGAATGGCTTTTCAAATAAAGGATGATCTTTTTGATTATCTTAGTGCAAATGCGATCGGAAAACCAGTTGGAATTGACATTCAGGAACAAAAAATGACTCTGCCTTTAATTTACAGTCTCAAAAATGCTAATGCGAAAGACAGAAAATACCACTTTGAAACCGTAAAAAAATACAAAGACAATAAAAAAAGAGTAAAAGAACTTATTGATTTTGTTAAGTTTACAGGTGGATTAGACTATGCACTTTCGGTGATGAATAATTATTACGAAGAAGCAAAGTTAATTTTAACTGATTTTCCAGATTCTGAAGCAAAAACATCTTTGCATTTAATGCTTGATTACGTTATTGAGCGGAAATTCTAGCTTCTTCTTTCATCATTTTGATAAACTGACTTGGTTTCATATCAAATTTTCTCTGGAAATTCTTACTAAAACTGTCTGTGCTGTTAAATCCGGAAATCGTTGCGAGTTCTTTAACGTCTTTATTTAAATACTTCCTTTTTGTTTTAAGAAGATTTAAGGTGTGATCAATTCGCAGATCATTTACATAATGATTGAAATTTTTATCTTTATAAGTATTGATAATTTTGGAAAGATAACTGGAATTTGTACCAAAATCTTCACTTAATGATTTCTGGGAAATCTGAGGATCTAAATAACGCTTTTCTCTTTCAAATTTTTCCAGCTCTTTTACAATTTGTTCAACAATTTGCGGATTAATACCTGGAATATTATCATAATAAATTTCTTCTGTTTCAGAATTTTTAGGACTTTGGACTGTTTGTAACTGATAGGTAATGCTATCCTTAGTTTCATCCGCATGAATTATATTCTCAAACTGTTCCCGATATTTTCTTTGGAGCTTAAGAAATCTGTAAATTAAAAATCCCGCTGCACTAATAATGAGCATTATAAGAATGAAATAGAATACTCGCTGTCTTTGAAGAGAACTTTCTAATCGATCTTTTTCCTGTTGCAGCTTTTTAGTATCATATTCTTTATTAATGGTTGTGTAAAGATATTTAAAGTTTTTCTCGTAATTTCTGTCAAGCTCCATTAGTTTTTTCACATATTGAAGTTGCAAGGTTTTATTGCCAGAATTTTGAAAATATTTAATGAGATATTCGTACGTTGGTCTAAAATGAGGATCAAGTTTTCCGCTTTTTGAATAATCAGCGTCAATCAATTTAAAGTATAGAACTGCTTCGTCCTTTCTTCCTTCTTGCCAATAAGACATTCCAAGATAGAAATTAGCTGTATAATGAAAACTGTTATCCTTAAATAAAGATAGAGCCTGTTTCAATTTTAATATGGCTAAATTATAGTTTTTATTATTATAAGAATCAACGCCTTGAGATGTAATAAAATAGGGAAGATACTCGGAAAGATTATTTACAGTTATGTAATCAAACGCTTCATCTAAAAGTGGTTTATTTTCTTTCTGTTTTAATAATTTTGAATTAGTATCTATAGAACTCATTAATGAGTACAAATAATACATCTCATTGTCTTTTCCAAGACCAGTTGTTTTGATATTTTTTTTAAAATATTCAATACATTGTCTAAGCTCTTCCTGAGCTTCATCGTATAATCCTAAATAAATTTTATTTTGCGCAATGTAATATTTAGTCTTGTAAGTAGTATAGTCATCACCTGTTTTATTTGAGTATGTAATAGCGGAAAGAAAATCATCCAAAGATTTTTGGTATTTTTTTTCATCTAGCCAGGTTTTTCCTCTGTTGACATAAGCACTGCTTAGGAATTCAGGATTATTACTTTTCTTTGCAATTGAAAGAGCGCTATCTGCGAAAGCAATATTTCTAGGAAACGTAGAATATAAGGTAGAATATCTATAAGCGTAAATTAAAGTTTCAAAATTTCTCTCTTGCTTTGATTTTTGAATGTATAGATTAATCATCTTCCACATTTTTGTGGAATCTTTATGTAGTAAATCTATTTTTTCTTCAATTTGCTTATAAGTTAAATCAGTTGGTTTGCTTTTTTGAGCAGAAATACTTAAAAAAATGTTAAAAAATATTAATACAAAAAATAATATTTTAGTCTTTATCATAAAATGCTAATAATCAATTTGTTAACATTTGTGTTTTCATGTTTTTACGATCTTCATTTGCAAAATTAACGTTTTTTTTTTGAAATTACTATTAATTTTTTATGTTTTAAGAGTCAGAATTTATGATAATAGACCTATAGCATTTTAAATATTTGGTGGTAGCAGTAAAAGTTTATAGTTTTGGCTCATCAAATAACACAAACATTTTTATGATGGAAGAAAAAAATTTTAACAACAACACAAATTCAGTTAACAACAACAACACAACATTATCTTTTAACAACACAAATTTAAATCCAAAAATTATGAAAAAAATTATCTACCTAAGCATCGCACTTTTTTCTTTATCATTAGTATCTTGTAGAGAACAAGATGAATTAACACAAGCAATTAACGGTCAAAATCCTGGAACAGAAAAAAAATTATTTAATGATGGTTCAAATTCAATAAATAATTCCACTGAATATAGTAATTTCAATTCAACTGCAAGAGATGGTGATCCTGCAAGACCACCACAAGATTAATTCGCAGTAATAAAGCATTTTTTTTCATCATTTGTGTTGATCTCTCCAGTCAACAAATCACTGGAGAGATTTTTTTAACAAATTATGACATTTACAAAATAAAATTAACCCCTTAAACAATAAAATTTTTTTCATCATTTGTGTTGATCTCTCCAGTCAACAATTACTGGAGAGGTTTTTTTAAAACACAAAAGAAAATACTAAAAATTTTAAGTTTAAAAATCATTATAAAATCATTATTATGAAAAAGTTTATTTACCTAAGTATCGGCATAGCATCTCTAAGTTTAGTATCATTTCGTGAGCAGGAAGGAAATAGTTTGAAACCTGTAACTATTAGTCCGCAAGAGAACAAAACAAGCACGATTACAAATTACGTTAAATTCGATCATACAGATAACTCTTTAGGCAATCCAACAACGCCGCCGAGAGATTAATAATATTTTTTTTCATCATTTGTGTTGATCTCTCCAGTCAACAATAGCTGGAGAGGTTTTTTAAAGCGAATGTGAAAAATACTCAGAATTATATTTTAGAAACCTTTATAAAAATTATTATGAAAAAGTTTATTTACCTAAGTATAGCAGTAGCATCATTAACATTAGTTTCTTTTCGTGAAGAGCAGGGAAATAGTTTAAAAGCTGCAAAAAATAAATTAGAGAAAAAACAAATTAGTAAAGATTCTAATTATGTAAAATTTGATCATACAGACAACTCTTTAGGAGATGCAATAACACCTCCGCGGGATTAACAATATTTTTTTTCATCATTTGTGTTGATCTCTCCAGTCAACAAATCACTGGAGAGATTTTTTTTCACAAATTTTGAAAAGAGTAAATTGAAGTAATATCTCAAACAATAAATTTTTTTTCATCATTTGTGTTGATCTCTCCAGTCAACAATTACTGGAGAGGTTTTTTATCACAAGTAATGATTTTATATAATACATTAACCCCCTAAACAATAAATTTTTTTTCATCATTTGTGTTGATCTCCTTTGCTGAACGCAAAGGAGGTTTTTTTTAAGGAAAAAGTTTTAAAAATAACATTCCGACGGCAAAAAAAATACAAACCAAAGCGCCCAAAAACAGATAATCCGCAATAGATTCAAATACCAGTATTTGTTTGTGATTATTCGTTCGTATTGCCAGAAAAGAAAAAATACAGCTTATTGTGAAAAAAATCCCTGCAACTCCTGCAAATTCGTCCAAAAAAGTTGCTTTATCAGAATTAGTTATTTTCAAAGAAGTAATTATCAATAAGCAAAATCCTAATAGATTAGAAGATGCATTCAATATATGTGGAGATTTTTCTTTCATTTTTAAAAATATTACTACAAATTACCGGGTTTTTGAGCGTTTATAAAAATTTCAAAATATAAATATCTATTAAAATTTATATTTTAGTATTATTTCCTAATTAATTATATTTGTAAAAATCACTTGTTTATGCAAAACACCTTTATAGAAACTCAGCAATTATCTTTTCAGGAATTTAAAAAAAACATTTTAGATGATTATAAGTTAGGTAGGATTTCCCGCGAAATGTCTTATTTAGGTAGAAGAGAAGTTCTTACAGGTAAAGCTAAGTTTGGCATTTTTGGTGACGGAAAAGAATTACCACAGTTAGCAATGTCGAAAGTTTTCAAAAATGGAGATTTCCGCTCAGGATATTACCGTGATCAAACTTTTTCCTTAGCAATTGATGCAGTTTCTATTGAAAGTTTTTTTGCACAGCTTTACGCAGATACCAGTATTTTAAGAGAGCCAGCGTCTGCGGGAAGACAGATGAACGGTCATTATGGAACGAGAAGTCTGAACGAAGACGGAAGCTGGAAAAATTTAATGGAGCAAAAAAACAGTTCTGCTGATATTTCACCGACTGCCGGACAAATGCCACGACTTTTAGGTTTAGCTTTGGCTTCGAAAGTATATAAAGAAGTAAGATTTGATGGTTCTGAAAAATTTTCCAACAACGGACAAGAGGTTGCTTTTGGAACAATCGGAGATGCTTCCACAGCGGAAGGACTTTTTTTTGAAACTTTAAATGCAGCCTGTGCATTACAGGTCCCAATGATAATTTCAATCTGGGACGACGGTTACGGAATTTCTGTCCCAACGTCAGAACAAAGAGGTAAAGCAGATATTTCTGAAATGCTTTCCGGCTATCAAAGAAAAGAGGGTGAACAACAAGGCTGTGAAATTATTCAGGTCAATGCTTGGGACTATCCGCAACTTTTAGAAGCTTATGCAAAAGCTGAACATTTTGCTCGTACAGAATCAGTTCCGGTTTTAGTGCATGTTATTGAAGTGACTCAACCTCAAGGTCATTCAACTTCAGGATCACATGAACGATATAAAAATGAACAACGATTAAGTTGGGAACAGGAGTTTGACTGTTTAAATAAATTTAAAGAATGGATCCTCAATTATTCTATTGAAATAGATGAAAAGGAAGTTTTTTTAGCAAATGCTGAAGAATTAAATGCAATTGAAGATGAAGCAAAAAAATATGTAAAAGCAGGTCAAAAAATAGCCTGGGAAAATTATCAAAAATCTATAAGCGATTTGCAAAATGAGATTCTTCCTTTGGTTAAAAAATTGAATGAAAGTGAGAATGAAGTTGCCCAAATTCTTGATATTTTTGATAAGAAAGTGGGAAAATCAAAAAAAGATATTTTTCATCTTTTGCGCCAATCTTTACTTTTGACAAGAAACTCAAAAAGTGAAAACAGAAATATTCTTTTAGAAAAATATTCGCAGATCTTTAAACAAGAGAAAGAAAATTATTCATCACATTTGTATTCACAATCGCAATGGAAAGCAACTAATATTGAAGAAATATCTCCCTCTTTTTCCGAAAATTCAGAAATCGTTGACGGTAGAGTTGTTGTGCGAAATAATTTTGACAAAATCTTCGAAAAATATCCTGAAGCTTTGGTTTTTGGTGAAGATGCAGGAAATATCGGTGATGTAAATCAAGGTTTAGAAGGTTTACAGGAAAAATATGGCAGTTTAAGAATTGCAGATACGGGTATTCGCGAAGCAACAATTTTAGGACAAGGAATTGGTTTGGCAATGCGAGGTTTAAGACCAATTGCAGAGATCCAATATTTAGATTACGTTTTATATTGTTTGCAGGGAATGAGCGATGATTTGGCAACAGTTCAGTACAGAACAAGAGGCGGACAAAAAGCGCCGGTAATTATAAGGACTCGTGGACATCGATTAGAAGGAATTTGGCATTCCGGTTCTCCAATGGCAGGAATTTTAAATCTTTGTAAAGGAATTTTGGTTTTGACACCGAGAAATCTAACAAAAGCTGCTGGTTTTTACAACACGATGTTGCAAAGTGATGAGCCTTGTATAATCATCGAACCTTTAAACGGTTACAGATTAAAAGAAAAACAACCAGATAATATTGGGGAATTTATGGTCCCAGTCGGTAAAATTGAAATAACCAAAGAAGGAAAAGACGTCACGCTTATTTCTTACGGATCAACGTGGAGGTTAGTTATGGACGCTGCAGAACAATTAGAAAAATTAGAGATTTCCGCGGAAGTTATTGATGTTCAATCGTTAATTCCTTTTGATTTGGAACATAATATTAAAAAAAGTTTGCAAAAAACAAATCGTTTAGTAATAATTGATGAAGATGTTGAAGGTGGAGCATCCGCTTTTATTTTACAGCAGGTTTTGGAAGTGCAAAAAGCCTTTAAATATCTGGATTCTGAACCGGTTACTTTAACCGCAAAAAACCATCGTCCGGCTTATGGCACAGATGGCGATTATTTCAGTAAACCTTCCGTTGATGATATGGTTGAAACTGTTTATAACGTTTTTAACGAAGCAAATCCCGATAAATTTCCGAAGATTTACTAATCTTTAAATATTATAAAAAACCTTCAAAATTAATTTTTGAAGGTTTTTTTGTTTTTAATATTTATCTAAAATATATTTAGTTGCAGCTTTTAGAGCTTTACCGTTCTCTGGATTTACGCCATAATGTGTGAAAAATTCTACCTTGTTATTTGTTTTGTCATACCAGACTTTACCTGATGCATTTTCCGCATTTAAAGTATCTGGTCGCGTAATTTTTATTAACTTTAATTTATCTTCATCTAGCTGTTCGATGTGAAATCCTGCTTTATTTTCACCACAAATAAAAGGAATGTATTTTTCTCCATCCCAATACATGCATTCTTTTTCTTTTTTTTCAAAAGATATTTTTTCTGGTGAAGTTTTATTTGTAGAACGGGGAAAATATATTATGCTTTTGTAGACTGAAAGTAATCACGCTAACTAATCTGACACCGGTGGAGAAACAGAACAAACTCCACCAAAAAAATAGTTTTATTAAATGCGGAAGTCACTTCCGCATTTTTTTAATATATTTGGAATACAATCTCTTAATTTGAAAAAATATTACATTTTCCTGTTTCTTATAATTTTATTTTCTTGTGAAAAGACGAGCCAAAACTTACCAAAAACTAATATCAACAAAAACTATGATAAAGCATTTATTTTTTTGGAAAAGAAACAACAGGATAGTGCTTTTGTTTACTTTAATGCTGCTAAAGATATATTTATAAATCAGAAAGATTCTCTAAAGGTAGGAAAGTGTTTAATTAATATGGCAATCATTCTTGCCGATAAAGGGGATTATTTTGGCAGTCAGGAAACTTCTCTTTCATCAATTAAATATTTCAATGAAAATAATGAAGAGAACTTTGAAACTATTTCTGCAAACTATAATTGCCTAGGTATTGCCACTCAAAATCTAAAAAATTATAAAAAAGCCATTTATTTTTACGATAAGGCAATTAAATTTTCTGCAGATTCATTAGAAAAAACAAAACGATCTAACAATATTGCTGTAGCTTATTCAAAATTAGGCGATTATAAAAAATCTATTAAAGTTTTTGATGAATTGTTTATTGATAAAATCGTTAATCAAAATCAAAGATTTAAATTCAAAATATTAGACAATCTCGCTTTCACGAAATTTCTTCAAAACAAAAATTATAATGCAGAACCACAACTCAATAAAGCATTAGAAATTCGTGAAGCAGAAAAAGATTTATGGGGACAAAATGCAAGTCAAGCCCATTTATCAGATTATTTTGCATATAAAAATCCCGTAAAATCGCTTTTTCACGCACATAAAATGTACAACATTGCAAGCCAGTTGAAAAGTCCAGATGACGAGATAGAAGCTTTGCAAAAATTAGTGAATTTAGAAAATACGGCAGATTCTAAAAAATATTTCAATATCTATCTAAAACTGAAGGACAGCCTCCAAACGGCAAGAAATAAAGCAAAAAATCAATTTGCTTTGGTGCGATATGAATCAGAAAAAAACCGTGCAGATTTATTGAAATCTCAAGCAGAAAATACAGAAAAAAATTATCAATTACTTGTGAGAAATGTTGCTTTGGGATTGGCTTTCCTGGCAACAATTATCGGTATTATATGGTTGAAAAAAAGACAAGAAAGAGTAAAGCAGGAAAAAGAACTTGTTCATCAGGAAAATCAATTAAAAATAAAAAATACAGAACTTAAATATTCTAAAAAAATACATGATGTAGTTTCTAACGGTGTTTATCAAGTGATGTCTGAAATTGAAAATAACCCCAACATAGATAAGCCGGAAGTTTTAAATAAATTGGAAAAAATTTATGAAAAATCGAGAGATATTTCTTACGAAAACCTTTTGGAAAATACTGTGAATACTTACAAAATACAAATTTCAAATTTGGTAAAATCTTTTTCTTCGGATTTGATAAAGCCAATAATAATCGGCAATGAAGAAGATTTATGGGACAAAATTTCGTCTAAAATAAAAACTGAATTTTTAATTATTTTGCAGGAACTTTTGGTGAATATGAAAAAACACAGCGAAGCAAAAAAATTAATTTTAAAATTTGAAATCAACAAGGAAAGACTTGAAATCGCTTATTTTGACGATGGTAAAGGTTTGGGCGAAATCATTCAGAAAAAAAATGGTTTACAAAATACGGAAACCCGTATTTTTTCCTGCGAAGGAAAACTTACTTTTGACGAAACAACGGGAAAGGGAACCAAAATAAATATTTCCTTTCCTATTAAAAGTGACTAAATGTTTAAGAAAATATTGTCTGTTGAAGATTTTGAAAGTGCCAGTATTTCTGTGCAAAAAGTGTTGAAAGATCTTAAAATAAAAGAAGAAAACACAATCTTTGTCAATTATTGCGATGATGCCATTAACCTTTTAAATAAAAGTATTGACGATAATGTTGTTTATGATTTGCTTATAACTGATCTTTCATTTGAGCCTGATCATAAAGAACAAAAAATAAAATCTGGAGCGGAATTAATTTCGGAAGTCAGAAAAATCTTACCGGATCTGAAAATTCTTGTTTTTTCGTCGGAAAAAAGACCTGCTCACATCAAAGTTCTATTCGATGAGTTGAAAATAAATGGTTTTGTGAGCAAAGGTAGAATGGATGTAAAGGAACTTAAAAAAGCAATTTCATCTATCTATAAAGACATAAATCATCTCTCACATGATAATGTTCTAAACCTTCGGAGAAAAGATGCGGTAGAACTTACCATTTTAGAATACACACTTTTGAGATTACTTTCTGAAGGTGTTTTACAAAAAAATATTCCGGATTTATTAAAAGAAAAAAATTTGAAACCCAACAGTTTAAGTTCTGTAGAAAAGGCTTTTAGTCAGCTTAAAGAAACGTTTGAGGCTAAAAGTAACGAGCATCTGATCGCAATCTGTAAGGATGTTGGTTTCATTTGATGCCAAAATTTTTCAAATTATTTTAAAAAATAATGCTTCTTTACGGTTTCCCGTAAGGAAGTTTTGTTTTTGTATTATATATTTGGGGAAATAATTTGATCAATTGGTAAAATTCTAATTGCAAGGCTTCAGAGAATTTCTTGGTCCGAAAAAACACAAATGAAAATCTGAATAGTATCTGAAGCCGTTGCAATTTTTTAAATTATATCTAAAATCCTTTCAACCTTTAAGCGTTAAAAGGATTTTTTGTTTGTTTACTAAATTTTAATAGTTTTTTAAAATCTTTTACTAGAAGAATATTTTGCAGCCTGGCTTTAACGGAATTCCTTTTTTTTGTGTATTTAAAAAATTGATTCTATATTTTACTTATTTTCATTTGAATTATCCAAACTCATTTTTTGGTTTTGAGAGTGAAAGGCTGATAATGCTTTCCAAAAAATTATAATACAATTTTCCTTAAATTTATTTTTTTAAAAATACTTTCCAACCTTTTTATAAACTTCTGCATCTATATTATTAAAGAGCAATTCTTATGGATCATCAATTAATAATTGACTGCAAACGTAAAAGCCGAAATGCGCAACGGCAGATTTACGAAGCAATGGCGCACCAACTGAATTCGGTTTGTAAACGGTATCTGAAAAATCAGGAAGATATTGAAGAAGTTTTGACGGATACTTTTTACAAGATCTTCACAAAAATCGATCAGGTAAATGATCCGGAAACTTTTGAAGCCTGGGCGAGAAAGATCACTGTTAATGAATGTCTGCAAAAATTACGCAAGAAAGAGCAGTTCCATTATTCTTTAGATGATGAAAACGCAGCGGAAATTTCTTCAGTTGAAAGTCCAATTTTTTCTTTGGAAAAAGACATTCTCAAACTTCTGAATTTCTTACCAGAAGGCTGCAAAACCATTTTCAATCTTTTCGCGATTGAAGGTTATCCACACAAAGAAATTGCACAGATGCTTTCTATAACTGAAGGAACGTCTAAATCTCAGGTTAATTTTGCCCGTAAAAAATTGCAGTTAATGCTTCATCAACAAAATTTTTAAAAAAAGAAAAAATGGAAAATAATCAAAATATAGACGAAAAATTCAAGGAAGCAAGCGATTCTTCCGATGAAAAAATGAAAATGCCGGAATTTGAAAATATCTGGAATCGGGTAGAAGAAAAATTAGACAAAAAAGATGAAAAACGAATTCTTCCTGTTTGGTTTCCGTATGGAATTGCGGCAAGTTTATTAATTGGATCGGGAATTTTTTATTTTAATTCGAAAAATTCCACTGAAATTGTAAAACCACAAATTGCAATTAACAAAGATTTACCGACTCAAATACCAATTTCAAATCCTGAAATCCGGAAAATAGATGAAACTATAAAATCTAATATTGCGAAGGAAAAAGCTGTAGAAAAAACAAAAGTAATTGCTTTACAAATTCCGACTGGTAAGAAAAGTCTGGTAATCGTGAAAAATATTGATAATCTAATTCCTCTAATAAAAAATAAAAGAGATTCGTTAAAAGAAAAAAATATTGAAGATGTTGTTCTTCTCGGTTATGGAACTCAAAAAAGAGAATATTTAGCAGGTTCCATACAAAGTGTTTCACCGGAAATTAAAAATTATTTGGTTTACACAGAAAATACTTTACAGGGAAAAGTTGCAGGTGTACAAATTTCACCATCAAGTGGAAATCCTGGCAACAGCCCGACAATTGTAATCAGAGGAATGTCAACTTTAAATAATTCACAGAAATCTATTGATGAAGTCGTGGTTACAGGATATAGAACTAGTACAAAATCAAGAAAAGAAAAAAATAAAAATCCTCAAATTCAAAATAATACGATTAAAACTAAGGGTATTATCATTGGAAATCCAAATTACAATCCTGCAAATTCACCTTTAATAGTTGTTGATGGCGTTGTTTATAATTCAAAAAGTTTAGATATTTTAAATCCAAATAATATAAAAGAATTGACAGTTTTAAAAGATGCTTCCGCAACCTCAATGTATGGAAATAGAGGTAGAGAAGGTGTAATTCTAATAAAAACTAAAAATTTAAGCAAAAAAGAAAAGAAAGAACTACAAAAGATGTCAGATGAATTGGACAAAAAAGATTCAATTAACATAAGAGGAAATGCTGAAACTGACAATGAAGGTTACGACGCATTTATTGAAAATCCTTTTGAATCTGCGAAAAACGAACCGCTATCCACATTTTCGATTGATGTTGATAATGCCGCTTATTCCAACATCAGAAGGATGATAAATAACGGTGAAAAAGTGGATAAAAACGCCGTGAGAATTGAAGAAATGCTAAATTATTTTAAATATTCTTATCTGCAACCGACCGATAATAAACCGTTTAGCGTAAATTCGGAATACAGCGATGCGGCGTGGAACACAAAACATAAATTATTAAAAATTGGATTACAGGGAAAAAATATTCCGTTGGAAAAATTACCAAATTCTAATATCGTTTTTTTAATTGATGTTTCCGGATCGATGAGTGAGCCAAATAAATTACCACTTTTAAAATCTTCTTTTAAAGTGTTGTTAGACAAATTAAAACCTGAAGATAAAGTTGGAATTGTAGTTTACGCGGGAAATGCAGGAATGGTTTTAGAGCCGACTTTGGTAAAAAATAAAGAAAAAATTATTGCTTCTTTGGATAATTTACAAGCCGGCGGAAGTACTGCAGGTGGCGCTGGGATTGAATTGGCGTATAAATTAGCACAGGAACATTTCATTAAAAATGGAAATAATCGTGTGATAATCGCAACAGACGGTGATTTTAATGTCGGAAGTTCTTCAACTACAGATCTTGGAACTTTAATCGAAGAAAAAAGAAAATCGGGCGTTTTCCTCACTTGCCTTGGTTTTGGAATGGGAAATTATAAAGACAATACTTTGGAAACTCTTGCTGACAAAGGAAACGGAAATTATGCCTACATCGATAATATGCAGGAAGCCAATAAATTTTTAGGAAAAGAATTTGCCGGAAATCTTTACGCAATTGCCAAAGATGTCAAAATCCAGATTGAATTTAACCCAAAATATGTGAAATCTTACCGCTTAATTGGTTATGAAAATAGAAAATTGCAAAACGAAGATTTCACAAATGACAAAAAAGACGCGGGTGAATTGGGAAGTGGACACACTGTGACGGCTTTATATGAGATCATTCCTGTTGGTGTTGATTCTGATTTTGACGTGAAAGAAATTCCTTTAAAATACTCCAAAACCAATGAAAATACTCAAAATTTTGGTGATGAATTGGCAACCATAAAATTGCGTTATAAAAAACCGGACGAAGATAAAAGTGTGGAAATCCAGCAAATTGTAAAAAATAAATCTGAAAATTTTAATCAAACTTCGCCGGATTTTAAATTCGCAAGTGCGGTAAGTTGGTTTGGTTTGGTGCTTCGGGATTCAAAATTTATTAAAGACAAAAATTTAAATGAAATTGAAGATTTAGCAAAAGAAGGTTTGTCAAAAGATGAAGATGGTTATCGTTCAGAATTTATAAGATTGGTTGAGAGTTATAAAACAATTAAATAAAACTATTATAAAATAAATTCAAACATCAGAAAATTAATAGGAGCGGACTTTAGTCCGCTTTTTTATTTAATCATAACAAGGCTTTAGGCAAAACTTTAGATACAAAGCATTTGTCAAAATTTCATAAAAAATATTTTCACCAGACCCTAAAAGGAGATTCTTTGTAAACTTTTCGAAAAATTTTCCACCCTTTAGAGTTGGGGAAAGAAAATTTCTTATAATAAATTAAAAAAAACTTTTAATGTAATTTTTAAAATTGACTTTCAATTATTATTGAAAGTTTAGAAATTTTAATTATCTTTGTAGAAGAAATTAAAACAAAATGAAATTATCTGACGCCAAAGAAAAATACATCCAAACCTGGGGAACTTTTGCCACGAATTGGGGAATTAACAGAACTATGGCGCAAGTTCATGCACTACTTTTATCTTCCTCAAATGCTTTGTCTACTGACGAAATCATGGCACATTTGCAGATTTCCCGAGGCAATGCCAACATGAATATTCGTGCTTTGATGGATTGGGGAATTGTGAAAAAAGAAATCATAAAAGGGGAGCGCAAAGAATTTTTTTCTGCCGATAAAGATGTTTGGTTTTTATTTAAACAAATTACCAAAGAACGCCGGAAAAGAGAAATTGAACCGATTATAAAATTTCTGGAAGATTTAAAAGAAATAGAAGACAATGATTCTGAAGAAGCAAAAGAATTTATAAAACTGATGGAAGATTTTTCCAACGTCACCAATAAAATCAATAACATAATGGATTTGGCCATAAAAAGCGACGATCATTGGTTGGTTGGGAAAATTACCAATCTATTAAAGAAATAAGAAAGGAAGAAATTCCTTTTTTATTTCAAATATACTTTCAATATTTACTGAAACTACAAAAATATAAAATATCATGAAAACATTTTTTAAAATTGATTCAATCGTTCAGCAATCTGTGTTTTTAATCTTTATTGCTTATTTAATTTTCAATTATTTCATTATCAAACATTTAGAAAAAATATTTTATTTTTATTATTTCGTTGGTGGATTCCAGTTGGTAAGTTTTCTTATTCGATTATTTTTAAAATATAAAAAATCTACTTTTTTTAAAGTTTATGGCTATTTGATAGTGCCAGTTTGGACTATACTTTTTTCAATGATTCTTTTACAAGGTAAAAATATTGATTTGGGAGAATTTAATAAAATAGCAGGTTTATTTTTTCTTTTGCTTTATGCCGCTTTTTTTTACAGCCCAATCTTATCAATTTTTTACATCTTAGATATTAAAAAAGTTTACAAAAATTATGAAAAATCTAATGTTTAATTTAATTATGCTGTTTTTCTTTAAAAACAAAAATAGAGATCGATCCCAATTTTTAAATTTATAATTATGAAAACTAAAATTTTAAAAATAGAATTAGCAATTCAACTACTGATAATTCTTGCAAGTTTAGTCTACTATTTTTTCAATGTTAAGGATGGCTTTTTTATAATATTTACAATTTTACCAATTCTTGCCGTCTCTAATTTTATTGGATTTTTAGTTCGGATATTTACTATTAAAAGTAAGTTTATGATGTATTACTTTTTCATTGTTTTGATCTTTTTTTTAAGTTTATATATTTTTGGATCATTCCTCAATTTAAACGATGAATTTTTTATGTTGTATTTAATTATAATCAGTTTGCTAATTAGTTTGTATTACACCCTATCAGGCTTTTATTTAATTAAAGATTTAAAATAAAAATCTCAAATGAATGTTAATTAAATTTATTAAACTTAAAACTCATTCAAAATGAAAATTATAATTGCAGGTGGCGCAGGATTTTTAGGTAAAGAATTAGAAACTTATTTTCTTTCTCTAAACAATGAAGTTAAAATTCTAACGAGAAATCCAAAAAATAAAAATGATGTTTTTTGGGATGGAAAAACCCTCGGTGATTGGAAATCTAAACTTGAAAATGCTGATGTTTTAATCAATCTCGCTGGTAAATCAGTTGATTGCAGATACACCGAAAAAAACCGAAATGAAATTTTATCTTCAAGAATTGAAAGTACAAAAGCATTGCAAAATGCCGTTGATCTTTGCGAAAATCCACCAAAAATATGGCTCAATGCAAGTTCGGCAACGATTTACATTCATTCCGAAACCAATTTAAACACAGAACAAAACGGAATAATTGGAGATGATTTTTCCATGAATATTTGCAAACAATGGGAAAGAAAATTTTTTAAAGTTTCTAATATAAACATTAGAAAAGTGTCATTAAGAACTTCGATAGTTTTAGGAAAAAATGGCGGTGCTTTTCCAAAATTTGTGCAGATTTCTAAACTTGGTTTGGGTGGAAAACAGGGAAGAGGAACGCAGATGATGAGTTGGATTCACATAGAAGATTTTTGCAGAATTATAGAATTTATAATCTCTAATGAAAATTTAAAAGGCGTTTTAAATACAACCGCACCAAATCCTTTGTCCAACGGTAAAATGATGGAATTACTTAGAAAAAAATTAAAAATACCATTTGGAATTCCGTCACCAGTTTGGCTTTTAGAAATTGCTGCATTATTCATCAAAACGGAAACAGAATTAATGTTAAAAAGTAGAAATGTATTTCCACAAAAATTAATTGATTCTGATTTTAATTTTCATTACCCTACGTTTGAAAAAGCCCTGGATACCTTAATTTAAAACCATAATTTTTCACTAAATTTGCGTAAAAATTTTTAAGAAACATGAATTACGATATTATTGTTATAGGAAGCGGTCCTGGCGGATACGTTGCAGCGATCAGAGCAGCACAATTGGGTTTCAAAACTGCAATTATTGAGAGAGAAGAATTGGGCGGAATTTGCCTAAACTGGGGTTGTATTCCTACAAAAGCACTTTTAAAATCTGCACAGGTTTTCCATTATATCAATCACGCAGAAGAATTTGGTTTAAATAAATCTGAATCTACTTTTGAATTTTCAAATGTTGTTAAAAGAAGTAGAGGCGTTGCCAATAAAATGAGCAAAGGCATCGAGTTTTTAATGAAAAAAAATAAAATCGATGTGATTTTTGGAACTGCAAAAATTGCAAAAGGTAAAAAAGTAAATGTAACAGACAAAGAAGGAAAAACTTCTGAATATTCTGCCACAAATATTATTCTTGCACAAGGCGCGCGTTCCCGTGAATTGCCAAATATTCCACAAGATGGTGTAAAAGTAATTGGTTACAGGAAAGCGATGACGCTGGACAAACAACCAAAATCTATGATCGTTGTTGGTTCAGGTGCGATTGGAGTTGAGTTCGCAGATTTTTATAACACGATGGGAACGAAAGTGACCATCGTAGAATTTATGCCAAACGTAGTTCCTGTAGAAGACGAAGATATCTCAAAACAGCTGGAAAAATCTTTGAAAAAATCCGGCATTGACATTATGCTGAATGCTTCCGTAGAATCAATCGATACGTCTGGCGAAGGTGTAAAAGCCAATGTAAAAACTGCAAAAGGAAATATTACTTTAGAAGCAGATATTTTACTTTCCGCGGTTGGAATTGCTTCCAATCTCGAAGGTCAGGGTTTCGAAGAAGTCGGTATTAAAACTGAAAAAGGAAAAGTTTTGGTCAATGAATGGTATGAAACTTCCGTTCCTGGCTATTACGCAATCGGTGATTTGCTTCCTACACAGGCTTTGGCGCACGTTGCGAGTGCAGAAGGCATCACTTGTATTGAAAAAATTAAAGGTCTTCACGTTGAAACCATAGATTACGGAAACATTCCAGGTTGTACGTATTGTCACCCAGAAGTAGCGAGCGTCGGTATGACTGAAAAACAGGCAAGAGAAAAAGGCTACGAATTAAAAATCGGTAAATTTCCTTTCTCCGCCAATGGAAAAGCCACTGCAAACGGCGATACTGATGGATTTATCAAAGTGATTTTTGATGCAAAATATGGCGAATTTTTAGGTTGCCACATGATTGGAACTGGCGTTACAGAAATGATCGCAGAAGCAGTTGTTGCCCGTAAATTAGAAACTACCGGTCACGCACTTTTAAAAGCAATTCACCCGCATCCAACTTTGTCTGAAGCAATGACAGAAGCAGTTGCCGCTGCTTACGGTGAAGTGATTCATATTTAAAAACTTATCAAAATTTAAAAACCTCGCAACTAATTTTGCGGGGTTTTTTAGTAATAATTAGTAAAATGCATAAAATACTTTTTTTCTTCTTTTTTATTATAGGTTTATCCCACGCACAGCAACTTACAATTGATTATAAACTTACTTATAGAGTATTTAACAATCAAGATAAAACGGAATATACCAGTTCTCATTCTGTGAGTTCATTGCGGCATGATATTTCGCTATTTATTCGGGGAGATAGTCTTAATGTAAATGATTACCTAACTGACAAAACTTTTACATTTAAAAATGAAATCGTAAAAGATGAAAATCAATTAAAATTAGTAAATACAAAACCTTTTATTGTCGAGAATGAATTTAAAGTTGACAGAACCGAATTAATTAAAATTTCAGATTTTGTTTACAAGATTATTGTTTATAAAACTAAGAAAGATAAAAAACCCATGATTTTAAAAGTTTTTTTAGAAAAATCAGACGATAATTTGATTTCATATTTGCCTCTGGATCTAAATCCAAATATAGTCCAAATCATTTTCCAAAATCTTAATGATCAACTTCTGCCAAATAAATTTATAGTAAAAAGAGCAGAAGTGTTATACGAGTCAGGCAGTGAATATATCTTCAACTTACTGAATATGGAGAAAATAAATTATGTCATAAATTTGCCTCAATAATTTTCGGATTTAATGTAGTTAATAATCTTTTTAAAAACAATCCATAATCTATATTGAATTAACTCACATTTAAGAACACACTGATATGTCTCTAAAAGTTCATCCAGAAACTTCAGGGTGAAGTTTTTTTTTTTTTTGGTAAAATTTTCACGTATTCTAACGAGTAGTTATTTATTTTGGGCAGACAAATGACTTTGCAGAATGCTTATTTGTTATTTTATTTGGGCAGCATTTGACTGCGTCGAATGTCTATTTTTCAATTTTTTATGGCAGACATTTCCGCCTTCCGTTCCCGTTCTTTTATTCGTCGTTCCTCCTCACAAAAGGAACTCCACTCAAGTCGGGCTGCAACTTATCGCAAAAAAAAAACAGTTGTTTTTAAAAAGATAATTTTCTCGTTGAAATAATATCATTCTCAAATTTATCAATAAAAAGACAATACTTTTCTACAATTATATTGTTAACAAAATCATAAATTTATAAAATTATAGATTTTACTAAGATTTTAAAATTCTAATTTTTCGCTTTTGTAAACAACTGAAAATAAGTTATTAACAACTACTGAATTTTTTAAATTAAATATAAATGCGGCATTTATTTTGTTAATATAAATTAACGTTTATTAACATATTTTAACAACTTAATTCCTTAAATTTTCATGACAACAAATTTTAATAAAAAGTCAAATAGTTTGGCTTTTTTAGGTTTAGCAACGATCGCGCTTGCAGGTATTTCAATTCTATTTTTACATTCTTGTAAAAAAGAGTCCATAAACCAAAAATCTGTCGTCAAGAAAAATAATAGAAATATAGATGAGGAAAATAAATTAAGGTCTTTAGCAAAACCAGAAGAATCCGTTGACAACAGACGAACTATTTATCTCACATTTGATGATGGACCAAATCGCGGAACAGAAAATTTAGTAAAAATCATTAATGAAAGAAAAGTTCCTGCAACTGCTTTTATAGTTGGCCAACATGTTTTCGGTAGTAAAAAACAAAAAGCCGATTTTGAAATTTTAAAAAATGATTCTTATTTTGAACTTGCAAATCACAGTTACACGCATGCTTCCAATAAATATGAAAAATTTTATGAAAATTCAGAAGAAGTTGTAGCCGATTTTGACAGAGCGAAAGACAGTTTAAAATTAAAAAATAACATCGCTAGAACGCCGGGAAGAAATATTTGGCGCACGGATTCTTTTAATATTACTGATGTAAAAAAATCTAAGAACTCAGCAGATGATTTAGCAAATAAACATTACAAATTGATTGGTTGGGATTTAGAATGGCTTCCTACAAAAGATATGAAACTCAAAAATACGAATGAAGAAATGATTAAAATGGTAGATAGTATTTTTTATAATGATTTAGAAAAAACTTCAAGACATTTAGTTTTACTCACTCATGATCAATACTTAAAAGATGATAATTCTGTAAATGAACTAAAATTATTTATACAAAAACTTCAAAATAGCCGAAGATTTCAATTTAAAAAGATTTCACAATATCCGAATGTCAATGAACTTTTAGAATAAATATTTCTTGTTTAAAAATTAAAGGCGGTTTTTCACCGTCTTTTTTTTATTTTTACATAATGAAAGAAGAAATACAATTTGAAGATCATTTTATTAACCGAAGCAACTGGATCCGTGCGTCAGTTTTAGGTGCAAATGATGGTATTTTATCTGTTGCCAGTATGGCAGTTGGCGTTGCAGCAGCAGGTTCAAGCCGGGAAGTTTTAGTGTTAGCATCTTTGGCGGGTTTAGTTGCAGGTATTTTTGCGATGGCTGCTGGAGAATATGTTTCTGTAAGTTCACAGGGGGATATTGAAGAAGCAGATCTAAAACGTGAAGCCAAAGAACTGGAAGAAATGCCAGAATTAGAAATGCGTGAATTGGCAAAAATCTATCAAAAACGAGGTTTGACCGCAGAATTATCACATCAAGTTGCGCAACAGTTACATGATCATGATGCTTTGGGCGCGCACGCAAGAGATGAATTAGGCATCAATGAAATCATGAAAGCGCAACCTTTTCAAGCCGCATTTGCAAGTGGCGCATCTTTCACCACTGGCGGAATTTTACCGCTTTTAGTTTGTATTTTCCTTCCACTGCATAATATGATGTACTATCAATATGTTTTTGCTTTAATTTTTCTCAGTATTTTAGGTTATCTATCTGCGCGGGGCGGCGGTTCTCATATTCTAAATGCAATTGTGAGAATTGTAATCTGGGGAACTTTGGCAATGATTGCTTCAGCGGTAGCAGGTTATATATTTGGTGTAAATGTTGGATAAAAAGGTAGAAAAGTTAGGCTTGGTTTTATCCGGCGGCGGAACGAAAGGTCTTGCGCACGCGGGTGTTCTCAAATTTTTACAGGAGAAAAACATTAAACCAGAGATTTTAGCGTGTTGTAGCGCCGGCGCAATTGTCGGAAGTCTATACGCCACAGGAAAATCTGCGGAAGAAATTTTAGATTTTTTTAAATCAGTTTATTTTTTTAATTGGCGTCATTTTGCCATTAATAAACCAGGTTTAGTTTCTTCGGAAATATTCAGACATTATTTAGAGCCTGTTTTCAAAGATAAAACTTTAGGAGATTTAGACAAAGATCTAAGAATTGTAGCCACAGAATTAATTTCTGGCGATCAAAAGATATTTAACAAGGATTTTAAAATAGTTGATGCAGTAATTGCATCATGCTCAATCCCTGGTATTACAACGCCTTACATTGTGGGAAATGAAATGTTCAGCGATGGTGGCGTTTTAAATAATTTCCCCGCCGATATTATTAAAAATGAATGTGATAAAATGATCGGTGTTTACGTGTCAATGCCGGAAGATGTTACAATGGCAAACCTTTCAACCATTAAATCTGTTACCACAAGAGCCTACGAATTACTTTCTCACCGAACAGAAATTCACAAATTTGCGTATTGTGATTGGTTTATTTCCTCAAAAAAATTAGCGGCTTACGGCACTTTTGAAAGAAAAGCACACCGCTTAGAAGAAATTTTTGACATTGGTTATCAAGCAGCAAAAGATAGTTTTGAAAGTGTGGAAGATTTATTTTAAAAAATAATTAATCTGATAATCAATGTATTGTCAAATTTTTTATAAAATAGTGTTAAATTTTGTCACTTTCATATTTATTGCAACGTATAATGGTTGTAAAGAATATTCTCTTTGCAAATCAAAATGAAATTATTAAATTTTCAAACATTCATGTTAAAAGTTTCTGAAATTGTGTTCACAATTTTCAATACTTCGCCACCTGCGTTATTTTTTTAATTCTTCAAAAGAATTATCTACATTTTTACGTCTAAATTTTAAATTAAACAAAACGAAGATATTCACCTTTAAAATGTTTAATAATAATGAGTTTGCTTCGTTGCAAATCATTGATATATAATGATGTATTTTCTATTTAAAAAAACAATTTAAAACAATAAACTATGCAATTTTCATTTCAAAACTGGATGATTCCAGTGATTGGCATTCTAGCATGCCTAATTTTTTACAAATTTATTTTAAGAATTTTCTTCGGATTAGTGATTGTCCCGGAAGATAAAATAGGTTTGGTAACCAAAAAATTTGTTCTTTTTGGTAAACAAAGTCTACCCGAAGGAAGAATTATCGCCACCAATGGCGAAGCAGGATTTCAAGCGCAAACTTTAGCACCGGGAATTTATTTCGGCAAATGGATCTGGCAATATGCAATTCAATTTCAGTCTTTCACCGTAATTCCAACAGGAAAACTCGGTTTAATTTTAGCAAAGGATGGAACTGAATTAGAAACTGGAAGAATTTTAGCAAGAAAAGTAGATTGCGACTCTTTTCAGGACGCCAATGCTTTCTTACAAAATGGTGGAAGAAAAGGAAGACAAACTGCCATTATTGCGCCGGGTTCATACAGAATTAATACCTTATTATTTGAACTAGAGTTAACAGAAATGACTACAATTCCGGACAACGCAGTTGGAATTATTACAACAATGGAAGGAAATCCGTTAGACGATGGACAAATTGCAGGAAAAATTATTTTTGCGCACAATAAATTTCAGGATGTCGATACTTTTTTAAATAATGGTGGTTATAAAGGTTTGCAGGAACAGGTAATTTTATCTGGATCTTACTTTTTAAATCCATGGTTTACGAAAGTCGAAATGGTAAAAATGACAGAAATTCCAATTGGACATGTTGGTGTAATAATCAGTTATGTAGGCGATGAAGGACAGGATTTAAGTGGCGTAGATTTCAAACATGGAAATATTGTGACGAAAGGTCAAAAAGGTGTTTGGAGCGAACCAATTGGTCCGGGAAAATATCCGATCAATCCTTACATTATGAAAGTGGAACTCGTTCCTACAACGAATTTGGTTTTAAACTGGGCTTATGAAAGAAGTGAAAGTCATCAATTGGATAAAAATCTTTCGACAATTACGGTAAGAAGTAAAGATGGTTTCCCGTTTAATCTTGATGTATCGCAAATTATTCATATTCCAACTTATGAAGCGCCAAAAGTGATTGCACGTTTTGGAAATATGATCAATCTGGTAAGTCAGGTTTTAGAACCAACGATTGGAAATTATTTTAGAAATTCTGCCCAAGACAGTGATGTAATTGCGTTTTTAGGAACAAGAAAAGAAAGACAACAATCTGCAAAAGAACATATTAGCGCAGTTTTGGATCAATATAATGTGAATGCAGTCGATACTTTGATTGGTGACATTGTTCCACCAGAAAGTTTAATGAAAACTTTGACGGACAGGAAATTAGCCGAAGAGCAAAAAATTACTTACGAAACTGAAATGCTTGCGCAGGAAACCAAACAAAGTCTGGAAAAAGAAACGGCGATCGCAGATATGCAAAAAGAAATCGTAAAAGCAGATCAAGGTGTTTGGATCGCGGAAAGAGTGGCTGATGCAAGTGTGAAAAAAGCAACGGGAGACGCCAATTCTGTGAGATTACAAGCCAATGCGGAAGGTGACAGATTGAAACTTTTGGCAACTGGTGAAGCAGAAAAAACGAGACTTTTAGCAAGGGCAGAAGCAGAGAAAATAGAACTTTTAGCCAAAGCAAATGCTGAGCAAATTAGTTTGACAGGAAATGCAGAAGCTGAAAAAATCCTGGCAATTGGTAAATCTAATGCGGAATCTTACAAACTTTCTGTAAGCGCAATGGGCGGAAATAATTTCACACAATTAAAAATTATGGAAAATATAGCCAACCAAAACGTGAAAATTATGCCGGATATTTTGATCAGTGGAGGCGGAGATTCTACAAACGGCGGCATCAGCGGACTTTTGGGATTGCAACTTTTAGAGCAGATTCAAAAGAAAAATGTGGAAAAACCTGTGATTATAACGGGAACTGATACTGACGAAAAACCAATTTAATTAAGTTTAATTTTTAAAATAAACCCTTTCTAGTTAATTTAGAAAGGGTTTTTATTTTTGATAAGCATTGAAATTTTAAAATATATAATTCCAATAAATTGAGATCCCGACAATTACCGCAAAAATAGTTGCTAATAAAACTGCACCCGCAGCAATATCCTTTATAATGCCAATTTTAGTATGAAATTTTGGTTCAACAAAATCACAAAGTTTTTCAATAGCTGTGTTGAGAATTTCGGATACCAAAACAAATCCGCAGATTAAAAGTATTAGGATAGAATCTAAATGATTTAATTTTAAAGCAAAAATTAAAATTATATTGACAAAAAGAGCAATAACTTCCAGTTGGAAATTACGTTCGTTTTTGAACATCCAAATTAATCCTTTGAATGCAAAACCTAAACTTTTATAAAATACCGGTTTTTTCATTACCAGTTTTTATCGATCATATAAATCAACTGCGTCATCGCACTTGCACCTTGTAACAATTCCCTGCGGTTTACTTTTTCAAAAGTATCTTCCGCTGTGTGGTGAATATCAAAATATCTGGCAGAATCTGGAACTAATTCACCGGTCGGTGTTCCCAACGCTTCTAAAGGTTCAACATCGGTTCCTGCATATTTTTTTGTGAAATCATAAATACCAAAAGGAAAAAATAATGGCGCCCAGGATTTTATTTGATCTCTTTTCTCTTCGCTCATAACCAGACCAAAACCACGTGGCGTAAAACCGCCGGAATCACTTTCTATGGCAAAAAGATGTTTTTCATCTTTTCTTTTGGCCTCTTCAGCATATTTCTTTCCGCCATTTGCACCATTTTCTTCATTTGCAAAGCACACCACACGAATTGTGTGTTGATTTGAAATATTTAATTTTTTAAATGTTCGTAAAACTTCGATACTTTGCACAATGCCCGAACCATCATCGCTTGCGCCTTCGCCCACATCCCATGAATCAAGATGTCCACCAACTACAACTACTGATTGGTCTTTTTGTCCGGTTAATTCGCCGATCACGGAATGGCTTAATTTGTCCGCTTTCATTGTTGCATTTGAATTTAGCTTTGTATAAACTTTCTGTGTTTTTAAAGTTCTTTCGAGTTCATCTGCGCTTTTAACACCGATTGCAACCGCTGGAATTTTTGGAAATTTTAAGTCATAAGTTTGCGTTCCAGTATGCGGAACATCATCAAAAGCCGAGGAAAGCGATCTGATGATCATGGCTTTTCCACCTTTTTTAGCAACGACTGAGGCAGATCTTTGTCTGTATTTTCCAGCATCGCCATAAGCGCTTCCAGTCGAAATAAATGTTTGATCAAAAGGATAATTAAAAAAGACAATTTTTCCTTTTACGTCGGCTTCATTCATTTTATCTAAATCTTCCAGACTTTTCACTAAAATAATTTCCCCTATTAAGTCTTTACCAGAAGTTCCTTCGGTATTTCCGATGGAAAGCATATTTAGAGTTTTATAACTGCCGTTTTGAGTTTTAATTTGAAGTGATTCTTTTCCTCTTACCCAAACCGGGACCATCACATCCTGATACCAAACTTTGTCTGCGCCGGCTTCTTTCAATTTATCGTAAGCCCATTTTGTTGCGTTTTCGTAGGCTTTGGAACCGCTTAAACGATGGCCGATATTTTTGGTAAGTTCTCGCAAATCATTATAAGCCAGACCTTGTGTTAAAATCTGATCAGAGATTTGTTTAAATTGTAATGAATCTGTTTTAGATTGGGCAAAAAATAATCCGCCCAAAAAGAGCGGAAATAATATTGTGAATTTTTTCATAGTTTTTTGAATGTTTTTCAAAATTAAAGTTTATTTAATTAATGACATAAATAATTTTTTCTAAGTTATAAGAACTCTTGAAAATTGGCTAAAACCTGCGCCCCGGCTTGAGTGGAAATCCTTTTTGCCGGTGAAGTTTTTGTTTTTAAAAAATAAATTTAATTGCAAAAAGATTGACTAAAATTTTATTTTTTTTATTTAAATTGTCGAAACTCATACTTTGTTTTGGGAACGGAAGACGGATCAAGGCGCCCAGAAAATTATCCTATTTCATATCATACATTACTAAAGCCGTGATCAATTTTGGTTCCACGAATGTGCATTTTGGCGGCATAACGAGTTTCTCATCGGAAATTTTTATAATATCAGAAAAACTAACGGGATACAAACCGAAACCAACTTTAAAGTTGCCGGAATCTACTTCTTCTTTTAATTTTAAAATACCATTTATACTGGAATCTCCTTTGATATAAGTAATATCATCAGAAATTTTTGGATCTTTGATGTCTAAAATATCTTTAAAAATATAATTACTAATCAACAATTGATCGATATCATCAATTTCTGCGGTTTCCCTAATTTCATGTTTTACGTGTAAACTATAAAATTTACCTTCCAGATACATACTGAAGTGAAATTTTTTGGAAGGAAAATAAGGGTTTTCTCCCTTTTCGTGGATTAAAAAGTTTGTTTCCAATTTTTTTAAAAATTCTTCGGCAGAAAGTCCATTGAGGTCTTTTAATAATCTGTTATAATCGTTAATTTTTATAGACTGATTTGATACGATATAGCTAAAAATATAGTTGTAAGCCTCTGTACCATTGTGTTTTTTATTTTTTGCCTTTTGCTGTTTTGCGTTAAGTGCAGCGGCGCCCATTCTGTGATGTCCATCAGCGATGTAAAAAGCATCAATTTGCTCAATAACATCTTTTAATTCCTTCATTTTTAGACGGTTGTCTATTTTCCAGATTTTATGACGTGTGCCTGCATCATCTACGTAATTTAAAATTGGAATATTCTTTTCTTCGTAATTCATCAACAATTCTACCTTAGAATTTGAATTATAAGTCAATAAAACCGGCTCTGCCTGAATATTAACCTTTTCTAAATAAAAAGCAAGTTTTTCCTTTTTTGTGGTAATTGTCGATTCGTGCTTTTTAATTTTTCCTTCAAAAAAATCTTCTACACTTACAAGACCAAGCAAACCGCGAAATACATTTTTATTTGGATAAATTTGAGAATATAAATAATAGGCAGACGAATCCTGCACTAATTTGTGATCGCCTAAAAGTTCTTCATAATTGGTTCTTATTTTTCGTAAATTTCTATCAATATCTTTGGATTTGCTCACTACGTAGGGTTTTACCATTTGGATATAGGAAGAATCTACGGAAGATTTTTCGTTAATTTCCGCTTGTGTAAAATTATCCAAAGGATGTGTTGGAAAAATTTCTATAAAATCTTTTGCAGGTCTTATACCGCGGAAAGGTCTAAAATTTGGCATTTCTTATAAATCTTTATTTAGTGCAATAATTTGTTTTGCGAGTTCTAATCCAATCTTATTTTGAGCATCTACAGTGTTACCGCCAACATGTGGCGACAAAGATAGCGCTGGATTCATTAGTAAAGCAAGCTCGGGAGTTGGTTCACTTTCAAAAACATCAAGAGCAACGCCTGCAATTTTTTTATTTTCAATGAAATTTATCATCGCAACTTCATCTAAAACTCCGCCCCGTGAAGTATTTACAATAAATACACCATTTTTCATTTTTTCAAATTCGGCACTGGATAAAATATATTCAGTAGTTTTTGGTGTGTTGATGGAAATAAAATCACAATCTTCTAAAAATTCTTCCATATTATTGGTGGAAGTAATTTTAAAATCTACAGATTGTCCATCAAAAAAATCCAGTTTCAGAGTTTCAGTTTTTGGTTGCCTTGTGCAGACTTTAATCATCATTCCCAAACCAATTCCTATTTTTATAACCTCCTGACCGATAGAACCAAAGCCAATTACACCTAAAGTTTTACCTGAAAGTTCGTAGGCATTTTTAAAATCTTTTTTCAGATCGTTAAAACGGCTATCACCTTCCAAAGGCATCAAACGATTTGACTCATGAAGAAAACGCGCCATTGTGAAAAAGTGGCCGAAAACCAATTCTGCAACAGATTTTGAAGAAGCAGTTGGCGTATTAATTACTTTAATTCCTTTTTCTTTGGCAAAATCAACATCGATATTATCCATCCCGATTCCACCGCGACCAATAATTTTTAAACTTGGGCAATTTTCAATTAATTCTTTTCGAACCTTTGTCGCACTTCTCACCAAAAGAACATCTACTTGATTTTCATTAATAAAATTTGCCAAATGTTCAGCCGAAACGCGTTGATTTAAAAATTCAATTCCGGCTTCTTCGATAAGTTTTATTGCACTTTCAGAAATGCCGTCGTTTGCTAAAACTTTCATTGAGATTATTTTAGATTTTTTATAACATCAACCAAAACCTGAACACTTTCTAGAGGTAAAGCATTGTACATACTTGCTCGGTAACCGCCTAAACTTCGGTGTCCATTTAATCCGTTAATTCCAGCGGCTTTCCAGGCGGCATCAAATTCTTCTTTTTTTGATTCGTCAGTCAATTTAAAACATGCATTCATCAACGAACGGTCTTCAACTTTACAGTAAGTTGCAAATAAAGGATTTCTATCGATTTCGTTATAAATTAATTCTGCTTTTGCGATATTATTTTTTTCTGCTGCAGCAATTCCGCCATTATTTTCTAAATGCTGCAAAGTTAAAAGTGATGCATAAACCGCGAAAACTGGCGGCGTATTATACATTGATTCTTTTGCGATATGTAAAGAATAATCCAGCATCGAAGGAATATCTCTACCGGATTTTCCTAAAATTTCTTTTTTTACGACGACCAAAGTAGTTCCTGCAGGTCCCATATTTTTTTGAGCACCAGCATAAATTAAATCAAATTGAGAAAAATCTATAACTCGGCTAAAAATATCCGAACTCATATCGCAAACCAGCAAAGTATCAACTTTCGGAAAAGTCTTCATTTCTGTGCCGTAAATCGTATTGTTTGACGTGCAATGAAAATAATCATATTCTGAACCGATTTTAAAATCTTTCGGAATAAAAGAATAATTTTCCTCTTTTGAAGAACCTACAACATCCACTTTTCCTAATTTTTTTGCTTCTTTTATTGCACCAGCAGCCCAGGTTCCGGTGTCTGTGTAAGCCGCTTTTCCGCTTTCTAATTTCATTAAATTAAAAGGAACCATTGCAAACTGCAAACTTGCGCCGCCCTGAAGATAAAGAACTTCGTAATCATCGCCCAGATTCATCAATCTTTTGATGATTGCTCTGGCTTCGTCCATCACGGCTACAAAATCTTTGCTTCTGTGAGAAATTTCCAATAAAGAAAGTCCGCTTCCATTAAAATCAAGAATTGCTTCTGCCGACTTTTGAAATACTTCCTGAGGTAAAATACACGGACCAGCACTGAAATTATGAATTTTAGTCATTTTAAATATTTAAATGAATTGTAATGTTTTAGTAAAAACGAATTTATTTTAATCCTGATGTAAAAAATCTTTTTTCGCCAAAAGACTTTCCTCAGATTCTACGTGATCTTCGTCTGGAATACAGCAATCTACCGGGCAAACTGCCGCGCATTGCGGTTCTTCATGAAATCCCATACATTCCGTGCATTTATCTGTGACGATAAAGTAAACATCATCGCTCACAGGTTCCTGCGGAGAATCTGCGTCTAAGGTTAATCCCGAAGTTAAAGTAACTTTTCCTTTTAGAGCCGTTCCATCAGAGGCTTTCCAATCGACAGCGCCTTCATATATTGCGTTATTTGGACATTCCGGTTCACAGGCGCCACAATTTATACATTCATCAGTTATTCTGATTGCCATTTCTAATTGTTTTAAATTTGCACAAATTTAACGATTTTTTACCACATTAAAAAGAATAAAGCAGTGATTAAAAGCATTTCAGGACTTGCAAAATTGGGATCCTATTTAAAAGATTTTTTAGCGAAAAGTGAAGAAAATTTTGGTGATTTAGATATTGAATTAACTGATGTAATCAGAATTTCAGAATATGAAAACCCTTGGTTTACAAAAGATTATCAAAAATTAGCCTTAAAAGATTGGTCGGATCTTTTGAAAGAAGAAAACCTGGAAAACTGGCTTTCGGATTATAAATTTTCAAATCAACCGAAAAAAGTAGGATTAATTTTAGCAGGAAATATTCCTTTGGTCGGATTTCATGACATTATTTGCGTGATTTTAAGCCAAAATATTCCTTTGATCAAATTATCGTCAAAAGATAAAAGAATGATACCGTTTTTATTAAAATTATGGAAAAATTTTGACGATCAAATAAATTTTGAATTTGTCGAAAAACTGGAAAATTTTGATGCCGTTATCGCAACAGGAAGTAATAATACGGCAAGATATTTAGAATACTATTTTAAAGATTATGACCGAATTATTCGTAAAAACAGAACTTCAATTTCGGTTTTAAACGGAAGTGAAAGCGAAGAACAACTTCAACTTTTAGCGCAGGATATTTTCACTTATTTCGGCTTGGGTTGTAGAAATGTAACGCGGATTTTCATTCCAAAGGATTTTAATTTAGAGAAATTATTTTTAAATTTTCTGGAATTTAAAGATATTATAAATCACCATAAATACGCCAATAATTACGATTACAATAAAGCCATTTATTTATTAAATCAGGATTTATTCTGGGATAATAATTTCGTCATGTTGAAAGAAGATGACGCTTTATTTTCGCCATTATCTGTAGTTAATTTTTCGAGGTATGAAAACATAGAAGAAGTGGAAAATTTTGTCAAAGAAAATGAGCAAGATATTCAGTGCATTGTTGGAAAAGAAAATTATAATTTTAAAACGGAAGCTTTTGGTAAAGCGCAACAACCCGATTTAAATTCATATGCAGACAACGTCAATACTTTAAAATTTTTGAGTTTAATTTAAATTGATTTAAATAAAATTAGAGATGAAAACAACAATTAAAAATTCTTTTTTAACGGCGACAATTCTTCATAAAGGCGCAGAATTGGAGACTTTAATAAAAGATGGCAAAAATGTAATCTGGACGATTGATAAAAGTTTTTGGAACAAAACTTCGCCCATTCTTTTCCCAATAGTTGGTGGTTTAAAAGATGGAAAATATAATTATTTAGATGAAAGTTATTCGCTTTCACGACACGGTTTCGCAAGAGATCATGATTTTGAATTAATATCAAAAACCGATGATTCTGCGGTATTTTCCTTAAAATATTCCGAAGAAACTTTGAAGATTTATCCTTTTAAATTTGAATTGCAAATTACTAATGAACTATTTGAAAGCCAACTATATATCATTTATAAAATTCTAAATTTAGATAACGATAAAATGTATTTTTCACTTGGCGCACATCCCGCATTTGCTATTGACGGCAATTTTGAAGAGTACGAATTAGAATTTGATAATAATAATTCTTTGATTTCACATCAATTAGATAATGAATTATTATCGGGAAAAACTGTTGATATAAATTTAAAAACAAACCTTTTACCTTTAAAATATGAACTTTTTGAAAACGATGCTTTGGTTTTTAAAAACTCAAGCACATCAAATTTAACTTTGTTTAAAGATAAAAAACCGCAAATCTCAGTTCATTTTAAAGACTTTCCTTATCTCGGAATCTGGACGAAAAAAGGCGTGCCCTTTTTATGCATCGAACCTTGGTTGGGAATTGCTGATTCTCAAACTTCAACCGGAAATTTAACCGAAAAAGAAGGCATTCGAAAATTAGAAGGAAATGCTGAAGTTGAAAAAAGTTTCAGTATCGAAGTCTTTTAAATGCATTATTTTATAATACAAATATTTAAAAAATTGCTTAATTTCGTCCTTTAAAATAATAAAAAATATGAATAATTCCATACAACTTTCCCGCGCTCAGGAATCTGAAAGAGCAGAATTTTACAAAAAAACTTACATGCACGTTGCGTTGGCAATCTTAGCATTTATGGTAGTTGAAAGCCTTTTGTTAAAATATATTCCGGATGAATTAATTATGAAAATGCTTGGCGGAAGATTTATCTGGCTTGGTATTTTGGGGCTTTTCTGGCTCGGTTCTTATGTTTCAGAAAAATGGACTTTGTCTCAGGATAAAAATGTGCAATATGCGGGTTTAGGATTTTATGTAATCTTAGAATCCGTTATATTTTTACCATTAATTTTCATCGCCACTCGTTACGCAGGTTTGGAAATTATTCAACAGGCAGGTTTAATTACTGTTGCACTTTTTGCAGGATTAACGGCAGTTGTTTTTATGACGAACACCGATTTTTCTTTTTTAAGAACAGCAATTACGGTTGGCGGTTTTGTCGCTTTAGGTTTGATTGTTGCAGGCGCAATTTTCGGTTTTAATCTTGGACTTTGGTTTTCTGTGGGAATGGTTATTTTAGCGAGTGGCGCCATTTTATACCAAACGAGTAAATTGAAAGACACTTATTCTACAGACCAATATGTTGGCGCATCCTTGCTTTTATTTTCATCAATAATGTTACTGTTCTGGTACGTTTTGAGAATTTTGATGTCAAGAAAATAGAACTAACTTTTAACTAAAATATTTAAAAACCTGAATCTACATTCGGGTTTTTTTCGGATTTAAATAGGTCATAAAAACCATTATTTCTTCGCCAAATTCTTTATGTATATGATGTGTTATATTTTCAAATTCGCTTTTCACAAATTCTTCCCGTAATGTTTCATCTTCAAAAATTAAAAGAAGGTTGGTGTTTTTTCCTTCCTGAAGCATGTCGCTTTCAACCTCAGACAAAATAAATTTTTCCACCTGAATTAAATTATCAATAAGATTTTCTAAAGAATTATTTTGAAAATTTTCCCACTGCTCAAAAAGATGTTCCGGCGTGTGAAATGTGATGCTTAAGAGGCTCATTTTTATATTTTTTTTATGATTTTAACTAAATTATTGACTGCAAAAATCGGTATTTTTTCGTAATTTAGCGCGTTATATAAAACTGAAAACAAAAAACTAATGATCAGGCTTATAAAGTTTTGATTATCATATTATTAAAAAATATTTATGCATAAAGAAGGAGAAAGGTTAATTCCTATCAACATTGTTGATGAAATGAAGTCGTCTTACATTGATTATTCAATGTCGGTAATTGTTTCCAGAGCATTGCCAGATGTGAGAGATGGCTTGAAACCCGTTCATAGAAGAGTTTTATACGGAATGTATGGCTTGAACGTTTTTTCTAACAGGAAACATTTAAAATCTGCCAGAATTGTTGGTGATGTTTTAGGTAAATACCATCCACACGGAGACTCTTCCGTTTATGATGCGATGGTGAGAATGGCGCAACCGTGGAGTTTGCGTTATCCGCAAGTTGATGGACAGGGAAATTTTGGTTCCATGGACGGCGATCCGCCTGCAGCAATGCGTTATACCGAAGCAAGATTAAAGAAAATTTCAGATGATATTCTTTCAGATTTAGATAAAGATACGGTTGATTTTCAATTTAATTTTGACGATAGTTTAACTGAACCGAAAGTGATGCCAAGTAGAATTCCAAATCTTTTGGTTAATGGAACTTCCGGTATTGCAGTTGGTATGGCGACGAATATGGCGCCTCATAATCTTACGGAAAGTATCAACGGAATTTGTGCTTATATTGATAATAACGAAATCACCATTGATGAATTAATGCAGCATATCATCGCACCAGATTTCCCGACAGGTGGAATTATTTATGGTTACGATGGCGTTCGCGAAGCTTTGCACACAGGAAGAGGTAGAATTGTTCTTCGCGCGAAGATTAATTTTGAAGAAGTACACAACAGAAATGCAATTATCGTAACTGAAGTTCCTTATCAGGTGAACAAAGCGGATATGATAGCAAGAACTGCGGATTTAGTAAAAGATGATAAAATTCCCGGAATTTATGAAATCCGTGATGAGTCTGATAGAAATGGTTTGCGTGTCGTTTATGAACTTAAAAATGATGCAATTCCAAATGTAGTTTTAAATTTACTTTATAAATATACCGCACTTCAGACATCTTTTAGTTGTAATAATATTGCTTTAGTTGGTGGTCGTCCGGTTCAATTAAATGTAAAAGATCTGATTCGTCATTTCGTTGATCACAGACATGAAGTGGTGGTTAGAAGAACGACTTTTGAAATTAAAAAAGCGAAAGAAAGAGCGCACATCTTAGAAGGTTTCATGAAGGTGATTGGAACGCAGGATTCTTTAGATACAGCAATTAGAATCATTCGAAACAGTTCAAATCCAGCCGATGCAAAACAAGGTTTGATTGATGAATTTGAACTTTCTGACATTCAGGCACAGGCGATCTTAGATATGCGTCTGGCTCGTTTGACGGGAATGGAATTGGATAAGATCCGTGCGGAATATGACGAAATAATGGCTTTAATTAATGATTTACAAGATATTTTGGATAATGAACCAAGACGTTTTGAAATTATTAAAGAAGAACTTTTAGAAGTAAAAGAAAAATACGGTGACGAAAGAAGAACGGAAATAGATTACAGCGGTGGCGAAATGTCCATCGAAGATATCATTCCAAACGAAAGTGTTGTTTTAACGATTTCTCATGCAGGATATGTTAAAAGAACTTTACTTTCTGAATATAAAGTGCAAAGTAGAGGTGGTGTTGGAAACCGCGCTGCAACTACAAGAGACGCAGATTTTCTGGAATATATTGTGACGGCAACCAATCACCAATATTTAATGTTTTTTACCGAAAAAGGAAAATGTTACTGGTTGCGTGTTTTTGAAATTCCGGAAGGTTCTAAAACTTCAAAAGGTAGAGCCGTTCAAAATTTAATTAATATTGAACCTGATGATAAAATCAAGGCTTACATAAGAACCAATGATTTAAAGGATAAAGAATACATTCAGAAAATGAATGTTGTGATGATCACCAAAAACGGAACTATTAAGAAAACGTCTTTGGAAGCCTATTCCAGACCTCGAGTAAATGGAATTAATGCTATTGAAATTCGCGAAGATGATGTTCTTTTAGGTGCAAAATTAACAGATGGAAATTCCCAGATCATGATTGCTACTAAAAATGGTAAATGTATCCGTTTTCCGGAAGAAAAAGCAAGAGCAGTTGGAAGAGGATCGATCGGAGTTCGTGGAATTAGTTTGACTGACGGCGATGAAGTAATTGGTATGATTGCTGTAAATGATTTAGAAAATGATACAGTTTTAGTAGTTTCCGAGAAAGGTTACGGTAAAAGAACGGCGGTTGAAGATTACAGAATTACAAACCGTGGTGGAAAAGGTGTTATCACATTAAACATAACAGAAAAAACCGGAAATCTTATTGCAATTCAGTCTGTTACCGATGAAGATGGTTTAATGATAATTAATAAATCCGGCGTTGCGATCCGTATGAATATGGATAACATGCGCGTGATGGGTAGAAATACGCAAGGCGTTAGAATGATAAATCTTCGTAAAGATGATGAAATCGCGGCGATCGCGAAAGTAGAAATGGATAAGGAAGTTGCTGAAGAAATCGATGAAGATGCGGAAATTGTGATTGATAGTAATAATCCTGAAACCTCAAATATTCCGGAAACCGGAGATAATGTTTTAAATATTGGTGATCCAGAAGTTTTAAAGCAAATTGAAGAGGAAGAAGCTCAGAAAAATGCAGATCTGGAGGATGAAAGTGAGGAAGAAGATAATAATTAATTCAAATAATTAGTATTAAATATAGTTTAATCGACACAAATTATATTTTAAAAAAAAGCTTTTTTAATAATTATCGTTAACAGAATAGAAATAAAATCAATAATAAATTACTTATGAAAAGAATAATTTTAAGTGTAGCAATGCTTTCAGTAACATTCGCTATAGCTCAGAAAAAGGAGATTTCAACGGCATTTAAAGCTATTGAAAGTGGAGATAACGCAACTGCTACCGCGCAAATTTCCGCAGCAGATGCAGTAATAGGTGACAAAACATACCTTTTAGAACCCGCAACTTTAGAGCAGTATTATTATACAAAAGGTCTAATGATGATGAACGCCGGTAAAACTCAGGAAGGCGCGTCTTACTTGGCAAAAATCAATGATCTGGGAAAAATGAAAATTTATTCCGGAAAAAATGACAGCAAAGAAAAAGTATATTATGTTGGAAAAGAGGCGGCTGATAAATCAGGAATTTCAGGTTTGAAGGAAGAATCTTATACTCCAAGTACTTCTTCAAAATTAGGCGAAAAGATAAATCCTGTTTTAAAAACTGTAAATCAGGAGGCTGTAGATGCCTATAATTCTAAAAATTACGAAGTTGCGGGAGATAAGTTTAAGGAAACTTACTATCTTTTGAAAGCTGCAGGTACAGATGATAAATCACTTTTGATGAACTCAGCTGTTTCTTACGCGACTGCAAAAAATTTAGATAAATCAAGTGAGATTTATAATGAGTTGATAAATTCCGGCTATACAGGAGTTGAGACAACCTATACGGCAAAAAACAAAAAGTCAGGCGTTGTTGACAAATTGGACAAAACTTCTTGGGATCTGTATAAAAAAATGGGTGCGACAGGAGATTATACTGATTTTAAAACTGAAACTTCTAAAAGTATAGAAAATAATCTTTATACAGAAAATGCGAGAAATCTGCTTGCAGCTGAAAAGTACGATGAGACTATTGCCTTAACAGATAAAGGTTTAGCTAAATTTCCGGATGATGCTGCTTTGATAAATATCAAAGGTTTAGCCTATTATAAAAGTGGAAAATCTGCTCAATTTATAGAAATTCTTAAAAAGCAGGTGGCAGCAAATCCTAAAGATGCAGATAATTGGTTTAATTTAGGTTTGATGGAAAGTAAAGATCCAGCTACAATGGCGGATGCTGAAACTGCTTATAATAAAGCATTGGAAATTAAGCCAAATTATGTTGCGGCACTTCAAAATCTTACTTACATGAAAATTGGGGATGATACCAATTTCCGTACAGATTATGAAGCAGCTAGAAAAGCGGGAAAAACTGAGCAAGCCAATAAATTACTGGATGCACGAAAAAACAGACTTTTGAGCGCATTACCTTACGCAGAAAAATGGTATGTTGTTGATCCTGAAAATGCTGAAGTTGTCACTTTACTTAAAAATTTATACATCACAGCTAAAAACGATGCTAAAACAACTGAATTTCAGGCCAAAGAAAAAGCAATGAAAGCGAAATAGAAATATTAAAAATATTATTTAAAAACAGAGTTTCGGCTCTGTTTTTTTTATGCTTTTACCAGAAGTTTATCGCAGATTATTTTACTTAAAATTTCCTTTTTTCCTTTAAAATTTATTGTCATTGTGGCGTCGACATTTTCAATTTTTACGATTTTTATTTCTGTTCCTAAAATTAATTTTCGCTCATTTAAATAGCTTAAAAAATCTTCGGTGTCTAAAGTTACGGCCATTAATATCAAATTTTCATTTAGTTTGCAGGCACTCAATTTTTTTAGATCCTGTTTGATGATGTGCCCATCTCTATCGGGAATCGGCTCGCCATGCGGATCAACTTTAGGATGATCTAAAAGTTCATCCATTTTTTCAAAAAATTCTTCCGAATGTATATGCTCCAGTTGTTCTGCGATATCATGCACGTTTTCCCAACCAATATTCATTTTTTTAACTAAAAACATTTCAGTTAATCTGTGTTTTCTCACGATTAATGCTGCTTCTTTTTTACCATTTTCCGTTACTTCCAACGGTTTGTAAGTTTCATAACGAACCCAGTCTTTATCGGCAAATTTTTTCATCATGCTGTTTACACTTGGTAATTTTATATTTAAAAATTTACTAAGATCAGTCACCGTAACTGTATTGTCAGGCTTTAAGAGATGAAATATGGCTTTTAGATAATTTTCTTCCGTTAAAGTTTTCATAGAAATTTGGTTTTGATGAAATGATTTATTTTAACATCTAAAAATTTTTTAGAATTCGTGAAGATTTAAAATAAATGTTAGATATAATTTTTTGTAAATCTAACAATTTATAATTTAAAATATTAGGATTAAATGTGTTTAAAATCACTTATTTAATTTTTAAAATATTATTTTTGGATAATGAAGTATTCCTTTAAAAATGATTATTCCGAAGGTTGTCACCCAAAAATTCTGGAAGCACTTTCTCAGACAAATTTAGATCAGCAAATTGGTTATGGTTTAGATGAATACTGTATAAGTGCGACAGATAAAATCTTAAAACTATGTAATTCTTCCATTTCTACCGTTCATTTTGTATCGGGTGGAACACAGGCTAATTTAATTTTAATTTCTGCTTTTTTACGTCCACACGAAAGTGTTATTTCCGCAACAACTGGTCATATTTTCACCAACGAAACCGGTGCAATTGAAGCAACTGGTCATAAAATTCATAGTGTTGAAACGGATGATGGTAAATTAAAACAGTCTCATATTCAGAGTGTATTGGATTTGCACCAAAATAAACCGCATCAGCTTAAACAAAAACTCGTTTACATTTCGAATTCTACGGAAATTGGAACTAATTATTCTAAAGATGAACTTATAAGTTTATCAAATTTTTGCAAAGAAAAAAAACTTTATTTAATGCTTGACGGCGCTAGGTTAGGACATGCTTTAACGGCGGAAAATAATGACTTGACTTTAGCCGATATTGCAAAATACACAGATGCTTTTTATTTAGGAGGTACAAAAAATGGTGCGCTGATCGGGGAAGCAATTATTATAAATAATCAGGATTTACAGGATGAGTTTGGTTTTCATATTAAACAAAAGGGTGGAATGCTGGCTAAAGGTAGACTTTTGGGAATTCAGTTTGATGTTTTAATGGAAAATAATTTATATTTTGATTTGGCAAAACATGCTAATTTTGAGGCGATGAAAATTAAGAAAGTATTTTCTGATAACGGATTTGAATTTTTATCAGAAACGTTTACCAATCAGATTTTTCCTGTTTTAAATCAAAATCAGATCGATCAGCTTTCGGAAAGTTTTGATTTTTATGTCTGGAAAAAAATAGACGAAGAATTTTCTGCAATAAGACTTATCACTTCCTGGGCAACCCCGGAAAATGTAACAGACCAGTTTTGCGAAGCAATTAGTGGTTTAAAAAAATAAAAATTTCATAAGCAACTATATAGATTGTTTTGTTTCATACAAACAGAAGATCAAATTTAAATAAAACTAAAAAATTCTCTACAAAATGAAAAAATATATAATTTTTCTACTAATTACAGGTTCCTTATCTGCACAAACAACTATTAACAGAGATCCAGAAATTTCTGAATATGTAAATTTAATCAGTTCAGATTCCTTAAAAGCGCATGTAGAAAAATTAGTAAGTTTTGGAACACGCCAGACAACAGGTTCAACGACAGACAAAAAGCGGGGAATTGGTGCGGCGAGAAACTGGGTTTTAAGTCAGTTTAAAAATGATGCTAAAAATTCTGGTGGAAGAATGACAGTTGAACTTCAGACCGAAGATCTTCAACCAGATGGAAAAAGAATCACTAAAGCTATAAATCTCGGAAATCCCACAGCAATATTAAAAGGAACAGATCCGAGCGATAATAGAGTTTTTATTATTTCCGGCCATCTTGATTCCAGGGTTTCAGATGTTTTAAATATTAAAGACGATGCTCCCGGAGCAAATGATGATGCAAGTGGAGTAGCTGCTGTATTAGAGTGTGCCAGAATTTTATCAAAGTCGAATTTCCCTGCAACAATAGTTTTTGTTGCGTTTTCAGGTGAAGAACAAGGTTTATATGGTTCTGCGATGCTTGCAAAACGTGCACTAAATGAAAAATGGAATGTTGTCGCGATGCTGAACAATGATATGATCGGAAATAATGAGGCAGTTGACATACGAAATATTTCAAATATGCAGTTGCGTGTTTTTAGTGAAGGTTTGCCATTTTTAGATTTAGATAAAAAAGCAAAATTTATCCGTGCTTACGGTTTAGAAAACGACGGAGAGCCTAGACAACTTGCCAGATATACCAAAGAAATTGGAGAAAGATATGTTGATAATTTAGAAGTAAAATTAATTTACAGAAATGACCGATTTTTGCGTGGTGGTGATCATACTCCATTTGTAGAAGCAGGATTTCCGGCAGTTCGCCTTACAGATATGAACGAAAATTTTAACCACCAGCATCAGGATTTACGAATAGAAAATAAAATCGAGTACGGTGACTTAGTTAAGTTTATGGATTTCGAATATCTTCGAAAAAATACCGCAGTTAATATGGCGGTTTTGGCCAATTTATCGAAAGCACCTTCAAAACCTGAAAATGTAAAAATGGATGTGAAAGATCTGACGAACTTTACAAATTTAAGCTGGGAGAAACCTGCGTCAGGGAAAGTCAGCGGATTTTACATTTTGCTAAGAGAAACAGACCAGTCAATGTGGCAAAAGAAAATCTTCACCAGACAAAATCCCTACAAATTGCCTTATTCAAAAGATAATTACTTTTTTGCCGTACAAAGTGTTTCGGAGAATGGAAATGAGAGTATTCCCGTTGTTCCAATGGTTGGAAGGTAATTAATGAATCAGTTTTATTGTAATTTTTTTATCAGAATTTAAAGTGAATTCCGTGTCGCTAAATTTTGGTTTAGAAATAACGGGTTTAAAATTATTGGAAAAACCATAAGCTTCTTTCGGAAGTCCCAACATATTTGTATTAAACTTTTTATCAGAATTTTCATCGTGGAAAACTGCGACCGCGTATTTTCCATCGGGAAGATCTGTAAATTCACAATGAACAGTTGATCCACTAACTTTAATGGTTTTGGTTTTAAATTCTTTTCCTTTTGTTAAAAATCCGTGTTCAGAATTATAAATTCCAACTGCAACGGTTCCTTTGGTATTTTTAATATTAGCAATGTCAATTTCCAGGTCATGTTTTCCAGTTGATGTACCAGTTGAAGTTAATCCTGCTAAAAGAACGCTTGCCAATATAGTTTCAAATTTCATAATATTTTTTTAGTGATCGACACATTTAATAGTCATTTACTTTAAAGCCAAAAATAGTGCTAATGTCAAAATTTTTGGAAATTTTTAACTTTTATTAAAATCAATTCAAAAAAAAACCCTCCATTTTAGGAGAGTTTTATATAATTTAAATAAAATTTAATCAAACTTTTCAATAACTTTATGCGTAACACCGCTCGAACTGAATCCGCCGTCATGAAATAAATTTTGCATTGTCACTTTTTTAGTAAGGTCAGAAAACATAGCTACGCAATAATTAGCACAGTCATTTGCATCAGCATTTCCTAAAGGTGACATTGCTTCTGCATAACCCATAAATCCGCCAAATCCTTTTACGCCACTTCCTGCGGTAGTAACAGTTGGAGATTGAGAAATTGTATTAACACGAACTTTTTTCTCTCCAAAGTAGTAACCGAAACTTCTCGCAATACTCTCAAGGTAAGATTTGTTATCGGCCATATCATTGTAATCCGGGAAAGTTCTTTGCGCTGCAATGTAAGTTAAGGCTAAAATAGAACCCCATTCGTTCATACAGTCTTTTTCGTAAGCAATTCTCATCACTTTATGGAAAGAAACGGCGGAAACATCCCAACCTTTTTGAAGCCAGTCGTAATTAATATCGGTATAATGTTTACCTTTTCGCACATTTACGGACATACCGATGGAATGTAATATGAAGTCAATTTTGCCAAATTTGGCGATGGCTGCGTCAAATAACTTTTCAAGATCTTCCAGAGAAGTGGCATCAGCTCCCATAACATCAGAACCTGTACTTTTTGCTAAAGCGTCCATTTCACCCATTCTCATTGCGATTGGTGCGTTAGACAATATAAATTCTGCTCCTTCTTCGTGGCATCTTTCTGCAACTTTCCAGGCAATTGACTGGTTATTAAGCGCGCCGAAAATAATTCCCTTTTTTCCTTTTAGTAATCCGTTGGACATGTTTCTTTGTTTTTTACAAATTTAATTTATTTTATCACTTAAACATAAAAAAAGGAACCAAATTTCTTTGATTCCTTTTAAAAACTATCTAAAATTTTAGTTAGTCGCTTTTTTCACAGATGCTTCAGCATCTACGGCAGCGTCTTTTGTGCTTTCCCAAGCGTCGCTTGCTGCATCTTTCGTGGATTCCCACGCATCTGACACGTTGTTTTTTGCACGCTCTAGCCAACCTTCATGAGTTGCTTCTCTATCGTTGCTTCTCTCTTCGTTGATATAATCTTTCGCTTTTTGCGCATAATCTTCAGCTTTCCACTTCGCATTTTCAGCTGCATTTTGCACGCCGTCTTTTGCATTATCTACTGTGTTTTCTGCTTTGTTGTAATCTTGATTGTCCATAATAAATTATTTTTTGTTAAAAATTTAATGATTTAGTTACTATTTAAAATTCAAATGTTATTCCAAAAAAGGTTAATGATTGTTAAAGTTAAAAAAGATTTATTTTTGTTTAATTTAAAATTTTAAAATGGATATAATAAGATGTGGATGGTGTGAGAAAGATGATCTATACAGGAATTACCACGACGACGAATGGGGGAAACCAGTTTATGATGACAACATTTTTTTTGAATTTTTACTTTTAGAAAGTTTTCAGGCAGGTTTAAGTTGGTACACAATTTTAAAAAAACGAGAAAATTTTAAACTTGCTTTCGATAATTACAACTATATAAAGATTGCAAAATACGATCAGACGAAAATTAATGAATTACTTTTAAATGAAGGAATTATCAGAAATAAATTAAAAGTATCCGCAACAATTACTAATGCTCAAAAATTTCAGGAAATACAAAAAGAATTTGGAACTTTTTCAAATTATATTTGGGATTTTGTTGATGGAAAACCAATTATAAATCATCCAAAAACTTTAAAAGAAGTTCCTGCCACTACTGAAATTTCGAATCAAATTTCGAAAGATTTAAAGAAAAGAGGTTTTAAATTTTTGGGTTCAACCGTTGTTTATGCTTTTATGCAGGCGACAGGTTTGGTTGATGATCATCTAATTGATTGTATTTGTAAATAAAGAATTAATTTAGAGAGAATGTTTCAAGCAAAAATAGTTTGTCAAATTCAAGAATAAAACATTCATAATTTTCTTCTGATATTAAAATAGAAGTTTTATGAATTAACTCTATTAAACCTGTTTCATCATTTTCTTCCAAAAAATTAATCTTTCCAAACTTCTTATTTTTTTCAATCAATATATTATAAAAGATAACAGAAATATTTTTATGCGGAACTACCTTCATATTACTAGAAATCAAACCATATACATGCTTATAACTTAATGATTTTTTAGTAAAAAGAAGCGTTTCTTTTCCGAAAACATTCCAAAAACAATATTTTAAAGGGAATAATTCAATCAAAATTAAATAAATGAATAATTCTAAAAATAATTCAAAAGTGAAACTTTCATTATTTAGATTTATTAAAAAGAAAGGTAATATAAGTAAAGATGTAACTAGAATTAACAATAAATAAGCGTAAAATTGAGGTTTTACGCTTATTGATACAATTATTGTATCAGAAAAAACTTTAAGATTGAAATTACTCTCCAATTTTATTTAATAATTCTTTCCAAAACCCATTCGATCATCATTTTTTCAGCTTTTTGATGATCTGCCGAGAATTCGCCGCGACGTCTGTTTGCAATGACACAAGCAATCGTTGTGGCTTCATGACCCAATAATTTGGACAAACCATAAATCGCAGAAGTTTCCATTTCAAAATTAGAAATTCCAAGATCATTTAATGTTTCTAAGAATTGGTCATCAAGCGATCTTAAACGAAGTTGTCGTCCTTGTGGTGCATAAAAACCGGGAAAAGTTGCTGTATTTCCGATATATTTTGCATCACTAAAAAGCTCAGCATTTTTCTTCGACCATTCGCCAAAATATAGCATTTCTTTAATTTTTTGATAAGGAAATCCTGCTAAAAAGTTTTTAGAAAATTCATTCTCGAAATGGTAATCAGGATAAAAATGTAAAAGTCCATCTAAACCAACTACATTTTCAGATATCATTAAATTATCAACTTCAATTTCTGGATTTACACTGCCGCAAGTTCCTAAACGAAATAAATTTAAACTTTTATGTTCGCTTTTAAATTCTTTTTTCTTTAAATCAATATTCACCAGAGCATCGAGTTCGTTCATCACGATATCGATATTCCCGGTGCTGATTCCGGTTGACATTACTGTGATTCTTTCACCACGTAATGTTCCGGTTTCAGTGTAAAATTCTCTTTTATTTTTTTTGACTTCAACAGTATCGAAATATTTTGAGACTTTAGGAACACGATCCGGATCACCAACCAAAATGATCTTATCTGCAAGATCTTCTGGTAAAATATTCAGGTGATAGACACTTCCGTCTGGATTTAAAACCAATTCGGAGGCTGCTAATTTATTTATCATAGTTTTTTATTTAATGTTTTGAAAAGAGAAAGGTTGACAGGGTTGAAAATTTATTTAAAAATTACTGATTACTTATTTTTAACCTCCAACACGTTTTGTTTTGTAACCCATTTCTTTTAAAATTACCATTATTTTATCACGGTTATCGCCTTGAATTATTATAATTCCGTCTTTTTCTGAACCACCGATTCCCAGGTTTATTTTAATTTTTTTTGAAATTTTCTTTAATTCTTCCGCGCTTCCTTCAAAACCTTCTATTAAAGTGACGGGTTTGCCGTGTCGTCCTTTTTTTTCAAATTTACAGATAAGCGGTTCTTTTTGAACAAATTTTTCCTCCGGCATTTCAAATTCCTTTTCTTCATGCTCAGGGAATAAATTTTTTAGTTGATCTCTTAAATCCATTCTTTTTTGGGGTTAAAAAATGTAAATTTAGTAATAAAAAAGATCGTGGCGAAATCCGTATATTTGCAAAAATATTCAGAAATGAGCAGAGAACGTAAAACAGGATCAAATAATAGAAAACCAGCATCAACTTCAAAACCGAAACCTTCGGCACGTTCTGCAAAACCTAAGTTTGAGAAAAAAATTGAAAAAAGAGAACCACGAATTTTAAATAATTCTGAAGTAAATTCTTTCGAAAAATCCTTCACCGCTAAACCAAGCAGATCTGCCGTTGGCAAAAGAGTAGGAAAATCTTTCGACAGCAGCGCAAAATTTGAAAAAGGCGATTATAAAGCCGGACCAAAAAAAGTCTTCAAAAACTTTGATAAGAATTTTGGAAAAGATATGACTGCCGAAAAAACGAAATCTTTTGTTTTAAAAAGAAGATTTGATAAGATCGCCAACGAAACGCCAAAAGATACTATTCGTTTAAATAAATATATCGCAAATTCCGGGATTTGCAGCAGGAGAGAAGCGGATACTTTAATCACGCAAGGTTTGGTGGAAGTAAACGGAAAAGTAACCACAGAAATGGGTTATCAGGTGGAGAAAACCGATAGAGTTGTTTTTGACGGAAATAATATTACACCAGAAAAACCTGTTTATGTTCTTTTAAATAAACCAAAAGGCTATATTTCTACAACGAAGGACGAAAAAGCTAGAAAAACTGTGATGGATCTTGTTGCAAATGCTTCACCATACAGAACATTTCCTGTAGGAAGACTTGATCGTCAGACAACTGGCGTTATTCTATTGACGAATGATGGTCACATTACTAAAAAATTGACGCATCCATCTTTTAATTTAAAGAAAATATACCACGTCACTTTAGATCGGAAATTGACAAACGCAGATTTGCAGCAAATAAAAGACGGCGTAAGACTGGAAGAAGGAGTTGCAGAAGTTGACAGCGTTTCTTTCATTGAAGGAAAACCAAAAAATGAAGTAGGAATCGAACTTCACATAGGTTGGAATCGCGTTGTGCGAAGAATTTTTAGAAAACTAGGGTATGAAGTTGATATTTTAGACCGTGTAATGTTTGCCGGCTTAACAAAGAAAAATATCAAGCGTGGACACTGGAGAATCTTGACAGAATTAGAGGTGAACACCTTGAAAATGATGTAAAAACACAAAAGAGAATAAAATTTAATTTATTCTCTTTTTTTTATCCCAAAATCGTTACACTTTTTTCCAGCATTTCATAAATTGTATTTTTTCCACTGTCGGGTTTCACATTGACAGCCTTTGTTCCGTTGAAATGTAAACAGGTAATAAAACCTTCTTTCACTGCATCAAGGCAGGTGAATTTCACACAATAATCCAAAGCTAAACCGACAATTTCAACTAATTTAATATCATGGAATTTTAAAAAATCAGCGAGATCAGTTTTTAAAAAATGGTTATTATCCTGAAAACCGCTATAACTGTCAAAATCTGCTTTCATACCTTTTTGAACAATATGCGTTACTTTTTCCCGATTAAGATCTTTGTGAAATTCTGCGCCAAAAGAACCTTGCACGCAATGATCCGGCCACATAAATTGCGGAATTCCATTCAAAATAATAGTGTCGCCCACTTTTTGTCCGTTGTTGCTGGCAAAACTTTTATGATTGGAAGGATGCCAATCTTGGGTTAAAATTATCTGATCATATTCATTGTCTTTCATCAAAAGGTTGATATATGGAATAACGGAATTAGCTTCCGGTACGGCCAACGCGCCACCTTCGCAAAAATCATTTTGAACGTCAACTATTATAAGGGCTTTTTTCATTTTAAAATTTTATTACATTTTGAGTAAATTTCTTTAAATTTACAAAAGAAAAATCTCAAAATTTTAGCCAAATAAAAGAATCAGCCAAATCGACAAATTTTAAAAATCAGAATGGACAGTTTAGAACAAAAAAAATATCCGATCGGTAGATTTGAAATACCTTTTGAGATAACAGATCAGGATATCGACCATCATATAAAGGTCATTAAAAATTTCCCAAAAAAAATAAAACATTTAGTTGAGGATCTGAGTGATGATCAACTTGACGAACCTTACAGAAAAGATGGCTGGAAGATCAGGCAGGTTATTAATCATTTGGCAGACAGTCATATGAATGCTTTTATACGTTTTAAACTGGCTTTAACGGAAGATAATCCTGTGATAAAAGCTTATGACGAAGCGCAGTGGGCAGAATTGCAGGACAGTTTTAGTATGGGAATTGATTCTTCTTTGAAAATATTGGACGGTGTGCATAAAAGATGGGTTTATGAAATGAAATGTCTTACTAATAAAGAATTTGAGCATACTTTTTTCCATCCGCAACAGAACAGAGTTTTCACTTTAAAAGAAAGTTTGACGCAGTATTCGTGGCATTGCAATCATCATTTTGCACATATCAAAAATTTAATGCTCGAAAAAAAATGGATTTAAAATTAGAAAAAAATAACAGTTTTTACTTTTAAAGTTTTTATTTAAAATTTTAAACAATAATAAAAATGAAAATTTGTTTTTAAATCAACAGCAAATTTCTTAATTTAGTCAATTAAATAAAATTATTAAAAAAATGGGTTTCTTAGATCAGTTTTTCGGAAAAAGTGATGTTTCTGAAGATGTTCAAACATCTTGGCAGGAATTAGAAAATGTAGAAGAATACAGAGATGCGCTTAGCAAATCTTTCGAAAAGCCAATTTTATTTTTTAAACACTCGACCACTTGCTTTATAAGTAAGTCTGTAAAGAAAAATTTAGAAAAACAAATCAGTCATTCTGATGATAAAGATAAAGTTGATCTTTATTATTTGGATCTTTTACATTTCAGACCAATTTCAAATTTGATGGCTAATGATTTGAACGTAACGCATCAAAGTCCGCAAGCTATTTTAGTTGTAAACGGACATTTGAAATACGATGCATCGCACGACAATATTGATTTTGACCAGGTTCTACAAGCTTTAAAGTAATTTGGAGAATTTTCAAAATTATCTGGTCAATGTTCTGGCTGTTCCCACAGGAAACTCTCCGATTTGCCAGCAGTTTTACAAAGAAAAAAAAATTGAAAAAGGTTCTTTTTTGCTGGAAGCAGGAGAGACTTGCAATGACACTTTTTTTGTAGAAAAAGGCTTGCTCAGAATGTTTTCTATTGATAAAAACGGCAAAGAACACATCATACAATTCGCACCTGAAAATTGGATCATCGGCGACAGAACAAGTCAGATCTTCAAAGAGGAATCCAGTTATTATATTGAAGCGGTTGAAAATAGTGAAATAGCAGTTTTGCCATCCGATTTTTTTTCAAATATTTTTAAAAGTAATTCTGAAGTTTCGGATAATAATTTTCGGGTGATGAATAATCACATTCGTGCACTGCAAAAAAGGATAAATCAACTACTAGGCGCAACGGCAGAAGAGCGGTATTTGGATTTTCTTAAAACCTATCCTAATGTTTTTCAGCGTGTTCCACAATGGATGGTCGCTTCTTATCTTGGTATTACGCCTGAGAGTTTAAGCAGGGTTCGGAAGAATTTAGGCAATAAATAAAACTTTTATCATAAAAATCACGTAGATATTTTAAATACCTTTGTAAAAATATTTTAGTGAAAAAGTTTTTAATCATAATGCTTACTTTTTTCTATTTCGGAACTTCTTCCGGGATGGTTTACAAGTTGCACCAATGTTTGGAAAGTTTTTCAATTTTTGCTGTAAATTCTGATCAGACCTGCAAACTTTGTAAAACTGAAAAGAAAAATGACTGCTGCAAAACGCAGTTTAAGATCGTAAAAACAAGTCCGGCAAATAAAGCCGATTTTCTTAAAATTGATTTATTAAAGCACCTTGCTTTACTTCCAAAATCAGTTTATTTAAATCCAGTTTTTAAAATTTCTTCCACGAACAGATCTTTTGTTCGTATCAATGCGCCACCTGAAAAAAGGACATTGGCGCTTTTCATTAGAGATTGTAATTTTAGAATTTAGAATAGTTAATATCCTTTTTATTATTTAAAGGATAAAAAATCGTGTCTGGAAATTAAATTTCCGGCTAATAATTATTTACTAAAATCTAAAATTTAACAAAATGAAAAAATTCATTTTCACCGCAGTATTAACAGTTTTTTCTGTAATAACATTTTCAGCGCAACAAAACGACGCTTCAATTTCTAAACTCTTTCAAAATTATCTAAGTATTAAAAATGCTTTGGTTTCTGATAATTCAGACAATGCCTCAAAGGCTGCCAATGAATTTATAAAATCTGCTTCTATGATTGACTTTAAAGTACTATCTGAAGGTAATATAAATGTTCTTAAAAAAGATGCTTCGCAAATCTCAGACAGCAGAAGCATTGATTCTCAGCGTGAAATTTTTGGTCATTTATCACAAAATATGATTTCTTTAACGAAGAATTTTAAACTGGCTGATAAATCGGTTTTTGTTCAATATTGTCCAATGGCTGATTCAAGTTGGTTAAGCTCAGAAAAAGAAGTAAAAAACCCATTTTACGGAAGTTCGATGTTGTCTTGTGGCAGCGTGAAATCTGAGATTAAATAAAATTAAACTAACGAGAATAATTAGTTTTTGGTTGCGATATTTTTTATCGTAAAGATTCTCAATTTTACAATTTCAAAAATGTAATAATTAAAAAGTAAAAAATGCAAACTTCACCTCAAAATATAAAAGAAGCAAAAAATCCGTATCCGAAATTTTTTCTAATGCTGACAGTGTCATTTATAGTCATGTACATTGTGATGTATTTAAACACTTATGAATTGGATCACGTTTATTTTAGTTTAACAAGATTTTATATGACTTGTTTAATGATCGCTTGTATGGCTCTCGTGATGCTCGCTTTTATGCTCAAAATGTATCAAAATAAAAAACATAATGTTTCGATTATCGTTGGAAGTTTAATTTTATTTTTTGGATCTCTATTTCTAGTAAGAACTCAAAGTCCAGTAATTGGTGATATTCTTTGGATGAAAGGTATGATTCCCCACCACTCAATTGCAATTTTAACAAGTGAGAGAGCAGATATTAAAGATCCTGAAGTAAAAAAATTAGCAAACAGTATCATTTCGGCTCAGAAAAAAGAAATCCTTGAGATGAAAGCGATTATAAAAAGATTAGAAAATGAAAAATAGAAATACATCTAAATACATAATTGCTTTAATGCTTTTCTTTTCTTTACAAGGGTTTTCCCAAATGAAGGACATGGATATGAATGGTATGAAAGGGATGAAAATGGAGGTCAAAAAAGAGAGTAAGACCGATACAAAGAAGAAGATGAAAATGACTGGGAAGTTGGACAACAAACCAGTTGGTAAGATCAAAATGAAGATGAATGGAAAGGAAAAGATGCAAATGAATGGAATGACCGGAATGAAAATGGACGTCAATAAAAAAACAAAATCAGACGAAAACGGAAAGATTTCTTTTGGTGGAAAAACCGTTCGATATGATCTATATGTAAAAGACACTTTGGTTAATTTTAGCGGAAAACCAGCAAGAGCAATAGCAACAAATGGAAAATTGCAAGCGCCAACTTTATATTTTACTGAAGGAGACACGGCAGAAATTTATCTGCATAATATGCTAAAAGAAAACACGGGTTTGCACTGGCATGGCGTTATTTTGCCAAATGAAATGGATGGGGTTCCCTTTCTAACTTCCAAACCCGTAAAACCTGGCGAAACTCAACTTTACAAATTTAAAATTTCTCAAAACGGAACTTATTGGTATCATTCTCATGAAGGAACGCAGGAACAGATCGGAATGAACGGCGTTTTGGTTTTTAAAGAAAGGGAAAATATGGCAGAACAAAAATTCGCGGCAGATATTCCTGTGCTTTTAGGAGAATGGACGGATGAAAACCCCAATCAAATAATGAGAAGACTTCACATGGATCAAACTGATTGGTGGGGAATTAAGAAAAAAACGACGCAAAGTTATTTTGAAGCTTTAAAAACCGGTAATGTGGGAACGAAACTTTTAAATGAGTGGAAGAGAATGGAAGCAATGGATGTAAGCGATGTTTACTATAATAAATTTTTAATAAACGGAGAAAATTCATCAGATTATTCCAATTTAAAAGCTGGAGACAAAGTTCATTTGCGTATCGTAAATGGTGGTTCATCTACTTATTTTTGGTTAAATTTTGGCGGGGGAAAAATTAAAGTTATTGCAAACGATGGAAATGAAGTTGTGCCAATTGATGTTGATCGATTAATTGTCGGAGTTTCAGAAACCTATGATATTGAAGTTACATTACCGGAAAATAAAAGTTTTGAATTTCGTGCGACTTCCGAAGACAGACAAGGTTTTGCATCACTTTTTTTAGGCTCTGGTGAAAAAATAAATGCGCCGATTCTCCCAAGATTAGAACTTTTCAAAGGAATGAAAATGATGAACGGGATGATGAAAATGAGCGGTGATATGAAGCCAATGAGTATGCAGATGGGCAATCAGACGATGGATATGAATGAAGTAATGTATCCTGAATTGCCTGAAAGTCAAAAAATGGCAACTATGGATCACATGAATGAAATGATGGGAATGAGTGAAAATTCTCAAAATATGAAAATGGATCACAGTAAGATGGATATGAAATCTGATATGAAAATGGACGGAATAACCATGAATTCTAGTGATCAAAAATCAATAAAACGTCTTACTTATAATATGCTGAAATCCACAGAAAAAACGATTCTACCGGAAGACAATGTGAGAACACTCAATTTTACGCTGCAGGGAAATATGCGCAATTATCTTTGGACTTTAGATAATAAAACGGTTGCAGAAACTGATAAAATTTTGATAAAAAAAGGAGAAGTGATCAGGATGGTAATTTATAATAACTCCATGATGCGGCATCCAATGCACCTTCATGGTCACGATTTTAGATTGGTGAATTCAAAAGGTGAATATTCGCCTATGAAAACTGTGGTCGATATTGGTCCGATGGAAACCGACACTATTGAATTCGCTGCAAACCAGGACGGCGACTGGTTTTTTCACTGTCATATTTTATACCACATGATGACTGGAATGGGCAGGGTATTCAGTTATGAAAATTCTGCGCCTAATCCGCAATTACCTCATAAAGAAATGTCTTACAAAATGTTTAAAAAAATGAACAACATGGTAAACACAACGGCGATGCTTGATGTTTCATCAAATAAACTTCATTTAGAAAATATGACTATGATCGGTCCACGCTGGATGAATGTAAATGAACTGCACTCTAATTACAGTTTTATGCATTATGAAGGGAGCATAAAAGTAGGAAGGTTTTTAGGCAAGTACCAATGGGCGTTGCCTTACGTCGGTTTTAGAACTTACAAAACACATGATATGGCGCAAACCTGGTTTGGTCAAAATGTTAAACCAAAAGATCAAAATGTAGCGATCGTAGGTATGAAATATATTCTTCCCCTATTGGTGATTGCGGACGCAAACGTAGATCAAAATGGTAAAGTTGTTTTAGAATTAAGCCGCGAAGGAATTCCACTTTCACCAAGACTCCGGGGAAATTTTTCCGTTAGTTCTGATAAGGAATATGATTTTGGCTTAAAATATATTTTGCAAAAGTGGCTGGCTGTCTCCACTAATTATGATAGTGAATATGGTTTTGGCGCAGGTTTAACTTTTATGTATTAAATGAATTTTTTTATGTTTTTAAATTAAAAAATTATTTAAAATAATCAATGATTTTAATATTTAATAGAACACATTTAAAATAAAATTGCCCGATAAATTATTTTATCGGGCAATTTTTATCATTTTTTAAACGAGAAATTATTCGTCTTTTACGTCATAGCGGTCAAGCATCATCACTTTATCCCAAACTGATACAAAATCTTTTACAAATCTTTTTTGTCCATCATCTGCTGCGTAAACTTCCGCAATATTTCGAAGCTGCGCATTAGATCCAAAAATCAGATCGCATCGGGTAGCAGTATATTTTGTAGCTCCGCTTTTTCTATCATTTAAATTAAAAAGTATTTCATCCGAACTTTGTGGAACCCATACGTAATCCATACTTGTCAGCACTTTGAAAAAGTCATTTGAAAGATGTTCTGTATTTTCTGTGAACATGCCATGTTTTGAATGGTCGTAATTTTGATCCAAAACTCTAAGTCCGCCAACTAAAACCGTCCATTCCGGCGCCGTTAAAGTTAAAAGTTGAGCACGGTCAAGAAATATTCTTTCTGGCGGAACACGGTAACCTACTTTATCATTATGGTAATTTTTAAAACCATCAGAAACTGGTTTCAACCAATCAAAACTTTCCGCGTCGGTTAGTTCTTGGGTTGTATCCATTCTTCCCGATGTAAAAGGCACTTCGATTTCAACTCCTGCATTATTTGCTGCTTTTTCAACAGCTGCGCAACCACCAAGTACAATTAGATCTGCTAGAGAAACCTTTTTATTACTATTCTCACCGTTTTGAAAATCATTTTGAATGTTTTTTAAAGTTTCTAAAACATTGTTAAGTTCTTCAGGTCTGTTAATTTCCCAGTTATTTTGTGGATCCAATGCCAGACGCGCCCCATTTGCACCACCTCTTTTATCAGTGTCACGATAAATTGAAGCTGCAGACCACGCGGCAGAAACTAATGCAGAAATACTTAAACCACTATTTAGAATGTCACTTTTTAACCTAACTATATCATTACTATCTATAAGATCATGATTTAATTTTGGAATCGGATCTTGCCAGATAAGGTCTTCCTTCGCAACTTCCGGTCCTAAATAACGGTCTTTCGGACCCATGTCACGGTGCTTCAGTTTATACCAGGCTTTTGAAAAAGTTTCCGTAAAATAATCAAAATCATTCAAAAATCTTTCGCAAATCACTTTGTAATCTGGATCTACTTTTAATGCAATATCAGATGTCATCATCATTAGGTTATTCAATAGACCATCTAAATGAGCATCTGGTGTTTTTGGCGCATTTGGATCTGTTGGAGTCCATTGAATTGCACCAACCGGGCTTTCAATTTTCTTCCATTCAAATTTTAGCAAATTGGTTAAATAATCATTGTCCCATTTTGTAGGATTTGGAATCCAGGAGCCTTCAATACCATTTGTCATAGTATTAATTCCATTTCCAGAACCAACAGGATTATTCCATCCCAAACCTTGTGCATGAATTGGTGCAGCTTCAGGCGCCGCTCCAATTTTATCGGCAGAAACCATTCCGTGACTTTTTCCAAAAGCATGACCGCCAGCAATTAAAGCCACAGTTTCTTCATCGTCCATCGCCATTCTTTTGAACGATTCCCTAATATTTCTTGCGGAATCCTGAGGATCTCCATTTCCTTCAGGTCCTTCCGGATTTACATAAATTAAAGCTTGATGAGTTGCCGCTAGAGGATTTTCCAAATCGTGGTATTTTTCTTTCGGTCCGCCTATCCATCGGAGATTGGCTTTCACCATTTCATCGGGATGCCCTTTTCGTTCTTGTCCAGCCAAAGATTGATCATAAGGTTTTCCTTCCCAGAATTCCGGTCCCCAGTAGGTACTTCGATCTGGTTCCCACGCATCTCTGCGACCGCCAGCATAGCCAAAAGTCGGAAAACCCATTATTTCAAGAGAACAATTTCCTGTTAAAATAATAAGATCTGCCCAGGAAAGCGCAGCTCCATACTTTTTCTTGATAGGCCAAATCAACCTTCTTGATTTATCGGTATTTCCATTATCCCACCAGGAATTTATTGGCGCAAAACGCTGCATTCCTTGCGAAGCGCCGCCGCGCCCGTCAGCAATACGGTAAGTTCCCGCAGAATGCCAGGCCATACGAATCATTTGCGGACCGTAATTGTTGTAATCAGCCGGCCACCATTCCTGGGAATTTACTAAAAGCTCTTTAATATCTTTTTTTAAATTTTCATAATCAATTTTATTAAATGCTTCCTTATAATTTTCACCACTTAAAGGATTTGCGACAGGCTGTTCCTGATGGAGTAGTTCTACCTGAAGACGGTTCGGCCACCAATCATCAATTTGTGGTGAAGTGCCTATTGCACCACCGACGCGTGTTCCACGAAAAGGACATTTTGCCAGATCTTCTGGGTTTTCAATGTTGTTCATAAAATAAAAGTAATTTGGTTGAGAGTAAAAATTGTGGAGAAGATCTGTATAATCTTTCTTTATTAGTAAAGTTATAAAGTTTCCCGGTATCAAAAATTTTTTTTAAACAAAATCTTATAATCTTGTATAAATTTTAACAGGCAACAATTCAAATAAATGTCTTCTTGAAATTTGAATTAGGAAAATAAAAAATTTTAATAAAATATTCTCCTAAAAAATAAATTAGGAGGGACTTTTTGCATTTACTTTAAATTTTTAATCCGGTTTAAAATTTCTTTTTGCTGATTGATCGTTTTATTAATATTTTTAAAATCATGAGGATTTTGTTTAAAATATTTTTCAATTTCTGGCAGAGTTCTTTTTATTTTGTAAGCTAAATAATTGTCGTCGATTTCATCTTGAATGTTAGCAACTTCAATAATCTTTTATTTTAGATTTTCCTTTTTTTAAAATTATAATATTGAATGAACATAGAACCTGAAATTGCAAGATTAATTAACAAAATTATCCAAAATAAACCTTTTGAAAATGTTTTATCATTTAAAATTTGAATTAAACAAACTAAACCAACAACCAAATTTATTAATCCATAAGACAAATAATTACTCTTGTCTTTGGTAAATGAAGGAACTTTTCCGCCAGTGAAATATCCAGGACTATACATGTTTTTATTCCATTCTTCATCTCCTGCAAAGACATTATCATACGGTTTAACTTCACTTTCATCCAAATTTAGACTATTAACTATTTTTAATATTTTTAATATTTTTAATATTTTTAATTTGAGCATATTATCAGAATAAAGACTCAACTTTTCAATATCAATTGAATGTGGGATTTTTTTCTTATTTAAATAAGAATGAACATATTCTAAATTACAAGCAAATTTGAACTTTTTAATTAATTCCATAAAAAAAGCAGACAAAAAAATGCCTGCTCAAATTGAAATAAATTTCTTTTTAAACTTATTTACCTAAATAAGATTTCAAAATCTTACTTCTGGTATTGTGTTTTAATCTTTTGATTGCTTTTTCTTTAATCTGACGAACGCGTTCTCTTGTAAGATCAAATGTTTCACCAATTTCTTCCAAAGTCATCGGATGTTTTCCATTTAAACCAAAATAAAGACGAACTAAATCGGCTTCACGCGGCGTTAAAGTCTGCAAAGCACGTTCAATCTCAATTTGAAGAGATTCCAACATCAGGTCTTTATCCGGACTTGGAGATTCACCAGAACGTAAAACGTCATATAAATTAGAATCTTCACCTTCAACTAACGGCGCATCCATCGATAAATGACGCCCGGAATTTTTCATGGATTCTTTAATATCTTCCTCGCTCATATCCAAAACTTCCGCTAATTCTTCTGGTGAAGGTGGTCTTTCGTTTTGTTGCTCAAGATGTGCGTAGGCTTTATTAATTTTATTGATCGATCCAATTTTATTTAAAGGCAAACGTACAATTCTGGATTGTTCTGCTAAAGCCTGTAAAATAGACTGTCGGATCCACCAAACGGCATAAGAAATAAATTTAAAACCTCTGGTTTCATCGTATCTTTTTGCGGCTTTCATAAGGCCAAGGTTTCCCTCATTAATTAAATCGGGAAGGGAAAGACCTTGATTTTGATATTGTTTCGAAACTGAAACTACGAAACGTAAATTGGCTTTAATTAATTTATTAAGAGCGATTGTATCTCCGGCTCTAATTTTCTGTGCTAAATTTACTTCTTCATCAGCGGTAATTAAATCTACTTTACCGATTTCCTGTAAATATTTGTCTAATGATGCGGTTTCCCTGTTGGTTACCTGCTTTGTAATTTTTAGTTGTCTCATTGTATAACGCTCATTTTTTTGAGTACTATTTTATTATACGATGAAAATGTCTGAAAGGTTACAACATTTAAATATCTTTTGAAATTGTCAACAAAAAATTTAAAAAATAAATTATATTTGTAGCTATGGATTATAAAAAATTAACCATCAGAGGAATTTCTTACAGTCAGACACAATCTGGTGCTTACGCGCTGCTTTTGGAGCATGAAGAAACTGCAGTAAAACTACCCGTCGTAATTGGCAATTTTGAGGCACAATCAATATCATTAGGTTTAGAAAAAGATATTCATCCACCGCGACCTTTAACGCACGATCTTTTCTCAAAATTTGTGAAATCGACTGGTTACGTTCTAGAGTCAGTCATCATATATCAAATAATCGACGGCGTGTTTTTTTCAAATTTGAATTTTAAATGCGTCGCGAGTCAAGAAGAACTTATTTTAGACGCACGAACTTCTGATGCTGTTGCAATGGCTGTTCGTTTTGATGCGCCAATTTATACCACGGAGCAGGTTTTAAGTGAAGCCGGAATTTTACTGGAGTTAGATTTGCCAGCAATTCCGGGTGGTGAAGATCTGGTGATGGAAAGTGACGCAGATTCCTTAAGCAATCTGACCGCGGAAGATCTTAATAATTTACTGGAGACGGCCGTGAAGGATGAGGATTTTGATGCCGCCCTGGAAATTCAACAAGAGATAAAAAGACGAAATAAAAAAATAGATTAGTATAATAATGAATATTAAATTAAAACTGACAATTCTAAGCTTTCTTCAATTTTTTGTGTGGGGCGCGTGGTTGATAACGATTGGCGTTTATTGGTTTGGAACTAAAAACTGGAGTGGTGAAGATTTCGGGAAAGTCTTCGCAACTTTAGGAATCGCCTCGATAATTATGCCTGCTTTAACGGGAATTATTGCTGACAGATGGATCAATGCTGAAAAATTATACGGAATTTTGCATATTTTTTACGGAATTACCTTGCTTTTTTTACCAAACATTACAACGCCGGACAATTTTTTTGTGGTAATGTTGATCGCTATGGTATTTTACATGCCAACAATTTCACTTTCAAATTCTATAGCATTTTATATATTAAAAAATAATAATTACGATGTCGTAAAAGTTTTTCCACCGATCAGAGTTTGGGGAACGATTGGTTTCATAATAGCCATGTGGATCACAAATCTCACAGGAAATAAAGCGTCTGGAAATCAGTTTTATATTGCCGCTGTGATCGCTTTTGTACTTGGTATTTACTCTTTTACTTTACCAAAATGTCCACCTCAGAATCTAATCCCAAAAGATGCATCTTTAACGGAAAAATTAGGTTTAAATGCTTTTGCTTTATTTAAAGACTATAAAATGGCGCTTTTTTTCCTGTTTTCTTTATTTCTTGGTGGAGCTTTGCAGTTAACTAATATGTATGGGGATACTTTTTTATCAGATTTTGGTAAAATTCCACAATTTGCGGATAGTTTTTTAGTTAAACGTTCGACAATTATTCTTTCAATTTCTCAGATCTCTGAAACCTTATTTATTTTAGCAATTCCTTTTTTCTTAATTAAGTTTGGAATTAAAAAAGTGATGCTCATTTCTATGTTAGCTTGGGTTTTAAGATTCGGTTTTTTCGCTTATGGCGGTCCGGAAAATGGCGGTTTATTTTTAATTATTTTATCCTGCGTCGTTTACGGAATGGCTTTCGATTTCTTTAATATATCAGGTTCTCTTTTTGTAGAAACAACCACGGATTACAAGATTCGTTCTTCTGCACAAGGATTATTTATGATGATGACTAACGGTTTTGGTGCTATAATGGGAAGTTTGTTAAGTGGATATTTAATTACAGAATATTTTACGCTTCCGAACGGTGATAAAATGTGGCATGAGATCTGGCTAACTTTTGCCGGATATGCTTTAGTTATTGCAGTTTTATTCGCGATAATGTTTAAACACAAACACAATCCAGATCTAATGGAGGAGGTAACGCATTAAAAAAATCAATCACTCAAATAACAAAACGCATTTTTTTAAAATGCGTTTTTTTTGTACTTTGGCGAAAGAGATTTTGAAATGAGAAATATGCAGTTTTTAGCATTGTTTATGGTTGTAGTAGGGAGTTTCCTGCCACTTATTCATATTCCTGTAATAGGTAATTGGAATTATTATAAAATAGATTCGAGACTTGCCTGCATGGTTTGGGGATTTTGCATAGTTATTTTTTTAGGAATCATTTTTGGCAAAATAAACATTGTTCGGATTTTTTCCTCAATTCTTTTGGTGCTTTTCATTTTTACAATAATTGCAGTAAAATTTAAATCCCTGGATTATTTTAGTTTTCTTCCCTTTAAATCCTGGCAGGAATCTTTTGCCGGTATTGTAAGATTAAGTTGGGGCTGGATCTTCGAGTTTGCCGGAGCAATTATGCTTTTAGTTTTAAAAAAATAAAAATAAATTTAATGTGCTGAATTTAAAATTGTTCATCATTAATAAATAATCATTTATAATTAGGAGATCGCAATTGACAAAATTTGAAAATAACATAGATAAATATTGCGATAGTTGGTTTCAATAAAAATATTAAAAAATAAGATATGAAAGAAGTATTTATAGTTTCCGCGGTTAGAACGCCAATTGGAAGCTTTTTAGGAAGTTTAGCGGGAATTCCTGCGACTAAATTAGGTTCAATTGCCATCAAAGGTGCTTTAGATAAAATAAATTTAGATCCTGCCGAAGTGGAAGAGGTTTTTATGGGAAATGTCTTACAGGCCAACGTAGGACAGGCGCCGGCAAGACAGGCTGCGTTGGGTGCAGGCTTATCGAATTCTGTAGCTGCTACGACGGTTAATAAAGTTTGCGCATCAGGAATGAAGGCTGTAATTATGGCCGCACAATCGATCAAATGCGGTGATGCAGAAGTGATTGTTGCTGGTGGAATGGAAAATATGTCTGCTGCACCTCATTATTTAGATGGCAGAAATGGTGTCAAATTAGGCGATATCAAGCTGGTTGATGGTATAGTGAGAGACGGTTTGACAGATGTTTACACAAAAAAACACATGGGAAGTTGCGCTGAGATGTGCGCTGAAAAATATAATTTCTCTCGGGAAGATCAGGATAAATTTGCTATAGAATCTTACACACGCGCTGCAAAAGCATATGAAAACGGAAATTTCAAAGACGAAATTGTTTCTGTTGAAATTCCACAGAGAAAAGGTGATCCAATTATTTTTAGTGAAGATGAAGAATTTAAAAAAGTAAATTTTGAAAAAATGACTTCATTAGCAACAGTTTTTCAAAAGGAAAATGGAACTATAACGGCAGCAAATGCTTCACCAATAAATGACGGTGCTTCAGCGCTGGTTTTAATGTCAAAAGAAAAAATGGAAGCTTTAAACTTAAAACCTTTAGCAAAAATAATTTCTTATGCAGATGCAGCGCACGAACCGGAATTTTTCACAACAGCACCTTCAAAAGCTCTTCCAAAAGCTTTAGCAAAAGCAAATCTTAATTTAGATGACATTGATTTTTTTGAACTAAATGAAGCTTTTTCTGTGGTTGGACTGGCTAATATGAAGATCATGAATTTAGATCCTTCGAAAGTTAACGTTAACGGCGGCGCAGTTGCTTTGGGACATCCACTTGGTAATTCAGGATCAAGGATTTTAGTGTCTTTAATTAATGTTTTAAAACAAAATGGAGGTAAGCTTGGTGCAGCAGCAATTTGTAATGGCGGCGGCGGTGCTTCTGCAATGGTGATAGAGCTAATGTAGAAAATCAGTTCTATATTTAATAAGATTTTCGTCAAATCTGAAAAAAAATATTTGACGTATATTTTACCAAATAATGAACTTTTGACCGCTAACAAAAAAAATTAAATCAGAATTCAAACAAATCATTTATATTTGTCTGAATTCTGATTTATTATTTAAAAAACAAACTAAAAACCTTGGAAAAACAAATCAAAAATAACCCAAAAATAATGAAAGCCTGGGCGCTTTATGATTGGGCAAACTCGGTTTATTCGCTCGTTATCACGTCCACTATTTTCCCAATATATTACACGAATCTCACGACGGCTTACAAGAAAAAAGTTTTTATAGAAAGTACCGGTTTATGGAAAGAAATACCGGTTCCTCATATGATCAAAATATTGGGAACTGCTTATGAACCTGCGGCATTATTCAGTTTTTCGTTGACTTTATCATTTCTAATAGTTGTAATTATTTCGCCAATATTATCTTCTTTGGCAGATACAATTGGAAATAAAAAATCTTTTTTACAATTTTTCTGTTATCTCGGCGCAACTTCCTGTATGGGATTAGCGATGTTTACAGGAATTCAGAATGTTTTTTTAGGACTTCTTTTTAGTGTCACCGCAAGTGTTGGTTTTTGGGGAAGTCTTGTCTTTTACAACTCCTTTTTGCCCGATATTGCCACGCCTGATAGGCAAGATGCGCTTTCTGCAAAAGGCTACGTTTACGGCTACATTGGTTCCGTTATTTTATTGATTATTTGTCTGCTTCTAATTCAGGTTTTAGCAAAAACACCCGCTGAATCTTTAACTTATACTAGAATTACTTTTTTACTTACGGGAGCGTGGTGGTTTGGTTTTTCACAATATACCTTCAAGCATTTACCACAATTTGGTTTGGTTAAAGATAATTTACCAAAAGATCTTGTGCTTTTAAATTATAAAAATATCTTCAAGGGACACGAAGAACACGGCGGTTTCTTTGAAGTTTTAAAAGATAATATCGCCTTTTATGTAGATGTTGCTAAAGAAAGTTTTCGGGAATTGTTTAAAGTGGGAAAAGATCTCTTTAAAAACCGTAATTTGAAATTCTTTTTATCTTCATTTTTCTTCTATAGCGTTGGGATGCAAACGATTTTCTTAATGGCTACTTTATTCGGTACTTCAGAAATTTTCACAAGAGATGAAGACCAGTATAAATTGATTATTACCATCTTAGTTATTCAAATAGTTGCTATTTTTGGAGCATTGGCTTTCTCAAAACTTTCTCAAAAAATAGGGAACAAAAATGTGATCAGTATTGCCGTTTTTATCTGGATCATTTGCTGTTTATCCGCTTACTTTCTAAATAAAGAAAACCCTAAAGTTGAGATGCAGTTTTATATTTTAGCGGCATTTATTGGTTTGGTAATGGGAGGTTTGCAGGCAATGTCCCGCTCAACATATTCTAAATTATTACCGGAAGATTCAATGGATAATACTACCTATTTCAGTTTTTATGACGTTTTAGAAAAATTAGCCATCATTTTAGGGTCTTTAATTTTTGGCGTGGTAATTCAGAAATTTCACAATATGCATTACGCATTTATAGGAATGTCATTTTTCTTCGCAATTGGCCTGATTTTAATACGTTTTCTTAATTCAAAACCGCTTGATTCAAAATAAATTTAAGTCTGCTTTATTTTGTATATTTGCAACGTTAATAGATTAAATGACAAACCCTTTATTTTACGCTAAGATCCTTCTTTTTGGAGAATATGGAATCATTGAAGACTCTCAAGGTCTGACGGTTCCTTACAGCTTTTATAAAGGCACATTAAAGTTTTCTGATTTAAATTCTGATTTTGAGAAAAAGTCAAATCTTTCTTTAAATAAATATTCAGATTATCTAGAAAAAATCGATCTTCCAGAAGATTTTCAATTAAATATTGACTCACTCAAAAAAGATATTTCAAAAGGTTTATTTTTTGATTCTAATATTCCGCAAGGTTATGGCGTAGGAAGTTCCGGCGCTTTGGTTGCGGCTATTTTTGAAAAATATTCTGTAATAAAACGCACGCCTGAAAGCATTAGCAAGGAAGGTTTAAAAAATCTTAAAGTGGTTTTTGGTTTGCTGGAAAGTTATTTTCACGGCAAAAGTTCAGGTATTGATCCATTGATTTGTTACATGAATTTGCCGATTTTAATTGAAGATCGCAATAATGTGGACAAAGTTTCTATCCCAAAACAGGAAGCTGGTAAAGGCGCTATTTTCCTGATTGATTCAGGTTCTGTTGGTGAAACCGGTCCAATGATTCAGATTTTCTTTGAAAAATTGAAGAATGAAGGTTTCCGTAAAACATTAAAAGAAGAATTTATTCGCTACAACAATGCTTGCATTGATACCTTTTTGAAAAAAGAAATGAATCCATTCTTTAAAAATTTGAAAAAATTATCTTTTTGGGCTTTTGAACATTTTAAACCAATGATTCCGGAAAATATCTGGATGGCCTGGAAGAAAGGTCTAGAGTCAAACGCTTATTATTTAAAGCTTTGCGGAAGTGGCGGCGGCGGTTATATTTTAGGTTTTTCTAAAGATTATCCGAAAGCAGAAAAAATGCTCGAAGGTTTCGACAAAGAAGTGATTTACAGATTTTAATCTAAAAATTCTGTATTTTGAACAAAAGTCTTTTTTACAGAATTTCTCAGTTTTTTGGTTTTCTATTAGGTGCTAAAGTTTTTGTTACGGCGCTTTTAGCCTTTGCACTTTACGTTTCTACCTATTTTCTTTTTAATAAATTTGAATCTTTCCGAATTTTTATTTTTGATTATAAAGTTCATGGTTTAATTCTTTGTTCGTTACTAAGTATTTTGGCGGGTGGCATTATCAATCAATTTTACGATAAGGAAAAAGATATTTTAACAAAACCATTTAGAAGCAGAATCCAGAATTTTCTAAAACAGCGGTATTTTCTTTATGCCTATATTTTTTTAAATCTGTCATCTCTGGGAATAGCAGCGTTACTGTCTTCACGAATATTTTTATTTCTATTAATTTATCAATTTTTAATGTGGTTTTATAGTCATAAATTAAGCAAAATATTATTTTTAAACAATATAACTTTCGTCGCATTAACGCTTTATCCATTTTTTGGAATTTTAATTTATTATAGAAATTTTTCTTTAGAAATTGTTTATTCGGCTTTATTTTTATTTTTTACTTTGCTTATTCTAGATGTTTTAAAAGATACGTTGACGAAAAACGCTGATAAGATTTTTAATTATTCCACGATCCCAAATGTTTTTGGAAATAAAGTAACAATCGTCAATCTTGTTTTTTTAATAGTAATTGATATTCTAATTTCAATGAAGATTATTGATCATAATGGTCTGAATAATATATGGACTTATTATTTCGCGTTAGGGATTTTCGTTTTTATTTTCTGTATTTATTTTTTAGTGAATAATTTAAAAAATTCTAAATTTTTGACATTAAATTTATTACGATTCTGGCTTTTCGTCGGAATTTGCGCCATGCTCCTGAATGGCATTTTTAATTAATTTATTACTAAAAAATTATTATTACCATTTTCAATTTTGTAAATTTGTTGTACTAAAATCAAACAAAAATGTCAAAAAAAGCCATACTCGCCATACTTGATGGGTGGGGTTTGGGATTAAATCCTGAAGTTTCTGCACTTGCAACTGCAAACACACCTTTTATCGATTCCTGCTATGAAAATTTTCCGCACACAACTCTCGAAGCAAGCGGACCTGCGGTTGGTTTACCATTTGGTCAAATGGGTAATTCCGAAGTTGGACATATGAATTTGGGCGCCGGAAGGGTAGTTTATCAAAATTTGGTGAAGCTAAATATGGCTGTTGAAAATGCTACATTAGGAAAAGAAAACGTAATAACTGATGCGTTCAAATATGCAAAAGAAAATTCTAAGAAACTTCATTTTATTGGTTTGACATCTGACGGCGGTGTTCATTCTCATATTAATCATTTAAAAGGATTACTAACTGCAGCGGCAGAATATGGTTTGGATAAAAATGTTTTTGTTCACGCATTTACAGACGGTCGTGATTGCGATCCGCATTCAGGAAAGGATTTTATCGCAGAACTTTTAGACCACATGAAAATTTCTACCGGAAAACTGGCAACTGTAGTCGGAAGATACTATGCAATGGATCGTGACAAACGTTGGGAACGCGTGAAATTAGCGTACGATGCAATGGTGAATGGAGAAGGAGCGCACTCAAAAGATATTTTAGAAAGTATTCAAAAATCCTATGATGAAAACATTACGGATGAATTTTTAAAACCAATAATTTTAGAAGGCGACAATCATTTACCTGTCGCTAAAATTGAAAATGACGATGTTGTTTTCTGTTTTAATTTCCGAACAGATCGTGGAAGAGAGATCTCCGAGGTTCTTTGCCAAAAAGATTTTCCTGACTATCATATGCAAAAATTAAATCTATATTATGTCACTATGACTAATTATGATAAAGAATTTGAAAATGTGCAGGTCGTTTTTGACGAAAAAGTTTTAACAGAAACACTTGGTGAAGTTTTAGAAAAAAATGGAAAAACTCAAATTCGGGTAGCAGAAACTGAAAAGTATCCGCATGTTACATTTTTCTTTTCCGGCGGTCGTGAAGAACTTTTTGAAGGTGAAAGAAGATTGCTTTGTCCCAGTCCAAAGGATGTCCCGACTTATGATTTTAAACCTGAAATGTCAGCCTATGATATCACTGAAAAAATATTGCCCGAAATTGAAAATGAAACGTCCGATTTTATTTGTTTAAATTTTGCAAATACAGACATGGTAGGTCATACCGGCGTTTTTGAAGCGGCAGTGAAAGCTGCGGAAGTTGTTGATTCGTGTATAGAAAAGGTGGCGAAACTAGCTTTCGAGCATAATTATGCAGTATTTATATTAGCCGATCATGGAAACAGTGATGTAATGATCAATCCAGATGGTTCGCCAAATACGCAACATTCAACTAATTTAGTGCCTTTGATCGTGATGGATAAAGAAAAAACGTGGGCTTTGGAAAAAGGTAAATTAGGCGATGTTGCACCTTCAATTTTGCATGTGATGGGAATTAAAATTCCGGAGATAATGACTGGTAATGTTTTGGTAAGCTAATTGCAATCACGATAATAGAGATATTTAACGAAATACTATGCTAAAAATAATATTTTAAATATTACTTTTGCAACATCCTTTTAAAAATATAAAATGTACAATAAATTAGTCAGGTTAGAAGTAATGAATAATTTGGGGAAAGAAGTGGAGGATTTTAAAAACTCTTATCTTACTCCTGTTGATAAAATTTGGCAACCTTCAGATTATTTACCAGATCCTACTTCAGATAATTTTAAATACGAACTTCAGGAATTGCAAAGTCTTGCGCAGGAAATGCCTTATGACTTATTTGTCACTCTTATTGGTGACACAATTACAGAAGAAGCACTTCCAACCTACGAATCCTGGTTGATGGGAATTGATGGTGTGAATCAGGAAGGAGGCGGTTCTGGTTGGGCAAGCTGGATCAGACACTGGACTGCGGAAGAAAACAGACATGGAGATTTGCTAAACAAATACCTTTATTTATGTGGAAGGGTTAATATGCGTGAAGTTGAAATAACAACTCAGCATTTGATTCAAGATGGTTTGGATATTGGAACTACAATGGATCCGTATAGAAATTTTATCTACACAAGTTTTCAGGAAACTGCAACCAATGTTTCCCACAGAAGGGTAGGAACGTTTGCAAAACAGGCTGGTAATAAAAAATTAGCCCAAATGTGCGGGATGATCGCTGCAGATGAAGCCAGACATGCAAAAGCATATAAGAGTTTTGTTACCAGAATTTTAGAATTAGATCCATCTGAAATGGTTTTGGCCTTTGAAGATATGATGCGAAAAAAAATTGTGATGCCGGCACATTTAATGCGTGAATCAGGTCAGCAAGCTGGTGAACTTTGGAGTCATTTCTCTGACGCTGCGCAAAGATGTATGGTTTATACCGGACAGGATTATATTGATATTTTAGCTGATTTACTTTCTGAATGGAAAATAGAGCATTTGACCAATCTAACTGAAAAAGCGCAAAAAGCACAGGAATATTTAATGAAATTGCCATCAAGACTGCAAAAAATTACAGAACGTATTGCAACTCCTGATTTGGAATATCAGTTTAAATGGATCAAATCTTAAAAAATTAAATTAAATTTACAAAGTGTTGATTTTTCAACACTTTTTTTATTTTATATATTTGCACAATTAAATTTAGGAATGACTACTAATAAAAAACTAGCAATAGACTTCGACGGTACAGTCGTTGATGATGCTTACCCTGGAATTGGAAAACCAAAAACATTTGCTTTTGAAACTTTAAAAAAATTCCAGGCTGAAGGTTACAGATTAATTTTATGGACATACAGACATGGAAAAACTTTGGATGAAGCTGTAGAATTTTGCAAAAAGAATGGAGTAGAGTTTTACGCTGTTAATTCCAGTTTTGAAGGTGAAGTATTTGATTTACAAACACAGTCCAGAAAAATTGATGCTGACCTATTTATTGATGACCGCAATTTAGGAGGTTTTCCTGGTTGGGGTGAAATTTATAGAATTGTAACAGAGAGAATAGAATTTAGAGTTGAAGGTACAGAAGTTTTAGCGTATTCTAAAATTAAAAAAGATAAAAAGAAAGGCCTTTTTTGGTAAAATAAGAAAATGATTCAGTTAAAAACGATAGAAGAACTTCGCTTGATGCGCGAAAGTGCGCAATTGGTCTCCAAAACTTTAGGACTTTTAGCTAAGGAAATAAAACCTGGCGCTACAACTTTGCATTTAGATAAATTAGGTGGAGAATTTATACGTGACAACGGCGGCGAACCAGCATTTTTAGGAATGTATGGTTTCCCCAATAATTTATGCATTTCCCCAAATGCAGAAGTTGTTCACGGCATTCCAAATGAGAAACCTTTGGAAGAAGGTGATATTTTATCTGTTGACTGCGGCGTTTACATGAATGGTTTTTACGGAGATCACGCTTATTCTTTTCAGGTAGGAGAAGTAGCGCCGGAAACTAAAAAATTATTAAAAATAACCAAAGAGTCTTTGTATAAAGGAATTGAGCAATGTGTTCGGGGAAAAAGAGTTGGAGATATTTCTTATGCAATCCAGAATTATTGCGAAAAAGCAGGTTATGGTGTTGTTAGAGAATTAGTTGGTCATGGTTTGGGCAAAAAAATGCACGAAGATCCACAAGTTCCCAATTACGGCAGAAAAGGCAGCGGAAAAGTCATAAAAGACGGAATCGTTCTCGCAATTGAACCAATGATAAACTTAGGAACAGAAAAAGTCAAATTTCACAAAGACGGCTGGACGGTCACAAGTTTAGATATGTCGCCATCCGCGCATTTTGAACATGATGTTTGTGTAATTGAAGGAAAACCGGTTTTGCTTTCAACTTTTAAATATATTTACGAAGCGCTTGGAATTATTTCTGATGAAGAAAAACCTTTCATTAGAGATTTTTAAAAAATAGAAAAGACTTCAATATTTTGAAGTCTTTTTTTTCTATTAAATTTTTTGTTTCTAACTTTCAACCGCGTTTTCCAGACATTCTTTTATTCTTTTCATTGCTTCTTTTAAAATTTCCTCGGACGACGCGTAAGAAATTCTCATACATTCCGGACTTCCAAATGAAACGCCACCAACCGTCGCAACATTGGCTTTTTCTAATAAAAACATAGAAAAATCATCGGAATCGTTAATTTTTACACCATCTAGAGTTTTTCCAATATAATAAGAAATATCCGGGAAAAAATAAAATGCAGATTTTGGTAAAAATAATTTAAAACCTTTGATATCTTTTAAAAGGTCAAAAGTTAAATCACGTCTTTTTTGAAAGGCTTCGATCATAAAATGATATTCTGATGGATCGGTTTCCAAGGCAGTTATTGAAGCTCTTTGCGCAACGGTATTTGCACCACTTGTCATTTGTCCCTGAATTTTTTCACATCCTTTTGCTAACCATTCCGGACAGGCAGAATAACCAATTCTCCAGCCGGTCATTGCATAAGCTTTTGACATTCCATTAATTACAGCAACCTGATTTTTAATTTCATCAAATTGTGCTATCGAAACATGCTTGGTTTCATAATTTATAAATTCATAGATCTCATCTGAAATCACCGTTACATGCGGATATTTTTCAATCACTTTTGCGAGAGATTTTAATTCTTCATAAGTATAATAACTTCCTGATGGGTTGCAGGGAGAACTGTATAAAAGCGCTTTTGTTTTAGGCGTAATTGCTGCTTCTAATTGTTCGGCAGTCATTTTAAAATCTGTTGTGTAATCCGTTTTTATAAAAACAGATGTTCCATCCATCATTTTCACCATTTCATCGTAACTTACCCAATAAGGCGTTGGTAAAATCACTTCATCGCCTACATTTAAAAGTGCTGCCAAGACATTTATAATTGATTGTTTTGCCCCATTGGAAACGCAGATTTGGCTTGGTTTAAAATCTAAATTATTATCTCTTTTTAATTTAAAACTTACTGCTTCACGAAGTTCCATAAATCCCGGGACCGGACTGTAATGACTGTAGTTTTCATTTATAGCTGTAAAAGCAGCCTGTTTAACATTTTCTGGAACATCAAAATCAGGTTCGCCTAAAGTCAGACTTATTACATCTAAACCTTTCGCCTTCATTTCACGCGCTTTATTTGACATTACAAAAGTTTGGGAAAAACTTAATCGGTTCAGTCTGTCAGATAGTAAATTCATGTATATTTAGTTTTAACAAATATAAAAATTTGATTTGAGTTAAGCACTTTCATTTCAATCTTAAAACCTTTATTTTTGCAATATATTTTAAATTATGTCTAAAGAAATCATCACCAAATATTTTCCGGATCTTTCAGAAAACCAAATAAATCAATTTGCTTCGCTACAAGAATTATACACGGAATGGAATGAAAAAATAAATGTCATTTCCAGAAAAGATTTAGATTCCTTATATGAAAAGCACATTTTGCATTCTCTGGGAATCGCAAAAGTAATGGCTTTTTCACCGAATACGAAAGTATTGGATATTGGTACTGGCGGGGGTTTTCCAGGGATTCCTTTAGCTATTTTATTTCCAGAAACACAATTTACTTTGGTTGATTCTATTGGTAAAAAAATTACTGTTGTTAAAGCCGTTGCTGAAAGTTTGGATTTAAAAAATGTAGAAGCTTTTCATGAAAGAGCAGAAAATATAAAAGGAAAATTTCATTTTGTGGTAAGTAGAGCAGTGACGCAAATGCCTGTTTTTCTGCGTTGGTTAAGAGGTAAATTTGAAAAAGAGCAAATAAATACGAAGCATAATGGCGTTTTGTATTTAAAAGGTGGTGAACTTGCCGAAGAATTACAAGGCTTAAAAGCTGAGATTATCCCTTTAAAAAGTTATTTCGAAGAAGAATTTTTTGAAACCAAAAAAGTAGTTTATCTTTCTAAAGGAAATTTTAATTCTTAATTTTCATTCAACTTTTTTATTTGATTTTGCTTAAATTTAAAATTCCTTTTAGAACAAAAATTCAATTTTTTCAATGAAATTCTTAAATAAAATAATCGACGATTTACTTGAAAAAAGTGAAGATCTTTCCAACTTTAATCTTGTTTTACCGGGAAAAAGACCGGTTGTCTTTATTAAAAGAATTTTGGCAGAAAAAAATTACAGTGGATTTTTACCACGATTTTTCACCATTGAAGAACTTTTAAAAGATATCGGCGAAACCCAACATATCAAAGGAATTGCGCTTTGGCTTTTCGCTTTTGAAGTTTACAAAACGCAACATGAAGAAGATTTTGGAACATTCTTAAAATGGTTTCCCACAGTTTTAAAAGATTGGGACGATATGCTCAAATTTTCAGATTCTGATATTGCGGTCTTAGATTTTATGTTTGACGAAGAACGCATTAAAAACTGGTCGGAAAATCTGAATCCTGACGAAGATAATCCAAGGAATAAATTTTTAAATTTTTGGCGAAAACAGCGGAATTTCCTTCCACTTTTAAAATTAAAATTACAGGAAAAAAATTATGCAACAGGCGGAATGTTGCACGAAATGGTGCGAAATAAGATCGAAGATTTCGTAAGTGAAACTGAAACTAAATTCGTGTTTTGCGGTTTTAACGCATTCACGCCAACTGAAAAAAAATTAGTTAAAGAACTTCTGAAATGGGATAAAGGAATTTGTTATTTTCAAGCAGACGATTATTACATGAAAGATTTTCGTCAGGAATCAGGAAAGTTTCTACGCGAACATAAAACGTGGCCAGAATTCAATGACAGTCGGGAATTTAACTGGATTGAAAATGATTTTAAGCAAGAAAAAAACATCAAAATTTTTGAAGTTTCTGGTAATATTTCACAGACAAAGTTGCTGCCTGAAATTTTTAATGAACTTTCAAATGGTAATATAGAGCAGTTTGATTTCAGCAAAACTGCCATTGTTTTACTTGACGAAAATTTACTTCCGCCCACTTTAGATGCGTTAATCACGATAAACCGCATTAATATTACGATGGGATTTCCTTTAAAAAATCTTGAATTTTCTAACGCGATGAAGAAATTATTTCATCTTCAAAAACAACTTCACAAACAAAGCTCATCTTATTATTACAAAGATGTTTTGCCTATCTTAGACGAACTACCAAAAGCTGAAAATGATTTTTTAATCATTCAAAATTTTCAAAAATTATTACAGGAAAGAAATATTATTTACATCTCTAAAAAGATGTTGGAAAATGAACTTTCCAGTTTGTCATATTTTAATTTATTTCAAAAAAAGTCGGCAAAAGACTTTTTAAAACAACTTATAAATTACTGTTTTCAACTAAAATTTTTAGATTTAGACGATATTGTTTTTGAAAATATTTCTCATTTTGAAACTTCTTTTAAGACTTTAAAAAATCAGCTTCAGGATTACAATTTTGAGATGGATGTTGAAAGTTTAGAAGTTTTAATTAATCAACTCGTTAATACAGAAAGTATTGATTTTCAAGGTGAACCTCTGCAAGGTTTACAGGTTATGGGACTTTTAGAAACTCGGCTTTTAAACTTTGAAAACATCATTTTATTATCTGTTAATGAAGGAAAATTACCGCTAGGAAATTCTCAAAATACCTATTTGCCTTTTGATGTTCGCCGGGAATTTGATCTCCATACTTTTTTAGAGAATGATGGCATTTATGCGTATCATTTTTACCGCTTATTACAGGATTCAAAAAATGTTTATCTGCTCTATAATGCTTTAAGTTCAGGCGTAAATACAGGAGAAAAGAGCAGATTTATTACACAACTGGAAATTGAAAGTGGTCATAAAATAGAAAATTTGGTTGTAGAAAATACTATCGAACCGGTTAATCAAGATGTGATGGTCATTGAGAAAACGCCGGAAGTTTTGGAGAAATTAAAACTTTGGAAAAATCGGGTTTCTGCCTCACATTTGAGTAGTTATCTTTATAATCCGATTGATTTTTATCTGTCTAAAATTTTAAATACTTATTCTGAAGACGAAGTGGAAGAAGAACTTTCGCAAAGAAATTTTGGTAATTTAGTCCATTATTCACTTCAGTACTTATACGAAAAAATTTTAGGTAAAGTATTAAATGACAAATATTTAGAAGATTTAATTACAATAGTGGATGAAGCTTTAAATCATGCAATTGTAATTTTAAATCATGAAAAAGATTTTTATCTGAAGGGAATGAATTTTATTCATAAATCGATCGCAAGTAGAGTAGTGACCGATATTTTAAGATATGATCTAAATTTAATTAAAAATGGACATCAGCTTGAAATATTAGCTTTAGAATTAAAAATAGAAAACATAAAACTTTCAGTTTCAGACGTGGAAAATATTAATATCTACGGTTTTATTGACCGTGTTGACAGATTAGACGGCGTTTTAAGAATTATTGACTATAAGACAAAAAAAGCAACCAATATTTTTTTAAAACCAAAAGAAGAAAAGATTGAAATGCTTCTAAGTAATAAAACAATGATGCAACCATTACAACTCAGCTTGTATGCTTTTGCAGTATTATCAGCAAAAATTTTCCCGGAAAATCAATTGGAATGCGGAATTTGGAGTTTTGCGGAAACCGGAAAAGGCGTTCAAAGTTTAGAAATTTACGAAGAAACTTCTTTAAATTTAAAAAATCTGGAAATGCCTTTAAAAAGTATTAAAAATTTAATACTGGAAATTTTAAATCCGGAATTGACTTTTACAGAAAATATTCCTGTTTCTTTTTCTAATTAAAAGCGTTTAAACCCGTAATGTCCATTCCGGTGATCAATAAATGAACGTCGTGCGTTCCTTCATAAGTGATTACAGATTCTAGATTTGCAGCGTGTCGCATCATCGGAAATTCTCCCATGATACCCATTCCGCCGAGAATTTGTCTGGATTCTCTTGCGATATCAATTGCCATTTTTACGTTATTTCTTTTAGCCATAGAAATTTGTGCAGGCGTTGCTTTATGATCATTTTTAAGATTCCCCAATTGCCAGCAAAGTAATTGTGATTTTGTAATTTCTGTTACAAATTCAGCCAATTTTTTCTGTTGAAGTTGAAATCCTGCAATTGCTTTTCCGAATTGTTTTCTTTCCTTCGCATATTGCAAAGCGGTGCAGTAACAGTCAATTGCAGCACCAATTACGCCCCAGGAAATGCCGTACCGCGCAGAATTTAAACAAGATAAAGGTCCTTTCAGACCTGAAACATTTGGTAATAAATTTTCTTTCGGCACTTTAACATTTGAAAAAACCAATTCTCCTGTTTTACTTGCACGAAGACTCCATTTATTATGTGTTTCTGGTGTTGTAAATCCTTCAAAAGCACGTTCAACAATTAATCCGCGTACTTTTCCGCTTTCATCTTTTGCCCAAATAACTGCGATGTCACAAACCGGTGCATTTGTGATCCACATTTTCGCACCATTTAGTAAATAATGATCGCCTTCATCTGTGAAATGACTTTCCATCGAACTTGGATCTGAACCGTGATTTGGTTCAGTAAGACCAAATGAACCTATCAATTCGCCAATTGCCAATTTGGGCAAAAATTTCTTTTTTTGTTCTTCACTTCCAAATTCATTAATAGGAAACATTACCAAAGAAGATTGTACAGATGCGGCAGAACGAACAGCAGAATCACCGCGTTCAAGTTCCTGCATAATGATTCCGTAAGAAATTTGATCTAAACCCGAACCGCCATATTCTTCCGGAATATAGGGTCCTAAAGCGCCAATTGCGCCCAATTCTTTCATTAGATTAGGTAAATCTGTATGATTTTGTGCAGCTTCATCAATCTTTGGCATCACAAAATTTTCAACCCAATCTCTCACAGATTGACGGATCAATTTATGTTCTTCAGTTAATAACTGATCCATTCCGAAATAGTCGGGAATTGAGGAAAGATGGTAGTAAGACATACTTTAAATTTTGTCTAAAGTAAGATTTTTAAAAATTTTGAGGAAATTTTAAAGGTATTATTTATTTAAAAATTTATAGAGATACGGTGCTTTGTTAGCAGAACCTGTATAAAGTTTTTCTAAACGTTGTAAGATATTAAGGCTCAATATTTTACGCTGAAAATTATTTCTTCGAAATTTTTCATCTAAAATAGTTTCATATAAGGTTTGCAATTCTTTCATCGTGAATTTTTCCGGCAAAAGATTGCTTCCTACAATATTATAATCTAAATTTTTACGTAAAAAATCAAGACCTTTTTTGATTACAACGTCGTGATCGAAAGCCATTTTTGGTAATTCGTCAACGGAAAACCAGGCGCAGGTCTCGTTGAAAGTATCTGGAAATGTGTGAGATATCGTAAAATCAATAAGTGCAAAATAGGCAGTAGAAATAAAACGCTGATAGATCCAGTGATTTGCGTCAACACTTATATTCCTGCTTTTAAGCAGCTCGCGATGTGGATTATTTTGATCCGTCCTTTCAACATCACCAAAGGTATAAAACTGCTGTAAAAATAAATTTTCAAGATGAGTTCTTTCATATAAAGTGCGTGCTGCTGCATCATCCAGACTTTCATTTTTAAAAACAAATCCACCGGGCACAGACCATCTTTCCAGTTCGTGGTATTTTAGAAGCAATACTTTTAGTTCATTTTTATTAAAGCCAAAAATAATGCAGTCAACAGAAACATGTTCCACAAAACCTGTGGTATCAATCAATTCTGAAAGACTTAATTTATTTTTCGAGTCATCAACTTTTTTGATCATATTTGTTTATTTCAAAATTTTACTTATCAGATTACAGTCTGATTTTTTAAAATTATTTGAAGTGTCAAATTTTAAAGATTTAGTATTTTTATAATCCCCCAAACCCTGTATTAACTCATTTTCTTTTTGTAAAAAATAGATGTCATTTTCTGATGTAACGCCTTCACTTTGAAAAGTATAATCTAATTTTAAGGTATCTCCACTTATAAAACCTGCCAGTTCGCCTGATGAAGAATCTTTTTCACTGTTTTTAACAACCATTTCGCCGCTGACAGTTCCTAAATTATCTACCAAATGTATTGCGGCAGAATCTTTACCAGTAACCATTAAATAACAATTCTCTGGAATTTTCTCCACTCTAAACGCAGATTCACCGGAAGAAATTGCAGAATCCGGTATCGTCAGCTTTTTATTTTCAGTGGTTTCTTTTTTCGAACACGAAATAACAAAGATTAATAAAATTGGGCAGCATAAATATTTCATAGATAATAAGTTTAAAAACATTTAAAAGTACAAAAAGCAGATAATAATTGCAAATTAAATGGGCAAAAAATGTTTTGAATAAAATTTCTCATAGAAGCTTATTCTAAAAATTATAAATCTAATATTTTCTTAAAATAATATTTTTTATGCAATTATAAAAAGATTTATTTTTGGTATTTAAATTTTATGTAGATATCGATTGTTAAATTAGAAAGATATTTTGACTATTAATATATTTAATACTTCTAACAGGCACTATTTCTAAAAAAAGATAATTAAGATAATTCGGTTAATAATTTATTATCTTCGGACAATAATATTATTCAATTTCCCACTAAAATAGTCATAAAATTAAATCTGCTCTGACAAAGTAATATTATTGATTTGTAGATAAGCTAAAAAATAAAAGGATGAAAAAATTTATTTCTATTTTCCATATATTAATTACATTTTTATCTTCCGCTCAGGTTGTACAGTTCTACGACGATAAAAGTAAAGAAAACGTAAATTATACTGTTACCACCATAAATGCCGTAGGTATGCCAGTTAAGGATTCGGACGTTGATGGAATATTCTTTTCAAAAAAGGGGAGTACTTACTATAAAAGAGTTACTCCTGATAACAGAATTAATGTTCTCTGGTATGGTAATAATTCTGATGCTATAAACAAAGCTATTAAAGCCTCAATACATTATTTTGGAACCCAGGCAATACAGATCGCTGAAGTTTATATGCCAGCTGCGATTTATGATATTGATAAAACAATTGAGATTAAAAGTGTTAAAGGTTTTAAATTGACTGGTGCAGGAACTTCAACAACTTTAAGATTACGGAATGGTGTTAACATTAATGACATGATTTTATTTAATGGTGTTGCCTATGGTTATTTAGGAAACTTTGAGGTTGTTGGTGAAACAGGACGCGTAAAAAATGTAATTAGATCCGTGTGGGGCGATGGTATTTCAAATCCTCCGGCCGGCAGTTTGCGGTCAAGTACCAAAAATAAATTTGAAAATATACACATTCATGGTGAAACAAAATTTGACACGGGTGTTTTTTTGGATGGCTCAAATCAGAACGATGAAACAGAATTAATCAATATTACAATCGCTGGTAATATTAACGATGCAGATAAAACGCTTTATAATAATGCCTTTAAAATAGGAAATGGAACATTTGGAAACAATCTCTCCCATACTTTTATAGATTGTCAGGCTAATCAGGTTCGAAATGCTTTTTATTTCAATAATGTTGGTGGTGTTGTTATTGGCCGCGGTGCACAAAACTGTAATACATATATTTTAAGGACCGGGTCAAATGAGACTTTAAGCGTTGATGGTGTGCGTCTTGAAGGGATAGGAATGATCTATAACCACAACTCAATACACTATGCCGGGGATAATATTACTTTAAAAAACATTTGGTATTCAGGCCTCGGTCGTGGTTTACGTGGTGCACCTGCTGATGGAAATATAATTACACATACTGGTGGAACCATGAATATCATCGGATGCAGATTTCTCGATCCTTTGCCGGGGACAAATTTTAAAATTACTTCAGCAAATTCAGCGCGTGGTTCAAATTTGCAAATCACATCGAATTTAAATATTTTTGGTTTAAATTTTCAGGGCTCTTATCGAGGTGTTGAAGATTTGATAAATGCCGGAGCACCAACATCAGTAAATGCTATTGGAATTTTGGTTTTAAATAAGGAACGTTCAGGAATTGATAGTTTTCCGCCATTTTACAAAAAATATGCGGTAAAGCCGTAATACCGCAAAAACACAAAATATCTCAATCCTATAAAAATGCCTATAATTTATATTATGTTAAATAGAATATATTAAAGCCTTTCGATCCGATATGATTTTATATAATTTTAAAAATTCTTTTTATTGCTAACCAAGGCATCTATTGAATACCGTCCGCCGCCACATACAAGAATGACAATATATATTGAAAGGTAAAGCATTGCCATCTCTTTCTCGGCAAAAGCATCAGAAGCATGTGTTATGAAAGCTGCGACAGCCATCGTAATTACCAACGGTATCGCGAATGTTCTGGTAAATAATCCTAAAATCAAAAAAAGTGAACAGATTACTTCCGCAAAAACAGTTAGTATAAGTGTGAATTTTGAACCTAGTCCTAAGAAATTGTAAAATTGAATTTCTTCACCTGATAATAGTTTTTGAAGTTTTGGGTATCCATGTGTCAACATTGCAAAGCCTACAAAAATCCTTACTAAGACCAAAACTATTGCTAATGCATTCTTATTAAAGGAAACAGAATTTAAATTCATATTGATTATTATGTAATAAAATTAAATAATTTCTTTTAAACCTCCAAATTGCCTCAAATATTATCGTAAAAATTAATATTGAAAATTCTTATCTATAACCAAATCCTTTCAGATCGCGCTCATTTTTCCGCCAGTCTTTTCTTACTTTTACGAACAAACTTAAATGGATTTTCTTGCCGAAAAACTTCTCTAAATCAACTCTTGCCTGTGTTCCCACTTTTTTTATCATCTCGCCTTTATGGCCAATAATAATACCTTTTTGACTATCTCTTTCCACATATATAACGGCGTCAATAACAATTGCAGTATCTTTCTCAACAAATTGTTCCGTCACAACTTCCACAGAATATGGAATTTCTTTTTCATAATTTAATAAGATTTTCTCGCGAATGGTCTCATTTACAAAAAAACGTTCCGGCTTGTCTGTGATCTGATCTTTCCCGTAATATGGCGGATTTTCCGGTAAAAGTTCTTTTAATTTCGGTAAAATATAATCCGTGTTGTAAGCCTTCAATGCAGAAATCGGCAAAATTTCGGCTTTTGGAATTTGTTTGTGCCAAAAAGCCACCGCTTCTTCCATTTTTTCCTGCGTTGTTTCATCCACTTTATTCAGTAAAAGCAACACTGGAACCGGGATTTTATTCAATTTTTCAATCAGATATTCAGATGGTTTGTCGCGGTCTTTTATATCAACTATGAATAAAAAAACGTCCGCATCCTGCAAAGAATCTTTCACAAAATCCATCATTTTCTCCTGAAGTTCATACTTTGGTTCTAAAACGCCAGGCGTGTCAGAAAACACAATTTGAAGGTCTTCCTCATTATATATTCCAAAAATTCTATGTCTGGTTGTTTGTGCTTTTTGCGTGACGATCGCTAATTTTTCGCCCATTAATTGGTTTAATAAGGTAGATTTTCCCGCGTTTGGTTTTCCTACAATATTGACGAATCCTGCTTTATGCATGTTTTGTTTTTAAAATTTTAACGGAAAATTTTCCGCATGGTTCTGCAAATTTAATGATTTTATTCTTCTTTTACCATAATGTTTTGGGCGTGCCCCTCGCCGGAAAATTTTCGCATCACTACTCTATTATTTTTGGCTCGGGTCGGGCTATGCAGGGCTACACTTCGTTCCGGTCTTTTGTGAAAAAAAATGAATTTTTTTCACAAAAGACTGCTTCCTTCGGTCGCACCCTTTCTATCCCTCACGCAGAGTTTCGTTTGTTTTGAAGTTAATTTTCTAATAAGAAACTAATTTCGTCTTTTATTACAAAAAAATCTCTTATTTTTATGAAGCAATTGCAGCCCGGCTTGAGTGGAAATCCTTTTTTTGCATTTGAAAAAAAGATTGGGAACGGAAGACGGAAATGCTGCCATAAAAAAATTAAAAGTAAGCATTCGACAAAGTCAAATGTCTGCCCAAAAAATACAAAACACAAAACACAAAACACTAAAACCTAAAATATGAAAGCAATCTGGAACGGTGCCATCGGATTTGGCCTGGTAAATATCCCCATAAAAATTTATTCTGCAACGGACGACAGCAATCTGGATCTTGACATGCTGGATTCTCATGATCTTTCTAATATCAAGTTTAAGCGCGTGAATGAGAAATCCGGGAAGGAAGTGAAATACAGCGAAATTGTGAAAGGCTACATGGTTGATGATCATTATGTGGTTTTGGATAAGTCGGATTTTGAAGCGGCAAGTCCGGAAAAAAACAAGATTTTTTCGATCGAGCAATTTGTAAAAGAGGAAGAAATTGATTCTGTGTATTTCGAGAAACCTTACTTTTTAGAACCGCAAAAAAATGGGGAAAATCCGTACAGATTACTAATAAAAGCATTGAAAAAAACAGGAATGGTTGGCGTCGGAACCTTTGTAATGCGTGATAAAGAAGCGCTGGCATTGGTTCGTCCTTATAATGATGACGTTTTGGTAATGAACAAATTGCGATTTCCACAGGAAATTCGTGATGTTTCTGAATTAAAATTACCAACGAAAAAAGACCCAAAACCCGCCGAATTAAAAATGGCAATTTCTTTAATTGAGCAATTGTCTGACGTTTTTAAACCGGAAGAATTTAAAGATACTTACGCTGAAAAATTATTGAAAATAATCAAGCAAAAAGCGAAAGGAAAAACCGTAAAAAGAGTTGAAGTAAAAGAAGATTCCGGCAAAGTGGTTGATTTGATGGCGCAGTTGAAAGCGAGTTTAGAACAACCGAAAAAAGTAAAAAAAGCCTCGTAAAATGAGCCTTGAAGATTATCAAAAAAAACGTGATTTTAAGGAAACTTCTGAACCAAAAGGTAAGATAGAAAGCAGTGAAAACAAATTAATTTTTGTGATCCAAAGACACGCTGCTTCGCGTTTGCATTATGATTTTCGTTTAGAAATGGACGGCGTTCTGAAAAGTTGGGCCATTCCAAAAGGTCCTTCATTAAATCCTGCTGATAAACGCTTAGCGATGAAAGTGGAAGATCATCCTTATTCTTATAAAGATTTTGAAGGTTCAATTCCGAAAGGAAATTACGGCGCGGGCGAGGTAGAAATTTGGGATTCTGGTACTTACGAAGCTTTACAAAAAAAAGAGGGAAAAACTGATGATTTAATTTTAAGAAATGAACTTCACAAAGGTTCTTTAAAATTTATTCTTCACGGGGAAAAATTGAAAGGTGAATTTGCGTTGGTGAAAATTAAAAATCCGAAAGATGACAATGCGTGGCTTTTGATAAAACACAAAGATGAGTTTGCAGAAACTGATTATGACGCAGAAAATCATATCTCCGAAAATTCTAAAGTTTCTGAGGTTTTGGAAAAAAAATCAGACAATAAACCTGGAGTAAAATCAAGTTTTAAAAATTACACGCCGGCTTTATCGAATGAAAAAAAACTTACAGATTTTATAAAACCAATGCTCGCAAAAACTGCGGAAGCGGCATTTGATAAAAAAGACTGGGTTTTTGAAATAAAATGGGACGGTTATCGCGCAATTGCTGATTTGCGGGAAAGTGCTTCACTACTCTATTCTCGTAATGGTTTATCTTTCAAAGAAAAATTCCACAAAGTTTCTGACGCTTTAGAAACTCAAAATCATAAAATGATTCTGGATGGTGAAATAGTTGCGTTTAATTCGGAAGGAAAACCTGATTTTCAAAAACTGCAGCAAATTGGTGAAAATCCAAATATGGCTTTGACTTACCAGGTTTTCGATTTGCTTTGGCTAAATGGTCATTCCACAGAAAGTTTGACTTTACTGGAACGTAAAGAATTATTGAAAGACGCTTTGGTGGAAAATGAAGTCGTGAAATATTGCGATCATGTTCCGGAAAAAGGCAAAGATTTTTTTGAGCAAATAAAATCTATGGAACTTGAAGGAATGATCGCTAAAAAGGCCGATAGTAAGTACGTAGAAGGAAGTCGTTCTGATGATTGGTTAAAAATTAAATTCCAGCAAACTGAAGATGTTATTATCTGCGGTTTTACAGAAGGAAAAGGTTCGAGAAAATCTTTTGGTGCTTTGATTTTAGGTAAATACGAAAATGAAAAATTGGTTTATTGCGGACATACGGGAACTGGTTTTTCAGATGAAACTTTAGAAAGTTTAGCAAATGTTTTTGAACCTTTAATCAGTAAAAAATGCCCTTTTGAACAAGTTCCAAAAACTAATGCGCCTGCAACCTGGCTTAAACCGGAATTGATTTGTGAAATAAAATTTACCGAAATTACCAAAGATGGTGTTTTTAGACATCCTGTTTTTATCGGTTTGCGTGAAGATAAGGCTGTGGAAGATCTTCGGGACGATGAAAAATTAGAATATCAAAAGAGCGAACCTAAAAAAGGAATTAAAAAATCAATCTCGAAAAAAAGTAAGATTGAGATCGTAAATCTAAAACTGACTAATCAGGAAAAGATTTATTTTCCGGAAAGTAGCTTTACAAAGGGCGATGTCGTAGAATATTACCAGTCGGTTTCGGAATATATTCTACCGCATTTGAAAGATCGTCCGCAATCTTTAAACCGTTTTCCGAATGGAATAAAAGGTTTGAGTTTCTACCAAAAAGACGCAGGAAATGATGCGCCAAATTGGATTGAGAAAGTTGCAATTCATTCTGATTCTAATGATAAAGACATTAATTATTTGATCTGTAACTCAAAAGAAAGTCTGGCTTACTTAAATAATTTAGGTTGCATAGATCTAAATCCGTGGAATTCTACAACTAAAAATTTAGAAAACCCCACCTGGATGGCCATCGATCTTGATCCTTCGGATAAAAATACTTTCGATGAAGTGATTGAAACCGCGCTTGCAGTGAAAGAGGTTTTAGATTTAGCAAAAATCAAAGGTTTTCCGAAAACTTCCGGCAGTTCTGGCATTCACATTTTTGTTCCGATGGAAAATCAATATTTTTTTGATCAGGTGAAAAATTTCGCGCATATTTTAATGCAAAAAGTGGAAAAAAAGTTGCCAAAACTGACGACTTTAGAACGCGCTTTAAAAACCAGAAGTGATAAAAAAATCTATTTAGATTATCTTCAAAACCGTAGCGGACAAACATTAGCAAGCGTTTACAGCATTCGTCCGAAAGAGTTTGCGCCAGTTTCTATGCCTTTAAAATGGGAAGAATTAAAAGTTGGTTTGAAACCTACCGATTTCAATATCGAGAATTCGTTGGAACGAATTAATAAAAACGGCGATTTATTTAAACCGGTTTTGAGAAAAGGAATCGATATGCTGAAAGCGCTTGAAAATCTCTCAGATTCTTAGGATTTATAAACAACCGGCAAAATCTCATTTTCCATTAAAGCAAAGCGTTTGCGATCTTCTGCAGAGAATTTTTTAGAATAATAATTGATATCTACTTTAAAGCCGACACATTCCAAACGTTGAAAATAGTCCATTCCATACCAGCGAACGTGATCGTATTGTCCGAAATGTTTTTGTCGTTCTTTTGGATCTTTTATCGTAAAATCTTCGTAAGTTTTTTCTAAAGAATTTTTCATCGGAACTTGGATAATTCCCCAACCGCCGGGTTTCAGCACACGAAAAAGTTCAGACATTGCTTTTCTATCGTCTTCAATATGTTCCAAAACGTGATTGCAAAAAACAACATCAAAACTTTCATTTTCAAAAGGAAGATCTAAAATATCAGCTTTTACATCTACGATTGGTGAGAATAAATCGGCTGTTAAATAATCCAGATTTTTCATTTTCCGAAATCTTTTGAAAAAAGACTGTTCCGGCGCCATGTGTAAAACCTTATAATTTTTCGTAAAAAAATCGGTTTCATTTTTTAGATATAGCCACATTTGACGGTGTCTTTCTAAGCTTAAAGTGCCTGGTGAAAGTGCATTTTCCCTTTGTTTTCCGTATCCGTAAGGCATGAATTTTCGGTAAGAATTTCCATCAATTGGATCTGTGAAGTTTTTTCCCTTAAAAAATAAAATAATGAGTGGTCGCGCCAAAATGCTCATGTTAATGAGAATTGGTCGTGGAATTTTATTGAGTAAAAATTTGGTGAGTTTTTTCAAGAAATTTATTTAAAAATTAGCATTATTGTAGTAATGAAAAGTCTTCAACGCAGAGTTCGCAAAGATTTTTTATAGTAACTATTTCAATTTAAAGTTCGCAGAGGCATTTGACTTCGTCGAATCTGTGATTTCATTTAGCAAAGAATTTCAATAAAACAAATCTGCGGAATCTGATTAATCTGCGAGAAAAAAAATATATGAATTAAATCCCAACGGTTTTTGAGCGGCGTTCCAAAAGAATTATATCCCGCCATTTCCCATTCATTTGCCCGATTTTTTCACGTCTTCCAACGGTGACAAATCCGAACTTATGGTGAACTGCAATACTCGCTTCGTTTTCAGGAAAAATCCCGGATTGCAAAGTCCAGAACTCTTTTTCTTCGCTGTCTAAAATTAGTTTTTGCAACAACATTTGGCCAAGACCTTTTCCCTGCGCTTTTGACGTCAAATAAATACTGACTTCCGCCACGCCACGAAAACAATCTCGGTTACTAACCGGTTGAATTGCTGCCCAACCAACTATTTCGTTGTTTTCATCTTCCAAAATCCAGCGGCAAAGATTAAAATGTTTGGTGTCCCAAACTTCCCAGGTCGGTGGTTCTTTATCAAAAGTCGCATTTTCAGAATCGATACCTTCTTGGAAAATTTTAAGTACCACTTCCCCATCTTCGGGTTGCATTTCTCGGATCTCGTAGTTCAAAATAAATATATTTTTTAAATTAAATTAGTTGCTTAATCCCGCAATCATATTAATCGTTAAAGCCACCACAAAAGTATTCATAAAAAATGAAATCAAACTGTGGATGAGCGTTATATTTCTAAGTCTTTTGCTGGTTGTTTCAACATCTGAAACCTGAAATGTGCAACCGATACAAAACGAATAATATGCAAAATCCAGATAATCGGGATATTCGTCACCGGGGAAATTCAAACCTTCTGCCTGCTTTTTGTTCCATTTCTCATCCTTATCATAATATTCATGTGCATAATGAAACAAAAATTGTGTATGAACAGTTGCCCACGCCAATATCATCGCTGAAATTACAGTAGGAAGATAATAAGAAGTTTCACGGACGGCGTCATCTTTAGAAATTATTAGCATCAAAACCGCAAACATACTTGAGACGGAAGAAATCAGGATGATAAAAAAAACAAAACTAGCGCTTCCATCATCTTCACGCGCTTTTTTTTCGAATTCCTTCCAATTTTCTTTTGAAGACAATAACCCAGTTTAGAATCAAAAAAATGATGGCAAAAGCAACCCATGAAAACGTGAGTGAAAATAGAATTTTTGTACCTATAATATGAGCGGAAAATCCCACTATTAATGCAATTATTAAACTAATTATCGCCCGCTGAATTGGCTTTGTTTTTAAGATAATTTCGACCATATCATTTAGTTTAATTTAAACTTCAAACTTGGCTTCAAATTTAAATTGATTTTTACAATATTTTTTCAATTTTCTGTAAATTAATTTAAAACTTTTAAATATTTATCTTAAATAAAATTTAAACTTCCAATTCTTTCCTCAAAAACGGCGCTGTCAAAGATCTTTTCGATTTTGCAACCTGTTCCGGTGTTCCTTTTGCGATAATTTCGCCACCATTTTTTCCACCTTCTGGACCGACATCGATAATGTGATCTGCGAGTTTTATAACATCTAAATTATGCTCAATAATAACAAAAGAATTCCCTAGTTCTACCAGTTGATTGATGGCTTCCATTAAAACCCGAACGTCCTCGAAATGTAGTCCTGTCGTGGGTTCATCTAAAATATAAAGCGTATTTCCAGTATTTCTTTTAGATAATTCTGTGGCGAGTTTGATACGCTGCGCTTCGCCACCAGAAAGTGTCGTAGATTGTTGACCAAGAGTGATATAACCCAAACCAACATCTTGTAAAGTCTTCACTTTAATGAAAATTTTAGGAATTGGCTGGAAAAAATCCACGGCTTCATCAATCGTCATTTCCAAAACATCGGAAATGGATTTTCCTTTGTAACGAACTTCAAGTGTTTCTCGGTTAAATCTTTTGCCATGACAGGTTTCGCAATGAACATAAACATCGGGTAAAAAATTCATTTCAATGACTTTCAAACCGCCGCCTTGACAAGTTTCGCAGCGTCCGCCTTTTACGTTAAAAGAAAATCTTCCCGGTTTGTAACCACGGATTTTACTTTCCGGTAATTCTGCAAAAAGATTTCTAATATCGGTAAACATTCCGGTATAAGTCGCGGGATTTGAACGCGGCGTTCTACCAATCGGACTTTGATCAACATCCACAATTTTGTCGATATTATCGATTCCTTCAATTTTTTTATAAGGCAAAGGTTCTTTTACTGCTCTGTAAATGTGCTGATTAAGAATCGGATAAAGCGTTCCATTAATTAAGGAGGATTTTCCACTGCCGGAAATTCCGGTTACGACAACCAATTTTCCTAAGGGAATTTCGAGATTGACATTTTTTAAATTATTTCCTGTCGCGCCTTTTAAAACAATTGATTTTCCGTTGCCTTCTCTTCTGACTTCTGGAATTGGAATTTTTCTTTTTCCATTTATATAATCTGCCGTGATCGTGTCGGCTTTTAATAAATCTGCTGGTTTTCCCTGCCAAAGAATTTCGCCACCGAATTTTCCCGCTCTTGGACCAATATCCAAAACTTCATCCGCTTCCAAGATCATATCTTTATCATGCTCCACAACAATCACGGAATTACCGATATCACGAAGATTTTTTAATGAAGCAATCAATCTTTCATTGTCTCTTTGGTGCAAACCAATTGAAGGTTCATCCAAAATATAAAGCACATTCACGAGTTGCGAACCAATTTGTGTCGCCAAACGAATCCTTTGAGATTCCCCACCAGAAAGCGTTCGTGAACTTCGGCTTAAACTTAAATATTCTAATCCAACATCTAAAAGAAATTGCAATCTTGTGCGGATTTCCTTTAAAATTTCGTGGGCGATTATTTTTTTATTTTTGCTAAATTTTGGTTCAATTTGAATAAGCCAGTCCATTAATTCTGAGAGCGGTAACGCATTAATTTCTGCAATATTTTGGCCGTCAATTTTAAAACTTAAACTGGAAGCCATCAATCGAGTTCCGTGGCAAACAGGACAAATTTCTTCGGTGGTAAAATGACGCTCAATTAAAACAGCGTCATAACTTTCCTTGTTTTCCACCATTTCTTCCAAAATGGGAATTAATCCGTCAAAATTTACTTTAATTTTTTTGGTAATTCCGGCGTGTTTTAAATCTTTACTAATTTCTTTATGACAGCCATTGTAAATATAATCAAAGGCTTCTTCATCAATTTTATTGAACGGCGTTGATAAATCCTGACCAAAAATTTCAAGAATATTTTTAATTTGACCCAAAATCCATTTATTGGATTTAATATCTTCCAACGGCAACAATGCGCCTTGGTTAATGGAAAGTTTCGGATTTTCTACAAAATGATCAGTGTTAATTCTTTTTACCATTCCCAGACCTTTGCAATTTGGGCAACTTCCTTTTGGGGAATTAAATGAGAACGTGTTCGGTTCGGGCAATGCCAAAGAATTTCCCGTATCGTCATCCATTAAATTTCGGGAAAAATACTGCAATTCCCCAGTTTCATGATTTTGAATTCCGATTAAACCATCACCCATTTGCATCGCGGTTTTCAGAGATTTTTCCATTCTTAGTTCTGAAGCCATTTCGCCGATGATCCAGCGGTCGATCACAATATCAATATCGTGGGTTTTGTAACGGTCGAGTTTTAAATCGTACTCAATATCTTGTAATTCGCCGTCAATTCTTGCTTGACCGTAACCCTTCTTCGCATATTGCACAAAAAGTTCATGGTAATGTCCTTTTCTGGAACGTACGACCGGCGCAAGCAAAAGCACTTTTTGGTCTTGGTAATTTTCTTTAATGGTTTCAAGGATTTGCTCTTCCGTATAACTCACGAGTTTTCTGCCAGAAGTTTGAGAATAAGCATCTGAAACGCGCGCGAAAAGCAAACGTAGATAATCGTAAAGTTCCGTCACCGTTCCAACCGTAGAACGTGGATTTTTATTCGTTGTTTTTTGCTCAATTGCAATTACTGGGGAAAGTCCGTCAATTTTATCAACATCGGGACGTTCTAAACCGCCCAAAAACTGTCTCGCATAAGCCGAAAAAGTTTCGATATAACGCCTTTGTCCTTCGGCGAAAATAGTGTCAAAAGCCAGGGAAGATTTTCCACTTCCGGAAAGTCCGGTAATGACGACCAGTTCATTTCTCGGAATTTTAACGTCAATGTTTTTTAAATTGTGTTCACGGGCTCCGTAAACTTCTATATATTCTTTGCTGTCGCTCATTTAAATTTTTACTTTTAAAACCACAGAATTTTAGAAATCTGCAATCTTACAAAAGTACGGAATTTTTAGGTTTAAAGGAAGTTTTCAGATGTTAAGAAAGTATAAAACGAGTTAAACTTATCTCCGTAAAATCTGTTGATTTTAAAGTGTTTCTTCTCTTTATCTCATTTATCTATCATTCATTTATCAGCATTTTAAAATGGCAATCCGTAAATTTGCATCATTAAATAAAATATATGTTAAACTTTGAATTTAAAAATCCGACAAAAATTATTTTCGGTAAAAATACGATAGAAAAAATCACAGAAGAACTTCCAAAAGACGCTAAAATTTTAATGCTTTACGGCGGTGGAAGTATTAAAAAAAATGGTATTTATGATCAGGTAAAATCTGCTTTAAAAGATTTTAGTGTTGAAGAATTTGGCGGAATTCCCGCTAATCCGGAATATGAAACTTTGATGGATGCTTTAAAAATCATTAAAGAAAAAAACATAGATTTTCTTTTAGCAGTTGGCGGTGGATCCGTAATTGACGGAACAAAATTTCTTGCAGCCGCAGCAAAATACGAAGGCGAACCTTGGGATATTTTAACAAAACCTGTGAGAGTTTTAGAAGGCGAAGCATTAGAATTTGCAAGTGTTTTGACTTTACCTGCAACCGGCTCAGAAATGAATTCTGGATTTGTAGTTTCAAGAAGAGAAACAAAAGAAAAACTAGCATCTGGAGGACCAGGTTTATTTCCAAAATTTTCAATTCTTGATCCGGAAGTTATTAAAAGTATTCCAAAAAAACAATTGGCAAATGGCGTGATGGACGCTTACATGCACGTTTTGGAACAATACATGACCTACCCGACTTTGGCAACTTTGCAGGACAGGATTGCTGAAAGTATTTTACAAACTTTGCAGGAAGTGTCGCAGCCGCTTCTTAATGAAGATTATAATTACGATACCGCAGGAAATTTTATGTGGTGTTGCACGATGGCTTTAAATGGTTTGATCCAAAAAGGTGTGCCGACAGATTGGGCAGTTCACGCGATTGGTCACGAATTAACGGCCAATTTTGGAATTGATCACGCTAGAACTTTGGCCGTAATTGCACCTTCGCACTACCGTTTTAATTTTGAAACCAAAAAAGAAAAATTGGCGCAATATGGCGAAAGAGTTTGGGGAATTACTGAAGGTTCAATTGATGAAAGAGCGGAAAAAGCCATTCAAAAAATGGAAGAATTTTTCAAAAGTTTAGAAATTGATATTAAACTTTCAGATTACACCAAAGATTACGAAGGTATTTCTGATAAAATTAAAGATACTTTTATCGAAAGAAAAATGACGGGAATTGGCGAACATAAAAACTTGACGCCAGACAATGTTAAAGAAATTGTTGAAATGAGTTATTAATCTCAATCTTAAATAAATAGGAAATCGCGGTAAATTTTACTGCGATTTTTTTGTTTTTTAAAGCACTGAAATTTATAATAATACAAATTATTTTAAAAGCATGGTTGATTTTTTTTTACTATTAACTATACAGACAAAGAATTAATTGAGTTTGATGTTACAAGTTAGAATTACTATGTTTTACTTTTAAAAATTATTTTAGGCAATCTTTAGATTTAATTAATCCAATCTAAATACTGATTTTTAATCTTTGTAAAAAATATTTACATTATGATTAGTGCCACACATTTACACGCAATGGTTATACATTTTCCGATAGCATTGCTTATGATCGGATTTCTTAGCGAAGTAACTGGATTTGTTGTAAAAAAAACATTTTTCAATAAAACAGCATTTTACCTCTTGATTTTAGGTACTTTTGGTACAATTGCATCTTATTTGTCTGGTGATGCTGCTGGCGAAGGTATGGAAGGCGGAACTTTAGGAAAAGCAATTGAATTACACGAAAGTGCTGCAGTAATAACGCTTTGGCTTGCAATAATTACCTCAATTTTATACATTGTCGCTAATTGGTTTAAGTTTTTAAACAAATGGATTAAAATAGCAAGTGTTGTATTATTTGCTTCTGTAATTGGTGGTGTTTCCCGCACGGCTTATTTAGGTGGACAATTGGTTTACCAGCACGGAGCGGGTGTAGAATTAGCATTACCAGATTTTAGTGAAAAATAGATTAAAACTTTAAAAAATAATTAGCAATGAGAATTTTAATTGTAGAAGACGAATCGGCTATATCTGGTTTTTTAAAAGAAGGACTTGAGGAAGAAGGTTTTGCTGTAGATGTTGCTGATAATGGAAGAAAAGGTTTAGAATTGGCTTTAGATTTTGCAGATGAATACGATGTGATGTTACTCGATTGGATGCTTCCGGGTGTGAGTGGAATAGAAATTTGTAGAAACGTAAGAAAAGTAAACCAACAAGTGCCGATTATTTTTTTAACCGCAAAAGATACAGTAGATGATACCATTTTCGGATTAGAAACTGGTGCAAATGATTATCTAAAAAAACCTTTTGCTTTTGAAGAATTGTTAGCGCGGATTAGAGTTTTAATGCGAAATAAAACTGGTGAGCAATCACTATTTAAAGTTGGTACCATTCAAATGGATATTGATGCGCATCAAGTAATTAAAAATGGGAAACAAATTATATTAACTCAAAAAGAATTCGGATTATTAGAATTATTACTTCGCAATAAAGGTAAAGTTTGTCGCCGTTCCAGAATTATGGAAAAAATATGGGACATTCATTTTGATAAAGACACCGCAGTGATTGATGTTTTTATCAACACTTTGCGTAAAAAATTAGATACGGAAAACGAAGAATCAATTATAAAAACCATCAGAGGAGTTGGATACATCATTAATGACTAAGAATGAAATTTAGTTTTAAAAAAAGAATTGCTTTTTATAATTTATTTGCGATAGCTTCCTTAACAGCAGTCGCATTTATAGCTATTTATAGTGTGGTCTATTATACTTCTTATAAACATTTAGATGATGACATAACAACTGAGAAAAATGAAGTTTTTGCCAATTTAGATTGGGATGATCACCAAATCATAGTAAATAAAATGCCCGAATGGCAAGAAGCAGAACACAAGCAAATAGAAGTAAATCCAACATTTATTCAGATAGTAGATGTAAACGGAAATAGCGTCTTCAAATCGGTTAATTTACAAGACGATCACTTTCTTTTTAATCCAAAAAACACAACGGTGGTTTTTTATAACTCGACCATCAATAAACAAAAAATCAGACAAGGACAATTTCCTGTTTTTAATGATCATCATAAAATAATTGGTCAACTTACCATTGGAATTTCGCAACAAGAATCCTATAATGTTTTGCATAATTTGATGATCATTTTAATCAGTACTTATATTATTATTTTATTGATGCTCTATTTTATTATGTCTTTTGTGGCTTCCAAAGCCATTGCACCCATTCATCAATTAATTCATTCTGCTTCACAAATTAATTATACCAACATTAATTCTCGATTGCCATTACCGGAAAATCAAGATGAAATACACCAATTAGCGACTACTATAAATCACTTGTTAACCAGATTAGAAAATAGTTTTTACCAACAAAAGCAATTTACATCAGATGCTTCTCACTAAATGCAAACACCTTTGACGGCAATTAAAGGAATTATAGAAGTGCTTTTAAGAAAACCCCGAACTGCCGAACAATATGAAGCGAAAATGCAAGAAGTATTGCGTCAAACCAATAGATTATCACAATTACACGATCAATTATTACAGTTGGCCCGGTTGGAATCAAGTGTTTTAAAAGCAAACTATGAACAAATTGTGTTACGTAATATTGTTGCAAAAAGCGTTCTCAATCACGAAACTTGTGCCGGTGAAAACAGCATACACCTCAAAAATACCATTCCTGAAGAAATTTCAGTTTTAGCAGATCCAATTTTGTTTGAATTAATAATAGACAACCTGATTTCTAATGCCATTAAATACAATAAAATAAATGGTTCTGTAAATATTGCCTGGAATTCATTAGAAAAAATACTGTCCGTTTCAGACGAAGGAATTGGAATTGAAACCGATAAATTACCTTTATTGTTCAATCGTTTTTATAGAGTAGACGATTCCAGAAATTCTCAAATACCTGGAAATGGAATTGGTCTTTCTATCGTAAAAAGATTGTGTGAAGTTCAAAACATTTCCATTTCCGTAAAAAGTGTCAAAAATCAAGGCACAACATTCTATTTACAGTTCATTTCCTAAAAAACTTTAGTTGATTTTAAGATTCCACTTAGAAAGGTAAAAGACGACCAGGATTACCTTTGTCGTATAAATAATCTTAAAAATCAATTAAATGATGAAAGCGCAAATTTTAACAATCGCACTACTTTTAGGAACCTTAAGTTTTACTTCTTGTAAAAAAACCGAAGGAAAATCAACAGAAAATCAAGTTACCACTGAATCAACTGAAAAAGTTGAGGTTACACCTAAGGAAAAAGATTCTGCAGAAACAAGAATTGAGGAAGCCAAAGAGAAATCTTCAGAAAAAGGAGAAAAGGGAGAAAAAAAAGAAAATGAAGTAAACGAAAAAAACGACAAAGATTAATCCCAAAATTTAAAAAAATATAGAAATGATGAAATCACTAAATCGGAAATATTCAGAAAATAATTTTTTTAGCCATAGCGAAAAAAAAATAGTTTTAGTAAGTCTTTTTATGGTTGCTGTTTTTTCATCAAACGCTTGTAGCAAAGCAAATGAGAACAGCAATGAAATGAAAAATCCAACAGAAAAAGGAGCAAATAATACAGAATCTTCAACGCAAAAAACAATGACCATGGAAGAAGCAAAAGCAAAAACAATCACCAATATGCAAGATGCATTTAATGGAGAATCAAACGCAACCGCTCGTTACGCCGCGTTTTCTAAAAAAGCCAATGAAGAAGGTTATAAAGAAATTGCATTGCTGTTCAAAGCAGCTTCTTTAGCAGAAAATATACACGCCAACAATCACAAAGCAGTTTTAGAAGAAATGGGAGTTGCCGGTAAACCTGCAGTGCTTGATGTTAAGGTTCAATCTACAAAAGAAAACTTAGAATTTGCTATCAAAGGCGAAACCTACGAAGCTACAACGATGTATCCTAATTTTCTAAAAGATGCCGATGCAGCAGGAAATCAATTGGCATTAATTAGTTTAAACTATGCGTACAAAACAGAAAAAAAACATAAAGTATTTTATGAAAATGCATTAGCAGCTTTAAACAATAATACGACAAATACATTGGCTTCAACTTATTTCGTTTGTCCAACGTGTGGGAATACGTATGAAACAACAGCACCAAAACGCTGTGGAATTTCAATGACGAGCGGAGAAAAATTTATTAAAGTTAATTCACTTTAAAATATAGAAATAATGGATCAAACGCACATTCACTTATTAATTACACATCTTCCAATATTTGGTTCGCTTTTAGGAACTTTAGTTTTAGGATTTGGTATTTGGAAAAAAAGCAGTACTACCATGATTGCTGCACACTATATGTTAATCATATCTGCTTTGGGCGCAGCAATAGCATATATTACAGGAGAAAGTGCCGAGGAAACCGTTGAAAATATAACAGGCGTTTCAGAAAATGTGATTGAACAACACTCAGATTTTGCAATGTATGCACTAATCGCATTAATAGCAGTTGGAATTGCTTCACTACTAAGTATTTATCTTGAGTATATTAAAAATTCCTTTGCAAAATCAGTGACAAAAATAACCTTGGTTTTAGCAATCATTAGTTTTGTTTTAGTAGCCCGAACCGGTTATCTTGGAGGTCAAATACGTCACACAGAAATCGCATCAAATACAACTCAAAATGCAAGTGAACAAGGAGGAGAACAAGAGGACGACGATTAACAAAAGTCAGAGATCAACTAAATTAAAATAAAAAAACAAAAGCGATTCAATGGAAGCGCTTTTGTTTATTTAAATTAGAAATTCATATGTCAAATAGTTAAATAACAAATACTTACATTTGTAATTGTAGTTAAAATAAATCAATTTAATAAAATTTTTCACAATAAAACAAAAATAAAACAACTACTAATTTCAAAAAATGAATAAAACCATAACCATTGATAACTATTTAGACAGCCATTATATTCACAGAAGCAATTGGTTAAGAGCAGCTGTTTTGGGTGCTAACGATGGTATCATTTCTATTTCAAGTTTAGCGATTGGTATAGCTGCAGCAAGTTCAACAAGAGAACCTATAATTTTAGCTACAGTTGCGGGTTTGGTTGCGGGAGCTTTATCTATGGCTGCGGGAGAATATGTTTCAGTAAGTTCTCAAACCGATACCGAAAAAGCAGATATTGAAAGAGAAATTCAAGAATTACGAGATATGCCAGCAGAAGAGTTGCAGATATTGGCACAGATCTATGAAAAAAGAGGTTTGAAAAAAGAAACCGCATTGCAAGTTGCCGTTGAGTTAACAGAAAACAACGCATTGGAAGCTCACATTAGAGATGAATTAGGCATCAATGAAATCAGTCAGGCAAATCCCATTCAAGCAGCATTAGCTTCAGGTGCCGCTTTTTCAGTTGGTGGAGTTTTACCGCTTTTAGTAATTCTTTTTGCATCTGTAAAAGGAATGGAATATTGGTTATACGGAGCAACAATTATATTTTTAATTATATTAGGAACAATGGCAGCAAAAACGGGTGGTTCAAGTATTCCGAAAGCTATTTTGAGAATTACAATTTGGGGAACAATTGCAATGGTATTATCTGCTTTGGTGGGTTATATGTTTGGCGTTAAGGTATAAACAAATTATATTTCTAAATTTAAATATTACAGTTAATTTTTGATCAAATTAAAAATTCTTTTATTGAAAAAAAATGGATGGCGTTGGCGAACACAAAAATCAGACACCAGAAAATGCAAAGAAAATTGTAAAAATGAGTTGTTAATCTCGTTTTTTATAATTTTAAAATCAGCCTGAGAGGAATTTTCAGGTTGATTTTTTTTTGTTAAGTTTATATCTTAATTAAATTTATAATGAAAAAACTGATATTTTTATTTTTACTTTTGAGTTCAATTATATATAACGCTCAGGAAAAACATGCTTTTACAGATGAAATTCAAAATTTTAAAACTTTAGATGCGCAAAATCCGCCGCCAAAAAATGCCATACTTCTAATAGGAAGTTCTTCTTTCAGGAAATGGACGAATGTGTCAGATTATTTTCCAACGAAAACGATTATTAACCGTGGTTTCGGTGGTTCTACTCTACTTGATTTAAATTATTTTGCAGATGATTTAGTAAAACCTTACGATCCAAAACAAATTCTGATCTATTGCGGTGAAAATGATTTTGCAGCAGACGAAAATGTAACTTCAACTGAAGTATTCAATAGATTTAAAAACTTTTATAAAAAAATAAGACAATATTATCCTAAAATTGAAGTGGATTTTGTTTCCATTAAAAACTCGCCAAGTCGCACAAAGTACTGGAATAAAATGCTTAAAACTAATGCATTAATAAAAAATTTTTTAAACAAAGAAAAAAATTCTAAGTATATTGATATTACAAATGCGATGACTGATTCAAATGGAAAAGTTCGAAAGGAACTTTTTTTGGAAGATATGCTACATATGAAATCGGAAGGCTATAAATTATGGGCAAAGAAAATTGAGCCATATTTAAAATAATTCTAATTTTTTCAATTTATTTTTTCTTTTTCGCTTTCGCTTTTGCCTGACCACGATTTGAAGGTTTCGTTTTTGGTGGATTTCTTTTTGTTGGTCCGCCAAGATTGATTTTTTTGTTTTTCTCTTTTCTTTCGTGAAATGCGCCACCGCCTTCGTACATTTTTACCGGTGCGATGTCTTTCATAAAAACTTCTTCTTGTTCAGACGCAATTTTTACAGGATTAAAGACAACATTTTCAGGAACGTCAGAATTTTGAAGTTCTTTATTCATCAAAACTTCAATTTCTAAAATTCTCGCTTCTTCATCCGGCGTTACAAAAGAAAATGCAATTCCGTCTTTTTCAGCACGACCGGTTCGACCGATTCTGTGAATATATTGTTCAGGGATTTCCGGAATTTCAAAATTAATAACGTGTGTAATATTTGAAATATCAAGTCCACGCGCCATAATGTCAGTGGTGATAATTCCACGAAGATCTTCACTTTCAAAATTTCTCATCGCTCGCAAACGGTAATTCTGAGATTTATTTGAGTGAATAACATCAAATTCGCCAGGGAAAACTTCATCAATTTTGGTAAAAAGATAATCGGCATGTTTCTTATTATTACAGAAAATCAGAATTTTAGATAAATCTGAATTGGTCTGTAATAAATTTTCTAAAAGATTTATTTTAGTATTAAAATTTTGAACTTTGTAAGCAATCTGTTCAATTTTTTCTAATGGTGTTCCGGATTTTGCCAAAGAAAGTTCGATCGGATTACGGAAATATTCAGCCAACATTGCATCTACATTTTCTGTCATTGTCGCAGAAAAAAGAATATTTTGTCTTTTTTCTTTCATCATTTCGAAAATGTGCGTGAGTTGCGGACGGAAACCTAAATTCAACATTTCATCAAATTCATCAACTACTAATTGCTTCACTTCACGCAAAGAAATAGCATTGTCAATCGCCAGATCCATTACTCTTCCTGGCGTTCCAACTAAAATATCACAACCATCTTTAAATAATAATTTTTGGGTATTAATATTTTTACCACCGTAAATTCCGATAACTCTTGCTGTAAGATTTTGCGCTAAATTTTCTAAAATTCCTGCCACCTGAACGACTAATTCACGTGTTGGAACCAAAACCAAAACCGTTGGATTTCCGGCTTTGTTGTATTTCCATTGTTTTAAAACGGGAAGTAAATACGCCAAAGTTTTACCAGTTCCTGTTTGGGCAATTCCCATCACATCTCTGCCGGAAAGAATGTGGCTAAAACTTTTTTTCTGAATCGGTGTCGGTTCAAACAAGTTGTCATCTGCTAAAACATCTAACACTTTTACAGGCAAATCAAAATCTGCAAACGTCTTTATTTCCATTTTGCAAAGATAAGCAAAGGAAGTGGAAAAAAAACTCTTGATTTAACTCTGAAGTTTTTACCACAAAGTCACAAAGAATTCATTTTTAAGTGGATTTTATCACGGCTAAAAAGACACTAAGCCTTGGAAGTTTTTATTATTAAAATTTCACGCGGATTTGCCAGATTAAGCAGATTAAAATTCCAGATTAAATGAGAAAAATCTGCGTCATCTGCAAAATCTGCGAGAGAAATTTTTAAAAAATTATAGCGTTTAATCTTTATCTTTTTAATAATCTTAAAGTTAAAATAAATCCTAAAATTGCAGAAAATAGAAATCCTAAAACTGCCAAAAGTGGCATTCCGAAAAGGACAGGTTTTAAATTTGAAGTTAAGATTAGTGCTGTTGCAATAATATTTGTTCCTAAAACAAAAGCCAAAACGACATTAATCACACTTTGTTTAATAATTAAATTGGTGGTTTTTAATTCTTCGCTTTTTGTTTTAAAAGTCAGATTTCCTTCATTTAAATTGGATAAAACACTTCGAAATTCAACCGGAATATTTTGCAGATTATTTTGAAATTCTGTTAGTTTCTGAAGTCCTTTCTCAAATAAATATTTTGGATCCAAACGCTGCAACATTATTTTTGAAATGTAAGGTTGCGCACTTTTGATAACGTCCATCTCGGGATTTAAAAGTCTTCCAACGCCTTCAATTAAAGTAACACCTTTAAAAAGTAAAATAAAATAATCGGGCATGATGATCTTATTTTCAAATAAAATTGATTGGAATTTTTCTATTAAAATTTCCAATTTAAGATCTTTTAAAGAATTGGAATCAACCAAATTTAAAATTTCTAAAATTTGATCTTTTAATTTTTTCTCGTCTTTAATCTCAAATTTTATGGCGACTTTCTTTAAATTAACAACGAGTTGATCTACATTTTTTAGAATTAAATTTATAATTAAATCTTCTAAAAATGCTCTGTCAGATGGAAAAATAGTTCCAGTTGCACCAAAATCGATGAAAATAATTTTACCTTCTTTTGTTACCAAAATGTTTCCTGCGTGCGGATCAGCGTGGAAAAATCCATGTTCTAAAATTTGTGCTAAAAAAAGTTGTAAACATTCTTCCGCTAATTTTGAGGCGCTTAAATTATTTTTCTCAATTGAGGCAAAATCTGTGATCTTAAAGCCATCAATAAATTCCAGACAAAGCACATCGTTATTGGATAAATTTGGATAAACTTTGGGAACAATTGTGCGGGAATCATCTTTGAAGTTTTTCGCAAAACGTTCGATGTTTTCACGTTCATTAACGAAAGATAATTCCTGCAAGAGAGATTTTTCAAAAGTATTGATACCTTGTTCTAAATTTAAATTCTCGGCAAATTCAAAATACTGGTTTAAAACTTTAACCAAATCTTTCATCAAAAGCAAATCACCTTTGATCATTTTGTCAATTTTTGGACGCTTTACTTTTAGCACCACTTTTTCGCCAGAAATTAATTTAGCTAAATAAACCTGCGCGATAGAAGCCGATGCCAAAGGTTGATGAGAAATCTCTGAAAAATAATCCTGATAATTTTCACCAAGATTTTCTGTTAAAACAGTTTCTAAATCGAGATCATCGAGATTTACATTATCCTGTAATTTTTGAAGTTCAGCAATTAATTCTGCAGGCAACAAATCTTCCCGACCTGCGAAAGCCTGTCCGAACTTCACAAAAGTTGGTCCCAATTCTTCCAAAGCCATTCTGATACGAACGTAAACGGATTTATTAAAAACTTCATCGGGAACGATTTGTTCATTATTTTGAACATTCATTCTCGCTAAAACATCTTTAAACCCATACTTTGAGAGGATAGAAATTAAAGTGGCAGTTCGTTTTAGTTTTAATTGTGAGTTTTGAAGCAAAATTGTAAAAGTTTAAAAACAAAATTAAGGAAATTTAGATATTTCAAAATCAAATGTTTGTAAAAAATTCAATTTTTAGATGTAACGTTTGTTTCTTTTTGATTGTCTAATAGAAAACAATTACATGAAATTACTCTTTTCCGGTTTGGGAATGCTGTTGGGAACCTTATTTGTGGCTCAAACCAAAGATACTGTCAAATCGAAAGAAATTGAAGCGGTTACGATAATTGCCAAAAAAGCAACTGTGGAAAGCAAGGCAGACCGAACGATTTTTAATGTGGCGAACAGTTCAATTTTGGCGGGAAATACGTCCTGGGAAATTCTTCAGATGACTCCACTCGTTAGTATTGATAATAATGATGTGATGAAAGCGGAAGGTGAAAATGTGACGGTTTACATAAACGATAGAAAATCCATCTTTACAGGAAAAGATTTAAAGGAATATTTAAAAACCATTCCAGCGGAAAATCTCATGAAAATTGAAGTTATCACAAGTCCCTCGGCGAAGTATGAAACTACGGGCGAAGTGATAAATATTGTTTTAAAAAAATTAACGAATGAAGGTTTTAAGGGAAGTTTTACAGCAAACAATACCCAAAATGCCAAAAATTCTCAGTACTCGAATTTAAATATTAATTACCATAAGTCAAATTTTACCCAATCTTTTAGTGGTAGTTATGGCGACAATACGAGGATTTCTAAAAACGAAAATGAGAATTTTTTTTATGATACTAATTTACTGACTAAAATTTTGACAGAAGGTGAAGAGAGAGGAAAATCGCCATCTTTTTCTTCTTCTTCAGAATTGGAATTAAATGATAAAAACACGGTTGGTTTAATTGTTGAATTTTCGCAATACAACCGAAATGCCTTCTCCAATGCTTTGGGAAATACGACATTAAATAATATTTTACAAAGTTCTTATATTCAAAATCAAAATTTAGAAGGCTTCAATCGCAATCTTGGCAATAACCTTTTCTATAAATATTATGATAAAGAAAAAAATAAAATCTTAGATCTAAATTTAGGTTTTAATTACGATTCTACTGTGGATACAAACAACCGTATTTTGACGAACAGTGATAGCCCAATCCCGACCGGCAGTAGTATTTTGGCTAATAATGAAAATCGGGAATATTATTTAAAAGCAGATTATTCTCAACCGTTGGGCAAAGCTGAAAATCAAAGCCAGCTGGAATTTGGGGGGAAAATTGATTTTAGAAATAATGCAATTCCATACGATTATCTAAATTTATCAAACAACGCTTTTGTTTTTGATGCATTACGAAGTAATAATTTCCATTACCAGGAAAATTTAAATTCGCTTTATATCAACTTTTCAAAAACCTATTTCAAAAAACTTGAGACCCGCGTAGGATTGCGTTACGAATACATTAATTTTAAAATAAAACAAGATGTTGGTAATATTGCGCGAACAGATTCTTACGGTGTTTTACTGCCTAATTTACTTTTAAAATACTCATTTTCTGACAATTATAATTTAAGTGCGACTTATAATCATTATCTGTTTCGTCCTTATTATTCAGAATTTAATCCGTTTTTATTACCAAGCGATGATGGCACATTTTATCGCGGAAATATTGATATTCAACCTAATCCAAGTGACAGAATTGGTTTAAAATTAGGTCTGTTTAAAAAATATTTCCTTTCGGCCAATTATTCTTTTACGAATCAGGATTTTTGGAATACTTATCTTAAAGAAGATGGAAAAACTATTTCTCAGCCTGTGAATTTTGATGGAAAATCTTTGCGCTATTCTTTAAATTTTAATACAAATCAAACTTTTTTTAAAAATAAACTGAACGTCAATCTCAATGTTGGTTTAGATTATAATGATGTAAGCGATTTTAACCAAAAAAATAACCTGAACCGACAAAATTATTTCACAAATTTCAACGCTTCTTCCAACTTTTCTTATACCAATTTATTCAATAAAGATATCAACGTAAACGCATTTTTTACGCTTTTCACACCAAATAATGGAAACTCTTTTTCTAACAAACCGAGTGTTTTTCATAATATTTCGGCAACGAAAATATTTAAGGATTTAGGCTTAGAAGGCACTTTAAGACTCATCAATCCTTTTAGAAAATTAAGTTTTGATCAAACTACATTTGCGCCAATCGGTACTTTTAGAAACAGAACAGAAGTTGATTACCACGGTTTCTCAATCGCTATTGTAAAACGTTTTGGGAATCAAAAAGTAAAAGAAAGTACAAAAACCGATGTAGAAAAAGAAAGCGGCGGCGGAAAAAATTAGGATTTTTTTGAATAGAATTTAACTCGTTTAAAATTTTTAATATTATTTTCCGGGCAGACATTTAATAACCTCGAAAGCTAATTTGATATTTTTTTGGGCAGACATTTCCGCCTTCCGTTCCCAATCTTTTTTTTATAAATGCAAAAAAAGGATTTCCACTCAAGTCGGGCTGCAAAGTTTGAATATATTGTAGCTTTTTTGTAAATCAAAAAGTAATTATTCCCACTCAATAGTTGCTGGCGGTTTGCTCGAAATATCATACGCTACTCTATTGATACCTTTTACTTCATTGATAATTCTGCTGGAAATTAAATCTAAAAAATCGTAAGGCAATCTGGACCAGGTTGCAGTCATAAAATCAATTGTATTTGCCGAACGAACAACTGCGGTGTATTCGTAAGTTCGCTCATCGCCCATTACGCCGACAGATTTCACTGGAAGTAAAACCACAAAAGCCTGTGACACTTTTTCGTAAAGGTCATGTTTGTATAATTCTTCTATGAAAATATCGTCTGCTTCCTGAAGGATTTTCACTTTTTCTTCATCAACCGCGCCCAAAATTCTGATTCCTAAACCTGGACCTGGAAATGGATGACGATAAACCAAGTGATGCGGAATTCCCAATTCCTCGCCTACTTTTCTTACTTCATCTTTAAATAACTCACGCAAAGGCTCAACTAATTCAAAGCCCATTTCTTCCGGCAAACCGCCAACATTATGATGCGATTTTATAACCGCAGAAGGTCCTTTTACCGACTGACTTTCAATTACATCCGGATAAATCGTTCCTTGCGCTAAAAATTTTGCACCTTTAATTTTGTGGGATTCTTCGTCGAAAACGGCAACAAATTCATTTCCAATAATTTTTCGTTTTTGTTCAGGATCTGAAATGTCTTTTAAATTGGTTAAAAACCGTTCGGAAGCATCGATTAATTTAATGTTTAAATTAAAATGATCGCCGTAGTTTTTCATTACTTTTTTATCCTCATCTTTTCTTAATAAACCAGTGTCAACAAAAATACAGGTCAATTGATCACCAATTGCTCTGTGAATTAGAACTGCTGCAACAGAAGAATCAACACCGCCGGAAAGTCCAAGAATGACTTTTTGATCGCCCACTTTTTCTTTAATTTCGTCAATTGTTTTTTCAATGTAATTCGTTAAAAACCAGTTTTTCTCAGCTTTACAAATGTTGAAAACAAAATTGGTTAACATCTTTCCGCCTTCTTCTGTGTGCGTTACTTCCGGATGAAACTGAATTCCGTAGAGATTTTTTTCTAAATTACTGATTGCTGCAATAACGCCGGATTTTCCGTTGACTTCAAAATTTTCCGGAACGGTTTCAACTTCATCAAAATGGCTCATCCAAACGACGGAATTGTTGGAAACGCCCTCAAATAAAGCACAGTTTTCCGTAATTTCTAATTCTGCTTTGCCGTATTCGCCTTTTGTTCCGCGCGATACTTTTCCTCCTAAAAGATGAGTGATCAATTGCATTCCGTAGCAAATTCCTAAAACCGGAATACCAGATTCCAATAATTCTTTGGGAATTAAATTCGCCGTTTCAGAATTGACAGAACTTGGTCCGCCGGAAAGAATTATTCCTGCAGGTTTTTTTGCTAAAATTTCTTCTAATGGTGTATTGAAAGGAATTATTTCTGAGTAAACTTCCATCTCACGGATTCTTCTGCCAATCAATTGGTTGTATTGTGAGCCGAAATCTAAAATTAATATACCGTTTTGCATGGTTTGAAGTTGTTGAGTTGTTAAGTTGTTGAGTTGTTGAAATATGAAATTACATTTTTAACACATTAGTATTATTTTTATGCTGAAAATTAGCGAACATTAGAGCACATTAGTTTTTAAAATTTAAATTTAAAAAGAAGCTAAACCTGTAACTAGCCCTGATAGAAGCGGCATCCTTTTTTATATTTTTTTAGAACTTGTAGAAAATTTAAAAAATTATAAAAAAGATACAGCGGATAGCAGGTTCCCGGCTCCTAAAAATATAAAAAAAAGACGCAAATAATTACGTCTTTAGTTTTTTAAAATTTACCAATATCGTCGCGGTAATAAGCGTAGTCGAAATGTATCGGAAGCGCATCTGCATAAACTTTATCACGAGCTTCGTCGAAAGAATCGCCAGTTGCTACGAGACTTAGAACGCGGCCACCACTCGTCACGATACGTTTTGCTTCGCGGGAAGCACCTGCAAAAAGCAAGGTGGAATGTTCCACTTTATCTGTGCCTTTTATCTCGAAGCCAGTTTCGTAGTTTTGCGGATAACCGCCGGAACAAATGACCAAACAAACGGCTTTTTTATCAGAAAATTTAAGCTCGACATCATCACCATTTAAGCAGGATTCTATAGTATCTACCAAATTATTTTCTAAAAGTGCCATTAAAACCTGCGTTTCAGGATCACCAAGACGCATATTGTATTCCAGTAAATAGCAGCCATTTTTTGTGACCATTAAACCAAAAAATATAAAGCCGCGGAAATTTAAATTTTTCTCCTGCAAACCAAAAATAGTTGGTTCAAGAATATTTTTTTCAAAGTCGATTTGATTTTCAGCAGTCCACTCCGGACTTGGCGCCGCGGAACCCATTCCACCGGTATTTGCACCGGTTTCGCCTTTCCCGGCTTTTTTATAATCTTTCGCAGGAATACATGGAAATAATTTTTGACCGTTTGAAAAAGCAATAATTGAAACTTCGTAACCTTCTAAAAAATCTTCGATCACGAGCTGAATTCCGGCATCACCGTAAATTCTGTCAATCATAAATTTGTGAATAGTCGCGTTGGCTTCCAAAACATCTTCGCAAACCACAACTCCTTTTCCACCTGCCAAACCGCTGGCTTTGATCACCAAAGGATAATCGTGGTTTTTCACATAAGCGATTGCATCGTGATACGCTTCAAAAACTTGTGCTTTTGCCGTTTTTATATTGTAAGTCTGCATGAACTTTTTAGAGTAAGCTTTGCTTCCCTCAAGTTTTGCACATCTTGCTGTTGCTCCAAAAATTTTCAGATCGTGTTTGCGAAAATCATCCACGATTCCATCTACTAAAGGCGCTTCAGGTCCAACGATCGTTAAATCTATATTTTCTTGAATTGCTAAATTTCGAAGTGAAACAATGTCGCTTTCAAAATAATTCTGACCGATATTATCTGTAGTTGCATTTCCTTTTGCAAAAAATATTTTAGAGATTCTTTTGTCTTCCTGTAGTTTTACGCCGAGCGCAGATTCGCGTGCGCCGTTTCCGACGATTAATATTTTCATAAGTAGTTTTAAATGTTATTTCTCTAAGTAGTCGCTTTAACTCTGTTTTTCAAAGAGATTTTTTTGCAATTACTTAAATGAAATCTTAATATTTTAATTTGCAAATTTAGGTTTTTAAAGAATGGTGCTCAAATTTTTAACTCAAATTTTTCTAATTAATTTTAATGGAAAAAATGACGCATTCCGGTGAAAAGCATTGGAATTTTATGTTCGTCGGCTGCTTCGATCGATTCTGAATCTTTCATAGAACCTCCGGGCTGAATAATTGCGGTAATTCCCTCTTTTGCACAAAAATCTACAACATCTCTAAATGGAAAAAATGCATCAGATGCTAAAACTAAATCGCCGGAAAATTTTTCTTTCGCTCTGGAAATTGCTTGTTCTGTTGCCCAGATTCGGTTGACTTGTCCGCCTCCAATTCCCAAAGCCTGTGTTCCGTTTGAAACGACAATGGCGTTGGATTTTACGTATTTTACAATTCTTTGGCTAAAAAGTAACGCAGATTTTTGCGTTTCTGTTGGTTGAGTTTCTGTAACACATTTTATATCTTCAGAAAACTGATTGTCTGCAGATTGAACCAGCATTCCGCCATCTATTTTCACCCAGGTTTGCGCATCTGAAACCGTATTTTTAATTTTAATAATTCGAAGATTTTTTTTCTTTTTTAATATTTCTAAAGCGTCATCGTCAAAATCTGTCGCCGCAACTATTTCTAAAAATGTTTTGTTTAATTCTTCTGCAGTTTTTGCATTAACTTTAAAATTCATACCTACAATTCCACCGAAGATTGACATTGGGTCGCATTCGAAGGCTTTTTTGTAAGTTTCTAATTCAGAATTTCCAACGGCAACGCCGCAAGGTGTAGAATGTTTTACAGCGCAACAAACCATTTCATTTTTAAATTCATTCACCACTTTCCAGCAAAGATCTAAATCTCTTAAATTATTAAATGACAATTCTTTACCGCCTAAAATTTCGAAATCTTTCATCGCGCCATTTTCAACAGTTGAAACATAATATGCCGCTTTTTGATGTGGATTTTCGCCGTATCTTAAATCTGAAACTTTCTTATAAGACGCTTCTAAATACTGAGGAAATTCTTCTTCTAACAACATTTTAGAAATCGCAGCGTCGTAAGCTGAAGTTAAATTAAAAACTTTTCCAGCTAATTTCTTTTTAGTTTCAAAAGAAACTTCGCCGTTTTCCATTTCCTTTTGAATTAAATCATAATCTTTAACACCTGTCAAAACCACAACATCTTTAAAGTTTTTCGCACCAGAACGTAACATTGAAGGGCCGCCAATATCAATAAATTCGATTTTTTCTGCTAAAGATTTTTCACTACCAGCATTTTCAAAAAACGGATAAAGATTCACAATTACCATATCAATTAAACCAATTTCATGGTTTTCAATAGTTTTCATGTGTTCAGAATTTTCTCTTAAAGCCAATAAACCGCCATGAATTTTTGGATGTAAAGTTTTCACTCTTCCGTCTAACATTTCCGGAAATTCTGTTATTTCATCAATTTGAATGGGTTTTAAACCCGCTTCTTTTAAATGTTTGAAAGTGCCGCCAGTCGAAATAATTTCGTAATTTTTACTTTCTAAAAATTGAGCAAACTCTATTAAATTGCTTTTATCGGAAACGGAAATTAGAACTCTTTTTTTCATAAATATTTTTTTGGACAGAATGTGATATTTTTAAATATTTTATTTTTGATTTATATCAGATTCAAATTTTTTAACGGCATCTTTATATTTTCCATTGTTTGAAAATTCACCGTAATAAAATTTTAGCCAATAATTAAATATTACAGTTTGTTTATTTTTTGAAGCAAAATTTAAAATATTAACTATTGATTCTTCCCTGTTTATAGGACTTTTGATTTCAGAAATATTTTTTTTCAAAAATTGATCTGCAATTTCAAGATTATTAGAATGTATCAGAGCGTATAAATATTCCTTATCAATAAATTCATCCTTAAAATTATTTGTTAATGCTTCTTCAGCAATTTTTTTTGCCATTTCAAAATTTCCTAATGCGTTCAGTGCATAAGCCATCTCAAAATATAATTTTTTACTTTTAAACTTATTGTCGTAAACTTTCTGTAATTGTGCTACCGCATTTTTACTGTCACCTAAGCCATTCATCGAACTCGCTCTTTCAACTATTTTTTCATTTTTATCATCTATTGAATTATACACTTTCATATATAAAGGTACTTCAGGTAAACCTAAATCTTTAACTTGAAAATTATCTAACCATCCAAAGGCAATTTTAGCATTTGGAACTCTCATAATATTTGCTGATTTTTCATTATCAGACTTTTTAATATCAGAAATTTTTTCGTTATCATAATTAAATGAACCCAAAGATCTAAGTGAATATCCCCCACCACTTTCATCAAAATAAAGGTATGCGAAAAAAATCTGTCCGGGTGTCTTATCGTTTTTGACAGTGATCCAATGGTTTTCTGAGTCGATATAATTATGGTCAAATTTTAAAGTTTTATTTTGACTTTTTAAAGTAGAAAGTGAAATTAAAAAGAAAAGAAAATAATACAGTTTTTTCATATTTAATAATTTCAAGTGTTTTGTAATTTTTTTAAGATTAAATTAATGGCTTGCGGAAAAATTTCATATTCTATTTTATGAATTTTTTCGGCTAAAGTTTCAGCAGTTTCGCCTTCGGAAATTTGAACAGATTTTTGTAAAATAATATTTCCGGCGTCTACTTCTTCAGTTACATAATGAACAGTTGCGCCACTTTCAGTTGCGTTTTCGGTAATTACCGCTTCGTGAACGTGATTTCCCCACATTCCTTTTCCACCAAATTTTGGTAATAATGATGGATGAATATTGATAATTGGAATAGAGATTTGAGTGAAAAATTCTTTATTTAAAATGGAAAGAAATCCGGCCAAAACAATCAAATCGATATTTTCTGGAATTTCATTTACTAAGTTTTCGGTGAAATTTTTCCCTTTTTTAATTAAAACTGATTTTAAACCTAAATTTTGAGCGCGTTCTAAACCAAAACAATCTCGATCTGCAATTACTAAATTGATCTCAGCATTTTCAATTTCACCGTTAGAAATACACTCTGCAATATTTTGAAGATTGGTTCCCGAACCTGAAAGTAGAATGCAAATATTTTTCATTAATTTAAAATAAATTTCTCGTCATTTTCTACGATTTCACCAATTATATAAGTTTCCGGTAAAATTTCTAAAACCTGATTAGCTAAACTTTCATCAACAACAACGACCATTCCGACGCCCATATTAAACGTTCCAAACATTTCATGTCGTTCAATATTTCCGCGTTTTTCGCATTCCAACATGATGCTTGGAATTTCTATCTTGTCGATTTCAATTTTTGCACACAAACCTTCAGGAATAATTCTTGGGATATTTTCGATAATTCCGCCGCCAGTAATGTGTGCAATTCCGCTAATTTCTACTTTGTCAGATAACTTTTTAATATCCTGATAATAGAGTTTTGTTGGCACTAAAAGAGTTTCGAAAAGTGGTTTTCCTTCAAAAGTTTCATTAAAATCCGGGAAAATTTTTCTTACCAAAGAAAATCCATTAGAATGAAAACCTGAACTTGGCAAACAAATAATCACATCGCCAGATTTGATTTTTGAACCATCAATAATATTTTCTTTCTCAACAATTCCGACACAGAATCCTGCAACATCGTAATCACCATCCTTATACATTCCAGGCATTTCCGCCGTTTCACCACCAATTAAAGCGCATTCATTGTCTTTGCAGGCTTTCACCATTCCTAAAACAATTTCTGCAGCAACGTTAGAATCTAATTTTCCACAAGCCAAATAATCAAGAAAAAATAGTGGTTTTGCACCATGACAAACGATATCATTTGCGCACATTGCGAAACAATCAATGCCGATAGAGTCGTAATTTTTTGTGTCTAAAGCAATTTTTAACTTCGTTCCTACGCCATCTGTTCCCGAAACCAAAACGGGATTTTTATAATTTCCAATTTCGTAAAACGCACCAAAACTTCCAAGATTATTAAGAACATTTTTATTATGCGTTTCAGCCACGGCCGATTTTATTTTGTCAACCGTTTTGTAGCCTTCTTCTTTATCGACGCCGGCGGATTTATAAGTATTGCTCATATTTTATATTTTTTAAGTTGTCCTAAAACAAATTCTTTCAGTTGATTTAAATAAAAAAGCCGACACTTTTAGGCGTCGGCTTTTTACTATTTATCGGTGCTTATTTTGACTCCATTTTCATGGAAAAGTTGTTTTGTGAAAATAAGCATTAACTTTTTCAAATGTTGAGTGTTTTCGTTTTGCAAAAATAAGATTTATTTAAATAATCTGAAAACTAATCTGATTTAAATTTAAAAAATTATTTTACCTGCGATTTTACACTTTCAATTTTTTGCTCAAATTCTGTCTTTAATTTAGGATTTGTAATCCCTTTTCCTTCTTCAAAATTATCTTTGAATTTAGGTAAAATAAAATTCTCTAAAACCGTTGTTCCGCTAAATGGTGCGCGTTTTAAAAATGCTTCCATTACGTTTTTTCCACCACCAGGTCCCGGCGCTGCTGTCATCAAAAACATTGGTTTTTCACCAAAATGTTTACGGTCTTTAACTCGGGAAATCCAGTCAAAAACATTTTTAAAAGCTGTTGTGTAAGTTGAATTATATTCTGCCAAAGACATTAAGATTAAATCAGAAGAGTCGATTTTCGCTGCGAAATCCAGGGCCAGTTGTGGAAGTCCTGCGGCTTCGCGTTCCGGCTTATAAATGGGCATTTCATAATTATTTAAATCTAAAACTTCGACTTCATGACCATCAAAATAAGTCGCTGCGAAATGAATTAATTTTTTATTTACAGATGTTTCAGAATTACTTCCGGCGAATGCTATTATTTTCATAATTTATTATTTATTACTTTATTTGTTTTTTTTGTAGCTTTTTAAATTTTGATTTAAAGTAAAATCTAAATTTAAAAGGCGATTTATCGTTAATTTTGATGTTTTTTAAATATTCATCGGAACTTCAATCAAAAGGATCTCCGAATTTTCTGCGGCTTTAATTTCAAAACTTTCAACTTCCCAAATTCCAACAGCATCTCTTTGTTCTAAAGTTTGATCGCCGATTTTTGCAGAGCCCGAAATTACAAAAATATAAATGCCATTTTCTGCTTTATTTAAATTATATTTTTTATGTGTCAATTCGTTCGTAGTTAGTAGATTAAACCATGAATCCTGATTGATCCAACTTCCTGCATCATCTTTATTTGGCGAAATTATTTGTTGAAAATCATTAATTTTAGCCTGATCTGAAATTTTAAACTGATCATATCGCGGCTCTGCATTTTGTTTGTTTGGAACCACCCAAATTTGAAAAAATTCTACAGGATTTTCTTTACTTCCATTAAATTCTGAATGTTGAATACCAGTTCCGGCACTCATAATCTGAATCTCACCTTTTTGAATCGTTCCTGAATTTCCCATAGAATCTTTGTGCGCCAAATTCCCGGAAATCGGAATGGTAATGATCTCCATATTAGCATGGCCATGTTGTCCGAAACCCATTCCTTTTTCTACAGTATCGTCATTTAAAACTCTTAAGGCTCCAAAATTCATTTTCGAAGGATCGTAAAAGTTGGCAAATGAAAAACTGTGAAATGATTTTAGCCATCCGTGATTTTGTCCACCTCTTGTATTTGATTTGTGAAAAACTGTTTTCATGATTTTTAGTATTTTATAATTGTAAAATTATAATAAAAAAAACGACTTATTGTTGACATAAGGTAAGAAACCATTCAATTATCGTATGAAAAAAATCACTTATTTAAAACAAAAATTAATTCTTAAAACTCATTTCAAAAAAAAAAGTCCTGACGAAAAATCAGGACTTTAAAATTATTTAAGCTTTTTTTAAAAATGAATCTGCTGAATTTCTTCCTGCAATTCTTTTGTCGATTCATTCTCATCATTTTGAATCAAAAACATTGTGATCGCCGAGGCAATGAGCATACAAACTCCACCAACTACAACGTAATCCATTGCCATATTTCCGAATAAGTTTTTCACAATTGGTCCACCAAAAATACCATTAATGATTTGTGGAATAACAATAAAGAAATTAAATATTCCCATATAAACGCCCATCTTTCTTGTAGGAATTGCATCAATTAACATGGCATAAGGCATCGCTAAAATACTTGCCCAGGCGAAACCAAGACCGACCATAGAAATCCAAAGCATCCCGGAATCTTTAATAAAAAACATGGAAATTAAACCTAAACCACCACAAAATAAAGCCAAAGCGTGCGTTTGCTTCTTACCAATAAGTTTGGCAATTGGTGTTAATAAAAATGCGAAAGGAATTGCAAATAGATTATAAAGTCCAAATAAATGCCCTGTTAAATCACCTGCTTTATTAAATTCCAGTGATTTTGTATCTTCAGGAGACAATCCAAAAGTGTGGGTTGCTAAGGCAGTTGTAGTAAAGACCCACATGGTGAAAAGTGCGAACCAGGAAAAGAACTGTACAATTCCCAGTTTTTTCATTAATGGCGGGATCTTCGCAAAATCCTTAAACATTTCAGAAAATTTTGATGGTTCTGCAATACTTTCATCTCCTGCAAATTCTGCAAATTCTCTTGGGGAATATTCTTTTGTCGTAAAAATGGTGTATAAAATGGAAATCATTAAAACTCCTGCGCCAACATAAAAAGCATAAATAACGTTATCGGCTACAAAACCTTCGGGCGCGACATTTGAAACTCCCAGTTTTGTCAACCAATTTGGCATTTCTGAACCAATCACAGCTCCAATTCCTATCAAAATAGTTTGCACAGAAAAACCAATTGTTCCTTGATGTTTAGGTAACATATCACCAACCAAAGCGCGAAAAGGTTCCATTGCAATATTAACGGAAAGATCCATCATTGCGAGGAAAATAACGGCTAAAAGTAAAACACTTGCGCCAATCATCGCATTAACAGAAGCAGCATTTGGCAGGAAAACCAAACCGACCGCACAAAGAATCGCTCCAATTAGAAAATAAGGTTTTCTCCGTCCAAGTGGACTCCAGGTATTATCGCCCATATGACCAATAATTGGTTGAACAATTAGACCCGTAACTGGTGCAACCAGCCAAAACCAGGATAATTGGTCAACATTTGCTCCCAAATTTGCAAGAATTCTACTTGCGTTTCCATTCTGTAATCCGAATGCCATTTGAATTCCTAAAAATCCCATGCTCATATTTATGATTTGTGGAATCGAGAGATTTGGTTTTATTCTCTTGGTAAAAACTGTATTTTTTTGATTTGAAATCATTTTTTATTTTGTTAATTTTTCTATTAAACTGTCTTCTATCGGTGCTTTTAAAATTGTAATATCTTCTGACAGCGAATTTGGAATGGTAATGGAGAGAACATATTGCTTTACTTTCCAGCCAGATTTTGTTTTTTCTAAAACACCAGATCCACGGCAAATTTTCATTTGAGTGCTTAAAAGTTCATCAAACCAAGCCATTTTTCCGTTCGGTGAAAAATAAATATTTCTTTTGATTGCGGTGAAATTCCAGGCTTTTCCTTTATCGAAAAATGGTTTTGCCCAAACCATAAATTCTTTTTTATTCCAACGTTCTGTAGCGTCCGTTCCCATGAAATAAGAATCTGCATCATAATAGTCGAAATACTTTTTAAAATCTGCTGAACCTGCGGCTTTATTAAAACCATCTAACATTTCTACAATATTTTTAGTTTCGATTTTTTCATTCAATTTTTCCTTTTGTGCAAAAGATTTAATACCAAAACTGGTGAAAATTATGATGAAAAATAAGAGCGTTTTTTTAGTCATTTAGAAAACTTTTATTAAATATAATTAAATTTTCGTTTACTTTTTTAAATCTAAAATTAAAATTGATTTTGGCTCAATATTTAATTTTGAATTTGGCGATAATTGATAGGATTTATCGGTAATTGCATCTTTACCAGCTGAATAATTTTGAAGTGATTCTGCAAAACGATCTAAATCTAAATTTTGAGCTTTTTCATTATTATTAATGACGACCATTACAGCATTTTCTGCATCATATCTAAAATAAACGTAAACGTTATTTTCCGGTACATAATGTTTGGTCTTTCCAGTGTGAATAACAGTTTCATCCTTTCTCCAGTTTAATAGTTTTGAGGTGAAATCGTAAAAATCCTTTTGAGAAGCAGTTTGTGTTTTAGGATCAAAGGCATTTTGTTTGTCATTTTTCCAACCTCCCGGAAAATCACGGCGAATATCTGAATCGCCCAATTTGTCTTTGTTGCCCCGCATTCCAAGTTCTGAACCATAATAAATCTGTGGAATCCCACGAACTGTTGAAATTAAACCCATTGCCATTTTATAATATCTGATATCGCCATTAAAAATCTCATTCCAGCGATTGGTATCATGGTTTTCAAAAAAGACAAGAAGATTATTAATGTCTGGATAAAGAAAATCGTTTGAGAAGGATTCGTATAATTTTAACATACTTTTATTAGAAGTATCTTTAACATCGAACGCTTTTGGCATTGTGAAAAATAAACTAAAATCCATTACTGAAGGAAGATTCGAATTAAAATTTTCTATGTCCCCGATTTTAGAATTTTTCTGCCAAAACGCAATTTCCGGCGGCGTTTGCATCCATGTTTCACCTACAATATTAAAATTCGGATATTCGTCCGTGATAGATTTCCCCCATTTTGCAAGAGTTTCTTTATCATTAAATGGATAAGTATCTACACGCAAACCGTCTAAATCCGCAGATTCTATCCACCAAATTGAATTCTGAGTCAGATAATTTAAAACAAATGGATTTGATTGATTTAAATCCGGCATTGTGGTATCAAACCAACCATCCAACGCAGTTTTTTTATCAATATCTGAGGCATTGGTGTCGAATTGCGTACTGGTTTGATAGTTTGATCTTTTGAAACCATATTTTCCTTCACCTTTTGTAAATTGATGGATCCAGTCTTTTGACGGTAAATCCTGAATAATCCAATCTGAAATTCCCCAATGGTTGGTTACCACGTCCTGAATGAGTTTCATATCCCGGGATTTTAATTCCGCAGATAGTTTTGAGTATTGTTCATTGGTTCCATATCTGCCGTCAATTTTGTATAGATCAGTTTGGGCATAACCGTGATAACTGTAGCTTTTTTCGTTATCTTCATTGACGGGAGTAAGCCAAAGCGAGGTTACGCCTAATTTTTTTAAGTAATCCAAATGATTAATAATTCCCTGCAAATCGCCACCATGACGACCGTTTGGTGCCGCCCGGTTGACCCTTTCTATCAATTCTGGTCTGGAGTCATTTTTTTCATCACCGTTTGCAAATCTGTCGGGCATAATTAAATAGACAACATCCGAAGAAGTGTAAGATTTTCTGTCGGCTGAATTTGATTTCCTGTTTTTTAATTGATAGTTGTAATTACCGACATTTTTTTTGCATTCGAGAACATTGATCTTAAATTGATCTGATTTTATTTCGGATGTATTTAAAGTTAAAAAAACATAATTTGGGTTTTCAACTTTTTCTAATTTTTCGATTTTTATACCGTCGGAAAGTTCGATATTTTTCGTGGCAATGTCTTTTCCGTAAAGCAAAATTTGCACTTCTGGGTTTTTCATATCGTGCCACCAAAATGGCGGTTCTACTCTATCTAATGTTTTTTGGGCAAAAGAGAATGTGGAAATTAGGATGAGAAATAGAAGGAATTTTTTCATTTTATATTTTTGACTTTTTAATAAACTTAATTTTTCTAATTATACCATAAATAATTACTATCAAAAATATTAACCAATATATAGGTCCGACTATTAAGACTAAAGGATTTTCAAAAAAATAATTTTTTACATTTAATTCCCTCATTAATTCTGGAGAAGTAAGCATAAATAAAAAACTAAGAATGATATAGCCGAAAAATTTTAGATAAAAATAATTATCTTTCTTAAATATTTTTAATACCCATAATGAAAATGCGAGGAAAACAATAAATTCTAAAATAGCAAAATAAAAATCCATGAGATTAATTTAATAAATTAAAAAAACTTTGTCAAAGTAAGATTCTGCGCTTTAAAACATCGACAAAGTGTATTAGTTTTTATTTAAATGGTTTCACAGAAATCGCGTAACCACCGCTTCTTACAAGATGCATTGGCAATTTTGTTCTGCTGGTAATTATTTTTTTATAAATGTGGTAAGATTGCGGAGTATTAATGTAATCTGCGTCTTTTCCATCTTCGTAAACGGTTGCTTCGTATTTTTTATTTGGATCTAAAAATGAAAAATCGATGGTGTAATCTCTTGCGTTTTCATCGGTAATTCCGCCTACGAACCAATTGTCGGTGCCTTTTGCTTTTCTTGCGGTGTGAATATAATCGCCTGGTTCTGCGAACAAAATTTTCGAATCATCCCAATCTAATGCGACGTCTTTGATGAACTGAAAAGCGTCCATGTGTCTTTCATAATTTTCCGGTAAATCGGCAGCCATTTGTAAGGGTGAATACATCACAACGTACAGAGCCAACTGTTTTGCCAAAGTAGTTTTCACAAAACGTTTGTCTCCGGGAAAGTAATAATCCAGTTTTGTTTGAAAAATTCCGGGCGTGTAATCCATCGGTCCACCCATGTATCTGGTAAAAGGTAAAATGGTTTGGTGATCGGGATTATTTCCGCCAAATGCCTCAAATTCAGTTCCACGCGCAGCTTCCGCAGCGATCCAGTTTGGATAAGTTCTGTTTAAACCTGTCGGACGAATTGATTCGTGGGAATCGATCATAATTTTATGTTCTGCGGCAAGATCTACAATTCTTTGGTAATGATTGATTGTCCATTGAGAATAATGGTGCTCGCCACGCGGAATGATATTTCCAACGTAACCTGTTTTGACAGCATCATAACCGTATTTGTTCATTAAATCGAATGCTTTGGGCGCCCATCTTTCATAATTTGCAGCAGATCCTGAGGTTTCGTGGTGCATAATGATTTTTATGCCTTTTCCATGTGCGTAATCATTTAACATTGGCAAATCAAAATCCGGATAAGGTGTGATGAAATCGAAAACAAATTCTTTGCTGTGACCAAACCAATCTTCCCAACCGGTATTCCAACCTTCTACAAGAATGGCATCAAAACCATTTTTCGCAGCAAAATCGATGTATTGTTTTACTTTATCATTGTTTGCGGCGTGTTTTCCATTTGGTGTTAATTTCGTAAAATCTGTTTCACCAATGTGAACATTTACGGCAGTTGAATAAGACCAGTTTGATTTCCCGATGATCATTTCCCACCAAACGCCCATGAATTTGGTTGGATGAATCCAGGAAGTGTCTTTTAGTCTTGTGGGTTCATTTAAGTTAAAAATCATTTTTGAAGCCAGGACTTCTTCGGCTTTTGGAGAGACAATAATTGTTCGCCAAGGCGTAACGGAAGGTGTTTGAATATAACCTTTCGCTCCCTGCGCATCGGGTGTTAAATGCGTTTTAAAACTAAATTCTTTTGCGTCAACTTCTAAATTGGCAGCGGAATAATTAATTAATGCTGCTTCTGAAAGATTAATATATAATGGTTCTTTACCTTCTTTTTTTAGCATTAAAGGCATCTGAACGCCATTTTTAATTAATGCTTGCGACGCATTACCGTCATAACTTGTTGGCCAAAGTTTTGGAATTTCTGAAATATTAGAAGTTTGCGTTTGGTATTCCTCAGAATCATAATCTCCGGCAAGCCACCACGCTTTCATGTCTGTAGGAAAATTAATTTCGGAATCTTCTTCTTTAATGACAAAATAATTTAAATTTTTCTGCTGTGGAAATTCATATCTAAAACCAAGTCCATCATTAAATAATCGAAATTTGATAACAATGCTTCGGTCGTTTGCGGTTTGATTTAAAGTAACAGCCAATTCATTATAATTATTAATATAATTTTTTTTCTCTCCTAAAACCGGTTGCCAGGTTTCGTTTTTTGAATCTCTTTTTTCGTCTGTTTTTACAAATCCTGAATTTAGATTTTTGCCCGGGTTATTTTTGCTTTCCAATTCTGAAGCAAACTGAATATCGCCATCTTTGAGTAATTCAAGTCCTAATTTTGAATCTTCTACAACAATTTTATTATTTAGTTTTAAATTGTAGTAAGCAACTCCACTTTTTAAATTAAAATCCATTTCGAATTTTCCATCGGGGGATTTTAAGGACTGAGCGCTCAAAGAAAAGCCTGCAAGAATTAGGGCTAAGCCACTTATTTTAAATATTTTCATAAAAGTTTTTTGTTAATGTTTAAAAATAAAAAAACTGCTGCTGAAAAGCAACAGTTTTATGTTAAAATATAGTCAATATTTTAATTAACAGTATATTTTTGATTAACTAAATCAAGTGTCACAGTATGTAATCCTGCTGTAACTGCAATGTTATCGCCAGAAATAGTACCGTTTGAACCACCATAGTTTTCAGTCCATTTTCTGTTAGTTCTGAATTTAATTTCTCCCGCATTAAAAGTTGCGGTTGCTGTCCATTTTTGAGTAGTAAAATTATAAGCCATCGGAATATCAGCTGCGTTTTCATCCCATCCTCCAGGAGTTCCACTTCCTGCAATTCCCATTGCATAAGGTGCAAGACCGAAAGTAAGAAGATTGGTATCAACCGTTATTTTTTGGTAACCAGCATTTACTGCTTTTAAATTATCACCTCCGTTTTTAATCAAATGAACATTATCATTTGAACCAAACTTATTGTCATAGCTTCCTAAAACAGGAACTACTAAAAATTCTGAATTTGCATCAGTGAATTTTAAGTAACCTACATAAACACCATTACTGGTTGCAGAAACCAAAGGCTGTGCAGCACCGATATTCCAACCTTGAAATGCACCAACTGCATAAAGGTAAGATATCAAAGCATAAGGTGTGACTGTTAAATTAATAGCCGGAGAAAAAGTTGGAGCTGGTAATGAAGTAGCAGAACCGTCTAATGAATAAACGGTAGATTTAATTCTTGCTTCTACATCTGTTTTTGTACCATCTAAAGGCAAACCTAAATTTAGCATTACGGCGTTAAAATCCTGCACATTATAAGATACAGTATTTACGCCTTTATCTAAATCAACAGTTTTTGGATTTGCAAAATTAGTTCCTTTTACAGCAAACTGCAATTGATTAGTATAAGCAACTGAAGTTCCAGCATTAGGATTAGTCCATTTAAAAGTTACTGCATTAGTTGCGGCAGTTTCTTTAGTTAGAACTATTGCAGATTTACTGCTTGTTAAAGATCCAGGCGTAGTTGTTGTCAACATTGCCAAATCTTCGTTTTTCGTGCAGGAGAAAAGTAAGAAACTGATCAATGCAACAAAACTAAATTTTAAAATATTTTTCATATTATTTTGAGTTTTATTTTTAATAGCCTGGGTTTTGAACCAAATTTGAATTTGCGATAATATCTTTAGCTGGAATAGGGAATAAATCTCTGTAAGACTCTACTGCTTTTCCTTCCTGAACACCACCTTTCCATGGCCATAGATATGCAGCAGTAGTAAATTTACCGAAACGGATTAAATCTGTTCTTCTGGTAAATTCCCAGCTTAATTCACGTGCTCTTTCGTCCAGTATAAAGTTTAGATCAATACTTGCAACATTACCTGAAGCATTTCCGTAAGCTCTTTGTCTTAATGCATTTACATAACCTAAAGCTGTTCCTACATTTCCACCTGCTCCACCTCTTAATGTTGCTTCTGCGTACATTAAATAAATATCTGCTAATCGGTATAATGGAATATCTGTATCAACAAAATTTCCAGCATTGTCTGAACCTGGTACGTTTGCAGATGTAACATTTTTGTATTTAATGAAAGCATAACCATCCGTGAAAGTAGACAAATCTTTGATTTCTTTACTTTGTCCGTCTGTGTAAAAATTTCCTCTTTTATCAGATCCATTTGCCGGGAAAAGATCTACGAATGATCTTGTAGTACGAAGACCACCCCATCCTCCATTCACACCAAACTGACTTGCAGGCATTGAACCTCCGATAGATGCATGCACCATATAAGTTGACCCACCATAAGTTTGTGTACGGATTCCATCATAGTTTACAGAAAAAATCTGCTCGTTATTACTTTTATCATTATCTGCTAAAAATAATTGTCCATAAACAGGTTTTAAGGAATAACCTGCAGATATTACTTTATTACAGTAAGTGATACAGTCTGTATTTCTATCAGTTCCTGTGTAAACTTTTGCATTTAAATAAAGTCTTGCTAAAAGCGCATAAGCAGCACCTGCGTTTGCTCTTCCATAGTCTCCGGTTTTTGGTGCAGACATTTCAGCTGAACAAGCAATAAGTTCTGATTCTACATATTTAAAAAGATCTGCTCTTTTGATCGCCGCTGGTGGCGTCGTAGAACCTGGTAAATTTTCTTCTGTAAGAAAAGGTACATTTCCAAAAAGATCCAAGGCATTTTCGTATGATTGTGCTCTAATAAATCTTGCTTCTGCACGCATTACTTTCGCTTTTGCAAGATTGTCACCAGAAATATTATTTGAAGCTAATTTTGCATCAGTCGTATTTCGAAGAAACTCATTACAAAATGCGATCTCAGTAAAAATACGGTAATAAATGGCGCCGATAAATTCATTTGAAGAATCCCAGGTCATTTTATGCATTGTCTGTAATGTACCATCATTCCACGCAATTACCGCTTCATCAGTAGTAAGTACATTCATAGTGTACATTTGTCTCATGTAATTGGAAAAACCTCCGTCAATACCTGCAACATCAGGACTTCCATCACCACCGGACTGTCCACCAACAGCGATACCGCCATATAGTTTAGCCAAGGCATTAGGATAGTTTGCAAAATCTGCAAATACACTTGCTGAAGTTACATCAGTGATCGGCTCTCTTTCAAGATCTTTCACACAAGAACCAAGCGAAAGCAAGGCCACTGCAGAACATGCAGTAACTATACCTCTAAATTTTATTTTATTTGATTTCATTATATAAGTACTTTTAATTAAAATTGAAAATTAAATCCTAATGAATAAACGTGAGGTAACTGATAGTAACCATTGTCGATACCACTAAAAACCTCCGGATCTACTCCTGTATATTTGCTGATTACAAAAACATTTTGCGCCATTGCATAGATTCTCATATTACTTTGCGTTGACAAAAAGTTTTTAAAATTATACCCAATGTTAACATTATCCAATCTAAAGAAAGAAGCATTTTCTACGAAAATATCAGAGAAAAACTGAGAGTTTTGGAATTTGTACTGAGGCGTCGTAGAATAAACGTTTTGTAAATAATCATTAGTAGTCGCTGCAGCTATGGAACTATTTGAAGCAGCATTGTTATAAACATAATTGCCTAAAACTGCACGTCCGCTCATACCGAAATCCCAATCTTTATAGACTAATTTCGTGTTGAATCCTAAAATTGCATCCGGTGTTGTAGATTTATAATAGTATTTATCCGCAGCTGTGATATTTCCATCACCATTTCTGTCTGCGTAAACGCCGTCTATTGGATTTCCGCTACCATCATAAACCTGCTGATATAAGTAAAAAGAATATGGATTAAATCCTACTGCATGTGCCTGCACAGTATTGCCCACGCCTCCGGATATTCCTCCTTGAGGAATATTAAATGTTGCATCGGATCTTTCCAGTAATTTTGTCACAATAGGATTAAAATGTGTTGCATTAAAACCAATTTCCCAACTTAAGTTCTCTTTTTTAACAGGTACGAAATTTATTGAACCTTCGATTCCTTTATTTTGAGAATTTCCTACATTTAGTAAATTACGGTTACTTAAATCACCTGCCGCGATTGGTGAATCAACCAGAAGATCTTTTGTATCTTTTTGATAAATATCAACAGAACCCGTTATTCTTTCCTTTAAAAAGCCAAAATCAAGACCTAAATTTTTTGTAGTTGTTGTTTCCCAGGTAAGATTTGGGTTATAAATTTCTGGTCTGTAAAAGAAATAATAAGTGCTTCCAAACTGATATTGTGCACCATTTCCACTTAAATTATATTTAGCAAAGGCAGGAAAATCAGATCCAACTTCTTGATTACCTGTTTCTCCGTAACCTGCTCTCAGTTTTAATGTACTTACAACTCTATTATCTTTTAAGAAATTTTCATCGTTAATTTTCCACGCACCGGAAACACTTGGGAAAACACCGTAGATATTATCTCTTGTTCCATTAAAAAATCTTGATGAACCATCTCTTCTCACAGATGCAGATAAAATATATTTATCAGCAACAGTAAAAATACCTCTACCATAAAATGAAAGTAAAGTGTAACCTGTTGAGAAATCCGGATTTGTTGTTGGAGCCGCATTTCCTAAGAAAGTTGTACCTCCGGGACTAATAGTTTCAAAATCCTGGTAAGAATAACCTGCTGTTAAATCTATATTAGTATTAATTGCAGAAATAGTCTTTACGTAACTTAAGTAAGTTTCTAATAATTTATTCTTTTTTTCTTGTGTGAATTCCGTGATGCTTCCTTTGTTAAAAAATCCTGCACGTAAATTTGCATCAACTGTTTTTCTACCTTCACCTTTAGAATAATCGTAGCCCGCATTTACATTAACATGTAAATCTGGTAAAAAGTGAACTTTATAATCAAGCTGGATATTTCCTAAACCTCTATAAACAGATGTCACGTCATGAATCGCCATTAATGTAGAAAGCGGGTTCGCCGTTCCATTCACATTTAAACCACCATTTAAAAGATTTTCATAATAGCCGCCAAAATTATTGTTTCCTGAATAAACGCTTTGTGTAGGATCAAATAAAATCGCTGTAGGAATAACACCACCATCAACAAATCTGTTGTCAGTATAAGTTCCTTTTAAACTAACATCAATTTTTAAATGTTTATCAAATAATACTGGATTTAAGTTCAAACCAATCGCTGATCTTTTAAAAGAATTTGTTCTTACGATACCATTTTGCTCATTATATCCTAAAGACAATCTGTATGGCAACCATTTTAAACCACCGGAAAGAGCCAGGTTATTGTCAGTTCCCCACGCTTGTTGATAAATTTTATCCTGCCAGTTGGTATCAGAATTTCCTAATCTTGCTTTGTAAGTAGGTGTCGCATATTGATTGATAAAAGCGCGGTAATCATCGGCGTTTAATACATCTACATTGCCCATTTTTTCAGAAACTGATGCCAGAGTAGAAAAATTAACTTTCAGTTTTCCTGAAGTTCCTTTTTTTGTTGTAATTAAAATTACACCATTTGACGCTCTGTTACCATAAATAGCAGTTGCAGAAGCATCTTTTAATATATCGAAGGATGCAATATCGTTTGGATTAATTAATGATAATGGATCAGCTGCACCACTGATACCTGAGAAATCCTGTGGAACTCCGTCAATAACTATTAAAGGAGAATTGCTGCCGTTTAAACTGGAACCACCACGAATTCTAATGGAAGAACCTGCGCCCGGAGCACCACTGTTAGTTGTAATTTGCACACCAGGCGTTTTCCCCTGAATAAGTTGTGCTGGCGAAGTTGCTCCACCGTTAAAATCTTTTGATGTAATGGAAGTAATAGATCCTGTAACATCAGATTTTTTCTGTTTTCCGTAGCCAATAAGAACTACTTCTTCAATCTTTTTTGTACCGACTGAATCAGTTGTTTGAGCACTTAATATTGATCCGAACAATAAAAATGCAGGTGCGATCTTTAAAATTGTGTTATAGCTTTTCACAAAAAATAAATTTATGGATTAATTATGTTATATATCTTATTTAGATACTTTTCAAATTTAATTAATATCTTGTTATTATAAAATTAATTTAGATTTCACATCAGTTTTTTAAAACCAAGCGCTAAAAAGTACGACAGGACTAGTTAATCGGTTGCACTCACCACTATTTCTTTGACAAATTTTAAGCAATTTTATTGTAATTTAACAAAAAATTAAACAAACGTTTAACAAAAAAACATTATTGTCCCAATTTAAGACGGGCAATCAAAAAAAAACCGGTAATTTTTCGCATTATCACTATATTTGCATATAATATTATTCTCAAAAAATGAATCATAAAAGATTAATTACTGCGGCTCTTCCTTATGCAAACGGACCTGTCCATATTGGCCACCTTGCCGGTGTTTACATTCCTGCAGATGTCTACGCAAGGTTTGAAAGAAGAATGGGAAAAGAGGTTGCATTTATTTGTGGCTCTGATGAACACGGCATTCCTATTACAATTCGAGCAAAGAAAGAAGGCGTTACACCGCAGGATATTGTCGATCAGTATCACACGATCATAAAAAAATCTTTTTCAGATCTGGGGATTTCTTTTGATGAATATTCCAGAACGACTTCTAAAAAACACAAACAGGTTTCACAAGATTTCTTTACAACCTTATATAACAAGGATAAATTCACCGAAGAAGTTTCTGAGCAATATTTTGATGAAGAAGCCAATGAATTTTTAGCAGACCGCTACATCGTAGGAACTTGTCCAAATTGTGGCAATGAAAATGCGTACGGCGATCAATGTGAAAAATGCGGAACTACCCTTTCACCTTCAGAACTGATCAATCCGCGCTCCATGTTGAGTGGAAATAAACCTGTTTTAAAAGAAACTAAAAACTGGTATTTGCCTTTAAATGATTACGAAGAGTTTTTAAATAAATGGATCATAGAAGGTCATAAAGATGATTGGAAAACCAATGTTTACGGACAAGTAAAATCCTGGCTTAATGATGGTTTAAAACCCCGAGCCATGACGCGTGATTTAAATTGGGGTGTTCCTGTTCCTTTGCCAAATGCAGAAGGAAAAGTGCTTTATGTTTGGTTCGATGCGCCAATTGGTTATATTTCTTTCACTCAGGAATGGGCAGAAAAAACCGGTAAAAACTGGAAAGATTATTGGCAAAGCGATGATTCTGAATTGGTTCATTTCATCGGAAAAGACAATATTGTTTTTCATTGCATCATTTTTCCGGCAATGATGAAAGCGCACGGCGATTATAAAATGCCAACAAATGTTCCTGCTTTTGAGTTTTTAAACCTTGAAAACGATAAAATTTCAACATCAAGAAACTGGGCAGTTTGGGCGCATGAATATGTGGAAGAATTTCCGGGTCAACAGGATGTTTTGCGCTACGCTTTACTTTCTTCGGCACCTGAAACTAAAGATAATAATTTTACATGGAAAGATTTTCAAACCAAAAATAATTCTGAACTAGTCGGCATTTTTGGTAATTTTATTAACCGTGTCGCGGTTTTAATTAATAAATTTTATGAAGGCATAATTCCTGCTGGTAATGAAAACGCCATTGAACTAAATGAAATATCAAAAGCCGCAACAGAAGTCGATCAATTTTTAACCAAATTTGAATTTAGAAATGCGCTTTCTGCAATGATGAATTTGGCGCGTTTTGGAAATCAATATTTACAGATTGAAGAACCCTGGAAAACCATTAAAGTCGATGAAGAAAAAGCTGCAAATTCTCTATTTGTTGCGATACAAATTGCTGCAGGTTTAGCGCAAATTTGTGAACCATTTTTACCATTTAGTTCAGAGAAATTATTAAAAATGTTTAATTCTGAAAAACTAACGTGGCAGGAAGTTGAAAGTCATAATGTACTTTTAAAAACCGGACATAAAATAAATGAAGCTTCACTTTTATTTTCTAAAATTGAAGATGAAACAATAGAATTTCAGATTCAGAAATTAGAAAATACCAAACAATCCAACAAAAAAACCAATTTAAAAGCAAACCCAATGAAGGACGAAATTCAATATGATGATTTTACAAAAATTGATCTTAGAACCGCTACAATCTTAACGGCAGAAAAAGTTGAAAAAGCCGATAAATTATTAAAGTTTTCTGTTGATACAGGCGTTGACGTTAGAACTGTAGTTTCTGGCGTTGCAGAAAGTTTTACGCCGGAAGAATGTGTGGGAAAACAAGTGATGATTTTATTAAATTTAGCACCAAGAAAAATCCGTGGAATAGAATCTCAAGGAATGCTTTTATTGACTACAAAAGATAACGGCAAACTGGCTTTTGTAAAGCCGGAAGTGAAAGTGGAAAATGGAATTGAGATCAGCTAAAAATATTTGATCTTTTACTTAAAGTTAAAAATATTTACAATGAAAAAAGTAGATTTTCTTTTTGCTGAATATGCAGAAAGTCATCAAAATCCAAAAAATAAAATTATTCACTGGATTTGTGTGCCATTGATTTTTTTCAGCATTTTAGGATTTATTTCGTTAATTCCTTCGCCTCATATTTTGATCGAATATTTTGGTTTTATAAGTATTATAACTTTACTTGCAATCGCACTGGTAAGTATTTTTTATTTCAGACTATCATGGAAAATTGCACTGATCATGGTTTTCATAATGTTTATTTTCGAGTTTATAATTTTTCACATAAATATTAATTTCAGATCAGATTCCTGGATTGTTTTTCTGACAATATTTGTTTTATCCTGGATCGGTCAATTTTACGGACATAAAATTGAGGGTAAAAAACCAAGTTTTTTAAAAGACTTACAATTTCTTTTAGTTGGACCAATTTGGTTGTTGAGTTTTATTTTAAAAAAGTGCAATATTAAGTATTAAAAAATGCGAAATTATATTTTACTAATCTGCTGTTTTTTCCTTTTGAATTGTAACAAAAGTGAGAATTTAAATAAGAATGAAGTTGCTGTTAATGCGAAATTAATGGATGTTATCCAACCAGAAAACTCGGATAAACTGGTTCCACCTCCACCTATGTCTGAAAGCGACCAAATTGATGAAAAAAGTAATTTAATTCCGAAGAAAATTATCAAAAATGGATATGTAGAAATTGAAGTTTCAGACATTAAAAATTCTCAGACAAAAATTTCAGAATCTTTAAAAAAGTTTAATGCTTATATCCAAACTGAAAACTTTCAAAACACAGATTTCAGAGACGAACTTAGATTAACGATTAGGGTTCCACATCAAAATTTTGAACCATTAATAAGTTCTTTATCTTCAAATTTAGGTTCGTTGGTTTCTAAAGAAATTTCTTCTGACGACGTTACAGAAGAATACACAGATGTTTCAATAAAATTAGCAAACAAGAAAATCTATTTAGAAAAATACAGAGATTTACTAAAAAGAGCAAATTCGACAAAAGATCTGATGGAAATTCAGGAAAAAATAAGAGGTTTGGAAGATGAAATCGATGTTTCCGAAGGCAGATTGAAATTTATAGACGACAGAGTCAATTTAAGCACGTTAGATTTGAGTTTATTTAAAGAAAAATCAAGAGATGCGATCACGTCAAAAATTGGTTTTGGCAGCAGATTCTTTGATTCTCTAGCGCAGGGCTGGAATAATTTTGTGGGATTTTTTCTTGGTTTAATTTCATTCTGGCCATTTTTACTAATAATTCCATTCATTATATTTCTCTGGCGAAAGTGGAAAAATCGTAAAAAATAACTTAAAAATCCGTCCCATATAATATGAGACGGATTTTTTTATTTCGGTGATTCTGTTTCCGCTTTATCCATTTTAAATTCTGACATACGGGGTTGCAATAGTTTTGCTACAACCGATGTCCAGCCAGTTTGGTGAGATGCGCCCACTCCACGACCGGTATCTCCGTGGAAATATTCATAAAATAAAATATAATCTTGAAAATCCGGGTCTTCCTGAAATCTTGGATATTGACTGTTGAAAACTCTTTTACCATCTTTACCTTTTAGAAAAATACTTTTTAAACGGTCTCCTAAAGAAGTTGCAATTTCGTCCAAATCAAAATGTTCACCACTTCCCGTAGGATATTCCACTTTAAAATCCGGACTATAATAAAAGAAAAAACGTTGCAAACTTTCAATAATTAAAAAATTTACAGGAAACCAAATCGGTCCGCGCCAGTTGCTGTTGCCGCCGAACATATAACTGTCGCTTTCCGCAGGAAGGTATTTTACGGAAAAATCTTTACCATCCAGATTTATTTTAAAAGGATTTTCTTCATATATTTTACTTAAAGCTCGGACGCCATATTCACCTAAAAACTCTTTCTCATCCAGCATTCTGCTTAGCAATTTTTTCAAACGGTGACCACGAAGCAAACTAAGCAAATGTTTGCCGCCTTCGCCCTTCACTTCCCAGTGAGAAACAAGCGCTGCGAGTTCCGGTTTATTTTCCAGAATCCATTGCATGCGTTCTTTAAATTTAGGTAATTTTTGCAGCATTTCGTCGTCGATAACTTCAACGGCAAACATAGGAATTAAGCCTACAATTGTCCTTAATCGTAAAAACGAACAATTTCCGTTTTGCATTAAAGCGTTGTAAAAAAACTGATCCTGCTCATCCCACAGACCAAAGCTATCTTCGCCCATATTGGCAAGCGCTTTCGCTATACTAAGAAAATGCTCAAAAAAGCGGGTCGCCATATCTTCATAAACTTTATTATAAAGCGAAAGCTCCATCGCAATACGCATCATATTTAGAGAAAACATCGCCATCCAGCTCGTTCCGTCTGCTTGCTCTAAACTTTGACCGTCTGGCAGTTTCTGACTTCTATCAAAAATACCAATATTATCCAAACCAAGAAAACCACCTTGAAATATATTATTACCATTTTCATCTTTCTTATTGACCCACCAAGTGAAGTTCATCAATAATTTTTGAAAAATACCTTCCAAAAATTCAAGATCAGGTTTCCCTTTTAAAACTTCATCAATTTTAAAAACCCGAAATGCAGACCACGCGTGAACTGGCGGATTTACGTCAGAGAAATTCCATTCATAAGCCGGCAATTGTCCGTTTGGATGCATAAACCATTCAAGTGTCAATAATTTTAGCTGATGTTTTGCAAAATCTGGATCAATTAAAGCAAAACTAATCGCGTGAAAAGCCAGATCCCACGTAGCAAACCACGGATATTCCCACTTGTCAGGCATTGAAATAATATCAGACGCATTGAAATTTTGCCAGTCAGAATTTCTCGCTTTTTTTCTCTTATCTGGCGGTTTCACTTCAGCTGGATCGCCTTTAAGCCATTTTTCAACATTATAATGGTAAAATTGTTTACTCCAAAGTAAACCCGCAAAAGCCTGTCTTTGCACGAGTTTTTCATCTTCGCTGGTAATACCTTTTTGAATTTCTTCATAAAATTCGTCCGCTTCATTTTGTCTGATGTTAAATAACTTTTCAAAATCTTCAAAAGGGTTTTGTAAATCTTCTTCAGAAAGTCGAAATTCAAAAGTTTTTGTTTCTAAAGCAGTAAAATTTTCATCAATTAAAAAAGCAACTTTTGTCCCTCTATTTTCAGGATTTATCGCACTTTCATCTTTATTTAAAATAAAATCATTGACGCCGTCTTTGCAATATTGTGAGGTATTTGGCGAATGGTAAACTTTTTTATCATTTGTTTCATTATCGCAGAAAAGTGTTTTTGCAGAAGTGTTTGAATAGAGATTTTTTAACTTTACACTTTTATGACCAATTTTGATTTGATTTTCCTTTTCTAATGAGAGTTCAGGTTTATAATCGTCATAACCCCAATTCCAGGTATTTCTGAACCAAAGTGTGGGGAGCAAAATTAAAGGCCCTTCCGTTTTTGATTTATTTGTAACCGTTAATTTTATTAAAATATCGTCCGGCGAACTTTTCACATATTCAATAAAAATATCAAAATATTCGTTTTGATCAAAAATTCTTGTGTCGATCAATTCATATTCAGGATCTTCTTTTCCAGCGGCTGCATTTTTCGCAATTAAATCTTCATATGGAAAGGCTTTTTGGGGATATTTATAAAGCATTTTCATGTAAGAATGCGTCGGTGTATTATCCAGATAATAGTAATATTCCTTCACATCTTCGCCATGATTGCCCTGAGAATTTGAAAGTCCAAACAATCTTTCTTTTATGATCTGATCTTTTTTATTCCAAAAGCCAACTGAAAAAACTATTAATTGCTGATCATCACAAATGCCACAAATGCCTTCTTCTCCCCATCTGTATGTGGTGGATTCTGCGGAAAAATAAGTGGTATAATTCCAGGCGTCACCATCTGCGCTGTAATCTTCTCGCACCAAACCCCATTCTCTGTTGCTTACATAAGGTCCGTATTTTTTCCAAGAAATATCAGAAAGGCGTTTTTGTTCTTCGGTCATTTTTATTTTTTTATTTGTAGGAACGCCGCCTTTGGCGCGTTCGTTTATTACTCTCAACGCGCCAAAGGCAGCGTTCTTACGATTTCCAGTTTTTTATATTATTTTTGATGTAAAATCTGATGGCTTTATATTCCTCTTCATCTCTGATAATTCTGTCGTGAAATTTAATTTGCCAGGCAAAATCTTTAAAACCATTGTTTCTACACCATTTGGTAACAGTTCCTTTTAACTGGTTAACAAAAGAAGAGATCGACTTTGAAATTAAAGGTTGAATGCCGACAGGAAACTGATATTCTCTTTCTTCATTTTGATTAATTACTGCAATAAAATGTAAGTGACCAGCCATTATTATAAATTCATGAAAATTAATGAAATCAAGTTTATCATTTATGGTTTTAAAATTTTCCTCTAAAAATAATCCTATTTCTGTAAAATACATTTCTTAATTTTTAATTTATCCAAAAAAATGAACTCTATTTTTTGTATCTATCGTGATAAAATAGCCATTGTTTGACGAATAATCAAAGCCAGATAATCGATATTGTTTGTGGATTTTATGCGCCATATTTTTTTCTTTTTTGAACTTCACTTGCGCCCCGGCTTGAGTGGAAATCCTTTTTGCTTACAAATCAGTTCTAATTATAAAAAAAATTTCGAAGCAAAAAGATTGGGAACGGAAGACGGATTAAGGCGCCCAAAAAATTCTAACCATTTTCAGAAAAACTCTCAAAAGTGGTCATTCCACCGTCAATAAATATACTTGCGCCGGTAATATAATCGGAGGCGTCGCTCGCTAAAAACACTGCCAAATTACCAATATCTTTTGGCTGACCGATTCTGTTGTAAGGAATTAATGACATCAAAGAACTCAATGCTTCCGGCGTTTGCCACGCATCTTTATTTATATTTGTTTGAATGGCACCCGGACAAATTGAGTTGACGCGGATTTTATCCGCACCAAATTCCTGTGCCAAAGTCTGCATCATCATTCTGATTGCACCTTTACTGGACGCATAATTGGCGTGACCTGCCCAGGGAATAATTTCGTGAACGGAAGAAATATGAATGATTTTTCCACAAGCTACAGAACGTGAAGTATCGATGCCACGCTTTTTAAAGACTTTTACGGCTTCACGCGCGCAAAGAAATTGACCAGTCAAATTGATTCCGATAACCATATTCCATTGGTCTAAAGTCATTTCCTCAAATTTTGAATCTTTTTGAACACCAGCATTATTCACTAAAATATCGACAGTTCCGTAGGCTGCAACGACGTCTTCAAACATTTTTATAACCTGATCTTCTTTGGAAACATCGCACATACAAAGCATCCCTTTTCCGCCCGCATCGGTAATTTCTTTTAAAACTTCTTGTGCTTGTGAAAGCGCGCCGTCAAAAGGATAATTGATAATTACGGTTGCGCCAGATTCTGCCATAGATTTAGCAATTCCAGCGCCGATCCCACTTGATGAACCGGTAATAATGGCTACTTGATTTTTAAGGGAAATTTCCATTTTATTTTATAATATTTATTCAAATGTACCGAAGTGAAAGTATAATGGAAAGTAAATAGGTTTAAATTTTTCTTAAAATTTTAATGGTTAAAATAGGTGTTCAAATATTTCACGCCAGCTTCAATTCTTACCGGCAATCTGTTTTCTTCGGGCACAATTGGACAATTGTAATCGTAGGGATTATAAGCACAATATGGTTGATAAGACTTGTTGAAATCTAAAATAATTTTATTTGATTTTGGAATCCTTAAATCCAGATATTTACCGCCGCCGTAGGTTTCATGCGTATTTGTTAAATCATGAAAGGGTAGAAAAAGATAATCTTCAAAACCTTCTTTCTTCATTAAATCCTGACTTTGATAAAGAGTTAAAATATAATTTTTCCCATCTAATTTAAATGTTGCTTTTCCGTAGGCTTTGTAGGTTTTAGTCTTTCCGGAACTTGTTGGAAACTCAAAACTTGGAATATTTGAAAGTTTAGTGAAATTGGCTACAACTCTATATTTTAAATTAATTGGAAAGAAAGGATGAACTGTGAAATTTTTAAAATTTTCGCCACGCAAAGGTGTTTCGTTTGGGTTTTGATATTCATTATTTAAATCATTTTGAAACTTTTGAATATCGTTTATTTCAGATTTTTTGTTAGGTGTAGCGCAGGAAATTATAATTAATGACAATAATAAGTTCAAAATATTTTTCATAAAATACAATACTTTAAATTTCTATGCTGTAAACATCCGTTTTATTTCTTTCAATCTTCGGCACATAAAAGCCGCCACTTTCCGGAATAATTTCAGCAAAATCAAAAAAAGTGCAGTCTTTTGGAAGTCCGGAAAATATGAGCGTAAACCAATAATCTTCAACTAACGGAACTTCCATCCAATTGGGATTAAAACAAATATTATCGGCAAAAAGTAATTTACTTCTGTGGGAAGATTGGGTATCAAAAAGATACGTTGTTTGCCAAATCCTGATCAACATTCCGAACGCAAAATTATTTTTAAAACAACAGTGCACAATTACTTGTTGCTCAACTGCAATTTCGCTTTGAACTTGTTTTAAAATTTCCGGTTCGATGAAAGGTTTTACGATTGTGGACAAATTTCTTTCTTTTAATTTTTTTTAATCATAATCCAATTCCAAAACTTCTTTGGAATAATTTCTCACTTTCTCAGTTAAGTCAGCGTTTTCTGATAATTTTTGACCATAACTTGGAATAATTTCCAATAATTTTTCTTTCCATTCGTTTTGAAGTTTATCCGGAAAACATTCCTCCAAAATATTGATCATTGCATGAGCAGCAGTCGAGGCGCCAGGTGAAGCACCCAAAATTGCCGCAATTGTTTTGTTTTCGTTGATCACCACTTCAGTTCCAAACTCCAGTTTTCCACCTAATTTATCATCTTTTTTAATGACTTGCACTCTTTGTCCAGCAACCATTAATTCCCAGTCTTTTTCGTCTGCATTTTTTACAAACTGTCTCAGAGCAGCAATTCTCTGGGATTTTGTCATCGCAACCTGCTGAATTAAATATTTTGTTAAAGGTAAATTATGCCACCAAGCGCCAAATAAAGATCTTATATTAGAAAAATTAATACTTTCAGGTAGATCAAGATAACTTCCTTCTTTCAAAAATTTTGTTGAAAACCCGGCAAAAGGACCAAAAAGTAAAGATTTTTTACCGTCAATAATTCGCAAATCTAAATGCGGAACGCTCATTGGTGGAGCGTCCAAACCTGCCTGCGTATAAACTTTTGTCTGATGTTGAGCGATTAATTCTTCATTATGCGTCACCAACCATTGACCGGAAACCGGAAAACCTCCGTAACCTGCGCTTTCTTTGATATCTGATTTTTCTAAAAGTGACAAAGAATAACCGCCTGCACCCAGAAAAACAAATTTAGCGGAAACTTTTGTGCTTTTATTTGTCATTCGGTTTTTGACCTTCATTCTCCAGGAACCGTCTTTTTCCAAATCTAAATCTTTTACTTCATGATAAAGAAAAACATCGACCAAAGAATCTTCTGCTAAAAAACGACCCATTTTTCGGGTTAAACTTCCGAAATTAACGTCCGTTCCCAAATCCATTTTTGTGGCTGCCAAAACTTCGTTTTCCTTTCTTTTAGACATTATTAAAGGAATCCATTCTTTCAGCTGCTCAAAATCTGTGGAAAACTGCATGCCTTTAAATAAGTTTGAATTCACCATTTTATCATGGCGTTTTTTCAAATATTTTGCGTCATTCTCACCAAAAACCAAACTCATGTGCGGACAGGAATTAATGAAATCTTTTGGTTTATCAATATGTCCTTTAGAAATTAAATAAGACCAAAACTGCTTTGAAACTTCAAACTGCTCGGCGATACTTTCTGCTTTTTTAATATCGATCGTTCCGTCTTCGCTTTCCGGCGTATAGTTCAGTTCACAAAACGCGGAATGTCCGGTTCCAGCGTTGTTCCAGGCGGAAGAACTTTCCTTTGCAAATCTGCCCAATCGTTCGAAAATGGCAATTTTTAAGGTAGGTTCAAACTCGTGAAGTAAAGTTCCTAAAGTCGTACTCATAATTCCGCCACCGATTAAAATCACGTCGTATTCGCTTTTAAGATCTGTATTGGTTAAAAAATTTGGCATAAATAAATTTTATGCTACGAATTTCGTGAAAAGTTTTGTTTTGGGAAATTTATTGGGAAAGAAATTTATTTGTTTTTACTTTTTGTTGTACTAAAAAAAGTTAGCAAATTTTAAAGTAAAAAATATTTAATTCAACCTTAAAGTCAGTTTTTTAAATAATTTTTCAGCATTTTTTTCTTCATATAAAATCTGATAAACGGTATTGATAATCGGCAAATCCAATCCTTTTTCTTTACCCGTTTTATAGATAGAATCTGCAGCGTAATAGCCTTCCGCGATCATATTCATAGATTGTATAGCAGATTTCACAGTGTAACCTTTTCCAATTAAATTCCCTAAACTTCGATTTCTGGAAAATAAAGAATAAGCAGTTACAAGTAAATCTCCAAGATAAGCGCTGGTATTGACATCGCGGGGTTCTTCATAAATAGCTTTTAGAAAAACTTCCATTTCACGAATGGCATTTGAGACAAAAACCGCCGCAAAATTATCACCGTAACCCAAACCAGAAGCCATTCCTGCACCAATGGCGTAAATATTTTTCAAAATCGCGCCATATTCATTGCCTAAAATATCTTTAGAAGTATGAACATTGATGAAATCTGAGGAGAATAATTTCTTTAAAACGTCACCTACCTTTTCTTCAGCGGTTGCAATTGTAAGATAAGAAAGTCTTTCCATTGCCACTTCTTCTGCGTGACAAGGCCCGGCAATCACCCCTTGGCATTTGAAACCAATATTAAAAACGTCCCGCAAGTAATGAGCAACCACATCGTTATGTTTTGGTACAATTCCTTTTATAGCAGAAACGAAAATTTTGCAGGAATAATCACAAGTCATTTTCTCGATAGCATCGGAAAGATAAATGGACGGCGTTGCTAAAATTATAATATCACAATTTGAAACCAACTCATTGATATCAGTAGTAATTGCTAAATTTTCTTTTTTAAAACTTACAGAGGTTAGATATACGGGATTATGACCGCGAAGTTCAATCGCACCTTTTACGAATTCATTTCGAACGCACCAATGTACTTTTTCGCTGTTTTCAACCAACATTTTTACAATCGCTGTTGCGAAACTGCCACTTCCTACAACGCCTACTTTTGGTAAGCCTTCCAGAAACGTTTTACAGGTGGTTTTTTTTTCAGCGTTTGTATTTGTCATAATTTATTATCTGAGATTTACAAATATAAGACTTTAAGTGAGTTCGTTTAAAACTTTATACCAATCAAAGCCAGATTTCCAACAAACGCCATAATAATTCATAATTTTTAGTCACAAAGTCTTAAAGTTTGTTAAATTTAACATTTTTAAACAATATATATTTATTTTTGCCGTCTCAAATTTTACTTCTAGTTTTTGATATGAAAGCATTTTTAAAAAAAAAGAAAAACATAAATTTACTTTTAGGCTTATTTTTATTCCTGATTTTTGCCCAAAGTGTTGTGATCGCGAAACTTTATTCGGAGCGAAATGATAAGAACTACCAGGTTAATTTAGTTCCAATCAATACCAAAAAAGACAGTATTGATTATTCTAAAATGAAAACAGATCTTGTTCAGATCGATGAAACAGTGCGAAATTTACATCAATTTTTAGCTTCGAAAAACGTTGAAGACAATGCAATCAGTTTACTATCGAAAGACAGTTTACAAGACGCAATTTATGTTTCGAATGTAAGCAATAGGTACAGTCAATATTTAGTAAATCTTCAAAATAAATTGCAAACCGTTCCTTTAGGATTGCCAACGGACGGTTATATTTCCTCAAATTTTGGCAAAAGAATAAATCCAATTCCAACGAGAACAGTGTTGTTGGCTTCTGTAAATAAATCTTCTGACGTTAAAAAAGATAGTTTAGTTAAGGCACAACCGCAGGCAAATTCTTCACCTGAAGCAGATCAGATTCAATTTCATAAAGGATTGGATATTGCCGTCGCTTATGGAACTGATGTAAGATGCGCCGCCGCAGGAAAAGTAATTTTTTCGGGTCAAAAAGGCGGTTATGGAAATTGCATTATTATTTCTCACGGAAATGGTTTGGATACTCTTTACGGCCATCTTTCTGAACTTTTAGTGAAAGAAAATGACGTGGTAAAAGTAAATGACGTTATCGCAAAATCGGGAAATACTGGACGTTCAACAGGTCCACATTTACATTATGAAGTTCATAAAAATAATACGCCGGTTAATCCGAGATTATTCTTAAATCTTTAAATAAATCAAATCCTGAAAGTTAATTTTCAGGATTTTTTATTTATTTAAAAAAGTATGATTTTCATACATTATGATTTTATTCATTTGTAATATTAAATTTTCACTTTAGTTAAATCCTAACTTTGATTGAAATTAAAATCAAGATTTTTTATGGATGATTTTATTGCAGCGAGATCGCAGATGGCCTTATCAATGGCCTTTCACATCGTTTTTTCTTGTGTGGGAATGGTAATGCCTTTTCTAATGTCATTCGCACACTATAAATATTTAAAAACCAAAGACGAAACTTATAAAGGAATTGCAAAAGCCTGGAGCAAAGGTGTTGCAATTTTATTCGCAACCGGCGCAGTTTCCGGTACAATGCTCTCTTTTGAACTCGGTCTATTGTGGCCGGAATTTATGAAAAATGCTGGTGCCATTTTCGGAATGCCGTTTTCGTTGGAAGGAACCGCTTTTTTTATCGAAGCAATTGCTTTGGGATTTTTCCTTTACGGTTGGGATCGATTAAATTCTAAATTTCACTGGTTTTGTGGTTTAATTGTAGGTTTAAGCGGTTTGGCATCAGGAATTCTGGTTGTTGCAGCAAACGCCTGGATGAATTCGCCAACAGGTTTTGATTTTGTCGATGGAAAATATTTAAATATCGATCCGGTAAAAGCGATGTTTAATGAGGCGTGGTTTCCCGAGGCTTTTCACATGACAGTTGCCGCATTTTGTGCAACAGGATTTGCAGTGGCCGGTACACATGCTTTTTTAATTTTAAAGAAAAAAAATGTTACTTTTCATACAAAAGCCTTTAAAATCGCAGCGAGCTTTGCGGTAATTGGTGGGGTTTTAGCGCCTTTTAGCGGTGATATTGCCGCAAAATCAGTTTCCAAACTACAACCTGTAAAACTGGCTGCGATGGAATCGCATTTCAAAACGGAAAAAGGCGCCCCTTTTATTTTAGGTGGAATTCCTGATGAAAAAACAGAACAGGTAAAATATGCGATCAAGATTCCAAAATTATTAAGTTTTCTGGCATACGGTGATTTTAATGCGGAAGTAAAAGGATTAAATGATTTTGACCGATCACTTTGGCCGCCCGTTGCAGTTGTTCATTTTGCTTTTCAGATAATGATATTTTTTGGTTCAGTGATGATGCTTCTTTCTGTGGTTTTTCTTTACATTTTCTTCTTTAAAAAGAAATTCCTGGTCAAAAAATGGCTTTTAAGATCATTCGTTATTGCCTTGCCTTTCGGCTATATCGCTTTGGAAGCAGGTTGGACAGTTACGGAAGTTGGAAGACAACCATGGATCATTTACGGAATTATGAAAACTGCAGATGCCGTTACGCCGATGCCGGGAATTCAATATTCCTTTTACTTTTTCACGCTCGTTTTTGTGTCACTTTCAATCATTATAATTTTTCTTTTAACGAGACAAATAAAAATGGTGCCTTTTCTTTATGACCCCGAAGATCCAAATTATCAACCTAAAAAATAAATTATGCAATATGTTGTGATCATATTTTTGTGGGTTTCCATCGCACTTTACATTGTTTTGGGCGGTGCCGATTTTGGTGCCGGAATTGTTGAACTTTTCACCAACAGCAAAGAGCAAAAACTTACGAAAAAAATAATGTATGAATCCATCGCGCCCGTCTGGGAAGCCAATCACATGTGGCTGATCATCGCGATCGTGATACTTTTTGTGGGATTTCCGAATATTTATGCCACGCTTTCCATTTATCTTCATATTCCTTTAGCCTTAATGTTGGTCGGCATTATAGCACGCGGAACGGCCTTTACATTTCGTCATTATGACGCAGTGAAAGACAATTGGCAAAAAGTTTACACAGAAATTTTCTACTTTTCGAGTTTATTAACACCATTTTTTTTAGGAATAATCGCGGCAACTTCTATTTCGGGTTCTATAAATCCGGATGCAAAAACATTCGTTAATCTTTATATTTTTAGTTGGCTAAACTGGTTTGGCGTTTCAGTTGGACTTTTCACCGTTGCGATTTGTTCTTATTTAGCGTCGATATTTTCCTTACGTGAAGTAGATCTGGAAGAAGATATTATTTTGATGCTGCGAAAATCCAGACAATTTATGGGTTTTGTTTTTGTAAGCGGTGTGCTTGTTTTTATCGCTGCTAATGCTTCAAACATCAATTTACTTCAAGATATAATTTCTTCCTGGATCAGTTTATCAGCCTTGATTTTGGCGAGTCTTTTATTGATCACCATTTTTATTTGTTTAAAAAAACGGTATTTTTTACCAATTAGATTTTTTGCCGGATTTCAGATCGTTTTAGTTTTGGTGGCCGCGAGTTACCAACTCTATCCAAATATTTTTCTTTTGGCAAATGGGAAACACTTGTCATTGTTAGATAATATTGCACCACAAAAAACCGTCAGTTTCTTGGCTTGGGCGTTGATGATAGGTTCAGTTTTTATATTGCCTTTTCTATTTTATTTAATGTTTTCATTCAGCAGAAAAAAAGACCACGACGATATTTAAGTTTTTTTATATATTTTTCGAGTTTTAAACTATTTTATCATTATATATTCAACAATGTTATTTTAACTTTCTAATTTCGATTTACAGTAAAGAAATAAATATTTTAGTTTACTTTAATCAGAAATTGCTTCAGTGAATGTCCATACCTCTTCTCCAGAATTTATCAGTCTAATTTTAACTCTGCCAAATTTTGACTCTAAAACATATGCTTCCTGACCAGATTGCAAATCAAATATCTCGTTGGTATTTGTCAAAAAATTAATTCCATTCAAATCATTGTGAACAGAAAATTTTACAAGTTTTTCTAATGTATTTTCATCGTAAGAGGCTTTATATCCTGCTTTAGTAATATAATTATTAACATTTGTTACAGATGAGTTTTCACCGTGATTTGAACTCTCTCTTTTATTTGAACTATAATGATAAATTATAAAACAAAATATAAGTATAAATAAAATTTTAAATATCTTTTTTGTAGTTGCTAAATCATTATTTTCAAAATGAGGTTTTATATTTTGCTTTGAAATATTTTTAGTTACTTCCTTCGGGAAAATTGCAATTTCTTGTCCAACGGATTTAAAAAATTTATCTGCGATATATCCTTCACCATAAGCAACATTTTCCAAATTTTTAACAATTATTTCTATCTCATTTTTTTTTTATAATTGTCTGACATCCCAAATTTTGCTTTCCGTAAACATAAGTCCAAGTAACTAAATTAGCATTTGAAGAAACGATGGTACCATTTGTCAAAATTATTTGATTTTCAACTATTTCTCTTAAATCTTCCTTTTTTTCCTTTAAAATAAATGTTTTTCTTATCATAAATGAAATTTTAACGCTAAGATAGAATTAATATCTAGGAATAAAATACGGCTTTCCGTAAAAATGAATAAAAAAAAGATTGCCATTCGGCAATCTAATATAAAAATAAAATAACGCAATTAAACTAATTTCACGGTCACACTATCATCAGTTTTCTCAATTTTTATCAAATTGTTTTTAGATAAATTTTTAGAAGATTTATCCCATTTTTTACCGGAAAATTTAGACTGTTCTTTTAAATCATTTAATGACATTTCGCCATTATTTTCATTTAATAATTTTAAAAGTAATTCATCATCTTCAGACAATTCTACTTTCGGTAAAACCTTTTCCGGACGCATTTGTGGAAAAAATAAAACTTCCTGAATACTTTCATTATTAGTTAAAAACATGATCAAACGGTCCATGCCGATTCCCATTCCGGAAGTTGGCGGCATTCCATATTCCAAGGCTCTAAGGAAATCTTCATCTATAAATTGTCCTGCTTCATCATCGCCTTTTTCGGCTAGTTTTAACTGCTGTTCAAAACGTTCTCTTTGGTCGATCGGATCATTCAATTCTGAATAGGCGTTGGCGATTTCCTTACCGCAAACCATTAATTCAAAACGTTCCGTTAAACCTTCCTGAGTTCTGTGTTTCTTCGTTAAAGGCGACATTTCGATTGGATAATCTGTAATAAAAGTTGGCTGAATAAAGTTGCCTTCACATTTTTCGCCAAAAATTTCATCGATCAATTTCCCTTTCCCCATCGTTTCATTAACCTCAATTCCGATTGATTTTGCAAAATCAAATATTTCCTGTTCTGATTTTCCAGTGATGTCAAAACCTGTGAATTTGATGATGGCTTCGGTCATAGAAACTCTAGCGTAAGGTGCTTTGAAATCAATGTCATTTTCACCAAATTTTGCAGAAGTCGTTCCGTTGACTGCAATGGCGCAATGTTCGATCATTTTTTCGGTGAAATTCATCATCCAGTTGTAATCTTTGTAGGCTACATAAATTTCCATAACGGTAAATTCCGGATTATGCGTTCGGTCCATTCCTTCATTTCTAAAGTTTTTAGAAAACTCATAAACCCCATCAAAACCACCAACGATCAATCTTTTGAGATATAATTCGTTTGCAATTCTCATATATAACGGAATATCCAAAGCATTGTGGTGCGTCATAAAAGGTCTTGCCGCAGCGCCACCAGCAATCGCCTGCAAAACTGGCGTTTCAACCTCAATGTATCCGGCGTCATTAAAAAACTGACGCATTGCCGTGTACATTTTGATCCTTTTGATGAACGTTTCTTTCACGTGAGGATTTACAATGAGATCAACGTAACGTTGTCTGTAACGCAATTCCGGATCATTGAAAGCGTCATAAGTTTTACCATCTTCGTCAGTTCTTGGCTGTGGAAGCGGACGTAAAGTTTTGGTTAAAAGTGTGAAGTTTGTTACTTTAACGGTCATTTCACCAACTTGCGTTGTAAATAAATCACCTTCAATTCCGATAATATCGCCAATATCTAAAAGGTGTTTGTAAACGTCGTTGTATAAAGATTTATCTTCGCCAGTACAAATTTCATCTCTATTAAAATAAACCTGAATTTTCCCCTCAGAATCCTGTAATTCAGCAAAACTTGCTTTTCCCTGAATTCTACGAGACATTAATCTTCCCGCGATTTTCACTTTCTTGCCTTCAGAAAATTGCTCTTTTATAGATTTTGAAGAATCTGAAACTGTATATTCTGCTGCTGGAAACGCATCAATTCCTAAAGCATTTAATTTGGTTAATTTCTCTCTGCGGATGATTTCCTGTTCTGATAATTGCATCTTTTATAACTTTTTAAGTCTGCAAATTTAAGGATTTTTTAACTAAAATAGCGGTTCAAAATTCCTGATTTATAATCATTTTTTATCTTGTTAAATTACTAAATTAAAATTTTTAGTAATTTTATTTACTTTTATTTTTAATCATTCCAAATTTTTAAATTCTCTGTTTTTAAAAACTTTTATGTTTAAATTTACGCTGTGAAAAAATTCGTGGTTTATTTTATGCTTTTTACTTATCTTACTTCTTTTTGTGAAGTGAGACAAATTGCTAAAATTCCGATTTTAGTTGAACATTACGTAAAACATAAAATGGCAAAACACAACATGTCGATTTATGCTTTTTTCAAGATGCATTATCTTGACAAACAGGTAAAAGACAAAGATTATAACGAAGATTTGAGTTTGCCTTTTAAAAAACATGATAATTTTACCACATTTCTTACTTTAAATATTCCGCCAGAAAAGACGGTTATTTTTACTCAATATCATTCAATCTGTGTAGATGTGTCTTCTGATTTTTCTTATTCAGAAAAATTTTATCCGTCAGTATTTCAAAAAATTTGGGAACCGCCAAAGATTTAATTAAACTTTTTTCCTTTACTTTTAAAGTCAGATCTATAGATTTTGACCGAATTTAAGTTTAATAATACTTAAAGGTCTTATGTGAAATACTGTTTCATATTAACCTAAAATCCCGATTAAAAATGCTAAATAAAATTATAGAATTTTCTATAAAGAATAAACTAATTATCATTTTAATGACATTTGGTTTAATTATTTATGGACTTTTTGAGGTTACAAAACTTCCCATAGACGCTGTTCCTGATATTACAGATAATCAGGTTCAGATCATCACCATTTCGCCAAGTTTGGGCGCACCAGATATTGAACGTTTTATCACTTTTCCTTTAGAACAAATTAATAATAACATTCAGGGAATCAAAGAAATGCGAAGTTTTTCACGCTTTGGATTATCTGTTATTACGATTGTCTTTAAAGATGATGTAGATTTATTAACAGCGCGTCAACAGGTTGCAGAAAGGCTTCAACAAATTTCAAAAGACATTCCTGTTAATTTAGGAGTTCCGCAAATGGCGCCAATTTCAACTGGTCTTGGTGAAATCTACCAATACGTAGTTCGTCCAAAAAAAGGTTTCGAGCACCGCTATAATGCAATGGAATTGAGAACTATTCAGGATTGGATCGTCCGAAGACAATTACTTGGAACTCCTGGCGTTGCTGATGTTGCCAGTTTTGGTGGAAATTTAAAACAATATGAAGTTGCAGTAAATCCAGCGATTTTAAAATCAATGGGCGTTACAATAACCGAAGTTTTTAATGCTTTAGAAAAAAATAACCAAAATACCGGCGGCGCTTACATCGAAAAAGGACCAAGCGTTTTGTTTATCCGAACAGAAGGTTTAGTTGGCAAAATCCCAAACATTGAAAACACGGTTGTTAAAAATTTACCCGATGGAACGCCAGTTTTAATTAAAAACATAGGTAAAGTTCAATTTGGAAAAGCGATTCGTTATGGCGCAATGACCTACAATGGCAAAGGCGAAGTTGCGGGCGCAGTTGTCATGATGATGAAAGGTGCGAACTCAAATGAAGTTATCAAAGAGGTAAAAACCAGAATCGAAAAGATCCAAAAAACATTGCCGGAGGGTGTAAAAATTGAACCATTTCTGGACCGTACAAAAATGGTAAATAATGCGATTCATACAGTTAGTAAAAACTTAATGGAAGGCGCACTGATTGTGATTTTCGTTCTGGTTTTATTTTTAGGAAATTTTCGTGCGGGTCTTTTAGTTGCTTCTGTCATTCCTTTAGCGATGCTTTTCGCGATTATTATGATGAATATTTTCGGCGTTTCCGGCAATTTAATGAGTTTGGGCGCGCTGGATTTTGGTTTAATTGTCGACGGTGCGGTCATAATTGTCGAAGCCATTCTTCATCGTTTCAAACATTTAAATAAATTTCACGACACCAAAATTTCGCAGGAAACGATGAACCGTGAAGTTTATACTTCTTCTAGTACGATGATGAATTCTGCGGTTTTTGGCCAAATTATTATTTTAATAGTTTATTTACCGATCTTAACTTTACAGGGAATCGAAGGGAAAATGTTTAAACCAATGGCACAAACTGTGATTTTTGCACTTTTAGGCGCATTTATTCTTTCGCTCACTTACATTCCGATGATGAGTTCCATTTTCTTGTCTAAAAAAATCCACAACAGAAAAAACTTTTCAGATCGAATGATGGAAAAAATTGAATTATCCTATGAAAGAACATTGATCAGGGTTTTAAAGATCAGAAAGTTGGTCTTTTTTAGCGTGATCGGTTTGTTTTTGATCTCTTTATTTGTAATGTCAAGATTAGGTGGTGAATTTATCCCGATACTTCCAGAAGGTGATTTTGCAGTTGACACGAGAGTTTTGCCCGGAAGTAATCTTAAAACTTCCACCGAAGCCATTTTACAATCACAACGGGTTTTGTTAAAAAAATTCCCAGAAATTGAAAAAATTGTAGGCAAAACAGGAAGTAGCGAAATCCCCACAGATCCGATGCCTATTGACGCAAGCGATTTGATGATCATTTTAAAACCACGTGCAGAATGGACTTCCGCTACAACTTACGATGAACTTTCAGAGAAAATGTCTGCCGAATTAAAGAAAAATTTAATTGGTGTCACCTACTCTTTTCAATATCCCGTTGCGATGCGTTTTAATGAATTAATGACGGGCGCAAGACAAGACGTTGTTTGTAAAATTTTTGGTGAAAATTTAGATACTTTAAAAATTTACGCAGATAAATTAGGTCAGATCTCTAAAAAGATAAAAGGCGCGCAAAATATTTATGTCGAACCAATTTCCGGAATGCCACAAATCGTGATTTCCTACAAACGCGATGCACTTTCTCAATATGGATTAAATGTCGCGGATATTAATAACATCGTAAACACAGCATTTGCAGGACAGTCAACAGGTTCTGTTTTTGAAGGCGAAAAGAAATTCGATCTCGTCGTTCGTTTAGATGGCGAGCAGCGAAAAAATGTGGAAGACGTTAATAATTTGCTCATTTCTACACCTTCGGGAATAGAAATTCCATTGAGTTCTGTAGCTGATGTTGAACTGAAAGAAAGTGTAAACCAAATTCAGCGGGAAAATGCCCAGCGTAGAATTATTGTTGGTTTCAACGTGAGAAATCGCGATATTCAGTCGACGGTAGAAGATTTACAGAAAATGGTCGAAAAAGATTTTAAACTTCCACCCGGATATTCCATCACTTATGGCGGTACTTTTGAAAATCTTCAGCAGGCAAAATCCCGTTTAATGATCGCAGTTCCTATAAGTTTATTACTCATTTTATTGATGCTTTATTTTGCCTTTAATTCGGTGAAATATGGACTGCTCATCTTTTCAGCCATTCCACTTTCCATGATCGGCGGAATTCTTTCACTATGGCTTCGTGGTATGAATTTCAGTATTTCCGCGGGCGTCGGTTTTATCGCGCTTTTCGGCGTTGCAGTTTTAAATGGAATTGTTTTAATTGCGGAATTTAACCGCCAAAAAGCAACACACAAAGATTTAAAGGAAGTCGTAAAAATTGGTGGAAAAAACAGACTTCGACCGGTTTTAATGACGGCATTTGTAGCCTCGCTCGGCTTTTTACCAATGGCTTTAAGCAACGGCGAAGGTGCAGAAGTTCAGCGTCCTTTGGCAACCGTTGTGATTGGTGGTTTACTTTTAGCCACATTTTTAACGCTGTATTTTTTACCGCTGATTTACATTTGGTTTGAAGAACGCTTTCCGGATAAACGTCAAAAAATTCAGGAAATAACCAACGAAGAAGATGGTTTCGATGAGTAGAATAATAAATATTTTTTGGGCAGACAATTGACTACGTCGAATGCTTAGATCTTATTATTTTTTTATGGCAGCATTTCCGCCTTCCGTTCCCAATCTTTTTTTCAAATGCAAAAAAAGGATTTCCACTCAAGTCGGGCTGCAGTTTATATCTAAAAAGACAGGAATTTTTTAAAATTAAATAAATGAATCAAATTATAAAAATAACAATATGCTTTTCGGTTTTTATCGGAATTCAAATGAAGGCACAAACCCAGATTTCGCTGGAAACCGCTTATGAAAAAGCCTTTCAAAATAATCTCAATTTAAAGAGCGGACAACTTCGCGTTGATTATCAGGATAAGATCAGAAATTCTTACGCTATTGTTGATCCATTAAATATTTCCGGCGAATTTGGGCAAATTAATTCAGTGTACAACGACACAAAATTCTCTGTTAATCAAACTTTCAGATTGCCGGGTTTTTACAAAAGCCACAAACAGGTTTTATCCGAAGAATGGAAAAATTCGATGCTTAGTTTAGATGTTCAAAAATGGCAACTGAAAAGAGAAATTGCTTTAGTTTATAATGAATTGAATTATCAAAATGAAAAAGAAAAATTACTAATAAGAACAGCTTCTATTTACACCAATTATTACCAACGCGCCGAACTTCGCTTAAAAAAAGGCGAAAGCAATATCCTTGAAAAAACAACTGCGGAAAACTATAGAAGTCAGGCAGAAATTCAATTGGAAAATCTTAAAAAAGATAGAGAAGTTTCCTTGTATCAATTTAATTATTTGCTGAATGATAAAATCATTTATAAAAATGAAGACTCAGATTTTTACCAATTAAATATCAAAAATCAAGATCTTAATTATGCTGGAAATCCGATTGTTTTAAAACAATTAGAACAGCAAAAGAATATTGAACTCGCGAAATTAAATGCAGAAAAATCTAAACTTTTGCCGACAATTAATCTCACCTATTTTAATGCAAGTATGTATGGAAATGGCGCTGATGATAAATTTTATAATAGATCAACACGTTTTAATTCTGGAATGATCGGCGTGGGAATTCCTCTTTTTAACAGTGCTCAAAAATCTGTAATTGAAGGTCAAAAAATCAACGAACTAATTGCCGAAAATAATTACGAAATCGGTTCGCGATCGCTTAAAAATCAATATGCTATGTTGTTCGGTGAATTTGAAAAACTTAAAAGCGAAACAGATTATTATAAAACAAGCGGTCTAAAAAACGCCGAAACCATCATGAAGACTGCAAATCGCTTATATTACGAAGGTGAAATTAATTATCTTGAATGGTCTATTTTGATCAACCAAAGTTTAGAAGTTCAAAATAAATTGATCGACAGCCAAAAAATGCTGAATGAGAAAATAATTCAGTTAAACAGTTTAACCCAACAATAATTTAAAATGATAAATAAATCAATAGTCTTTTTATTTACAATACTTTTTATAAGTTCCTGTTCTAAAAAAGAAGAATCAAAAGCAGAACCATCTACAATAAATGGCAATCAGATTACTTTGACCGATCTGCAAATTAAAAACGCAGGAATTGAAGCAAAAAATTTAGACGAAAAAGATGTTGCCAATAAAATTACATTAAACGGTCAGATTGACGTTCCACCACAAGGAATGGCTAGCGTTTCTGCGCCAAGTGGCGGCTATGTGAGAGTTTCAAGATTTATGCCTGGAAATTATGTGCAAAAAGGACAAACTTTAGCAACTTTAGAAAACCCTGAATTAGTCCAACTTCAGCAAGATTATCTTTTAGCAAAATCTAATTTAACCTATGCAAACCAAGATTATGCACGCCAAAAAGATTTAAATCAAAGCAAAGCAAGTTCGGATAAGGTCACTCAAAAAGCCTATAACGAAGCCCAAAATCAAAATATTATGATGAAAGGAACGGCTCAGAAATTAGCGGCCTTGGGAATTAATCCTAATTCTTTAAATGCGAATAATATCCGCCGTGAATTTGCTTTGGTATCTCCTATTTCGGGTTATATTTCAGCCGTAAATATTAACATCGGACAATACGTTTCGCCCGTTGATAAATTATTTGAGATAGTCAACACCAGCGATTTACATTTGGCTTTAAAAGTTTTTGAAAAAGACTTAACAAAGATCAAAGTTGGGCAAAAAGTGTTTGCATATACCAATCAAAATCCGGAAAAAAAATACGAAGCACGCGTTTTTATAATTGGTAAAGATTTCACGCCAGATCGAAGCGTTTTAATTCATTGTCATTTCGTAGATAACAGTTTATCTTTATTGCCAGGCACATTTATGAATGCTGAAATGGAAACAGAATCACAGGAAGGCACCGTAATTTCTGATGATGCAATAGTAACCTGGGAAGCAAAACAATATATATTTGAAGAAATTAAACCAAAAACATACAAAATGTTTCCCGTAAAGATTGGTAATTCTGAGAATGGTTTTACAGAACTTTTAAATTATAACGATGAATTTAAAAATAAAAGATTTGTGACAAAAGGTGCATATCAAATTTTGATGTCGCTAAAAAACGTAGAAGAATAGTTTTTTAAACAAAAAAAAGCAGCTAAAATATAGCTGCTTTTTGCGTAAACAAATAATGCTTATTTAGCCATTTTAGTGCTATCAGCAGTCATTGGTGCTGCAGCTGCAGTGGAATCCATTGTTGCTGGTGCTGCCATTGAAGTAGAATCTGACATCATAGTTGTGCTGTCTGGTTCTGCCATCATAGTATTGCTTTCAGCAGTTTCAGTTTTCTTTGAACATGCAGATAATGTAAGTGCGCCGATAAATGCCGCTACGAATAATTTTTTCATAATAATTTATTTTTTTGATGCGGCAAAGGTAATGTTAATTTCTTCCCAAAAAAAAATTTATGTTATTTTTTATTATTTAGTAAGATTATTTAAAATATCTTTTCTAAATTTGCTTCACAGTTGAGACAATCAATTATAATTAGAATTATGAAAAACTTAAACAAAAACTGGTGGTGGCATTTCAACTCTTCGCGGGTCTGATATACACATCTTTTGTTTAATTTTTTAAGAAAAATAAATTAAGATTTTATAAGACTTTAGCGATACGTTAAGGTCTTTTTTTATGTCTTAAAATCAAAATATATTTAAAATAAATTATGGAATTTTCCCAAAAAATAAATTATAAAACTACGGTAAAATCTACTTTAAGTGATCTTTTTACGCCCGTTGGGATTTATTTAAGATTGCGCGATCAGTTTCGTGATACGGTTCTTTTAGAAAGTGCTGGAAATCAAAATACGCAGAATAATTTTTCATTTATTGCGGTAAATGCAATTGGTGGAATTGAGATCAAAAACTTCGATGAAGCAGAAGTAAAATTTCCATTGGAACCTTCTTTTAAGATGAATTTAAAAGATGAAAAATTAACTGATGTTTTACAAAATTTTTGCAAATGTTTTGAAGGCGAGGTTCCTGTTAACGATTTGGGAAAATCTGCGCAAGGACTTTTTGGTTACACGAGTTATGATGCTATCCCATTTTTTGATAAAATTAAATTTAAAGAACAATCTGAAGAAAATAAAATTCCACTTTTAAGATACCGTTTTTACCAGTTTATAATCGCGATTAATCATTTTAATGACGAAATGTTTTTAATTGAAAACAAGATCAAAGGTTTAAAATCGGATATTTCAAAAATTGAAAATTTAATCAATCAAAAAAATGCGCCAATATTTCCTTTCAATAAGGTAGATGAAGAAAAATCTAATCTTACAGATGAAGAATACCGGGAAAATGTAGAAAAAGCAAAGAAACATTGCTTCCGTGGCGATGTTTTTCAACTCGTTTTAAGCCGTAGATTTCAGCAGAAATTTCAAGGTGATGATTTTAATGTTTACCGCGCCTTACGGAATATAAATCCGTCACCTTATCTTTTCTACTTTGATTATGGCGATTATAAAATATTTGGTTCTTCGCCAGAAGCCCAATTGATCATTAAAGATGGAAAAGCGATCATTCACCCAATTGCGGGAACTTTTAAAAGAACCGGCGTTTTGGAGGAAGATTTAGCGTCCGCAGAATTATTAAAAGAAGACGCCAAAGAAAACGCAGAACACACGATGTTGGTAGATTTGGCGCGAAATGATTTAAGTATTATTGGCAAAAAAACGACGGTTACAAAATTAAAAGAAATCCAGTTTTTTTCACATGTCATTCACATGGTTTCGGAAGTAACGGCGGAAGTTTTACCAGATCAAAATCCGTTTGAAATGATTGCGACAACTTTTCCACAGGGAACTTTAAGTGGCGCACCAAAATTTAAAGCCATGGAATTAATCGACGACTATGAAAAAACTTCGCGCGGTTATTATGGCGGTTGTTTAGGTTTCGTCGGCTTTGATGGAAGTTGCAACCAGGCAATTATGATCCGGACTTTTTTAAGTAAAAACAACACTTTATTTTATCAAGCCGGCGCCGGAATAGTTGCAAAATCTTCCGCTGAAAATGAACTTCAAGAAGTCAATAACAAACTTGGTGCTTTAAAAAAAGCGATAATTAAAGCAGAATCAATATAAAAATGTAGCAATATAACAATTTAACAGTGTAGCAATTTGTTCAATTTGATATTCATTGGTAAACTGTTAGACTATTACATTTTTACATTAAAAAAATAAATTATGAAAATTTTAGTCTTAGATAATTACGACAGTTTTACTTACAATTTGGTTCAAATGATTGAAGAAATTGTAGGCGAAAAAATTGACGTTTTCAGGAATGATGAAATTTCCTTGGAAGATGTTAATCAATATGATAAAATAATTCTTTCGCCTGGACCTGGAATTCCCGAAGAATCGGGGATTTTATTAGATTTAATTAAAACTTATGCGCCAACAAAATCAATTTTCGGCGTTTGTTTAGGATTGCAAGCAATTGGCGAAGCATTTGGTGGAAAATTAATTAATCTTTCAGAAATTTATCACGGTGTTGCAACAGACGTTAAAATTTTAAATAAAAATACAGAAATCTTTAAAAATTTCCCAGAAACTTTCGAGGCCGGAAGATACCATTCTTGGGCAGTTTCGCCTGAATATTTTCCCGAAGAATTGGAAATTACGGCTGTTGATAAAGATCAGATGATTATGGCTTTGCAACATAAAACTTATGATGTTCAAGCCGTTCAGTTCCACCCGGAAAGTATTTTAACACCAAAAGGAAGGGAAATTTTAGAGAATTTTTTAAAAGATTAAAATGAAAGAAATATTACAATATTTATTCAACCACAACACTTTAACAAAAGTAGAAGCAAAATCTATTTTGACAGAAATCGCGCAAAATAAATTTAACGAAAGTGAAGTGACTGCTTTTGTCACCGTTTTTTTGATGCGAAGCATTACATTGGAAGAATTGGAAGGCTTTTGCGAGGCTTTGATGCAACTCGCAGTTCCGGTAAATTTGGGTGAAAATCTTGCCGATATTGTCGGAACTGGCGGTGATGGAAAAAACACTTTTAACATCTCTACATTGTCGAGTTTTATCGTTGCAGGTGCCGGACAAAAAGTCGCAAAACATGGTAATTACGGGGTTTCAATTGTTTCCGGTTCGTCGAATGTTTTAGAAGAATTGGGTTATAAATTTAAAAATAATGAAGACGAATTAAAACAAGATCTTGAAAAAGCCAATCTTTGTTTTTTACACGCACCACTCTTCCATCCTGCCTTAAAAACCGTTGCGCCACTTCGAAAAGGTCTTGGTTTAAGAACATTTTTTAATATTTTAGGACCTTTGGTTAATCCAACTCAACCGGAATTTTCTGTGATTGGCGTTTATAATTTGGAAATCGCAAGATTGTACCAATATTTGCTTCAAAAACAAAATAGAAATTTTAGTTTGGTTCACGCTTTGGACGGTTATGACGAAGTTTCGTTAACAAGTGACACAAAAATTATCACAAAAAATGGTGAAAAAATATTTGCACCAGAAGATTTAGGTTTTCATAAAATTGATGCAGATAAAATTTTGGGTGGAGATTCTAAAACAGAAAGCGCCAAAATCTTTAAAACAATTCTTGACGGACAAGGAACTTTTGAACAAAATGCTGTCGTTACAGCAAATGCAGCAATTGTTTTGGAAAGCACAAATAAATTTGGCGACTATAACTCCTGTTTAAATTTAGCCAAAGAAAGTTTAGAAAGTGGAAAGGCACTCAATTGTTTAAACGCTTTAATCAATTAAAAATGAATATTTTAGATAAAATAATTGAAAATAAAAAAGAGGAAGTTCGGAAAGCAAAATCTGAAATTTCTTTGCAGGAATTAATGGATTCTGAATATTTCGGAAAGCAAGGAAAATCTTTAAAAAAATCTTTAAAGGAAAAATCAGGAATTATTACTGAATTTAAAAGACAATCGCCCTCAAAGGGAATTATTAATGATAAATCTGGTGTTTTTGAAGTTGTAACAAATTACGAAAAATTCGGCGCAAGTGCAGTTTCCATTTTAACGGATAAACAATTTTTTGGTGGAAGTTTAGAAGATATTTCAAAAGTTCGAAGGTCAACTAATATTCCGATTTTGCGCAAGGATTTCATGGTTGATGAATACCAGTTTTATGAAGCAAAATCAATAGGCGCAGATGTTATCTTATTAATTGCAGCTAATCTTTCGGTTTCACAAGTTCAGGAATTTACAGCACTTTCCCATCAAATGGGTTTGGAAGTTTTACTGGAAATTCACGATGAAGAAGAATTAGAACACATTAATAAAGACGTCGATTTCGTCGGAATTAATAATCGCAATTTAAAAGATTTTAAAGTGGATTTAGACCATTCAATTAATCTTAAAAATCAATTACCAAAAGAAATTTTAAAAATTGCGGAAAGCGGAATTTACAATGTTGAAGATTTTAAGTATTTAAAAGAAAAGGGTTTTGATGGATTTCTAATGGGCGAATATTTTATGAAAACAGAAAATCCGGGAAAGACTTTTGAAGAATTTATTTCAAATGTAACAGTGTAAAAATTTAACAATTTACCAATGAATTCAAGTCTAAAAATAAAAGTTTGTGGCTTAACAAAACTCAATCAAATTGAAGAATTAATTACTTCAAAAATTGATTTCCTGGGTTTTATTTTTTATCAAAAATCGCCAAGATATGTTTTAAATTCGTTGAGTTTGGAAGATATTAGATCACTAAAATCAAATTCAAAAGTGGGCGTTTTTGTAAATGAAACAGTAAAAAAGATTGTAGAAATTTCAGAAAAAGCAGATTTAAACTTTATCCAACTTCACGGCGATGAAAACGAAGATTATATAAATGATTTAAGAGAAAAATTAAATAATAAAATTGGAATTATTAAAGTAATCAGAATTGGAAATCAAAGCAAAGAAGAACTGCAAAAAACTATAAACCAAATACCAAAAACAATCAACTATTTATTGTTCGATACCGATTCCAGGGCATTTGGCGGAACAGGAAAAACATTTAATTGGCAAATTTTAAATGAAATAGAAATACCAAAACCTTATTTTTTAAGCGGCGGAATCTCAGATGAAAACATCCATCAACTGACAACCATCAACCATCAACCAATTGCATTAGACATCAATTCAAAATTTGAAATCGAACCGGGAAACAAAGATTTAAAAAAGATAAAAAAATTTAAAAATAATATAGAATTTAATTAAAATAGTATAAAATAATGGAAGCAATAAAATATCAAAATCCCGACAAAGAAGGCTATTACGGTCAATTTGGTGGCGCTTTCGTGCCGGAAATGTTGTACCCAAATGTAGAAGAATTACAGGATCAATATTTGGACATCATCAATTCTGAAGAATTTCAAAAGGAATTCAGATATCTTTTGAAAGATTACGTTGGTCGTGCTACACCACTCTATTTTGCGAAAAATTTAAGTGAAAAATACAACACCCAAATTTATCTAAAACGTGAAGATCTAAATCACACTGGCGCACATAAAATCAACAATGCGCTTGGACAGGTTTTATTAGCAAAAAAATTAGGAAAAAAAAGAATTATTGCGGAAACCGGCGCTGGTCAACACGGCGTTGCGACGGCAACTGCGTGCGCTTTGCTCGGTTTGGAATGCATCGTTTACATGGGCGAAGTCGATATTGCGCGACAAGAGCCAAATGTTGGAAGAATGAAACTTTTGGGCGCAACCGTAATTCCCGCAACTTCCGGAAGTAAAACCTTGAAAGATGCTGTAAATGAAGCACTCCGCGACTGGATTAACAATGCAACAACAACGCATTACATCATTGGAAGCGTCGTTGGTCCACACCCATTTCCGGATTTGGTGGCGCGTTTGCAAAGCGTGATTTCCGAGGAAATAAAATGGCAGTTGAAAGAAAAAATCGGTCGTGAAAATCCCGATTATGTCATTGCTTGTGTTGGCGGTGGAAGTAATGCTGCAGGCGCTTTCTATCATTTTGCTGACGAAAAAGAGGTCAAATTAATTGCCGCTGAAGCCGGTGGTTTTGGTCTGGAATCCGGGAAATCTGCGGCGACTACTTTTCTTGGAACTTTAGGCGTTTTACACGGCAGCAAAAGTATCGTTATGCAAACAAAAGACGGTCAGGTGATCGAGCCACACTCGATTTCGGCGGGTTTGGATTATCCGGGAATCGGGCCTTTTCACGCCAATTTATTTACAGAAAAAAGAGCACAATATTTCAGTATTACCGATGATGAGGCCTTAGAATCTGCTTTTGAACTGTCCAAAATCGAGGGCATAATTCCGGCTTTGGAAACGGCGCACGCTTTATCGGTTTTTACAAAGAAAAAATTTAATGAAAACGACGTTGTAGTCGTGTGTTTGAGCGGTCGTGGCGATAAAGATCTGGACACTTATTTACAACATATTTAGATTATTTTGGGCGCACGTTTGACTTCGCCGAATGTGTATTCATTATCTTATTTTGGCGCACATTTCCGTCTTCCACTCCCACTCTTTTTGCAAGAAAATTGTTTAATAATTTAGAAATTTTAGGCAAGCAAAAAGGAGTTCCGTTCAAGCCGGGGCGCAAGTTTCGCGATTTTCACTTATCAGTTTAATTAGAAAAAGTACTTTTAAAAACAAATTCAGCAATGTCAAAAAAATTAAATATATACTTCACCGCAGGAATTCCAAAACTGGAAGACACGACAGAAATAATGAAAATAATTCAGGATTCTGGCGCACAAATGATGGAAATCGGGATGCCTTATTCTGATCCAGTTGCAGACGGACCAGTTATTCAAAAAGCGCACGAATTGGCTCTAAATAACGGAATGTCCATCGAAAAACTTTTTTCACAGTTAAAATCTGTAAAAGATGAAATTAATATTCCGGTAATTTTAATGGGTTATATTAATCCGGTTTTAAGTTTCGGTTTTGAAGAATTTTGTAAAAATTGTTCGGAAGCAGGAGTAACTGGTTTGATCATTCCAGATCTTCCACCAATTGAATTTGAAAAAAATTACCAGAAAATTTTGGAAAAATACAACCTGAATTTTACGTTTTTAGTGACGCCCGAAACTTCAGATAACAGAATCAATTATTTGGATAATTTAAGTTCCGGATTTCTTTACGCCGTTTCAAGTTCCTCAACAACTGGAAATGAAAACAAAGCCGTAAACAATGAAGATTATTTACAAAAACTTTCTGAAATTAATTTAAAAAATCCTTTATTCATCGGGTTTGGAATTAAAGATAAAAATGATTTTAACGCTGTAACCGCAAAATCAGATGGCGGAATTATCGGAACTGCTTTCGTTAATATTTTACTTGAAGAAGAAGATTGGAAAACAAAATCCCAGGATTTTATTCATAGCATAATAGATTAATTTCTTATTTTTGTTCCTGAAAATAAATTTCGATCCACGGATACTTTGCGATAGGGATAGAAGTGGAAATCCTTTTTTTTCTTTTCACAGAGAATTTTAAAAAAAAAATTGGAACGGATAGCCCGGCCTTTTTTTATCGTAAATTTTGCGCCTAAGCGCATATTTTAAAATAAAAAAGGATCGCCATAAAAAATAAAAGATGACTGCGACCCAAAATAAAGTTCTAAAATTCGAAGATTTAGGTTTGATGGATTATCAAACTGCGTTTGATTTTCAGGAGAATCTTATGAAATCTGTCATTGACCAAAAACTTAAAAACCGTGACAGAACCGACGATTTGTTTGATGAAACGTCCAATTATTTATTATTTGTCGAGCATCCGCACGTTTACACTTTGGGGAAATCCGGTGATGAACATAATATGCTCGCCAATTCTGAAAAATTAAAAGAAATTGACGCTACTTTCGTTAAAACCAATCGTGGCGGCGATATTACGTACCACGGTTTTGGGCAATTAGTCGGTTATCCGATCATCGATTTAGATAATTTTAAATCTGATATTCATCTTTATATGCGCAATTTAGAGGAAGTTATTATCCGGACAATTGCGGAATATGGCTTAAAAGGCGAACGTTCAGAAGGCGAAACTGGTGTCTGGCTGGATGTTGGGAAACCTTACGCAAGAAAAATTTGCGCGCTTGGTGTAAAAACTTCAAAATGGGTGACAATGCACGGTTTTGCGTTAAATGTCAACACAAATCTTGCTTATTTCGATTACATAATAGCTTGTGGAATTAAAGATAAAGGCGTTACTTCCTTAAAAGCGGAACGTGAAAAAGAATTTTCGGCGCACGAAATTGCTGAGCTAAAAAACAAAATTAAATGCCACTTTGAAGAAGTTTTTGAAGCGGAAATTAATTAAATACAAATTGCAAATACTTTAAAAAAAGTATTGTAAAATTCATAATTTTATAATTGATAAAATTTTTTATCTTTGTAAAAATCATAAATAAAAAAATGGCAGAATATAAGTTATTATTACCTTCAATGGGCGAAGGCGTGATGGAAGCAACGATTATCGACTGGCTTTTCGCAGAAGGTGACATGGTAAATGAAGATGATTCTATCGTGGAAATTGCGACAGATAAAGTAGATTCTGATGTTCCGACGCCAGTTTCGGGGAAAATTGTCAAATTATTAAAACAAAAGGACGACGTTGCGAAAGTGGGTGAAACCATTGCAATTTTGGAGACTGAAGGTGGTGAAAGCGCTTCTTCTAACGAAAGTCAGGTCGAAGATATTAAAATTGATGAAAATTCTGATGTCGTAAAAGGTCTGGAAGATTCTATAAAAAATTCCTCTTCAAAATCTGAAATGACAGAGGCAACTACTGAAAATGCTGGTTTTCTTTCACCTTTGGTAAAATCTATTGTTCAGCAGGAGAATATTTCCAATCAGGAATTGGAAAATATTAAAGGAAGCGGTCTTGAAGGCAGAATTACAAAAGAAGATATTCTTGCGTTCGTTTTAAACCGCGGCAATGCAAAACCTGAAACTAAAATTGAGGAAAAAATTCAACCTGTTTCCGCACCAACTTCTACCCCGCCAACGCAAACCGTTCCTATGAAAGTGAACGCTGGAGATGAAGTTATTCAAATGGATCGTGTGCGAAAAATTATCGCAGATGCAATGGTGAATTCAAAAAGAACTTCGCCACACGTGACTTCTTTTATCGAAAGTGACGTTACAAATGTGGTGCGTTGGAGAAACAAACACAAAGATCTTTTAATGAAAAGAGAAGGCGAAAAACTGACTTTTATGCCAATTTTCGTTCACGCGATCGTAAAAGCCATTCAGGATTTCCCGATGATCAATGTTTCTGTGGACGGTGATAAAATCATCAAAAAGAAAAACATTAACATCGGAATGGCAACCGCACTTCCGGACGGAAATTTAATTGTTCCGGTCATTAAAAATGCTGATCAACTATCACTTTTAGGTTTAACAAAAGCAATTAACGATCTGGCTTTCAGAGCAAGAAATAAAAAATTGAAACCAGAAGATACTCAAGGCGCCACTTACACCATTTCAAATGTGGGCGGTTTTGGAAATCTTATGGGAACGCCGATCATTGCGCAGCCGCAAGTTGCGATTTTGGCAGTCGGCGCAATCGTTAAAAAACCCGCAGTTTTGGAAACAAAAGATGGCGATGTAATTGCGATCAGAAATCTGATGTTTATGTCACATTCTTACGATCACCGCGTGGTAGACGGTTCTTTGGGCGGCATGTTTTTAAAACATGTTCACGATTATTTGGAAAACTGGGATTTAGACACCGAGATTTAAAACTTTTAAAACCTTTGCAATGTGCGAAGGTTTTTTCGTCATTGCGAGGAACGAAGCAATCCATTGAAATTATTTATGATTTTAATTTATTTGGGCAGACATTTGACTTACGTCGAAAGCAGTTTAGTTATTTTTTTATGGCAGCTTTTCCGTCTTCCGTTCCCAATCTTTTTGCATTAAAAGGTCTTTTATAATTAAAACTATTTTTTAACGCAAAAAGGATTTCCACTCAAGTCGGGCTGCAGTTTGTCGCTTCTAAAAAGAGTTATTTTAAAAATCAAACCTTTGAAAATTTCAAAGGTTTTTTATTTTAATCAATTACAAAAAATTATATTTGTTTAAAATTATTTCCCATGAAAAAATATTTCGTTCTTCTGATTGTTTTCGGCCAGATTTTATCGGCACAAAAGACAGATTATACCACAGTAAAGGAAGTTGAAGTACGGCAAAAAGGAATTGTAGTTTCTGCGCATCCTTTGGCGAGCGAAGTTGGTGCTGCAATCTTAAAAAAAGGTGGAAATGCTTTTGACGCGGTTATAGCAACACAATTGGCTCTCGCAGTTGTTTATCCGCATGCCGGAAATATCGGTGGTGGCGGATTTTTAGTCGGTTTTAAAAACGGCGAAAAATTTACATTAGATTACCGTGAAACGGCGCCTTCAAAAGCAAATGCAGATATGTATCTCGATGCAAAAGGTAATGCAAATACAGATCTTTCACAAAACGGAAGATTAGCAGTTGGCGTTCCAGGTTCGGTTTCTGGATTTTTTGCGACTTTAAAATATGCAAAATTACCGATGAAAGATTTAATTCAGCCCGCCATCGATTTAGCAGAAAATGGTTTTGCAATTACTTCAAAAGAAGCCAATGAATTAAATGAAACCAAAGCAGATTTTCAAAAGCACAACAAATTAGCAACAGTTTTTATAAAAAATTCAACCTGGAAAGCAGGCGATCTTTTAATTCAAAAAGAATTAGCCAAAACATTGATCAGAATTAGAGATTTAGGCGAAAAAGGTTTTTATGAAGGCGAAACTGCAAAAGCAATCGTGGCAGAAATGAAACGCGGAAACGGAATTGTCACTTTAGAAGATCTCAAAAATTACAAAACAATTTCCCGAAAACCATTGACTTTCGACTACAAAGGAAACGAAATTGTAGCGATGGGTTTGCCTTCAAGTGGCGGAATTCTTTTACAGCAAATGTTAAAAATGAGTTCTTACGCAAACATTGAAAAATACCAGCAAAATTCTGCGCAAGCCGTTCAACCAATGGTAGAAGCAGAAAGACGCGCGTTCGCCGACAGAGCAGAATATATGGGCGATCCTGCATTTATTCAGGATAACACGGCGAAATTAGTTTCTGATGATTATTTAAAAAACCGCTGGAAAAGTTACAATCCAGAAAAAGCAACACCAAGCGGCGATGTCGGAACAATAATTCCGCAACCAAAAGAATCAACGGAAACGACGCACATTTCAATTTTGGATAAAGATGGAAATGCCGTTTCTGTAACAACAACTTTGAACGGTTTGTATGGAAGTAAAGTGGTAGTTTCAGGTGCAGGATTTTTCCTTAATAATGAAATGGATGATTTTTCTGTAAAACCGGGCGTTCCCAATATGTATGGTGCAGTTGGTGGAAAAGCAAATTCTATTCAGCCGGGAAAAAGAATGCTAAGTTCAATGACTCCGACTTTGGTTTTAAAAAATGGAAAAGTCTTAATGGTTGTCGGAACGCCAGGAGGAACGACAATTCCCACTTCGGTTTATCAATCAATTGTTGATGTGGTAGATTTTAAAATGAACGCCAATCTTTCTATTAATTCACCAAAATTTCATATGCAATGGTTGCCTGATGTGGTTTTTGTGGAAGAAAACTTCCCTGAAAGTACGATTAATTCTTTGGAAAAAATGAATTATAAAATAGAAAAAAGAGGACAAATTGGAAGAACTGAAATGATCTTGGTAAATAAGGATGGAACAATATCTGGCGTTGCAGACGGACGTGGCGATGATTCTGTGGGAGTTGAATAAAGAATTTTACAAACCTAATAAATTTTTTAAAAATAAAATGATTATTTTGAAATGAAAAATATAAAACTTTTATATCTAATATTTTTACCATTAATAATTATAAATTGTTCTGCGAATAAAGTTAGATATACTTTTATTCCAGAACAGTCACTTCAAAATATAAAACCTGATTTAAATAATTTAAAACTACTTCTTTATATTTATCCAGAGAATGATGTGAATAAAAAAATTAATATTAAAACCAATAATAGTGTTCAGTTATATTTGAATAAAAATACAATTAAAAGTGAGTTTTTAGAAATTGAAATACCAATAAATACTAAATTTCTACTTGTTGAATATAACGGTAAGAGAAGTAAGATTGAAATAAATTTTAAGTATAAATATTTATATATAGAATTTCGAGGCAAAGATTTGCTTGAAACTGTATATTCAGATAAAAAACCTGTATTTATTGATTAGAAAATATTTTAAAAAATAATCGAAACAAACTAAAAAGAAAAAGTGCAAAAGAAAAAGTTCTACCAGGAATTATACATACAAGTTCTAATTGCAATTATCCTGGGAATTTTGCTGGGAAAATTTTATCCCGAATTGGGAGAAAAAATGAAATTTTTGGGTGATGCTTTTATCAAACTGGTAAAAATGATCATCGCGCCCATTATTTTCATCACGCTTACTTTGGGAATTGCGCACATGTCAGATCTAAAAAAAGTAGGTAGAATTGCAGCAAAAGCAATGATTTACTTTATCACTTTTTCGACTTTGGCTTTAGTAATTGGTTTGATCGTCGCCAATGTTGTTCAACCTGGTGCAGGTTTAAATATCGATCCCGCCACACTTTCTGGCGATGTTTCAATGTATGCTTCAAAAGCACACGAAACGACGCTGACGGGTTTTTTAATAAATATTATCCCGGAAACTTTGATAAGTCCGTTGGTTGGTGATAATATTTTGCAGGTTCTTTTAGTTGCGATTTTGTTCGGTGTTGCCTTGGTTTTAACAAAAGAAAAAAGCCAGAAAGTGACAGATTTTTTGCAAATGATGTCTTTTCCTATTTTTAAAATTGTTCACATTTTGATGAAATTGGCGCCAATTGGTGCTTTTGGCGCAATCGCTTTTACGGTTGGAAAATATGGTTTGGCTTCTATTATTAATTTAATTTATTTGGTTGCCACATTTTATTTTACTTCAATTTTATTTGTAACATTGGTTTTAGGAAGTGTTGCGTGGTACAATGGTTTTAATATTTTTAAACTATTAAGATATTTAAAAGAAGAATTACTTTTGGTTTTGGGAACAAGTTCTTCAGAAGCCGCTTTGCCAACGCTTATGGAAAAAATGGAAAAAGCCGGTTGTTCCAAAACTATTGTGGGAATGGTGATTCCGACAGGTTATTCTTTTAATCTTGACGGCACAAATATCTACATGACTTTAGCGTCGCTTTTCATCGCGCAGGCTTTAAATATTCATCTTTCATTAGAAAAACAGATCATTTTACTTTTGGTCGCCATGCTTAGTTCAAAAGGTGCAGCAGGCGTTACAGGTGCAGGTTTTATCACTTTAGCAGCAACTCTCGCAGTAGTTCCGGAAATCCCAATTGCAGGTATGACTTTAATTTTAGGAATTGATAAATTTATGAGTGAATGTCGCGCTTTGACGAACGTTATAGGAAATTCTGTCGCGACAGTTGTTGTTGCAAACTGGGAAAATCAATTAGATAAAGATCAGCTACAGTTGGCATTAAATCATCCACGCAGAATTGAAAATGATCTTGAGGTATAAAAGCGAAAACTCGTCAATAAAAAAAATAAAATTTAAAAAATTAAGAGTAAATAATTTTAAAGCCCACACCAAACTTGGTAATTTCAGGTAAAGACCTTTTAAATAATATATTAATGATAAAGAATAATGGAGATAAAAGTTTTATAAAGGAAACTGTTCTATCTTATAAACCAGATTTTAATTTAGAAATTTTAGAGACAGGTGTTGATAAATTTCAAATAACTGAGTGCAAAAGCGGCGATTTTATTTTAAAAACCGGAGAAATATGCAAAAGGATTTTTATGGCCGAAAGTTCTGTTACACGCTGCTATTTTACAAATAAGAACGGGGAAGAAAAAACAATTTGGCTGGAACCGAAAAAAACGGTTATCACAGATTATGAAAGTTTCAGCACGCAGAATGCCAGTAATTGCGATATTTGCTGCTATGAAGATTCACTTATTTACTCGATTGACAGAGAAAATTTAATGGCACTTTACGCTCAATACCACGATTGGGCAATTTACGGTTTGCTGGTAATGGAAGAGCATTACGTCAATTTATTAAAGATAAAAAATCTATTAACTTTCAACAGCGCTGCTGAAAATTATGATTTTTTAGAAAGTTATTTTAAATATTATTTGGATGTCGTTCCACTCAAACATCTTGCTTCCTGGTTAAATATTTCAGCTGTACATTTATCAAGAATTCGTAAAGAAAGAATAAAACTTAAAGGAAATTAACAAATGTTAAGTAAAATAAGTTTTTGAGATACTACCTTTGTTACCGATTCTAACACAATTGATGAAAAAGAGAGTTCTCTTTTAAGACTTGCCTTAATTGATTTATTTAAAAAATAGATAAATCTAAAAGGCAAGTTTTTTTTTTTAGAATGTTTCCGAATAATTTTAAAATACTGATGTGTGATTATTTTCGTGAGAAATAATCTTCCAGAATTTTGAATCGACTTTCAAAAATAAATTTCACCTTATTTAAAACTAATTTTCCGGCAACCAAGTCACCAAACGCGCCTAATGGCATTTTAAAATTAAGAAGATCTCGCATTAACGTTTCTGATTCAGAAATTTTTTCGAAATGATGTTCATGATGCCACATTGCATAAGGTCCAAAACGTTGCTCATCAACGAAAAATTCTTTCTCTTTTAATTGTGTGATTTCCGTTACCCAATTAGATTTTATACCGGGTAAAATTCCGATTTTATAAGTAATAATTTGTCCGGGATAAGTTTTGTCTGGTGGATCATTTGTAATGTTAAAATTCATTTCCGCAGGCGTAATTTTATCTAAATTTTTTGGTGTAGAGAAAAATTCCCACGCGGTTTCTAAACTTATCGGTAAAATCTGCTCGGATGTTAAAGTATAAATACCAGATTGTTTTTTAATATTCAAGTTCATTTTTTTAAATTAATTTTTTAATTTTTTTCACGCAGATTTTCAATAATATTTGTGAATAAAAATTGGTATTACTTGTCTTTGTACATAAAAGCTTTTGTGATATTTGTCTTAGGTTTTCAATAATTCCACTTATTCTTTAAATATTCAAAGACCAATAAAATTCCGTAGAGCAATGAAAAACAATAAAAACTATCTTCTAAAGGCATCGTTCCTACTCTATATCCAATAATTTCTGAAGTGTTATAATACACAACCGGACTTTCTGAATATGCGCCAGTTAAGGCATTATTAACAAAGAAAAAAGGGATGTAAATAACAATAAAACTTAAATAAAACCGTCGTGCGTATCGGTACTTAAAGACCAACTGCAATAACATTAAAATCGCAAACAGTCCAAAGCTGCAAAATGTATAAATTTTATCATGATGGAAAACGGCAACATAAAGAGATATTCCAAATAAAAAAACGGTTATTATTTGAGTTAGTTTTACGCCTAATTGAGGTTTTGGAAAAAAATAAAGCAGCGCATAATGAATGAACAAACTGGAATAAGGAATTAATAAAAAAAACAACCACTCTTCCAACGGCAATCTAAAAATATCTATGCCAAGAAGATATTGCGGACTGAAACCCCATACATCCTGATAAGTGAAATAAATGTCCCACGCTATAAAAAATAAGCCAACTGAAATAATTGCAGTGAAAAACGCCTTCCAATATTGAATAAAATGCAGCATTTTCTTTTCAAAACTAAAAGCAAAAGGGACTAAAAAAGAAAACATATCCAAAAGGATGTAGTAATAATTCATCTCTACATTTTAAAATATCTTATCGGCACATACAACATGCCGAAATTTTCACCTTTCTCTTTTCCTAAATGTTTATGGTGAATTTTGTGCGCTTTTCGTAATCCTTTGAGATAATAATTATTCGTATTATCAAACCATTTGAAACGGCGGTGAATTAAAACATCATGTATCAAAAAATAAGCGGTTCCATACATTAATATTCCCAAACCTATAAAAAACAAATAATTAAGGCCGTGCCAGGTTCCAAAGTAAAATAAAAGCATACTTGGAATTGCAAAAACAACAAAGAACGCATCATTTTTCTCAAAAACGTGCGGATATCCCGGCTGATGGTGATCTTCGTGAAAATACCAACCAAAACCGTGCATGATGTATTTGTGAGTAAGCCACGTGACACCTTCCATTGTTACAAAAACGGCCAAAGTTGTCAATATATAAAGTAAAATCTGCATTAAATTAAATTTTTAAAAATTGTTTTATCTGTTCAACCAATACTTCATCTTTTGAATCTTTGTAGTGGTCTAAAATAAATATTTTATCTTCCGCCATATTTTTGTTATAGCCCAAAAAAGCAGGCATTTCAGTTTGTGTTGTATACCGCAAAAAACGTATTTCTAAACTTTCTGGAGCTGAAGAAACTGCTTTTTCAAGAAATTTTTTCCCCGTTTTAAAATAGGATAATTTAGAAAAAGGATTTCCGGCATGTTTTGCCATAAAAAGATTTCCAATGCCGATATAAGCCCCGAAAATAGGAAGTTTTGTGCTTTTGAAATCTTCCTTTGCTTTAGTTAAAAACTGTTGTGTTGCCACTTCAGAATTTTCAGATTTTAGCATCAGATTGGTATATTCTGTTCTGTTTTGCGCCTGCATCATGATCGTTAAAAATATTAGTGTAAAACCAAACTTTTTTTTCACAATAAATTAAGATTCTTGGTAAGTAAAAGTTCAAACATTAAATAAGCTTTCCTTGCGTTGCTCACTCGGATTCTCTTTGTAAGCAACACTTTTGGTTCCGTATTTTTAATTTTTTTAAATAAATTAATGTAATAGCGGTAAGCCATAAACACGGCTAATTTACTGGAAATCGGCAGCATTTTTATGCCGATCAATGCTTGTTCAAAGTCATAGGCAATATCTTTTTCAATAGTATTTTTATCTTCCTGAGTGAAATTATTAAAATCCACTCCCGGAAAATACATCCGATTTAAAACTAAAAAATCAGCTTGAATATCTCTTAAAAAATTTATTTTTTGAAAAGCCGCACCTAAACTTCTCGCAAAAGGCTCCAGTTTTTTAAACTCTTTCACATCTCCATTTACAAAAACCGTCAAACACATCAAACCTACAACTTCCGCACTTCCATAAATATAAGCTTCATATTCTGCCCTATTTTGATAATTTATTTCGCCCAGATCCATATACATTGAATCTATAAAAGCATCAATTAAACCTTGATCGATCTGATATTTTTTCACCGTTTGCGTGAAAGAATGCAAAATCGGGTTCAGTGAAATCCCTTTGTTCATGGCATCTTCATACTGTTTCATAAAATCATCCATCAACTCTCTTTTGGGAAAATCATGAAAAGTATCTACTATTTCATCGGCAAATCGAACAAAACCGTAAATATTATAAATCGCCTGCCGAATCTCTTCCGGAAAAAGCAAAATTGCGCGAGAAAATGAACTGCTATAAGATTTTGTAACCAGTTTGCTACAACTAAAACTTACCTGATCATGCAAATTTTGTATCATTCTTTATATTTAATTTAGGCAATTTTTTAATCCTAAAATATTTTTTAATTCTTTTGGGCGCCTTTGTCCGCCTTCCGTTCCCAATCTTTTTTTTCAAATGCAAAAAAAAGGATTTCCACTCAAGTCGGGGCGCAATTTTCGCTTCTTTCGACTTTTATTTCAAAATTAGTGAATTTTTTTATTTTTTGTGTATATATTATTATTTAACAAATTTTTTCAAAATATAATCCGTTACCACTTTACCTGAAATCAACGCCGGTGGAACTCCAGGTCCCGGAACGGTTAATTGTCCTGTGTAAAAAAGATTTTTAATTTTCTTGTTATCAATCTGTGGTCTCAATATTGAAGTTTGCAGCAACGTGTTTGCTAATCCATAAGCATTCCCACGACAGGAATTATATCTATCCTTAAAATCCTGAACTCCAAAACTTCTTTTAAATAAAACGAGTGGTTTAAGATCTTCTCCAGTATTTTCTTTTATTCTGTCCAAAATTAAATTAAAATAATGCTCATGAATTTCCTCAGAATCTTCAAGATCTACCGCAACAGGAATTAGAAAAAAACCAACTTCCTTTCCTTCCGGAGCCAGATCTAAATCTGTCATACTGGAAAAATTTGCGTAAAACAGCGGTTTTTTCGGCAATTTCGGATCGTCATAAATTTCTTCTGCATGTTTCTCAAAATCTGTATCGAAGAACAAATTATGATGTTCCAGATTTTTAATTTTTTTATCAAAGGCCACATAATATAAGAATGAAGAAGGTGCAAAAACCTTCTTTTGCCAATACTTTTCGGAATAATTTTTTACATCTTCATCTAATAAAGTTTCTGTGTGCGCATAATCTGCACCAGAAATTACAATATCAGCGAAATAATTTCCTTTGTTGGTCTTAATCGTTTTTACCTTATTATTTTCAGTTTCTATTTTTAAAACTTCTTCATTAACATGAAATTTTACACCTAGTTCTGTCGCTAGTTTCGCCATTCCTTTTGCCACCGCATTAAATCCACCTTTTGGATACCATGTTCCCATCCCAAAATCTGCGTGGTTCATGAAATTATAAAAAGCCGGTGTGTCGCTTGGTTTTGCCCCTAAAAACAAAACAGGAAATTCTAAAATACTTTGAAGTTTAGGATTTTTTATATTTTTTCGAACAGTCTGTTTGATGTTTTGAACAAACAGCGGTAAACGAACTGCTGTTTTAATACTTACTAATTCTAACAGCGATTTTCCTGGATTATAAACCAGATCCTGCATCGCAATGGCATAGTTTTTTTTAGCATCTGACATAAATTTTCTCAAATGCTTCCCACTTCCGGGCTCTACTTCTTCAAATTTCTCGATAATTTTTTCCGGCTCGTCTGAAATATCTATAAAATCATTTTCACCAAAATAAACCCTGTAACCCGGGGACAGTTTTTTTAACTCATAATATTCAGAAACTTTTTTACCAAAATCTGCGAAGAATTTTTCGAAAATGTCCGGCATCCAATACCAGCTTGGACCCATATCAAATTTAAAATTTTCCTTTTCCCAGAGAGAAGCGCGGCCTCCTATTTGCTCATTCTTTTCCAGAACGATTACTTCAAAACCCGCTTTTGCCATATAACAGGCAGATGCAATTGCAGAAAATCCGGAACCAATGATGATAACTTTCTTCATAAAATAACTTAGCACAAAAATATACTATTTTTAATAAATTAGAAAATATTTTTACTACTTTTGTTTAATAATTAAATATATAAAAATGGAAAATTCCTTGATAGATAAAAAAACGATTCTTAAAAAATATTCTGACTATATCTTAAGACACAATCATCCGCCGAAAAACGTTTATTCATTCTGTGAAGATAATGAAATGTCTGAAAACGAGTTCTATATTTTCTTTGCTAATTTCGAGGAAATCGAAAAAGAATATTTGGTTTATTTCTTTGAAGAAAGCCTTTTTTTATTAGCAAATGATGAAAATTATATGCAAATGGACAGCAAAACGAAATTGCTTAGCCTCTATTTTACATATTTCGAGCAATTAACCATGAACCGAAGTTTGGTAATGGTTATCTTGAAAAGCAGAAATCCGATGGAGCGTTTAAAAAAATTGTCAAAATTGAAAACAATGTTTTTAGATTTTATCAAAACTTTAGACATCAATACCATGAGTGATATGTTGGAAAACACGAGTCTCCAAAAACTTGAAAAATTAAAAAATAAAGGTGTTGAAGAATTATTTTGGAATAATTTCTTATTAACATTAAAATTTTGGATAGACGATACAAGTTCGGCTTTTGAAAAAACTGACATTTATATAGAGAAATCTGTAGAATCAACTTTTGACTTTGTAAATACCAAACCATTAGAAAAACTGCTTGACTTCGGTAAATTTATCTGGAAAGAAAAAGTTAGAAATAATTAAAAAAATTGATGAAAACATTAGATAAAATTCCAACATCCAAAATTCAGCGTGCATCTAAGTTAATTACAACTGGAGCGAAAGTGGGTGTGAATTATTTAAAATATTACGGTGAAAAAATCACTAAAACTGAAGAAGAAGCAAAGTCAAATTTAGATAAAAATAATGCGGAAGACATCTATGACAGTTTAAAGGAATTGAAAGGAAGCGCTTTAAAAGTAGCGCAAATGCTTAGTATGGAGAAAAATATTCTGCCAGAGGCCTATTCTGAGAAATTTTCTTTAAGCCAGTTTTCCGTTCCGCCATTGTCTGCGCCTCTTGTCGCGAAAACTTTCCGCAAATATTTTGGGAAAAATCCGAGTGAAATATTTGATAAATTTAGTTTAGATTCTGTGAATGCAGCAAGTATCGGTCAGGTTCACAGAGCAGAAAAAGATGGCAAAAAACTGGCGGTAAAAATTCAGTATCCTGGCGTTTCAGATAGCATTTCGACCGATCTTGCGATGGTAAAGCCTATTGCAATAAGAATGTTTAATATTAAAGGAAAAGATTCTGATCAGTACTTTAAAGAGGTTGAAAATAAATTGCTGGAAGAAACTGACTATATATTAGAAATTAAGCAAAGTATGGAAGTTGCTGAAAGTTGTAAAAACATCGACAATTTGTTATTTCCTAAATATTATCAAGAATATTCCAACGAACGCATTATTACAATGGATTGGATGGACGGCGTTCCACTTTCAGAATTTTCTAAGAATAATAAAAGCGAAGAAATCGCTAATAAGGTTGGACAAACTTTCTGGGATTTTTATATGTATCAGATGCATAATTTAAGAAAAGTGCACGCTGATCCGCATCCTGGTAATTTTTTAGTAAATGCTGAAAATGAACTGATCGCAATTGATTTTGGTTGTATGAAAGAGGTACCGGATGAGTTTTACATTCCTTATTTTGAACTGGCAGTAAAAGAAAATCTTGAAAATCCAGAGTTTTTTGAGAAGAAATTATTTGAACTTGAAATTATCCGTGAAGATGATTCACCAGCAGAGCGAAAATTTTTTAAAGAAATTTTTAAAGAATTGTTGGTTCTTTTTACAAAACCTCTTCAGGCAGAATTTTTTGACTTTTCTGATGATAAATTTTTTACTGACATTGCAGATTTAGGACAGAAATATGCAAAAAACACGCAGATGAAAAATATGAATGGCAATCGCGGTTCAAAACATTTTATATATATTAACAGAACTTTTTTTGGTCTTTACAGTTTAATGCACGAAATTGGCGCAAAAAATGTGAAGATAAATAATTATCTTTCAATCAATAATTAAAATCTAATTAAAATGAGTATAAATTTAATAATGGATCTTCTTGTAGAAGTGAAAGCTTTTGAAAAGGAGGCACATAAAAACAACTGTACGGTTGAAGATTTTCGTCATTTTTTAAACGAAAAAGCTTACGAAGAAGAAAATCCTATAAATTTGGCTGACAAATTTGATTTGAAAGTAAATAACTTCGAAAATGAAATCACAAAGCAGATTTTGCTTTTGGGAAGATATGGAAAACAGCTCATAAGAAAAGGTTTGGAAAATCATCCAGATCTTGTTAATGAAGATTTTACGTATTTATACCGACTTATGGACTACGATTCTTTAACTAAAACTCAGTTGATTGAAAAAAACGGTCATGAAAAGCAAAGTGGTATAGAAATTATAAAAAGATTGACGAAAAATGATCTTGTTTCTGAAACACCTGATGAAAATGACAAGAGAAGTGTGCGTGTTTCAGTGACGGAAAAAGGCAGAAAAGTTTTCAAAGATTCTATGGAAGACATCACTGTTGTTTCAAAAATCATGTGTGGAAATCTTGACAAAGAAGAAAAAGGAGAGCTATTAAAAAACTTAAAAAAGCTAAATACTTTTCATAATACCATCTACGTAAATAAAAAAAGTGAAAGCCTGAAGGAACTGGAATCAATGGTATGACGGATAAAATTAATATCTTTTGGTTTCGACGCGATTTGCGTTTAGATGATAATCATGCTTTATTTCAAGCTTTAACGGCTGACGAAAATGTTCTCCCCATATTTATTTTTGACACAGAAATTCTTTCAAAATTGCCTTCAAAATTTGATGCAAGAGTTGAATTTATCTTTGATCAGCTTGAAGATTTAAACGAGAAATTAGACAAAACTGGAAAGGGAATTCAATATTACCACGGTGAAGCTTTAACAGTTTTTGAAGAATTAACTTCAAAATTTGATATTGTTAAAGTTTTTGCAAATGAAGATTATGAGCCACAAGCCATAGAACGCGACAAAAATATTTCTAAATTTTTAGCTGAAAAAAATATTGAATTTGATCTCTTTAAAGATCAGGTAATTTTTCATAAAGATGAAGTTTTAAAGTCGGATAAATCGCCGTACACCATTTATACGCCTTATTCCAAAATTTGGCTGGAAAATTTTCAGAAAAATCCTCCAAAAAGTTTTGCATCAGAGAAAAACCTTAACAAGCTATTAGATTTAAAACCTAAAAATTTTAGCTTAGAAAAAATGGGTTTTAAAAAGACCGATATTCATTTTCCTTCGAAAAAAATAAATAAAGATCTTGTAAAGGATTATGATAAAAACCGGAATGATCCCGCAGCGGATAAAACTTCAAGATTAAGTATTCATCTGAGATTCGGAACGAAAAGTATTCGCGCAATAGTTGCTGAGACAGAAGATCTGAATGAGGTTTTTTTGAAAGAACTGATCTGGCGGGAATTCTTTATGCAGATCTTATATCATTTTCCTAAGGTAGTTACGCATAATTTCAAGCCGAAATACGACGGTATAAAGTGGAGCGAAAGCAAAATTAATCTTGAAAAATGGTGTGAGGGAAAGACAGGATTTCCCATTGTTGATGCAGGAATGCGCGAATTAAACGAAACAGGTTTTATGCACAACCGTGTAAGAATGATAACTGCAAGTTTTCTGGTAAAGGATCTCCTGATCGACTGGCGAATTGGTGAGGCTTATTTTGCCGAAAAACTTTTGGATTACGAATTGTCTTCTAATAATGGCAACTGGCAGTGGGCTGCAGGAACCGGATGCGATTCTGCACCTTATTTCAGAATTTTTAATCCAACTTCTCAGCAGGAAAAATTTGACCCTGACTTTAAATACGTTAAAAAATGGGTTCCGGAATTTGGTACAGAAGATTATCCTCAACCAATGGTTGTTCACAAAGAGGCAAGAATCAAAACACTTGATGCTTACAAAAAAGCACTTGACAATAACTAATTTTTTATAATAAATTGATTTAAAGCATTTTGCGCATTAAATTAATTAAAATACTTAAATGTTTAACGCACAAAAAAAGAGAATCAAAACTGATTCTCTTTTGTAGTAGCGGGGACACGACTCGAACGTGCGACCTCCGGGTTATGAGCCCGACGAGCTACCTACTGCTCTACCCCGCGTTATTGTGGTGCAAATATACAATAATAAATTAGCGCTCCAAATTTTTTTGAAAAATTCTTATTATTATTTAGAAATTAGTAAATTTACATATGGCAAAAATCCTAAAAATCTACCCGGAAAATCCACAGGAAAACCTGTTGGACGAAGTTGTAAAAGTCTTAAAATCAGGCGGCTTGATCATTTATCCGTCAGATACGATCTATGCTTTAGGTTGCGATATTTTTAACTTAAAAGCCATGGAAAAATTAGCGGAATTAAAGTCTGTGAAGCTCGAAAAATCACAGTTTTCAGTAATTTGTAATGATTTGAGCCATCTTTCGCATTACACAAAAGCTCTTGACACGCCAGTTTTCCGTTTTTTAAAAAATCATCTGCCCGGTCCGTTCACTTTTATTCTTGAAGCAAGCAAAAATCTACCGCTCGCTTACAAAGGCAAAAAAACCATCGGCATCAGAGTTCCAAACCATTCTGTTCCAAAAATGATTGTCGAGAAACTGGGCCATCCCATTGCTTCTACGTCAATACATGACGACGATGATGTTTTAGAATATTCTACAGATCCGGAATTGATCGCTGAGAAATACGATAAATTTGTAGACCTCGTAATTGACTCGGGTTACGGCGACAATGTTGCGTCGACTATTGTTGATCTTACCAGCGGTGAACCGGAAATCATACGTCAGGGAAAAGGAATTATCTAGAATTATTTGGGCGCCAATTTGACTTTGTCGAATGTTCATCTATTAATTTATTTTGGCGCACATTTCCGCCTTCCGTTCCCACTCTTTTTTTTCAAATGCAAAAAAAAGGAGTTCCACTCAAGTCGGGGCGCAATGTTTGCCCAAAATCACTGACATTTACAAGGAGAAATGGTATATTTCCACTTTCAACAATCATAAAAACACGTTTTTATCTCAACTAATTATCAAATGAAAATTATAAGTTCGCCTGCCAAATTGATGAAATTTAATACTTTAAAAACACCTTTAAGAAGTACCACACCAAAATTTATCGAAGAAGCAGAATTAATACAAAAAAATTTAAGGCCAAAAAATCCAAAGTTCCTGATGGAATTAATGGATATTTCTCAAAAATTAGCTGATGAAAACTGGCAGAGAAATCAAAAATGGAATTCAAAACCAGCATTAAAAGAAAGTTCTCAAGCTATTTATTCTTTTAATGGTGAAGTTTACAAAGGCCTGGAAGTTGAAAATTTGGACGAGAAAGCAGTTGATTATTTACAGAAAAATTTCAGAATGCTTTCAGGATTGTACGGTTTGCTTCGTCCGTCAGATAAAATTATGCCTTACAGACTTGAAATGGGACGGTCATTTAATTTTGAAAGGAATAAAAATCTTTATGATTTCTGGCAAAATAAAATAACCGCGGAATTAAAATCTGAATTAAAAAAAGGCGAAATACTTTTAAATGTTGCCAGCACAGAATATTTTAAAGCTGTTGATCAAAAAGAATTAAAAGATCATATCGTAAATGTCGAATTTAAGGAAATCCGCAATGGTAAACCAAAAACCATCGTAGTTTACACAAAGCATGCGAGAGGATTACTGGCAAGATTTTGCGCGGAAACCAACGCCAAAACCTTGAACGACATCAAAGCATTCAACGTCGATAGATATCTCTTTGATGAATCACTTTCGAAGCCAAAAAATTTAGTTTTCACACGATAGTTATAATGACATTAGAAAAATTAAAGTCAACTTTTTCAGCGGAACTTTCTGAAATTTATACCCTTTCAGAAATTTTAGAATTATTTTCGATTTTTGTGGAAGAAAAATTAAATTTTTCAAAGATTGAATTAAGAAATAATTTATCAAGCAAACTTTCAGGTGATATTTCAAACTACTTTTTAGATATTTTAAAGCAACTTAAAAATGAAATTCCTTATCAATATATTTTGGGTAAAAGTGAATTTTTTGGTTTAAATTTCAAAGTTTCGTCAGCCGTTTTAATTCCCAGACCGGAAACCGAAGAATTATTAGAATTGGCGATAAGAAAGATAAAAGAATCACGAAAAAATATTCAGGAATTAAAAAGTGATAATTACGATAAAAGTTTTAAAATATTAGATATCGGAACTGGAAGCGGAATAATTCCAATAATTTTAAAAAAATATTTCCAGGATGCTGAAATTTCTTCCATTGATTTTTCCCAAGAAGCGCTTGAAATCGCAAAGCAAAATGCTGAAAATTATGATCTAAAAATAGATTTTATTTTTGGAGACTATTTATCAAATAATCTATCTGAAAAATATGATGTCATCATTTCAAACCCACCTTATATTGGGCTAAATGAAGAAAATGAGATAGAAGATTCTGTGAAAAATAAAGAGCCAAAAATTGCGCTCTTCTCTCCTACTTCTGACCCATTAATTTTTTACAAGAAAATTGCAGAAGACGCAAAACAATTTTTAAACGATAACGGACAGATTTTTTTAGAGATCAATCAAAAATTAGGAAAAGAAACTTTAGCATTATTTCAAAATTTCTCGCATTCAGAATTATTGAAAGATATGTCTGGAAATGACCGTTTTATTTTTGTTATAAAATAAAAATTTTAACATTCTCAAAATCATAAATTAAAAATACAGCCTAAAAGCTAAATCAGTATCTTTGTCGCCTTTTCAAAATAAAAAATGGTAAAAAACTCAGTATTAAAAGGCGTTTTCCTTGTTGCATTAGGCGCTACAAGCTATGGAATGCTTGCGACTTTTGTAAAATTAGCTTATAAAGAAGGTTATACGACCGCCGAAATTACATTTGCCCAATTTGCTTTTGGTATTATCGGAATGCTTTTGATCAATTTATTTCTACGCATAAAAAATAAAAATTCAGCAGAAAAAGCTTCACCAAAAAACATCAAACAATTGATGTTGGCGGGAAGTTCCACAGGATTAACAAGTATCTTTTATTATTTGGCAGTAAAATTTGATATTCCGGTTTCTATTGCGATCGTTTTGCTCATGCAAACAGTTTGGATGGGCGTTTTGCTGGAAATGATACTTGAAAAAAAATTACCTTCAAAATTAAAGATCATTTCTGTAATAATTGTTTTGATAGGAACCGCTTTGGCAACTAATTTAATGAATACTTCCGCGCACTTAAATCCTTTAGGAATCTTTTTTGGACTTTTGGCGGCCGCTTCTTTTACGACAACAATGTTTACGGCAAACAGCATTGCAACAAATATTTCGGCGCCACAAAGAAGTTTGTATATGCTTTTTGGTGGCGGAATTCTAGTCTTAATTTTTACAATAATCACTCAAATAAGTCCATCACAGTCGGAAAGTTTTAATCAGATGATGGGAATTTTTTCTACGCCGAAAGTTTTTAATTACTCGATATTTTTAAAATGGGGAATTGTCTTGTCTCTATTTGGGACGGTAATTCCGCCGCTTTTGTTAAATGCGGGATTTCCTTTGACGGGAATTGGTTTGGGGAGTATTGTTTCTTCTTTGGAATTGCCGGTTTCAGTATTGATGGCTTTCTTTCTGCTTCATGAGCAAGTCGCGCTTTCTCAATGGATCGGCATAATCTTAATTATTACTGCTATTGTGGTAATGAATCTGAAGAAAAAAAATAAAGTTTTGCCCGAAATTTTAAATGAAGATTAGTCAACGAAAAAATTACGATTCTATTTTAATCTGATATTTATCTAAAAGTCCCGTGATTCCCGATAATGAAAACTTTGCGCCTTTTATGCGGTTGTTTTCCGGATCGATTGAATAATTATAGGAACTAGTAAAATCAGCTTTTTCAAGATTTGTATTTTGAAAAACAGATTGAGAAAGATCACATTCTAAAAAGTTTGAATTGCTGAAATCTGCTTCTGAAAAATCAATTTCTCTTAGCTGACATTCTTTAAAAGTGGTTTTACGAAGGGTAAGTTGAAAAAAAGAAGAATGGTTTAACTGGCAATTTTGAAAAGAAAATGCAAGTCCAAAAGTGTTGCATCTTTCAAATTGAAGTCCGAGCATTTTGCAGTCTTTAAAGCGAATTTCCCGAAAGACAGTATCGTTGACTTTTGCTAAACTTAGATCACAATCTGAAAAATCACAATCTAAAAATTTATAGCCACTAAAATCAAACTCATTAAAATTACAGTTTTTGAAGGTGCAGTTTTCATATTCTGCTTTAACAAAAGGATTTTCAGTTGCATTTATTTTATCGAAAATTTGATGCTGAAAATGAAGTTCTGACATTTAGTTGATTTTTATATTCTTTTTAAAAATGGTTATTGTGCAATGGTGGACAAAAAAATAACCTTTATTTCTAGCCCCGATGGAAACGGCATCCTTTTTTGGCGCGAGCGAAGCGAGCGGCAAAAAAGATATAGTGGACAGCGGGAACACTATTCGGAGACAGCATCACCGTGTTGCTCCTAAATATTTTAAAGAATTTTCTTCTGCACAAAAACCACATATGCCATGTAAATTAGTGGTAAAGCCATAATAAACAAAAATAGAGCGTTCTGAATTGCTTCTACGGGCTGAAAAACCACTGCGTAAACCAAGCCAAAAGCGGCGCCACCTAAATGCGCTGCGTGACCAATATTGTCGTTTACGCGCGGATTGAGCATAGAATAAACCGAATAAGCAAAATAACCGAAGCCAAAAAGAAAGCCGGGAATACCTATCGGAATAAAAAAGAAGTAGATCGGCATGGAAGGAATTATCCCGATTGCCGCGAATAAAATCCCCGAAACGCCACCACTGGCACCAATCGCGGAGTACCAAGCTTGATTTTTGTATAAATAAAGCGAAAACGCATTGCCCAAAATGACCGAACCAAAATAAATAATTAAAAAACCAATAGGTCCGAAAACCTGTAAAACGACTGGCCCAAAAAAGTAAAGCGTTAACATATTAAAGATCAAGTGCATCGGATCTGCATGTAAAAATCCTGCAGAAACGAGCCTTACATATTCTTTATTTCTTAAAATTGCGCCTACGTTGAATTTATATTTTTCAAAAATATGTGGATTTTGCCAGCCGTAATAACTAAAAATTGCAGTCGCGGCGATGATTATAATTAAAATGGGTGCCATATAGTTTTTCTTTACTTTAATAAAATTGTTTACCGCAAAAGTTGCAAAAGTTTTATTGTGTCTTTCTCTCAAAAGTTTGCAAAAGATGCGGAAATTTTTTTTGTTTGCTAAATATTATTCCTCACCAAAAAGCGAACCTATACTTCCCTCTTCCGGGAAATCTTCATCTTTAACATCGTGGTCAATGAAACTGACGTGTCCTTCGGTGTATTCTACTTCGTCGAATCCTGGATTAAATTCTTCCGTCGGTTCAGGAATTTCTATTTTGATGTCTTTTATTTTGTCTCTTGTTAATTGATTTCCTAAAGCTTTAATACCTTTAACGGAAATAAATTCATCAATATTGATGGTTTCATTTTCTTTCTCCTTGCCTTTTTCTTTGGCGAAAATCAATTCTGCGGTTGCATTAGAATCTGTTATAATTATTTCCACAAAAGATTTCGGATGTTCGGAAGGGAAAAAAGTTTGAACATTTGATGTGTTTTCCAGTAAAAATCTTTTAACGAAATAGATCTGTTTTTCTCCATCATAATAGATGCAGGAAAGCGGCTGTTCCGGCTTCCATTTTTCTAAAATCAAGTATTCATCATCAAAACGGTTTTGAAGATCAAAGGAAATAAGTTTCGCTTCACCATGAGAATTGACTAACAAAATTTTATCGTCGCCCTTAAAAGTTCCGAGTAAATTTCCGCGTGCATCGGCATTTAAGCGACGTACCGTGTCATCAAACCAGATTTTACGAGGTGCTAATGTTGAATGTCCTTCTTCTTTAAGATCTACTTTTTTTACCGCATATTTCGTCACTAAATTTCCTTTGGAATTTCTACCTTTAATAGCCAATTCAGAGAAATCGATATCAATTTTATTTTTACGAACGCGCGCATTTGGTTTTAATAAAATACTTACCAATTCTGCTTCACCATTCGGATTGGCTGAAAAGTAAAGCATTTCTGAACCTTTTACCTCAGAAGCTAAGAAATATTCTGTATTTCTTGTGATAGAAGTGACTGCAAAGCGTTTCATATAATAAGGTCCAACTTTCCCTTCGCGGTAAATCATATTGTAAACTGTGCGTGTATCACCTTTTTTGAAAATACCAACATGAAGCAAATCTTTGCCAACGAAAGTTTTTGCTTCTACTTTTACGACCTGCATCACGCCATCTTTCCGGAAAATAATGATGTCATCAATATCTGAACAGTCAAATAAATATTGGTCTTTTTTGAGCGAAGTTCCAATAAAACCTTCTTCAAAATTAGCGTAGAATTTTTCGTTTGCGACGGCTACTTTTGAAGCATCGATGGTCTCAAACATTCGTAATTCCGTTTTACGCTCGCGGTTTTTGCCGTATTTTTTTTGAATATTTTCATAATATGCAATCGCATACGCTGTTAAATTAGCCAAATGGTGTTTTACCTCTTCCATTTTTCCTTCTAATCCAACAATATTATCCTGCGCTTTATCCTGGTCATAACGGGAAATTTTCATGAAAGGAAGTTCCGTTAATCTGATAATATCTTCTGTGGTAACTTCGCGTAAAAGATTTTTGGTAAAAGGTTTTAAGGCTAAATCTACCGCTGCATAAACTTCTTCTTTTGAAGCGCGGTTTTTTATTTCCTGGTAAATTTCGTTTTCAATAAATATTTTTTCGAGACTTGCAAAGTGCCATTTTTCCTGAAGTTCAAAAAGTTCTATTTCTAATTCTTTTTGAAGTAAATCCCGCGTAAATTCTGTATTTCTACGTAGAATTTCTGAAACGGTAAGAAACATCGGTTTATTGCCGACAATTACACAAGCATTTGGCGAAATAGGAATTTCACAATCTGTGAATGCGTAAAGTGCATCTATCGTTTTGTCCGGCGAAACATCACTATTTAGATAAATATTAATTTCAACAACATCAGAAGTATTGTCTTCAATTTTTTTAATTTTAATTTTACCTTTTTCGTTGGCTTTAATGACGCTGTCAATTAAATCGCCTGTATTTCTACCAAAAGGTAATTCTGTAATGCAAAGCGTGTGTTTGTCTTTTTGGATAATTCTGGCTCTAGTGCGGAGTTTTGAACCTCTTTCGCCATCGTTGTAATTCGCAACATCTAAAAGTCCGCCGGTTAAAAAATCTGGAAATAATTCAAATTTTTTGCCTTTTAAATGATTTATCGAAGCAGCGATTAATTCATTAAAATTGTGCGGCATAATCTTGGTGGAAAGTCCAACACCAATTCCTTCAACGCCTTGCGCTAAAAGTAAAGGAAATTTAACCGGCAAATCAACAGGTTCATTATTTCTACCATCATAAGATTTGCTCCATTCCGTAGTTTTTGGATTAAACACAACTTCCAAAGCAAAAGGCGTTAATCTCGCTTCAATATATCTTGCAGCAGCTGCAGAATCTCCGGTGTAAATATTTCCCCAGTTTCCCTGGGTGTCAATTAAAATATCTTTTTGCCCAATCTGAACCATCGCATCAGTGATCGACGCATCGCCATGTGGATGGTATTTCATGGTATTTCCCACGATATTCGCTACTTTATTGTAACGGCCATCTTCCAACTCACGCATTGAATGCATAATTCTACGCTGAACGGGTTTAAAACCATCAAAAATTGAGGGGATTGCGCGGTCTAAAATTACATAAGAGGCATAATCTAAAAACCAATCCTGGTAAAGTCCGGAAACTTTCTTTAAGCTGTCTTCTTCTTGAGAATTGTCTTCTATCATTGCGTTAATTGAAGTTTTTCCTTTTCACGGTTATTTTTTATCACTTTATTTAAAGAAAATTTTAAGTCGTTTAGTTCCTTTTTTGTAAGATAGGAAATGTCATATTTTAGAATAATAAAATTTTTCTTTTTGCTTGAGATCGTAAGATATAATCTTTTTAAAACAATCAAATCTTTGACCTCGTATTTTATCACTTTATATTTTGGAAATTCGTCACTGACATTTTTATAAAATAACGGAAAAATATTTCTGTTTTTAAAATTGATCGCTTCCCCATCACTGTCATATTCAAAGATCTGCTTACCTCTTAAAATAAAAATTGCTAATAAGAGAACTGGAACGATCAGCAATAAATACTGCTCATTTCCCAAAATATTAAACCTCAAAATTTCCAGTAAAAAAGCTATAATACCCGCAAATAAGAGCAAATTAATTACTGTAAGATAAAAGTTGTAAAGCGGAACTTTTGATTTATTGCTTAGTCTCATCTGAAAAATTATGCTTCGGCAGTTTGCATATTTTGTTTGGGATCCAGTAAATTTTCCTCTACAACCAAATTTTCAAGAATAAAAACCTGACGGTCTGGCGTGTTTTTTCCCATATAAAATTCCAATAAATTTTCTATCGTGGTATCTTTTCCTAAAACAACGGGTTCCAAGCGAATATCTTTGCCTATAAAATGTTTAAATTCATCCGGCGAAATCTCTCCTAAACCTTTAAATCTAGTAATTTCTGGATTTTTTCCTAAGTCATTAAGCGCTTTCAACCTTTCTTCTTCTGTATAACAATATCTGGTTTCCTTCTTATTTCTAACTCTAAAAAGTGGCGTAGATAAAATATAAAGATGTCCGTTTTTAATTAAATCCGGGAAAAATTGTAGAAAAAAAGTAATTAAAAGTAAACGAATATGCATTCCATCGACATCGGCATCAGTTGCTATTACGACTTGGTTGTAACGCAGATCTTCTAAACTATTTTCAATATTTAAAGCGGCTTGCAACAAATTAAATTCCTCATTTTCATAAACCACTTTTTTAGTCATTCCGTAGCAATTTAAAGGTTTTCCTTTAAGACTAAAAACGGCTTGCGTTTCTACATCACGCGACTTTGTTATTGAGCCAGATGCAGAATCTCCTTCGGTAATAAAAATCGTGCTTTCAGATTTTCTTAAGGCTTTCTGATCGCTGTAATGTTGACGGCAATCGCGCAATTTTTTATTGTGAAGCGATACTTTTTTCGCTCTTTCACGTGCTAATTTTTGGATTCCTGAAAGTTCTTTTCTTTCGCGCTCGGAAATCATAATTTTCCGTTGGATTGCGTCTGCAACTTCCGGATTTTTATGTAAAAAATTATCCAGTTTAGACTTCATAAAATCGATCACGAAAGTTCGAACCGTTTGCTTTCCCGGTTCCATTTCGTTGGAACCTAATTTTGTTTTGGTCTGTGATTCAAAAACCGGTTCTACGACTTTTACCGCAACTGCCGCGATAATAGATTTTCTAATATCTGCCGCTTCAAAATTTTTGTTGAAAAATTCGCGAATAGTTTTTACATACGCTTCTCTGAAAGCATTTAAATGCGTTCCACCTTGCGTTGTATTTTGTCCGTTTACAAAAGAAAAATAAGTTTCAGATTGCGATTTATCAGAATGTGTTATGGCAACTTCAATATCTTCTTCCTTTAAATGAATGATTGGATAAAGCGTTTCTTCTTCCAATTCTTCTGTCAAAAGATCTTTTAAACCGTTTTCACTGTAAAAAACTTCACCATTAAAATAAAGTTTTAAACCCGGATTGAGATACGCATAATTTTTAAGCATTTTCTCAATATATTCCTTTCGAAATTTGAAATGCGTAAAAATTGTACCGTCCGGACGAAATGTGGTTTCTGTTCCGTTTTTCTCTGTTGTTTCAGTAATTGTTGAATCTTCCGTAATTAAACCTTTAGAAAATTCTGCAATTTTTAATTGACCTTCACGAATTGATCTTACACGAAAATAATCTGAAAGTGCATTTACGGCTTTCGTTCCTACTCCATTTAAACCAACCGATTTTTTGAAGGCTTTCGAATCGTATTTTCCACCGGTATTCATTTTTGAAACGGCGTCAACAACTTTTCCCAAAGGAATTCCGCGACCATAATCCCGAATACTAATTTTTCCTTCGTCTAATTTAATATCGATCCTTTTACCCGATTTCATAACGAATTCATCGATAGAATTATCAATGATTTCTTTGATCAAAATATAAATACCATCGTCTGCAGAAGAACCGTCGCCCAATTTCCCGATATACATTCCGGGACGAATTCGGATGTGTTCCTGCCATTCAAGTGACCGTATGTTGTCTTCGGTATATTGCGGTTCTATATTTTCGTTCATTAATTTTTTTAAGAAAATTTTATTTAAATCTAACAATTCAGATTCTTACAAAAATATGAAATTGATTTTAATTTTTTAAATTTAATTTCGATATAAATTGTAGCAAGTGTAGTTTTATAAAGTAAAAGAAAATAAATTTACAGCGTTAATTTTTATATTTAATTTAAATAAGTTCTGCAAATGATAAACTTGCCAACATCCAAACTACCGGATGTAAAAACCACAATTTTCACGCAAATGTCACTTCTTGCCCAAAAGGAAAATGCAATTAATTTATCACAAGGTTTTCCTGATTTTGAAGTTAATAAAGATCTTTCAAATTTGGTTGATCACTTTATAAGAAAAGGTTTCAACCAATATGCGCCGATGATAGGCGTGGAAAATTTAAGAGTTGAAATTTTAAATAAATATAAAAAAACAGCAAATGTTGATTTTGATCCAAATTCAGAAATAACGATTACAGCAGGCGGAACTGAAGCGATTTTTAGCACAATTGCGACTTTTATTGAAAAAGATGATGAAGTCATACTTTTTGAACCGGCTTATGATTGTTATGAACCAACAGTGAAATTGTTCGGAGGAAAAGTAAGAACGGTACAACTGAATTTTCCAGACTTTACAATTGATTGGGATTTTGTGAAATCTTTGGTGAATTTAAAAACAAAAATGATCATCATCAACAATCCAAATAATCCGACAGGAAAAGTTTTAACAATACAAGATATTTCCGCACTGATTGAAATTACAAAAAATACTAACATTCTGATTTTAAGCGATGAAGTTTATGAAAGTATTGTTTTTGATAGTAAAAAACACCTGACATTTTTGCAGTTTCCAGAACTGAAAGAAAGAACAATTGTTGCCGGTTCTTTCGGAAAATTATTTCATGTCACAGGTTGGAAAACCGGTTTTTGTATTGCGCCAAAAGAAATAATGGCAGAAATAAGAAAAGTGCATCAGTTCAATGTTTTTTCCGTCAATACACCGACACAATACGCTCTTGCTGAGTTTCTAAAAGATGAAAATAATTATTTACAGGTTTCTAAATTTTATGAGGAAAAGCGGGATTACTTTAAAAATGGATTAGAAACAACGCCATTTTCATTGCTAAATTCTGAGGGAACTTATTTTCTTTCCGCAAGTTACGAGTCAATTTCAAATTTACCTGATTTAGAATTTTGCACAGAACTGACCATCAAAAATAATGTCGCCACAATTCCCTATTCTGCATTTTATTCTGACGGGAAAGATGAAAAAGTAATTCGTTTTTGTTTTGCAAAAAAGAAAGAAACTTTGGATGCTGCAATAGAAAAATTGCAGAAAATTAATTTTTGAAATATTTCACAAAAAAACCATTTTCAAAAGATGAAAATGGCTTTCTTAATATAATAAAATTTTGTTTTATAAACTAAATCGCGCCCCGGCTTGAGTGGAAATCCTTTTTGTGTAGCAGAGCGGAACAAAAAGATTGGGAACGGAAGACGGAAATTGGCGCCCAGATTATTAATAATCAGATTGCTTCGTTCCTTACAATGACATTAAACATTAAACCTAAAATGCATAATATCGCCATCTTGAACGACGTATTCTTTGCCTTCCACGCCCATTTTTCCGGCTTCTTTTATTTTTGCTTCGGAACCATATTTCACATAATCATCAAATTTAATAACTTCTGCGCGGATAAATCCTTTTTCAAAATCGGTGTGAATGACGCCTGCTGCTTGGGGTGCGGTAAAACCTTTTTCAATCGTCCACGCGCGAACTTCTTTTACGCCGGCGGTGAAATAAGTTTGTAATTTTAAAAGATCGTAGGCTTTTCTGATCAAACGGTTTACTCCTGGTTCTGTTAATCCTAATTCTTCTAAAAACATCTGGCGTTCTTCGAAAGTGTCTAATTCATTGATATCGGCTTCAATTTGAGCGGCTAAAACAACAACCTCTGCTTTTTCCTTTGTCGCCATTTCCTCGATCTTGGAAATCCAGGGATTACCATTTTTTATGGAATTTTCATCGACGTTGCAAACGTAAAGAATTGGTTTATTAGTCAAAAGTTGAACTTCACTCATAATTTTTTGACCAAAATCATCAGTTTGAAATTCTCTCGCGTTGTTTCCCTGCTCTACAAAAGCAGTTAATTTAACTAAAATTTCATAAGTTAAAACATCTTCTTTTTTACCGGATTTAATGTGTTTTTTGGCTTTATCAACGGCTTTGTTTAATGCTTCGCCATCTTTCAACTGCAATTCAATATCGATAATATCCTTGTCGCGCAAAGGATCTACAGAACCTTCCACGTGGATAATGTTGTCATTTTCAAAACATCTTAAAACGTGAATAATGGCTTCACATTCTCTGATAGTCGCCAAAAACTGATTTCCCAAACCTTCGCCTTTACTTGCGCCTTTTACCAAACCCGCGATATCTACAATTTCTACAACTGCAGGTAAAACGCGTTCTGGATTTACTAATTTTTCAAGTTCAAAAAGTCTTTGATCCGGCACCGAAACCGTTCCTACATTCGGTTCTATTGTGCAAAAAGGATAATTTGCAGATTGTGCTTTTGCATTGCTAAGACAATTAAATAAAGTTGATTTGCCTACGTTTGGTAAGCCGACTATTCCACATTTCATAACAGAATTTTTATATTTTATTGGAGTTATGTAACCTTACGGTTTCATAAATTCAGATTTGAGATTTAGAGTATTAATAAGTAAAACTTTTCACTCTAAAATTATTGGGTGCAAAGATAAGTTTTTAAACACTGAAAAGAAATAGTCTTATTTTATAATATCAGAATCGTATTCGCTTTCATTTCCGAGTTTTCCAACAGATTTTAAAGCGACAGCATTTAATTTTTTGCCTAATTTATTTTGCTCTAAATTTTTAAATAAAACATCCGGTGTTAAAATCTCAACTGTCCAATTTTCACCGTATTTTGTGTATAGAAGCCATTCCCGAACGTTTTTTAAATCCGTTGAAGTCCATTTAACCAAAATATTTGATTGGTTATTGATAATAGTAATTTCAGGTTTTTTAAGCAATTCAGTTTTTAACCAAGACGTTTCCGGCACTAATGCTTTCTCTTTATAGGGCCCGTTTTTTAAAGCAAAAGTCATTGCTGAACTTTTAGATAAACCAGCAATGCTATAATGAATTTCGCCTTTGCTGTTTGGTAAAGTAGTTCTAATTGAATTTATCTCGTTTACAATTTCTGTTGGTTTGTCGTAAGATTTTACTTCAACCGTATTTAAACCTGGCCAAAGGTGGCGGTTTTTTGTATTTTCAGATTTCCACCAATTTAGAAGAGAGTTAAAATTTTGCTTTTGAGAATTTGTAGGCCAATATAATTGCGGGGAAAAATAATCAACCCAACCTTGGTTGAGCCATAATTTTGCATCTGCAAAAAGTTCATCATATTGTGAAGAACCTTCAATTTCTGCGGGAAAACCGGGTTTCCAAATGCCAAAAGGACTGATGCCAAACTTCACGTCGTTTTTCTGAAGTTTTATTTCATCGTAAATTCTTTTCACAAATTTATTGACATTTGCTCTGCGCCAATCTGCTTTTGCTAAATTTCCACCAGTTTGCAAATAATTATTCCAGGATTTTGTGTCCGGAAAATCTCTGCCAGAATTGTATTCTTTATAAGGATAAAAATAATCGTCAAAGTGAATTCCATCAATATCATATCTCGCAACAAGATCTTTAACCACTTCAGAAACGTGATTTTGGGTATTTTCACTGGACGGATCCATCCAGTAAGTACCGTTTTTTAATCTTACAACATCTTCTGACATTTTATTAACCATTGATTCTGAGTTAATTTTGCCGCCAGTTGTGTGATAAGCACGAAAAGGATTTAGCCAAACGTGAAGTTCCAGACCTCTTTTATGAGCTTCTGCGATCCAAAATTCCAGCGGATCATAATATGGATTTGGTGCTTTTCCGGTTTCACCACTTAAAAAATAAGACCAAGGTTCGAGTTTACTATTATATAAAGCGTCCGAAGATGGTCTTGCCTGAAAAATAACGGCATTAAAGTTATTATCCTTTAAAAGATCTAAAAGTTGAATGGCTTCTGCTTTTTGTTGGTCCGTCGGCAAATCATTTCTTGAAGGCCAATTTATATTTGCAACGGTGGCAACCCAGGCGGCACGGAATTCGCGAGGCACTTCGGGTAAAATTAAAGCAGCTTCTTTTACTGCATCTGGTAATTTTGGCTGAATCTTTACTTCTACTTTTGCTACTTTTTTAACAGGTTTTACGACCGGTTTTTTTGTTGCGCAAGAAATTATCAGAAGGAATAAACTAAAAATAAGGAATCTAAAATACTGTTTCGACATGCCGCAAAAATAGAAATTTAACTTCATTTTTTTACCTTTAAAAAGTAATTTTAATATATTTTATGATTGGTTTAAAATCTATTAAACGTTGCTTATTAGTTTTTAAATCTTAAATCTTAGCTTTATACAATCTCAAAGTTTTGAACTTCATTAAGCTTCGGGTATTTTTTTTCGCATTTAAAAAACTTTCCAGTGCAATCAATTTCTTTCCAACCTTTCTTTTTGCCAACATCGCCCACTTCGACTACAATCGGCGTGAAAATAATTTCATCTCCGCCTGAATAATCTTCTCTAAACTGAACTGCAACATCTAAAATGCAGGGAAAATCTGTATTTAATGTTACATTTCTGTAGATCACATCAAAATGTGTTTCCCTATTTTCAGGAATTTCAAAATAATTTTCAAAATTATTTGTGGAGCCATTTAAATTAATAATTCCAAGAATTGCAAAGTAAAAAGCTTCAGTGTAAAATTTTCTAGTTTCCTGCCTTAAATAGTCATTTTGAAAATGTCCCCCTTCAAATAAAATTGTTGGTATTCCTGCTTTCATTAAATTATCCCCGACAGAATTTGGATAAAATTCATCGGAGTAACGTCCAATTTGGTTTGGTAGTTTTTTGTTTAAATTTTCAAAAATGTATGCAATAATTGCCATACTTTTTTTACGATTTTCTGTCACTTCGCGTTCCTCATTTTCAGACGGTGACAGAAAAGAAAGCGTCGCCGGATTTACGCCATCAGTTGTAAAAATGGTTCTTTGATCATGAAGATTTAATGCATAATCATAGTTTCCATTACTAATTAAATTTTTCAGAAGTTTAATTTCAACACTTTCTTCCTGATTGTAATCTCGGTTTAGATCAATATCCATCGTATTTCTTCGCGTCCATTTTTCACTTCCATCAGGATTTAGCATAAAGACAAAATCAAGTGTAATTGATTTTTCTAACGTCTGTTTTAATGCCAAATCACTTTCAAAAGAATAAAGAAAATCGAGCATCGAAAGTGTGGCGGTCGATTCATTTCCGTGCATTTGAGACCACGCTGCAACTTTGATAATTCCTGATCCAAAAGAAAATTTAAAAATTGGTTGACCAAAAGTTGATTTCCCAATCTCTGTTAGTAATGCCACATAATTCTTCTGTAGCCAATTAAATAATTTTTGAGGCGAAATATAGCGCTGTGGGAAATCAGGATTTTTTTGGTATTTAAAGTCGTGGTTCATTTTCTTAATTTACAATATTCAAAAATAATATAAAAATTGCAAAATTCATATTATTACATTTGTAAATTACTTAAACGTTTTAGAATGTCAGTTTGTCTGTTAATAATAATGTGTATTGCATTTTATTTAATTTTAAATATTAATAAACACTAAATCAGTTAGTTATAATATTTAATTAAAGTTTTACTATACACTTACTTTAATAACAAGAAGTACTAGTTATCCCCGATTGTAGAGATAAATATAAAACAAAATTAATAACTTTAATAATCTACTTTAACATTACTTTCACAATTGTAAATTTTATTTTAAAACCATTTTGAGGTATATTTGCAATAACAATTTCATATGACATCTGAATTAACTTTTCTTATAGGATTTTTAATATTTATAGGGCTTTTACTGGCATTTGATCTGGGACTTCTCAGCAAAAAAAGCGAAACTATTTCCTTAAAGCATGCGGGAATTATGAGTTTTGCTGTCGTGGCTCTGGCGATGGTATTCTATTTTTTTATCATTACTTACGGCCATTTAATACACGGTATCGACAGTCTTGAAAAACTGCAGATGATCATCGCAACAAATAAACATCCTGTGGAGATCATTCCAAATGATCTTCCCCACAGTCTGGATCTTTATAATCAAAATCTCGGTCTGGAATTTCTCACCGGTTATGTTGTAGAATATGCACTTTCCATTGACAATATATTTGTTATAATGCTCATTTTTACTTCATTTAATGTGAAGCAGAAAAACTACCACCGCGTTTTATTTTGGGGAATTTTAGGTGCTATTGTTATGCGTTTTGCTTTTATTTTCGTGGGTTCAGCGCTTATTGCGAAGTTTGACTGGATCTTATATGTATTCGGCGCATTTCTTATATTTACGGGTATCAAAATGTTCCTGGATCGAAATAAGGAAGAAACAATTGATACCGAGCATCATCCAGTAGTACGGTTCTCAAATAAGTACTTTAAGGTTCATAACAATTTTGTTGGGGATAAATTTTGGATCTTAACTGATGGATTTTGGAAGATAACTCCTCTATTTCTAGTGTTGATCATCGTAGAATTTACTGATCTTATTTTTGCAGTTGACAGTATTCCAGCAATTTTTTCTGTGACAAAGGATCCTTATATCGTCTTTTTTTCTAATATTTTTGCGATTATTGGTCTCCGTTCTATGTTCTTTTTACTGGCAAATTTTATTGATAAACTGCGTTATTTAAAAATCGGATTGGCTGTACTGCTTATTTTTATAGGTTTGAAAATGATATTTCATACACAAATGGAAGAATGGGGATTTAAAACAACACATTCCCTCCTAATCATCTTGCTTATTTTAGGAACAAGTGTAGGTACTTCTTTGGCCTATCCAAAAAGTGAAAAAGAGCGTCATTTAAAGTATGATCCAGACCGAGATGGAGACGGTAAACATTAATTGTTTTTAACTTTAAATGAAATAAGTTCAATCAGAAATTACATTTAAAATTTTATCCACAAATCTAAATTTTTTCCTTCTAAAACTTTACATATTAATGACTTATAGATAAATTACAATTGTTAATGTTTTAAATTACAAAAGTAAATTACAATTGATTTTTTAATTGTTACATTTGTAATCATTATTAAATTTGATAGTTATGAATCTCAATGAAAGAATTGGTAAAATTTTAGAAGAAAGCGGCCTTACTTCTTCCGAATTTGCAGATGAGATTGAAGTGCAGCGCTCAAGCGTTTCTCATATTACTTCAGGTCGAAATAAACCTTCTTTAGAATTTGTAACAAAAATAAAATCAAAGTTTCCTGATATAAGCTGGGACTGGCTTATCAATGGTGAAGGGGAAATGAAGTTACTTATGGATTCTTCTTCTCTTTTGCGAAATGAACTTATTAAGCCGGAAAACAAAGTGGTTGCTGCGCCGGATCTTTTTAGTTTAATAGACGATGATAAGTTTGGAATCACGGAAAGTGAAGATAAAATCACTAATGAAGCCAGACGAGAATCTTTTAAAACTGAACCAATTTCAAAAGAAGGAAAAGCAAACGATTCTCAGCGATTAGAAAATACTGTTAAAGAAAATTTTGATAATAGAGTTGAAAAGCAAAAACCAGATTTAGTAAAAATTGTCATGTTTTACTCGAACGGTAAATTTGAAAGTTTTGAACCATGATCAAGTTTTAAAAATTTAGTTAAAATTCAATTCTATTTTCACTCATCTTTAAATCAATGGTATTTGGATTTAAAACTAAAAAGGTAAATTGCATCTTTATAATATTCTCTCCTATGAAATTTTCAAAACTTTTTTTATTACCTGCTTTGGCATTTTTGCTAAGTTCATGCATTGTTTCAACTGCTGCTAAAATTGTGACTACCACGGCAAAAATTGGCTATTCTGCTGTAAAAGGAACGGTAAAAGGCGTAAGCTGGGCCGTGCAAAAAGCAGATGGAAAAATAAATGAAGACAGAATTGATGGTGTTTGGAAAGTGGTTGCGGTCTACAATGGAAGTTATGAGCAGTTTGCCCAGGACGCTAATCCTGAAAATAATTATGTAAATGAGTGCGCGGATGGTTTGGAGGTAATTGAATTTAAATCAAACAGAGAAAAATTTCGTCCGGTTCATTGCGAATCTGCTGAAGAAGAACTTGTAAAATATAAATATGATTTTGGCAAAAATCCTTTAACAAAAAATAAAGAAAATTACCTGAAATATAATTCCAGTAATTATATATCAATTATAGATGTTACCAGCACGACAATGGTTTTGGAAGGAAACTTAATTCCCAAATATGCTTTTTCCGGCGGAAAACTTTATCTTTTTGAAAAAGTAAAATAATAAAATCACTGAAAAAATTGTTGGAATATCTTTTTTAAAAATTTGTATTTGAATTTTTTTAAGTAAATCATATTCGTCATTTTACATTGTCAGTGATGTCAATATCTGTTTCAAAATTGAAATTATTAAATATTTAATAATTTACTTTTTTCGTTATATTTGCGGAGTTTCTTTAACTAATTTTTAAAGAATACCTGCAACTCAAAACGATTTTGAATGAAGAAACTCTATCTGCTTTTTTTACTTATTTCCTTTCATAATTTCTATTCTCAAAAGCAAAACAACGACACTATTAATTATTTACGGAACGGCATTTTTGAAGATGCTTCCGGAAAAATGATCACTTCAGAACGGGCAAAATCTGCATTTTTAAAAGAACGTGCAAAAAAGGTGCTTTCTGAAATGAGCAGCATGCAAAAAGCCAGTCAGACTGCCGTAGAAATGTGTACCAATGGTGGTTTTGAACAAACGGAAAACATTTCCGGCAATAATGTTGTCAAAAATTTTCTATATAATATTGGTGATCCTCCGGGACCTACACAATGTAAATCTATTACCAATAAAGCAGATACCTACATTCCTCAATACAATCCCGTTTCAACGAGTGTAATGGCAACATCTGTTCCCGCAAATGTATTTGACAAATATATGGGCGACATAAAGGGATTTGATCAATATGCTTTAAAGATCAATTATCAAAATTCAGGCACTTACGGTTCCATTGTACAGGGAAAAAGATTTAAGACAAATAATGAAAATTTCCTTAAATTCAACTATAAAGCTGTTCTGCAGTCGGTTTATGATAGCAGTCACACGGATAATCAGGCCTTTTTCAAAGCCAGAATTTTAGATAAAAATGGAAAAGTAATTAGTGAATTTTGCCTTGTAGGCGATGAAAAAAACTGCATTTTCACGAAAGTTCCTGATGGAAGCAGCGGTTACGTCACTTTATATACTGCAAACTGGCAATCGGGCATTCTTGACATATCTTCAATTCCTAATAATGAGGAATTTACCGTAGAATTCATGGCTTCGAGATGCGGACTTGGAGGTCATTTCGGCTACGCTTATGTTGACGATATCTGCCTGTTGCATTCAACTGAAAATTTTGTAGGATCGGTAAATATTGATCCTTTATTTGCAGTTTGTCCGACATTGCCTGTAAATATCTCCGGAACTTACACAACACCAAATTCCGGTGGTGTCACTGCAACATTAAAAACTTTAACTTTAAAACTTTTAGACAGTAATGGTACAGTAGTTTATACAGCCTCAACTCCATTTTCTACAGATCCAGTTACAAAAAAATTCATTTTTCAACTTGCCGCAGCGAATTTCCCCAACACTTCTCTAAGCAATTACAACGTAAGTGTGACAGCTGATTTTGATATTGCCGGAACGCCGACCGGCTGCAACAGTGCGGGAACGGCGGCGGCTTTTGCTTCCGCTACAGATTCTGACGCAAATGATGGCTGGGACATCAGTTTTCTTAATTGCTCCAGTTCCTGTGACATTGTCGTAAAACCGGCAAAAATCTCAAAATGTGATCTGAACCACGATGGTAATGAATCTTTTAATCTGGCAGATTTTGATGCTAAAATTGTAAACTCAACTACGGGATTAACTTTTTCTTACTTTAAAGATTACAATTCAGCTTTTAATAATACGGGAAATATTACATCTTTTGCCGCTTATAATTCACCATCCGCCGTCATTTACGTAAGAGTTACGAAAGACCCGGGATGCTATAAAATTATACCGGTAAATCTGGAAGTAAAAAATCCTACAGCTACAATTTCAGGTATTTTAAATGTTTGTTCCGGAAGCACTGAGCTAAAAGCATCATCTGGCGCTACCTATTTATGGAGTACCAATGAAACAACTCAAAATATAACCGTCACAGACGTAGGAATTTACAGCGTGACAGTGACAGATAGTTATGGCTGCGCAAGCACAGTGAGTGTAAGTATTGAACCAAGCCAAACAGCAGTTACGCCGACATTGGAAATAACACAACCTTCGTGTTTTTCCTCTTATGGAACAATTAAAGTAACTTCAGTTGCGTCGCAATACAGTTTTGATAATGGCGTGACCTGGGTTTCAAATCCTGTGAAATCTAATTTATCGCCAGGTAATTATTCTGTTTTAATAAAAACATTAAAAGGCTGCACATCATATCCGCAATTAGTTTCTATAGTTCCCGCGCTTACCTCCTATCCATACTACACCGCAACACAACCGAAATTCTGCGGTGACACAGGAACTATCTCTATCACATCTGATGGCGCCTATTTTAGTTTTGATAATGGATTAACCTGGGTGACTTATTCTACGATAAATAATCTTCAACCCGGATTGTATACCATTCGTACAAAGAATGTTGCAGGTTGTATTTCAAACCCACAAAATGTTTACATCAGCAGTGCAACTTTAGGGAATCCAGATTTTACTGTTGTTCAACCTGCGTGTACTGTGGCTGGAAAAATTACCATTAATACGCCTTCGGACTTTTATACATTTGACGGTGGACAAACCTGGGGAACATCTAATGTTTTATCTAATGTTTTCACAGGTAACTTTTCTGTTGGTATAAAAAACACGTTGGGTTGTATTTCCTATTTTCAGAGCATCTATCTTCAGCCTTTTGAAAATTCTTATCCTGATGCCGATGTGATACAGCCGGTTTGTGGAGAGAATGGATCTATTTATATTAAAACAGAAGCTGATTTTTACAGCTTCGATAATGGAGTTACGTGGACGACCAGTAATTTAAAAGATTTACCGGCAGGAACTTATAAGATCAAACTAAAAAATGCCGTAGGATGCGTATCGAACAGCAATACAGTTACACTTTATGCACCACGACTCGATTATCCGATTTTTTCAGTTATTCAGCCAATTTGCGGAGCAAATGGAAAAATTACCATTAATAGCGTATCAGATTTTTACAGTTTTGATGACGGCGTTACCTGGGTTACGACCAATTCAATGTCACTACCCGCAGGAACTTATAGAATAGCAATAAAAAACGCATTGGGATGCAGATCTGATGCAAATTATGTGACGCTCTACCAACCTACAATTCCAAAGCCAGATGTTACTTCTGTGCAGGGAACCTGTACTACTAAAAGCAGTATCACAATTAATACGCCTGCAGCATTTTATAGTATTGATGGTGGTTATACTTGGTCTACATCCAATATATTTAATAATCTGACGAATAATTATTATAATGCAATGATCAAAAATTCTCTGGGATGCATCTCAGAGAGTACAAATGTTTCATTTACAGGTATTTATTTGCCAAGTCCCGCTTACACGGTGGTAAATCCTTCCTGCGGAAATATTGGAAGCATTACATTTTCTACTACTGCTGATTTCTACAGCATTGATTATGGCCGAACATGGTCCACTTCTCCGGTTTTTACTAATTTAATAGAAGGTTCTTACGGTTTAACAGTAAAAAACACAACTGGCTGTAAATCTGATGTTATTTATATCTCAATGAGCAAGACTAATCTTGCAGCGCCTACTTTTACCGTGATCCAACCTTCGTGTGGTGTTAATGGAAGCATTACTATAACTTCCGCAGGTACAAGTTTTAGTTTTGACAATGGCTATACATGGTCAACTTCAGCAACCTCTTCCAACTTACTTAGTGGTTATTATTATATTTTGGTTAAAAATGGAACCTGTGTTTCAGATTACACACCTGTTCAAATATTACCCTATTATTTACCGGATGCGACTTTCACATACACGCAGCCAACATGTGGTGTAGGAGGATCGATCACCATTACTACTACTGCCGATAAATACTCAATAGATGGTGGATATACCTGGAGTACTTCCCCTATTTTTAACAATTTGCAGGCGGGCAACTTTAGAATAGTTGTTAGTAATCTGCAGGGTTGTAAATCTAATCCATACAATCAGTATATTTCCCTTGTTAAATATTACCTCCCAAATCCTGATGTTCTGATTGAGCAACCTGTTTGTGGTAAAAACGGAAGTATAAAAATATTAAATGCCGGTTTCGAATACAGTTTTGATGCAGGAAGAACATTTAGCAGTGTAAATGAAAAAAACAATTTACCTTCTGGATCTTATCAGATCGTAATAAAAAATGCGCAAGGTTGCACATCTGATCCTTATTCAGTAAATATTTATCTTAAACCATTTTTTCTTCCAAGACCATTTATAAAAGTTGAACAACCCTATTGTGGCTCGGGAGGAAGCATTACCATTGTTTCTCAAAGTGCACAATACTCATTTGATAATGGCGTGACCTGGGGAACAAACCCTGTACTTTTAAATCCTGCACCCGGTTATTATAATATTCTCATTAAAAATGCAACAGGATGTATTTCTCAAACTGCTTCTGCCGGGATTAACAGATACTTCTTGCAACAGCCTGTCTACACTGTAATTCAACCTACATGCGCGTCTCCTGCCGGCACTATTATTATTAATTCTATAGCTGACCAGTACAGTTTTGACAATGGCGTAACGTGGAGCACTTCGAATGTCAAAAATAATTTAACATCCGGTTTTTACTATATTTTAATAAAAAATGCCAGCGGTTGCAAATCGTCTGCAATTGCACCCTACATTAATCAGGCACAGTCGATTCCCGCAGCGCCTGCTTATACTTCTACTCAACCTTCAGCATGTGATGCTACAGACGGATCGATCACTATAACAACGCCAGCCGTAAGTTATTCCTTTAATGACGGCGCCTCATGGACCACAAATCCTGTTAAAAAGAATATTGGCTCCGGAACTTATATTATTAAACTAAAAACAAATTCTTCCAGTTGTGAATCTCTTTCCGTTCCTGTAAGTCTAAATTCAGGTGTTAATATTCCTGCGCCAGTTATTTCCGTAAAACAGCCAACGTGCAGTGTTGCCACCGGAAGTATAACAGTAACCACAGTTGCTGCCACCTATAGTTTTGACGATGGTTTAACTTTCGTTTACAGTAATACCAAAACCGGTCTTAATCCTGGGACTTATAAGATAAAAATTAAAAATGCAACCGGATGTTTATCTGATGTCATTTCTGCGGTTGTCACAACTCAGGCGCCATTACCTGCACCATCATTCAGCATTACGCAGCCAAACTGCGCCGTTTCTTTAGGAAGTATTGCAATTACTACAGCAGCTTCAGAGTACAGTTTCGATAATGGTATTACTTACGGCATAAGTAATATTAAAAATAATGCGGCGCCTGGTACTTATAATTTAATGGTGAAAGACGCAGCCGGATGTATTTCTTTGGCCGGAACGGCAAATGTTGATCAACAACCATCCACTCCTGCACCGCCACAGATCTCTGTTAGCAATCCTGCAACTTGTACATCTTCGACGGGAAATATTGCCGTGATCTCTGCCGCAGCATTTTATTCTTATGACGATGGAGTGACCTGGATCAGCAGTCCTTCTGCAACATTATCGCCTGGAACATATATGGTAAGAATAAAATTATCAGCGAACGGTTGTCCTTCGAGCGCAACATCTGCAACTGTAGATGTGCCGCCAAATGCACCTGCTATGCCAACTTATAATGTTGTTCAGCCAACGTCATGTGTAAGTCCTTTTGGTAATATTTCAGTAAGTTCCGTTCAGGATAAGTACAGTTTTGACAATGGTGTTACTTACACTTCATCATCAACCTCTGGACCTTTATTGCCCGGAATGTATTTAATTAAGGTAAAAAATGCTGCCGGTTGTGAATCAGGCGTTGTTTCTGCAACAATAATTCAACCGCTAGATACACCTCTAAAACCAACTTTTCAGGTTCAGCAAATTGACTGCACGCATTCATCAGCAAAGATCACTATTAATGAAATGGCTACTGAATACAGCATTGATAATGGTTTGACCTGGCAAAATTCCAATATATTTAATAATTTACTGCCAAAAACATACGATGTAAAAACAAAAAATTCCACTGGATGTATATCGATTCCTACTACGGCAACTGTGGCAGTTTTTGTAAATCCTACGCCAAAACCACGTGTTCAGGCTTCTCAAAACTTTTGTGTTCAGCAAAATGCAACGGTCGGCAGTATTGATACAAATGGAAAAAGTTTGTCGTGGTATGATGCGCCGGTTGGAGGTAATTTGCTCACATCCACTACAAAATTGATTGACGGACAGTCTTATTACGCTACGCAGACCATAAATGTTTGTGAGAGTGAAAGAGTTCCGGTTACCATCAATATTGTTGCAACGTCTCCACCTTCTGGAACGGCATCACAGGTTTTCTGCATAAGTCAACGGGCAACACTTGGTGAAATTTCAATAAATGGTTCACAAATACAATGGTATAGCAGTCTAACGGGAAACAGCGTTTTACCGCTCATTACTTTACTACAGGATAATGTGACTTATTACGCAAGTCAGACCACGCAATATTGCGAAAGTTTACAAAGATTACCGGTTTCTGTTTCTTTGGTTACATCAACTATTCCTGCAAAAGATGTTACGGCATCGCCACTTTGCTCAGACGAAAACGGCAACTTAAAAACTGATCTTACGAAATACGAATCTGACATTGTAGTAAGCGCATCACAATATTCGTATCGATTTTATGATCAAAATAATAATCTGATTTCTGATGCAAAAAATTATATTTTAAATACAGGACTTAATAATTTATTTGTTGAAGTTAATTCAGCAGCAGGTTGTTCAGCGAAGGTAGAACTTAATATATTTGTTAATGCAGCACCGAAAATCAGCACACAACTTCTCATAGAATTCTGTCAGGACGACTTCGCCACTCTGGATGCGGGATCTCAACCTTCCGAAAATACCTACACCTGGATTTTTGGTGGAAAAATAATAAGTACGCAGCAGATCATTAATGTGAAAGATGCCGGTATTTATAAACTAATGGTTGGTAGCAGTAAAGGTTGTGTAACAGAAAGATCGATTACTGTAAAAAAACTAGATTTACCGGTAATCACTTCTATTTTAATAGAAAATTCAACAGTGCAGATCAAGGCAAAAGGTGCAGGAATTTTAGAATATTCTATCAACGGATCGGTATGGCAACCTTCAAATACTTTTTATAATGTGGCTGTCGGTACTTACACTGCTTTTGTCAGAAGTGGCACACAACCTTGTGCAGTAGCGGAGGAACAATTCACTATCTTTAAAATCGTCAATATATTCTCTCCTGATGGCGACGGCATTAATGATACCTGGAAGATCGACGGCATTGAAAAATACCCCGGCACCAAAATAAAAGTGCTTGACCGCTACGGCGTGACTGTTTTAGAAACAACCGTAAAAGGCAACTTCTCCTGGAATGGTGAACATTTAAAAAGGAAACTGTCAACTGGAAGTTACTGGTATCAGATCATTATTTCGGACGGAAGAATAATGACCGGTTATGTAGCTATTAAAAACAGAAACTAAAAATATTGGTATAATTTAGATTGATAACTTTAATAAATAGTAGTTTAAAAATAACCTACCTTTGTATGATCAAATAAGAAATACAAGCGCAATCTTTCAGATTATTGTATTGTATCGATCTATTTCGTACCTTATCACCCAATAAAAATAATAAATAATATATATGGCGGATTCTTTCACAAAAAAAGAAGGCATTAAGAAGAAAATTCAAAAGCAAAAGGAAAAAGAAGCGCGTCGTGAAGAGCGCAAAGACAGCAACGACAAAGGCAAAACATTGGATGACATGATCATGTATGTTGATGCTTACGGTCAATTAACAAGCACTCCACCAGACAAGAACATTAAAGTTGACTTTGATCTGGATGATATTCAATTGGGTGCAGCTAAAATAGAACCGGAAGAAACCTTAAAAGTTGGAACTGTTACTTTTCTTAGCGAGAAAGGCTATGGCTTTATCACTGAAGAAAAAAGTAAGGAAAATGTTTTCTTTCACGAAAATAACTGTACTGAACAAATCAAAAAAGGAAACAGAGTTTCTTTTGAAGTGGAGAAATCTCCTAAAGGTTTTTCAGCAGTTGACATTAAAATTGTAAAGTAAATCAAAATAAAAAGCGCCTTATGGCGCTTTTTTTAATTAGAATCTTTTCGTCAATCTCTTCGATAACTAATTCATTTTTCTCACAATAAATAATTAAGTTAAATTTAATTATTAAGTTTGATTTTACCACAAAACAAAAACCGATCTTTCGACCGGTTTTTTTGTTTTTCAATTACTGTAAATAAAATTTATAGCAACTTAGTATTTACTTGTTAAAAATGATCCACGTAATCATTGATCGTTTTCAATTCTTCTTTGCTAAGTTTTATATCAATTGCCTGTGCATTTTGTTTCGCCTGTTTTGCATTTCTTGCGCCAGCCAAAGCAATCGTAATACCTTCTCTTTCAATGGTCCATCTTAAAACCAACTGACTTAAACTCGCTTTATGCTCGTCTGCGATCGGTTTAATTTTATCCAGCAACTCATTTGTTTTTTTAACGAAATCCGGCTGAAAATGGGGAAGATCTGCGCGGTGGTCACCTTCTTCAAACTTATAATCAGGTGTAATTTTTCCAGTAAGCAATCCTCTTTCCATTGGGCTGTATGCCAAAATCGACTTATTACTTTCGATACAATAGGGAACGGTTTCTTTTTCAATGCCACGAGTCACCATGCTAAATGGGATCTGGTTGGAAACTAATTTTAAAGTTTCTTCGGCTTCTTTCATTTGTGCCGCATTATAATTACACACTCCCGCAAATTTCACTTTTCCCTGTTCTATCAATCTTGAAATTGCCTCAAATGTTTCATCGATCGGGGTAGTTTCATCGGGCCAGTGAATTTGGTAAAGATCAATAAAGTCTGTTCCAAGGCGTTTTAAACTTTGCTCACATTCAAATATCACACTTTCTTTGCCTGCATATTTATAGATGTCAATCTTATTGCCGTCATTATCTTTGGAGTGCATGGCCAGTTTTCCTTTATCAAGATCCCAGCGCATTCCAAATTTTGTGAGAAGCTGAACTTGATCTCTTGGGATTCCTTTTATAGCTTCACCAACGATTTCTTCACTTGTGCCTTGTCCGTAAACCGGCGCCGTATCGATTGAAGTCACGCCATATTCATGCGCAGTTTTTATGGCTTCGATGGCATCATTGCGGTCAGTGCTACCCCACATCCATCCTCCGGCTGCCCAGGCGCCAAAAGTAATTGCTGAAACTTCAAGGTCGCTGTGTCCTAATTTTCTGTATTCCATTATTTAATTTTTATTGTAAAGTTATTTTTTGTTGTTTTAAATTATAGCCTCAGTGCTAATTTTTCCAAAGTTTTTTAAGCTTTATTATAAGTTTTTAAAGTTTACAATTATGTGACCAAGCAAAGGTCGTATTGATTTTAAATTATCAATGGCACAGAAAATATATATCTATCATATATTTAATGGGAATTTAAACTTAATTGAAAAGCTTTTCTAAAACGGATCAATGGCATATTTTAGTTAAATTTAAATAAAACAGCACCTAATTTTTATTTAATATCAGTGAATTTTCCTATATTAAACAATTGCTCAAAACTCAAATGGAATGATAGTAGCAGCTGAAAAAATATTAAAATATAAACTAAACAATCAACAGCAATGGCACACGAAAAAGCAGGATTTATAGGATTAGGCAATATGGGACATCCAATGGCAAAAAACCTTGAAAAAGCAGGATTTACCTTATCCGTTTATAACAGAACACCTGAGAAAGCAGCAGATTTTAAAGACAGTTCCACAGTTTGCACCAGTATTTCTGAACTTATTAAGAATAGCGATGTGATTTTTTCCATGCTAACAAATGATAGTGCAGTTGAGGAAGTTTACAGAGAAATTCTCCTTGAAGATTTGAAAGGTAAACTTTTTGTCGATATGAGTACTATTTCACCAGAATTGAGTAAAAAAACCGCGCAAAGCATCAATGACAAAGGCGCGAGTTTTATCGACGCTCCCGTGGCAGGAAGTACTAAACCGGCGGAAGAAGGCACGCTGATTATTTTAGCCGGAGGCAGCAAAGAAGATCTGGAAAGAGCTGCACCTTATTTGGATAAAATGGGCAAAGAAACCAGACATTTAGGTGAAAATGGCAAAGGCATTGCCGCCAAATTATCTGTTAATTATTTTATTGCTGCACTTTATCAGGGTTTGGCAGAAACAATTTTGCTATCCGATCATCTGGGCATTTCGCGGGAAGATATGTTGGGCATTATCAACGCCAGTGCAAGTGGTAGCGGCGCCACCAAGGTAAAAACACCACTCTTGCTAAGCAATGACTTTGCACCCGCCTTTGCTTTAGATTTGATGTTGAAAGATATTCTTTTGGCTGTGGACGCCGGCGCAGAAACACCTTTGGCAAAAGTTCTAGCAAAAACCTACCAGTCTGCAAAAGACAAGGGCCACGGAAAAGACGATGTAATTGGGATCATTAATTATTTAAAAAAGGACAAATAACTCTTTAAAGTGTATTTTAAAACTTCGTATTTTTACTCAGTCAACTTCCATATTTTAATGATCATAGCATAATTTAAAATATATTTTTTAAAATTAAAGACTTCATTAGAGGTCTTTTTTTTATATCAATTTTGTAAAATAATGAACCGGAATCAACTTAGAAATAAGCTTCAGTCTTAACTTTAAAACTGTTTGGACCAAAATAGTTTTAAAAACAAGCTATTTATACCTGTAATTTTAAAAACAATCTTTTTTAAAATTTACCTGCAAAGTGCATTTTCATAAGCGTGATCAACACGAGCTGCAGAACAACCACCGCAGAAAATTTGAGCAGAAAACTCTTTTTTGAGCTTTTGTGTTTAAAGTAGATCATTCCTAAAACAGCACCCAAAGTACCGCCCAAAAAAGTAAATAAAAGAAGAATACTTTCATCCACTCTTCGCTTTCCCCTTTTTGCAAACCATTTATCCAGCCCAAAGGTGAAGAAGGTCAGAAACGTAAAAATAAGAAGTAGATATTTGGTAACCATAATTTAGAAAAGATCAAAACACAATTTTAATTTGTGCGAAAACAAAGTAAAGGCTTTTGAAGCGGCTTTTCTTCCCCAAAATGAATTTATTTTTAAAGACCATCGATCGAAAGAACCGACTTTCATTTCAAAGTATTTAAAGTGTTCTAAATAAATTCCCATACAAAGATTAATATTTTAAAACAGGTGTCAAAAAGTATATTTTACAAAAGCTTCAAAAAACAAAAGCAACAGTGGTTTTTTTCCACCATAAAGCCACGCGTTTGTAAAGTTTTAAAGAAACATCTTTAACTTTTGAACGCTATCCAAATAAAGTAGTGGGTTCTGCAGGCTCATCCAGATTTACTGCCACGAGATCTGCCTCATGATTGGGATAGGCAAAATCCTGTATATCACGTGTTGTGAGCCACTCTTTTTCCATGCTTTTCGTTAAAACGATGGGCATTCGGTGTTTGGTATTGTGGATCTCGGTCATCAGTTCATTTGCGCCGGTCGTTACTATAGAAAAAGTCGTTAGATCCTCACCGCTGACTTTATCCGTCCAATGGCCATATATGCCGCCCAGTGCGATCATCTCCGTATTGGGAAGCGTGAGGTAGTGTTTTTGTTTTTGCTTACCCTTGCCATCCATCCATTTCCATTCATAGAAACCTTTTACCAGGACCAGACAGCGCTTTTGATAATTATTTCGGTAGGATGGTTTCTCTGCCACGGTTTCCACGCGGGCATTAAGGGTTTGTTTTTGTATGCTGCGGTCTTTGGCCCAGGACGGGATCAAACCCCAATTGGCAGAAGTCGCAACCGTTGGATTTTCATCCAAAACGACGGCAACCAGCGGATGACTGTAGCCATTTAAAAATTCATCTGCTCTAAATTCCTTGCCCTCAAAGCCCAGATTATAAACCTCCTTTATTCCCTTTTTTGTAACACCGGCATCTACGTAGTAGCACATAATAAGATATTTAAAGTCAAAATTACAAAGATTATTTAATGGTCAGAAATAATTTTGATTAGATTATTTATTTTATAATATCACTTTCTATAGATCTTCTAGTGCTTTAAGATTTGTGATCTCAGTATTTATTTTATCTAAATAAATCAACTTCACAAAACAACTGTCTACACCATCATGATCTATAGATAATTGTATGTTTCCTAACTCAGTTGAAAATATGGAATAGTATTTACAATTATCAAATTGAACTCCATACATCTTTCTCCCATCATCTGCATCCTCTGAATATAACATACTATCAAACTTCTCAACTACTTCTGATGGTTCACCATACTTTTTAGTGAGCAATTGTTTTAAGTTAAAGTAATTATCTGCAAGGCTGGACCAGGTATCTTTCTGTGGAAAAATTACTGCAATTTTAGAAACAAGATCTTTTTGCTTTAAAGTGGAAACTCCTACAACACACCCTTTATAACCGGCAAAATCACCTTTCAAAATAGCCATGCCATTATTCGTTCCATTGTGCGTGAAACCTCCAAGTTTCATCTTAGCAATATAATTATTGAGTGTTCCATCAATAGGAATTCCCTTGAAACTAAGATGTTCCGGTGTTTGGCTTTTTGCAAATGGAGCGAAAGCGAAGAGAAACATAGTTATAATTAGTAGTCTTGTTTTCATTTGTGTATATTTTGAATGTTTATTCTATTTCAATCAGATCAATCTCCTTCATCGACCTATCCGTTTCAAACAAAGCCACAATAATTTTATGGTAATGCAAAATATCTTCAAACTCCAGCGTTCTTCCCTGTCGGTCTTTTAGCCATTTTTGGGCGGGTTGATAGCCACCGATGTAAAATTCCCACGCAGTAAGAGGGATCTTGTCAAAATACTGTGATTCGTTGATCCATATTCTGCCCAATTGTTGGTCTTCATCATAGAGTTCCCAGTCTTTTTTTCCGACTTTGGTGGTGATCATATTACTGCCATCTTTTGGATAAGAGGTAATATAATTTTCCGTTTGCGCCGCTTCCAACAAATGCAGTTGCCGTATTTCGCCACCCAATTGCACGAGTTTCCAAAAAGTTTCTGCGTCTTTTGGATAGGGAACTCTGGGAAAATCGATCTTCAAAAACTCTTTGTATTTCTCCCGATAAGTGGGAGAATGCAGCACGGCGTAGATATAATCTAAAAGATCAATTGGCGCAAAGGTTTGGTTGTCTGTTGATGGTTGATGGTTGTCGGTGTTATTGCGAGGCATTGCCTGCGAACCGTCATTGCGAGGCACGAAGCAATCCTCTTCTTTTTCTTTCTCATTAGTAAATTGTAAACCTAACTTTTCTTCTATTTCTTTTACAATTTCTTGATTAAGATTAGGTGTTCTTTCTGAAGATTCAAATGTTAGTTGTCCGTTATTTTCTGGATAAAGATAAAGCGGAAAAGTTTGCAATGAATCTGCTGCACTATCTAATAAATGTAAATCAAGTATATTTTTACTTATAAAACTATATCCAGAACTAAGCCCCCGATTTAATCGTGTTGTTACAAATGCAATATTTTTATGAATTAAATGATCCATAATTTTATTTCGTGGATATGCCATAAACCCTTTAGATTTACTTGTATAATAAGTATGTCTGTAGTCAAAAGGTCTATATTGAATTATTGATTTTATACCCTTTTTATTTTGTAGAACATCATCTTTAGCATTTTTTAATGTCCAGTCTCTACCATCCGATTGCAAATTATGTTTAAATCTAATGTTTTCAAGATTGTTGTTTTCAAGATCATACAAAACTTCATCTAATTCGCCTTCCTTTATTTTTATTGTAAAAGAATCTCGTTCGGTTTTAATTCCTGTTGCGTTAGTATTAAAAAGTTGCTCAATTCCAAATCCTTTTCGATATAAATCTAAAGTTTTATAATCACGAGGAACAAAGTAGTAATAAGGATCATTATATTTTAGACAATCCCAATTAATTTCATTTAAATTGTTTTTATTTAAAAAATTATATTTATGTTCTCTATTACCATATAAGTTAGAGTGAAAAACCTGACCAAGTTTTTTTGTTTTATTATTTATGTTTTTAATAAAGATATTTATTGAAACTCCTTGCATAATATCAAAAACGTTTTGATCTATTGATCCGTCGGGACTAGTTTCTTTCTTCTTTGAATTACCATGTAAATCTAAAATGTAAATTTTATCAAACGATTGTAAAAGATTTTTTCTCATTTGCCTATGAGTAACACCATCAATAAAACTATTATTAGAAATATAAGCTAAAATTCCATATTCATTTTTATCAATAAAGTGTTGTCCATATTTAATAAATTTTACATAATCATCTGATAATGAATTATAACTTGTTTCTTTAAGATTTTTCTTATAATCGTTCAGTAAATTTTCTATCCATTTTCCATTGTTAGTACTACTTGAGGAATATGGCGGATTACCGATTACACACATCACCGGCGTATCTCTTTTTATATGATTGGCTTCATTCGCTTCGGTGCTCAACCAACTGGCAAACAAAGTTCCTGTATCAGGATGGTGCTCTTCTAAACTATTGGTGAGATAAACACGTGTTCGTTGCTCTTTGGTCGCTTTAAAACCTGTTTCTTTCAACAGCAGATCCAACTTCAAATGCGCCATTGCATAACTTGCCATCAATAATTCAAAACCATTTAATCTTGGTAAGAGATTATTTTCTACATAACTGCTCCAGATGCCTTCCTGTCCTTTAAATTTTTTGTTGACGTGTTTAATGACTTCCGCCAAGAAAGTTCCCGTTCCCGTTGCAGGATCTAAGATCTGCACTTTATGCACTTCTTTTTCTACTTTCTTTCCATTTACATCAACCTTAATTTTTGTTTTGCTCGTATCTGCCAAACCTTGGGGCAAATCAAATTCCGTTTTTAGAATATCATCTACCGCACGCACAATAAAATTGACCACTGGCGCAGGGGTGTACCAAACGCCACGCGCTTTTCGCAAAGCCGGATCATATTCCGCCAGGAAAGTTTCATAAAAATGAATGATGGGATCTTCCATTTTGGTCGTCTTACCATAGTTTTTCAGGATCTCTTCTACATTACAAGCCAAAAATATTTCCGCCAGATTATCCACGATCCATTTGATGCGGTCGTCAATATCAGGACCGGCGATATAGCCGAAGAGTTTGCGCAAAAACGGATTGGATTTTGGGATCAGTTCTGCCGCTTCCTGTCTACTGAAGGTTTTTAAAGTAGGATCATGCAAACGTGCTGCAAACATTCCGTACGCAATAGTCTGCGCATAAACATCTGCAAAACCTTTAGGCGTAATATCGTGGATCAAAATACTTTTGAAAGCCGTCATTTGTTCTTTCAGCGTACTATTTTCGTTGTGCGTTTCATCGCTCGTCAAAGCTTTAGCGATAACATCAGAAAGGAGTCGAGCCTTTCCTGCCATCATCTCAGCCAGTTTTTTTGGACTTTTAATATTTTGCCCAATGTGTACACAAAAATCTTTGATGAGGTTTTCGAACTGTGCAAAATTCTGCGGAAGCGGCACAATACCTTTATCTGTAATTTCTCCAATGGCAACTTTGGTCACAAACACCCCATCATTATACAAATGAAAATCTACATAATCTGTAAAGATAAGATTACCCAAGGAAGCTTTATACCGGTCAAACTGTTCCTTGTTGCCTGATCTTTTTTTGCCATCCAGATCTTTGTCGCCTACATCTTTTGCTTCAATAAAACCAACGGGGATATCTTTTTTGGTGAGGATATAATCCGGCGCACCACAAGATTGTCTTTTTGGTTCGTTGGTCGCCCTGATTTCCGGCACCAGACTTTCAATCAACTGCTGCAGATCACCCCGAAACGTATGTTCCGTGGCGTTTCCCATTAGGTATCTTTGGTTGATGTTGGTGAGGTAAGATTGAATGGTCATTAGTTGGTTATAATTGGCTATTATTTAATATCTGTTATTCCATGGTACACAGGCTGTCGTAGCAAGAAACATATGTCGTCATTGCGAAGTACACATATCGTCATTGCGAGGAACACATATCGTCATTGCGAGGCACGAAGCAATCTCATCATGTGTGCGCAACCATATCGCAGAGGATTGCTTCGTACCTCGCAATGACAGTGAAAGTTCCTCGCAATGACAATGAAAGTACCTCGCAATGACAGTGAAAGTACCTCGCAATGACAGTTTGTGCGATCGCTTTCCAGCTACAATAATATTCATGAGTTTTGTAATGATGTTGAATATTAAAAACCTGCTCCTAAACTTTCAAATTCTATTGTAATTTCATCATACAGATCTTTCCATTCAGCATTAAAATTATTTATTAAATTGAGTTTATTTTTTCTCGATCCTCCTTTTATTTGCTTTTCACGGGCAATAGCATCTCCTATTTCCTGAAATGCTTCCCAATAAACCAATTTCGTAAGATTATATCTGCTACTGAATGAATTCTCATATCGTTTTTCTTTATGATCTTTTATTCTTTTTGGCAAATTTGAAGTAACTCCTACATAAAGTGTTGTATTATATTTATTAGTAAGGATGTATATAAAACCGGGTTTCATATTTGAATGTTTAAGCGAATGTACTAAAAATTTATTATTAGAAGTTGGGTAGCAGTCTTTGCACGCCTTTATTGCAAGGAAGATGAATTATTATTGCGACGAACACGAATTGTTTTTGCGACGAACACGAATTGTTTTTGCGAGGAACACCTATTGTCATTGCGAGGAACGAAGCAATCTCATAATTTGTGTATAACTATACTGCAAAGGATTGCTTCGTTCCTCGCAATGACAGGCGGGTTAGGTGAAATACTAAATCACCCACAAAAAAACCCCACTATCACAAGTGGGGTTTTAGCTTAAAGAATGGTAAGCAGTCCGACGTAATTGCTGTTGCAGGCGAGGTTTTCTTTGGTATTATTAAAATACACCCACACGCTGACGGCTTTTGCCTGATACGATAAAGGCAGCGTCATTTCGGCGGACAGATCACCGCGCACTGCGATATTCTGAAAGATCTCAAAGTTGCCAAGATCTTCACTGTAGCAAACCACATTAACGATATCATCAGCACTGGCATTGCCCTGCAGACTGTTATCCACCCAGTTGAACTCAATTTTTTGTCCCGCCACCGGTGCCGCCGTCAGATTTTGAAAACCCGCCAGGTCGCCTTTGGTGATCAGTACTTTGTTGTAAAGCAGCTCCGGAACCCCCAGCACCACAGAGATGGCATTATCCAGCATGTAAGATACTGCCAGATTGACCCGGGATTTTGCACCGCTGTTTTGCCCAAAATACCGGCTCTGGATAAATTTAAGCGGTTGCATAAATTGGACGACCAGCTTGAACTTTGCCTGCTGCAATAGTTGCTTTTCAGTGGGCAGCTTGCTGCTCTTTTTTGGCCGGCTGCGGAGAATGTCTTTCCCCCGGAAGTTAGCACCCACAACGGTACCTATTGTACCAGAGATGCCACCCAGAATTCCTTTTGTGATTGTTGCCATAATAATAATTTTGTTTGTTATTAGAGCGAAGATATAGCACAACAAGCTCACCATCTTCACATTAAATAATTATGACAGTATTTGACGGTCTTTGACTGGAAATGACACCGTCTTTGCACATTTCTTCGGAGACGCTCCAAACTTTCTTCGGAGACGCTTCGGAAAAAACATCTTTTTTCCGAAGAAAAACCCTGCTTCGTACGAACGAAGAAGGGTTTTGGAACTATTTTAAATAAAACAGAGCAGGCATTTGCCTTTTAAAAACAAGTTCTAAAGTGTAAAGCCATTATTAAAAAAAGCTTTGGGGTAATAAATTTTGCCGCTGATCTTAAAAAAAGGGATCAGGTTGGCATTTCTTTGCCGCTGCAGAGTGCTGTCGCTTAAATTAAACATCCTTTTGAGGTCTGCGTTGTCATAGTAATGCGCATCCTGTGGGCGACTTTCATTCAGGGCATCTAAAATTCCACCAAGTAACAGCACAACTTGCTGAAGCGTGGCTTCATCCAGTAGATAAGATTGTTTTTTAGGTTTCATTAGCTTTTAGTTTTTTGTTAAAGACTATGATTATGTTTTTGTTGATAACAAATATATAAATTTAATGAATATCATACATAATTATTTTATTTTATGAAATAATAGTTTTTATTATAGCATTAAATTAATAATATTAAAACGATATAGGTAGAATATTATTAATTTAAATATTTAATAAATTAATAAATAAGCGGTCAATATAAAATTTTAGGTTCATTCATATTTGCTCGAATTGACTTATGTTATTATGTATTTATAATTGATATTAAATCGCTTCAGCTTCAATAAAATGTATTTAAGATTTAAGAGAGAATAAACTTAGAAATCCATCTATACTAAATAAAATTAAATACTTTGTTTAAGTCAGACGTGCTGATATTTGTCAAACTCTTTACGATCCAAATTGAGGATAAACTTTGTCGAACTTTTTTTTTCAACGGGTAAAAAAAGAATTATTTTTATTTAAATTAATAATGGTTGGCAAGTATTTTGAATATTTTCCGTCAAAATTATTAAATATGAGTACGACTATAAAAGTGGCCACAGGCTTCGCAATTGCAACGGCAGGCGTCTTTGCCTTGATTTTCTTAAAAAGAGCAAAACAAGAAGACGCACAAAAAATTAAGGAGAAAAATTCCGGGAAAAAGTCCAAAGGAAAAAACGCAGGTAAAAAAATGTATAACAAAAAAGCCTCCCACAACTTTATCACAGACGGTGTAGATGCCACGGGTAATCCGGCTTTACAGGCCAACAATTACAATGCAGGCGTTCAAAAAGTGCAGCACCACCAAACGGGAGTTAGACACCATTAATCAAGTCTTAGGTCTGATCGCAATTTTTTAAAGTACGTATCTTATTTTAGATTGTAGTTTCAGGTTGTAAAAATCAAATATAAAAAGTGCTGTCCAAGTCAAATACTTCGACAGCGTTTTTGTTTAGATGATGAGGTAATTATGTAAAGATTTGTACTTCTTTAATATTATATTTAAAACTTCGAGCTTTAAAGGAAGTTATAAAATTAAAGTTAGCTTATGAGTATTATGTCTAAAAGTAACACTGAACTGCAATAATTTAAAATAGAAAAATCAGTAATATCTTTCCGAATTTAGATCTAAAAAAGAAACCGCAGCCCTAAAAATAGAACTGCGGTTTCAGATTTAAAGCAAGATATATTACCAGATCAGGATCCGGTTTTTTAAAGGAACAAACATTTTATCGCCTTCTTTTACGTCAAAAGCTTTATAGAAGGGCGAACTGTTCATTAACGGCCCGTTTACGCGCCAGAATGGTGGCGAATGCGGATTGCTGTTGATCCACAAACGAAGGTATTCATCCTTCATTTTCACCCGCCAGATCTTTGCGACTGACATATAAAACCGCTGGTCAGGCGTTAAGCCGCCGATCTTTGTATCATCCTGTCCTTCCGGTGTCATTTTAAAAGCTTCGTAAGCCACGGCTACGCCTGCAATATCGGCAGTATTCTCTCCTACCGTCATTGCACCGTTGACATGCACTTCATCAAGGACGGTGAAAGTGCTGTAAAGATCGATCACCTGCTGTATTTTTGTTTTGAATTTGGCGTAATCTTCTTTTTTCCACCAGTTTTTTACGTTCCCATCTTTGTCATACTGCGCACCCTGATCGTCAAAAGTGTGCGTCAATTCGTGCCCGATGACCATTCCGATACCGCCATAATTAAGCGCATCATCTGCATCATTGTCAAAGTAAGGTGGCTGTAAAATACCTGCGGGAAAAACGATCTCATTAGCGGAAGGGTTGTTATAAGCCGTAACCGTCGATACCGTTGTGAACCACGCCGATTTATCAACAGGTTTGCCTAATTGTGACAACTCGCGCTCCCAGGAAGCAGCAGAAGCTGATAAAACATTTTCGAAATAAGTATTTCGCGCGACTTTTACCTGGCTGTAATCTTTCCATTTATCGGGATAACCTACTTTTTTGGTAATGGCAGCGAGTTTTTCTTTGGCTTTTATTTTAGTACTGTCACTCATCCAGTCAAGCCTGTCGATCCGCACGGCGTAAGCTTTTTGCACGTTGCTGACCAATTCCTGCATGCGTTTCTTCGCAGATTCAGGGAAATATTTTTTAACATATAATTGTCCCAAAGCATCGCCCAGATAACCATCAACAGCACTTGCCATCACTTCACCACGCTTTTTTTGAACCGATTGCCCGGAAATTACTTTAGCATAATTAAACTCCGCATCCACAAAAGCTTTGCTTAGATCGCCAGCGTAATTGGAAAGTGCATTGGCTTTAAGATAAAGCTTCCAGTTTTGCAGGGGCACAGATTTTAAAAGTAAATTTAATTTCTCATAATATTTGGGCTGACCCACATCTATGGAATCCGTCTGCGCGCCTATATTTGTAAGAAATGTTTTCCACCCAATATTTGGTTGTTTCTGCTGAAGATCTGCCACAGAAAACCGGTTGTAATTAGCATGCACATCACGAAGTTCTACTCTTGTTCGGTGTGAGCCGGCAATCTCTTTATCAATATTATAAACAGTTTGTGCGTTTTTAACTGCGGTGCCGGCATCGCTACCAGTTAATTTAAACAAAGTGCTAATATAATTTTTGTAAGCTTTTTGAATCTCAAGTGTAGAAGCATCTGTCTTAAAATAATAGTCGCGGTCTGGCAAACTGATACCTGTCTGATAAGCGTGTGCAATGTTCATCTTGCTGTTCCGGTCGTCTGGACCCACGCCAAATGCCATGATAGAAGCATTATTCATTTTAAGTGCGCCCGCCACATATTTCATTAATGACGGTATATCTTTGATAGCATCAATGTCAGCAAGCAAAGGTTTAATAGGGTCAAAACCGCGTTTTTCAATGGTTAAAGTATCCATTCCCGACGCATAGAAATCACCAACCTGCTGCTCAAGGCTTCCGACAGACTGCTGTTTTTGGGAAACACTGTCTAGGATGGCTTTTAACCGCAAGCGTTGCGGATAATTCATAAACATATACGCGCCCACTCCTGCCTGTGTGGAAGGTATCGGCGTGGCGTCGTACCACTTTTTGTTGACGTGCATAAAGAAATTATCAGCGGGCTTTACGGATGGATCCAGGCCGGTGATCTCAATGACCTTCTTTTGCTGAGCGCTAAAATTAGCCAGCGTAAAAACCGCGAGTAGACAGGTTAAAATATTTTTCATAGTTATAAAAGAATAAAATTAAAAGATGAAAGAATTTACCAAAAATATAAAATTAAGAACTTGCTTTCTGTTTTATTTTTTGATTTCAATCAAAGCCGGACGTTTTGGTGCCTGCGCGACTATCCAACCTGTTTCGTACATCCATTTGGTCATTTTTGTAAGTTTTACATAATCGATCTTGTCCGGACTGTCGAACGGCGTGTGGTAATCGGGATGTAATAATGTAGTGAAGAAAATAGCCGGTATCTTCGCCTGAGCGTACGGCAAATGGTCACTTCGGTAATACCAGTTCTCCGGATGACTGGCTGCATCCCAGGACGTATCAATTTTGAAATTGCCCGTGGTTTTATTTGCCTCAAGCGTAACAGCAACTAGTTCATCAGAATTCCGGTGATCAGTAATGCCTAAAAGTGCGGCGGAATCCGGCGCATTTCTGCCGATCATATCGCCGTTTAAAACCGCAGCAATAGAAGTTAACGGCACAGTTGGGTGATTTACGAAATAACGGGAACCCAATAAACCACGCTCTTCTGAGCCATGCCACACAAAAAGAGCAGATCTTTTTGCCGGTGCTTTGCTCCAGGCGCGACCGATTGCCAACATCGCCACCGTCACACTGCCGTTGTCATCAGCACCATTCCAAATGGGATCTCCATTGACTTCCGGGCCAACACCGTCGTGGTCAATATGACCACTAAAAAGCACATAGTCTTTTTTTAAATTTACATCTGTGCCTTCTACTTTTGCGACCACATTTACGGACGGATAATCAAAGTCGTCTGTTTTGAGGTCAAGTTTAACCTCGGGTTTTTCATTCCTGAATATATTTTCGAGTTTTTTACTGACCAGCAATAAAGGAAGTGCGTTTTTATCAGCGAGTTTTTGACCTTCGATATTATAATTGCCTTCTTCAAAATGAAACCCCGTAAAAGAAATTAAAGATTCTACTGTATCATCGGCAACAAAAATAACCGCCGCTACTCCATTTTTAATTAATTCTTTAGACTGCTGACTCATCGCTGAAGCGGTATAGCGGTATTGCCAAAGACTGACCCAGGTTGGAATGGCAGGCGTAGGCGATACTATTTTCATCGCGACAATCTTGCCTTTTAGATCCATAGAACTGTCCGGCATTTTGTCCAGCCACACGACATTTCCGCTGAGGTCTGCTTCAACAACATTGGTTGCCCAAACGTCTTTCCAGAGATCAAGTTTTTTGCCGTTCAACATAATGCTGCTCGCATCGGCGATCCTACTGCGTTTCATATTAAAAAACTGAAAAAAAGTACCATCTTCACCGGCAGGTTTTAATCCTGCTTCCCGCGCTTTTTGAGCCACCCAAACTGCGGCTCTCATCTCGTCGATCTCGCCGGCTCGTCTTCCGCGGAAAGCATCACCGGCTAATTCATACAAATTATTTTTAAGATCAACCTGTTTGATCTCTGCCATCTTGGGCGCGGTAGTTTGGCTTGAAAACAAATTTGAAATAAAAAGCAGCGGAATAAAAATCAGGTGTTTTGAAGTCATAATTAATGTAGTTTAAAAGTTAGTTTTCCGAATACAATACTTGAATTGAGTTATTTAAAATTTATCAGTTTTAATGGAACAACTAATTTAAAGAATAAAAATCAACTTTTAAATAATAATATTTAACCCAATAAAAATTATTAAAGAGGCAAAAACCACTTTTATAATTTGGTCTTTTCTAATGTTTGAAAATGTCTGTACATTGTAAATCATTTAAATTATTTTGTTTTTTAAAGATGTCTTTTACATTTAATAATTTAGAGATCTCTTCACATTTTTATTGTTATGAATATTTTACTGGTGTCAGGTCCTGGCATTTCCCTTAAAGAACCCTACGACAGCGGTATCGAATCATTTATCGTTTCATTTGCAAATCAGCTGATCGCTGAAGGTCACAAAGTTGATATCGTAGCCGAAAAAGCGGAGCTTAATTCAAAATTTAATTTGATCAATCCCTTCACAAGATCAACTGCAGACGAAACTAATTTTCTCCGGCAATTGACAGAAAAAATTCAGTTTAAAACAATTAATTTCAATCAATATGATGTGGTGCACTATAATATGTTTTATCCGCACCTCATCAAAACGGGATGTGAATTAAAAAATAAATCATTTTTAACACTTCATTCCCCGGCAGACAATAAACGAGTAGCCGCTTATAAGGAACTCTCTCTTAACAACAATCTGCAATTTATCGCCATATCCGGACGGGTGAAAAATGAATGGGACAAAGCGCTGGATTTAAATATCCCATTAATACACAACGGAATAGACATTAATCTTTGGCCAACAAACGCTTCACGAAAACCGGAATATTTGCTGTGGTCTGCAAGAATTAACGATGAGAAAAACGTGGCAGCTGCCATTCGCGTGGCACAGGAAATGAAACTTCCCCTAAAGATTGCCGGCAGAATTGCTGATCAACCGTATTTTGATGATCAGGTAAAACCTCATCTGAATGAACAGATCGAGTATGTTGGTCATGTGACGCAAAGCGAATTAAATAATTTGGCAAAAAAAGCAATGGCCTATCTCGCCACGGCAACCTGGCAGGAACCTTTTGGTCTGGCAGCTTTAGAAATGCTGGCGAGTGGTTTGCCGGTTGTGGGATTTAACACCGCTGTACCGCAAGGTTGGTCGCATGAGAGCGTTTTGACGACGGCATCTTTACGCTGGCAAGATTTGATTGCGCTTATCAAAAAAAGCAGAACTATCAGCCCTTATAAATGCAGAGAATTTGCAGCTGGTATGACTGTTCAAAAAATGACATTGGATTATTTAAATTTGTATCAACATATTTTAAGTCAAGAAAATTTATTAGATCCTATAAAATTTAAAGATGATAATTCTGTTCAAATCTTTGATGAAAAATTACAGTCTTTAAACTAACTGTTTAATATGAAAATTGCTGTTATAGCCAAAACAAGACTGCCCATTGCTGAACCTTTTCGTGGTGGTTTAGAATCTTTTACCCATTCTTTGTGTCAGGAATATCTGCGCCTCGGTCATGAAATCACTTTGTATGCGCACAAGGACAGCGATCCTAAACTAAATGTAAAAGGGTTTTACGGCGAAGAAAAACGCGATAGCGACTATTTTAGCATCTACGAAGACGATGAATATCTTTCTATATTAAATGATATTGAGACGAATGATTTTGATGTTGTTCATAATAATTCCACGCACGAATTGCCCATACTTTGGGGTGCAAAATCTTCTGTTCCTTTGATCACAACGATACACACGCCACCAATCAGCAAATTGAAAGCAGCGATTAAAATTGCTTCACATTCAAAGAATCTCCATTTCGTTCTGCCTTCTAGATCATTTCAAAAAACCTGGGAACCTTTTTTAGATAATGGCTCAACAGTGATTTATAATGGTGTTGATCTTTACAAATGGCCTCCTGTTCGGGAAAATGCGGAGTATCTTTTCTGGTTTGGCAGAATTGTGCATGCCAAAGGTTTGGATATTGTGATCGATGCCGCTCACGAAGTAAATATGCCTTTAAAATTTGCCGGACCAATTGATGATGAAACCTATTTTGAGGAACAGATCAAACCGCGCATCAGAAGAAGTGATCTGTATTTAGGACATTTAAAACAATCTGAAATTCAGTTAAACATGAAAGCTGCGGCTGCAATTGTTAGCGCCGTTCGTTGGGAAGAGCCTTTTGGCCTTACAAATATTGAAGCGATGGCGTCGGGAGTTCCGGTTGCCGGGTTTGAACGTGGTGCTTTCCGTGAATTAATTGATATCAAAAGCGGTGTTGTTTCAGAACAAAAAAACGTAAAATCATTAGCAAAAGCGATCACCGATGCAATGGCTTTGGACAGTAAAAAAGTAAGGCAACATGCGAAACAATTTTCTTTACAGATAATGGCTGAAAATTACATAAAGTATTTTGAAGATTTAATATGAAAATTTTAATTGTTGCAGGACCTTTCATCTCATTACGTGAACCTTATAATGGTGGCACAGAAGCTTTTATAGTTGAGCACGCCAACGAATTAGTTCGGCTTGGTCATTCCGTGGATGTGATCGCAAAAGATGCTGACGAAAAAAATCTCTTTCAGGTAATTGAGTTTAAAGAAAGTCCGCTGAGCATGAAAGATGATTCTTACCGGGCGTGTTCCGAAGAGCTTGGCCAAAAGCATTTTCAGACTTTGCAATATGGTTTGTTTGATGTTACAAATTATGATGTTATTCATTACAATTCTTTTATACCGGAAATATACGCGGCAGGCGCACTTTTAAAAACGCCGGCAATTTTAACCCTGCATCTTCCTCCCACGGAAAAGTTTATATTAATGTATCAATTTTTCATTAAACATTCGAGGGCGTTACCGATTGGTATTTCACAAAGAATGAGCGAACAATGGAAGCCATTTCTTGGTAATGATTTAGCAGTAATTTTAAATGGAATTCCACTAAAAAACTGGAAATTAAACCAACGGAAATCTGACGGTTATTTACTTTGGAGCGGGCGAATTGCAAAAGAAAAAAATGTGGAAGCCGCTATACATTTGGCAAATTATTTAAATAAACAATTAAAAATAGTAGGCCCAATATTTAATACTGATTATTTTAAAAATCATGTTGAGCCGCACTTGAATGAAAATATAGAATACATTTCTCATGTTACTCAGCAAAAGTTAAGCAAACTGGCTGCAGGCGCATCTGCATTTCTTGCAACTGCCGTTTGGGAAGAACCTTTTGGATTAAGCACCATAGAAATGCTTGCGAGCGGTTTGCCGGTTGTTGGGTTTTATACCGCTATTCCACCGGAACTGCGCCACGAAAAAGTATGTATCGCGGTAGATTCAAACGATTGGCGGGATTTGATAAAACCTTTAGATATTGCTGAAAAATCTACTTTTGAAGCGTGCAGGGATTTTGCATCATCTTTTGATATGACAAAAACTTCTGAAGCTTATGTTAAAATTTATGAACGCGTTGCAAAAAATATACAATAATGAATAAACCAACGCTGTTTTATTTTGTGCATGCGCACGGAAATGGTCACCGGGCGACATTTAATATGCTGTTCCCGGAATTATCTGTCTTTTTTAATGTGGTTGCGATTACTACAAATCATGAAATCACCAATTATCTTGAGAAAAATTACAACATTGAAGTTTTAGAATTGCCCGCAAAGTATCCCGAAAACTACGAAATTCCTGAGCATACTTTTTCCAAAGCTTTTGAAGTGACGCCCTATTCTATTGAGCCTGCATTTCGCACCAAGTTTTTAGCTGAAGCGATCATTAAATATCAACCCAAGGCTTTTTATTGCGATGGTCTTCCGGAACTGGCAATTATGGTTCGCGGAATGGGCGTTCCTGTCGTTTTAGTTCATTTGCCGGGAAATATTGAACAGGATCCAACGCAGATTTTTGCACACGAATTGGCTGATCATATTATTGCACATTTTCCTCCCTCTCTTGAACAGGATAATTATCAATTTAAATATAAAACCTATTATAGTGGCTACATTTCAAAGTTTTATGGCTTTGAGTTTAATCATTTTAAATCTGAAGAAGCAGATGACGTTACCGTAATTTTAGGTTATGATAATTATGATGAAGCTGTTCTTCAAAATATGACAAAAAATCAAAATACACGATTTACGATTATAGGAAATAAGAGGACTTATGATCTTGCTAAAAATACTTCGCAGCTTGGCCGTGTTAAAAATATTGGTGAGGCGATCGTTGGAAATGTTGTCATTTCAGCAGCCGGTCAAAACACAGTCGCCGAACTTTTATCGCTTGGCAAACGTTTGATCCTTCTCCCTGAAACAAGACCTTATGACGAGCAAAAAATTCACGCCTGGGTTTTAGCAAATAAAAATATTGCACTTCTGGGAGAGGAAAATTTTAGTGCCGATCAATGGCAAGATTTAATTCAAAAAGCAAAAACTTTTACGCCTGATCATGATAATTTGGTTAATGAATTGGCTCCAAAAGAAATAGCTTTAAAAATGAAAAACTGGTATGCGTGATTTTAGTATGGTGACACTCGTAAAAGGAAGGCGTAAGCAACTTGCAAATCTTCTGGATTCAATCAAACAATCGACTATTTTTCCGTTTGATATCCAAATTATTTGCATGGACAATCTTGCTGGAATTGAAATTCCTGAAGGTTTAAAAGTCAATATTAAATTAATAAAAGACGATCACAGTTTACCACTTGCTTCAGCCCGGAATATGGGGATTTCTACCGCAGAAACGGATAATATTATTTTTATAGATGTTGACTGTATCGTTTCGCCAAGTCTTTTCGAAAGTATGCTAATGAATTTAACGGAAGAAAATATTATTGTAGCTTATCCGTTGTATCTGCCAATAGTTCCAGAAAACGGAACATATTCGGAATTAATTCATAATGCAATTCCTCATCCCGAGCGTAAACATATTCCTTCGAATGAACCGATCCCACATCTGAAATTCTGGTCTTTAATTTTTGCCATTAAAAAAGCAACTTTTGGGAAAATTGGTGGCTTTGATGAAAATTTTACAGGTTATGGCGCAGAAGATACCGATTTTGCAATGTCATTTAATAGTGAAGGAATTAAGCAAATTTTTGTTCGTGATTATATTTTGCATCAGTACCACGATAAGTTTGATCCGCCGCTCAATTATTTTGAATCTATCATTAAAAATGCAAAACAGTATAAAATAAAATGGAAAGTTTTGCCAATGCAGCGCTGGTTGCGGAGATTTGAAGAATTAGGATTGATAAAAATCGATGAAGATGACGACATTACCATCATTCAAAAACCTACGGAAATTCAGATAAAAAATAGTGTTTCTCCCAATCCGTATTAAAAAATCATTGCTTTCATTTTTAAAATTTTAATTGAAATTAATGTTTTTTTGACTTATTAAATTAGTTTTCGTGAATTATTAGACTTGCTGATTTAGAATATAAAAATATACATTATTGCTGGCATTTGATATAAAAACAATAACGATCAAAATTTATCATTCGTAGCAAAAATAAAACCTGTGTAAAATACTAAGCGGCAAAATAATTGTATAAAGATGAATATGATGTTAAAAATCACCAAACTGTAATTTTCAAATCAAGACAATGATTTTCATCCACTTTTTTTGCTAAATTGTTTTGTTATCTTTGCATAATTACATTACAAATATTAAAATTTAAAACAATTTCTTACTAAAAATATTGATGTTTTTTTCATTAATAGAAATCACCAAATCATAGTAATAAAAAACACAAATTACTTTCCATACCAAATAAAATTTATGAATTTTAAAGACAAAGAACTAATCATTTTTGATTTAGATGGCACATTGATCAACAGTATTCCGGATCTTACGATTGCCATTAACAAAATGTTGAAGCATTATGACTTGGCAGAATTAACCGTGGAAGAGGTAACGCCATTCATTGGCAACGGTGCAAAAACGCTAGTAAAAAGAGCTTTAGAAAAAGCCATGAAAGATAAAGAAATATCGGATGCTTTTTTTGATAAAGCTTTTAAATATTATTTCGCAGCGTATAAAGAAGAGCCTTGTAAAGAAACATACACTTACCCAGGTGTAATTGAAACCTTAAAATATCTTCATGAAAAGGGTTTTAAAATGGTGATCTGTACCAATAAACCGGACGATTTCATTGAGCCAATATTAGAAACATTAGAAATTAAAAAATATTTTACCTGCTGGATCGGAGAAGATTCTTTGCCGGAGAAAAAACCGGATCCTGCGCCACTGCTTCATTTAGCAAAAAAAATGAAAGTGAGTTCAGATAAAACAGTCATGATAGGAGATTCTAAAAATGATATTCTTGCGGCTCAAAATGCAGAAATGGAAAGTATAGGCTTAACCTACGGCTACAATTACAACGAACATATTGCTAATTACAAACCAAGTTTGGTTGTAGATAATTTTGCAGACTTACAAAACATATTTTAAAATGTCAAAGATTTATAATTTAGGGATCATCGGTGGTGGTGTTTCAGGCGCCGTGATGGCTTTACAAGCCGCTAAATACGGTATAGAAAGTATTATATTTGAAGAACATGAAAGCGTGGTAAATGGACCGCCTTTCTGTCATTTGCACGCAGGTGGAAATCTTTATCCTGATATTACTGATGAAGAATGCAGGATCCTTATGGAGCAATCCATTGATATGGCGAAACTCTTCCCGCAATCGATCGATGAAAGACCCACTTTTATCAGCATCCCAAAATCTGAAAAAGATTATGAAACTTATGACATAGAAACCAGATTAAAGATGCTTGTAAAGCACTATAAAAAGTTAATTAAAGATGATCCTTCCAATAAAATTCTCGGTGAACCGGAAGATTATTATAAAATTTACAATAAGAAAGAACTTTCCCTATTAAAAGACCTTCCAACGGTAAAATTCCCCAAAACCACGGATGAATGGATGTCTAACACGCTGCAATTAGTTGATATAGATAGACTAAAACTTCCCGTTTTCATCGTTCAGGAATTTGGGTGGAATCTTTTTAGACTTGCAGCGCAGGCACAGTTGGCTTTAATTAAAACAAAAAAATGCGATCTAAAATTAAATACAAGCGTTACAGATATTAAAGATATCCGTGATGAAAATGTCGATCATAATTGGGAAATACAAACCAAAGACGCCTCTTTCAAAGTGAAATATCTGGTAAATTCATGTGGCTTTAAAACCGGAATTATAGATGAATCTTTACATTTAAGCACAAAACGGCTTATAGAATTTAAAGCGGCTTACGTGTCAAAATGGGAACCAATCGGAGGTTTGATTCCGGAACTGATATTTCATGGAAAGCGCGGAACGTCCCACGGCATGGCGCAACTGACACCTTACTGCGAAGATTATTACCAAATTCATGGCATGACAAAGGATATTACTTTGTTTAAAGATGGTCTGGTAAAATCTAAAAAAGATGAAGTGCAGCCAAGATTCAATAAAGACATCCGTCAAAAATTAAATGTTGCCTGGGAAAAAGAAGAAATAAACACCAGAACGGAAAACGGAATAGAATTCATATCTAAATTTTTACCTTCATTTGAAACTGCTGTAGTTGGTGGACCGCCCATGTTTGGGGCGCAGCAAATTCCGGGAGATAATCCGGATCTTCGTGTAGGCGAAGTAAGTTTCCCGGAAAAATCTTATGCGCGAAGTGAAATTGTGAAAGCATCTTCAGCATTAACGGTTGCCAATCAGATCATAGCGCAAATACAGAAAGAAAAAATCATTTCTTCCGTTGAGGTAATGGTAGATCCGAACTTCACACTTCTGGATATTCCAAAAAGCGAGATTGATGAACTGGCAAGCGAACTTACCATTCAGCGTGGTTATCCAGAAGCCATGTCCAGATTGCTTATCTCAAAGGATTAATTTTAAAATGTTAATTTTCGTAATTTAAAGATAAAAAATAAACTCCTTCAAATTATGAAGGAGTTTATTTTTAATCAATTATTCTCTACCTAAAATTTAAGCCGGAACATCAGGAGTTTCTTCTCTTGACCAAAAACGATGTTGTTTGATATCTTCGATAAAATCTTCCAATTTCCCTGAAGTACATATACCTTCACCCTTAATTGCTTCTTCATTCAATGATTTTTGCAACAGTTCAATTCCACTACCATCTGCGGAGATTGGTTTACAGTGTTTAAATGCTTCAGCTACAAAATGTACGGCATCAGCATTTGAGCATAAATTTTTAACACCTTCTCCACCCGGAATATAAACTGCATCAAAAACAACTGAAGCTGCCGTCAATAAACTCTCATCTATTGGAAATTGATCGCCAGCTTTGGTAGTTATAAATCCCTGTTTTTCTGCTATTATAATAACAGTAGCATCAAGTTCACAAATATGTTTTTTAACTTCTGTAAAGGCTTTATCATCAACTCCATCAGCTACTAAAAATGCAATTTTTCTTGCTTTAATATCTTTTTGAAGTTTATCCGACATACTAAGTGACGGTGCTTCTTTTAGATCTAAATCTCCTTTAAAAGAATGATAGTCTTCCAATTTGGCGTCTGCAGGAATACTTCCTGTGATTGGCTGCGGTAATCGACTTGCAATTAAGCCTAAATTATCACCAACGATTTTCGCTAGACTTTCATCAATTTCTAAAAGCATATTTACTACCCTTTGACGAATTGGTACTGTTTTGACTTTGCCCAGTTCAAATGAAAATGCATTTTGAAGATGTCGTTTTTCGTGTTTTGATAAACTGTTGTAAAAAAGTTCTGGCTGACTGAAATGATCGAAAAAACTTTTGCTTCTTTTTCTGATCTTTACAGAGTCAATTCTTTCCTCGTAAGAATTAAATCCACCTTCAGCCTGACCTGCCTGAAAAGGACAACCGCCGCCTAAAGAGTTTGGATGGTAAGAAACCCTTCCTGTATTTATCTGTGTTCTGTGAATTCCTTGCCGCTGATTATTCGTAACATCAGGAATGGATTTGTTGATAGGAATCTCATGAAAATTTGGTCCGCCTAATCTTGATATTTGTGTATCTGTGTAGGAAAATAATCTTCCTTGCAAAAGCGGATCATTACTAAAATCAATTCCCGGCACTAGATGTCCGGGATGAAAAGCAACCTGCTCTGTTTCCGCAAAGAAATTATCAGGATTTCTATTTAAAGTCATTTTTCCGATAATTTCTACAGGAACCATTTCTTCCGGAATTAATTTAGTTGGATCAAGAAGATCGAATGGAAATTTATGTTCATCTTCTTGTGGAACAATCTGAACACCCAATTCCCATTCCGGAAAATGACCGCTGTCAATAGCTTCCCAAAGATCTTTTCTATGAAAATCGCTGTCTTTTCCTGATATTCTCTGCGCTTCATCCCACGCTAATCCCATCACGCCTTGTAGAGGTTTCCAATGGAATTTTACAAAGTGTGATTTACCTTCGTCATTTATAAATCTAAATGTGTGTATTCCAAAACCTTCCATCATTCTTAAGCTTCGCGGCAGTGCGCGATCACTCATAGTCCAAAAAATATGGTGCATAGACTCCGGCATTAAGGAAATAAAATCCCAAAATGTATCGTGTGCAGATGCAGCCTGTGGGAATTCTCTGTCTGGTTCCGGTTTCACGGCATGAATTAAATCCGGAAATTTAATAGCATCCTGAATGAAAAAAACCGGCATATTATTACCTACAAGATCATAATTGCCTTCTTGAGTATAAAATTTAACGGCAAATCCTCTTGTATCGCGGGCAACATCGGTCGAACCTTTGCTTCCTGCCACGGTTGAAAATCTGGCAAAAACAGGTGTTTTGATGGAAGTTTCATTCAGAAATTTGGCCTTCGTGTATTTGGCCATTGGTTTATAAAGTTCAAACACACCATGTGCTCCGGATCCTCTCGCGTGAACAATTCTTTCCGGGATTCTTTCGTGGTCAAAATGTGTAATTTTCTCACGGAGTATAAAATCTTCCAATAACGTCGCTCCTCTTTCTCCAGATTTTAGAGAATTTTGATCGTCGTTAATTTTTAAACCCTGATCTGTTGTAAGATATTCACCATTATTATCCGTCGTGAATTTTCCTAACTGTTCTTTCTTGGGATTCGCACCATCTTCAAATGGTCCTTTTTCGTCTATTTTCATTTCCTAATTTTAATATTAATTAAACTGCGGTCAAATCATCTGATCTGAAATTTTCTGAAGCAGCCTGCGCATTTAGATTTGTATCCGCTATTGTGCTTAATAGTGCATCCGCTTTCTTTTCCTCACCAAGTGTTCTGAGCAAAAGATCCAATGCTGTTTTTTCATTTAAAGTTTTAGCATACGCAGCCAAAGTTCCATAAGTGGCAATTTCATAGTGTTCGATTTTTTGAGAAGCTGCTATAATTCCTGCGTCACGCACAGCTCCAATTTCCGTTTCTTCAAGAATTTCTTCACCTTCACTGATCAGACCTTCCATCGCCTTGCACTTTTTGCCTTCTGCTTTAAGATCCATCGAAGCAAAAACCTGATCTAATCTCTCAACATGTGATTTGGTTTGGTCTAAATGATCTTTAATTGCAGATTTCAATTTTTGATCTGTTGCATTGTCAAACATTTTCGGCAGTGCTTTTACTAAAGCATTTTCCGCCCAGTAAATATCTTTAAGTGCATCTACGAAAAATTTGCGCAAATTTCCTGCAACATCTGATTTTTCAGTTTTACTTTCTTCTTTTTTCTGATTTGTTTTCATTTTTAAATATTTGTTTGTGATTTATATATATTTTATTATGCCCTAACTGTAATTTTTAATTTGTTTCAATTCAAAATTTTATTATTCACCGTCAATCAAAATTCTTTTTATATGTCATTGAAATCAACTGTAAAAAAGAATAGATTTAAAATAACTGATGCAGCCTGAAATGAATAATAAAAGCTATTAGTTTAAAAGCTTTCAACTTTTATTGTTTAAGTATTACCACTTTAAACTTACCATTGACTAGTTTTAAAATGTATTCCTAATATTTAAATATTATCAAATTTATGAACTTCTAAGACAGTCTTTTGTGTTTTAAAAAAGAAAAAAGCATTTGCATCTTTTATAAAATGGATAAGAGTATTATGACTTATTTTTGAAATCGATTCAATCAGAATATGACCATCAAAATTGTGAATTACCTTTTAGAACAATTATAATTTACAAATAGGATATTTTTTTACTGCAAATAATTTTTGGGATTTAAGAAGAATATTTAACAAGATTACACTTCAAATTCAGAGTCAATTTCAGTTTTTGTTCAATAGAAATAAAAAATAACTGTAAAAATTAAAATGATTAAAAAATAAATTATCGGTATTTTAATTGTAAACCATATTTCAAACAAATTCAAATATTTTATTATGGAAAATTCAAAGACAATTGAAGCACTAAATGAGCTTTTACAAATTACCAATGATCGATTACATGGTTTTCAAGCTGTGGATAAAAAAGCAATTGAATCTTTTACAGGACTAAATAGTGACTATGAAATGATGGTTGATCAAGCGACGAGAATGAGATCAGACTTATCCGCTCTGATCACAGAAAAAGGCGGCGAACCTGAAAATTCTACAACTATCGCAGGCGGTTTACACCGCACCTGGATAGCAGTTAAAGATGCATTTTCTGTAAATAAAGATGAATCAACTCTTGAAAATGTTACGTTTGGAGAAAATGCTGCTATTAAAGCCTATGAAGATGCGCTAAGCAGTGGTGAATTATGTTCAAAAAGCAGAGAACTTGTTCAGGATCAGTTGGAGAAGTTACGAAGCTCTTATGCGAAATTCAGCAGTTTAGAAGATAATGCTGGTTAATTTTAAAAAAACTACAACTGAGACGAATTTATTAGTATCAAAATTAATATTTTAATAACCCAAATAAGAAAACAACTTATTAAGTTAAATTTTTTATTGCTTTTAGGTTATTCTCAAATAGTATAATTAAATATTTCATTTACAAACTCTTTCAATTTGGAAGAGTTTGTTTTTTTTTAAAATAAATCCTTCCTCTGATAAATCTTACCTGTTGAAATGTTTTGGTACAACTTTTTTAGGTTAAAATATGGTAAGATCATAAGTAGTGAAGGTAGAAATAATATTTAAACTATTTACCGATGCAGAATTTTGAAAATATATTCCCCAAAACTTCATCATTCGTAAATTCCCCGGAAATCTCGCCCAGATTTTCCAAAACATTTCTTAATTCAAATGCTAAAAGTTCTGTTGGAATTTTAGATTTTATGGCTTCTTTTACCGCATCAACAGCCAACAAAGAACTTTTCAACGCCTCATAATGCCTTTGGTTAGAAACGATCACATTGCTTTCTGTATCTTTCAAATCTTCAATGTAAAGCGACAATTCCGTTTTTAAAACTTCTACGCTTTCCACATCTTTCGCGGAAATACCAATAATCGTATTCGTAATATCCGGGAATAATTCAGATTTTATTTTCGTGTCCAGTTCATTTTCAAAATAACCGCCATTAAGGTCAATTTTATTATGAAGCAAAATGATCTTCAGATCTTTACGCTGAAACTCTTTGATAAAACTGATCACTTCTTCCGCCGAAGAATCAAACTCGTCATAAAGATAAAGCAGGATTTTTGCCGAGGCAATTTTCTCTTTCGCTTTTTGCACGCCAATTTTCTCAATTTCATCCGTCGTTTCCCGCAAACCAGCCGTATCAATAAACCGGAACGCATTGCCTTTAATGTGCAAAACTTCCTCAATCGTGTCGCGCGTCGTTCCCGCAATCGCACTTACGATCGCACGTTCCTCTTTCAGCAAAGCATTTAACAGCGTCGATTTCCCGGCGTTTGGTTTCCCGATAATGGCTACTTCTACCCCATTTTTCACCGCATTTCCATATTGGAAACTTTCAATCAAAGATTTCAATTTCCGCTCAATTTTATCCAGCAAATTATTCAGCGCAGTTCGGTCCGCAAATTCCACATCTTCTTCCCCGAAATCCAATTCCAGTTCCAGAAAAGAAGTAAAATTTAAAAGTTCGCCGCGCAACAAAGATATTTCTTTAGAAATCCCGCCTTTCAATTGGTTCAAAGCCACTTTTCTCGCCGCCTCATTTTCAGATGCGATCAGGTCGGCGATGGATTCCGCCTGTGCGAGATCTATTCTACCATTCATAAAAGCGCGCATCGTAAACTCACCGGCTTTGGCGAGTCTCGCGCCATTTTTCACTAAAACTTCCAGTATTTTTTTCGCAATATGAGGCGAACCGTGGAAAGAAATTTCCACCACATCTTCAGTCGTAAAAGTCTTCGGCGCCAGAAACACAGAAACCATCACTTCGTCGATTAATTCATCATTTATGGTTGAAGATTGATGATCGATTTTGGCATTATCATTTATCAACAATCTTTCATCATTTATGTCTTTTTCCACCACAAATCCATAATGCACCGAGTGCGATTTCGCCGTCCGCAGATCACTTCCTTTAAAACATTTTTGCGCAATTTCCACCGCCTCATTCCCGGAAAGCCGGATAATTCCCAACGCCCCTATTCCGTTTGCCGTCGCCAATGCACAGATGGTATCTTGATTTAAATTGCCGTTCATACCGCAAAATTACGGAAATAATAAAGAAATTCAGGAGCAACACGGTTTTGCTTTTTCCGAAAACTGTACCCGCTTTCCATTACAATCTTTTTTATAAAACTGCTCTCGCAGATTTATAAAAAAGGATTTTCATTGCAATCGGGGCTAGGTTGAAGGGGATTTTTTCTTTTGGAGGTTTTAAAATGAAAAATTTAATTTAAACCCATATTTTAATTTGTGATATATTTGAATACAATAATTAACAAAATAGATTTTCATAAATGGAATTAGTCAGTCAAATAATTAATGAATTAATAGATCCACAAAATAAAACGTTAAGTTCTGCATTACTTAAAACTAAAGTTTTGGCTAGTAGAATACAGAACAAGGAATTACTAAATTGGGCGGATTCAGAACTTACAGGTTATAATTCAGTTGATGAATTGCCTGAATACCGACTGGCAATTCCAAATTTGTTAATCGGTAATTTTACAAATGGAAACATGCGATATACAAATTCTCAAATTCCTACTGCTGGTCTTGATGAAGAATGGAATAAGAGTTTACGAAGTACAGATTTTAGCAATAGTGTAACTGAATTAGAAAATATGTTTTCAAATAACGATAAAAATTCAACTTTCAATTCACCAATACGCGCAGAAATAGTTGGTTTAATAGAAAATAATTGGATTAAGATAGGCAATCCTTTTCTTTCTGTTCAAAATGTGAACAAAGTCATTTCAAAAGCAACCATTGAAGGTATTCTTTCAAATGTAAGAAATAAATTACTAGATTTTATGCTGAAAATCGATGAAGAATATGGCAATATAACTGAAATAAAAGAATTACGAAATAAAGAGAAAGAGATTTCAAAAATTATCAATAAAACTATAATAAATAATAATGGAGATGCAAATATTTTAAATACGGGTGATGATAATTCTTTCGACTATAAACAAGAATAAATCAAAATTATTTTTATTTTTTAAACAAAATTCTGCAATTAGAATATATTTGTAAAAAGAATTTTTCCCACGTTAAAATTTCAATTCTAAAAAATACAAATAAAAAAATTATGGATATTTCTAAAAATTTTATTTTAGAGGAAACAATCTCAGATTTAATAAATGTAAACTTGTCTCTTACAGGCCCTCTTATAAAACTTAATTATTTTGGAAAACTTATTAAAAATTCAGATTTAATCGAATTCACTAATAAAGAAATAAACGGTTATGAAAGTATTGATAAAATACCAAAATATAGAAAATCATCTCAGAGGTTATTTGCAAATGTGCAGAGTTATATGAATAACCAAAATGTGGAAGTTCCTATTTCGATGTTAGAAGAGCCTTTCAATAAAGGGCTTAGAGATTTGATAATTTTTGACGGAATACAGACTATAGAAAAAATGGCAAAGGAAATGTTAGAGGGAGATGGTAAAAATGAAATTTTTCGTCCTATTCCGATGGAAATGCTTTCAATTATTCAAAAAGTAGTTAACCAAATATTGGTTGACAATAGAAAAGTTTTAATACAAAGTGCACATACTGTTTCAAATGCTCATATTTTTTTAGAAATACAAAGTTCTATAAGAGTAAAATTATTGGATTTCGTTATGGAAATAGGAGAAAAATTTGGGCATAATATTGAGATTAGTAGTTTTAAAGAAAATATAGAATCAAATAATCAGATAATAAATAATATAATGAATACAACAATTACGAGTACGGGCGACGGAAATGTACTAAACACAGGAAACGACAACAATATTAATATGTCAAATTCAATTATAAAAAATGATCTAGAATCATTAAAAAAACAACTGAAAAATCATGGCATTGAAGAAAATGATGTAATTGAATTAGGAGAAATAGTGTCTGAAGAAAATTTGGATGAAAATAATAACCTCGGTGAAAATTCCAGACAATGGATATTAAAAATTTTAGATAAATCTCTACAAGGAATTGGGAAGATTTCCACAGCAGTTTCCGCACAACTACTTTCAACAATGATTAAAACATATTACGGAATAGGACAATGAAAGCAATCCACATAACAAAATCCGGTGGACCGGAAGTTTTACAATTACAGGAAACCCCAAAACCAAAACCGGAAAAAAACCAGGTTTTAATTAAAGTAAAAGCCGCAGGTGTCAATCGCAGCGATGTGATCACGCGCCAAAACACCAATACTTACGGCAAAAATTCCCCTGAAACTTTAATTCCTGGCTTAGAAGTTTCCGGCGAAATAACAGAACTCGGCGAGAATGTAACAGATAAAAAAGTCGGCGATAAAGTCTGCGCTCTAATTCCCGGCGGCGGTTACGCGGAATTCGTTGCCGTAGAAAGTTCGCACGTTCTTCCCGTTCCCGAAGGCATCAGTTTAACCGACGCCGCGGCAATTCCTGAAACCGTTTTCACCGTTTGGCTTGATGTCTTTCATTTGGGACAACTTCAGCCGGGCGAAAAATTATTAATTCACGGCGGCACAAGCGGCATCGGAACCATGGGTCTGCAAATGGCAAAAGCGTGGGGTTGCGAAACCTACTCTACCGCAGGAACAGAGGAAAAAGTGGAGTTCCTTAAAAATTTAGGCGTTGATCACGTAATCAATTACAAAAGAGACAATTTCGAAGACGTGTGGAAAGACGAAAAAATAGATGTCATTTTAGATATGGTCGGCGGAGATTACACCCAGAAAAATCTCGAAATCCTCAATAAAAAAGGCAGATTAGTTTACATCAACGGCATGAAAAGTTCTGATGTCAATATCAATCTGCGCACGATAATGGCAAAAAATCTCATCTTAACCGGAAGTTTTTTAAAACCCCAAACCGACGACATAAAAACCCAGATCGCAAAAGACGTCGCAAAAAATATCTTGCCCTTGTTTGTATCAAAAGAAATAAAACCTATTATTTATAAAATCTTTCCTCTCGCAGAAGCCGCCGAAGCCCACAAACTCATGGAAAGCAGCGAACATATCGGTAAGATTTTATTGACGATGGATTAAATTTTTAAGAGCCTGTTAAATTTAATTCTAAGATAATTTATACATCAGAAATTTTCTTTTCCCCATCCCTAAAGGGTGGAAAATTTCTCACGGAATTTCGTCAAAAATCTTCCGTTTAGATTTGAGATTCCACGCTGCATTACGCTTTGCTTCATTTCGCTCTGAATAACAACGTTGAGAATTATAAACAAACTTGCATTTTATTGACCTAGGAAACGGAATCGTTAAGAAAATTTAGATTTCAGCCGTTAAGAAATTTTTTCTGTTTGAGTGGCGGCAAAAAATGATTAACTCAGAAAACAAATAAACTTTTCGCCCGAGTTCAAAAATTTTAGGCTGAAATTTAAATTTTTAGGTGAGTTTCCAGTCTTGATTTTTTGGTTCTTTTTTATCAAGAAAAAAGAATGGAATGTAAAAATAACTTCTGAGATTAAGCGCTTCATTCCGATTTGCTTCATTCCGCTCTGATGGCAAACTTTTCATTAAAAATCAGACTTGTATTAGAAACGAATTAGGAAACGGAACCGTTAAGAAAATTTGAATTTAATTCGTTAAAAAATTTCCAGTGTTTGAGTGGCGGCAAAAAATTAGGATTGAAGAAACAAATTCTTTACCGCCCGAGTTTTGGAAATTTTAGAATTAAAATCTAATTTTTAGGTGAGTTTCCAGTCCTGATTTTTTGATTCTTTTTTATCAAGAAAAAAGAATGAAGAGTAGAAAAAGAATTAACATTTAGATTCCGCGCTGCATTCCGCTTTGCTTCATTTCGCTCTGAATGAAAAAATTTGGATAAAGATATACATTAGAAATTTGCTTTTCCCCGACCCTAAAGGGCGGAAAATTTCTTACCAAATTTCGTCGAAAATACTCAGTTTAGAGTTGAGATTTCATGCTGCATTTCGCTTTGCTTCATTTCGCTCTGAATGACAAACTTTGGATATATATAGACGTCAGAAATTTTCTTTTCCCCGGCCCTAAAGGGCGGAAAATTTCTAACAAAATTTCGTCGAAAATAGTCAGTTTAGAGTTTAGATTCCACGCTGCATTCCGCTTTGCTTCATTTCGCTCTGAATGACAAATTTGATTTAAAAAAGACGCTTTTATTTGAAACGACCTAGGAAACGGAACCGTAAAGAAAATTTGATTTTAATTCGTTAAGAAATTTCCAGTGTTTGAGTGGCGGCAAAAAATTAGGATTGAAGAAACAAATTAGTTACCGCCCGAGTTTGGAAATTTTAGAATTGAAATCTAATTTTTAGGTGAGTTTCCAGTCTTGATTTTTTGGTTCTTTTTTATCAAGAAAAAAGAATGAAGCGTAAAAATTACTGCTGAGATTCCACACGTCATTCCGCTTTGCTTCATTTCGCTCTGAATGACAAATTTGATTTAAAAAAGACGCTTGTATTTGAAACTACCTAGGAAACGGAGCCGTTAAGAAAATTTGAATTTAAGACGTTAAGAAATTTCCAGTGTTTGAGTGGCGGCAAAAATTTTGGAGTGAATAGACAAATTCGTTTCCGCCCGAGTTTGGAAATTTTAGAATTAAAATCTAATTTTTAGGTGAGTTTCCATTCTTGATTTTTTGGTTCTTTTTTATCAAGAAAAAAGAATGAAGAGTAAAAATAATTGCTGAGATTCCACGCTTCATTTCGCTCTGAATGGCAAACTTGTGGTTTAAAAAGCAAATTTGTATTTAAAACGACCTAGGAAACGGAACCGTTAAGAAAATTTGAATTTCAGCCGTTAAAAAATTTTTTCTGTTTGAGTGGCGGCAAAAAATGATCAACTCAGAAAATAAATAAACTTCCCGCCCGAGTTCAAAAATTTTAGGCTGAAATTTAAATTTTTAGGTGAGTTTCCAGTCTTGATTTTTTGGTTCTTTTTTATCAAGAGGAAAGAACGAAGAATGAAAATTGTATTAAAGATTTAATTCTGAGTTATTGAGGTCTAAAAATCGAATATTTAACTAAAACAATTAAAAAACTTGAATTTTGCCAAATCTTTTTACGATCGAAATTACGAAATATTATATAAAAAACAGGCTATTATTAAAGAAGTTATAAAATTTTGTTAAACTTTTTTGCACAACAGCTTATGGCTTAAAACCTGCATGGGAAGAAGAAAATAAATATTATAAGTAATTTAGAAAATAAAAAAGTAGCCATTTTATCAGCGGACGGTTTTGAGCAGTCAGAATTGGAAAGCCCATTAAAAGCTTTGAAAAAAGAAGGTGCGGAAGTTGACATTATTTCTTTAAAATCCGGGGAAATAAAAGGAATGACGGACCACGAATGGGGAAATGCCATTAAAGTTGATAAAACTGTAAGTGAGACAAAGGTAGCTGATTATGACGCCTTAATTTTGCCGGGAGGAGTGATCAATCCAGATGCTTTAAGAAATGATGAACATGCAGTAAAATTCGTGAAAGACTTTTTCGCAACAGATAAATTAGTTGCTTCAATCTGCCATGGACCACAAACTTTAATTACTGCGGAAGTTGTTAAAGGAAAAAAAATGACATCTTTCCCTTCAATTAGAAAAGATTTGGAAAACGCCGGTGCAAATTGGGTTGATGAACAAGTTGTAAAAGACGGAAATCTTATTACCAGTAGAAATCCAAAAGACTTAGATGCTTTCAATGCTAAAATTGTTGAAACATTACAAGCATAAAATTAAATTAAATTTTTCATTAAAAAAAACACAATCTTTTGGTTGTGTTTTTTTTGCTTAGAAAAGGAATATTTAAAAATCTTGGCGACCTACAATTGTAATAATTTCAATCTCAGAGTCTAAAATATTAAAAAAAATTCTATCAACACCACAAACGCAAAATCTATCAATATTTTTTTGCTCCGTAACCTTGGGAAACATCAATGGATTTTCTTCAATTCTATCAAATTGATTGTAAAATTGATTCAAATATTTATCTGCTTGCAATTCTCCAAATTTGTAAAATCCATAGTTGTAAATTCTATATAAATCTTCTTTGGCTTCTTTGCTCAAAAATAAATTATACATTTTTTATCCTACTTTTAAATTCAGCAAGTATTTCTTCTTTGGTTTGGTGTGGTGCTCTTCCACTTTTTAATCCACGATCAATTTTCATTTGAACATAATCGTTATATTCTTTCTGATCGCGGGCCTTTTTAATTAAATAATTTACCACTTCACTTTTACTGCTGAATTCTTGCTCTTCAACTTGATTTTTCAACCATTCGTCATTTTTTTCTGCTAATGTGATACTTTGTCTAGCCATGATATTTATTTTTAGTGGTGTAAATTTACACCAAATAATTTACTTTTTTAGATTTTTAAAACTTTAAATATTTCCGTATTTTTGCAACTCATTAAATCAAAATTATGTTCAACAGTTTACAGGATAAATTAGATAAAGCGCTTCACAATATTAAAGGACGCGGGAAAATCACGGAAATTAACGTCGCAGAAACGGTAAAAGAAATCCGCCGTGCGTTAGTGGATGCCGATGTAAACTATAAAGTTGCCAAGGATTTAACCAAAAGAGTTCAGGATACGGCTTTGGGACAAAATGTTTTAACGAGTTTAAGTCCGGGACAATTGATGACGAAAATTGTTCATGATGAATTGGTAGATTTAATGGGCGGTTCGCAGGAAGGAATTAACCTTTCAGGCAAACCAAGTGTAATTTTAATTGCAGGTTTGCAAGGTTCTGGTAAAACAACTTTTTCGGGAAAACTCGCCAATTATTTAAAACAAAAAAAAGCAAAAAACCCTTTATTAGTGGCTTGTGACGTTTATCGACCGGCTGCGATAGAGCAATTAAAAGTTTTAGGAAAACAGGTTGGAATTACGGTTTATACTGAAGCCGAAAACACAAATCCCGTTTCTATTGCAGAAAATGCGATTTCTTTTGCTAAAGAAAATAAATACGATGTTGTAATCGTCGATACGGCAGGTCGCTTGGCGATTGATGAAGCAATGATGAATGAAATTAAAAAAATTCATCAAACCATTAAACCAAATGAAACGCTTTTCGTGGTAGATTCCATGACGGGACAAGATGCGGTAAATACGGCTAAGACTTTTAATGATACTATTAATTTTGACGGTGTCGTTTTAACCAAATTAGACGGTGATACGCGTGGTGGAGCGGCTTTGACAATTCGTTCTGTTGTTGAGAAACCTATCAAATTTATTTCTACGGGTGAGAAAATGGAAGCATTGGATGTTTTCTACCCGGAAAGAATGGCAGACAGAATTTTAGGAATGGGTGACGTTGTTTCTTTGGTGGAAAGAGCTCAGGAACAATTTGACGAAGAAGAAGCCAAAAAATTACACAAAAAAATTGCCAAAAATGAGTTTGGTTTTGATGATTTCTTAAAACAGATCAACCAGATCAAAAAAATGGGAAATATGAAAGATTTGATGGGAATGCTTCCAGGCGTGGGAAAAGCCATCAAAGATGTGGATATTAATGATGATGCTTTTAAACATATTGAAGCAATAATTCACAGTATGACGCCGGACGAAAGAAGAACGCCGTCTTTAATAAATACAACCAGAAAACAAAGAATCGCGAAAGGTGCCGGAAGAAAAATTGAAGACGTCAATGCTTTGATGAAACAATTTGAGCAGATGGGCAAAATGATGAAAATGATGCAGGGGCCACAAGGCAAACAAATGATGCAAATGATGAGCAAAGGAATGCCAAATATGCCGGGCGCGGGCGGAAATCTTTTTGGAAAATAAATTTTAGAAATCTTTTTAAAATAAATAAATCCTGAGAAATTCTCAGGATTTATTATTTTTTAAATTGTTGCAGAATTAAAATCTGTATCCCAAACCAATATTAAGATAATTTGCTTTCACAGAATAGTTACTTGGTGCGTTTTTCAAGTGATCATTTAACTGAAATGAATATCGGCCTTCCAAAAATAATTTTGGCGTAAATTCATAAGCGGCGCCTAAAGCCAGTCCAATATTTGTTGTATTGTAATTGTCCGGATAAGGGTTATCTGAAAAATCAAACAAAAATTGTGGTCCTGCCTGAAGATTAAATTTTGGATCAACGTAGTATTTTGCTACGATCGGAATTTGTAAAGCACTGTCACCATCAATATTTACATAGTTTATAGCCGGTTCAATTTTTAATTTACTTCCTGCATTAAATTCCGCAAAAAATCCGGCGTAAAAACCTCCATCGTTATTTGTAGAAGTTCCAAATGGTGTTTTTGCCTTTGCAAAACCTGCAAGATAACCTGCGTTGGCGCCAAAAACAGCTTTTTGCGCGCTTACCAATCCAAAAAATGCAATGGCAGAAGTCAGTAATAATTTTTTCATATTTAAATATTTTTTTTAATTAATTGCGAATATAATATATTTTAGTAAGCAAAAAAAATCCTGCGCATATGCTCAGGATTCTCTTTTTTCATCTAAAATTGCGCTGACCGCTCTACCTAATCTGAAATTTTTCTAATATTTATGGTAACGAAACTACCGCTTAATAAACTTACTACAATACTTCCTTCGTTAACTCCAAATAAAAGCTTATCGCCTGCAGTTAATTTATAAATACTGTTAATACTTGTTTGGCTGATCGTTATATTTGCTACAAGAAGATTCGCACCTGAGAATAATCTTTCATCTAACAATGTAGCGGCGGCTGAACCAACTTTTTTAAAAACACCTATCCCTGGAACTCCACCAAGGATTGACGCTTGCACACCACTTCCATATCGAAATTCATAATTTACTTCATAAATACCCGTACTTTTCGCTGTGTAACTATCGTCAGTTACATCAAAATTAGCATTAGGATCAGGGTTATCGATTTTGACATTTGCTTGCGAGAAATTAATTCTGTTATAACCTGAACCCGCAAAGATTGCTACGTTTGCAAGATTAACGTTGGTATCCTTTTCCACTTTTACAATGCTTCCATTAACAGCTGATTGCAAAGTGGTACTGATTATCTGTACTTCCCTATTAGTTGGATTGACAGCTAAAACATTATAACTTGCTGCGGGAGCATGCGTTGGTGTTAATCGCACCATTATATTTCCATTTACATCTAATGTTCCTTGCGGTGTGGGCGTATTAATCCCCACCTGAGAGAATGCATAACTGGAAAGTAAAATGCAACTTAAATAATAATATTTTCTCATAATTAAATGCTTTAACTGATTATTAAAGCTAATTTAAAAACAAAAAACATAATAATCAAATTATTAATAAAATAGTATTTTAGTTATTAATTATATAATTTTACGCAATAATTGATTATAAGTATTAAAATTTATGACAAATAGGTTAAATATAATACACTTTTACAATTTGAGTTTTAAAATATTACACAATTATCAAAGTTTTTAAATATTTAATAATATATAGTAAATTTTAGTTCATTTTAAAAAAATAATTCGTATATAAACTTAGGTTTAACTAAAAATTACGTTTCCATATTAAAGTAGAAATAATGGGAGATAGCGACTTTTTAGAATAATTGTATAAATATGATTTGAAGTGTTAAAATTTAAAAATTCTCACCAAATCCTATACAAAAAAAATTCAAAATATTTCAAATAATTTGAAAAATATTTAAAAAAACTGCTTTTTTATGTGTAAAAACAAGAATTTTTCATTAAAAAAAACTCAAGATTTTTGCACAAATCGTCGTAAAATTTAGAATTTTTTAAAAACTTTGATCGATTTCAATTAAAACAGTAAGTTTTAGAAAAAAAATTCTAAGAAAAATGTTTAATGATTTCTTTAATAAACAAAAAAAATCCCGCCACATGTGCAGGATTTTATAATCATTAATGAAATATGGAAATTTGATTTAATTTAATACTTGATATTCGCTAAAAAAATAAAATCTTTAATTTTCATTCTGCCGTTTATCTTCTGCTGCATAAGCCACAATTATTTTACGAACTACAGGATGCCGAACTACGTCTTCTTCCGTTAAATGCACGAAGCCAATTTCATCTACATTTTCCAAAATTCGCATCGCTTCCTTCAATCCGGATTTTTGGCGCATGGGCAAATCAACTTGTGTTGGATCGCCGGTGATGATAAATTTGGCATTCATTCCCATTCTTGTCAGAAACATTTTCATTTGAGAATGCGTCGTATTTTGTGCTTCATCCAAAATTACAAAAGCTTCATCCAAAGTTCTGCCTCGCATAAATGCAAGCGGCGCAACCTCAATTACATTTTTTTCGATAAAACCTTCCAGTTTTTCATGCGGAATCATATCTCTCAAAGCATCATAAAGCGGCTGTAAATAAGGATCAAGTTTTTCCTTTAAATCGCCTGGTAGGAAACCCAGACTTTCACCAGCTTCAACTGCAGGTCTCGTTAAAATTATTCTTTTCACTTCTTTATCACGCAACGCACGCACGGCTAAAGCAACACTTGTGTAAGTTTTTCCTGTTCCGGCCGGACCAATTGCAAAGACCATATCTTTTTTTTCACTCTCTTTTACGAGTTTTTTAAGGTTGGTCGTTTTCGCCTTAATGATTTTGCCATTAACGCCTTTTACGATCACATCATTGTCAAAAACAAGTTTTTTTTCATCTTCATCCTTTATTCTCAGAATACTTTCCACATCTTTTATATTGATCGTATTGTATTTTTTAATGAAAGAAACAATGTCTTCAAGTTTAGTTTTAAAAATACTGACAGTTTCCTGCTCGCCTTTCGCGGAAATATAATTATCTCTGCCAGTAATTTTTAAAGTGGGAAAAGAAGATTTAATTAAGTTAAAAAATTGATTATTTACACCGTAAAAGGACTTTACATCTATATCAGAAATTTCGTAGTTCAGTTCAAACATTCAGTATTGATTTTTATTTTTTTAAATTTATTGCTACATTAAAATTATAATAAATATTTTAAAAACATCTAATTTAAATGAATCATTTGTTAGAAACTTTTTATTCTAAACTAATTAAATTAAATTTGCAATAACCAGAAACGGTGAAGCTCAAACAAAAATTTCTATGCCTTTAATTACTTTAACATCAGATTACGGTCTCGTAGATCATCGTGTGGCAGCGATAAAAGGTAAAATTTTGAGCATGAACGAAGACGCGAAAATTAATGATATTTCGCATGAGATTACGGCTTATCACTTAACGGAAACGGCTTACGTTGTACGAAATGCCTATTCTCATTTTCCCGCGGGCACAATTCATATTATTTCTGTTGACAGTTTTTATTCAAAAGACAGAAAACTTATTATCTATAAAGCGAACGGCCATTATTTTATCGCTGCAGACAATGGTTTACTGTCATTAATTTTCTTTGATCAAAAACCTGAGGCGATTTACGAGATCACATTAAATAACCGTTTTGATGATATTGTAAAATTCACAAGTACGGATATTTTTGCGCCTGCAGCTGTTCATCTTTTAAATGGCGGTTTGCCGGAAGTGATTGGCAGAAAATTAAAAAATCCTTTGCAGTTGACCTTTCCAAGAGCAGTTTACAATGAATCCCAGAAAATTATCATTGGTGAAATAATGTACATTGACAATTTTGGTAACGTAATTTCTAATATTTCACGGCAATTTTTTGAAAAGATAAATGCTGTACACGAAAATTATATCGTGAAATTCCGTAATCTTTCCTTAAATAATATTTACGACAGTTACACATCATTTATTCCGGATTGGAATAATGAGGTACAATATCACGGAAAATCTATTTCACTTTTTAATGATGCAGATCTGTTAGAAATCAGCATTTACAAAGGAAACAAAAACAGTGGCGCAAAAACTTTGTTGGGCATTAATCTTGGCGAACATGTTTATATTGAGTTTATTTAATCATCGATTTTAGACTTTTATTTAAAACTTTCTTCGCACAGTTTCTTTATCTTTGTTAATAATTAAAATCAATGTTATATCTTCTTTTAAAAGCTTTTCACATCATTTTTATGGTCAGTTATTTTGCGGGACTTTTTTATCTCGTGAGGCTTTTTGTTTACTACAAAGACACAGATTCTTTCCCTGAAGAAAAAAAATTAATCTTGCGCGAGCAGTATCTTTTTATGATGCGAAGATTGTGGAATATCATTACAGTTCCAGCTTTCATAATTATGACAGTTTGCGGAATTACGATGATCATTTTAAATACCGGACTTTTACAAACGCCTTGGTTTCATTTAAAATTGATGTTTTTAGTAGGTTTATTTTTCTACCATTATTGGGCCTGGAAACGCGTTTTAGAAATAAAATCACTTGCAGGAAAAGATCTTTCTATTTCGAATTTAAAACTTCGACAATATAATGAAATAGCGACTTTTCTTCTCTTTTTAATAGTTGTAACTGTTATTTTAAAGGATTACGTTATTCAAAATTGGTGGCAATTAATCTTAGGATTTTTCGTTTTAGTTTTCTTAATAACAATGACCGTAAAATTGGTAAACAAAGCGAAAAGATAGATGATTTTTCCAACAACTGACAACCATCAACTAACAACTAATAATGATTGCAATTTTTAAAAAAGAATTATGGGCGTATTTCGGCAATTGGAGCGCCTGGTTAATTTTGGCGGCTTTCAGTTTGATCGGCACACTTTTTCTTTTTTTCTTTGATAATGATTTTAATTTATTTTTCATTGGTACAGCCAGTTTACAAAGTTATTTTGTTTTAGTTCCCTGGCTTTTAATGTTTATCATTCCCGCTTTGGCGATGAAAACTTTGGCTGAAGAAGAACAAAACAGCACTTTAAGATGGCTATTTTCTCAACCTTTGAAAATCTCAGATATTATTTTAGGTAAATTTTTCTCTGTTTTTTTGGTTGGGATTTTATGTCTTTTGCCTTCGTTAATTTATTTTTACACGGTTTACATTTTAGGCATTCCGGAAGGCAATATCGATTTAGGAATGACTTTCGGCAGTTATTTGGGTTTAATTTTACTCATTGCCAGCTTTTCCGCCCTCGGAATTTTAGCAAGTTCCTGGTCAAAAAACCAGATCATGGCTTATTTATCTGGCGTTTTCTTATGTTTCATTTTATACTTTGGAATCCAACAATTAGCCTCGTATAAATTATTGGGCGGCGCAGATTATTTCCTTCAAAATTTAGGATTTTACCAACATTATATTGGCTTTTCCCGTGGTTTGGTTGATAGCAAAGATTTGGCATATTTTCTTTTGGTGATTGGTTTGAGTTTATATTTGTCTAAATTTTTTGTTGAAAAAAAGAAGTAATATTAGATAAAAAATTGAACTATTCATCCATTTGTCATTCCGTAGGAATCTACACTAAAAAATTTTCCAATGATTGAATTTACAGAAGGTATTTATAATTGTTACGTTTACATTCTTACAAATAAAAATAGAACTGTTTTATATACAGGCGTAACAAATAATTTATATCGAAGACTTGACGAGCATTTCAATAATCAAAATCCTCAAAGTTTTAGTTCAAGATATAACACGAAATATTTAATTTATTATCAAAAATTTGGGTGGATACAATTAGCAATTGAGCGGGAAAAGGAAATTAAAAATTTGTCGCGAGAGAAAAAGTTAAAATTAATTCGTGAAATAAATCCTAATTTAGATTTTTTAAATGATTTATTTAAAAATAACATTACAAATTAATATTTTCTTATTGCAAAAATTTCACAGTTTAGATTCCTACGGAATGACAAAAACACTTTAAAAAATTGGAAAAAAAACCCATTTTTAAATATGAACAAAAAAAAAATCATCTATATATTTTTAGCCTTAATTTTAATTTCAGGCATTTTTGGCGTTTATAAATTCCGCCTAGATTTAACCAAAGAAAAAAGATACACACTTTCAGATTCTACCATAAAGGTTTTGAATTCCGTGAAAAAGCCAATGACAATTGATGTTTATTTAGATGGCGATTTTCCTGCAAATTTTAAACAACTTCAAAATGAAACGAAATTTTTACTGGAAGAATTTCAAAAAGTAAATCCGAAAATTGATTTTAAATTTATTGATCCTATAAAAACAAAAATGTCGCCCGATACTTTGTCTGCCATGGGAATGCAACCTTCACAACTTTCTGACAACAGAAACGGAAAAATTACGCAAGTCACAATTTATCCGTACGCCACTTTAAAATACAATACTTTCGGCAGTTCCCTTCCTCTAATTATAAGCCAACAAGGAATTGACCCGCAAGATCAACTCAACAGATCGATAGAAAATTTAGAATATAATTTCGCTTCCAATATTAAAAAAATGACGGAAGAACAGAAAAAAAACATTGGATTTTTAGTCAATCAGGCTGAATTAAGTCCGGACCATTTTCAGGGATTTTTGAATATGGCGCTTGAAAATTATAACGTCGGACCGATAATTCCCGCAAATAAAACTGAACTTTCATTAGACGATGTTCCGAAATTAAGTCAAATGAATGCTTTGGTGATCGCAAAACCGCGCAAAGCATTTACCGATAATGAAAAAGTAATTCTCGATCAATACATCATGCACGGCGGAAAAACTTTGTGGATGATGGACGCTGTAAACGCAGAAATGGACACGCTTTACACCGCAAAAAAAATCATGGCGTATCCTTCAGATTTAAACATGACGGATTTCTTTTTTAATTATGGTTTACGCATAAATCCCGCGTTGGTAAAAGATTTAAAGAAATCTGCGTTGATAAGAATCGTTTCTGGTCAGGTTGAAGGAAATCCGCAATTCACAAGTTTTCTTTGGCCTTATTTTCCTTTGGGAATTGCTGAAAATAATAATCTAATCACCAAAAATATCAATCCCGTAAAGTTTGAATTCCCCACTTCAATCGATACTTTGGGGCGAAAAAATATTAAAACCAACGTTCTATTTGAAAGCAGCGACAGAACTTTATTGAAATCTGTTCCGAATTATGTGTCGCTTTCAGAAATCGTAAAAGCAGATTCTTTAAGCCAAGATGAGAAATTAACTTCGCCGAAAATTTATGCTGTTAGTTTAGAAGGAAAATTCAAATCTGCTTATGCCAACAGAATTGAAAAATCTTCTTATCCCAATTTTAAGGCAGAAAGTTCTGACAATAAAATGATCGTAATTGCTGATGGCGACCTGGGAAAGAACGAAGTCTGGAAAGGAAAACCTTTGCCTTTAGGCGAAGATATGCTTACAAAACAAACGTATGGAAATGCGCAATTTTTGCAAAATTCCTTAGATTTTCTTTTAGATGATTCTAATTTAATGACGTTGCGCAACCGAAATATTGAAGCCAGATTACTCGACAGAGAAAGAATTGAAGATGAAAAAACGTATTGGCAATGGTTTAATTTGCTTTTACCTTTAAGTATTTTAGCACTTCTTGGCGGACTTTTTTATTGGTTGAGGAAAAATAAATTTTCTTAATTAAAATCTGACGTCATTGCGAGGAACGAAACAATCTGTTGATTTTTTATGCCATGAATACACAAATTACAAAAACAGTTTTGTCATTCCGTAGAAATCTCCGCCGTGAAAATACATTGCTCAGATTCCTACGGAATGACAAAATAACTTTCAAACATCCTTAATATAATCTTCATATTCAAAAAACAAGGTTTCCATTTTTTGCATATTTTCAACAAAAAATTCAAAAATATCGCGCCAGGAATTTTTATTAAATAAACTGACGTCTAATTTTTCTACCCAAATTTTACTGATTATTTTTCCTTTTTCTAAAGTGAAATTTTCATCAAAAATAAGTTCGGGAATTTCTTCCAGCCAAAGATTTTCCAGACTTTGTATTTTTTCAAAATAAGCATTTCTGTAAACTTCGTAGTTCATTTCTATATTTAGCGAGACTTCTGCTTTTTTATTATCAGCATAAAATTTAAAAGAAAAATCTTTAATTTTGGTATCATACAAAAGCCATTTTCGTGGAAAAGATTTCCCGAAAGCAGTCCAGAATTCTTTTTTGAGATTTGCGGCTTCTTCTTTTGAAAACATTAATTTTAATTTTGAAAGTTGAAATTTAATTAAAAATATTAAGTTTGTAAAATGTTATCAAAGAAATCACAATACGCATTCCGCGCTTTATCTTATTTGGTCGGTAAACGAAATGAAGGTCCGGTTTTGATTTCAGAAATTTCAAAACAACGAAATATTCCCTTAAAATTTTTAGAAAATATATTACTTCAGTTAAAAAAATCTGAAATTTTAGACAGTAAAAAAGGAAAAGGCGGTGGTTATTTTTTTAAGATAAATCCAAAAGATGTGACGCTTGCAAAAATAATTCGTCTGGTAAATGGTCCGATTGCACTTTTGCCTTGTGTAAGTCTTAATTTCTATAAAAAATGTGAGAATTGCAGCGAAGATCATTGCAGTTTGCACGATGTTTTAATAGAAGTGCGCGATGCTTCTCTGCGTATTCTGGAAACTAAAACCCTACTCGATTTAGCCGATTGATAAATATATAGTAGTCCACCAATTTGGTAGGTTAACAAAATTATCGGAAGTTTGCATTCTATATTTATTTAAATAAAAAATGCTTTCAACGCCTGAAATTGACTTACTTGAAAACTCGACTTTAGAAAATGCTTTAAAAATAATCGCTGAAAAATTTGGTGATTCTGCGCTATTTTCTTCGTCTCTTGGTCAGGAAGATCAAGTCATTACTGATGTTATTTTTAAAAATAATTTGCCGATAAAAGTTTTTACTTTAGATACGGGAAGATTATTTTACGAACATTACGAATTACTTTCCGGTAATAATTCAAAATATAAAATCAAAACTGAAGTTTACTTTCCCGACTCAAAAGACGTTGAAAAATATGTGAATGAGAAAGGAATAAATGCTTTTTATCATTCTGTGGAAAACCGAAAAGAATGCTGTTTTATAAGAAAAGTAAAACCTTTAAACCGTGCTTTGGAAGGTGCGAAAATATGGATCACTGGTTTGAGAAGCGAGCAATCTGAAAACCGGGAAAATATGAAAATGATAGAATTTGATGAAGAACGACAACTTTATAAATTCAATCCTTTAATTAACTGGTCATACGAAGATGTTTTAAAATACATTGAACTTCACAAAATTCAGGAATTGACATTACATAATAAAGGCTTTATCAGCGTTGGTTGTGCGCCTTGCACACGAGCAATTGAGCCAGGAGAAAATCCTCGCGCCGGACGTTGGTTTTGGGAAACCTCTCAAAAAGAATGTGGTTTACATTCTCATTAAACCTCTTTAATTCAAAAAATCGAAAATTAGAAAATGAGTTATCAGTTAGATTATCTAGAGCAACTTGAGGCAGAAAGCATTTATATGATGCGGGAAATTGCGGCACAGTTTGAGAAGCCAGCTTTGCTTTTCAGTGGCGGAAAAGATTCTATTTTAATGGTTCATTTAGCGATGAAAGCCTTTGCTCCTATGAAAATTCCGTTTCCTTTGGTTCATATTGATACTGGTCATAATTTTATTGAAGCTTTGAATTACCGCGATCATTTAGCCAAAAAAATTGGCGCAGAATTGATTGTTCGTTACGTTGAAGATACGATTAAAGCAAAAAAATTAACGGAGCCAAAGGGCAAATTTGCTTCCAGAAACTGGCTTCAAACGCACACACTTTTGGATACGATTGAAGAATTTAAATTTGATGCCTGCATCGGCGGCGCTCGTCGCGATGAGGAAAAAGCACGTGCAAAAGAACGTTTTTTCTCTGTTCGAGATGAGTTTGGACAATGGGATCCGAAATTACAAAGACCGGAATTGTGGAATATTTACAACGGCAGAATTCATAAAGGTGAAAATGTGCGTGTTTTCCCCATTTCAAACTGGACGGAACTTGATGTCTGGAATTACATTAGAAAAGAAAAAATTGAATTGCCTTCCATTTATTTTTCACATTTCAGAGATGTGATTGAGCATGAAGGACAATTAATTGCCGCGTCGGATTTTATCACAATTGATGAAAATGACACCATTTTAAATAAAAAAGTGCGCTACAGAACTGTTGGTGACATGACTTGTACTGCCGCAATTGAATCTGATGCATCAAGTTTGGATGATGTCATTAATGAAATTACTGCTTCCAGAATTTCTGAACGGGGCGAAACCAGAATTGACGACCGAGTGACCGAAGCAGCAATGGAAGACCGTAAAAAAGGCGGGTACTTTTAACATAATTAATTGGTAATAAGTAATATGCAATTCTAAATTGCGTAAAAGTTACTTATTAAAGATTATTCATTACTCATATAAAAACATGGATATTTTAAGATTTATAACCGCAGGAAGCGTTGATGACGGAAAAAGCACTTTGATCGGAAGATTGCTTTACGATAGTAAAAGTATTTTGGTTGATCAACTTGAAGCGCTGGAAAAGCAGTCAAAAAACAAAAATTCTGATGGAATTGATCTGGCAATAATAACCGATGGTTTGCGTGCAGAACGTGAACAGGGAATTACAATTGATGTTGCTTACCGATATTTTGCCACGAAAAAAAGAAAATTTATTATCGCAGATGCACCAGGACACGTGCAATACACGCGAAATATGATCACAGGTGCGTCAAATTCTCAATTGATCATTATTTTAATTGACGCTAGACAAGGCGTGATCGAGCAAACAAGACGTCATTCGATAATTGCCTCACTTTTAAAAATAAAACATGTTGTAGTTGCTGTTAATAAAATGGATTTGGTAGATTATTCGGAAGAAGTTTACCAAGAAATTAAAACAAACTACGAAAAAGTTGCAGAAACATTAGGCTTAAAAAATGTGGACTACTTCCCTATTTCAGCGTTTCATGGCGATAATATTGTAGGAAAATCTGAAAATATGAATTGGTTTCAAGGCGAACCACTTTTAGAATTTTTAGAAAATTTAGAAATTAGTGACGACGTAAATCTAACTGATGCGCGTTTTCAAGTGCAGTATGTAATTCGTCCACAAACTGAAGAACTGCATGATTACAGAGGTTATGCGGGACAAATTATTTCTGGTGTTTATAAAAAAGGAGATAAAATAACCATTCTTCCAGAAAATATTGAAACGACGATTTCAAAATTAGAAACGGGTGGAAAAGAAGTGGAAGAAGTTTTTGCCAATCAACCTGCAGTTATTCAGATTGAAGATAATATTGATATTTCGCGTGGTGATTTTTTTGTAAAATCTGAAAATTTACCAAGTGTTGAAAATGAATTTGAAGCCTTAATTTGCTGGCTTGACAAAAGAGAACTGGCGGAAGGAAATAAATATTTCATTCAACACAAAAGCCGATTGGTAAAGGCAATTGTAAAAGAAATTGAATATAAAATCGACGTTAATACTTTAGAGCAGATTCCTGCAAATGAAAATATAAAACTGAATGAAATAGTAAAAGTTCGATTAAAAACGGCTTCACCATTGGTTTTTGATTCTTATGAAAAAAATAATGCAACGGGAAGTGCGATTTTAATAGATGAAACGAGCAACGCTACTGTTGGAGCATGCATGATTTTATAGTTAAAAATGAAATCTAAAAACTCGCTTTTTCCCATTTATTTAAATTCAGAAAATCTGAATATTTTAATTATTGGAGGCGATAAAAATGATTTAAATTTTTTAAATTTTTTAATTAAAAACTATTCAACTTTTCACATAAAAATTGTTTTTCCAAAAATAGATCAGGAGATAAAATCTCTTGCAGAAGTCCATAATTTTATTTCGATTTTTGAAAAAGAGGTTGATGAAAGTGATTTTAAAAATCAAAAATTAATTTTTGTTACAGAGTCAGAAAAAACTCAATTTCATTATTTTAAAATCTGGTCGAAAGAGAATTTTGGTTTAATACATTTTATAAATTCTGAAGAAAAAAGTGATTTTGAAACAGAATTTTCTAATAAAAATTTTGATAAAAATACTTCCCGAAAAGTAAGTTTAGTTGATCCGTACAAAGAGATTGAAAATACCGCGAAAATTGTAAAAAGAGCCAAACTAAAAGCCAATTTATATTTGGGGATTATTGGTGTTTTGGTATTTTTCGGTTTATTTTTTCTGACGCTTCAGGAATTTAATCTCTTTCCTGATGTAAAATTATTTTTCGCACAAGAAAATCACATTTTTCTTTGGATGGTTTTGGTCGGTTTTTTGGCGGAAATGATCGCAGGATCTATGGGAATGGGTTACGGCGTTATTTGCACAACTATTCTTTTATTGCTAAATATACCGCCACCAATTGTTAGTGCAAGTATTCATTCCGCTGAAAGTTTTACGACGGCAGCTGGAAGTATCAGTCATTTTAAGCTTAAGAATGTCAATTTAAAACTTGTTTTTGCATTAGCGCCTTTCGCCATTATCGGCGCCATTATCGGTGCAGTTTCGCTGTCTTACTTTGGGGAACATTATGCAAAAATTTTAAAGCCGATCATTTCCGTTTACACTTTATATTTGGGCGCCAATATTTTACGTAAAACTTTGGCTAAAAAATCCCTGATAAAAAGTACCAGAAAAAGAAGTAATTTAAAAGTGCTCGGAATTGTCGGCGGATTTATAGATTCCTTTGCCGGCGGAGGTTGGGGTCCTTTGGTAACGGGTTCTTTGATAAAAGATGGTAGAACGCCGCGTTATGTTGTGGGAAGTTCCACGGTTGCAAAATTTTTACTGACCATTACAAGTGCAGTAACATTTATTTTCACCATCGGAATTCACCATTGGAATATTATTCTTGGACTTTTATTGGGAGGCGTTGTCACAGCGCCATTTTCAGCGATGTTGACTTCAAGACTTCCCGTGCGGAAAATGTCAATTGCAATTAGTATTTTGGTGATTGTGATGAGTTTGGTTAATATTTTTAAGATATTATTTTAAAGTATATTTTTTAATTTTTTTTGAGATTGGTAACTTCTTCTTTTGAAAACATGTATTTAGGTTGTAGTGATCAGTTGTCAGTTGTCAGTTGTCAGTTAAAAATATTATCGTAAAAATTAGATTTTAGGTTTCGTTCGATGGCGCAAGCGTCACGCTTGTGTCCGTAATTATTTTTTTTTTTGATACGAGCGTGACGCTCGCACCAGCGAGTAAGTTTGGTTAGTATTTTTAAGATTTAATTAATAATAAAATTAAAAATTCAAATTTTACTATTAAATACATTCAAGAACTGGATAATATTCAGAATATATAATTCCCAAGCCATTGTCAAAATTCCCGTTAATTATTATAAAATTAAAGCCTTTTTTTAATTTCAAATTTATCGTTCCTTTCTTGTCAGAGTAAATTTTTATATTTGATTTTTTTAAAATTCTAATTTGAAGATATCCACATCGATAATCATTAAATAAATATTCCTTTTTATTTATCGATATTTTATCATTCACGAAAGCAGCATAATTAAATAAAAGTAGAATTTCATTCTTTTTCCTTTGTAATTTTTGTGGTACTTCTTTTAAATATGAAATATATCCTAAACTATCTGATTTTGTAGATTGATTATTATATTGGTAATAAAGTGATGCACTCTTTTGCGCATTACAATTTAAAAATATAAAACTTATCAATAATGTTATAATAATCTTTTTCAATCTTTTATTGTTTTAATTTTATTACATTAAAAACTATCTTTTATCTATTCTCGCGTGAGGGCGAAGGTGGAACTCCCCGCCGCGGCGGGAGTGGGAACCGTAGACCGACCTCGTTATTTTTTCGGCGCGGCGAAGCCGCGCAGGAAAAATGACGAGGGCACGCCCAAATAATTATAATTTTAAATCACTTGCAATTCCTTCCCAACTTTTGTAAAACCCGCAATCGCTTTATCCAACTGTTCTTTGGTGTGCGCCGCAGAAAGTTGAACCCGAATTCTGGCTTTTCCTTTTGCCACAACCGGGAAGAAAAAACCAATCACATAAATACCTTCATCCATTAATTTTTCTGCCATTTTCTGCGCCAAAGGTGCGTCATAAAGCATCACAGGAACAATCGCTGCATCGCCATCCGGAATATCAAAACCTTTGGCTTTCATTTCTTTTCGGAAATATTCTGCATTTTCCATAACTTTATCACGAAGCGAAGTATCATTAGAGATCATTTCCAAGACTTTTATAGAAGCGCCAACAATTCCCGGTGCCAAAGAATTTGAAAATAAATAAGGACGAGAACGCTGACGAAGCATGTCAATAATTTCTTTTTTACCGGACGTAAATCCGCCCATTGCGCCACCCAAAGCCTTGCCTAAAGTGGAAGTGATAATATCAACTCTTCCCATCACGTTATTGGCTTCATGCGTTCCGCGACCGGTTTTACCGATAAATCCTGTGGCGTGACAATCATCAACCATTACCAAAGCGCCGTATTTATCGGCAAGATCACAAATTCCGGCTAAATTGGCGACAATTCCGTCCATTGAAAAAACGCCGTCGGTTACTATAATTGTAAAACGGTGGTTTTTCTTAGAAGCCTCAATTAATTGTGCTTCAAGATCTTCCATATTATTATTTTCATACCGGTATCGTGCTGCTTTACAAAGTCTTACACCATCAATAATGGACGCGTGATTTAATGCATCTGAAATAATACAATCCTGATCGGTAAAAAGTGGTTCAAAAACACCGCCATTTGCGTCAAAACAAGCGGCGTATAAAATGGTTTCTTCCATTCCTAAAAATTCTGAAATTCTACTTTCCAGAGTTTTGTGAATGTCTTGTGTTCCGCAAATAAAACGAACGGATGACAAACCAAATCCGTGAGAATCCATCATTTCCTGCGACGCTTTCACAACTTCTGCATTGTTAGATAATCCCAAATAATTATTGGCGCAAAAGTTCAATAATTCTTTTCCGTTTGCGGTTATTTCTGCTGATTGTGAGGAAGTTATAATGCGTTCTTTTTTATATAAACCGTCTGCTTCGATAGTTTGAAGTTCGGATTGTAGGTTTTCAAGAAATTTTTGAGATATCATGTTTTTAAATTTTAGATTTTACATTTTTGATTATAATTTTAAATATAATCTTGATTGCGAATTTACAAAAATTGAAGTTTATTTTTGATGAAATTAATCAAAATGAAAATTAAGAAAAAACTTTGTCTAAGTTAATCGCTAAAAAGCTTTAAACTTTGACAAAGTTGATTTAGAGAAAAATTTATTTAAAAATTACTATTCTTTAATAAATTTAAAAGTCTGTCCTATAATTTTTATTAGATAAAATCCTTTTGAAAGTTTTGAAACATCAATATTGGAATTTGGAATATAATTACCGGATTTTATTTTTCGGCCATCAATGCCGTAAATTTCAAATGCTGTAGAATCCTTTAAACCAGAAATATTCAGGCTATTTTTCACCGGATTTGGGTAGATCTGAATTTTTGAACTGCTTAAAATTTCATTGGTTGCTAAGGCTTTATTTTCTGCTACAGTCGAGTTTTTTTCAATAAGTTGCAGGTCATAGTTGAATTCAACTTTTGCTACTGGAAATGATACATCTTTCGTAAATAACTGATTGTTTGTATCATTATCTAAAGCTAAAAAAGCTGTCTCACCCGAGGTTCCCGTCACTTTTATTGGTAATGGCATTTTAAAATAAGGAACTGAAGCGTTACTTTGGGACTGAGAAACTTTAAAAGTTATCTTTTGATTAACAGTATTTTGTCCATACTGAATTGAGTAATTTGGATAACCTTGTCCGTAAATCCATTCATTAAAAAATTCAGTAAAATCTTTACCTGTTGACTGTAAAAATGAATTTTTTAAATCAACGGTTTTGGCGTAATTGTAAGCCAGATTCGGACGAGAATTATAATCTCTTATTGCCTGATAAAACTGGTCGTCTCCCAAAATCCATTTTAACATTCTTAAAACATAGCCACCTTTTGCATAAGATAAACGGCTGTCAAAAATTACATTTTGATTGCTTAAATTAGCGTCATCAACATAAACACTTCCACTTGGTAGAAATGTAATGAGGTTTAATTGTCCTTGCAGATATGTTTTAAAATCAGTGGTATTACTTAACAATTTTTCCCGGGTAACATGTTCTCCAAAAGTGGCAAAACCTTCATTCAGCCAGATGTCATTCCAGGCGCCACAAGTTATTTTATCCCCGAACCATTGGTGAGCAAGTTCGTGCGCTATTAAAGTTTGTCCCCAACCTCCCATTGAGGTCATTGTAGCGTGTTCCATGCCGCCACCCCAGCCAAATTCCATGTGACCGTACTTTTCATCACGATACGGATATAAACCAAAATATTGCTCATAAACCGCCATGATTTGCTTAGTAAAAGCAATATTGTTCATTGAAGTTGTATTCGCAGCAGTTGATGGATAAACGTAATTTACAAATGGAAAAGCGGGCGAACCCATCGTATCATTAAATTTTGTGTAATTGGTGACGCCAATTGCAATTAAGTATGCAGGAATTGCATATTTCGTCTGCCAAAAAGTTGTTTTAAAAGCCCCGGAAATTGTTTCTGAAATTAATTTTCCATTGGAAGCCACATTGTATTGCGAAGGTGCAGTCACGATCATTTGAATTTTTTCAATTTTATCATTCATGCTTTGCTTTGTTGGAAACCATTCCTGAGCGCCGTATGGTTCAGAAAGAGTATATAAAACCGGAGTATTGGACTGTTTGGAAGTGGTAAAAGCACCGGTTGAAAGATCCGGAACGCCTGAATAAGTTACAGAAAGAGAGTCTAAGGAATTTGCGGGTAAAGCGTTCGCAAAATCAATCTTTAATTCCTTCGTCGAAAGTTGCGTAAATGAAAGATTATTTCCGTGAAATAATACCTGAGATACTGTTAAAGTTGTAGCAAGATCAAAATAAATAGAAGACATATTTTGGTTGGGAACAAATTGGGAAGTTACAGTTCCAGTCACTTTTTGAACCGCAGGATCAACCTGTAGTTCGATTCTTTGAGATTTTAGATCGTAATTTAAAGTATTTGGATTTACATTGAAGGCGATCATTTTCGCAAAGTTATTCTTCTCTGTATTCAGCAATGATTTTCTTTCTGCTTCTTCACTAATGTTTTGACCCTTTAAATAAAAGCCAAAAACACTAATTAATATCAATAAATATATTTTTTTCATTTTATTTAAAATTTAGGTTTAAAGGTAAAAAAACCTTCTGATAATTCAATCAAAAGGTTTAAATATTATAAAATTAATAATTTAGAGATCTAATGTTGGCGCTAACAGTTCTTCCATTTTTTGCTTCACCTGATTTACCGAACCCGCGTAGTTATTAACTAAAAGAGAAAATGTAAGCGTTCTTCCGCTCTTTGTTTTGATAAAACCTGCCAAAGCTTTTACCTTATTTAAAGTGCCTGTTTTTGCGAAGATCTGGCCGTTTGCATCGCTGTTCAAAAACATATGTTTCAATGTTCCTGATTGACCTGCGACTGGTAAAGAATCGAAATAATCTTTAAAATATTCCTCTTTCATTCGGCTCGCCAAAAATTTTGCCTGCGCAATAGGCATTACCGTATTGCTGTGGGAAAGGCCGCTTCCATCTATGTAATTGAAACCATTTAAGTCAAAACCAATGGCTTTTAAATGATCAACAACCGCCTCTTTTCCAGAAGTCACTGTTTGGTCACCGTATTTTTGAAATCCGACCATTCTCATAATTGCCTCCGCTAAACCATTGTCACTGTGTTGGTTGGTATAAAAAATTATTTCTTCCAGAGTTGGAGATTCATAAGTATAAAGTACTTTTCTATTCTCCGCTTTTGGCTGCGTTTTAAGATTAATAACAGTTCCTGAAACTGAAACTTTACTTTTTATCAACGAATTTCGCAAAAGTGTAGCCAGATAAGATGGCGCTTCCGGCAAAGCTGTACTTAGAAAGTTTTTGCCATCAAACGTATTTGCAAAAACCATTTTGTGCGCATAAGGAGACACATAAAAATACCTTTCATTTTCTGAAAATGGATTTTTCGCAGGAACAGTTAATTTTTCATTGCGAGGATTGATATCTGTTGTGGTACCAACCGGCAAATAATAATTGCCATCTTCTACCCAAACTATATTTTCGGGCAAAACAGGACTTTTATTAACTTTAAAAATCGCCGTCTGAATAATAATATCTCCTTTTATCTTCTTAATTCCTGCTCCGGCAATTGCTCTTAAGTAATCTGAAGAAATATCCGTGTAAGACGCAGCGCCGGCTTTTCTTGTTCCTAATGAAGGATCACCGCTCCCAACAATGTAAAGATTTCCGTTTAAAACTCCCTCTGCATCTATGTCACCTTTATATTCAAGCTGAGTTTTCCATTTAAATTTTTCGCCAACCAAGTCATAAGCCGTGTCTGTTGTTAACAATTTTGTGGTGGAAGCCGGAACGAGTGCTGAATTTTCATTGTAACCGGTCACTGTTTTCTGAGTAACAGGATCGTAAACAACAAATCCCCAGTTTGCGTTTTTCAACACGGGATCAGATATCATTCTGGAAATTTCGCTGTCGATCTGATCTTTTGCCGCAAAGCTGCGAACAGATTTTGCGTCTTTTGAATCAGCCTGATTTTCATACATCTGCGGGTACTGGCTTGATGCAAAAGTACCTTGGGAAAAAGCGAAAAAGGATATAGAAAAGGCCGAAAGAAGTAGAGATTTTTTTAATCTAAACATATATTATTTTATTTCTAATTCTCTCCGAAAAAAGAATTTGATTAACTAAAGTAGTTCTGGTGTAATTCTAAAAACGAGTAAAAATAGAAAATATTGCTGAAGTTTGACCTTCCAAAACTTATAAATTCTCGGTAAAAAACGTTAAATAATGTTAAAAATCAACAAAAACGCTTTTTTTAATGGAATGATAACCTGTTATTTCATCAAATTCTTCAAAAGATTTTAAAACTAAAGATTTAAAATTTTCATAATTTTTACCTTTTGGAAGTTTTAGTAAAATTTGATATTGATATAGATTTTTAATTCTGGCAATGGGTGATTTTTCGGGACCTAACACACATTCTGCAGGTAAATACTTTCTTAAAACTGAACCCAAAAACTGCGACGCACGATCAGTCTTGTCTTCTCTTCTGTGCTTTAATTCAATCATCAAAAGTTTCACAAAAGGTGGATAAAGAAACTTTTTTCTTTCCTCTAAAAAATGATTGTAAATTTCGGTAGTGCTATTTTCCTGAATTAATTTAAAAACCGGATGTTGTGGATTATAGGTTTGAATTAAAATTTTTCCTTTACCGGAAACTCTTCCTGCTCGACCAGAAACTTGCGTGATCAGTTGATAAGCTCTTTCTTCCGCACGAAAATCCTGCACGTGCAACAATGCATCGGCTTTGGGAATTGCGACCAATTCAATATTGTCAAAATCCAAACCTTTAGAGATCATTTGCGTTCCAAGAATTATTTCCGCTTCTCCGGTTTCAATTTTTTCGTACAATTGTTCATAGGCAAATTTTTTGCGCATAGAATCAACATCCATTCTGTCAACTTCATTTTCCGGGAAAATTTTTTGTAATTCTTCTTCTATTTGCTCAATTCCGACACCACGCTCGTTGATATTTTCAGAATTACATTTCGGGCAAACTGTTGGTTTTGTCGCTTTTTGACCGCAATAATGACATTTCATTTCACGGGAATATTTGTGGTAAGTCATCACGACATCACAATTGCTGCAGTAATGAACATAGCCGCAAGTTTCACATTCTACAACATTGGCGTAACCACGGCGGTTGTGGAGTATAATATTTTGCTTTTTTTGTTCTAAATTTCCTTTAATTTCTTCAATTAATTTAAAAGAAAAATGACCTTTTGTGAACTGCAGTTTTTGTTCTTCTTCAAAATTTATTAATTCAACTGTTGGTAAATCAACATTTCCAAATCTTTTAGATAAAAAAACGTAAGACAGTTTATCCTTTTTTGCAGCATAATAACTTTCCACAGAAGGCGTCGCAGAACCAAGAATAACATTTGCAGAATAAAATTTAGCCAAAATTTGCGCTGCATCTTTTGCATTAAAATAAGGTGAAACTTCTCGCGGACGATAAGCAAAGTCATGTTCTTCATCGACAATTATTAAACCTAAATTTTGAAAAGGCAAAAAAAGTGCATTTCGAGTTCCGATCAAAACCTTTATCTCATTATTACGGATTTTCCGCCACACTTCTACCCTTTCAAAATCCGTTAATTTTGTGTGGTAAAAACCCAGACTTTTACCATATTTTTTTTCTAATCTTTGGATAATTTGTTTGGTTAAAGAAATTTCCGGCAACAAAAAAAGTACGTTTTTACCATCATTAATACAGTCTTCGATTTTATCTAAATAAAGATGTGTTTTTCCGGAAGCCGTGACGCCATGAAGCAAAACATTTTTATCATTTTCAAAAGCCTGATCTATTTCAGATTTTGCGATCTTTTGAAGTTCAGTCAATGCTTCCAAATCTTCGGTTTTGCCTTCATAGGATTTTAAACGGTCTTTTTGAAGCAAATATTCTTCAATAATTCCTTTATCAATTAAGGCTTTTAATTGTGAATGCGAAAAATTTCCTTCTTCGAAAACGAAAGATTTTTTTACTGGAATATCTTCATTTTCCTGCTGTTTGGATAATATTAAAAGAAAAAGATCTTTTTGTTTCGGCGCATTGTTTAAACTTTTTAAAACTTCTGGTAAAAAATTATCGCGCAAAACATCTTTATTCACTTTTAAATAAGCAACTTCTTTGGCTTTATAAGTTTCTGAAATTTTTTCGTCTACTTCAATATATCGCAGATCGATAAGTGAATTGATGGTTTTTACAATTAATTTTTTGGGAATAAAGGCTTCAATTTCCGCTAAATTGATCATTTGCCGAACTTCCAACGCCTGAATGAGATACATTTCATTCACGTCGAGATTTTCAAAATTTATCTCAACATTTGGTTTTAATTTTAAATAAGTTTCGCTTTCAAGTTTTAAAGAAGACGGAAAGGCAAAACGGTAAATTTCACCAATATTTGACAGGTAATAGTTTGAAAGCCATTGCCAAAATTCCAATTGTTCTTTCGGTAAAATTGGTTTTTCGTCGAGAATATTGATGATTTCTTTGGCAGCAAAAGTTTCAGGTTCGCGATCGTGAAGTTCAGAAACAATTCCGGTATAGATTTTTTTTCCGCCAAAAGGAACTAAAACGCGCATTCCCAATTCTATTTCTTCCACCAAATTGTCCGGAATTTTATAAGTAAAAGTTCCTTTTAAATTTAAGGGCAATATGATTTGGGCGAAATAGATTTGGTTGTCAGTTGTTGGTTGTCGGTTGTCGGTTTTCAGTTGTCAGTTGTCAGTTGGAAAATTCGGAGATAAGTTCACGAAAAGCCTCAAATTTTAAATGAAACTTTTTACTTTTTGCTTTTTACTTAAGAATTCTTTCTGCGTTTTAATTCTTTCGAAATTAATCCTAATTCACGGCCGGTTTGTCCTTTTACAGAAGTGTTTTCCTGCGCTCTTCTCGTCAAATATGGAACAACATCTTTCACTGGTCCGTAAGGTAAGTATTTCGACACATTGTAATTTTTTTCGCCCAAAACGTAAGTAATATTATCACTCATGCCGTATAACTGGCCAAAATATAAATGTTTATTATTATTTTCTAAACCTTTTTCACGCATTTTATCCATTACCAATTCGGTCGATTTTTCGTTGTGTGTGCCGAAAAACGCGGAAACTCTATCTAAATGATTTAAAGTAAAATCAACCGCAGCATTATAATTAATATCTGTCGCTTCTTTCGTTGGCTGAATTGGATCTGGATAATTATTTTCCGCAGCGTGTGCTCTTTCTTTTTCCATATAAGCGCCACGAACGAATTTATAACCTAAATAAAAATTATAATCTTCCGCTCTTTTTAGGTCTTTTTCTAAATATTCCAGTCTTCCGGTTCGGTACATTTGGATGGTATTCCAGATAATTGCTTTCTGCTGATTGTATTTTTTCATCATTTCAAAAAGAAGTTCATCTGCCGCGTGCTGCATCCAGGTTTCTTCTGCATCAGCCATTAACATGACGTTTTTCTCAAAAGCCATTTTGCAAACTTCATCAAAACGGTATTCGATTCTTTGCCATTCTTCTTTTTCGCTGCTCGTCAATTCTTTGCCACTTCCAACTTCTGCGTAGAGATCAATCCTGCCAAAAGCGGTTGGTTTGAAAACCACAAAAGGAATCGCGGGATTTCCTTCGGCGAATTTTATATTTTCTTTTATCTCTGCAAAAGCAGTTTCAAAAGCAGATTCTTCTTCTTTCCCTTCAATGGAATAATCAAAAATACTTCCCACGCCGTGCTTAAACATTTTGTTCACCACTTTTGTGCTTTCTTCGCGCGTTTCGCCACCACAAAACTGGGCAAACAAGGTATATTTTACTATATCGCCAGCGAACGGAACGTTGTTGTGAACAGAAAAATTTAAAATTGAAGTTCCAATTTTCGTTAAAGCCGGTTGCTCAATTAACTTAAACATCCAAAATGCTTTCCTTAGTTCGGCATCAGATTTATCGGAAAAAGCAATTTTTGTATCGTTGAAAACAGACATAAATTCTTGATTATTTTAATAGCCAAATTTACTACTAATATTAATTTTTTTAAATAGTTTTCATTAGAAATATAGACTTTCTTTAATAGTGCTAAATTTGCAAAAAAAATAATTTATGATTTCCCTTCTTGATGATGATTTTTCGGCTTTAAATGAATTTTTAACTGAGTTAAAACCAAGTCAGCTTATAATTTTAGCAGATGAAAATACGCATGAATACTGTCTTCCGCAGCTTTTGGTAAATCTTGAGACTGAGATTCCGTTTGAGATCATCGAAATTGAAGCAGGCGAGGATCTTAAAACAATTGAAACGGCGACACATTTGTGGGAAATTTTAGCTGAATTTAAAACAGACAGAAATGCTTTGGTTATAAATTTAGGCGGCGGCGTTATAACAGATGTGGGTGGATTTGTAGCGTCAACTTATAAAAGAGGAATAAAATTCATCAATATTCCAACGACACTTTTGGGAATGTGCGATGCTTCTATTGGCGGAAAAACAGGTATTGATCATGCGTTCTTAAAAAACATAATCGGAACATTTTCACAGCCGGAAAAAATCTTTTTTTATCCAAAATTTTTAAAAACCCTGCCTTTCGAAGAGTTGCGCAGCGGTTTTGCGGAAATGCTTAAACACGGATTAATTGCCGATGAAAAACACTGGAAAGATCTGATCAGTGTTACAGAACTTTCGGCAGATCATCTTGAAATGCATATCAATAAGTCAATGCAAATTAAGCAGAATGTCGTAGATATTGATTTTAAGGAACAAAATGTCCGAAAAACTTTAAACTTTGGTCATACTTTCGGTCACGCTTTTGAGAGTTTGTTTTTAAAGAAAGAAAATGCCATTCCGCATGGAGAAGCCGTTGCCATGGGAATGATATGCGAAACTTATCTTTCTTTTTTACAAAAATATATCTCGGCAGAAACATCAGATCAGATCATTGCGGCGTTGCAGTTTTATTTTCCTTATCAAGATATTTCGCATTTTTCAAATGAAGAAATTACTCTGTTAATGCTTAATGATAAAAAAAATGATTCAGGAAAAATTAAATTTTCATTACTCGAAACGGTAGGAAAAGGAAATTTTGACATTGAAGTTTCTGAAGAAAATGTGATAAAAACGCTGGATTTTTACAGAAAACTGTCATAGAATTTTATCGAATAACTCAATAAGTAATTTATAATAACTCTAAATAATCTCTCTATAAAATTTCTAATTGACTATATTATAATACTTTAAATAATTTAAAAAGTTAATTAAACGTTTGTTTTACTTTTATTTAAAAAATCAAAATACAAGATGGCAAAGTATTTGAAAGTACGCCAACATCATACCTCTGAAAACAACATAACGAGGTTTAATAAATTTGATAATTAAAAATTAAAAGATTATGAAAAAGTTAGTATTAGCAGCAGCTGTAGCTGTAAGTTCATTGACATTTGCACAGCAATTTGGTATTAAAGGTGGAATGAATGTTTCCTCTTTATCAAAAGATTCAGGATTAAGCGATCAAAAATCTAAAATTGGTTTTAACGCAGGCGCTTTTGTAAATGCACCTCTAGGTTCTAATTTTAGTATTCAGCCAGAGTTAATCTACACACAGTATGGTGAAAAATCTTCCGCTAATAATCAAACAGTGATTGATAATGGTGCAATAAAAACAAACCAAACGATTTCAAGTGCATCCCATTTAGATTACATCGCATTGCCAGTTATGTTTCAATATAACGCAACGCCAAGTTTTTACTTAGAAGCTGGACCAGAATTCGGTTTAAATGTAAATGCTAGTAATAAAGTAAAAAACGAAACTTCTGGAAATACATTAGCAGAAACAGGAAATTATAATGACCAAATCAACAAATTTAATTTAGGAATTGGTATTGGTGCAGGTTATTATTTCACACCACAACTTGGTTTAACTGCAAGATATGTAGCAGGTGTTACTGATATTGCTAAAGACAGACCAAATAACTCTAGTTCAGTAAGAAACAACGTATTTCAAGTTGGTTTAGCTTACAAATTTGCTAAATAGTTTTAGCTAGTTTTAGTATAAAAAATTAAATTCATTATTAAGCCGGACATTTTTGTTCGGCTTTTTTTGGTTAAAAATCTTACGATGCGCAATGTTTCCAGATGAAAGTTGTTATTTATCTGCCAAAATCCCCGAAAGGTTGTTGCACCCTCGCTTTAGGTTTTCGGGACTGTCCGAAAAGTTGTTACACCCTCGTTTGGGACTTTCGGGATCGTCCGAAAGCTTGCTGCACCCAACTTTGGACTTTCGGGAACGCCCGAAAGCTTAAAACATCTGGTTTGGAGTTTTCGGGTAAAATCTTTAAAAGGGGATTTGTTTTTACTTGAACGTGCTATTGATAAGATATTAAAGCATTGCAATGGTATTTGTATAGGAAAGTGATCGATATTCTAGATGGAGAATTTTTATTCCTTTGAAAATAAAAATACCCGTCGATCTTAGCCCGGATGGAAGTGGCATCCTTTTTCTTTTGAAAAAAGAAAAAGATATAACGGACAGCCGGAAATATTTCGAAAGGGAAAAATTACCTTTCTTGCTCCCCAAAAAAAAAGCCCCGTGAAAATTAATTCACAGGACTTTTTATTAACAATTTAAAAAAAAACTATATATGCTTCGGCGAAAAGCCGTCGTCATTTAATTCATGCGGTGTGTAATCTGCGTGCATTTCTGCTTCATAATCTGTTTCACTATTTTTAGAGAAACGTCTGATCAAACCATCAAATATGGAATAAACGACCGGGACAATTACCAGAGTTAAAAATAGTGAGGAAATTAATCCGCCAATTACCACCCAGGCCAAACCGCTGTTCATTTCTGCCGCTGCGCCACTTGCCAAAGCGATCGGAAACATTCCGAAAACCATGGCGATCGTGGTCATCAAAATCGGACGAAGCCGCGCGTGGTTTGCCTGCAACAAAGCGTTGTAAGTAGATTCGCCTTCTTCTTTTCTATGGTTGGTAAAATCTACGATCATAATCGCATTTTTCGCCACCAGACCAATTAACATGATCATCCCTAAAATGGTGAAAACATTAATTGAATTATTGGTTAAAGCCAAAGCAACCAATACACCGATCAAAGCTAAAGGAATTGAAAAGAGAACGACAAACGGATAAACAAAACTGTTGTAAAGCGCGACCATTACTAAATAAACCAAAAGTATGGCTGCACCTAAAGCAAGTCCCAAAGTACCAAAACCTTCTGTTTGATTTTCCTTATCACCAGACCATATCCAGTCGACACCTGTAGGTTTTTTTAATTTTTCAAATTTTGCCTGCCATTCATCAGCGATCGTTCCGGAAGGTTTTCCTACTGCCTGTGCTTCGATGGTTACTGATGGAGATTTATCTCTTCTTTCCAGAAAACTTGGTCCGGAACCTTCTGTGACGGCGGCAAATTGTTCTAATCGGATCTGTTGTCCGGCAGTATTAACGAAAATTAAATTTTTAACATCATCAATCGTTGAGCGTCCTTTTTGGTTGTACTGAATATTGATATCGTATTCATTGTCGCCTGCGCGGTACTTTCCGTCCGTGTTTCCACTAAAAGCGGTTTGCATTGTGACACCAACTGTTTGTAAATTTAAACCCAATAAAGACATTTTATCCCGGTCAACCTGCACATTGATTTCTGGACTTCCGCCTTCGATACTTAGTTTTACCTCAGCCGCGCCGGGAATTGTTCGCAATTGTGCTTCTGCCTGTTTTGCATATTCTAAAGCAGATTTTAAATCTGAACCTGTTACTACCAAAGCCAATGGCGCACGTTCTGCACCCAAAAGTCCGATAGGAACTGTTTTTACTTTTGCACCGACAAGTACATTTTCAAGCTCGCGTTTTAATTTTGCCGCGGCTATGAAAGAATTGTCTTCTCTTTTTGATTTTTCAACTAAAATTACGTCAATTTCAGATTTGTATGCGGTCGCCTGAGCGCCACCAAAACCGTCGCTGGTTTGTCCAACAGTTGTGATAGTTCTCGCAACTTCGCTTTTACTTCTTAGAAATTTTTCAGCTTTTTGCGTCATAAAGTTGGATTGCTCAATTGAAGCATCTTTTGGTAATTCTATTTGCACCAAAAATTCTCCTTTGTCAATTTTAGCGAAAAATTCACCACCGATGAAGCCACCGCCAAATAAGCCGAAAATTGATCCGAAAAATAGAAAAACCACCAATAACATGGTTATTATTTTATTCTTTTTACTTTTTAATGACCAGGTTAAAAGTCCGGAGATCCAGTGTGTGAAATCATCCAGTTTTTTCTCAAAAGCTAAAATGAATCTTTGGAATACATTTTTTCCTGTTAAAACCTCCAATTTTCCAAATCGGGAAGACAGCCAGGGAACGATGGTAAATGAAGACAATAATGAGAGCAAAGTTGCAATCACCACCGTAACACAAAACTGTGAAATAATGTTTGAGACCAAACCTGTGCTTAAAGCGATAGGTAAAAATACCACGACAATTACCAAAGTGATCGCCATTACGGTAAATCCAATTTCGGAAGTTCCATCATAAGCCGCGCGGACTTTATTCTTGCCCATTTCCATATGGCGGTAAATATTTTCAAGAACTACAATTGCATCATCAACCAAAATACCAACAACAAGCGAAAGCCCGAGTAAACTCATTAAATTTAAAGTATATCCCAAAAGATAAATCCCAATAAAAGTAGCGATCAACGAAGCTGGTATGGAAACCATTACGATGAAGGCATTACGAATACTGTGTAAAAATAAAAGCATTACCAAAGCCACCAAACCAACTGCGATCAACAAATCATGCGTTACATTGTCGGCAGCTGTTAATGTAAATTCTGTGGAATCATTTACAATATCAATTTTTACATTTTCTTTTTTATAATCTGTCTGAATTTTTGCGATTGCAGCACGCGTCAGTTCACTTACCTCAACGGCATTTGCATCCGTCTGTTTGACAACCTGAACGATAATTGCCGCTTTTTGATCAACTCTTGCTATTTTTTCTACATCTTTTTGGGCATCCTCTACAAAGGCAATATCTCCCAAACGAACCTGCGCACCATCTTTCGTCTGTAAAACCAGATTATTTAATTCCTCCGTACTTCTGTATTTCCCGGAAAGTCTGATGATTGTAGTATTATCTCTTGTTTTCACATTTCCGGTGGGGAAATCTAAATTTGAACTTAAGATCGCCTGCTGAATTTCCGGTACAGATAATCCGTAACCTTCAATTTTTGCAGGATCGAGATTTACCTTGATTTCACGCTCCTGTCCTCCTATCAAATTTACCTGTGCAACGCCTTTAACTCGTGAAAGTACAGGCTCAATTTTTTTATCTAAAAGATCATAAAAATCTTTCTGATTTAAAGAAGAAGTTGCACCAGCCGTAATAATAGGCAGATCACTAAGGGAAAATTTTAGCAAAGATGGCGGTTTTGCATCTTCCGGAAGATCTGCTAAAATCGCATTGATTTTTCTCTGCGCATCGCTAATGGCATAATTTGTATCAGCTCCAGCATTTAAAGTCACCGTTACCAAAGACAGACTTTCAAAGGATTTCGATTCTACTTTTTTTACATTTTCAAGAGAAGAAATGGCGTCTTCAATTTTCTTTGTAACTGAATTTTCTACCTCACTTGGCGCTGCGCCAGGATAAACTGTGGAAATAGTGATCGTGTTAATATCAAATTTCGGGATCAGTTCATAGCCTAAACTTTTATAACTAAAGATGCCGCCGATGGTAAGAATTGTAAAAAGTACAATAATTAGGGTGGGACGTTTTATCGATATTTCTGCTAATTTCATAAGAATATGCTAATTAATTTTTATGGTCTTATGGAATCGCTAAAGTTTATCAAGGCTAAAATACCATGTTTAAAAATCAGCGATTTCATATGTTTTTATTGTTTTAAATAACCAGAGATTTACCTAAATAACTGGATTTTAAACTTAAATTTTTATTTTGCAACCTGCACTTTCGCACCGTTTGTAAGATTGATCTGGCCGGTTGTTACCACATTTTGATCAGGTTTTAAACCACTGATGATCTCGATCTGATCTCCAAAAATTCTACCCGTTGTCACTTTTGTTAAAGTTACTGAGCTGTCTTTGTTTATCACGAAAACCTGTCCGCTACTTACTCCATCTACAAATGCTTCTTTCGGTACAATTAAAATCGCGTGAGAAATACCTTTGTCTTTAGAAGAAAAAACGGCAGTTCCGTACATTCCCGCGCGCAGTTTATTTTGAGAATTATTATCGATCTGAATTTCCACCGGAAAACTTAAAGAAGCATCTGCCAAAGGCGCAATAAAAGTAATTCTTCCGCTAAATGTTTCTTCCGGGAAAACGCTTGCTTTCACTTCAATTTCATCACCCAAATGTAAATTGGCGACCTGTGTTTCATTAACGGTAACTTTTAGTTTTAAACTGGAAACATTGACAATATCAAACATCTGAGTTCCCGGCGCTACAACACTTCCCGGTTCAATAAAACGTTTATTAACTACACCATTTATAGTTGCTTTTACATTAGTATCTCCCACTCTGATATTGGATTGCTCCAGTTGTGCTTTAGAATTTTTTAGCTGAAGTCTGGAATTATCAACCTGTTGTTTTGTCACGCCACCAGTTTTAAAAGCATTTTCGTAGCGCTGATTATCAATGATAGCATTTTGGTAAGTTGCACGGGCTGTAGAATTATCAACTTCCAATTGGTCTTTTTTAATGGTTGCTAATGTTTGCCCGATTCTCACATAACTTCCTTCATCCACAAAAACACGCACAATTCTTCCGCTGATCTCCGAAGGAAAAGTTAATTCCTGAAATGGCGCAAAAGTTCCGTTTGAAGAATAATCTGTTGAGATATGTTCATATTTTACCACCGCAGAATTTACAATAATTGCAGAATTAGTTTGTGCAACGATCGCCGTCTGTTCCTGGTTTTTTTCTTTATTTCGCTTTAAAGTAAAAGCACCGGCAATAACTAAAATAATGGCTATTGCACCGTAGATAAATGGTCTTGCTTTTTTCATTTTGTATATATTTCTATTAGTTTTTATTTAATGTAATGTTTCAAATCTCCCTGAGATTTGTAATATTGAATTTCTGCGATCTTGTAATCTAAAACAGCATTCGTATAATTATTTTTTGCCTGTACCAAAGAGTTTTCAGCATCAAGCAGATCCGTTAAAGTTGCTAATCCGTATTGATAATTGCTTTTTGAATTACTTAATACTGATTCGGCCAAAGTTACGTTCGCTTTTTGATTGTCAATCGCGGATAAACTGTTGCTGATCTGAGATTTGGCATTTTGATAATCCAGATCTAATGATAATTTTTTGTCTTCAATATCAACATCATTTTTTTCAATTGCGATCTGCGACTGCGCAACTCTTGCCTTTGTTGCAAAACCATTAAAAATGGGAATATTTAGTCCTAAAGAAATGGTAGAATAATCTGACCAGTTCACGCCGTTTGATCTTCCGTTCGTTAAAGGAAAACGATTTCCCTGCCCTTGCCAATTGTAACCTGCATTCAAATTTGCTGTCGGATAATAAGCGGCTTCATCAGCTTTTTTCTGAAATTCAAGCAGTTGTTTTGTCTTCGTTAAAATCTTGATTTCAACTCTCTCATCTGTGGAAACCGTATCGTCTAAAAGATGTGGCGTAATATCCATATCTGCAGGAACTACGGCTATCTCTTTGTTGATAGCCATTCCCATATAAAATTTCAATGCGTTTTCAGCTTGTGAAACTGCATTTTTATTTTGGGAGATGACAGTTTTTATATTTGTTAAATTGACATTTGTTCTGTCAAGGTCAATTTTTTTAGCCAAACCATTATCAAAAAGGCTTTTTATAATATTTCTCGCTTTTTCGGTACTTGTATAATTGCTTTCAAAAGTTTTAAGCTTTTCCTGAGCAGTATAAACCTGGTAATAAGCATTTGAAACGCGCTCGATAATTTGCTCCTGCGTTAAACTTTCATTTAACTGATAAAATTCTTTTGTAGATTTTGCTGCTTTTAAACCCACAAAAACCTGTTGATTAAAAATCGCTTGCGATAAATTAACGCCTGCAACAGAATTCCACTTCTGTCCAAAAGGCACAAGAATAGTTGTTCCCGGCGCGCCAAATATTTCGCCAGGCAAAGCACTTTCCTGCAAAATAGGATTATAAATGAGAGTTGCTGATCCTGTAATTTTCGGCAGTGCACCCGCTTTTGCTTGCATGATCTGGTAATCAGAATTTTTCACATCTAAAGCTGATTTTTTCGCTTCTGCTTTGTTTTGCAGGGCAAATTCTATCGCTTCTTTTAAGGTAATGGTTTGCTGCGCTGCTAATCGGGAAAAAGTTCCTGAAAGAAGCACCGTTCCAATCATTATTTTTGTCCACTTGGTCATTTTCTATAGTTTTTTAATTTTTTTTAAATATTTAAATGATGGTTCTACCTATAATTCAGACTTTATTTTATCTAAAATTTTACGCCCTTTTTCCGTCGTGATAGAGTACAGATAAAATGTCACACCTTCCGCACAAAATGAACTTCTGTCAAATTGCTCATTTTCAAACAAAACAGAATTTTCGAATGACAACATGATCTGTAGAAAAAATCTGATGTTCAGGCTCTCATTAAAATTATCTCTGTAAAGTCCTTCTTCCCGACCCTTTTCAATATTTTTTAATAAAACCTCAGAAATTTTTTCATTCATATTCAGAATATGCTGATCAAAAATGGCGGGATAATATTTTATAAGCTGACGTATAAAAACACTGTGATTTGTACTTGAAAATTTCTCAAAATCCTTATCCTGAATAAGAATTTTTTCAATTGAGTTGGTTTTTTCCGCCTCAATATTTTGTATAGCATCAATTATATTCTGAAGTTTGAAATCCAGAACCGCTGCTAAAAGCTCTTCTTTATTTTTATACTCTTCATACAATGTTCTTTTTGAAATTGAAAGATGCTTTGATACATCATCCATTGTAACGGCTTTTGCGCCATTTTCTAAAAATAACGCTGATACTTTTTCTAAAAAAATTGTTTTTTCACTCATAATCATCTGCAAAGATATTTTAAAAAAACTTAAAAACAAAAATAGTTTTTAAGTTTATTTAATGATTTATTTCATTAATTTTTAATCATTAGTCTGAGGCATATTTTTAATTAGTGTTCTCATTATTATTAATGATTTAAAAATATCATCATTAAAAATGAGGTTTTGAATCTGATAAGAGATATACATTTGTACCACTAACCCCTTAAAATTTTTATGATGAAAAATTTATTATTAAGTGCAGCAACCCTATTTTTAGGAACATTATCTTTTGCACAAGCGAACGTTGACATTACTCAACAAATTGGCAATCTAAATAATGCCAATATAAGCCAGGTCGGAAATTCTAATGAGAACTATATTACCCAAACAGGTAATAGAAATGATGCATCAACTGATCAGCTGGGATCGTTTAACTACAATGAATCTGTAAGTACTGGAAATCGTAATTCAATTGATGTGACACAAGTAGGTTTAGCTAATGAAAATTACACGACACAAGTTGGTAACAGAAATGATGCTGTAGTAGATCAAAACGGTGTAATCAACTTGAGTGTACAAAACCAAACTGGAAACAGAAACTCTGCTACTAATGTGCAGGATGGCTTTTTTAACTGGAGTTTTCAAAACCAAACTGGGAACAGAAATACTGCAGAATCTTACCAATATGGTGATGTAAACACAACTTTCCAAACACAGGTGGGAAATAGAAATTACGCTGGAGCTTTGCAGCTTGGTGATTTTAACACTGCGGATCAATTTCAACTTGGAAACAGAAATTCAGCTGTCGCTTACCAAATTGGCGATTCTAACGTAGTTTCTCAATACCAAGATGGGAACAGAAATTTCGCCTGGGACTATCAACAAGGGAATAACAACTCTATTGATGTAACTCAAATGGGAACTGATCACGTTCATTATGGTGTTCAACTTGGAAACGGAAACTCTCAAACTATTTTCCAAAGCAACTAATTACCTGGACTTATAAATTAGGGAGAAAGATCAACTTTCTCCCTATTTTAATAAAAATCAACTGTTATGAAAATTTTTATTTCTTTAATTTTTTTTAGCGTTCTGGCTAAATCGCAGAGTAATCAGTTTCAACAGATCAATTCGTCAAATATTGGTGCTTTGATGAGTATTTCTGGGGAAAACTCAATAATAGTTTCAGAAAATGTTCTCTCGCAGATCGGTAATTACAATATTGCAAAAATAAATCTCATTGATGATAAAGTTAATCTTCAACAAAATGGAAATAGAAATGAACTTTATTACAGGGATAACAACGGACTTCAATCTTCGAGTATAAATATTATCGAAAATGGTATAAATAATTATATAGACGTTAATGGAAGCAATAGCATTTCTGACGGTATGACGATAAAAATTACTGGAGATAATAGAACCGTAATTGTAAGAAATTATTAAAAACATTGCAATGATAAAATTTTTATTTGTTTTAACATTTCTATCAGCTTTTAATATGATTTTATCTAAAGCCCAAAAAACTCATGATACTGTAGAGATTTCAGCAAAGATCATAATGACGCGGGAAGGTGATATAATGACTTTAAAAGGTACGGCGACAAATAAGAGCAAAGTATTCTATGAATTGAATTATTTACTAATGGTTATTAAACAAGGTTCTGAAGGAAACGCGAATAATAACAAACAGCAGGGTAAATTTGTCATTAATCCGGATGAAACTAAAACTTTGTCGGAAATTTCCATTAATATGAAATCAAGCGACCAGCTTAAAGCCTATCTTTTTGTAAGAGATGAAAATAAAAATTTATTGATATCCAAGGACAGTTTAGAAATAAACGTTGAAAAAAAAAAGTAAATCTGCCAAAAATCATAGCTGATGATATTTCCAAAATTTCGGGAATAGTGATCGATAATACTAAGACGAAATTTGGCAAAGATTTTTTCGATCTTTTTTACACACAATATTCTCAGCTTCTAAAGAAATACGATTTTATTATCACCATTACAGAAAAACCGTCTCTAAATCAAAAAGGACAAATTTTAATAGATGCTGAAGATAAAAATGTTTACGGTTTCATAATGAATCCTAATGAAGAATTTCTTTCATCACAGGTTTACAATCTTTTAAAAATCCTCAATGAATATAATAATAGAAAAGATCTGATCGACAGGGAATCTGCTCCTTAAATTAACTAAGAATAAAAACAAAACCATGAAAACTTTTTATCTGTCGCTTTTGTTGCTCTTCATAGGAAATTATTACAACGCGCAACAATTCGTGTACAAACCTGTAAATCCTGCTTTCGGTGGCGACACTTTTAATTACCAGTGGCTTTTGAGTTCTGCAAATGCCCAAAATCAATTTGACAATGATAAAGACAAGGGATTTAATGAGAAAAGTGCGATTTCAAGTTTTAATGAAGATGTAAACCGGCAGATCCTCAATCAACTTTCCAGAAATCTTTTTGGGACAGATTTCGGATCTTCTTCAAATTTACAACCGGGAAGTTACACTTTAGGCAATCTATATATCAACATCTTGAGATCAACTTCCGGCTTGTATGTGAGTATTCTGGACACTCAGACAGGCGAGCAAACGGAAATCATTATACCCTAATTACGACTTATAACTGAAAAAAAAATGAGAAATTATGTTAACCAAAAAAAAATCAAACCAAAAACTTATGACGGTTTTGTCGTTTGCGATGTTGCAAAGTTGCAGCGCACTCTTCCGACCTCCGACTGAGAAACAAAATTCTACAATGGGCGAAATAACGCCTTACACCAAAATTATAAAAAGTTTACCCGATCCAAAAGAAAAAGTCGTGGTTGCTGTTTATAAATTTAAAGACCAGACCGGGCAGTACAAACCTTCTGAAAATGGTACCAACTGGAGTACCGCGATACCGCAAGGAACAACCTCTATTTTGATAAAAGCTCTGGAAGATTCAAAATGGTTTATGCCAATCGAAAGGGAAAATATCAGTGATTTATTGAACGAGAGACAAATCATCCGGACGACGCGTCAGGAATATTCTGCTTCAAATCCTGTTTTAAATCCAGCAAATAGTTCAGCTTCAAATACTTCACAGAATAATACTATTCAATCACTTCCTCCCTTGCTTTATGCAGGTATAATTCTGGAGGGTGGTATTGTTTCTTACGATACCAATATTATGACTGGAGGATTGGGCGCAAGATATTTCGGTATTGGTGGCTCTTCGCAATACCGTCAGGATAATGTCACCGTTTATCTACGCGCAGTTTCAACTTCGACTGGAAAAATTTTAAAAACAGTTTACACATCAAAGACACTTCTTTTTCAATCTGTTACTGGAAACTTATTTCGCTACGTGGATACTGAAAGATTATTGGAAGCAGATATTGGCATTACTAAAAACGAACCTGTGCAATTAGCCGTGAAAGAAGCGATCGAAAAATCTGTTTATTCATTAATAATAGAGGGCGTAAAAGATAAAATTTGGGATGTCGAACCATCTAAAAAATCTAAGATCGATTCCATAATAGCAGAATACAATAAAGAAGAAATTATAAATGACAATTTCCGTATTGACAATAGGATTCTGGATTCCAGAAGAGGGAAATTCGGCATTGGAGTTAATGCAGAATCAAATACTATCAAAGGTGATTACAATAATGCTGTAATGAAACCGGGTTATAAAATAAATGCAAAATATTTCATCAATGACCATTTCAATATTGAATTGAATTTTGCCAAATTCGAATTGGAAAATACAGATATTTTTAAAAGAAAATTTAGTTCTACGGATCTTAATTTAGAATTTTTATTAATGCCAAATGATAAATTTACGCCGTATTTATTTGGAGGTTTGGGTTATGTTGGTTACAGTTATTCTTATTTTAACCACTTAAAACCAAAAGCCCAGGCAGGTGCAGGTTTGGAATATTTAATCACTAATTATTTAGGCTTGCAGGCCTACGGAGAATATGATTTCGGATTTAATGATGACTGGGATGGACTTGTTGCCGGTAAAAGAGATGATAATATCCTAAAATTCGGACTCGGTCTCAATTTCTATTTTGGAAAAAATAACAATAGTAAGTTTTCTAAAATCAAAAAAAACTAAACATCATGAAAAATATTTATTTAAAACTAATACTTATTTTCGGACTTTTGTTTTTGCATCTAAGTTGTAGCGAAGATTTAGTGGATAAAGTGAAAACAGGACTCATCAAAGGAACCGTTGTGCAATCCAAGACCAATTTACCTTTAGCAAATGTTAAAATTACCACCTCGCCAAGTTCCGAAACAGTCTTTACTGCGGCTGATGGCAGTTTCACATTACCAAATACACCCGTGGGGGATTATTCTTTAAAAGCAGAACTTCAGGGTTATTTATTAGGAATTCAAGCTGTAAGTCTAAAAAATGACGGACAGACAGTAAGTGTAGTTTTTGAAATGAAGGATGATAATTCTCAAAATTCACCGCCTTCCATTCCCATTCTGGTAACACCTGCAGACAATGCGGTAGATCAGCCATTATCGGTTCAGCTTTCCTGGACGTGTACGGATCCGGATGCAAAGGATATTTTAACATTTAAATTAATTGTAAAAAATAGTTTAAATGCGACGGTAAAGACGGTAGAAAATATTGCAGAGAAAACCTACACTTTGGCAAGTCTAAATTACGGTGTCAATTATTTCTGGCAGATCGTTGTTTCTGATGGCATTAATCCTGATGTTTATAGTGCTGTAAGTCAATTTACAACCAACAAAATTCCGGCAAACAGATTTCATTATGTACAGAAAATTTCTGGAAACAACGTGATTTTATCTGCAAATGAAACTGACGTTAACTTTCAATTGACAAGTCCTAATTACAATTCCTGGCGACCTAGAAAAAATAATTTTTCAGGATTGATCGCTTTTTTAAGAACAGTGGGTGGAAATACCCAGATCTTTACAGTAAAACCTGACGGATCAGACGTTTTTCAGGTAACTTCAATTGCGGTTACAGGTTTCAATCTGACAGATTTGGATTTCGCATGGAGTCAAAACGGCAAAGAGCTTCTGTATGCTAATTTCGACAAACTGTACCGGATAAATAAAGATGGAAGCGGACTGCAATTGGTCTATAAAACAACTGATGGCAGTCTGATTTCCGAGTGCGACTGGAGTTCAGATGGAAGCAGAATTGCTGTGAAAACCAATGATTATGATGGCTACAATACCAAAATTTTCGTGATAAATCTTCTTGGTAATATACAAACCACCATTTTATCAGGAGTAAATGGTGCTTCCGGCGGTTTAAATTTCTCAGTTGATGGAACAAAACTCCTTTACACGCATGATATTTCAGGTTTTCAAAATGCAGATTACCGACAATTAAATACCCACATATTTTTATATAATTTCAGCACCTCTACGACAACAGATTTGTCTGAATTCACAAGCATTCCCGCCGGAAGTATTGATATTGATCCTCGATTTTCTCCAAATGAAGCACAGGTAATTTTTACCAATACTTCTAATGATGGAATTTCGCAGAAAAGTGTTTATACCATTCAGATTGATGATGATAATTCCAGAACGTTATTATTCAGCACTGGTGAAATGCCGGATTGGGAATAGGTTACATTTTTTCTCAGTAAGAAATCCCCTGAATTTTCAGGGGATTTCGTTTTTATTGATCTGGTCTAAATTCTAAATCAGTATTCCACAAGTTTATTTTCTAAAGCCAATTTTACAAGACTTATAGAATTATTGACATCCAGTTTATGAAAAATATTTCTACGGTGTGTTTCTACAGTGTTAGTACTGATAAAAAGCAGATCTGAAATTTCCTTACTTTTAAGACCTTTACAGATACTTTCCATCACTTCGAATTCGCGTTTTGTCAACGTCTCAATTTTCTCGTAGATTTTCAAATTTTCTACTGGTTGGTTTGGATGTGTAAAAGAATCAACGAGCTTATTTTTTAAACATTCACACATGTAAAATTCACCCAACTCCACTTTTTTCATTGCTTCTAAAAGTTGCGGGAAACCACCTTTCACCTCCATAAAACCATCGATACCCACCTGAAAAAGAGTTTTTACTTTTTTAAGATCATTGCAAATTGACAGACTTATTATTTTCAGACTTTTTTTTCTTTTTTTAATTTGCTTTATATTTTCTACATTTTCATACTCGTCGACGAGCAAGATATCGGTACTAAAAAAATTCTCCTGTTCCAAAGCCTTATTAAGTGTCGTTGTAGAACCGATAACTTTGAAATTTTTCATCCTAAAGAAAAGAGAAAGAAGCCCATCAATAAGAATTTGATGGTTGTTAACGATAAAGATTTTCATATTTTTTTGTGTTTTTTTTCTGCAATGTTAATTTGCGCGCCAAAAACAAAATCTATAAAAAGAGCTAATGGCGAAATCAAAAATACAAAAATTACTTCATATCAACAAAAATTAATCATTAATTATTAACCAAATCATCACATCATAACGAAATCTACAATTTAACATAACATTTAATATTTAAAAATCAATTCATAAAAATCAATTCAAGAAAAATTCAAACTTATTAAAAGTATTAAAAAGCGACAAAGTTTCCGCATTAATGTTAATATGTGTTTGCATGGAATGAACTTCTAAATGCGATTCTTCCACAGAATTTTTAATATAAAAGTTAAGTTTATGCTCGCCTTTTTTCTGAATTAAAGTTTTGAAAAAATCCACATCTTTTTCCCGAAGATCTTCTACATTTAAAACTACACTCATCGTTTTTGCAAATTTATCAAGCGCTTCACGCAGATCTTCCACATCTGTAATATTCACGAAAACGCGACCGTCGCCGGAAAGTGAATATTTAAACTTTATGATAACAAAACGCTGAACATCAACTTTGTCCCGAAGTCGCAAATAATCACGGTCGCCCAAACGAAAACTCTGACTTCCCGTGTAATCTTCAACCGATAAAAACGCGATTTTTTCCCCACTTCTCGGGCTGTCTTTCACTTCATAAGTGGTTATTAAACCGGCAACTGTAAATTCTTTGCTTCGATCATTTATTTTTTTCCGCTCATTCCAATCAGAAAATAAATCCGGATTCAGATCTGCAAAAACCTGGTTTTTATAAACCTCAACTTCATCTAAATTCAAGAAATTAAATGCGCCTTTTGGTTCTACTTTTTTGGAAATTTCTTCAATAATTTCATCTTCGCCATCTGCAGTTTCAATTAAATCGACAACTTCCTTATCATCATCACTATCATCGGAAATTTCCGTAGGTAAGATCACGCTTTCAATTTCGATTTCTTCTTTTTTAGTTTCTAAAATTTCCTTACGGGAAAGTGCGCCTTGCATAAATTTAAACTGATATTGAAACTCATCCAGCGGATGCGCGGAAAGATAAAAGCCGATAATTTCCTTTTCCTTGTTGAGTTTTTGCATATTTTGCCATTCTGGTGCGGGATTGATTTTTGGCTTTTCAATCTTCACTTCATCCGCAAAATCGGCAAAAAGTGAATGTTCAATTTCATTTTTACTGTCCTGAAAACTTTGTCCATATTTTAGCAAAATTTCAATATTTGTTCTGCCCGAATTATCGACATCAAAATATTGCGCTCTGTGATAATTGTCAACCTCATCAAATCCACCCCCGAAAACCAGACTTTCCGCCACTCTTTTATTCATTTGGGACGACGGAACGCGTTCAAAAAAATCGTAAATACTTTTAAATTCTCCGTTTTTTCTTTCCTTCACAATTGCTTCACTCGGACCTTCGCCGATTCCTTTAATAGCGCCCAATCCAAAGCGAATTTGTCCCTTTTCATTCACTGCAAAATGAAACGCAGATTCATTTACATCGGGACCCAAAACATCAACGCCAATATTTTTACAGTCTTCCATAAAAAGCGTAATTTGTTTGGTGTTATTGATATTATTAGACATCACACTCGCCATATATTCCGCCGGAAAATTGGCTTTTAAATAAGCCGTGTGATAAGCAATTAAGGCATAACAAGTCGAGTGGGATTTGTTAAAAGCGTATTCTGCAAAGGCTTCCCAGTCTTTCCAGATCTTATCTAATTTTATTCTGTCAAGATTATTTTTTTCGCCACCTTCAATAAATTTTGGGTACATTTTATCTAATACAGATTTCTGTTTTTTCCCCATTGCTTTTCTTAACGTATCGGCTTCACCTTTGGTAAAATTGGCTAATTTTTGAGAGAGTAGCATTACCTGTTCCTGATAAACAGTAATTCCGTACGTTTCTTCTAAATATTCCTGTGTTTCTGGCAAATCATATTCTACGACTTCCGATCCATTTTTTCTGTTAATAAAATTTGGAATATACTTAATTGGTCCAGGTCTGTAAAGGGCATTCATCGCAATTAAATCTGCAAATTTATCCGGTTTTAATTCCCGCATATATTTTTGCATTCCCAAACTTTCATATTGAAAAATCCCAACCGTTTTTCCTTCTTTAAAGAGTTGATAGGTTTTTGGATCTTCTAATAACAAGTTATCGAGATCAATTTCAATATTGTGTTTTTGCTTAATTAATGCAATCGCGTGTTTTAAAATTGTCAAAGTTCGCAAACCCAAAAAGTCCATTTTCAGTAAACCCGCATCTTCCGCCACAGAATTGTCAAACTGAGAAACCAAAATTTCCGCATCTTTTCCCGAAATCGTGATCGGAACTAAATTTGAAATATCTTCGGGCGTGATAATCACACCACATGCGTGAATTCCGGTATTTCGAATGCAACCTTCCATTTTTCTCGCCGCATCTAAAACGGCAAATCTTCCATCAGAAGAATTAGCCAAAATAGTTTTCATTTCTTCCGCTAAAACACGGTCTTCCGGACGCAATTTTTCAGGTTTATTTAAGGCTTTTGCGATGTTCATTCCCGGCGTGGAAGGAATTAATTTAGCAATATTATTGGTTTCAGAAATTGAAACATCCATCACTCTTCCCGCATCTTTTATGGCAGATTTCCCACCTAAAACGGAATACGTAATAATTTGTGCTACTTGGTTTTTACCATATTTTTCAACCACCCATTTTATTATCTTGTCCCGACCTTCGTCGTCAAAATCAATATCAATATCCGGCATGGAAATACGTTCCGGATTTAGAAATCGCTCAAAAAGCAGATCATATTTTATAGGATCAACATTGGTAATTCCCGTGCAATAAGCCACAACAGAACCCGCGGCAGAACCACGACCCGGACCAACCCAAACGCCCATTTGTCGCGCCACTTCACAAAAATCCTGCACAATTAAAAAATAACCAGGATAACCTGTATTGGCTACAACCGACAATTCAAAATCAACTCTTTCTTTTATTTTTTCGGTTATTTCGCCATATCTTTTTTTCGCGCCTTCGTAAGTCAAATGCGTTAAATACGCCATTTCGCCACGTTTTCCAGCATCTAACAAATCTTCTTCGTCTAAAAATTGTTCGGGAATTTCAAACTTTGGCAGTAAAACATCTCTTTTTAAAGTGTAAGGTGTAAATTTTGCCAATAACTCTGAATAAGCCTCAAAAGCATCCGGAAAATCCCGAAAATCTTTCTTTAATTCTTTTGAATCTTTGATAAAATAATTGTCACTTTTTAAACCACGTCTTTTGCCAAAACCTTTACCAACTTCGGTTGTTAGTTTTTCGCCATCTTTGATGCAATACAAAATATCCTGAATTTTAGAATCTTCTTTTTCGGTATAAAAAGTTTCATTTTGGGCTAAAATTTTAACCTCATATTTATCTGCAAATCCTAGTAAAATTTGATTTAAATATTCTTCTTCCGGCAAATTATGATTTTGAATTTGAATATAAAAATCCTCGCCAAAAGTATCTTTCCACCATTTGAAAATCTCTTCGCCTTTTTGTTCTCCAAAATTTAAAATAGTATCGGGAATATCGCCATTTAAACTTGATGTTACAGCGATCAGATCGTCTTTATATTTAGAAATCATTTCCCGGGAAATTCTTGGAACGCCAAAATAAAAGCCGTTCACAAAACCCATACTCGACAATTTTGTCAGGTTTTTATAACCGTTCATATTTTTTGCCAAAAGCACCATATTTGTCCGTCTGTCAGGATCATCTTTTGTAAATTGTTTCTGTTCCGGACGGTCTGAAATATAAAATTCACAACCTAAAATCGGGATTAATTTCTTCGGTGCATTTTCTAAATCTGCGTTGTCAATTGGTAATTTATCTTCTAAACTTTTATTGTATTTCTCAACTTCTGTCACGAATTTAAAAGCGCCCATTAAATTCCCCAAATCGACCAAACCAACCGCGGGAAAATTATTTTTTGAAGCCTTCGAAATTAAATCCGCAATGCTCGAAGAAGCCTGCAAAGACGAATAAATACTGTGGTTGTGAAAATTAAAATAATCACCAATTTCTATTTCATCGGTATCGCCAAAATCTGTTTTATTTTTGCGGTTTTTATTAGCTGAAACCTGTCGGCGGATGACGATTGCAAAAGGTTTTATCGGCGAAGAATGTTGGCTTTGGAATGTTCTAAAAACTTCATCGCTTATTTTGAGATCTTCCGCTGAAATAATATTCAAACGCATCATTTCAAAGAAGATCTGTGCCGTTGCGTTGACGTCTGCTGCAGCGTTGTGCGCTTCATCAAACTTTTCACCAAATAAGATCTGAAATAATTCCGTCAGTTTCGGCGACTTCCATTTGCCGTTTCTACCACTTCCTAATTTGCAGTAATCCGTTCCCAGAATCATCGTATCCGCAGACGCCAGATTTTCCAAGGAATTTTCTAAATTTTTGCGTAAAAATTCTGCGCCAACGATATTATAATCAAAAATAATATTGTGACCAACGCCAATTTTTGACCTCGTAATAACTTCCGAAAATTCTACCAAAACTTCCTGCAGATCTCTTCCTTCTTCCATCGCCATTTTAGTAGAAATCCCGTGAATTCTACTGGCATTAAATGGAATATCAAAACCCTCAGGTTTAATAAGATAATCCTGATTTTCAAGCAAAGTACCGTCATCATCATGCAATTGCCACGCAATCTGAACCATTCTCGGCCAATTGTCTGAATCTGTGAGCGGTGCGTTAAAATTTTGAGGTAAACCGGTGGTTTCGGTATCGAAAATTAAATACATTTAAAGGAAGAATTTTTGTAAAATTAGGTTAAAAATAGGAGAAAAAAAAGTTGAAAAATAATCCTATATTCAATAAATAAAAACTAAAATTAAAAAATAAACCAGAATTTAGTCAAAATTAAAAATATTAAAATTTAATATATATTTATTGTAAGTCAATAATTAATTATACATTTGCGATATAATTTAATATTAAACTCATGAAAATCACTGGAACAAACTCACTTGCAAAATATCTCAGTTATTTTGCTTTTTTCATCTTTGCATTTTGCGCTGTACATTTGGTTTATGAATTGGTTGGACATGCGGTTCTTTACTACAAACACCAAAGCGGAAGCCAGATATTCCCTAATACTTTCATTTTAAATAAAAATGTTGGTTGGACTAGAAATAAATGGACGATACCAATGGATCAATTACTGAAGTTTAAAATAAATTATCCATTCAGCAGCGTTCAAGTTGTAACCGGGGTTTACGGTTCATCACAGATCATCTATAATTCCCTTGCTTTTCTATTTCTAAGTTTATTTTTCTTTCTTAGTTATAAGACTTTGAAAGAAATGAGCACCGATAAAATTTTTAATCCAAATGCGATAAAATGGCTTAAGCATTTTGCTTACTTTAATTTGATAGTGGCCATCCTTTTTATATTATACACTGTATTCTTTCATTCAATTGACATTTCAATAATATTTCAAATTTTCTTTTCAGGGTTTTTAGGAATTATGATATTATTTGTCGTTGATTTTTTTAAAAAAGGATATCAGTTGCAGAACGAAAACGATTTAACTATTTAATTATGCCTATAATAATTAACATTGACGTGATGCTTGCAAAACGTAAGATGCAAAGTCAGGAATTAGCAGAAATAATTGGGATCACCCAAGCAAACTTATCCATTCTTAAAACTGGAAAAGCAAAAGCCTTAAAAATAACGACATTAGAGGCAATTTGTAAGGCATTGAATTGTCAACCTCGTGATTTAATTGAATATATTGAAGAAATTTAAAATTTTATTTTGAAACCATTATCTTACCAATCACAAAAATCGAACTAAATTCTTACGCTAAAATCATTTCATTTTTTAAATTTAATAGTCAGATCATAAAACAATTGCAAGAATCGCCTTGCAAAAAATACAAGCTAACGGGAAGTTTTAATCTAAAATTTTGGCACACAATGAGTTTGTGGGAGACCGACGATGAAATTAACAACTTTTACCGAAACGGTATTCATCTTGAAGCCATGAAAAAATCTAAAACATTTTTTTCAAAAATTCAATCTAAAAGAATTACAGTTGAAAATAATGAATTGGGAAACTGGCGAGAATTAAAGAAAATATTTACCTTATAAATTGACGATTTTAAATTTCCAAAACTTTCATTAACTTTGGTTCCTATGGAATTTACGAAAGAAAACATCGTTTCAAAAGACATTTTGCTCAAAGCATTTCATCACATGATGATCGCAAAAGCCACCGCAGATATTTATGAGGAAAACCGGGGAATTACAAAATATGTACATTCTACGTCCCGAGGTCATGAAGCCGTACAATTGGCAACGGCGTATCAACTAAAAAAAGACGATTGGGTTTCGCCTTATTACCGCGATGAAGCGATGCTTTTGGGAATGGGTTTTACACCGTATCAATTGATGTTACAATTGCTAGCAAAAGCCGAAGATCCCTTTTCCGGTGGGCGTTCTTACTATTCCCATCCTTCAAGTTTAGACGAAAATTTACCTAAAATAATTCACCAAAGTTCCGCGACAGGAATGCAGGCAATTCCGACAACCGGCGTTGCGCAAGGTTTAAAATATATACAAGAATTTAATTTAAAACAATTTGATGAAAACCCAGTCGTGGTCTGCAGTTTGGGCGATAATTCGATTACGGAAGGCGAAGTTTCGGAAGCCTTTCAATTTGCGGCTTTGCATCAATTGCCCATTATTTTTTTAGTTCAAGACAATGAATGGGGAATTTCCGTTAAAAAAGAAGAAGCCAGAACTTCAGACGCTTACGATTTCGCCGCAGGATTTGTCGGTTTAGAAAGAATGAAATTTAACGGCACTGATTTCGTGGAAAGTTTTACCCAAATGAAACAGGCTTTTGATTTCGTACGCTCGGAGCAAAAACCTTTATTAGTTTGCGCCAGAACGGTTTTAATTGGTCATCACACTTCGGGTGTTCGACGTGAATTTTACCGGGATGAAGCAGATCTGGAAAAACACAGAAGTGAAGATCCGGGCCTAATTTTAAAAAATTATTTGCTTAATGAAGGTTTTGAGGAAAATCATTTAAATGAAATTGAAGTCGAAGCCAGGAAAATTGTAGAAAAAGATTTTGAAAAAGCCGTTGCTGCAGAAGATCCAAAAACAGAAACCGTTGAAGATTTTGTTTTTGTTCCAACACCAATTTTAGAGGAAACCGGAACCCGAGTTCCGACAGATACAAAAGAAAAAATCGTCATGGTTGATGCGGCCATTCACGCTATTCAGGAAATTATGTACAAGCATCCGGAAGCCTTACTTTACGGACAGGATGTGGGAGAAAGAATTGGCGGCGTTTTCCGTGAAACCGTAACTTTAGGTAAGAAATTTGGCAATAAACGTGTTTTCAATACCGCGATTCAAGAAGCGTATATCATTGGTTCTACGGTTGGAATGAGCGCGGTTGGTTTAAAACCAATTGTGGAAGTTCAGTTTGCCGATTATCTTTATCCCGGTTTGAATCAATTGATCACCGAAATTTCAAAATCCTCCTATTTAAGTATGGGGAAATTTCCAGTGAGTAATATTATTCGCGTTCCGATTGGCGCTTATGGCGGTGGCGGACCGTATCACAGCGGAAGTGTGGAAAGTATTTTGTGTAATATCAAAGGCATAAAAATCGCATATCCTTCGAATGCAGCAGATTTTAAAGGCCTTTTAAAAGCCGCGTTTTACGATCCAAATCCAGTAATTATGCTTGAACACAAAGGTTTATATTGGTCAAAAGTTCCGGGAACGGAAGATGCAAAAACCATCGAACCGGCGGAAGATTATATTTTACCTTTTGGAAAAGCCGACAAAATTTTGGAAGCCGATCAAACTGAAATCGATGAAGGTCGTTCAATGGTCATTATCACTTATGGAATGGGCGTTCATTGGGCAAAAGCAGCGGCAAAAAACTTTAAAGGAAAGGTAGAAATCATCGATCTGCGAACGTTAATTCCTTTAGATGAAAGTCTGGTTTTTGAAAGTGTAAAAACCCACGGAAAATGTTTGGTTTTAACGGAAGAACCTTTGCAAAACTCTTTTGCAGAAGCCTTTGCTTCAAGAATTTCCAAAGAATGTTTTAAATTTTTAGATGCGCCGGTTGAAACTTTAGGTTCTCTAAATATACCTGCGGTTCCTATTAATTTGATTTTAGAAAAAGAAATGCTTCCGAATGCGGAAAAAGTGTCGGTGAAAATTTCTGAAATTTTGGCTTACTGAAAAATACAATAAACCACAAGTCACAAAGATTAGCACAAAGATTTGTTAAGAATAATTTTTAAAAATTTATTAAGCAAAAAACTTTGTGTCCTCTGTGATCAGCAGTTTTAAAAAATCTTTGTGACTTTGTGGTAAAAAACTTTGTGGTAAAAACCTATCCCCACCAAAAAGCCGCCGCAATAATAATATAAAGTCCGATCAGCGCGACACCTTCCAGCCAGATACTTTCGCCGTCAAAAACGATGAACGCACTGACAATTACAGCGAGCGCAAAAGCAGCCAAAAGCAGCGGACTCAACACAAAAGACAAAACCGCGCCTCCCAAAAAGAAAGATAATATAATTAATAAAGGATAAAGAAAAAGTGCAATTTGCAGCGAAGAATTCATGATCACACTCACCGCATAATCGGCTTTATTTTTTAGAGCCAACTGAATTCCCACTAAATTTTCTATAGCATTTCCAGCAATTGCAACTACAATTAATCCAGCAAATACATCGTTTATCCCAAGTGTTGTCATAGCAGGTTTTAGCGCATCAACAAACCATTCTGAGACAAAAGCTGCACCCAAACCTGAACCTGCAAGAACGATTAAAGTCAAAGTTAAAGACCAGCTTTTTTCTTCCGGGCCTTCATCTTCAGGTTCTTCCCCGACAATCGATCGATCACCTTTTATCGAAAAAATCAAACTGCAGATAAATAAAATAATTAAAACTGCCGCCACTAAAATATCCAGCATATTGATATGACTTTCCGCCGGAGTGTGCAAATAATGCGTTAAAGTCGGGACTGCCATTGCTGCGAAAGCCAAAATCATTAACACGGAATTCATTTTTGGCGCTTCTGAATGAAAATATTGTCTTCCATTTTTTAAGCCGCCAAATAAAATCGCCATTCCAAAAACCAAAACTGAATTTCCCAAAATCGAACCAATTAAAGCCGATTTTACGACCGTATCCAAGCCAGCTCTTAAAGCAAAAATACACACAAAAAGTTCTGGTAAATTCCCCAACGCCGATTGCAAAACGCCTGTTGCAGCCGGTCCCATCCTGCTCCCCAACTGTTCCGTTGCCTTCCCAACGATCATCGCGACCATTACCAACGATGCAGCAGCAAGCACAAAAAGCAATACTGAATTTATATCAAAACGTGTCGCAAAACCAGTCACAGCGGCAACTGAAACCGCTGCGATAATTAAAAAAATATCTTTTTTATTCATAATTTTATTCTGCTTCAAATTTATGATTTTTTGTAAATTAATTATTAAAAATAAATATTATTATTATTTTTTGGGCAGCTTTATCCGTCTTCCGTTCCCAATCTTTTTTTTCAAAAGCAAAAAAAAGGATTTCCACTCAAGCCGGGCTGCAAAAGTTTCGTGTCAATCATAACCTTCAAAAATTTGACAATTATTCTTCCTTTTGCGATCTATTATTTTACTTTTAAATAGCAAAATCTTTTGTCCCTTATGTGGTTTTAAAAATCCAAATACTTATTTTTGTATCAAACCACAAAAGAAAAATGTCACAGGAAATTAAAGAAAAAATCGAAAGTCTTCGGAAGGAACTCCATCAATACAATAATGCCTATTATCAAAATGATGAATCTTTAATTTCAGATTTTGAATTTGATTTAAAACTTCAGGAACTTATCAAACTTGAAACTGAAAATCCTGAATTTTTTGACGCAAACTCGCCTACTTTACGCGTTGGTGGCGGAATTACGAAAAACTTCCCGACTATTCCACATCAGTTTAGAATGTATTCTTTAGACAATTCTTATGATTTTGACGATCTCGAAGATTGGGAAAAACGTATTGAGAAAACTTTTGGTAAAGATGAAGTAGAATTTGTCGCTGAATTAAAATACGATGGCGCATCGATTTCAATTCTTTACGAAAATGGAAAAATGGTTCAAGCAATAACTCGAGGAGATGGTTTTCAGGGCGATGAAATTTCTAATAACGTCAGAACTATTTCCAATATTCCATTGACCTTAAACGGTGATTTCCCCGAGCGTTTTTTTATGCGCGGCGAAATTTATTTGACGCGAAAAGATTTTGATAAAATCAATGAAAAACGGGAAGAAGAAGGTTTAGATCTCTTCATGAATCCGAGAAATACCGCAAGTGGAAGTTTAAAAATGCAGGATTCTGCGGAAGTTAGAAAACGAAAATTATCAGCGGTTTTATACCAGTTTATTTCGGAAGAATTTCCCGCAGAAACACATTGGGAATTGTTGCAAAAAGCAAAAACGTGGGGTTTTAATATTTCCAGTCAGGCAAAACTTTGTAAAAATTTAGACGAAATAAAAGATTTTATTAATTATTGGGACAAAAAACGCCACGATCTGCCTTTTGAAATTGACGGAATTGTTCTGAAAATCAACAATATAAAACAACAGCAAACTTTAGGTTATACCGCAAAATCGCCGCGTTGGGCGATGGCGTATAAATTTAAAGCAGAAAAAGTTGAGACCAAATTAGAAAGTGTGGTTTATCAGGTTGGAAGAACGGGCGCGATAACGCCGGTCGCTAATTTGAAGCCGATTCTTTTAGCCGGAACAACCGTAAAAAGAGCGACTTTACACAATGAAGACCAGATTAAAAAATTAGGATTGCACGAAGACGATTTCGTTTACGTAGAAAAAGGTGGCGAAATTATTCCAAAAATTGTGGGGATTAATTTAGACAAAAGATTACCTGATTCAAAAGAAATTGAATACATCAAAAACTGCCCGGAATGTGGAACTGAACTTGTAAAAATCGAAGATCAGGCCAATCATTTTTGTCCAAACGAATTGCATTGTCCGCCGCAAGTTGTTGGAAGGATGATTCATTATGTTTCCAGAAAAGCTTTGGATATTGAAAATTTGGGAAGCGAAACCATTGAGCAATTGTATATAGCAAAGTTGGTGGAAAATCCTGCCGATTTCTATGCTTTGACCAAACAACAATTATTGCCTCTTGAAAGAATGGCGGAGAAATCTGCGCAAAATATTATTGAAAGTATTGAGAAATCAAAGGAAATTCCGTTTGAAAAAGTATTGTTTGGAGTTGGTATAAAACACGTCGGAGAAACAGTTGCTAAGAAATTGGTTAAAAACTTTTCAACAATTGAAGAACTGCGAACTGCGAGTTTAGAAGAATTGGTTCAGGTAGAAGATATCGGAATTAAAATTGCAGAAAGTATTCACGAATTTTTTAAAAATCCGGAAAACATTTTAATGGTTGAACGCTTAAAAGAATACGGCATAAAACTTGAAAAAGATGAAAATTTCAACCAAACTGATTCGAATATTTTAGAAGGAAAAACTTTTCTATTTACCGGAAAATTGTCATTGTTCACACGAGAAGCAGCCGAAGAAATGGTCGAAAAAAATGCGGGGAAAAATATTTCGGCAGTTTCTAAAAATTTAGATTATTTGGTGGTTGGCGAAAAAGCCGGAAGCAAATTAAAAAAAGCGCAGGATTTGGGAACAATCACGATTTTGGATGAACAGGAATTTTTGGATCTGATTAGTCAAAAATGAAAATAAAATTAACATCTATATTAATTTTTATTTTTTGTTTGTCTTTTGGTCAAACTAATTTAAATGTTCAATTAAGAAAAATAATTCATCAAACAGTCAAACGAGCAAATTCTAAATTTTCTGAATCGGGAATTGATAATGGATTTTATAGTAAGTTTCCCAATATCTTGAAAAAAGGTGATACAATTTCATTTTACACAACTTCAAATATTCCTCTATGTGATTTAAATGTGTTATTTTTTTTAAAATCAAATCTTGCCACAATAAATAATTTTAAAAATTGTTCAGAACCAACAACAATATCAACAAGTTCAAAATTTTACTCATTTAAAGTTAAAAAGGATTTACTTAAAATATATTTAGACAGCAAAGAATATTTAGTTTTTAAAATTGTTTCGGTAGAAAAATATAAGACAGAAAAATTTGGCAAGAACTCTTACAAACTCAATTTTGTAGTTGAGAAATTAGATTTGAAAATTGATTAATAAAGTAATATTTAGGTTTTACACAAATGAATTCCAAATTAGTAGAAAAAAAATTAGAACTAAAAAACATCGCCATCACCGCGATGAGAAAACTCGTTTTGGATGTTTTTCTGCAACATAAAAAGGCTTTTTCACTGGCTGATCTGGAATCTATTTTAGAAAATTCCGACAGAAGTACACTTTACAGAACACTTAAAACTTTTGAGCAAAAAGGTTTAATTCATGGCATTAGGGAAAATAATACGACTCAATATTTACTTTGCAACGATGCGTGCGACGCTGAAAATCATTACGATTTTCATTTGCATTTTTATTGCAACCAATGTGAAAAAACAACCTGTTTGGAAGATGTTGATTTTGAAGGTTTAAAATTTCCAAAAGGTTTTACAATTCAGGAATTAAAATTTGTAGCAAATGGTATTTGCAAGGAATGCACGCCAAAAATGCAATAGTGTTGCACCCACTTTTTGGTTAGTTTTGTGAAAAATTATTAAATGTCACAATCCTGCTGCAGCACAGAAGAAACTTCCCACGACCATAATCACGACGATCACGATCATTCCCACGGAAATAAAAATGCAAGCAATTTGCAATTGTTTTTACCAGCAATCATTTCATTTTTACTTTTAGCGATAGGTTTAACTTTAGATTACTTCATTAAACCTGATTGGTTTCAAGGTTGGAAAGGAATTGTTCTGTATGTTTTGGCTTATTTGCCTGTTGGTTTTCCGGTTTTAAAGGAAGCCTTTGAAAGTATCAAAAAAGGTCAGTTTTTCTCCGAATTTTTCCTGATGTCGATCGCGGCAATTGGCGCTTTTGCAATTGGCGAATATCCGGAAGGGGTTGCGGTAATGCTTTTTTACAGCGTTGGTGAAAATTTTCAGATTATGGCAGTTCGTCGGGCAAAAGGAAATATTAAATATTTACTCGATCAAAGACCGGATGAAGTCACCATTTTAGAGAATAAAATTCCTAAAACTATTAAAGCCGAAAAAGTAGAAGTTGGACATTTTGTTCAATTAAAACCCGGTGAAAAACTGGCGTTGGATGGAGAATTGGTTTCGGAAAAAGCTAGTTTCAACACGGCAGCTTTAACAGGCGAAAGTAAACCCGATTCAAAGAAAAAAGGTGACGCTGTTTATGCGGGAATGATCAATCTTAATTCGGTTTCTGAAGTTGTGATCACCAAAAAGTACAACGACAGTAAATTGTCTAAAATTCTAGAAATGGTTCAAAATGCATCTTCTCAAAAAGCACCAACGGAACTTTTCATCAAGAAATTTGCGAAAATTTATACGCCGTTCGTGGTTTATCTTGCGATTGCAATTACTTTCCTACCCTACTTTTTTGTCGCAGATTATGAGTTTAAAAACTGGCTTTATCGCGCTTTGGTTTTTCTGGTGATTTCCTGTCCTTGTGCTTTGGTGATCAGTATTCCGCTTGGATATTTTGGCGGAATTGGTGCGGCGAGCAGAAATGGCATTTTATTTAAAGGTGGAAATTTTTTAGATGTTTTAGCCAAAATTCAAAATGTGGTGATGGACAAAACCGGCACGATGACGGAAGGTGTTTTTAAAGTTCAGGATATTAAAATTGAACAAGGTTTTAACGAGAAAGATATTTTAGATCAATTAAATTTAGTCGAAAGTAAATCTACACATCCAATTGCGACGGCGATTCATGATTATGTGGGCGAAATAGATCACGATCAAAATATTTCTGATATTGAAGAAATTCCTGGTTTTGGTTTAAAAGCGAACTTTGAAGGCAAAGAATTTTTCGCCGGAAATTTTAAATTGCTGGAAAAGTTCAACATTAAATACGACAAAAATTTAGAAGATATTTCGGAAAGTGTGGTTGCAATGGCTTTTGATAATCGGTTTGTTGGTTATATTACGATCGCTGATGAAATTAAAAAAGAAGCAAAATCTGCTGTTGAATCATTAAAAAAATTAGGTATAAAAGTCACGATGTTGAGTGGCGATAAAACCGCGGTTGTTGAAAAAGTTGCGAAAACTTTAGGAATTCAAAATTATTTTGGAAGTCTTTTGCCCGAAGATAAAGTGTCGGAATTGAATAAAATTAAGGCACAAAATGAAACCGTGGCTTTCGTTGGCGATGGCGTAAATGACGCGCCGGTTGTTGCGCTTTCAGATGTGGGAATTGCGATGGGCGGTCTCGGAAGTGATGCTACCATTGAAACTGCAGATGTTGTGATTCAGGATGATAATCCCGCAAAAATTGCGATGGCGATAAAAATAGGGAAAGAAACCAAAAAAATTGTTTGGCAAAATATTATTCTGGCTTTTAGCGTGAAAGCCGTCGTTTTAGTTTTAGGCGCTGGCGGTTTGGCAACAATGTGGGAAGCGGTTTTTGCGGATGTTGGAGTGGCGCTTTTGGCTATTTTAAATGCGGTGAGAATTCAGAAAATGAAGTTTTAGATATTTTAAAATATTTGTGATATTTATTTATCTTTATTGATAATAAATTTTTAAAAATCGAAAAGCGATTAGTAGATAGAAATCATAGTTATCGAAAAGTTTATGAAACAATTAAAATCGTAATATAATGTCCGTACCATTTGGTTATGAAAAAGATGGATTTAAATTCAGAAAAAATGTTTTTAATCCACAAATAGAAGTGATGGCTTTAAGTTCTCGCAAAATTGATGATTGTGTTGCATACATAAAGCATAATAATATTCAAGGCATAGAAATTAATTCCACGTATGGTGCTTATAAAGTAGATACTTTAGATTTATTAGAAAAATTACCTGATTGCAACATAAAAGTAATTGAATTAATAAATGATTTTAAGGACATTTCAATAATTAATCAATTCAAAGCATTAGAACAATTAGTATTATCAGAAAATAAAAAAAGTACTATCGATTTTAATAATTTTCCAAATCTTAGATCGTTAAGTATACACGATAATAAAAACTTTATCAATATTGGGAATCTAATAAATTTAGAGAAATTGGGGATTGGTTCTTTAAATAATAATTCTAAAATTGATTTTTCATATTTGAAAAATTTAAAGGATTTATTTATCGTAAAAGGAAATATTGAAAATCTGAATTTCGTAAATAATCTAAAACTTAATAATTTATCAGTAAATTATTGTAGAAAGTTGAAAGATATTTCTGGAATTGAAATACAAATTGATTCCATTACAGATTTAGAGTTTGAGAGTTGCAAAAGTATTGATAATATTGAAATTATTGGAAATTTAATAAATATTGAATGACTAAAATTATCTAATTTAGTAGAAATTAAAAGTTTATCAGTTATAAAAGACATTAAAACCTTGAAAAAATTATCATTTGTTGATACTAATATTTTAGATGGTAATCTTTCCTATTGTGAAGGGTTAGAATTTGTAGGATTCAATAATAAAAAACACTATTCACACAAATATGAAAATTTAGCACCTTTAAAATAAATACTAAATTTTTCTAATACCCAAAAATCCCTAAGCCATTTAAAAATGCGACTTATTTGCGAAAACTGCGCCCCGACTTGAGTGGAACTCTTTTTCTGACGAAGCAAAGCGAAGGTTGAAAAAAGTGGGAACGGAAGGCGGATACAGGCGCCCAAAAAATTATTTTCAATTTCAAATATGATAATCATTTTATCAATTTTTCCACTCTTTTAAATTTTCCTATTTTAGGGCTTTAAAATTAAATATGAAGAAACAGATAATAATTGCCGCAGTTTTTCTAAATTCTGCAGCCGCGTTTGCGCAACAATACGGTGGAATGTGGATTCCGACCGAGGTGAATGAAAAGGAAATGAAATCTTTGGGGATGAAAATTACCGCAAAAGATATCTGGTCAACGGACAAACCGAGTATTAAGGACGCAGTGGTTCAGTTTAATGGCGGTTGTACAGCAGAAATTATTTCCGGGCAAGGTTTGCTTTTAACAAATCACCATTGTGGTTTTGGGCAAATTCAGGAACATTCTACTGTTGATAATGATCTGCTGTCAAACGGATTTTGGGCCAAAGATATGAATGGTGAACTTTCAAATCCAGGCGTAACCGTAGATTTTATTACCGATATAAAAGATGTTACAATGCAGGTTTTTGCAAATACCCAAAATTTAGGGGAAAAAGAAATGGCGGCATTGATCAAAACAAATATTGCAGCAACGATCGCAGGTTTTAAAACAAATCAGTATCAAAAAGTAATGGTAAAGCCGATGTACGACGGCAACAAATATTATGCATTCGTGACAGAAACTTTTAAAGATATCAGGTTAGTGGGCGCACCACCACAAAGTATTGGGAAATTTGGCTCTGATACAGACAATTGGGTTTGGCCAAGACATACGGGAGATTTTTCTATGTTTAGAATTTACGCAGATAAAAATAATAATCCGGCAGAATATTCCGCGGATAATGTTCCATATAAACCAAAATATTTTCTCCCGATTTCCCTAAGAGATAAAAAGGAAAATGATTTCACTTTCGTTTTTGGATTTCCGGGCAGAACTACAGAATATTTACCTTCAATTGCCATCGAAAAAGTAATTACCGATATTGATCCGGCAAAAATAAAAGTACGTGAGATCACACTTAAAACTCTGGATGAAAAAATGCGCTCAGATGCTGAAACTCGTATTAAATATTCCGCAAAGTATGCCTCAGTTGCCAACTATTGGAAAAAATGGATCGGCGAAGTGGAAGGTTTAAAAAAGTCTAATGCAGTAAAGAAGAAACAGGATTACGAGATGCTTTTAGAACAAAAAAATCCGGAGATTAAAAATACCATTTCAAAATTTAATAGCTTATATAATTCTCAGGCACCGTTTGCTTTAAATAATGCCTATTATGGCGAAGTGATCAGAAATGCGGAAACTTTGCGACTTGCCAATTATTACATCAATTATGTAGAAAGCAAAGAAAATGGTAAAATGACGCCGGAAATGGAAACCCGTTTTTCGCAAACGATCACTGATTTTTATAAAGATTATGATAGCGCTTTGGATGCAAAAGTAACTGCGCAGCTTTTAGCTTTATATCAGCAAAAAACGCCCGCTGAGTTTTTGCCGGCAAATTTTGATCAGTATTCTGATATCAATAAAAATTATTCAACAGTTGAGAATTGGTCAAAAAATTCACTTATCTCCGGTCGTGGCGATTTAAATGGAAAAAAAGCGGATAAAGATATTGCTGCTTTGCTAGGAAATCCAAAATTTATTGAAACTATTAAAAAAGACCCTTTTTATAAGTTAGCGAAAGACATCAAAGAAAATTATATGTCAAAAGTGGACGGTAAATTTAACGATTATCAAAGTCAAATTAATGCCCTTCAAAAAAACTATATGGCGCAACTGATGGCCACGGATAAGGACAGAAAATTCTTTCCTGATGCCAATTCAACTTTGCGCGTTGCTTACGGACAAGTAAAAGGTTCGGATCCGAGAGATGCCGTGCATTATGGTTATCAAACGCATCTTGCGGGTGTAATGGAAAAATATGTGCCGGGAGATTACGAATTTGATGTACCAAAAAAACTGATCGATCTTTATGCCACTAAAAATTACGGCGTTTATAAAGATGCTACTGGTGATGTTCCGGTTAATTTTACAGCAACAAACCACACAACTGGTGGAAATTCCGGAAGTCCGACATTGGATGCCAATGGAAATTTAATTGGTTTAAACTTCGACAGACAATGGGAAGGTACGATGAGCGATATTAATTATGATCCACGTTTTAGCCGAAATATAATGGTCGACACGAAATATGTTTTATTTATTATTGACAAATATGCGGATGCAAAATGGCTTTTAAATGAAATGAAACTTGTAAAATAAAAAATACTTCAAAGTTTTAACATGCGCTTCAAATTTAAATTTGAAGCGTTTTTTGTTTAAATAATTAACTTTTACAAACCTAAATAATAGACGAAAACCGCTAAATCCACTATTTTCAATTTATTACATCAATAAATATGAGCGTATTTTTATTGTTTAAATTTAAAATTTTGATAAATAAATGCTATTTATTACATTATATTTTAATTTAACTATTTAAAACATAAAAGCTTATAACATATTAATTACTCAATTATAAAAATATTTATTTATCATATAAATATATTTTTGTTATTATAGTTGTTATATAGTAAATAATTATAAATTTGAACAACTAATAAATTTATAATTTTTATGAAAAAACAATTATTCTTTGTAGGCACGCTCGCTCTACTTTTTGCCAATCCACTTTTGGCTCAGGATCTCGTAAGCAAAAAAAATATTGACGGAAACGGTCGCGTGGATCTTATCACTTTTGCCTCAGGATTAAGCTCAAAATCAGCTAATACATCTGATATTCTGAAACAGAGTCTAAACCTCGATGCCAAAGCCACTTTAAAAAGTATTAAAGTAGAAGACGGAACAGGTAAATTAAGTACAGATGAAAAATTTCAGTTATTTTATGACGGAATTAAAGTTCAGTATGCTGTTTATACGCTTCATTCCGAAATGGGGAAAATGAAAAGTCTGTCGGGAAATATTTTTTCGATAAATGATGTACAGACTTCACCTTCTTTAAGCAAATTAATCGCTTTTAATTCAGCTTTAAAATACACAAACGCGAAATCCTACATGTGGGAAAACGCAGATTATGTGAAAGAAAGTAAATATGAAAAACCTGAAGGGGAGCTGGTGCTTTTGCCTGTAGAACAACATGACGGTAGTTATAAATTACTTTTAGCATACAAATTTGATATTTATGCAGCGCAACCTTTGAGCAGGGAAAATGTGTTTATCGACGCAAATGACGGGTCAGTTTTAATGACAGATTCTATCCTAAAACATGAAAATGAATATTACAGCAAATCCGAAGCTAAAAACTCAAAACCAGAGATAAATAAAGAAAGCCTTTTAAAAGCCAATCTTCTGGTAAATGGTAACGCCGCAACAAAATACAGTGGCACGCAGGTAATCTCCACAACACTTGTAGGAAGCGCTTATACACTAAGGGACTCATCACGAGGAAGCGGAATTTTCACTTATAATCTAAAAAAAGGAACCGTATTAAAAACAACTGATTTCACAGATGCAGATAATAACTGGACAGCGGCAGAATTTAATAATGCAGCTTTTGATAATGCGGCTTTGGATGCGCATTGGGGTGTGACAAATACCTATGATTATTTCAAAACAAATTTTAATAGAAACAGTTATGATAACGCCGGCGCAGCTTTAAAGAGTTATGTGCATTATAGTTCGGCTTATGAAAATGCATATTGGTCGGGTTCTGAAATGATCTACGGCGACGGCGCTTCTACGTTTTCAACGCTAACTTCTTTAGATGTTACGGCGCATGAATTGGGACACGCTGTTTGTCAGGCAACTGCTAATCTAGTTTACTCAAGAGAATCCGGTGCGATCAATGAGGGACTTTCTGATATTTGGGGAGCAGTGGTTGAAAATGCCTACGCGCCAGCAAAACAAAACTTTTTAATTGGTGAAGATATTACAAAAGTTTCGCCCGGCTATCTTCGTTCTATGAGCGATCCTAATTCTGGATACAGCAAACAACCAGACACTTATAAAGGTACTTACTGGCAAGCGGCTACATCAACCTGTTCGCCAACCAATAATAATGACCAGTGTGGCGTTCATACAAACAGTGGTGTTTTAAATCACTTTTTCTACATTTTAACACAAGGTAAAATCGGAACAAACGATTTAGGAAATGCTTTTAACGTAACGGGAATTGGATTTGTAAATTCTGCCAAAATCATCTACAGAATGGAGACGGCTTATCTTTCAGCAACCTCCACTTACGATAATGTAAAAACCTACGCGATCCAATCTGCTAAAGATCTTTTTGGAGCAGATTCACCAGAAGCTATTGCAACTCAAAATGCCTTGTACGCCGTTGGTTTGGGAACAGCGTACACCACTTCTACAGCAGATACAGTTGCACCTTCAGCACCTTCAAATCTTGCTGCAACCGGCACAACATCCACGGCAACGAATTTAAGCTGGACAGCTTCCACAGACAATGTCGCAGTTTCAAGTTATGATGTTTACAGAAACAGCGTTCTCCTTGGTAATACAGCTACTACATCGACGTCGGTTACAGGGTTAACTGCTTCTACAGCTTATACTTTTTATGTAAAAGCGAAGGACGCTGCAGGAAACGTTTCTGCAAACAGCAATACAATTTCTGTCACAACTTTAGCAGGAACTGCCGTTGCATATTGTGCGTCTCAAGGCAACTCTACAGCAGACGAAAAAATTGGAAAAGTGACATTCGGAACTATAAATAATACTTCCACAGGAACATCCGGTTATGAAAATTACACTACCCTTTGGACAGATGCAACAAAAGGAAGTGCTTACGCAATAACAATCACACCGAAATGGACTTCTACAACTTATAATGAAGCTTATGCAGTATTTATTGATTACAATCAGGATGGTGACTTTAGTGATGCAGGCGAAACAGTTTTCACTAAAGCAGCATCTAAAACTACACCGGTTTCAGCATCAATCACGATTCCGTCCACAGCTTTAACAGGAAATACAAGAATGAGAGTTTCCATGAAATACAATGCAGTTCCAACGGCTTGTGAGGCATTTTCATACGGTCAGGTAGAAGATTATACAATTAACATTAAGGCTGTTGGTACAGTTTCTTCTTTAGTCGGATTAACGACCGAAAGTGCTGTAAGTATTTATCCAAATCCTGTGAAAGATGTTTTAAATGTAAATATCAAAGGTGATTATACTTACCAGATATTTTCTGCAAACGGACAATCTGTGTTGGCAGGAAACGCAACTGACAAAACTGTGAATGTTGCAAAATTACCTGTTGGTTTATATATTTTAAAAATCACTCAGGGTGGAAAAACGTCCAGTCATAAATTGATTAAAAAATAATTAATTTTTAATGTTTTAAAGAAAGAAAGACTGTCAAAATTGGCAGTCTTTTTTTATTCACAATTACAATCAGCTCTTCGGTGTCGTTTAAATTCATTATCCCAGAACGGGTAAATTTTAAGACCAATAAAAAAATCACCAGAATTCAATTTTTTTTGTTTAAAAATTAATGGAAAAAAGTTTGAACTTCCCAAAATTAAGGGTCCTAGTCGCAAATAACCACCAAACTGCAGTTTTTTGTATTCATACAAAGAAACGGAACCGCCGTAACCTACAAAGTTTTTTTGAACGGTATATGATGAAGTGAAAACATTGCTTCTCTTTAAAGAATTTTCAAAAACAGGCGAACGCTGAATTATATCAAAATTTAAATACTGATTTCCCGTAATATTTTTACTTAAATTTAAATGAAGACTTGTTGGTAAACCCACCGTAAAATCTGTTCCCTGTAAAGAAACGTTTTTGTCGCCATAAACAAGATTGCTCAAAAATTCTAGATACTGCTGCGGACTTATAAACTCAGAGTTGTCAAGATCAGGATTATTGACGATCACAAAATTATTGCCTTTAAACACATTTTTTTGTCCTTTAAAATTAATTTTACCCAAATCAAGTACAGAAAAACTGGCTTTAAAATTATAATTATCAGCATTTTCGTCCTTGTCAAGCATTGAGATTCCGAGATCCAGACCAAAACCTTTTCCATTTTGTTTAAGTTCATATCTCCTGGAATCAAAATTATAATTGGTTGCAAAATTGGTTTCCAGATTATAATTTTCTGCGGAGATAGTTTGTTTTTGAGCACCATTTTCCTCCACAAAAGTCTGCTTTAGCTTTACAACATCAAAACTTTTAACATCCACAGCATCAAGACCTATTTCGTATTTAAAGTTTGCACCAACGACCCATTTTTGGGCGGCATACGGAAAAAGTTCTGTTGCCATATTAAACCCAATTTCGCCCCAGTTCACAACTTTCATGTCGAAAGGTTTTAAATCATAAAAATCGGGATCCTGCAAACCCTGATTTCCAAACCTAAAATAATTATCAACTTTTAAAGCAGAACCCTGCGTTCGTAACCGCGAGTAAATTCCCAATTGAAAAACTTTTCCTTTGATGTTTTGCTTTAAACTAAATGAAGGACCTAAAATATCAGAATTAAAATAAAAATTTCCCAGATCTTTATTGTAAAAGTCAAGAACACCCGCGGTATTACTTCCTCTCACATTATTTCTTATATCAGCCGTTTGGATGCTGCCATTTCTTAGGCTCAAAAAGCTTTTATTTGAAATATAGGCATAATCATTCTCCACATTTATGCTTTCGGAAAAAAGATTTACATCCCAAGAATTTTCATTAAAAAATGGTTGTGTTGGGGAAAAAGGCGCAGAATTTATACCGCTAAAAAGATCATTACTAAAAGTAAGATTTTCCTGCCCGGAAGCTGACAAGGAAAATAAAATAAAGAAAAGACTTTTGTTAAATGACAACTTTTGTTATTTAACTTATAACAAATTAATCATCGAAATATTTTATTTATTTAAAAAAATCCTAATATCCAAAAATCTCTTCCAAACTCAATTCCTGAAATTCTCCCAAATTTTCTACCGCTTCCATATCCAGATTTTCTTTTTTACCAATAATTGCAGTGTTAAATTTTAACGGTTTAATATTGGAATTATAAAAATCGGTTAAATCTTTTAAGGTTAAATTTTCCGTTTCGTGATAGACTTTTTCACGCAAATCATAATCAACGCCTAATTTTTGTAAACGCAAAGCATTAAAGAAAACGTTGGTTCTGGTCAGTCTTCCGGCTTCAATTTTTTTCAAAGCAGAGTTTTTAGAGTTGGTAAACTGAAACTCAACTTGCGGCAAATCTTTCATTAAATCATCCATCGCATCCACTGCAATTTTCAATTTATCGGGCTGCGTTCCGATGTAAGTTGAAATATAATCTGGTTTAGAAATTTCTGCATTTGCGGCATAAGAAACGTAGGCAGAATACGCCAAACTTTTACTCTCACGCAATTCCTGAAAAATAATGGACGATAATCCACTTCCAAAATATTCATTAAATACATTTATTTTACCAAAATTTTCAATGTCTACAAGATTTCCTTTCGCCACTTTACTCATTTCCAATTGAACCATTTCATAATCTGCGAAATAAACTTTGCCTGAAGTTTCCGGTTCTGGATAAATTCTTGGCTCTGGAATATTGAATAACTCCGGTTTTATAAAAGGTTCTGCCACACTTTTAAAAGTGTAAAAATCTTTTCCATAAAAAAAGATCTGATATGGAAAACTGAATATCTTTTTAATTTTGTCAGTAAGGTCTTTTACCTTAATATTTTTTAAATTATCTTCAGAAATCACATCGCGCGTTCTGGAAGTTTTTCCAAATTTTGCATAATTTACCAATGCTGAAAAAATTCTGGTTTTATCTTTCTTCGCGGCTTCTCTGCTTTCCAAAATCGTATTTACAAATTCCAGATACGTTTCCTGTTCAGGTTTTGCCGTGCTCATCCAAAGATGCAAAAGCGCCATTCCTTTTGAGATATTTGCCTCTAATCCTGTTAAGGAAATTCTTAACTCGTTTGGTGAAGTTTTAAAATCATTGGAAATTCCAAGTTTATAAAATTCCTGATTCAGTTCATCTGCCGTAAATTTTGGCGTTCCGAGATATTGTAGAACCTGCGTTGCCAGACCTAATTCTTTGTCATGATCGCTTCCAAAGGGAAAAATATAGTGGACCTGTGCCAGATCATTTTCCTTATTTTTGATAAAACTTATTTTCTTTTCACGAATAAAGGTACTTTCAATTTCTTTTTTATAATCGATAAAATAAGGTTTTATGGAAAGTGGTTTTTGTGCTAAAATTTCTTTTAAAAAATCAGATTTTGTATCACGGTTAATTTTAATTGGTGTAATTCCCGGATTATCAACACGGATTAAATCTTCATTTTCGCCCTTTTCTTTGTAAACCGCAACATAATTCTCTTTGAAAAAATCATTAGCAAAAGTTACAATTTCTTCTTTTGTAATACTTTCATATTCAGACATTTCTTCTAATTCCTGCTGCCAGGATCTTCCTTTAATATAAGTGTCATAAAGATTGCTTGCCAAACCATCTGCGGTTTTCAGGGCTTTAAGGCGTTGTAATTTAAAATCATTAAATACGGCTTCCAACAACCAATCCGGGAATTCTCCCTTTTTGATCAAGTTGATCTGTTCTAAAAGCATCGCAATTCCTTCATCCAGATTTTGCTCTTCTTTCGGCACTATAACCGCAGAAAAATAACCATAAATTTTGAAACCTGTCGAAAAAGCTTGTGCATAAAGTGCTTTTTGCGCTTGATTAATGTTCAGATCTAAAAGTCCGGCTTCTCCGCTGTTTGTCAGGATATTTGCACAAATATCGGCAAGTTGAGATTCCCGACTTCCATAACTTTTCGTTCTCCAGGCAATTTGCACTCTCGCAATTGTTGGAGTTCTAACAACTTTTTTCTGAATTTTATTTAAAGGTTTTTCCTCAATTTTTTCTTTTAAAGGCAATTCTTTTGATTTTAATTTTCCGAAATAATCATCAACTAATTTTATGGTTTCATCAAATTCAAAATCGCCTACCAAAACCATTGCGTAATTATTTGGCACATAAAAATCATCATAATATTGATGAATCGCTTTCATAGACGGATTTTTCAAATGTTCCGCTTTTCCCAAAGTTGTTTGCTGACCGTTTGGATGCGTCGGAAAAAGCAATTCCATCAAAGCGTAATTTGAAATTCTGCCGTCATTATCTTGCGCGCGGTTAAATTCCTCGTAAACAGATTCTAATTCTGTGTGAAATAATCTTAAAGTCAGTTCTGAGAAACGTTCTTTTTCAATTTTCAACCATTTTTCAAGTTCATTATTGGGAATATTATTTTTGTAAACCGTTTCATCAAGCCAGGTGTGCGCGTTTGTTCCTGTTGCGCCAAGTGAAGAAATCGCTTTGTCATATTCATTGGCGATGGCAAATTCACTGGCTTTTTGGGAAACCTGATCTATTTTTTTATAGATTACTTTCTTCTTTTCCGGATCATTTTCTTCTTTGTGCGCTTCATAAAGATCTGAAATTTGGTCCAAATATTTTTTTTCTTCCTCCCAATTTGCACTTCCTAATTTTGAAGTTCCTTTAAACATCATGTGTTCCAGATAATGCGACAAACCCGTATTGTCTTTCGGATCATTATTACTTCCCGTTTTTACCGGAATATACGTTTGAATTTTTGGCGCATCAAAATTTTGAGCCAAAAAAACCTGCAAACCGTTCTTTAAAGTATAAATCCGGACTTTATTTGGATCGTTTTCGAAAGTTTTATAAGTGAAATTATTGTTATCTGTAGTGGAAATTTCCGGAAATTGTTCGGTTGTCATTGAAATATTTTAAAAATAAAGAGGAATTTTAAATACAATTCCGCATTGCAAAAATACGGAATTTAGTAAGATTTCAAGTTGGTCTTATGGCTGAATTTCTTTTGGGCAATCCGAAAAAAATATTTTATATTTTTTCCGGCCGGGCTTTCCATTCCAATCTTTTTTGCAAGATATTAATTCATAAAAAGAAAGTTTTCGCAGCAAAAAAGGATTTCCATTTCTATCCCTATTGCTAGACAAGATCCGCTGAAAATTAATTTTGTTTTGGCTAAAAGATAAATCTACAAAAAACCTTATTTTTGCAAAAATATTCACAATGCAAAACTATCTGGAATTCAATTTTAAAATTAAACCACTTCAACCCTGGAATGAAATTCTGATGGCGGAATTGATTGAGATTGGTTTTGATAGTTTTACAGAAGAATATGATGGCATTCTGGCTTACATTCAAAAAGAATTATTTAAAGAAACGGAACTCAAAAGTTTGGATTTATTAAATAATCCTGAAATTGAGATTTCTTACACTTCCGCAGAAATGCCAAATATTAATTGGAACGAAGAATGGGAAAAGAATTTTTCGCCGATAAATATTGAAGATAAAGTTTCCATCAGAGCAGAATTTCATGAACCACAAAATTTACCAACGGAAATCATTATTCAGCCGAAAATGTCTTTCGGAACGGGACATCACGCCACAACTTATTTGATGATCCAACAAATGTTGGATATGGATTTTAATGGAAAAAAAGTTTTAGATATGGGTTGCGGAACTTCTGTTTTGGCGATTTTTGCAAAGATGCGCGGTGCTGCAGATACTTTGGCAATTGACATTGATGAATGGTCTGTAGAAAATTCCGGCGAAAATGCGGCAAGAAATAATGTTGATTTTAAAGTGGAACTGGGAACTGCTGATAATTTAGGCAAAGAAAGTTTTGACATCATTTTAGCAAATATCAACCGCAATATTTTAATTTCAGATATTCCTGTTTATATAAAAAACCTGAATGAAAACGGAGAACTTTTACTTTCCGGTCTGTGCTTTTTTGATGTAGATGATATTTTGGAAGTTTGCTACGCAGAAAATTTGAAACTAAAAAAGAAAATTCAGCGGGAAGAATGGGTGAGTTTGTTGCTGGAAAAATAACCTCAATTTAACCACAAAGTCACAAAGAATTCCTTAAAAGGATTCTACAAGTTCACAAAGAAAAATTCTTCAGTCTTCAAAAAAATATTGTTGGTTAAACTTTTTTTTGGGACATCACTTCTAAATTCGACAATCTACGCCCCGACTTGAGTGGAAATCCTTTTTGCTTAAATAAATTTTCTATTGAAAAAATCAATTTCGAAGTAAAAAGATTGATTTAGAATTTATATTATTTTTATTTGAATCATCGAAATTCGTTCCTCGTTTTGGGAACGGAAGGTGGAAATTGGCGCCCAAATTCTACAAAACCTGCAACTTCAATTCGATAGTTTTGCCGAAGAATTTTTTAGAGATCTTTTCGAAATTTTTAGTGATATCTGAAAGGTAAAAATCATAAGTCGGTTCTGGATTTTTTTCATTTAAAAGATGTTTTTTTTCTAATAAATGCCGAACCTGATTGGCCACAATATTTGGTGAATCTATTACTCTCACACGGTTTCCATAATATTGACGGATTTCATCAATCAACAAAGGATAATGTGTGCAACCCAAAATAAGAGTTTCAATATTTTTTAATTTGTGATTGCTCAGATAATGGTAAATGATGGAATGTGTAATCGCGTGATTCTTTAAACCTTCTTCAATCGCGGGCACGAGAAGTGGTGTTGCCAGTTCATCGACTTTGATAAACTTATTATGTTTACGGATACTTTTGCGGTAAAGTCCGGAGTTTATAGTTGCTTTCGTGGCAATTACGCCGACGTTTGTGTGAATTTCAAAAGCCACCTTTTCTGCAACCGGATTGATAACATCAAAAACCAAAGCCTGATTTTGAACCAGTTCCAAAACTTCTTTCAGCGCATTTGCCGTCGCCGAATTACAGGCAATAACAATTGCTTTGCAGTTTTTTTCTAATAAAAATTGCGCAATTTTTACAGAATATCCGATGATTGCATCCTTGGATTTATCGCCGTAAGGTAAATGTTTTGTGTCGCCGAAATAAATAAGATTTTCATGCGGCATTAAGCGTTTTATCTCTTTTGCAACAGTTAAACCACCAACTCCGGAATCAAAAATACCAATGGGTTGAGAGGCGGAAAGATGAGTGAAATCGGGTTTTTTAGTTTTCAAAAGCTGTAGATTGAATAAACAAATTTAATGTTTTTTTATAAACTTCTGGTTTGGATTTTTTGTAAGATTTTTGATATGAATTGCACAAATATTTTTCATTTTAAAAAACAAATGATACAAATTTGACGTGTTGGTTCTTGGCTCTTGAATCTTGAATCTTGAATCTTGAATCTTGAATCTTGAATTTAAACCAAAAATAAATCACTCGCGATTCCGTCGGAAAGAAACCAATGTTTTTCGGGAATTTTCAGGAAATCATTTTCTAAAACAAGAAATCCGTCTGCGAGTTTTTGATTGATTGAAATTTCTGCTTTTTGAAATAATTCCTCTGATATTTTTTGTTTTAACTTCGGAAAATTCATGCCCCAAATTGTTCGCAATCCGATCATAACCATTTCGTTGAATTGTTCTTTTTCGCTTAAAATTTCTGTTTCAAGCGGTAATTTATTGGAAGCGATTTCCTGAATGTATTTTGAATTATTGGCGATATTCCAGCTGCGTTTCGTTCTGCCATTATAAGAATGTGCGGATGGACCGATTCCTAAATATTCATTGTAATTCCAATAGGCGGAATTATGTTTGGAGTGAAAACCAGGTTTTGCGAAGTTTGAAATTTCATAATGTTCAAAACCATTTTCTTTCAAAAAACCTGACATAAAATAAAATTCTTCATTTTGTTCGGATTCATTTGGTTTGACAATTTTATTACTTAAAACCCATTGGTGAAGTGCAGTTTGAGGTTCAACCGTTAAAGCATAAGAAGAAATATGCGGCACTTTAAGATCGATTGTTTTTTGTAAATTTTCTTTCCAAATCTTCATGTTGGAAGTTGGCGAACCGTAAATTAAATCAATACTTATATTTTCAAAACCAAAATCCTGGGCGCGTTTGATAGAACTTTCGGCTTCTTCGGAATTATGCGCGCGGTTCATCATTTTTAAATCCGGTTCAAAGAAAGATTGCGTTCCGATCGAAAGACGATTGAATTCAGTATTTGAGAGTTCCTTTAAAAAACTTTGACTTAAATCATCGGGATTTGCTTCTAACGTAATTTCAATATTTGGATCAAAAGTGTGGTATTTTAAAACTTCGTCTATTAGAAATTTTAAATCATCGACTTTTAATAATGATGGCGTTCCACCGCCGAAATAAAGGGATTTTAAGGTTTTATTTTCCAGTTCGTTTTGGCGCAGATTTATTTCTTTTGCCATCGCGGAAATCATCTCATCTTTCAAATTTAATGAAGTGGAAAAATGAAAATTGCAGTAACTGCATTTTTGTTTGCAGAATGGAATGTGTATATAAATCAATTAGTTAGCTTGTAGGTTTTAGGAAGTACGAAAAATGAAAATTTTTTTGAATAAAATCTTATTAAAATTAAAATAATTTTCAAATACAGCAAAAATTTGCAGCCCGACTTGAGTGGAGCTCTTTTTTGTGGAGCGCAGCGGAATAAAAAAAGCGGGAACGGAAGGCGGAAAAGCTGCCCCCAAAAAAAACTATCTGTATCTGTAACCTCTTGGATTAATAAAATTTTCAAAATTATAACCAACGCTCAACATAAAACTGCTGCCACCGTAAGTTTGAATGTCGGATAAACCCATATTGTAAGATGCACCAAAAGTAAATCTGTTTATTTTTGCTTTAATTATCGGCGAAATACTAAGCTGCTGACTTCCAACATTGTCACTTGCCGTTCTAAAACTTACTCCTGCCGCGAAAAGATTGGTGTCGCTGTAAACTTTCGCCAAAAGATTATAATCAATTAATTTTGAGGAATTTGTATTTAGGTTCATTAAAATGGACGGTTCTACAGAAATGCCTTCGGTTATAACATAATCATAACCAAGATTTAAAATATATTTCGTGGGAGAAGGCTCGATACCATTGACAATCGGAATGTCGTTACTTAAAGGAATATCCAAAACCGAGGCGCCACCGAAAAAGTTTTTAAAAGTTGCCTGCATACCAATATTTCCGTAAGCTATAAAAATATTATTGTTGCCGTCATAAAGCAAAGGATCGTTCGGGTCTTGCGGATTTAAAGCGCCATAATCAAAGCTTAAATTATAAAAATTGACATTCGTACCGAAAGAAAACTGGTCTTTTCTTTCGCCTTCATCACTTAGCGGAATAAAATAAGACGCACCGGCAGTAATTCCGTTGGAAGAAATTGGACCGTTTTGATCACGAAAAAAAGATATTCCGCCACCCACTCTGTCAAAAATATTAGCGTGAATGCCGACAGATTGGACATTTGGAGATTCTGAAAGTTTGGAAAACTGCTTTTGGTAATTACCATTTAAAACGATATCATCCGTTTCCCCATAATGTGCAGGGTTTATTAAAAACTGACCATCAAGCAGATATTGCTGATAAATCGGCAAAGTTTCCTGCGCAAATGAAATAGCAGATATTTGAATTAAAAAAAGAATATAAAGTTTTTTCACAGTTTTTTAAAATCTAATAACGTCAAATTTAAGTAAAAAATATAAAATCTAATTGTTTTCTAAATAATTTCGCCATTTTTCTACGGCTTGAAGCATATCATCGGGCATCGGACTTTCAAAATACATTTCTTCTTTCGTCACAGGATGCACGAAACCCAGCGTGTGCGCATGTAAAGCGTGTCTTGGTAATATTTCAAATACATTTTGGATAAATTTTTTATATTTTGGTAAATTGATTCCTTTTAATATTTGATGACCTTCGTATCTTTCATCATTAAATAAAGTGTGGCCTAAATGTTTAAAATGAGCCCTTATTTGATGCGTTCTTCCCGTTTCAAGCTTGCATTCTACCCAAGTCATGTATTTAAACCTTTCTAAAACTTTGAAATGTGTAACGGCGTGTTTGCCTTCGCTTCCATCCACATAAGTGAACATTTGCATCCGGTTTTTCGGATGTCGGCCAATATTTCCCGTAATTGTGCCTTCTTCTTCCGCTAAATTCCCCCAGACAAAAGCCCAGTAAAGGCGTTTTGTTTTTCGGTCAAAAAACTGCTTTGCGAGATAGCTTAAGGCATACTCATTTTTTGCAATAACGAGCAAACCGGAAGTGTCTTTGTCAATGCGATGCACTAAACCTACCCGATCAAGATCTGATTTAAAATTTTTATCCTTTTGAAAATGAAACGCCAGCGCATTGATTAAAGTTTTGTCCCAATTCCCATGACCTGGATGTACAACCATTCCGGCTGCTTTATCAACAACCAAAACGTCATTATCTTCATATATTATTTGTAAAGGAATATCCTGGGGAACAATCACATTTTCCCGCGGCGGATGTGCTAAAAGCACTGAAATTTCATCGCCGGGTTTTACGCGGTAATTTTGTTTTACAGCATTTCCATTTACCAACACATTTCCTGCACGACAAGCCTGCGAAACCTTATTTCTGGTAGAATTTTGACGAAAAATTAAAAGATATTTATCAATTCTAAGCAAAGATTGATTGGCGTCAACTTTTATATTAAAATGTTCGTAAAGACCAGTATTTTCCTCCTCATTTTCATTCTCATCATTGAGATCGTCTTCTTTATCTTCTTCTTTTATCATAACTGTTTTAAAATAAAAAAGCTTTAATTTTCTTAAAGCTTTCTAATTATCTATTCTACAACCACTTTTTTAGCTTTTGGCTTAACCGTGACCGGCGTTTCCTTTTTGGCGGGTTGTGTAGAAGTTGTTTTTTCAACCTTTGGCTTCACTGTTTCTGTAGAAGTTTTCGGAGTTGAAGTTGGTTGCGTCTGTTCTGGGATTGTAGGCGTTTCTCTGTAGATCGGCGGTTGGTAATCCCGAATAGTTGGCGTTGTGGTATCAATTTTAATACGGTACATGGAATTTAGCTGCGATATTTTGCCGCCCATTTCGGCTGGTGTTTTTTTACTTGCCCAAATATCAATCTGCATTCCCTGATCGCGAACAGAATAACTTTCCGGATCCTGATAATATACAAGGTCAGATTCATCTTTACCGCCGTCTTCAAAATCAACTAATCCTACTTCAAAAAGATTTTGAGAGATTATCGCTTTTGCTTCCTGCACGGTTAAACCAACTAAATTCGGAATAGTAATATCTCTTCTAGGTCCCGCGCCTATAATTAAATCTATAGTGGAGAATTTAGGAATTAAAGTTCCCGGTTTTAATACTGAACCATTAAACTGCATTCTGATAACCGCATCACGCTGAATACTTGGCTCATAAATAGTGTCACCAACTTTTAACCCAACCAATTCCAGTTGTCTAAAAGCCAAACCTTTATACCGATCCAAAACATCCGGAACGGAAACCGGCGCCCAGGAACGCGGATTTACTGCCAAACGAACGATTCTGCCATCTTTCACGTGCGATCCAGAAGCAGGATAAATTTTTATAACCTGAAAAGGTTTGTATTTTGGATTATATTCTAAACTGTCAACCTCATATTCTAAACCCTGTTCATCTAAAATTTTAATGGCATTTTGTACAGATTGATTGACCAAAGTAGGAACAACGATCTCTTTGCCGTGATTGGTGTGAAATTCTAACCACCTGAACGTAAGCCAAACCAGTGCGGTAAAAATACCCAAAGCAAGAAGCAAATTTACCAATACCTTCCAGTGGAACATTGATTTCAGCATAGTTTTTATTTAGTTAAAATGTAAACGCAAATATATAAAAATTCTTTTTCGGATTTGGTGACTCCTTTAATTTTAATTCTTTAAATAGATTTTAAAATAAATGATTACCAAAAAACATTTATCTAAATTTGCCTTTCAAATTTTCTCACATGACAAAGAAAAATATTGCAGTCGTAATGGGCGGCTATTCCAATGAATCTGTAGTTTCACTCAAAAGTGGACAACTCATTTTTGATTCTTTAAATAAATACCTTTATAATGTATTTAAAGTACAGGTTTTAAAAGAAGGTTGGTTTTTCATAAAAGATGATGGTGAAAAAATTGAAATAAACAAAAATGATTTCAGCGTTGATCTTGACGGACAAAATTTAAAATTTGACGTTTGTTTCAATATTATCCACGGAACGCCCGGCGAAAATGGTATTTTGCAGGCTTATTGGGACGCGGTTCATCAAAAATATACAGGTTGTAATTTTTACCAAAGCGCTTTAACGTTTAACAAAAAAGACACACTTGCAGTCCTTTCAAAATATAATATTCTTTCCGCAAAAAGTATCTATTTGAGAAAAGGAGAAAGCGTTTCCGAAGATGAAGTTATTGAGAAATTAGGATTGCCGGTTTTTGTTAAACCAAATCAATCCGGTTCTTCATTGGGAATTACAAAATTAAAAGACATTAAAAATCTACAAAAAGCTATTGATTTTGCTTTTGCGGAAGACGATGAAATTTTAATTGAAAGCTTTTTAGATGGTATGGAAGTTTCAGTTGGCGTTCTTGATTATAAAGGTGAAACAATAGTTTTAGGAATTACAGAAATTGTGTCAGAAAATGAATTTTTTGATTATGAAGCTAAATATGAAGGTGCTTCACAGGAAATCACACCAGCTAGAATTGATGAAGATACACGGATAAAAATTGAAAATATTGCCAAAAAAGCTTACAACTCTTTGGGAATGAGCGGTTTTTCTCGTTCAGAGTTTATAATAATGGACGGTACGCCATATATGTTGGAAATGAATACCAATCCAGGATTTTCGCCGGCAAGTATCTTACCACAACAGGCAAAAATTTATGGCATTTCGCTGGAAGATCTTTGCGGTAACGAAGTAGAAAAAGCGCTTTTAAAATAATTATAAAAGTTTAATTTTAGATTTCAAATAAAGTGATTAAATCTAAAATTAATAATATAAAATCTAAAATTAATTTATATGAAAACTGCAGTATTTCCGGGTTCATTTGATCCTATCACGCTTGGTCATTTCGATATTGTAGAAAGAGCGGTGCCGCTTTTTGACAAAATAATTATTGCAATTGGCCAAAATTCTCAAAAGAAATATATGTTTTCAATCGAACAAAGAATGGACTTCATTAAAAAAACTTTTAAAAATTTCCCAAATGTAGAGGTTGATTCTTTTGAAGGTTTAACCATCGATTATTGCCGAAGTAAAGACGTTAATTTTATTCTTCGAGGCTTAAGAAATCCCGCAGATTTTGAATTTGAAAAAGCCATCGCACAAACCAACCGAACTTTGACACAGGACAATAAAATCGAAACTATTTTTCTTCTAACATCTGCCGGAAAATCTTTCATAAGCAGCAGTATTGTGCGGGAAATCATTTCATTTAAAGGTAATTATGAAATTTTGGTTCCGGATGCGGTAAGAGTATGAGTAATAAGCAATCTTTAATAAGTAATAAATTAAATGATGAGTAATCTCGATTACAATCAAATTTTTAGGGACAGAACTAAAAAACTTTGTATTTTAATTTTAAAGGAACTTTCCGTTTTGAAATATTCAGAAGATTTAGCTGTCATAAGAAAACAAATTTATAGGTCTTCGACCTCGGTTGCTGCAAATTATAGAGCAGTTGGAAGAGCAAGATCTGAAAAAGAAAAATTTGCAAAATTGTGCGTCGTTGTAGAAGAAGTAGATGAAACACAATTTTGGTTAGAAGTAATTGAAGAGATGTCATATTTATCAACTGAAAAATTAAATCCCTTAAAAGCGGAATGCGATGAAATTGTAAAAGTGATGACAACCTATAAAAAGAAATTACAAGATAATTTACCCCGATAATTAAACATTCTCCAAATTACTCATTACTCATTAAAGATTACTCATTGAAACATGCACGAGCAATTAAATTTTATCATCGAAATTTTAGGAACGATTTCCTTTGCAATGTCGGGCGCGTTTGCTGCGATGCAAAAACGCTTTGATCCTTTCGGTGTCTTAATTATTTCTTTCGTTACGTCCGTTGGTGGCGGAACTGTGCGTGATATTTTAATTGGCGTACCGGTTTTCTGGATGCATGATATTTTTATTTGCGCCGTCATTTTCGGCTCGTGTATGATCGCAATGCTCATTAAATCTTTAGAAAATAAATTTCGTGTCACTCTATTTTTATTTGATAGTATCGGATTAGGACTTTTTACCATAATTGGTGTTCAGAAAGGACTTTCCGCGCATCTTCATCCTATTATTTGTTTGACATTAGGAACAATAACCGGCTGTTTTGGCGGAATTATTAGAGATATTTTGTTAAACAGAATTCCACTAATTTTTAGAAAAGAAATCTACGCCACGGCTTGTATTATTGGCGGCGCAGTTTTTTTGTTCGCTGTAAAATACCTAACATTTTCCTACACATTTGTGCAAATTTTCACCATTATAACAATAGTTGCGGTGCGAACTTTAGCGGTGAAATTTCAATGGGAAATACCTAAGTTTTACTGGTCTGACAAAAATAATTCTGAAATGTAGAATAAAAAAAATCCCGAAAATTAATTTTCGGGATTTTATATTATTGAAGAAATTGTTTTAAAATTTACCTCTATTTCTCATATTCGGATTATGCATATGTTTTTGCATCGTTGGTAATTTCATTTGGTCTTTAAGCATCTTTATTTGTTCAGTCATCATTCCGGCAGTATCCAGTTTTTTTGCTTCCTCTAAAAGTCTTGCGCCTTCCTGTCTTCTACCCTTTTGTAAAGCACCTGCAGCAATATTTAATGTCGCCATTGCGCGATCATGCTTCATATTTAAACCAAACTCCAGGGCTTTTTTCATGTATGGTTCTACTTTTTGCGGTTGATGTTCGGCTAAAGTTAAGCCTTGTAAATAGTGGTAATAACCATATTGAGATTTGTGCAGTTGTTTTTCATAATCTGTGATACTCGTCAACCAATCTGCAGCTTTATCCATTTTTTGTTTTCGTAATTGCAGAAAAGCCAATAATATAATTTCATTTTTAAAAAATAAAAATATTGGGATTCCAGCTAAAATCACAACAACAATTCCCCAACCTATGTTTCTGTTTAACATCAGGAAAATTCCAGCAGCGATCATTAAGGCGGCAAATAAAAATTTTATATACTTGTTCATTTAATTATTTTAAAGGTGCAAAGATAGAATTCGAAATTTAGATTTCAAAGTTTAAAACACTTTGTTTTTAGATTCCGATTTGATCAGTTTTTTTTCCGTTCCCAGGTTTGAAAACAAAAATCAAACTCATTATTTTCGTCTGCTTCATGGCAGATCTCCTCGGTTTTTAAAAATTCTTTTCCTTTAATTTTTGGAAAAAAAGTATCGGCTTTTAACGCAGTTTTTACCAAAGTCACTTTTAAAACATCCGCAAATTCGATAGTTTGTCCATAAATACTTCCACCACCAATCACGAATATTTCTTCATTAATTTTTTTTGCGAACTTAATAGCTTCCTTAATACTTCCCACGATCAATATTCCTTCTTCAAACCAATCGTCTTTATTGCTGATCACAATATTGGTGCGGTTTGGCAACACTTTACCTATACTTTCAAAAGTTTTCCGACCCATTATTATCGGATGATCAGTTGTCAATTCTTTAAAATGTTTTAAATCTTTCGGAAGATGCCAAAGAAGCTGGTTTTTATAGCCAATTTCATTATTCTCACCCATCGCAACTATCAACGTAACCATTCAATTATTATTTTCGGCAAATTTAAGACATAATTTGTATATTTGATCCGCAAATTTAACATTATAAAAAATTAAACTATGAAAAACAGAGGTTGTATGAGCGCCGGAACAATCGGCATCGTTCTCTTGGTAATTGCGGCAATTGCTTTCTTTTGGGGTAAAAGTGGCTACAATAATTTTGTTACAAAAGAACAAAATGTAAACACAAAATGGTCAAATGTTGAAACGGTTTACCAAAAAAGAGCCAACTTAATTCCAGCTTTGGAAAACACAGTAAAATCTTACGCAAATTTTGAAAAAAGTACACTTACAGACGTTATAGAAGCGCGTTCAAAAGCTACTGCAATTAATATCGATCCATCTAATATGACTGAAGCGGATATGGCGAAATTTCAGGCTGCACAAGGCGAATTGACAGGATCTTTAAGCAGATTAATGGCAGTTGTAGAAAGCTATCCAAACTTAAAAGCAGATCAGCAATATTTGAATTTTCAAAGAGAATATACGGCGATAGAAAACAGCGTGAGAACGGAAACAGTTTATTTTAATACGGCAGCACAGGATTACAATACTTCTATAAAAACTTTTCCAAATAATATTCTGGCAAATTTTACCAACTTTAAAGAGAAACCTTATTTTAAAGCAGACGCAGGCGCAGCAAAAGCACCGGAAGTTTTTAAATAAATAATGGAGTTTTTATCAAATAATGATCTTGCTTCTTTAGTAGAAGCCATTCAGACTGCGGAAAATAATTCTACGGGGGAAATTCGTGTACATGTAGATTCTACCACAGAAACTCAAAATGCTAAAATCGCCTTTGAGATCTTTAAATCATTAAATATGGAACATACGGCACAGAGAAACGCCGTTTTGTTTCATATTAATTTTGAACAAAAATATCTTACAATAATTGGCGACACGGGAATTCATGAAGTAGTAAAACAAAGTTTTTGGGATAAAATTCATGATGAAGCGACCAAAGAATTTGCGCAGCAAAATTTTTGTGATGGTTTAAAAAATGCCATCTTAAAAACAGGTATCGAACTTAAAAAATATTTTCCTGTAACTGGAAAAAATGAAAATGAATTATCTGATGAGATCACTTTCTCTTAAACGTTTTTTAACTTTTTTACTGATTGGTTTTAGTCTGCTAATTTCAGCGCAAAATGTTGCAAAAAAACCAGCAGTTTTATATCCGGTTTACGACGAGGCGGGAGTTTTAAACGCACAGGAAAAAGAAACTTTAAACCAAAAATTAATTAAGTTTTCAGATTCTACTTCAACGGAAATTGAAGTCGTCATCATACCAACAACTGGCGGACAGGACGTTAATTTTCTTGCTACAATGTACGGCGAACAATGGGGAATTGGGCAAAAAGGCGTCGACAACGGTGTTGTTTTTTTAATTGCGACCGATGATCACACCATGTCGATTCAGCAAGGTCGCGCTGTGGAACAATATCTTACGGCTTCGGTTGCAGGCCAGATCATGGATTATCTGGTAACGCCTGCATTTAAACAAAATCAATATTTTACGGGAATTGACCGCGGCACAACTGCGATTATGGAAGCTGTGCAGGGAAAATTTAAACCCATAAAAAAACCCGAAAAAAAGGAAGGCTTGAGTTATTTTCAAATTATGCTGATTGTTTTTGTGATTATTTTTCTTTTTAATTTTCTTAAAAATAAAGGTGGTGGCAATAATGATGACGATGATGTCGGTCTTTCACGACGAGGCAGAAGAAATTATCCCGGTGGATTTTTTCCTTTTCCAATGGGAGGTGGCGGTTTTGGAGGCGGCTTCGGAGGTGGTTCTGGCGGCGGCGGTTTTGGCGGTTTTGGCGGTGGCGGAAGTTTTGGCGGTGGCGGCGCGAGTGGTGGCTGGTAAATTTTAACTAAGATAAAAAATAATGAGAAAAATAAAGTTTTACTTCGGTTATGGTTTAATTATTTTCTGCTGTACATTTATCACTGCGCAAAGCAATTTTAAAAAAACCTCTGGTGATTTTAATAATCTGATCGGAAGCTGGCAAGGTTCTCTAACTTATCTTGATTATTCCAGCGGCAAACGTTATACAATGCCGGCCAATATTGAGGTCACAAGAATAAAAAATACTAATAAATTTATTTTTTCCAATAGTTATCCAAACGAAAAAAGTGCGAATTCATTTGATACAATTTCAATCTCAAAAGATGGTTTATATATCGATAAAGAACTTATAAAATCGCGAAGAAAATTACCGAATAGAACTATCGAAATCATTACCGAGCAAACGGGAAAAGATGGAAACGAAAATAAACCCGCAATTATAAAACATACTTATCTTTTTGGGGCAAAAACCTTTAACAACATAAAAGAAGTCAAGTTTTTAGACGAAAATATCTGGATAAAACGCCACGAGTATTCCTATAAAAAAGATTAAAATAAATAATTCTGATATTAAAACGAAAAAGGTGGCTCATTACGAACCACCTTTTTCTATCAATATAACTAACTAAGTTATTTTAAATCGTAGCGACCAAGATTCATTACTTTCGTCCACGCAGCAACGAAATCTTTTACAAATTTTTCTTTGGAATCGCTGCAAGCATAAACTTCTGCAATCGCACGTAATTCTGAGTTTGAACCGAAAATTAAATCAACTCTGGTTCCTTTCATTTTTACTTCACCGGTTTTACGGTTTCTACCTTCAAATAATTGCTGATCGTCTGAAGTAGCGCTCCACGTTGTGCTCATGTCTAATAAATTTACAAAGAAATCATTAGATAAACTTTCAGGATTTTGAGTGAAAACGCCGTTTTTAGAATTATCAAAATTAGTATTTAAAATACGCATTCCGCCAATTAGAACCGTCATTTCGGGAACTGTTAAGGTTAATAAATTCGCTTTATCCAATAATAATTCTTCAGCAGAAACTGTATATCTTGTTTTTAAATAGTTTCTAAAACCGTCAGAAATTGGTTCCATCACGTCGAAAGATTCTATATCAGTTTGCTCTTGTGACGCATCTCCTCTTCCCGCAATGAAAGGAACTTTTAAATCATGACCAGCATTTTTAATCGCTTCTTCAACACCTGCATTTCCTGCAAGAACGATTAAATCTGCAATTGAAACTTTTTTGTTTCCAGATTGAGAGTTATTAAAATCAGTTTTAATACTTTCTAATTTTGTTAAAACTTCTGCCAATTGTTGTGGTTTATTTACTTTCCAGTTAATTTGCGGTTCCAATCTAATTCTTGCGCCATTTGAGCCACCTCTTTTGTCTGAACCTCTAAAAGTTGAGGCAGAAGACCAGGCGGTGAAAACCAATTCTGAAACAGTTAATCCAGTTTCTAAGATTTTGTTTTTCAAAATTTCTGCTTCTTCATCAGAAATTAATTCATGATCGACAGCAGGAATAGGATCTTGCCAGATCAATTCTTCACTTGGAATATCAGAACCTAAATAACGTTCAATTGGTCCCATATCACGGTGTGTTAATTTAAACCAGGCTCTTGCAAATGCATCAGCAAATTCATCGGGATTTTCATAAAAATGTCTCGAAACTTTTTCATAAGCAGGATCTACACGAAGCGCAATATCCGAAGTCAGCATAAATGGTGCATGACTTTTTTCTGGATTGTGTGCATCTGGAACTGTTCCCGCGCCGCCATTATTTACAGGCTTCCATTGATGAGCACCAGCCGGACTTTTAGTTAATTCCCACTCAAAACCAAATAAATTTTCAAAATAATTATTGCTCCATTGTGCTGGCGTTGTCGTCCAGGCTCCTTCTAATCCACTTGAAATAGTATGTTCACCTTTTCCTGTTTCAAAAGAATTTTTCCAACCTAAACCCTGTGCTTCGATGCTTCCAGCTTCGGGTTCTGCACCAACGTGTTCCGCAGAAGCAGCACCGTGTGTTTTCCCAAAAGTGTGTCCACCTGCTATTAATGCAACAGTTTCATAATCATCCATTGCCATTCTACCAAAAGTATCGCGGATATCTTTTGCAGACAATAAAGGGTCTGGATTACCATCCGGTCCTTCAGGATTAACATAAATTAAACCCATTTGAACGGCAGCCAAAGGATTTTCTAAATCTCTGGAATGTACTTTTCCATCTGCATCGTCATCAGAAACCAAAACACCATGATTTTCATCAACGCCTTCAGAACCATATTCATAACGGATATCTCCAGCCAGCCACTTTTTTTCTGAACCCCAATAAGTATCAACATCTGGTTCCCAAACATCAGCTCTACCGCCACCAAAACCAAATGGCTTTAAACCCATTGATTCTAAAGCGCAATTTCCAGCTAAAATATATAAATCTGCCCAGGAAATTTTTTTGCCATATTTTTGTTTGATTGGCCAAAGCAATAATCTTGCTTTATCTAAATTTACATTATCCGGCCAGCTGTTCAGCGGCGCAAATCTTTGCATTCCTGAGCCAGAACCGCCACGACCGTCACCGGTTCTGTAAGTTCCTGCGCTGTGCCACGCCATTCTTATAAAAAATGGTCCATAATGACCATAATCTGCCGGCCACCAATCCTGAGAATCCGTCATCAAAGTAAAAAGATCATTTTTGACCGCTTGTAAGTCAAGAGTTTTAAATTCTTCAGCATAATCAAAACCTTCATCCATCGGGTTTGTAAGATCTGAATGTTGTCTTAAAATATTAACTTTTAACTGGTTTGGCCACCAATCTCTGTTTGTTGTTCCACCTCCAGAAGTTTGTTTAATAGCTTCATGGTTAAAAGGACATTTGCCCATCGGATTTTGATTATCTGTATTCATTATAAACGTGATATTTTATTAAATTTTGATGGCACTAAATTATAAAAATCTTTCTATCAATTTTCATTTTTTGATTGATTTAAACTATAACGTTTGTTTTGATATTTTTTTAACCAAGAAAAAATCAGTTTTTTTATTTTTTAAAATTTGTTTAAAAAGATTAAACAAACCAATTTTTTCTCTTAATCAAATAGAGAAAATTACTTCTCGATTCTTCACTGAAATAAGCAATTTCAACTTCTCCCCTATTTTCAGCACCTAATTTTTCCATAGCTTTTTGCGACCGAAAATTTTCATTTCCCACATAAAAATTCACATAATCAACAAACTGAAAAATATAATCCAGCATTAATTTTTTAACCTGAGAATTGTAATTTTTACCCCAAAACTTTTTTCCGTAAAAAGTATATCCAATGAAAATACTGTTTTCAATTTCATTAAAATCATAAAATCGAGTACTTCCAATAATTTGGTTTGTCGGTTTGTCAATAATTATAAAAGTGCCTTTACTTTCCAAAGCGCCCACAAAAAAGTTTTCAAAAACCTCTCTTTTAAACCGGTTTTTATTGGGATGCTGAGACCAGACTTCTTCATCTGCGGCTTGAAAAAATAAGGCTTCAAAATCACTTTCCTGCAATGGTTTTAAAATTACATTATCATTTGATAATTCTTTTTGAATAGAAAAATTCATAACAAAATTTATTTCGCTTCTTTTATTTCACTTCTTTCCGAAATCCCATTATTATTAAAGGCTTCTATTTGAAAATAATAAGGATCAGCTCTGTCTGCGCCGCCAAAATAATATTCATTTTTGCCCAGAACCATTATATTTCCGTAAAGTTTATCCGGTGATTTTCCGAAGTAAATATTGTAACCGTCTGCTTTATCATTTTGCTGCCATTTCAACCAAACACTTCTTCTTTCCCCAAATTTCGCAGGATCTGTTCGAAGCGGAACAAAATTTTCAACCTTCACAGGTTTGTCACCAGAACCTTTACCAAAAATTCTTAAACCACTTAAGGCAAATTTTCCTGTGGGCATTTTTAAATTTTGCATTTTAAGAAAACGCGCTTTTGTTGGTTTTTCCAATTCAATATAATCGTGTGGAACGTCTTTTTGATTTTTAGATTTATCAATTAAAATTTTCCAGTTTTTACCATCATCAGAAGCTAAAATTTTATACTGGTGCATTTTGCCTAATGTTTTACCTAAAAATTCTGCATCCTGATCAGCATAATTAATTTGAATAGCATTAATAGTCGAAATTTCTCCCAGATCTGTTTGAAACCATTCACCAGAATTTCCGCTTTTTGCACTCCAATAGGTTTTAATATCTTCGTCAACCGCAAAGTTCGGTTGAAAACCGCCTAAAGTTGAGGAAACCTGAACAGGCTTGTTATAATTGAGCAACATCCAGCCGGCAAATAATCCTTTTTGATGATCAGATTTTTTAGAAAAATCTGGTAAAAAAGTAGGATAATCACCAAAAACAGTATTAGAATAAAGTGCATCATCTTTATCAAAACCTGCGGGCCAAATCCCAGTTCTTCGTTCAAAGTTATTTTTTGTCGAAATACCAATGGTTGAAACATGCCAAAATTGTCCATAATTATCTTCAAAAGTAGCACCGTGACCAGCTCCGCGGGCAAAACCGCCCGGCTTGTAAGAAAAAGGATTCTCTTTTTGATAAGCAAAACCGTCCAAAGGCTGATTGCTGGTGTAAACGCCATCCGCATAACCGCTGAACTCAGTACCTGGCGCAGCATATTGCAGATAATATTTGCCTTTATATTTTGTCATCCAGGCACCTTCTATAAAGGGTTGCAGAAAAACATCCTGATTATTTTCCCCAAATCTTTCCCAACCGTGATCTTCCGGATGAAGTTTCAACAAAGGTTTTACATAGCCGTTTGACTGCAGCGTTTTGATATCAATTTCAGTTCCAATAATAGGAAATTCGTTGCTTGAATACCAGTAGAGAAATAATTTATCTAGCTCTTTATCATACAAAAATCCCGGATCCCACGCGCCAACTTTAAAGTCATTCACTGCGACTTCCCAATCATCGGTTGTTCCATCTTTCGTTTTCCACATGGTAAATTCCGGTCCCTGCGTAGATCCAATAACATACATTTCGTCTTTCATAACAAAAACGGCAGGTGCGCAAAGCTCGTCATAAACCTTATTTTTTGGCAGTAAAAATTTACGGGAAACAAACTTCCAGTCTGCCATATCCGTACTCCACCAATAACCCGCTTGATTTGTTGAAAATAAAAAATATTTATTGTGAAAATTGACGATTACAGGGTCTGCTGTTGCACGATGTTTACCCTGTTCGGCAAAATTTGGTATTGGCGTATATCCGTAATCAATATTAATTGGATTGCAGTACGTTTTCTGCTGAGAAAAAGCAAAAACATTTGTGAAAATAAAAGCAAAAAATGCCAGTTTTTTTAATCCCATAATAATTATTTGAAGTAAATATATAGAAGTATTTTGGGAACAAAAAAAATCAGAAGTAAAAGTTTTACTTCTGATTTGGTTGTCTATTTAGAGAAAGACTTTTAGTTTAAAAGAATTCCCTGGTTTAAAGTTAGATGTTTTGCAGATGAGATGGATGGATTGGTATAAACTTCAGCTTTAGCCCGAATGTTTACAATTTTCTTTAAATAATCCAAAGATTTTGCTTCTTCTATATTAACATCATTTAATTCATAAATATGAATTGCTTCGTGATTTGAAAAAATTTCTTTCACTGCTTTTACTTCGTTTTCATTTTTTGCGGAAACGCTTGTGATCAAAGCATCCTTTTCATTTGGGATAAATTTTGGCGTTCTTCCACCAAATAATCTCGTCCATAAAGTGTCTTCCGTCTTACTTTCTTCATTGATGTAAACTATATAATCTTCGTTTGCAAAACCAAAGTTTTCTAAGTCTGCTGCTAATTTTTTTGCGTCTTGTTGTGTAGGAAATAATCCTATAATAATTGTTGACATATTCTTATTGTTTTTATTCTTTTTTGATACCGCAAAATTAGTAACAATTATTGTAAATACAACAATACATTATAAATAATTAACAGATAAATGATAAAAATCAGAATTTATATTATTAATATATCAATGCGATTTAATCTAAATACCATTTATATGTTTTTAAATGCCTTTTTAATAAATTAAAGTGCCAACTTTTCTTCAATTACTGCAATGGCAGATTTTACATCACGCATTTTTTCCATTGAATCTGCATCGATCTCGATATCAAAAACTTCCTCAACATCCAAAATGACATCCACCAAATTGGCAGAATTTATATTTAGATCATTTATGAAATCTGTATCTTCTGTTAAATTATTGAGCGCTTCCTCATTTTTCACATAAGGTTTCACGATAACTTTTAATTTTTCTATTGCTTCCTGCCTGTCCATTTTTTTTATTTGTTTAATATTTTTTAAAGATAACACATCCGTTCACGTCACCAAAACCAAAACTTACTTTCATTGCAATATTTAAATCCGCAGAAAGCATTTCTGTTGGAATCGATTTTTTTGAAATTAAACTTTCAATTTCAGGTTTTAAATCTTCACAATTGACATTTGGTGCCAAAAATTGATGGTACAATTGCAAAACCGTTGCAACAGATTCCACACTTCCCGAACCGGAAAGACAATGACCAACGAGACTTTTTAATGAATTGATATACGGAAAATCTTTACCTTCTCTATTTAATGCTTTGGTTAAATTTTCAATTTCCATCGCATCTTTTGAAGTTGCCGTTAAATGTCCGTTTATATAATCTATTTCTTTAGCTTCGATTCCACTTTCTAAAATAGCATCTTTTACACACTTTTGAACAGCGATCGAATTTGGTGCAGTCATACTTCCATCGCCTCTTTGTCCACCCGAATTTACATTTCCGCCAAGAATTTCACAGTAAATTTTCGCATTTCTCGCTAAAGCAGATTCCAGATCTTCCACCACAAAAGCGCCAGCGCCACTTCCAGGAACAAATCCTGCTGCCGTTTCACTCATTGGTCGTGAAGCTGCTTCCGGACTATTATTTGATTTAAAATTACAGACTTTTATTGCATCAAAACCTGCCCAAATGTATGGCCCGGAATCACTTGTACTTCCGGCTAAAATACGTTTTGCTTTGCCAGATTTTATTCGATCAAAAGCCATTAATAGACTTTCAGTTCCCGTTGTGCACGCTGAAGAATTTGTTGTCACCTGATTTCCCAAACCTAATTTTCCGCCTAAATAAGCAGAAATTCCGCTGTTCATTGTTTGTGAAACCGCCGTACTTCCCAATTTTCGAGTTTGCAGATCATCAATCTTATAAATACTTTCCCGAAATTTATCGATCCCGGAAGTTCCCGTTCCGAAAATAGTTCCGCTTTCCCAATCTGGATTTTCACTTGCGGATGGTTCTAACCCGGCATCTTTCCAGGCATCTAAACCTGCGATTACGCCGTAAAGAATTCCGGTAGAATTAAAGTTTCGTAATTCAAGTTCAGAAAAATAGTCGCGTTTTTTTTCTTCCGAAATTTCGGGTTTGCCGGAAACCTGACAGGAAAAATTAAGATCTGCCAATTGCTGATCAAATTTTATCCCGGATTTTCCAGTTTTTATGGCTTCTAAAAAATCATTAACGGTAATTCCATTTGGCGCAACAACGCCTAAACCGGTGATCACAACTCTTCTTTCCATAAAATTATTCTTTTATAAATCCGGAAATTATGCCTTCACAAACGATTTCATCTTTCTCATTTTTCATTAAAACTTTACATTTCAATTTATCAAATCTAAAATATATTTTCTCAGAAATCACGGTAACTTTTTCATTTGGAAAAACCGGTTTTAAAAAATCAATTTGCGTCGAACTTAATGCGACCAAACTTTTTTCCGTTAAATCTTTAATCAAATAAATTCCCAGACAGACTAAACCAATTTGCGCCATACATTCTGTTAAAATAACGCCCGGCGTTACTGGATTATTTTTAAAATGACCTGTATAAAAATCTAAGTTTTCATTGAAAGTAAAAGTTCCTGTTGCACCATTTTCATCGACGGAAATTAATTTATCAACGAACAAAAATGGTTTACTATAAGGTAATTTTTCTAAAATAGTTTGACTCTGCAAAGTTTTTTAATTAAATGATTTCCGATATTCTAAAGGTGTAAATTTAGTCTTATTTTTAAAAAGTTTGCTGAAAGATTGCGGATATTCAAAACCTAATTGATAGGCGATTTCACTTACTGAATGGCTTGTTCCAATTAAAATTTCTTTGGCTTTTTCTATTAATTTTTCGTGAATGTGTTGCTGGCAATTTTGTCCCATAAGATTACGAAGATGATCACTCAAATAGGCCGAAGACACGTTCATTTCTTCTGCTAAACTTTCAACCGTCGGCAATTTTAAATCAGAATTTTCCTGGAAATACTTTGATAAAACCAATTCAAATTTGGAAAGAAAATCATTTTTTACCATTTTTCTCGTCAGAAATTGCCGGTCGTAAAATCGCTCACAATAATTTAAAAGCAGATCCAAATTAGAAACAATTAGATACTGACTAAAATGATCCAGTCTTGATTTTATTTCATTATCAATATTTTTAACAATTGCTTCTACCAAAGCGTTTTCATCGTCTGATAAATGAAGCGCTTCATTAGCAGAGTAAGAAAAAAAGTTATAATTTTAATAATTTTACCCAAATTATAATTCTGAATAAGGTCCGGATGAAATAACAAAGACCAGCCGATTTTGTTGCGCTCAGGTTCTGCATCAAGGCTTATGACTTGGTTCGGCGCAATAAAAGACATCGTACCTTCATCAAAATCGTATTCATTTTTACCATATTTTAATTTTCCTTTAAAACTTTTTTTAATGGTAATATTGTAAAAATTCAGAACTAATTTATCTGTTTCATTTATATTTCCTAATGTTTCATTTGCATGATCAATAATCGTGATCAACGGATTTAACGGAACCGGCAAACCCATCAAAGTATGTAGTTCTTTAACGGAATTAATCGTGGTAAAAGTTGGTTTTTCACTTTTCATTATTCAAATTTAAACTTTATAAAGGCAAAAAATCAATTTATTTATTTAAAAAATCTTCCCCTGAACTTCTATCGCTGGTCATTGCTTCAATCACATTTCCTGGATATTCCGGCGGTAACTGGCTGACTTCATCTAATTGTTTTAATTCTTCTTCGTTAAAAATAACATCCACAGATTTCAAATTATCTTCCAATTGGTGAAGTTTCGTTGCACCGATAATTACACTCGTTACCACATTTTGATGCAATAACCAGGCGAGCGCCAATTGCGAAATGGAAACATTTTTTGCTTTAGATATTGGTTCCAAAATATCCAAAATATCGTAGGCTCTCTCTTCATGAAATGGCGGAAATGGAAATTTACTTAATCGTCCACCTTCTTTTTCGGCATTTCTTTTATATTTTCCCGTCATTAATCCACCACTTAACGGGCTCCAGATCATCATTCCAATATTTTGATCTTTTAATAAAGGAATTAATTCCCGTTCCGCATCGCGAACATCCAGCGAATAATTGGCTTGAAGAGAAGAAAACCGGTCTAAATGATTGTATTTGGAATACGCCAAACCTTTCATCAATTCCCACGCGGCAATATTACTCGCGCCAAAATAACGGATTTTTCCACTTCTTACGAGATCATCTAAAGTCCGGATCGTTTCCTCAATTGGCGTCAAAGGATCGGATGTGTGGATCTGATAAAGATCGATGTAATCGGTATTGAGACGTTTCAAACTCGCATCTATTTCCTGCAAAATATGTTTTTTGGAAAGACCTTTATTATTCTCGCCTTTACCCGTAGAGCCACGCACTTTTGTAGCCAAAACCAAATCGTCACGGTTTAAACCAAGATTGCCAATGGCTTTTCCAATCATTATTTCCGAAAGACCTTCAGAATAAATATTGGCAGTATCAATAAAATTAACGCCTGAATCAACGACAGTTTTCATCTGTTCATCGACCATATTTTGATCCAGATCGCCCATGTAATTGAAAAATCCTTTTCCGCCATAATTCATTGTTCCCAAACACAAGGTTGAAACTTTTAAACCTGTATTTCCTAAAATTTTGTACTTCATTTTTATTGTTTTAAATTTATGATGCAAAGGTTTAAATTTAATTTCAATGAAACGTATCCAAAAACATCCATTTACTAATCAAAACAAAGTTTAAGATATAATAGAAATTTTCGATGATTTAAAATTTATGCTTTTAACAAAATCTTATCATATGTTATTAAAAAATATGTTCTTGTATCGCTAAATTTGTCTAATTAAAATATTAAAAAAATGAAACTTTTAGACAAATACAGTTCAAAAAATTTACACTTACAAAACAAAATCGTAATGGCGCCAATGACAAGAAGTCGTGCGGATAATGATGAACACGTCGTTACAGATTTAATTCAAACCTATTATTCACAAAGGGTAACTGCCGGATTGATCATTACAGAAGGTGTAAACATCAGCGAAGAATCTGTTGGTTATATCAATGTTCCCGGGATTTACACGCAAGAACAAACAGAATCCTGGAAAAAAGTAACAACAGATATTCACGCGCAAGGCGGAAAAATTTTCGCACAATTGTGGCATGTTGGCAGAATTTCTCATCCTGATTTTCATAATGGCGAACTTCCTTTAGCGCCGTCCGCAGTAAATCCGGAATCTCAAGCCTACACTTACACTGGATTTAAAGATACGGTTACGCCAAAAGCGATGACCACGGAAGATATTAAAAGAACCGTTCAGGATTTCGTGAAAGCCGCAGAAAACGCGATTGAAGCAGGTTTTGATGGTGTTGAAATTCACGCTGCAAATGGTTATTTATTTCATCAGTTTTTTGCTTTGACTTCCAATAAAAGAGAAGACGAATATGGCGGTTCTATTGAAAACAGAGGCAGAATATTATTTGAAGTTTTGGATGCTGTTGGTAAAAAAGTAACGTTTGAGAAAGTTGGCGTAAGATTGTCGCCAGATTTGGACGGTCTTTTCGGAATGGTAAAAGATCAAGAAACACAGGAAATGTTCGAATACTTGACCAATAAATTGAATGATTATGATCTTTCATACCTTCATTTCAGCGGTTTTACAGAAAAAGGTGATCATCCACAAAAATCGATTTTTGAAACTGCAAAACACTATCGCGAAATTTACAAAGGAACATTCATCATCAATGGTGGATTTTTGAAAGAATCCGCAGAAAAAGCCCTTGAAGAAAACCTTGCAGATTTAATTTCTTTTGGTGTTCCATTTATTGGTAATCCGGATTTAGTACAAAGATTTGCAGTTGATGCACCTCTAAATCAGGCAGACAGTGACACTTTTTACGTTCCGGGCGCGAAAGGTTATACTGATTATCCGGCTTTGAAATAATCGGAAATAATTTTTAAATATTAAGATCAGTTCAGATTGAACTGGTCTTTTTTTTGGCTAAATTTTATTGTAAATGTTCGCCGCCATCGACCGGAATGACGTTTCCGGTCATCCATTTTGCTTCATTTTTGCACAACAAACTCACCACATTGGCCACATCTTCCGACATTGTCAATCTTTTATTTGGATTTCTTTCAATAGAATTTTTTATTAAATCTTCACTTCCGGGAATCATTTGTAAAGATCTTGTGTCCGTAACACCGGCTTGAATGCAGTTGCATTTAATTCCAAAGGGTGCAAATTCCAAGGCAATACTTCTCGAAATGGCTTCCAAACCTGCTTTTGCAGCGGAAACGGCAGCGTAATTTTTCCAGGGTTTTGTGCTTCCTTCGCTAGTGAAAGCAATAATTCGGCTGTCTTCTGCGAATAATTTATTTTCAAATAAAAGTTGCGTCCAGTCGTATAAACTGACCGCCATTGCCTGAAAAGTAATTAGAAAATCATCTGAACTTAAAACCGAATTGTCTTCAGAAACCATCGATTTTAAATTGCCTTTTGCAATGCTGTGAACTAAAACTTTAATCTTAGTATTTTCTAATTTATCTTTTAATTCTGAAATTATTTTCGACTTACTTTCTACATTTAAAGCGTCTAAATTCAAATTTAAAAATGAAATATTACTAGATTTAATTTTCTCAAATTCAGCGGAAATTTCGTTCATTTCTGCGCGTGAATTCCGATGAACAATACAAATATTAAAACCATCCTGCGCTAATTTTTTAGCCGAAGCCAGACCTAAACCGGAACTTCCACCCAAAATTAAAGCCCAATATTTATTATTTTCTACCATTCTAATAAAACACGTTGTGCAGAAAATCCAGGTCCAAAACTTAACATCAAACCTTTTTCACCTTTTTTCGGATTTTGATTGATAATATCTTCTAAAACATATAAAACGGTTGCGCTAGACATATTTCCGTATTTTCTCAAAATCTCTTTTGTTGTATCAATATTTTTTCCTAAATCTGAAAACAAACCTTCCACCATTTGAACAATTTTCTTACCGCCGGGATGAAAAATTAAATAATCAACATCTTCTATTTTTAAATCTTGTTTGGCTAAAAAAGGATGTACAATTTCCGGAAAATGTGCCGCAATTGTATCCGGGACTTCAATATCCAAGATCATTTTTAAACCGGAATTCGTGAGTTGAAAACCCATCATGTGTTCATTATTATAAAAATGATACATTTCTTCGGCAATAATTTTTGGACCTAAATCTTCTTCGTAAGAACTCAACAACGCACAACTTGCACCGTCGCCAAAAATCGCGGCACTCACAATATTTGCCATCGAAAAATCTTCCAATTGAAAAGTCGCGGTCGGCGCTTCCACAGCAATCACTGCGGCGCGTTTATTTCGATTGGCTTCAAGGAATTTTTTAGCATAAATTATCCCTGAAACGCCTGCTGCACAACCCATTTCGGTCACAGGCAAACGAACAATATCCTGTCGAAGATTCAATTTATTAATTAAATAAGCATCCAGAGACGGAATCATAATTCCGGTGCAACTTACGGTGATGATGTAATCTAAACTTTTTGCATCCCAGTTGGTTTTTGCAAGCGCTTTCGTTAAAACCTGTTCGCCAAGAATCACGACTTCACGCGCGTAAATATTATTTTTATCTTCAAAAGAAGTTTCCGTAAAAACTTCTAACGGGTCCATTATTGAATAGCGTTCATCAACGGCGGCGCCTTCGAAAATTTTCTTTACTTTTCTTTTAAAACGGTCATCCTGATCTACCAGCCATTGGTCTAGAAATGGTAGAATCTCATCAGTTTTTCGGGAATATTTTGGCAGTTGTTTGGCAACTGAAACTATTTTTACACTCATATTTTTCATTGCGAGGGACTTCAATTTTCGTCATTGCGAGGATCGAAGCAATCTCTTTCTATTAGTAATAATTATTTTTTTTAACCACAAAGTCACAAAGTATTTCTTCTTTAAGATTCTCAAAGTTCATAGAGTTATACAATTCTTAAAACTCTATGAACTATTATAAAAAATAAAATATCTGCACTACTCTTTGTGACTTTGTGGTTGAATTATAAAGTTAAAATCTATTTCCAAATAATCCATTGCCAACGAAACGCCCATTTCCAGGTGATGCTGTACTTTTTAAAATCTAACTGATGGCTAAATTTTTCTAAATCCGGTTTTTTAAAACCTCTTAAAATTGAGATCAAACCATCATTTGCCGTCATTTTTTCTAATCTAAAAACAAAGATTATGGCTTGAAAAAGTCGGTAAGCAATTTTGCTTCTTTGCAAATCATTAACCACAATTCCTTTTCTGACCAAATTAAAAATAACTTTCATTAAATTTAATATTTCAGGGTCTTTAAAGTGGTGTAAAGTAAGTGTAATTAGGGCAATATCTATATTAATTTTCGAAAAATCGTAAAGAAATATATCTTCCGCTAAATAGGAAATATTACTATAATTTTTAGAATTATTTTCGGCATACCTTATTGTTGCAGCATTTGCATCAATTCCAATTAAATTAAAATTTATGTTTTGTCGCTTTCCATAATCGGCAACCTGCCGCAGCATTTCACCGTCTCCACAGCCAAAATCCAATATAGTGATTGTTTCACTTTTTTGATAATTTTTCAATAGTTTTTCAATTCCCTCGATTGTGACTGAATTTCCACCTAAAAATTTATTGATTCGCGCGAGGTCATCCAAAGCAGTAATCAAACCGTCATTATCCATAGAAAAATCGTCCATTGATTCTTCTAAATCGGTTCTGTAAGTAGTATCTAAAGCCATTATTGATTGATCACGATTTCTTTGCCGTGGGTTTTTTTAATAATTAAAGGAAGTAAAAAAGGTAAATACGTGATGAATTTAGTTAAAGTTTCCGACAAAGCAGAATTTTTAAATATTTTACCTAAAAATCTGCCGTAGCGTAGTCTTTTTTTAAAGTTTAAATTCCAGTTTTTCGAATAATTTTCTTCCATTTCTTGACGGGAAATTTTTTCTTCGAAATATTTTTGAACTTGTTCAGATGCCAATTTTGCGCTGTGAATCGCCATTGCCATTCCGTTTCCGCAAAGTGGATGAATTAATCCTGCAGAATCGCCGAGCATTAAAATATTGTTTTCTACATTTTTTTTCTTCTCAAAATTAACCTGGGAAATCGTCAGAGGCTTATCAAAAATCTGAACTGAATTTTTTAAAACTTTACTTAAATGAGGATTTTTTGAAACTACTTTTTGCTGAAATTCCTCGATATTTTTATGTTTTTTGAAAGATTCAAAATTAGTTAAATAACAGATATTAATCTCATCATTTTCCACTTTTGAAACACCACAATATCCGCCTTTAAAATTATGCAAACCGACAATATCATCGGGGAAACTTCCGGAATAGTGAGATTTAACGGCTAACCACGGCGATTTATTTTGAGCAAAATCGCGCTTCAATTCCAGATCTAAATTTGACCTTTTTCCAAAAGCACCTAAAACAATTTGCGATCTTAAAACTTTGCCGGAATTTAATTTAACTTCAAAAAAATCTTCTTTAAACTGAATGTCATTAACCAAATCTTCTAAAACCTCACAATTTTGAGATAATGCTTTTAAATAAAGTGTTTCATCTAAAATATAACGGCTAATTCCAAAACCGCCAAGCGGCAATTTTGTTTCAATTTCTTTCCCGGATTCTGAGGAAAATTTCAAAGTTTTAATATGCGTAGGTTGAAGCGCTTCAATATTAACATTTAACCAAGAAAAATACGGCAAAACCTCATTAGAAATATATTCGCCGCAAACTTTGTGCTTTGGGTAAGAATTTTTTTCGATAACAACCACAGAAAAACCCAACTTTGAAAGATGAATGGCGGAAGTTAAACCTGCTAAACCACCGCCGATAATGATGATTTGTGCGTCGAATGTTAGATTAATCAAATTCTAAAAGTAAATTTATTTTTAACAAAGTTAAACCTTTCCATCCCGAATCTCATCCACAATTTCAGGATTTAATAAAGTAGAAGTATCGCCGAAATTAGAAAAATCACCTGCTGCAATTTTACGTAAAATTCTTCGCATAATTTTCCCGGAACGTGTTTTTGGCAAAGCAGAAACAAATTGAATTTTATCCAGTTTCGCAATCGGTCCCATCGTGTCAGAAATGACGTTGTTAATTTCTTTCTTTAAATTTTCTTTATCTCTGCTTTCGCCGGTGTCTTTTAAAATCACAAAACCATAAAGTGCGCTGCCTTTCACATCATGAGGAAACCCTACAATCGCTGATTCTGCAACAGCCGGATGAAGATTGATGCTGTCTTCAATAGGCGCGGTTCCAAGATTATGCCCGGAAACAATGATAATATCATCTACTCTGCCCGTAATTCTGTAATAACCAACCTCATCTCTTAAAGCGCCATCACCCGTGAAATATTTTCCAGGAAAAGCGGTGAAATAAGTTTCTTTATACCTTTGATGATCGCCCCAGATCGTGCGCGCAATTCCAGGCCAAGGAAAACGAATGCATAAATTCCCATCTACTTGATTTCCGGTAATTTCATTTCGCTTATCATCCATCAAAACAGGCTGAATTCCAGGCATCGGAAGTGTGGCGTACGTTGGTTTTGTAGGTGTAATAAACGGAAGCGGGGAAATCATAATTCCACCAGTTTCGGTTTGCCACCAGGTGTCAACAATCGGACATTTTTTCTTGCCAACATGGTCATTGTACCAATGCCATGCTTCATCATTAATCGGTTCACCAACAGAACCTATCACTCTTAAACTCGATAAATCATGTTTTTCGACCCAATCTGCAGATTCTTTTGCCAAAGAACGGATGGCAGTTGGAGCCGTGTAAAACTGCGTGATCTTATGTTTTTCGATCACTTCCCAGAAACGATCCGGTTCCGGATAAGTTGGAACGCCTTCAAAGATAACGGTAGTTGCGCCATTTAAAAGTGGTCCGTAAATAATGTAAGAATGCCCCGTGATCCAGCCAATATCTGCGGTGCACCAATAAATATCATTTTCCTGATAATCAAAAACATTTTTAAAAGTATAGGCAGTATAAACCATGTAACCTGCTGTTGTATGCAACATTCCCTTTGGTTTTCCTGTGGAACCGGACGTGTAAAGAATAAAAAGTGGATCTTCGGCATCCATAATTTTCGTCACAAAATCCGGCGATGCTTTTTCAAATAAATCATCCAGCCAAAAATCCCGGCCTTCCTTAAAATCGACTTTACATCCCGTTCGTTTGACCACCAAAACTTTTTCTACTAAAGGTGTTTTTTCTATCGCTTTATCTACAATGACTTTTAAATCTATCGATTTATTACCCCGAAAACTACCATCAGAACAGATAATCACTTTCGCACCGCAATCATTCACGCGGGATGCAACAGCAGTATCTGAAAATCCTGCAAAAATAACAGAATGCACCGCGCCCATTTTTGCACAAGCCAAAACGGAAACAGCCAATTCCGGAATCATCGGTAGATAAATACAAACGCGATCGCCTTTTGATACACCTAGATCCGTTAAAACATTTGCCATTTTGCAGACCCTTTGGTGCAGATCGCGGTAAGAAATATGTTGCGCTTCTTCAGTTGGGTCATTCGGCTCAAAAATGATCGCCGTTTTATCGCCACGTTCATTTAAATGACGATCAAGGCAATTTTTCGTGATATTAAGTTTGGCATTTTTAAACCACTCGATCTTGGCATTTTCCATGTCGTATTTTACGACCTTGTTCCAGCGTTGGTACCAAACAAAATTTTCATCGGCAATTTTATCCCAGAATTTTTTCGGGTTTTTTATGGATTTTTTATATTGTTTAAAATATTCCGGTAAATCGTGAATGACGTAATTTTTCATATTCTTTTTTTAATATTTTCTGTTAGAAGCCGGGAACCTGCTTTCCGCTACAATCTTTTTTTTGCAAAAAAAGGATTTCCACTACAATCAGGGCTAGTTACGACTCGTTTTTTTTACAAAGTTTCTGCTTAAATTTATAAAGACTTATTTTTATATTCCTCCATTTTCGTCTGTAATTCTTCTACAATACTTTCATCATCAATTGTTGAGGGCATTTGGTATTCTTTCGCATCCAACATTGTGCGAATCAATTTACGCAAAATTTTCCCGGAACGTGTTTTCGGTAAACGGTTCACCACCATAGCATTTTTCATACTTGCAACAGCACCGATTTTTTCCCGAATCAATTGAACAATTTCTTTCTCCAAAGTTTTTTCCTCAATTTTTGAACCCGATTTTAAAACAGCGATCGCAAAAGGAATTTGTCCTTTTAAATCATCATCAATTCCGACAACGCAACATTCTGCAACTTCTTTATGGCCAGAAACTACTTCTTCCATTTCCGAAGTTGAAAGTCTGTGACCTGCAACATTGATCACATCATCAACTCTTCCCGTCACGAAAATATAACCGTCTTCATCTTTTATCGCACCATCACCAGAAAAATAGTAACCGGGAAATCTCGTTAAATATCCAGATTTAAAGCGTTCTTCATCGCCCCAAATTCCCATCATCGCGCCTGGAGCCAACGGCAATTTGATGACCAAATAACCTTCATGATGCGCTTCTAATTCATAACCTTCTTCACTGAAAATTTTAATATTATAACCTGGAATCGGTTTTCCAGCGGATGCTCTTTTAATTTTTACATCTTCAATTCCGGGCATTAAACCCAACATTGGCCAACCTGATTCTGTTTGCCACCAATGATCAATTGCAGGAACGCCAACAAATTCTTCATACCAATCCAAAGTTGCAACGTCACATCTTTCTCCGGCTAAAAATTGTGTTCTTAAAGAAGATAAATCGTATTTTTTTACAAAATTTCCGTCTGGATCTTCTTTTTTAATGGCTCGAATTGCAGTTGGAGCCGTAAACATTACCGAAACCTTATGTTCTTCAATCACGCGCCAAAAGGTGCCCGCATCTAGAGTTCCAATTGGTTTTCCTTCAAAAATTACAGTAGTATTTCTGTTAATTAAAGGACCGTAAACTGAATAACTGTGTCCAACTGCCCAACCAATGTCGGAAGCCGCCCAAAATGTTTCGCCTGGTTTTGCGCCATAAATATTTTGCATAGAAAATTTCATTGCAACTGCATGTCCACCATTATCCCGAACAACGCCTTTTGGTTTTCCTGTCGTTCCCGAAGTGTAGAGAATATACAATGGATGCGATGATTCTACGGAAACGCAATCTGCTGGTTCAGATTCTGTCATTAATTTTTCAAAATCAGTCAAGGCAGAATCATTTTTAAAATCGACGCGATTTCCCAACAATTTTCTATCAAATGCAATGATGTGTTCTGGCTTAAATTCCGAAAGTGAAATTGCTTCTTTGACGAAAGGTAAATAAGGAATTCTGCGGGAAACTTCCATTCCGGAACTCGCAGTGATGATCGCTTTTGGATTACAATCATCAATTCTGATGGCTAATTCCTGTGGTGCAAATCCGCCAAAAACAACTGAATGCGTAACGCCTAATCTTGCACAAGCTAGCATCGCGAAAACAGATTCCGGAATCATTGGCATATAAATGATCGCGGTATCGTCTTTATCTAAACCTAAATTTTTTAGTCCTCCCGCAAATTTCGAAACATGCTCTAAAACCTGACTGTAGGTATATTTAATGATTCTGTTTGTTACCGGAGAATCGTAAATAATCGCCACTTGCTCTCCAAATCCATCGTTCACATGTTTATCAACCGCAAGTAAACAGGTATTTAATTCTCCGTCTGCGAACCACGTTGGGTAATTTATTTCGTCGTCGGTCAGGATTTTGGTTGGTTTTTTAAACCATTCAATTTGCTCAGCCTGTTCCCTCCAAAATTCTTCTTTGTTGGTAACGCTTTCATTAAACATTTTATCTGACTTCATAATGGTTTTTTTAGGTTCGGGATTAAAGATTCTGAATTAGAGATTTTTGTGTGTCACTTTCGTCTTTACCGCAACAATTCTTCAACCCTTTCTGTAAGTTTTTTTATAGAGTACGGTTTTGTGATGTACGCATCAGCGCCAAGTTCCAGACCTTTTTTAACATCAGCTTCTCCGGTTTTTGCAGAGAGGAAAATCACCTTGGTTTTGTCTAAATTTTTATCTTTTTTAATTTCTGCAAGTGTGGAATAACCATCAACATTTGGCATCATAATATCCAATAAAATCATATCGGGAATCTCTGTTTTCAACAATTCTAAAACTTCAGAACCGTCTCTTGCTATAAAAACTTCATAACCGGCTTTCTTAAAAGCATACTCCAAAGTCATAATTATCTTGTGTTCATCGTCGGCAATTACTATTTTTTTCATATTTCTTAAATATTTTGTTTATCTGCATTTTGTACAGAGTCGTTTTCTTTCTGTAAATAAATCTCGAAGCTGACTCCAATCTCCTTATTTTTCACTTTAATATCACCATTTTGGGCAAGCATAATTTTTTTACAAATCGCTAAACCTAATCCACTACCAATAGGTTTGCGAACATTTTGATTTTTCGACTGGTAGAATTTATCAAAAACATAGTCAAAATCTTCATCCGGAATCGTTTTTCCGGTGTTGAATATGGAAATTTTTAGCTGATCATCATTTTCATGAAATTTTGTTTGAATCATTCCATTTTCGTTGGTGAATTTAAGCGCATTTCCAATAATATTTTGAAAAACCTGAATCATTCTTTGTTCATCAAAGTAATAGATTTCATTTTCTAAAAGATTAACTTCAGAATGGTGAAGATGTCTTTGATCGAAAAGATGATGCAAAGGTTTCAAAGATTTTTTAAAAGTTTCTACAATATTATTATCCTTAATATTCAAGGAAATTGTGCCGGTTTCCAGTTTATCTAAGTACAAAATATCATTGATAATTTCATTTAGACGATCGGATTCTGAAATAATGTTTTCTAAAAATTCTTTTTTAATTTCTGCGGGCATATCTTCATCGTCTAACAAAATCTCACCTGTAGCGCGGATCGCCGTGATCGGTGTTCGTAATTCGTGCGCGACACTATCTAAAAATTCATCTTTTTGATGGTCTTTTTCAATCAGATTTTCATTTGCATTTTGCAGATCTCTGGATAATTTTAATAATTGAGAAGATTGCTCACTCAGTTGTTTGTTAATGGAGATATTTTCTTTGGATTCTTCTAAAATTTTTAAAACTTCCGGGAGAGAAATTTTATCTTCTTTGGTTACACCTTCAATCAAAATTTTCGCCGAAGCAGAACCTATTCTACCACTCAAAAGATTTTCAGAAAACTTGATGAAGCGGGAATCTGCAGAATCATTTCCGCCGGTAATTTTATATTTTAAATTAAATATTTTAAGGGCTTGTTCAGTTTTTTTCTGACCTAAAAACCGTACTAAAATCTTTTGAATATCGGAAATATTTGCAGTTCCTTTCCAGATGTAAGCATTCTCGTGATTTTGAATATAATCATCAATATCAGTGTAAAGTTCAGCGTAATTTCGTTCCCGGTAATTCGCAATGGTGTTGGTTGAAATTATTCCAAATAAACCGGCATTTACCAATACACTCCAAAAGAAGATTTGCGGAATTGGCAATAAATAGGGAATACTGAAAAACGCTAAAAAACCACTGTTGAAAAAACTGCTTTCGACATAATTCTCCGAAAAACTTGGTAAAATCAAACCGAAAAAACATATTGAAATTCCGGCAATAATTCCAGTTAGAGCACCTGCGTAAGTTCCTCTCCGCCAAAAGAGCGCTCCGAAAAAAGTGGGAGCTAATTGCGCAATGACTACAAAAGAAACCAATCCGATACTGAATAAACTCTTCTGCAAAATCCAGAATTTATAAAACATAAAACTCACTAAAATGAGCAGAAAAATACTTATTTTTCTGATGTTGACAATATTCTTGGTATTGTCTTTTTCTGAATTAAATTTAAAATTATTTAGCCATCCGTAAGGAATAATAATATTGTTTGAAAGCATGATGGATAGCGAAATACTCGAAATAATGATCATCGAAACACAGGCACTCAATCCACCAAAAAATACCATCACCGCAATTAATGTATTTCCGAATTTTTGTGGAATTAAAATAGAGAAGAACTCGGCATTAACCGTTTCATTCAGAAAAAGAATTTTTCCGCCCCAAGCAATTGGGAAAACGAAAATATTAAAAATTAAAAGGTACAAGGGAAATAACCATATCGCTGTTTTAAGATGTTTTTCTTTTCTGTTTTCAATAATTGAAACATGAAATTGTCTCGGTAAAAGAAAAATGGCAGACATGGAAAGCAACATCATTAAAAAGCAATTAACTGCACCTTCTAAACCGCCGAAAGTATTTTTAGTAGTGAAATCTGGTAATTTTGACGCTTGATCATAAATATCTTCGAAACCATTAAAAACGCCATAAACGACAAAAGTTCCAAGGATAATAAAGAAAATGAGTTTCAGGAAACTTTCAACCGCAACTGCAGCGATAATGCCTAATCTTTTTTCAGAAGCATCGACGTATTTTGTGCCGTAATAAGAGGAAAACAGGGCAATTATTAAGACAACATAACTTGCAGAATCAAATAGAACATTATCTGTTTGTGAAGTTTTGGTGATCAAATGAAAAGTTTCGGAAATTGCTTTGATCTGCAAACCGATGTAAGGAATAATGGCGATCATGCAAACTGTTGCGATAATTGCGCTTAAAAACCGACTGTTGCCATATCGCAGAGAAATGAAATCGGCGATACTGCTTATTTTATTTACGCGACAAATTCTGATCACTTTCGCATTAATGAAGATCCAACTTGGAATAATAATTACGGGACCAATGTAAATCGCCATGTATTCTAAACCTTGATTTGCTGCAACGCCCACACTGCCATAATACGTCCATCCTGAACAGTAAACTGCCAATGAAAGTGCGTAAACGTAAGGATTATTCACCCAAAAGTTGCTTTTACTTTTTTCCGCAAAATAAGCGATCAAAAACAAAAATCCCAGATAGAGAATAACCAGGGCGAAAAGTAAATAACTATTCATTGAACTTTTTGAAAATGATAAAAGAACTGACGCATGATGCGCCCCAAACGAAGAAAATATAGGCATAAATGAGCGGCAAACTCACGAATTTTTCTGAACTGTTGAATAAAAGCAGAAACGGAACATTGAACAATATTAATAAAGTAATGCTTAAAATAACCAGTTTCTGTTGATGCCGTATTTTCATGTGTAATTTGAGAAAATAAATTTTACTGAAAAAAGTTTCAAGGACTTTGACGCCCTTGAAACATTAAAAAAAACCTTATTAAAATACAAACACTAAATTTCGTCGTCTGAATATTCTCCCTTAAATGAATACCACCCGAATATTCCCAATCCACCAACGATAATTGGTAAGAGAATAAAGGTATAAATAATTGCGGGAATTAAATCTTCCGTTTTGCCTGTCTTAAATTTTGGGATAGACTGTTCCTGCAGTAGATAATAGCCAGCGAAAAGCGCTAATAAAATCCAAACTATTCCTAGAATTTTCTTAATATTATTCATGATTTTTAAATTAAATGATTAATCGTGAGTCGTGTTATGTCCGTTTTTTAAATAAATAACACCGATGAGCAAACTCACTGCACCAATGATGATCGGGTACCAAAGTCCTTCCAGATAAGGTTTGTCGAAAGGAATTCCTAATCCTGCGGCTTCTGCAATTTTATTAGCCGTTTTGGCATTGAGAACCAAAGCCGTTGCAATTGCGGGCAATAATCCACCAAAGATTCCATTTCCAATATGATAAGGCAAAGACATGGAAGTGTATCGAATCTGAACCGGGAACATTTCTACCAAAAACGCGGCGATCGGACCATAAACCATTGTTACAAAAAATATTTGAACAAAGATCCAGAAAATTAAAGTCCATTTTCCACTGTCATTTACTGTTGCATCTATTTTCACATCCATTTTCTTCTCACCTTTCTCGTTTAAAACGGGCATTTTGCTGGCGTCTAAAACAAAAGTTTTGGTTTCCTTCCAGGTTGTTCCATCTGTGAAAACTTTGGAAGTTACATAAACACTGTCGCTTAAAGTTTCGTTAACGACTTTCAATTCAGCAGACTTCGTCATTTTTTCTGCAACTTCGGTTTTATTTTTTACGTTGGTTACTTCATACATTGCGTCATAAATTGGTCGATAAGAAACAATTGCGACAAGAATTCCTGCCATCATAATCCATTTTCTACCAATTTTATCACTCAACCAACCGAAGAATAGGAAAAATGGTGTGGCAAAAGCAATTCCCCAAAGCATGATTGAACCTACTTGCTCAGACAATCCCATTACTTTTTCCAGGAAACTCATTGCGTAAAATTGTCCGGTGTACCAAACTACGCCTTGTCCCATCACTGCACCAAATAATGCCAATAAAACAAATTTGAAATTAAATTTATTGCCAAAAGATTCTTTCAAAGGATTTTTAGAAGTTTTACCTTCTTCTTTCGCTTTTGCAAAAACCGGCGATTCAGACATTTTTCTTCTGATAATAAAAGAAACGATGATCATAATGATGGAAACCCAGAAAGGAACTCTCCAACCCCAGTCCATAAAAGCTTCTTTAGACATTGAAGATTTTGTGACCATAATGACAAGAAGGGAAATAAAAAGTCCCACCGTTGCAGTCGTTTGAATCCAGGAAGTCATAAAACCACGTTTTCCTGTTGGTGAATGTTCGGCTACATAAGTTGCTGCTCCACCATATTCTCCGCCTAAAGCCAGACCTTGCAATAATCTTAAAGTTAAAATTAAAACAGGCGCCATAAAACCGATCGTTTCATAGGAGGGAATACATCCGATTAAAAAAGTAGCACCTCCCATTAATAATAACGTCAAAAGTCGGAAATGACATTGAAAATAATGAATTTGAATATGATGCAAAAGACTTAAATCACACTCATCAGGGAAGTATTGGCAATTTATGTCTTGAAGAAATCACGCATCAATTTCATAAAATCTCTTCCAAATTATTGGCTTAATCGATTTTATATTTGGTGGTTTTTTTAACTTCAGATAAAGCGATCAAACTATGGTATTGCCAGATATTTGGCGAGTTAGATATGACATTAACAGCGAAGTCGTTATAAGAGTTGATGTCCTTTACGATAATTTTCAACATATAATCATATTCCCCGGAAAGACTGATCATTTCCTGCACTTCGTCAAATTTTTTGATGTGATTTTCAAAATCTTCAAGCGTTTTTTTTGACTGTTCTTTCAAGCGAATGTTGCAATAAACAATTATATTGAGCCCCAATTTTTCACGGTTGAGAATAGCAACGTATTTCTCAATCACATTTTGCTTCTCAAGTTGTTTGATGCGCTCGTAAGTTGGCGTAAAAGTAAGTCCGATTTTCTCTGCAACATCCTTCACCGAAATTGTAGAATCTTCCTGAAGTAAACTGAGAATCATTCTGTCTTTAGCGTCCATATTTTGATTTTGAACAAAACTATTAAAAATTAAGATAAAAAATGGATTTCCTAAATAATAGTTTTAATTGTTGCTAAAAATATTTTTAAGATTTCAAAAAATATTCTATCTTTGTGCCCAATGAAAATAAAATTTCCATTGAACGATTTTAGAAAAGACGGTTTCGCCGTTTCACAATATTTTTATTAAACGAAGTCTTAACGGCTTCGTTTTTTTTTGTTTAAAATTTAGAAAATGTACAATTTAGAAAACCTGACCAAAGAAAAAATTCTCGAAATATTATCATTGGCAAATGATTTTAAAAATGGTTTAGAATTTAAACCCAAAACTAAAATCTTTGCCGCCAATCTTTTTTTTGAAGACAGCACGCGCACAAAGACAAGTTTCGAAATGGCTGAACGAAAATTGGGTTTTGAAGTAATTCAGTTTGATGTGTCAAAAAGTTCCGTCAATAAAGGTGAAAGTCTTTATGACACAGCAAAAACTTTGGAAAGTATAGGTGTCAATTTATTGGTGATCCGACATTCTAGAAATAAATTTTATGAAGAATTAGAAAGTTTAAATATTCCGATAATTAACGCAGGCGACGGAACGGCAAATCATCCGAGCCAGACAATTTTAGATTTAATGACGATTCAGCAGGAATTCGGAAGTTTTGAGAATTTAAAAATCGGAATTGTAGGCGACATCAAGCATTCAAGAGTGGCGCATTCACTTTCTGAAACTTTGGTTAAAATGGGTTCGAAAGTTTATTATTCAGGTCCAGAAGAATGGTTTGATGGATCAGATAATTTTAAAAATTTAGATGATATTATTCCCGAAGTTGATGTTTTATTTTTATTGAGAATTCAACACGAAAGACATGAAAATGCGGAAAATTTAAAAATAGAAAATTATTTAGAAAACTTTGGTTTGACAAAAGAACGGGAAAAATTAATGAAAGAAAAAGCAATTATTTTGCATCCTGCACCAATCAACAGAAATGTTGAGATCGATTCGCATTTGGTAGAATGCGATCGATCCAGAATTTTTAAACAAATGGAAAACGGTGTTTTTGCAAGAATGGCAATTTTGAGTGATGCTCTGCATCAAAGAACCAAGAATCAAGATTAAAGAACCAACTAGAAAATAAAAATATGCACAATTTTGAAAATTTGCAATTTTGGAAAAGGTCGATTGAATTAACTAAGAAAATATATTTAGTTTGTTCAAAAATCGAAAAGGATGAAAAATTTGGATTGATTTCTCAAATGAAAAGATCTGCTGTTTCAATTCCTTCAAATATTGCCGAAGGTTCAGGAAGAAATAGTGATAAAGAATTTAATCACTTTTTAGCGATCGCTTTAGGATCTTCATTTGAATTGCAAACTCAATTAATTCTAACAAAAGAATTACAACTTTTAGAAGCGAATAATGTAGATATTTTAATATTGGAATTAAAAGAAATTCAAAGAATGATTTACACTTTCAAAAATAATTTAAATAAATAAAAATCTAGTATGTAATTGTCAATCTTGATTCTTGACTCTTGCATCTTGACTCTGTAACTATGAAAAAAATATTAATATTAGAATCCGGCGAAGTTTTCAAAGGTGAAAGTTTTGGAAATCATGAAAATTCTTTTGGTGAAGTGGTTTTTAACACCGCGATGACGGGTTATCAGGAATTAATTTCAGACCCTTCGTATTGCGACCAATTGGTTTGCATGACGTATCCTTTAATTGGTAATTATGGAATTAATCGCGATGATTTTGAAAGTATTCAGCCTTCCATAAAAGGTCTTATCGTAAAAGAAGTCTGCGATTTTCCCTCAAATTTTCGCTCCCAAATGACTTTGCAGGAATTTTTTGCTAAAAAAAACATTGCAGGAATTTCCGGAATTGACACCAGAAGATTAACCAGAGTTTTACGAAGTTCCGGCGTTGTAAAAGGACGAATTGCAGACGCAGATTCTGATATTTCAACAGTTATTTCTGACTTAAAAAATCAAAATTTTCCAACAGACGAAGTTGCGAAAGTTTCAACAAAAACTTCGTACGCAAATCCGGGACGTGGTTTCAAAGTTGTATTGGTAGATTTTGGTTCGAAATTGGGGATTTTAAGAGAATTAGCAGAACGTGATTGTGACGTCACAGTAGTTTCTCATAACGTCACTTCAGAAGAAATTTTATTAATAAATCCCGACGGAATCATGCTTTCCAACGGTCCTGGGAATCCGGAAGATAATCCGATCGCAATTAAAATGATCCAGCAATTATTGGGAAAAATTCCAATTTTCGGGATTTGTCTAGGTCATCAATTGATTGCTTTGGCTTGTGGCGCAAAAACTTTCAAGTTAAAATTTGGACACCGCGGTGGAAATCATCCAGTTTTAGATTTAGCAAAAAATAAAGTCGCGATTACTTCTCAAAATCATGGTTACGCAGTTGATCAGGAAAGTTTAAAACAAACCGATTTGGAAGAAACGCACGTTGCTTTAAATGACAAAACCAATGAAGGTTTGAAACATACAGTTTACCCTTGTTTTTCCGTACAATATCACCCGGAGGCGAGTCCGGGTCCTGAAGATGCGAATTATTTGTTTGATGAATTCCTCTTGTTAATGTACCAATTTAAAAATGTAACAGTGTAACAATTTTTTAACACGTCAATTAAAAAACCAATTATGATAAATTTTGAGGGAAATCCGTTGATTGAAAAAACAGTTAAATTTTCACTTAATATTATAGAGTTTTGTGAACTTTTAGATCAAAATAAAAAATACGTCATTTCAAGACAGTTATTACGAAGTGGAACAAGCATCGGCGCTAATTCATTTGAAGCCCAAAATCCAAGCAGTAAAAAAGATTTTGTTAATAAAATAAAGATTGCAGCGAAGGAATTGGAAGAGACAAAATATTGGCTTTTTCTTTGTAAACACGCAAAATCATATCCCTTCAATGATGAATTAGAAAAGCAAATTATTGAAATTGGAAAAATAATTTATAAAATATTAAGCACAAGTTTAAAACAAGAAAGTCAAGAAAACATCTAATTAATTTAAAATTTGAATATTGTAACATTCACATATTGTTACACTGTTAAATTGATAAATTGTTACACTAAGAACTATGAAAAGAACAGACATAAAAACCATTTTAGTAATTGGAAGTGGCCCAATAATCATCGGCCAGGCCGCAGAATTTGATTATGCAGGAACTCAGGCTTGTCTCGCTTTGCGCGAAGAAGGTTACAGCGTGATTTTAATAAATTCAAATCCAGCAACGATAATGACGGATGTAGAAATTGCCGATAAAGTTTATATCGAACCAATTTCTTTAGAATTTGTCAGTCATATTATTCGCAAAGAACGTCCAGATGCACTTTTGCCAACTTTAGGCGGACAAACTGGTTTGAATATGGCGGTGGAATTGCAAAATTCCGGGATCTTAGATGAATGCAAAGTTGAGATTTTAGGAACAAAACTTTCAGCGATAAATCAAGCAGAAGACCGCGATCTTTTTCGCAATTTAATGAAAGAATTAAATGAACCGGTACCGGATTCTGATATTGTAAATGATGTAGAAGGCGCTGTCAAATTTGCCGAAAAAATTGGCTTTCCATTAATCGTTCGTCCGGCTTTTACAATGGGCGGAACTGGTGGCGGAATCGCACATTCTATTGAAGAATTAAAAGAAATTACCAGTTTTGGTTTGAAATACAGTCCGGTTCGTCAATGTTTAATTGAAAGATCAATTGCGGGTTATAAAGAAATTGAATACGAAGTAATGCGCGACAAAAACGACAATGCTATTGTGGTTTGTAATATGGAAAACATTGATCCAGTCGGTGTTCATACGGGCGATTCGATTGTTGTTGCGCCATCTCAAACTTTGTCGGACAGAGAATATCAAATGTTGCGGAATTCTTCGTTAAAAATTATTCGCGCACTCGGGATTGAAGGTGGTTGTAATGTTCAATTGGCTTTAGATCCGCATTCTTTTAACTATTTTATTATCGAAGTAAACCCAAGAGTTTCGCGTTCATCGGCTTTGGCGAGTAAAGCAACCGGTTATCCGATTGCGAAAATTGCCGCGAAAATTGCGGTCGGTTTAACTTTAGATGAAATCATGAATCCCGTAACAGGAACTTCTTACGCTTGTTTTGAACCGGCTTTGGATTATGTTGTTACGAAATTCCCAAGGTTTCCATTTGATAAATTTGAAACTGCTGATCGAAAATTATCAACCCAAATGAAAGCCACAGGCGAAGTGATGGCGATTGGAAGGAATTTCGAAGAAAGTTTACAAAAAGCCATTCGTTCCTTAGAAACAGGTTTGAGACATTTAGGTTTAAAAACCAAAGTTGCGGAAGCGATGTCTGATGAAGAAATTGAACGCAGAATAAAAGTTTGTGATGATGAAAGATTGTTCATTATTTGTGATGCTTTGCGAAAAGGTTACGATTGGGAAACCATCGTAGAATGGAGCAAAATTGACAAATTCTTTATCTGGAAATTAAAAAAATTAATAGATTTTGAAAAAGAAATTTCTGCAAATAAATTTGATTTAGAAACTTTAGAAAAAGCAAAAAAACTCGGTTTTTCTGATATGAATATTGCCCATCTTTGGGGAACTTCTCAGCGTGAAGTTTTCGATTTTAGAAAAGAAAATAATCTGATGCCCGTTTATAAAATGGTCGATACTTGCGCCGCAGAATTTGAAAGCGCAACGCCCTATTTCTACGGAACTTACGAAGAAGAAAATGAAAGCATCCCGTCAAATCGTGAGAAAATAATCGTTTTAGGTTCTGGTCCAATTCGTATTGGGCAAGGTGTAGAGTTTGATTATGCCACAGTTCACTCAGTTTGGGCGATAAAAGAATTGGGTTATGAAGCCATTATCATCAACAATAATCCAGAAACTGTTTCTACCGATTTTTCAATATCAGATAAACTTTATTTCGAGCCTTTAACAGAAGAAGATGTCATGAACATCATTGAATTAGAACAACCAAAAGGCGTTGTAGTTCAGTTTGGTGGACAAACCGCAATTAATTTAGCAGATAAATTAGCAGCACACGGTGTGAAAATTTTGGGAACTTCTTTGGAAGATTTAGACCGCGCGGAAAATAGAAATAAATTTGAAGCCGCTCTTCAGGAAATGGGAATTCCGCAACCTTTGGGGAAAACCTGTTTTACGAAAGAAGACGCTTTAATTATCGCCAATGAAATCGGTTTTCCAGTTTTGGTTCGTCCGAGTTACGTATTAGGCGGAAGAGCGATGGAAATCGTGTATGATGCGCATGAACTTGATCATTATATGACGAATGCCGTGAAAGAAAATTCTGAACATCCTATTTTGATTGACCGCTATTTAACCGGAAAAGAAGTTGAAGTTGACGCCATTTGTGATGGAGAGACAGTTGTAATCCCTGGAATTATGGAGCATATTGAGAGAGCCGGCGTTCATTCCGGTGATTCTATTGCCGTTTACCCGCCTCAAAATATTAGCGAAAAACAAATTTCAACTTTAATAGATTACACCGAAAGATTAGCAAAAGGTCTAAATATCATTGGTTTAATGAACATTCAATATGTTATTTCAAATAAAGAAGTTTTTGTGATCGAAGTGAATCCAAGAGCAAGTAGAACTGTTCCTTTTTTATCGAAAATTACAGAAATCCCAATGGCAAATTTGGCCACAAAGGCAATTCTTGGAAAAAAATTAAAAGATTTAGGTTACAAAAATGGTTTAGCGCCAATAAAAAATGGAATTTTTGTAAAAGTACCCGTTTTTTCTTTCTCTAAATTAACGAAAGTTGACATCTCTCTCGGACCAGAAATGAAGTCTACAGGCGAAGTGATGGGCAAAGATTCGACGCTCGAAAAAGCCTTGTATAAAGGTTTAATTGCTTCCGGCAGAAAAATGCCATTGAAAGGTTCGATACTTTTCACCGTTGCAGATAAAGACAAAGAACAAGCAGCGAATTTTGCCCGAAGATTTCAGGAAATTGGATTTACAATTTGGGCGACAGAAGGAACGGCAAATTACTTTAAAAATGAAAATATCCGAACAAAAATTGGCTATAAAATTGAAGAAAATCCTGAAATAAATTTGATAGATTTAATTCAAAATGGAAAAGTGCAATACATTGTAAATACTATGACCAAAGGAAAACAATCCGAAAGAGATGGTTTCCAGATCCGCCGAACTTCAGTAGAAAATGGCGTTCCGTGTTTAACTTCAATGGACACTGTGGAAGCGATTTTGAATGTGATTGAAAGTATGAGTTTTAAAATGGAAATGATGTAAATTTCACTTAAAACACTATTTAAATATCAAATCGAGGGAAATATTTCTCTCGATTTTTTCTATTATTAAATATGAAAATTTAATAAGTTATTTTATTTTTATTGATATTTTAGAAGAAATAGATTTGTATTTTTGAACTTAAATTAAAACTATGAAATTTTTATCAAATTTATTTTTAATTGCGGCTTTCTCAGTTTCAATTTTATCCTGCAAATCTATTTCTACCAATCAATTTCATTCTGCGACAATTGTCAAAGATTGCTCGGGAACTTATTTAAGAACTGCAGAAAAAGTGGATTATTTAGTTTGTAATTCCGAACTTTTAAAAGATAAAAAAGAAGGCGAAAAAGTATCTGTCAATTTTAAAATGACCACAGAATGTCCGGAAAGAAACGGCGAAATCAGATGTATGCTTTACCACGAAAATAAAGGACTGGTCAGAATTTCAAGTTTCAAATAAATCAAAATTTCAATAATATAAAATGAGTTTCCTCACCGCAGAATGGAATAATTTAGCAATGATCAATTACGAAATTGATCCTAAAATTCTGGAAAAATACGTGCCGCCAGGAACGGAACTGGATTTATTTGAAGGCAAATGTTTCGTGAGTTTTATTGGTTTTTTATTTGAAGATGTTAAATTATTGGGTATTCCAATTCCATTTCATAGAAATTTTGAAGAAGTAAATCTGCGTTTTTACGTTCGTCGTTTTGAAAATGGAATTTGGAAAAGAGGCGCCGTTTTCATTAGTGAAATTGTCCCAAAATTAGCAATTTCTTTGGTTGCAAATACTTTGTATAATGAGCATTATCGGACTTTACCGATGAAGAATCAATTGAAGATGAATGAAAATTCCCGCGAATTTATTTACCAATGGAAAGTCAATAATAATTGGAACACGATACATTTAGAAACCAAAAAAGAGGCAATCGATATAGAATTAAATTCTGAAGTGGAATTTATAACCGAACATTATTATGGATTCAATAAATTGAGTGAAACCAAAACCATTGAATACGAAGTGCGTCATCCAAGATGGCAACAATATGAAGTGACGAAAAATGTGTCTAATATTGATATTGAAGGTGTTTACGGGAAAGAATTTGCTTTTATAAAAGATCTTAAACCATCTTCCGTTTTGCTGGCGATCGGTTCAAAAATAAGTATTGAGGTAAAACGAAAATTTTGATTTTTAAGTAATTTCCTATTTTTCAGGATATTTGGAAAAGTCTTGAGATGTTTGAAAAACTCTGTATATTTTAACAGAATTAGTTTTATTGTCAATCTTATAAATTAAAATGTAAGGGAAGTTTTTCAGCGGAAGGCGATGAAAATCTTTGTATATTTTCTCAAAATAATCTACATTTTTTAATGTTTTTTCAGCATTTAATACACTTTGGTAGAAAAGTTCGGCAATCTTTTTTGATGCTTCCCTCTCATAAAAATCAATTCCTTTAAAAATATCTCGTCGTGCTTGTTGGGTATAATTTATGCTAAAAGCCATATTTTTCTTCTACACTTTTATGAAACTCTCCGGCTGATATAAAATCTTCATCTTTTAAATCTTCCATTTCATCTAGTTCAATCATCTGTCCGTCAGATAGTTGATAATTCAAATTTTGTTTATGAAAATCATTTTCTTTTGAATTTGTCAAAATACCTTCGATATATCCTAAAGTTCTTTCTAACACTTTTGGTGATGCATCTTTGAGTAAATTATTTATTTCTTTTAAAGTAGCCGTTTCCATAATCTTTAATTTAACCAAATTTAGAAATTTTATTGCAAATTATTAAATTTAAAATCAAAAATTTATTTAGCAAAAATCTAAAATAATTGCGCAGAAAAAATATAATTTTTACCTTGTATTAAATTATTTTTAATGAATCTTTGGGAACGCCGCACATATTTCGCAAACCTTTTAGCAGAGCACCTTCTACTCTCTTTGGGTTCACTTTTGGCGGTTACTTTTTTGGGAATTTTGATCGGAATTTTTGTTTTTTATTCATCAAAAAGCCGGAAAATAATTTTACCCCTAATTAATTTTCTTTACACAATTCCGTCGATTGCAATGTTTGGTTTATTGATTCCTTTGGTTGGAATTGGTTTGCAAAATGCGCTGATCGTTCTAATTTTATATGGCTTACTTCCTATTGTAAGAAGCACTTACACAGGTTTTAAAGAAGTTCCAGCGCAATTAGTTGAAGCTGCACAAGGTTTAGGTTCTACCCGATCTCAAGTTTTAAAAAATATCTATTTTCCATTGGCTTTGCCATCAATTTTATCAGGCTTAAGAATTACTGTAGTAATGATAGTCGCACTCACAGGATTGGCTGCTTTGATCGGCGCAGGCGGACTTGGACAAGCCATTTTTCGAGGATTAAATACGATGAATACATCATTAATTGTCGCGGGTTCATTAGGAATTTCATTGTTTGCAATTCTTGGTGATCAATGGATCGCGACTTTTGAAAAAGACAATTCTTTGCAACGACTAATTTCTAAAAATGCGACCAGAAAACAGAAAAACAGAATTATTTTCCCAAGTTTAATTGTTCTAATTTTTGCAATTGCTGCTTTAATTTATATAAATCCAATTAGTTCAGAAAATGCTAAAACGATTGTTGTTGCCTCAAAACCGACGAGCGAACAATTTATTTTAGGGGAAATAATTTCACAAGAAATAGAACAAAATACTGATATAAAAGTCATCCGGAAATTTGGAATTGGTGGCGGAACAACCAATATTCAACCAGCGATGCTTTCCGGCGATCTCGATGTTTATGTGGAATATACCGGAACTTCCTGGCTCAATGTTTTAAAAGAAAAATTACCCGAAAATCATTTGATTAATTACATTGATTTAGATAAAATTTATCAGCGAAAATTTAAACTAAAATGGCTCGGACTTTTAGGTTTTAACAATACTTACGGTTTGGCGATTTCTAATAAAGATCAAAATAATATTTCAACCTATTCACAACTTGCCAATCAAAGTCAAAATTATACTTTTGGAGCAGAATTTGATTTTTTTGAAAGAAGCGATGCATTTCCGGGTTTAAAGAAAACTTATCCTTTTAATTTTAAAAAATTGGAAGAAATGGATATTAATCTTCGCTACAAAGCATTTGAAGAAGGAAAAATAAATACTGTTGATGTATTTACAACTGATGCTCAGATCAAAAATTTAAACTTAAAAGTTTTAAAAGACGATAAAAATTACTTCCCAAATTATGAAGCGGGAATTGTGATTCGACAGGAAATTTTGAAAAAATATCCTGAAGTTGAAGGACTTTTAAATAAACTTCAAGGCAAAATTTCTACCGAAAAAATGCAGGAACTTAATTATCAAGTTGAAATTGAGAAGAAAAGCCCGGCAGAAGTGGCAAAAAATTTCCTTAAAACTTTAAAAAATTAATATGGAAAAAAATACCATTATTTCCGTTCAAAATATTGATTTTAGTTTTGGAAATCAAACTATTTTTAAAGATTTTTCAACAGATTTCGAAAAAGAAAGTTTCACCTGTATTTTGGGTGCAAGTGGCAGCGGAAAATCAACTTTATTACGCTTATTGAACGGACTTTTAATTCCAGAAAAAGGTGAAATTAAGATCGAAAATGAAATTTTAACTAAAGAAAATCTTATTCAAAAGCGATTGGAAATTGGTTATGTTTTGCAGGGAAATTCCCTTTTTCCACATTTGACGGTTTATCAGAATATGATCTATTGTTTAAAATTATTAAAAAAATCGGATATTTTTTGCAGAGAAAAAATTAAAGAATTATTGCCTTTAGTTTCCTTAAAAGAAGATCTTTTACAAAAATTTCCACACGAAATAAGTGGCGGACAAAAACAACGCGTCGGAATAATCCGCGCCATCGCACATGATCCAAAAATCGTTTTGATGGACGAACCATTTTCTGCTTTAGACAGCGAAACGCGGAATAAATTACAGATTTTAGTGAAAGATATTCATCAGAAATTGAAAACGACTTTCGTGATGGTGACGCATTCTGAGCAGGAAGCGGAAGTTTTGGGAACGAAGGTTTTGCAATTGTGATTTTTATTAAAACTGAATAAAATTACCTGTCCATTTTTCGGTTGTGGTTAATATTTAATTAAAATAAATTTGTTTTAAATTTAAGAAATGAAATTGACCGACGAAATAATGTACCAAGCCTCTTTAGATAAAAACCCAGATTTTTTGGGTGTTTATTGGATGGCTGTAAAAACCACAGGAATATTTTGTTTGCCAACTTGCACCGCTAGAAAGCCAAAAAAAGAAAATGTCGAGTTTTTTGAATCGTCGAAAGAGGCGTTGGACAAAGGTTTCAGACCTTGTAAAATTTGTAAACCTTTAGAAAATTCAGATTCTACGCCGCCAGAAATTCAAAAACTTTTGGAAGAAATCTCAGAAAATTGTGAGTTAAAATTAAAAGATTCTGACTTAATTGAACGCGGTTTACAGCCTACAAAAATCCGACGCTGGTTTCTGAAAAATCATGGTATGACATTTCAGGCTTTTCAAAGACAATTACATTTAAATAAAGCATTTAAAAAAATCCAAGAAGGAGAAAACATTATGGAAACGGTTTTTAATAGCGGTTTTGAGAGTTTAAGTGGTTTTAATGAAAGTTTTAAAAAAGTATTTGGAAATTCCCCTTCAAATTCTAAATCTCAAAATATTATTGATTTAAAAAGAATTGAGACACCGCTCGGAATTATGTACGCTACCGCGTCAAAAGACGGAATTTGTATGTTAGAATTTGCAGATAGGAAAAGTTTGGAAAAGGAATTTTTAGATTTAGCAAAAGCCTTTAACGGAAAAATTATTATTGGCGAAAATCCATATTTTAAAACATTAGAAAAAGAATTAAAACTTTACTTTGAAGGAAAATTAAAAGAATTCACAATTCCACTTTCACCCGTTGGAACGGAATTTCAAAAATCTGTTTGGGAAGTTTTACGAAAAATTCCTTACGGCGAAATCTGGACTTATAAAAAACAAGCAGAACATTTAGGAGATATAAAAAAAGTGCGCGCGGTTGCTAATGCAAATGGTTTAAATAAAATTTCAATCATCATTCCATGTCACAGAGTAATTGGTAGTAACGGTACTTTAACTGGTTACGGCGGTGGAATTTGGCGGAAACAAAAATTACTGGAATTAGAAAAATCGATTCTTTTCTAAATCTTTCGTTTGAAATGACTGAAATTTTTCGTCAGTAATTTTCATAAATAAAACTTATCTTTAACGAAATTAAAAATTTATGAAAAAAGCAATATTTTCCTTATTATTTGCGGCTAGTTTATCACTTTCTGCGCAAAATTATTCAGTTCCTGCTGCAAGTCCAAGACAAAGTGTGACTCAGCAGTTGTCGGTTTCAAATATTTCTGTAGATTATGGAAGACCTGCTGTAAAAGGTAGAGAAGTTTTCGGAAAATTGGTTCCCTTTAATGAAGTTTGGCGCGCTGGTGCAAATGCGTGTACAAGAATAACTTTTGGACAAGATTTTATGTTTGGTGGAAAAATGATAAAAGCCGGCACTTACGGACTTTTCATAACACCAACAGCGACAGAATGGACGGTAATTTTAAACACAGACTCTACGCAATGGGGCGCATATACTTTCGATGCGAAGAAAAATGTTTTAGAGGTGAAAGTTTCGGTTCAAAAATCTGCTATGAAACAGGAATGGTTTAAAATTGAACTTGATGATTTAACGGAAAGTTCTGTGAATCTTACGTTTTCATGGGATATGACGAAAGCAAGTGTGCCAATCATGGTAGCGCATCCTGCAGAAATCACAAAAATTATTTCTCAACTAACCGAAATAAACAAAGTAAAAGGTGATATCGGAAAAATGAAATAATAAATTATTTTTTACAATATTTAAAAGCCGTTTTTTAACGGCTTTTTTTTATTTATTTTTGTTAAATGAAATCGCCATTTACAAGTCATCTAAATAAACAATGCTAAAGATCAGGCGATACCATATGACCAAAAAAAAATTATACATCTCCAAATGAAAATCGCATATCTTGGTCCGGAAGCCAGTTTTACACAACTTGCAGCTTCTCAAATTTTTGAAAATGAAACATTAGTTCCACATTCCAGTATTTTGGATTGTTTTAATGCTGTGAAAAATGGTGAGGTGAAAAAAGCCGTTGTACCTTTAGAAAACTCAATTGAAGGTACTGTTTCTATGACTTTGGATTATCTTTATGATTTTAAAAATATTTCCATTGAAGCCGAAGTTGTAATGCCGATCGCACATCATCTTTTAGTTAATAAGGAAAATCCAGAATTTGATACGGTAATTTCTCATCCGCAGGCTTTGGCGCAATGCTATCATTCTTTGGATAAAAATTTTAAAGATTATACACGAAAGGACTTTTCTTCAACGGCGGCGGCAGCAAAGTACGTTTCTGAAAATCCGGATAAAAAGATAGCAGCAATTGCAAATTCTTATGCAGCCAATTTATATGATCTTAAAATTTTAAAGAAAAACATTCATGATTTCGAACAAAATCACACGCGATTTATCGTTATTTCTTTAACGAAAAATTCTTTAAAATTAAAACATAAATTGATCGGTGAGAAAACTTCCTTAATAATTACTTTACCTGAAGATCACGCGGGAGGTTTGCATCAGGTTTTATCGGTGTTTGCGTGGCGAAAGATGAATTTAAGTAAAATAGAAAGCAGGACTTTAAAAACTGGTTTAGGAAATTATTTTTTCTATATCAATGTTGCCAATGAATGGCATCCTATTCTGTCAGAAAATGCTTTGGCAGAATTAAGATCAATTGGTGCAGAAGTTCGATTTTTAGGACATTACGAGGAATATTTGGTGAAAGATTAAATTAATCATTAATAAAATTTAAAAAAAATAGCAGCCAACTCAGATTGACTGCTACATGTAAAAAATTAAAAATGAATTCTTTTATTTTACGGAAACTTTTACTGACTTATTTCCTTTCGCTGAATTTACGTTAACAATATAAATGCCTGGTTTTACATTTACATCAATATTTGAGTTTGTTGTCAATGATTTCACTAAACCGCCATTCATGCTGTAAATTTTAACATCACTTCTGTCCGTTATATTAGAAACTGATACCTGACTGTTAGTTGAAAATATTTTCACAGCATTTTTATTTGCAGAATCACTTGTTCCTAGAGTCGGAGAAAATGTGACAACCATTTTGTATAAGTATATCGAAGTATCTGCATAGATATAAATTGTCCCACTTCCGTTTGTAGGATAATCATAACTTAAGATTTCACCACCTGTAGTAGATGTATTTCCCGTAGGAGCAGCTTTTGATATACTGTTTGTAGTTGTACCATCTGATGCATAAAGAGTTCTAACTGTTGTACCGGTTGATCCAGATTTAAACCAAACTTTTACATTACAGTTATAATTAGCAGGCACACTTACGGGAAAAAATAAATATCTGGATGTCGGTTTTCCTGAAGCAAAACCGCCGGAACCGCCATTCATCTGCATACGAAATCCAGCAGTATAATTATCAACCCAACCTGAAGTTGTACTGGATGCAACTGCGCCCATCAAACCCGTAGACGCCGATATTGCAGAACCAAAACCTAAATTGTTCACATAACTTTCAATAGCGGTTGCAGTTGTAGAGGACGTCACACCTGCAAAAGGAGGTGCTGTCCATACAGCGGCATTACCAAAATCCCAGGTTGTATTGGAATTGACCGTTGTTTGCGCGTGTACAGAGATTGCTGAAACTACAGCAAAAAATAAAGAAAATAGATTTTTTTTCATAATAAAAATTTTTTGTTTTTGATTTTTTAAATAATTTTTAATAAAAATTTTAAAGCTATTTTATTTTTCAGCTCTAAAATGTAATCGATTGCACAAATATATAAAATATTTTAATTACAATGATTTCTTTTATTAAATTTTCATTAAAAAATCCAAATATTTAAAATATTTGGATTTAAAGTTCAAAATTGATGTGAATGTTATTTTAATATTTGTCACTCCATTTCTTCGACAAATCTTCTTTTATCTTCTTTTCTGTAGAATTATTTCCTGGTTCATAAAATTTAGATCCTGAAATTTCTTGTGGTAAAAATTCTGCTTTCACAAAACTTCCTTCATAAGAATGGGCATACTGGTAATTTTTACCATAATCCAGATCTTTCATTAATTTTGTAGGCGCATTTCTGAGGTGAAGTGGAACTGGTAAATTTCCTGTTTTTTTAACTAAAGAAATTGCCTCATCAATAGCTTTATAAGTAGAATTACTTTTTGGCGATACAGCCAGATAAACTGCACATTCACTCAAGATAATTCGGGATTCCGGGTTTCCGATTACATTAACGGCTTGAAAACAATTATTAGCAATAACTAAAGCATTTGGATTAGCTAAACCAATATCTTCTGAGGCCAAAATTAAAAGTCGGCGGGCGATAAATTTTACATCTTCTCCGCCCACCAACATTCTGGCGAGCCAGTAAACGGCAGCATTTGGATCTGAACCACGAATTGATTTTATAAAAGCCGAAATAATATCGTAATGCTGCTCCCCATTTTTATCATAAACTGCCATAGTTTCCTGCAAAACAGAGAGCACATCTTCATTATTAATTTCAGTTTTTTTTGAAGTTAAAAATTGATTTAAAACGAGTTCTATTGAATTAATTAGTTTTCGGGCATCTCCTCCGGAATATTGAATAAAAGCTTCTTTTTCTGTTAAAATAAATTTCTTGTTATGAATTCTATTATATTCTTTTGCAGAAATTTCCGCTAATTCTTCTAATTTTTCATAAGTTAAAGATTTCAAAATATAGACCTGACTTCTGGAAAGTAAAGCAGAAACCACTTCAAAACTGGGGTTTTCTGTAGTTGCACCAATTAGGACTACCCAACCTTTCTCCACAGCCTGTAAAAGCGAATCTTGCTGAGATTTATTGAATCTGTGGATCTCATCTATAAAAAGTATAGGAGATTTTCCGGAAAATAGATTTTGCTTTTTTGCATCTTCTATCACTTCCCGAACCTCTTTTACTCCAGAAGAAACTGCTGATAATTTATAAAATTTTCTTCCGGATTGTTTAGAAATAATTTCCGCTAAAGTTGTTTTTCCTGTTCCCGGCGGACCCCAAAAAATTAAGGAATTGAAAGCGTCATTTTCCAGCATTTTTCTAATGGTTCCGGATTTTCCTGTCAGATGTTCCTGTCCTAAAACTTCGTCTAAAACTTTTGGTCGCAATTGCTCTGCCAATGGTTTGTTAGAATTCATTAATAAAAAATGTTGTGAATTATAAATTTGAGTTAATTATAAATAGAGAAAATCAAATTTAAGATAATTTAAACTATTTTTGCAATGTTTTGAAAGTGACACTCAATAAAATCATCACATTTCCCTTGGTAGTTTTAATTAAATTCTACCAGTATGCCATTTCACCATGGCTTCCAAAAAATTGCCGATATGAGCCTACCTGCAGTCATTATATGATTGAATCGCTTAAAGTTCATGGTCTTTTTTATGGTTTTTATTTGGGTGTGAAAAGAATTTTACGCTGTCATCCATGGGGTGGAAACGGTTACGATCCCGTTCCGCCAAAATTTAATTTAAAAAAACAGATTTAGAATGTTCAAATTTTTAGTTACAACGTGGGATCCTTCCACTGGCATACATTTAGGTCCGGTTACACTGCATTTTTATAGTTTAATGTTTATTTTGGCTTTTGGTCTTGGTTACGTGATCATGACGAAAATTTACCGCATTGATAATGTCAACGAAAAATATGTAGAACCTTTTTTTACCTGGACTTTGGTGGGAACGATTCTGGGCGCAAGACTTGGACATGTTATTTTCTACCAACCCGAATTATTTAAACAGGATTTTTGGTCTGTTTTTTTACCAATAAGAACAAAACCAACATTTGAATTTACTGGTTTTTCCGGTTTAGCAAGTCACGGAGCAACAATTGCATTAATCTTCACTACACTTTGGTATTCTTTTAAAATAATTAAAAAAAATCCATTCTGGGTTTATGATAGAATCGGAATCGTAGTTGCTTTGGGCGGTGCATTTGTAAGAATTGGAAACTTTTTCAATTCCGAAATTATCGGAAAACCTACTCCTCCGGGATCAATTTTTGCTGTATTATTTCCACAGCAAAGTTCTGAATACGGACCAATTGTACCAAGATATCCGGCGCAGTTGTTTGAAGCAACAGGCTACTTTTTACTGTTTGTCCTTTTATGGATATTATATCGCTATACAAACAAAAAATACCAGCAAGGTTGGTTATTTGGATTATTCTTCATTATCCTTTGGGCAGTTAGATTCTTTGTAGAGTTCTTAAAAGAGCCACAAGGTGATGAATTTATACATTTTGCAGGTTTAAATACTGGTCAGGTTTTATCCATTCCATTTATGATTGCAGGTGTTGTTATTATGATATACTCAAAAAATAACCGAATTACTGCAGAAGAATCTGCAAAACCTGAATAAATCGCTTTAAATACTAGAAAAATATATTTTTTGGAATGTTTTTAGTATAGTAAAAAGAAATACTAAAAAATGTTTATTAGAAAAGGTTGTGGTAAAGGATTTACATATAAAAACTTATTTGGAAAAACTGTTAGCAAGGAAACCCGAATTTGGATTGAATCATTAATAATTCCACCTGCCTGGAAAAATGTCGAAATTTCCGAAAATCCTGAAGAAAAAATTTTAGTCACAGGTCGTGATGAAAAGAATCGCAAACAATATATTTACAACAAAAAATTCCGCGATGAGCAGAATTTAAAAAAGTTCGATAGAATTGTAAATTTTGCTGAAAATCTTGAGCATATGCGCCGAGTGACCGGACAACATATGCGAAAAAGGAAACTTACCCGGGAGAAAGTTTTGGCAACAATGCTTCGCCTAATGGACGCTGCTTATTTCCGACCAGGAAGTTCGAGATATACGAAGGATAATAAAACTTATGGTTTAACGACGCTTAGAAGCAAACATTTAACCATAGAAAATGACGAACTTATTTTTTCTTACACAGGAAAATCTCATAAAGAGCAGGAAAGACACGTTATTGACGCGAAGATTGCAAAAATCGTAAAGGCGCTTGATGAAATGCCAGGTTATGAAGTATTTAAATATTTAGATGAAAACGACAATATTATCGACGTAACAAGCAATGATTTGAATGCTTATATACATGAGGTGATGGGCGATGATTTTTCCGCTAAAGATTTTAGAACCTGGGGAGGAACGATGATGGCGGCGATCGCTTTGGATGAATTTGGCGCAGTAGAAGAAAAAGATCAAAAAGAACTTGATAAAAGAATAAAAGGCGCCATCATAAAAGTTTCAGAAAAACTTGGTAACACACCTTCCGTAGCAAAAAGTTCTTACATAGATCCACGTATAATAGAAGCTTATACCGATGGAGAAACAATGACCTATTTTAAAAAAGAAATAGAAAAAATGCTCAAAAATTGTGAAAATCTTTCAGGAGAAGAGCTTGGCGTATTATGTTTATTACGTGCAAGATTAAAAAAATCTTAATCCTGAATATATTTAAATACTTTTCCTATTTTTTTAATCAGATCAACAGGCAGCAAAGATTCTTTGCTGCTTTTTTCTGCAGCAAAATCTCCGGCTTTTCCATGAAGCCAAACTCCAAATATTGCTGCATTCTTTGATGAATATTTTTGACTTAAAAGAGATGTTAAAATGCCCGTTAATACGTCCCCACTCCCACCTTTTGCCATACCACTATTCCCTGTTATATTATAGAAAACATCTTGTTGCGGCGTAATTATCTGCGTGTGGTGGTCTTTTAAAACAATAATTAACTTTAATTCTTTTGCCATTTTTAAAGCTAAATCTGTCCGATCAAACGAATTTTGAGTGATTCCGAATAAACGTTCAAACTCTTTTGGATGAGGCGTTAATATTGAATTTTCCGGGATTGACTTTAAAATAGATTTGTTTTTTGAAATTATATTTAAAGCATCAGCATCGATAACCAAAGGTTTTGTTTGATTTTTAAGGAAATTTAAAACACATTTTTCTGTTTCCTCATCTGTTCCTAAACCTGGACCGATTCCGCAAACTGCATTTTTTGGAAGTTCAATATTTGTAATATGATTTTCTCCGCCATTTATAAACATCGCTTCAGGTGCTGAAGTTTGTAAAATGAAATTTCCACATTCGGGCGAAATTGTAAAAATTAAGCCGCTTCCACTTCTCAATGCTGCTTTTGTGGCTAAAACTGCGGCGCCAATTTTACCATGACTTCCAGCGATTATCACAGAATTTCCAAAATTTCCTTTATTTGAAAAATCGTTCCTTTTCTTGTAAATTGATATTATCAAAATATCATCTATGATAAAATTTCGACTTATTTCGCTATCAATTATTTTATGAGAAAGTCCGATATCTAAAATCTTTATTTCGCCGCAAAACTTTCCTGTTTCTGGATATAAAAAAGCTTTTTTCCAAAATTGAAAACTGACGGTTTTATCAGCTTTAAAAATGATAAAATCATCCGGCGTTATTTCATCTGAAAACAATCCGGAAGGAATATCTACAGCAATTTTTATGGCGTTAATTTCATTTAAAATATTTACTAATTCTCCGGATTTTCCTTCTATTTTTCTATTTAAACCAATTCCGAATAGCGCATCAATAACGAGGTCATTTTTATCAATTTTAAATTTTTCTACTTCCGAAAAATCATTGATAGAAATATCTTTGATTTTCTTTAAATCATTAAAATTAATTTTAGCATTTTCTTTAAAATTTAAATTCTCTAAATCACAAAAAATTTTTACATTAAAAAATTCATAATGCAGCAGTCGCGCTAAAGCAAATCCATCGCCGCCATTATTACCGTTTCCGCAAAATATAAAAACCTTTTCACAGTTTTTGTAATCTTCAATAATTTGAGATTTCAACGCTTCTGCTGCGCGTTCCATTAAATTTAAAGAGTGAATTTTTTCAATTTTAATGGTTTCCTCTTCAATTTTTAAAATTTGTTCAGAAGTAAATAATTTCATTGGTTTAAAATATTTAGTTCAAATTTAGATAAATTAAATAAGAGGAATTTTTTAAAATTAGAAAGTTTAGCTTTGACTTTTAAAACTACTTTATGCAAAACTTAAATTATCCTTTAGACTTAAAATTTAAAATCACAACGCTTGCAAATGATTTTACAATGACGGACAGCAATGGTCAAAATCTGGCTTACGTGCGATCCAAAATTTTTAAATTAAAAGATGATGTTCAGGTTTTTAAAGATGAAAGTAAAACTGAAATTTTATATACAATAAAAGCCAATCAATGGCTGGATTTTAATGCATCGTTTTCAATTACAGAAAATAATGGGGATATTTTGGGAAGTGTTTCCAGAAAAGGTATAAAATCTTTTTGGCGTGCAACTTATAATGTTTTAGATATTCAAAAAAATATCATATATACAATCACAGAAGAAAACCCATGGATCAAATTTTTTGATGGTTTAATTGGCGAAATACCTCTGATCGGTCTATTCACCGGCTATTTTTTGAATCCGACTTACCTTGTTAAAGATAAAAATAATACAATTTTATTAAGGCTAAAAAAAATGCCATCTTTAATAGGAAGGCGATTTCAAATTTCAAAAACCTCTGAAATTAATGAAAAAGATGAATCTTTAATACTATTAAGTTTAATCATGTCGATATTGCTCGAAAGACATAAAGGCTAAATGTGACATTTTCAAATTTTTATTTATTTTAAGACCATTTCAAAAATTATTTTATATTTACTGAAATAAAATAAAAAACTATGGGACTTGTAAAAGAATTTAAGGATTTTGCCTTTAAAGGAAATGTTGTAGATCTGGCTGTTGCCGTTATTATTGGTGCAGCTTTCGGAAAAATCGTAACCTCTTTAGTGGAAGATGTCATCACGCCTTTATTGCTAAATCCTGCGCTGAAAGCGGCTGGTGCAGAAAATATTTCAAAACTGGAATGGAACGGTGTCACTTACGGTAATTTTTTATCGGCCGTGATTAGTTTTATCTGTATCGCGATCGTTTTATTTATGATCATAAAAGCGGCAAATAAAATTAAAGGACCGGAAGAAGTTGTCGCTCCGGCAGGACCAACTGAAGATCAAAAATTATTAATGGAAATTAGAGATCTTCTTAAAAAATAAATTAGAAATTACTCATAAAAAAAACGTCTCATATTTTAATGAGACGTTTTTTTATTTATTTAAAATTCTATTGATTTTGCACAATACTTGCAATTTGTTCTGCCAAAGAAATACCTATTCTATCTTGTGCTTCTTCCGTTGCCGCGCCAGTATGAGGCGTCAAAGAAATTTTTGGATGATTTAGAATTTCCTGTGACGGCGTTGGTTCATTTATAAAAACATCCAAACCTGCGAACGATATTTTACCGGAATTTAACGCTTCTAAAAGTGCGTTTTCATCAATAACACCGCCACGTGAGCAGTTAATAATTGCTGCATTATCTTTCATAATATCAAATTGCTCCTTGCCGATCATGAAACCGTCCTTCTGCGCCGGAACATGTAAAGTGATAAAATCTGCATGTTGCAAAACGCCCTGCAAAGGTTCAGTTTCGATATCAACATTTATGAACTGGTTGTTGTAAAATTTCACTTTTATGCTTGCTCTACCAATTTGGTTATCTGCCGCGATCACTTTCATACCAAGACCTAAGGCAATTTTCGCCACTTCCTGACCAATTCTGCCCATTCCGATAATACCGATGGTTTTGCCACGAAGTTCTATTCCTGCTTCAAAATTTTTCTTAAGTTTTGCGAATTCTGTATTACCTTTTAAAGGCATTTCGCGGTTTGATTGCTGTAAAAATCTTGCGCCTGAAAATAAATGGGCGAAAACCAATTCAGCCACAGATTCCGAAGAAGATGAAGGTGTGTTTATGACGTGAAGTCCTTTTGATCGGGCATAATCAACATCAATATTATCCATTCCTACTCCACCGCGACCAATTATTTCTAAACCCGGACAGGCATCAATTAATTCTTTTCGAACTTTTGTTGCACTTCTGACAAGCAAGGTTTTTATGCCTTCTTTATTTATGTAATCTACCAATAAATCTTGCGTAATTTTTTCAGTAAAAACTTCAAAACCTTTTTCTTCCAGAGCAACAATTCCCGAAGGATTTATGCCATCATTTGCTAATATTTTCATGAAATATTCTTTAATTTATTTAAAATAATTAGTCTTTAAAAACTTCTATACTTACATTTTTCTCCACAAGATCGGTAAATTTACCTTTGTATCTCGTTGCTTTTACTAAATGATTATCGATCCAATGGTAATTTCCACCGCGAGGTTTTCCGCAAAGTACGCTGTGGTATTTAAAACCGTTTTTATCTAACCAATCGATTGTTATTTGTTTTAAAGCCTCAGTTCTGGAAGTAAAAAAACAAATTTGATGGCCTTCGTCATACCATTTATTGATTGTCTCAAGCGCATCCAAATAAGGTTCACAATCTACCATTCTTTCCGGCTCTTCATTTGGGATATCATCGGTAATTGTACCGTCAATATCTATTAAATAATTTTTAATGCCACCTTTTAATGAAGGGCTCAAATGTTCTGTGTATTGTAATTCCATAACTTTATTTGAAAGTGCAAAAGTAATCAATTTTTGTTAAATATTTTTTGCCTGTTGGTGGACTTTTAGTTAAAAATAAATACCAATTTTTTGATCAACTAGCGCATATTCAAAGTTTTACAAAAACATTATTATCTCATTTTAAATTATTAAATTTGAACCTTACAAATATGGAAGAATTAGTAGTTTTAGTGACGCCGGAAGATCAGGTTTTAGGGCAAATGGAAAAAATGAAGGCGCACGAAACGGGTCTTTTACACCGTGCCTTTTCTGTATTTTTATTTAATGAAAACGGCGAAATGCTTTTGCAAAAAAGAGCCGCTAAAAAATACCATTCGCCGGACCAGTGGACAAACGCCGTTTGTTCTCATCCGAAAGTAAATGAAACTTATCTCGAGGCTGCTAATCGCAGGTTGAATGAGGAACTTGGAATTTCCACAGTTTTAAATGAAAAATTCAATTTTATTTACAAAGCGGAAGTCGGCCAAAATCTTTGGGAACATGAACTTGACCATGTTTTTGTGGGGAAATTTGAAGGCGATTTTAATCTGAATGAAGATGAAGTGTCTGAAGTTCGGTACATTTCTATGAATGATCTGGAAATAGAAATGACTGAAAAACCGGAACATTTTACGGAATGGTTTAAAATAATCTTAAAGGAATATAAAGAGCATCTTTAAAAGTTTTCGGACAAAAAAATAAAATTTCAAAAATAGCCCCGATTGAAATGGAAATCCTTTTTATTTTTTGAAAAAAAAAGAAAAAGATTGGAATGGAAAGCGGGAAGACTATTCGAAAAATGCACAGATTTTGTGCTTCAAAAATTAAAAATTAAGTAAAAAATATAGAAATGAGTAGAACTGCATTATACGATAAACACGTGGAATTGGGCGCAAAAATGGTAGATTTTGCCGGTTTTGAAATGCCTGTAACCTATTCCGGAATCAACGATGAGCATTTTGCCGTGCGCAAAAAAGTAGGGATTTTTGACGTTTCTCACATGGGACAATTTTTTGTGGAAGGCAAAAGCGCAAAAGATCTTTTGCAGTTTACGTGCAGCAATAATGTTGAAAATCTAGAAAACGGAAAGGCGCAATATACCTGTTTGCCGAACGGAAATGGCGGTATTGTGGATGATTTGATCGTCTATAAAATTGCGGACGACAAATATTTTTTGGTCGTAAATGCTTCAAATATTGACAAAGATTTTTCTCATTTCCAAAAATACAATGAGAAATTTGGTGCTGATTTAAAAAATGTTTCTGACCAAATGTCTTTGATCGCAGTTCAAGGACCGAAAGCAACTGAAACCTTGCAAAAATTAACAGAAACAAATTTATCTGAAATTCCTTATTACCATTTTGCGATGGGGAAAATAGCAGGAATTGAAGAGGTAATTATTTCAAACACGGGTTATACTGGGAGCGGTGGTTTTGAAATTTATTTTAAAAATGAAAACGCCGTAGAAATTTGGGAAGCTTTGACAAAAGCAGGCGAAGAATTTGGCTTAATTCCTTGTGGTTTGGCTTCGCGAGATACTTTACGTCTTGAAAAAGGTTTTTGTCTTTACGGAAATGATATTGATGATTCTACTTCGCCATTGGAAGCAGGTTTAGGTTGGATCACGAAATTTGACAAAGATTTTGTGGACAAAGAATTTTTAGCAAAACAAAAAGAAGAAGGTGTTTCTAAAAAGTTAGTTGCTTTCGAAATGCAGGAAAAAGCAATCCCAAGACACGATTATGAAGTCGTAGATTCCGAAGGAAATGTGATCGGCAAAGTGACATCAGGAACAATGAGTCCAATGAAAAAGATCGGAATTGGTTTGGCTTATGTCGCAAAAGATTTTACAAAAGTTGGAAGCGAAATTTTTGTTAAAATCAGAAATAAAGATATTCCGGCGAAAGTTGTGAAATTGCCTTTTGTTTAAGATTTTATTCTCAAAAATAATAAAGCCAGTTAAAATTTTAACTGGCTTTTTTCTTTACTTTTTTCTAAATCAATTATTTAAAATACTCAATTAAATTTTCAACATTTTTCTTTTCGTTTCCAACAAAAATCTTTTCATCAGTCACAAAAACCGGACGTTTCAAAAAACTGTAATGTTCTAGAATCAAATTTTTAAAATCTTCTTCTGTTAAATATTTTACGTCAATTTCTCTTGATTTTATTTGTGTTGATTTTTTGCTGAAAAGTGCTTCGTAAGAATTTGTTTGTTTATATAAATCTTCCAGTTCTGCTACTGTAATATTCTCAGATTTTAACTCACGAAGTTCCCAATCTGAAAGATCAAACTGGTTCATTATTTTTTTGCAAGTGCTGCAGGTTTTTAGGTAGAATACTTTTTTCACAAAATTTTAGTTCTTTTAAAACAATTCATTTGGTCTTTTCGGTAAAGCAATATTCAGGTGTTTATAAGCTTTTTCAGTCACTTCTCTTCCACGCGGCGTTCTAATAATAAAACCTTCCTGAATTAAAAATGGTTCATAAACTTCCTCCAAAGTTTCGGGATTTTCGCCAATTGAAGTGGCTAAAGCAGAAATTCCTACTGGTTTTCCACGAAAATTTTCAATCATGACGCGCATAATTTTGTTGTCCATATCATCCAATCCAAATTCGTCGACGTTTAGAGAGTCAAGCGCGAATTTTGTGATTTTTATTTCAATCTCGCCGTTGCCTTTTATTTCAGCAAAATCACGAACTCTACGTAATAATGCGTTTGCAATTCTGGGAGTTCCACGGCTTCTTCGCGCAATTTCGATTGCCGCATCTTCATAAATTTTTGAACCTAAAACTCTCGCACTTCTTTCAATGATCATTGATAAAAGTTCAACCGTGTAATATTCTAATCTTGATTGAATTCCAAATCTTGCAAGCATTGGTTTGGTCAGCATTCCACTTCGCGTTGTTGCGCCAATTAAGGTAAATGGATTTAAACCAATCTGCACACTTCTCGCATTTGGCCCACTTTCGAGCATGATGTCGATTTTATAATCTTCCATTGCAGAATACAAATATTCTTCAACAATTGGCGAAAGGCGGTGGATTTCATCAATAAAAAGAACATCGTTTTCCTCTAAATTGGTTAAAAGTCCTGCTAAACTTCCGGGTTTATCTAAAACCGGTCCGGAAGTTAATTTGCATCCAACGCCCAGTTCATTGGCAATAATATGCGCCAAGGTTGTTTTTCCCAAACCTGGTGGACCATGTAAAAGTACATGATCAAGCGCGCCACCACGATTTTTCGCGGCTGCGACAAAAACTTCAATATTATCAAGGGTTTTTCTTTGTCCGGCAAAATCCTGGAAACTTTGCGGACGAATTTTTTCTTCCAAGATCAGCTCATCATCACTGAAATTGTCTTTATCCGGGTGTAAAAAATCTGACATTTATTAGATTGATATCATCCAAAGGTAATATAAATCCGTTAAAATTTCTTATAATTGGCGTGGAAAAAATATCAATGAAAACACTACTTAAACTATGAAATTTAAAATTTTAATATTTACTTTTTTACCGTTAATATTTTTCGCTCAAATGAAAACCGATCGCCCGGGATTTGCAACCGCCACAGATATTGTGAGCAAAGGAAATTTGCAAAGCGAAAATGGCCTTAATTATCTTCATGACAACGATGAATTTAGTTCAGATCACCTTTTCCGATATGGTGTTGCGAAAGATTTTGAACTTCGTTTGGAAACCAATCAAAATTATGACGATGCTGAAAACAGTACTTATACTTTCTCAGGAAAATATAATTTTTTGAATGGAAGCGATTCTTCTCCAGCCCTCACTTTTATTGGGATTTCAGATTTTAAAATAGAAAATTATTCCGCTTTTTTAGCTGCAAATCAGTCTCTTTCTGATAAATTTAATTTACAAATAAATAGTGGTTATAAAAAAGAAGACCATTTTAATTATCTCTTTATGATCACCAATTTGGGTTATTCAATTTCAGATAAATGGTCATTATTTGCAGAATATTATGGCAATTATACCGCAAAAGATTCACCAGATCACAATGCAGATTTTGGACTTTCTTACACGCCTTCCAATCGTCTGGAGTTTGATATTTCTGCAGGAAGCTCTTTAGATAATATTTCCAAAAATTATTTTATAAATGCCGGATTTTCATTCGCCCTATTTAAATAATCAAAATATTAAATTTTTAAAAATCACTAAGATTAAGTAAAAAGCTTTAAATAAATTTTTCTAAAATATCGAAAGATTTACGCAAAATTTTTAAACCTAGATCTTCAAATTTGTAATACTTTTGCAAAATTATGCTCGCATCCAATCAAAGACAGAGAATTGCACTTTCTGCCTATTTTCTTTTATCCGGAATCTGCTTTTCGTCTTGGGCATCCAGAATTCCAACTATTAAAACCAATTTTAATCTTTCCGCGGAAGATTTAGGAAATTTGTTGATGATTTTACCTGCAAGTGCGATTATCGGAATTCCACTTTCCGGTTGGCTTGTTGCAAAATATGATAGTAGAATTCCGCTTCAAATTTCAAGTCTGTTTTTTTTAATTTCACTTTTTTTAATTGGATTTGCTCAATCTTTAGCCGTGATTATTTTTGCACTTTTCTTATTTTCACTTTCATTAAGGATCATTAAAATAGCCATAAATACGCAGTCGATTTCCGTGCAGGAAAAATTTGATAAAAGAATTGTCGGTTCTTTCCACGGAATTTGGAGTATCGGCGGAATTTTAGGCGTTCTCTTTTCAACGTTAATGATTGAGTTTCAAATCTCAATTTTTTGGCATTTGTTATGGATCTCAATTTTTGGATTTGCGATAATCTTAATTTCCTTTCCTCATCTAATTAAAAATGATAAAGCCAAAACAGGTAATAATTTTAAATTAGAAAAACCGAGCAAATATATTTCACTTTTAGGATTGATTGCATTTTGCGCCGCAATTTGCGAAGGTGGAATGTATGACTGGAACGGTGTTTATTTAAAAGAAATCGTGAAACAAGAAGTTTTCACCTACGGTTATTTACTCTTTATGGTTTGCATGACGATCTCGCGTTTATCCATTGACAAATTAATGGAGAAATTTAATATGCAAACACTTTATTTTGCCGGTTCATTTTTAATTATGTTTGGTGTTTCTATTTCGATAATCTTCCCGACTTTATGGACGGTTTTAATTGGATTTTCTATGGTGGGATTTGGCGTTTCCGGGCTTTATCCGATGACCTTTATTCTCGCTGCAAAAGCAAAAAAAAAATTCCACAGCGATTGTTATTTCAATTATCAGCACTTATTCTACCGTCGGCATGTTTTTAGGACCACCAATAATTGGCTATCTCGCTCATGCATTTGGGTTACAAAAAGCATTTATCACCTTTATAATTGGAGGTTTTATGTTTGTGCCATTAAGCAAAATGGTTTTTGATCATTTAAAAAATGTGGAGAATTCAAAAAGTTAATGTCATTTAATTTTGGTATTTTTAAAAATCATTTCAGTTTAAAAATTGAATAAAAATTTACGATGAAATTAATTGGTCAATTCAAACAACTTGTTACTTTAAGAAATCTTCCTTTGCGTGGAAAATTATCAGATAATCAGCTAGAAATTATCGAAAATGGCGGAATTTTAATTGAAAATGGTTTAATTAAAAAAGTTGCTGAATTTGAAGTTTTAAAGGAAGAATTAGAAAATAATAAGATAAGTTTTGACTTAGAATTAATTGAAAACGAACAAATCTGTCTGCCTTCTTTCGTAGATTCCCACGCATATTTTATTTGGTGGAAACCGTTCCAACGATTTTGCTCTGCGAAATGCCGGAAAAACTTATCTTGAAATTGCCGAACAAGGCGGCGGAATCTGGAGTTCGGTTTTACATACTCGCGAAGAATCAGAAGAAGAACTTTTAAATAAATTATTAGAAAGAATTCAGTCTCTTTTAAATATTGGCATTTCAACAATTGAAATAAAAAGCGGTTACGGTTTAAATATTGAAAATGAATTAAAAATGTTGCGGATCATTAAAGATGCGCAAACAAAATCGCCTGCAACGTTGATTGCCACTTGTCTTGCAGCGCATTTAAAACCAAAAGATTTTGACGGAAATAATGAAGATTATCTAAATTATATTTTGATCGAAATTTTACCAAAAGTAAAAGAAGAAAATTTAGCAAAAAGAGTCGATATTTTTATAGAAAAAACGGCTTTTCAACCGGATGAAAGTCGAGAGTTTCTTTTAAAAGCCAAAGAAATGGGTTTTGAAATTACGGTTCACGCAGATCAGTTTACTTCGGGAAGTGGAAGATTAGCAGCAGAAATTGGTGCAAAATCGGCCGATCATTTAGAAGCCACAATTGATGATGATATTGATTTCATTGCAAAATCAGAAACTGTTGCAACCGCACTTCCAGGCGCAAGTTTAGGTTTAGGCGAAAAGTTTACACCAGCAAGAAAATTACTTGATGCAGGCGGAATTTTAGCCATTGCAAGTGACTGGAATCCGGGTTCTGCGCCGATGGGAAATTTAATTACACAAGCCTCAATTTTAGCCACTTATGAGAAGTTAACCACAGCAGAAGTTTTGGCGGGAATGACATTTCGCTCTGCTCATGCTTTGGGCTTAAATAATATTGGAAAATTAGAAGAAAATTTTAAGGCAAATTTTGTAACTTTCAGAACAGATAATTTTCAAAATATCCTTTACAATCAAGGAAGTTTAAAAATGGAAAATCTTTACATTAACGGAAATAAAATTTAGATAAAATGGCAAATTTAGAAGTGTGGGAAGTTTTTATACAGACAAAACCCGGCTTATCTCACAAACACGCAGGAATTGTGCAGGCCGCAACGGCGGAAATGGCGCTTCAAAATGCGCGCGATGTTTACACAAGAAGAATGGAAGGAACGTCAATTTGGGTTGTTCCAAGTAAATATTTGGTGACTTCAGAAGGCGTGGATAAAGAAGCATTTTTTGATCCGGCGGACGATAAATTATACCGCCATCCGACGTTTTACGAGATTCCAAACGATGTGAAAAATATGTAAAAAGACTTTTAGATGTAAGATAATAGACTAATAGACATAATGTTAGTGTATTGAAAATCTATCATCTATCCGTCTATTATCTACAAATCTAATTTATGAAATCACTTACAAAATATACTTTAAAACTCGCCGATGACACGTTGATAATGGGTCAAAGATTGGCGGAATGGTGCGGAAAAGGGCCTTATTTAGAGGAAGATATCGCACTCACCAATATTGCGCTTGACTATTTGGGACAATCTAATAATTTTTATAAATACGCTGCTCAACTTATTGGCGACGGAAAAACCGAAGATGATTTGGCATTTCTACGTGTTGAAAAAGAATATTTAAACGCGCAATTTGTAGAATTACCAAATGAAGATTATGCGCAAACGCTACTAAAAGTTTACTTTTTTTGTACTTATCAAAAGTTGCTTTATGAAAATTTAAGCAAAAGTTCAGATGAAATGTTTTCTGCTTTGGCTCAAAAATCTTTGAAAGAAGTAAAATACCATTACACGCATTCAAAAACGTGGATGAATGTTTTTTCTACCGGAACTGACGAAAGCAAATCTCGATTGGAAAAGGCTTTAGAAAATATTTGGGAATATACGGGCAGTTTATTTGATGAAACTGAAGACGAAGAAAATTTATTTGAATTGGGAATTATTCCTTCATCAAAAGCCCTTTTCACTGAATGGAAATCATTAATTAAGAAAGATTTTGCTGAGTTTAATTTAGAATTTCCAGAAGCAGAATTTATGCAAAAAGGTTCACGAAAAGGCATTCACACGGAATATTTTGGTTTTATTCTTTGTGAATTGCAATATATGCAAAGAACTTATCCGGGTTGCACTTGGTAAAAATTAATGTAGAAATTAAGAAGTGTAACAGTGTAACAATTTTAAAAATTACCTTTTACATTCAGAAAATTAAATATTGTTAACTGTTAAACTGATACATTGTTAAACTTATTAGAATTACTTTCCCAAGTTCCAGATCCGGAAATTCCGGTGATTAATATTGTCGAATTGGGAATTGTGCGCGGCGCAAAAATGCTTTCCGAAGATGAAGTGGAAGTTATAATCACTCCTACTTATTCGGCATGTCCTGCGATGTTTAGTATTGAGGAAGATATTATTAAATTACTGAAAGAAAATAATTTAAAGCCAAAAGTTACAACACAGATGTTTCCAATTTGGACAACGGATTGGATGACGGATGAAGCACGGGAAAAATTAAGAGCGTACGGAATTACACCGCCGGAAAAAGGTGAAGGTGAAAGTCATTTGCATATTCCCAAAAAATGTCCGCGTTGTGGTTCTGAAAACACTAAGGAATTAAGCAGATTTGGTTCTACATTGTGCAAATCTTCTTTTCAATGCAATGATTGTTTGGAACCTTTTGATTATTTTAAATGCCATTGAAAACAAGTAAAAAGTAAAAAATATGTTCTCGCAGATTTTCCAGATGTCGCAGATTTATATTTTAAAATAACTATAAAAAATCTGCTTAATCAATAAAATCTGTGACAGATTTTTTTTGTAAAGATTATAAGAAAACTACGATTTATGTACACACAGTTAGAAATACAAACACTTTTAGAAGGCAAACTTCAGGTCGCCTATCTTAATCAGCCGGAAACTTATAACAGTTTAAATAAAAATTTATTAACTGAGTTGCGAAATTTCATCAACGAATGTAATGAAAGTGAAACAGTGCGTTGTATCGCAATTTCTGGTCGTGGAAAAGCATTTTGTTCGGGTCAAAATTTGAAAGAAGCACTTTCAATGAGCGATGATATGGAAGACGACCGTTTTATCCAAAGAATGGTGATTGATTACTATAATCCGCTGGTTAAAGATATTTCAGATGCGAAAAAGCCGGTAATTTCTTTAGTAAATGGACCCGCAGTTGGAGCCGGAGCTATGCTCGCGCTGATCTGTGATTTTACTTTGGCCACGGAAAGTTCTTACTTTTCACAGGCTTTCGTGAATATTGGTTTAATTCCAGATACAGGCGGAACTTATTTTTTGCCAAAACTTTTAGGCAGACAACAAGCCAATTATTTAGCATTTACAGGTAAAAAATTATCAGCCGCAGAAGCCAAAAGTTCAGGATTAATTGCGGATGTTTTTTCCGACGAAACTTTTGAAAATCAGGCGCTTGAAGTTTTAACTCAACTTTCAAATTCACCGACTGCTGCAATTGCTTTAACTAAAAAAGCATTTAATAAATCCTATTCTAATTCTTTACAAGAACAATTGGATATTGAAGGAATTTACCAACAGGAAGCGGCAGAAACCGAGGATTTTAAAGAAGGTGTTGCGGCATTTTTAGAAAAGAGAAAACCGAATTATAAAGGAAAATAATTATGAAAAAAGTATTATTAATTCTTTTTATTTTAGTTCTTAATATCAGCTTTGCACAAACAAAACAATTTGTTTACGACTATATTTCAGTTCCAGATTCGACACAAAAAAACGTTACAGAATCTGAAATAATGCTTCTAAATATTAACAAAGAAAAATCTGAGTATTTTAGTTTAAATAGGTATATCACTGATTCAACTTTATTTGATGGTAAGAAAAAAGGGTTTGTTCTGATGCCTCCGAATAAAAAAATGTCAAATGATAGAGTTAATAAAATTTCCTACTCAAAAAAAATCGAATTTATTACTCAAATAGGTTTTACGAAATATTTTGTGGATGAAAATGTTGATCTTAAATGGAAACTTTATCCGGAATATATTACGATTTTAAATTATAAAGCACAAAAAGCAACCACAGTTTTCGGTGGTAGAAAATGGACGGCTTGGTTTGCGAAAGATATCCCATTTCAAGATGGACCATATAAATTTAAAAATTTACCAGGTCTAATTGTTAAAATTGAAGATGAATCTAAAAGTCATGTTTTTGAATTAAAAGGTATTAAAAACACAGATTATGATTTTATTTATCCAAATCCTTTTCAAGATCAAAAAATAAGCATTGGTTACAAACAATTTGTAAAGGCCTATAAAAATTATAGGAAAAATCCCCTTGCAAACTCGATAAATTCCTATCCGGATCAGACAGATTCAAGCGGGAATTTTAGAAAAGGTTCAGATATTTTTAGAGAAGAAAAAAAACTTTGGGAGAACAAAATCCAGAAAGACAACAATATTATTGAAATTGATTTAATTAAATAATGAAAAATATAGGAATTATCGGCTCTGGAACAATGGGAATTGGAATCGCACAAGTTGCGGCGACCAATAATTGTCAAGTTTTTCTTTACGATCAAAACAGTTTGCAAACTGAAAAATCTTTGGAAGGTCTTCAAAAAGTTTTAGCAAGATTAGTAGAAAAGGGAAAAGTTGAAATTGAAGAAAGCGAAAATATTTACAACCGAATTAAATTTTGCACCGAACTTAAAGATCTAAAAGATTGTGATTTAGTGATTGAAGCAATTATTGAAAATAAAGAAATTAAGCAAAAAGTGTTTGCAGATCTGGAATCAATAGTGTCAAATGAATGTGTTTTGGCTTCAAATACGTCTTCGATTTCCATAACTTCGATTTCTTCAGATTTAAAAAATCCAAGTAGATTTTTGGGAATTCATTTTTTTAATCCTGCGCCTTTAATGCCTTTGGTTGAAATAATTCCCGGACTTTTAACAGATGAAAATTTACCACAAAAAATTAATGATCTAATGAAATCCTGGGGAAAAGTTCCTGTGATAGCAGAAGATCTACCTGGATTTATTGTGAACAGAATTGCGCGTCCTTTTTACGGAGAAGCATTGCGAATTGTTGAGGAAAGAATCGCCACACCTGCGCAAGTTGACGAAGCGATGCGAACAATCGGAAATTTTAAAATGGGACCTTTTGAATTGATGGATCTTATTGGAAATGACATCAATTTTTCTGTAACAAAAACGGTTTACGCGGATTATTTTTATGATCCAAAATATAAACCTTCACTTCTTCAACAAAGAATGAGCGAAGCAAAATTGCTAGGTAGAAAAACTGGAAAAGGATTTTATGATTATTCTGGAGAGAATCAAGATTCAAGAGCCAAGAATCAAGATAATATCGATGAAAAATTGTATCAGGAAATCTTCATGAGAATTATCTCAATGTTGATCAATGAAGCAGTGGAAGCCAAAAGGTTGCAAATTGCAAGTGATGAAGATCTGGAATTGGCGATGCAAAAAGGTGTAAATTATCCAAAAGGTTTACTGGCTTGGGGCAAAGAAATTGGTTATCAAAAAATTTCTGAAACGCTACAAAATCTTTATGAAACTTATCAGGAAGAAAGGTATCGACAAAATCCACTTTTAAAAACTTTATAAATGAAAATATTTAGTAAACAAAATTCGATTTCAGCTTTTAAAAATTCGCTTCTTTTCACTCTTATTTTGACAATCATACAATTAATTTGGAGTTATTTTGATGATAGTTTTCGAGAAAAAAATATTGAACATTATATATTGCGACAGTCAATCACTTTTATTTTAATGTATTTAATTTATTTTTTTACTGTAAATTATCAAAACATAGGATTTAAAGATTTAAAATCAAAATTTAAAAAAAATAATTCCGATTTATGACACCGCTAGAAACCGCAAAATATATTTTCTCACAAGATGCCTTTTCACAATGGTTGGGAATTGAAATTTTAGAAATAAAAGAAAAATATTGTCATATTAAAATGCCAATAAAAGCAGAGATGATCAACGGTTTAAAAACAGTTCATGGTGGAATTACTTTTGCGTTTGCAGATTCCGCTTTGGCTTTTTCTTCCAATAATATGGGGGAAGCTGCAGTTGCTTTAAATTGTGTTATTAATTTTACAACTGCAGTTCGTTTGGGAGACACTCTTTTCGCCGAAAGTAAATTATTAACGGAAACCCGGAAAACCGGTATTTATGATATTTTAATTAAAAATCAGCAAGAAGATTTGGTCGCCAGTTTCCGCGGAACTGTTTATAAAATTAATAAAAAAGTTGTTGATTTGTAATCTCAAAATATTAATATAAAAAAAAATAATGACCAATTTACCAGTCACTTTTCAATTTATTTCTGAACCCTCAGACGTTAACTACGGCGGCAATGTGCACGGCGGAAGTGTTATGAAATGGATCGATCAGGCAGGTTATGCGTGTGCGACAACCTGGTCAGGAAATTATTCTGTCACAGTTTATGTTGGCGGAATTCGATTTTTTCACCCTATAAAAATCGGTGAAATCGTGAAAGTTGAAGCGCAGGTTATTTACACAGGGAATTCAAGTATGCATATTTCTATTAATGTTTTTTCCAGGAATATTAAGCAACCAATTTTCACGAAGAAAACGCATTGCATTATTGTATTTGTGGCAGTAGATGATAACGGAAATTCTTTACCTGTGCCGAAATGGATTCCGGAAACGGACCAAGAGAAACAGCAGGAGCAATATGCAAAACGTTTAATGGATCTTCGTAAAAATATAGAAGATGAGATGAAACCTTTTTTGTAAAAATGCTTACACTCAAAAACGCAAAGGGATTTACGCAAATACGCAAAGTTTTTTATTGAAAATTCTGCGTAATTTTTAAAATCTGTTGGAGAAAATATTTTAAAAAAAAAGAGCCGATTTAAAATTTAAATCGGCTCTTAATAATATTTAAAATAAATTATCTTGCGATATTTACCGCTCTCGTTTCACGAATTACTGTAATTTTGACCTGTCCGGGATAAGTCATTTCATTTTGAATTTTCTCTGAAATATCATAAGACAATTGCGCTGCAACGTCATCTGACACTCTTCCACTTTCTACCATTACGCGAAGCTCACGTCCGGCCTGAATAGCGTAAGCGCTGGAAACGCCTTCGAAACTTAAAGCAGATGCTTCAAGGTCTTTTAAACGCTGAATATAAGATTCTAAAACCTGACGTCTTGCACCTGGTCTTGCTCCGGAAATTGCATCGGCAACCTGAATAATTGGTGATAATAACGAAGTCATCTCAATTTCGTCATGATGTGCTCCAATTGCGTTTACAACTTCGGCCGTTTCACCTAATCTTTCCGCCCACTGCATTCCTAAAAGTGCGTGTGGCAGTTCAGACTCTTGCTCTGGAACTTTACCAATATCGTGAAGCAAACCTGCTCTTTTCGCTAATTTCACATTTAAACCTAATTCTGCAGCCATTGTTGCCGCAATATTTGCTACTTCTCTCGAGTGTTGCAATAAATTTTGTCCGTAAGAAGAACGAAATTTCATTCTACCAACCACTTTTACCAATTCCGGATGAAGTCCGTGGATTCCTAAGTCTATGACTGTTCTTTTACCAACTTCTATGATTTCTTCCTCGATCATTTTTTGTGTTTTTTCCACCACTTCTTCGATTCTCGCCGGGTGAATTCTGCCATCAGTTACTAAACGATGCAAAGATAATCTCGCGATTTCTCTTCTAACCGGATCAAAACAAGACAATAAAATTGCTTCCGGAGTGTCATCTACAATAATTTCTACGCCAGTTGCTGCTTCCAAAGCACGAATGTTTCGACCTTCACGACCAATAATTCTACCTTTTACTTCGTCTGACTCAATGTTAAAAACAGATACAGAATTTTCAATGGCCTGTTCTGTTCCAATTCTTTGGATCGTTTGAATAACAATTTTCTTGGCTTCAGTTTTTGCGTTTAATTGCGCTTCTGCCATGATATTTTGCACGTGTGCGGCTGCTTTACTTTTGGCTTCAGCTTTCATTGCTTCCACTAATTCATTTTTAGCTTCTTCCGCTGAAAAATTAGAAACTTTTTCCAGCATTTCAACTTTTTGAGAAATAACTTTATCTAAATCCTGTTGTTTGCGTTCTATAACCTCAGTTTTTTTGGAATAATCAGAAATTTGTCTATCTAAATCTTTCTCTAATTTTCCTGCCTTGCTTAGTTCATCGTTCAGTTTTTGCTCTTTATCTTTAACTCGGTTTTCTGAATCCTGCATTTTCTTTTCACGACTTTGAATATTAGAATCGTGCTGAGATTTCAACTCCAGGAATTTTTCTTTCGCCTGAATATGTTTCTCTTTTCTCGTAGCTTCTGCCTGGATATTGCTTTTTTCCAAAAGGATATCAGCATTTTTTTGAGCATCTGCCAATATTGAATTTGCTTTGGCGTTTACCGTACTTTTTCCATATAATAAGCCTGCAAGTGCTCCTAAAATAAGGCAGATCACTCCGGCAATAATTGTTGTTGTCATTTATTTACTTTTATGTTATTATTTGTTTTAATTTATATTTTCTGTTAAGTTTGTCAAATTTTTAAATAAAAAAGCCTACAATAATCCAAATTGATTTTGAGTAAACTCCTAATCGACACGATTTAAGCTCATTTTCCCTGTCTGTAATCCGAAGTAAATCGGCGCGCCATTCCGGGAACATTCGCTCGTTAATTTAATAGTGTTGAGTTTACCTTAATGTGTTAGAACTATTGTAGGCAGATTTTGCGGAAAAGAACAATCTACTTTTCCAGGTCTTCCAAAAGCTGGTTAATTTGCATTACCCGTTCTGTGGAAGATTTAATATTTTTTTCCTGAGATATTTTAGCTACTTCTGCATTAGTGCCCATTTTTAGCGCGCACATTGCAATTGCATCCTGTTTATCTCTGACATCGAAGTTGGCTTCAAATTCTTTAATCATACTTTCAATTTGCTTTCCTACACGGCGAAGCGTTTCTTCCTCTGCGGAAGGTACATTTAGCGGGTAGGTTCTCCCTGCAATATTGATTGTAATTCTTCTTACATCCATTATAAACCGCTGTTTTGTAGTTGCAAGATGCAGGTGTCAACTTCTTTCACCAAACGATTAATGTGATTTTTCATCAACCGATTGTGATCTTGATTTCCTGAAAGTGCTGAATAAAGTTTTATATTTTTCTGTTCTTCTGCTAATTCCTGATTCTTCTTACGCTCCTCTTCGTACTTCTTTTTCATTTGCTCGTACTCCAAACTAAGCTCTGTAAACTGTTCATTCAAATTTTTATAATTCTTATGAAGATTAAGCACTTTTTTTTCTAAAACTGAAAAATTATTTTCTAAGTCTTGGAGCATTTCAGGTTTTTATTCTAACATTTACAAAAATAGATAATTTAAATTTTATATTACCATAAAGTTAAATTTATTTGAATTTTCGAAAAAAACAAAGAGATTTTAGTTTAAAAAATTTCTTTCAAAAATCATTATTTGGTTTCAAAAGTGTTTGCTAGCGAGAGCGGGGAATTTTAGGAAATAAAAATAACTGTCAGGTTAATTAAATTTTTATCTAAGTTATCTCAAATAATGCTCAAATAAATCTAAAAAATTAACCGATGTAATTGAAATACAAATTAATAAAATTACCGAAAAAACAATTGTTTCCTTATTATTGTTAGATTTTATAAACTGAGAAAATATAAAAGTTATGCTACCTATCGCTAAAGTTATATACTGAAAAATTTTGTCATAAAAAAACCATGGCGTTTGTTGTAATTGTTGTGTTAAATCTCCTTTATAATTTAAATTTGCAAGAAAGCTACTATTAAATTCATATAATGTAAATGAAAATCTTAATAATTCTAAAAAACAAAAAGCAATAATTAAATTTATCATGCTCTCTACTATTATCTCAAATTTTGTTTGAAAATCAAAAACAATAATTACAAAGCTATAAAGAAATAGTATTAAAAGAATAAATAAAATCGAAAATAATGATGATACTACCAAACTTATATTACCTGTAATTCTAGCAGTAGTTAAAATGAAGTCCGGTAAGGTATTTAAAAGAATATTAATACGTATTCCACTTGTAAAAACAATTACTAGAAAATATATTAATAATAAAATACCGGTTTCGTAAAACTTACTGTTGATGGTTGTTTTCATCTCTACAAACTTTCAATTATTGACGAAATAAATAATAAAGAGATTGGTATTATAAAATCTGAAATTTTCGGTAAATAAGTTTTTGTTAGATTTCGGTTAATCAAAAAATCCTTGTAAAAGTAAAAACCTTTATAACCTATATTTGAAAATAACATTAATGCAAATAATTCTATTGGAATATGCTTTGAATAATATAAAATATCTGTAATATTGAGAGAATAAAAAGCCATGCTATACACAATCGATAACAGATAACCATTCCAAAAAAGGATTAAAATAGTTAATAAACCTCCTGATAAAAATCCAAGAATAGATAATAGAAATCCGATAAATAAATTATTTAGAAAAATTTGAAAAAAATTCTTATTTGTATCGCCATAAATATTTTTTTTGGGTCTAAAACTATTTTCAATTTTTTCTTTCTTCTTATCTTTATTATAAGATTCATTACTTAATGGGTAATAAAAAAAACCACATGAGAAAACAAGAAAACTAAGAAGAAATAATTTTTTCAAGCAGAAATATTTTTAAGACGTTTTTCCAATGTTGGATGTGTTATACCTCCTTTAGCAACTCTACCATTACTAATTTTATCCAATGAAAGTAATGCGTGCTTATAGTTTTCAATTCCTACTTTCTCTACCGCATATTTATCTGCTTCAAATTCAAATTTTGATTGCACTTTTCCTGGAATATAATATAATAATAACCCAAAAATACAACCAATTATAAATATTGATAATGGTGCAAAAACTGTATTTTCAAAATTAGCCATAAGCCTTTGTCTATAGTAAATGATAACAATAAATGTCATTGAAAAAAATAAATTTATAAGGTAAAGTTTCCAGATATGATTGAGTTTCAAATGACCCATTTCATGATATATAATAGATTCTAAATCCTCATTTTCAAATTTTTCAAACATTTTTTTTCCTACTAACACGGTCTTTGTAAAGGGCAAAATACCAGATGCATAAGCATTAGTTACCTCTGCATTTATAATTCTAATTTTACAATTTATATTACTTCTTTTAATAAACGAGTCCAATTCTTCATTTTTTATATAAACTTTATTTTGTAAAAAATAAGTTAAAGGTCTTTCTATAATAAATTGATAACTTGGGATAAAAGATGTGAAAAGAACAATGAAAATTAAACGTAAATAATTGTTTTCATGTGAATAATTGATTAAATAGAAAAAAAATGAAAAAGTGACAAATAAGAATCCAAATTCAATAATTGTGAATTTAAGATTAAATTGATATTTTTTTATAGGCATTTTGTACAATAACCTATTAATTAAAACTATAGTGTACTTTACCAAATAAAAAATTAAAACTAATTGTAATGATGAAATTAAACTCTCTTTTAACATAATTTTACAAATAAAGTTCCTATTATTTTCACAATAATAGGAACTGTTTAATTACTAAAGTGCTCCTAGACCACCGCTAATTACTGCTCCAAGAGGGCCTCCAAAAGAACCTAACTCTGCACCATATTCTGCACCAGCCCAAGCTCCTACTCCGCCACCCATAGTTGTACTTAGCACTTGGTTTGCACCAGATGAATGTCGGGTCAAATAGTAACCGGCATTTGCATTTGTACTATTTCTAATAGTGTTAAAACATAAAAAAAGTACAGTAACTCCTAAAAGTCCGAAAATTGCTTTTTTCTTTTCCATAATTTCTAAAAATTTAAAGTTAATAATAAAATGATTAATTGTTTTTGCAAAATCCATAATCAAAGATCAGAAAATAGGATCAAAAATATTATTCCATTTGGAATAATATTTAAAAAAGATAATTATATTTAATTTTAATATTTTTGTAACTTTACTTTTAAAAGATGTGTAATGGTTGAAAAAATTGATGATATTGGATTTGAAATTATGAAATTAAGAGAAAATAAGAATATTTCTCAAGAAGATCTAGCTATTGAACTAAATATTTTTCAAAGCAAGTTATCTAAAATCGAAAGTGGAAAAACAAAAAAAATCGACATTATAACATTAATCTCGATTTGTCATTTTTTCTCAATTTCACTATCTGAGTTTCTTCAATATATTTTGTAATTTTGATTAGAATTAAATTTAAGATGGAACAACAAAATATTATCATTTTTGAACCTAGTACTTCCGAAGAAACCAATGCTTTAAAAGCATTTGCAAAGGCTTTAAAGTTAAAATCTGAAGTAAAAGAAAAACCTCACAATCCCGAGTTTGTAGCGATAATTAAAGAAAGCCAAAAACAAGCAAAAGAAGGCAAAGTTACCCGTGTGAAAAAAGAAAATCTAAAAGAATTTTTAGGATTATAAAATAGCTTACCATTTAGATTTTACCGATAAAGCCAAAGAAGATATTGCCACACATAAAAAGTCAGGAAACAAAACGATTTTAAATAAAATCTTTGTTCTTTCTGAGGAACTTGCAGAACATCCTTTTACAGGAACTGGAAAACCTGAACAATTAAAATATAATTTATCAGGTCTTTGGTCCAGACGAATAAACAAAGAGCACCGCTTGATTTACGAGGTAGAAAACAACGTGATAATTATTCTTTCTGCTTTTGGACATTATTTATAACACAAAAACCAACCGAAAAGTTGGTTTTTTTTATTGAATATTTTTTAGAAATTTAAGTTTTATTCAAATTTCAAAACAAACATAAACGCTCTTGTCTGCATTGTAGAAATCGCGGCAGCCCAATAAGGTGGTGTCCCGGGATTATCAGCAACAACTTCGTTATTGGTAAAAAATGTGCCGCGGAAAGCAGGTGTCAATTTAAATCTGCTAAAATAAAACTGAATTCCCAATTCTGCTGTATAGCCAAAATTAGTAGTTGTTGAGCGAAAAATTCCCTGCTGATTATCATCTGCAGAAGCACTATTTGACTGCAAATTCACAGAGTAATTTACACCTACCGCTGCATATGGACGGGAATTATACCATCTATCCCCATGAAATTCCAAAAGTAAAGGAATATCCAGGTAAGTTGATTTTACTTTGCGGATCCTGTCGGCGTCCGTCAACGCTAAAGGTGTAAATGGCTGATTTGTTGGCGTTCCTGCGGCAAACTGATCATTTGATTGCGTGTCAAAAGTCAATTCTCTTTCAACAAATTGTAAACCCGGCTCCAAACGAAGATCAAAATTATCATTCAAACGCGCCTTTCCGATCAAACCTGCACCAAAACTAGCGCTGGTTTTGCTTTGGACCAGATTTTTATTACCGTTAATACCATATTTTGGATCCAGAACAATTTTGTAGTCATACTGATTCGCATTAAGGAAAAAACCGTAGCTCAACTTCGCATCGTCCACACCTTCAAGATTATCCATACGGTCTTTTGTTTTAAAAAGCTGTGCATGAAAAAAATTTGCCGTTGAGAATAATACGATTGCGGTTATTTTTAGAGATAATTTACTCATTATTTTGTGGCTTTGTAAATAGTGGCAACGCCTAAAGTTAATTTTTTATATTCTACCGATTTAAAACCGGTTTCTAAAAGTATTGATTTCATTTTTTCACCAAAAGGAAAAGCGTTCACGGAATCAGGCAAATACGTGTAAGCACGTGTATCTTTGGAAACCAAACGGCCGATCTGTGGCAAAATATTTTTAAAGTAGAACTGATAAAAAGGTCCAAAAAAGCCCTCAACTTTAGAAAATTCTAAAATAAAAACACTTCGGTTATCTTTTACCACTCTTCTAAGTTCCTCCAATCCTTTTTCTAAATTTTCAAAATTACGTACTCCAAATGCAACGCAAACTGCATCGAATTTATTATCTTCATACGCAAGATTTTCCGCATCGCCTTTCACCATTTCAATTTCCGATGACAATTTTTCATCCGCAATTTTAGTGATTCCAACATTCAGCATTTTCTGCGAAAGGTCTAAACCGATCACTTTTGAATTTAATTTTTTTTGAACTGTGATGGCCAAATCGCCTGTTCCTGTTGCAACATCCAAAACTAATTTTGGAGAATCTTCGCCCATCCATTTCACTAATTTATTTCGCCAAAGAATGTCAATTTTTAAAGATAAAACACGGTTTAAAAGATCGTATTTCGGCGCAATGTTATCAAACATATCTTCCACTTCGCGCTTTTTGCCGGCATCTGTATTATAAGGAGTAACTGGTTTCAAATTTATTTTCTTAATTGATTTATATTTTATGTCTGTCCGCTTTTATTAATTTAAATATTTTCAGCAAACTTTCTTTATTCAGGAGAAATCTAAAATTTATTTTAATTTTTATAAACTGATTTGTAGTAATTGATAAAATCCTGCTTTCTGAATATTTTTGTGCGGGATTCTACATCTGCGATATTTTTTATGATCTGGTCGTAATCTTCATCAATGTTGTAATAAAAATCATCCGTATATAATTTATTAAAAAGCCTGGCTCCACCAAGATATCTCCTACCATCAATCACCAAGGATTTTTGAGTTTTTACTAATGAATCTTTATTTAAATTGTAACCATAATATTGCTGGTAAACATAATAATCCTGATGGGAAATATTAATAAGACCTCTGATTTTTTTCACCTGAAAAGCAGAATCAAAAACCGGTTTTTTATTTTCGTCAAAGACAGCTATTTTATTATTGCCTTTATCCATTTTTACTTTCACAGTTTGTCCGGGAGCAATTATTTCCTCCTGTTCACCGTTAATTTTAAAGTAAAAAGTTTTTTGCGAGGGATTATCAACTAAGTAATAATTTTTTTTAGCTAAAAAAAGAAAATAGATCCCAAAGGCAAAAATCACCAGTAAAACAGAAATCACAAAACCTCTTACGGCCGGATTATTTTTCATAAAATTTTATATTATTTTTAAATTTGAACTGTATTTCTCGGTTAAAATCGCGCAGCTAAGCAAAATTCACCACTTTAAATTACCAAACATTTTTAAATAAAGCTTTTGCAAATTTAATAATAAATTTGTTTAGGTTAGGTTTTAATATAAATTCATAACTTTGCTTCTTAAACACTTAGTTTTAGTATGCCAAACACCATTATTATCGGTTCGGGGAGTTATTTACCCGAGAGAATTATCACCAGAGATCATTTTATGGACTCAGAATTTTACTCAGATGAAGGGGAACTTTTGACCAAACCAAATGCCGAAGTTATTCAGAAATTTGTAGATATTACCGAAATCGAAAACCGACGTTATATTAAAGATGGAGAAGTAAATTCTGACCTTGGAGCGAGAGCTGCAGAAGAAGCAATAGCCGACGCAAACATTAGTAAAGAAGATCTTGATTTTATTATTTATGCCAGTAATTTTGGTGATGTTGATGAAAATGGAATGAGCAATTTTATGCCGTCAATTTCATCCAGAGTTAAAAATAAGCTAAAAATAAAAAACAGAAAATGTATCAATTATGATATGATTTTCGGTTGTCCGGGTTGGGTTGAAGCAATGATATTGGCAGATACGATCATTAAATCCGGAAAAGGAAAATTAATTTTAGTGATTGGCGCAGAAACTTTAAGCAGAGTTACCGATCCTCACGACCGAAATAAAATGATTTTTGCAGACGGCGCTGGCGCGGTTGTAGTGAAAGCTACCGATGAAGAAAATGTCGGAATGATTTCTGATAAAACTGTTTGTGATAATGCAGAAGAATTAATGTTTCTCGAAAATTCACCGTCTTTAAATAAATCTGCAGAGCAAAAAACGCTTTATATTAGAATGCATGGTCGTAAAATTTACGAATATGCTTTAAAAAATGTTCCTGATGCGATCAAAGAAACTATTGATGCAGCAAATTTAGACATTGACGATATTGATAAAATTTTGATCCACCAAGCCAACGCAAAAATGGATTACGCCATGATTTCCCGTTTATTCAAACTTTATGGCAAAAAAGAATACGACCACGTTGTATCTCCAATGACCATTCAGGAATTAGGAAATTCATCTGTAGCGACGATCCCGACTATGTTTGATCTTATCCGCAAAGGAAAAATGGCTAATCAATCCTTTAAAGAAGGTGGAAATATTGTTTTTGCATCAGTTGGTGCAGGTATGAATATTAACGCCATCGTTTATAGATTTCCCACAAAAAAATAAATGCAGAAAAATATTTTAATCATAACAGGAATTGTATTTCTGTTGGAATTTTACGTCTATCAAGCTTTTAAAACGCTCACAAGCAATACCTGGTTGCGAATTGGTTTTTGGGTAGTAACAGTTTCCGTTTATGCCTACTTAGTTTTTGAGGTTTTAAATTTAAGACGCAGTGACCGCGATCAACACAAGATTCAAATTTTTGCGTCTATCTTTGTTATTTTTATTTTACCCAAACTATTAATCGTCATTGTTCTATTGATTGATGATTTTATAAGATTGGTTGGTTATGGCATAAATTCTGTGCAATCATCTAATACGACTCATTTTCCAGAGAGAAGAAAATTTTTATCTGTGATTGGCTTAGGTTCTGCTGCTTTGCTTTCTTACGCTTTTATAGACGGTATTATTTTCGGAAAATACCGACACAATGTTCGGAAAGTAAAAATTAAAATAGCCAATTTACCGGCGAGTTTTAAAGGGTATAAAGTAATCCAGATTTCCGATGTTCACAGCGGAAGTTTTTTTCACACTGAAAAATTACAGCAAGCTATTGATTTAATTAATGAACAAAACGCTGATTTGGTATTATTTACCGGAGACATGGTCAATAATTTTGCTGAAGAATTTGAGCCGTTTGTTCCTTTATTTAAAACTATTAAATCTAAAGACGGAAAATTTGCGATCTTAGGAAACCACGATTACGGTGATTATGCAGACTGGCCTTCACCCGAAGCCAAAGCACAGAATATTCCCAAATTAATTCAATTAGAAAAAGAAGCCAGTTTTGAAATGCTTCGAAATGAACATCGAATTATCGAAAAAAATGGCGAAAAACTTTACATATTAGGCGTTGAAAATTGGGGAATAAAACCATTTCCACAATACGGAGATTTAGATAAAGCTTCCGCCGGAGTTCCGCCAGAATCCGCAAAAATATTAATGAGCCACGATCCAACGCATTTTGATTACAAAGTAAAAATGCATCCATCAAATGTTCAGTTGACTTTGTCCGGACACACGCACGGAATGCAGTTTGGGATAGATTTAAAGAATTTTAAATGGTCGCCGGTAAAATTTAAATATCCAAAATGGGCAGATCTTTATGAAAGTGAAGGCAAACATCTTTATGTAAACCGTGGTTTTGGGATTATTGGATATCCGGGAAGAGTTGGTATCAATCCGGAAATTACTCTTTTTGAATTGAGTTAAATATTCTCTTTTCATAATTAAAATTTAAAACAGTTTCAATTTTTTGAAACTGTTTTTTTAGGTTTTTTAATTTTAAATAATTATTTTTACCAAAACCTGACATTTATTTGAAAAATACCTTAGTCCTTTTTGCCCATCCATACTTGGAACATTCCAGGTCAAACCGTGAAATTATTAAATTTTATGGCAAATATGAGCATCTGGATTTTCGGGATTTGTATGAAGATTACCACGATTTTCACATTGCGGCTTTTCGTGAACGCAAAAGATTACCCAATTACGAACGTATTATTTTTCACTTTCCATTGATCTGGTTTGGTATGCCGCCACTATTAAAACTCTGGATCGACGAAGTCTTTGATAAACATTGGCAACAAAAAAACGAGAAAAATCCTTTAGAACAAGTTGACGCAGTTATTTTAATTACCGCAGAAGGCGATGAATCTGATTATACAAAAATGGGCAAATTCCATTTTACAATTGAGGAATTGTTGTCTGGTTTATTGGTTTGTCTTGAGGTGAACAATATTAATTTAAAGGAAATAAAATGTATTTACAACGCTGACAAAATCAGTAAAAAAGAAATTATTTTACATAAACAGCACTTTCAAAAAATATTAGAAGAATAGAATGGACTCAAATTTTGCTATGACTACGCTTATATTTCTTGGCGCGGCAATCATTATGGTTCCGCTCGTGAGAAAATTGGGTTTAAGTTCAGTCGTTGGTTACATTTTAGGTGGTATTATCATAGGACCTTTTGTTTTAAAGCTAACTGGAAATGAAGCAGATAACATTATGCACGCCACAGAATTTGGAGTTGTAATGCTTCTGTTTTTAGTCGGTTTAGAACTGGAACCCAAGAAATTTTGGGGCATGCGGAAGAAAATTGTAGGTTTAGGTTTGACACAAGTTGTCCTCACAACTTTGATTTTATTTGCCATTTTTTATGTTTTAAACTGGCGACCCGATCGGGCTTTAACCATTGCGTTGTGTTTCTCACTCTCTTCTACAGCAATCGTTTTACAAACTTTACAGGAAAAAAACATATTTAATACTGTTGCAGGAGAAGCCTCTTTTTCAACTTTGTTAATGCAGGATATTGCGGTTATTCCTATTCTTGCAATTTTGCCGATCGTCGCGAATTACAAACCAAAAGATGAAAGCGCAGGAACGCTTTTTCTTCAGCGTTTTCCGGAATGGGTACAATCTTTCTCCGTAATATTTGGTGTAGTGATATTAATCGGCTTAGGTCGGTATGTTTTCGTTCCATTCTTGCGCTACGTTTCAAAATCCGGAATGAACGAACTCTTGACTGCCTCTTCCCTATTTTTAATCTTAGGGGTTTCGGAATTAATGATCTTAGTTGGTTTAAGTCCGGCTTTGGGTGCTTTTATCGCCGGCGTAATGCTCGCCAACAGTGAATTTCGCCACGAACTGGAAAGTCATATTGATCCATTTAAAGGTTTGCTTTTAGCCGTTTTTTTCGTCAGCGTTGGTTCTACCATCAATTTTAATGTTATCATGCAAAGTCCGGCATTTATTTTTGGAACGGCCGCAATAGTCTTAATTGTAAAATTCATTGTGCTTTTTGGCATCGGGAAATTCCATAAAATGACTAATGACCAGAATTTTCTTTACGCTTTTGCACTATCTCAAGTTGGGGAATTTGCTTTTGTTTTGCTTAATTATTCTTCAAATTTAGTTTTAATTGATACAGTTTTTCATTCTCAAATGCTGGCAGTTGTTGCCATCACGATGTTTGCAACACCGTTTTTATTAATTTTAAATGAAAGATTGATCGCTCCAAATTTTAATATCAAATTATCTGAAGACAAAGAAAATGACTCTCTCACGCAAGATATTGATCAGCGAAAAATTATCATCGTTGGTTTCGGTCATTTTGGTTCAACAGTTGGAAGATTATTGCGTGCTAATAAAATAAAACCGACTGTTTTAGACCATGATTCAAACCGCGTCCGGATTCTGAGAAGTTATGGTTTTAAAGTGTATTACGGCGATGCAAGACGTTTACAAATGTTGAAAACTGCGGGTGCAGAAAATGCCGATATTTTAGTTTTATGTCTTGATAAACCTGAAGATAATCTTTACATTTCTGAAATGGTTCGGGAAAATTTCCCCCATTTAAAAATGTTCGTTCGCGCAAAAAACAGGAATGATGCTTTTACCTTTATCAATAACGGCATCGATAATATTTACCGGGAAACTTTGGGAACTGCAGTAAATATGGCAGTTGACATTCTACAAACCACAGGAATGCGAAAATATGCCGCACGAAGGATGGCAAAACGTTTTACTTTGATTGATAAAGAAGTAGTGAGAAAATTAGCAAAATCTCAAGTTTCTGATGACTTTACATTTACAACTAGGGATGCTTTAAAACGTGAATCTGAACTTTTGGCTTTAGACAATTTGAATTTTGATGATACAAAATTTCAGGAAAAAGAGGAAGATGATTTGTGTGATAAATCGTTAAATTAAATTACTGAAAAGTATGTTTGTAATTCCGTAGGAATCTAGGCGGTTCATAGTTCGACAATATTTGAAATCAAAATAGTTCTCGCCGATTTAGCAGATCAATCTGATTTTTAAATGCATTTAATCCGCGACATCTGCTAAATCTGCGAGAGAAAAATCATCAACAAATCTTGCGATAAAAATTTTATTTATTAGCAACCAACAATGTCACCAATTCTTGAATAATTTTCTGCGACACAAAATTCACAAAATCACCGCGGTCTAAATAGGGCAGAAATAATTTGAAATTTTCAGTTTTATCTTTAATTCTGATTGCGTAAAAAACCGTTCCCGTTTCGTTTCCATCTTCGCCTTTGTTTGGTCCGGCAACGCCAGTCGTGGAAATTGCAATATCTGTCTTAAATAAATCTTGACATTTTTCCGCCATTTCTGCGGCAACTTCTTCACTTACAACCGTGAATTTTTCTATTAAATTTTTATCAACACCTAAAATTTCTATTTTTTTCTCTGTTTGATAAGGCACAATTCCGCTAATAAAATAATTTGAAGAACCGGAAACTGAAGTGATCAATCTCGCCAATTCTCCACTTGTGCAACTTTCCGCAGTTGAAATGGTGAGTTTTTGTTTAATTAAAACATCGTGTAAAATCTGCTCAATTTTATCTTCATTGGTTGCGATTACGCGATCACCAATAATATCAAACACTTCTTTAACTTGCTTTTCTAAATCGTTTTTTAAATCCTGTAAATTATCGCCACTAGCACTTAAGCGCAATTTCACGCGGTTTCCCACAGGCAAATAAGAAAGCGAAATGTGTTTTGGCAAATTCAATTCCCAACTTTCAATATCGTTCGCCAATAAACTTTCCGGATAATTAACCACAGAGATAATGCGCGATTCTATAAAAGGCAGTTTAAATTTCTGCTGCAAAAACGGTACAATTTGTTTCTTGATAAACGGTTTAACTTCATAAGGAACACCGGGCAAACAAATCGCGATCTTGCCATTTTCTTCCACCATTTGGCACGGCGCGGTTCCATTAAAATTTTGAAAAATATAGGCTTTTGACAAAACCACAGCCTGATCTTTATTGATTTCCAGTAAATATTCGCGGTTTCGTTTGATAAATAATTGCTTCAAATGCTCAAAAGTCGCTTCGTCTAAAACCAGTACATCATTAAAATATTCTTTGTAAGCCGTTTTGGTTCTGTCATCTTTTGTCGGTCCCAAACCACCCGTTGTAATCACCAGATCTGACATTTCAAAAGCCAGTTTCAAGGTTTTTTTAATGGTTTCAACCTCATCAGAAATGGTAAATATCTGCACGGTTTTTATACCAATATTTTTAAGTTGTTCCGCAATAAAAGTAGAATTGGTATCGACTGTATTTCCAGATAAAATTTCGTCCCCGATGGTAATGAGTGTGGCGTTCATTTGACTAAAAAATTTTTGCAAATATAGTTAGTTTAGGAAACTTTTTAAAATGTTAAAATTTAAATCTAATAATTCGCGATTTTGAACATAAATTAAATATTTAAAATTATGTATATTTATAACCAAATTAATCAAATCATGTCTGCATCTAATAATTATACCGAAACAAGTAGGACAATTAATTCCGGATTTTTACTAAATGAACAGGAATTTAGAAGATTAATTGAAATAATTATTGAACAATTTGAGAAAATTGAAGATAAATCTACACCTGATTTTAAATTTATTATTAAAAACTTTAATGGTTTTGTAATTGAAACTCATGATTTAGACTTTATTCTGAAAATGGAGAACGATGGTTCTTCTCAAATCATAGATTTAGAAATTAACTCAGTATCAAAGTCTTTACAAAACACTATAATAATATTATTCTCTAATAATTTTTCTGATAGGACAAAGGAAGATAAATCAATACGTTATTCAATCAAATCTGAAAATAGAGATTGGGCAATGATAAGTAGTTCTTTAATAGATGATAGGTTGAATAAAATCAACATTAATAATAAAGCATTTACTTTTACAAGAAGATTATTACTTTCATTAACAACTTTACTAATGATTGGTATGTTAACGTATTTAATGTTTAATCTTAACTCTATAGAAACAAAAAATGTAAACACTTTGAAAGTTTTAAAAAACTTAGAATTTAAATTAAATCATAACGAAAATATCAATTTCGTTAAAGCACTTATAGAGGTTGAAAGGTCAAAAATTAATAACAATCAAGATATTGCATTTTTTGGAAAAACTAAATATTTTATGTGGGTGATTATTCCATTTCTTTTTATAATGACATTCTTCGATAGTGTAAAGAAAATAATTATAAAGTATTTTCCAAACAGAATATTTTATTGGGGAGATTATATAGATAAGTACGACAAAATAATTAAACGACGAAATATATTTATTGGATTTGTCTTTATTACATTATTTATAAGTATAGTTGTAAACTTATTTTCAAATTTTCTTTGGGCGCAAATAGTTAAGTAATGAAAGAGATTTTATTTATAATAAAAAAATATTTTTAAAAACATTCTTAATTCTTCTCAGTATGATTCACCCAAATTAAATTCTCAGTTTTAAAACCTAAAGATTTGGCTTTGGCTAAAAAACGTTCTTTGTAAGAATCCGGGATTGTTTTTTCACGGGATAAGATCCAGAGATAATTGGTGTTATTGCCGACAACTAATGCATATTTGTAATTTTCATCAATATCAATCACGTTGTAAGACGCCCAAATTGGTTTAAAAAAAGACACTTTTAATTCCGCAATATTTGGATTTTTTGCAAATTTTGCTTCGCCAACAGATTCTTTCCACTTATCTTTTTTGTAATCGTAACCTCGGTTTTCCACTTTCAGATTACCATTTTCTTTTTTGGAATAGGTCGCCGTTACTTGGTCCAGATTTTTTTCAAAAATGTAATCAAATCTTGCAATTTCATACCATTTTCCTAAATATTTATCGGCTTTAAAATTTTGAACTGCCGTTGCACCTTTTGGTAATCCAGCCGCACAAGAATTTAATAAAAATAAAGCGCCAATTGTTGCGCCCAAACCTAATGCTATTTTGCTCAAATTTTTCATTTCATTAATTTTAAAATCAAACTTCAAAAATCAGACCTTTCGTAAATGCAATCGCCTTAAAATTTCGTTTCAAAGTTTTAGTATCTAAACCCGTAAACTCACTAAAAGCCGGCAAAACCAATTGGTTTTTTGAATAAGAAAAACATGGTAATTTCACACTTTCCTTGTGATTTCCTACAACAATTCCAGGATGAATATGTCCGGAAATAGTAAATTCATTTTCCTGAATTTTTGGTTCGTGGACAAAAATAAAAGGTGGAATTTGTAAATGATCTTCAATTAAATCAATGCAATTATCACAATAAAATTCTTTTTTAATTCTGTCGTGATTACCTTTTATTAAAGTGATTTTTAAATGGGAAAACTGTTTTCGCCAGTCGCAGAAAATATCCAGTTCAGAATTTTTTCCGGCGTGAAATAAATCACCAACAATTAATAAATGGTGAACTTCAAAATGATTTAAAAGTTGTTCTAAATTTTCTAAGTCTTTCTTTAAAATATCAGTAGGAATTGCAATGCCATTTTTTCTGAAATGTGCGGCTTTCCCGACGTGAAGATCGCTAATTATTAAAGCGTTTTCCTTTTTCCAAAAAAGTGCGCGTAAATTTGTAAATATTAATATTTCTCCGTGAATTTCTTTCTCTAAAACCTCGATCATTTTCCTTTCTTAAATTTCTTTTTCATTGATGCTTCCTGCAATCGTCGGATTCTGTCACCCAAATCTTCGTTGCTCATAGATTGTCGCAAACTGTCCACTTTTATAGGGAAACTTAGCGGCGTAAAAGCGTTTGCAAATTTGAGGATAATTTTCGACTTTTCAATTCTTTCAAATGCTTCATACAATCTTGCTTCGTCAATTTGTTGGTTAAAAACTTCCGTAAAAGCCTGTTTATAAAGCAAATTTTCGGGATTGTGTTCTTCCAAAACATTGAAAGCCAAACCTGCGGAAGATTGTAAACTCTTGTTATTTTTCTGTTGTCCCGGATAATTCTGCATAACCATTCCGGAAATTACGGCAATATCGCGAAACTTTCTTCGTGCCATTTCAGTTGCGTTAATTGAACTCAAAACATCCTGAATTAAATTCTCTTTGCTTAAAATCTCGGCTAAAATTCCGTCATCGATTGGGATTTCTTTAGCGGAAAATAATTCAAAACCATAATCATTCATCGCCATTGAAAATGATAACTGCTCAAATTTACTTAAACGAAAAGCCATCAAAGCCGACATTACTTCGTGAATTAACCGGCCTTCAAACGGATACATAAATAAATGATAACCTTCGCGCGTGTGAATCGATTCCGCCAAAAATTCATCCGATTTTGGAATATGCGAACGCTCACTTTGACTCGCTAAAAGCGGATGCAAAAATTTTAATTCCTTTTCCGAAGTTTTTGCCGTTAGAGAATCTGATAATTTTAAACGTAAAAACTGTCCAAGATAAGAACTCATCGGCAATCTTCCGCCGAGATAACTTGGAACTCTTGCTTTTCCTTTCCCGCCTTTTACGTAAACGGTCATTTCTTTTATTTGAACGACTTCTAAAACCCGACCTGCCAAAATAAATTTATCATCTTTATTGAGTTTTGTGATAAAATATTCTTCGATCATTCCAATATAACCACCGCTGATAAAACGAACTTTTAACATCGCATCACTTACAATTACGCCAATATTCATGCGATGCAGCATTGCAATTCTTCGGCTCGTAACTTTATAAATGCCGTCTTCAATAACTACTTTATGGAATTCTTCATAATTTTTAAAAGCACCGCCGCCAACGGTTATAAACTGCAAAAGCGAGATCCATTCTTCGTTCGTTATTAAATTAAAAGCAAACGTTTTTTTAATTTGTTTAAAAGTTTCAAGCGGTTCAAAACCTTCGCCAACCGCCAAAGTCACGAGATATTGCACCAAAACATCGAAAGTAAGAACTGTCGGAATTCTGGGTTCAATCACGTTTTGTTTCACGGCTTCTTTTAAAGCGGCAACTTCAATTAATTCCAAAGAATGCGTCGGCACAAAATAGACTTTTGAAGTTTCAAACGGCGAATGTCCACTTCTACCCGCTCTTTGCAAAAATCTTGCAACACCTTTCGCAGAACCAACTTGAATCACTGTGTCAACAGGTTTGAAATCCACGCCCAAATCCAAAGACGAAGTTGAAACAACGGCTTTTAAATAACCTGAACTTAAATTTTCTTCAATCCAGATTCTTAAATCTTTATCAATCGAACTATGGTGAATCGCGATTTGTCCGGCAAAATCTGGATAATAACTTAATAAAAGTTGATACCACATTTCGGCCTGACTTCGGGTATTTGTAAAAACGATAGTGGTTTTACTTTCTAAAATTATCGGCACCACTTTGTCCACTAATTTTCCACCGAGATGCCCTGCCCAAGGTAAAATTTCTACCTCATCGGGAAAAACCGGTAAAATTTCAATCTTCTTTTTTTCTTTGGCGACGATTTTTGTTTTCTTTAAATCATAAGGAATTAAAACTTCGAGCGCTTCATCTAAATTCCCGATTGTCGCGGTAATTCCCCAAATTTTTATTTTTTTTTGGTAAGATAATAATCTGCTAACTCCCAATTCCACCAAAACGCCGCGTTTGCTTGCGAGCAGTTCGTGCCACTCATCTACGGCAACACATTTCAAATTTTTAAAATAACGCTGGTGATTTTTTTGGGCTAAAAGTAAGTGTAAAGTTTCGGGAGTGACCAACAAAATATCGGGCATTTTTTTGACTTGCCTGGCTTTTTCGGCTTGCGGTGTGTCGCCGTTTCTCACGCCGACTGTCCAATCCAGACCGATTTCGGCAATCACTTCTGTCATTGCCTTTGCAATATCTTTTGCCAAAGCACGAAGCGGCGAAACCCAAAGTAGTTTTAAACCATCTTTGTATTGTTCGGGATGATTTAAAAAATCGGTGATAACGGCTAAAAAAACAGAATAAGTTTTCCCAAAACCGGTTGGCGCGATGACCATTCCGCTGTAATTCCTACTGTATTTTTCCCAGGTTTTCAACTGAAATTCAAAGGGCGAAAAAGATTTTTCCCCGAGCCAGTTTTGAATGATTTTATAACCTTCAGAATTTTGAAAATCTGTCATTAATTAAAATATTAAACATCGGATAGATTATTATTACTTCTATCCGATATTAATTTAAGTTTTAAAAATTCTCACTCTGCTCCTTTTCTGCATATATTCTACAACCGCTTTTTCTGTTGTAAGCCAATTTCTACCTTCCTTAAAAGCGTCAATTTTACCAGTTCTTGCTAGCAAACTCACATATTCCTGCCCGTAAGGAACGCTATCTTCTTTCACAATTTCAGAAATATTCATATAATCATCAAAAGTATTATTCAAACTGCTGAGATAAATATCCAGACTTCTCTCTAAAGCCTGCAAAACCAATAATAACAATTTAGAATAATCTTGTTTATTGGCATTATTTAAGGCATCATAATATTTCTTCCGATCATTTTTTAAAATAATAGCCGGCGGAAAACCCATTTTCATAAAGATAATATTAAAAAGCAATCTCGCAGTTCTTCCATTACCATCAAAAAAAGGATGAATCCAGACAAATCGGTGGTGAAAAATTGCTGCTTTAATTAAAGAATTCATTTCTGAATTATTAGCCCAATCAACCAATTCATCAACTAAAGACGAAACTTTTAAGGCGTTTGGTGGATTAAAATTTGCACCTGTAATTCTAACGCCACTTGTCCTAAACCTTCCCGCATAATCTTTTTCAATTTTTGCCAAAACCAAAGCATGAACATCAAGAATATCATTAGTTGTAAATTGATATTTTGGTGACACCAAACTTTCAACATATTCTATTGCATCCTGGTGATTAACAGTTTCAAAATGCTCTCTCAAAGATTTTCCTTTAATTGTAATTCCTTCTTCCAAGACCAATTTCGTCTCTTGAAGAGTCATTGTATTTCCTTCGATACTGTTGGAATTATAAGTCCACTCTATGGTTAGACTTTCCTTGATACTTCTCAAAGCGTAATCTGGAATTGGACGAAATTTATCCAACTGTATTTTTTTATCTACAATTCTTTCCAGATGATTTTGCAATCCTTCAAACTGATAATTATAATCTTGCCATTCCATACCACAAATGTACAAAATTTTTCTTAATATCGGATAATCTAAAAATATTTTTTAACCGATATTAAGTAATCAATTTTTTTACTTCTTCAATATCGTCAATTTCATCTACTTTTTTATCGCGTCGCCATCTTACAATCCGTGGAAAACGAAGTGCAACGCCACTTTTATGTCTTTTGCTAAAACCAATTCCTTCAAAGGCAATCTCGAAAACCAATTCTGCCTTTACAGTTCGAACAGGACCAAATTTTTCTAACGAATTTTTTGTTACGAAACGGCTGACTTCCATTATTTCTTTGTCCGTTAAACCTGAATAGGCTTTCGCAATCGTCACCAATTGGTCGTCTTTTTTAACGGCAAAAGTATAATCTGTGTAAAAACCACTTCGGCGTCCACTTCCTTTTTGAGCATAAATTAGAACCGCATCAATTGTTAAAGGGTCCACTTTCCATTTCCACCAATCACCCTTTTTTCGGCCGGAATGGTATTTTGAAGATTTTTGTTTAAGCATTAAACCTTCAGAATTATTATCACGGGAAGTTTCTCTGGCTTTGGCTAAATCTTCCCAATCTTTACAAATGACCAGTTCAGGAATTTTAATATTTTCTACAATATTACTTTCAATTAAATTTTCTAAAAGTAAACGTCGTTCAATTAAATCTAGATCGCGTAAATCCTTTCCATTAATCTCGAGAATATCGTAAACAAAAGTCTGGATCGGGATTTCCTTCATCATTTTAGCAGAAATTGTTTTACGGTTTAAACGCTGTTGCAACACATTAAAATTTAAAACCTGCTCATCTTGAACTGCTAAAATTTCACCATCCAAAACAAAATCGCCTTCCATCTCTAAAAATGCAGAAACCAGTTCAGGAAATTGTTCGTTCACCAATTCTTCACCACGCGACCATATAAAAACCTCTTCATTTCTTTTAATAAACTGTCCGCGAATTCCGTCCCATTTGTATTCTGCCTGCCAATCGTTAATATCGCCAAGATCTTCCACCGTTTTTTCCAAAGGATAAGCGAGGCAAAAAGGATAAGGTTTGGAATTGTCAGGATTGATATTTTCGCCGGAAATTAATTCTGAAAAATTGGTGGTCTCAACTTCCCATTTTCCCATAATTGAATGCATCAAAGTGCTGCTTTCAATTCCCGAATATTTGGCTAACGAATTAATTAATATTTTTTTTGAAACACCAATACGGAAACTCCCGCCAATTAACTTATTAAAAATAAAACGTTCGGTGTAATCCAGACCATTCCAACTTTCTAAAACATAATCTTTTTTTTCTTCGTCAGATTTACTTTTTAAATCCAACAATTCCTCCATCCATTGATGCAAAGGTTTTTCAATTAATTCCTGTGGTGCAGGTAAAACCAAAGACAAAGTTTCACCTAAATCGCCGACAGAAGAATAACTTTCAAGAAAAAGCCACTCCGGAATTCCTGTAATTTCGTAAACCCATTCTTTCAAAAAATTAGAATTAACGGGTCTTTTTGGGCGTTTTCCGGTAAATAAAGCGAGAAACCACAGTTTGTCTTTTTCGTCTGCAATTTGCAGGTAGTGAACAATTGCGTCCACTTTTGCGGTGGTTTTATTACTGCTTTCAACGGCGTTTATGAGTTCGGCAAAATGTTTCATACTTCTTCTGCTTTAATAGGTTCCGTTGAACTTTCCTCTTCATCGCCAAAATGTGTTTTGACCTCAAAAGCATTGATGCCAATTTCATTTAAATATTTTGTAAAAACTGCGATTTGTCCATGCGTTACGTGAACTTTTTCTGCACCAGTTGCTTTTATGGTATCCAATAAACCATTCCAATCTGCGTGATCAGAAATCGCAAAACCTGCATCATAAGATTTCCAACGTCGTGAGCCGCGAATCTGCATCCAACCAGAACAAAAAGCCGTTGCACGGTTTGGAATTTTACGGATCATATTTGAATCTGACAAAGCCGGCGGCACGATAACAATTTCACCTTTTACTTTTTTAATATCATCATGAAAATCTAAAATTTCATATTCCGGAAGTTTTATGCCGCAACTTTCTATGGCTTCATTTAATCTTCCGATAGAACTATGGACGTAAATTTTTCCTGCGCCTTCAACTGACTTCATAATCCTTTGTGCTTTGCCTAAGGAATAGCCGATAAATGTTGAAGTTTTATCCTGACTTTTATTTAAAGAAACCCAATTTTGCATTTGATTGGCATATTGTTGCGGCGTTAACCAATTGTAAATCGGTAAGCCAAAAGTACTTTCTGTAATAAATTCATTGCATTTCACCAATTCAAAAGGTGTTGAAATTCCATCATCCTGAACTTTATAATCGCCTGTAAAAACGGTAACATAACCTTTGTATTCCATTCTGACCTGGGAAGAACCAACAATATGTCCGGCAGGATGAAAACTAACTTTTACACCATTTATCATAATTGGTTCGTTGTAACCCACGCTATCACAAGTAATATCTTCGCCAATTCTGATTTTTAAAATTGGTTTTGTGAAATTATGACAAATGTATTTTTTCATTCCCCACTTTGCGTGATCGCCGTGACCGTGAGTAATAATAGCGAGATCAACAGGTCGCCAGGGATCAAGATAAAATTTCCCTGGAATGCAGTAAATGCCTTTATTTGTAAATTTTATAAGATTCATAAAAATTAGTAGTTTATAATGAGCAACTATCTTCCGAATTTGAAATATTCTGTAAGCGGGTGTTTTTTATTTTTTAGAAAAGATGAAGCCATTTCCATTCCGGTGACTGAAAATGTGATTCCGTTTCCGCCAAAGCCTAAGACAAAATAAGAATTTGGAAATTTTTTATGCTCACCAATGTATGGCAAACCGTCTTTTGTTTCGCCGAAAGTTCCTGCCCAAGTGAAATCCGTGTAAAATCGGTAATCTGGCTGAACGTTTCTCAAAACTTTTAAAACTTCTTTTTCTTTTTTAGCAATTAATCTATCGCGTCTTTCCGGATCTCTAAAATCTTCATCGCCTCCACCGATCAATAATCTTCCATCGTCCGTCGTTCTCATATAAATGTATGGCGAATCTGTATTCCAAAAAAGTGTGTCGTCTAATTTTTTTAGATTTTCAGGATCTACTTCGCTTACCATGGCAAAAGTGCTTTTAAGATCGACAAATTTCTCTTTGATTAGATTTGTACTTTCGTAACCGATGCAATAAATTATTTTTTTAGCTTTGATTTTAAAATCTTCCGTTGTGGTAATAATGTTAAAATCTTTTTTAGATTTTACGGATTTCATTTCTGTTTTGTCAAAAACTTTTAAACCTTTTTTTGAAGAATATCTTAAAAGTTCATGCGCCAGTTTAAAGGCATCAACGCTTGCGCCTTGCTTTGAAAGAATTCCGCCAAAAGTATTTTTTAAACCAAATTTTTCTTCGATTTCATTGCCTTCTAAAAAATTGACTTCAAAGCCAGCATCAAATCTTGCTTTGAATTCCTCTTCCAACCATTCAAGATCTTTCTTTTTTGAAGCAAAATAAAGTGATTCTTTTCGGGTAAATCCAGCTTCTGAATTAATGCTTTTGCAGATTTTTTCTAATTCGTCAATTGAATCTGAGCACGCTTTATAAGACAAAACCGCGCCTTCCCTTCCTATCTGTTTTTCGAGTTCGTAAAGTGGAACGTCGATTTCATATTGAAGCATGGAAGTCGTGGCGGAAGAACTTCCATTTGCTATTTCGCGCTTGTCAATTAAAACTGTTTTATAGCCTTCGTTTATCATTTGATAAGCCAAAAGACTTCCCGTAATGCCGCTTCCTATGATTAAAACTTCGCAATCAATATCTTCTTTTAATGAAGGATAAGAATCGATAATTCCGTTTTTTACGAGCCAAAAAGGTTCATTAGATTTTAAATCCATAGTAATTAGTTTCAAAAATATGAGCAATTATTGCGCCTTTAAGCCCAAAATTTTAAGAAAAATATTTAAGAAAATTTTAACGTGGAAGGGTTCAAATTTGAATTTTATGGTTTAATTATTGAATGTCTAGAGAAACTAAGATTTTATTAATAGCCCCGATTGAAATGAAAATCCTTTAAAAAAATGATTTTTTTTTTAAAGATTGAAGTGGAAAGCGGGAACTGTTTTGAAAATATCTACAACCTTACTGCTACAAAAAATTACAAAACTATGATCATTACTATCCCTGAAACTCCTGACAATGTTGCCGCTTTTAAAGCCACAGGCGATATTACAAAACAGGATTTTGAAAATTGCGTTATTCCTCAAATTAAAGCAAAAGTTAATCAGTTTAATGAATTGAACTGTCTTTTATTACTGGAAACAGATTTAGAAAATTTTACTTTTGAAGCCTGGATTCAGGATGCTTTATTAGGCTTAAAAAATCTTACAAAATGGAATCGTATCGCAATTGTGACAGATAATAAATCTCTGAGAAATTACATTACGGTTTTCAGTGTTTTTATTCCAGGTGAATACAGCACTTACCCGACAGAAGATCTGGCAAACGCACTCTTCTGGTGCGAGAACGGAAACGAACAAAATTAAACTAGAAAAATAAATTTAATATTATGTCAACAGAAAATTTAGACCATCAAAAAGCGGTCGATAAGTTAAAAGAATTGTCAGAAAGCGCAAGAATATGCATGTTCAGTACAGAACTTGATAAATTGCCAATTAATACACGACCTATGAGTCTGCAGGAAACTGATAAAGAAGGAAATCTTTGGTTCATCAGCAGTGATGCGAGCAACAAAAATTTTGAAATAAAAGAAGATAATAGAGTTCAGCTGTTTTTTATGAATAACAGCAATTCTGAATATCTTTCCGTTTACGGGAAAGCTTTTATCTACAAAGACAAATCTACGATCGAAGAAAAATGGTCACCACTTGCAAATGCGTGGTTTGACGGAAAAGAAGATCCAAACGTAAGCATCATTAGAGTTACACCTGAAGAAACTTATTATTGGGATACAAAAGCAGGAAAATTAGTGACAATGCTAAGTTTTGTTGGTGCAGCAATTTCAGGTCATAAAAGTGATAATTCTGACGGCGTAGAAGGAAATTTAGACGTTAAATAATAAAAAATATTAAAAATAAACATTATGAAAAATATGAAACCAGATCTTGGAATAGCACAAAAAAATCTTGATGGCGTAAATGCTTTGTTAAACAAAGTTTTAGCTGACGGAAACGTTCTTTACATTAAGTTAAGAAAATTTCACTGGAATTTATCTGGCGATAATTTCTTAGAATTACATGAGCTTTTTGAAGCACAATATAACGCAGTTGCAGAAGCTGTAGATTTAACTGCTGAGAGAATTAGTACTTTAGGTGGCGTTGCAATCGGAACAACAACTGAATTTGCTAAAATGTCCCAATTAAAAGAAACACCAGGAAAAGTGCCTGATAACCAATCAATGCTTAGAGAATTAGTGGGTGATCATGAAATGATCATTAAATCTCAACGTGATTTTATTGATCAATGTGAAGATAAATTTAAAGACGTTGGTTCTGCGGATTTCTTAACAGGATTAATTCAGGAACACGAAAAAATGGCTTGGAAACTTAGAAAATATTTCAAAGAAACGCCAGAAACTGCAAAGAAATAATTCTTGCATCAAACAAAAAAGTCCCGAATTAATTCGGGACTTTTTTTTATAATTTTTGGAAAAATATTAAAACTTAATAATGCTTTTCATTTTTTCGTTTTCTTCATTTACCATTTCGTCATCAACTAAAATTTTACCGGAATGCTCATCTATAATAATTTTCTTACGCTGTGCGATTTCCATTTGTTTTTGTGGTGGCAAAGTGAAAAATGAACCTTTTGGCGCACCTCTTTCTAAACCTACAACTGCCAAACCGGTTTTAGAACCGTTACGAATTCTGTGATAAGAAGCCAATAATCTTTCGTCAATTTTTGTAGCGAAATCTTCAGATTTTTTTAGCAAAAATTCCTCTTCTTTTTGAGTTTCAGAAACCAAATTTTCAAGTTCTTCTTTTTTATGACCAAGATGAGATTTTAATTCTCCAATTTTAGTTTTCAGATCACCTAAAGTTTCTTCTTTATGAGAAATCTTCGCTCCGAATTCTTTCATCTTCTTTTCAGCTAACTGAATTTCTAATTCCTGAAATTCAATTTCTTTAGATAAAGACTCAAACTCTTTATTATTACGCACGTTATCTTGCTGCGTTTTATATTTTCCAATTAAAGATTCTGCGTGGCTCATTACCTCTTTTTTGGTATTTACCTCGTCGTTCTGTTCTTTAATTTCAGTTTCAAATTTTTCAGATCTTTTTTCAAGACCTTCGATTTCAATTTCTAAATCTTCTACTTCGATCGGCAGTTCACCTCTCGTATTTCTAATTTCATCAAGACGAGAGTCAATGATTTGTAAATCATAAAGCGCTCTTAGTTTTTCTTCTACTGAAATTTCGATAATTTTTTTTGCCATGTTTTAAAAGAAATATTTAATAGGATTTGTTTTCTCCCCGGATTTTAAGACTGCAAAGGTAGTGAATTTTTGTGATAATTTTTCAAATAATTGACCAACAATATATTGCTCAGATTCAAAATGACCGATGTCACAAAGAAGCATTTTATCTTCAACGGCAAAAAAATCGTGGTATTTTAAATCGCCTGTCAAGTATGCGTCGCAGTTATTTCTCATCGCCGCAGTTATTCCAGAAGCACCACTTCCACCAAGAACGCCCACTTTTTTTATTTTTTGATTTAAATTTTCGCTGTGTTTGATGACTTTTAGATTAAATTTTTCTTTTATTAAATTTAAAAAATCTGCAGTTTCCATTTCATTGTCAAATTCACCAAAACGGCCCAAACCAGAAAAGTGATTTTCATTTTCCAGAGAAATAAAATTGTGGGCGACTTCTTCATAAGGATGATTTTTTTTCATCGCAGAAATTATTTGAATCAATTTATATTTTTCAAAAATAACTGAAACCAAACTTTCGCTGCCCTTTTCTCTTTTACCAATTTCGCCAGAGAATGGAACTGCATTTTCGCCAGGTCGAAAAGTATATTGTCCTTCAGATGTAAAACTGCATTCATCATAAAAACCAATATTTCCCGCGCCGGCTTCAAATAAAGATTCTTTTAAGTTTTCAGCATATTCTGTCGGAATATAAACCTGAAGTTGTTGTAAACTATTTTTTTTAGGCATTAAGATCTGCTGATTTTTTAAACCTAAAACTTCGCAAATTTTATAATTTACCCCAAAGTAATCATTGTCAAAAGATGTGTGAATGGCATAAATCGCAATTTTATTTTCAATCGCTTTTAAAACTGCTTTTTCAACGTAGTTTTTACCTGTAATTGATTTTAAACCGGAAAAAATAATTGGATGAAAAGTTACAATTAAATTGGTGTTTTTTGAAATAGCTTCATCGATAACGCTTTCCAAAGCATCGTGACAAACCAAAATCCCGGAAACATTTCGATCCGGATTTCCACAAAGCAAACCGACATTGTCAAATTCTTCCGCTTCCTGCAAGGGAAATAAAATATCTAATTCTCTACTAACTTCTTTTACAGTCATTTTTTTTTCAGTAATTTTCACGAAGATATTAATTTGTTTTTAATTAAATAAATATGGAAAAAACACCTTTAGAATACGATTATACACCTCAGGAAAATCCGTTTCTGAAAAGAATTTACCGCGTCATTTATTTTTCTGATACCAAAGCCGGAAAATTATTTGACATTGCTTTGCTACTTCTGATTTTCATCAGCACATTTTTAGTAATGCTGGAAACAGTAAATTTTATAAATGTCAAATACAGTGGCTTATTTTTCACTGTTCAAATGATCATTACAGTGCTTTTTTCTATTGAATATATTCTTAGAATCTTGACCATTAAAGACAAAAAAGAATACATTTTTAGTCCATTGGGAATTATAGATTTTATTTCAATTATTCCTTTTTACTTAAGTTTAATATTTCCTGTTTTACACTTTTTTGTAATTGTCCGTATGTTGCGAATGTTGCGAGTTTTCAGGATCTTTAATCTGGCAGATTATCAGCAGGACGGCCGTTTTATCGTAAAAGCATTAAAAGAAAGTAGCCGAAAAATCTATATTTTTTTACTTTTTCTAATCATTTTTATTATCATTATCGGTTCACTCATGTTTGTGATCGAAGGTGGCAGAAATGGCTTTTCCAGTATTCCCCAATCAATCTATTGGGCAGTCGTTACGATTACAACGGTTGGTTACGGCGATATTTCACCTGTAACTTCGGGCGGTAAGTTTTTAGCGATTATCGTGATGCTTTGCGGTTACAGTATAATTGCTGTTCCCACGGGAATCGTTTCTTCGCAATTTCGCAGGCAAAGTCAAAGCGGTGATTCATGCGATCGTTGCGGCAACGGCGAAAACGATAAAAATGCAAGGTTTTGCAAAATTTGTGGAGAGAAGATTTTAGATAAATAAAAAGATCGCCTTCAAAATAATGACGGCGATCTTTTAAATAAATATTTAAATATTTCCCTAAGGAACTTTTACCAGCTCTACATCAAAAACCAACCAGGCGTTTGGTGGAATCACACCGCCAGCGCCTCTTGCACCGTATCCTAATTCTGCTGGAATTAAAAACGTTCCAGTTTCTCCCTCTTTTAATAACAAAATTCCTTCGTCCCAACCTTTGATCACTTGTCCAACTCCAACATTAAATTCTATTGGTTCGCCACGTTTAAAAGAAGAATCGAATTCTGTACCGTCAACTAATTTTCCTGCGTAATGCACAGAAACCATATCACCTGATTTTGCAGATTTTCCTTCCGTTTTTTTTGTGATTTTATAATAAAGACCTGAGTCTGTTTTTTGCATTCCTGCTTTTAAATCTTCTACCATTTTTACTTGATTTGCTTTAAATTCTTCTTCCTTTTTCTTTTTATCCGCTTCAGCTTTCGCTAAATAAGATTTATTATTTTCCTGAATCTTAGATTTTCCTTCAGTAAAAATTTTTGCTGCATCATAATGTTTGTAATAATGACCTTTGGTAATAATGCTTACTTTTTCTAAAACTACAGGCACAACTGGCTTATCTTGTGGGCCTTTTTGTACATTCGCAATAGAATCAACAGTTGGCTCACCTTTGATTACGTGACCAAAAATAGTGTGTTTTCCATCTAACCAAGGCGTTGCAACTTCCGTAATGAAAAACTGTGAACCGTTCGTATTAGGTCCAGAATTCGCCATAGAAAGTGTGCCTTTGCCGGAATGCGTCAAGTCATTTTTTTCGTCTTCAAATTTATAACCCGGATCGCCCATTCCTGTTCCTTGTGGATCACCACCCTGAATCATAAAATCTTTTATAACGCGGTGAAATACAGTTCCATCGTAAAAAGGTTCACCTTTCTTTTTAGATTTATTTTCAATTTTTCCTTCTGCCAAACCCACGAAGTTGGCAACCGTAACCGGTGATTTTTTATCTTCTAATTTCACAAGCATTTCGCCTTTAGAAGTTTTAAGATTAGCATAAATACCATCTTGAAGTCCGTCGTAAGTGTCTTTGTCTATGTCCAATGTTTTACAATTTATAAGTGTTAATAATAGGAATGAATAGGTTAATAATTTTTTATGCATAATTTTTAATAGTTAAAAAACTTTTATTTTAATGATAAGCGGGACATCATTAGAAATCTTTTTATTGTCGCCGTAAGTTCCGAAAGCTAAACCTGAAGGAACCAAAAGCGTTGCTTCTTCCCCAGATTTTAAATAATGTAAAACATTTTCAACAGCTTTCAAATCTTCAAATTTACCAAGTTTGACATTTTGCTTTGAAAAACTACCAGGATAAATTTTTGTGTTGTCAAAGTCATAAATTTCGTACTGATAAGTTACCGCAGTTCCCTCAAATTTTTTAGGTTCTGAAACTAAATTTGCTCGATTAGTCCAGTAATTCATCGCCATTGGATAAAATTTTTCATCCTGATTATTTATCCAAGTCTGAATTTGCGAACGTTCATTTTCATTGAGATTTTTGCTTCGATTGCGCGAAACAGCCAAATCTTCCTGACTTAAAAGTCCACCAACAGGCGGATGAACCTGCGTCTGCTTGGAACAGGAAATTAAAATTACCGAAAAAATTAAAATAAAATATTTCATAAAAACTTCTGCAAAATTAAGCAATTTTGTTCAAATTTAAAAATGAAAAAACCGGGCAAAATTTCCCGGTTTATAGATTTTTACAGCTAAATTTTAAGCTTCTTCAAGAATGTTTTTCTCAACTTTCATTCTCCAGCCAAAAGTATCTTCCGCTTTATTTGTTTGAATATCAGTAAGATCTTTTTTCAAACTTAAAGCAAAACTTTCAGTTTCAGATAATATTGGAAGATTTAAAAGTCTGTCCTGATAACCCAAAGCTTTGAAAACAGAAGTTACAACCGCCGTTCCTACGCCCCAAACTTCTTTTAAAGTTCCGTTATCAAATGCCTCAACAACATCTTTCACTTTAACATCACCGACGATTACTTTAATGCCTTTTTTGTCAGCCAATTTTAAGAAACTATCACGGGTAACGCCGTCAAGAATTTTTTCAGAAGTTTTTGGCGTGTAAATAGTATCATTTATTCTAACAAAAACATTCATTGTGCCGCTTTCTTCAAAATATTCATGCGCGGTATCATCCGTCCAGATCACCTGATCAAAACCTTCGTCATTTGCTAATTTTGTCGGATAAAACGAAGCTGCATAATTTCCTGCCGCTTTAGCTGAACCAACTCCACCGTTTGCTGCTCTGGAATAATGATCAGAAATTTTAACTGAAACCGGCGCAGAATAATAACTTTTCGCAGGTGTTGCCACAATTGCAAACATATATTTATTGGAAATTCTTGCTTTTAAAACTTCTTCAGTAGCAAAAATAACTGGTCTGATGTATAATGACATTCCTTCACCTTTTGGAATCCAGTCTCTGTCAAGATCTATCAAAGTCTGTAAACCTTTCATAAAAATTTCTTCCGGAACTTCCGGCATTGCAAGTCTGCTCGCCGATTTATTTATTCTTTTTGCATTTTTTTCCGGACGGAATAAAAATACATCATCATTTTCATCCTTATAAGCTTTCATTCCTTCAAAACATGCCTGTCCATAATTAACACCCATCATTGCAGGGGAAAATCCTATTGGTCCGTAAGGAACTATTCTTGGCTCGCCCCATTTCTCATTATCATATTCACAGATAAACATGTGATCTATAAAAGTGTCTCCGAAAGAAAAATTTTCCGGATCAAATGAAGATATTCTTGGGGAAGTAGATTTTTGAATTATCATTTTAATTATTATTTCGTTGTCTTACAAATATAATATAATTTTTTTTATATCAAAATTTAACTTTAAATTTGAAAAAAATCAATATGGAAAGAGATATTATTGAAACTAATGATGGCACTAAAACGCTATATATCAAAGATTTAAATGAAACCTACCACTCCACTCACGGCGCACTTCAAGAGGCAAAACACGTCTTTATAGAAAATGGCCTAAAAAAGGTATATTATTGCGATATTAATATTTTAGAACTCGGTTTTGGTACAGGTCTGAACCTTTTGGCAACGATTGATGAATTTTTGAAAACTGACAAAAATCATATTGTAAAATATTATACGATTGAGAAATATCCAATTTCAAGCACGGAAATCGCAGAACTTGCTTATTTTAAACTTTTTAATGAAAAAAAAATTGAAGAAATATTTAAAAAAATCCATAATTCTGAATGGAATGTAAAAATTGAACTTGTTCCAAATTTCTTTTTTAAAAAAATAAAAGACGATTTCCATTATTTAGATCAAATGGAACTTCCTCCTATAAATCTTGTTTATTTTGACTGTTTCGGCGCTCGCGTTCAGCCGGACCTTTGGGAAATTGAACTTTTAAAAAAAATAAAAAATAAGATGGCAGATGGCGGACTTTTGACGACTTATTCTTCGAAAGGCAGTTTTAGAAGGGCTTTACAGGAATTAAATTTTAAAGTTGAAAAACTTAAAGGTCCGCCGGGAAAACGCGAAATGATCAATGCTGTATTAGGAATGGGAGATTTTTCTTAATTTTATATCATAACAAAAAAACATGATTGACAATTTTAATATCCGCGTTTACGCTTGCGTCGTAAAAGAAGAAAAAGTTTTGATATTACACGAAGAATATGCCGGCGATTTTTTGGTCAAATTTCCTGGCGGTGGATTAGAATATGGCGAAAGTGTGATTGAATGTTTGCATCGTGAATTCCTGGAAGAATTAAATGTAAAAATAAAAAATATTTCACATTTCTACACGCAGGAAGATTTTATAGTTTCCAGATTCAGGCCTAACGAGCAACTTTTAACATTGTACTATTCCGCTGAGATCATAGATGAAAATGAATTGTTGATCATGGACCCCTGCATCGAAAAAATAGAATGGCTCCCACTTCAAACTGAAGGAGAGCCATTAAAATTACCTGTTGATAGAATAGTTTTTAAAAAACTGAGAGAGAAATTTTTAGAAAATATCGTTTAAAACTTTCGCTAATCTTAAACCGCCGTAAAGAAGTTGGCGTTCTAAAAGATCTTCAAATTTGTAGTTGTAATCGTAGCTGTAGCTTTTATCCGGAACAGTATTCGCGTAAATATAAGTTGCTTTTTGATGACTGTCATACAACCAGTCCTCTAGTGTTCCAGATTGTATCTGTTTTACTTCTTCGGGAGTTTTAACATCCAAAACATTTGCAAATTCTGTATAACTGTACTGCGTAAAATCTATCAATTTGGAATCCCACAAAGAATGTAAATTGGTGTCCTGACCAAAAAATTTCAGTTTGATCTTATTACCACCTAAATCTCCGAATCGTCCTGTATGCATTGGTTGAGAAAGATCACCAACTAAATGTATCAGGAAAACGAGTGCGATCTGCTTATCTTTTACCGAAGTTTTGTCGTCTTTAAGTTGAGCAGATAATATCTGAATCTGTGTATATAAATTCGGCGCTGGCTGACCTTTTATGGCCATATCAAAATCTTTTTCATTATCTTGTTTATCAATATTGATATAATGCCACGCGGAAGATGCTTTCCAAACGCCTGTAGTATCAGATTTTACAAAATCCGGCCAATTTGCCCAATATGCCATTGGTTCATCACCAAAGATTTTCTTGATGTTTCGCTTTGCCTTATTAGACAAGTGATGCTGTGCAATTTCTGCCACAACTCTGTGCCCGGTTGTTCCCCAAGAATAACCAAAATTATAAACCAGAAGGAAAGTAAAAATAAGAGCAAGTTTCAAATTTTTCATTTGTAAAATTATTTTTTTTTAAAGCGTCAAATTTATTGATTTAAAAATAGAATCGGACTTTTTTGAATTACTTTTTAACCCTGTAATTTTGAGCACCGGGATAGGGAAGTAAAAGTCCGGCATTCCAGTTGGATTGCAAGAGACTTTCCGTAAATTCATCGACTCTGTTCGCATGCGGATCATAAGGTTCTTTGATGTCAATATCGGCAATATTTCCTTTAACATTCCACCAAAACGAACTCCATCCACCGCGTAATTCTTTAATAATATCAAAAACAGTTTTATCGGTTGCACGGTACATCAATTTAGCAAAGATTTGACCTTCAGAAGTCGTAAGATCTTTTAATCTGGCCTCATAACTGTCCGCCAAAATATTTTGACGATCTTTAATATATTCTTTCCTTTTATCTGCATCAATGGATTTTACTTCCTGCTGAATATCCTGATATTCTTCTAAAGCTTCAACAAACAGCGGATAAACCCTATTGAGTTTTTTATTTAAAAAGAAATAATAATTCTGATCAAGTTGATTATTGAAATGTGGCTTTCCGGCTAAAATTAATTCATCCATTACGACAACCGTTTCTCCGTTTATCGAATAAATTTTTGCTTTCTGAGCCTCATCATAAACGTATTTATCTCCAAATTCATCAATTTTGATCATTTCCGGAGGATATTGATCAAGAGATTTTGTCACCAAACTATCTTGTGCAGCAATCTTATTTAGACAACTAAAAAAGAAAATTACCAAAAAAATTCTATATAATTTCATTACTTTTACCATTATTAAAACAAAGCGAATCATCAAAAATCATTCCTCAAAATGAAGTTTAACAAAGAATCATTACACTTTTTAGAAAGTTATTTAAATATTTCTTCACCAACAGGTTACGAACACGAAGGCCAAAAAATCTGGAAAAATTACATTAAAAATTATGTAGACACTGTAGAAGTTGACCATTATGGAACAACTTACGGCGTTATCAATCCAGAAGCCGAGTTTAAAGTCGTGATAGAAGCGCACGCCGATGAGATTTCCTGGTATGTCAATTATATTACAGATGATGGTTTAATTTACGTTATAAGAAATGGCGGTTCCGATCAATTGATTGCGCCATCAAAAATCGTAAATATCCACGGCGAAAAAGGCATTGTAAAAGGCGTTTTCGGTTGGCCTGCAATCCACACCAGAATGGGCGCGGAAAAAGAAGTCACACCAAAAATTGAAAATATATTCATCGATTGTGGCGCAACAACAAAACAGGAAGTTGAAGATTTAGGAATTTTTGTCGGTTCCATGATCACTTATCCAGACACTTTTTTTGAATTAAATGACCGTTATTTCGTTTGTCGCGCTTTAGACAACAGAATTGGTGGTTTTATGATTGCAGAAGTTGCCCGACTTTTAAAAGAAAATGAAAAAATCTTGCCTTTTGGTTTATACATCGTGAATTCGGTGCAGGAAGAAGTTGGTCTTTACGGTGCAGATATGATCGCAGATTCTATCAAACCAAACATAGCGATTATTACGGACGTTACGCATGACACTACGACGCCGATGATTGAAAAGAAGAAAGAAGGCGACCAAAAATGTGGCGACGGGCCGGTTGTATTTTTCGCGCCAACTGTTCATCACAAAATCCGTGAACTTATTGTGGAAACTGCAAAAACTAAAAAAATTCCTTTTCAAAGAGCAGCGTCAAGCCGCGTTACGGGAACTGATACCGATGCCTTTGCACATTCAAACGGCGGCGTTCCGAGCGCATTAATTTCTTTGCCTTTGCGTTACATGCACACCACGGTAGAAATGGTTTCAAAAGAAGATGTCGCAAATGTGATAAAATTGATTTATGAAACTTTGCTAAAAATAACACCAGAAATGAATTTGAAATACCATTAATACGAGATAAAAGACGGAAAGATTAAAGATAATAGACTGTTATATTTTAATTATTTGGGCAGCAATTTCCGCCTTCCGTTCCCAAAACGAGGAACGAGTTTCGATGATTCAAATAAAAATAAATAATAAATTGAATCAATCTTTTTTTTCAAATGCAAAAAAAAGGATTTCCACTCAAGTCGGGCTGCTTAATTATTTGGTAAAAAAAACTCTTAGTTTAAAATAAAATTTTAGAAAGACTTAGATAAAAAATTTGAAATTATGAATGAATTGAATGCTCTTGAATTAAAACTTCTTGATGGTTTAATTAAGAAATATCCGAAACTAAAATTTCATTTAGATTTCCTGAAAGTCTCAGAAAGAAAAATTACTGGCGTAGGTTTATATGTAAATTTTGAGTATGTAAATCCAAAAATAGATTTTGAAGATATTAATGTTTTATTTAGTAACGAGGAAAATATTGAAATTCAAAAATTAAAACACGGAATCGGCTACGTTATTGATGTTACTGATGGAAAAATTTTATATATTGAATTTATAACTTACGGCGAAAATTGGGATGGAAAATTTGATGAATATAAAATTATCAAAAATTCTGGGTACTCAAATTTGTAGAAGTCGATTAAATATTTTAAAATCATCAATATATTATTTCTTAAGTTTTTAATTTTATGAAAACAAAACTAATCTCACCTTCCCTACTTTCCGCAGATTTTGATAATCAAAAAAGTGAATATTGAAAGAAATGAGTTTTCAAGAAACAATAAAAGATTTATATAAAAGACCAACTTTTGTTTCAATTGTTGGAAGCATTTTATTTTTGCTAAGTTTAATTGTAATGTGTTACCAAATATTATTTACAGATTTAGGCGGCGCTGCGAGTTTAGGTTTAATGATTGAAATAATATTTTTTTTAATTATATCGGCAATTATATATCTTGACCGAAAAGCACTTATAAATTTTAGTACGAAAAGGTTGTCGATTATAGAAGCAATACTAATAATAGGGTTTTTAATCTATTATTATTTTACACACAACAACAGTTTCTCAATTGGATAAATTTTAAACTTATGAAAACAAAACTAATCTCACCATCCCTACTTTCCGCAGATTTTGGTAATCTGGAACGCGACATCAATATGCTCAATGATTCCCAGGCAGACTGGCTTCACGTCGATGTGATGGACGGCAGATTTGTCCCAAATATTTCTTTCGGCTTTCCTGTGATGAAAACCGTACAGCAACATTCTACTAAATTTGTTGATGTTCATTTAATGATTCTCGAACCAGAAAAATACGTGGAAGAATTTATAAATCTTGGTGCAGATCTAGTTTCTGTGCATTATGAAGCCTGCGTTCATTTAAACAGAACCATTAATTTAATTCAAAGTTTGGGCGCAAAAGCAGGTGTTGTTTTAAATCCATCGACCCCAGTTTTAATGTTGGAAGATATTATTGAAGACGTTGATCTGGTTTTATTAATGAGCGTAAATCCAGGTTTTGGTGGACAAAAATTCCTTAAAAACACTTATAAAAAAATTGCAGAAACCAAAGATCTGATTTTAAGTAATAATTCCAGAGCCCTGATAGAAATTGACGGCGGCGTAAATCTTGAAAATGCTTCAAAACTTTTCGAAGCCGGCGCAGATGTTTTAGTTGCTGGAAATGCGGTTTTTTCTGCAGAAGATCCAGCAAAAATGATCGAACTTTTGAAAATATAAACCACAAAAGGAACAAAAGACAAAATAAAAATTAATCTTAAAAAGATAAAATAAGTTGATAAGACTAATTTTATCTTTACTGAGAATTAAAACAAGGCTTAAAACTTTTGTTCCTTTTGTGGTTTAAAAAAAATTAAAAAATAAATTTAGTCGAAAGAAAACTTGATTCGTCTTCGCTTACAATTTTATTGATAATTGCTTTATTTTCCATGGTTTCTTTGGTTGCAACCACCGTTCTGATGGAAAAAGAGCGAAGTGCATCATAAACTGACAGTGTTCCCTCAGCAGAATCTTTTCTACCCGTAAACGGAAAAGTGTCGGGACCTCTTTGGCATTGAACATTGATATTTACGCGGGAAACTTGGTTCACCAAACCATCAAGTAAATGCGAGATTTGTTTGGTGTCCGTTCCAAAAATACTCACCTGTTGTCCATAATTTGAAGAAATCATATAATCAATCGGTTCCTGCATATCTGTAAATGAAACGATCGGAACTATCGGACCAAATTGCTCTTCGCGGTATAATTTCATTCCATCTTTTACCGGATAAACTACGGCTGGAAAAAACAAACTTCCATTTTGGATTGCGCCATTTTCATTCATAATTTTGCCACCTTTTGCTTCTGCATCAGAAATACAATCATTCAAATATTTAAATTTATCTTCTTCTGGCAATGGCGTAATTTGCACTTTTTCATCCCACGGCATTCCAAATTTTAGCGCATCTACTTTTTCACAAAATTTCTTTAAAAATTCATCTTTAATATTTTCATGAACAAACAAAATTTTCAATGCTGTGCAACGTTGACCATTAAAAGATAAACTTCCTAAAATACATTCTTCAACAGCGTTTTCAAGATTGGCATTTTCTAAAACAATCGCCGGATTTTTAGCATCTAAACCTAAAATTGCACGCAAACGATTCACTTTTGGATGTGCTTTTTTAATATCTGACGCTACTTTACTGGAACCAATTAAAGTCAAAACATTAATTTTCCCCGTATTCATTAAAGGTTCAATGATCTCATTTCCTTTTCCATATAAATAATTGATGACACCTTTCGGAAAACTTTTTTGAATGGCTTTTGAAAGTGAGAAATGCAATAAACAACCATGTTTTGGCGGTTTAAATAAAATCACATTTCCCATTATCAACGCCGGAATCAGCAAAGTATAAGTTTCATTTAATGGATAATTATACGGACCAATGCACAAAGTAACGCCCAAAGGCGAACGTCGAACTTGTCCAATTACGCCTTCTTCGATAGTAAAAGAAGCAGATTTTCTTTCTAATTTTTTTAAAGATTCAATGGTGTCATAAATGTATTTGATGGTTCTGTCGAATTCTTTTTCAGAATCTTTTTCAGATTTCCCGATTTCCCACATCAATAAATTCACCACTTCGGATCGTAAATTGATCATTTCGCCAACAAATTTTTCGACATGAAAAATTCTTTGCTCCACGGAAAACATTGGCCATTCGCCAAAACCATTATCATAAGCGTTTTCGGAACTTTCTAAACATTCCAATGCTTCTGGCAAACCCGTCTTTGGGATCTTACCAATAGAAATTCGCTCTAATTTTACATCAGTTGTTGGTTTGCAGATTGCTGCATTTACTTCTTTAAAAGGGCCATTCCAATGTTTAAATTTCCCATCGACAAGATATTCTTCCTGATTAATTTGTGGAATTTCTTTAGAATTTACAGATGAAAAAATTTCAAACAAGTGATTTTCAGTAATTGTACTCAGCATAATTTTTGAAATAAGATTTAGACTATGAAATTACGATATTTAAATAAGAAGTAGGAAATTTTACTAAAAACATTTCATTCATGAAAAGTCAAATTTAAAAATAAAAAAAACCACGAAAATTCGCGGTTTAATTTTACTTTAATAATCAAAAACATTGTTCTTGATTTTAGATTCTTTATCTAAAAGATTTCTTTTCCAGCGAAATGAAATTCCGCTTCAATTTGAGCATTCTCATCAGAATCTGAACCATGAACTGCATTTTCACCAATAGATCTTGCAAACATTTTTCTGATAGTTCCTTCTGCTGCATCTGCAGGATTTGTTGCTCCAATTAAAGTTCTAAAACTTTCAACTGCATTTTCTCCTTCTAAAACCGCCGCAACGATTGGTCCGGAAGACATAAAATCTACTAATTCTCCGTAGAAAGGTCTTTCGGCATGAACTTCATAAAATTTTTGAGCATCTGCAACTGTAAGTTGAGTTAATTTTAAAGCTTTGATTTTGAAACCAGCTTCCGCTATTTTCCCTAAAATTGCACCAATGTGGCCGTCTGCAACTGCATCTGGCTTGATCATAGTGAATGTGATTTTTCCTGACATTATATCTGTTTTAATTTGGCGCAAAAGTAATGAATTTAAGTTAGATTAAAAACCTTTGTTTAAAAGTAAAACTTGGCACAACATTTGAAACATTCACCTCGATTCTCATGTTTAATTGAGTTTTCATGGTTATTAGTTTTTACCCCAGCTTCGGTTGGGGTTTTATTTTATATACACTTAATTTTTTTGCAATTCTTCCGCCTCTTCCATTAATTTTAAATAATTCATGTAGCGAGAATGCTGAATCATATCATTTTCTAAACCTTCTAAAACGGCACATTTAGGTTCATTAATATGCATACAATTGTGGTATTTGCAAGATCTTCCAAGTTTAAAAATCTCGGGAAAAAAATGTTGAATATCTTCTTTTTCAACGTCAATCATTGCAAACTCGCGAACGCCGGGCGTGTCAATAACACTTCCGCCAAATTTCCAGAAATGCATTTGGGCAAATGTTGTGGTGTGTTTTCCTTTTTGATGAATTTCAGAAATTAATCCAGTTCTTAGATCTAATCCTGGTTGTAAAGCATTAACTAAAGTTGACTTCCCACTTCCGGAATGACCGAAAAAAACAGAAACTCTATCTTTAATTTTTTCTTTTAATTGTTCTAAATTTAACTCTGAAACTGAAGAAATCAACAAACCTTCGTACCCAATTTTTTGATACATCGTTTTTATCTGTTCGACAAAATCAATTTCCGGTTCCGATAAAAGGTCAACTTTACTAAATAAAATTAAAGGTAAAATATTGTAAGCTTCACAACAAGCCAAAAATCGATCGAGAAATCCAAAAGAAGTTTCAGGTTGTTTTAAAGTAAAAATAAAACAGGCGACATCAACATTTGACGCAATAATATGAGATTCTCTGGAAAGATTTACGGCTTTTCTAATTAAATAATTTCTGCGAGATTCAATTTTTGTGATCCACGCGACATCATCAATTTCAAGTTGAAATTCTACATTATCACCGACTGCCAAAGGATTCGTTAAGCGGGTTTTTATTAGTTTAAACTTCCCACGAATTCTGGCTTCAAAAATATTTTCAGTATTTTCTTCTTTTACCTGATACCAACTTCCGGTAGATTTAATGATAAGACCTTTTTTAGTCATTTTGTAAACTATTTACGGTCATTAATAAAAAATCCAAAGATTTGGAATAATCAAGTTCGGTATATTCTAAACCGATTTTTTTTAAATTAAAATAATAAGGATCCAAATTTTGATAATAATTTCTTTCTAATGCAATTGAAAAGGCTTTTCTACCTAAAAATTCTTTTAAAAACCATTTTTCTAGCAGTCTTCCACTTCTTCCATTTCCATCATTAAAAGGATGAATTTTGACAAAAATCAAATGAATTTGAGAAGAAAAATAAAAAATTTCTTTGATATCTAAAGCTTGCGACAATAGAATTTTAACATCATCAAAAAACTTTTCTATTTCGCTTTGCACCAATGATTTATCTGTCGCAACATATTCTATTTGTCCATTATTATTTATAATGAACATCTGGTTTTGCCGAATTTTTCCCTGCTGTGAAATTGGCAATAGGTTTTTGCTTAAAATTTTATGGCTTTTTAGGAAATTTTTATAATTCAAGACGTTATTTTGCATCCATTCATAAGCATCAAATAAATCATCTGCACGTTTTGTATAATCTGGAAGAAAATCAATGTTGAGAAATTTATGCTTAAAAAAACTGTCCAACTCTATTTCTTCACCTTCGATTTTTGACGAAAACACGGATGAAATGGCGTGATTTGTTTTAAAATAATCAAAAGAAATTTCTCTTTGCTCAAACTTCTCAATTCTTTCCATTAAGTCAAAATTTACAGAATTTTTGAATTCTTCTAAATTTGCAGAATTGAGAATTTTGAACTTCATTAATTTATTTATTAATCATAATGCTATTCTGAACTTCGATAGATTCTTCGTGAATTGCTTTAAAAACTTTCTCGATAAATTCACTGCTCATACCAGTTTCTTCCGCTTTTTGAGAAGCATATTCGGTAATAATTTTCCATCTGTCCGGTTGAAAAATTGCTATATTATTTTCCTTTTTTAAAGTCCCGATCTTCTCAGAAACTTTCATTCTTTGGTTTAAAATATCAATTAACTGAAAATCAATATCACTGATCAAAGTTCTGTGACGCGTCATTTCATCATCCATTTTAGAAATATCAGAATTTCTAATTTTTAGATTTGAAATTAAATCCGCTAAAACAGCAGGCGTAATTTGCTGTGAAGCATCGCTCCAGGCATCATTCGGTGAAAAATGAGATTCAATCATCGCACCTGTATAACCGACGTTTAACGCTTCTTGTGTAATCGCCGCTAAACCAGTTCTATTTCCGCAAATATGAGACGGATCAACAATCATCGGGATATTTGGAAACTGATGACGGAAATCTAGAGCGATTTGCCAGTTTGGAATATTTCTATATTTTGTTTTCTGATAAGTTGAAAAACCACGGTGAATAGCGCCTAAATTTTCCACACCTTGACCTAAAAGTCTCTCCATGGCGCCGATCCATAAAGCCAAATCTGGATTTACCGGATTTTTAACAAAAACTGGTTTTTTAGTTCCTCTTAAAGCAACTGCGATTTCCTGAACTGTAAATGGATTCACTGTTGAACGTGCACCGATCCACAAAACATCAACATCTGCTTCTAAAGCGGCAAAAACGTGATTTGCGTTCGCAACTTCAGTCGCAGTTTTAAAACCGTATTCTTCTTTTACTTTTTTTAGCCAGTTTAAACCAATTACACCAACGCCTTCAAAACCGTTTGGTTTTGTACGAGGTTTCCAGATTCCTGCACGGAAAATTGGAATATCTGCATTTGATTCTTTGATTTCTTTCGCCGTTTGAAGCATTTGAGATTCACTTTCTGCACTACAAGGTCCGGCAATAATTAGCGGTGTTGGGAATTCATTTACCCATTCATTTTTCAGTTCTTTTAATTCCATCTAAGTTTTGGCTTTGCCAATTTTTTTATCATTAATTAAGAAAAATCAAATTTCATAAGATCATTAAGATCATTTAAAACTGGATTTATCTCGGCAAATTTATCAAAAATTTTGCGTTTTGTGAGTATTTCTTTTTTTAGCTTAATATCAATTTTAAAATTTAAGTTGATATGGTAATTATTCACCTGATGTTTAAAATGGTTTAAAAATTTTCCACTCACATTATTAAATTCAGCTTTTGCGGAATCTGAAGGACAGCAAATTTCAATATCATGTTCGTTAATTTTGGTTAGTTTAAAACCATTTATGGCGTTGAAAACCATTGTATTACTGGCTTTCATTTCATCTAAAAATAAATGCCATTCTTTTTGTAGATCAGTTTCTGAAAAGTGATTTTGCGGTAAATCTTTTGTTGATAAAACTTCGGTAATTACTTCCTTTTTTTCTTCAACCTTTAATGCATCCGAAATGCTGAATTTCGATTTTTCCTTTTTTTGGATTAAAGGTTTTTCTGCAGTTTGAATTAAATTTTTTTCCGGTAATTCTAATTCAGCTTCTGATTCTTTTACAATTAAAATTGGTGAAATTTCTTTCTCCAAAACTTTACCTGAAACCTCTGAAACTACTTTTAAATCTAACTTTTCACTAAGAAACGGCGCTAGAATTAAGAATTTTTTTTTTTAGAATCTAAAGAATTTTGATTTAAACTTGATAATTGCATTAAAGCAATTTCGACAGTCAAACGGGGATTTTTAGAATTTTTATAATTGATATCTGCGTGATTGCAAATTTCAACTGCATCAATTACATCCTGCGCGGACCAGTTTTTACTTTGTTCGCTGTATTTTTGTTTACTTTTCTCGCCAACTTCGATCAACGCTAAAGTCATGGGATTTTTTGCCATCATTAAATCTCTGAAATGACTTCCCAAACCGGCGATAAAAATATGCGGATCAAAACCTTTTTTGACAATTTCATTGAAAGCAGAAAGTACTTCCGGAATTTTATTTTCCTTTGCCAGATCTGCAATGTTTAAATACTGGTCGTAATCTAAAATATTTAAAACTTCCGCAGTTTTTTCTAAAGTAATGTTGTTTTGAGAAAAAGTCACCATTCTATCAAAAATAGAAAGTGCGTCACGTAAAGCGCCATCGGCTTTTTGGGCAATTAAAAATAAAGCGTCTTCTTCATAATTTACTTTCTCTTTTTCGGCAATTCCTTTTAAATGACTTTGAATATCTTCAATTTGAATTCTTTTAAAATCATAAATCTGGCAACGCGACAAAATTGTTGGAATAATTTTGTGCTTTTCCGTTGTTGCTAAAATAAATATGGCATGTTCCGGCGGTTCTTCCAAAGTCTTCAAAAAGGCATTAAAAGCCGCTGAAGACAACATGTGAACCTCATCAATGATATAAATTTTATACTTCCCTACTTGCGGCGCAAAACGAACCTGATCCGTTAAATTTCGAATATCATCAACGGAATTATTAGAAGCGGCATCGAGTTCAAAAATATTATAAGCGAAATTATCTTCAGAAGTTGAACCGTCTTTTTCGTTGATTTTTCTTGCTAAAATCCTTGCGCAAGTGGTTTTACCAACGCCTCGCGGTCCACAAAAAAGTAGAGCTTGTGCCAGTTGATTATTTTCAATGGCGTGGTCGAGAGTGTCTGTAATGTGGGATTGTCCGACAACAGTATCAAACTCTTGCGGACGGTATTTTCTTGCAGAAACCACGAAATTTTCCATTGTTCAAAAATAGGGAAATTAGTGAGGAATAAAAAATGGATTTTGAAATTTGATATAAAATTTAGCCAAAAATAAAAAAATATGAAAGAAGAAATGCCTCTACTTCTAGCCCTGATCGCAGTGGATACCGCTTACGTCTGAAAAGAAGTAAGTGGTAGAAACGAAGAGCAGGAAGGGTTTTCGCGCAAAATCAATAACTTCATGCTCCAAAAAAAAACCGACTCAAAAATATTGAACCGGTTTGATTTTAAATATAATTTAAATAAATTATTGCGTTGCTTTTATTAAATCGTTACTGATCTGGTCCAGTTTTTCATTGGTGTAAGTGGAATCGTAAGGTTTCATTACCTCAAATAAATATTGGTAAAATGGCGTTATTTTTTGCACATCTTCAGATTTATCCATGGCTTTTACTTTACCCATTTCTTTTAGATCTTTAATAAAAGTACTAAATCTTTTATCGATCGGAATAATCGACTTCACCAAATAATCGTAAGCTTTAGTTTCATTGCCTATTTTCTTGTAAGCATCAGCAACAGCGCCGACTACAATTGAATATTCCATTGGTTTTGTGCGCATTTGTCGACCTAAATATTTCTGATCCTGCGGAGTTAATGAGGCGTAATAATCATATTCAGTGAAAATTCCTTTTTTCAATTCTTCGGCTAATTTTAAACCTTTTTGCTCCTGTCCCGAAACTATATACCCGTAAACCATTGAACTTAATGATCTTGGATCGTTATATTTCTTCACCGGAATTTCTTTGGCTGCAAGATCTAAAATTTCAATCGCTTTATTTTTTTCGCCATTCAGCGCTAATGCTTCAGCAGCACGACTTGCGGAATTTCTATAACTGATTATATTTTGTGTACAGGTTTCGTCAAAGTGAGCATTTAAATCTTTAAAATTACCCCAACGGTAATTTTTTACGATTTTATAAAGATTATCAGCATCTACTCTTCCCATATCGCCAGACTCTGTCTGTTTGGTTTCTAAAGGTGTGAGGCGATAACTAAACCCGTCAAACTGAAGGAAATCCTGCATATAGAAAATATTTTCATCATCATAGATTCCACCAGAAGAGAAATTAATTGGTCGGTTCCAGTCAAAGTTTGCCAAAATATCCATCATCAACAGATTATTTTTAAACATACTGTTGCTTTTATAAGTGATCATAATTTGGTCAACTGCTTTTGCGGCATCGTGTGGTTTTAAAATGCCGGATTTTACAGCATTTGCTTTATTGACAGGCAAAATAAATTTACTACAAGGAATGAAATTATATTTATCATATTTTTCGTCGCCAAAGACCATTTTTAAAATATCATTTTTATCTTCAGATTTACTTTTAATGAAATTCATAGCATCTTTAAAAGTCATGGAATCCTGAGTTAAATATTTTCTGTATTCTGACATCGCAGTATCAGGGGCGCCGGATTCTTTTAAATTAGAAAAAATAGTTTGCCAGTCTTTTTTCGTCATTAAATAAATCTGGTCATTCGTACCGTCCCGGTAATCAAGATGATTTAACTGGGAAGGAACGGGCATAGAATTGTACGTTCGTCTTTTAACCTGATCAATATTCCAGGGTGTTGAAAGAAGTGTAAAATTTACGACTTTTACATCAGGACGGAATTCTGAGGTTTCCTGTAAAGCCCAAACGGGATAAGTATCATTATCCCCATAAACAAACAAAATGTCATCTTTTGGGAGAGATTTTAAACTTGAGTAAGAATAGTCATATGCCGTGTAGCGGTTGCTTCTGTCATGTACATTATAATTCTGGTAACCCATCATAAAAGGAACTCCTAAAAGCACAACTCCTGCAACTATGTTTGCGGTATTATTTTTAACTTTTTTATTTAAAAACCAGATAACCGCTGCGGCACCTAATCCGATCCAGATTGCAAAGGCGTAAAACGATCCGACCAAAGCATAATCTCTTTCACGAGGCTCGAAAGGTTTCATTCCGGTATAAAAAATTATTCCGACACTCGTAAGCACAAACAATGCAAGAATGGCATAAAAACGACCAAAATCTTTATTTAACTGAAAGAAAAAACCAATTAAACCCAATAAAAAAGGTAAAAAGAAAAAGGCAACAGTACTTTCATTTTTAAATTTCGCAGGCATATTTTGTTGATTTCCCCAAAAATAATTGTCAATGAATGGTATACCGGAAATCCAGTTTCCATTGGTATTTTCCATTTGTCCCTGAAGGTCATTTTGTCGGCCGACGAAATTCCACATTAAATATCTCGCGAAATAATATCCATTCTGAAAAGTGAAAAAATAATTAAGATTTTGACCTAATGACGGTCGCTGAACATTGACAAGATCATACGATTTTGCCTGCATATAATCAGAAACTTTTATTGAACCGTCCTCGTATTTTTTACGCATTTCATCAAAAGCCTGTTTTGCCTGTGGATTATCTGCAATATCAGGATTATCATAATTGAAGCTGAAATCTGGCGCTCCATACATAGAAATATAGTTAGACATCACATCTTTATCTTCAGAAAACATTCTTGGCATAAAACTGACCTGTTCCTTGGAGAAAATATAATCAAATCTCTCACCTGTTTTTCTGTAAGTTCCGGTTGATTCATCTTTTTCGTAAACGTCATCAGTTTTCTTGGTTTTAAAACTACCGTCTTCGTTTTTTTGAATACCGTTTGGATCAAGATAAGCGGTGTAGTTTTGACCGTAAGACGTCGGCCAGTCACCATATTGAGCACGATTATAATAATCTAGCATACCAATTGCATTGTCGGGATTATTTAAATTCATTGGCGGATTTGCATTGGCGCGGATAGGAATTACCATCCAGCAAGAAAAACCAATGATCATATAAACCAGCGATAGGGAAATAGTTTGATAAATTCTTTTAGAAGATTTTCGTGATATTCTAATAATTAAATAAGACAATCCTATTAAAATAAGAAATCCTAATATTGTCCCGGAGTGGAAAGGTAAACCTAATCCATTGACGAAGAATATCTCAAGTTTGCCGAACATTGCCATTACGAAAGGAAAAACACCTTTAAAAACAAGCGCTAAGATAATTAGTGTAACAAAATTTGCAATCAGAAAACTTTTCCAACTGAAGGTATAATTTCTCGCATAATAAATTAAACAAACCGCAGGAATTACCAACATACACATCATGTGAACACCTACTGAAAGACCAACGATAAAAAATATAAGAATGATCCAACGTTCATTATCATCATCGTGAAATTCATTTTCCCATTTTGTGATCAACCATAAAATTAAAGCAATAAAAAGAGAAGCCATCGAATATACTTCACCTTCAACTGCAGAAAACCAAAAACTATCAGAAAAAGCAAAACACAAAGCGCCTACCAAACCGGAAAACAAAATAGTGATTTCTTCACTTCTTGTCACTTCAGCGAATTCTTTATGAAACATTCTTCTAATCAAATGCGTAACTGTCCAAAATAAAAATAATATCGTAAAAGCACTAAATAACGCAGACATAGCATTGATCACTATAGAATAATGGTCAGGATTTCCCAAGGCAAACATCGCGAAAACTGCACCAACTAATTGAAATAATGCCGCACCCGGAGCATGCGTCACCTGCAATTTTACGGCAGAAGATATATATTCACCGCAATCCCAAAAACTAAAATTGGGTTCTATGGTAGAAAGGTAAGTGAAAAATGAAATAACAAATACAGACCATCCTAAAATGTTGTTCCATTTTCTAAAAGACCAGTTTTTCATACAAATGATTTATTTATTTAAATTAAAACAGATTCGAACTCCCAATTTTTGCAAAATAATTCGCGTTTTATACAGGAAAGCTTCTGTTTTTTTATAATGCAGCGAAATTAATGATTTTAACTTACAGATTGTATTATTTAACAAATTTTAAAGATTTAAGTAAAAAAAATATCTTTAGAAAGACTTCCTTTAAAAAAATTCTTTTGCTAAACATTCTTTCTCTTTGCTTTAAAACCACATTTCAGATTTAGAAGTCGATTTTTTTTTGGTTGAATTTTTTTTGTTATTTTTGCATTCAGTTTTTTAGAGACAAAATGAATAAAAATGACTAATGTACACGATAATATTCTGGGATTAATTGGTAATACACCAATGGTTAGGCTCAACCAGGTTACGAAACATATCCCGGCGAAAGTTTATGCAAAACTGGAATCTTCTAACCCTGGACACTCAACTAAAGACAGAATTGCTCTTCATATCATAGAAGCCGCTGAAAAAAGAGGACTTTTGACACCAGGTTCCACTATCATAGAAACCACTTCGGGCAACACAGGATTTTCTATCGCGATGGTAAGCATTATAAAAGGTTATAAATGCATCTTATCTGTTAGCGATAAAACAAAACCGGAGAAAATAGCTTATTTAAAAGCACTTGGCGCAAAAGTTTATATTTGTCCGGCTTCAGTTCCAGCTGATGATCCAAGATCATATTACGAAGTGGCAAAAAGAATTGCCAAAGAAACTCCAAATTCAATTTACATCAATCAATATTTTAATGAACTGAATATTGATGCACACTACCAAAGTACGGGTCCGGAAATCTGGGAACAAACAGACGGAAAAATTACCCATATTTTTGGTTGTACAGGAACTGGCGGTACACTTTCAGGTTCTGCAAAATTTTTAAAGGAAAAAAATCCGGATATTAAAGTTATTGGCGTTGATGCAGATGGATCTATTTTAAAAACATACCACGAAACCGGAAAAGTTGACGAATCTGAAATCCATTCCTATCAAATCGAAGGTTTAGGTAAAAATTTAATTCCTGGCGCCCTATTATTTGACAAAATCGATGAGTTTGTTCGTGTGAATGATGAAGACAGCGCTTACAGAACAAGAGAAATTGCATTAAGAGAAGCAATTATGGGTGGTTATACGACAGGTGCAGTTGTTCAGGCTTTAATTCAGTATGCACAAAATAATACTTTAACAGAAAAAGATATTATTGTTTTGATCTTTCCAGATCACGGTTCCAGATATATTTCTAAAGTCTATAGCGATGATTGGATGGCTGAACAAGGCTTCTCAAAAAATGGATTTAGCAGTTATGATGCTGTTTTAAAAACCGAAATGGAAAAATAAAACATATTTATATAAGATAAATCAGCCTTTTGTGAAAACTTAAGGCTTTTTATTTATCGTATATTTCATTAACTTTGCAATTGCAAATTTATATAGAAAAAAATTAAATGGATATATTTGAACGTATTAGACAAAATCCAGGCCCTTTAGGTCAGTTCGCAGATTATGCAGAAGGTTATTTTGTGTTCCCAAAACTTGAAGGTCCGATCGGTCCAAGAATGATATTTCAGGGAAGAGAAGTTATTTATTGGAGTGCTAATGATTATTTAGGACTTTGCAATCATCCTGAGGTATTAGAAGCTGATGCAAAAGCTGCAGCAAAATATGGTTTATTTTATCCAATGGGCGCAAGAGCGATGTCCGGAGAAACAGATCAACACCAACAATTAGAAAGAGAATTAGCCTCATTCGTTAAAGAAGAAGCAGCTTATTTATTAAATTTCGGCTATCAGGGAATGGTTTCTACTATTGATTCCCTTCTTACAAGACATGATGTTGTGGTTTATGATTCTGACTCGCACGCTTGTATCGTAGATGGTATCCGTTTACACATGGGGAAAAGTTTTACTTTTAAACACAATGACCTTGAAAGCTTAGAAAAAAATCTTCAACGTGCGGAAAAAGTTGTTGCAGAAACAGGTGGCGGAATTCTAGTAATCACCGAAGGTGTATTCGGAATGCGCGGTATGCAGGGAAAAGTAAAAGAAATCACAGATTTAAAATCTAAATACAGTTTCAGACTTTTTGTTGATGACGCACATGGTTTCGGAACTTTAGGAGCAACTGGAGCAGGTGTTGGCGAAGAGCAAAATTGTCAGGATCAAATTGATATCTACTTCTCGACTTTTGCCAAATCAATGGCTGGATTCGGTGCATTTATCGCAGGTGATAAAGAAATTATTCGTTTTTTAAAATACAACATGCGTTCTCAGATTTTTGCTAAATCTTTAACAATGCCTATGGTAATTGGTGGTTTAAAAAGATTAGATCTTTTACGTTCTAATCCGGAATTGAAACAAAAATTGTGGGACAACGTTAACAAACTTCAAAACGGTTTAAGAGAAAGAGGTTTTGATATTGGCAATACAAATACTTGCGTAACGCCTGTAATGATGAAAGGTGAAACGATCGAAGCTACTATTCTAGTGCGCGATCTACGTGAAAATTATGGTATTTTTACCTCTGTGGTGATTTATCCGGTAATTCCAAAAGGCATGATTTTGCTTAGATTAATTCCAACCGCTTCTCATACTGATGCCGAAATTAATGAAACGTTGGATGCATTTGATGCGATCCATGAAAAATTGGTTTCAGGTCAATATAAAGCACAGGCAGAAGCGTTTTTAACGGAAAACAATTTGGCTTTTAAGGAGTCTAAATAAATTGTAAGATAATAAAACATAAACCGTTTGAATATTTTCAAGCGGTTTTTTATTTACTTAAAAATTTTAAAATAAATTTGTAAAAAAATTTCTCTTGAAAGATCTTTTAATAATCACACCACCTTTTACGCAACTCAATACGCCGTATCCTGCAAGTGCCTATATCAAAGGATTTCTGAATACAAAAGGTATTTCGAGTTATCAAATGGACCTGGGAATTGAGGTTATTTTACAGTTATTTTCGAAAGAAGGTTTACAAAAAATATTTTTAAAAATAATTGATCTTAAAACAGTTTCAGAAAATTCTCAACGTATTTTTGCTTTAAAAGAAGATTATATTTCAACAATTGGGCAAGTCATTTTATTTCTTCAAAATAAAAATTCAACTTTAGCACGACAGATTTGCAGCATGAATTTTTTGCCGGAAGCCTCGCGTTTTAACCAACTTGACGATCTTGAATATTCCTTCGGAAATATGGGTTTGCAAGATAAGGCGAAACATCTTGCTACACTTTATTTAGAGGATATTTCAGATTACATTGTTGAAAATATTGACGCTGATTTTGGCTTTAGTCGATATGCAGAAAGAATCGGACAAAGCGCCAATTCTTTTGATGAATTGTATTTAAAATTAATTGGTGAAAAGTCTTTCATTGATGATTTTACCTTAAAAATATTAGAAAAAAAACTAGATCAAATTCAGCCAAAACTGGTTTGTTTTTCTGTTCCATTTCCAGGAAATTTATATTCGGCTTTCAAATGCGCGCAGTTCATTAAATTAAATTTTCCAAACATAAAAGTCGCAATGGGTGGCGGTTTTCCAAACACAGAATTGCGCGAATTAAAAGACAAACGCGTTTTTGAGTTTTTTGATTTTATTACTTTAGATGATGGAGAATTACCTTTAGAACTGCTTTTCGAAAATGTTTTTCATTCTGAACAAATTAAAGAATCGCAATTTAAAAGAACTTTTTTACTTCAAAATGGTGAAGTTGTTTATAAAAATAATTCTACACGTTCAGATTATAAACAGGCTTTTGTCGGAACGCCAGATTATTCAGATTTAAAACTGGATAGTTATATTTCGGTGATAGAAATCGCAAACCCCATGCACAGTCTTTGGAGTGACGGACGCTGGAATAAACTCACAATGGCGCACGGTTGCTATTGGGGAAAATGTACTTTCTGCGATATTTCTTTAGACTACATAAAAATCTACGAACCAATTTCTGCTAAAATTTTAGTAGATAGAATGGAAGAATTAATTTCACAAACTGGAGAATCCGGTTTTCATTTTGTAGATGAAGCCGCGCCTCCAGCATTAATGCGTGAAGTTGCCTTAGAAATTTTACGCAGAAATTTGGTCGTAACCTGGTGGGCAAATATTAGATTTGAAAAAAGTTTTACCAGAGATCTTTGTTTTCTATTAAAAATTTCTGGGTGCATCGCCGTTTCCGGTGGTTTGGAAGTGGCAAGTGACCGACTTTTAAAACTAATTGATAAAGGTGTTTCTGTCGAACAGGTGGCGCAAGTCACAAGAAATTTCACTGAAGCCGGCGTGATGGTTCACGCCTATTTAATGTACGGTTATCCGACACAAACGATTCAGGAAACGGTAGATTCTTTAGAAATGGTGCGTCAACTTTTTGAAATGGGAATTTTGCAAAGTGGTTTTTGGCATCAGTTTGCAATGACAGCGCATTCACCGATTGGTAAAAATCCTGAGGAATTTGGTGTGACGCCAATTTTGAAAGAAATCAATTTCGCACACAATGATATTGATTTTACGGACGAAACCGGAATTGATCATAACCAATTTAGTTTTGGTTTAAAAAAATCTTTATTTAATTATATGCACGGAATCAATTTCGAATTGCCGCTAAAAGATTGGTTTGATTTTAGAATTCCAAAAACGTCGATCGATTCAAATTACATCCACGATTGTCTTTTGGAAGTTGACAATTTTGAATTTAAAGGAAATACTAAGTTATTATTTTTGGCTAAAAATCCACAAATCGAAAATTATACAAAAACCAAAAAAGGAAATTCTTTCGAATTCTCGCAACTTACTTTTCATTTAAAAACCAATATTTTAAAGATAGAATTGCAAAAGGAAAAATCAGATTGGTTTCAAAAAATTATTTCTGAAAATCCTTTAGAAAATCCGAAAAAAATAACACTTCAACAACTCAAAAATAACTTTGAAGAAAATTTTGAAGATTTTGAATTATTCTGGTTTTCAAAACCTATGCAAAAACTGAAAGAAAATGGCGTAATTTTAAGTGTTTAATTATTTCCTTTAAAAGAAAATTCAACCCACAAAAATATGGATTCATCTACAAAAACAACATTTAATAAAGTGGCCGAAATTACTTTACTATTTTGGTTAATGAAGATAGTCGCCACAACATTGGGCGAAACATTAGGTGATTTTTTTGCTCAAACTTTAAACTTAGGTTACGCCATTGGAATCGGAATAACATTGGTTTTTTTCTTAATTGTTTTAGGAATTCAACTCTCTGTAAAAAAATATACTCCGGCTTTTTACTGGCTTGTGATCATTGGAACGACCACTTTAGGGACAGAAATCTCAGATTTTATGGACAGAAGTTTGGGTTTAGGTTACGCTTTGGGAAGTTTAATTCTGATTGCCGCCTTACTTTTAACTTTGTTTTTATGGTACAAAAAATTTAAAGATCTCAAAGTCTATCCGATTTTTGTGAGAAATAAAGAAATTTATTTTTGGATCGCTGTGCTTTTTTCTAATAGTTTAGGAACTGCTTTTGGCGATTTTCTAAGTGACAATCTCGAATTAAGTTATCTTACTGGCGCTATCATTTCCGGTGGAATTATTTTAGTTGTCGTTTTACTGCACTATTTCACAAAACTTAATGAGATCCTTTTATTTTGGATCGCCTTCATTTTTACACGTCCATTTGGCGCCACATTCGGAGATTTTTTAACGAAGCCTTTAGCAAAAGGTGGTTTGGATCTGGGAACATTAAACGCTTCTGCAGTTTCTATCGGTTTAATTACCGTTATGATTATTATCGTACATCGAAATCATAAAAAGCGGGAAGCTTTAACGAGATAGTTATAAAAATAAAATCCCGCTAAGTTTAGAACTCAGCGGGATTTTTTTATTTAATTAAGATAATTATTCTGCTAAAATAATTCCTTTATTATGGTTAAATTCTATCACACCACTTTTAACCTGAAATGAATAAACGCTGTCATTTTCTTTCTCTTTCGTGAAAAATTTTGAATATTCATCAGCAATCGCAGAAGTGTAAAGTTTAACTTTTCCAGCAACCAATGAAGAAACAATGGCAACGTGATTATTCATGATTTGAAAATCACCATTTTTCCCGGGAATCAAAACCGAGTTGATCTCACCTTCAAAAATAACGTGTTCTGGTGTTAATATTTTTATATTCATTTTTTAAATAGATATAAGAGTCAAGAGACAAGAAACAAGATTTTAACCTAAAAAGTTAATCTTGATTCTTGATTCTAAAATCTTGTTTCTCCTAAGCGTTTTCCGCTAATAATTTTTCACCTGCTTCGATGGCTTCTTCAATAGTTCCTTTCAAGTTAAAGGCCGATTCTGGTAAGTGATCTAATTCACCATCCATAATCATGTTGAAACCTTTGATGGTATCTTTAATATCAACTAAAGATCCTTTCAAACCTGTAAATTGCTCAGCAACGTGGAAGGGTTGAGATAAAAATCTCTGAACTTTTCTCGCTCTGTAAACTACCAATTTATCTTCTTCGGACAGTTCTTCCATTCCAAGAATTGCGATAATATCCTGTAATGCTTTGTAACGCTGTAAAATTTCTTTTACATCTTGCGCACATTTATAATGTTCTTCACCGATAATTTCAGGTGCTAAAATTCTTGAAGTTGAAGCCAAAGGATCAACCGCTGGATAAATACCTAATGAAGCAATTTTACGATCTAAAACCGTTGTTGCATCTAAGTGGGCAAAAGTTGTTGCCGGTGCTGGATCCGTTAAATCATCCGCAGGAACGTAAACCGCTTGTACAGATGTAATTGAACCATTTTTAGTTGAAGTAATTCTTTCCTGCATCGCTCCCATTTCTGAGGCCAATGTTGGCTGATAACCTACTGCAGAAGGCATACGACCTAAAAGTGCAGAAACTTCTGAACCAGCTTGGGTAAATCTAAAAATATTATCTACAAAAAATAAAATATCTCTACCTTGACCAGATTCGCCACCGTCACGGTAATATTCCGCTAAAGTTAATCCAGAAAGTGCTACTCTTGCTCTTGCTCCAGGAGGCTCATTCATTTGTCCGAAAACGAAAGCCGCTTTGGATTCTTTCATTACTTCCATGTCAATTTTGGATAGATCCCATCCGCCATTTTCCATAGAATGCATGAATTCATCACCGTATTTTATAATGCCAGATTCTAACATCTCTCTTAAAAGGTCATTTCCTTCTCTCGTTCTTTCACCAACTCCAGCGAAAACTGAAAGCCCACCGTGTCCTTTCGCGATATTATTAATTAATTCCTGGATCAAAACTGTTTTACCAACTCCTGCTCCACCGAATAAACCAATTTTTCCCCCTTTTGAATAAGGTTCAACAAGGTCAATTACTTTAATTCCTGTGTAAAGAATTTCTGCTGAAGTTGAAAGTTGATCAAATTTAGGAGCGTCTCTGTGAATTGGCAATCCGCCTTCTTTAGAAACCTGTGGCAATCCGTCAATAGCATCTCCAACAACGTTAAACAATCTTCCGTTGATACCTTCACCAACCGGCATTGTAATTTGCTGTCCCTGGCTTACAACATCGTAACCTCTTTGAAGACCGTCAGTTGCATCCATTGAGATACATCTTACGGTATCTTCACCGATATGCTGCTCTACTTCAAGAATTACTTTTTCACCATTTTTCTTGGTGATTTCTAAAGCGTCGTAAATCTTTGGAAGTTCCTGTGCGTCTGCGAAAACAACATCTAGAACCGGACCGATAATTTGGGAAATTTTACCTACTATTTGGTTTGCCATTGCTAATTTTTTTCTTGGTGCAAATATAGGAAAACCTACGAAATCTGCAATTGGTTCTAAAGAAGATTTTTATCATATTTGCATACCGAAAAAAACCGTCTTTGGAAACCTTTAAAAATCTGGATTTATACTCTTCAAAAAAACCACTTGCATTGTCGATCGGAATGTTTGATGGTGTTCATAAAGGTCATCAGTTTATCATTTCACATTTAAATAAAGTCGCAGAAAGTTTAAATTTAGAATCTGCAATTTTTACTTTTTGGCCACATCCAAGAACTTTTTTTGATCCGGATTGTGATCTGAAATTATTAAACACAATTGAAGAAAAGGGAAATTTACTTCAGGAAAATAGGATTCAAAATTTATTTTTGCAAAAATTTGATGAAGATTTTCGCAATCTTTCGGGAGAAGAATTTGTACGAAAAATTTTGGTTGAAAAATTAAATGTAAAATATTTAATTATCGGTTATGACCATACTTTTGGAAAAGACAAATCCGGAGATTTTAAATTATTGCAAAAATTAGCACCCGAATTAGGTTTCGAATTTTCTCAACTACCTGCCGTAGATTTTCACCACAAACACATCAGTTCTACGCAAATTAGAAATGCGCTTTCAACCGGAAATATTTTAGAGGCCAATGAAATGTTGGGTTACAAATATTCACTTTCAGGAAAAGTTGTAGATGGTAAAAAATTAGGACGAACAATTGGTTATCCGACGGCAAATTTAGAAGTTGATGACATTAAATTGTTACCGAAAAATGGCGCTTATATTGTTGAGGTTTTTCATGAAAATAAATTCTACAAAGGCATGTTGAGTATTGGTACAAACCCAACTGTCAATGGTGAAACCAAAACTGTTGAAGTTTATATTTTGGATTTCAATTTAACTATTTACGGTGAAACTTTAACTCTAAAATTTCGGGATTTCTTACATGAGGAAATAAAATTTGAAAGCCTTGAAAAATTAATCGAAAGACTGGATGAAGATAAAATTTTAATGGAAAAGTTTGAGTTTTAAAAATTCTTATTTATTCCGAAAAGAATATTTCTTGAAATTAACCTTTGTGTATAAAGACTTTCGCTGATATTATCAATAGAATATCTTTGTATAGATCTGACATTTAATAAATTATTGCCTTTAATGAATAAATTCATTTTATACTTTGTCCATTTATAATCTAAATTTAGATCTAAAAACTGAATGGATCTCTGCGCCGTACTTCCATATCTGTAAATCTCGTAGTTTGATAGTAAATTAAACACTTGCGAAATTCTAAAATACAGATTTACAAATCCTTTCTGATCCGTGTATTTGTTTGAATTAATATCGGACCGTATATTATTAAATGTGAAATTATAGCCAAGTTCGTAATTTAAAAATTTTGTCCAGCCTGATTTCATTTCGAAACCTGCTTTTGCATTTGAGAATTTAGTGGTAATTAACGGTTGTTTATTAACGCTGTTTTGATAGTCAGAATTAAAATAAGAACCAATTAAACTAAACCTCGAACTTATAAATTTTATATAACGCTTTGCCTGTAAATTGCCAGAGATATTGTGATTATTTTTTACTAGTATTTTTTGGAACAAACTGTAATCTGGATTAACGATCACATTATTAGACAGATAATCTTCGTTTCTAAAATAGGAAGCATTAAAAATTAACTGGTCTGAAAGTTCACTCCCTATGCTGTAACCAATATTAAAATTGTAAGAAGGCAATAACCTAAAACCAACATCGCTCTTTTGAAAACTCCTGTTTCCGCTGTAAATATAGTTGATATTTAGATCATTAATATTTGTTTGGGAAAAACTTCTGCCGCCCGACAGGGAGAGACTTCCAAAATTTTTGCTTTCAAAACTTATATTTAAAATTGGTGAAACAATAAATTGATTGTCTTTATTTTCATTAAAATTAGTGGAAATTATCTGGGTTAAAAGATTTCCACCAAATGATAACTTTTTAATTTTCCGGTTATATTTTCCCTGTGCGAACAATTTGTTTTGCCTAAAATGAATATTGTTTTTAAAGGCGCTTTTTTCAAAATTAATTTCTGACCCCGAATCGCTGAAAACAGAAATATCAGATGTTAGATTATTATTACGGAACTCATCGCCTATCTGGATTTCAAGATTATGATCTTCTGCATATTTCTTTAAGTAAGATAATTTTCCACCACCAAAATACATATCAGAATTGATGTTTTCTAAAATATTTTGCGCATTTTCATTTTTTAACAAAGACTGAAAAACATTGCTTTTTTCTCTAAAATGGTAAGGTCGGTTCTGCGAAATAAATTTTACCACAGCGACAAATGCCTGTGAAGAATCTATCTTTTTGGTATAAACCGCTTTATTTTCGCTCGAAAAAAGACGGTTATCCCCAAGTTGGTTATTTGGCGTACCGTTGAAGATAAAGCTGTTATCATTATCTTCCTGCAACCAGGAAAATTTATTGTAAAACTTAAGGCTTGCCTCTTGCTTGAAATCCTTTACGAGTTCTATTTTTGCGACAATGTTCTGTTTCTGCTGCTGCCAGGTTTTACTTTGCGTGTTTGTAAAATTTAAACCCTGGTAATTATACCTGTAGAGACTTTCGGTAAAATTTCTATTTTCCGTCTGATTAAAAATGGTGACAAATTTTAATTTCCAGTTGTTTTTAAAATTGTTGATGTAGTTTAGCGACGCCAGTTTATCATTATTAAAATTGGTTCTTTTATCCTCAAACTGGTAATTTTTTTGATGAAGATTTAAAATCGAAAGTGTATTTATATTTCCACCCACATTTTCTACGTCTTTGTCTGAAGAAGGATTTATGAGATACTCTACGCCATTCATTTCATCCAGACCCAGATTATTGCCATTGAATAACAAGTAGAATTTTTTCTTTTTAGAAAAATTCATCAGGTTGAATTTTGCCTGCCTCATATCTTCCTTATAACTCGTGGAAGCCAGCAAAACGCTGCCAAACCACTGGTCTTTCGCATCTTCTTTTAGGGTAAGATTTAGCGCGATACTTTCCGAGTTTTCTACGCCTTTTAGTAATTTATTTTTAGAATAATGTTTTAAAACCTGCACAGATTTTAATGGTTGGGACGGCATATTTTGCGTTAAAGTTTGGTAACCTCTCTCAAAAAGATCGTCGTTTTCTACCAAGACGTGATCTACTTCTTTGTCCCCATATTTTATTTTTCCGTCTTTATCTATTTTAATTCCCGGTAGTTTTTTTAGCAGATCTTCTACATTTTGCTCGGTACCGTTTGAGAAACTTTTTACCGAATATTCTATGGTGTCTTTTTTAACACGAATTGGTATTTTCCGTGAGATTACTACTTCTTTTATTTCGGTTTCTTTTAATTGAACCAAGGTAATTTTACCTAAATCAATAGGTTTATTTTTATTGATAATTGAAATATCTAAAATGTTTGGGTGAAAATTAAGTGCTGTTATTTTTAATTTAAAATCGCCGGTTTTTTGACTGTTTATAACAAAACTTCCGTCTTTACTGCTAAAGACGAAAGTGATAATATTATCCTTTGAGTTGAGCAAAATAATATTTACACTTGCTAACGGTCTTTTATGATCATCAATTACCGATCCTCTAATTTCTGTTTGTGCAGAAATTTTAAGTGAAAAAATAATAAATAATATTGTAAAAAACTTCATTCAGAAATTTGAGAAAAAAATTTGAGAAAATAAAAATGGCAGATTTTATTTGCCATAAATTTAATAATTATAGATTTTAAAATTAAGGTTTTTCAGGTTCATTTTCCCACTCAAATTCCGTTTCTTTAGAGCTATTTCTAATTGGGGGATTTTGAAAAACAGTTCCAGAAGGATAAGATGCCATTATTTCACTTCTTCTACCATTTAAATACTTATTCTCAAGCAAAATAACTTCTTTGAGATTTTTCGAATTAGGAATTTCTTTATCAAAATATTCTTTTTCGATTATTGGTTCTTCTAAATCAGAACTGATAATAATAGATTTCGCAAGATAATTATATTGCCCTTCAACATCACGGGCTTCCAAAACCAATCCTGGAAGACCTTTTAATTTCCATGGTCCTTCACTCACAGGAATATCTTGGGCAAACCAAACTATATAAGTTCTTCCTCTAAAAATGCAACTTGCTTTTTGACAATCATAACCTAAAATCTCTTTATGGTCTGCGTCTATTTTCCACGGAATTTTAGGTAATAATTCCCAAGCTAAAAGTGGTTTTGGTTTAACTGCCACTTTATATTCAAAAAGTTTACCAGTATTTGCAGAATAAAATAACCTAACAGTTCCTAGATCTTTATTTTCGTTTAATTCTGTTAGAGCACTTTTATAATCTGTTTTATCAAAATGATCATAAATACCTCCAACACCAAAATAATACGAAAAACCATCTTCAATAAAAAGATATTCACTAAACTTATCATCATTATTAAAAACAAATTGATATTCAACTCCAACTCTATTTTGTGAATAAATAAAATTTGAAAAAAATAATAAGAGAAAGAAAAGACATTTCATCTAACTAATTAATAGCAGCAATTGCTGGTTTGTTATTATGAATTGTCATATGTACCGTGCCATCTGCATCTCCAGGTAAGCATGCTCCTGCATAAGCAACAGTGATACTAGAAGTAAGATGACCTGAAGAATCATAGTCATTCCAGGTTGTACTATTCCAACAGTCCATAGTATATTTTAATTTTAAATATTTACCGATACTTAATTGTTTTTCAGATGTTGACAAATCCAAAGAACTTTTTTTTGCAACAGAAGAATTTGCCATTGCAAAACTAGAAATTCCAACTGTCAAAAACAGTCCTAAAATTAATTTTTTCATTTTAATAAATTTTTTAAGGTTAAATTAAGTTTTTGTTGCCAATAATTGTACACTTACTTTCAACCTTGTAAAGAAAAAAAAAAAAAAAAAAAAAAAAAAAAAAAAAAAAAAAAAAAAACAGATTTGCAAGATAAATTCTTAATAATTTTAAAAGCAGACCTTTTATTTCAGTTTGTGCAGAGATTTTAATGCAAAAAAGTAAAAAAAATAAAAATATTTTATTCACTTACAGTTTTTCTGGAAAAATTTCCCATTCAAAAGTTATTTCTTTCAGAGCTTCGCGAAGGTTTTGGTTAGGTGCCATAATACTTCCAGCAGGCATATTGGCTAAATTTCTTCTATTAAGATCCTTTAAAAAATCATTTTGTATTTTGATATAGGATTTTAAAGGGATTGGATTTTTTTCCATTTTTTTCGTAAATTCATTAAACTTATCCGGGGTTTTTAACGTATAATTTTGCATCACCTTTCTTGCATAATAATTATACAGATTTTTACTATCAATCGCTTCCAAAATTAAACCTGGTAAGCCAGAAAGTTTCCAGGGACCGATTTTGGATGGGATTTCCATAGTATACCAAACCGTATATGTTCTACCTCTAAAAATACATTGCGCTTTATTACAATTATAATTTAAGATTTTCTTTGCATCAACTAATAATTTCCAATTTATTACAGTTTGTTCATCCTTTATAAATTCTACTTTTGGTAAAACACGCCATCCAGATTCAATAATATCACCAGAATTTTCGCGCTTAATTACATAGTTTAACTTTTGTAAATCAAAATTGGCAAAAACTTGATCAATACTTAGTACAGCGTTACTTTTACCGTAATTAAAATACAAATTCTCATTATCTGACGAAATTAAAAACTCATTAAAACTATCATTAGCTCCGTTTTCGTCCTGAACCATAGAATACTCTACTACCAAATTTTTTACTCCTTGGGAAAACATTACAAGAGAAAGGAAAAGAAAGAAAGTAATAAATCTTATTTTCATTTTTTTTATTTATAAAATCTGAGGCTCACTGAAAGCCTCAATTTAAAATTTAAGGAGCGGTAATTCCTTCTACAACTCTTTTAGTATTAATTAGTACTAGACCATCAGTAGCGCCATCACATTCTGAACCTGACCCAGTGGTTTTATATGTTATATTAGATAATAGTGTCCCACCCTGATCATAAGTTTTAACATTTGCGCTAATGTTACAATCTGCAACTTTTAAAAAATCTTTCTTCAAAAGACGCTCTGCATTACCATCATTTTTTGCAAAAGCAAAAGTTGTCATACCAACTGTGATAAAAAGTCCGAAGGTAATTTTTTTTAAAATTAATAAATTTTTAAAGGTTAAAATTTAATTTTTTGTTGCCAATTATTGTACACTTATTTTCAACCTTGTAAAGAAAAAAAAAAAAACAGATTTGCAAGATAAATTCTTAATAATTTTAAAAGCAGACCTTTTAATTCAGTTTGTGCTAAAATCTTAAACCAAAAAATAAAGAAAAATTTCACAAATGATTTTTAAAAATAAAAGAAGGCAGAACTTTTCTACCTTCTTTTTGTTGATAATGAAATCTAACATTACTGCTTTTCATTTTCCCATTCAAAATTAGCTTCAATTTCTAATTTTCTAATAGGTGGAATATTTGTCAATTGTACACCTTTCGGCAAATTAGCCATCATCTTTTGTCTAAATACAGACAGTGCATTGTTTTCTTCGAAGATAAATTCTGAATATTTAATTATTTTTTTATCATTCTCACTATAAAAATTAATTAATTTCCGGGGAATAACATAACTAGAATTTGAACTAATTCCAGATGCAGTAAAACTAAAATAGCCATTTGAGTCAGTTGCTTCAAGTATCAGACCTGGCAGACCGCTAAGTTTCCAAGGACCATCTGAAATAGGAATTTCAGTTGTAAACCACACTTTATAATCTCTACCCCTAAAATTTCCAACTGCTGATTGGCAATTAAAATTAAAAATTAATTTAGTTTCGCTAAGTATTTTCCATTTGATTTCAGGTGTAAAATCTTTATAAATCTTTATTATTGGATTATTTGGTATATAAGCAACTCCTAAAATGTAATTATCTGTTTTTTTTAAAGAATTCATATATCTTCCAGAATCTGCATAATCCTGATCATTTAATAATTCATCATAATTTTTAAATACTTTATGAAAAGGCATTATGTAATAACTTTCCGTTTTATTTGAAACTAAAAACTGACCGTATATTTTAGAAGTGTTATCTGTATTTTGTACAAAATCGTATTTAATAACTATTGAATTTTGCGAGAAAGAAAATATTGCGCTTAATACATATAAAAATAACAAAAATCGTTTCATACAATTAATTTGTTTGTCCTATGCAATCTTCCGATAAAAAGGTTCCCATATAATGCAGGACAACCGACCCATCTTCACTATTTCCGCATTCGCCCGGAAAACCACCCATATCTACGCTGTGCGAGTTTCCTGCACAGTCAATCAACGTGGCTTTGAAACCGTGGTAACAGTCTACTAAATTAGTAGTTTCTAAAACATTTTTAATATTAATTTTTTTTTCAATTTTTGAAAATTCTTTATAATTTTTAACAAAAACGGATGTATTTGCCATTGCAAATGCTGAGACACCAACTGTCATAAACAGTCCTAAAATAATTTTTTTCATTTTAATAAATTTTTAAGGTTTAAACTAAATTTTTGTTACCAATAATTGTACACTTATTTTCAACCTTGTAAAAAAAAAAAAAAAAACAGATATGCAAGAGAAATTTTAATTTATTTTATTTATTCTTCAAATAAAAATACTAAAAAATAGTTTTTAAATACTAAAGATTAACTATAGTTAAATTATATCTAAATTACGGGTTTACAACCTCATCTTTTATTTTCTTAGTTAAAGACTGAAATATGATATCATAAGATCTATCAATTAATTCTTTTATTAAATCTGGTTTAATTCCTTCACAAATGACGGTGTTCCAGTGGGTTTTATTCATGTGATAAGCGCCTTCGATCTGGTAATACTTTGTGCGCAGTTCGATATTTTTTTCAGTTGTATTCTTTAAAGAAATTTTTAAAGGTTGAGATTCTAGTGACATCAACAAAAAAATTTTTCCACCCACTTTAAAAACCAAAGTTTCATTTTCAAAAGGAAAAGATTCCGTCACGCCTTTTTTTTGTAAGCAGCAATTTTGGATTTCTTCGGCTTGCATATTTTTGGTTTTCGGTTGTCGGTTGTTAGTTGTTAGTTGTCAGTAAATAAATATCAAATTTAAAAAATAAAACTTGATTTTTGCGATAAATTGCAGCCCGACTTGAGTGAAGCTCTTTTTACACGAAGCAAAGCGAAGTGGAAAAAAGCGGGAACGGAAGGCGGATAAAGCTGCCCAGAAAAAATATATATTAAGCATTCGATGAAATCAATTGTCTGCCCAAAAAAACCACTTTCAATTAAATGAAAGTGGTTTGAAATATATAATTTAATTTTTACCAGATCTTAATTCTATTCTCCGGTGTTTTGTAAAGTTTGTCGCCGGCTTTTACATCAAAAGCCTTATAGAAAGCATCCGTATTTACCAACGGACCGAAAGATCTGTAGTAACCAGGCGAGTGTGGATCTGTTTTCGCTGCATTCATTTTGCTTTGATCTGTCGCTAATGTTCTCCAAACGGTTGCCCAGGAAAGGAAAAATCTTTGGTTTTGCGTATAACCGCTGATTTTTGGTTGAGCGCCGTGGTCTTTTAGATACATTTGAAGCGCATCAAAAGCGATATTTACACCACCAAGATCGGCTATATTTTCACCATTCGTAAAAGTTCCGTTCACGAAAGTTCCTTTTACAGGTTCGTAAGTGTTGTATTGAGATGCCAATGCTTTTGTTACTTTATCAAAATTTGCTTTGTCAGCCGGCGTCCACCAGTCTTTTAAATTTCCGTCACCATCAAACTGGGCGCCGGAATCATCAAAACCATGAGTCATCTCGTGACCAATAACGGCACCAATTCCACCAAAATTAACGGCAGGATCTGCTTTTGGATTAAAGAATGGCGTCTGTAAAATAGCGGCCGGGAAAACGATCTCGTTATTTACCGGATTATAATACGCATTAACCGTTTGTGGCGTCATTCCCCACTCTGATTTGTCAACTGGTTTACCGATTTTAGCAAGATTTTTGGTGTTTTGCCAAGCTGCAACATTTGCTAAATTACTGTAAAGTGAACCGCCATTTGCCTCAGATTTTATATCTAATTTAGAATAATCTTTCCACGTATCCGGATAAGCTACTTTTACGGTGAATTTATTTAATTTATCTAATGCTTTTTCTTTTGTCGTAGAAGACATCCATTGCAAATTATTAATATGCATGGTAAAACTTTTCTTCAAATAACCGATCAATTCTACCATCTGAGTTTTCGCTTCTGATGGAAAATATTTATCAACATATAATTTTCCAAAAGCTTCCCCTAAAACACCGTTAATCAATTGATAACCTCTTTTGTTTAAAGCGCGTTGTTCTTTTTGGCCATTCAAATATTTGCTGTAAAAATCAAATTTAGCATCACCAAGATCTGTACTTAAAAATTGTGCATTGCCGGAAAGCAAATGAAATTTCATGTAATCTTTGATTAAAGGCAGATTTGCAGTATTGATAAATTTATCTAAATTTTGGTAATAATTGATCTCACCAACGATCACGCGGTTTGTATCTACGCCGATACTTTTTAAATAATCAGGAAGATTTACATTATTAACCAACCCGGAAAGTTCAGGTAAAGTTTTTGGGTTATATTGTAAATTAGAATCACGAAGTTTTTCGTTCGTAAGTAAAGTTTGCGCCATGCTGTTTTCAAAAGCAACAATTTTTGCAGCTGTTTCTGAAGAATTTGTATAGCCTAATTTACCCAACATTGTTGAAACATATTTGGTATATTCCGCTAAAACTTCCGTATTTCTCGGACTTGTTTTTTGGTAATAATCTCTACCAAGACCAAGACTTGCATCGCCTAAATAAACAGCGTTCATTTTTGAGTCTTTCAAATCTGCATCAATTCCCCAACCGTAGAAAGGATTATCGCCTTTTGCTGTAGCAGCATCAATATATTTTTGAAAATCTGCAAGATTCTGAATGGCATCAATTTGCGCTAAATCAGATTTTATTGGATTAATTCCGTCGGCATCTCTTTTTGAAGTATCCATATAAGAGGCATAAAGATCCTGAATTTTCTGACCTTCACTGTTTGCAGCAAATTTTTCAGAAAGAAGAGAATTTAAGATAGACATAGAATGATCATCTGTGTCTTCGGCTAATTTGTTGAAACTTCCCCAACTGGTTTTATCGGAAGGAATTTTTGCAGTTTTCATCCAGGAACCGTTTACATAATCGTAAAAATTGTCCTGCGGACGCACAGATTTGTCCATTTCAGCAAGATTAAGACCTGCTTCTGAAACTTGTGGCATTGCTTTAAATTGTTTTTGAGAAGTATTTTTCGTCATTTTAGTTTTTTGCGCTGTGACATTACTAAATGAAATAATTCCTAAAAAAGCTAAAACACCAATATTAAAATTTTTCATATTGAAAGGGTTTATTTTACTATAATAGTCGGAGGTAGTTTTAATATGTTACGTATTAAATAAAAAAAATTCAGGTAATATTTAAATTTGATAAAAAAAATTTAAATAGTACCTGAATGCCAAATTATCATTTATAAGTTATCTCACATTTACAGAGCCGCCACTACTCTCTTTTCTGTTTTGAATATTTAAATTTCCTGTTTTTTGAATATCAATACCTCCGCTGGAACTTGCTGAAGCATTTAATGTATTGGAAACTTTCATCGCAATATCACCAGAACTTGAAGCTTGTAAATCAGCATTTTTTGTAGTAAAATTTCTCGCATCTAACTTTCCTGAAGAAGAAACTCTAAATTTAGAATTTGTAGAAGACCCGGAAATTGTAGCATCTCCCGAAGATGAAATCTCTCCGCTAAAATCCACCGCCCATAATTTTCCTTTAAAATCTCCGCTGCTGGAGATTTGAAGATTTAAATTATTAGCTTCCAGATCGCCTTCGATACTTCCGGAACTTGAAACATCAATATCCATATTATCTTGTGTAAATTTATCTTTTACCACAATTATCCCGCTGGAACTTGCTGATAATTTACTAAAATCTTTCGCGTAAATGGTTGCTTTTACCCTGTCAGAATTTCTGATATTTAAATTTGGTTTAAAATGAATGTGAACCTTATTGCCGCTTTGCTCGACCCAAACTTCATTTAATAAATCCGATGGCGCCGAAATAACAATTTTTTCAACATCTGATTTTATAACTTCCGCATTAATACTGCTGGAAACTTTTAATTCATCAAAACTTAAATTGTAAGTTTTTTCCTGAACATCACCTGTTCCATTAATTGATTTTGAATTTGAGAAGAGATTCCCCATGCTGTCAGAATCCTGTCCTTTGTCATTTATTTTAATGCTGCACGATGTGAGCAAAGCAAAAGGAATTAAAAAAAGAATTTTGTTGGTTTTCATAGCTGTTGTTTTATTGGTTAATTAATTTTAGATAAAAATAGTATATTTAGACCTCTAAAAATATAACAACTTAACAATGAAAAATATTACATCTGTAGTTTTGATTTCTTCTTTGGGACTTGGCATTTCCTGTTCCAGCGTTAAACCAATTCCACCGAAACCAGTTATGAAAAATTCTACCACAATGCAAAGTGATTCAGTTTTTGTAAATCCTTTTGCTAAAAAAAGTCAGCTTCAATATGAAGCACCGGAATTTGATAAGATAAAAGATTCTGATTTTAAACCTGCTTTTGACTACGGTTTAAAAATTAATGAGCAGGAAATTGATGCAATTGCAAATAACAAAGCAACTCCAACTTTCCAAAATACAGTTCTGGCTTTAGAAAACAGCGGACAGGTTTTGAAGCGGGCAATGATCGTTTTCTACAATTTATCAGGTTCAAATACCAACCCGACTTTGCAAAAAATAGAAGCTGATTATGCACCGGTTTTTGCAGCACACAATGATAAAATTTATTTAAATTCTTCTATTTTAAACAGAATGAAAGCACTTGACACAAAAGGTCTTGATGCTGAAGATCTGCGTTTGATAGAGGTTTACAAAGAACGATTCGAACTGGCTGGCGCAAATCTTACCGATGCGCAAAAAGTGGAGATGAAAAAGATCAATGCAGAATTAGCAACACTTTCTACCACTTTTACAACAAAATTACTTGAAGCTAGAAAAAACGGTGCGGTTTTAATTTCTAACGTTAAAGAATTAGACGGTTTATCCGCTGATGAATTGGCTGCGGCAAAAAAAGATGCAACAGATGCTGGACACGACGGAATGTACCAACTAACTTTATTAAATACAACTCAGCAACCGTTACTTCAAAATTTAAAAGTAAGAGCAACGCGTGAGAAGTTATTTAAAGCTTCCGTTGTAAGAGCTCAAAAAGGTGATGCAAATGACACACGTTCGACTTTAGAAAAAATTGCTTTGCTCAGAATGGAAAAAGCACATCTGATGGGTAAAAAATCTTACGCAGAATTGAACCTTTTAGATCAAATGGCAAAAAAACCAGAAAATGCTTTAAACCTTTTATCACAATTGGGAACTCCTGCTGTGGCTCAGGCAAAAGTAGAAGCAGCAGATATTCAGGCAATAATTGACAAACAAAAAGGTGGTTTTAAAGTAGAACCGTGGGACTGGAATTTTTATTCTGAGCAGGTTCGAAAAGCAAAATATGACCTTGATGAAAGCGAGATAAAACCATATTTTGAAGTCAATACGGTTTTAGAAAAAGGTGTTTTTTATGCTGCAAAAGAATTTTACGGCATTACTTTTAAAGAAAGAAAAGATCTTCCAGTTTATCAGTCAGACGTTAAAGCCTATGAAGTTTTTGACAGAGACGGAAAATCACTCGCTATTTACTACCTTGATTTCTTTACAAGAAGCAATAAAGGCGGCGGCGCGTGGATGAATAATTTTGTAAATCAATCTTACGTGAACGGCACAAAACCAGTAATTGTAAATGTTTTTAATTTCCAAAAACCTGCCCCGGGAAAACCTTCATTAATTTCTTTTGATGATGTGACAACGATGTTCCACGAATTTGGACATAGTTTGCACGGTATGTTTGCAAGTCAGAAATATGAAACTATTTCCGGAACTTCAGTTCCAAGAGATTTCGTAGAATTCCCTTCTCAAATAAATGAGTTTTTTGCTTTGGAACCTTCAATTCTAAAAAATTACGCTTTACAGTATCAAACAAAACAGCCAATTCCGCAGGTTTTAATTGATAAAATTAAAAAAGCAGCTACTTTTAATGAAGGTTATGCAAGTACGGAATTAGTTTCTGCTGCAACTTTAGATATGGCCTGGCATTCTGTGACCGACAAATCTCAGTTTAAACCGGCTTTAGAGATGGAAAAAACTATATTAGATCAATATGGTTTTACTTTAGAGGCAGTTCCGCCGAGATATCATACGCCTTATTTTGCTCATATTTGGGGCGGCGGTTACGCAGCTGGCTATTATGCTTATATGTGGAGCGATCTTCTGAAATCTGACGCCTGGGATTATATCACCAAACATGGCGGAATGACGCGTGAAAATGGTGATAGATTTAGAAAATATATTTTATCTGTCGGGAATTCAAAAGACCTGAATGAAGCTTACAAAGATTTTGCAGAAAGAAATCCAACCATAACGCCTTTGCTGAAAGACAAAGGTTTTATAAAATAATTTTACAAATATCTTAAACCGTTCTACATTCTGTAGAGCGGTTTTTTTTAAAAAATACCTTATCTTTATTTAATGAAAAAAATATTGCAATCTTCCTTTCTTTATGAGATTGAACTTTTAAAATCAAAACTTTCTTCCAGAAATATTGATTCTTTTATAGAAAACGAATTTATAAATAATGTAGCTTACGGTTTATCATTTTTGCAGAATTAAGAATTGCTTGTGAATGAAAGCGATTTTGAAAAAGCGGTTGAAATTCAAAACGAAAAATTTGAATCAGATGATTTCGAAGTTTAAATACTATTTAACGGATAAAGAATTCTTCGCTTTCTTTTCTAAAAATATATAAATTTGTTTAATGACAAAGCTTCAATTCCACCTTTATTTACTGGCAAAAATCCCCATTTCCTATTTGGCGGGCGTTCGTTTAGAATCTTTAAAAAAGGAAGAATGTCAGACGAAAGTAAAATTAAGCTGGTTTAGCCAAAACCCATTCAATTCTATGTTCTGGGCGGTTCAGGGAATGGCCGCAGAATTTTCTACCGGAATAATGTGCGCGGAAAAAATCAGAAAATCCAAACAAAAAATTTCAATGCTGGTAACTGAACAAGATGCCGAATTCACCAAAAAAGCAACCGGAAAAATTATTTTTAAATGTAATCAGGGAAGAGATATTGACAACGCAATTCAACAAGCGATTGAAACTGGCGAAGGCGTCGAACTGATGTTATTTTCAACCGGCATTAATGAGATGGGTGAAATTGTTTCAAAATTCTCTTTTAAATGGAGTTTTAAAGTGAAAAACTGATTTTTTAAAGTTCATTATCCTGCATCACTTTAAAGATCAATTGCTTTTTACCGTCTTTCCAACGGTCGTACGTAGCATCTTCAGCCATTTTTGAAGATCGTCTATAAGTTTGCAGATTTACTTTTAAAAAACCCGCCAAAACATATTCATCCGGAATCGACATTACCGTAAACTCAAGATTTTCATTATCATTCGTCCCAGATTTCAAAATGGTTTCTATCAAAAGTTTCAATTGCATCGCGCGCAAACCAAAATCAGCAGCTTCCTCACTTTCCCGTGAATAAACCTGTAGCAAAATTGCCAAAACTTCCAGATCAGTTGGATCTTTAAATAACAAAGCGTCCGCCGCTTTTACATTCTCAGTAAGACTGGCTTTTTTAAAACTTTTTACAAAATTTAACTTGTCCACATTAAGCGGCGCACTCTTATATTTTGAATAAAATTTACCGTAATACAGATGTTTCATTTCCAAAGAATCCAGCATTGTCGGGTCATACTGAAATCTGTAAACCAATCGGTCATAAAAATATTTTGATGCAGAATCATTCACATTCGTTTTTATATCGTCGAAATTAATCGTGGATTTTTGTGCAAAGCTGTTAGAAAAAATCAGAAAAAATAGAAATATATAAAAGTTCTTCATGTCTTAAATTGAAAATTTTAAATAAATATAAACCAAAAAAATCACATAAAATCAACGCTGGAAAAACAATTCGCTTAAAGATTTTCGAAAACTTAATTAGTGGGAAATTTAGGAGCAAGAAGATTTTGCTTTTTCCGAAAAGTCTTCCCGTCTTCCACTCTATCTTTTTTGGCGCTCGCTTCGCTCGCGCCAAAAAAGGATGCCGTTTCAGCCGCGGCTAAAAAAGAAGATTTTTTCATTTTCCGAAAGGAGAATAAGTATCAAATAACATTCATATACGACCTCGGAAACGGAGCCGTTAAGAATATTTGATTTTAAACCTTTATGAAATTTTTTCTGTTTGAGTGGCGGCAAATAACAAATAACTCAGAAAAAAATTGAACTTTCCGCCCGAAACCTAACGAAGTGATTCGACGAAGTTCTGTGAGTCAATTCAAAAATTTTAGGTTTAAATTTTAATTTTTAGGTGAGATTCCACTCTTGATTTTTTGGTTCTTTTTTATCAAGAAAAAAGAACAAAATAAATACAAGAAATTTTCATAAAAGATATTTGTAAATTTGGTTTTAAATAATTAAAATTTAACATTGTCATTCTGAATATAGAAAATCGAAACGGAGAATATTTGGCTAATAAAGATTCTTCCATCGTCAGAATGACAAAAACAAATAATAAAAAACATGAAAATAATTTCCTATAACGTCAACGGAATCCGCGCTGCTTTTACAAAAGACTTTCTCGGTTGGCTAAAAACCGAAGATCCAGACGTCATCTGCATTCAGGAAAGCAAAGCCGGATCTGACCAGATCGATATTGAAAGTTTAGAAAAAGCCGGTTATTTCAGCACCTGGCATTCTGCGCAAAAAAAAGGTTACAGCGGTGTTGGAATTGCGTCTAAAGTTGCCCCAAAACACATTGAAATTGGTTGCGGCATAGAAAGTTACGACAATGAAGGCAGAATTATGCGCGCTGATTTTGAAGATTTTTCGGTGCTTTCAGTTTACGTTCCTTCGGCGTCAAATATTGACCGATTAGAATTTAAAATGCAGTTTTGCCATGATTTTTTAAATTACATCAAAGAATTACAAAACAAAATTCCCAATCTTATTATTTGCGGCGATTTCAATATTTGCCATGAAGCCATTGACATTCACAATCCAAAAGGTTTAGCAAACACTTCCGGATTTTTACCCATGGAAAGAGAATGGATGACCAACTTTATGAAAGAATGCAATCTCACAGACAGTTTCCGCGAAATGAATCCGGATTCCCAACAATTTTCCTGGTGGAGTTACCGCGCCAATTCCCGTGCAAATAACAAAGGTTGGCGTTTGGACTACCATTTCGTCACCAAAGGATTAGCGAAAAAAATAAAATCTGCTGAAATTTTAGGACAGGTAAAACATTCTGATCATTGTCCGATATTGGTGGAGATTTAGATTTTAAAAAAATGAATAAAAAATATTTTAAAATTATTTGTGTGGTTATTTTAACTATTCTGATATTATATTATTTAATAGATTTATATGTTTCGTATTGCTTTGCTTTGCATCCTGCATAATTTTTAGATGATAAGAATAAATAAAATTTTATGGAAGATAAAGTACTTAGATATTTTCAACTTTTAGAAAAACTTAAACAGAGTAAAGGTTATATCATTAGTAAAAAAATAAATTTATTTTCACTATCGACTTACATATTTACCGAAAATTACAATCAACTTATTAATCAGATAGAATTACAAACTAATCCTAAAGGCTCCCAAGAAATTCATTCAGTTGAAAATAGAGAAAAATTAAGGGAAGTTCAAATTGAAACTTTAAGATTTTTACATAACTTTCTTGCATCCGCACAATCTTTAATTGATCACACTCGGGTTTTTGTAAATGATTTATATGATGATAACGAATTATTTAAGAAAGAATTTATTAAAAAAATAGAACTAACATTTACAAATGACGAAGTTTCTACATTTATTAGAAATTTTCGACAATATCTTCAGCATTTCAAAGCACCAAGTATTTCAGTTGTTACCAATTTATTATCAAAAGATAGAAATTACCAACGTAGAGTAATGATTTCTGTTTCAGATTTGCAACAATTTTCAGGTTGGAAATCATTAGCGAAAGAATACATTTCAAAACATGACAAAAACATCGATTTATTTTTAGTGTCTACAACTTATTTCAACAAGGTGAATAATTTTTATAAATGGTTTTCTGAAAAACAAGATTCTCTTCACAAGTCTGAATTCAAAGAAATGGAAAATATTAAAATTGAAATGACAAGTGCTAATATTAAAGAAATAATAAACGACTTCATCAAAAATGTGAATATGTCTAAAGAGGAATTCGATTTAAATATTACAGAAGTTATGACCGTTATGGAAAAAAAAGCATTTTTATCATTTAATCAATCTTCAAAATTTAAATATGTATTATCAATTTGCAAGAAAAATAAAATTCAATTAGATCAAAAAGAAATATTAGTTCTAATAAAAAGGTATAGGACGATAAAATAAAAGGATTAAAAAAGATATAAATAAAATAACCATCTACTAATAAACTTTATTCTAAATAAATCTTGCTAAAATCTATAGCAATTTTCCATCATTTTTAAAATTTTAGTAAATAGTTTTACTAAAATTTTGTAAATTTACTTATTGAAAAATCTTCAAAGTAAATGAATTTAGAGCGAATAAAAGAGAAATTAGAAATACTGGCAGATGCTGCAAAGTATGATGTTTCCTGCTCTTCCAGCGGTGGAAATCGTAAAAATAAAAACGGTGGTTTGGGCGACAGTCACGCTTCCGGGATTTGCCACACTTACACAGAAGACGGCAGATGCGTTTCGCTTTTAAAAATTCTTTTGACCAACCATTGCATTTACGATTGCGCTTATTGCGTTTCCCGAAAAACCAACGATATCAAACGCGCCGCTTTTACAGTAGAAGAAGTTGTCGATCTGACCATTAATTTTTACCGAAGAAATTATATTGAAGGTTTATTTTTAAGTTCCGGGATCTTTAAAGATGCCGATACGACCATGGAAAGATTAGTTCATGTGGCAAAAAAATTACGCCAGGAACACAATTTTAACGGTTACATACATTTAAAATCCATTCCCGGCGCGAGCGATGAGATCATGAAAGAAGCCGGACTTTACGCCGATAGATTGTCCATCAATATTGAAATTCCCACAGAAAAAGGTTTAAAACTTTTGGCGCCTGATAAATCACATTCTGAAATGATAAAACCAATGGGTTTTGTAAAAAATGAATTGATGCTTTATAAGGAAGAAAAAAAATTATTCAGAAAAGTTCCGAAGTTTGCACCTGCTGGACAATCCACGCAAATGATTGTCGGCGCAACCGATGAAACGGATTTAAAAATTATTAAAGTTGCGGATCATTTTTACCAGAATTTTAATCTGAAACGTGTTTATTATTCCGGTTATGTTCCGATGTTGACGGACGCAAGATTGCCGTCGATTGATTCGCAGGTCCCGATGTTGCGGGAAAACAGATTATATCAGGCAGATTGGTTGATGCGGTTTTATGGTTTTCAGGCTGATGAAATTTTAGAAAAAGAAAATCCATTTTTAGATCTGGAAGTCGATCCAAAATTGGCTTGGGCGTTGCGTCACCGCGAGCAGTTTCCAGTCAATGTAAATACCGCGACAAAACAAATGTTGCTCAGAATTCCCGGAATTGGCGGGAAATCGGTTAATAAAATTATAAGCGCAAGACGTTTTCAAAAATTAAATTTAGATAATTTAAAGAAAATGGGTGTTGCCTTGAACCGCGCAAAGTACTTTGTAGAATTTGATACGCATAATATTTTCAACAAATATATTGAACAGCAGGATTTCAAAAAAATCATCATGACTGGAATGAAATCTAAATTTCAGAATCCATTTTCAGAACAGTTAAGTTTATTTTAAAAATGACGACTTTACTTTATGATGGCAGTTTTGAAGGACTTTTGACGTCGGTTTTCGAGGTTTTTGAATATAAATTTTCGCCCGCTGAAATCATTTCAAAAGAAAACTATCAAAGTGAAAATATGTTTTCGGAAGTTCACGAAGTTTTTACGTCAAAGGAAAAATCGGAACGCGTTTTAAAAAAACTGGAAATAAATTTAGAAAAGTCAGGAATTTCTCAATTGCTAAAAGTTTATTTATCAGAAAGAAATGATTTAGAGTTTTTAATTTTAGATGCGATCCAAAAATCGTTGAAAAATCCAACGCAGAATATTTTGCAAAATTACGCTGATGAACAGATCCTGGAAATTGCAAAAATTAATAAATCAATAAATCGTGAAATTCACAGAATGCACGCGTTTGTGAGATTTGAAAAACTGAAAGACGATGTTTATTTTTCAAAGATTGAACCAGATTTTAATGTTTTACCATTAATTGTGAAACATTTTAAAGACCGTTATCAAGATCAAAAATGGATGATATTTGACATTAAAAGACATTACGGCGTGTTTTATGATTTGAAAACAACGGAAGTTTTTTATCCCGAAAAAGATCAGGATTTTAATTTTAAAAAAATAGAAAAATTATTCCACGAGGAAGAAATCAGATATCAAAAATTGTGGCAGCGCTATTTTTTTAAAACAAATATTCCGGAAAGAAAAAATTTAAAATTACATTATCAACATGTTCCAAAAAGATATTGGAAATATTTAACGGAAAAAATTTAATTACAAAAATTAAAAAGAGATTAATTTTAATTTTTGAAACTTTAAATAAAAAATTAATGAAAGAATTTACATTAAGAGAAAGCGACAGAATCATCGAAATGGCGTGGGAAGACAGAACGCCGTTTGAAGCAATCACCTTTCAATTCGGGATTTCCGAAGCGGAAGTGATTACTTTGATGCGAACAGAATTGAAAGAAAGTTCGTTTAAATTATGGCGAAAAAGAGTGAATTCTGGTGTGAGCAAAAAACATTTGAAGAAAAGAAGTGAAGAAATTTCCCGGTTTAAATGTTCAAGACAACGAACAATCTCCCACAATAAAATCTCAAAACGATAGACTTCCATACTTCCATATTACAAATCGAAGCAAGAATTTCGGCGATAAATCCGGTAAAATATGCCTCTACACGAAACTTCAAAAATGGCGCAGTCACAAAACTGAGTCCATACATTTCGCGCGGCGTTATCTCCACTTTTGAAGTTTATCTGCATTTGAAAACATTAAATTTAAAATGGTTTGAAGTTGAAAGATTGGTTCAGGAATTAGCGTGGCGGGAATTTTTCCAAAATGTTTGGTCACATAAAAAAGACGGCATTTTTTCTGACATAAAAAACCAACAAATTAATGATGAAAATTCTGGAATTCCAAAGGCTGTTTTGAATGCAGAAACTGGAATTGAAGTTTTGGATGATGCTGTAAATGAACTTTACGAAACTGGCTATATTCACAATCATTTGAGAATGTATTTGTCTTCAGTTTGCACTAATATTGCGCATTTTCATTGGTTTGAATCTGCAAAATGGTTGTATTACAATTTGCTTGACGGAGATTTGGCGAGCAATCATTTGAGTTGGCAATGGGTTTGCGGAACTTTTTCGAGTAAAAAATATTTTGCGAATCAGGATAATCTAAATAAATACTTCAATAGCAAACAAAAAAATACATTTTTAGATGTCGATTATTCTGAATTTGACGATTTAAAAGTGCCAGAAATCTTGAAAGAAAGTCAGAAATTAAATTTAATGACAATTCTTCCGATTCTTCCAAAACCAAACTTAGAAAATAAAAAAACATTACTTTTTAATTATTATAATCTTGATTTTAAATGGCACAAAGACAAAGATTTTCAAAAAGTATTTTTGCTTGAACCGTCTATTTTTGAGAAATTTCCAGTTTCAGAAAAATGTATTGAATTTGCTTTAAAATTATCTGAAAACATTCCAAACATTAAAATTTTTATTGGTGAATTTTCTGATTTAGTTTCTGAAATTTCTGCTGAAAACATTAGTTTTAAAGAACATCCTCTAAATTTACATTACGAAGGAAATTCAGAAAAAATTTCGAACTTATTTACTGTTGAGACAGAATGCTCATCGTTCTTTTCTTACTGGAAAAAAGTAAAAAAGGGTTTGCAAAAGGATTTTGAAACGAATTAAAAATTACACCGTCAATTCTTTCGCGCACAGATTTCACGGATTTGCACAGATGTAAGAAATACTTTTTGAATAAACTTATCAATAAAAAATCTGTGGAAATCTTTGGAATCAGTAAGAAAATTTTTAAAAACTTGAACTATGAATTTAAATAAAACAGAAATAGAAAATCTGGAGAGAAAATACCGCTTAAATTTAATAAACTCAATAACCGGAATCAAACCAGCCAATTTAATCGGAACAAAATCAAAAACAGGACAGGAAAATTTGGCAATATTTTCGTCAGTTGTGCATTTGGGTTCCCATCCAGCGCAATTAGCAATTGTGCTTCGTCCACAAGAAGAACGCGAAACAGACACTTTTAAAAATATAAAAGAGACGGAAGTTTACACCATCAATCACGTTCCAGAAAATTTAATTAAAAACGCACATTACACATCCGCAAAAGTTTCTCACGATGTTTCTGAGTTTGAAAAAATGAATATCGAGAAAGAATATATCGATGATTTCTTCGCACCATTTGTAAAAGAAAGTCCGGTAAAAATTGGGATGAAATTAGATACAATGATTGATTTACCAAATAATTGCCGATTTATTATTGGGACTGTTCAAAAATTAATTTTATCTGACGAAACTGTCAATGAACTAGGACAAATTGATTTGGAAAGTTGCAAAACTTCTGGAATTTCAGGTTTAAATACCTATTATTCTTTGAAAAAATTGGATACATTTCCATACGTAAGAAGTAATGAAATTCCTAAATTTTAATGAAAAAAGAACATCTTCCCACAAAAATATGTCCCGCTTGCAAACGTCCTTTTTCCTGGCGAAAAAAATGGGAAAAAAATTGGGATGAAGTGAAATATTGCAGTGAAAAATGCCGAAGAAATAAGTAAAATGTTTAAAACTGTTAATTTAATTTTTCCAAATCAGTTATTTAAAAATAATCCTTTATTTGAAAATGAAGGTGATTTTTATTTAATTGAAGAATATCTTTTTTTTAAACAGTATAAATTTCACAAGCAGAAAATCGCTTTCCATCGCTCTTCTATGAAATTTTATCAAAAATATTTAGAAGAAAAAGGTTTAAATGTTGTTTATATTGAGTGTGAAAATCCATTATCAGATATTCGTAATTTTAGAAAAGAAATTTTAGAAAAGGATATTACGGAAATAAATGTCATTTATCCCGCAGATTTTTATCTTGAAAAAAGACTGAAAGAAATTGCTAAAAGTATTAAAATCAACATTTTAGAATCACCGCAATTTATTAATAATAAAAAAGATTTAGAGGTATTTTTTAATCCTGATAAAAAGTCATATTTCCAAACGGCCTTTTATAAACAAGAACGTATTCGCCTTAATATTTTGGTGGATGAAAATAAAAATCCCGAAGGTGGAAACTGGACTTATGACGTGGATAACCGCAAGAAATATCCAAAAGGAAAAACGCCGCCTTCTATTCATTTCCCTGAAAGATCCAAAATTTGGGACGACGCCGTAAAATACACCGAAGAAAATTTTGAAAATAATTTAGGCAAAATCTCAGAAAACACCTTCTACCCTACTTCTCACGAAGCAGCGGAAAGTTGGCTGGAACAATTTTTAGAATACAGATTTATAGATTTTGGAATTTACGAAGATGCAATTGTAGAAAAAGAAATCATTTTAAATCACAGTTTGCTTTCGCCATTAATTAATTCCGGTTTATTGACGCCAATCGAAGTCATCGAAAAAACGCTCGATTTTGCAAAGAAAAATAAAATTCCACTCAATTCTTTGGAAGGTTTTATTAGGCAGATAATTGGTTGGCGCGAATTTATGCATGGGATGTATCTGTTTAAAGGCATTTATTCCCGCACAAAAAATTACTTTGGTTTTAAGAGAAAAATGCCTAAAAGTTTCTATGACGGAACTACGGGAATTTCACCAATTGATGAAACTATTAAAAAGGTTTTAGAAACCGGATACTGCCATCATATTGAAAGATTGATGGTTTTAGGGAATTTTATGTTGCTTTGCGAAATTCACCCCGACGCTGTTTATCAATGGTTTATGGAATTATTTATTGACGCTTATGATTGGGTAATGGTGCCTAATATTTACGGAATGAGCCAGTTTGCAGACGGCGGAACTTTTGCGACAAAACCTTATTTAAGTGGTTCAAATTATATTAAAAAAATGAGCGATTACGGAAAAGGCGAATGGGAAGCCATTTGGGACGGACTTTTTTGGCGATTTGTTGGCGAACATCGAGAGTTTTTTAAAGGAAATCAACGCGTTTCCATGATGTACTATTCTTATCAAAAAATGGATGAAGAAAAACGAAAATTGCATCATAAAAATGCGGAGGATTTTTTATTAAAACTTTAAATAAAAAAGTTAATATTAAATCTGATTTTAAAAAGAAAAAATAATTGATAATATTCATTTTAAAAAATTCACATAGTGGGAATTGAAATTGAGAGAAAATTTTTGGTAAATAGGGAAAAATGGCAATATATTGAAAAACCAACTGGCGAAAAATACAGACAAGGTTATTTAGTTACTGATCCAAAAAAAACGATTCGCGTAAGGCAAACGATTGATAAAGGTTTTTTGACAATAAAAGGAATTTCAATAGGCGCAAAAAGATCAGAATTTGAATATGAAATTCCGTTTGAAGAAGCACGAGAATTATTAGACCAATTTTCAGTTGCTGAACTTTCAAAAATCAGATATAAAATTTTGTTTGATAATCACATTTGGGAAATTGACGAATTTTTCGGAGATAATAAAGGTTTAATTGTCGCAGAAATTGAGTTGAAAACTGAAGAAGAAAATTTTACAATTCCTGAATGGATAGATAGAGAAGTGACGGAAGATGAAAAATATTATAATTCTAATTTGGTTCTGAAACCTTTTAAAGATTGGAAAATATAAATTAAATAGCTTCTCGGAAATCAGAATGAGTACTTTTGCAGAGAGATGCAAAACAATCAAATTATAATCATAGGCGCCGGTCCCGCTGGATTAATGGCAGCGCAAATTTTAGCCGAAAAAGGTCTTAAAGTTTGCGTTTACGAACAAAATAAAGCCGCAGCAAGAAAATTTTTGGTGGCTGGAAATGGCGGATTTAATTTGACACACAGCGAAGAAATTAAGTCATTTTTAGAAAAATATGATTCAAAAGAAATTCAGGAGATTGTTGAAAAATTTGATAATCAAAAAGTAATTCAATGGCTTTCAAATCTTGGAATTACGACTTATGTGGGAAGTTCCGGTAAAATTTTTCCGACTAAAAATTTTAAACCAATTCAAGTTTTAAGGGCTTGGTTGGATCATTTAGAAAAATTAGGAGTTGAAATTTATTACGGCCATACTTTTTTAGATTTTGATGAAAATTCTGTTTATGTAAAAAATGATTTTGGCGAAATTAAAATTAATTATTCAAAATTAATTCTCGCAATGGGCGGCGGAAGTTGGAAAAAAACCGGCTCTGATGCAAAATGGATTGAAACTTTAAGCAAGAAAAATATTGAAATTACACCTTTGCAATCTGCAAATTCTGGTTATGAAACGCTAATACTTTTTCATCAATTGCAAGGTCAATATTTAAAAAACATAAAGATTTCCTTTAATGAAAACCATAAAATTGGCGAAATAGTTTTCACAAAATATGGCATTGAAGGAAGTCCGGTTTATTTCATGAATCGCTTTACCAGAAATTTCGATTTTCCTTTGACTTTATTTATTGATTTAAAACCAAATTTATCTGAAAATGAAATTTTGAACCACTTGAAAGGAACTGAAAAAACCAGTTCAATTTTAAAAAAGAAAATAAAAATCTCTACAACTGGTCTTAATTTGCTAAAAGCTTTAGATAAAGAAAGTTATATGGATATTGAGAATCTTGCTAAAACGATCAAACAATTTCCCATAGAAATTCAAAGTTTTAGACCAATTGATGAAGTCATTTCAACTTCGGGTGGCGTTGCTTTTTCGGAATTAAATGAAAATTTGGAACTTAAAAAATGTCCCAATGTTTTTTGTGCCGGCGAAATGATTGATTGGGAAGCACCAACTGGCGGATATCTTTTGCAGGCTTGTTTTAGCACGGGAAGTTGGGTCGCAAATTCAATTGCAAAATCTTTAAAATAAAAAAAGAGAATTACAGTTAATTTCTATAATTCTCTTTTTAAAATCTTAAAATATCTTTTTATTTTAAAGATGAAAGTGCCGCTTCATAATTTGGTTCCTGCGCGATTTCCGGTACTTGTTCCGTATAAATAACTTTATTATTTTCATCGGCAACGATGACAGCGCGACTTAGCAAACCTTTCATCGGTGAATCTACCAACTCTACTCCATAATCCTGTCCAAAACTTCCTCTAAAATCTGAAAGACTTTCAACATGGTCTAAACCTTCTGCTGCACAAAAACGACTTAAGGCAAAAGGCAGATCCTTTGAAACATTAATGACAACCGTGTTTTCTACATCTCCGGCTTTTTCATTAAATTCACGTGCAGATTTTGCGCAAACGCCAGTATCAATACTTGGGAAAATATTTAATATTTTTCTTTTTCCTGAAAAGTCTGACAGAGATTTTTCATTAAGATCAGAGTTGGTTAGTTTAAAATCTTTTAGATCTGAACCATTCTTTGGAAGTTCCCCAACAGAGTGAATTGGATTTCCACCAAGTGTAATATTTGCCATAATAATTTATTTTTTGTGTTTCAAATTTAGTTAAAAATGCCTGTAAAATTTCGCTTTTAAAGGTTAAATAATTCTTAAAAATTAAAGAAGAAAACAAATATGGCTAAAATCAATTCCATTTTTATTAAAAATTTACAAACATGAATTTTTCATTATAAAACTGAAATTTCAACAAAAATCATTATTTTTGTGAACTTTCAAAATAAAATTAAAAAAACAATGTCTAAAATTTATTACACTTTAACGGATGAAGCGCCAATGCTTGCAACGCATTCATTTTTACCAATTGTAAAAGCCTTCACAAAAACTGCTGATATCGAAATTATTTCAAGCGATATTTCTTTAGCAGGAAGAATTTTAGCCAACTTTCCGGAATTTTTGAAAGAAGATCAAAAAGTGAACGATGCTTTAGCACAATTAGGCGATTTAGCAAAAACACCAGACGCCAATATTATTAAATTACCAAATATTTCTGCTTCAACGCCGCAATTAGATGAAGCGATCGCAGAATTGCAAAAAGATGGTTATAACGTTCCAAATTATCCTTCTGAACCAAAAAATGAAGAAGAAAAAGCAATAAAAGCTAAATATTCTAAAGTTTTAGGTTCGGCTGTAAATCCAGTTTTGCGTGAAGGAAACTCTGACAGACGAGCACCAAAAGCCGTAAAAAATTACGCAAAAAATAACCCACACAGAATGGGTGAATGGAAATCTGATTCTAAAACTGAAGTCGCTTATATGACTTCCGGCGATTTTTACGGAACTGAAACTTCCACAACCATTGAAAATGATGGAAAATATAAAATTACTTTCTACGGAAATGATGGTTCTTCAAAATTATTAAAAGATTTTGCGCCTTTGAAAGCAGGTGAAATAATCGATTCTGCGACAATGCATCTTAATTCTTTAAAATCTTTTGTAGAAAAAACTTTAGAGGAAGCCAAGGAAAAAAACGTGATGATCTCTGCGCATTTGAAAGCAACGATGATGAAAGTTTCCGATCCAATTATGTTTGGGGCAATTGTTGAAACTTACTTTAAAGACGTTTTTTCTAAATATGCTGAAGTTTTCAAACAACTTGACATTAACCCAAATAACGGTTTACAGGATCTTTATGATAAATTAAAAGGAAACGAAAAAGAGCAGGAAATAAAAGAAGCGATTGCTAAAACTTTTGAAAACGGTGCTAAAGTAGCGATGGTGAATTCTGATAAAGGAATTACTAATTTCCACGTTCCATCTGACGTAATTGTTGATGCTTCAATGGCGGCTTTAGTTCGTGGCGGCGGGAAAATGTGGAATAAGGAAGGAAAAGAAGAAGACACTATTACAATAATTCCAGACAGAAGTTATGCTGGATTTTTTGAGGCTGTAGTTGAAGATATGAAGAAAAATGGCGCAGTTGATCCAAGAACAATGGGTTCTGTTCCAAACGTTGGATTGATGGCGCAAAAAGCGGAAGAATACGGTTCTCACGATAAAACTTTTCAAGTTTCTGCCGATGGAAATGTGAAAGTTGAAAATGAAAATGGAGACGTTTTACTAGAACAAAAAGTTGAGAAAAATGATATTTTCAGAATGTGTCAAGTTAAAGATGCACCGATCCAGGATTGGGTGAAACTGGCTGTAAACAGAGCAAGACTGTCTGATACACCTGCCATTTTTTGGTTGGATAAAGCAAGAGCGCACGACAGAGAAATCATTAAAAAAGTTGAAAAATACCTTAAAAATTATGATTTAACAGGTCTTGACATTCAGATCTTGGATGTGAAAGATGCTATGAAATTAACGCTTGAAAGAATTCGCGAAGGAAAAGATACAATTTCAGTTTCTGGTAATGTTTTAAGAGATTATTTAACGGATCTTTTTCCAATTTTGGAATTAGGAACTTCTGCAAAAATGCTTTCAATTGTTCCATTAATGAATGGTGGCGGACTTTTTGAAACCGGCGCTGGCGGATCTGCACCAAAACATATTGAGCAATTTATTGAAGAAGGTTATTTGCGTTGGGATTCTTTAGGTGAATTTTTAGCGTTGCAGGCGAGTTTAGAATTTATTTCTCAAACTAAAAATAATAAAAAAGCACAAATTTTAGCAGATGCTTTAGACGCGGCAAATGATTTGTTTCTCGCTAATGACAAATCGCCTGCAAGAAAACTTGGAAGTATTGATAATCGCGGTTCGCACTTTTATTTGGCCATGTATTGGGCACAAAAATTGGCTGAACAAACACAGGATTTTGAACTTTCAAATCACTTCAAAAAAGTAGCAGAAGATTTTAAAAATAATGAAGAAAAAATAAATTCTGAATTAATTGGCGCACAAGGAAAACCACAGGAAATTGGCGGTTATTATTTCCCGGATTTTACAAAAACTGACGTTGCAATGCGACCAACTGAAACTTTAAATAAAATTATTTCTGGAATTTAGAATTTAATAATCAAATTTAAAAGCCATTTTCTTAACTTAGAAAATGGCTTTTTTATGAGGAATTATTTAGATAAATAATAATTAAATATTGGCTTTCCGAATTTTTGTTACGAGCAAAACTAAAAATCCCAAAATCGCCAAAACAAAGTAACCTTCAGCCACTTTAATTTGGATTTCAGGTTTTAAAACGGCAACAATTCCATAACTGACTGCTGACGTAAGGATAAACGCAACGCCGCCCGTTAAACCGCCTGCAATACCTGCAGAATCCGGAAATCTTCCGATGCAGAATGCAAAATAATTATTAAAAATAAAACCGGCGGTAATATGAATCAGAAAGGCAAAAGCCACCAGACTGTAAATCGTATTTGTGAAAAATGATGCAAAAAACATGGCAATAATTACAGCCAACTGGATATAATTTGCTGTTTTTATTTTCGGCATAAAAGGTTTATCAATTAGAAATTTGCCTAAAAAACCGCCAGCCATCCAGGCTAAACCTAGAAATAAAGACACGTAACCGGCAACGACTTCAGAATAACCCATTTTGTGCTCGATGATAAAAGCGCCGCAAAGATTGAAAAAAATTACTATACCGTAACTCAAACCGCACATTAACATTCCGTAGAAAAAATCGCGCGTCCGGAACATCATATTGTATTCTTTGATCAAATAATCAACTTTAAAAGGATTTTTAGTTTTTAAAGTTTCACCGGAAAAAATAAATTCTAAAATGAGCAAAAGAAAACTGTAACCCGCCAAAATATAAAAATTTGATTGCCAGCCAAAATGTTTCTGCAAATAACCACCAATAAAAGGCGCAATAATTGGTCCTACAGACCAAACAATCGTCATTATACTGAGATAATGCTTACGTTTTACGCCCTCATAAACATCCACAAAAAATGCACGTTTGGAGACAACAACAATTCCCGCTAAAGCGCCCTGTATAACGCGCATGGCGTAAATCACCATAACACTTTCCGTTGTTCCGGTAATAATAAAACTGACTACAAATAATGCCAGGGAAATGAGTGAAATTTTATATCTGCCAAAAGCATCTACCACGCTTCCCGCAAAAAATTGCGTAAAACCGTAACTGATCAGAAAAATTGAAAGAGTCAATTGAATGCTGCTTTCCTGTTGTCCCAACTGTTTCGCCATTTCCGGCATTGACGGCAAGTAAATATCGGTTGATAATCCCGACATCGGAATTACGGCAAAGGCCAAAATCGTCGCGATGTATTTGTTTTTTTCTTTTAGAGCACTCATTTTTTAAGTCAAGATTTAATTTAAATAAATCAAGCTGCAAAAATCCTGTTTTTTTATGGATAAATTGACTAAAGAACAAATAAACTAAACATTGATAAAAACGATTTATCGAAAAAAATTCTATTTTAAATCATCAATTAATTTGGTGATCATGATAAAATATCTACCATAAAATTTCTGAAACCACCATTTTCCAACGACATACAAAGCACTTAACATCAAAAGGCAAAATAGTAAAAATGAAGCGACAAATGCGAAACCGTCCATTGTTTTAAAATTTGGCACAAATTCATAAATCAATAAAATTTCGGCAATAGAAAATGGGACAAAAGCGATATAATACGCCAGATAATATTGCTCATTTAATTTAAATTGAAATTTAAGATCTTTTAAATTGTCTAAAACATTTAAATCAACTGCACTTAAATTTTTATAAAGAAGAAAAAATTTGTAGTAATAAAAGGCTGTTACAAGCATCATAGAAACTACTAAAGTAATAATGTATATTTTAAATTTAAAAAAATGAAAATCTACAACCGATAAAAATATAATGATGAAAACAAACATTATAGAAGTTGACCAAAATTCTTTTCTCATATTTTTGCGCAATTTTTCTAAAGGAAAATGCAATTCTTTTTGTTTTTCCAAAGAAATTTCCGGCATAATATCTGGTCTTTCTTCGTTCCAAATACCTTTTATATTATCTAAATCCATTTTAATTTTGGTTTAAAAGTTCTTTTAATTTTGTTTTCGCGCGGTTCAGTTTTACCCGAACGTTCACTTCTGTAATTCCCATTTCTTCGGCAATTTCTTTTCCGCTAAAATTTTCTAAATAGTAAAAAATTAATGCTTTGTCGATATTATTTAACTGATTAATTGCTGCGTACATTTTACTTAAATTTTCTTCTTTCTCTGAATTACTTTCCTCATTTAAAATTGTAAAATTTTCAATTTGATCAGAACTTACAGTTAGTTTTCGCTTTCCTTTTTTAAGGAAAATTATCGCCGTATTTAAAGCAATTCTGTAAACCCAAGTCGAAAACTGACTTTCCCCACGAAAATTGTGTAATGATTTCCAGGCTTGATAAGTTATTTCCTGAAAAAGATCTTTCTGATCTTCGGCATCATCCATATACATTTTAGAAATTTTAAATAAAATTCCTTTGTGCTTTTCGATCTGTGTTAAAAATTCCTGTTCCGCAGAAGTGTTTTTCACCGCCATATTTGGTTAGTAGATAATTGCAAATTTTGTTACAAAATAGTTTTGGTTTTATTAGTTTTGGTTAAAATTTAGATTTGAAAAAAACAGTTTATTTTCTGATAGTTTGCCTTTTTACTTCGTGTGTTTCGGTGAAAAACTATAATGAAAATTTAGAAAAACCAATCGCGGCCGACAAATTAAAGGAAGATGTAAATTTTGCTTATTTAAAACTTCATCAATTTCACCCAAATCTTTATTGGTATATTTCCAAAGATTCATTGGATTATAAGTTTGATTCCCTAAAAACAACCATCAATAAACCTTTAAAACCATTAGAATTTTATTTGAAATTAGAACCTGTTGTAGCAAAAATCAGAGAAGGTCATTTGCGCGTGACAATTCCCACAAGAAGGTTGACTAAAAAAGAACAAAAATACCTTTTAACTCAAAAAGGACTTTTTGGTCGTTATAATTTCGCAATTGATGGTGATCAATTATTTGTTTTAGACAATGCCGAAAAAGTTCCAAATATGCAGGTCGGGACGGAAATTTTAAAAATCAATGATCATCCAACACTTGATTATTTAAAAAAATACAGGAAATTAATTACCAGCGATGGCAAAAATCAGACATTTCAAAAATATTATTTAGCAAAATCCTGGTCATCATTTTTTACTTATGAAAACGGTATTTTAGACAGTGTAAAACTGGAAACAAAATACCAAAATGAGATCAAAACTTTTTATTTAAAACGTGAGAAAATATCAAAAGTTGAGAAAAAAGTAGAAAAAGTAGAAGTCAAAAAAAAGCAGCAGCAAAATAAAAACAGTGATTATAATGTTGCCAGGAAATTATACAACCGTAGTTTGACCTTTGAGAAAAAAGACAGCAGCATTGCTTTTATGAAAATAAATTCTTTTTCAAATACGCGTTCAGCAAAATTTTACAAAGAAAGTTTCGCGACTTTAAAAAAAGCAAAAACGAAATATTTGATCATTGATATGCGCAATAATTTTGGCGGAAGCGTCGCGGAAATTAATAATCTATATTCTTATCTGACCGACGAAAAATTAAAATTCCTAAATGATATTGAAGTGACATCCAATAAATCAATGTATCACGCGGATTATTTTAACCAGGTTCCGAATTTAATTAAACCTTTGGCAGCGATCGCCTACCCTTTTTATCTGGTGGGAACGGCTTTTTCAAATAAAGAAAAAGATGGAAAGCATTATTTAAGAGCAAATTATAAGATCAGAAAAATCAAAGAAGATAATTTTAAGGGAAAACTGTATGTCTTAATTAATGGTGGCAGTTTTTCTGCGGCGTCCATTTTACCTTCAAAATTAAAAGGTGATAAACGCGCCTTTTTAGTCGGCGAAGAAACTGGCGGCGCGAATGATGGAAGCGTCGCAGGAAGATATTCAACAATAACATTACCCAATTCAAAACTCAAATTACCAATTAGCTTGATGCTTTTTCAGCCAAATATCACTTTTACAAACACTGAAAAAGGCGTTGTTCCTGACAAAGAAATTATTCCAACAATTTCTGAAGTTTTGCAGAAAAAAGATATTGAATTGGAATGGATTTTAAATGATATTGCAAATCAAAAGTGAAAATTTTAAAGACTTTTTTTGAATTGATTTTATATATGAAAGTCATTTAATGGCATTTATCTCGCGCAAAACAATACATTTGTTAAAAATTACAAATATGTTTTCAAAATTAATTTACAGCGCCGTTTTGCTTTTCGCTTTATCTTCCTGCAACAAAACCTCAACGGATAAAACTGTGGCCGCAACCTCAACCGATTCTACAGCAAACATGAAATCTGAAAATTCAGTTTTAATGGGTGGCAAAACTGTTCATACTGTGGGGAAACTACCTGCGACAGGCACAGAAGCACCGGCTTTTACTTTGGCAGATGTTGAAATGGGTGATAAAACGCTTGATGATTTTAAAGGAAAATCTATAATTTTAAATATCTTTCCAAGTGTTGACACAGGCGTTTGTTCGGCTTCTGTAAGAAAATTTAATAAAGAAGCAGCCAACCTTCCGAACGCGGTTGTTTTGTGTATTTCTAAAGATCTTCCATTAGCACAGAAAAGATTTTGTGGCGCAGAAGGCATTAAAAATGTCGTGATGCTCTCAGATTACCGTTCAGATTTTGGAAAAACTTACGGCGTTCAACTTACTGATTCGCCAATGCGAGGACTTTTGAGCCGTGCAGTTGTGGTGATTAATCCCGAAGGAAAAATTGTTTATGAAGAACAGGTAAGCGATATTTCTCACGAACCAAATTACGAAGCGGCAATAAAAGCGGTAAAAGGTTAAGAATTTTTCATTTAAAATATTCAATAAAAACCTGCTGTTTGGCAGGTTTTTTTAATTATCCTTCTCTTAAAATATCTTTGTAATTTTCTTCCGGATCCTGAAAGTTTTGTATAATTCTTATAACGTCATCTTTTATTACATAGATTAACGTATTATGTTTTGTAATTAATATTTTACGATAAATTGTCTCTTCATATTTTTGAAAAACTACAAATCCACCCATTATGATTTGTAAACAATGGTCTAATTTAAAGTTAAAATCTTCCAAAACTTTATCGTTTCACTATATAATAGATAATCTTCTATTTTATCTAAATCATCGAAGGCTTCTTTACTAAAGTCAATTTCCATTTCTGTAATTTTCTAACCTTTTTTTACTTCTTTCTTTCACTTCTTCATAAGAATGCACTCTTCCATTTTTAAAATCTTCTTCTGAACGTTTCAACGATTCCAAAATTTCTTCCTTTGTTTCGTTTCGCCACGTTTTAGGTTCTACATTTTGGGCGATTGTTAAAAGTTCTTCTGCTGTAAATCTTTTTTCCTTTAATTTCTTGAAGAAAGTTGGTTTTTTAATTCCTGATTTTTCAATTATAAAAGATAATTTCACTGGCGAATTCTTCAAAATGACATCGATATTATTTTGAATTTCAATATATTTTTCTATTTCTGCTATCATTTTATTATAATTTTAAGTATCATTTTATGATACAAATTTAATACATTTTAGATTTGATAAACTACTTTGTCAATAAATTTTCAATAATAAATTCGGATCCGAGCAATTTTCTGTGTAAAAATCTAAATCTTTAGAACTGCAAACGCCGGGATAATCGCCTTTTTTACCTTCAATATCTTTAATAATTTGAAAATGTAAATGTGGTGCATAATCGCCGTTAATTGGTGGTTTTCCCAGTTCTGCGATCTTTTCGCCTTTCTTAACAATTTGTCCTTCCTTTTTTCCATCCAAACTTTCCAGACTTAAATGGCCGTATAAAGTATAAAAAATAACGTCTTCCATTTCATGCTCTAAAATAATTGTCGGACCATAATCGCCGTGCGCTGTATTATTTTGAAAACTGTGAATTTTTCCGTCTAAAGCGCTTAAAACCGAAGTTCCGGCTTTTATCCAGAGATCTAAACCGATGTGAATATTTCGTTCTTCAACATTTTCCTGGTTAAAATTTTCACTTCTTTTATAAAGATTTCTTTTTTCTAAATAACCCCCGAAAGCGACTTTTGCATTGTTTTCTGAAAGATGTTTTTCTATAAATTCTTCGAATTTACTGGCGTCTGTTAAGTCTAAATTGAGTTTATCTGTTCTTGATTCGGAAAGATCAATTGCGACGTAATTTTTGTAATCGATGGTTGCATCGATTACTTTTATGTTGGTTTGGTTTTGAAGGATATTCTCTAATTTTTTCATTTATTTTATAAAAGTTTCTTTATCTCGAAAGTCGAGCGGTATCGGTGAATAGGTTGGATACTTATTTAAAATCAAACTAACTTCTGTGAAATTTGATGAATCAAAAAATTTAAAAGTAGAAATTTCAGAAAGTTCCAAAATAGGGTTTTGATTTCCGATATTTAAAACGAACCCAAAAGGTGGAAATACAAATTCACATATGCCGCCATTGATATTATCAAATGTCCAATTGCCATTTTTTATTTGTCCTTCATCGTTCAAATACATATAAAATCTGAAATTATCTGGTAAATTAATGTAATTTTCATTTCTCACAAATTCTAATAATTCTGGATATGATTCTGCGAACCAATCAGAATTATTACATAAGAAAATTGATGTGATCTGCTTTAAAAAATTCTTTAAATTAACTTCATGACTAAAAATTTTAAATTCAACTGCTTTAAAATCTTAAACAGTTCTAATTAACCCGTATGCTATTTTAGCAAAACTGACATAATCATTAACATATTTTAGCCCTAAAAAATTATTACAATCTTCGCATAAACAATATTTTCCCAATCCACCCTGATTTAATTTGGCTTTTGGTCTTTTGCCATTTATATATTCAGTAAAATTTTGGTAATAATCATCTGATGGAACAGAAAAAAATCTGGTTTGCTTATTATATGCAGATCGAGGTGGAAAATGCTCATAATTCAACAAATTCCATTTTCTACAAATATGACAAATTCCTTCAACTTTCATTGTAATATTTTTCTTTTAAAACAAACTCTCATCCACAAAATTCGGCAAAGTCACTTTCAAGTTGGGTTCATGTTCCATGGCACGTTTGATGGCAAAAACTGAGTTTTCATTTCTTGCCCAACTTCTGCGGGAAATTCCATTATTCACGTCCCAAAAAAGCATCGATTTTAATTTTCGTTCTGCTTCTGCGCTTCCATCAAGCAACATTCCGAAACCGCCGTTAATTACTTCGCCCCAACCAACGCCGCCGCCGTTGTGAATTGAAACCCAGGTTGCGCCACGAAAACTGTCGCCAATTACATTCTGAATCGCCATATCTGCCGTAAATCTGGAACCGTCATAAATATTTGAAGTTTCCCGATACGGCGAATCTGTCCCCGAAACATCGTGGTGGTCGCGACCTAAAATGACTTCACCAATTTCACCGTTTTTTATGGCATTATTAAACGATTCGGCAATTTTCATTCTTCCTTCCGCATCGACGTAAAGAATTCTGGCTTGCGAACCAACCACCAAATTATTTTCCTGCGCGCCTTTTATCCAGGTAATATTATCCTGCATTTGCTGCTGAATTTCAGACGGCGAATTTTTCATAATTTCCTCTAAAACTTCACAAGCAATTTGATCTGTTTTTGCTAAATCTTCTGGTTTTCCACTAGCGCAAACCCAGCGAAATGGGCCAAAACCAAAATCAAAACACATTGGTCCCATAATATCCTGTACATAACTTGGATATTTAAATTCCCGGCCTAAAGTTGGATTTTCTGCTAAAATATCTGCTCCTGCCCGACTCGCTTCCAATAAATAAGCATTTCCATAATCGAAAAAATAAGTACCTTTTTCCGTGTGTTTGTTGATGGCATCGGTTTGTCGCCTCAAACTTTCGTAAACTTTTTCCTTAAAAATTTCGGGATCTTCTGCCATCATTTTATTGGAATCTTCAAATGAAATTCCCGCCGGATAATAACCGCCGGCAAAAGGATTGTGAAGTGAAGTTTGATCTGAACCAATATCAATTCTAATATTTTCCTGATCGAATTTTTCCCAAACTTCCACCACATTTCCAAGATAAGCAAGCGAAACAACTTCCCTATTTTCCTTTGCCTTTTTTACTCTGGATACCAGTTGATCTAAATGTTCATGGATTTCATCCACCCATTTTTGTTCGTGGCGAATTTTTGCAATTTTAGGATTAACTTCGGAAATCACCGTGATGCAACCAGCAATATTTCCAGCCTTTGGTTGAGCACCGGACATTCCGCCTAAACCTGAAGTCAAGAAAAGTCCACCCTTTGGGGATTTTTTTATTTTTCTAAAAGCATTTAAAACCGTAATTGTCGTTCCGTGAACAATTCCTTGCGGACCGATGTACATATAACTTCCCGCGGTCATTTGTCCGTATTGCGAAACGCCTAAAGCATTCATTTTTTCCCAATCGTCGGGTTTGGAATAATTTGGAATGACCATTCCGTTGGTTACGACAACTCTCGGCGCATCCTTTGAGGAAGGAAATAATCCCATCGGATGACCGGAATACATCGTTAATGTTTGTTCATTCGTCATTTCTGACAAATATTTCATCGTCAAAAGATATTGCGCCCAATTTTGAAAAACCGCGCCGTTTCCACCGTAAGTGATGAGTTCGTGCGGATGTTGCGCAACTGCATAATCCAAATTATTTTGAATCATCAACATTATTGCTTTTGCCTGTAAAGATTTTCCGGGATACTCTGAAATTGGTCTCGCTTTCATTTCATAATCTGGACGAAAACGATACATATAAATTCTGCCGAAATCTTCTAATTCTTGACGAAATTCAGGTAATAATTCAGCGTGAAATTTTGGTTCAAAATAACGCAAGGCATTTTTTAAAGCCAGTATTTTTTCTTCTTCGTTGAGAATATCTTTTCGCTTTGGCGCGTGGTTGATCTGAGTTTCGTAAGGTTTTATTTTTGGTAATTCTGCGGGAATTCCTTGTTGAATTTGTTCTTGGAAAGTCATTCGAGAAGTATTAAAATTCTTATGGTTTAAAGGTATTCAAATTTCATATTACTGCAGTTAAATTTGTACAGAACTTCCTTTCGAAAGAGAAAATACCTGAACTTCTTAGCCCGAATAGGAATGGAAATCCTTTTTTTTCGTGCATTTGACGAAAAAAAAGATTGGAATGGATAGCCGGACGACGATTGAAAGAAGAAATAATTGTGTTGCTTCAAAGTCCATGATAAAACTTTATCTTCGCCATTCAAAAAATGGGTGAATCGTGTGGAAATCACGAACTGTCGCGCAACTGTAAACTGAATTTTCGGTAAGTCAGATCCCCAAAAACTTTCGCGGGTGAAGTAGAAAACATGAGGTTTTCTATTCATTTTTAATTTTAAAATTTTAATTAAATGAATTACGAGACAGAAATTCAAAAGTCTATTACCAAAGTTTTTAAAGTGGTTTTCCCCAATACGACCAATCATCACAACACGATGTTTGGCGGAAAAGTGATGGAAATGATGGATGAAGTGGCGTTTATGACGGCAACGAGATTTGCCAGAAAAGCCTTTGTGACGGTAAGTTGCGATCGCATTGATTTTAAAAAACCCATTCCTGCCGATACTTTGGTGGAATTGATCGGGAAAGTGAAATATGTGGGAAACACAAGTCTGAAAGTAAATGTTGAGATTTTTGTGGAAGAAATGTATGGCGAAAGTCGAGAAAGAGCCGTGTCAGGGGATTTTACATTGGTTGCGATTGATGAGGATAAAAAACCAAGTTCTATTTTTTAAATTTTCGGATAAAATTTGATCAACAGATAAAATTTTTAACCTTTATTTTATATCTTTAAATTTAATTATTTAAAAAAATAAACTATGAAAAAAGTATGGTTAATTGCTGCGGCAGCAGGTTTTACATTCCTTACATCTTGTAATAAAGATGCAAAAATGGAAACCGTGCCAACTGATGTGGCAACTGTGACGGGCGAAAATGTGGCTGATGCACAAAAAGATCTTAATGAAAATGTTGCAGATGCACAAGATGCGGTGAATCAAGCGCAAAAAGAACTTGATGAGGCGAAAGCAAAAGGCGATCAGGTTTTATTGGGCGCTGCGCAGACAAAACTGGATGAACTTCAGGCAAAATTAGATGCCGTGAAAAAAAGCGCTGGTGAGACAATTCGCGCGACAAATGGCGATATGAAAGGTGCTAACAAGCAACTGGACAACACAAACGATGCAGCCAAAGAGCAACTAAAAGAAGTTGAAAAAACAGCTGGAAAAGTGGAAGATAAAGTGAAATAATTACTTTCAAATTAAAAAAAAACCGGAAAATTTTCCGGTTTTTTTTATTTATTTGGTGAAATTTAAGAAATTAAATCATCATTTACTTCCTCATGATTGTCATTATTATCACTTGTGCTGTAATAATTATTCTCCTCGTCTTCAGAACCAATTTCTTCCTGCGCATTGTCAAGTTCCGAACCAGGAACATCTAAATTAGCTTCCATGCCGTCCAAAATATTTTCGTTCTCAGTCAAATTTCCATTTGCGTCGATAGAAATGTGATCTTCCTTCGCGAAAATATCTTCGCTTTTTGGATAATCAAGTTCTTCAAGATTTTTTTCTATTTCGTTTTCGTTGTTTTCTGTGCTCATAATATTTTTTTTAAAACGTAACAATTTTTTTGCCACAACATTATTTAGGACGAAATAATTTTTATATGACATTTTATTTATTTAAATCCAATTTATATAATACTTAGTAACTTTTACTAATAAAAAGACAAAGATTTTAAATATTTATTTGATATTTGCAAACAATTATAAAAAATGACGAAGATAAACGCTTACATAAAAGGAACTGGTTCTTATGTTCCGCCAAAAATTTTAAAAAATGACTTTTTTGAAGCCGTTGGTTCTTCAGATGAGTGGATTTTTAAAAATTTAGGAATCAGGGAGCGCAGAATTGCGGTGGGCGAAGTAACAAGCGATTTGGCTTATAAAGCAGGTTTACGCGCGTTGGAAGGAACTGACGTGAAACCCGAAGATCTAAATTTAATTATTGTTGCGACTTCCACGCCAGACAGACAAGCGCCTTCTACAGCGTGTTTTGTACAGGAAAAAATGGGTGCATTTCAAGCAGTTGCTTTTGATATTTCTGCTGTTTGCTCGGGCGGACTTTATGGAATTACGATCGCATGTCAGTTTGTGCAAACAGGATTATATAAAAATGTTTTGGTAATTGGCGCAGATACTTTTTCAACGATCACAGATTGGGAACGAAAAGATTCTGTGTTTTTTGGTGATGGTGCAGGTGCAATCTTAATCTCTGCAACGACTGAAGATAAAGGTTTTATGGATTTTAAACTTCATGCGGATGGACGCGGAAAAATGCATTTTAATATTCCTGCGGGAGGATCGGAAATTCCTGCATCGGAAGAAACATTGAAAAACAGACAGCATTATTTTCAAATGAACGGCAAGGAAGTTTATGAAACCGCAACCAAAGTTTTACCTGAAGTGATTACGGAAATCCTGGAAGCCAATCAATTAACATCAGATAATGTTGATTGGGTAATACCGCATCAACCGAGTATCAGGATTTTACAGGAAACGGCAAGAAAAGTCAATATTCCTTTTGAAAAAGTGATGACGAATATGGATAAATACGCCAATACTTCTGGCGGAACAATCCCAATTGTGTTGGATGAAACCTACAGAAGCGGAAAAATTCAACCAGGAAATTTATTACTTTTCGCAGCGGTTGGTTCAGGATGGACCTGGGGAACAGCGCTTTATAAAGTTTAGTTGTCGGTTGTCGGTTGTCGGAAAATAAATAAAAAACTTTTTACTTTTTACTTTTTACTTTTTACTAAAAAATTATGCTTTCAAACAATACATTTTTAATCACCGGAATTGCAGATGAAAATTCCTTGGCCATGAAAACGGCGGAAAAAGTCTTACAAAACAACGGAAACGTTGTTTGCACAGGACTTGGCGTAACGCAATTTCATCAAAATTTATCTGAAAAAGCGAGTGATTTTTTAAATAAAAATTATGATGATTTTAAAAGTGCCGTCGAAAAAGTTTTAGGTAAAGACATTTATACTGAGCCTTTGGATGTTACAATCCCGGAAAGTTTGACTTTTTTAGCGACAGATTTAAAGGAAAAAAACATCGAATTAAATGGCTTTTTACATGCCATCGCAATGGACAAAACCATTAGAAATAAATCGGTAAAACCAATGCTGGAAGTAACGCCGGAAGAGTTTAATGACACGATGAACGTGTCCGCGTTTTCTTTAGTTTCGCTCTGCCACGCCTTGCTTTATGGCGGTGTTCTGCAAAATGGCGCTTCAATTGTTTCTTTAAGTTACATTGCAGCCGAAAAAGTGTCCTTTTTTCCTTACATCAATATGAGCATCGCGAAGGCGGCATTAGAAAGATTGACGATTGAAATGGCTTATGAACTGGGAAACAAATACGGAATCAGAGCAAATGCTTTGAGATTTTCACCTTACATGGGAAGCAAGGCGGGAAACGCGACTTTAAAAGACGAAGATGTAGAAAGAGCGCACAGAATCAGTCCGCTTGGAAACGCTTTGCCGGAAGATCTGGCGCATGAAATCGTGCATTTATTTCGTCCCGAAACCAGAATTACGGGGGAAATTCGTCATGTTGATGGTGGTTTTCATATTATGGGATAGATTATTTGTAATGAGAAATTGGTAATAAGTAATTTTTCAAAATACTTAAAATATTTTCTCGCAGATTTTGCTGATTTCGCAGATTTAAATTAAAAAAAATCTGCTCAATCTGTAAAATCTACTAGATATTTTTTTATATAAAGTATTTAGTTGAAAATTAGCTGCTGAAATTTTAAATATAAACTTCCGGATTTACACAAGTTTTCATCTTCTCGCCTTTTGTAAAACTGACCGCATTTTCAGCCGCAATTTTTGCCATTCCATTTCTTGCTTCAATTGTTGCAGAACCGATATGCGGCAAAACACAAACGTTTGAAAGTTGTAATAATGAATTTGATTTTTCCATCGGTTCAGGGTTTGTAACATCTAAACCTGCGCCCCAAATTGTTCCGTTTTTTAATGCTTTGTATAAATCTTTTTCATTTTGAAAACCGCCCCGTGCAGTATTTATGAAAATTAAATTGGGTTTCATTTTTGCGAAAATTTCAGCATTAAATAAATTAGAATCTTTAGCCTCGAAATTCGCATGAATACTTAAAACATCAGAATTTTTCACCAATTCTTCAAAAGAAACATATTTTGCCCCAAGTTCTTTTTCTACTTCTTCATTTCTACTTCTGTTGTGGTAAATAATTTCCATATCAAAAGCGGCTTTGCATTTTTTTGCCATTTCAAAACCAATTCTTCCCAAACCAAAAACACCCAAAGTTTTGCCATACAGTTCCTGACCTAAATTTTCCATCGGATCAAAACTTCCCCAGTTTCCGTCTTTTACTTTTTGAAAATTATGACTTGCCAATCGTGAAACAGATTGCATCAGCAAAAAAGCAATATCAGAAGTTGCACGACTCAGAACATCCGGCGTATTTCCCACAGGAATTTTTCTTTTTGTTGCTTCAGCAATATCAACAGAATTATAACCGACTGAAAATAACGAAATCGCTTTTAAGTTTGGACAATTATCAAAAAATTCTTTGTCCAGTTTATTTCCGCCGACGTTTAAAATGACGTCTGCATTTTTGCAATATTTTAAGAATTCTACATCAGAAATATTTTCTTTTGCAGGAATGATAATTTCGTTGTTTGAATCATTTAAAATTTTCATTCCCACTTGTGGAATGGCTTTATTTAGGAATATTTTCATTTTGATTTTATTTATTTATTTCAAAAAACTAATATTTTTCTCTCGCAGATTACACAGATGATGCAGATTTATTTTAAATTAAAATCTGCCAAATAAAATAAATCAGAGAGAAAAAAAATTCACAATTGTGATTTTAAATATTTGTATTTCCAAGCATTGGCACAAATTTATACGCGCCAAATGCTTCTTTATGAATTTCTTTTTCTGAAACTTTTGTAAATCTGTAAAGAATCTGTTCGTCAGTTTTTCCCATTGGAATAACCATTTTTCCACCAATTTTTAATTGATGTAAAAGTTCTGTCGGCAAATTTTCTGCGCCACAAGTCACTAAAATTTTATCAAAAGGTGCGAAAGTTGGAAGTCCGGCAAAACCATCACCAAAACTTTGGAATTTTGGTCTAGAATGCAATTCTCGTAATTTATTTTTAGAATATTCAAACAAATCTTTTTGTCTTTCGACTGTGTAAACCAAAGCATTCATTTTCATTAAAACCATGGTTTGATAACCGCAACCAGTGCCAATTTCCATGACTTTTTCATCTTTTTTCAATTCTAAAAGTTCACTTTGTTCGGCAACTGTCGATGGATGAGAAATAGTTTGATGCGAAGCAATTGGAAAAGCGCGGTCTTCGTAGGCAAATTCTTCAAAAATACTTTGGATAAAAAGATGGCGAGGCACTTCATTAATTGCATTTAAAACATTTTCATCAGAAATCCCGATTTTATTCCTCAGATATTCTACCAAAAATTTTCGCTTGCCTTTATGTACAAAAGAGTCCGTCACTTTAGTTGTTGGTTGTCAGTTGATAGTTGTGAGTATATTACATTTGGATTAACAATAAAAAATCATTTACCAAATTGAATGATTAACAAATATAAAGATTCCAGTTTTATCTTGCAATTTGCCTGTTAATTTTCGAGATAAGAATTATTATTCCATAATTTCTAAGTTTTTCCGACAACGGACAACCGACAACTATCAACTAATTATTATCTTTACAAAACTTAAAAAAATAAATTTTCTATGTTGAATGCAGGTTTAGTTGGCGCAGGTCATTTGGGTAAAATTCATTTAAAATTATTGAACCAATCTGAAAAATATAATTTGGTTGGTTTTCACGATAAAGATGTGGCAAACGGGAAAAAAATAGAAGCAGAATTTGGCTACAAATATTTTGAAAATTTCGAAGATCTTTTGGCGGAAATCGAAATGCTTGATATTGTAACGCCGACAGTTTATCATTATGATTACGCCATGAAAGCCATCGAACATAGAATTCCTTTTTTCATTGAAAAACCGGTGACTCAAAATTTAAAGGAAGCGGAAGAAATTCTTTTTAAATGCAGAGAATATAATATAAAAGCGCAAGTTGGTCATGTTGAAAGATACAATCCTGCTTTTATTGGATCAAAAGATTACATCAAAGATCCGATGTTTATTGAGATTCACCGTTTGGCAGAATTTAATCCGCGCGGAACTGATGTTTCTGTAGTTTTAGATTTAATGATCCACGATCTGGATATTTTGCTCAGTTTGGTAAAATCAAAAGTTAAAGTTATTCACGCTTCCGGCGTTTCAGTGGTTTCAAAATCACCGGACATTTGTAATGCGAGAATTGAGTTTGAAAACGGTTGTGTTGCGAATTTAACAACGTCTCGAATTTCTATGAAAGCCATGCGCAAATCACGTTTTTTCCAGAAAGACGCTTATATTTCTGTTGACTTTTTAGAGAAAAAATCTGAAGTAATTCGCATGAAGGAAGCGCCGGAAAATCCAAGTGATTTTGATATGATCATTGAAAATGCAGAAGGTGAAAAAAACCAGATCCTGTTTGAATATCCGCCAATTACACCAAATAACGCAATTTTAGATGAACTAGAAAGTTTTGCAGATTCTATCACCGAAAATAAAAATGTAGAAGTGAGTCTGGAAGACGGAACTGAAGCGTTGAAAGTGGCGTTGGAAATTGTGAAGATGATTTCTTAAATTATTACAATGAAAAACCTACTCTACTTATTTATAATAATTTTTACGACTTCCTGCGCACAAAAAAAGGAGGATTTAGAATCTCAAATTAATAAAATAATTGCTGGAAAAAACGCAACTGTTGGTGTTTCTATTTTGGGAATTGATAAACCTTTTGTCTTAAATATGAATGGCGAAAAGCATTTGCCTATGCAAAGTGTTTTTAAATTTCATATTGCTTTGGCGGTTTTAAACTTGGTTGATGAAGGAAAATTAGATTTAATCCAAAAAATATTAGTTAAAAAAACAGATCTTCTAGAAAATACATGGAGCCCGATTCGTGAAAAATATCCAAATGGAAATGTGGAATTAACATTAGCGGAAATCATTAAATATACCGTTGCACAAAGTGATAATAACGGTTGTGATATTTTGTTAAAACTGATAGGCGGCACAAAAACCGTTCAGGGTTTTATAAATTCCAAAGGTGTGAAAGATTTTCAAATTAAATTTAACGAAGAAGAAATGCATCAAGACTGGAAGGCACAATATGAAAATTATAGTTCTACCAACTCTATCGTAAAACTTTTAAAAGATTTTCACGGAGGTAAAATTGTTTCAAAATCTTCTACCGATTTTTTAATGAAAATTATGATCGGAACTTCTACCGGAACAAATAAACTCATCGCTTTTTTACCGGAAAATATTATAATTGCACACAAAACCGGCTCATCTGGAAAAAATAATGCAGGTATAACCGGCGCAGAAAACGATATGGGAATTGTAACTTTACCGAACGGAAATCATTATGCAATCTGCGTTTTTGTGAGTAACTCCAAAGAAACGGAAGAAGTAAATTGCAAAATGATTGCTGATATTTCTAAATTAACTTTCGATCATTTCAATTAAAAAATGAAAAAATTAATTCTCTATATTCTCATTTTTGTTCCTTTCTTCGCCTCAGCGCAAAGCGTGGGAACAATAAAATATTTTACAGAAAAACTTCCAAATTCTTTTGAATTATACGCAGAAAATCTGGAATTAATGCCAATGTCTGCATCTTTAGTTTTTACTTTAGACAATATGAAAAGTTCTTTAGCAAATAATCAAATTGTTGTGATACCAGCACAAACTAAAAGATTTTTGGTTGCTAAACTGACACCGATTATTGCCAATAAAAAATTTGGTTACAGCACGAGCAGCAAATATACTTTTGGCGATATTACGCAGACAAGTTATGACGAAAATTACGTTTATGATCTTCCTTTTGACAGCAATAAATCTTACAGTATTTTTCAAGGTTATAACGGGAAAATTTCTCACATGAATCAGGCGGCATTAGATTTCAATTTTAAAGTTGGCGAGAAGATTTTTGCGGCGCGAGAGGGAAAAGTAGTCGCAACGGAAGAAAGAAATAATACCAATTGCAATTCAAAAGACTGTGCGAAATACAACAATTATATCTTAATTCTACAGCCGGACGGCACTTTTGCGGAATATTTACATTTGAAACAAAATGGCGTAGAAGTAAATGTTGGCGACGAAATCAAAAAAGGACAATTTCTTGGTTATAGCGGAAACACGGGTTGGTCAACTGGTCCGCATTTGCATTTTGCAGTTTTTCTAAATAGAATGGATAAAGACCGTGAATTTATTAAAACAAAATTTAGAACTTCCAACTCGACAGGTGAATATTTATTGGAAAAAAAATCTTATCTTAAAAATTATTAAAATATAAAAATAGTTATGCTCAAAAACATAGTCGTGATCGGCGCCGGAACAATGGGAAACGGAATTGCCCACACTTTTGCACAGAAAAATTTTAAAGTCACTTTGGTTGATGTAAAAAAAGAAAATTTAGAAAAAGGTCTTGCCACGATTTCAAAAAATCTTGACCGAATGGTCGCAAAAGAAAAAATTTCTGAAGATGATAAAAACAAAACTTTAGAAAACATCATTCTTTCAACTGATTTAAACGAGGTTACAAAAACTGCCGACCTAATTGTAGAAGCGGCAACAGAAAATCTTGATTTAAAGATAAAAATCTTTAAGCAAATGGATGAATTTGCACCTGAAAATTGCATTTTAGCGACAAATACATCTTCAATTTCCATCACTCAGATTGCTGCCTCAACTACCCGGCCGGAAAAAGTGATCGGTATGCATTTTATGAATCCCGTACCGATTATGAAACTGGTAGAAATAATTAAAGGTTATTCCACTTCAAAGGAAACTTTTAACAGCATTTTTGAACTCAGCAAAACTTTAGACAAAACACCTACGGAAGTCAATGATTATCCCGGTTTTGTAGCCAACAGAATTCTGATGCCGATGATCAACGAAGCCATAGAAACACTTTACAACGGCGTTGCAGGTGTGGAAGAAATCGACACCGTGATAAAACTTGGCATGGCGCATCCTATGGGACCTTTGCAACTGGCAGATTTTATCGGACTTGACGTTTGTCTGGCGATCTTAAACGTTATGCACGACGGTTTTAAAAATCCAAAATACGCACCAAATCCATTATTGGTAAATATGGTGATGGCGGGCAAAAAAGGTGTGAAATCTGGGGAAGGATTTTATGATTATTCTGAAAGTAAAAAAGCAGAAAAAGTCTCTAAAGCATTTTTAAAATAGTTTAGGGCGCCTGTATCTGTCCTCCGTTCCCACTCTTTTTTATATTTCGGCTGGCGCAGAAAATATAAAAAAGGAGTTCCACTCAGGCCAGGGCGCAGGAAATTTTATAATAAGAAGTTAATCTATTTTAAATTAAATTTTAAAAGGAAATTCTTATCTTTGCCCCGAAATTAAAATTATAAAACAATGAAATTACCAAAGTTTTTATTAGCGGATAATTCCGACAATCCGGAAGATTTATACGTGGTACACACAGAATATCCAAGATTCGTTTTAAACGTTGAAGAGGAAGAAGTAGAATGGTTCGACGATTTAGAAGGCGATGATGAAGAATCAATGGCAGACGAAGCTACGAAAGTTGTAGAGCAGGCTTTCAAATGGTGTGATGACGAATTAGCCAAATATGACGAAGAAGATGAAGACGGAGAATAATCTCTAAATAAACTTCAAAAAATTAAAAAGAACTCAGAAATGGGTTCTTTTTTTATTTTTATGAAAAATCCTGCATGAGGGCGCAGGTAGAAATCCTTTTTTTATTGCTAAAAACTAAATGACCAATTTAAAAAACATTTCTAAAGCAATAAAAAAAGATTGGAGCCGAAGACCGACGTTTTTCTATTTAGAAATCTAACTTTTTTGCGAAAATAGTCGCAAGAAAAAGGACATGCCCAAAAAATTAATTATAAATTAGTGGAAATTTTATAATCTATGAAAAAATTCAGTTCAGCTTTTCTTCTTTTTGTCTTTGTTTTTAGTTTCTCACAAGACCAAAAAAGAGCGGTAGATCCTTATGTTCAGGATCATTACACCAAAAAAGAAATGTACATTACAATGCGTGACGGCGTAAAATTATTTACTTCTGTTTATACACCAAAAGACATTTCCAAAAGTAAAAAATATCCTATGGTGATGCAAAGAACCTGCTACAGCATTGCGCCTTACGGTGAAGATAAATTTGCGACACGTCTTGGTCCAAATCCATTTATGATGAAAGATGGCTACATTTACGTTTATCAGGATGTTCGCGGAAGATACATGAGCGAGGGAAACTGGACGAATATGACGCCGCAAGTGGAACATAAAACCAAGAAAGATGTAGATGAAAGTACCGATACTTACGACACAGTTGACTGGTTGGTAAAAAATATTCAAAATAATAATGGTAAAGTTGGGCAATACGGCACTTCTTATCCGGGATTTTATACTGCAGTTGGGATTTTGTCAAATCATCCTGCTTTAGTAGCTTCTTCGCCACAAGCACCAATTTCAAATTTTTGGAATGATGATTTTTTACACAACGGAAGATTTTTGTTAGGATATTTCAGAACTTTTCCTGTTTTTGGAATTCAAAAAACTAAACCAACTACAGAAGCTTGGTACGGTGACACGATGATAAAAAAGTATTCTAATGATGGTCTGAAATTTTTCACCGACATGGGCACTTTGAAAGAAGGTGTTGATAAATTTTATAAAAATAATTTCTTCATGCAGGAAATTATGTACCATCCTAATTATGATCAATTTTGGCAGGAAAGAAATTTATTGCCTCATTTTAAAAACGTCAATCAGGCGGTTTTAGTTGTGGGTGGTTTGTTTGATGCGGAAGATCTTTCCGGACCATTAAACATTTATAAAGCAATCGAAAAAAGTTCTCCAAAAGCCAAAAGTACGCTCGTGATGGGACCTTTTTCTCATGGTGCGTGGGGAAGAGAAACTGGAAAAGCCTATCATAACGATATTTATTTTGGTGACAGTATTGCGACTTATTACCAAAAAAATCTTGAAACAAAATTTTTCGCTCATTATTTAAAAGGAAATACGAAAGAAGATGCAGGACTTCCTGAAGCAATATTATTTGACACTGGTTCAAAGAAATGGCATGAATTCGCAAAATATCCTTCACCAGATGCAAAGAAAACAGATTTCTATTTTGTGAATAATAAAATAGAAATGGAGCCTTCACAAACGACCACAGAATATTACAGTGATCCTTCAAAACCAGTTATTAGCTCAGAAAATCTGAAAGATCTAAATGGTTTCACTCCAAGAAATTACATGAGTGAAGACCAACGGTTTGCAGAAATGCGACCTGATGTGGCAACTTTTACAACGGATGTGTTAAATGATGATGTTACTTTTGGTGGGGAATTAATGGCAAAATTAAACATTTCTTCCACTTCAGATGACGCCGATTTTATTGTAAAATTAATTGATGTTTATCCAGATAATGAACCAGAAAATGCAGATAAACCAAATGTGATTTTGCAGAATTACCACCAAATGGTAAGAAGTGAAATTATGCCTGCAAGATTTAGAAATTCTATTGAAAAACCTGAAGCATTGGTTCCAAACCAAAAAACAGCGGTTGATTTTAAATTGCAAGACGTAATGCACACCTTCAAAAAAGGACATAAAATACAAGTACAAATTGAAAGCACTTGGTTTCCTTTATTTACGGTTAATCCGCAGAAATACATTCCAAATGTAAATCTTGCTACAAAAGCAGATTACACCAAAGCGTTCATTAAAATTTATGGCGATAGTAAATTAGAAGTAGACGTGATAAAATAGTTGACGGTTGTCACTTGATAGTTGTCAGATTTAAATAAAAAAAGTGCAGAAATTAGTTTCTGCACTTTTTTTATTTTTGATTTTTAAATCTTGATTCTTGGTTCTAAAATCTTAGATCTGTTTACATTTTATTAAATCTCAACAATAACAAATTATCTTTGTAAAGTTCAAGAACGTTGTCTTTAACCACATATTTTGTAGTTGCATCAAGCATTTTCAGGAAGTTGGTTTCAACATCCATATTGTCACACATCTTTCTGGTTGAGCCAATATTTTTTACACTAAAATTTCCCGCCGTTGGATCTAAATTAATTTCCGTGGAAAAGTAATTATTACAACCTGCATTTCCAGAAATTCTGTCGCCACTTATTAATAAAGTAGGCGCAGTTCCTTTTACTTCCGTTGCTAAAGTCCAACTTGAATTGTTTAAGGAAGCCTGACTTGCTCCGGATTTAGATTTTAAACCGTTGACTGACGAACAAGACGCCAATAAAATTACTGCGCAAAATGCTAAAAGTATATTTTTCATAATTTATTATTTTTGTTAAAATTAAACAATTAAAGTCTTACCTCAATTCCGCATTAAATTCCTTTTTAAAAGAATTGATCAAAGCATTCATCACTTCAGAAATATCTTTTTCTTCCAAGGTTTTTTCTTCATTCAACAATTCAAAACTTAAAGCATAAGATTTTTTTCCTTCCGGCAAATTTTGTCCTTCATAAACATCAAAAAGATTAATATTTTTTAAGAATTTTGACGGATTTTTCTTGGCTAATGTATGGAGTTCTGCGTAAGAAATCTGCTTGTCTAAAAGCAAAGCCAGATCTCTTCTGATCTTATTAAACTTCGGAATATCAATAAATTTAAAATTATCTTTTACTCTTAAGTGCTCGCAATTTTCAAGTTCAATTTCTGCATAGAAAACTTCTTGGTTTACATCAGAATCTTTCAAATTTTCTACTGAAACTTTTCCTAATCTTGCCAAAGTTTTTCCTTCTGAAATCAATTCTAAACCTTCTGAAAAGCGGGGATCATCTAAAGGCAATTCCTGATAAGTCAGTTTTAATTTATCCAGTAAAAGCGTAACATAAGATTTTAAATAATAGAAATTGGTTGCAGATTTTGGCAAAGTCCAGTTTTCTGCATGATTTCTTCCTGTTACTAAAAATGCCAGTTGTTTGCGCTCTTCATATTTCTCTTTTTTGTGATAAATTTTACCCAGTTCAAAGAATTTTAAATCTGCGTTTTTCCTGTTAATGTTGTACGCTGCATTTTCTAAAAGTCCTTCCAAAAGTGATTTACGCATAAAAGCCAGATCACCACTTAAAGGATTTAATAATTTTACCGCATTGGTTTCATCTTTCACGGAACGCAAAGAATTATTCATCACTTCATTAAAACCCTGACTTTGGAGCGTTCTTGCCCACGAATTTTCCAAAGCATCCTGATCGTCAAGATTTAAAGCGACTGGCGAAAAAGAAAATTTTTCCGGAACATTGATTTTATTGTAACCATAAATTCTCAAAATGTCTTCTATAACGTCGATTTCGCGCGTCACATCTGCTCTGTAAGTTGGAATCGAAAGTTCTAAACCATCATTTATTTCATTTAAAACTTCAATTTCCAAAGATTTTAAAATTGTTTTAACTTTCTCCCGGTGAATTTTCATTCCCAAGATCTGATCCAATTTTGAATAACGAAAAACAACGTAACTGTTCTCAATTTTCTTCGGATAAGATTCTAAAATTTCACCAACTAATTTTCCGCCAGCAATTTCCTCAATCATTTTTACTGCGACCAATAATGCCTTTCTCGCTTTATTGATATCTACGCCGCGTTCAAATCTAAAAGATGCGTCAGTATTTAAACCATGAGATTTAGCGGCTTTTCTAATCGCAACTGGATTAAAATAAGCACTTTCTAAAACGATTTTTGTGGTTTCCGGCGAAACCCCAGAATTGGCGCCACCAAAAACCCCCGCTATGCACATCGGATTTTGATCGCCATCTTTTATCATGATTTCCACACCATTTAAAGTGCGTTCAATTCCATCCAAAGTGGAGAATTTTGTTCCTTCTTTTAAACTTCCAACAATAATTTTATTGCCTTTAATTTTTGCCGCATCGAAAGCGTGCAAAGGTTGACCAAATCCGTGAAGAATATAATTTGTAATATCGACAACATTATTTATTGGGTTTAAACCAATAGCTTTTAATCTGTCTTTCAACCAGTTTGGAGACTCTGAAATTTTAATATTTTCAATCACCGCACCTAAATATCTTGGAACCAGTTCTGCATTTTCAACTTCAATGTGAAAATCGTGACTTCCGGAAATTGTTGGTTCTTCAACTACTAATTTTTGAAAATCAGATTTCAACTGGTTGCTTGACAGAAACGCATTTAAATCCCGCGCAACGCCATAATGCGACATCGCGTCGGTTCTATTTGGCGTTAAACCAATTTCGTAAACCTCATCTTTCGAAATATCAAAATATTTTGAGAATAATTCACCTTTTTTATAATCCTCATTTAGGATCATAATTCCGCCGTGGTCGTCGCTTAAACCCAATTCGTCTTCCGCGCAGATCATTCCTTCAGAAACTTCACCGCGGATTTTTGCCTTTTTTATTTCAAAAGAATTTCCGGATTTATCGTACAATTTTGTACCAACAACCGCAACTGGAACAGTTTGCCCAGCAGCAACATTTGGCGCGCCGCAAACGATTTGAAGAATTTCTGGACCTCCAACATCTACGCTTGTGATATTTAATTTGTCGGCATTTGGATGTTTTTCGCAGGTCAAAACTTTGCCCACAACAATTCCCTCAAGACTGCCTTTTATATTTTCAAATTTTTCTACACCTTCCACTTCCAAACCAATATCCGTAAGATATTCGCTAATTTTATCTGTATTTAAGTCGGTGCTTATAAAATCTTTAAGCCAATTATTTGAAATTTTCATTAAGTCGTTTTATTTTTAACTAAAATCTTGTCAATTCTCTGGTTGTCTTTACTCAAAATTTCAAACTCGAAATTTTCGTAATCCACCTTCTCACCTTCCGTCGGAATTCCTTTAAAGTAATGCGTCACGAAGCCGCCAACGGTCTGGATATTTTGAAGAATATCATCATTAATACTGATCGGAAATTCCTTTGAAAAATTACGAAGTGAAAATTGTCCATCCACTTCCCAGGAATTTTCTGTTTTTGTTATTATTTTATATTCATTTTTTTCTTCGTCAGACATATCGCCGACCAATGCGTCCATCACATCATCCATTGTTATCATGCCCTGCGTAATTCCATATTCGTCAATCACAATTCCGAAATGAATTTTGCTCTGTCGAAAATTTTCTAAAATTTTGTAGGCACTCGTATTTTCGGAAACGTAAATTGGTGATTTTATGAAATCTTTTAAATTAAATTCATTTTCTTTAGAATAGAAAAAAAAATCTTTAATTAAGACAATTCCTTTTACATCGTCCGTATTTCTATTTTCTGAAACCGGATATGCGGTGTGCGGATCTCCATTTATTTTTTTAATAATTTCCTCATAAGAATCATTAAAATCGAAGAAAGTCAAATTGTTTTTATGTGTAAAAAGATTGCTTGCTTTTGTATCGCCCAACTCAAAAACGCGTTCTACAATATTCTGCTCTACATCGTCAATTTCACCACCTTTAGCACTCTCTCTGATAATTGATTTTATTTCATCTTCAGAAACGTGGCTGTTGATATTTTTTTTAATGCCAAATAAACGCATTAGCAAAGTGTTGCTGCTGGTCAATAACCAAACAAATGGCGACGCAATTTTAGCCAAAATGGTCATCGGTCTGGAAACCAAAATGGCAATTTTTTCCGGGAAAATCATTCCCATTTGTTTTGGGAAAAGTTCACCGAAAACAACTGATAAATAAGTAATAAAAATAATAATTGCCGGACCGGAAATTTGTTTTGCGTATGGTGCTAAAAATGATATTTTTGAAATAATAGCCGCAAAATGATTTGTAAGCGCGTCGCCACTGTAAAATCCTAAAATAATTCCGATCAAGGTGATTCCGATCTGCGTGGTCGATAAAAATCTGGAAGGTGTTTTAGAAAGTTCAAGTGCCGATTTCGCACCTGCATTTCCGTGGTTTTTAGCGCTTTCTAACTTAAATTTTCTGGAAGAGACCAAGGCCATTTCAGACATTGCAAAAACGCCGTTCAGTAAAACTAAAGCAAAAATAATTATAAGTTCCATTACTGTTTTCAATTAAATAAGAAGAGATTTGAAATACATCTCAAATCTCAATCTTATTAAAATATTTGTTATAATTCTACATCCCAATTACTGGCATAGAAAGCATTAAAATATGTTCGTTATCTTCTAAACCATCAACTGGTTCAATAATTCCGGGACGGTTTGGTTGGGACATTTTCATCGTGATATCGTCAGAATTTAAAACAGAAAGCATTTCCGTTAAAAATTTAGAACTGAAACCAATATTAATATCTTCGCCATTGTAATCACACGGAATCTGCATATCTGCTTTGTTCGCATATTCTGTATCTTCTGCGTGAAGGTGAAGAATATTGCCGGATAATTTAAACCTGATTTGGTTCGTCGATTTATTCGACATAATGGACGCTCTTCTTATTGCGCTCAATAAAAGTCCTCTGTTAATTGTCAAAACATTCGGATTTTCTTTTGGAATTACCGCTGTATAATTTGGATATTTTCCATCGATCAAACGACAAATCCAAATGTTATTTCCGAAGGTAAATTTCGCCATATTTTCATTAAAATCAATTGCTACATCTTCGTTAGAATTAGCCAAAATATTTTTGAAAATTGACAATGGTTTTTTCGGCATAATGAACTCCATCGGCTCTGCATTTACCAAATCTTCTCTTTTGTAAACTACCAAACGGTGAGAATCTGTAGAAACGAAATTGGTTTCATCTTCTTTAAATTGGAACAGAACACCCGTCATTACGGGACGAAGCGAATCATTACTCGTTGCAAAAAGTGTATTTGCCAAAGCCTCAGATAAAATTCCTGAAGGCATTGTGATACTTTGTGAAGACTCAAATTCAGGAATATCCGGATAATCTTCAGCGTTGTCTAAAGCGACAGCAAAATTATCTTTTTCGTCTAAAATTTCCAACAAACTTCCGTTTCCATCTTCAGATTCTTTCACAGAAAGCGTTAAAGGCTGTTCGCCATAAGTTTTAACAAAATCCTGAAAAATTTTCGCAGGAACTGCAAATTTACCTTCGTCGTCAGATTTTACCTCAAGCGAAGTAATTAAAGTGGTTTCACCATCTGAGGCGGTCAATTTTAAGGTATTTTCCTTTAAATCAAAAAGAAAATTTTCCAGAATTGGTCTGGATTGAGAAGTCGAAATTACGCCGCTTACGATCTGTAAAGCCTTTTGCAATTCGCCACTGGAAACTATAAATTTCATAAAGATTTTAATATTTGACAAATATAACGATTTGACTTTAAAAATGAAAAGCCAATTTTGGTTAAATAATGTTAGATTGAAAAAGTTATCAACAACAATGAAAATCATTTAAAGATATTAACATAATTGGCAAGTTAACAAAGTATCTTTCAAAATCTCGCCGATTTTACAGATAGCGCAGATAAATACTTTAAATTAGTAAAAATCTGCCAAATCTATAAAATCTGCGAGTCGATATCCACTTAATCTTTAAATCAATTAGAAAATTTAATTTTATAACTCAAACCTACATGAAACCATCTTCCCGGCATCGGAACTAAACTTGTTTCAATGTATTTTGAATTGGTTAAATTATTAATTAAAACATAAACGGCAAAATCGTTAAAGTGATAATTTAGTTTTTCATCAATCAAATTATAACTTCCTAAATTGACTCTTTCGTTATATCTGTAAGTTAAGACATTAGTGAAATTTTTTAGAAATTTATTTTCCAAAGTCGCGACAAATTGGTGCTTTAGATTTTCTAAATTATAGCGGGAAAGCCTTGTGTCAGAATCTTTTTGTTGATTATCCAGATAAGTGTAGCCCAAACTGTATGATTTAAAAAAGCCGGAAAAATTTTGCTTAATTTCCACTTCTACGCCTTGCAAATATACTTTTCCAATATTTCTTGCAGTCCATTTTGCGTCGGGCGTATCTTTTGCCCAATCAATTAAATTATCAGAATCTCTGGTAAAAAAACTGGTTTTTGCAAGGAAATTATCGGTTTTAAATTGATAACCAACTTCTGTAGAAACCGCGCTTTCTGGTTTTAGATCCGCATTTCCTTGTTCAGTTCCGCTCGTGTAATACAGATCTGTAAAAGTCGGAACGCGGTGAACTTTTGAAATATTTCCGTAAATTTTATGGTTTTCATTAAAAGTAAATCCTGCGTCTAAACCTGGATAAAAAAAGTTACCTTCTTTGGAATAATTCGCATAAGAAATTCCCGGGGAAATGGCCAATTTATCATTTAACAAAGAAAAATGATGTTCAAAGAATAACTGAGAAACAAAACGTTCTCTGCTGCCCAAATTATTACTGACCAAAATCTCTTTTCGCAAAGCAACGCCCAAACCTGTTACGCCAAAACCTGAATGATAAGAAGTATTAAAATCGCCGCTAATATTATTTCCCAAATGTAAATTCCTATATATTTGCGGTTTATATCTGTTAAATAAGTAAAGATCCTGACCGCGGCGCCAGGAAATATTTGAATTAAAATCCCATTTATCAAAAGTTTGACGTCCCGAAATACTCACAATTGAAGCCTGCGTTTCCTCATATTGTTCTGTTGCTTTTGGTGAAGAATAAAAACCGTTGGCGCCAAACTTTTTTTCTGAAAATCCTGCTTGTAAACTCAACGCACCATTTTTAATTTTTAGATTATTCTGGTAATAAAAATTATTGATCTTGTAATCCGTATTGTGACGGTAACCGTCTGATGCCGAAGAATGGATCTGAAATAAATTTGAAAACTTTTCATTTCCTATATTAGCATTAGCGCCAAGATCATAAGATTTATAATCGCCGCCTTCTGCAGAAATTTTCACTGATTTTTCGGCTAAAGGTTTGGTAATGATGTTAATAACGCCTGCATAAGCATTGTTGCCATAGCGTTGCGCGGCCGGACCTTTTATAATTTCAATTTGCTGAACTGAATCCAGATCAAAAGGAATATTTAAAGTATTGTGACCGGTTTGACTGTCGTTCATTCTAACGCCATTTACTAAAATTAAAACCTGCTCGAAAGAACTTCCACGGACAGAAACATCGGACTGAACGCCATTTGAACCGCGTCTTCTAATATCTAAACCAGTGTTTAACTGCAACAATTCATCAATACTATTAGCCGGTGATTTCTCGATTTCGGCTTTTGTAATGATGGTAATATTTTCATTAATTTTTGAAACCGGAAGATTTAAAAACTTCCCCTGCACATAAACTTCATCTATGTCTGATTGTTTTTGCTGCGCTGAAAAGATTGCGAAAAAACTTAAAAATGAAACTAAACTAACTTTTGTAATCATAAATTTTAACTCTAATTATAAAATCGTAAATATTTCTTTAGAATGACAAACACTCTCTCTCAAGCATTTTTCTAAAAAATTTCAGCGCAAATATAATTAACATATTCTTAATAAATAGATATTTTTTTATTAATTTTTTAAATAAAACATTAACATTTACCATTTCCTTTTCAAGCCAAAATAAAGATTAAAATCGTTAATTTTGTACTCTTATGACTACTGAAGAAATCGACATCAAAAAATATCTTTTCGTAAAGAATGCGCACCTCAATAATCTCAAAAACATTGACGTTCTTATTCCTAAAAACAAATTAATCGTTATTACGGGCGTGTCCGGAAGTGGAAAATCTTCGCTTGCTTTTGACACAATTTATGCCGAAGGACAAAGGCGTTATGTGGAAAGTTTGAGTTCTTATGCGCGGCAATTTTTAGGCAAATTAGAGAAACCGAAAATTGATGACATTAAAGGTTTAGCACCGTCAATCGCAATTCAGCAGAAAGTGATTTCTTCAAATCCACGTTCAACTGTTGGAACTTCTACAGAAATTTACGATTATGTAAAACTTTTATTTGCCAGAGTTGGACGAACATTTTCGCCGGAATCTGGTGCGGAAGTGAAAAAAGACAGCGTATCTGACGTGATTGATTTTATCCAAAATGCTAAAAATACGCCGACTTTTACTTTAAGCGCGCCACTAATTTTTGAAGTAGAAAAATTTAAAGAGCAACTTAAGATCTTAAAAATGGCAGGTTTCACGCGTTTGGAAGTTGCGGGAAATGTGGTTGGAATCGAAGATCTGGAAAGTTTCGGTTTTGAGCCAGAAAAAGATGCCGTCATTAATTTGGTTATCGACCGTTTTACTTATGAAGACGATGAAAATTTTCTTCAAAGATTGGCAGATTCAATCCAAATGGCATTTTATGAAGGTCGCGGTTACTGTTATTTAAAAAATGAAAAAAATTCTGAAACCAAAGAATTTTCAAATAAATTTGAGTTAGACGGAATCGTTTTTAACGAACCAACCGTTCATTATTTCAGTTTTAATAATCCTTTTGGCGCTTGTCCAACTTGTGAAGGTTACGGAAAAGTGATTGGTATTGACGAAGATTTAGTGATTCCAAATAAAAATTTATCCGTTTTTGAAGACGCAGTTGCAGCGTGGCGCGGCGATTCCATGAAAGAATGGAAACTGGCTTTCATTAAAAAAAATAAAGATTTCCCGATTCACAAACCTTATTTTGAACTATCGAAAGAACAGAAAAAGTTTTTGTGGAAAGGAAAAGCAACGAAAGATGAACCAACAATTGACAACTTTTTCAAGATGTTGGAAGGCAATTTATATAAAATTCAATACCGCGTAATGCTTTCCAGATACCGTGGGAAGACGCTTTGCCCGACTTGTGAAGGTTACAGATTGCGCCCGGAAACGGAATGGGTGAAAATTGATGGTCATAATATTCAGTCATTTATCGAATTGCCTTTGGATGAACTTCTTCCTTTAGTTAAAAGTTTAAAATTAAACCAACACGATGCGGATATTGCTAAAAGATTACTTTACGAAATCACGTCGAGATTAGAATTTTTAACGAAAGTTGGTTTGGGATATTTAACAATTAACAGGACTTCAAGTACGCTTTCTGGTGGGGAATCTCAAAGAATTAATCTCGCGACTTCGCTGGGAAGTTCTTTGGTGGGAAGTATTTATATTTTAGATGAACCTTCGATCGGCTTGCATTCTAAAGACACAGAAAATTTAATAAAAGTTTTAAAAAATCTGCGCGATTTAGGTAACACGGTGATTGTCGTAGAACACGATGAAGACGTGATGAAAGCGGCGGATTATATTATTGACATTGGTCCGGAAGCCGGATATTTGGGCGGTGATCTGGTTTTCGCTGGTGATTATGCAGAAATTAAAAAAGCAAATACTTTAACTTCAAAATACTTAACGGGCGAACTTGAAATAAAAGTGCCAACAAAACGACGAAAAGCCAAAGATTTTATCAGAATAAAAGGCGCAAGAGAAAATAATTTAAAAAATATTAATGTTGACATTCCTTTAGAAAGTTTGGTGGTGATTTCCGGGGTTTCGGGAAGTGGAAAATCAACTTTGATGAAGGAGGTTTTAACAACAGGTGTTCAATTAGAATTGGAAATGGGCGGTAAAAAAACCGATTTCGATTCTGTGACTTTTCCTGAAAAATTAATTAAAAACATTGAACTGATTGACCAAAATCCAATAGGGAAATCGAGTCGTTCAAATCCGGTAACTTATTTAAAGGCTTACGACGATATTCGCGATCTTTTTTCTAAACTGAAAATGTCTGCGATGATGAATCTTAAGCCAAAACATTTCTCTTTCAACGTCGATGGCGGAAGATGTGACGAATGTACAGGTGAAGGTGTGATCAATGTTTCGATGCAGTTTATGGCAGATATTGAACTGGAATGTGAAGTTTGTCACGGTACAAGATTTAAGGATGAAATCCTTGAGATCCGTTTTGACGAAAAAAATATTTCGGATATTCTGCATATGACGGTTGATGAAAGTATTGCGTTTTTTACAGAAAATGAACAGAAAAAAATTGTCACCAAATTGAAACCTTTGCAGGATGTTGGTTTGGGATATTTGCAATTGGGACAAAGTTCTTCCACACTTTCTGGCGGTGAAGCGCAACGTGTGAAATTGGCGTCGTTTTTAGTTAAAGGAAATACGACCGATAAAACCTTATTTATTTTTGATGAACCTTCTACAGGATTACATTTCCACGATATTAATAAATTACTGACTTCGCTTCAAGCCTTAATTGAATTAGGACATTCTGTAATCGTTATTGAACACCAACCGGATATTATAAAATCTGCTGATTATATCATTGACATTGGTCCGGGAGCCGGAAAATATGGTGGTGAAGTTGTCTTCAAAGGAACACCTGAAGAATTGGCGAAAGATAAAGTAAGTGAAACCGCGCGCTATATCGCGGAAAAACTATAAGCTCTACCTGATTTTAAAAATAAAAAAAACCTGCAAAATGCAGGTTTTTTTTATATATTTTAATTAATGTTTTCCCTTTCCATGGCCTTTTTTATTCCCATGACCTTCACGTTGCTCGTGACTGTAAGATTTTCCTTTGGATTTATAGTTATTTTTGTTTCTGTTATAAACAGCAACAGGATTTTGACCTTTGTAGTTTTTATTTTTAAACTTTTTATACTTTGTTGGTCCCATTATTCTCTGGATCTCAGCATTTCTGTCTGTTCTCCATCCATTTGGATTACTCTTATAATGGCTGTCCCAAGAATTGTAATCTGGATATCTGTTATTTAATGATGTTAACTGACTGCTTTGCTGTGTACTTAAAAGTAAGTCTGTAGCAACAGATTGCCAATTAACACCTGAAATGCTGTTTTGATAATCATTGTAGTAATTTGATTGCGCAGAAGCGAATGAGAATGTTCCAATGAATGCGATGAGTGCAATTATTTTTTTCATAATATTTAATTATAAAATTATTTCAAAAGTATAGCCCATTATGATGCCAAAAAAAAATATTTAAATTCTAACTGATATAAATTTATGTACTCGCTAATTATAAATAATAGTATTTGAAGATTATTTTAATATTAGTTTTAACTTTTCTTTAAAAGATTAATCAAACCGAAAACTAATGAACATGACTTCAATTAAAAACAAAAGCTATTTTTGCTCATTTGGCACTTTTGTATTTTTCATTATTTCATCCTGTAGCAGTGGCAATGAAACTGGACAGGTTTCTACATTACCAACTTCAACTCAGATTCCGACAGTTTATGCCAAAATTTATGGCGCTACAAGTATGAGCAGTGATGGCACATTTATTACCATAAAAACAAATGATTTACCAGATCATAAAAGCATATATTATCCTGCAAATAATGCCTTATACGAAAATTTTAGCGGAACTACTTTTGGAGGAAATACATTTAAAAAAAATCCAAATTTGATCATTTCTCAGAATCTGACTTTTAAAATTCCCGTAAATCCAAAGGAAGCTACAAATCATGCCGCACGCCTCTTGGCGCAATCGGTGTTTCATTAAATGGTATTCCTTTTTACAATCAATACGCAGAACCAAATAATCAGGCTCTAACTAATGAAATTGAAAGTTTTGATCAAAATTATGGACATCCTCAAGCGACGGGACAATACCATTACCATGTCGAACCTGTATATTTAACAACCGTAAAAACCACAAAATCAGGATTATTGGGATTTCTTTTAGATGGTTTTCCTGTTTACGGGCCACAGGAAGAAAATGGAAGTACTGTAACAAACAGTCAGCTTGACGTTTATCACGGACATATTCACGCCACTAAAGATTTTCCGAACGGAATTTATCACTATCATTTTACAGTGGATGCGCCTTATCTTAATGGTAATGGCTACTATGGAACTCCAGGAACTGTCACACAATAATGAAAATTTTCAGGTATTTTATTTTATTTTTATTGTTCATTTCCTGCTCAAAAAATAGTGCGGAGAAAGATATTGTAATCAAAAAAATTCCAAAGATCTATAAAAATGCAAACGATGAAAATTTGAAGTTAAAAAATGACACATTATTTGTAAATCATCAGCTGTTTTCAGGCTTTCTGTATCGATTAGATGAAAATAGAAATGATACACTATCTTTTGAAAGTTACTATGAAGGTTTACAGAGTGGTGTTTCAAAAAAATGGTTTGGCAATAAAAATTTAATGGAAATGCGTTTCTATTTTAAAGGAAAAAAGGAGGGAAAACAGATTGCTTTCTGGGAAAATGGTTATAAAAGATTTGAATTTTTAGCCAAAAATGATATTTATGAAGATGAAATGAAGGAATGGAACAACCTTGGAAAACTAATTCATCTAGCCACTTATAAAAATGGGCAGGAAGAAGGCCCGCAAAAACTATGGTATGATAACGGCAAAATCCGCGCAAACTACGTGATCATAAGTGGAAAAAGATATGGATTATTAGGAACCAAAAATTGCAAAAATGTATCGGATAGCGTGTTTACTGTTAGGTAGTTTTTTAATTTTAAGTTGTACGGGTGACAAAAAAAATTCTTTGTCTTTGCCATAATACAATGAACCTACATTTACGCCCGTATTTATCACTGGTAAAAATGAAATTGAAAAAACAATCACACACAAGATTGCCGATTTTAGCTTATTGAATCAAGATTCAACGGTTATAAATGAAAAATCGCTAAATGGAAAAATTCATATTGCTAACTTTATTTTTACATCATGTGGAAGTATTTGCCCAACGATAACCAAAAATATGAAGACTGTGAGCGATTACTTTATAAGTGATAAAAATATTCAATTTTTGTCTTTTTCTGTTACTCCGTGGATCGATACGCCGTCAGTTTTAAAACAATTTAAAGCCAAATATAATATTAAGACTAAAAACTGGAATTTCCTGACAGGTAATAAAAGTGAGATTTATAAAATTGCCAGAAAATCTTATTTCGCAGAAGAAGATATCGGTTTTAGCAAGGACAGCACGGAGTTTTTACACACAGAACATTTTATTTTAGTAGACAAAAACAGAAGAATAAGGGGAATTTACAATGGTACATTAACTTTGGAAATGCAACAGTTAATTGATAATATTAAAACTTTAAAGAGAGAAAACTAGTAAAAATTTCCTTTTAGGATAATTAAGATTATTTAGTAAATTTTAATACTGAAATTTACTCTATTTCACTTGTCAAACTTCTGGACAACAATTTTTGGTGCATTGGCAACAATTTCTCCAAACTTCCAGTCTTTACACGGCATTTTCCTTTGTAATGGATCAACATTGTGCATTGCTCGGCTTGTTCTAAAGTGTGCCCACAAATTTCCACCAAACATGAAATTACGTAATCAAATGTATTAACATCGTCGTTGTAAACTACCAGTTTGTTTTCAAAACTTTGGTCTTCCAAGACCGCGACATCCTCCTCATATTCGCGTTTTGGACTTTCATAATCTTTGATATTTAAAGGAAAAAAAGTCATTAAATATTGGTATTGATATCTTCAAGTGAAATTTCATCCTGTGCTATTGGTTCGAAAGTTAATTCTACCAATTCCACGCTCATATTTTTCATCTTAAGAATTTTAAAATGATAATCTTCGATTTCAAACTCTTGATTTTCTTCCGGAATATCTCCTAAAAAGTGCATTATAAAACCCGATAAAGTATTAAAATCACCTTCTTCAGGAAGTTCTTTCGGCAAATATTCATTAATTTCTTCTAACGGCTGCGTCGCCTGAACCCAAAATATATTGTCACCAACTTTATCAACGATCGTCTCTTCATCATCTTCTTCATCCTGAATTTCACCAACCAGTTCTTCCAAAATATCCTCTAAAGTGATAACACCTTCTGTGCCGCCAAATTCGTCGATAATAATTGCCAAATGCTGTTTTTTCTGCTGAAAAATTTTAAGTAGATCTGAGATTTTTTTACTTCCCACCACGAAAAAAGGTTCGCGCATTAAGCCTTTAAGATCGTCGTGAGAAAGTTCACCCTTTCTTTTAACAAATTCCCGGATAATTTCTTTGGTGTAAAATATCCCGATAATATTATCAATAGAATTTTCATAAACCGGAATTCTGGAATAACCACTTGCCATGATAATATCCATAATTTCCTCTAAAGTATCTTCAAAATCAATACTTAAAATGTTTTGTCGCGCAACCATGATCTGTTTTGCGGAATGGTCTGTAAAATCAAAAGCATTTTTAATGATCTCGTAATTTTCTTCCTCAATTTCTCCACCCGCAGCAGATTGTTTCACCAATAACTGCAGTTCTTCTGTTGAGTGAATTTCCTGTTCTGAAGCCGGATGAATTTTCATTAACCTTAAAAAAAAGTTTGACAAAGAGTTCATCAACCAAATAAAAGGACGAAAAATATTGTAAAAAATTCTTAATGGCGCTGCTATGAAAAAAGTAGTTGATTCTGATTTTCGGATCGCAATGGATTTTGGAATTAATTCCCCAAAAACAATGTGCATAATCGTAATGATCAAAAAACTACAAATGACAGAAACAGTTGTAATGGTCGTTTCCGCTAAATTGATGTTGAAAGTGTGAAATAGACTTAAAAAAATATCGTGTAAAGCACTTTCACCAACCCAACCTAAAGCCAGCGAGGCCAGAGTGATACCGAGTTGAGTGGCAGAAAGATAAGCATCAAGATTTTTTATGATCTTTTCAGCCTGTTTTGCCATCTTGTTTCCTTCAGCTGCTTTCAGCTGAATTTGCGAATACCGGACTTTTACTATTGAGAATTCTGCTGCAACAAAAAAACCATTCAGCAGCACTAAAAGAATGGCTATTAAGATCTTGACGAAACTGTCGGGGTCCATTTAGAAATTATAAATAATTAGTTGCAAAGATATGCTTTTTTTTAAAATGAAAAGATATTGATACGTCCCATTTTTAATGATTTAAATTATTTAATATCTGATAATTAGCTCTTTAAATAACTGAAAATATTAAAAATGATTTTAGTTAAATTATTATTTTTTTCTGTAAATAATGTAAGATATCAAAAGACAGATATTTACCAAAACCGCAAATGCATTAGATAAAATAATTGGCAATTCATCCTTTAAAAAACCATACCAAACCCAAAGTGACAAACCTGAGATCAAGGTCAAAATCATCACGAGCGACAGATCTTTTACATCTTTTTCCTTTAAAACTTTTATTAATTGCGGCAACATCGCGACTGACGTAATCGCACCAGCTACTAAACCCAAAATATTTTCATCCATCTCTTTTTCTTAATATTTAATATCTTCTAAAAATCCTATTTTTTCTTTACGTCCGTCGAAATTTTATTTTCAGCAGTTTTCGCTTTCTTTTCCTGTGCTTCCTGATCTCTTCTTTGCTGTCTCCTGGATTTTTTTTCTGCCCTTTTTTCCTGACGAATCACTTTGTTTGACTTTGTATTATATAAAGCGTCCACAATTCCCTGTCCTGTTTTGCTAAAAATTTTAATTTTAGGATCAGCCTGAGTTCCAGTCACCACGATCGGGAAACCGATCCATCCGCCGGGCGGAAGTCCAACTCGGATTTGCAGATCCAAAAGTCCATTAAAACTACTAGTCCCACTGATCGTAGGTCGAAGCAACGAAACTTTAAAGGTAAATTCATCGATATGAATGAGATTTTTTGAAATATGCGTTTCGATATTAACACCTTTCATGTCGGGATCGTTAAAGGCTTTTGCACCAATACTGTTTCCAACAGTTGAAAGCATTTTCAGATTTTTGACTTCCACATCTCTAAGATTTACCAAACCACCACCTTCTAAGGACGGATAAATAGGCGTCATATTTTTATCAAAATCACCTTTTAATTTGTAATCTATGGCAACAATTCCCTTCACATCTTTTGCCGCGGTCGCCATTTTCCGCACCATTTCGATTTCTTTGTAAGCTCTTTGAACATTAAAATCCTGAACTTTTAAAGCGATATCAAAATTTGCGGTCAAAGGTGTTTCATCCTGATAACGCGCATCAACATTCATTTTACTGCCAATGATATTGAAATCTGTATTTTTTAAATAAACCTGTCCTTTGCTAATTGACGCTAAACCTTTCAGATCATTTAAATTTAAACCTTTAAAATCTACTTTTTTTACATTCGCTTCCAGACTTACGTCGAGATTTTTTGGTACGATAACCACGCCGCTGCTTTTAGGATTTTCAGCTTTGGCATAATCAACTTCAATTGATTTATTAGTATTATCACCTTTTTGCAACGCCATAAATTCATCAACTAAAATATAATTGGAATTCATCACAAACTTCCCATGAAGCGTCCCTTTTCTCTCTATAAAATAATTAATTGTATTTAAAAGATAGCCGTTTAAAGCAAAATCAGATTTTCCATAAGTTGCATTAAATTTCCTGAACCACATTTTCTCATTCTCAAACTGAAAATTTCCTTCTTTTATGTAAAATGATTTCGGTAGATATTCTGTGGTGGCTTTTATATCTTTTAAAATTAATGTCCCTTTGTTATTAAGTTTGCTGTATTGACCGGTTGTTGCATAACTTTGTTTACCATCTAAAAATAAATTTGCCATAATTAAACCCGAAACATCGAGGCCTTTTTTGGCAAAAACCTTATAAATTCTTCCCACGTTTAGAGTTCCTTTCGCAGTAACTTTATATAAAAGATCTTCAAAATTTTGCAAATCTGCGGTTACAAAGACGGGATTTCCTTCAAAATCAAACTTAAAGGGATTTAGATTTACACCCAGACTTTTAAAAGTGCCATCCGTGTTATTAATTTTCGCATCGATATTGATATTCTGAACGGGATTTGGATAATATTTTGTTTTAAGAAAACCTTCTTTTAATGTTATAAATCCTTTTGTAATGGGAAACAATTTTTTATCTAAATTAAAAATACCATTTGATTGGATATTCGTATTTATAAAACCTTTCATCTGAATATTTTCTAAACCTAAAGTCTGCTGCAATGTTTGTAAATTTAAGGCACCTTTTATATCTGCATTGATCTGCATTTCTTTTAAACCCTTTGTTTTTACAACCGCACGGAAATTATTATTTTTTCCCAGATCGAACATTAAATTCTTTAAGTTTAAACCTAAATTGTCAGTATTTAAAGACGGCAAATCGACAGAAAGATCCATATTCAGATTTTTCATCGGAACCTGCGCACCTCCGCTGGAAACAAAACCATCTTTAACTAAAAGACTGGCTTTCAAATTCGGTTTAAGATTTTTTGATGGGATAAATTTTCCTTTCAAACTAAAGAAAAAATCACTGTTACCTTCAATTTTCGAATTTTTTCCCCAATCTAAGTATTGCGGCGGCAAAACGGAAATCATGTCACGAATGGTCGTTTTCTCGGAAGCTGCGTTGATATTAAGATCATATCCTTCTTTTAAAATACTAAAAAAGCCGGTAAATTTTAAAGGTAATTCGTTGATCCTCAATTCATTTTTTCTTAAAACAAATGTCAACGCGTTGGTATTAATTCTTGTAATTAAATCAGCGTGAATTTTTTTCTGCTGAGAATAATAAATTCTGTCTAAGCTGAAATCTAAAGTATTAATATCCAGATTTGTATCAAGATCAAAAACATCTTTACTAAAACCGCCTTTTCCGGTATAATTTAAACCTTTTGCATCGACTAAAATTTTTGCGGCTTGGTCGATGTATTTAAGATGGATATTTTCAAATTTGATAAGGTCGAGTTTAATGGAAGCGCCTTTGCCTGTGGAATCTGCCGGTTTATTGCTCGGTGTAGAAACGTAAACATTATAATTAGCCTGGCCTTTTGAATTTACAAAAACATTGGCGTAAGAATCTGTAATGTATATTTCATCGATCTTAACTGTTCTGTTAAAAATAAGATCTTTTAAGTTAATTCCTGCAGAAACTTCTTTTGCCGTTAATAAAGTGTCCTGCTGAAAAGGCGCGGAACCTTTTAAAAGCAAATCATCAATGGTGACCGTAAGCGAGGGAAAATGTTTAAAAAAAGTGAGATGCGTTTTCTTATAATCTAATTTTGCTGCAAGATGTTTATTGGCGATCAATTTTACCTGCTGAGAAATAGTTCCCGGAAATAAAAGAGGAATTATAAACATTAAAAATAAAACTGAAACCACAGAAATACCGATCCATTTCAGAACTTTTAATGTTAAATTTTTAAATTTATCCATAAAAAACTTTGGCTTTTAATTTTAGTTTGAGACTTTATAAAAAGCGAAAAGCATCTAAAATTAAGCCATTAAAATCATGAATTTTTTACTTATAGATTAAATGATAAATAAAACTATTACCTGATATTTTTTGTTTTAAATAAGTTCATTAAAATGGATCGGCAGGTTGTTCATTCTTTTACCAGTCGCGTGGTATATGGCGTTTGCAATTGCCGGCGACATAGAACAAAGACCAATTTCTCCCACTCCCTTTATACCAAGTTCATTTATGATCTCATCCTTTTCCTCCACAAAAATTACATCTAATTGATGAACATCGGCATGCGTGGGAATATGATACTCACCTAAATTAGTATTAAGATGTCTTCCAAAATTATGATCCGTAAGTGTTTCTTCAAATAAAACCTTGCTTATTCCCCAGATCATACCGCCCTTTATTTGGCTTGCAGCAGTTTTAGGATTTATTATTTTCCCCGCTGCGACCGCTGTTAAAGCACGCGTCACAGTAATAACACCCAATTCTTCATCCACTTCTACTTCTACAAAAGCGGCACTGTGAGCAGCACTGGTATATTTTTTTTTCTTTGAATTATTAAGTGAATTAAACTTTTTTTCTTTAATATTTTTTCCGCCATTAAAAGCGACAATATCTACAAATGCGATTTTTTTAGAATTGTCATTTTTTAAAAATATTTCAGCACCTTGAAATTCCACATCCTGAAACTTGCTGGATAAAAATGGTGAGTTGTCCATTTTTTTTGCAATTTTAAATAAGGTTTTCTGTAATTTATTACAAGCAGCTTTTACAGCCGAACCTAAAATTCCGGTTGTGTAAGAACCGCCTTGTATAGGCGATAACGGAAGCGAGCTGTCTCCGTAAATAAAATTTACATCTTCAATATCAACGCCCATACTGTCAGAGGCAATCTGTGTCATTACCGTTAAGGTACCCGTTCCAATGTCGGTCACAGCACTTTTTACCGTTAATTTTCCCTCAGCATCAATTTCTGCGGAAGCACGGGTTGGGATCGTCATAACTTCCCAAATTCCAGAGCTCATACCTGTTCCTACAAGTCTTTTCCCTCTTTTAGTAGATCTTGGTGCTGGATTTCTGTCATTCCACCCAAATTTGTCAGCGCCCTGAAGATAACATTGCATTAGTTCCTTGCTGGAGAAAGGCTTATCTGTACTTACATCACGTTCAGAATAATTAAGAATTCTAAATTCCAGAGGATCAATATTATTTTGATAAGATAGCTGATCAATAGTGGATTCGATGGCATGCATCGCCGTACTTCCGCCAGGAGCCCGCATATCCAATGGTGAAGAATTATCTAAAGGAACTAATTGATAATCTGTTTTGGTATTTTCTGCCGGATAAAGAATATTTCCCCAATTCACAATATTCTCTGAATAATCTTCATACTGAGAAGTTTCACATAACGCCTGATGATAAAGCGCCACCACTTTTCCATCTTTATCAGTCGCAAACTTTGTATTCTGAACAGATTTAGGACGATAACCAAATGTAAACATCTGCGCACGATCCATTGTAACGCGTACGTTTCTTTTTAATGCAATAGATGCCATTACGCTCATAAAAACCTGATATTGTGGGCGCAAACCAGAACCAAATCCCCCACCTACATAAGTTGAGATTACGCGTACATCTTTATAATGCAAACCAAAAACATTGCCGATATAAACCTGACAGTTATTTGTTCCCTGTGTTTTATCGTAAACGGTAATTTTACCATCTCCTTCATAAACTGTTGTCGTTGCAAATAATTCCAAAGGGTTATGATGTTGCTCCTGATGGATAAACTGACCCTGATATTGTGAATTTGAATTACTGTAAGACTTATCAAAATCTCCTCTTTTGATTTCCGGCGTAGGCATAATTAGTTGAAGAAGTCCCTTTTTTGGAGGTCTTGCCAAATCTAAATTTGTTATAAGATCAGTTTTAAAAGTCTCTTCTTCATATTTTACAACAATTAATGATGCTGCATAACGCGCGATTTCAAAAGTTTCTGCAACGACTAAAGCAATTGGTTGTCCATTATAAAAAATTTCATCGTTGTACAACGGTTTAAGTGGAACACCTTGTGGCGCATCCATATCAGAATACATAATATCAAACCATGCTAATTTTGGTCTTTTTTTGTGGGAAAATATTTCTATTACACCTTTCAGCGATCTTGCAGCTTTTTCATCAATTTCGATAATTTTTCCCTTAGTTATGGTGCTGTTAACAATGTAACCCTGCAATAAATTTGGCACATTATATTCGCCGGAATATTTTGCAGAACCTGTTACTTTTTGCACGCCTTCCAGTCTGCTTAGGGGATTTCCTATTTGCTTTAATTTTTCCATGGTAATTATAATGCAGGTTTAGCGCCCGGTCTTTGAGATTCTGTTGGATCTAATGCCATTAAACAGTTTCTAACAATAGCTTTTTTTGACAATTCTATTTTGAAATCATTATCACCGAAACCTTTTGCTCCTTTGATGATCATTTCTGCTGCTGTCCGGAAATTTTCTTCATCAGGTTTTTTATCGATAAGAAAATCTTCTGCTTCTTTCACTCTCCAGGGTTTATGAGCAATGCCACCTAAGGCAATTCTCGCTTTTTTTATAAGTCCGTTTTCCAGTTTTAAACCAGTTGCTACGCTTATTAGAGCAAATGCGTACGAAGAACGATCTCTTAACTTTAAATAAGAAAAATTTTCCGCAAAACCCTCTTTTGGTAAAATGATACCCGTAATTAGTTCATCTTCTGCCAATGTATTATCTATTTCCGGCGTTTCTCCTGGTAGAGTATGAAAATCTTCAAATTTTATAAGTCGTTCACCATTTAAACCTTTTACCTGAATTACCGCCTCCAAAGCAGCCAAACCAACACACATATCTGAAGGAAAAACAGCAATACATTTTTCACTGGTTCCTAAAATAGCGTGCATTCTGTTAGAGCCTTCTATTGCGGGACAACCAGAGCCCGGATTTCTTTTATTACATGGCAAAGCAGCATCATAAAAATAATAACACCTTGTTTTTTGGAGTAAATTTCCACCGTTTGTGGCACTGTTTCTTATTTGTGCGGAAGCACCAGCTAAAATAGATCTGGATAACAAAGGGTATTTTTCTTCAACTACAGGATGATGAGCTGTTTCTGCATTTGTAAGCAAAGCTCCAAGAAAAAAACTACCATCTGCAGTTTCATTTTCCGTGGTCAAGTCCTGCAATTCATTAATGTCTATTAAAGTATCAGGATTCAAAAGATCATATTTCCAAAGGTCTATCAAATTTGTACCGCCAGCTAAAAATTTTGAATTTTGCAGATTAGAAATATTATGAAGCGCTTCTTCAGAATTAGAAATCTTTAGATATTTAAAGTTGTTCATAATGATTTTTTTTAACGTCCATTATTGCATCGATGATATTACTGTTAGCTCCGCATCTGCAGAGGTTTCCGCTCATTGAATCCTGAATTTCTTCACGCGTTTGTGCCTTTCCTTCCTCAAGCATTGCAACTGCGCTGCAGATCTGACCTGGTGTACAATAACCGCATTGAAAAGCATCGTGCTCTATAAAAGCTTTTTGCACAGGATGAAGATCTTCTCCATTCGCGATTCCTTCTATCGTTTTTATTTCAGAACCATGCTTGCTAACAGCTAAAGTCAGACAGGAAAGAACCCTTTTTCCATCCACAATTACGGTACAAGCACCACATTGCCCATGATCACAGCCTTTCTTTGTACCTGTTAAATCACAGTGATCACGCAAAACATCTAAAAGACAAACCCACGGTTCTATCTCAATATTTTGTGGTTTTCCGTTTATCTTTAAATTTATATTATGGACTAATTGTTCGGTCTGCATAATTGAATTGAATTTTTATTAAATAAATCCTAAAGTTATCTACACAAAAATATTAAAAAAAATTATTTCTTAAAACGAATTTTTTCAACAAAATGAAAAAAAATTAGATTTTGAAAATGCAGTACAATTTTTAAAAATAAAATTTTTAAAACATAGTTTTATGACACTGACTATTTATCGGAAGAAGATAAAAATCTTAACAATCGATTTTTGAAATAGAATTTAAAGCAAAAAAAATCCTGAAAATTAAATTTCAGGATCTTCTTTTATTTTTTTAAAATTTTAAATTTTATATAAGAAGCAATCGACAGAGCGAGCATAAATCCAAGTCCGAGATAAACCCAAACCGGAACCGGAATCGGATCTCCCGTCGCATAAGAATGCAAACCAGACAAATAATAATTTACACCAAAATAAGTCATCACCATCGAGCAAAACGCAAACATTGCTGCTACGTGAAAAGCCCATCTGCTCCGCAAACCTGGAACTAAACGCATATGCAAAACGAAAGCATAAACCATAATTGAGATAAATGCCCAGGTTTCTTTCGGATCCCAGCTCCAATATCTTCCCCAGGATTCATTTGCCCAAATTCCACCTAAGAAATTTCCGACAGTTAAAGCAAAAAGTCCAACGGTAAGTGACATTTCAGAAACAATGGTTAATTCTTTTAAAGTCGTATCGTGGTGGAAATCGTAAAGTTTTTTGTTTGAAATAATATAAAAAACCAAAGTGATCACTGCAATGATCATTGACAAAGCAAAAAAGCCATAGCTTGAAGTAATAATTGCCACGTGAATGATCAGCCAGTAAGATTTTAAAACCGGAACAAGTGGCGTAATCTGCGGATCCAAAGCCGAACCGCCATGCGCAAATCCCATCATAATAACCGCAACCATAAATCCTGCTGCAGGAATTAAAGCATTTGAAGCGTTCGAAGTATCAATCAATTTTGCTGAATTTGCTGCGCTTATTTCCTTTAAATTTGGTCTTCCCAAACCGAAATAAAAGACCAAACCTACAGTAATTCCTACCCACGAAATAAATATAATAGCTTCGTAACCATTACTCCAAGGTGCATGTCCCGAAATATACCATCTTGCAATTAATCCCAAAAAGTGTAAAATATAACCTGCAACACCCAGATAAATAAATCCTTTTATTACTTTATTTAAAATTTTATTTGGTTTAAATAACTCTACAAAACCTAGAATCAAAAGCAAACTTCCAATAAGGGTATAGAAAATTAAAAGTTTAAAATTCAGATTCACTTTGTTCATAAAAACTTCCAGCTTAACTTTAGAAGCAGACGGCGAAACATTTTTACCCCATAACTGCTGATAATCTGAAAGCGTTTTTAATTCTGAATCTGCTTTACTCCAGTCTCCGGTCTGTTCGGCATCTAAAACCGAAGAAAAATAGGGTCCCATCACTTTTTGTGAAACTTCATCAGGTTCCATGGTTTTATCCAACCAGGAATGCCAGGTGTTATTTGGATCATTTTGAACCGGTACAATTCGCATGAACTGACCGCTAAAAAATTCATTAAATGCCTGAACGCGGTCATTTACTGCAATTACTTCTTTATCATAATTAGTTTGATCGCCCGGTTTTTTCCTAAAAGCTGCATTATAATCTTCTTCTAAAACATAGTGTAGATTTCCTGCGCCATCAGAAGGAAACATTGACATCAATGTCGTATAACCTTCTTCGTTGGCTTTTGTTTTTTTCTGCAAAAGATCGCCACCTTTAGGACCAACAAAAATCATCGGAACCATTGTCCAACTCGGTGTATCTGTATTTATGGAAAGAAACCATTGGTTTGCTGTCAAAGATTTACCGTCGCTCCCTTTAAATTCGTCTTTTTTGTATAATTTTCTTAAAACATCGAGTGCCTGAGTATTGATCGGAACAATTCGGCCTTCATAATTTTGAACTAATAAATAACCAAATTTATCCGCGTGGGCTTTATCAATGTGATTTTTGGAAATAATAGCATCTGCTGTAATGACCTGAGCTGTTTTTAATGGACCAACTACCCTTTGTTCAACATCTGGATTTTGAGAAGTTAATAGATCCGCTTCGCCATGATTATGTCCGTCTGCGCTTGAATGAATATTTTCACTGCTTCCATCGGTGGTGGAATGTGTTTCAATTTTCTGAGCATTTAAGCCAAAAGAAAAAAGTAACAGCACTAACATTGTCATTTTTTTTCTTTTTACCGCTTTAAGGTTTTTATGTAATTTCCAGAAGTGTGTTCCTTTCCAGAATAATGTTAAAAATAAACTTAAAAATAAAAGATTATATCCTAAATAAGTGACCTGAGTTCCCCAAAAATCATGATTTGCGGAAAGAATTGTTCCCTTTCTGTCAGGATCAAAACTGGACTGGTAAAAACGGTAACCGTCATTGTTTAAAACATGATTCATATAAATTTTATAGGGCTCAGATTTGCCTTTATCAACAACCTGAACGTGTGATTCATACGCTGAAGGTGAGGAACTTCCCGGATAAGTTTCCATTACAAATTTATCCAGTTTTAAGGAAAACGGCGTGTTGTAAATTTTTGGTCCATAACCTAAAATAATATTTAAACCGTCAATGGTAATTTGTTTGTAAGCATTAGGATTTCCCTTTTCCACAGAAAGCTGCACATTCTGTTTGGTTTTTGGCCCCTGAACTTCTACACTTAGCATATCGTTCAGGTTTTTATCTTTCATTTTATCACCTTCAAGCTGAATAAGTTTCCCTTTTCTTACCGGTTCTGGCAATACTAATTTAAGATCTTTTATGGTATATAAGCTTCGTAATACAAGTGGTTGAAATTCATTTTTCTTAGTAGAACCTGTTTTTTGCGTAAGCATCGTCATAAATGCCGCATCTTCAGGTGTTTTTATAAGCATCGTTCCGCTTGTATCATTAAATTCAATCGCACCGTCAATTGCTCTGTTGTAGGTAACTAATGTCCCATTTAAACTTTGTGCGTCACCAGATTTTAAGTATAAATTTTGTCTTCCGGTTTCACCAGCTGTGACGATATGAAGATAATCTGCTCCATTTGGAGAAATTAGCAAACTGTCTTTTTTCCGTTGTATGTATGAAAGCTGCTTTACTGAAACTTTTTTACCGTGGTAATCATAAGAGGCCTTAAAATTATGTGGCGAAATTTTACCAATATAAGAATTTTCACGCGCTGCATCCGGGATCATCATATAAGGAACTTCGGGATAACTTAAATCTTCGCCAAGCTCACCGATCTGTATCTTAAAAAAATTTTTATCTGTTATAATTTCATTGCTGGTTGCACCTTCACGAATATGCATTTGTCCTTCAAAACTCACATATCTCGTTAATGCACCGCCAATAAAGATAAAAACAAAAGCCAGGTGAAATCCTAAAACAGACCATTTTTCTCTGCGAAAAAGTCTGTATCGGAACATATTACCAATGAAATTTAAAATCAAAAGTACCATGATCAACTCAAACCACTTCGCCTCATATATCAAAGCCTTTGCTGCAGGCGTTCCGTAATTATTTTCAAGAAATGTAGCGTAAGCCATTGAAAAGGCATACAATAATAAAAGAACGGCCATTGTTCTGGTAGAAATCAGAATACTCTGGATTTTATTCATAAGAAAAATAATTGACAACAAAAATAAGCATGATAATTAAGATAGACTAATAATTTGCCTTTTTTAAGCTTGATATTAATCAGATAATTTAAGGATTTTCAGTAAAAAATATTAAATTTGCCCCACTTGCATTATGGAAAAAAAAACTAAAATCACCGGCCAAACCAATTCTCAATCTTCAAAGATCCTTTCAAAACCACGGATTTTTTTCGGTGTTTTATTTAGTGTAATCTCCATAGTTCTTACATTTTCATTCATTTCTTATTTAATGAAATGGAAAAGTGATCAAAGTCAGGCGGGAACTTTACTCGATAAAACGATAAAATCTACCAATGTTTTTGGTAAAATAGGTGACTGGCTCGGCAACTTTTTCATTTTCGAAAGTCTTGGTATTGCCGCTTTTATTGTGGCATTTCTCTGTTTGGTTACCGGACTTTTAATAATGAAAAAAAATTATTTTAAACCCTGGAAAACATTTGGCCATTCTTTATTTTTCATTTGCTGGATACCCGTTTTTATGGGTGCTGTAACCGGCGGTTCAGGTGTTTTAAGTGGTGTTTATGGTTTTCAGATCATGGATTTTTTAAATTCAATCATAGGAACTTTCGGTTTATGGATGGTACTTTTAGTGAGCATCGGTCTTTATTTTGTGCTTGAATTTAACCTGAATCCGACAAACGTTAAATCTAAACTTAATGATTTAAATGACAATACTTTGGGTCGGGTTAAAAGTATGATGCCAAAATCCTCAGAAAAATTTGAAGCAGACGAAGAACTAGAAATAGAAAATGAAGAGGAAAAATTAGTTGAGAAAGAATTTGCTGTTCAAAACACATCTTTTCAGACACCTTTAAATTTAAACGTAACGAGTGATATTGAACCAATTCAAACACCTAATCAAACTTCATTTACTTCTGCACCGGTTACTTTTGAAAAACCACAGATAACAGAAAAAGAAGACAATTTTAAATTTGAAGTGGAAATTCCAAAAGAAGATTTAAATGAATACGATAGAAAAGCGCAGGATTTAGTTCAAAAACATGGCGAATACGACCACCGTTTAGAACTAGCGAAATTTCAAATGCCAACTATTGATCTTTTAAAAGATTATGGACCGGAAGAAATCCACGTTAATCAGGAAGAATTAGAGGAAAATAAAAATAAAATTGTCGGTTTACTTAAAACTTTTAACGTCGGAATTGCTGAAATAAAAGCGACAATTGGACCAACTGTTACTTTATATGAAATCGTTCCGGAAGCGGGAATTCGCGTTTCTGCCGTGAAAAAATTACAGGATGATATTGCTTTAAATCTTTCCGCTTTGGGAATTAGAATTATTGCACCAATGCCCGGAAAAGGAACAATTGGAATTGAAGTCCCACGAAAAAATCCGACGATGGTTTCTATACGTTCCGTGATTGCTTCGGCGAAATTTCAAAATACGGATATGGATCTGCCGGTTGTTTTTGGCAAAACAATTTCCAATGAAGTTTTTATGGCAGATTTATCAAAAATGCCGCATTTGTTAATGGCAGGTGCAACAGGACAAGGAAAATCTGTGGGAATCAACGCGATTTTAACGTCGCTTTTATTTAAAAAACACCCGAGCGAATTAAAATTTGTAATGGTCGATCCGAAAAAAGTGGAACTGTCGCTTTATTCTAAAATTGAACGCCATTATTTAGCAAAACTTCCAGACGGTGAAGATGCAATTATTACTGATACACATAAAGTTATTAACACTTTAAACTCACTTTGCGTTGAAATGGATCAACGTTACGATCTGCTTAAAAATGCTTTTTGTAAAAATATAAAAGAATATAACAGTAAATTTTCCCAACGCAAATTAAATCCTGAAAATGGACACCGTTATTTGCCTTACATCGTTTTGGTAGTGGATGAATTTGCAGATTTAATTATGACCGCAGGAAAAGAAGTGGAACAACCAATCGCCCGTTTGGCGCAACTCGCAAGAGCCGTCGGAATTCACTTAATTGTGGCCACACAAAGACCTTCCGTGAATGTAATTACCGGAATGATAAAAGCAAATTTCCCGGCCAGAGCTGCGTTTCGTGTAATTTCAAGTGTTGATTCCAGAACGATTTTAGATTCTCCAGGCGCAGATCAATTGATTGGAAAAGGCGATATGCTTTATTTTAATGGAAATGAGATTTTGCGTTTGCAATGTGCGTTTGTAGATACACCTGAAGTTGAAAGATTGGCAGATTTTATAGGCGAGCAAAAAGGTTACGCAAGTGCTTTTATGTTGCCGGAATATTCTGCGGATGAAACTATTTCTACCGTTGGCGCATTTGATCCAAATGAAAAAGATGTGCTTTTTGAAGACGCAGCAAGAATTGTTGTTTCGACTCAACAAGGTTCAACTTCTATGTTGCAGAGACAATTAAAACTGGGCTATAACCGCGCAGGAAGAATTATGGATCAGTTGGAAGCGTGTGGAATAGTTGGTGGATTTAATGGTGCAAAAGCCAGAGAAGTTCAAATTTCTGATCTGCATTCGCTGGATAATTTCTTGGAAGAATTGAGGAAATAGGTTTAGATTTTAGGAAATTAAATTTTTTCTTAATTTCAAACTTAAAAATAATCTTCAAAAATAGCCCCGATTGAAGTGGAAATCCTTCTATAAATTTTGAAAAATTTTATAAAAGATTGCAACGGAAAGCGGGACGGACTTTCGGAAAATGCAAAATTGTGTTGCTTCTAAATAATGTCCTGATTTTCAAATTCATGATTTCTTGGCGTACTTTTTGAAATTGGACTGACAGATTTCACTAACATTAAACAATGGTTTAACTTATTGAAACTTTCCTAATCTAAATTATGAAACCAAAAATTATGAGATTTTTAAATAAAATAACGCTTTCAATCTTCGCGCTAAGTTTTGCAGGATTTGCTACGGCACAGAAAATTGATGCAAAGTCAAAATCACTTTTAGATGCTGTAACCAAAAATTACAAATCTGATCAAAATTCTTATTTTAAGTTTATTTACGGATCAGGCAACGGCAAGGTCACGAAAACTGAACCAGGGATTTTTTATAGCCAGAGCGATAAATATAAACTGAAAATAATGGGATCTGAACAGATTTTTGACGGAAGTAAAATCTATAATATCAGCGAAGCAGACCATGAAGTGACGATTGCGAAACCAAATGGCGACGAAGCAATGTTTTCTCCGCTAAATTATCTGGAATCTTACAACAAAAATTATAACGTGAAATATGTTGGAAAAATCGCAGTAAATGGAATCAGTGCGGATAAGATACAATTGACACCAACAAAAAACAATGGTTTAAAATACGTTTATCTTTATGTAAATTCAGGTAAAAATCAATTGGTGAAGCTTGAGCAATTTTCAAAAGATAACAATATTTCTGTAATCGCGATCACTGATTATAAAGAAAATCAGAAACTTGCTTCCGACATGTTTTCTTTCAATAAGAACAATTATAAAAATTATATCATTACAGAACTTTAAATTTTATAAATTCTGTTAAAAAATAAGCCTTAAAGTAAAACTTTGAGGCTTTTTGTTTAAATTTGGCGCATGTTTAAAAAACTGGATTGGTATATCATTAAAACTTTTTTCGGGCCCTTTATTTTTATTTTCAGTGTGCTGTTTTTTATCTTCATTGTCAATATTATATGGATTCAACTCGGTCAGTTTTTGGGTAAAGGTTTAAGCTACTGGGAAATTTTAAAACTCCTTTTTTATATGGGAGTTAGTGTAATAACGCTTGTTTTGCCTTTGACAATACTACTTTCTTCGATAATGACTTTTGGGACTTTGGGTGAACAGTATGAGCTTGCTGCGATGAAAGCTGCGGGTATTTCTCTGACCAGAATTATGCTTCCCCTATTTTTTACGGTCTCATTTTTAGCTGTTTTACTCTTCTTTTTTTCAAACAATATTATCCCCGATTTTCAGCGAAAGGCGAAAAATATGTTTTATAATATTGCTGCTACAAAACCTGCTTTAAACTTCACGCCGGGACAGTTCATCGATCAAATACCCGGTTTTCAAGTGAAATTTGACAAAATTACCGGTGAAAAAGGAGAAAGAATTGAAGGAGTTTTCGTTCATAAAAAAGCCAATTCATACGAAGATCAACAATCAATTGTTGCAAAACGCGGAAAATTCACACCTGGAAAAGATAAAAATTATCTGAAACTGGTGCTTTACGACGGTTATATTTTTGATGATAATATCAGCAATAAAGATTACCGTGAACGACAAAAACAGCCTGACCAGTCTATAAAATTTGACACTTTGGTTTCACATTTTGATATCAGCGAATTAATAAAAAATGCACTGGAAGATCAAAAAATTACAGATGATTATCGTTTTGAAAATTTTACCCAACTTAACAAAACAATTGTTCAAAACAGGAAAGACAATAAGGTGAATTTTAGCGGAATTGGCGATGAATTTGTTAGTCAGACAAATAATTATATCAGCTATGTTGATGTAGTAAAAAGTAAAAAACCTGTAGTTCAGCAAATAAAACTTGACACTGTAAAAGAAAAAAATAAGCTTGATGTCTTGCTTTCTGCTTATACCAAAATCCAGAATTTAAAAAATGTAAATGTTGGAAAACAGGATCAAATATTACAAACAATAAAATATTACAGCCGTGTTGTGATGTATCAGCAAAGAATTTTTGCCTATTCTTTTACCTGCATAATATTCTTTTTAATTGGCGCCAGTTTAGGTTCGATAATAAGAAAAGGTGGTTTGGGATTACCGGTTGTAATGGCGATTATAGTTTTTATAATCTTTTACGTAATAAATCTTACGGTAGAAAACCTCGCCTGGACAGGGAAATTTAACCCTTACACAGCGGCGTGGCTTCCAAATATAGTCTTATTTCCTTTCGGAGTTTGGCTTACTTATAAAGCTTTAACAGATTCACAGGTATTTGATGCAGAGAAGTATAAAAGTTTTTTCAAACCTCTTATTTCGTTTCTCTCCAAAAGAAAAGAACACGAGAGATACCAGTAAAATTTTTAAAAATAAAAAAAAACGCTCAAAATAATTTGAGCGTTTTTTTTTATTTTTGAATTTTAAGAATGCAAGTGATCTTTTGGCGCTGGTGGAAGTTTACCCCTGTCGAGTTCATCAACTTTCGTAGCTGAGATCATTGCTGTCATCATATCATTTAACATCGAAGTTCCGGTCGTCGGTGTGTTTGGAAGGAGAACTAAACTACTTCTGTTACTCGATCCGATCGAATGCAACGTATCATAATGCTGTGTAACCACTATTAATGCAGATGCTTCATGAGAACCAATGTTTACGCCGTTCAGCATTCTTACCGACTCTTCCAAACCTCTCGCAATCTCTCTTCTTTGATCTGCAATACCTTGTCCTTGCAATTTTTTAGATTCTGCCTCAGCTTTTGCAACAGCAACAATTCTAATTCTTTGTGCTTCAGATTCATATTCTGCGGCGGTTTTTTCACGTTCCGCGGCATTAATTCTGTTCATTGCGTGTTTCACCTGTTCATCAGGATCGATATCCGTTACTAAAGCTTTAATTATATCATAACCATAACTTTGCATCGCTTCCTGCAATTCATTTTTAACGGCGTTCGCAATATCATCTTTTCTTACAAAAACATCATCCAGACGGGTTTTTGGCACTTCCGCACGAACAACATCAAAAACATAAGATGTAATTTGATTTTCAGGATTTTCTAATTTATAGTAAGCATCTTTTACATTGGTTCTAATAACCTGATACTGAACAGAAACTTTCATTTTAACGAAAACATTGTCCAAAGTTTTAGTGTCGATCATCACATCTAATTGCTGAATACGAAGATTCAATCTTTTAGAAATTTGATCAATGTAAGGGATTTTCAAGTGCAAACCTGAATCGCAAACTTTTAAAAATTTACCTAAACGTTCCACAACTGCTGCAGATTCCTGTTTTACGGTAAAAAAAGAAGCGAAAAGTGTGATTAAAAGGAAAAAGCCAATTATTGGTAAAGCGTACATGGTGTTTTATTTTAAATATTAATTCTAAAGATATGGAATTTTAAACTGATAATCTAATTTTACATCGTCATTCCAATATCGATTCCTTTTATCTTTCGATAAAGATCCGTTGCATAATTATCCGTCATGCCAGAGACAAAATCTAAAACGCCCAAAACTTTTTCATAATCTTTACCTTCATTGTAAACAAACTGTTCAGGCAAAAGCTTTAAAGCCATTTTATCATAAGATTTTTGTTTATCTTTTGATTTTAAAACCGTCGGAATAAAATGATTTAAAAGCTCATACATCACATTATAACCAGCATTTTCAATTTCAATAACTGCTTTGTGATTATAAATTTTTTTAATAGAAAACCGTTCAATTTCCTGTAAAGTTGGATTTTCTTTTCGGTAAATATCCAATAATGCTTCGTTTAAAGTGCCATCTAAAATTTCATTAAAATTTGACTTAAACAAATGCAAAGACTGATTTATTAAAGCATTAATGACCTTTGCGCGCAAATAAGAAATCCGTTCATTGGAGTTGGTGATAAATTTTAATTTTTCCTCTACTCTATCGGTATTTTGATTTTCAGATTTTATTAAATCAAAAAATAGATTTTCACAATCTGAGGTCGAAACAATGCCCAATCTGTGCGCATCCTCCATATCAATAATATTATAGCAAATATCGTCCGCCGCTTCTACGAGCCAAACGAAGGGATGTCTTTTATAAATTAAAGGTTCATTATTTTCTTCTAAAATTCCGGTCGATTTTGCCATTTCCTGAAAAGTTTCTTTTTCATTTTGAAAAAAGCCAAATTTCTTTCGGTTTACAAATCCTTTTTTCCTGGCGATTGCCTCACAAGGGTATTTTGCGATACTCGCTAAAGTTGTAAAAGTCAATTGAGTTCCACCAACATCTTTTCCTTTTTGTTGGTGTGTTAAAACACGGATTGCATTGGCATTTCCTTCAAAATTAATAAGATCTGCCCATTCTTTTTCGTTAAATTTTTGCTTTAAATCTTTCTCATTTTTTTCAAAATAACTGGCAATGGCGTCTTCGCCGGAATGTCCAAAAGCAGGATTTCCAACATCATGGCACAAACAAGCAGCGGCAATTACGTTGCTTAAATTATGCTGGTAAAAAGTTTTAGAATTTTCATTTAAATCTCCAGAAAAATTTCCAGTTATAAATTCGCCCGCTAAACTTCCCAAACTTCGTCCCACAGATGAAACTTCCAGAGAATGCGTCAATCGGTTATGCACAAAAACGCTTCCAGGCAAAGGAAAAACCTGTGTTTTATTTTGCAGTCTTCTAAATGCAGAAGAAAATATAATCCGGTCAAAATCCCTTTGAAAATCTGTTCTTGAAGCCGAAACCACAGAATGATTCCCTGTTCTTTGATGGGTAAAAAGTTGATTGAGTGAAGTCATTTTAAAAATAATCTGAGCTAAAAATTTAAATAAAAGAAATAATTAAAGCAAACATTTAATCACCGCTATTCTCAGATTTACTTAAAAAAGCGACCGGCATTTCCGTCATCGTTGTACCGCCTTTTATTCCAAAATCCAAAGTACGGATCGGAAACGGAATCATGATATCATTTGCATCATACGCTGCTTTTATCTTCATGATCGCTTCGCTTCTTGCCTTTACGAAAACTGGTTGTTCTGAGGAATTTAACCAAATTCTACAGGATAAATTGATCGAGCTGTCGCCAAATTCTACAAAGAAAACGGTAATTTCATCTTCCATAGCGCGATTTTCCAGATCAGAAACTGCTTTTTTAGTAATTTCCTGAACTTTTGCCAGATCATCACCATAAGAAACGCCAAGTTTTAAATCTAAGCGACGTTTAGCGATGAAAGAATAATTATCAATTGCGTTTTGGTAAACCTCTTTATTAGGAATTATAATCGTTTGCCCTTCAAAAGTCTGAATCACCGTATCTCTCAAATTGATCTCGATCACTTTTCCCATATAATCTTTCAATTTCACGATGTCTCCTACTTTTATAGGTTTTCTGAAAGAAATAAAAATTCCCGACATGAAATTTGAAGCAATATCCTGAAAAGCGAAAGCCAAAGCCAAACCTAAAATTCCCGCACCCGCCAAAATCGAAGTTACCGCTTTATCCAACTGTAAAACAGTGAGAACAGTGAAGATAACAACGCCCATTACCACTAGATAAATGATGGAGCTGAAAAGATTATTCAAAGTGACGTTGTAGGAAACTTTACCAATAATTTTCCTAGATATTTTGCGTACAAACTTAGAAATGTAAATGCCAAGCACCAATATGACAGCTGCCAAAATGATGTTTGGAAGCAATTTGATAAGTGCTTCAGTCCAGTTTGTGAGTTTTCCTGATATTAAACCAGACATCGTGTTCAGATCCATCTTTTATATTTTGTAGTTGACAATATAATGAAATTAAAATTTAATAATGTAATAATATTAACTGAATTGATATAGAAGGTATTATTTTAGATTTTCCATCATAAAATTTAAATTTTCAATGTTTTAAAACAATTTTTAAGTTCTTTTCCTTTCTTAAAGTTTGACTTGTATTTTTAGTACTTTAGCAAAATATTGACTGTTTTTAAATCCAATCCAATGACGAAAAGTTTCAAATTATCACTGCTTTTTATTTCTTCCTTATTTTCAAATTCCATTTTATTTGCGCAGGAAAAAGACCTGGTAAAATACGTCAATCCATTAATGGGCACATTTTCTAAACCAGATCTGTCTAACGGAAACACTTATCCCGCAATTTCCACACCTTGGGGAATGAATATGTGGACGCCGCAGACCGGGAAAAATGGCGATGGATGGCAATACAGATATTCTGAAGAAAAAATCCGTGGATTTAAACAAACTCATCAACCAAGTCCGTGGATGAACGATTATGGTGTTTTTTCCTTAATGCCAATTTCAGGAAAATTAAAATTTAAAGAAGAAGAAAGACAAAGTTGGTTCAGCCACAAATCTGAAATTTCCAAACCAGATTATTACAGCGTTTATCTCGCTGATTACAATATTACCACAGAAATTACACCGACTGAAAGAGCGGCAATTTTTAAATTTACTTTCGGCACAAAAGCAGATTCTTATGTGGTTTTGGACGCTTTTAACAAAGGAAGTCATGTTAAAATAATTCCTTCAGAAAATAAAATTATCGGTTACAATAAATATTACAGACGAGGAAAACTGGAAAATTTTGCCAATTATTTTGTCATCACTTTTGACACGCCTTTTTCCGAAATGAAAACCTGGCAAAAAGAAGAATTATTAGGTCAACTTGAAACTACGGGCGAGCATTCCGGCGCGGTGGTTGGTTTTAATATTACTAAAAAAAATCAAATTGTGACCGCAAAGGTGGCGTCATCTTTCATCAGTTTAGAACAAGCGGAACTCAATTTAAAAAGGGAAGTCGGCAATAAAACTTTTACAGAAGTTCAAAAAGAAACACATCAGTTATGGAATGATATTTTAGGAAAAGCTTTGGTAGAAGGCGGAACAGACGAACAGACCAGAACATTTTACAGTTGCCTTTACAGAACTGCTTTATTTCCAAACAAATTATATGAAAAAGATGCAACCGGGAAAATTGTACATTACTCACCTTATAATGGGAAAATTGAGAACGGCTATATGTTTGGCGGAACCGGTTTTTGGGATACTTTTCGCGCTTTATATCCTTTAATTAATTTATTAAATCCGAAAATAAGTTCAGAAATGCAGCAAGGTTTGGCTAATGATTATCGGGAAGGCGGATTTTTGCCGGAATGGAGCAGTCCGGGTTTTTCGGATATTATGATAGGTAATAATTCTGCGTCGGTCGTGGCGGATGCTTTTATTAAAAAAATTCCGGATCAGGACACTGAAATTTTATGGAATGCTCTTGAAAATGGTGCCAATAAGGAAGGCCCGATGAGCGCAGTTGGAAGATTTGGCGTTGATTATTATAATAAAATTGGCTACGTTCCTTATGATGTGAATATCAATGAAAATGCTGCACGAACATTAGAATATGCTTACGATGATTTCAGTATTTATCAGTTTATAAAAGATAAAAACATTAATAAAAGCATTAAATTAAAATATGCACAACGGGCGCTGAATTATAAAAACGTTTTCGATAAATCAACTAATTTAATGCGCGGAAGAAATTTTGACGGCACTTTTCAGAGTCCATTTAATCCGCTAAAATGGGGCGATGCTTTTACGGAAGGAAACGCGTGGCATTACACATGGAGCGTTTTTCATGATATCAATGGATTACAAAATTTAATGGGCGGAAAAAAAGTTTTTGCAAAAATGCTGGACTCCGTTTTTTCTATGGCGCCGGATTTTGACGACAGTTATTACGGCGGAACCATTCACGAAATTCGGGAAATGCAGATCGCAAATATGGGACAGTATGCCCACGGCAATCAGCCCATTCAACACATGATCTATCTTTATAATTATGCGGAACAGTCTTACAAAGCGCAATACTGGCTGCGGGAAACAATGAACAGAATGTATCAACCCACGCCGGATGGCTATTGCGGCGACGAAGATAATGGCCAAACAAGCGCCTGGTATGTTTTTTCTGCGATGGGATTTTATCCAGTTTGTCCCGCTACACCCGAATACGTAATTGGTGCGCCACTATTTAAAAAAATAACTTTGACTTTTGAAAATGGTAAAAAGTTTGTCATTAACGCGCCAAAAAACAGTGCTGAAAATAAATACATTTCTTCTCAAAAATTTAATGGAAAAAATTATTCTAAGACATTTTTAAATCATTTCGAAATGCTAAAAGGTGGAACTTTAGATTTTGAAATGGGCGTAAAACCCAATGAAAATAGAAAATATTCGGACAGCGATCTGCCTTATTCTTTCTCTAAAAATGAACCAATTTATAAAGAACTAAATCAAAAGACGACAACTTCAGATCGTTCGATGTTTAAAAATCAAATCATTAATGAAACAAAAGGCGATCTTTCATTAATGTTGATCGATAATCATTCGGTTTTTACAAATGCTTATAAGCAAAGATTTGTAGATATGTATTTTCTGCAATATCCAAAACTTATACATAAATACAACAAAAATTCTTTGAAAAAAGTCACCTTCGTTATTGATAAAAATTATAAAGGCGTGGCGGAAACTGACAACGGCATCATCACATTTAACCCGGAATGGTTTGCAAAAAACCCCTAAGATTTGGATGTAATCACACACGAATTGATGCACATCGTTCAAAATTATAAAGATGAAAAAATCCCAAATTGGCTTACAGAAGGCGTTGCAGATTATGTCCGCGCGACGGAAGGCGTGAATAACGAAAAAGCAAATTGGAAAATGCCCGATCTAAAACCAGAAAATAATTTTGATAATTCTTACCGAATTACCGCAAGATTCTTTGTTTGGCTCACTCAAAATTATGACAAAAATTTAATTATAAAATTAGATAGTGATGCGAGGAATAATAATTACACGCCAGATTTCTGGAAGAAAAATACGGGGAAAAGTCTTGAAGTGCTTTGGGAAGAATATAAAATGAAACCGGCTTTAAAGTAAATAAAGAATGCATTATAAAGAAAACATTTTTTTCAAAACTTCAAAAACGTCAGATTGTTCATTTTCGGATAATTTTGCCAGTTTATTTTTCAATCTCGATTTATCAACACAGCGAAGTTGGTCTAATGCAATTTGACCGTCTTTTCCCTTCACTTTACAGTTTACCCGCGACGGATAATTTTTTAAAGAAGTAGTCAAAGGTGACATGATAACTGTATTTAATGCGTCGTTCATTTCATTTGGCGAGAGAATTACGCCCGGTCTGGTTTTATTTATTTCTGAACCTTTTGTGGGATCAAATTCTACGAAATAAATTTCAAATCTTTTTACCACGTCCATTCTTCTTCGTCAAATTTGTTTGAGAAAGTCATTTCATTATCAAAATCTTTCAAAGAACCGGCTTTTAAGAATTGTTCTTTCCAGTTTTGTCTTGGCTCGGTTATTTTTTGAATTAAAATTTTGCCGTCCTCAACAATCAATTCTAATTCATCTTTAGGTTCAATATTCAGTTCTTCTAAAATTATTTTACTTAAAATAATACCGGAAGAATTTCCTATTTTTCTCAATTTTGTGGTCATAAAATTAATTTTTAGTAAAGTTATAACAAAATTATAACAGTTAGTTATTCATTTGCTGTAATTATTTTTAATTCTAAACTTTTAAATATTAAGATTATTACTATATTTGAGTTATAAAAAATTAAAAAACGTGAGACAAAACTTTACAAAAATCGGTGTATTTATTTCATTAATAGAGCACATAAACTAGTTGTTGGAAATTTTTATACTTCACCTCAAAAAACAGTAATATGATACTCGATACGATATAGTTATTCCAATTATATTATTTTGCGCAATTTATTTTGCGGTCGCAGAATTAATTGGTAGATCAAAACATATTGGACGTTGGTGGACTTTTTTGACTAAAGAAGAACAGAAGGATTTGAAAGATACGCGCTGGAAAATGGGATAACACTTCTCGAATTAGTGACATTTTTAAAGATAATCGCTATTTAAACTTGGCAACCTTAAAAACCACAATCATCACTTGTATTTCAAATAGATCAAGTTTTGATTCACCATTTTAATCTAAAATAAAAATCAATCAATCGTTCAGATATAGTTTGTGCTCACTTTGGGCGGTTCTTCTTAATTTACTTTTTATGAATTCAAAAAAATGCAAAATTCTAAAAATTATATTTTTATTATTCTTCTCATTATCTTTTTCCCAGACTTCTAAAAATGACTCTCTACGGGGTAAATTCACTTATTTGCTTCAATGTAAACCCAATAGTTTAAGTCCAGATTACGTCTACAAGGAACTTTTTTCACTTCAAATAAGTGACAGACGCGCATTTTTCATCAGTGAAAACAAGTTAAAATTTGATTCGCTTTTTACTACAGAATATAACAAAGGAAATGCAAAGATTGATTTGACAAATCTTTCATCCCTGAAATCATCAAGTTATGTAATCATCCAAACAAATGATGACTTTAAATATTACACGACAGTAGGAATGACTTTATTAACATATACGACCCCAATAATCGATAAATGGAATCTGATTGATGAAACTAAAGTCATTAATTCAATTGTTTGTGAAAAAGCAGAAGTAAGATATAAAGGAAGAGATTGGATTGCCTGGTATTCAACCCAAATCCCCTTTCCCTATGGTCCTTATAAATTTAGCGGCCTACCAGGTTTGATTGTCAAAATAACTGATAGAACTGGAGATTACGATTTTGAATTGGTAAGATCAATACCAAGTTCCAAATTGAAGGGCAAACTTGTATCAGTAAGTGGAATATATTATAAAAATGCGAAAATAACCACAAGCAAAGACTTAATTGAAGCAAAGGAAAATTTTAAAGCGAATGCTAAACACGAATTTGAGTCTATGGGCACTCAATTTTTCAACGACCAAAAAGAAAAACCGAGAAAAAATGAAACGAGGAAGAATGGATTTAATCCGATTGAATTAGAGGACTAGAAGAAACATCTTATAACATCGGTTTTGCAATATTAAGATATTTTCGCAAGTTTAAATATTTTAGATTCTAAGCGACACCATCGCAAAGCCACAAAACATAATGCAACATTTTATGAAGACACATCTAATATTAATATTTTTCGTTTTAAACACATTTTTCGTAAATGCACAACTTTCTAAGTTTTTGCTGATTGACGGCATTGATAAAACACCGGTCATTTATGCTAACATAAAATCTCAAAATAGTGATTTCGGAACGTCATCTGATTCTTTAGGAAATTTCTTTTTTGAAAAGAAATCTCAAGTTTTAATAAACGCTGTGGGATATGAAAAAATCAGACTTGATTTAACGCAAAACAATTCTACAATAGAACTTATTCCGAAAGAAAAACTATTGCAAGAAGTTATTCTATTTAAAAGAAAAAACCAAAATGAAATACTGCTTGACGAATTTAAAGCATCCAAAATCAATCAATACTATGGATTATCTGCGACACAAAATTCATCGTGGATAATCGGAAAATTCTTTGGAAACAAATCTTACAAAAATAAATTTTTGAAAAAGATAAAAATTTTAACCAAAAGCAATGTGGAAAATGCAATATTCAACGTTAGAGTTTATTCGGTTGATAATTATGGTAATCCTTCGAATGAATTATATAACAAAAACATTATTGGAATTGCAAAAAAAGGTAAACATAAAACTGAGGTAGATTTATCATTCACAAATGTCACAATTCCTCAAAGTGGAATTTTTATCGCTGTAGATTGGATCAAAAATCAAAAAAATTTATATGAATATAAATATACCACTAAAAATAGTAGCGAAAAACTGTTAGGCAAATCATACTCTCCTTCGTTCGGAACTATCCTAAATCAGGATGAAAATAAGACAAAAATTTTTAGAGGTAACAATTGGGAGCCAGTGATTAAAGATATAACGACTAATACAAATAGTTACTGTATTCTTGCTATGGAACTAACATTAACCGATTAAAAACATAACATCCCTTGCTTGTGCGGGCGTCACGCTCGTATTCACCAATGAGCACAAGCAAGATGCTTGCGCCAGCGTAAAATAAAAATTTTGACAAAAAGAAAAAAATCCCCTTCGTCACCGAAAGGGATTTTCTATAAAATTTAATTTCTAATTTATTCCATATAACTTTCAATCGGCGCGCAGGTGCAAACCAAATTTCTATCACCAAAAGCATCATCAACTCTGGAAACCGAGGCGAAGAATTTTCTACTGCGAACCCAATCTAATGGATAAGCCGCTTTTTCACGGGAATAAGGTTTGTCCCAATTGTCGGAAATTACCAGTTCCATTGTGTGTGGTGCATTTTTTAGGACGTTATTTTTCTCGTCTGCATCGCCATTTGCTACCTCATCAATTTCTTTTTTAATGGAAATTAAAGCCGCTGCAAAACGATCCATTTCTTCTTTGCTTTCAGATTCTGTTGGCTCGATCATCATGGTTCCGGCAACAGGAAAACTCATTGTCGGTGCGTGATAACCATAATCCATCAAACGTTTTGCTACATCAACTACTTCAATTCCGATGGCTTTAAACTGTCGGAAATCTAAGATACATTCATGCGCAACTCTACCTTTTTTATTAACGTAAAGAATTGGAAAATGTTCGCCTAAAACTTCTTTTAAATAATTAGCATTTAAAATCGCATGTTCTGTGGCTTTCATTAAACCTGAAGTTCCAAGCATTTTAATATAAGCATAAGAAATATTTAAAATTAAACCCGAACCATAAGGTGCACCGGATATACCGTCAATTGATTGTTTTGTCCCCACTTTAATATTTGCATTGGTCGGTAAAAAAGGAACCAAATGTGCCGCAACGCAAATTGGACCAACACCCGGACCGCCGCCACCATGAGGAATTGCGAAGGTTTTATGTAAATTTAAGTGGCAAACATCCGCGCCAATATTCCCCGGACTTGTGAAACCAACCTGAGCATTCATATTCGCGCCGTCCATGTAAACCTGACCGCCGTTATCGTGAATTATTTTGGTGATTTCCTTAATGTTTTCGTCGAAAACACCATAAGTTGAGGGATAAGTGATCATTGCTGCAGAAAGATTTTCTTTATGCATTTCTGCTTTTGCTTTCAGATCTTCAGAATCAATTTCTCCGCTTTCCAAATTTTTCACAACTACCACTTTTCCGCCGGCAATAACCGCGGAAGCCGGATTTGTGCCGTGGGCAGATTGTGGAATTAATACAATATTTCTATGACCTTCGCCAATTGATTTTTGATATTCTCTAATCACCATTAAACCTGCATATTCACCTTGCGCACCAGAATTTGGCTGTAAAGAAGTTCCTGCAAAACCAGTAATTTCTGAGAGATCTTTTTCAAGTTCTTTAATCATTTCCTGATAACCTCCTGCTTGTTCGGTAGGTACAAAAGGATGCACACTTCCCCATTCTGCCCAGGAAATTGGCAACATTTCTGTCGCTGCATTCAGTTTCATGGTACAAGAACCAAGCGAGATCATAGAATCCGTTAAGGATAGATCTTTACGTTCCAGTCTTTTGATGTAACGCATTAATTCTGTTTCGGTATGGTAAGAATTAAATACATCTTCCGTTAAAATTTCGTCTTTACGCAAAATTTCAGCCGGAATCTGAACTTCTTCACGCAACTTTAATTTAAAACTTTGCTTATCTACGAATTGCGCAAAAGCGTCAAACAAGCGCTGAAGTTTCGCCATTGTAGAAGTTTCATTTAAAGAAACACTTACGAAACCTTCTGAAAAATAATTTAAATTGATTTTACTGTCGCGCATTAAAAACATCAATGCATTTTTATCTTCCGGATGCATTCTGAATTTTACCGTGTCAAAAATTGGCTCTTCGACCAAGTCATATCCTAAAGCCAATAAACCTTCTTTTAAAGCAATTGTTTTAAAATGAATTTGGTCGGCGATAAAATTTAAACCTTTTGGTCCATGATAAACAGCATACATTGAGGCCATAACCGCCAAAAGAACCTGCGCGGTACAAATATTTGAAGTTGCTTTTTCTCTTTTAATGTGTTGTTCGCGCGTTTGCAAAGCCATTCTCAGCGCACGTTTTCCGTACATATCCTGAGAAACACCAATAATTCTTCCCGGAATATCTCTTTTGTAAGATTCTTTACATGCAAAAAATGCTGCGTGAGGACCGCCGTAACCCATCGGAATTCCGAAACGTTGCGAAGTTCCCACCGCGCAATCTGCGCCCATATCTGCGGGCGATTTTGCTTTAATTAAAAACATCGGGTCACAAGCCACAACGACTTGTAAATTGTGTTCTTTATAAGATTTTATATTTTCCGTGTAATCTAAAATGCCACCATTCTTTCCTGGATACTGAAGTAAAACTCCGAAATAGGATTCGTTAAACTGGTGATTTTTATGGTTGCCAATGATCACATCAATTCCTAAACCTTTTGCTTTAGTTTTTAAAACTGAAATTGTCTGTGGCAAAACCAAATCTGACACAAAAAATTTAATTGCTTCCCCTTTTTTCTGATCTTTACTTCTACTTTCAAAAAACATGTGCATCGCTTCTGCAGCCGCCGTAGATTCATCTAAAAGTGATGCATTTGCAATTGGCAAACCTGTTAAACTAACTACCATAGTCTGGTAATTTAAAAGTGCCTCCAGTCTTCCTTGTGCAATTTCCGCCTGATAAGGCGTGTAAGCAGTGTACCAACTTGGGTTTTCTAAAATATTTCTTTGAATAGCAGAAGGCAAAATAACGTTGTGGTAACCAAAACCAATATAATTATCAAATATCAGATTTTTTGACGCCAATTCTTTAGAATGTGCCAGCATTTCATATTCTGAAAGCGGCTCAGAAATATTGAGATCTTTCTCTAATCTGATAGAATCCGGAATGGTTTGAGAAATTAATTCTGAAATATCAGAAACGCCAATTTTTTTGAGCATTTCCTGTGTATCACTTTCGTTTAGACTAATGTGGCGATTAACAAACTGCTGTGTGTTCATATTATTTTACGATATTTTTTGTTGAATGTAGGTTCGTAAAATTACGAATTTTCAAGTGAGTCGGCAACATCTGATTATTTAAATAGATGATATTTATCAATAGTATAGAAGAAAATTTAAAGGTAAATTATTGCTATTAAAAATTGTTTAAAACAAAAAATAAAAGCATAATTAAGATAAAAACTATCAGCAAATACCTGAAAATTTTTGGTGAACCTGATGGATTTCGAGCAGATTTTTTTTGAGGTTTAAGTAAATCCTGAACCTCAGATTTTATTTTTTCTCTGTCGTTTTCAAAAACTTCAATGATCGTTATTCCTTTCACAACGGTTTTTTGAACGGAAGAATTCATTGCGTGAAGCAAGATCTGAAACTTGCCGTCAACAAATTCTGTTATTTTAAAAGTTCTTTCGCCGTAAGATTTTTCTAGGCCAAAAGGTAAAATTTTAACGACATCTGCATTTTGGGTTTGCCACGTAATGATCACCTCTTCGCCTTTTTTTACCCGAATTTTGTTTGCCGAAAAAGTTTTAATATAAGGTGGCAAATTGTTACGCGTATTTTGTTTAGGCAAAGAAAAATTAGCATCATAAATTTTTCGTGAATCATGATTGCTTAAAGTTTCATAGGCTTCCTGCACTTCTCTAAAACGGTTTTCGAAGAATTCGTCGTTGTCCGTTTTGTCAGGATGGTATTTTAAAGATAATTTCCGGTAAGCTTTTTTGATTTCTTCGTCTGAAGAATTTGCAGAAACACCGAGAAAATAATAATAATCTTTCAAAACTTTTAATTGAGTAGCAAAAGTAAGGAAATTTAGTTGTTGGTTAATAGTTGATAATTGTCAGTTATACCTTTTAGTTTTTAGTTTTTAGTTTTTAGCAAAATTTAATTTAAAAATTTAAATCTTAACTCTTTGTTCTTCATTCTTTGTTCTTGATTTAAAATGTCTAATTTTAGCGCATGAAAAGAAAAGTACTTCTCATCTACACTGGTGGCACGATCGGCATGGAAAAAGATTATGAAACGGGTAGTTTGCGCGCATTTAATTTTGAAAATATTTTCGAGAAAATACCTGAAATGAAACTTTTGGAATGTGAAGTTTCCGTTCATCCTTTCAAAATCCCTTTGGATTCTTCAGATATGGGACCGGAAGAATGGAAAATTATCGCCAATTATATTTCGAAAAATTATGAGAAATTTGATGGTTTTTTAATTCTTCACGGAACTGACACCATGTCTTACACGGCTTCAGCATTGAGTTTTATGTTAAAAGGTTTAAGAAAACCCGTCATTTTAACAGGTTCACAACTACCGATCGGTGATCTGCGAACGGACGCTAAAGAAAATCTTTTAACAAGCTTATATTACACCAGTTTATATGAAAATGATGAAGCCGTTTTGCAAGAAGTAGCGCTTTATTTTGAATATAAACTTTTACGAGGCAATCGAAGTTTAAAATATTCCGCAGAGTTTTTTGATGCGTATCAAAGTCCAAACTATCCGATTTTAGGGCAATCAGGTGTTCATTTAAATATAGAAAAAGAGCAACTTTTCCGGGCTGATAAAGATGAAAAATTTTCGGCAGATCTCAATATTTCACAAGATGTTTTATTTTGGCGAATTTTCCCAGGAATGCAGGTTTCTCATTTTCATGTGTTGCCTCAAATGAAAGTTTTAATACTTCAGGTTTTCGGATCAGGAACTATTTTTAACACCGAAAAAACTAAAAAAACGCTTCAACAACTTCGCGAAAATGGAACTGAAATAGTGGTTGTTTCGCAATGTATTTCGGGCGGCGTCACCATCGGAAAATATAACAATAGTAATGTTTTCACAGAAGTTGGCGCCATCAGCGGAACCGATATTACGGCGGAAAGCGCCATTACTAAAGCAATGCATTTACTTGATAATCCTAATTATAGTGGAACATTTAGTGAAAATTTTGAAAGAAATCTTCGCGGTGAAATTTCTGAATAATTTCCATTTTTAGATTAAATTTTGATTTTTTAATTTAAACCTAATATCAATTTTTAGGTTTCAATAAAATATCCTACTTTTGCAGTCTTCAAATCAGAGAGGTGTCCGAGTGGTTGAAGGAGCTAGCCTGGAAAGCTAGTGTACGGGCAACTGTACCGTGGGTTCGAATCCCATCCTCTCTACAAATAGTACTGTTTATCAGTAAGTTATATTAATACCACCCAATTTTACACCCAATTCTCTGGGTGTTTTTAGTTATAAACTAATAATTCTTATATCAAACTCACTATTCTCCTCATCTATTTCTGTTCCGTAGTTTCTTTGTTTGAATTTCATAGTTCTAAAAATTTTCGTGTGTTGGTAAAGAGTATTTATACCAATATTTTTTAATCGGCTTATACCGTCATTTGTAATCGTAACATACCATCCGTATCCAGATTCAGAATGTAGATTTCTACTTTTATTTGATAAATCATTACTTTTCCAAAATATAGATTCAATAACAGTTATTCCATTCTCGTCCAACCATCTAAAATTTCCAGTAGCACTTAATTTAAGACCCAAATCGTGAGCAATCATTGGGTTAAATGCTAACCAGTTTATTTTTTTATTAAAGGAATACCATGACCAATTAAAAAAACAAAGTGATTGAATTTGTATCGATTCGTAATCTAATATGTGGCGTTTATTTGAAGAATTAAAAATCAAGGTATATTGCAAATTATTCTTAAATTCATTAAAATCAACAAAGGCTTGTCTTCTTTCTAATGTTAGACCATCACCCTGTCCTTCAATAAAAGTGTTTTCTTCCAGGATAAATAAATTTTCAGAAACATTAAATATTGTATTTTTAGTTAAGTATTCATTATCAAGTTTATCTACCCATCCTACTTCTGCATAAGGTGCATAATCATCTTTTTTTAATATAGATGGTATAAATAGTGGTTTTGGTTGAACTTGAATTTGAGAAATACTTTCATCAAAATTATCTCCTATTACGAATGCTAACTCGTAACTAATTATTTCAAGGTCTAGTAATTCCTTTAAAACCATCATTAGACCACACCAAACTTTTTGATATTGTGGTCTTTTGTAAGAAATTTTTAGATCAAATTTATATTCATAAATATCTCTTATTTCTTTTTCAGATAATCCCCTATACCAAGAAGGTTGAGTAAAATTTGAATTACCCAAATTCATTATTCTATATGCAATATTAACTTTTTCAAACCCTGATTCTCTAGATATCTTACTGATTTCATTAAGATATAGATGACAGTATTCCAATGGATCATTGGTATTTCTTAAATATCCTGTTTGGTCAAGCCTTTTCATTCTAATCTTATCGGAGATTACCAATTCTGGTTTATAATTAAGTTCTATGGTATAGGTTAGAGGAATTTTTAAGGTATTTGGCCTATTTAGACTAGCATAATCAAAATTAAGCCTATCTAAAATCCTTTCTGCAATTAAATGTAAATCAAATCTTGGATGATTGTAAATATTAAGTATGCCGTTTTGATAATTTCGGGTAAATTCCACATCCACTAAACTAATTGTCGCTAATAAACTTATATATTGCCACTCCATTTTACTTTTGTTTAAAAAGGCAAGTATTTGTGTGACAATTGATTTAATTTGTACTAATTCTTCTGCTAATATCTCAATTAATATTTCATCAAAATAGGAAGGGAACTCGAATAAAAACTGAATAGTTTTTAAAAGGAAATCTTCAGGTTCCAAATTTCCTTCAAGATCAGGAATGTCAGTATTACGATAACTATTTTTTAAAAGTTCTTTTAGATACTCACTTATAACAGGATGGTATTTATTATAAGTAAAATCATTATCAAAAATTTTGAAAATATCATCTATATTATTTGAAAACCCATTTCCAAAATTCACAAATTCTATATTTTCTGCAAATTTTTTGAATGCAATATGTGCTTCTGAATCATCAACTATTTTTAGTAATTCTAAAGGTTTAATTATACTACCTCCATCATAATAAACTTGCCATCCTGAAGTTTTTGATTTGTCTAATGCCTTTTGAATTAAACTTTTAACATATATTTTATCCCCAAAATGATTATAAATTCCTTGGGCTATTGAAGTTAATTCAACACTATCAAAAGATTTTTTCTCTATTATTATTTCAATCTGCTGTAATGTAAGAACTGGTAAAACACCATTTAAAATTTCAGACCATTTAAAATAACTGTTAGAATTTTCATTTTCCATTAAGTTAATTAGTTCATCAAAAGAAATTGCAATGTCGGAAACCTCACTTTTTTGTAATGATCTTCCATCTTTAAGTTTTAAATTTTGATAATCATCATTAGAAGAATATCTATCTTTTGCTTTTTCACTATAATCTAATTCAAGATTTTCTAAAGGCATATTCCTATCATTACAATATTTCTTTAATTCAATTAAATAGTCAGTTCTTTTTTCAACTATAGAATAAATTTTAATTTCATTAATTAAAGTTTTAACAATGTTTTCATCTATTTCATTATTAAACATTGTTTTAATAAAATCTGAAGTTGCAGAATTTCCATCATCAAAATTTAAAATAATTCTAGAGAAAATTTTTACAATTAAAGTTTTTTGACTTGGTAGTTTGTTTAGTAAGTAGTTAAGTGAAATATTTAAAGAAGTTCCAAAATTAACCTGCCCTTCAAACAACAAATACTTAAAAACTTCAAAACCATTTCCAAAACTACATAAAGATTTTAAAATTTCTTCAGCGGGTGTTTTATTTGCATAATTAGTACTATAACTTATTGATTTTAAAGATTTTATTATAAATCCAATTTCTTGAATTTCAATCATTTCATTCTTTAAATTCCAATTTAACAAATAATCCAACTGATAATCCTTCTCATATTTGATACTAAATGAAACTTCCATTAATTGTTCTAGAATTTTATAAGCCTCATTTATCATCTCTAATTTACTCCACAATTCTATTTGCTTAACACCATTTTCTATTTGTGCATAATTATCAACGCTATCAAAAATATAATCATCAATTTTATTTAATTCATTTACGCACCAAATATTTTCTGTGTCAAAGTCAATCACAACATCAATTATCTTTTGCTTCTCATCATCTTTCCAAAATTTATTATTATTTGCCCATTCGTTTGAAACTAGTTCTAAAATATCTTGTAAAAAATTTTGCGAAATCCATTCACTATTTCTTATAATTAAACTTACAAGATTAACTTTATTTTCTTGTATTGTATATTCGTATTCGTAATCTGTTATTTGATGATGAAAATATCCAAGAATCTGATTTATACGAAAAATAAATCCTTTCGATGCATCTGGATTATCATAATATAAATAAGCATAACATTTTCCTAATTCAGCAAACTCATTGTAAAATGACGATACTATTGACTTTTCATTTTTTGGTATTAAAACTTTCGACTCAACCGAAAATTCTTTAGTTCCAATATAATAAAGTCTAGAGTAATCATAGATATATAACAAATAATCTCTTGATAAATATTCAGTATTTACTTTATCTGCAATTATTTCTAAAGGAGTTATAAGTTTATTAAAATATTCTAAACTTTTTGCAATATCCTTATTAATTATTGCCTCTATTATTGATAATCTTCTATTTTTAGAATTGTTTTGTGTTTCATCCCAGTTTATTAATTTACTCAAACTAGTTTGATATAACTCCTCTTCTGGCTCTAGTTCAAAAACAACATCATAGTAGAAATAAAACATATCTAAATCAGTAATTCTTTCCAATGACTGATTTAGTTCTTTCAATTTTTGTTTATCTCCAATTTCAAAAATTAAATTTTTTAACTGGTCTAAAGTTTCGTGTACAATATTTCTTCTCTCCTTTCTACCATATTCTTCTACTTCAACTTGGATTACCTTTATTCTATCCAAAATTTCATCTATGGGAAAATATATACAAGAAAGTACTGCCCATTTTACAACCAACTCAACTTCATCTGTGTCAGTTAATTCATTTCTGTCATTACGATTTGGTGAAACCCTTTTAGATATATTTAAAATGTAATCTGGTTCTGCTTTTTTAAGCAAGTATTGGGATAACTCAATATTTCCAACTTTAAATAACTCAATTGCATAATCAAGCGCTTTAGTTTTGGAAACAAGCAATTCAAAATTATTAAATATGAAAGAATTTGCAATATCTATTTTTCCAACTTTGAGAAAAATTGAGTAATAATTACTAATATGAAAGTTGTTTCCTCGCTGGCTAATTTCAGAATAAGAAAGAAAATAATCCATTAATGCTACTGTATCATTTACAAAATAACTTGATTCAGCAGAAAGTTTTATGTCTTCCAAAATTTTCTTGTAGTTTCTAAACTCAAACCATTGTTCTCTAAAAAAAGATTGATTTGAACTTTCAACAAGTAATTGATAATCCTTTGCATGGTAAAGATGAAACAGTATATTATACTTGTAATCAGAGTTTATATTTTTTGTTACTTCATATATTTTTTTGTGAAAGTCTATGTTTATTTTTTCATCATATTCTTCTAGCAGGAAATTTTCCGAAGTTTTTTCTTTTAAAAATTCTTTAAAACTATTATGGAAAAATTGCCAAATATTTCCATTTTTATAAAAATAATGTTCTGATAAGTTTTTTATTTTTTGTAAAACACTTTTATCATTTTGAAATAAGGGTAATAAATTTATATCAATGTAAGAATATCTAAATCTTGAAATGATTCCTAAAATATCAGTAAATTTTTCTTCTAAATTATATTTATTCCAAAAAATATTATATTCATCATAGATATCTCCAGAAAAACTTTTTTGCGAAATAAACTCCTCATATTTTTCTACTGGAATTTTAATTAATTCTTCAATTGTATATCTTAAAAATAATGGGTGTCCTAGAGTATTATCTTTTAGTTCAGTTAATTGATATTCTTCTAATTCTATGTCATAGGAATCTGTAATGTTTTTAATTTGCTGAATAGTTAATGGCTTAATAAATACAATTGAATTATTGTTTTTCAGTGAAAGTTTAATTTTATCCGGTAGATTATCTAAATTAACTATAGTTCTACTACCAAGAATAAAATATACATTGTCAGGAATATTTTCAGGATTTGGAAGTATTTCAAGCAAACTTTTAGTAACGTTCTGTTCTCTTTCAATATGGTCTAATCCATCAACTATGATATATGTTTTCTTTCCATCATTCTGTAAATTTTTCAATTCATTAGACAGTTGTTTTTGAAGTTCTTCTAAATTTTCTGCAGGCAATTCCTTTTGGATGGAAAAAGAGTTTTCTCTTATTTGAATTAGTAAATCTTTGAGAAATATTTTTGCCTCCCCTCTATATCCAAAGTCGTAATCCATTTCGCTATTAACATAAGCATAGTATTTTAAAACTCTATCCCTATCAACATCTATCCATTTTGTCAATAATGTAGATTTACCTGAACCAGCGTTACCAATGATTGCTATATATCCCTTTGTATTTTTATCAATAACATCATTTAATTCTCGAAGTGTTTCGGTTATTGGTTGATAATGTTCCTCATCTACAAAAAAAGAATGTTGAAAATAAGTTTCATATCTTTCTAACAAATTGAATTCAGAAAGTAATTCTCTTTTATTATATTTTTTATTTCCTTTAGTGCCAATGAGTTTGAAAATATTTTTTGAAATTTTATCAATATCTTTTTCTCGCTGAAAAGAATTATAATCATATATCTTTTCTTGAACATTATACTCATTGTCTGTTACAAATGTGAAAGATTTTATAAAATGAATAAATTCTTCATCTTCCGCATGGCACATATCTTTTAAATTATTAAACACAGGTATCCAATTTTCCTCCAAAGTGTCCAATGGATAACTTTTTAAATAGTTCCAAAAACAATCTAAAAAATTAGAAAATGAAGGTTTTATATCTCCTTTGTATAAATCAATTTTATCCTTAGTAGATGCTTTTTCGTTAGATATGTATTTTGCCAAAATAACTTCCGAATATTCTCCTTTTAAATTTTTCCATCCTTCAAAACATCCTTCAATAATGCTTTTGCCCGCATTTTTTTTGGGTGTTGTTAAATTACTATACGTTAGATTTGAACTTACATCTTTAACTTGAAATGCCTTGATGTAATCTTTGCATCCTATTAGTACATCATCAATTTTACCTGCAGTTGCACTTGCAAATTCTATCCATTCGAGATTATTGTTTAATAATTCTTCATATATTTCAATGGCACAAACCTCAAATTGTTTATTGTAACCAACGATTGCAGATATTTCTCCGAGTTGTTTCATTTAAGTAGAAGTTTTTATTAAAAAATTTATTTTAGAATTTCATCAATATCTAATTCAATCCACTCATTACTTCTAAAAAGTTTGATAGTAAGTTTATCCAATAGTACTTTAAATTCTCTATCCTCCCTTTCTTGTTCTTCTTTTGGTGTTGGTGATAAAACTTTAATATTTATATCACCATCAAAATAGAAGTTTATTTTTTCTTGCCCACTAAAATAATCGTCTGTAAGTACGGTTTCAAATATTGCACATTTGTTGTCAAAATCTAGATTTTCAAATTCTTGTTTTGTATATTTTTTTTTCATAATTAATTAGTATTGATAGTAATTACAAATTAAACTTTCGCTCCTTTAGACAAATTATGATGAGAACATAACAACTCTCCATTTTCGATTTCAGTTTTTCCACCTTTTGAATGTGGTGAAACATGGTCTGCTTGATATTTAGACCAACTTACTGATGCTTCTTTTTCTGAAAGTCCATCTCTCAGACATTGCTGACAAAGTCCTTTGCCTTTTCTGTAAATCAATATTCTTTGTAATTCTGAAAAAGCTCTACTAGTATCATTTTCTATTAGTTCAAACTTATTATCTGAAAAATACTTGAAAAATATTTGGCGTAAAATTATATCTCTTGATTCTAAATCCGTTTCCCCCTGTTGTCTTCTATTACTAAAAGTTAGCAAATCCATATCTGTGCCTTCATCATAAGTTTTCCATCTCTCTTAAAAATAATAAACAAAAATCTTTAACTCGTTCTTGAGTTTTTTTCATCTAAAACATAAAACATTCTTAAATGGCGTATCAGCATATATATTGAAATAATGAAATACTCCGTAGAAAATTCTTTTATACCATTATTTTCATCTATCATAAAATCATTCTTAAAAATATTATAGAATGTACTTAGATTTTTCCTTACAGCAATTGCTATTTTGGTATCTTCGAAAGAATAGTCTCCAATTCCCTTTATATTTTTATGTTCATTGATAAATTCTGTTATTTTCTTATCACTTAAATCTGCATAACCACCTTCATTTTCAATCAGTAGGAACCTGGCTAAAAATTGTAAATGTTTCATTCTATCATTATCAACATCTAATAATTTGAAAAATGGCAACTTGTCTGGATTTTCGTCTATTGGTTTATATTCATCATAATCAAAAGTCAAATCATCTGAATATTTTACGATAAAATTTCTACTTAAACTTGATATTTGGGCATGTGCAATTTCCATATAGTTTAAAGATTCTCCTTGTTGAAGTCTCCAAAAAATATCTGTTGCTATTATCTGATGCTCAACGTTATCCGGTATTTCAATGTTTTGAATTTTATCCGCTTGAAATTTTAATGCTTTGTCAATAAATTTTTTTTTAATGTCTGTATCCAAATCTTTATAAAACTTCCCTGCCAAATTATCTCCTAAATCGGCTAAACTCTTTGGCAGCGAATATTTATTGTCAAAGAAGTCTTGCACAGTGGTTATTATTTGTTGACCATCAACAATTTCACTTACTGTAGTTGATTCATTTTTACGTACTTCTCTTATTACCAACTTGGGAATATAATATCTTCTAAAAAGGCTATCAATCAAGGCTTAATTTTTTTTTCTTGTTCCACACCGCTTTTCTTTGATATGATGGTCTTGTAACATAATCTTCTTTATATTCAAAGAAATCTTTTATGCTTATTTCAGTTGGAACTATTGTGTATTCAGTTTTGGGATTAAATGGCATTTTATTATTTTTTGTTTTTTAAACTTATCTAATTAATAGTTTTATTTCTTTTTGTCTTACATACTGCAAAAAAAATTGGGGGAATAAAATATTGGAATATTTTAATTTCTAAAGTTTCTTCAAATATCACTTTTTAAAATTAATCTAATTATCTCCAAAATATCCTCGACAATTTTCTTAAAATCTGATTTATTATCCGGAATGAATGTTATATAGTAAAATGTTTTGTGCGTTGAAAGTCTTTCTAAAGAATAATTTTTAAAATTAAATGTTTCGAATTTACTTAGTGTTTTCTCAAAATTCATTGAACTATTTCTAAATTTAATTGTTAATTCATTATCTATCATAACATCTGCAAAACTTAAAATATCACCGCAAAAAACGTATGTTGAAGTTTTTTTAAATTTGCAATAAGGATATTTTGTACGTAAGCGATTATAGAGGTATTCTACTTCGATTTCACCTAATTCAATTTTCTCCACAATATCTTTTTGCGCGATTTTTTCAGCAATCGAATCTTTTTTTTCAGGATCAATACTTCCCACATACTTCTTTATGAAATCTATCAATTCCTTCCTTTCACTAATATTTTCAGTCACATAACCTATGTCAATTGAATTAGTATCTGAATATTGACTTATATTTTGAGAGGTTATGATGCCGCAATTCTCATTCAAATATAATTTTGCGTGCAAATCCATTACAAGAATTAGATTTATTCCTATTTGCTTTATAAAACTTAAATCTTGCTTTGCATTTTCCCTTGCAAAAAATGTGATTTTTACATTTCTTTTAACTGCTCTTTCTAAGCATTTTTTCATTTTTGTCCAACCAGAAATTGAAACATAAGGCGAAACTAAAATGATTTCTTCCTCTGCATCTTCTATCAAAGTCATTATTTTGGAGGAAATCTCTAAAGGTGTATAAACTTCATAATTAATTTTGTTCAGTAATTTGTTTTTCTTTTCGCTGTAAGATAAAATAGAAAATAATTAATTAGTATCGAAAGATAAAGTAAATTTAAACCTCTATATCGAATTATAGAAAGAGTTTAAAACCATTTGATATTTAAACCTAGTACTATCTCAACCTTCACGGCTTGTAACAAATATATAAAGTTCAAGTGATATATATCGCATTACAGAAATGTGATTTGTCTTATTTGCGGACTACTTTCTATATATTACAGATCTTTTTTTTTTCAAATCCGGCACCGGGTACTTTAAATGCTGCTAATCTTTTGATTAGCAGTATTTTATTTTTTGAAGGGTGGCTAAAATGGTGGCTATTATTTCTTTCGCAATAATAATATTTTTTTGAACACATTGTACAATAGTTTTAAGAATCGAATTCTCAAAAAAACTAAGATTAGTCTTAAAAATTTTATTAGCCAAACTTCTAAATAGTATTTATTTAGCGATATATCCTTGAAACTAGATTTTATGCTTTTACGAATAATTAAAAAAAATCATAATAGTAATATTTGCATTAAAATTAAAAACTAATAATTTTTGATAAAAATTATTGAAATTATTTACAAGCAAGGTTTTAAAATTTAATCATAATATTACTGTACAATCAAACAGAAATTATATGCCACAGACCTATACTTCCTACCACACCAACATCAAACTTTGCTTTTCCTTGGGGATTGAAAAGCAGATTTTCCCAGAAACGTATTTAGAAAAAATACCCAGAAGTACTTCGGTTTATTGGAAAAATAAAGATACTGCTCATTATTCCGGGACGGAATTTGAAGAAGTGGCTCAATGCACATTAGAAGACCTGAAAATAATTGCAGATATGCGGTTGCAAAAAAGCAGACAACTATTTCTTTCATTTGGCAGGCTGTACTTGAGCATTATAAATCTCTTTGGTGAGAAAAAATTTCAAAATTTCATTAAAACCAATTATAGAATTTTAACCCCTTTTATTGCAAAATTTATAGAGATTTCGGAAAACAAAAGTGTGGTTTTAAAATTTTTAAAAATCTCATCAAATCAATTTGGGCAATGGCAAAAAATGAAGAAATATGAATGTAAGGAATCTCTGATTTGGATGTGTTACAAAAGAGTTAGCCGACAAATTAGCCAAAAGGAAATCCATATAATGAAATTGTTATTGGCGGATAAAAAGTATCTTCATTGGAGCAGCGGCTCTGTTTGGGGAAAAGGCGTGAAAGACGGCAAAATTTCTATGTCCAGACAAAGTTGGTATCATTATGCAAAACTTTTGGGGTTCGGATTGAAGCGTAAGAAATTTTACCAAAAGCGAAAGCGAATTTCTATAAGAGCAGAAAAGCCGAATGAAATTTGGCACATGGATGTTACGAGATACAAAACCACGGACAATAAAATGATGTTCATTTACACTTTGATGGACAATTTCTCGAGAAAGGTTTTGGATTGGGATGTGAGTGAAAAACTTTCTGGAGCGATAAGATTAAAGAGTTTAAAACGTGCGATTGATGAGCAATTTTTACAGAAAAAAGATTTAAAAATTGACACGCAAAAATTAGATTTGATTGTAGATGGCGGAAGTGAAAACAACAATATTACAATTCATGAATTTATTATTGACTGTAAGGTAGGCATTCACAAAAAAGTTGCATTAAAAGACGTGCTTTTTTCAAATAGTTTGATCGAAGGAAATAACCGAATTTTGAAACAAACTTTTTTGAAACAGAATAAAGTAGTTTCATTTGAATTGAAAAATCATGTGGATAAATCTTATTTAGAATATAACGGTGTAAAGCCCCACTATTTTCACAAAATATACACACCAGACGAGATTTATGAAAACCCGAAATTAAAAGACACTAAAATCTTCTTTGCGAAATTAAATAAAGAACGAATTGCAACCAATAAAAATTTTGTTTGTAGTAAAGGATGCCCATAAACAAACGAAGTGGACAATTTTATCAATTTCTATTCTAAAAATTAAATATTTACAGGAACTTTCAAAAATTACGTTTAGTTTTTTACTATAAATGAAGATTTAAAATTAAAATCTCTAATTTTGACTAAAAATTATCAAAAACGAATTTTCGTTTTATCTTTTAAAGAAATTACCTGTTACTAAACCCTTATTAATATTGCGTTTTATGAAATTTAAAAAAAAAGATTAAAATTCATTGCTATTAGACGGAGCCCCTTTTTTAAAAATCTAGAATCAGATTAGGTGTTATTTATTCCATTTAATAAGTATTTATTAATAGATAATTAACTGATTTTAATTAAAATAAGCCTCTATTGAGTTCTACGAAGATATACTCAAAGCACCTTCATTTCTACAAAAAAAAAGCGTTGATTACCAACGCTTTTTTTGTCATTAATACAATTTTAAGTTTGCATTAAAATATTATAATGTCGTACAACTTACACTAATTTATCTGGTGTAAATGGCAGATCCCGAAGTCTTTTTCCTGTCGCATTGAATATCGCATTTCCAATTGCTGCAGAAACGCCGGTAATACCAATTTCGCCAATTCCTCTTGCGCCAATTGGCGAAATATGCGGGTCTTTTTTACCGATAAAATAAACATCAATTTCCGGCACATCTAAATTCACCGGAACGTGATAATCTGCTAAAGTACGCGTCACCGGATTTCCATAACGTTGATCATAAACTGTTTCCTCCATTAAAGCTGAACCAAATCCATAAATTACACCACCAAGAATCTGTGAACGTGCGGTTTTTTCATTCATGATCGTTCCTACATCATGAACACTTACAAATCTTTTAACGCGAACAGTTCCAAAATCTTCATCCACCCAAACTTCCGCAAACTGCGCCCCGAAAGAGTGAAAGGAATATTTCTCAGCATCTCCATTTTCATCCAGTTCAATCTCTGCGTTGCTGCACATTGATTTTTGAGAACCTAATCCACTTCCGGAAGCAGGCATTGCTGTCACGCAACCTTCCATCAAAGTTTTTTTATGTCTTAACATAATCGCGACGTAGGCATCTTTTTTCGCTGGGTCATTTTTTAAATAAAATAAGCCATCTGAAAAGTTAATATCTTCTGTTTTTTTACCATAAAGCGGAGATTGAGAATCTGCCCTGGCTAAAATCAAGAGGTCATTTCGAAGTTTTTTTGCAGCTTCATAAACAGCTGGATTTACACTGGCAGTTGTTGTAGAACCTCCGGAAACTGGTCCCGGTGGAAGGCTTGAATCTCCTAATTTTACGGTAATATTTTTAACATCAACTCCTAAAGCTTCAGCAGCAGTTTGCGCCATGATCGTGTAAGTTCCTGTGCCAATATCCTGTGTTGCGCACATTACCACAAAGGAACCGTCACTTTTTAGTTGAACCTTTGCCGATGCAGAACTTCGTATGGCAGGATAAGTCGCAGTCGCCATTCCGTAGCCAATTAATTGATTTCCAACTTTATTTTTGCCTGGTTTCATGTCTCTTTTATTCCAGCCAAATTTTTCTGCACCAATTGTATAACAATCGAGCAGATATTCACTGCTAAAAGGATGATTTTTCATTGGATCTACAGCGGTGTGATTAATACGCCGCAATTCTATCGGATCCATTTTTAATTCGTAAGCCAACTCGTCCATTGCCGTTTCCAAAGCGAAAACGCCCGGAGTTTCTCCCGGAGCACGCATAAATGTTGGTGTTCCAATATTTAGTTTTGCCACTTTATGGGTAATTTCCCTTAGAGGTGATGCGTATAAAACCGCGGATTGCTTTCCACTTGGTTCAAAATATTCTGAAAGATTGGCGTAAGTGCCGTTTTCATGACGAATTGCCTGTAATTTTCCGTTTCTATCACTTGCCAATGCTACTTTCTGAATTGTTTCACTTCTGCGGCCAACATTGGTTTGCATCATTTGACGCGTAATAACCAACTTCACAGGTCTTTTCACCACTTTTGCAGCCATTGTCGCTAAAATTCCCTGACCCCATTCTGAACCTTTAGATCCGAAACCACCACCAACAAAAGGATTGATGATCTGAACATTTTCCGGTTTTAATTTAAAAAAATAGGCAACTGTTGCACTTAATGCAATAACGCCTTGTGAAGAACTATATAATGTAACTTTACTTTCCCCGTTCCAGACTGCAACGGAAGCATGAGGTTCCATAGGATGGTGATTTTCCGTGGATGTTGAATAAGAATGATCAACCTTAACAGCAGCTGAATCAATTATCGATTGTGTTTTTCCAGCGTTGATCTGGGCAGGCTGTCCATTGGATTTCTCCGGTCTGAAACCGCCCGGAAGCGCTTTTTCTAAATTGACTGAAACAATTCCTTTTGTATAATTAACTTTAACCATTGCCGCAGCCATACGAGCTTCCTCATAAGTTTCTGCAATCACAAGCGCGATATATTGTCCCCAGTAATGAACCTGATTATCCTGCATAGGAATAAAATTTTCCCCTACGCTTGCTCCACTTTTTTTGAACTCTTCCCCACTTGCAGGCGCTAATTTTGGCGCATTTTCATGTGTAAGAATATTGACCACTCCGGGCGCTTTTTTTGCTTCGGAAATGTCAATGCTTGAAATCGAACCACTGGCAATTGTTGACCGAACCGGAAAAGCATAAGCCATATTTTTTTGATTGAATTCCGCCGCATATTTTGCAGTACCGCTTACTTTCAGTGGCCCATCAATTCTGTCCAGCGGTTTCCCTATTACGGTTTCTTTTTCCATGAGTAAATTTTTTATTTGATTTAATAAATTCTACCAAAACAAATCTCTATTTATAAGAAGACTTAATTTTAGCCATTCATTAATAATTTTATTTAATTAAGATATTTTTAGAAAGTCTGAAGTTTTCACTACGCTGTTCCGCCATCTAAAGCTTGAGATAAAGCTCTGACAATTGCTTTTTTGCCCATTTCAATTTTAAATTGATTGTGTTCAAAAGCTTTAGCTGATTTCATTTCTTCCTCGGCCGCAATTTTAAAGTTTGCCATATTTGCTGTTTTTCCCTTTAAAAATTTTTCAGCTGCCAAAGCACGCCAAGGTTTATGTGAAACGCCGCCCATAGCCAAACGAACATCTTTTATGGATTTGCCATCAAGCTCCAAAGCTGCTGCAACTGATATTAAAGCAAATGCATAACTGGATCGGTCTCTTATTTTTAAATAACAGGAATTATTTGCAAAATTATTTTTTGGAATATCGATGGACGTGATTAGTTCACCATGAACTAAGTTATTATCTTTTTGAGGATCATTTCCCGGAAGTCTGTGGTAATCTGAGAAAGGAATATTTTTCATCTCACCATTTACACCTTGAATTTTAACAACTGCATCCAAAGCGACTAAAGGAATACACATATCAGACGGATGAACAGCGATACAACTTTCTGACCAGCCAAAAATAGCGTGCATTCTGTTTACGCCTTCCAAAGCACCACAACCAGAACCAGGTTCTCTTTTATTACAAGGCATTGCCGTTTCAAAAAAGTAGGAACAACGTGTTCTTTGGTTTAAATTTCCACCATTCGTCGCCATATTTCGGATCTGAGCGGAGGCGCCTGCTAAAATCGCCTGCGTCAACATCGGAAAATTATTTCTTATTAAAGGATGATTTGCAGTTGCCGTATTTTTGCCAAGTCCGCCAATGGAAATCAGATTGCCACTTTCGGTCACATCAGTCAACTGAATTTTGGAAATGTCAACAAGCTCAGTTGGTCTTTCCACATCTTCTTTCATTAGATCCAAAACATTTGTACCTCCCGCTAAAAACTGCGCTTTTTCATTTGCAGAGACTAATTTTGAAGCACTTTTAGGCTCGGTTGCTCTTGAGTATTTAAAGGCTCTCATATCGTTTTTTCTTCTTTTAAATTTGTAATACTACTTTGAGCAACACTTTCCTTATCATCTAAAAACTGCCAAAACTGGGCAACTTCTTTTCCACCATAAACCTCGCGTATTGCCGCAATGATGTTAGGATAAGCGCCGCAGCGACAAATATTTCCAGACATTCTTTCTCTGATTTCATCGTCAGAAATTACTGGTTTCATATTTTTAACATCAGGTGTTACAAAACTGACATCGCCCCTTTTAATTTCACCAAGCAAAGCAACTGAGGAACAGATTTGTCCCGGCGTACAATAACCACACTGGAAACCATCATGTTTTATAAACGAAGATTGAATAGGATGCAAAACATCATTATTTGCAATTCCCTCAATTGTAGTTACGGAACTTCCTTCACAACTTGCTGCTAAAGTTAAACACGAAAGAAGCCGATGATCATCCACAATTACCGTACACGCACCACATTGACCATGATCACAACCTTTTTTGGAACCTGTCAATTGCAAACGCTCCCGCAAAGCATCGAGCAAAGTCATTCTAGAGTCTATCGTTAATGATTTTGACACGCCGTTTACTTTAAAATTAACTTTTAAAGGATTTTCCAGCGAAGTTGGTTCTTCAGCGGTGAAACCTTTAGTAACAGCCTGCGCACCGCCAACCATTTGTAAAGCCATTACGCCCGCACCAGCAGTCATCATTAGTTTTATAAAATGGCGGCGACTTTCACCTAAAGGAGTCACCCCAGCTGCATCTTCAGCCAAAATTTCTTCTAGTAATTTTTGTTCAGCCTCGGTAAGACCTGATTTATTTATAGATTTATTCATAAAAAATGATTAAAGTTGATTTGAAATAAATACGCTTATTTCGTTTACTAAATTAAAAAAAAAATCTGAAAATAAAAATGCTTTTTAGAAAATCTTACTATTTATCAAAATATCGACAAAAATCATAGTTTAAATCTTTTACTGTCATATTAAATTTAATTTTTGCGATGCTTTAAAAATTACTAATTTTGATTCGAATCAATTTTTCATAAGTCTACACTGATAATTTTAATGACACACGAACTAAAAAAAATCTTTGAAAATGTCCTTTTAAATCAACAAAACAGCATAAAAAGCGTTTTGGCGACAGTGGTTTTTTTAGAAGGTTCATCTTATAGAAAACCTGGCGTTACAATGTTGATCTCAGAAGATGGAAAGTTGACGGGCGCCGTAAGTGGCGGTTGCGTAGAAAAAGAAATAAAATACCGCGCAGAAAGTGTTTTTAAAACTGGCGAAGCAAAAGTAATGACTTACGATGGCCGCTACAGATTAGGTTGTGAAGGCATTCTCTATATTTTAATTGAACCGTTTAAAATTTCAGAAGCGCTTAATTTAAAATTTCAGGAAGTTTTACATAAAAGAGAAAGTTTTCAGATCAGTTCTTTGTTTAAAAAAGAAGATGATGTGATAGGAAATTTTGGAAGTCAAATTAAATTTAATGATAATTCTGCTTATAAATTTAACGATCAATTTGATCTAGAAAAAACAGATAATTTAGAGCTTTTTACTCAAAATCTAGAACCAGCTTTTAAATTAATTATTATTGGTGGCGAACATGATTCCGTAAAACTGTGTACAATGGCAAGTTTTCTCGGTTGGGACGTTGAAATCATTACTTCGATAAAAGATCCAAAAGAACTTTCAGATTTTCCGGGGGCTAAAAATGTTTCTGCGCAAACGCCGGAGATCGCAGATTTTCATCTAGATGCACAAACTGCCGTAATTTTAATGACGCATAATTACGCACTTGATCTCAAATATCTTCTAAAATTACAGCTTTTCGATCTAAAATATATCGGAATTTTAGGTTCTAAAAAACGCCGGGAATTGATATTAAATGAATTGATTGAATTAAATCCAGATCTTGACGAAGAATTTTTAGATAAAATCCACAGTCCCGCAGGTTTAAATATTGGCGCTGTAACACCTGAAGAGATTGCGCTGTCAATTCTTTCAGAAATTTTAGTTGTGACCCGAAAAACTGATTTGATGGAGATGCAAAACAATATTGGAAAAATTCATTCTGATCAATGAAAATTGCCCTTTTAATTCTCGCTGCCGGAAATTCTTCCCGGATGAAAACCGCCAAACAATTATTGCCAGTAGGTGATAAAACACTTTTAGGTTTGACCATTGAAAATGCTTTGAAAACACACGTCGAAGATATTTTTTGCGTTTTAGGTGCAAATTCAACTGAAATTAGGTCTAACATTAAAGATTATAATATTGATATTATTGAGAACTTAAATTATACTGAAGGAGTGAGTTCCAGTATTTCCTGCGCGATAAAATATTTAGAAAAATCGTCATTTGATGCAGCTTTGATCATGCTCGGCGATCAACCAAATATAAAAGCAGATTATCTGAACGCTTTAATTTTAAATTTTAAAAAAAAACCTGATCATATTTTCGCCTCTAAATACTCAAAAAAAAATGGAGTTCCCGCAATTTTTCCGCTAAAATATTTTCCGGATTTACGTAAATTGCAAGGAGAAAAAGGCGCCTCAGATCTGCTGAATAATGATGTTTTGGATGTGAAAACAATTGACATGAAAGTTGATTTAACAGACATTGATACGCCCGAAGACTATAAAAATTTTATTAAATGATTTCAGTTTCAAAAGCACTTTCCATCGTAGAAAAATATTGTTTTCCTTTAAAATCCGTGACGAAAAATGTTGCAGATTCTTACGGTTATATTTTAGCAGAAGATGTGATCTCACCTTTAAATATGCCGCCTTTCAGGCAGTCTTCGATGGATGGTTATGCGTTTATTCATTCAGAAGAAAATTCTTTTAAAGTGATTGCCGAAATTCAAACCGGTATTTCGAAGAATATTGAAATAAAAAAAGGCGGAGCAATCCGTATTTTTACCGGAGCAAGAGTTCCTGATGATGCAGATACAGTCGTGATGCAAGAACATGTTGCAAGAACTGAAGATCAAATATTTATTGATAAAATTCCCGAAAAAGGCAGCAATGTGCGACCGGAAGGTGAACAGATCAAGGTTGGAGAAGTGGCTTTAGAAAAAGGAAATTTTTTAAATGAAGCTGCCGTCGGTTTTTTAGCCGGACTTGGAATTAAAAATATTGAGGTTTACGCAAAACCAAAAGTAGGGATTTTAATTACTGGGAATGAAATCAAAAAAAGCGGAGATACTTTAGCGGAAGGTGAAATTTTTGACAGCAATTCTTTGACTTTGAAGTTGGCTCTAAAAAAACTCAGCATCGAAGAAGTAGAAATTTTATTTGCAAAAGATATTTTAGAGGAAACCACAATTTGCCTTAAAAAATTACTGGAAAATAACGATGTTGTTTTAATTTCAGGTGGAATTTCTGTTGGTGATTATGACTTTGTAGAAGAAGCTTTAAAAGAAAATGGCGCAGATCAACTTTTTTATAAAGTCAATCAAAAACCAGGAAAACCGCTGTGGTTTGGTAAAAAAGAAGAAAAAATGATTTTCGCTTTACCTGGAAATCCTGCCGCAAGTTTAACGTGTTTTTACATTTATGCGTTGCCACTTTTAAAAGCGCAAATGGGTTTTAAAACTTTACAGTTGCCAAAATTACAGGCAAAATCCGAAAATGATATAAAAAATAATTTTGCAAAAACTTTATTTTTAAAAGGAAATGTGGAAAATGATATTGCGACAGAATTTTCCGGGCAGGCTTCTTCCATGTTGAAATCTTTTGCGGTTTCAAATGCTTTGCTTATTGTGCCGGAAAATGTAAAAATCATAAAAAAAGGAGAATCGGTTTCTTATTTGAAACTCGATTAATTACCTTTAAAAATATTTAAGAAAAAATGGAAATCTCATATTTTGGCGAAATAGCTGAAAAGACCAACAAAACTTCAGAAAATTTGCAGGAAATTTCTGACGTTAATTCTCTGATCACTTTTTTAAAAATAACTTATCATTTGAATGAAAGTGATTTTCAAATTGCGGTCAATCATTCAATTATAGAAATTTCAGAGGAGAAAAATTTAGAAGAAATAGACGAAATTGCAGTTCTTTCTGCGTTTGCAGGAGGATAAATACTATGGAAAAAAACAGATATTTACGTCAAATAACTTTGCCACAAATTGGTCAAAAAGGTCAGGAAAAGTTAACTAATGCTTCCGTTTTGGTAGTTGGAGCCGGAGGTTTGGGAAATGCTGTTTTGCCTTATCTTGCTTCCTCTGGAATAGGAAAAATTGGGATTATTGACGGCGACGTGGTTACGAACAGTAATCTTCACCGCCAGATTTTATTTTCTGAAAAAGATTTAAATCAATCAAAATCAAAAACCGCAGCAGAAAAGTTACAAATGCAGTTTCCGGATATTTTAATTAAAAATTATGACGACTATTTAAATGTCGATAATGCTTTACAAATCTTCACGGAATTTGATCTAATTGTTGATGCGACGGACAATATTAACATCAGATATTTAATTAACGACGCTTGTATTTTAACGAAAAAACCGTTTGTTCATGCGTCTGTTTATCGTTTTCAGTTTCAAATTGCGACATTTAATGTTGAAAACAGCGGAAATTACAGATGTCTTTATCCGAATCCACCGCAGGAAGTTCAAAGTTGCGCGGAAGCTGGTGTGATGCCCGTCACTGTTGCAATGGCAGGAATTTATCAGGCGAACGAAGTTTTTAAATATTTTTTAAATATCGGAAAATTATTGACTGACAAGATGCTTTTAGTCAATTCTTTAAATAACGAACAGCATTTATTTAATTACAAAAAAAAGGAAGCTCATTATATCACCGAAGATTTTTTCGTTAATGAATATTCTCAAAAAATCAATAAAATTTCATTTAAAGAAGCAAAAGAACTAAACGGCACTTTTTTAGATGTGAGAAATCCTGAGGAAAAACCGAAAATTTCACTTGAAAACTACCTTCAAATTCCAATTCTTAATTTAGAGGAAAATTTAGATAAAATTCCAACCGAAAATCCTCTATTTATATTTTGCCAAAGTGGAAAAAGAAGTGAAGTTGCAGCAAAAATTTTAATCGAGAAAAACTTTAATAACATTTATTGTTTAATGGAAAATGCACCAGAAATTAATGACAAAGAAAACAAAACAGGTCTTTTTGCAGGGTAAAATTACCCCGGAATTTATTGCAGAAATGATTCAAAATCACCAGACCAAAAGCGAAATTGGCGCACATAATATTTTTATGGGTCAGGTTCGGAAGGATGTTATTGAGGGTAAAAACGTTACTGCATTACATTTTAGCTGTTATGAAGAAATGGCAAATAAGAAACTGGAAATCATCAGGGAAGAAACTTTTGAGAAATACCATCTGACCTGCATGCATATTTATCACAGTTTGGGAAGAATAAATGTGGGCGAGATTTGCCTGTTGGTTTTTGTTTCTGCAGGACACCGGCCGGAAGTTTACGAGGCGACAGAATACATCGTGAATCGTGTAAAAAGTGAAGTGCCGATCTTTGGAAAAGAAATTTTTGAAGATGAATCTCACCAATGGAAAAAGAATATTTAAATGGTAGATATTACACATAAATCAAATACTTTACGGAGTGCGACAGCTCAGGCGACGGTTTCCGTTAGCACTATAGAAACGATAAAAGCTATTGAAAATAATAAAGTTCCGAAGGGAAATATTTTTGAAATGAGCAAAGCCGCCGGATTATTAGCGGTAAAAAAAACGCCTGAATTATTACCCGACTGTCATCCGATGCCAATCGAATTTACAGGCGTTGAATACGAAATTAAAGATCTTGAAATTATCATAAAAGTAACTGTAAAAACTATTTATAAAACAGGCGTGGAAGTTGAAGCAATGCACGGCGCAAGTGTTGTCGCACTCAATATTTACGATATGCTAAAACCTATTGATAAAGGAATTGAGATAAAAACCATCAAACTTTTAGAAAAAAAGGGCGGAAAAAGTTCTTTCCCTATTGCTGATATTTCTGGTTTAAAAGTGGGAATTATTGTTTGTTCTGACAGTTTATTTAAAGGTGAAGGAATTGATAAATCGGGCTTAGTTATTAAAGAAAAAATGCAGAAATTTGGTTTGAAAACATCAGAAATATTTATCGTTTCCGATGATTTAGATAAAATTCAAAATGCTGTGAAGGACCTGAAAAAAATTTACAATATTATTGTTTTAACCGGCGGAACAGGTTTGTCACCGAGAGACAACACACCGGAAGCCATTCTGCCACTTCTGGATAAAAGATTATCCGGCGCAGAGGAAACGATAAGAAGATACGGTCAGGACAGAATGCCGTTTGCAATGCTTTCCAGAAGCATTGTCGGGACACTTGATGAGACTCTAATTTTATCACTTCCCGGTTCCAGCAAAGGCGTGGAAGAAAGTTTAGATGCCGTTTTTCCGGCACTTTTTCACAGTTTTAAAATGATGAACGGAGACAAACATTAAATGAGTAAAACGACAGAAATATTAACCGATACATTCGGACGTCAACATAATTATTTGCGGATCTCGCTCATAGAAAAGTGCAATTTGCGCTGTACTTATTGTATGCCGGAACACGGCGTACCATTGACGCCGAAAGAAAATTTAATGACCTCATCTGAAGTGGTAGAGATCGCAAAAGTTTTCGTGAAAAACGGGGTAAATAAAATAAGATTAACAGGTGGCGAACCACTTTTAAGAAAAGATTTTTCGGAAATTTTAGCCGGATTAGCTGAATTTCCCGTTCAGATCTCAATTACGACTAATGCAATCTTAGTTGATCGTTTTATTGATGATTTTAAAAAATACGATTTAAGAGATATCAATGTTAGTTTGGATACTTTAAACCCGGAAAAATTTAATACGATCACAAAACGAAATCAATTTGACAAAGCTTTTGAAAATGTTCTCTTGCTGATTAAAGAAGGTTTCAACGTAAAAGTAAACGTAGTTCTACTCAATGATTTTAATGAAAATGAGATAATTAATTTTATAGAATTTACCAAAAATAATGCTGTGAATATCAGGTTTATTGAGTTTATGCCTTTTAGCGGAAACAGTTGGGATAAATCTAAACTGGTCAGTTACCAACAAATTTTGGATAGAGTTTCTGACAAATACAAGTCAGAAGATATTATTTCTATAAAAAATGAACAGAATTTTACCGCGAGAAATTTTAAAATAAAAGATTACGCGGGAAGTTTTGGAATTATTTCTTCAGTAACAAATCCGTTTTGTGATGTTTGTAACAGAATTCGTTTAACGGCAAACGGTAAAATTAAAAACTGTTTATTTTCAACTTCCGAGACTGATCTTTTAACAGCATTAAGAAATGGCGATAATATTGAGGACGTTATTTATACGGCTGTGACAAAGAAAAAAGCAGTTCGCGCCGGAATGGATGAAAATGCGGATTTTGAAGATTTAAGCAATCATCATAATCGAAGTATGATCACAATTGGCGGATAGAATCTTATTTTTTGTTTAAAAAATATCTTATTTAGAAGTTTTTAAAAAATAAAAATGGAATGGAGATTTAAGTCTAACATCTATATTTAATCGTATCTTTTACAATTATATAACACGATAACTAAAAACTAACATTTTGATACGATTTATACTCATCATCATTCTCTTCGTACTGTCTCTAGTTAATTATTTTCCGGTTCCCAGTCAAAGTACCTGGTATGCCGGGATCGCAGTGCCAGAATTTCCGTGGATATTTATGCTTGTTTCACTTGCGCTTTTTATCTGGAGTTGGTATTCTTTAAAGCTTAGAAAATTTTCTTTGATTATAAGTGCGGTGACTTTTGTAATATTGACCTCACCAATTGTTCGTGCATATAATGTTGGCAGTAATTTAGACAAAGAACTTGAAAATGCCTACGGACTGAAAGATTCAGAGGTAAAAGGCTTTCATCAGGACAAACCTTTTAGTTTTTTGCAAATGTTTACAGGAAACGGCGCAAAAGATATTCCTTATAAAACCTACACTTTTGCAAAACCTGATGGTGTAGATTTACAATTAAATTTTACACATTCTGCCCTTCCCGGCGTTCGCCCTTGTTTAGTTGTCGTTCATGGCGGCTCATGGAAACAGGGAAATTTTCATGAAATTGAGCATGAAAATACTTATTTTGCAAATGTTGGTTATCAAGTCGCAACTATAAGTTACCGGCTTGCTCCAAAATATCCAAGTCCGGCGCAGCAGGAAGATCTGCATTCGGCATTTAAATGGCTGCGGGCTCATGCAACCGAATTAAAAATTGATACTACGAATTTTGTAATGTTAGGCCGCTCTGCTGGCGCATCGATAGTTTTAACAATGGCCTATACTGGTCATGAAAATGGCGTAAAAGGCGTGGCAGGTTTTTACGGTGCGATTGCATTGCCGTGGAGCTACAAAAACCCGGATAATCCATGGATAATGGATTCAAAAAAAGTAGAACGTGACTTTTTGGGCGGAACTCCTGAAGAGGTACCTGAAAGATATAACGCAGAATCTGCTCTGTTCCATGTCAATTCACAATCACCACCGACATTTTTAGCACACGGAATTAATGATGCTCACGTTTGGCATGTACAAAGTGTAGCTCTTAAAAGAGAACTTGATAAAAATAAAGTTAAAAATTATCTGCTGACAATTCCTTGGGGAACCCATGGGTTTGAATACAATCTGAATGGTCCTGCGGGCCAACTTTCTATGTATTCACTTTGTCGTTTTTTCCAGTCTGTGACGGAACAAAAAAGACAGAAGAAAATTTAAAAAATGTTTATTGTAGAAAATTAGTTATACACCAGTTTCAAACGAATAGCCATTTAATTCCAATGACATTGTAGTTGTTAATAACTCTTTGGAAGTGATGATTCGATAAATATTTTTGAAATCTATTTCATTTTGAATCGCTGCGACCCAGAAACATTCTCCATCAACTCCACTTTTTTTCCCTACCTGCAAATTGCCATTTAAGAACCAGCATCTAAATAGTGCACTGTCCTCATGTTGATAATAGTTTCCGAATCTCCCCGTTTTTTTTGTAAAATTATTTATAAATAGATAATTTTCATTTAATATAGAGTTACGGTCGTAACCATTCTGTTCGTAAACGGAATTAGTATTTTTCATAAGATTCATTTGTGTATGTAAATATAAAGATTTCAAATAACTTCTAATAAGAAATCTTTTCTACTATACACAAATCGTGCAAAAGATTTTTTTTGTAGAATTTTACTTTTATTGCTGTATTTTTTAATTTTATAATGTCTTTTATTAATTTTTGATATAAGCGTTTCCGATACAATATTTAAATTAATCCAAAAAAAAAGCCTGCCGAAGCAAACTTTTTTTGTTTTTAAAATTAGAAGTGTTTTAATTCACAACTTCATATTCAATTGGCATTATTCCACGATCCAGATTTCCAATTTCATCAAACGCTGCTTTTGAAAGATCAATTGCTCGAGATGTATGATAAGGTCCTCTATCGTTGATTTTAACAACTACACTTTTATTTGTGCGAAGATTAGTAACTTTTACTAATGTACCGAACGGAAGGCTTTTATTTGCTGCGGTCATTTTAGTATTACTAAAAATCTCACCGCTTGCTGTTTTTTTACCGTTAAACTTGCTGTGGTAATAAGATGCGAAACTTGTTTTTACGCTATCTAAATTGGCACCGCTTTTGAAAGAATAAATACCGAAAACTGATATTATCATTATCGCTATTAATATAAGTCTTTTTTCCATTTTATATATTTTGGGTTTTTTGACGGGTCAAAGGTATTTAGTTTTTGAACTATGCAATAACTTCATTAACTAATTGTGTTAAAGTTTTGTTAAATTACATAAAGACTTTCTATTTTTCCCTTTGTTAAAGGGTTTTTCCAAAGATTGTTAATTTGTGTTAAAAATCTTCATTAAAAGTTAATGCAATTAACTAAAATTAGATATTTATTTGTTAAAATCATACACAATGCATTATATATCAATTAGTTAAAATAAAAAATCCCTTCACAAAATGAAGGGATTTTTTATTTTTAAATATGGTAAATAATTTAAACTAACTCACCAATTAAATCAAATTCTTCTGCTGAAGTAATTTTTACGTTTGCGAAATCTCCAACAGATATATAAATATTTTCAGTTGGTACTAATACAGTATTATCAACATCGGGAGAATCAAATTCAGTTCTTCCGACAAAATAATTACCTTCTTTTCGATCAAATAAGCAATTGAAAACTTTACCGATCTTTTCCTGGTTTTTCTCCCAGGAGATCTGCGACTGTACCTCCATAATTTCTTCCACACGTGCATCTTTTACCTCCTGCGGCACATCATCGTTTAAAACAAAAGCTGTGGTATTTTCCTCGTGAGAATATGTGAAACATCCTAAACGGTCAAAACGCTGCGTTCTCACCCATTCTTTCATCTCCTGAAAGTCTTCTTCGCTTTCGCCGGGAAAACCGACTATTAAAGTTGTTCTTATCGCCATATTTGGCACCTTTTCCCGAAATTTATCTAAAAGAGCATTTGTTTTTTCGTGGCTAGTTCCACGTTTCATGTCTTTTAAAACTTTAGAATTAATATGTTGTAACGGAATATCAATATAATTACATATTTTTTCTTCCTCTCTTATAATATCTAAAACATCTTCAGGAAAACCTGTAGGAAAAGCATAATGCAAACGAATCCATTCAATACCGTCCACTTTTACCAATTCTTTTAGCAAATCGCCAAGCGCGCGTTTCTTATAAATGTCCAGACCATAAAATGTAAGATCCTGTGCAATTAAAATTAATTCTTTTACCCCTTTTTTAGCCAGCTTTTTAGTTTCTAAAACTAAATTTTCTATCGGTGTTGAAATATGTTTTCCCCGCATTAAAGGAATTGCGCAAAAAGAACACGGCCTGTCGCAACCTTCGGAAATTTTTAAATAGGCGTAATGTTTTGGCGTTGTGATCATTCTTTCACCAACTAACTCGTGCTTATAATCAGCGCCAAGTTGTTTTAACAGAAGTGGAAGATCTCTCGTACCAAAATATTGATCAACATCTGGAATCTCACGTAATAAATCCGGTTTATATCTTTCGGACAAACATCCTGTAACAAATACTTTTTCTACTTCGCCGCGTTTTTTTGCATCAACGTAATCTAAAATAGTGTTGATGCTTTCTTCCTTGGCGTTGTCTATAAACCCGCAGGTATTTATAACGACAATATCACCACGGTCTTCATGCACAACTTCTTTTCCGTTGGCTTGCAATTGTCCCATTAAAACTTCAGAATCATAAACATTCTTCGAGCAGCCGAGTGTGACGATATTTATCTTTTTTTGACCGGTTGATTTTGTACGCATTTTTTTAAAAATATTGAATATTTCGGAATAAATTCCGCTCACAAATTGAATGACCAAACGGCCGATTATTGAGGGTGCAAATTTAATAAAAATTAGCCACAAAAGTGTTGAGAAAGAATATTTTAAACATGAACTTTATTTCTCCGCTCATTTATTTTTCCCTTAATTTTTAATATTTATTATATTTGACCTAAATAATTTTAAAAATTTAACCAATTTAATTTAAAGCTATAAAATGACGATCAAAAAAGCAGAAGAAAAAGATATACCTCTAATTAAATCTTTAGCAGAAAAAAGCTGGCGCGCCAATTATCCAGGCATTATTTCTGATGAACAAATCGATTATATGCTTGAAATTATGTACAGTGAAAAAGCTTTAAGTAAAGATTTTGAGAATAAAAATTATAAATATTATTTAATTAATTCAGCAGAAAATACTGCAGTCGGCATTTTGGGTTTTGAAACTTGTTATGAAAAAAATACGACCAAACTTCACAGAATTTATCTTTTAAAGGAAACAAAAGGAAAAGGATTCGGAAAATTTGCAGTTGAATTTTTAAAATCTGAAATAAAAAAAACTGATAATAGCAGAATAATTTTAAATGTGAACAAGGAAAATCCAGCTATCAAATTCTACGAATCACAAGGATTTGAGACATATAGAGAAGGAACTTTTGATATAGGAAACGGCTTCGTTATGGATGATTTTTTAATGGAATTTAAATTTTAAATAAAAAATGCCGCACCCTTTTTAGAGTGCGGCATCTTAACATAACATAAAAAAACTATGAAAACTATGGCATTAATACCTTGTCAATAACGTGTATTACTCCATTAGATTGGTTTACATCTGCAATTGTTACCATTGCTTTGTTGCCTTTCATATCAGCAACATAAATATTTTTTCCTGACATTGTAAAAGTTAATTCTTCACCTTGTACAGTTTTTGCCATGTAGGATCCGTTACCTTTCATGATCCATGAAGCAAGATCTTTGGAAGAAATTTTTCCCGGAACAACGTGGTAAGTTAAAACTGAAGTAAGCATTGCTTTATTTTCAGGTTTTAAAACTGTATCTACAGTTCCTGCAGGTAATTTATCGAAAGCTTCATTCGTAGGTGCGAAAACCGTGAATGGTCCTTTACTTGATAAAGTTTCTACTAAACCTGCTGCTTTTACAGCTGCAACTAGAGTTGTATGGTCTTTTGAATTTACAGCGTTTTCAACGATGTTTTTTGTAGGATACATTGCTGCTCCACCAACCATTACTGTTTTATCCATATCCATGGATTTGTTTCCCATCATTGATGAGCAAGATTGAGTTGAAAATGCAATCCCTGCAGTTAATGCAAGTGTTGCTACGGTCATTTTTAAATAGTTCATAATTTTACTTTTTTAATTATTATTTTAGTGAAAGTTTATAATGTTACTTACGACAGCTTAAATTTTTTAGATTTAATGTTCGTTTTTTTATTTTAAAACAATGTGTTAAAATTGTGTTAATAAATTAACTCTCAATTTATTTTACCTGTTTTTAGTTAAAAGAGACGCTAAATATATACAAAATCTTCATTTTCATTTAATATTAAATTTTATACATAATTAAAAGCTTTTTTTCTATATAATCTAAGGATAAAATTCTCAAATTATTTTCAAAATAATTAAATTTTGTACTTTTTGGCTACTACAATTAATGAACCAAAGTAGTTTTATTTTTTAATAAATAAAAATTTTTAGTAATATTAAATACTAAAATTAAAACAAATTCTTTTAAATAAAAAATGCCGCAATTATCTCCAATTGCGGCACCTTCACATAACATTAAAAAACTATGAAAACTATGGCATTAATACCGTGTCTATAACGTGTATAACACCATTTGACTGGTTAACATCTGCGATGGTAACTTTTGCTTTGTTCCCTTTCATATCAGAAACATAGATATTTTTTCCGCTAGCTGTAAATGTTAATTTCTCTCCCTGAACAGTTTTCGCTGTGTACTTTCCTTTTCCTTTCGCAATCCAGGCGGCTAAATCTTTAGAAGAAATTTTTCGTGCTATTACGTGATAAGTTAGGATCGAAGTCAATGTTGCTTTATTTTCAGGCTGCAAAACTGATTCTACAGTTCCAGCTGGTAATTTTTCGAAAGCTGCATTTGTTGGAGCAAAAACGGTGAAAGGCCCTTTACCTGATAAAGTTTCTACCAAACCTGCTGCTTTTACTGCCGCAACCAAAGTTGTGTGGTCTTTAGAATTAACCGCGTTTTCTATGATGTTTTTAGTAGGGTACATTGCTGCTCCACCAACCATTACGGTCTTTTGCTTTGTCATCATCTTCTGTGCAGAAGCCTGATTTGCTAAACCGAAAGTCATTAGGACTGCTAATGCTGAGGTTGTGATTTTTGAATAGTTCATAAATAATGAATTTTAATAGTTGAAAAAATACATAGTGACATTGTGTTGGTATAATTTACGAACACAAATTATTTTTAGATTTATTTTTTCGCCATTTTTTTATCCGGTACAAATTCCAGAGAGATGGAGTTCATGCAGTATCTTTTTTTATTTGCAGTAGGACCATCATCAAACAAATGCCCCAAATGCGCATCACATCTGCCACATCGGACTTCAGTTCTTACCATATTATAGGATGCATCTTTTTTATAGATAACAGATTTAGGTCTCATTGTTTCAAAAAAGCTAGGCCAACCGCAAGTTGAAGCAAATTTTGCATCTGAACGAAAAAGCGCATTGCCGCAAGCTGCACAATAATAAGTGCCCAAACCATCAAACTCATTGTATTTTCCCGTAAAAGCTGCTTCCGTATCATTTTTGCGCGCAGTGGCATATAAATCTTTACTTAAGACTTTTTTCCATTGAGCATCGGTTAATCGTAATATTGAAGTATTTGTACGGGAATAAAAAGGATTAACAATCTTTTTTCCGTTAACGATCTGAATTTTTTGAGCTGCTACATTTGAACTCATAGCAATTGCAAATAGGCAAATTGCTGCTAATTTTAAGACTTTAAATTTCATTATTATTTTTATTTACTAATTATGTGAATATTTCACGATAATTTACGAAAAAATTTTAAAAAAAGTTTCTGTTCTTTAAAAATTGATTTATATTTACAACGAATTAAGATTTTGAATAAACTAAAGCTCACAACAGAACAATTGGTCACTTTGCTGAAAAGCAGAGATGAATCTGGCTTTAATTATTTGTATGAAAATTATTCCGGTGCACTTTATGGAATAATTATTAAAATCATTACCTACAAAGAAGAGACGAACGAAGTTTTGCAGGATGTCTTCGTGAAAGTATGGAATTCCATCAATTCTTTTGACGAAAATAAAGGCAGCCTTTACACGTGGATGCTCAATATAGCACGCAACTCAGCGATCGACCGTCTTAAATCTAAATCCTTTCGAAACGATCTTAAAAACCAAAGTATTCCTGACTTCGTAAATGACAGTACAACACTTTCAACGGAGCAGAAACATGAGTTTAATGAAGTACAGTCTTTTGTAGATAAACTTCGTGACGACTATAAAATCATAATTAATAAAGCTTATTTTGGCGGTTTCACCCACGAGGAAATTTCAGAAGATCTTGGAATTCCTTTGGGAACAGTGAAAACGCGCTGCAGGGCAGCAATAAGAGAACTGCGCGAATTGTTGAAAGGTTTTAAACACAATTTATAAAAGTGGATACAAAAACTTACATATCAACCGGTATTATTGAAGAATACGCATTAGGAGTTCTACCTCAGGAAGACGCTTCTATTTTGGAATGTGTAATGAAAAATAATCTGGAAGTGCGGGAAGCAGTTTTAGAAGCGCAAAAAACTTTTGAGCTTTTGGCAGACATAGATGCTGTAGAACCTCCTTCTCATCTAAAAGCCGAGATTTTTGGCAAATTAGATTTTAGCAAAAATTCCGACAATACTTCAGATATTAACGTTACTAATAAATATATTGCGCCTGTAATTCCTTTGAATTCAAATAAGCAGGAAAGTAACAATTTTTCTAAATTTGCTTTAATAGCAGCATCACTGCTTTTATTATTAAGTTTGGGCTACAATTTTTATAACAGTCAAAACCAAGAGCAAGAGATTTCTAAAATGTCTGCGAGCAATGACCAGCTAAAAATTCAAAATACAGATCTTCAAAGTCAAAATGCTTTGATGCTAAATTCAAGAAATATTAAACTTGAGGGTGTAAAAACGCATCCTGGAATGCTGGCAAATATTTATTGGGATTCTTCTAAAAAAGTTTATTTAAAAGTAAATAATTTACCCGCGGCACCAAAAGGTGAGCAGTATCAACTTTGGGCAATTGTTGACGGTAAGCCAGTAAGCGCTGGGATGTTTGATGATAGTCAACCCGAAAAAATACAGTCTATGGCGGTGATAGACAAAGCGCAGGCTTTCGCAATTACATTAGAAAAAACTGGCGGCGTTGCTTCACCAACTATGGAAGCAATGTACGTTATGGGAACTACTTAATTAAGAAATTTTTCCCCATTTGTTTTTTGCTTTGTATTGTTTTACATAAAAATTCTTTAAAGATATATGATCCGCAGCCGAAAGTTCCGGATCTTTTTTTAATATTTTTTCGACAATGTCCTTTGATGCTTTGATAATATTTCCATCCTTGACAAGATCCAGCTTTTTAAAATCAACCACACCACTTTGCTGAGTTCCTAAAATATCTCCCGGACCGCGCAATTCCATATCAACCTCTGAAATTTTAAAACCATCATTGGTTTCACACATCGTTTTGATCCTTTTTCGGCTCTCGTTGGTTAATTTATCTGAAGTCATCAAGATGCAATAACTTTGTTCTGCGCCACGTCCTACTCTTCCACGGAGTTGATGAAGTTGAGAAAGTCCAAATCTTTCCGCACTTTCAATCACCATCACTGAAGCATTTGGGACATTTACTCCAACTTCAATCACTGTTGTTGCCACCATTAAATTAGCATTGCCACCAGCAAAATATTGCATCGCCGCATCCTTTTCAATTGGCTTCATTTTACCGTGAAGCATCGTCGTATTAAAATCTGGATTAGGAAAATATTCTGAAATTTTTTCAAAACCTTCCATTAAATTTTTATAATCTAAAGTTTCAGATTCTTCAATTAAAGGATAAACAAAATAAATCTGCCGTCCTTTTTTAATTTCGTCTTTGCAAAAATTATAGACAAAACCCCTGTCTTTCTCGCGTCTGTGAGCCGTTATTATTTCCTTTCTTCCAACAGGCATTTCATCAATAACAGAAACTTCAAGATCGCTGTAAAAACTCATCGCTAAAGTCCGCGGGATAGGTGTTGCAGTCATGACCAAAATATGCGGCGGTATTTGATTTTTAGCCCAAAGTTTTGCTCTTTGCGCCACACCAAATCTATGTTGCTCATCAATAATTGCCAAACCAAGATTTTTAAACTGAACAATATCTTCCAAAACGGCGTGAGTACCTATTAATATTGATAATTCTCCAGTTAATAAATCTTCATGAATTATTTTTCTTTCTGATTTTTTGGTCGAACCTGTGAGCAATTTTACTTTAATAATTGTTTCACTTAAAAGTTCTGAAATACCATTAAAATGTTGTTGTGCGAGAATTTCCGTCGGTGCCATCAAACAAGATTGAAACCCATTATCTAAAACCAAAAGCATCGCTAATAAAGCCACCATTGTTTTCCCCGAACCAACATCACCCTGCAATAGACGATTCATCTGAATCGGTTTTGCCAAGTCTTTTTTTATTTCTTTTAAAACTTTTTTTTGCGCACCCGTTAGTTCAAAAGGTAAATATTTGGTGTAAAAATCATTAAAGTTCTCGCCAACCTTTGGCATTGGATTGCCAATAGAATTTACCTTATGATACTGCTTTTTAAGTCCAAAACTAAGTTGAAAAAAGAATGCTTCCTCAAACTTTAAACGCCGTTCTGCAGCTTCAAAATGTACCAAATCTTTCGGGAAATGAATATTATAATAAGCGTTTTGACGAGGCATCAGTTTTAAATCCGTGATCAGGTAGGCTGGTAAATTTTCACTAATGATGTTAGGCATTTCTACCATTAAATTTCTCATCGTTTGCAAAAAAAACTTCTGATTTAAACCACGTTTTACCAATTTTTCAGAACCTGGATAAATAGGTCTTAACCGAACTTCCGTTTCCTTATTTTCTTCAGTTTCAATTTCCGGATGCGCAATAGAAAAAACGTTGTTAAACAAAGTCGCTTTACCAAAAATAAAAAGTTCAACATTGAGGGGAATTTGTTCTTTTTGCCATTTTGAATAACGAAACCAAACCAAATCAAGCGTTCCGGAATTGTCGTGAAATTTCGCAGCTAATCTTTTTACCTTTCCAGAAGTAATCTCCTGAATATCGGTGATTCTACCTTTTAAAAGTATATCCGGTAAATCTTCAGACAAATCTTTAATTAGATAAATTTTACTTTTATCTAAATATCTGTTTGGGTAAAAAGTAAGAAAATCTTCAACAGTCGAAAGACCCAGAATTGATTTAATGATCTTTGCACGTTCTGCACCGATACCTTTTAAAAATTCTATGGAAGTGTCGAGATTTAACAAAAAAAATAATTTGATATGAAAGTAAGAGATTTTTTTTAATAAAAAAAACTTTGACAAAATTTGACAAAGTTTAATTTAAATTTATTCCCGGATCTTTGATCTTAACTTACTAGTGTAGGTTTCCCAATCTGATCTGGATTTTATCTTTTTGTAATCATCAGTGGCGATCATGTGAAGATAAGGCTCTAATTCTTTTGCGGTTAAAAATCCATTCAAATTAGTCACAGGATTAGAATTTTCATCAAGAAATACAGTTGAAGGAATTGTACTTACATTCATGAATCTTGTAAATTCATTTAAAGCTTCTTTTTTACTTTTGCCGTCCTTTTTGCCAAAATCTTTACCCAAATAACTTACAGTAGCATTTCCATCAGCTTCAAATTTTACGGGATAAAAATTCTCGTTTATATAATTTGAAATTTCAGAATTTCCATATGTTCTTGCATCCATCTCTTTGCAGGGTTTGCACCATTCTGCGTAAAAGTCTATAATAATTTTTTTAGGCTGTACTTTTTGCGCGGCTATTGCATCTGCAAAAGTCATCCATTTCACCTGAGATTTAAGGAAAAACGAATTAACAAGTAATAAAAGATTGATAATTTTTTTCATGATAAAATTTTAAAAAAACTATTTCACGCCGTGCATGAGCTTTTTCACAAGTGGCGATATCAATATTAATACCACTCCCGCAATGATGGCATATAATCCTAAATCTTTATAACCGGAAGTATAGGCATTCAATTTTTCAAGATTTGAGGAATTTTCTCTTGCTGTTGCGAGGTTTGCACCAATTAATCCAGCAACATATTGGCCGTAAGCTGAGGCTAAAAACCACATTCCCATCATCATTCCCTGAAGTTTTTCAGTGGAAAGTTTTGTCATTATTGAAAGTCCGATCGGGGAAAGACACATTTCTCCCAAAGTTATTATGAATAAAGCAATAGTAAAAATACTTAAAGATGTAACTCCCATCGCATTTGCAAAAAATTTAGTGGCAAAAATTGCGTAAAATCCTAAACCTAAAAATAAAAATCCCAGTCCGAATTTTATGATCGTATTAGGCTCCAGTTTCTTTTTGCTAAGCCAGATCCACAGCAAACCAATTGGTACAGCGACTAATAAAATGAAGAATGCGCCGCCAGAATTATTAACACCATTTGGATCTAATCCCAACAAATCCTGATTTAAATTTTGTGCAGCGAAAATACTTAATGAACCCCCACTCTGCTCATAAATCCCCCAAAATACGATAGAAAATAAAATGAAAATTAATGCAGCAAAGAGTTTACTTCGTTCAACCGCGGAGACTTTCGTCATTTCATAAAATAAATAAAGCAGCGTTAAGGGTCCGACCGTGTACATAAAATAATCTGTGTACTCCGTTTTTGCAACCATGATCATTATTAGAGGGACAAAAATCAGGGACAAAACGTAAACACCATATTCTTTCCACTTTTCAATGGCAACTTCGCTACCGTCTTTTAAAATTTTTAAAGGCTGCAATCCGATCGGGCCTAATCTTCTTTGGGTAAAAATAAAATTAATTAAACTTATTACCATTACTACAGCGGCTAATCCAAATGCAACATTCCATCTTTTATCTTCAGGAATTAAATTAGCGAACATTTCACCTTTTCCTATGGCAACACAAAAATAACCGCCCAAAAGAGCGCCCAGATTAATGCCTGCATAAAAAAGGGAAAATCCAGCATCCGTTCTGTTATCTCCGGATTTGTAAAGTTTACCAACCATTGTCGAAATATTTGGTTTAAAAAAACCCGTTCCTACAACGGTAAAAGAAATACCAAGAAAAAAATAAGTGTGTGGATTTATAGACAGAATTACGCTCCCAATAATCATTAAAAAACCACCCCAAAAGAGAGATTTTCTAAAACCTAAAATTTTATCGGCAAAAATTCCGCCCACAAAAGTAAAGGCGTAAACGAAAGCCTGGGTTGCCCCATATTGTAAATTAGCATCTTTTTCATCTAAATGAAGTTGAGAGATCATAAAGAAAACCAACATTCCACGCATACCATAAAAGCAAAATCTTTCCCACATTTCTGAGAAAAAGAGACTCCAGATCTGTCTGGGATATTTACCTTTAAAATCCTGTATCTGGTCTAATGTAAGGTTCATGCTTTGAAAATTAATTTATGTACGAATTTATACAAAAAAAACCTCTGAATGATCAGAGGTTTTGATATTATTTATAAAAATGAATTTAGTTAACGCCGTGCATCATTTTCTTCAAAATCGGAGAAATAAGTGCCAAAATTGCACCCGCAATTCCACAAAGGATAACAAATACCATAAAAAATTCAAATAAATTATGGATTTCAAAGCCTACAAAACTATTATAAACCGTTGGAATCTGTTCTTTACTAAATATTGCTAATTGATCCGTAGTCAATGAAACTTTTTTATCCAAGATATCCTGAAGGTTAAAACCTAATTCTTTTGCTTTTAAAAATTTATCACCTGTTGCAGGTAAGATTGAACCTAAAATTCCGGATAATGCATAACCAGCAGCATTTGCTATGAAAAACACTCCAAATAAAAGTGATGCAAATCTTTTCGGCGCTAATTTTCCTACTAAAGATAAACCGATTGGCGAAAGACAAAGCTCACCCATCGTTTGAATTAAATAAAGTAAAATCAGCCATTTAACAGCTAAAAGTCCTGAATTCCCAAGATCTTTTACGTTATAAGCGATGATTAAATAACTTAAAGCAATTAAACCAAGACCAATTGCCTGTTTTAAAGGAGAAACCGGTTCTTTTTTAGCTGCTCTCATCTTATCCCAAAGCATACTGAACGGAACGGCCAAAATCACAATAAATAAACCATTAAAGATCTGTACCATTGATGGTGGCATATTCCAGCCAAAAATATGTCTGTCAGTTTGATTATCCGCTATAAAAGTAAGTGATGAACCTGCCTGTTCAAAAGCGGCCCAAAAGAAAATAATGAAAAACGAAACGATATATATTACCCAAATTCTGTCTCTTTCGATTTTATTTTCGGTAGCAGACATAATTAAATAAGCCAAAGCAAGGCCCATTGAATAAATAAAAGGATAAATAACCGCTTTCACGAATTCTCCCATTCCAACAGAGCCGAAGCCAATACGATCTACAAAAAGATACTGAAATCCTAAAAATGTACCTATGAAAACAACAACAGCGATACCAATGGATTTTCCAGAAAAATTAGCTGTTTGAGCTTCCCCTTCCTCAAAATCTTCTGCTGTGTTTTGACTTGGCAAACCACCAATTGCTCTGCCTTCAGGCGTTACAACATATTTATTTTTAAGCATTATAAAAGTGATCGTACCGATAACCATTGCTATGGAAGCCGCTAAAAATCCCCATTTAAAAGCATGAATATCTCTAATACCCGCTGAATCTTTCACATCGCCTAAAAAAGGACAAATAAACTGACCTAAAAAAGCACCCAGATTGATACCCATATAGAAAATTGTGAAAGCCGAATCAAGTTTTGATTTTTCCTGTTTTGGATAAAGACTTCCAACCATTGAGGAAATATTTGGTTTAAAAAAACCATTTCCAAAAATAATTACACCCAAAGCAACCCACATCAACATTTGAGCGGAACCTAAATTTGTTCCAAAAGTGGAGGCACTCATGAACATTAAAAACTGCCCGACCGCCATTAATGAACCACCGATAATGATACAATATCTGTTTCCTAAAAAACGATCTGCTATAAAACCACCCAACATTGGTGTAAGATAACACAATGCCAAAAATCCACCGTAGATAATAGTAACATCTCCTTCATTCATTAAAAGAGAGTTTACCATGAAAAGCGTTAATAACGCACGCATTCCGTAGAAATTAAATCTCTCCCACATTTCGGTACCAAAAAGTACCCATAATCCTTTCGGATGTTTGCTTTTAGGCTGGTTTATAAACTCCTCATTTGCATCTAAGGCTTGAACGTCATTCATTTTTATGTTAATTTTTTGTTAATCTTAGCAAATATAGTTTTTTTTAAATTTTTGACAAGAAAATATTTAGTCTTTACTTTAATTTATAAAATTATTCGAAACCCACTCCATCATTAAAGCAGAAAAAAGCGCACCCACAGTTCCTACAATATATCCTAAAATTGCAAGCAAAGCACCAACTGGCGCTAAACTTGGATCAAATGCACCCGCAACAACCGGTGCAGAAGCAGCACCGCCAATATTGGCCTGACTTCCCACAGCGATAAAAAACAGTGGCGCTCTAATTAATTTTGCCACTAAAAATAACAAGGCCACATGAATTGTGATCCACAAAATTCCCAGAAAAATTAAGAATGGATTATCAAAGATCTGCATAATGTCCATTCTCATTCCAATAACTGCCACAAGTATATAAATAAAAATACTACCGATTTTACTCGCACCAACGCCTTCTAATGCGCGCAATTTCGTTGTCGATACTATAACACCGATAACTGTTGAAAATAAAATTAACCACAAAAAACTGGAAGTAAAGGAATTGAAAAAAGATTTTGGATCTGCAAATGAAGGAATTCCGGATAAATATTTAGAAATTAATTCCGCGAAGTAAAATGATACTGCCAAACCGCCAAAAGTAATTCCAAACATGACCATATAATCTTTCAAGGTGGGCTGTTTCTGGACACTTAGAGAATAATTCTCTACCCTTTCAATTAAGTTTTCAACGGAAGAATTATCGGCTTTTAACCATTTGTTTATTTTTTCATTTTTTGAGATAAGAAATAGTAAAATCGCCATCCAAATATTAGCAACTACAATGTCTACGAGGATCATTCCGCCATAAAGTTTTTTATCAAAGCTGAAAATCTCCAGCATGGCCGTTTGATTTGCGCCACCGCCGATCCAACTTCCGGCAATGGTAGAGAGCCCTCGCCAAATTTCCTGATTTCCTGTGCCTGAAACTGTTGCAGGATGAATTTGACTAAATAAAAAGAGAGCAATTGGCCCGCCGAAAATTACGCCCAGACTTCCCGCGAAAAACATCGCGATCGGTTTCCAACCTAGATTAATTAATCCTTTAAGATCGATTCCTAAACATAGTAAAAATAGTGAAGCTGGCAAAAGATAGCGCGTTGAAACATAATATAAGTCTTCGTATTCTTTTGTTTCGCTTGAGATTACGTTTGCTGTATTTAATAGAGCCGGAATAAGATAGCAAAGTAATAAAGCGGGAAAAATAGTATAAAATTTCTTCCAGCTTTTTAATGATGAAGTATAAAAAATTAAAGAAAGTGAGAAGGCTAAAATGCCAAAAACAATAATGTTATTTTGAAAAAGCGGCGCTGCCTTTAGAACTTCTGTCATTTTATTAAGTTAAAATATTGATCCGATGAAAATAGTAAAATTTATTTAAAGAAAAACCTTCCTTCAATAAATTTTTATTTGGCAATGTTATTGAATGATACAAAACAGGTAGTTTTGAGCAATTCTATCATTTTTAATTATAAAAACAAAATCATGAATCAGGAATCAAAAGAAAAATTAAACAAATATGAATTTGATGACGAAGTAATCTACACGGGATTTTCAAATTATAATGACGCTGAAAATTTTTCAATCGCAGAAAATGGAACATTATCAGAGGTTGCGTTCAGAAATGGAAATGACAATCCTGAAATGACGAGTGAAGCAAATCTATTAGCAGATAAAAACCATTTCGCAGCTTTTGCAGGTGAAGAATATAGATTCATTCATTCAGGTGATCCACAATTTAAAGATTATGCCGCCAATTTAATGGAAAAAAAATCAGATCTTGATAATGAAGATATTCAGGAAAAGTATTTTGCACCGGGGAAAACACAGTTAGAAGAAGATCCTGTTATTGTTTTAAAAAACGGCGAGTTAGAATCTGTGACTTCGATAGAGCGCGCTAAATATTTGAAACATGCCAATGTTTACCAGATCGGCGTGGTTATCAAAAAATAAATTTTGTCAAATAAAAAAAGGTCTCAAAATTTGAGACCTTTTTTATTTTAAATTTCTGATTTTATTTGAAAATTTTATCGAAGAAATCTTTCATTGCTGTCCAGGATTTTTCATCAGCTTCTTTATTATAAGCAACTTTCATGTTATATTTTTTACCAACAGCTGTAGAATTTGGATTCGTGAAAGAATGAACTGCGCCTGGATAATTGACAAACTGATAATCGATCTGGGCAGAATCCATTTGCTTTTTAAAGGCGTCTCTTTCTTTTTGAGGAACATAAGAATCGTCCTCACCATTTAATACTAAATAAGGAACATCATTATTACTTGGTTTTACACAAGTCATCAAATTTCCGTGAAAACTAACAACGCCTTTTAAATCAGCTTCTTGTCGCGCCATATTTAAGGCTTGTGCGCCACCAAAACAATATCCAATAACGGCTGTTTGCGTCGTATCTGCACTTGGAAATTTTGATAATGAGTTTTTTGCCGCATCAAAAGTTTCCTTTGCCAATTTAGAATTGGTGTAGAATGGTGCTGATAATGTAGTCGCTTCATCAGGTGTTTCTACAAACTGTCCATCGCCGTAAAAATCAACTGCCAAAGCAAAATATCCAAGATCAGCTAGTTTTTTCGCACGGCTTTTTGCATAATCATTTAAACCCCACCACTCAGGTATGACAATAACTACCGGTTTTTTTTCATCCGTGTTTTGGAAAGCCGCAAAACTTTTATATGTTTTTCCGTTAAGTTGGTATTCCACAACTTCAGTTTTGACAGGAACTGGTGCTTTTTCGCCAATTTCTTCCAGCATTACTTTTTCACTTTTTTTAAAGCAGGATGAAAGTGAAAGTGTGAAAGCGAAAAGAATGATCGATAAGGAAATTTTCATATGTGGATTTGTTGGTTTAATTAAAATTTTAATCTTTAAAAACATTTTATTAAAAACAAATATACAGAACTTTAAAAACACAAAAATTCATTTTCAAGTTAAAAAAAACTTAAATAATTATAAAAATTTTCTGTTTTTTAAATTTTTATTTTCATCCAAACGAACAAAAAAAGGAATGTGAAAAATAGCCCCGATTGAAATGGAAATCCTTTTTTGTTATTGCGAAGCTATTTTTTCTTTGGTCGCAATAATCTAGAAGCGCAATGACAAAAAAGATTGAAATGGAAAGCGGGAAGTCCTTTGAAAGAAGAGAAAACTTTTTGCTCCTAAAAAAAATTGCCAAAGGTTTTAAACTTTGGCAAATTATTAGAAATTTAATCTTGATTTTAAAATCTTAACTTGGTTCTTATTTAATGGATGTGTTTTTCTGCGTGGTAAGAACTTCTCACCAAAGGCGAACTTTCGACGTGGCGAAAACCTAAATCTAAAGCAAAAAGTCTGTATTCTTCGAACTCTTCTAAAGAAACGAAACGTTTTACAGGCAAGTGATTTTTGGTCGGCTGCAAATATTGACCGATCGTAATCACATCAACCTGCGCATTTCTAATGTCTTCAATTGTTCTTAAAACCTCATCTTTTTCCTCACCCAAACCGAGCATTAATCCTGTTTTTGTGCGTTTTTGTCCGGCGTTTTTCATGTAATTTAAAACTTCCAGACTGCGCTCATATTTTGCCTGAATTCTCACTTCACGCGTTAAACGTTTCACAGTTTCCATATTGTGAGAAATAACTTCTGGCGCAACTTCAAGAATTCTGTCGATGTGTTTTTCAATGCCTTGAAAATCCGGGATCAAAGTTTCCATCGTCGTTCCAAGTGAAATTCTGCGCACAGCATTTACAGTTTCTGCCCACAAAATTGAACCCATATCTTTTAAATCATCACGATCAACGGAAGTTAAAACGGCGTGTTTTATTTTCATTAATTTTATGGAACGTGCTACTTTTTCGGGTTCGTCCCAATTAACGTCTAAAGGTTTACCGGTTTTTACGCCACAAAATCCACAACTTCTGGTACAAATATTTCCCAAGATCATAAACGTCGCCGTTCCTTCGCCCCAACATTCGCCCATGTTTGGGCAACTTCCACTTTGGCAAATGGTGTTTAATTTATATTTATCAACCAAGGTTCTGAGTTCGCGGTAATTTTTTCCTGTTGGAAGTTTTACGCGGATCCATTTTGGTTTTTGTAAAGTTTCTGGTAATGTTGCAGTTTCTTGCATTAAATTTACTTTTTAAAAAACAAATTTACGGCTAATTTTTTAGAATAATTTTATGAGAATATTGAATTTGTCGATGAAATATATCACATTAAAGTTCACTAAAATCTTCATTTTGCAAGAGTTTGGCTAACAATTTCTTTGCGCGCATAATTCTCACTTTTGTATTTGAAACTGAGATCTGCAATTCTTCCGAGATTTCTTTGATACTTTTTTCTTCAAAAAAACGAAGTTGAATTATTGTTTGATAATTAGCATCCAAAGTTTCGATGATTTTTGCGATTTTTTTCTGTTCTTCTTCAGAAATCATCAACTCTTCGGGCGATCTTGCGAACTGGTTTTCGACCATTTCCAAACCATCTGTTGCGTCTTCATTTTCACGCGATTTTTTCCGCCAATAATCGATAATCGTGTTTTGAGTAACTGTTAAGATCCAGGTTTTAAACTGAAAAGCAGGATCGTAGAGATTTAATTTAGATAAAACTTTAGCAAAAACGGCCACTGTAATTTCATCAGCAACATTATAATCGCCCAACTTTTGAAGACTGAAAGAAAAAACGTCATTCCAGTAGTAATTGATCAACTGCGTTTGCGCTTTTTGATTTTTTTCTAAAGCGAGTTGCAAAAGCGGTAAAAGTTTTTCTTTGGTCATAATTTCAGTGCTTTAACAAAGATAAAATTTTAGAAGATATAAATTTCAAAATAATTTAACTTTGAGACTTTAAAATTTAAATGAATAAAATCATTTCGCAAATCATCTTCTTCGGTATCGGAATTTTGGCTCTTTTAGGAATTATAAATAGTCCAGCTGCACTTTTACTCGGTTTTATTTTCGCTTTTATTTTCGCACATCCATATGAGGAACAAAGTCAAAAAACAATTTCTTATTTACTGAAAATTGCAGTTGTAGGTTTGGGTTTTGGAATGTTTATCAAGCAAACTTTAGAAACCGGAAAAGAAGGTTTAAGCCTGACTTTTTTCTCAATAATCATAACCGTTTCGCTGGGAATTTTACTTTCCCGACTTTTTAAAATTGATTTAAAATTGGGACATTTAATTACGTCGGGAACGGCAATTTGTGGTGGAAGTGCGATTGCGACAGTTGCACCGGTTATAAAAGCAGACGCAAAAACAATTAGTATTGCTTTGGGAATTGTGTTTTTGCTAAATTCTATTGCACTTTTTGTTTTTCCGCCGCTTGGACATTATTTTGATTTAAGTCAAAACCAGTTTGGATTGTGGTGTGCGGTTGCAATTCACGACACAAGTTCGGTTGTTGGTGCGGCTTTGGGATATGGCGACGAAGCGTTAAGAATTGCAACAACAGTAAAACTTTCCAGAACTTTGTGGATCATTCCACTATCGATTTTATCAATGTTTGTATTTAAAACAAAAGGCGAAAAAATTAAAATTCCTTATTTTATTGGCTTATTTATTTTGGCCATTTTGTTGAATTCTTCTCATATTCTGCCAACTTTTATTACTGACAACATTGTTTTGATTTCTAAAAGACTTTTGGTTTTAACGCTCTTTTTAGTAGGAACAACGATAAGTTTTAAAGATTTAAAAGCAACAGGTTACAAACCGATTTTACTGGCGGTCATTCTTTGGGTGACGATTTCGGTTTTCGCGTTAGTTTATATCACGAATTTTAGTATTTAAAGAAATCTAACTTTTTATTTCTTTTTTACCAGTAAAAAACTTGATGATAATTGGAAGAGTTGTCACTAGTACGATTATCAGAATAATGATTTCCAGATGAGCCTTTAGATCTATACCAAATTGATTTTTGAATAGTTCATTTAAATAATGACCGGCAAAAATTAATATAAATGACCAAAGAAATGCGCCGATTACATTGTCTACGAAGAATTTCTTTTTGTCCATTTTCACAATTCCCGCAACAATTGGAATAAACGTACGAACGATAGGAAGAAAGCGCGCCATAATTACGGCAACATTTCCATGTTCTTCAAAAAAATCATGGGCTTTAAAAAGATATTTTTTCTTGAATAAAAACGAATCTTTCTTTTCATAAAGAATTGGTCCCGTTTTTAAACCAAAAAAATAACCAACTTCGTTACCAATAATTGCAGCAACTGAAACACATGTCGCTAAAATTGCAGTATCTAAAAAATCACTTCCTGTTGAAGTAAATGTTTCGCTAATAATATTCACTGCGAAAATGCCGGAAACAAAAAGTAAACTATCACCAGGCAGAAAAAAACCGACAAATAAGCCCGTTTCTGCGAAAATAATAAATAAAATAAGCCAAAAACCACCGTTGTCAATATAAAACTGCGGGTTTAATAGGTCTTTCCAACTTTCAAAGTGATCCATTTTCGTATGTTATGTCACAAAAATAGTTTATTTAATGGGGTTTAAAAAATTATTGTGACTTTTTTAACAAATTGATAATTTTAAAATTTTTCTGAATTATTTTGTGAATTTTAATTAAAATTTTAATTCCGCCAAAACCGGGAAATGATCTGATGGATAAAGTAGATTTTCCCGTCTGTCGTTGATGTGACGGTGCGATAATACTTTAAAATCTTTTACGAAAATATAATCGATTCGGTCTTTTGGAATTACATTTATATGAAAAGCAGTGAAAGTTCCCAAAGGGCCGTAATGTTTAGTTTTCGAATGATAAAAACTGTCATCAAGGTTTTTTGACAATATTTTTATGGGTTCAGAATCTTCTGTTAAATTAAAATCGCCGGTCAGGACTAAAGGCAGGTTTTTAGGATTTAATTCTTTTGCTTTTTTTAAAATTAATTCAGAAGATTTTACACGCGCAACATTTCCAATGTGATCGAAATGGACGTTCATCGCCAGAAATTTTTTCCCTGTTTTCTTATCTTTAAAAAAAGCATAAGTGCAGATTCTATTTAGTGCTGCGTCCCAACCTTTTGACGGCTTTTCCGGCGTTTCTGACAACCAAAAAGTAGCAGATTTTTCAACGGTCAGTTTTTCTGTATTGTAAAAAATTGCTGAAAACTCTCCTTTTTCTTTACCATCGTCTCTTCCGCCGCCAACATATTTATACTTCGGCAAACCATTGCCAAGATCCTGCATTTGAGAAAATAAGGATTCCTGAACGCCAAAAAAATCAGGTTGATAATAAATCAATAAAGCAACTACTTCGGGTTTTCGGTTGATCCAGGCATTTTCATTATCAGAATCTAATGATAAACGAATATTGTAAGTCATCACTTTCAGATTCTGCGCAGAAAATAAACCGATGATAAAACAAAGTAAGAGAGAAAATTTAAAATTCATGCGTAACAATTTTTATCAAATTTAGAGTTTTTTAATGGCAAAAATATAAACAGACTTTTTAGCAGTTTGTGAATTTTATTGATTAAAAATTTTCCACTTAAAATTCTCACGAAATTATAATGATAATCTTCGGAAAAAGAAAAAATCTTCTTTATAGCCGCGATGGAAACGGCATCCTTTTTTGCCTGAAATTTATTGTCTAATTAAAAATAAATTTTAAAAAGCAAAAAAGATATAGTGGACAGCGGGAAGAATTTTCGGAAGATGAAATACTTTTGTTGCTCTTAAAAAACATCATCTTCGTCAGAAACAGAAGTTCCATCTGCCATCAAAAATGCTTTTAGAAAAGGTGTGATATCGCCGTTCATGACTCCGTCTACGTCGGAAGTTTCGTGCCCGGAACGCACGTCTTTTACCAATTTATATGGTTGCATTACGTAATTTCTGATCTGGCTGCCCCACTCGATTTTCATCTTATTGGCTTCAATTTCGTTACGCGCTTTGAGTTTTTCGGCAAGTTCCATTTCGTATAATCTGGACTTCAAAAGTTGCATCGCTTTTTCCTTATTTTGAAGTTGGGAACGGCTTTCTGAATTTTCAATAATGATCCCGGAAGGTGCGTGACGAAGGCGAACCGCGGTTTCTACCTTATTCACATTTTGTCCACCGGCGCCGGAACTTCGCATAGTTTCAAAGGAAATATCAGCGGGATTTATGTTAATTTCAATGGAATCATCGACGAGCGGATACACGTAAACGGACACGAAACTGGTGTGTCTTTTAGCGTTGGAATCGAAGGGCGAAATACGTACGAGCCTGTGAACGCCGTTTTCGCCTTTTAAATATCCAAAGGCAAATTCTCCTTCGATCTCGATGGTTACGGTTTTTACGCCTGCAACATCGCCCGCTTGAAAGTTGAGTTCACGTAGTTTATAACCTTGTTTTTCCGCCCACATTGTGTACATCCGCATCAACATTTGCGCCCAATCGCAGGATTCCGTTCCGCCTGCGCCGGCGGTAATTTGCAAAACGGCAGATAATTCATCGCCTTCATTTGAAAGCATATTTTTGAATTCTAAATTCTCAACTTTCTCAAGAATTTTTGGGAAATTTTCGTCTAAATCTTTTTCAGAATCTGGATCTTCTTTCGCAAATTCAATTAAAACCTGAAGGTCTTCAAAATCTGTAAAAATCGTTTCATATCCTTCGACCCATTTTTTTTTTGAGCGTAAAATCCTTAAAAATACTTCGGCTTCTTTTGCATTATCCCAAAAATCTGGCGCCAAAGTTTTCTCGTCATCATTATGGATCTCGAGTTTCTTTTTGTCAATTTGAAGGTATTTGTGAAGATCTTCAATTCGGTTTTGAAGGTCTTTAATTTGGTCGTTATTAATCATAGCGATGGCAAATTTAAGGAAAAAAATTTGCTATAAAATTTAAAGGAATAAAAAATAGTGTCTCGAAGATTTGGCAGATGACGCAGATCTTTTTCAAGGCAAAGATTAAAATCTGATCAATTTGTCAAACCTGCGAGAAATAATTCTGCAAATTTTAAATGAATATTTCAGTTATTCATTGTGATGGAAGCCAATCGGATTTTCAGATTTGGGCTGGATTTTATAGGTTTCCAATTCTGCCTCAAGGGATAAGATTCTATCTTCAAAATCATCAGAATTATTCTTTTTCACGTCTTCTACAAACTGATCCACTTTATTTAAATAATCAGGCGTCAACTTTGACGAGGCTTCTTTCAGCGCACTTTCCAGTAATTTTTCACCAATCAATTTGTTATCTTTATTTTTTAGAAATTCTTTTCGCAATTTCTTTTTTAAACTTTGGGTAAAATCAATGATCATCGTGTTTGAAAAGGCTTTCATTTTCTCTGAAATAGGCTTCCAAAAATCAATAGAATCTGCTTTACTTTCCTTTAAAATTGTTAAAAGATCTGCTTTATCATTTAAATCTTTTATCATATTAAAAAGTAACAATTCTGCGCGTTCATCAGCATTTGGGGGAAAGATCGGAATTAAAACATCAAATCTTCCGGGTGCTAAAATTTCAGGATCAATACCTTGTAAAAAATCGGCAGAACCTATGACTAAAACACCTTCTTTTTCAAATTTACTGATGTAATGAAGCACAATTTCTTTGGTTTCCTGATCCTCATAATTTGCAGATTCCGGACTATTTTTTTCTTGCATCAATGTATTGAAATCTTCTAAAAAAAGCAAAACATTTTCTTCTTTTATGGCATTAACCAAAAAATGATTGAAATCTTCATGTTTCCCATTCACGAAAGTAGCGCCCAAATAATGCTGTTTTACTTCCTTAAATTGATACTTTGTGATTTCTGCAATTTTATTCGCCCAAAATATTTTCCCGGAACCAGGCGGACCATATAAAATAATTCCCGCAGGTTTTTGAATGCCCCAATTGTCACTTTCTTCCTTCCCAATAAAAGGTTCAACCGCATCGGAAATATAATCGAATAAATCTTTATAACCGATGAAATCATCACAATCTACATTTTTAAAAACAGCCATTAAATCTTATTTAGAATATCAAATTTAAAAATTTTAACCAATTTAGAACTATTATAAAATAAATACCATTTAAATTTTAAGATTTGACTTTTTCAACTTTAACTGAAAATTGTAACAATATAACTTTTAAAACTACTAAATAAGCAAACAAATAATTAATGGAAAATGTACTTTCGGTGAAAAATCTCACCAAAAAATTTAAACATATGGCCGTTGATAATATTTCATTTGATGTAGAAAAAGGCAATGTTTACGGACTTCTCGGTCCAAACGGTAGCGGAAAATCGACGACTTTTGGTATGTTATTAACGACCATAAACCCAACTTCCGGCGATTGGTACTGGTTTGGCGAAAAAGGAACTTCGACTGATACTTTAAAAAAAATCGGTGCAATTATCGAACAACCCAATTTTTATCCTTATTTAAGTGCTGAAAAAAACTTACAAATTGTTGCTGAAATCAAAGGTGTTCCCTTTACTAAAATTGACGAAGTTTTAGAAATCGTTGGCTTATTAGGCAGAAAAAAAGATCCTTTTAAAACCTATTCGCTGGGAATGAAACAGCGTTTAGCGATTGCTTCTGCGATGTTGAATTCACCGCAAGTTTTAATTTTAGACGAACCAACAAACGGTTTGGATCCGGAAGGAATTATTCAGATCCGTGAAATTATTTCAAATATCGCAAAAACCGGAACTACAATTATAATTGCAAGCCATTTACTTGACGAGATTGAAAAAATTTGCAGTCACGTGATCGTTCTAAAAAATGGAACGTCGCTCTATTCAGGAAGTGTCGAAGGTATGAGCAACAGCAAAGGTTTTTTCGAATTAAATGCAGAAAATCCTGAAAATTTGATGAAAATTTTAACTGATTTAAATTTATTTTCATCGGTGAAAATGAAAGAAAATTTAATCGTTGCGCAGATTTCTGATGATATTTCCGCGAAAGATCTAAACCAGATTTTAGTAAAAAAAGATATTTTCCTTTCTCATTTAGTGAAGAAAAAAGAAAGCCTTGAAACCCAATTTTTAGAACTTGTAAAAAAATAACATGAACAGATTAATAAAAATAGAATGGCTGAAAAACTACAATTACAAGCCCTTCAAAATCTTCACGATCCTCTACTTTTCTATTGTAATCCTCTTACTTTTCGTCGGTTTAATTGATTTTGATTTATTCGGAAAGAATATCAATTTAAGGGAAGAAGGCATTTACAACTTTCCCGAAATCTGGAATTTCACGACTTACATTGTAGGTTTGCTTAAAATATTTTTGGGCTGTATTATTATTTTTTCCATCTGCCAGGAATTCTCAAACCGAATGTTTAAACAGAATTTAATTGACGGTTTAAGTCGGAAAGAATTTATCATTTCCAAACTTTCCACTATTTTAATATTTTCTTTAGCATCAACAGTTTTGGTGTTTTTGATCACGCTTTATTTAGGCAAAACTTATTCTGAAAACCAGGACAGCGAAGCAGTCTTCAAGGAAATTTTCTTCATCGGAAACTATTTTCTAAAACTTTTCACCTTCTTTTCTTTCCTCATGTTTTTGTCAATTTTACTTCGTAAATCAATTTTTGTATTTTTAGGATTTTTTGTTTTGTGGTTTGTAGAAGGCATCGCAAGCGGAATTGAAAAGTTTGCTAACGTAAGAGGTTTAAATCCAAAAGAAGTGATGAAAGTAATGGAAGAAAAAACATTTTTTTCAGATTATTTACCTTTAAGCAGCATGTCAAAATTGATCGAAGCACCTTTTAACAGACTAAAACTGGCGAAAATATTAGGAATGGAATATCAATTTCACTATCCAACAGGCGCATTAATTGCGTGTGTAGTTTGGTCAATTATCTTTATCGCAGGTTCTTATTTAATCTTGAAAAAGAGAGATTGGTAATTAGGTATTAGGTTATGGTTTTTAGGTTTTAGTTTAAAAATCAACTGAATAATATCAATATTTATAAAAATCCGCAAAGTTATTTTGCGGATTTTTTTTGGGGCAGCAATTTCCGCCTTCCGTTTCCAATCTTTTTTTTCAAATGCAAAAAAAGGATTTCCACTCAAGTCGGGCTGCAAATTTTCGCTATTTTCAAAGAATTTAATAAAAACAAAATACATTTCATTAACTTTAATTTTTCAATGAAAACTTTAAAGAAAATATATTACGTTCCCGGAATGATCAGCGCAATTCTTATTCCGCTGGTATTTTGGTATTTGGGAAATCGAGAACTTCAAAAGCCAATTCCAAATGTGATGGATATCGGTCTGCCAGCAAAAGTAGAATCTGCTAAAAACTTGGTTTCACAATATGATTTAAATCCTTCAAAGGATTTAAATAGTAAAAAAATTATTGTTCCAAGCAAATTAGCAAAAAGCAATTCTAAATTTTATGTTTCAGAAATTAAAAAATTAACTGAAAATAATATTAAATATGCTGGACTTGAATTTGTTTTAAACAAAAACAGCACTTATGGTGATTTCGCTTCTATCCTAAACGATTTTCATATTGCCAAAAACGCTAACTACTTTATTGACTTGAATGGAACTGGAAATGTTTTTGCAGTTGTAAATTATAAAGATCCTAATAAGATTGACGAACCTTGTTATCTTTGCAATGATCAGATTTCACAAACTTTCTATCAGTTTAAATATGAACAAATTCTTTCAGAAAATAGATATTCAAAATGGTTTCTTGATTTTTTCTATTCAATAAAACCTTCACTTTTAGATTTTTTTAAACTTCCAAACTCAGCATTTTTGATTGTTTTTGGTTATTTTATTTTATTCTGCATTTCTATTTTTAGTTTAAGAAAACGGCAATTTTGACCTTGTCAACGTTTGAAACCTTGACAAGGTTTTTCTCACAAATCGTATAAATTGTCAACTTTTAACACTCAAAATTTTCTTAAATTTGCAGATTATTAAAAAGCAAAATGACTTCACAAAATATCCGTCAGCAATTTTTAGATTATTTTAAAAGTAAACAGCATCAAATCGTGCCTTCTGCACCAATTGTTTTAAAGGATGATCCCACTTTGATGTTTTCCAACTCTGGAATGACGCAGTTTAAAGATTACTTTTTAGGCTACAAAACGCCAAGTTCGCCAAGAATTGCAGACACTCAAAAATGTTTGCGCGTTTCCGGGAAACACAATGATTTGGACGATGTTGGCCGCGATACATACCACCACACGATGTTTGAAATGCTCGGAAACTGGTCTTTCGGTGATTATTTTAAAAAAGAAGCCATTGATTTTGCGTGGGAATTATTAACTGAAGTTTATAAAATTCCAAAAGAAAATTTATACGTTACCGTTTTTGAAGGCGACAAAAACGAAAATTTAGGACGAGATCAGGAAGCCTTTGATTACTGGAAAAAACACATTTCAGAAGACCGAATTATTAATGGAAATAAAAAAGATAATTTCTGGGAAATGGGTGAATCCGGACCGTGCGGACCGTGTTCAGAAATTCACATTGATATCAGAAGCGACGAAGAAAAAGCAAAAGTTTCCGGTTTAGATTTGGTTAATAACGATCATCCGCAAGTTGTAGAAGTTTGGAATCTGGTTTTCATGGAATTTAACCGAAAAGCCGACGGAAGTTTAGAAAAATTACCCAACAAACATGTCGATACAGGAATGGGTTTTGAGCGTTTGTGTATGGCTTTGCAAGGGAAAACTTCAAATTATGACACCGATGTTTTCACGCCTTTAATTTCAAAAGTTGAAGAACTTTCCGGTCAAAAATACACCGGGATTTTAGAAGATGAAAAAGACATTGCCATCCGTGTTTTAGTCGATCATATTCGCGCAGTTTCTTTTGCGATTGCAGACGGACAATTACCTTCAAATACAGGCGCAGGTTATGTTATACGAAGGATTTTGCGTAGAGCAATTTCTTATTCTTACCGTTTTTTAAATATGAAAGAAGCCTTTCTTTTTGAATTGGTTGCAGTTTTAAAAAATGAAATGGGCGATTTTTTCCCGGAATTAATTAAACAGGAAAAACTGATAACTGAAGTTATAAAAGAAGAAGAAAATTCTTTCTTAAAAACCATTGAAACCGGTTTGCTTCGACTTGATCATATTATTACAGAAACGATTTTTAAAAACGAAAAAATTCTTCCTGGAAATCAGGTTTTTGAATTGTACGACACGTTTGGTTTTCCCGCAGATTTATCAAGAATTATTGCAGAAGAAAAAGGTTTAAGCATCGATGAAAAAGCGTTTGACGAAGAAATGCTAAATCAAAAAACGCGTTCTAAAAAATCTTCTGCACAGAAAGTTTACGACTGGGAAATTTTAGATGAAAGTCCACAAGAATTTGTTGGTTACGATGAATCTGAAACGGAAACTTCTATTAACAGATTTAGAAAAATAGAAAATAAAGATGGAATTTTTCACCAAATTGTTTTAGCAAAAACACCTTTTTATCCAGAAGGTGGCGGACAAATTGGCGATAAAGGTTTTCTGATTCCGTCTTATGCGAAAGATTTTGATATTTCAAATCCTAATTTATTTAATATTGAAAATAATCCAGAAATAATTGAAATTCTGGAAACTAAAAAAGAAAATAATCTTAATATTTCTTTAATTAAAGATTTGCCAAAAGATGCCGGTGCCTTGTTTTTTGCTAAAATTAAGAATGACGACCGCCAAAATTCCCAAGCCAATCATTCTGCGACACATTTGTTGCACGAGGCTTTGCGAGATGTATTAGGAACGCACGTCGAACAAAAAGGGTCTTTTGTAAGTCCAAATTACCTTCGTTTTGATTTTTCACATTTTGGGAAAATCGGCGAAGAAGATCTGGCTTTGGTTGAAAGTAAAGTCAACCAAAAAATTAAAGAAAATTTAGCATTACAAGAATTTAGAAACATTCCAATTGCTGAAGCCATGGAAAAAGGCGCAATGGCTCTTTTTGGGGAGAAATACGGCGATAATGTTCGATTAATTCAGTTTGGAAGTTCCAAAGAATTGTGTGGCGGAACGCATGTGAAAAATACAGGCGAAATTGGTCATTTTAAAATTCAGCAAGAAACTTCAGCGGCGGCTGGAATCAGACGTATTGAAGCGATTTCTGGTGAAAAAAGTTCTGAATATTTTAAAAATTTAGAAATAGAAATTAAAGAACTTTCTGAACTTTTAAAAACTAAAGATCTTAAAAAATCTGTTGAAAAATTATTAGAAGAAAACTCAAATTTAAAATCGGAAATCGATTCTTTAAATAAAGAAAAAGCAAATAGCGAAGTTTCTGACTGGAAAAATAATTACCAAGAAAAAGACGGGAAAATGCTTTTAGTAAAGAAAACTTCGCTTGATGCAGGTTCTGTGAAAGATCTGGTTTTCCAATTAAAGAAAGAAATTCCCAATTCTGTAACCATTATTTTATCTGATTCGCAAGGAAAACCAATGATCACCGTTGGCGTTTCTGCAGATCTGGAAGGAAAATTTCAAGCGGGAAATATCATTAAAAATATGGCAAAAGAAATCCAAGGCGGCGGCGGTGGAAACCCTGGTTTTGCAACGGCAGGTGGAAAAAACCTTGAAGGTTTAGAAAAAGCGTATCAAATGGCTTTAGAAATTTAAAAATTTTTTAATATACAATTAAGAAAAGGGTTCAATTTTTGACACCCTTTTTTCTTTTGCAGAAAAAGTAAAAAATCTTAATAATTACTATAAATTTGTTAAAAATATTTTATGAAAAATATATCTCTTTTTTTCCTCCTCATCATTTCCACTTTTTTTTCAGCACAATCAAAGCTTACAGTTGTCTCTGACGCAAATGGCACTCCAGTTTCGGGTGCTAAAATAAGCTGTAATAATAAAGTAATCGGCTATACTGATGCACAAGGAAATTTAAATTTTAAATCCAAATGTTCAAAAGTGAGCATTTACAAAGTCGGTTTTATTCAGGATGACGCGGTTGTTGATAAAAAAATGGAAGTTTCTTTAGCTAAAGAAGATCAAAATGAAAAAAATATCGAAGGTGTTGTTGTTAACGACATTAGCGATCCGCGGGCATTGCGGATTTTGAATCTCGTAAATGAAAAATATAGCGAAAACTCTCCAAAAAGTTTAGAATCTTACAGTTATAAATCATATAATAAAATCGCCTACGATATCAACACAGACAGTCTTTCGACTTACAGAGATTATGTTTCAAAAAGAAATGATTCCTTAAAAAATGTATCTCCAAATAATCTTTCAGAGAAGAAAAAAGAAGATTCTGTAAAATTAGTCAACGTTTCCAAAATCGTAAAAACGAGTAAATATTTTCTTTGGGAACGCGTTCAGGAACATCTTTATTCACAAAAATATGGGGATAAGGTTAATGTGTTGGACAATCGTGTTTCAGGTTTGCAAAATCCGGTTTATGAATTGATGGCTTTTCGCTCAAATCTTAAGGAAATTCCCAAAGAAATAAAAAGAGAAAACAGAAATCTTTACCGATTTTTCTTAACAGATTCTATACAAATTGACGGTCGTGAAAATTACGTGATTCGTTTTCGTCCGGTTGGCAAACAGGAAGCGACGAACCGTAGAAAATTCAGCGGACTTCTCTATGTTGACAAACAAACTTACGGATTAAAGAAAATAGAAAGTAATAGCAAAATAAAAAGCGAAGGCAGTATTACCTCAATCTGGAATCTCCACGACAACAAATGGTTTTTAGAAAAAGAAAATGTAAAAATAAAAGCCGGTGACACTTCTTTTAAAGATAATTCTCCGAAAGAAAAAAAGGATGAAAAAGAGACGAAATTCGGTAATTATATTTATGTAAATTCTGACTATTTCGATTTTAAATCTCCTTCTGTGGCTACTTCGAAGGATTTCGGTGGTTACACGATGAGTGTAGAAAAATCAGACGGTTCTACCCTTGCGCAATACCGCACGCTGCCGCTTGATGAACGCGAGCAAAATACATATGTGAAAATTGACAGTTTGGGACAAAAAGAAAATTTTGACCGAAAAGCTAGTTTTTATAGCAATCTTTTAAAAGGAAGAGTTCGCTACGGAATTGTCGATTTTAACGCTGCAAAGTTACTTGGTTACGATCAGTATGAAGGATTGCGCGTTGGATTAGGTATAAAATTAAACGAAAATTTTAACAAATATATTTCCCCGGACGCTTACATAGCTTATGGTTTTAAAGATAGAGGTTTTAAATACGGAGTCGGTGTTGATTTTAAAACCACACTTCAAAAAAATTCCTTTTTTCGTGTAGAATATTATGATGATGTGCAGGCTGCTGGACGTTTTAGTGAAAACCAGTGGGATTTCCGCATGAAGTTGAGTAATGCAGGCGTAGATTTAAAAAATGACCGTTTTTATGGTTTTCAAGGATTAAAACTTTCCTACGAAAACGATATTACGAACGGAATTACCATCAATGTTTCTGCAAAAAAAGACAAAGAAGAATCGCTTTTTCCATATACTTATAAAAATTTAGGCAATCAATTTGATAATTTTGCGACTCTGGTTTCTATTAAATTTTCGCCAAATTCTAAAAATATCATGACGCCTTCGGGGAAATATACTTATGAGCAGAAATATCCGGAATTGTATTTAAATTACGAACAAGGTATAAAAACTTTGGGCGGCGATCTTCAGTACAGCAGAGTTGACGCTATGTTAAACCATGTTTTTAAATCAAAATTAGGTGACACAGGCGTTCGCCTATTTGGTGGTTTTTCTACTTCGGATACACCGATCTGGCATCAGTTTTCCGCAAATGGTTTGGGCGGAAGAGAGATCACAGGTTTGCTTTCTCACTTCAATTTGAGTAGTTATTTGGGATTTGCAACAATGCAGGGCGGCAAATACTACAATGATAAATTTGCCGGTTACTACGTTTCACAAAGAATTCCGCTTTACTTTAAAAGTTTTGGCAAAAACATTTCCAGTTTTGATGTCATTTATCGCGGGATCATCGGTGATATGAAGCATCCTGAGTACCATAACTTTGAATTCCAGCCGTTAGATCACCTTTACCAGGAATTTGGTTTGCAGTATAATAATTTTCTTTCTACTAGATTTAATTTAGGCTTTTTCTACCGCGTTGGTTACTATAATACGCCGGTTTTCAAAGAAAATTTTGCATTACAGTTGAAATTTAGCTTCTTAGGTTTCTAAATTTTGGGCGTATGCTTTAAATAAAAAAAAGGATTATTTATTTCAAAATAATCCTTTTTTTTATTTGAAGCACCGCGCTTTCCACTATATCTTTTTTTTCATTTTTTTAAAAAAAAATAATAGAAAAGGATGCCGTTCCAATCGCTTACGCAATGATCGCGTAGAAGAAAAGTCAGAAATAATTTAGTACTTTTAGAATCCCAATAATATAGATTTTGTCAAAAAAAATATTTTTAATAAGTGGACTTGGCGCAGATGAAAGAATGTTTCATCGTTTAAATTTCTACAATTGCACGCCGGTTTTCATAAAGTGGCTCCCAACAAAAAAGAATGAAAACATTGCAGATTATGCTTCCCGATTATTAACTCAAATTACTGAAGAAAATCCCGTGATTATCGGTCTATCCTTTGGCGGAATAATAGCTGTAGAAATTGCGAAACAAATAAAAACTGAAAAAATAATTTTAATTTCCAGTGCGAAAGACAAATCTGAAATTCCCTTTTTATACAAATTTGCAGCTTATTTTAAATTAAATAAATTAATTCCAAAACAACTTTTTAAACAAACCAATTTCTTTGTTTATTGGCTTTTTGGTGTGAAAAACGAAGAAGATAAAAACTTATTAAAAGAAGTTTTAAAAGACACCGATTTAGATTTTGCGGTTTGGGCCATCGAACAAATTATCAACTGGAAAAACGATTATTTACCACAAAATTTACACAGAATCCATGGAAGTAACGATCATCTTTTACCTTTAAAAGTTTTGCCACCAGATTTTGAAATAGAAAATGGAAGTCATTTAATGGTTTTGAATAACGCTGAAGAAGTTTCTACGGCTTTACAAGAAATTTTAAATTAATTTTGCCAAAGAATGAAAACAATAGAAATAAAAGCAGGTAGTTTTTTTGAATTATTAAAACTAAAAGGCGAATCCATGTGGGACGTTTTCGCATTAATGATTGACGGCGAAGAAAAACTCATCCTTTTTTTGGACGAAGAAGAAAAAGCATTGTTCGAATATTTGTTGCCCAAAGAAATCGGGCAATTAAAAATTGATCAAAAAAGGTTTGCTGAAGAATACGCTGAGAAAATTGCTAATTTAAATTAGTTTCAAAAAACCCAATTGTCTTTTTTGCTTCCGCCACATCATGAACCCTCAAAATTTTCGCGCCTTTTTTCAAACATTTTAAATGTAATTTTTGCGTTTCGTCATTAATTTCCAAAGGCGATTTATTTAAAGGTTTGTAAATAAAAGATTTCCGCGAAATACCGATTAACAATGGGTTTTTGCCAAAATTCAAATATTCCAGCTCATCAATTAATTGAAATTGCTGTTCCGCAGTTTTCCCAAAACCAAAACCCGGATCTAAAATATAATCTGTAATTCCATGATATTCCAACTCTAAAAGTTTCTCTGAAAAGAAATAATTTAAAGTCAAAACCAGATCTTCATGTTCGATTTTTTCATGCATTTTGGAATATTCGGAATGATTGTGCATCAAAATGTAAGGCAATTTTAAATTTCCAACAGTTTCCAAAAGTTGAGGATCAAATTGTCCTGCAGATATGTCATTAACCAAATCAATTCCTTGATCAAAACCAAATTTTACCACTTCCGAATAAAAAGTATCCAAAGAAATTAAAACTTCCGGGAATTCTTTTTTTATTGTCGAAATAATGTTTCCTAATCGTTCAATTTCAGTTTCCGCAGAAAGAAATTCGGCTTTTGGACGCGTCGATTGTGCGCCAATATCAATAAAATCTGCACCTTCAGAAACCATTTTTTCAACTTGTTTTAAAGCCGATTTTTCGTCAAAAAATTGTCCGCCATCTGAAAAAGAATCGGGCGTGAGGTTTAAAATTCCCATGATTTTGGGTTTATTTAAATCGACTAATTTTCCTTTGCAATTAATAGAATGACATGGTTTTTGAAAGTCTGAAATCATAGTTCAAAATTAAGAATTAAATTATAAATGTCGGCGTCCCAACTTTGCAACTAAACGACTTTACAACTTCTAAAAATTCAAATTTTCACTATATTTGAGGCGCAAAGAAATTTTATGCAAAATACCCAATTACAATTCTCGCAAATCATCAATACTTGCCGCGAACTTTTTGAAAAAAAACTCAAAGATTACGGCGCTGCGTGGCGTGTTTTGCGGCCAAGTTCGATCACTGATCAAATTTATATTAAAGTAAACAGAATCCGGACGATTCAGATCACAGGAAAACAGTTGATCGACGAAAGCGAAGAAAGCGAATTTATCGCGATTGTCAATTATTCAATCATTGGTTTGATTCAATTAAAGAAAGGTTTTAGCGAAACTTTAGACGAAAATCAAACTGAAATTTTAAAATTATATGATTTCTATGCGAAAGAAGCAACGGAATTAATGCAGAAAAAAAATCATGATTACGGTGAAGCGTGGCGCGAAATGCGGATTTCTTCCATCACGGATTTAATTTACCAAAAAGTTTTAAGAACAAAACAAATTGAAGATAACAACGGCAAAACCTTGGTTTCGGAAGGTTTGGACGCTAATTATTTTGACATTTTAAATTACGCCGTTTTTTGTCTCATAAAATTTTCAGAGGAAAACAAAACTGCTGAAACTCATTTTATTTAAAAATATGCTTAAAAATATATTACGAATTTTTGTCGGCTTAATTTTCATTGCTTCAGGTTTTGTAAAATCGATTGACGTCATTGGTTTTTCCTTTAAAATGGAAGAATATTTTTCTGCTTCTGTTTTTAATATGCCGTTTTTAGAGAAGTCTGCATTGCCACTTTCCATTTTTATGGTGCTTTTAGAATTGATTTTAGGATTGATGTTAGTTTTAAAAATTAAATTAAAATGGACGCTAAATTTATTGATCTTACTATGTATTTTCTTTGCTTTCTTAACTTTCTATTCTGCTTATTTTAAAGTCGTTACAGATTGTGGTTGCTTCGGCGATGCTATTAAATTTACACCGTGGCAAAGTTTCGGAAAAGATCTTATTTTTCTGGTATTACTTTTCATTCTTTATTATTTGTACAGAAAAGATTACTCAGATTCATCTTCAAAAATTTTGAGATATTCTGTTTTTGTTATTTTAATTTTAGACTTTCTGTTTAATATTTATTACGGTATAAAACATGAGCCATTAATCGACTTTAGAGATTACAAAATTGGTACAGATATAAAAGCAGAACAGTTGAAAATCGAAGCAAATCCGTCAGAATTTAAAACTTTTTATTCTTTAAAAAATAAAAAAACGGGTGAAATTATTAAGGTAAATCAGGACGATTATATTTCAAAAAATTATTGGCAGGACAAAAATCTTGAACTTCAATCGGATAAAACCACGTCAGAAATGGTAAATCCCGGTTACACGTCGGAAATTTCAAAATTTAAGATCGAGGACGAAAGAGGAAATGTTTTTACAGATGAAATAATTATGGTTTCTAAAGCCATTCTAATATTTTCTTATGATCCTTCAAATATGGACAAAAAAAATATTACAACTGCCATTGAAAAAATGAAAAGCAATAAAGATGCTTTACTGTTGGGCGTTTCGAACGCGCCAAATACTTTTTTTGGTATTAATAACGCAATGATGGACGGCACAGCAATTAAAACTATTGCACGAAGTAATCCATTTATATTAACTTTACAAAACGGAAAAATCATCGCAAAATCTTCTATGGAAGATTACTTAAAAAAATAAAAAATTATGCAAAAATCTAATAAATCAATCGCAGGTTATCATCTTTTAATGATATTGTCATCTGTTGATTTTGAGTTTACACCAGAAGAAGGAATTTTAGTTCAAAATTACATGGCAACTGAATTTCCTTTTAATATTGATCTTGATAATGAACTTGACGTTATCGCCACGCTGAAAACGGAAGAATGGAAAGCACATTTTGAATTTCACGCCAAATGTTTCCTTGACGATTCAACCAAAGAAGAGAGAAAAGAATTTCTGAAATTTGCCAAGACTCTTATAAAAGCTGATAATGATGTTTCCGAAGAAGAACACAATTATTATACGACCATGAAAAAAATCTGGAAAATAAACTAAAATGAGAAAAAATATTGTCGCAGGAAACTGGAAAATGAATCTAAATTATTCTGAAGCAAAACAATTAATGTTAAAACTTTTAGAATATAAAAAAAATAATAAAACAAATTGCGAAGTTTGGATCGCGCCACCAAGTTTGTACTTGACAACGGCAAAAGATACATTTGACAACGGAGAAATTGGTGTTTTTTCCCAAGATATTTCGGAATTTAGATCTGGTGCTTATACTGGTGAAACTTCCGTAGAAATGATCAGTTCAATTGGTATAAATGGAAGTTTGGTTTCTCATTCAGAAAGACGCCAATTTCATGGCGAAACTGATTCTCAGGCCAATGTAAAGATCAAAAATCTTCTTGATAAAAATCTTACGCCTATTTACTGCAATGGTGAAAATTTAGAACAAAGAAAATCCGGTAAATATTTAGACGTTGTAAAAAATCAAACTGAAACGGCTTTATTCAATCTTTCGGCAGATGAAATACAAAAAGTAGTGATCGCGTACGAACCAGTTTGGGCAATTGGAACAGGTGAAACAGCAAGTGCAGATCAGGCGCAGGAAGTTCATGCTTTCATCAGAAATTTAATCGCTGAAAAATACGAAAAAGAAGTCGCAGATGAGATTTCAATTTTATACGGCGGTTCTGTGAAACCGGACAATGCAAAAGAAATTTTTTCAAAACCAGATGTTGACGGCGGTTTAATTGGCGGCGCTGCATTGAAAATCGAAGATTTCTCTAAAATTATTGAGGGATTTAATTAAAAAATTAGATTGTAGGTTTTAGTTTTTGGGTACTAGTTTAAAAATCAAACCTTTACCTTCGTTAATAACAGTTTTAATTGTTTAAAAATACTTATGGAAAACGCATTAGAAAAAGCAAAAGTAACACTTCCAATTCACGGATTTTTGAATTTGAAAGAATTTGAAATTCCAAAAGGTGAGGCATTAGTTCAGGCAATATTAGATTTAAAAAAAGAAAAAAACGCCATTATTTTGGCGCATTATTACCAGACGGCGGATATTCAGGTTATTTCAGATTTTTTGGGTGATTCTCTTCAATTGGCGCGTGAGGCAAAAAATACCGACGCCGATATGATCGTTTTTTGTGGTGTTCATTTTATGGCGGAAGCAGCAAAAATTTTGAATCCTACAAAAAAAGTGGTGTTGCCGGATTTACAGGCCGGTTGTTCTCTTGCAGATGGTTGCAGCGGAGAGGGTTTACGTGAAATGCGCGCCAAACATCCAAATGCTTTGATCGCCACTTACATCAATTGCAACGCTGAAACCAAAGCAGAATCAGACATCATTGTAACTAGTTCAAATGCCGAAGTTATCATCGAATCTTTACCAAAAGACAGACCGATAATTTTTGCGCCTGATAAAAATTTAGGTAAATATCTGTCTAAAAAAACGGGCCGCGAGATGATATTATGGGACGGAAGTTGCATCGTGCACGAAGCCTTTTCTATGGAAAGAATCGCAAAACAATTGGCGGAAAATCCTGGTGCAAAATTGATCGCGCATCCAGAGTCTGAAACAGCTGTTTTAGATCTGGCGCATTTTATCGGCTCCACTTCTGCCCTTTTAAGTTATGTCGAAAATGATGATTGTCAGAAGTTTATCGTTGCTACGGAAGAAGGAATTTTGCACGAAATGAAAAAACGTGCGCCGCAAAAAGAATTAATTCCCGCGCTTGTTTTTGATGAAAGTTGTAATTGCAGTGAGTGCTTTTATATGAAAAGAAACACTTTAGAAAAATTGTATCTCTGCATGAAATATGAATTGCCAGAAATCACGATGAACGAAGAATTGCGTTTAAAAGCCTTAAAACCGATAGAAGCGATGTTGGAAATGAGTAAAAGTATAAAATAGATTAAGCATTTTTTGGGCAGCAATTTCCGCCTTCCGTTCCCAATCTTTTTTTTCCGCTTTGCTACACAAAAAGGATTTCCACTCAAGTCGGGCTGCAATATTTCGCTGAATATAAATTTATCTAATCTATTTGACAAAGTTTGAATAAATTTAAAATGAAAAATAAAATTTTGCTTTTTTTAATAATTGGTTTATTTTCTTGTAAAGAAAGTCATAAAAATCATCTGCAAAATTATATAGGACAAGATTATTTAGATGAAGTTTGCAAAAGACATATTAAAAGTTTCTCGATAAATTCAAATTTTCAAAAATTAAGAATTTTGACAAATGATTCTATAAAAAATCAAAAAAAAAGATATTCTGAAGAAATTCTTAAAAGTTGTTTTTTAGATAAACAATTTCAAGAATTAATTAATGAAAAAATTATAACTAAAAGGGATTTAAACTATTTTCTTCACTCAAAAAACAATGTTTACACCAAAGATTTTTTTTCGCTAAAAACAAATTGTAATAAAAGTTTTTATAATCATAATGACGGAAGAGATGTAAATACTTCGTTTTATTCTCAACCTTTTTATTCTGAAGATAAAAAAGTTTTTATATTTCAAGAGGGTTTAGATTTTCCTGAAAAAGAGGAAATTAATTTAATTTGTGTAAATAATAGAATTGGAAAGAGTAAAGTTATTCATATTACAACTTTTTATTATCCTCTTCCACCAAAGCCAACAATTTATAAATGACCTCAAAAATCCTCTTCGAAAACCTAAAAATCTACGCTTATCACGGTGTTTTACCAGAAGAAAAAATTCTGGGAACTTACTATATTTTAAATGTGGAAATCAGCGCAGATTTATCAAAAGCCGCAGAATCTGATGATTTAAAAGACACGATAAATTACGCCGAAATTAATGATATTCTTCATTCTGAAATGGCAATTTCATCTCAACTTTTAGAACACGTGATTGGAAGAATTATTAATAATATTAAAAATACTTTCCCAATAATTTCATTTGTAAAAGTGAAACTAACGAAAACAAATCCGCCGATGAAAGGCGAAATCGACGGCGTAAGTGTAGAAATTGAAGAAAGCTTTAAATAAATTTAAAAGTAAATTATAATGTTCCGAGTTTTAGAAAAACCAAAAGAAAGCAAATTAAAAATTAGTAAAATATTAAATTTTACAATCATTTCTCTGACTATTTTTTTAATAGTTTTTTTTCTTGCGACAATATTTTTTTGGTATGTCGATTTTCATAAAGAAATAGTTTTTAAAATTGCTGGCGTTTTATTAGGCTTTTTTATCGTTGTCAAAATTTTACAGCACAATTTTTTTCAACAGAAAAAAGGTGTTTTCATGGGAACGCTAATTTTTAAAGAAAATGAAATTGAAGTTTTAGATAACATTTATTCATTAGAAAATATCGCAACAGTAAGAATAAAAGGAAATGATATTAAAGGTGAATTTCGCGGTTTAAAATCTTTGGGAACGAATAACGAGTTGTTTATAAATTTACAAAACGAAGAAAAACTTGTTTATTTTTTTGAACAAACCGAAGAAAATTCTATCAAAAATCTTTCAGTTTTAAAAAGTTACGCTGAGAAAGGAAAATTAGCAGAATCAAATTACGAAAGTATAATTGCGAATTCTAACTATTATTAATTTTAAAAATTGATCATTTTGAAATTATTTAAATTCCTTATTTTATTTTTATTTTTCTCAATTTCTGCACAAGAAACGCCGATAATTTCGCCAACTTATGCTTTTCCAAAAATAAAATCGAGCATTACGATGCCGGTGAAAATTCCTTTAAGTGAAATTTCCTCAATGGTTAATTCTTCAGTAAAAGATCTGATTTACGAAGATAATTCGTTCGAGGACAATAATAACGATCAGTTTAAAGTAAAAGTCTGGAAAACAAAACCGATCAGAATTGTCGGCGGCACGCATGATAATTTATTGATCGCAGTTTCATTAAAAATTTATGCCGAAAAAGGCATAGGCACTTTGGGCGTTTACACGTATCAAAATACAACTTTTGAAACAACGATGTTTTTCAACACGCAATTGACAGCCAATAATAACTGGATAATTTCTACAAAAACAACGGCAAATGGATTCAAATGGGTTACAAAACCAGTTTTAGATTACGGTAGAATTAAAGTGCCAATTACGTCTTTGGTTGAAAACAGTTTGAAAGAACAACAGGCGAAATTTTGCACGACCATCGATGAACAGATGAAAACGCAACTTAATTTCCAGCAACTTGCAATTACCGCGTGGAATCTTTTCGTAGAACCATTTAATGTTTCGGAAGATTTTAAAACTTGGTTGAAAATTACGCCGTTAAATGTAAATCTTACACCGCTGAAATTCTTTGGAAATGAAATTCAAACAAATATTGGTTTGGATATTTATTCTGAAACTTTCACAGGCTTAAAACCTCAAACTTCGCCTGTTGTTGGAGCGATCGGAAATTTTAATTTTGTACCGCAGCTTCAAAATGCGTTTACTTTAAATACAACTTCAAATATTCCCTACGAATCAGCAACGGAAATTGCGAAACAAACTTTTTTGAATAAAAAATATAATTTTAAAGACGGAAATTATTCGGTAACAATTACGGGAATTAAAGTGTACGGCGAAGAAAACCGATTAATGATCGAAGCGGAAACTTCGGGGACAATTAATGGAACTTCATATATTTCAGGCATTCCGGTTTATGATGAAGTGAAACATAAAATCGTATTAAGTGACATAAAATTTAAATTAAAAACCAGCAATTTTTTTCAAAAAACATTAACGATTTTATTTAAAAACAAGATCGTAAAAATGATTGCCGAAGATTACGGTATTCCAACTGCAGATCTTGAATTAAGTTCAAAAAGCAGTATTGAAGAGGCTTTTAACAAAGATTATTACAAAGGTCTAAAAATCAGTGGGAAAGTTTTTAAACTTAAGCCCCATCAAATTCTTTTAACTCCAAACGGAATTACCGCTGTCATCTTAACCCAAGCTACCTTACAAATAAAATTGCAGGGAATTTAATTTTTAAATAAATTTAGAAAAAAATGGCAAAAATTTTAAAAATTGTTTACGAAAACAAGGCAGACAAAGGTCTTCGTTTTTTAAATTACATCATTGATCTTGTTTTTATTTATGTAGTTGTGATCATCTTTTTTAACCTTGTTGGAATTGTCTTAGAAATATTTTTTCCAGATTCTGTTGATGCTATTATTAATAGTTTTGAAGACAATAATAAAATTTTTGATCGGTTATTGTCGCTTATTTTTTATGGTCTTTTTATATTTTTAACAGAATGGGCAACTAATGGAAGAAGTGTCGGCAAATATATCACCGGAACAATTGCTGTAAAAAATAACGGGAAACCACTTTCGCTCAAAGATTATTTTTTAAGAAATATTTCAAGGGCAATTCCTTTGGATCAACTAAGTTTTTTAGGAAGTGGCGGATGGCACGATTCTTTAACGCATACAAGCGTTATAGTCAAGAAAAAATATGACGCGGCGACCACTCTTCAAAATGATTTGGACAATCTGGGAAAATAGTATTAATAAACTTTTCCAGAAAAAGATAAAACCTTATATTTGCACTTCTTAAAAAACGGTTTCGTGGCCGAGTGGCTAGGCAGTGGTCTGCAACACCATCTACAGCGGTTCGAATCCGCTCGAAACCTCAGGAAAAACCCCTTAAATTACTTTGAAATAATTTTAGGGGTTTCTTGTTTTTAAAATATTTATTACTTCCCAAGGAAATTTTAAATTATGAAATGTTGATTTAAAATTACCTCTCTTTATTTTGTCTAACTATTCAAATTAGGCGACACTTGGCAAAATGTTTGATTAAAAAAATGGAACAAATTTGAGTAAAATGAACTCTTTGTAACACTTTTTATGAATTTTTCTAAAATTTCCCACGACCAATTATTTTCCAGATTTTCCACAAAAATTAGTGTTAAGATCTGCATCGTTATTCCGGTGAAAGATGAAGAAGAACACATAGAAAAATCGCTTCAGGCTTTCGCACAACAAACAGATGAATTTGGTGATCCCATCAATTTTGATCAGTTTGAAATACTAATTTTAGCAAATAATTGCTCTGATAATTCTTTTAGGTTAATTGAAAATTTTCGCCGCAAAAATCCTTTTTTAAATATTTATTGTCAAGAAATTAAACTTGATAGTGAAAAAGCAAATATTGGTTACGTTCGAAAACTTTTAATGAATACAGCGTTTAAACGACTGTCAAAAAATGGTGGCGGAATTATAATGACGACTGACAGCGATTCTATCGTGGCAAATGATTGGATCAACCAAAATAAAACAGAAATTGAACACGGTGCGGACGCGGTTGGCGGAAGAATTTCACTTTACCAAAATGAGATTGATGAAATGGATGAATTTACGAGATCTCTGCATTTTACAGACGAAAGGTACCAGTTGTTAATTGCGGAAGCTGAAGAAAAAATCGTTGAAAATCCACAACATCCTAATCAGACTCATCACCAGCATTTTAATGGAAGTTTTGCGGTTACGACAGAATGTTTTGAGAAGTCAGGCGGAATTCCTGATGTAAAATTTCTGGAAGATTGTGCGTTTTTTGAACGTTTAAAAAATATTGATGCTAAAATTGTTCACAGTCATAATGTAAAAGTTCAAACTTCGGCAAGATTTAATGGGCGAACGCAGATTGGCCTTTCCTACCAACTTAATGAGTGGAATAATTTAGAAAAAAACAACCCAGAAATTTTCGTAGAATCTGCAGCATCAATCATAAGCAGATTTAAAGAAAAAAAACATTTAAATGATCTTTGGCTTAAACGAAACGCGCTTTCAGATTCAGAATCTAATGTACTTTCAAAAGTAATTTGTTATAATGAAGAGCTTTTAAAATCATTTAAAAACTCAAAATTCTTTGGTTTCTGGTACGGAGATTTTTTTAGTTTTAAACAACTCAATAGTTTGCAAAATCATCAACCGGAAATTATTGGTAATGCCATTAAAAATTTGGAAAAAGAACTTTCAAAACTCTAATTACAACTTTTCCCAAACGTCAATCCTGTATTTCTCCGCTCTGGTGCTGAAAACATTTTTCATCTTATTACTAAATATTTTTGCAAACTGATCGTGAACCTCATCTCCAGTCTGTGGATAATCGTGAACAATTGGAAGCCAATGAACAAGTATGACATTAGCTTTTTCACTCAGATTACTATATAAATTCTCCATAGCGAACTCCCAATCAGCAGCTGAAAGATAGTAAGCGACTTCAGATATCATTATAAGATCAAACTTTTCATCTGGAAATTCTGAGGGAAAATTCATCTGTTTAAAAGTTACATTTCCCAAATCTGAGCAATATTCTTTTGCCTGATCCAATGCCTTCTCTGAAATATCAATTGCTAAAAGCTGATCACATCTTCCGGATAATAATTTCGTAAGAATGCCTATGGAACAGCCAATTTCAAGTGCATTTTTGTATCTGCTTTTTGGCAAAGCATCTAAAGTTTCCTGGTATTTTAAAGTTTCATATTCGCTGGATTTGAAATTCCAGGGATCATCATTGGCTTCATAAACCTTTTTAAAATAATGTGAATTAAGAGATTGTTCTTTCATTATTTAGATATAAAAAATGTTTCGTAAGGCACATTAAATTGTTCGAGCATTTCTTTTGAAAGCCTAAAACCTGCTTCGTCATCAGAAATCAAATCAGAAATCTGAGATTGATGACAGGCAATTGCACTTTGCTTTTGCGATAAAACGCTGGAAATATTAATTCTAAAAGGCATTACCTCTTCCGATTTTGGCGAATCATCATTTTCCCCCAATTCTTTAAGCCAAATTGGATATTCGTAAATGGTTGCATTAATATTATTAGCTGCGGTAATTAATTCAAAAGCGGCGCGGTGATCAGGATGCGGATCTCGTCGCCAAGGCACAAAAATACTTTTTGGCTTTAACTGTAGTAAAAACTTTGAAATTTTTTGTACTTCCTCGTCAAAATTTGGATGTAATTTATTTGGAACATTTCGGTCTTTGTGTCGGCAAAAAATAATGTGATCCGTATTTACATTTAAATGATTTGCCGCTGAAACCAACTCATTTTCTCGTAAATCGCGTAATTTTTCAGCAGGATATTCTTTGCTGTTTGGATGTGATAAAGTACCGTCGCTCAGCAATAAAATATAAACTTCCTGATGGTATTTTCCAAGTAAGGAAATAACACCTCCACAACCTAAGCTTTCGTCGTCAGCATGTGGCGCAACTATTAAAGTAGTCCCAAAACCAGTGACACATTGCTCTGGCGCAAGTGGAATATTTTCAGTTTCCATTTTATTTAAAATTTATTTTTATCAGTTAGATCCCAAAGATCTTCGGTTTTATTTTCTTTATTTAAAATATATTTCCCGACATCAGCAAGCGAAGCATCCGGCGCAGGTTGACGCAAATAAGTGTTTAAATCACGAATAATGCGTTCAAAATGATAGGGATTATTTAAACCACGAGCACCGACGCATTTTTGGCAAAGCATCATAACTTCCGTGCAAATCTTCTCTATCGCCGTTCGCGTCATATTTGCAGAAGCAAGAAGAAGCTGAGAATTTATTTTTGACGGATCATTCATAAAAACATCCATGTGTTCGGCGGCAACTTTCAACCATTGATTTCCCGAAACTACCGCGATTGCCATTTCGCCAACACGCATTTTTTGGAAAGGATCTTCAGTTCTGCCTAAACTCAAAAGGTATTTTTTTGTTTCTTCTAAAAGTCTTTCTGCTGCGCCTAGCTGAACAGCTGCAAAACGCACGGAACCTCCGCTGAATGATGGTTGAAGATAATAGGAATCAGGTTTTCCTATTAAATTATTTCTATCAACATTGGCATTTTTAAAACTTATTTTAAAACTTCTGCTTGCTTTCATTCCCATCGGATTCCACCAACTGGAATCTGTTTTTGCTTTAATTTTATCTAAATTAACGATGCACATTTGCCAGGATTCGTTTTTTAAACCAGCTGTAATTAAAGGTCTGGTCACATAATCTATACCTGTGGCAAAAGTTTTTGAACCGTTCAAATGAAAATTATTATTTTTTACAGGCGTTAAAAAAGTGCCGTCATGAGCCTGAGTGTTCCAAACTGCGAATAATTTTCCTTTGATCGCATCTTCGGAAAAATTTCTAATTTGAGATTTTTTACCAAATTGATTGATAAGTAATTGTGCATTGATGTGACCTTCTAAAACTCTGCCCATAACGAGATTTCCGCTACCGATATATTTTAAAATCATCAAAAGCGTCTCATTTGTACCGGGAAGCAAACCCAGATCTGAACCGCCAAATTTTGCGGGAATACAAGCTTTTAACAAACCTGCGTTAATAATTTTAGCCAAAGTGTCTTTCGGAAAACTTTCGACGGAATCCGTTTTTGATGCTTCTACCAAAGCGTATTTTGATATTTTTTTAGAAGAAATAATTAATTCTGCTAATTTTTTATCATTAAGTTTAGAAAATTCTATGTGCAAACCTTTAAGATTTTAAAATTAATTTTTTAGGCAATTGAGAGATTTTTTTTAAAATTTGATATTTTTTACATCGCTCATTGCGTTCTGATTTCTGCTTTCATTTTTACTGATTACCGTAATATCGCCGTTTGACTCCAAAACAATTGATTCAACAAAGGAAAAACTTGAAAACCCAGCTTCCCTGATAGATTTTTGAATATCACCTAGCGTTATCCGTTCTTTTTTTAATATCGGGTACAAAATTTCACCATTGTAAAATAAAATTGTAGGACAGCTACTTACAAAATTATTAAAACTTTTGTTTCTTACAGAGATAAAAGTAATACAAAACTGCAAAAAAATTAGTACAGCAATTGCGCAAAATCCTTCTAATAACGGAATACTTTTATTTAAAATCACTGAACCTAATATCGAACCTAAAGCAATCGTAACAATAAAATCAAAAGCGTTCATTTTAGCTAAAGTTCGCTTTCCTGATACGCGAAGTAAGATAAAAACCAAAAAGTAAGCTGAAACTGTTGTAAATATTATTTTACAAATTCCGTCCCAACTTTCAAATAAAACGTTTTTCATTAAGTTTTTTTATTTTGAGATAAATTTTACAGCATCTTAATTAAGTTGGAATCTGCATTTTTTTGAATACTTTTTTCTCTTTTACAAGTTTCATTTTCAAAAACTTCATTTCTTAAATTTGTACTGGAAAAACGATGTTTTCTTTCGTTATAATAAAGCTCAATATTATTGGTTTCGCAAAAAACTTTTCCTGTAAAAGATTTGTTTCGGTATTCGTCGCCAATAATTCTAACCTGAATACTGTATAATTTTAAAATATCTTCAAGATCCCGTTCTGAGGTGTATGGAATAATTTCATCAACATATCTGCAACCCTTTAACTGAATATATCTTTCCACAACTGTTTGAGAAGGTTTATTTTTTTCAGGACGGTCAATTGTCGGATCAGTTTGTAAACCCACAATTAAGTAATCACAATGCTCTTTTGCATCTGCCAACATTTGTACGTGACCTGCATGAAACAGATCAAAGGCGCTAAATGTGATGCCGTTTTTTTTTAAATTTTCCAAATTTTTAGCCTTAATTTTTATTGAATGACTTTTTAAAAAGTAAGTTGTGCGCGCTTGATCTGCTGCATTTTTATTGATTGTATATATTCAAGATGCGGAATTCTGTTTTTCTTTTCATCCAGATCAAAAATGCCACAATTGCTGTAACTTTCAAGGTTATCCCAATCGGGACGGTCAGTCACCGGATAAATACAGATGCCAAAAAAAGGAATTCCCTGATGTAAAACTTTTAAACATTCTTCAGAAATTTCTTCGATCCAGTCAACGCGTCCAATTCCAAAATGACCGGTTTCTGATAGGAAAATAGGTTTTTTATACCTTAAATAAACATCTGATATTAATTTATTTAAAGCCACTCTTTTTTGCGCAGCGTCCGGCCAATACACAGTTTCGCCACCTTCAAGCCATTGGCAGTTCCAGTAGTAATTTAAACCAATAATCTCAAGAAAAGATTCATCACCGCCAAGTTCCGGACATAATCTTCCGGCGATAATATCTGCCGCCTCAAACTGATATTCGTTAATTTTAAACAATTCTTCCTCCGATAAATTTCCATTGTTGTGGACGCTGACGCGCGGCTCAACCAAAACTATGGTACAAAATGGATCTTTTTGTTTTAAAATTTTTATACCTAAAATTGCGGCTTTGCATAAATGATATTTAATATCCCATCCGCTTCCGTGTGCAAATGGCGCTGTGCCGCGCGCTTCACCTGAAAACCAACTTAGAAAACTGATCTCGTTAATTGGAACTACAAAAAGCGGTTGTGAAGAATTTTCTTTATAAAATTTAACAAAAGCAAAACATAATGCTTCAAAACGTTCGCAAAATTTGGGATGAGTTGGATAGAGATCTTCCGGATAACCGAAATGGATCAAATCCCAGATCTGTTGAATCCCCAACTTTTCCGCGATTTTTATACGGTTTAAAACTTCAGAAAAATCAAAGTTATATTTATCAGTTTCAACTTCACTCCAGCAAATACCTTCACGAACTGACGTTATACCTAATTCAAGTAGCAATCGATAATCTTCTTCTGCCCGGATATCGTGCTGTGTTTCCTTCAAAAGATTAACTCTTTCGCCTGATCTGTTAATTTGGTCTGCACATTCAAAACCACCAATAAAATAGGATTTAAACGGATTTTGCATGCACTCTATTTTCAACGTTTTCTACTTCCAGTTCTTCAAAAAGATCCAGTGCATTTTTAAATGCCTGATCCATATTAAAGTATTTGTAATTGGCCAGTCTTCCTACAAAATATACGTCAGTTAATTTATCTGCCTCCAGTTTATATTGTGCATAAATCTCCTGATTTTTTTGGTTAGGAACGGGATAATAAGGTTCGCCTTTGTCGACAGTGTATTCTTTTACAATACTGGTTTTGCCGGATTTTTGATCGCCAAAATGTTTATATTCAACTATTCTCGTAAAATCAACTTCTTTTCCAGGATAATTGACCACTGAACTTTCCTGAAAATATTCCTGATCAATTTCTTCCCGAACAAAATTGATAGATCGGTATTCTAATTTTTCCTTTAAATTTTCATTAAATTGAAAAAAACGATCAATCGGTCCCGTGTAAAATAATTTTTCAAAACATCCCAATCGCTCCTGAACTTCAAAATAATCCGTGTTTAATAAAATCTGAATATTCGGATGGTCTAAAATATTTTCGAACAATTTGGTGTAACCTCCTCTCGGCAAGGCCTGGTGTTTATCAGAAAAATAACGGTCATCGTAATTATCACGAACAGGAATTCTTTCCAAAACTGAAGCGTGAAGCTCCTCAGGATATTTGTCCCACTGTTTTTTCGTATAATGTCTGAACATTTTGTCGTAAAGCACTTCTCCAACTCTGTTTAAAACTGCTTCCTGACCATTTTTAGGATTATCAAAAGCAACTCTGTTTCTTTGAAGCCAATCTTGCATTTCTCTTTCCGTAGTAATATTTTCTCCAAATAAAGTATTTACGGTGGTGATATTAACGGGAATAGGAACCGTTTTATCATCAACGCGCGCAATCACTTTGTGCTGCCAAGGATACCATGTTGAAAATTTATTGACGTATTCCCAAACTTCTTCATCATTGGTATGAAAAAGATGTGCGCCATATTTTGACGTTAAAATACCGTTTTTATCATAATAGTCAAAACAGTTTCCAGCAATATGATCACGTTTTTCAATGATTAAAACGCTTTTTCCAAGTTCTGCATATTGTCTCGCTAAAACGGAACCGGATATTCCGGCGCCAATTATTAATATATCAAAATCTATCATTATTTAATGTTGGTTATTTGTGATTTCATTTCCTGCACCGTTTTATCCCAGGACGTATTTTCCAAAATTTCATCATAACGGCTTTCGAAATTTTGCTTTGGATTTTTTATTGATGCTACAAAATCGTCATCACTTTCTATTATATTAATGCAGTCACTGTAATCACGAACCACGTCTTTAATTTTAGTTGAAATTATTGGTTTATGAGCACACATATATTCCAGGGTTTTGGTAGGGCTGATAAATTTTGTGGAATCATTTAAAGCAAATGGCATCATTGCAAAATCAAAACTTTTAAGATAAACCGGTAATTCTTCGTAAGATTTCATTCCTAAATAATAAATATTATCATTTTTAGGGAGATCACTTTCTTCGATTTTACAAATTGGACCGATCATTACGAAGGAAACATCAGGCATTTTCATTGCTGTCATTTCTATTAAATCAAGATCAATTCGTTCGTCAATAACGCCATAATAACCAACAATCGGTTTGGGAATATCCTGCAAATCATGGCTATTAATTGTATCGCTAAAATTAATATTCGCAAAATGTGCAACATCTACCGAACTTGGAAAACAATGAACATTACTGTGTTTTAATTTTTTAGATTCATATAAAGATTTCCCACCTGTGAAAACAACATCTACCGCAGATAATAAATAATTTTCCTGCTCGATTAATTTTTCTGAAGCGCCTTTAAATAAAGTGAGTTCGTCCATACAATCGTAAATGACGATTTCAAAATCCAAAATATCTAAAACCTGAACAAAAGCAGCGGAATAAAACCAAGCAATAGGAAAATTTTTATGGTTTAAAAGTTTTTTTAGAAAAATCCCGATCTCTTCAATATTGGATACCTCAGGCTTTAAAACATGAAGATGCGGATTGATCTCAATGATTTTTGGTGTGGAAAAACCATCATGTGCATGCACAGGTTCTTCTACAACTAAAATGCGGTAATCTTTTGAAAGCCGACTTAAGATATGCTGCGGTCTTTGGTAAACAAAATCCCAGCGAAGATGGCAGAACACAATTATATCATAGTCTGCATTGTCAATGATTTTTAAATCATTCATATTGATCTGTATTTAATGTTGTGATATTTAAATGCTAAAAATTACATTTTCGGAATAATGAAAACTATTTTTCATGTAAAATTAAATATTTGTTTTATTTAATTTTTTTTAAATTAAATAGCAGAATTTATCAACTTTCAAACTAGTAAGAGTTCGTTAAACTTCCTAAAATTTAGTACTGTAAAAGTAAAAATTTGCATAAAATAAAAATGACCGTATTAAAATAATTAAAGATGCATACAACCTTTTCTGAATTAGAATTTTGAATAGTCAAAAGAAAGAGCCTAATTTAGATTTATCATTTAAAAAAAAAATATATTATGGCAAAAACAAAAGAATCCGGAAAAATTAAACCCGAAAAAGATGCAGCAGAAGATCTTCGTGATTTTTTGATTGATGGTTTAAAAGACCTTTATTGGGCGGAACAGGCTTTGGTAAAAAATTTACCAAAAATGGCTAAAAACGCAACTTCATCAAAATTGAAAGCAGCGATAGAAAAACATTTAGGTGAAACTAAAAATCAAGTAAGTCGTTTGGAAAGTGCTTTTAAAGCGATGAATGAAAAACCAAAAGCAGTAAAATGTGACGCAATGGACGGTCTTTTAAAAGAAGCGGAAAGCATTATGAAAGAAACAGAACCCGGCGCAGTACGGGATGCGGCTATTATTGCAGCTTCACAAAAAGTGGAACATTACGAAATTGCTTCCTACGGAACTATGGCAACTTATGCGAAACTTTTAGGTGAAAAAGAAGTTAAAAATTTACTCGGTGAAACTTTAACTGAAGAAAAAACCTGTGATAAAGATCTTACGAAACTTGCTGTTTCAGAAATCAACATCAAAGCTAAATAAGAATGAAAGCGGCTGAAAAAGGCCGCTTTTTAATTTTTTTACTTAATTTATTTAAAATTAAGAAAACATTTTTTTGTAATTTTTTGGCGTGATACCGTATTTATTTTTATAAATTTTAGAAAAATAACTGCTGCTTTCCAAACCGATCGATGTCACAACGTCTCTCACATTATATTCCTTATTACGAAGTAAAACATTTGATTGTTCTAATCTAACATTTGTAATAAATTCATTAATCGTTGTAGAAAACATATATTTAAAACCGATCTGTAGTTTATTAGGATTTAATCCCGTCTGGCGGGAAAGATTTTTTATGGAAAGATCGCCAGACAAATTATCTTTAATAAAAACACCAACTTCTTCCACTCTTTTCAATTCCTGAATTCTTAAAACACTACTTTTTTCGGAATTCAAACTATCGTCATCGTACTGCACGAGCTGATGAATAAACATTTCTATAGTAATTGATTGTAAATTTAATTTTTGAGCAAGTATAAAAGTTTTATATTTTGATATTTCCTTCACGACATCTTTAAAGAAAACCCCGCAATTACCAACATGATAAAATTGTTTTATACCTTCCACATCAGTAAGCACCTTTTTTAACTTTGAATTCCACTGTTTCAACTCACAGTTTTCTTTTTTGCTAAATTTAATTCTGTCAATTTCAACGCTTGTTACTTCATGAAGAATATCTTTTTCAAATTCTATGATGTGACCGTTTTTCTGCTCACTTGCTACAATCGCACATCGAAATTCTTCAATTGAATGCTTAATATTTTCATTGGCAAATTCATGTGTTAATGGTCCGTGTATCGAATTGATAAATTTTACCGGGTGAACTTCATTTAATGTAAATTCCAGCCGAATATCTTCTTTAAAGATGGCATTATAAATAATTAAACCTAATCCATTCTCAAAATTAATACCCCGAATAGAACCTTTCCCAATATGCTCAGGGATTTTTAAAGAATATTCCCCGCAATTGTTACTATAAGAAACTTCAAAAGATTTCGACAAACTGATGATCACATCTTTTAAAGGAGTTGAATTAACCTGCAAAGTTATCATAGCTTGTTAGTTTTTTAGTTTTCTGAATTATGTTGTGAATTTGCAATAATAAAATAATAATTTTGAAGATAAAAATAAAAAATAAGTGTAAAATTAATTAGATTATTTGTAAAAATAAGTAAATTTTTAAAGCTAAAAAAAATGTGGATAGTTTTATTTCAAATTTATCAATATATTTTTATATAGTAACTGACTATAAAAACAGCAAATAAATGGTCTTAAAAATCATTGAGAAACTTGTTGACAAGTTTTAGAAAAATCTTAAATAACATTTTTAAAGCGCTAAATTTTAGATTTTTACATTTCAAAAAATAGGAACGTAAAAAATAATTTTTAGAATTTTTATCTTTAAATAAAAAAATCCTCTATGCTGATTTAAGCATAATTTAAAAATCGAGATAAAAACTTTAACATTTCTTTAACAGTGCTTTGGTTTCAGTATTGAGAGGTCAAGTTTATATCAATCGAAAATTACGTATTATGAAAAATATAATGTTAATTGGTTTTGTATCTTTATTAAGTTTCACAGCGTGTAACAAAGACAAAACTGACAGTGCAGCGAGTTTAGAAAGTCAAAAAGTTGAATTTCAACAAAGACAACTTGAGATCGAACAGCAAAAACTGGCAATCGAGAAAGAAAGAATGGTTTATGACCAGCAAAAGAAAACTGATTCATTAAATGCAGTTGCTACAAAACGTGCAAATGCAGCACCGGAAAGAGTGAGAACAAGAACAGTTTATGTTGATAATACACCACGTAGCAGCTCAAGCTCAAATTCAGGATCATCACAATCTTCCGGGACAACCGCATCAAGAAAACAAGGTTGGAGTGGTGCAGCCAAAGGAACCGTGATTGGAACAGTTGGCGGAGCAGCAGCAGGAGCGATAATATCCAAGAAAAATCCTGGTTTAGGTGCAGTGATTGGAGGTGTAGTTGGTGGTGCAACAGGTTACACAATCGGAAGATCGAATGATAGAAAATCAGGACGTGTAACGCCAAGATAAATTTTAAACATCATATTAAATAAAAAGATTGCTTATTTTTAAGCAATCTTTTTTTATGCTTTATATTTTATTTTCGATCATTGTACTGCTTCCCGTTTTTTCGGGTTTTGGTGCTTTATGTGGAAAAATATTGAGCGCAAAAATTATTAAACTTTCGTCAAAACTTATAGCCGGAATTAGTTCACTATCACTTCTTCTTATAACTCTTGCGTTTTTCATTCCTTTAAATATATATGTTGAAATTCCAGTTTTAGGAATCGGTTTTATTTCTTTTTTTTACTTTAAAATTTACAAGGAATTCTACGATTTATTGAAATGGAATTATAAAATATTTTTCATTTTCTTAATTATTATAATTTTCTCAGCGTCCTTTTATCCTTTTATTTTAGACCATTTTGGGTATTATGTTCCAACCATAAAATGGCTTTCCGAAATTGGATTGGTGAAGGGAATTTCAAATCTGGATCTGCTTTTGGGTCAAATGTCATTCTGGCATTTTTTGCAGGCAGGTTTTTCAAATTTTTCTGATATATATTTAAGATTAAATGCCGTTTTAATGGTTGTTTACTTGATCTATATTTTGGAAAATAAATCGTGGTTTCATCTTCTGTTTTTTCCTGTTTTATTACTTTTCACACAATCTCCGAGTCCAGATTTACCTGCGATTGTATTTTCTTTAATTATTTTAAATAAAATTCTGGAGGTAAATAAAAATGCAAATTTAATTTTTGCATTTTCAATTTTTGTTTTCGCGATAAAACCCACGATGATCTGGGTGCCAATAATTACTTTGCTCTACTCTATTTTTATTTTAAAATCTAATGTTAAATTTCTCTTTTTTGGTTTAATGATTTTTTGTCTTTTTATCTTAAAAAACCTTTACACATTTGGATTTCCAATTTTTCCGGTATCAGTTTTTGATTTAAATTTATCCTGGAGACCAAACGCACAATTATTGAAAATATCATCAGAAGTGGCCATTCAGAAAACTTTTGACATGCAATTTTCGATATCTCAAATCAATCAATTTTCAACTTTTGATCATATAAAAAACTGGCTTTTTTTAGATGGAATAAAATCTTTTATTCATTTATGTCTAATAGCATTATTAACAATTTTTACGTTTTTTGTTTTTAAAAAAAATAAAAAAATTATTTACTTTATTTGGATTTCTATTTTAGTTAAAATAATTTTAATTCTTCTTTTTTCAGCACAATACAGATTTTTCATTGATGTTTTTTTTGTCATATTTTTTATAATATTTTACCAAATATTTAGCAAAAAACTAATTTTACTTACAACCTCAATTCTGGTGATTTTTTCTTTTCTGTTTTTAAGTTTCCCGCAAATTATTAAAAACAATGTTCCGAGTTTTAAATTAGGAAATTACATGCTTGGAATTTCGAAAGATCAGTGGATTAAACCTGCGTATTTTAAATTAAACAATTATAAAACTTATAAAATTGGAAATCTAAAATTTAATATTGTTAAAAACTATCCTTTTTCTTTTGATACACCGATTCCCTCAATCTCACCAGAATATTTAAAGGAAGATCTGAATGCCGGAATTTTTCCCCAAATGATAACTAACAATATAAAAGATGGATTTATCTGGAAAAAGCTTTCCGTTGAAAACGAGCGAAAATTGAGAAAAATAGTGAAAGATCCCGGGTATTAAAAGTCAGTTATTTATCAATTTATACATCAAATTTTGCTAAAAATATTAGTAAATTTGTAGCATGTTCACATTAGGAAATTTTCTCACACTTTCTACCTTTGGAGAAAGTCACGGCGAGGCGTACGGCGGTATTTTAACCAATTTTCCGGCAGGTTTAGATCTAGATTTAGAAGAAGTTCAAAAACAATTGGATCGTAGAAAACCAGGTCAATCCTCTATCGTGACGCAACGTAAAGAAAGCGACACAGTAAAATTTTTATCAGGTATTTTTGAGGGGAAATCAACTGGAACGCCTATTGGTTTTTTAGTACCAAATGAAAATCAAAAATCAAAAGATTACGATCATATTGCAGAATATTACAGACCTTCCCACGCAGATTTCACTTACGATAAAAAATTTGGGATTCGCGACTTTCGCGGTGGTGGAAAATCATCTGCGCGTGAAACTTTAAACTGGGTAATAGCAGGAAGTTTAGCTAAACAATTTTTAACAAAAGACATTAAAATAAATGCTTATGTTTCTTCCGTCGGCGATATTTTTTGCGAAAAGCCTTATCAGGATTTAGATTTTTCTAAGATTGAATCCAACGATATTCGTTGTCCGGACGCAGAAACTGCAGAAAAAATGATAGCCAGAATTAAAGAAATAAAAAAAGAAGGAAACACGATTGGCGGTACAATTACCTGTGTTTTACAGAACGTTCCCATTGGAATTGGCGAACCTGTTTTCGGGAAATTACAAGCCGAACTGGCAAAAGGAATGATGAACATCAACGCTGCAAAAGGCTTCGAATACGGAAGTGGATTTTGTGGCGCAAGAATGACAGGATCAGAACACAATGATATTTTTAACGAAGACGGAACAACACAAAGCAACCTTTCCGGCGGAATTCAAGGTGGAATTTCAAACGGGATGGATATTTATTTTCGTGTAGCTTTTAAACCAGTCGCCACAATTTTAAGACCGCAGGATAGCATTGACAAAGAGGGAAATAAAATAACCGTTGAAGGAAAAGGACGCCACGATCCTTGCGTTTTACCTCGCGCAGTGCCTATCGTGGAAAATTTAGCTGCCTTTATATTGGCAGATTTATATTTAATTAATAAAATAAGAACCATTTAATGGAAAATTATTGGCAAAACGCCTTAAATCTAGAAGAATATCTTCAGATTTCAGAGCAGAGAATTCATAATAATCCGAATAAAAATGATGAATTTCAGGAATATTATGAACTTGGACTTACCAGAGTAAACCGTACTTTAAAGACTTACAAAATTGATAGTGAGCAATTATCAAAAGCAAACGAAAAAAATTTTAATGGAAAAATATTAATTATTTCTGAGCCTTGGTGTGGCGACGCAAGTGCAACTGTTCCAGCTGTCTCCAAGTTTTTTGAAGCTACTGGAAATGAAGTTAAGATATTTTTAAGGGATTCCGACACAACTTTAATTGACCAGTTTTTAACGAACGGCGCAAGAGGAATTCCTATTGTGATCATTTTAAATGAAGATTTTTCTGTTAAAAATTCCTGGGGACCGCGGCCAAAATATGGACAGGAATTATTAAAAGAATTTAAAGCAAACCCTGAAACTTATTCTGTAGATGAATTCCACAATGATCTGCAGGTTTATTATGCAAAAAATCGCGGCAAAGATGCGATCGAAGAAATTTTAAATTTATTGTAAATAATAACACTCCCTAAAAATCCAAAAATTACGTAACGTGGAAAAGAGATTGTATTTTGGCAAATAAAAATCAGATAATAATTTATAAATGAAATTTCTTAAAAAAAATATTTTCTATTTTGTACTAACTGCTTTCATGATCGCAGTTTTTACAATTCCAAAATTTGGTGATTTTATCCGTTCTCAAATTTTAATGAGTCCTTCCGTTAATAAAGTTCAGAGTGAAATTACGGTTTCTGATGCAGAATACAATGTGATTTTAAAAGGCATTAATGTTCCCGACGCCAATCTTAAAGACTTTAAAAATGAGACTCTTTTTTTAAATTTCTGGGGAACCTGGTGTCCGCCCTGTCGCGCAGAATGGCCAACGATTCAAAAATTATACGACTCAAAAAAGGGAAAAATGAAATTTGTTTTAGTTGCGATGCAGGAGAAAGAAGCCGACGTCAGAAAATTTTTAAAGGAAAATAATTATTCCGTGCCTGTTTATGTTGCGCAAAGTCCGCTTTCTGAAAAATTACTTGTGCAGATTTTCCCCACCACTTTCATCTTGGGAAAAGGCGGACGGATTTATCAAAAAGAAGAAGGATCAAAAGACTGGAATTCTAAAAGCGTTAGCGAATTTATTGATAACGTGACGAAATAATTTTAAAATTAAATGGAACAGATTTTGTAATTGTGATTAAAATATTTAAAAAATGGCCTCAAAAATAAATTTAGCAATAGAAGCTTTTAAGCATAAAGGTTTTGTTCAAAAAATCCCAACTATTTATCGGATGATCAATTCGATCCGCAAAAAACAATACAAACCAGAGATTAAAAATCTTTTAATTCCTGGTGCAGTTTTGCTTTACGTTTTATCCCCAATTGATGTTATCCCGGATTGGATTCCAGTTTTAGGACAAATGGATGATTTAGCTCTGGTTCTTTTGGCAATTCCATTACTAATAAAAGAAACCGAACGATTTCTAGAATGGGAAAATGAGAAATTGAGTAATAAATTCATCGAAACAAAAGCACTATAAAACTGATTTTTAAAAATCATAAAGCATCTTAATTAATTTTGAGATGCTTTTTTTTGTTAAAATCTTCACCGTATTATTTATAAAATTCATATTAAAAAAGATAAAATTTGAATAGTTTTGCAAAGTGAAAAGTCAACTTTATAAATCAGCAGTTTTTAGGCTTCATCTCATTGTTTTTTTATGGGGTTTTACGGCAATTTTAGGTAAGTTAATTCATGCTGAGGCAATGGCTTTGGTTTTTTACCGAATGTTATTCGCGTCAGTTTTTCTTTTTCTATATTTACGAGTTATTAAAAAAAGAAGCATTCATGTCTCAAAAAAAATCCTGCTTCAACTCTTTGGGATCGGTGGTTTAATGGCTTTTCACTGGCTTTGTTTTTTTTATTCCATTAAGGTTTCAAATGTTTCCATCGCACTCTCATGTCTCGCGACTTCCACACTTTTTGCCTCATTTATAGAACCCATTATTTTCCGTAGAAAAATAGATTTTTATGAAGTTTTGATCGGCGTGGTGATCGTTATATGTATCGCTGTCATCTTTCACGCAGAACTGAATTATAAGATCGGGATAATCGCCGGAATTTTATGCGCCTTTTTTGGGACGTTATTTTCAGTTTTAAATGGGAAAATGTTTGGGAAAACGAGTTCAGGCAATATTATTTTTTATGAAATATTCGGCGGATGGTTATTAATTACACTATTTTTTCTGGCAACAGGAAGTATTTTTAGCTTTAATGAAATAAGTTTCAGGGATTTAGCGTTACTAACAATATTAGCAAGTGTTTTCACCGCTTTTCCGATGTTTGAATCTGTTAATTTAATGAAATACATTTCGCCGTTTACATTGATCTTGACAGTAAATTTAGAGCCTGTTTACGGGATTATTTTTGCTTATTTTATCTTTGGAGAATCTGAGCATATGAGTCCAATATTTTACATTGCATCTCTCATTATGATTTTGGCAATAGTAGCAAACGGAATTATAAAGGCTAAACGGAAAAAAGCTGAGATAATAGCACAAATATAATTGATGAAAATAAAATTACTTTTTACTTTTTTACTTTTTTGCTGCTTTTCTCAGTCGCAAATTATTCGTAAATATTCCAATGAATTTTTAAATATTGGAGCTGGCGCCCGCGGTCTTGCGATGGGTGGCGCAGTGATTTCCAGTCAAAACGATGTTTATTCCCCAATGTGGAATCCCGCAGGCTTGTTAGGAATTGAAAGAGATTATCAGGTCGCTGCGATGCACGCAGAATATTTTGAGAGTATTGCAAAATACGATTACATTGCTTTTGCTAAACCTTTGGACAGTAAGAACGGTGTTTTTGCAGTTTCGCTGGTTCGTTTGGGTGTTGATAATATTTTAAATACTACCCAATTGATTGATAGTGAAGGCAATATTGATTACGATAAAATAACCAGTTTTTCGGCCTCAGATTATGCCGGATTGATTTCTTTTGCTTTTCATCCTGGTGGAAATCAAAAACTGGATCTTGGCGTAAATGCTAAAATTGTTTACCGAAATATTGGGAAATTTGCAACCGGTTACGGTTTCGGTTTTGATCTGGGCGCTATTTATCACGGCGATACAGGTTATAATTTTGGTGGAACTTTGCGCGATGCCACTTCAACAGTCAACTTTTGGACAGTCAATCAAAAGGAACTTTCCACCGTTGTAAATGGACAGGAATTTAATCCGGCACCGACGGATAAACTAGAAATTACCTTACCTAAATTAAATGTTGGTGTAAGCAAAAATTTCGATCTAAATCGGGACCTTTCTTTATTGCCTGAGGTTGGTTTAAATGTCGATTTCGCAAAAACGGCTGCATTGGTTTCTACAAGTTTTGCAAGCATCACGCCTTATGCAGGCGCTGAATTAAAATATCAGGATTTGATCTTTGTAAGAGTTGGTATAAATCAGTTTCAAAATATTACCGATATAGAAAATTTGAAGCGAAAAGTTTCCTTTCAGCCAAGCGGTGGAATTGGTGTAAAATACCGCGGTATCACCTTAGATTACGCCATTACAAATTCCGGAATTGGCGGCAGTAATTTTTACTCAAATTTCTTTTCTTTGAAGTTTGATATGGGCGATTTTAGGAATTAAGAATATCTTAATTTAATGATTTTCTTTTTTTTACCTAACTTTACGTAAATATAAATCTGCAATCATGCGTTACGTTCAGGAAGGAAAAATTCCACCAAAAAGACATACTATTTTTAAATCCGAAGAAGGCGATTTTTACTATGAACAACTTTTCGGGACGGAAGGATTTCACGGTATTTCTTCCCTACTTTACCATTTACAAAGACCGACGCAAATAAAATCAATCGGCGAACCAAAAGACGTTTCTCCAAAAATAGCGGTTGCTAAAAATGTGACGCCAAGAATGTTTAAAGGAATGAATGTTTCACCAGAAGCAGATTTTCTTGAAAGTCGAAAAGTGCTTTTGGTAAATAATGACGTAAAAATGGGTTTGGCAAAACCACAAAATTCTACGGATTATTTCTACAAAAACGCAGAATGTGATGAATTACTTTTCATCCATGACGGAACTGGAATTTTAAAAACCTTTGTTGGCGATTTAAGTTTTTCTAAAGGCGATTATTTAATTATTCCGCGCGGTACGATTTATAAAATAAAGTTTGACACTAAAGAAAACGTTTTATTTTTTCTTGAAAGTCATTCGCCAATATCTTCACCAAAACGCTATAGAAATGAATTCGGTCAACATTTAGAACATTCGCCATTTTGTGAAAGAGACATTGAAGTTCCGACTTTGCAAAAACCAACAAATGAAAAAGGTGATTTTTTAATTAAAGTAAAGAAGGAAAATCAGATCACGGATTTCATTTACGCAACACATCCTTTTGACGTCGTTGGTTGGGATGGTTATTTTTATCCTTATAAATTTAACATCAAAAATTTCGAACCAATAACTGGCAGAATTCACCAACCACCGCCGGTTCATCAGACTTTTGAAGCACACAATTTTGTAGTTTGCTCTTTTGTCGCGAGAATGTACGATTATCATCCACAATCAATTCCTGCGCCTTATAACCACTCAAACATTGATTCTGACGAGGTTTTATTTTACACGGAAGGCGATTTTATGAGCCGAAATCACATAGATTTAATGGATTTCACTTTGCATCCCGGCGGAATTGTTCACGGTCCTCATCCCGGCGCAATGGAACGAAGTATCGGCAAAAAATTTACTGAAGAATATGCTGTAATGGTCGATCCGTTCAGACCATTTCAAATAACAGAAGAAGCGATGAAAGTGGAAGATCCGACTTATAAAATTTCGTGGCTCGACATTCCTGAAAACGATATTAAAGATAGATTAATGGAATAATAGATTTTAATTCGTTAAAAGTATTCTTTACCACAAAGTCACAAAGAATCATTTTTTAATTTATTTTAAAAATTCACAAATTGAAAATCTCTAGATTTTCAAAATCTTGGTATTGTCTTAAATTACATCAAAAATATTTCCCCAACCCTAAAAGGAGTATTTTTGATGAAATTACTTGAAAAATTGTCCTCCCTTTAGCGTCGAGGAAAGAAAATTTCTTTATAAACTTTCTAAACTAAATCAATCTTTGTGACTTTGTGGTTAAATTTTACTCTCAATTTCATTAAACAGATTGACTAAAATCACAAATTAAAATTTTCATTGATTTTTTATAATTAGTACATTTACTTTTAAATAAAATATTAAATGATGCAAATTTACGTAAGTGCCGAAGAAGCTATTTCAGTAATAAAAAGTGGCGACAGAATTTTCTCTCATGGCAGCGCTTGCACACCGAATTTTCTAATTGACGAATTGGCAAGACAATCTTATCGATTAAAAAATGTCGAAATTGTTTCTATCACTCAACAAGGCAATGTAGAAGTGGCGAAACCACAGTACAAAGATTCATTTTTCATCAATTCACTTTTCGTTTCTACGCCCGTTCGCGATGCTGTAAATTCTGAGCGTGGCGATTTCGTTCCCGTTTTTTTGAGTGAAATTCCCACTTTATTTAGATCCGGAATTCTCGCCTTAGATGTCGCGATGATTACCGTTTCTACGCCAGACATTCACGGTTATTGCACACTCGGAACTTCCGTAGATGTCGCCAGAAGTGCTATTGACAATGCAAAATTAATTATAGCTCAGGTCAATCCAAAAATGCCCAGAACGCACGGCGAAGGAATGATCCATGTTTCCCGAATCCACAAAATGGTTTGGCATGAAGAAGAACTTTTGACAGTAAATTATGGCGCAAAAGTAACCGAAACCGAAATGATTATCGGCAAAAATATCGCAGAATTAATTGACGACAAAAGCACTCTGCAAATGGGAATCGGCACTATTCCGGATGCCGTTTTAAGTTGCCTTCACAACCACAAAGATTTGGGCGTTCACACCGAAATGATAAGCGATGGAATTGTAGATTTGGTCGCAAAAGACATCATCAACAATAAATTTAAAGGCACGCATCTTAACCGAACCATCACAAGTTTTGCGTTCGGCACCAAAAAATTATACGATTATATCAATGACAATCCTTCCTTTGAATTTATGGATGTAGAACACGTCAATTACCCCATTAATATTATGAAAAATAAGAAAATGGTCGCTATTAATTCTGCCATAGAAATAGATTTAACGGGGCAGGTTTGCGCAGATTCCATCGGCACTTACCAATTTTCCGGCATTGGCGGACAAATGGATTTTATGCGTGGCGCGGCACTCAGCGAAGGTGGAAAACCAATCATCGCCATTTCTTCCCGCACCAAAAAAGGCGTTCCCAGAATTGTCCCTTTCTTAAAACCCGGCGCCGGCGTTGTTACCACACGCGGCCATATTCATTGGGTGGTCACGGAGTTTGGTGTCGCCAATCTTTACGGCAAAAACCTGCTTCAGCGCGCAAAAGCACTCATAGAAATTTCCCATCCAGACGACAGAGAAATGCTTGAAAAAGCCACTTTCGAACGTTTTAAAATTGGCCAGTAAACTATTTAGGAGCAACACGGTTTTGCTTTTTTTCAATATTGTACCCGCTTTCCATTACAATCTTTTTCGTCATTGCGAGGAACGAAGCAATCCGTTGAAAATGATCGCAATCGCAATAACAAAAAAGGATTTCCATTGCAATCGGGGCTAAAAATACGGGTATTTTTTTGTTTCACTGGAAGTAAATTATGAATATTAAAGAAAAAAAGGACTGCGTTTTTTGTATTATTTAACTTGCGTATACTTACTAATTAATCTTTCGTATTCTGTATATTTATAAACATAATACTACATTAGCGCTACATTTACTCGCAATTACAAATTTTTACTTTTAGAAAAGTTGCGTATATTTGATAGTTAGCAGAAATTATATGAAAATTAGTACGTTTGTATTCTTCGCCTTAATTATAATCGGATGCAAAGAAAAACCGCTTTCAGAAATTAAAAAGGAGAACGAATATTATCTATTCAAAAAACAAATTTCGCCGAATGAGAAATTTGACATATTCAAATATTGTCGAAATGGCACATTTGCATTTAGTGGTGATATTTGCGGAACTTTTATAAGGGAAAAAGGAGAAAGTTTTTCAGAAAATAATAATTATAAAATAGAGGGTAATATTAAATTTTGGGAAAATGATACACTTTCAATAAATAGATTTGACAGTTCTCTAAATCAGCCTAGAGACACAACCGGAAAAATTTCGTACGAAAAATTCAAAGATTTGACTTTAAAAATATATACTTATGGTTCAATAAATTCGAGCGGAATAAAAAAATACAGTTTCGATAATTTTAAAATTACCAAAAAACAATTGTGCTTTGAAAATATCAAAAGTATTATGGGAGAACCGCTAAAAGACAATTGTTTTGACCTTGGAAATATTGAAATTATTAATAGTACAAATGGATTAAAGGAAATTATTATTGAACGTATTTCAAAATCAATGGATTTTAAGTATCGAAATTCAGATGGAACAATAACAGAAAATTTACCTGAAATTAAGGTTTTGGATTTGCATTTGATTCCTACAAAAAAAATCAAAATTATGAACATCGAAAAATTGAAAGGTGTTTTTATAGATGTTGAATAATAACTTCTGCTAACACGGTATTTCTATTAGCGGGGCGGAAGTTTATATCATCAATATTTTCGCTAATTGTACAATTTGTTATATTTACAAAGACTTGTTATAAAAAGTCCCCGCCAACAGAAATACCCAACCGTTATCTGCAACAACTTACAAATTTTGTTCATAAATAAGTTACTTACATGAAAGTTAAAATTTACTTGATCTTGTGCTTTTATTTTTTCTTGTCTTGTACAGAAAACAAATTTGGAATTGATAAAAACATTCCTGATAAAACTGATTTTAATAAAGAACTAAATATTGAATTAAATAAACATTATTTAGAATAACATGGAAAAAAATATGATTTAAAATGGGAATTATTAGATAAAAATGCAATAGAGAAAAAAGATTCATTTCCAGAATATTTTGTTTGGATAGAAATGTTCAAAAAAGATAAACTACAAAATCAAGGTTTAGTTAAACTTATTGTAAAGGATAAAAAATTCTAATTACTAAGTTTTATGAATGATGAGCGATTAAAAGCAGACCCTATTGACGCATCCAAAGAATTCCCATCAAATATTTTGGTGAAAATTAAAAATAAATAATATTTCTGCAGAAAAAATGGTTCCCAAATTTGCGGAATTGTAATCCATGACCAAAACTATTTTAAAATCTTTTTTTTAACTAGAAAACGAACAACCATGAAACTCGAACTCTATCAAATTGATGCTTTTACAGATAAAATTTTTGGTGGAAATCCGGCTTGTGTGGTGCCTTTAGAAAAATGGTTACCAGACGATATTCTTCTAAAAATTACAAAAGAAAATGCGGTGGCTGAAACGGCTTTTTTTGTAGATAAAGGAGAAAAAATACATTTGCGCTGGTTCACGCCCGAAATTGAAATGGATTTGTGCGGTCACGCAACTCTTGCAACGGCGCATTGTTTAAAAACAATCCTAAATTACAAAAGCAATAAAATAATCTTTGAAACTTTAAGTGGCGATTTGACCGTTCATGTAGAAGACGATTTCTATTTTTTAGACTTCCCGTCAAGAATGCCACTTGAAAGCACTTTACTTGAAAACTTCTCAAAGTCTTTAAACATCCAACCAAAAGAAGTTTTAAAATCACGGGATTATGTTTTAGTCTATGATTCAGAAGAGGATATTAAAAACATATCCATCAACCGCCAATTTTTTGACGAAATAAACCTCGAAACAGGCGGCGTAATTGTGACCGCAAAAGGCGAGAACTGCGATTTTGTTTCCCGCTTTTTTACGCCGCAAGCCTCTATTTTAGAAGATCCAGTGACGGGTTCGGCGCATTGTTCATTAATTCCATTTTGGGCAAAACGTTTGAATAAAAATCAATTGACGGCAATGCAAATTTCAGAACGTGTTGGGAAATTAAATTGAACCAATAAAGAAAACCGGGTCATAATTAGCGGACAAGCCAGAACGTATTCCAAAGGAAATCTTTGGACAGATGGCGATTTTGATGATTTGTAATCCTTCACGAGTTATATTTAAAATTAATTTTAACAAAAAAAATCACGGAATAAAAATTCAGACGTTGCGGATTTATACTCTGTGACCATTAATTTTTAGAAAATTACTTACTTTTCTCTGCTAAATAATTGGCAAGTACTTTATCCACCAACTCCTCTTTCGTCAAATGGTGAAAAACAGTTTTTATCTGATGTCTCACCTCATCTGGAATTTCGCGGTTTGGCTTGGTTTTAAAGACTTTTTTTGCCCAGACTAAAGTATTATTCCATTCGATAGATTCTGCGTCAGCTTTTTTTACCGGCTTAAAATGAATACCCAGTTCTTTTTCAAAATCAGCAATCTCAGAAACTTCTTCCTCTTGAATGATCGTCATTGAAAGTCCCTTTGCTCCTGCACGACCCGTTCTTCCACTTCTATGAACGTAGGCTTCGGTCGTATCTGGTAAATGGTAATTGACAACATAGGCTAATTCTTTTACATCAATTCCTCTGGCAACGAGATCTGTCGCAACCAATATATCAATATATCCTTCACGAAACTGATCCATTATCCGATCCCGAATTCCCTGTGTTAAACTACCGTGTAAAGCACCCGAAGAAATTTTTCGGATGGCAAGATTTTTCGCTAATTTATTAACTGCCGCTTTGGTTTTGCAAAAAATAATCCCACTTCCACCTTCCTGTGAGTTTAAAAAATGCAAAAGTACATCCAGTTTTTCTATTGGATCAACAACAATATATTGATGGTCAATACTTTCATTTCCAATAATTTCCATGTCAGAATTAATGGAAACTGCGCTTTTTGAAATAAAATTATGCACGACATCCTTCAGCTCGCCAGGCATTGTTGCGCTGAATAAATAAGTATTCCGTGTTTTAGGTAAAGCTTTTAAGATCGGCATAATGTCTTCCTTTAAAGCCTGAAACATTTCATCTGCTTCATCTAAAACCAAGTTTTTTAAAGATTTAATGTCGAACGTATTTTTTTCTAATAAATCTAAAAATCGTCCTGGCGTAGCGACAATTATTTGTGCGCCAGATTTTAATTCTTCAACTTGTGATTTCACCGTATTTCCTCCTGTTAACAAAACAATTGAAATTTCTGGAGTATATTTTGAAAAACCCTTAAGATTATTAAAAATCTGTTGGCTTAATTCTCTTGTAGGTGATAAAATTAAAGTTTGAACATTTGTATTTTCAACGTCAACCAATTGCAAAAGTGGCAATCCGAAAGCGGCGGTTTTTCCCGTTCCTGTTTTTGCTAGCGCAACTAAATCTTCTTTTTGATTCAAAATTATCGGAATTACTTCTTCCTGAATTTCCGTTGCAACAGTAATTTCTAAATCTTTTAAGGCGTTATGAAGTTTTTTAATAATTCCTAAATCGGATATTAGTCGGGGCATTGTAATTTTTTTACAAAGATAACCACAGTTTTTGTGAATAAATTATTCATGGTTAATAATTGTAGATTTTTATTTAAATTATAATCTGACAATGCTAAAAATTTAAGCAAATCTTAATCTCCACCACTTCAACTTTATTATAACTTTACACTTTAAAAATAAATATTTAAATCTATCAAATGTCAAAATCTATGAAATCAAAAGTTTGTTTCTTGCTTGTAAGTTTAACGATGATTGCTTTTGAAGGTTCTACAAATAGGTTATCTTCACAAGAATTAAGTGGTTCTGTTTCACACTCATTTAAAATTTTTAGTCAAATAAGGTATAATAACACGCCTAAAGATCTCGAAGAATTTGGAATAAGTCCAAGTATTTTGCATCCTCCCACAACGTTTTTAAATCCTCTTCCTAATGATCCAAATTCAAAAGGCAATGGCAATGTTGATAATAAAATTATAGATTTTGTAAATTTAAAGACAATTGCAAAAAATGATCTAAACTCAAATCCAAAAACACCTGTAGTTCTTGATGTTGAATCCTGGAATTTTAATCCCGCTGATATATCTAATTCTGTTCAAAATTTTAAACGAGTTATCTCAACTTATAAAAGTATAAATCCAACTGCACCTTTGGGCTTTTATGCCACTTTTCCCCAGACAAAATATGAATGGAGCAATATTAACACTGGTGAAAAATATAAAAAATGGCAAAGTGTAAATGATAAATTAAAATCAATAATAAAGGATATTCAATTTTTTGCGGCAAGTCTTTACACAAGAAATAATATTGTTGATTCCGCAAACTGGAAATCTTTTGCACAAGCCAATATTAACGAGTGTCGCAGGCTAAATCAAAAAATTCCTGTGTATGCTTACATAGAACCGCAAGTCGCAAAAACCGCCCAATTTTTACCAGCGAAGTATTGGAATTTTGAATTAAACGAATTATATAAAATGGGCTATGATGGTGTCATTATTTGGATCTCTAACAAAGACGAAAATGGAACTATTTTAACTTTTGCGGAAGCTCAAAAAGAGAATTGGTGGAAAACGACGCTAAATTTTATTAAAGAAAAAAACATAAAAGTTTTGCAATAACTTAATTACACCAAGCAAATTTATCAGCAATAATTTCTTCCTTGTGAATTTTTAAATATGCTAAAAACTCTTCAGAAACTGGTGAATGTTTCTTTCCTTCGCGCCAGATGAGTTGCCATTCTGTTGTAATTGGTAAACCGGGACACGGAATTATTTGAAGTTTTCCCGTTTCTAATTCATTCCGCAAACCAATTAACGGCATGATGCTAAAGCCTAAACCTGCTAAAATCGATTGTTTTACCGCTTCATTAGTTGCTAATTCCATTCTTTTGATGACCGTAAGATTTTGATCTTCAATAAATTTTTCCATTGTTTGTCGCGTTCCAGAACCTTCTTCACGAAAAATTAATGGCAAATTTTTAAAGATCTCTTCTACTTTCTGATCGGGTTTAAAATCGATTCCAGTTTTCCCCACCAAGTATAAATTGTTATCTAAAAGATCAAGTTTTTCAACTTTCATTTTTGATGGTAAAAGTGAAACCAAGGCAAAATCAATTTCATTATTTTCTAAACTTTCAATCACTTTTTGCTTATTTGTCACGTCCATTTGTAGTTTAACTTCTGGATGTAAATTCATAAAATCTGTCAAAAAATAAGGCATCACATATTTCGCAGTGGATACGATAGAAATTCTTAATCGACCTGCCAATAAACCTTTGTAAGCAGCAGTTTTAAAATCAATCGCCTGAACTTGTTGAAGAATTTGTTCTGCGGATTCCGCAATTTCTCGTCCAAAATCTGTAATTTGAATTTTTCGACCAACAACTTCCGTTAAAGGAATTGGGAATTGATCTTGAAAATTTTTAAGTTGGATAGAAACTGCGGGTTGACTTAAAAATAATTCTTCTGAGGCTTTTGTTACACTTTCAGTTTGCACAATTTTTAAAAATACTCGCAATTGATTTAAAGTATAATTCATAAAATTAATTTATATATATCATTGTAAATATATATAAAAATATATGAATTAAAAAATTCAACTTTGCCCCACTAAATAATTAAAAACAAATTTACATGACACGAATTACAGTCGCAAAAGGAGATGGAATTGGACCAGAAATTATGGATGCTACCTTAAGTATTTTAAAAGCAGCCGGTGCACAAATTGAAATTGATGAAATAGAAGTTGGTGAGAAAGTTTATTTATCAGGAAACACTTCTGGAATTGCAAAGGAATCTTGGGACACGATCAGAAAAAATAAAATTTTCTTAAAAGCGCCGATTACTACACCACAAGGTGGCGGTTATAAAAGTCTGAATGTAACGACCAGAAAATTTCTTGGTTTGTATTCTAATGTTCGACCTTGTATGAGTTTAAGTCCTTTTGTGACCACAAAACATCCGAAAATGGATCTCGTTATCATTCGTGAAAATGAAGAAGACACTTATGGCGGAATCGAGCACCAGCAAACGGATGAAGTAGTGCAATGTTTAAAATTGATCAGCCGACCTGGTTGTGAAAAAATTGTAAGATATGCTTTTGAATATGCTAAAGTTTATGGCAGAAAAAAAGTGACTTGTTTCACAAAAGACAATATTATGAAACAAACCGACGGTTTATTTCATAAAATTTTTGACGAAATTGCTTTAGAATATCCTGAGATTGAAAACGAACACTGGATCATTGATATAGGCGCCGCGAAAATGGCAGATACACCTGAAGTTTTTGACGTGATTGTTACTTTAAATCTTTATGGAGATGTACTTTCTGATATTGCGGCTCAAATCGCAGGTTCTGTAGGTTTGGCTGGATCCGCCAATATTGGTGAAGAATGTGCGATGTTTGAAGCCATTCACGGTTCTGCGCCGAGACGTGCCGGTCAAAATATGGCTAATCCTTCCGCTTTATTAGAAGGTGCTGTGATGATGTTAAACCACATTGGGCAAACCGAAGTCGCAGAAAAAGTACAAAATGCTTGGTTAAAAACTATTGAAGACGGTATTCATACTTACGATATTTATAGAGAAGGAACCAGTAAAGAAAAAGTGGGAACCAAAGAATTTGCGGAAGCAATTATTAAAAATTTAGGTCAAAAACCTTCAATTTTAAAAGAAGTTCATTTCGCAAAAGATGCTGTTTTACACTTACCAAAATATGTTAAAAAAGCCCCGATGAAAAAGGATTTAGTTGGTGTTGATCTTTTTGTGGATTGGAAAGGTACCGATCCAAATGAATTGGCAGAAAAACTGCAAAGCATTAACACAGAAAACAAACATCTAACAATGATCACCAATCGAGGTATAAAAGTTTGGCCAAATGGTTTTGAAGAAACCTTTTGCACCGACCACTGGAGATGCAGATTTGAACCAAATGAAGGGAAAATACTATACAAAAATAACATCATTACACTTTTGGCCAAAGCCTTAGATGCGAAAATTGATGTAGTGAAAACTGAAAATTTATATAATTTCGATGACAAAGCGTGTTATTCGTTAGGACAAGGTCAATAAAATTAGAACCTTAAATTAAAACTAGCAAATAAAAGATGCAGAACTTCTGCATCTTTTTTAACAAAAAAAATAAATATGACATCTTCAGAAATATTAAAATTAAGTCTTATTGACGGTAGTTTTTCAGCGGAAGAAGCCAAAGAAATATTATTAAAAATTTACCACACGAAATTAAATTTTCATCAGCGAAATAATCTAAGCAGTCAAGAGCGGTTTGGTAAAAATAATGCAATAGCTGAATTAAGAATTCCGATACTCCAAAAAAGTATTGAGGAAATAAAAGACTTCACAAAATTGGCAAAAAATAAAAATTTAAGCATTAATATTTCTTCTCAAATCACATTGGATTTAATGAAACATGATTAAAATAAAAAAGTTGAGCGAAATAAATCTGCTCAACTTTTAATGAAAAACTTAATATAATTATTTTGAAGCAGTTGGTGCTTTACCACCTTCTGGAACAAAAATGAGTGCTGCTGAATTCATACAAAATCTTTGACCAGTTGGTTCCGGTCCGTCATCAAAAACGTGACCTAAATGAGAACCGCTTTTGCTGTCTACCACTTCACTTCTCGTCATTCCATCGCTGTTATCAGTTATGATTTTGATCGCATCACTTGATATCGGCTGATAAAAACTTGGCCATCCTGTTCCGGAATCAAATTTGGTTTCGGAACTAAAAACCGGTTGCAAAGAAGCTGCCGAATAATAAGTTCCTTTTTTATAAAAATGGTCCAACTTTCCTGTAAATGCCATTTCTGTCCCTTGTTCGCGCAGGACTGTATATTGATTTGGTGTCAACCTTGCCTTCCATTCGGCATCAGACAATTTCATTGGATAATTTGATTTTGCAACTTGCGTCGTTTTCGAACTGCTTTTTGCTCCTTTACTTTGGGCTTTATTACAGCTTAAAGTAAAAAAAGCTAAAAGTATGAGTAAATAATGACTTGTTTTATTTAACATGATGTTTTTTTTAATTAGTTATACTGTTTAGATTTACGAGATTTTGTGTCTTTCAGATTTTGTTGTAATAAATTTTAAATGAATGAAACCTATTATATTAAATGAAATTTACTGTTTTTAATTAGCGTATAAAAATTTTCCGAAAATCAAAAAATGCAGAAGTTGAAAGCACTTTTTTAAGATAATTTGATTTTTATGCTTTTCTGATATGAAGAGTTTTTTCAGTTTTGTTCTTTACCAACCTTCATTAAAACCATTTTTTAGCGCCAGTTGGTAATTTTCTTGATTAAAGATATATAAATCCGGTGCTTTGTGCGCGCCACCTTTTCGGGTTTCTTCTAATTTAGTTAAAATATTGTAGCGCAACATTTTTCTGTAGAAATTTCCCCGATTAAGTTTTTTAGATAAGATAATTTCATAAAGTTTTTGAAGTTCGGGCATGGTAAATTTTTCGGGCAATAAATTGTAGCCAATCGGTTTATGGATCAATTGTTTTCTTAAAGTGGCAAGTGCTTTTTCAAAAATAAAATTGTGGTCCATCATTAGTTCCGGCAGATCATCAATTGATTTCCATTCGCATTTAATTGAAAATTCATCCACTACTAAATTAACTTTTGTGTAATCTACCAAAGCATAAAAACCAACTGAAACAAAACGCTGTTTATTCCACAAATCATCCGCATAATCTTGAAAAAAACCTTCCGATCTATTAATATCCCCAAAAACTCGAAATTGTTGTAAGTAGACATTTTCCGCGCCGGTTCTGTCTTTCAGGATTCTATTAGCAGCATCTATTAAATTTTCATCTTTTAATATATAACCTCCCGGTAATGCCCAGATTTCATCATCCAAAATTTTTACTACCAAAACTTTCAGCTCATTTTCATGAAATCCAAAGACAATGCAATCTATAGAAAGATTTGGCAAATAGATTTCCCAGGAATTTGCAGATATATTAGCTATTTTATTTCTAAAGTCCATTTTGCAAAAATATAATTAAAAACATTTGAATTTGCTAAAATTATCATATTCAATATTTTACAACATTATTTTACAATCATTAAACTTAAAATAATTATTTTAAAAATAAATTATACATTTTTAATGGAAAATGAAATTTTATAAAATTATCTGTAAAAATATTTTGCAATTTAAATATAATTAATTAATATTGCTTCATATTGAAGCAATAATTTATTTTAAAACTATAAAAACTATTTATATGATTAAACATTCTCTACAAAAAACAGCTAAAGCCTCACTTTTTACTGCGCTGATTATTTCCGGTTCTTCCCTGAAAGCCAATCCTATTAAGGGTTTTCTAACCAATGACCCTATAATTAAAGTAGGTGGATTAAAATTTTCTGATCTAAACAGAAACGGAAAATTAGATAAATTTGAAGATTATCGTCTTCCAATTGAAGACCGAATAAAAGATATACTTAGTAAAATGACAGATGATGAAAAAGCCTCACTTCTCATCGGAAGCGGAATTCCCGGTTTTAGTACGGGCGCAACAGCATTTGATCCATCACAAGACAAAAGTAAAGTTCCAGGCGCTGCGGGCGGAACAAATCCTATTAAACGCCTCGGTATTCCAGCAGTTATTGTTTCTGACGGACCTGCGGGCGTAAGAATAAATCCTACAAGACCCGATGATAAAAACACTTATTACACAACAGCATTTCCTGTAGGAACTTGTCTTGCTTCAACCTGGAACGAAAACCTCATCAAAAATGTTGGAAAAGCGATGGGAAATGAAGTAAAAGAATATGGCATTGACGTTTTACTTAGTCCGGCAATGAATATCCACCGAAATCCTTTGTGCGGTAGAAATTTTGAATATTACTCTGAAGATCCACTTTTATCAGGCAAAATTGCGGCGGCAATGGTAAACGGCGTGCAATCAAACGGCGTCGGAACATCCATCAAACATTTTGTGGCAAATAATCAGGAGCGCAACAGAATGGATGTCAATGAGCACATCAGCGAACGCGCATTAAGAGAAATTTATCTAAAAAGTTTTGAAATTGCCGTAAAAGAATCACAACCCTGGACCGTAATGTCCTCTTATAATTTAGTTAACGGCACTTATACTTCTGCCAGAAAAGATCTGCTCACTACAATTTTGCGTAATGAATGGGGATTTAAAGGTCTGGTAATGAGCGACTGGTTTGGCGGTTACAGTGATTTTTCTGGTGAAAATTCAGCTTTTAAAAAAGATGCAACAAGTGACGTCACAAAACAACTTGTCGCAGGAAATGATCTTCTTATGCCCGGAATGCCCAATCAAAAAGCGGCAATTCTGGAAAACATGAAAAATGGTAAACTTTCCAAAGAAATTGTAGATCTAGATGTGAGCAGAATTTTAGCTTTAATTTTAAAATCACCGGTGATGAATAAATACAAATATTCAAACAAACCAGATTTAAAGGAAAATGCAAAAATTACCAGAGAAGCTGCAGCAGAAGGCACAATACTTTTAAAAAATGACAAAAACACACTTCCTTATAACTCTAAAAAAAATCCATTAGCGGTTTTTGGTATCACTTCTTACAATTTTATTTCTGGCGGAAGTGGTAGCGGAAAAGTAAATCAGGCATACACAGTTTCTCTAATTGACGGCTTAACAAATTCTGGCTTCTCAATTGATAAAAATCTAGAATCTCTTTACAAACCATATGTTGATGAACAAGGTGCAATCGAAGCTGCACGTATGAAAAAAGACGGTATTTTGGCCATACCAAAAAGAATTCCTGAACTGGAAGTGAGCAAAGCAGTAATTTCTTCACAAGCTAATGTCGCAGAAATGGCGATGATCACAATCGGGCGAAATGCGGGAGAAAATGCAGACCGAAGCGTGGACGATGATTTTAATCTAGCACCAGATGAAGTTAATTTAATAAATAATGTATCGGAAGCTTTTCATGCAAAAGGTAAAAAAGTGGTTGTTATTTTAAATATCGGCGGCGTTATAGAAACTGCTAGCTGGCGTGATAAAGTGGACGCGATAATTTTGCCTTGGCAAGGCGGACAGGAAGGCGGAAATTCTGTAGCAGATATTTTCACCGGAAAAGTAAATCCGTCCGGTCGTTTAACAATGACATTCCCCGTAAAATACGAGGATACTCCTTCAGCGAAAAACTGGCTGGGGACGCCTCCGGGAAACAAACCGAAAGATGTCAATTATGAAGAAGGAATTTATGTGGGTTACCGCTATTTTAATACCTTTAAAGTAAAACCGGCTTATGAATTTGGTTACGGATTATCTTATACAAACTTTGAATATTCTGATTTAAAATTGAGCAGCACAAAATTTTCAGGAAAAATGGAAGTTAAAGTGACCGTGAAAAATACTGGGAAAACTGCCGGGAAAGAAGTTGTACAACTGTATTTATCAGCGCCAGACAAATCCACCGATAAACCAAGTGAAGAATTAAAAGCTTTTGGTAAAACAAAATTACTTCAACCTGGCGAAAGCGAAACTTTGACCTTAACTTTAAATTCCGATCAACTCGCTTCATTTATCTCAAAAAGAAACAGCTGGATCGCGGACGCAGGAAATTACAAAATCTCGGTAGGTTCTTCTTCCACAAATATTAAAAAAACTGCAAATTTTTACGTTGGGAAAGAGATCATCGTTCAAAAGACAAATCCTGCTTTTGCTGAAGATGTTGCTTTTACTGACTTAAAAAGCAAATAGAAAAATCACATTTTTCCTATTTTCTAAATATTAATTAAAAAAAAGTTTACCGAATTAGTTCCGGTAAACTTTTTTTTAAATTGATTTTTAAAACAAAAATTTATGATAATATCATCAAATAATATTAAGTAAAATATTTTACTTAATATTTTTATTTATAAAATATTTTTACTAATTTAGCAGTGTCAAAATCAATCGACATTTAGAAACAAAAATGAGAAATTATTTAATAATCGGCGGTTCATCAGGAATCGGTAAAGCTTTGGTTAAACTTCTTCAAACTGAAGGAAGTAACATCACGGCCACTTTTAACGACACACAACCGGAAGAAAATTTAGATAATGTCCGTTATATTCATTTAAATGTTTTAGAAAACAGCTTAGATCTCGAAACTTTACCGGAAGAAATTCATGGTTTGGTATACTGCCCGGGAAGTATTAATTTGAAACCTTTTCACAGATTTTCAGAGGAAGATTTTTTAAATGATTTTAAGCTTCAGGTTCTTGGCGCAACCAAAATTATCCGTGAAATTTTACCAAAATTAAAAGTCAGCGGAACAGCTTCGATCGTTTTGTTTTCAACGGTTGCCGTACAGTCAGGTTTTAATTTTCACTCGCAAGTCGCCATGTCAAAAGGTGCTATCGAAGGCTTAACAAAATCTTTAGCGGCAGAATTTGCACCAAAAATTCGGGTCAATGCAATTGCGCCGTCTTTAACAGATACACCTTTAGCAGGAAAAATTTTAAGCACCGAAGAAAAAAAATCAGCTCAGGCAGAACATAATCCATTGAAAAAAGTGGGCGAAGCAAAAGATATTGCAGAAATTGCTGCCTTTTTATTATCAGAAAAAGCCTCCTGGATCACGGGTCAAATTATTCACGTGGACGGTGGTTTTTCAACTCTCAAATAAGTTATTTTAGTTTTTTATATGTGTTAATTTTTGTTTGTTCCTGCACTTCTTCTAAGTGCAGGTCTTTTTTTTCACAAAAAAAAACAGGATCAAAAAATCCTGCTTTTTATTTTATTTTTTATCAACAACAATTCTTTCCTTTCTGTTTGCCAGTTCCCAGGCTGTTGCAAAAACTAGTTGCGCTCTCTTTGCCAGTAAAACATAATTAATTTTTTCCGGATCGTCTGTTGGTTTATGATAATCCTCATGAATGCCATCAAAGAAAAATGCGACAGGAATTCCTTTTTTAGCAAAGTTATAATGGTCACTTCGGTAATATAAACGCTGCGGATCTTTTGGATCATCATATTTATAATTTAATTTCAATTGATTGGTTTGCGCATTAGCCGTCTCATTTATTGTTTTCAATTCTTTTGAAAGCATCTCGGAACCAATTACATAAACATAATCCTGACCTCTGTTCTCAGCATCGTCGCGGCCGATCATATCAATATTTAAATCTGCAACGGTATTTGCCAAAGGAAAAATTGGATTATCAGAATAATAGGCCGATCCAAACAAACCGTGCTCTTCACCCGTCACATGTAAAAAAAGAACAGAACGCTTTGGTCCGTGACCTTCTTTTGCGGCTTTATTAAATGCTTCGGCAATCTCCATCACACCCACAGTTCCACTTCCGTCATCATCCGCCCCGTTGTAAACTACGCCGTTTTTTGTACCAACGTGATCGTAATGTGCAGAAACAACAATGATTTCTTCAGGTTTTTCTGAACCTTTTATGAAAGCCAGAATATTAGCTGAATCATTAAAAGTTTCACCCCTGCTTTTTTTATTCATGTAATCTGCAGGAACGGTTTGTAGATAAGATGTCATTTCAGTTGGGTGACCGATGTTCAAATTTTTATAATAATTGATAATATAATCAGCGGCGCGCTTTTGTCCGGGACTTCCTGTGTCTCTTCCTTCCATATTATCTGCGGCAATCACGTAGAGATTTTTCTTTAAATCTTCACTTTTAATAGAAGAAAAAGCACTTTTAAAAGCTTTTCCCTCATAAGAATAATTGACAGCAGCGCAACTGGAAAGCATTGCTACGAAACCAAATGTCAACAGACCTGTTTTTAACTTCATATTTTAATTTTTTTTAAAGATAATAATTTTTACTCTAAATAGTCAAACCGTTAATAAGTGTTAAATCTTACCATTCTATTCAAAAATGGAATGTTTTATGTATAAAATTTAGCAAATAAAATATACTATTATGGAAAATGAAAAAGTAATAAGCTTGCTGAATGATTTGATCACAAAAAATTATGATGCAGAAAATGGCTATAAAGAAGCGGCGGAAAAAACCGAACATTCATCTTTAAAATCCTATTTTGAAAGTCAGGCGAAAAACCGCTACGATTTCGGACATGAGATAAAAGCGCTGATCGCAAAATATGGTGGCGAACCAATTAAAGGAACAAGCATCGCAGGCGATCTTCATAGAACCTGGCTTGCCATAAGAAACGCTTTTACAGATGGAGATAATGCGATTTACGACGAATGCATTAGAGGCGAAGAAGCTTTCTCCAATGAATATGGTGAAATGTTGATCGACCATGAATTGCCGGAAGACGTTAAAAGTTTGGTGAGAAAACAGAAAGAATCTGCTGACAAAGCGCTTCTTTCTTTGCGAGCAATGGAAGGTTTCGCCAAATAAGAATTAAGTTTTTTAAGTTTTTTTAAATGACTTTACTGAAAAGTAAGGTCATTTTTTATTTTTGATTTTTATTTGAAAAAAGTTCTATTTGGTATTGTTTGAATTAAAAATGCAAAAATCTTTGTTTCAAATAAAATCATCTTCGTGGATCTAAAATTTCTATAAATCTTTAGATTAAAAAATTTTTTCTTGCTTAGATTTCAAAAAGAAAACGCTTCAAAAGTATATTGATTATCAATAAATTTCACGGAAATATGTTGCAAACCATTACTCAAAATAATTTTTTCTGCCTTTAAAATTGAATTGTAACGTGCAGTTTGTTCAAAGGTTTTTTCCGTTAATTTAATATGCGGCGCTTTACATTCTATTAAAATTTTTGGTAATGCTTTTTCGGTTATTAAAATATCAATTCTTTTAGTTAAATTATTGATTACCAGTTTTTTCTCTAAAATTATAGCAGACGCTGATATTGATTTTTGTTTGATAAAATGATGAATCCAATGTTGCCGAACCCACTCTTCCGGCGTAAGCAAATACCACGATTTACGGACTTCATCATAAATAAAAAACTTATCTTTGTCCTGCTTAAATTCAAAATTAAAATCAGCCGGAAAGTTGAGTTTCTGAAGTTCCATCGTCTATGAAAGATTTAAATGTAATTCTCAAAAGTATTAAAAATAAAGCGTTTTTGCCGGTTTATTTTTTTCACGGGGAAGAATCTTACTTTATAGATGTGGCCGTAAAATCTCTGGAAAATGATGTTCTCACAGAAGATGAAAAAGCCTTTAATCAAATAATTGTTTACGGAAAAGACAGTTCTTACGCAGAAATTTGTTCACTCGCTCGCCAGTTTCCAATGATAGGAGACAAACAGGTTATTATTGTAAAAGAAGCGCAGGATTTAAAAAGTGGCGAAGATGATACAAAACCAATCCTCGCCTATTTAGAAAATCCAGTTGAAAGTACGATTTTGGTTTTTGGTCATAAAAACAAAAAAATTGACGGCAGAAAAGCATTCGGAAAAGTATTGGCGAAAAAGCAGTTTTTGTTTCTTAGTGAAAAACTAAAAGACGGAAATTTAGTAAAATGGATTTCTGACGAATGCAAAGAATTAAAAATAAAAACATCCCCAAACATCCCAAATTTATTAGCAGAATACCTCGGTGATGATTTGTCAAGAATCGCTAATGAACTGAAAAAACTTCAAATTGTTTTAAAAGAAAATGAAGTTTTAGATGAAAAATTAGTTGAACTTCATATTGGGATTTCCAAAGATTATAATGTGTTTGAACTGATCAACGCGTTATCAGAAAATAATGCTTCGAAATCTCTAAAAATCGCGCATTATATGGGCAAAAACGTAAAACTAAATCCGATTGTTTTATCACTGGGAAATCTTTACACTTTTTTTTCAAATTTAATAATGTATCAGGCAATGGCGGGACAAAATCCGCAAACAATTGCTTCAGAAACGGGAATCAATCCTTACGCAATAAGATTTTTGGCAATTGCAGCAAGACATTATAATCTAAGAAACTCTACAAGAATCATTTCACTACTACGCGAAACTGATCTTAAAAGCAAAGGTTTAGGCGCTGTAAATGTTGGTGACGACGCACTGTTAAATGAGTTGGTTTTTAAAATTTTAAATATCAATTCGATTAAAGTTTTACATTAAAATTTATCATATTATTACGATTTAAAAATCATATTGACTTTTGTCTTCAAACAAAAATATTAAAACGAATTTTGTACTTCTAAAAAATTAAAATTAAAATATGGAAAATATATTAGATTGCATTATTGTCGGTTCTGGTCCATCTGGATTTACTGCCGCAATTTATGCAGCAAGAGCAGACCTAAAACCTGAACTTTACACCGGTTTAGAGCCAGGCGGACAATTGACAACAACGACTGAAGTTGACAATTTTCCAGGTTATCCGCAAGGAATTACCGGTCCGGAGATGATGATGGATCTGCAAAAACAAGCCGAAAGATTTGAAACAAAAGTGCATTACGAAATGATCACAAAGACTGAATTTTCTACAGAAATGGGTGGAATTCACAAGCTTTGGGCAGGAAATAAAGAATTAGCGGCAAAAACGGTAATTATTTCAACTGGCGCAACGGCGAGATATTTGGGTTTAGATGATGAGAAAAAATATATGGGCGGCGGTGTTTCTGCCTGTGCAACTTGCGACGGATTTTTCTACAAAGGAAAAGATGTGATCGTTGTTGGCGGCGGTGATACGGCGGCAGAAGAAGCGACTTATCTTTCAAATATTTGCAGCAAAGTTACAATGTTGGTCAGAAAAGACCATTTCAAAGCGTCAAAAGCAATGGAAAACAGAGTGGCAAATACACCAAATATTGAAGTAAAATATTTCCACGAATTGATTGGGATTGAAGGTGAAAATGGTTTGGTAGAAAGAGGTGTTGTTATCAATAACCAAACGCAGGAAATTTCTAAAATTGACGTTCACGGGATTTTTATTGCAATTGGTCATACACCAAATACCTCCGTTTTTAAAGATCAGATCAATTTAGATGAAAACGGCTACATCATCACCGACGCAAAATCTACGAAGACCAATCTTCATGGTGTTTTTGCTGCAGGGGATGTTCAGGATCATCTTTACAGACAGGCGATAACAGCGGCTGGAAGTGGTTGTATGGCAGCCATGGACGCTGAAAAATATTTAGGTGAGTTGAAATAAAAAAGAATTCTGATGGAATTTCGGGCAATTATTTATGTTTTTTTAGGTGGTGGGTTGGGTAGCGTTTTGCGTTTTCTAGTTTCCAACTACACTGAAAAATTATTAAATATCAAAGCATTTCCGTTGGGGACTTTTACCGTTAATATTATTGGTTGTTTTTTGATTGGTTTACTTTCCGCTTATTTTTTAAAAGTTGATAATTATTTAAAATTTCTTTTAATAACAGGATTTTGTGGCGGTTTCACGACATTTTCCACTTTTTCTGCGGAGAATTATTCGCTTTGGCAAAATGGGAATTATTATACTTTGATTTTTTACATTTTGAGCAGCGTGATTATTGGTTTATTTGCGGTATTTGCTGGCTTTCAAATGATTAAAAATTAAATTAAAATCGGTTCAAAATTTTATAAAAATAATTTTGTGGGAATATAAAATAATTTTATATTTGCACCACTGAAAACGGAAACGTTTTTATGGAGAGCTGGCAGAGTGGTCGATTGCGATAGTCTTGAAAACTATTGACTGTAACAGGTCCTGGGGTTCGAATCCCTAGCTCTCCGCAAAAATCCTCAAACTTTATTGTTTGGGGATTTTTTATTTTTAAAGTAAAATTAAACTGAATTTCAATAATTGAACTAATTAAAATGTTTATTGTTAGAATGTTAATAATACTATTAAATTTTGAACCTTCCTTTGTTAATTTCATTGTGGTTTCATGGCGCAAAAATATTATCTTTGGGAAGTTTTTTTATTTAAATTATACCTTACTTTTTTAAAATGATCTTAATTGTTGATGATTCTCCGGAAAATATTATCTCTTTAAAAAAAGTACTGGAGAAAAATGGTTTTGAAGTTGATACTGCTTTGTCCGGCGAAGAAGCATTAAGGAAAATACTTAAAAAATCTTACGTGCTTATTATTCTGGATGTTCAAATGCCCGGAATGGATGGTTTTGAAGTTGCAGAAGCAATCACTGGTTACAGCAAAGCGAAGGAAACTGCCATTATTTTTTTGTCAGCTGCCAGTGCAAACGTAAATCTTATTACACGAAGTTATTCTTCCGGCGGTTTAGATTACATCAGCAAGCCTGTTGATATGAATATTCTTCTTTTGAAGGTAAAAACTTTTTACAGAATCTATGAACAAAGTCGTGCGCTTCATGAAATGCAGATCGAGCTGCGAAAAGAAATTGAATTCCGGAAAGAGGCTGAGCAGAAAAAAGATGAATTTATCAGTGTGGCAAGTCACGAACTGAAAACGCCAATGACAACGATCAAAGGCTATATTCAACTTTTAGAAAGAAGTTTAGATACTAATAATATGGATGTTGTAAAGAACCGTTTACACAAAGTACAAAATCAGGTTGAAAAATTAAATCTGCTTATTGCAGACCTTCTTGATATTTCTAAAATCGAAAGCGGTAAACTACAATTCAATAAAAAATATTTTTCGTTTGATCAGTTGATAGATCAAATCATAGAGCCGATGCAACAGGCTAATCCTGGCGTAAAAATTATTAAAAAAAATAAAATAAACGAAGATGTTTATGGTGACGAAATGCGGCTGGAACAGGTCATTATTAATTTTATTTCTAATGCCATAAAATATGCACCAGAAACCGCTGAAATAGTAATAAACTCAGAAGTCCGTGGAAATGAGATCTACTTTTCTGTACAGGATTATGGAATTGGCATGACTGAGGAACATCGCCAGAAAATCTTTGAAAAATTTTACCGCATTGAGGAAACCTCTTCACGTTTCCAGGGTTTAGGAATCGGTTTATATATTTGCCAGGAAATCATTGACCGCCATTTAGGAAAATTAGGCGTGAACAGCAAACTGCATGAAGGTTCTGAATTTTATTTCCAAATACCATTACATCCTGAAAAGGTAGAAAATTAACAATTATGACTTTTAAAAGAAATTTATTTTTTGGATTGGGTTTATCATTGGTTTTATTGCTAATAAGTTCAATCGCTTCCTATAACAGTATAAAAAATCTTATCGGAATCTCTACGATGGTAAAAAGCAGTAATAAGATCATTAAAGATCTTGATAATGTTTTTTCATTAATAAAAGATGCAGAGACGGGTCAACGCGGTTATTTGTTGACAAATGACACAAGGTTTTTGGAACCTTACAGAAATGCGAAAGATAAACTTGCAAATATTTTTGATGCACTTTCTTCAGAAATTACTGACACTGACAGTCAGGCAAAAAATCTTGAAAAACTACAGATCACCATCACAAAAAGAATGGAGATACTTGATCAGAATTTAGATTCGAAATTCAAAAATAATCAGGTAACAACTGAAGAGCTGCTAAGCGGCAAAAAATACATGGATGAAACCCGCAGTATTGTTGCTAAAATGCAAAACGAAGAACAAGTTTTGCTCAGAACCCGTACAGAAAGTATGGATAAATTTGCGTCTTACACGCCATATCTCATTATTCTTTCTTCTTTTTTGGCTATTGTTATTACGCTGTTTTTTTTCCAGAAAGTTGCTCAGGATTTCAATGAAAAAAATAAATTGACCAGCGAACTGGAAGAGAAAAACCACGAAACCGGAGAGCGGCTTGCAGCAATTGAAAAAGTTGCCTCGCAGATCTCAAGTGGTGATTATAATATTATCTTAGATAAAAATATAAAAAATAATTTAGGAAATGCTGCGGAAGCGCTTCACAATATGGCAGAATCGCTGCAGACTTCATTTAGTTCTTTGGCGGATAAAAAATGGCTAAGCACCTCTCTTTCAGAATTAAATGATCTCATGGTGGGTGATAAAAATATAGATGCTCTATCAGCTGTTATTCTTAAAACCCTCGCATTTCATACCAAAAGTCAGCTTGCAACACTTTTCATTTTGAAAGAAGACACACATCTTCATTTAGCGGGAAGCTATGCTTTAGACGAAAGTGGAATTAAAAAAAGACTTAAAATTGGTGAAGGAATCGCGGGTGAAGCTTTTCGCACCAATCAAGAAATTGTTGTTGATCATATTTCAGAGGAAAGTTATACCATCAGTTATTCAACAGGAAATACGAAGCCCATCAACATTATTGCATTTCCTATATCTAGATATAATATTCCCCTGGGCGTAATAGAATTGGGTTCTACCGTTAATTTTACCTCACTGCAAAAAGAATTTTTAAGTGCGGTAGCAGGCAATATTGGTCTTGCCTATTATTCCGCACAAAGCCGTCTAAAAATGCAGGAACTTTTAGAAGAAACACAGGCGCAATCTGAAGAACTTCAGGCACAACATTCGGAGCTTGAAAATATAAATTCCGAACTTGAAGCACAAGGACAAAAACTTTTAGCTTCAGAAGAAGAACTTAGAGTACAGCAGGAAGAATTGCTGGAAAGTAATCAGGAGCTGGAGGAAAGAACAGGTTTACTGGAAGAAAAAAATCTTTTAATTGAAGAGCGTAATATTGATATTCAAAGAAAAGCCAACGAACTTGAACAAAGCACCAAGTACAAATCTGAATTTTTGGCGAATATGTCACATGAACTTAGAACGCCACTCAATTCTATTTTGCTGCTTTCAAAACTGATGACAGAAAGTGAAGATCTGGAAGAACAGTATAAAGAATATGGCGAAGTGATGCAAAGTTCCGGTCAGGGATTGCTTACTTTAATTGATGAAATTCTGGATCTTTCAAAAATAGAATCCGGAAAAATGACGCTGTTAATTGATGATGTTTTGGTAAAAGATGTCACCACAGATATGCAGATGCTTTTTAAACCACAAGCTGAAAATAAAAAACTGGAGCTGATCATTGAAATAGAGCCGGAAGCTGCAGAAATCATCCATACAGACAAACTCAGACTGGAGCAAATTTTAAAAAATCTTCTTTCAAATGCTATAAAATTCACTTCCGAGGGAATCATTAAAATGACTGTTTTCTGTGATGAAAACAAGGAAAAGATAAATTTTAAAGTAAGCGATACCGGAATAGGAATTCCAAAAGACAAATTGCGTCTCGTTTTTGAAGCATTCCAACAGGCTGATGGATCTACACAACGTAAATATGGCGGAACAGGGCTCGGTCTTTCGATCAGCCGCGAACTTGCCAGATTGCTTGGTGGGAAAATCGATCTTGCAAGCACCGAAGGAAAAGGTAGCGAGTTCATTTTAGAAATACCTGTAAATAAAGAACACGCGGTAATAATTCCTTTGGAAAAAGAAGAAAAAAAACCGGTTTACTTTTCGGAAGAAATCGAAACTCAGCCAGACCGGTTTATTGCTAATAAAATTCCACAACCAATACCTGACGACCGCGACAATATAATTCCGGGAGATAAAGTGATCCTGATCATCGAAGACGACACGCCTTTTGCAAAAATTTTAGCAGATTTTTCCCGAAGTAAAAATTATAAGGTCATTTGCGCCGTTCGCGGCGATCACGGTATTGAGTTGGCTCAAAATTTTAAACCGCTTGCTATTTTACTTGATATTCAACTTCCAATAATGGACGGATGGCAGGTAATGGAAGCTTTAAAATCTGACCCAAAGACAAAACCAATTCCCGTTCACATCATGTCTTCCATGAAATTTAAACAGGAAAGTCTGCTAAAAGGTGCGGTAGATTTCATTAACAAACCTTTTGCTTTAGAACAAATGCAGGATGTTTTTGATAAAATAGAGAATGCCTTAAAACGTTCTCCAAAAAAAGTACTTATTGTAGAAGAAAATAAACAACACGCCAAAGCGCTAAGTTACTTTCTAAGCGCCAATAATATCAGCACAAATATTGCGGATAACGTGGAGCAAAGTATAGATTCTTTACACAGCAGAGAAATAGATATCGTCATTCTGGATATGGGAGTTCCGGATAAAAATGCCTACGAAACACTGGAAACCATTAAACAAAATAAAGGCCTTGAAAATCTGCCGATCATTGTTTTCACAGGGAAAAATCTTTCTCAGGGTGAAGAAAACCGGATCAAAAAATATGCTGATTCTATTGTAGTAAAAACTGCTTATTCGTACCAAAGAATTTTAGATGAAGCTGGACTATTCCTTCATTTAGTAGAAGAAAAAAGTAAAAAAAATATAGAAACAAGATCTGGAATTGATAATCTTTCAGAAATGAGAAATATATTGAAAAACAAAACAGTTCTTATTGCAGATGACGATGTAAGGAATATTTTCTCACTCACAAAAGCCCTGGAAATACAGGGAATGAAAGTGATTCCGGCGCTGGATGGTAAAGAAGCACTTAAGATAATGCAGTCTGAAAATAATGTGGACATTGTGCTTATGGATATGATGATGCCCGAGATGGACGGTTATGAAAGCATCCGCGAGATTCGCGCTATTAAGGAATTTAAAAATCTTCCTGTTCTTGCAGTAACGGCAAAAGCAATGATGGGCGATAGGGAAAAATGTATCGCAGTAGGCGCGTCAGATTATATTTCAAAACCAGTGGATATTGACCAGCTCGTTTCATTGCTGAGAGTTTGGTTATACGATAAAATTTAAAAAAGTAAGAATGGATAATTTAAAACAGATCCTCATTATTGATGATGACAGTAAAAATATTTTTGCATTAAATGCGGTTCTGAAAGCCAAAAAATTCGACTGCGTTTCCGCTTTGAGTGCAAATGAAGGATTTGAAATGGTTTCTGAAAATAAAAATATTGGCGTCGTTTTAATGGACATGATGATGCCGGAAATGGATGGTTATGAAGCCATAAAAAAGATGAAAATCGACAGTAAAATGAAAGATATACCTGTAATTTCAATTACCGCTCAGGCTATGTCAGGTGATCGCGAAAAGTGTCTCGCAGCGGGTGCAGATGGTTATATTTCAAAACCTGTCGATGTAAATGAACTGATTAAACTTATTAATCAAGCAATGAAATAAAGGTGAATTCTGAACAAAATAACGAACATATCGAAACGCTTCTTTCAGATGTTCTGGAAGTATATGGCTATGATTTTACCGGATATTCGCGTGCATCTTTAAAGCGAAGAATTGTGCGACTTTACGAACTCGATGGTTTCGTGAGTTTTGCAGAATTTAGGTATAAAATTCGCAGTGATGCAGGTTATTACAAACGTTTTTTAGAAGAAATTACCATTAACGTGACAGAAATGTTCCGTGATCCCGAATTTTACAGAACTTTAAAAACCGATATTCTTCCAAGACTTGGCACCTACCCTTTCATCAGGATCTGGGTTGCAGGTTGTAGCACCGGCGAAGAAGCTTATTCGGTTGCTATTTTTTTAAAAGAACTTAATCTGCTTCATAAGTCATTGATCTACGCAACTGACATAAACAGCGCTGTACTTGAAAATGCGGCTCAGGCAATGATTCCTTTAAGTAAAATAAAACTTTACACGGAAAACTATATCGCAGCCGGCGGAAATAGTAATTTTTCAGATTATTATACGGCAAATTATTCTTTAGGTAAACTTCAGGATAATTTAAAAGAGAAAATCATATTCAGTACGCATAATTTGGTGACAGATAATTCTTTTAATGAGTTTCAGCTGATCCTTTGTCGAAATGTGATCATCTATTTCGACCGTGAATTACAAACCAAAGTTTTTAAGTTGTTCACCAGAAGTCTTGACAAATTTGGATATCTCGCACTTGGCACCAAAGAATCCCTTGATTTTTCAGATGTTTCAAAAAATTATGAAAGAATAAAACCGGCAAAAATCTGGCGAAAGATAAATTGATATGGAACGTTGCGAGGCTTTAATTATTGGCGGTTCGGCCGGAAGTCTGGAGGTACTTTTAAAAGTATTGCCGGACATTGATCCCTTGCTCTCCTTCCCCATTATCATTGTTCTTCATCGTAAATCCGGAAAAGATAGTATTTTAATTGACCTTTTTGCAGCGAAGACAGAACTTAACGTTAAAGAAATTGAGGAAAAGGAAAAAATAGTTAACGGTTCAATTTATATTGCGCCACCAAACTATCATATTCTTATAGAAATGGACAAAACTTTTTCTTTGGATGCGTCAGAAAAAGTCAATTATTCCAGACCTTCGATAGATATATCTTTCGAAAGTGCTGCTGAGGTTTTCGGTAATAATTTAGTAGGTTTGCTTCTTTCCGGCGCAAATAGTGACGGGAGTGATGGCTTAAAGAAAATAAAAAAATGCGGAGGTAAAACGGTGATTCAGGATCCTAAAAATTCTGTGGTAAGTTACATGCCTGAATATGCGCTTGAGCATGTCAAAATTGACGAAGTTTTAAATCCAGAAGAAATGGCAGATTTTATAAATAAACTTTAAAGATAAAAAATGATAGAAGAAGATAAAAAAGTATTGATTTTTGATGATAATGTGCAGATCTTAGAACTTTGCACAGAAATATTGGAAGATCTGGGTTGCGAAATAAAAACCTCACCAACAACAATGGACGTGGTAGAACAGGTACTTGATTTTATGCCGGATCTTATTTTGATGGACAACTGGTTGCCCGATGTGAGCGGCATTGAAGCTACGCAAATGATAAAAGCACACGAGGATCTTAAAGATATTCCGGTTGTTTACTTTTCCGCTAATACCAATATCAGTTCATTGGCTGAAGAAGCTGGTGCTGACGGTTATTTTCCGAAACCTTTTGATATTTACAAATTCGAGGAAATGGTGAAATTGTATTTAAAAGTAAAATAATATCTTAAAAATAATTCAGATTTAATAAAGTTTATAAAGTTATTTAGATCGAAGTAACTGTGAAATTTGCTGCACTACATTCACAGGATTTGCGCCTTGTTGCAGTGAATCTGAGGCGATTTTGAAAGCAAGGAGCTCGGCGCCCAATTCTTTAGATTTTTTATCAATTATTTTTTCTAAATCTTCCTCATCCATCTCATAAACTGCTTCCTCACAGGCAAAAAGAATATTTTCAGCAATTTCTGTGGTTTCAACACCGAAGGCTTTTTCTGCGATTATGGCTAAAATAATATCATTGTTTACAAAATCCTTGTCCATCGGTAAAAGTGATTCTAAAAAATCAGAATAATTAAATCTGGTTTTTGCACTTTCCAGAATAAAATCGGTCACGAGATCAAGTTCCTCATCAGAAATATCTGAAAATTCCGATTCTTCTTCTTCATCAAAATAATCGTCTTCATCCTCAGTTTCAAGTTCATCATCTAACTCTTCCAAGAAATTTTCTTCTGTTTCCACTAAAATATCATTATTTTGAATGATTATATCAGAACTTTCAGAATTAACATCTAAATAAGATTGTTTTTCTTTCAATTTTTGCTGAACCAGTTTATAGAAATCATCAAAGCGGAAATCATATTGCTCGTCAAGTTCCTTCAATTCCTGGTCGATCTGTTCAATAAATTCAATATCATCTTCAAAAATTTCATCTTTTCCAGCCACATCATTCATCCAGATCTTATCGCGTTGCAACATACTGTAAACACGAAAAATCAATGATTCTGCCTGCTGACGGTCTTCATCCTCAATTAGGATATCAAACGCGGAAAGATTTTCGAGGTAAAAGTTTTTGTCGATCATTTTTGTGGTTTAAAAAATTAAAATAAAGCAAATTTAAAAAAGAAAAAGTTTTTGAAAATAGACTTCGCCGATAAAAAAAACCTCTACATTTCTGTAAAGGTTTTGTTGTGGTCCCACTTGGAATCGAACCAAGCACCTACTGATTATGAGTCAGTTGCTCTAACCGAATGAGCTATAGGACCTAAAACTTTGGTAAAAAACCAGTCGTTTTATTGAGGTGCAAATGTAATATTTTTTTAGAAATTTGCAAACCCTTTTTAATTTTTTTCCTGGCAAATTTCCACTAAGACGCCATTCGTGGTTTTTGGATGAAGAAAAACAACTAATTTATTATCTGCGCCTTCTTTTGGTTCGGTAGAAATGAATTGAAATCCGGCGGATTGTAATCTTTCTATTTCCTCTAAAATATTATCAACACTGAAAGCCAAATGATGAACTCCTTCTCTGTTTTTATCTAAATATTTTGATATGGCACTTTCTGTATTTGTGGCTTCTAAAAGTTCAATTTTACTTTCACCGACTTTATAAAAACTGGTTTTTACGCCTTCTCTTTCTACGGATTCCTGTTTGTAGTTTTCTCTTCCTAAAAGTCTGGAAAATAAGTCGTCGGAAGTTTCCAGAGATTTTACGGCAATACCGATGTGTTCTAATTTCATTTTTTAATGATTTGAACCACAAAAGTAGCAAAAGAAAATATTAGAAATGATTTTAAACATTTTTATGAACACATTAGTTTCTTTAATAATTTTGAATTTAGTAAACATGAGAACACATAAGTTTTAAAATAAAATTCTTTTATATTAAAAAAAAATAAATGTAAAAAAATTGTAAAAATTCACGAAAATAACTTTGAAAATTTAAAGCGATTTTATGATTTTTATAAAAGGTTTTGTTTTTTGATAAATCCCGCGTGAGGACGAAGGCGGAACTCTTTTTTCTAAATTTTTCGCCAGAAAATTTTGGAAAAAAAGTGGGAGCAGAAGACCGACCGCAAGATATTAAAATGGCAGCGAAGCAAGGCTGAGCTGTCATTTTAATATCTTGTGGGCACGCCCAAAATATCCACACAAATTTAGTAAATTTGCAGTATTATGGAAAGTAACAGACAGAGAAAAATAGCGCAGATCTTACAGGAAGATTTTGCCGAATTATTTAGAAAACAAGCTTCTGAAAGCAAACAAACGATATTAGTAAGCGTTTCTGATGTCAAAATTTCCGCGGATCTTGGTGTGGCAAAAATCTATCTCAGCATTTTTCCGCCTGAAAACAGAAAGGCGATCATGAAAGAAATTGAGGAAAATAAAGCGACCTACAGAAACTTTGTTGGACAAAAAATGGGAAAACAAGTGCGAATTATTCCGCAACTTTCTTTTTTTCTTGATACTTCTATGGACGATGTAGAAGCGATCGAACGCGAACTGAAAGGCGAAGGCGATAATCCTGTTTTGTAAAACTAATTTGAAAAACACGGCATTTTACATAGCGCGAAGATATTTGCTTTCGAAAAAAGGCAGTACTGCTGTCACTTTCATTACCTGGCTTTCTGCCTGCGCAATGATGGTAGCGGTGGCTTCAATGTTTATCATAATTTCCGTTTTTTCAGGTCTTGAAGTTTTAAATCAGGATCTGATCTCTAATCTACATGCCGATCTCACGATCACGAGCAAAACCGGGAAATTATTACCCGACGCCAATAACTTAGTTTCAAAAATTAAGGCCAATAAAAATGTTGTACATTTTTCCCGCGTTATCGAAGAGAAAGTTTACATCGACTATGACAATGTGGGCGAAATCGGTTATCTGCGCGGCGTTGATTCTGCTTACACATCAGTAAATCCTATCAATAAAACGATCTATTACGGGACATATCCAAGCTTTAAATATGTCAATGAGGTGTTGATGGAAAATAATTTAAATAACCGTTTGGCAATTCCGGTCGGTTCTAATAATGCTACTGCCACTTTAATGATGCCGAGACCGGGCGTGGGAATGATCAGCAAAGAAGCTGATATTTTTAATAAAAAAAATGTTTATGTGACCGGTATTTTCCCGGGAAATGATCAACTGAACAATTATATTATTGCGCCTTTAGAACTGTCTCAGCAACTTCTAAATTTACCCAAAAATTCTGCTTACAGCATTGTTATAAAATTAAAAGATGCTGCAAATCCGAATCAAGTAAAATCCGAACTTCAAGATTCTTTAGGTAATAAAGTTGTCATTAAAACACAAAAGGAAGAGAATGCGGCTTTTTGGAAAATGATAAATACGGAGAAGTTTTTCATTTATTTAATTTTTGCCCTTGTTATTTTTATTACCACTTTTAATTTGGCAGGCGCGATTATTATTCTGCAATTGGATAAAAAAGAGCAGTCAAAATCTTTAATTTCACTGGGATTTCCACTAAGAAGTTTGCGTATGGTTTACTTTTATACAGGTTTACTGATCGTCACTTTCGGGGTAATTTCCGGATTGGTAGTTGGAACCGCGATTTGTTATCTTCAAATCCAAACCGGTCTTTTTAAAGCAAGCGCTACGTTACCATTTCCGGTAAAAATTGTTGGTGAAAACTATGTTATTGTTGCGGCAGTTGCTGCTTTTTTCGGAATTTCTGTTTCTTTTATTTTTTCTAAAATAAATAAAAGATATTTCCGAGCTTAAATAGATTTCTGAATTTTCTTCTTTTATTCCTCTAAAAAACATCTTTTTCGCTGTCTATAGTCAATATTAAATTTCATTATTATTGAAAGATTTAAGCAATTAATATTTACCTTTATCGCCCAAAAATAAATATTTTATACAATGAAAAGAATTTTTACTCTATTATCATTAACCTTGCTTTTAGGCTTTGCTTCCGCGCAGGCTCCTGCAACTTATTATGACGGTACGGCAGGTTTATCCGGTGCTCCTTTAAAAACAAAACTGATGCAGATCATCAGCGCTGGGGCAATTGACAATGGTTACGGCGGATTATATAACGGTTATCCAACTACTGATACGGACCATTATTATGATAATGACGGTTCTGTTTTAGATATGTATTCAGAAAATCCTACTGGTACAGATCCTTACAATTATCAGCATGGTGTAAAAAAATGCGGTAACTATTCCAATGAAGGTGACTGCTACAACAGAGAACACGTTGTGCCACAAAGTTTATTCGGTTCTGCAAACCCAATGGTTTCTGACATTAATTTTATTCGTCCGACTGATGGTAAAGTGAACGGAATGAGAAGTAATTATCCTTTCGGAGCAGTTACAGCACCATCATTTACATCAAAAAACGGAACTAAAGTTGGCCCAAGTACATCACCAGGTTACACTGGTTCAGTTTGTGAGCCAATTGACGAATTTAAAGGAGATATTGCGAGAATGATTTTATATTTTGTAACAAGATATGAAGACAAACTTTCAGGTTTTTCCAGCGGAGGTATGTTAGGAAACACAACTTATCCTGGTTTGACGACGTGGGAAAAAGATGTTCTTTTGATCTGGGCATCACAAGATCCTGTTTCGCCGAGTGAAATTGAAAGAAATAATGCTGCTTTTGCTTTTCAAAAAAACAGAAATCCTTATATTGATCACCCTGAATGGGTTCAGCAGGTTTTCGGAACTCAGGTTGCTGATACCGAAGCGCCATCAACGCCTACTAACTTAGCTGTTCTTTCTACAAACACAGCATCTGCCAGTTTAAGCTGGACAGCTTCTACAGATAATATTGCAGTTGCCTACTATAAAATTTATGTAGATGGTAACTTTAAGACCAATTCTTCTACAAATACCGCAACAGTTTCTGGTTTAAAACAAGGGACTTCTTACAATTTTTATGTTATCGCTGCTGATGCTGCCGGTAATGTTTCACCTCAAAGTAATACAGCGAGCGGAACAACTTTAGTTGATACTACAAACCCAACTGCGGCTACAAATTTAGCAATCGTAAATGTTGGCTCAAATAATATCGCAGTTTCCTGGACTGCTGCAACAGATAATGTTGGTGTAGCGTCTTATGATGTTTACGCAAACGGCGTTTTAATGGGATCTACAGCTTCTACGGATACGAATATTGCTAATTTAAACCCAAGCACTTCTTATACGATTTATGTAATTGCTAAAGATGCTGCTGAAAACGCTTCACCTCAAAGTAACTCTGTTAACGCAACAACTTTAGTAGTTGGAATCAATTGCGGAGTTGAAAACTTTGAAACGATTCCAGCAAATGCTTCTGCCTACTCTACTTATAACTGGACGAGCAATGGTATTTCATTTACATCTGTAGATTCAAGAACAGATCAAACGATAAACGGACGTGCAATTACAATCAGAAATGGTTCTCTTACGGCATTATCTGCACCAAACGGTATTGGAGATCTAACTGTAACGACTCAATTAAAATTTACAGGAACGCCTGGTGTTTTAAAAATATTCATCAATGATATTGATACAGGAAAAACAATTCCTTATGGCGCGACCGGCGTTAACACAACTACGACAGTTACAGGAATCAATATTTCAGGAACAGTTGATATCAGTTTAGTTAATAATACTGTACCCGCGAACAGAATCGCGATCGACGATATGAAATGGACTTGCTACGCAACAGCAGGAACAAGTGAAACCAATAAAGCGAAAGACGCGTTGGTGATTTCACCAAACCCAATTAAAAATGGCGAAATTAATGTTTCCGGTAAAAATCTTTCTCAATTTGACAGCGTTCAGATTTTTGATTTTACAGGTAAATTAATTCAAACCGTTTCTCAGCCATTTAAAACAGGCGGAAAACTTAAAATTAATAATTTGCCTAAAGGAATTTATATTTTAAAAGCAGGAACTGGTTCTGCTAAATTCCTGGTAAACTAATTTTTATTATAATATTATCTTGAAAGACCGGTTTTTTACCGGTCTTTTTTTTTATTTTTGAACTATGATTGAGAAACAGCTTTTTGGATTGATCGGGAAAAATATTTCCTACTCATTTTCTAAAAAATATTTTACAGATAAGTTTAAAAAGTTACATCTACAGAATAAGATTTATGAAATCTTTGACCTAAATGATATTTCTGAAGTAGAAGATTTTTTTCTAAATCCCGAGATCAAAGGGCTAAATGTGACGATTCCCTTTAAGGAAAAAGTAATTCCTTTTTTAGATGAATTATCTGATGAAGCAAAAGAAATTGGCGCAGTGAACTGTATTGCTATTAAAAACGGAACAAAAACCGGACATAATACTGACGCTTTTGGTTTTGAAAAAACACTTTTACTTCATTTAAAGGATTTTCACAAAAACGCACTTATTTTAGGAAATGGCGGCGCGGCGAAAGCTGTTAAATATATTTTAAAAAAGCATAATATTCCTTTTAAAACAGTTGCCAGAAACACAGATCTTAACTTTGAAAATTTAACTGCTGATGAAGTTGTCAATTCAAATTTAATCATTCAATGTACGCCTGTTGGTACATTTCCCAACGAATCAGATTGTCTTAAATTTCCCTTTAATTCTCTAACAGAAAAGCATTTGGTAATTGATCTGATTTACAATCCAACTTACACACAATTTTTAAAAAACGCGGCAGAATTTAATGCAAAAACATTGAATGGCTATTACATGCTGGAGCAACAGGCAGAGAAAGCCTGGGAAATTTGGAACTCCAAGTAAAAAACTTCCATTTAATGAAATAATTTTAATAAATTTATTTTTTTAAAAAAAGGCGTTATTATAACCAAAAAGATTTGCTATGACTACAGAAAATAATATTTCTGACAACGAGGAAAAAGTTTTAAATCCTGACTCAGAAAATATGGCAAATTCGCCGGAAAATTTTCAGAAACCTGAATCTTCAGAAATTAATACTGAAGAGCTCGAAAAAAACGACGATTTAAATAACAGTGAAAATTTGCTTGAAACTGCTGTTTTAGAAGAACATGAGATAAACTCTGAAACAAATTCTCCCGAACAAAGTTTACCTCCGCATGCAGAATTATCTCAGACAATGCCATCATTGAATGAAAACATAGCAGAACCGGAAGAGATAAAAGAGCCCGAGGAAACGGAAAAACCAACAATTGAAGAAGAAAAATCAGAAGAATTCTCAGATTCGAAATTTGAAGTTGATAATGATGTCATTGTTGAACAAAAACTCAATTCTAGCGCTGAAATTTTAGCAAAACTGGAAAAAATAGCAAATTTGCAGGATTCTGGAGTTCATTTCAAGGAGTTCAATGAGTTAAAAGACCAAATGCAAACGCTTATTCAATCAGAATCTGCTGCATCAAAAAACAAACTTTCCGAAGATGAAACATCACATTATGTTCATCCGTACACTTCGAAATTAAACGTGGTTCTTCATATGTTCCGGGAAAAACAAGATGCTTATCACAAAGATCTGGAAGTAAAACAAGAAGAAAATTTAAAAAACAGACAGGCAATAATCGATCGTCTGAAAAATCTTTATACAAATTCAGAAGCAGGAACAAACCTTTTTAAAGCTATTCGCGAAATAAAAGAAGACTGGTCAAATGCCGGACAGGTTGCAAAAAATGAATTTAAACTTTTAAACAATAATTACTTTTTTCATCTCAACCAATTCTATGAAATGCTTGACATGAATAAAGAGTTTTTAGGTCAGGAACATGCGCATAATCTGGAAAAAAGACAGCATATTATCTTACGATCAAAAGAGCTGATTGATGAACCATCTGTGCAAAAAGCGCTCAACGAGTTGCAATATCTGCATAAACTTTGGAAGGAAGAATCTGAACCGGTCGCAGAAGAATTCAGAGAATCAACGTGGCTGGAATTTAAAGAAATATCAAATAAAATTCATGATCGTAAAGCAGAATTATTTACAAAAATTGATGCCGAGCAAGCAGAAAATTTAACTAAGAAAAATGATATAATTTCTAAAATGAAAGCGATTGCTTCGCCGGAGAAAGAAGTTAACCACAGTTATTGGCAACAATCTATAAAGAAAATTGAAGATCTGCGTACAGAGTTTTTAAAATTAGGAAGCGTTCCAAAAAAAATGTCCAACAAAAACTGGGCAGATTTTAAGGAAGTTCTTCGCCAATTTAATTCTAAAAAGAACGATTTTTACAAAGGCTTAAAAAATACGCAACAGGAAAATCTTGACAAAAAATTAAATTTGATCCAAACCGCGAGTGACAATATGAATAGTGAAGAATGGGAAACTGTTGTACCGCTTTTCAAAAATCTTCAGGAAGAATGGAAAAAAATTGGTCACGTGCCGAGAAGCCAGGCGGATAAAGTCTGGACAGATTTTCGAGCAGCCTGCAATACTTTTTTTAATAATTTTCGGGAGAAAAATAATGTTTCAGAAGATAACTGGAAGGAAAATTTAAAGCAAAAAAATGAAATTTTATCGGAGTTAAAAAACATTACCGACGAAGAAGGAAGCATTGAAAAAATAGAAGAACTGAAAAACGGTTGGAATAAAATTGGCAAAGTTCCCCGTGAAAATCTTTCTATAAATACGGAATTTAATAAAACGCTGCGAGAAAAATTAAAATTAAATAAAATAAATGAGTTTGATCTGAAGGAAGAAGGTCTTTCAGAAGCACAGCTTTCCGATAAAGCTAGAAAAATTAAAAATCAAATTTCTGATCTTGAAACAGAAGTCGTGAAATTGGGGAATAATCTAGGATTCTTCGCAGATTCTTCCAGAAATAATCCGCTTTTAAAAGAAACTTATGTGAAAATTGATGATAAGCAAGCACAGTTAGAAAGTTTAAAAGTGACTTTGCACCAAATTATAAGCGGAGAATAAAATTTTAAAAATGAAAAAAATTCTATTTTTATTCCTGTTTTTTCTGAGTTTCGGATTGAAATCTCAAAATGCGAAAGAATTTCTAAATCTTCCAAATCCTTTCGTTATTTCAGAAACAGAATATTTTTTAGACTGGAGTAAGCAGGCATCAAATACGCTTTACCTACAGCAATATTTAATGAAAGATGAAAAAATTGACAGTTTTACACAAATGGTTAATATTTCCTATTTTGATAAAGAAATTAATATTGATGATGCCGTAAAACAGAAGGTTGAAAGTTTTCAAAAAAGAGAAAATAACGATAAGTTTTCTAAGGTTCAGGTAACGGAAAGTCCGGACGGTACGGAATATATTGTTGACGGCATGTTAACAGAACTTCCTAAAAACGGCAATTCTTATGCAGAATATGGTATTTACCGTTTTAAAACTTTGACAAACGGCAGCAAAAAATCATTTATCATATTTTCTTTCATTAAAAGAAATTATGGAGAAGTGAAAGCAAGCGCAAAATTTTTGGACAAAGAGCGAAATAAGTTAATGGGTTCTATTATCGATTTTGCAATTCCGCCGATAAATTTAGCGAGCAAAGAATCTGAAACCAAATAAACATTTGAAAACACTTAAAATTTAAGTGTTTTTTATTTAAAATATGACGCACGAATTTTACATGCAGCGCTGCATCGAACTTGCCAAAAAAGCTTTAGGAAAAACCTATCCAAATCCTTTAGTAGGCGCAGTTATCGTTTATAATGATGAAATTATCGGAGAAGGATATCACCAGAAAGCAGGTGAAAACCACGCAGAAATTAATGCAATAAATTCGGTGGAAGATCAATCACTTCTACCCTTTTCCACAATTTATGTTTCGCTGGAACCTTGCGCACACTTTGGAAAAACACCGCCTTGCGCTTTGAAACTGAAAGAAATTGGTTTTAAGAAAGTCGTTATTGGCGCGATGGATTCTCACGATAAAGTAAATGGAAAAGGCAAAAAAATTTTAGAAGATGCTGGAATCGACGTAGAATCTGGAATTTTAGAAAAAGAATGCGAAGATTTAAATAAAAGATTTTTCACATATCACAGAAAAAAAAGACCTTATATCAAATTAAAATGGGCTGAGTCAGCAGATGGATTTTTAGATAAATATTTTAAACCAACTCAGATCGGAAATACTTTGACTAAACAATTCGTGCATCTACTAAGAAGTGAAGAACATGCTATTTTAGTGGGAACAAACACAGCTTTGATCGACAATCCAAGTTTGACAACACGAGAAGTAGAAGGAAGAAATCCAGTTAGGGTTTTGATAGATTTTGATTTAAAAGTACCAGTTGATTTTAACATTTTCAATAATGAAGCTGAAACAATAATTTTCAATTCTATTAAAGAAGAGCAAATTGAAAATTTAAACTTCATAAAAATTGAAAAAGAAAATTTTATACAAAATCTGATGACAAAATTGTTTGATCTGCAAATACAATCTGTTATCATCGAAGGCGGACGTTATACGTTACAACAATTTATTGATGAAAATATCTGGGACGAATGCATTATTATCAAAAATGAAAATCTCACTTTAGAAAACGGAACTTCTGCACCAAAATTCTTGCAAATACCTATTAGAAGTGAAATTTTACGTGATAATAAACTTTATTTTTATAAGAATATTTAATTTTTAAATGTCCCAATTTTCCTTTAAAACAATTAAAAAACCGATTTACGAAGTTCTTTTAAAAGAAAAAGGAAGCAAATTTATTGGTTTTGCTGCATCAGTTTTCAACGAAGAAGATTTTAAAAAATTTTTAGAACAAATTAAAAAAGATCATCCAAAGGCGACTCATCACTGCTACGCTTTTAAAATAGGTACAGAAGGCGAAAATTTTCGGGCAAATGATGATGGCGAACCAAATGGCAGCGCAGGTTTACCAATTTACAATCAAATTTTAGCGAAGGAATTAACAAACATTTGTGTTGTAGTTGTGAGATATTATGGCGGAACTAAGCTGGGCGTTTCCGGTTTGGTAAAAGCGTATAAGTTATGTGCTCAGGAAACTTTAGAATTATCTGAAGTTATAATTTTAGATTTGAAAACAACTTTCGAAATTAAATTTAAGTTCGAAATTCAAAATATTGTTTTTTCTTTAATAAATAAATTCGACGGAAAAATTGTAGAATTTTTAGCCGCCGAAAATTGTTTAATTCGGTGTGAAATTAAATTAGCAAATCAAGAATCTTTTACAGAAAAACTGTTAGAATTCAGAGATTTAGAATTTGATATTTTGGAACACTAAGATTTAATTTCGTCTTCCGCCGCCATTTAGCATTGAAGCAAAATAGAGTAACTGACCTAAAGATCCGATTGCGGCTACCACATAAGTAAGGGCTGCCCATTTCAAAGAATCTTTTGCCGCTGCCTGCTCCTGAACAGTAACAGTTCCTGATTTTTCCAGCCAAACCAATGCACGTTTACTTGCTTCGTATTCGACAGGTAAGGTGATAAAGGCAAAGGCAGTAGTAACTGCAAAAAGCAAAACACCAATCGCCAGAATTGTTTTATTTCCACTTGAAGCCATTATAAAAATGCCTGCAATTAAAACAAAATTCAATAATTTTGAACTAATGTTAACCAAAGGAACCATTTTGGAACGAAGATTTAAAGCAGAATATCCAAGTTTATGTTGAACTGCATGTCCGCATTCGTGTGCTGCAACTGCAGCTGCGGCAGCATTTCTTTGCATATAAACTTCTTCAGAAAGGTTGACAGTTTTATCAGCAGGATTATAATGATCTGTTAATTGTCCGGCAACAGAAGTAACCTGCACATCATCAATTCCATTGTCTGAGAGCATTTTTTCGGCGATTTCTTTACCAGACATGCCGTTTTGTAAATGCAGTTGAGAATAGAAAGCAAACTTTGATTTCAGACGGTTTTGAATTATAAAACTAATTCCAAAAACTAACGCCAAAATTATATAATAACCACCCATCACAATCAATCTACTTATTAAAAAAAACTCTTCTTCAGACCAAGTAAAAACTATGCCAAGACCATTATTTAAAGATTTTAATTTTATCTTTGTTTTAATAAAAAATTTTCAATGGCTCAACCTACCTTAATTGAAGTTAATACTCCTGAACTTGTCAAAAAATTCGTGAAATTCCCAATGGAACTTTATAAGAATAATAACTGCTACGTTCCACCTTTAATTAATGATGAAATTAAAATCTGGGACCCAAATCATAACGGCGCTTTGGCCTATTCAGAATCTGTAAAATATCTGGCATTAATTGATGGAAAAATTGTAGGTAGAATTGCAATTATGCTCAATCATAAAGAAGCAAAGGAATTAGAAATTTCAAAAGTTCGTTTTGGCTGGTTAGATTTTATTGATGACATTGATGTTTCTAAAGCTTTAATTGACAAAGCAATAGAATTTGCTAAAGAGAAAAATATTTCTAAAATTGAAGGTCCGATGGGTTTTACCAATTTGGATAAATCCGGGATGTTGACGATGGGTTTTGATAAATTAGCAACGATGATCGGCCTTTACAATTTTTCGTATTATCCGGAACATTTAGAAAAATTAGGTTTAATTAAAGAAAAAGAATGGGTAGAATTTGAAATGAATTATCCCACAGTTTTACCGGAAAAAGTAGAAAAATTCAGTAGTTTAATAGCACAGAAATATAAGTTAAAAGTTCTTCATTTTAAAAATAAAAAAGAAATCATACCGCACGTAGATGCAATGTTCAAACTTTTGGACGAAACCTATAAAACACTTTCTACTTATACGCCTATCTCGCAGGAACAAATTAAAACCTATAAAGAAAAATATCTGCCTTTTATTGACAAAGATTATATAGTTTGTGTGGAAGATGAAAACTACGAACTTGTCGCTTTTGCCATCACAATGCCTTCTTATTCAGAAGCGTTGAAGAAAGCAAAAGGTAAATTGTGGCCTTTTGGATGGTGGCATTTTTTGCAGGCAAGTAAGAAAAACGACCGCGCTAATTTTTATTTAATTGGAATTCACCCAGATTATCAACGCCGTGGCGTAACAGCAATTATTTTTAAAGAAATTTTTGTGAGATTTAGTAAAATGGGGATCAAATTTGCTGAAACAAATCCAGAACTGGAAGAAAATAAAAACGTACAATTACTTTGGCAGGATTATGACATCGTAAATCACAAACGCAGAAGAACTTATTCTAAAGAAATTTAACACTGAAATGAGAGAATTTTTTGAAGATCTACTGAATTATAATTTCTACTACAATGAAAAGTTAATTGAATTTCTTGATAAAAATGACAATCAAATTTCAGAGAAAGCAAAACTGCTACTAACACATCTCATAAATGCACAAAATATCTGGAATCACCGCATTTTACATTCTACGACAATATTTGGGGTTTGGGAAACATTGCCTTTAGAAAAATTGCAGGAAACTAATTTAAAAAATTTAGAAACTTCAAATAAAATTTTAGAAAATGAAGATTTTGAAAGACTCATAAATTATGAAAATTCAAATGGTGAAAAATTTGAAAATGTTTTAAAAGATATAATGTTTCATTATCTCAATCATTCCACATATCACCGCGCTCAAATTGCAACAGAAATTAAAAATTCTGGTTTAGAACCAATAAATTCTGACTTTATTGCATATAAAAGATAGATTATGAAAAAACAGCTTACAGTTTACGGAATTTTAATCCTTATTTATCTCACCTACAATTTCTTTTTTAAAATTCAGGATGATAAAATAAACGCCGCAATCGATATTATTTTTGCCAGTCTTATTTTTGGCTACATTTCATATCTGGCATTTACCGTGTTAAAAAGAATGAACAAAAAAACATAATCTTTAAAGTTTCTAAATCATATTCATCTATATAATTAATTTGATATTTTAACCCACTATATTTTATCTTCTCTACTTTATTCAGTAAATTTGCACAATAACCCACCAAAATGAATTCAGCAGAAAATTATATTCCCATTTTATTTCAAGCCGGAGTTGCTATCGGTTTTGTCCTGATCTCAATTTTAGGCGCCCATTATTTAGGACCAAGATTAAAAGGTACAAATAAAGATAAAAACTTTGAATGTGGTATTGAAAACGAGGGAAACGCAAGAACACCTTTTTCCGTAAAATATTTTTTAACCGCGATTCTATTTGTATTATTTGATATTGAGATCGTCTTTTTTTACCCTTACGCCGTTAATTTTAGAGAATTTGGTTTGGAGGGTTTCGTTGCGGTTTTAATGTTCGTTGGCGTTTTCTTTTTAGGCTTTTTCTACGTTTTAAAAAGAGGTGCTTTAGACTGGGACAAATAAGAAAATAGTTAGAATATTAATTATAATATTTGAATATAAGTTTAGATTCCAAAAATTTAAATTTTATATTCAAAATCTAAAATTAAAAAAATGTCAGACAATAACAACATTATAAAAACAGATGCACCAGCGCCTCCCGGCTTTTCCGGTGAAGGTTTTTTCGCAACAAAGCTTGACAGCTTAATAGGAATGGCGCGTGCAAATTCACTTTGGCCTTTACCTTTCGCAACATCCTGTTGTGGAATTGAATTTATGGCGATGATGATGCCGACTTTCGATCTTGCCCGTTTTGGTGGGGAAAGAATGTCGTTCTCTCCACGTCAATCAGATGTTCTTTTAATTTGCGGAACGATATCAAAAAAACTGGGACCGATTTTAAAAGAAGTTTATACTCAAATGGCCGAACCAAAATGGGTAATTGCAGTTGGCGCATGCGCAAGCTCAGGTGGAATTTTTGATACTTATTCTGTTCTTCAGGGTATTGATAAGGTTATTCCTGTTGATGTTTACGTTCCTGGTTGCCCGCCAAGACCAGAGCAAATTCTGGAAGGATTTATGCAGGTTCAGGCTTTGTCAAAAAGTGAAAGTTTAAGAAGACGTGATTCTGATGAGTATAAACATTTACTCGAATCTTACGATATAAATTAAGAATATGACGAACGAATTTGTGCTGGAAGCGATCACGAGAGAATTTCCGGAATCTGTTTTATTACATTCTGAACCTTATGGGTTTTTAACTTTAGAAGTCAAAAAACAGGATATAAAAAAAATAATTCATTATTTACAAGATTCTTCTCTTGAAATTAATTTTCTTACAGATATTTGTGGTATTCATTATCCTGAATTTCAGGAAAAAGAATTAGGCGTTATCTACCATTTGCATAATATGATGACTAATTTTAGAATTCGTCTAAAAGTTTTTATGCCAAGAGAAAATGCAGAAGTTGACAGTTTAACTGAGCTTTACGCCGGCGCGAACTGGATGGAAAGGGAAACTTTTGATTTTTATGGGATTAAATTTAAAGGCCATCCGGATCTTCGCGTGATTTTAAATGATCCTGAAATGGGCTATCATCCAATGTTGAAAGAATACAAACTGGAAGATGGAACCAGAACCGATAAAGACGATAAAATGTTCGGAAGATAAATTGCTTAAATTTTAAAGCAAATCTAAATTATGAAAGACAACGAATTATCTAACATACTCAGCCAGTACGAGACAAAGGAACAAATTGATGGTCAATTATACACCTTAAATCTTGGTCCAACGCACCCTGCAACACACGGAATTTTTCAGAATATCCTTACAATGGATGGTGAAAGAATTCTACATTCAGAGCAGACTGTGGGTTATATTCACCGTGCTTTTGAAAAAATTTCTGAACGAAGAAATTTTGCACAGATCACTACTTTGACTGATCGAATGAATTATTGCTCGTCGCCTATCAATAATATTGGTTGGCACATGACGGTTGAGAAATTAATTGGATGCGAAGTTGGGAAACGTGTAGATTACATGCGTATTATTATGATGGAAATGGCCAGAATTGCAGACCATTTGGTTTGTAATGGCGTTATTGGAGTTGATACCGGGGCTTTAACAGGATTTACCTACGTTTTTCAGGATAGAGAGCGTATCTATGAAATGTATGAACAGATTTGCGGTGCGAGAATGACTACAAATATGGGCAGAGTTGGTGGTTTCGAAAGAGATTTTACACCAAAATTTCATGAGCTTATAAAAGATTTTATTAAAAACTTCCCTAAAAGATTTCAGGAATTTAAAACACTTTTAGAGAGGAACAGAATTTTTATGGACCGCACAATCGGCGCAGGTTCGATTTCTGCCGAAAGAGCTTTAAGTTATGGTTTTACGGGACCAAACCTTCGAGCAGCCGGTGTTGATTATGATGTTCGTGTTGCTCAACCTTACTCTTCTTACGGTGATTTTGATTTCACAATTCCCATCGGAACCGCGGGAGATACTTATGATAGATTTATGGTGAGACAAACGGAAGTTTGGGAAAGCTTTAAATTAATTAAAAATGCTTACGAAAATTTACCTGAAGGTCCTTTCCACGCGGATGTTCCGGATTTTTATTTACCGGAAAAAGCGGATGTTTATACAAAAATGGAAGCTTTAATTTACCACTTTAAAATCGTAATGGCTGAAACTGAAATTCCGAAAGGTGAAGTTTACCACTGCGTAGAAGGCGGGAACGGTGAATTAGGATTTTATTTAGTGAGCGATGGCGGAAGAACGCCTTATAGATTGCATTTCAGAAGACCTTGTTTTATTTATTATCAGGCTTATCCTGAAATGATAACCGGTTCAATGATTTCCGATGCCGTTGTAACGTTGAGTTCAATGAATGTGATTGCGGGAGAATTAGACGCGTAAGAAATTATAGATTTTAGATTACAAATTTTAAATTGATCTAAAGCAAAAAATATAAAATTAAAAACTTGAATATTAGACGTTCAAAATCTAAAATTTAAAATTCAAAATTAATATTGTGAGTGAATTAAGTTTTAAACCTGAAACTTTAGATAAAGTTCAGCAGATGATAAAAAGATATCCAGAAGGAAAAAGCAAATCTGCTCTTATTCCCGTTTTGCATTTGGCGCAAACAGAATTAGGTGGTTGGTTAAGCGTTCCCGTTATGGATTATGTGGCAGAGGTTTTAAACTTATTGCCAATTGAGGTATATGAAGTCGCGACTTTTTACAGCATGTTCAATATGAAACCGGTTGGTAAATTTGTATTAGAAGTTTGTAGAACCGGTCCTTGCATGTTGAACGGAAGTGAGAAAATTTTAGATCACATCCGAACTTCTTTAAATATAAAAGACGGCGAAACTTCCGCAGATGGTTTATTTACTTTAAAACCAGCGGAATGTCTTGGCGCTTGCGGTTATGCTCCAATGATGCAGTTAGGCGATTTTTACCATGAAAATTTAACAACAGAAAAAGTAGATGAAATTCTTCAGCTTTGCAGAGAAGGTCAACTTGCTTTAAATTAATTTAAACTAAAAAATGAGTAAAAAACTTTTACTTAAAGACGCACATATAGAAGGTATTCGCTATTTCGAAACCTACCGAAAACAAGGTGGTTATGAAGCAGTTGAAAAAGCATTTAAAATGACACCTGAAGAAATTACGGAAGAAGTAAAAACTTCCGGACTTCGCGGCCGTGGTGGCGCAGGTTTCCCAACAGGTTTGAAATGGAGTTTTCTTGCAAAACCAGAAGGCGTTCCGAGACATTTGGTGGTTAATGCCGATGAATCTGAACCAGGAACTTTCAAGGACCGTTATTTAATGGAATTTTTGCCTCATCTATTAATTGAAGGAATGATCATTTCATCTTTCGCTTTGGGCGCGCACGATTCTTATATTTATATCCGTGGCGAATATGCGTGGATCACAAATATTTTAGAGGAAGCCATTGATGAAGCAAAAGCTGCCGGATTCTTAGGTAAAAATATCTTAAATTCTGGTTACGATTTAGAAATTTATGTTCATCGTGGTGCAGGTGCTTACATTTGTGGCGAAGAAACGGCATTATTAGAATCTCTTGAAGGAAAACGTGGAAATCCAAGATTAAAACCACCATTTCCCGCTGTAAAAGGCGCTTGGGAAAGACCAACCGTTGTAAATAACGTTGAAACAATTGCAGCAGTTGTGCCAATTATAAATATTACTGGTGCAGAATATGCTAAAATTGGCGTTGGAAAATCGACTGGAACAAAATTAATTTCTGCTTGTGGAAACATTAATAAACCTGGCGTTTATGAAATCGACATGACGATTTCAGTCGAAGAATTTATCTATTCTGATGACTATTGTGGTGGAATTCCAAACGGTAAAAAATTGAAAGCCTGTATTCCAGGTGGAAGTTCAGTTCCAATTGTTCCTGCAAATTTGTTGTTAAAAACAATCAACGGAGAAGATAGAATCATGAATTATGAATCTCTTGCAGACGGCGGTTTTGCAACAGGAACCATGATGGGTTCCGGTGGATTTATAGTTTTGGACGAAGACCAGTCTGTGGTAGAACACACGATGACTTTAGCAAGATTTTACAACCATGAAAGTTGTGGACAATGTACGCCTTGTCGAGAAGGAACTGGTTGGATGTACAGAATTTTAAAGAAAATTTTACGCGGTGACGGAGAAATGAAAGACATCGATCTACTTTGGGATATTCAGAGAAAAATCGAAGGTAACACAATTTGTCCACTTGGTGATGCAGCAGCATGGCCAGTTGCAGCAGCGATCAGACATTTCAGAGATGAGTTTGAATGGTATATTGATAATCCAGAATCTCAAACAAGAAATTATGGAATGTCAAACTATGCTGATCCAATTCCAACACCTGAAATACAAAATATAAAGTAGTCTTGAAAAATAAAATAGTAATTTTTGCAGTATTATTGCTTTCAATCGTTAGTATAAATGCGCAAACAGAACCCTTTAAAAAAGGTGACATGATGTTTTTTTGGGGTTACAACAGAGCCGTTTATGCAAACTCAGATATTCATTTTAAAGGTAATAACTATGATTTTACTTTGCAAAACGTTCACGCAAGAGATAGACAAACACCATTTAAAGCAAATATTTATTTTAATATAAATAAATTAACTGTTCCTCAGGTAAATTATAGATTATCCTATTTTATAGCAGATAACTTGAGTATAACTTTAGGAATGGATCATATGAAATATGTGATGGTGCAAAACCAGACTGCAGATTTTACGGGATATATAGGAAATCCAACTTACTCAGCTTTTGTTGTTAATAATAAGGTAGATTTAACGAGTGGTGAATTTTTACAATTTGAACATACGGACGGATTAAATTATGCAAATATTGGTGTTCAAAAATATAAACATCTTTTAAATCACACTAAATTTGATATATTTTTAGGTTATGGTGGAGGTGCAGGTGTTATGGTTCCAAAATCTAACGTAACGTTGATGGGTTTTGAAAGAAGTGACCGTTACCATATTGCAGGTTTTGGACTTGATGCAAGGGGTAGTATTAATTTTGTACTTTGGAATCATTTAGTTGGACAAATTGAAGCAAAAGGTGGTTATATTAACTTACCAGATATTAAAACGACACTGAATGACAGACCTGACAAAGCTAGCCAGGATTTTGCATTTGCGCAGGTTAATTTTGGTTTAGGCTACACTTTTAGAACAAAAAAGAAATTATAAATTCATATTGCCAAAGGCAAATTACAAGATATGAGCGAAGAAATTAAAAAATTTAAAGTAACTATTGACGGGCAAACTACAGAAGTTGAGCCCGGAACTACTATTTTAAACGCAGCGCGCCAAATTGGTGGTAAATCAGTTCCGCCGGCAATGTGTTATTACTCATCTTTGGAAACAAGCGGTGGAAGATGCAGAACCTGTTTGGTTGAAGTGAGCGCCGGTTCAGAAAAAGATCCGAGACCAATGCCAAAATTAATGGCAAGTTGCAGAACTGCAGTGATGGATGGAATGGAAGTGAAAAATTTAACTTCACCAAAAACTCAGGAAGCACGACACGCCGTGACAGAATTTTTGTTAATTAATCACCCTCTGGATTGCCCAATTTGTGATCAAGCGGGCGAATGTCATCTTCAGGATCTGGCGTACGAAAATGGTGAAGAACAAACAAGAACAGATTTCGAGCGAAGAACTTTCGAACCGGAAGATATCGGTCCTTATATTAAATTGAATATGAACCGCTGCATTTTGTGCGCAAGATGTGTTTTGGCGGCAAATCAATTAACGGAAGAAAGAGAACACGGTATTTTATTTCGTGGTGAACATGCAGAAATTTCAACATATTTAAATAAAGCTTTAGACAACGACTTCATTGGAAACGTTATTGATGTTTGCCCTGTTGGGGCTTTAACGGATAAAACTTCGCGTTTTATGAGTCGCGTTTGGTTTACAAAACCAATGGACGCACATTGCAATTGTGATAAATGTTCCGGCAAAGCAGTTGTTTGGTTAAAAGGCGAAGAAGTGATAAGAGTCACTGCCAGAAAAGACCAGTACGACGAAGTTCAGGAATATATTTGTAATACCTGCAGATTTGAAAGAAAAGACGCAAAAGAATGGATAATTGAAGGTCCACGTCATATTGACAGACATTCTGTAATTTCTTTAAATCATTATCAAAAACCTGTCGAGACACTTAGAATGCTGGATAATCCGGAGGCAAAAGAAATTAGCAAAAAAGACGAAATATAAGTTATGGGAGTTTTAACTTTTAAATTAATACTGGTTTTTGGCCTTTTCTTATTGGCACTAACCGTTGCAGCCTACTCTACCTGGGCAGAAAGAAAGGTAGCTGCAATAATGCAGGATAGAATGGGACCAAGCCGCGCAGGACCTTTTGGTTTGTTTCAGCCATTAGCGGATGGTGGTAAATTTTTCTTTAAAGAAGATTTTACGCCGGCAAACGCAGAAAAATTCCTCTTCGTGATCGGACCATCTTTGGTAATGTTTATTTCCCTGATTACTGGAGCTGTCATTCCTTGGGGTAAATCTTTAAATTTTGGCGGACAAAGCTATTCTTTACAGGTTGCCAATATTGACGTCGGCGTGCTTTATTTAATTGGAATGGTTTCAATCGGTGTTTACGGAATTATGATAGGCGGATGGGCTTCTAATAATAAATATTCTTTGATCGGTGCAATACGTGCTTCTTCTCAAATGATTTCATACGAACTCGCAATGGGTTTAGCTCTGATTGCGATCATTATGATGACAGGAAGTTTAGATCTAAAAGTAATAACAGACAGTCAGTCAACAGGAAAACTTTGGGGCGTTATTCCCTGGATTTCTGGCATGAACTGGAATATTTTTTACCAGCCTGTCGCATTTATTATATTTTTTGTGGCAGCTTTAGCAGAATGTAACAGACATCCTTTTGATTTGGCGGAATGTGAATCTGAGTTAATTAACGGTTATCATACAGAATATTCTTCCATGAAACTGGGACTTTATATGTTCGGTGAATATGTAAATATGTTTATTTCGAATGCTTTGATCGTTACTTTATTTTTAGGAGGTTACAACTTTCCAGGAATTCAGTGGGCGACGGAACACTGGAGTGAAAATACGGTAGGAATATTGTCGATCCTGTCATTTTTGTTAAAAACTTTTATCGGTATTTTAATATTTATGTGGGTGAGATGGACTTTACCACGTTTCAGATATGACCAGTTAATGCATTTAGGTTGGAAAAAACTGATCCCAATCGCGTTGGTGAATTTGGTGTTAACGGGCGGAATTATTTTGGCTTTTGAGCATTTTATGAAATAGCTTTTAATCTTTGAAGATTGTAATAATCTTCAACTATTAAATAAACTGGTTAAGCAAAATGAGTTGCAGCCCGGCTTGAGTGGAAATCCTTTTTTTGCATTTGAAAAAAAGATTGGGAACGGAAGACGGAAATGTCTGCCAAAGAAAAATTGAAAAACATACATTCGAAGCAGTCAAATACTGCCAAAAAATTGGAACTAGAATAAAATTAATTTTAATATTGTTAAATTGCGGCACTATTAAATTGTTACATTATAAAAAATGAAATTAACAAACAGATCAAAGGTAGTCTCTAATAAAAAGATGACTGTTGGCGAAAAATTATATTTTCCGGCGATATTGAAAGGTATGGCGATCACTATGAAACACGCGGTAAACACCGTTGTGAATGGTTCACAGACAATTCAATATCCGGAAGAAGTGAAACCAAGAGCTGAAGTTTGGCGCGGACTTCATGTTTTAAAAATTGACGATGAAGGTCGCGAACGTTGTACCGCATGTGGTTTATGCGCCGTTGCCTGTCCTGCTGAAGCGATCACAATGACTTCTGGAGAAAGAACTAAGGAACAAAGAAATCTGTTCCGGGAAGAAAAATATGCTATTACTTACGAAATAAATATGTTGCGTTGTATTTTCTGCGGCATGTGCGAAGAAGCCTGTCCAAAATCCGCTATCTATCTTACAGACAGACTTGTAGATGTAGAAACTAACCGTGGATCGTTCGTTTACGGAAAAGATAAACTGGTTGAAACTATGGAAACAAGAATTGACGTTTCAGCAAGACAGTCGGAAGAACAAAAAAAATTAGTTTAAGAAATGGAGCAGATATTATTTTTTTTAGTTGCTTTCATAGCGTGTTTCAGTGCGGTTTATTTTGTTTTTGCTAAAAACCCACTTTACAGTATTTTATCACTAATTGTCACATTTTTCTCGATTGCCGGACTTTACGTTCTATTAAATGCACAGTTTTTAGGAATTGTTCAGATCATCGTTTACGCAGGTGCGATCATGGTTTTATTTCTTTACATCTTGATGATGTTAAATTTAAATGAAGCCGACGAAAGTAAGAAACCAACTTATGGAAAATTTATAGCAATTTTTTCTGCAGGTCTATTGTTCATCGGAATGCTAGGCGCTTATAGAGGAATGGCGATGAATTCTGTGGCTGGTGCAACTGTCAATCAATCTGCAGGTTTAACTAAAGATCTGGGCAGATTATTATTTAATGAATATGTTTTACCTTTTGAACTGGCTTCAATATTAATTTTAGCAGGAATTGTAGGTGCAGTTTTAATTGGAAAAAGAGATTTATAGATTATGGGAGAGACCAATACTTTTATACAAAGTGTGCCTTTAGAGTATTTTATTTTGCTCAGTACATTTTTGTTTTCGTTAGGCGTGTTAGGCGTTTTAGTTCGTAGAAATGCGATCGTTATTTTGGGTTGTGTAGAATTGATGCTAAATTCTGTAAATCTTTTGCTTGCTGCATTTTCAAGCTACAAAGGAGATGGAAACGGACAAATTTTGGTATTCTTTATCATGGTTGTTGCTGCCGCAGAAGTTGCTGTAGGTTTAGCAATTATTGCAATGATGTACAGAAATTCAAAATCTGTGGACATCAGTATTTTTAATAAATTAAGAGGTTAAGAAAAGGATGGAAAATTTAGTTTACGCAATCATACTTTTGCCTCTCGCAGGTTTTATATTTAATGGTTTTTTTGGTAAAAAATTACCGAAAATATTCGTTGGTACTTTAGCGACTTTAGTGGTTTTCGCCTCTTTTTGTATCGCTGTAAAAATATTTTTAGGCTTTAATGAGAATTCTTCGCCAATCATTGTGAAAGCATTTGAATGGTTTAAAGTCAACGGAATGCAGATCAATTTCGCGTTTCAGATCGATCAGTTGTCTTTAATGATGATCATGATCATTACAGGAATTGGCTCATTAATTCACCTCTACTCTATCGGCTACATGAGCCACGACAAAGGGTTTTACAAGTTTTTTACTTATTTAAATTTATTTATTTTCTCAATGTTACTTTTGGTAATGGGAAGTAATTATTTAATTTTATTTATCGGTTGGGAAGGTGTTGGAGTTTGTTCTTATTTGTTAATTGGATTTTGGTATAAAAATGAAGATTACGGTAAAGCCGCGAGAAAAGCCTTTATCATGAATAGAATTGGTGATTTGGCTTTATTAGTCGGTATTTTCGTTATTGCCCAGCAAATGAACGCGATCGATTATATGACCGTTTCTCAAAACGCAGCGAAGTTTGAATTAAATTCACCGGTTGTCGTTTTCATTACCTTAAGTTTATTTATTGGCGCAATAGGAAAATCTGCACAGATTCCATTATTTACCTGGCTTCCGGATGCAATGGCGGGTCCAACGCCGGTTTCTGCGTTGATTCACGCGGCAACGATGGTTACTGCAGGGATTTATTTAGTTGTGAGAAGTAATTTCCTTTATTCTTTGGCGCCAACAACTTTAGATATTATTTTATTTATTGGTTTAACGACTTCGTTAGTCGCGGCGTTTATCGGTTTACGTCAAAATGATATTAAAAAAGTATTGGCTTATTCCACGGTATCGCAACTCGGTTTTATGTTCATTGCACTTGGCGCAGGCGCTTATACAACAGCAATGTTTCATTTAATGACGCACGCATTCTTCAAAGCACTTTTATTTTTAGGTGCAGGCTCTGTAATTCACGCTATGAGTGATGAACAGGATATGCGTAAAATGGGTGGTTTAAGAAAGAAAATTCCATTAACATACATTACTTTTTTAATAGGAACGCTAGCAATATCCGGGATCCCTTTCTTTTCAGGAATGATCTCGAAAGACGAAATTCTTTCTGCAACGTGGAATAAAAGCCCGATTATTTGGTTTTTAACTTTGTTCAGCGCGGCTTTAACAGCAGTTTACATGTTCCGATTATTATTCCTAACATTCTTTGGAGAATTTAGGGGAACAAAAGAACAGGCAGATCATATGCATGAAAGTCCGGCTACAATGACAATTCCTTTGGTTGTTTTAGCAGTTTTATCTTTGATCGGCGGATCTATTAATTTACCACATTTCGTGGGTGAAAATATATCTTTAAAACTGGAAAAATGGCTTCACAGCATCTATTTATTTGATGTCCAGGCCGCAGAAATCCCTTTATGGAAAGAACTTTCTTTAATGGCGGTTACTGTTTTAGTAGTTTTGGTAATTATTTTCGTCCTTTATCAAATGTATGTAAAAAAAGGAAAAATGGCTTTACCGGAAAGAGAATATCTTGGCTGGGAAAGACTTTCCAATAAAAAATTATTTATCGACGAAATTTATCAGGCAACAGTTGTAAAACCCGTGGAAGGTTTAGGAAGAGCCGGTAAAATGTTTGACAAAGAAATTTTGACACCATTCACAGATTTTGTTGGAATTGGTGCCGAAGATACCGGTAAATCTATGAAACGATTCCAAAACGGAAACGTCGAAAACTATGTGCTAATCATGTCTTTAGCGATAGGAATAATTTTAATTGTTAACTTTATATTACAATAAATGTCTGGAGTTTTATTAGCATTATTGCTATTACCTTTAATAGGTTCAGTTTTTACTTTCTTTTGGAAGAACAACAAATTCAGCAATGATGTTGCGCTTGGTTTTTCCCTTATTTCGATGGTTCTGGCATTTTACGCTTTGGCTTATTTTAATTTTGGACCTACAGTCGGGCAGAAATTACAATATGAAATTAACGTTCCTTTTTCGGGAGTTCTAAGAAGTAATCTTCATTTTGGTATCGACGGATTAAGCATGATCATGTTGATTCTTACTAATATTTTAGTACCACTTATCATTCTGTCTTCATTTAATGAAAAACGTGCTTACAGTAATAAATTTTACGGCTTAATTTTATTAATGCAGTTTGGTCTACTTGGGGTTTTTACCTCATTGGACGGACTTGTTTTTTACGGTTTCTGGGAAATTACTTTAATCCCTATTTGGTTTATTTGCGGACTTTGGGGACAGGAAGATCAGAAATTAAAATTTACGACTAAGTTTTTTATCTTCACATTTGTAGGGTCTTTATTTATGCTTGCTGGATTAATTTATGTCTACAATCATTCTGCGTCATTCGCTTTAATTGATCTTTATAACTCTACTTTAACAACCACAGAACAGACTTTTGTATTCTGGGCTATTTTCTTAGCGTTCGCGGTGAAATTCCCGATTTTTCCTTTCCATAACTGGCAATCAGATACTTATACTTATTCGCCGACACAAGGTTCAATGCTGCTTTCCGGAATTATGGCTAAAATGGCTGTTTTTGGTCTATTAAGATATTTACTGCCAATTACACCTTTAGCAATTGCCGGAACCTCTGGCGGAATTGTCTTAATGCTTTGCGTATTTACCGTGGTTTTTGGAGGTTTAATTGCTTTGATTCAAAACGATTCAAAACGAATTATTGCTTATTCTTCACTTTCTCACATTGGTTTAATTGCAGCGGGAATTTTCGCTTCTGCTTTATTAACTTTAAAAGGAAACTTCACCATTGAAGGTGGCGAAGGTGCAGTTATCTTAGCATTTGCTCACGGAATCAACGTTGTTGGTCTATTTTACTGCGCTGATATTTTATTTAAAAAATTCAAAACGCGTGATATTCGTCAAATGGGCGGTTTGGCAAGCGTTGCGCCAAAATTTGCTATTTTATTTATGATCATTTTATTTGGATCTCTCGGAGTGCCTTTAACGAATGGTTTTATTGGCGAGTTTATTTTGATAAAATCAATTTACGATTACAGCAGTTTGCTTGGTGTGATTTCCGGTTTTACAATGATTCTAGCTGCTGGTTATCTTTTAAGATTTTACGGAAAAGCCATGTTTGGCGAAGGTGATAAAGTAATTTTATCTTCAGTAAAAGATATTTCAGGTGTAGAATTTTCAGTTTTGGCGAGTTTAGCGGTTTTCGTAATTCTTTTGGGTGTTTTTCCACAACCAATTTTGGATATGGCAAACAGTTCTTTAAAACTGATCTACGGTTCTTTGGTTTTTTAAAACAAATTGATAAAAAAGTCAGGTTTTTTTAAAATCCTGGATAATAAATTTTCAAATATTAAGTATGAGTGTTATAATTATTATTTTCCTTACCGCTGTGATAGCCTTATTTTCCGGCGTTTTTGAACAGGGAAAATGGGCAAGATATATTGGAATTGCCGGTCTTTTAGTAGCTTTTTATGTTGCATTTTTGCCTGAACATCAGTTTTTCGCAAAATATAATTCCATGTTTATCTTTGGAGAAAACGCAGCGCTTTTCACAAAAATCTCAATTGTAATCACTTTAATTTTATTTTTCCTCGGCGGTTTTGCATTAAGCAATCACAGAAGTCATCAATCTGAACTTTATAGTTTAATATTATTTTCTCTCACAGGCGGAATTGTTTTATTTTCCTTTCAAAATTTAGTTACTTTATTTTTAGGAATTGAGATCTTGTCTATACCACTTTATGTAATGGCAGGCGCCAGAAAAAGCGATTTAAAATCAACCGAAGCTTCGATAAAATATTTTCTGATGGGCGCTTTCGCCACAGGATTTTTATTATTTGGCGTGGCTTTAATTTACGGAAGTTCCGGCAGTTTTGACCTTTACGCCATTCACGAATTTGGAATAGCAAACCCGAAAAACCTTATGTTTACAATGGGTTGCGTTTTAATGTTGACCGCTTTAGCATTTAAAGTTTCCCTCGCACCTTTCCATATGTGGAGCCCGGATGTTTATCAGGGATCGCCATCTTTGATCACAACTTTCATGATGACGGTTGTAAAAATTTCAGGATTTGTCGCATTATTTAGATTAATGACGATCGGGTTCTACGGCGTTTTCGGAGAATGGATCAATATTTTAGCAGTACTTGTAATTATAACTTTATTATTAGCCAACTTTATGGGACTCGCGCAAAGCAACGCAAAACGAATGCTTGCCTATTCTTCCGTTTCTCATGCCGGTTATATTGGTTTAATATTTTTTGGTATTAATAATCTTTCAACTTACAACTTAGCATTTTACCTTTTCGCATATTCTTTAGCGTCAGTTGGCGTAATGATGTGCTTGATTTATGTTGAAAAAATAAAAAGAGAATCTTCCTTTAAAGCCTTTAACGGCTTAGGACGTTCAGAACCAATATTGGCAGTTACCGCATCCATTTCCTTACTTTCAATGGCAGGAATTCCTTTAACTGCAGGATTTGTTGGGAAGTTCAGTTTATTCGCTCAAGCAATGGAAGCAGCACCAATTTTGGTAATTATCGCGGTGCTAGGTTCTGCAATTTCAATTGCCTATTACTTAAGATTGATTATTGCCATGTTTTTCCACGAAGAAAGCACTTTCAACACCAGCGAAAAAGTAAGTTTAACTTACAACATTGTCGCAGTTTTTATTATCGCAGCAATTATCTCTTTAGGCGTTTACCCGGATTTATTTGCAATGCAGTTTGGTTTGTAAAATCTTTTTGATTTAAAATATTGAAGCAAAACTTTTTGGTCGTGCTTTTTTTGTGAAATTTAAAAAAAACTCAAAAAAATTTCGCCATTCCAAAATAAAATTTAACTTTGCAATTCAAAGTACTTTATATGGAAACAAAAAATTACAATGAAGATCTTTCGCACATCCGCAATATGATGGAGCGAAGTTCTAAATTCATTTCACTCAGCGGACTTTCCGGTGTTGTTGCAGGATTGATCGCTCTAGCAGGCGGAGGTTTTGTTTATTATCTATTTCAACAAGCTGGTTTTAATTATTTTGAAGGCAAAACTATCATTCTCACAGATGATCTTGTTAAAAAATTATTTTTCACAGGTCTTGCAATTGCAGTTCTCGCAATCATTTCCGGTTATTTATTTACAGCCAAAAAAAGCCGTAAAACAAATTCTCAAATGTGGAACTCGACCACAAAAAGATTACTGTTTAACTTTGCTGTTCCATTAGCAACGGGCGGTATTTTCTGTCTGGCTTTGCTTTACCACCATTCATTTGTTTTTATCGCACCCGCAACATTGATTTTTTATGGCTTGGCTTTGGTCAATGCAGAAAAATATACATTTTCAGATGTGAAGTATTTAGGTTATTGTCAGATCGTTTTGGGATTATTATCCATGTTTTTTCTCGGCTGGGGTTTGGTTTTCTGGATGATCGGTTTTGGAGTTTTGCATATTTTTTATGGATTGATAATGTATAGAAAGTATAAATAATTTTTAGGTAATGATCAACATCAACCAACTTAATAAAGAATTTGAAAGCCGCGTCAGATTGGGCATTATGTCCGTTCTGCTGGTAAACGATTGGGTTGATTTTAAGGAAATGAAAAATCTTTTAGAAGTGACGGACGGGAATTTGGCAAGTCACAGTTCGGCCTTGGAAAAATCAAATTACATTGAAATTAAAAAAGAATTTGTGGGTAAAAAAACAAAAACTTCTTACAGAGTTACCAATTCCGGTAGAAAATCTTTTGAAGATCATTTAAATGCTTTAGAAAAATTAATAGGAAAATAAAAAATCTATTTTTTTATACTTATACTTTGTTTTTCAAAGCACTTTGACTTAAATTATAACAATTAAAAATAAATAAAATGCTTACAAATCTTAAAATTAACCCAATCGCCAAATGGCTTTTTCTGCTCAGTTTCGCTCTCGGAAATATTTGTTTTTTTGGTTATCTTTTTTCTGATAGTTTTTACTTTGCTTTTGCCGGATATTTTCTACTACTTTTCGGTACTGTGATTAATCTAATTGTTTTTGCAGCAATACTTACATACGGATTTTTTCACAAAGAAAACTACAAAGAATCTTTAAATTCTGCACTTCTACTACTTCTAAATATTCCCTTTGCATTTCTATATGCTTGGATCGGTCTCTCAATTTTAAACTAAATAAAAACTAAATATGAAAAAACAACGCGTCCAATTTCTACTTTTCATCTATGAAAAAACCCAAAAACAATACAGGAAATATTTTAAAAAAAAGAAAAGAAGCTGGCAATTTAATGAACAGCAATTGCTAAGCTTTAAAGAAGATACATTAGGTAGAAAATTGGGTGATTTTTATAAAAAACATGGCTTCACAATGATTGCAAAAATGGAAAACCACGATGTTCATCATTTAATAACGGAATGCGGAACCAACTTTGAAGACGAAATTGCGATGCAGTTTTTGCTTTTAGGTAACGGAAAACTCAACGCGCATCTTTTAGCAGCCATCATTCTCGGAAGTTTGATTTTGCCGGAATATTTCCCGATTTATTTAAAAGCCTACAAAAAAGGTAAAAAAATGATCCCATTTTACAATATTGATTTTGAAGAACTTCTTTCTCAAAATTTCGAAAAGATCAACGCATTTATTTATCAAAAACAAACTGTCGCTCAACTTTAAATCAAACTCTTAAAAACAAACATTCATGAAAAAATCACAATTGATACTGCTCTCTACTTCCCTATTTATTGCACTTTTCTACGAAGAAGAAATCGGAATAAATCTCGGTTTCTTAGGAATTTCTTATTCCATACTTTTATTTTTTTATACTCAGAAAATAAATCAAACCAAAACTTTTTTTATACTTTTTGCTTTAAGCATTTTCTCAAGTTTAGCATTTGCTTACTACGCAGATTTCCCTTCATTTTTAGCAGTATTTTTCTCGGTGTTTTTATTAGCCTTTAAATCTCAAAATAGAAATTTAAAATCAATTCTGGCAATTCCGGTTTTTATTTTAAATTTTGTGACATTTTTCGGAAGATTATTTAAATTTGAAGATTGGTTGCCCAAAAGAAATGCGTCTGGTTTTTGGCAAAAATTTATTTCAGTTGTATTAATTCCCTTAATTTTTATTTCAGTTTTTTTGGCAATATATGCCAATGGAAGTTCGCATTTTTCAGGTTTATTTACAGATTATGAACTTGATTTAAATGGGTGGGGATTTTTGTTTTTAACCTGTTTTGGCTTCTTTATCGCTTTCAGCATCTGGAATTTCAAAATCTACAGTTTCTTTTACTTAAAAAATAACGACCTAAAAAATGACTTTATTAATGAAAACAAAATTCAGAAACCAACTTTTTCATTTTTAGATCTTTCTGCAGAACGAAAAAGTGGCATCATTTCTTTTTTAGCTTTAAATATTTTGTTAATCACTTTTATTTTTACATTTAATTACGAACAGTTTTTCCAAACCATAAAAATTGACCAAAATCTTTCGGCAGAAACTCACGAACGTGTAAATGCTGTTATTTTATCGATAATAATGGCAATTGCTGTGATCATGTTTTATTTTAAAGGAAATTTTAACTTTGATAAAGAAGCGAAATCCCTTAAAATATTAGCAAAGATCTGGATTATTTTAAACGGTATTTTAATTCTTTCTGCCTTCGCAAAAAACTCAGAATACATTTTAAATTTAGGTTTAACCTACAAAAGATTGGGCGTTTATGCGTTCCTTAGTTTAGCGATTATTGGTTTAATTTTTACCTATTTAAAAATAAAAAATCAGAAAACCAACGCTTATCTTTTTAACCAAATGATCTGGTATTTCTACGGAACAATCTTAGTTTGCAGTTTCATAAACTGGGGCGGCATTGCCACAAAGTATAATATCGATCGTGGTTTTAAAAGTTATTTTGATCTTTCTTCTTTAAATTTTAATGATAAAATTTTAGAAAAAAAATTCCCAAATGAAAAAAGATTTGATCCTTATCATAGTGAAAAAACAAGTTTTCTTTCAAGCAATTTTTACGATAAATGGAATAAAAAATAATTCATTATCAAATACTTCAAAGTTTAATTTTTAATTAATTTTGTCTTTTCCATTTCTTATTTAATTATCATGAACTTCCCTTTCCATTATGCTTTTAAAGTAAAAGATTTAGAATCGACACGACAATTTTATATCGATTTATTAGGCTGTGAAGAAGGTAGATCTACCGAAACCTGAGTTGATTTTAATTTCTTCGGACACCAACTTTCTGTGCATATCAACAACGATTTTCCGACTTTGGATTTTTGTGGAAAAGTGGATGGAACTGAAGTCCCGATTCCACATTTTGGATGTGTTTTGGATGAAATTACCTTTAAAGAAATTCAGGGAAAATTAGAAAACTCTGATATTGATTTTCTAATAAAACCACAATTGAGATATACCGGAAAAACTGGCGAACAAACCACAATGTTTATATTTGATTTTAGCGGAAATCCGATAGAATTTAAAATGTTAAAAGATGAACAGCAATTATTTAAATAAAAGAACTGACGAAATTATCTCTCAGGATTTTTCTTAAATCTCTTTTTATTAGTTTTAAATAAAAGGATTTTATCACTTCATTTTATGCCTTGGCAAACCAATCTCGTGTTCCTGCGGATAAGGCTTTCGGGAAGTCATGCTCACATCTTCGCGAACCAATCGGTGGGCATCAAATTTTTTCTGTTCATCATACGCATATCTCGGATCAGGGATCATTGGCATTTTTGCCATTTTATGAATGGTGATGGTGGGAAAATGATAATCAACTTCTACAGTTCCGAGCAAAAGATAGCAACCGCCACCCTGAAAATTGTATTTAATTAAGCTGTCCGGAAAATGCGCGGTATCAAAATAATCACCGTTCACATCGATCCAGGTTCCGAAAAACATCGTTCCTTTTTTAGTCGGAACGTGTTTTCTGGAAATAAGATAAGCCAACATTTTCACCTGCTTTTTATAATTTTTAAGCAAATCTTTTACAAAAACAGAACCTCTGTATTTGGTTTCTAAAAGATCAAACGGACTGCATGATACGGGAAACCCAATGATTTCGAGCTCATCAAAAGCGTCTTCAAAGTGTTCCCGCCGAAGTTCCGGAAGTTTGTAATCCTGCATCGGTTCTTCGATAAGCGTTAAATTACGGTTTTCCGGTTTAAAATTGATCAGCAACAATCGCGCTTCAATTAAAAGTTCATTTTTCTGTTTTCCCGTAAATCTAAAAGCGCCAATAAAAATGAGAGTTTGAAGCGTTTCAATACCAATCGGAATTCGTCTCACAAAGTCTTCCAGAGATCTGTAATTGCCATTAATTTTTCTTTCTTCAGAAATAATTTCGGCAATTCTGGTTTCCAAAGACTGCAAAAGCATAAAACCCAGATAAATTTCTTTTTCCTTTAAAACCGTTTGAAATTCACTCGTATTCACACAGGGATTTTGCACAATTCCGCCCGATATTCTGGCTTCGTGGATGTAAACTTCGGTACGGTAAAAACCGCCCTGATTATTGATCACAGAAACCATAAATTCTAAAGGATAATAGACTTTTAAATACAAACTCTGATAACTTTCCACCGCGTAAGAAGCTGAATGTGCCTTGCAGAAAGAATATCCTGCGAAAGATTCAATTTGTCGGTAAGCTTCCGTCGTAAGTTCGATAGAATGACCTTTGGCAATACAGGATTTAAAAAAATGCGTTTTTACTTTCTGAAGCGCCGAAAGAGACCTTCCTTTTCCGCTCATTGCTCTTCGCAGAATATCGCCATCGCCTAAACTAAGTCCACCAAAATATTGTGCAATTTTGAGAACATCTTCCTGATAGACCATAATTCCGTAGGTATCGTTGAGATGTTCCTCAAAAATTGGATGAAAATATTCAAACTGATCGGGATTGTTGTGCCGGAAAATATATTCACGCATCATTCCACTTTGAGCAACACCCGGACGAATGATGGATGATGCCGCAACCAGAGTGATATAATTTTCACATTTTAACCGTCGCAAAAGTCCTCGCATCGCAGGACTTTCGATGTAAAAACAGCCGATGGTTTTACCAACAGCCAGATATTCGTTGCAAACGGCTTCATTTTTTGAGAGCGTCGTATCCCGAATATTAACATCAATACCTTTTGTTTCTTTAATGAGTTTTACGGTGTCATTGATCGTTCCGAGCCCTCTTTGGGAAAGAATATCAAATTTTTCCAGTCCAATATCTTCCGCCACATACATATCAAACTGAACAATGGGAAATCCTTTTGGCGGCATTTCCAGTGCAGAATAAGTAGTGATCGGTTCTTCTGAAATCAATATTCCACAAGAGTGCATACTTCTTTGATTTGGAAATTTTTCCAGCAATATTCCATATTTATGAACCAATTTTACCACAGAATTGGTATCATGCGTTTCCATTGATTTTCCCGCTAAATTATCCAACTCTTCTTTAGGCAAACCAAAAGCTTTCCCAACTTCCCGAAAAATTGATTTGTATTTAAATTGTACGTTGGTGCCGCAAAAAGCAACGTGATCTTTGCCGTATTTTTTAAAAATATATTCCAGCATAGCATCACGGTCTTGCCAACTCCAGTCGAGGTCAAAATCGGGCGGTGCTGTTCGGTTAAGATTTAAAAAACGTTCAAAATAAAGATCAAGTTCTATGGGACAAATATCTGTGATTCCCAAACAGTAACTTACGATAGAATTGGCGCCGCTTCCTCTGCCTACGTGCATAAAGCCCATTTTGTTGCTGTGCTGAATAATATCCCAGGTGATAAGAAAATAAGCGGAAAAATTGAGATCACCAATAACTTTCAGCTCTTTTTCAACTCTTTTTTTTGCAGTTTCATCTTTACCATATCGTTTTTCCAGACCTTCAAAAGCGAGTTTCGTAAGGAATAATATATCTTCTTCCCGGGAATTTAAATAGTATTTTTTATTCTTATTTTCTGTGCTTCCTCGCTCTTTATATTTGAAATCAAAACTACATGCCGATATAATTTCTGTTGTATTGTTGATGATTTCAGGATGGTGTACGAATGCTTTTATTAAATTTAATTCCGAAGTGAAATACTCAGATTTTCTGCAGACATCATCTTCACTGAGTTTTGAAAGAATCGTATTGTTGTCGATGGCTCTTAAAATTCTGTGCAGATTGTACTCTTTTTTGGTACTGAATGTTACCGGATGCAGCACCACCATTTTATGAATTTTATCTTTAAATTCCGAACGGATCAATAAATTTAATTCCTCTTCACGAATTCCTATAAATTCATTTTCCTTTAAATTTTCCGGAATGTTGCTTAAAGGATAAATGATAAAAATCTGCTCAAATTCCGGTGCTGTTTCAGAAAGTTCAACGCCATCGCAATTATGAGCGGTGAGCATTTTATTTACTTCGCTTATTCCGCTGAATTCTTTGGCAACGGCGATGTAAAGCAGTTTATTTTCTTTTCTGACCTCAACGCCGGCGATGGGTTTTATGCCAAATTTTTCGCATTCTTTTTTAAATTCATAAATAGCGGTTACGGTATTGATATCGGTTAAAACCAATTCCTTAATACCTAATTCGTCGGCTTGTCTCACCAGTTCTGTGACTGATAAAGTGCCGTAGCGAAGACTGTGAAAGGAATGGCAATTGAGAAACATTTGAAATTAGTGAATTGATTTTCAAAAAATTATTAATTCTGATTTATTTAAACAACATTTGAATATGAATTTTTCCAGTATTTGTCATTCCGTAGGAATCTCAGCAGTTTAGATTCCTACGGAATGACAAAAATGTTTTTGAGATTCTATTCACTAAAAACATCTTCTAAATTATTTTAAAATTTTAATTCCAGGCGATTACTGCGCCCCGACTTGAGTGGAAATCCTTTTTGCTTAAAACAATCTTTCGATTTATGAAAATTTTTCAAAGCAAAAAGATTGAGAACGGAAGGCGGATAAAGGCGCCCAAAAAAAATATTAAACCGAAATATCATATTTATAGCCAAGCGCTTTTCCAACCGCATTTTCGCCAAATCTGTTCTTAATTTTGTCCATCGTTTGATAGAGATTCATTAATTCTTCGGTATCTTCAAAAAGGTTCATCTGGTGGTTTCCGTGAACTAAACCGGTAAATTTTACGCCAATTAATCGCAATCTCATTCTTCGTGTGTAGAGTTTTTTAAAAAGTTCCAGCGCGACCCGCGTAAGTGTATGATCTGCAGAAGTGTAAGCAATTTTGAGTTGTTTGGTTTCTGTATCAAAATTTGAATACCGAATTTTTATTAAGACGACGGAAGCGAGCCATTTTTCGCTTCTGAGTTTAAAGGCCAGTTCTTCTACCATGCCGGTGATCAAAGCTTTTATGTTTTCTACATCAATTGTATCCACAGAAAAAGTGTGTTCTGAGGAAATGGATTTTCTTTCTGAAAAAGGAACTACGGGATTTTCATCAATACCGTTGGCTTTTTTCCAAAGTTCTTTTCCATTGGTTCCGATCATCTGCTGAAGAACCAAAACTGGTACTTCTGATAAAGTTTTAATAGTTCGAATACCGATTCTAGATAAAAGCTGAAACGTTTTATCGCCTACCATCGGGATTTTTTTTACCGATAATGGATTTAAGAATGACTTAATATCTAAATCTTTTATTTCTAATTTTCCAACTGGTTTTGCTTCCCCTGTTCCGATTTTTGCAACTGTTTTATTAGCAGAAAGCGCAAAACTTATCGGAAGACCGGTTTCTTTCGTAACTGCTGCAGCAATTTCCTGAGTCCATTTGTAACACCCGAAAAACTGATCCATCCCGGAAAGGTCGAGGTAAAATTCATCAATACTTGCCTTTTCCATTAATGGTACTTTTTCCTGGATAACTTCGGTTACCAAATGGGACAAATTGGAATACAGTTCATAATCTCCCTTTACCACTTTTGCATCCGGACAAAGCCTTAAAGCCATCCTAATAGGCATAGCGGAACGCACACCAAATTTCCTTGCTTCATAGGAACATGACGCCACGACACCACGATCTCCACCTCCTACAATTAAAGGAATTCCGTTGAATTTAGAGTTGTTCAGTCTTTCGCAGGATACAAAAAATGCATCTAAATCCATGTGTACAATTGCTCTTTCCATGAGGACAAAATTATTACGTTTTGTATCAATTTTTTGTATATTTGTTGTTATAAATTATAGCAATGTCAATTTTAGCAGAAAACATGCGGTATCTGAGAGCGCAGTTAGAATATTCTCAGCAAAAAACGGCGGACAATCTTTTGATCACGCGCGGAAGGTATGCGAAATATGAAGATGGCGCATCTGAACCGCCTTTGGAAATTTTGATAAGAATTTCAAAATATTTCCATATCAGCATTGATCTTTTGGTGTCTGTGAATGTTCGGAAATATCCTTTGGATAAAATAATGAAATTGCCGGATAACAGGATTGTGCTTCCGGTAAATGTAGATTCAGCGGGGGAAAATATGATTGAAATTATCCCACATAAAGCGCAGATGGGTTATTTGAGTGGCTATAATGATCCTGAATATATTGAAAGTTTACAAAATATTACGCTGCCTTTTTTGCGTAATGGAAAATACCGCGCGTTCCCAAGTAGTGGCGATTCCATGCCGCCTTACGGTGAAGGAACTTATATCGTGGGGAAATATCTGGAATCTTTAAATGATCTTAAAAAGAAAAAAACCTACATTTTCATCACGAGAAATGAAGGTATTGTTTATAAAAGACTGGTCGAAAAATCTGAAAACAGTTTGACTGTCGCATCCGACAATACTTTTTATGAACCCTACGATATTAAATATTCTGAAATTCTGGAAATCTGGTCTTACGCGTGCAGTATTAATACAAAGGAATTTGAGAAGGATGTTTTGGATACTCAGGTTATTATGAGCACGCTGCGGAATATTCATTCTTTGGTGAAAAAGCAGAATGGGGTTTAAAATTTGAACGCGCAAAAGCGTGTTTTTACATAAAAAAGTCGGCTACAAAACCGACTTTAATTTTTATTTAATATTATTCATTTGCTTAAACCCAGGCGTTAAATACTTAGATATTTCAGAAAATGGAACATCAATATTTATTGTTCCGGCCACGTAAGGTGCGATCTCATATTGACCGTAAACAAAGTGAAGACTAGTTTTATCGTAATAAAAATTATTATTGAGCGGAATTCTTTTATCAAAAAGTAATTCTTTTGTGTAATTTTTATTTTTCAAAAAATTCTTCATCATGATCGGATCCCAGATTTTGGCATCAGTCGTTGTTAAAACATCTTTTAATTGAATTGTTTTATTATTTTTTAAATCAAAGTTTTTGTAGAATTCATAGTAATAACCGTGCGCGCCGCCAGAAAAACCATCGCCGGTATATTGCAAAGTCATTAAATTTTCATCTTTATTGAAAAGTTTCATAGAAGAATTTTGATTCCAGGTTTGCTTAAAATCTCCTAAATAATCTCCAATATTTTTCTTGTTATCGGCAAAATATTTTTGCTTTTGATCCTGTAAACCTTTTTGCAAATCTTCTTTCGAGTAACTTGCTAATTTCAAGTTGGTTTTAGAATAAATACTGTCCTGCAAAGTTTTATCTTTTATTGACGGAAATTGTAAAACAGATGCATCAAAACTCTCTGTAATTTTCGCAGTAAGTTTTGTTGAATCACTCACTTTAACGGAATCTACACTAAATTTTACTTCCTCAACTTTTACAGAATCTTTAGTTATTTTCGAATTGTCAATTGTAGTTTCGGTTTTTTTACAACTAAAAAGTGTTGCAATTAGAAAACTTGCAGCGATAATATTTTTCATAGGGTTATTTTTTAAGACAATTTAAATACAAAAAACAGTCCTAAGATTTTAAACAAAAAAAGCCTGCTAAAAAAGCAGACTTTATATTAATTATCGAAATTTATTTAAACATCAATTTTTGCATATTTTGCATTTTTCTCGATAAATTCACGTCTTGGTGGTACTTCATCACCCATCAACATTGAGAAAACATTATCTGCATCAACTGCATTATCAATAGTAACTTGCTTTAAAGTTCTGTTTTCCGGGTTTAAAGTCGTTTCCCATAATTGCTCCGGATTCATTTCCCCTAAACCTTTGTAACGCTGTACATCAACGCCTTTTCCGTCTGGTGAAAGTCTCAAAGTTTCTTCTTCACGTTCTTTCTCATTCCATGTATAGATTTTTTTATTTCCTTTTTTAAGTAAATAAAGTGGTGGTGAAGCGATATAAACATAGCCATTTTCAACCAATTCTTTCATATATCTAAAGAAGAAAGTCAAAATTAAAGTGGAAATATGCGCGCCGTCAATATCGGCATCACACATAATGACTATTTTGTGATAGCGTAATTTTTTAATATTTAAGGCCTTAGAATCTTCTTCTGTCCCAACGCTTACACCAAGTGCGGTATAAATATTTTTAATCTCTTCATTGTCATAAACCTTGTGAAGCATTGCTTTTTCGACGTTTAAGATCTTACCTCTTAAAGGTAAAATGGCTTGAAACATTCTGTCTCTTCCCTGTTTTGCAGTTCCACCTGCGGAATCTCCCTCGACAAGAAATAATTCACTTTCAGCAGGATCTTTTGAAGTACAATCTGAGAGTTTTCCTGGTAAACCACTTCCGCCCATTGGCGATTTTCTTTGCACCATTTCGCGGGCTTTTTTTGCCGCCTGTCTTGCTTTTGCTGCTAAAACTACTTTCTGAACAATAATTTTTGCTTCAGCAGGATTTTCTTCCAGGAAATTGGAAAGCATTTCACCAACAATTTTATCAACGGCGCTCGCAACTTCAGAATTACCTAATTTTGTTTTGGTTTGCCCTTCAAATTGTGGTTCCATTACTTTTACAGAAATCACGGCTGTCAAACCTTCACGGAAATCATCTCCGGTAACTTCTACTTTTTCTTTGGCTGGAAGACCTAATTCATCAGCAAACTTTTTTAAAGTTCTCGTTAATGCACGTCTAAAACCTGTTAAGTGCGTTCCACCTTCGTGTGTGTTGATATTGTTTACGTAAGAGTGCAAATTTTCAGTGTAAGACGTATTGTAACGCATCGCCACTTCAACTGGGATATCATCTCTTTCACCTTCCATGAAAATTACGTTTTCCATGATCGATTCACGGTTTCCGTCGATATATTCTACAAATTCTTTTAAACCTCCGTCAGAGTGAAAAACTTCTGATGGAAATGTTCCGTCGTCGTTTGGCTCACGTTCGTCAGTTAAAGTAATAGTTATGCCTTTATTTAAAAAAGAAAGTTCTCTTATTCTTGACGCTAAAGTGTCATAATTGAAAATTAAATCAGCGAAAATAGAACCGTCTGGCTGGAAAAAAACTTCTGTTCCTCTTCCCTCTTCAGTTCTAATAACTTTTACATCTGCTAAAGCGGCACCTTTTGAATATTCCTGTTGGTAAACTTTACCATTTAAATAAACCGTCGCCAGTAATTTTGTAGAAAGCGCATTTACCACGGAAACACCAACACCGTGCAAACCACCGGAAACCTTGTAAGAATCCTTATCAAATTTACCACCCGCACCAATTTTTGTCATTACAACTTCAAGGGCAGATTTTTGCTCTTTTTCGTGAAGATCAATCGGAATTCCACGGCCATTATCTTTAACGGAAATACTATTTCCTTCGTGAATTATAACTGAAATAGTATCGCAATGTCCTGCTAAAGCCTCATCAATAGAATTGTCTACCACCTCATAAACTAAGTGGTGAAGACCTCTTAACCCAACATCACCAATGTACATGGACGGTCTTAACCGAACGTGTTCCATCCCTTCCAAAGACTGTATGCTACTTGCTGTATACTGTTTATTGCTCATTAATTATTTGTTTTAAAAAATACCTACAAATATACAAAAAATAAGGTAAAAATTTTTAGTGAAAAGATCTTATAATGTAATCTATTTTGTTTATTTCATCGTATTTTAAATTGAGAATACATAATTTTTTAGTGAAAATTTATATCTAATTTTCTTATATTTACCCAAATAATTTTTATGACTTTAGAAACAGTACAAAATATTCAGATGATCGCCGAAACTGCAAAGGATTTCGCTGAAAAAAATATCAGACCCCACATTATGGATTGGGATGAAAGTCAAACTTTCCCCGTAGATCTTTTCCACCAGTTAGGTGATATGGGTTTTATGGGAATCGTAATTCCTGAAAAATATGGCGGTTCCGGTTTAGGTTATCATGAATACGTGACAATTTTAGATGAAATTTCACAGGTTGATCCATCAATTGGTTTATCTGTTGCAGCGCATAATTCTTTGTGTACAAATCACATCTACGAATTTGGAAATGAAGAGCAAAGAATGAAATGGTTGCCAGATTTGGCTTCCGGTAAAGTTTTGGGCGCCTGGGGATTGACGGAACACAATACAGGTTCAGATTCTGGTGGCATGAGCACAACTGCGGTGAAAGATGGTGATGACTGGATCATAAATGGTGCGAAAAACTTTATCACACATGCTATTTCCGGTGATATTGCAGTCGTAATGACAAGAACCGGGGAAAAAGGCGCAAAAGATAATTCAACAGCATTCGTTTTAGAAAAAGGAATGGCAGGATTTACCTCTGGTAAAAAAGAAAATAAACTGGGAATGCGCGCTTCTGAAACTGCAGAATTAATTTTCGACAGCGTAAGAGTTCCAGATGCAAACAGATTAGGCGAAGTTGGAAGTGGTTTTAAACAAGCGATGAAAATTTTGGATGGTGGAAGAATTTCTATCGCCGCTTTAAGTTTGGGAATTGCAAAAGGTGCTTATAAAGCGGCTTTAAAATATGCACAAGAAAGAAAACAGTTTGGAAAAACGATTTCAAGTTTTCAGGCAATTAGTTTTATGTTAGCCGATATGGCAACAGAAATCGACGCTGCAGAATTATTGATCAACCGCGCATCTGACATGAAAAATGCCAAGCAAAAAATGACGAAAGAAGGCGCAATGGCAAAACTTTACGCGTCAGAAGCGTGTGTGAGAATTGCAAATAATGCCGTTCAGATTTTTGGTGGATACGGTTATACGAAAGATTTCCCGGCTGAGAAATATTACAGAGATTCAAAACTTTGCACAATTGGTGAAGGAACTTCTGAAATCCAGAGATTGGTGATCGGAAGAGAAATTACGAAATAGTATTTATTAAATAAATGAAAAAAGCATCTTGAGAAAGGTGCTTTTTTTTGTGGATTTTTTAAAATTATTTAATATTTTTATTACCTTTAAAATAAAAAATTATGATCAAAAAAGGAACAAAAGTCCAGTGGAAATGGGGAAGCGGAACGGCGACAGGAAAAGTGATTGAAACACATACAGAAGAAATCACCAAAACTATAAAAGGTTCTAAAATTACACGAAAAGGCGAAAAAGATAATAAAGCTTTGCTTATTGAGCAGGAAGATGGCGACAAAGTTTTGAAGCTGGAAAGTGAAGTTGAAAAAGCAGATTAATTTTCTAATCTAAATTTAACAACATTGTCTGAAATTATAAGAAATGCTCATCTAAAATTTGCAAAAGATCGCGGTTTTGAGAAAACATTTTGTCCATCGGAAGTTGCGCGTGAATTATTTCCTGATATTTGGCGGGAAAAAATGGATGAAGTTCGCAATGTTGCGCAAGAATTAATTAATGAAAATTTGATTGAAGTTTCACAAAAAGGCGAAATTAAAAATCAAAATATTTCAAAATTAATTGGTCCGATTCGACTTCGACTTAAAAAACCTTTGTAATTTAAGGTTTCAATTTCTCAATTAAATTAATGGCTCTTGTCCATTTTTTAAAAACTTCAATTGGTTGTGGATAATCAGGAAAATTAAACTGCCACGGAATTAATGCTTCAATATTATTGGTATCTTTTAATTCAGGGATCCATTTTCTAATAAAATCCTGCGCTTTATATTTATTTTGTTGATGAACAGGATTGGTGTACCAAATCTCAAACGCCTGCATGTGCCAATTCATCCAGTTGGAGCTCACGTCGTAATCGATCAATTTACTTTCAAAATAAGAAGCGCCCCAAGTCCAGTCGATTTTTAAGTCGTGGACGAAATAACTCGCACAATTTACCCTTCCGCGATTACTCATATATCCAGTTTCATTTAACTGTCGCATATGCGCATCAATAAAAGGAATTCCTGTCGTTCCATCGCACCATCTTTTAAACTTTTCGGGATCATTTTCCCATTCAATTTCTTTATTTTTATAACCTTTTGTAAAAAATATTTCATCGCCGAAACGCATTCCTTTAAAGGTAAAATAATCCCGCCAAACCAATTCAAAAATCAACCACCAAGTACTTTGATTTTTCTTTATCTTCTCTTCGTACTCTTTTACAGTTCTAAAAATTTGTCGTGGCGAAATACAACCCAAAGCTAAATAATGTGAGAATTTTGAACTGTAATCCAAACCGTCAGATCGGTTTCTGCTCCATCGATAACCGGTTAAAAGTTCAGATTTAAAAGTATAATATTGAAGTCTTTCCAAGGCTAAAGTTTCGCCACCTTCCAGAAATGGTTTTGCGGAATCATATTCCTTTTTCGTAAAACCATAATCTTTATAGGAAGGGAATTTCGTGCTTTTTACTTTTTTAAAAGCTTTTAATTCTTTTGGGCTGTCAAAAGTTTTCCGCGGTTCAGATTCTTTGCCTGCAGGAATTCTGTAGGCCTTACTAGTTAAAGGAATTTTATCAATTGTAAACGGAATATCATCTTTATGATAAAGCGTTTTGCCCCAAAAAAAATTAAAATTGACATCAGGAATTTTTGCTTTTATTTCCTTAATTAAATTTAATTCTTCACTTGCATATTCTTCTTCCGCATAAATATTGCTGATCTTATATTTCTCAACCAATTCTGGCAAAGTTTCCAAAGCAGAATTTTCACCAATAATTAAATGGCCGTCTAATTTTTCCAGATTTTCCTGCAGATTTAAAAGCGATTGTTCTAAAAATTTAAAGCGATTGATGTCTGCTTTTCGAAAACCATAAATGATTTTTTCAAAAAGAGTTCTCTCAATACTATAACAGAAAATAAGTTCGTCACATTCTTCTATGGCTTTTATCAAGACTTCATTATCGTGAAGCCGCAGATCATTTTTAAACCAGACGAGACCTTTTTTCATTTTACTTTTTCAACAGTTTTGTCAGTTAAAACGAAAATTAATACTCCAATCAGTAACATAAAAGTTGGCAAAAGATACTTTTGGATATTAAAAGTTTGAAAATCGTAAGAAATATCTTTTAAAAACATTCCAAAAAGCTTCATTCCAAATGCAGCAATAAAAAAGATCCCACTCCAAATTTTCAATATTAGTTTTAAAATTATATGTTTTTCAAATATTAATACTAAAAGTAAAGTCTGTATAATAATTGGTAATAAGATTTTTATTTCAAAAGTTGAAAAAATTGTAACAAGATTTAGAAGTAAAAGAATTATTATGAAAATAATTAATCCATAAAAAAAACACAAATTTTTAAAAATAACTTTTTTCATAATTTTCGGATTATTTCTAAAATTAAGATGCTAAAACAACTCCTTCCGAATAATATTCTGATTTCTTTCCGGTCCCACAGAAACCAGATAAACATTAATTCCTAAATATTTCTCAATAAACTCAATATATTTCTGCGCATTTTTCGGTAATTCTTCATAAGAAGTCACTTTTGTAAGATCTTCTTCCCAACCTTCCAATTCTTCAAAAATCGGTTCGTAATTGTAAAGTTTTGTCGTAGAAGAAGTAAAATAATCTATGATTTTTCCATCTTCAGTTTTGTATTTAGTCGCTATTTTTAAAGGATAAATTCCTGATAAAACATCCAGTTTTGTGATCACTAAATTATTAATTCCGTTGATCATACACGCGTGTTTTAGCGAAACTAAATCCAACCAACCCGTTCTTCTCGGTCTTCCAGTTGTGGCACCAAATTCAAAACCAATTTGTCTGATTTTTTCGCCTAATTCGTTATCTAATTCCGTTGGAAAAGGTCCTTCGCCAACTCTGGTTGTGTACGCTTTTGCCACACCAATTAAATTTTGCAGACTTGTTGGCGGAACGCCTGCACCCGTACAAACGCCGCCAGTTGTAGGCGAAGATGACGTTACAAAAGGATAAGTTCCAAAATCAATATCAAGCATTGCCGCCTGCGCGCCTTCAAATAAAATATTTTTACCGTCGTGGATCGCTTCATTTAATTCAAATTCGGTATCTACGATTCGGTCTTTTAATTTTTCACCTAATTCTAAAAATTCCTTATAAACCGTATTAAAATCCAACGTCGGTTTCTCAAAATATTTCTCGAAAAGCGAATTTTTAATCTTCAGATTTTTCTTAATTTTTTCCGCTAAAACTTCAGGATTCAAAAGATCGATCATTCTTATTCCAACCCTTGCAATTTTATCTTCGTAGCAAGGTCCAATTCCTTTTTTCGTCGTCCCGATAAAAGTGCCACCCTCTTCTTCCTCGCGGTAAGTGTCTAATAATATGTGATATGGCATAATTACATGCGCTCTTCGGGAAATAAAAACGTGATCCGTTCTCATATTTTTGTCCTCAATTTGCTTGATTTCGCTAAGAAACGCTTTCGGGTTCACCACCACTCCATTTGCGATCACGCATTTTCCTTTACACTGCAAAACGCCGGATGGCAAAAGATGCAGCACAAACTTTTCCTCGCCTACATAAACGGTGTGTCCCGCATTGTCACCGCCCTGAAAACGCACTACATAATCAGATTTAGCAGAAAGAACATCGGTAATTTTACCCTTTCCCTCGTCGCCGTACTGAAGACCAACTACCACATAAGTTGCCATATTTTCCTTTATTTTTTGGATTTCTACAAATTTAGTTTTAATATATAAAGTCGGCAAATTAGAGTTGATAATTTTTAAATTATTTGTCAGATTTTTAGAAGCTAATCCCGCTGTCCACTATATCTTTTTTGGCGCTCGCTTCGCTCGCGTCAAAAAAGGATGCCGTTCCCATCGGGGCTAGTTACAAGTTTCGCGAAATTGAAAATTTTTCATAAAAACTTTAAGCAAGCATTATTATTCAGGAAAACAAAATATTGATAAGTATTACAAATTTGTCTCATTCGAGGTAGAGAATTTTTCAGTGCAAATTGTGATAACAATACTCAAATTTCCACCCGATTTTAACTAAAGAATTTTCGTAAATTTGCGCTTCAATAATTATATATGATTAAGATCACACTTCCAGACGGAAGCATCAGAGAATTTGACCAGGCCACAACGCCTATCGACATCGCAAAATCCATCAGTGAAGGTTTGGCGAGAAACGTAATATCCGCTATTGTGGACGGAACGCAGGTAGAAACGACGACGCCAATAACAGAAGATTCTACGGTGCAACTTTTAACGTGGAATGATGATTTAGGAAAAAAAGCATTCTGGCATTCTTCAGCGCATCTTTTAGCGCAAGCGATTTTAGATTTTTATCCAAATGCAAAACTGACGATCGGACCTGCAATTGAGCAAGGTTTCTATTATGACGTAGATTTTGGTGACGAAGTTTTATCTGAAAAAGACTTTGAAAAGATCGAAAAGAAAATGCTTGAACACGCAAGATTAAATTCAACGTTTGAAAAATATCCGGTTTCTAAAGCGGACGCCTTAAAAGAATACGCTGACAATCCATATAAAGAGGAATTAATTACCAATTTAAATGATGGTGAAATTACTTTTGTAAAACACGAAGATTTTGTTGATCTCTGTCGTGGCGGTCACATTCCAGGAACTGGAATTGTAAAAGCGGTAAAAGTGTTGAATGCAGCGGGCGCATATTGGAGAGGAAGTGAAAAAAACAAACAACTAACAAGAGTTTACGGTATTTCTTTCCCAAAACAAAAAGATCTAACAGAATATTTAGAAAGATTAGAAGAAGCGAAACGCCGCGATCACCGAAAATTAGGTAAAGAATTAGGCATTTTTGCTTTCTCAGAAAAAGTGGGACAAGGTTTGCCTTTGTGGTTACCAAAAGGAACGGCTTTAAGAAAAAAACTGGAAGAATTTCTTTCAAAAGCACAGAAAAAAGGCGGTTACGAATTTGTAATGACGCCGCACATTGGTTCGAAGGAATTATATGTCACTTCCGGACATTGGGATAAATATGGCGCAGATAGTTTTCAGCCCATTAAAACACCAAACGAAGGTGAAGAATTTATGCTGAAACCCATGAATTGTCCGCACCATTGTGAGATTTACAAAACTTCACAATGGTCTTACAAAGATCTGCCGAAACGCTACGCAGAATTTGGAACAGTTTATAGATATGAACAATCTGGTGAATTACACGGTTTAACGAGAGTTCGTGGTTTTACTCAGGATGATGCGCATATTTTCTGTACGCCGGATCAACTGATGGAAGAGTTTAAAAAAGTAATCGATTTGACACTTTATGTATTTAAATCTTTAGGATTTGAAGATTTCGTGACTCAAATTTCTTTGCGTGACCCTGACAATAAAGAAAAATACATCGGTTCTGATGAAAATTGGGAAAAAGCCGAAACTGCAATTATTACCGCAGCAAAAGAGAAAAATCTGACCACAGTTATAGAATACGGTGAAGCAGCATTTTACGGACCAAAATTAGATTTCATGGTGAAAGATGCTTTGGGAAGAAAATGGCAGTTGGGAACCATTCAGGTTGATTACAATTTACCCGAACGTTTTGATCTTTGGTACAATGGAAGTGATAATGAAAAACACCGTCCGGTGATGATTCACAGAGCGCCGTTTGGCTCTATGGAACGTTTCATCGCGATTTTATTAGAAAATACAGCGGGTGATTTTCCACTTTGGTTGGCGCCGGATCAGTTTACGATTTTACCAATTAGTGAAAAATATGTAGATTATGCGAAAAAAGTTTCACAATTGTTAGAAAATCACGATATTTACGGACTTATTGATGACCGAAATGAGAAAACCGGAAAAAAGATAAGAGACGCAGAATTGCAGAAGTTACCATTTATGCTTGTAGTAGGCGAAAATGAAGAGGTAAACGGCACGGTTTCTGTTAGAAAACGCGGCGAAGGCGATCTAGGCGAAATGAGCATAGAAGACTTCGCAAATTATTTTTTAAAAGAAGCGAAAGTTTAGATTTTCGCAATTTTTAAAAAAAAAAGACATATAAAGAGAGTTGTAACGGATTGCTTCGCTACGCTCGCAATGACAAGAATTAACTTTAAAATTATACAACCATAGCACTAAAACGATTTAATAGCAGAGGTCCACAGAGACGCGTACAGGAAGATTTACATCAAATAAATGATAAAATCCGAGCACGAGAAGTACGTCTTGTTGGCGATAATGTGGAACCAGGTGTTTATCCACTGGAAAAAGCAAAGCAAATTGCGAGAGATCAGGAATTGGACTTAGTAGTGATTTCAGATAAGTCTGAACCATTCATCAGTCGGATTTTAGATTATAAGAAATTTCTTTACGAACAAAAAAAGAAAACCAAAGAACTTAAAGCCAAGCAGGTAAAAGTTGTTGTAAAAGAAATACGTTTCGGTCCACAAACGGATGATCACGATTACGATTTCAAGAAAAAACACGCTGAGAAATTTTTGGAAGAAGGTTCTAAACTGAAAACTTACGTTTTCTTTAAAGGCCGTTCAATTGTTTTTAAAGATCAGGGTGAGATTTTACTATTGAAACTAGCTCAGGAATTAGAACATATTGGCAAAGTTGATCAACTTCCTAAACTGGAAGGAAAAAGAATGATCATGATGATGAGCCCAAAGAAACCAGCAAAATAAATTTTTGCTTTTATAAATATTTAAAGAGACTTTTTTTGGGTCTCTTTTTTGTTTTAAAATATAAATGATTTTCATAAAATCTTAGTTTTCTCTTACTTTCAAAGAAACATAACTCTTCTTTTTAGCCCGGCTTTCCACTATATCTTTTTCTTTTTTTTGCCAAAAAAGAAAAAGATATAGTGGAAAGCCGGACTGATCTTCGAACAATTGACAAACTTGCTTGCTCCAAAAATATTCTAATATTAAGAATTGACTTAAATTTCAATGTAAAAGTGTGGCAGATGTTGCAGAAAGTTGCACAAATTTTTGTACTTTTGCAGTCTGAAAAAATGTGAACATTTCTGTTTGAAGGCGTTTGCATCGTGAAGAGATATTGATAACAAATATATAAATTAAGCAAAATGCCAAAATTAAAAACTAAATCAGGTGCTAAAAAGCGTTTTAAGCTTACCGGAACTGGTAAAATTAAAAGAAAAGGTGCTTTTAAAAGCCACATTTTAACTAAAAAAGAAACGAAGCAAAAGAGAAATCTTACGCAGACTTCTTACGTTGCGAAAGTGGATACGAAAAGTGTTTTACGTCAATTAGCTTTAAAGTAGTTTTTATAAATCTCAACCGGTTTATAGAAATTCAAAAATTTCAATAAAATTTAACCCTGAAACGGTGCAAATAAGTGCAATGAAATAGTTTGCCGCCCTTTTCAAAAAAACAAATTTAATTATGCCAAGATCAGTAAATTCTGTAGCGTCCAGAGCGCGTAGAAAAAAATTAATGAAACAAGCCAAAGGTTTTTTCGGTAGAAGAAAGAATGTATGGACTGTTGCCAAGAATGCGGTACACAAAGCAATGGAATATGCTTACCGTGGTAGAAAAGAGAAGAAAAGAAATTTCAGAAGCCTTTGGATCATGCGTATCAACGCGGGTGCAAGAGAATACGGAATGTCTTACAGCCAGTTTATGGGCGCTTTGAAAAAGAGCAACATTGAGTTGAACAGAAAAGTTTTAGCAGATTTAGCAATGAATCATCCTGAAGCTTTCAAAGCAATCGTAGATCAAGTAAAATAAATTAAGAATTTTTGTTATCAATATAAAAAATCCCGAAGTTTTCTTCGGGATTTTTTTTGTTTTAGTTAGAAAATTTATTGATATTTTTTAAAGTAATATTCACGTAAAAATGCTTTGAATATTCAATTTATTTTTAAAATAAACGATTTTTAAATTACATAAATATATGAAAATGATTATTATCAATTTAATAATAATAAATAGTTATTTAAGTTTTTTTACTACATTTGATGAAAATTAATTAAATGAAAAAAATTCTATACCCTTCACTTTTGGCATTATCAGTAATGGGTTTTTCTCAAACATTCACACAGGAATATAAAAACAGGGCTGATCTTGTATTGCAAACAAACTTACAAACTTATAACGCAGATTTGGTTTCCAAAGGCATAAGACATCTTGGAAGCACTGCTTCCTATACTAATTACTACAGTAATAATAAAGCAGCTTTAGATTACATTGTGGCAAAACTCAAAACTTTTGGCTACACTGATGCAGATATGGTTATTCAAAATGTTGGAACAACGGCAAAGCCAATTCTAAATTTGATTTTGACCAAAATTGGTGTTGATGCCCAAAAGAAAAACACTTTTGTCATAATGGGTGGACACTTTGACAGCGTTGCTGCGGGAGTTGGTGCTAACGACAACTTGAGTGGGGTCGCTGCAATTTTGGAAACGGCAAGGATCTTAAAAAATGTAAATACGAACTACACTGTGAAATTTATTTTTTTTAATGCAGAAGAATCCGGAACTTACAATGGCGTATCAGGCGGCTTGTTTGGAAGTACACAGTACGCCAACAGTTTACCAAACGGCACAAGTATAAAAGTAATGTTTAATCTTGATATGGTTGGTGGTAACACCTCTTTAACAAATAACAGTATCACTTGTGAAGCAGATAAATATAATAATGTTACAACCGGTACACAAAGTTCAAACGATGCAGAAAGTTTAGTAATGACGACACAATTAAAGAATTGTGTACCTTTATATTCAAATCTTACCGGTTTATTCTCCAACGCCTACTCATCAGATTATATGCCTTTTGAAAATAAAGGATTTGTGATTACCGGTTTTTATGAAAGGATGACTGACGCGAGTGGCGGAGTAATTGAACCTAACCCAACTTATCATAAAAGTACCGACATTGCAGCAAATGTTTCCTATCCGTATTTAGTTCAAACTACAAAAGCAGCTTTAGGGGCAATGCAACATTTTTCTGAAGCTGACACAAATAGTGCAGTGTTAGCAACAACTGAAGCTAAAGATTTTAACAATTTCAAGATTTATCCTAATCCCGCGAAAGAAGTTATAAATATCACTGTTCCTAACACAGACAAATATGAAATAACCCTTATAGAACCTAGTGGAAAGGTCTTGATAAAAGATAATAACAAAAAACAAATAAATACTTCAAAATTAAAAAACGGTATTTATTATGTAATTCTAAAGACATCAAAACAAAGTGTTTTTGAAACAGTAGTTATCCAAAAATGATTTTTGACTTGTAAACAACAAAAAATCCCGGAGTTTTCTCGGGGATTTTTAATATTCATTATTTGCTGAATACTATTTTATTTTAAGTTAAGTCTATTATATTCTTTCTGCAAATCAAGTAGTTCCGAACTATTTTTTTCAAGTTTAGAAGATAATTCAGAAATTTTTAAATTGTTTTTTTTAAGTTTCGATTCTAACTGTTCTTTTTCAGAACTAGAGATACTACTTTTAACTTTCTCGTTTAAGTTTTTTTGCTCTTCAAGTTTTGCTTTTAAATTATTATCTAAGCGAGCCTTTTGAGAAAAATTAAGTTCAAAACCATCATCTAAAATTCTCATATTCGCACTTTTATTTTCATTGGCTTTTCTTTGGAGTGTATTAAGCGTGATTTCCGAAGCTAATTCATTGTTACCAGCTATAGATGCAGCATTGATTGCGGCTTTTTGAGCCTCTAAATTTTGAGCAAGAATAAAAACAGAATTAAAAAATATTAAACATGTATATAGTTTTTTCATAAAAGATCATTTATTTTCAAATCTACAAAAATTTTTAATTTTCTCTATTTTTTATTGCGTTCTAGCAATACTTTCTCAACATCTTCCAGTTTAAAATTCTTTGCTTTCAGCAATATTAAATAATGGTACATCAAATCTGCGGCTTCGTTTAAAAATAAATCATCGTTATTGTCTTTTGCTTCTATAACAAGTTCTACGGCTTCCTCTCCTACTTTCTGGGCGACTTTGTTGATACCTCTTTTAAATAAATCGTAAGTATAAGAGTTTTCAGTTTTGTCGTCGATTCTTTGTGAAATTTTCTGTTCTAACTCATAAACAAAACCTTTGGTATTTTTTTCTCCAAAACAAGAAAAACTTCCCGTGTGACAAACAACATCGGTTGGTTTGGCTAAAATCAGCAGCGCATCAGAATCACAATCTTTTTTAATTTCTTTTACATAAAGAAAATTATTTGAAGTTTCGCCTTTTAGCCATAATCTATTTTTACTTCTGCTAAAAAAATGAACTCTGCCATCATCAAGCGTTTTTTCGTAGGCTTCATTATTCATGTAACCTAACATCAAAACCTGTAAACTCGCAGAATCCTGCACAATCACAGGAACTAAACCATCTCCTTTTTCAAAATCTATGTTCATCTTATTGCTATTCTATTATTTTTTAAATTTAATTTTAAGTCAGGAATTTCAATTTCTCCAAAATGAAAAATACTTGCAGCCAAAGCACCTGTTGCATTTGTTTGGGTAAAAACTTCCGTGAAATCTTCAATTTTTCCTGCACCGCCGGAAGCAATTAAAGGTAGATTACAAATTTCCGAAACTTGTTTTAAAAGTCTAACATCAAAACCTTGCTTCGTGCCATCAAAATCCATTGAAGTCAAAAGAATTTCACCTGCGCCAAGTTCTTCCGCTCGTTTGACCCAGTCTAAAGTATGAAGTTCAGTTTTAATTTTTCCACCATTGACGAAAACAAAATCCTGATCTTCAATTTGTTTAGAATCGACCGCGACTACTACACATTGATTTCCAAATCTCTGAGAAATTTCTTTAATTAAATTTGGATTTTTAACCACTGAAGAATTTAGGGAAACCTTGTCTGCACCTGCTTTTAGCAAAAGATCGACATCATTTAATGTTGAAATTCCACCACCAACTGTAAACGGAATATTGATTTCTATACTCAATTCTTCGACTAAATGAATTAAAGTTTTTCGTTTTTCATCTGTTGCAGAAATATCTAAAAAAACCAATTCATCTGCACCTTGTTCAGAATATTTTTTTGCCAATTCCACTGGATTTCCCGCATCACGAAGTCCAACAAAATTAATTCCTTTCACGGTTCTTCCATCTTTAATATCCAAACATGGAATTATTCTTTTTTTTAACATATTTAAAGGAATTTTTGAAGATCTTTAAAAGTGATTTTTCCCTCATAGAAAGCCTTTCCAACAATTGCACCACTACAACCAATTATTTTTAATTGTTCTAAATCTTCAATATTAGAAACACCGCCACTTGCAATTAAATTAATTTCAACATGACTCAAAATCTCTTTATATAACTCATTCGAAGCACCTTCAAGCATTCCGTCTTTCGATATATCGGTACAAATTACATCATTTAAACCCAAATTTTTATAGTTCTTTATAAAATCAATTACATCTAAATCTGAACTTTCTAGCCAACCTGAAGTTTTAATTTTTCTGTCCAAACAATCAGCACCCAAAATAATTTTTTCTGCACCGTATTTTGCAATCCAACTAATACATTTTTCTTGGTCTGCAACGGCAACACTTCCAATCGTAATTTGATTTGCACCTGCATTAAAAGCAGTTTCAATGGCTTCGTCCGATTTTATGCCGCCACCAAAATCAATAATTAGATTAGTGTTTTTAGCAATATTTTCAAGAACTGCTGCATTAATAATTTTGCCAGATTTGGCGCCATCCAAATCAACTAAGTGAAGATATTTGATTCCGTTTGCTTCAAACTCTTTGGCGACTTCGACCGGATTTTCATTGTAAATTTTCTTTGTATCGTAATCGCCTTTTGAAAGACGAACGCATTTTCCGTCGATAATGTCGATTGCAGGAATTATTCGCATTTAATTTAAATTTAAAAAGTTTTCAAGAATTTTAGACCCAACATCACCAGATTTTTCCGGATGAAACTGAGTTCCATAAAAATTATTTTTCTCTAATGTCGCGCTGAACGGTAAAATATAATCACAAACTGAACTTGTTTCTTTTCCAATTTCACAATAATAACTGTGAACAAAGTAAAAATTGTCTTCGTTTAAAACGTTTTTTAATATTTTGCTGTCAGTTTTTTCTAAATTATTCCAACCCATGTGCGGAACAATTTGAGTTGTAGGAAATTTTTTAACGTTTACATCAAAAATCCCCAAACACTCAGTTTCGCCTTCTTCAGAAAATTGACAAAGTAATTGCTGACCTAGGCAAATTCCTAAAAATGGTTGTTTTAAAGTCGGAATTAACTGCTCCAATTTTTTCTCCTTTAAAAACTTCATAGCCGTGGAAGCCTCTCCAACACCGGGAAAAATAACTTTTTCAGCATTTCTAATTTCATCAAAATCTGAGGTTAAGATGGTTTCAAAACCCAACTTTTCTACGGCGTTTTGCACAGATTTTATATTTCCAGCGCCGTAATCAATTATTGCGATCATAAAGAACCTTTAGTACTTGGAATTGAAAAATTATTTTCATCTTTTTTCACTGCTGCTTTTAAAACTTTAGCAAAAGCCTTGAAAATTGATTCAATCTTATGGTGTTCGTTTTCGCCTTCACATTTGATATTAATATTCGATTTTGACGCATCAGAAAATGATTTAAAAAAGTGATAAAACATTTCTGTCGGCATCTCACCAATTTTTTCCCGTTTAAATTCAACGTCCCAAACCAGCCAGTTTCTACCACCAAAGTCGAGTGCAATTTGTGCCAAACAATCATCCATCGGCAACAAAAACGCATATCTTTCAATACCTTTTTTAGTTCCTAAAGCCAGTAAAAAACATTCGCCTAAAACTATCGCGGTATCTTCAATTGTGTGGTGTTCATCAACCTGCAAATCGCCGTCAACTTTTACATTTAAATCAAAATTTCCATGTTTTGAAATTTGTTCGAGCATGTGGTCAAAAAACGCTAAACCTGTATTAATATTGGATTTTCCTGAACCATCAAGATTTAACTCAATCTCAATTTTAGTTTCATTGGTGTTTCTAATGACTTTAGATCTGCGTGGAATTTCTTTTAAATATTGGTAAATCTGGTTCCAGGAATTCGTAGTTAATGTCGCTTCTGCAAAATTTTCTACACCAATAAAAATTGATTTTGAACCCAAATTTTTTGCTAATTCGACATCCGTTTTTCTATCGCCAATCACGTAAGAATTTGCTAAATCATAATTACCGTGAATGTATTTTTGCAACATTCCCAAACGTGGTTTTCTGTTCGGAGAATTGTCTTTTTCAAAACTATCATCAATTAATTGTTCTGAGAACAAAATTCCTTCATTTTTTAAAGTGTCAAGCATTTTTTGGTGTGGCAAATCAAAATCTTTTTGTGGAAAACTTTCCGTTCCCAAACCATCCTGATTGGTTACCATCACCAATTCATAATCCAGTTCATTGACAATTTTTGCTAAATTTTGTAAAACTTTAGGATAAAATTCTAATTTTTCAAGAGAATCTACCTGAAAATCTGTTGGCGGTTCTAAAATTATTGTGCCGTCGCGGTCTATAAATAATACTTTTTTCATTTACTTAATTGATTTAAAACTGATACTAAACTGTCATTTTCCGATGGATTTCCTACATTAATTCTTAAACATTTCTCAATAGCTGGATGGCGCAAACTGGTAAAAATTTTATTTTCCAACAGCTTTTTATAGACCAATTCTACATTTTCAAATTCGATCAACAAAAAATTACAGTCTGAATTATAAATTTTGCTCACAATTTTTAAATCTACTAATTCCTCCTTTAATTGATCTCTTTCGCTTAAAATTAAATTAAGATTTTCCTCAAAATTTTCATCGTTAGAAAGATTTTCTAATGCTAAATTCTGATTTTCTGAACTTACGTTATAAGGAGGTTTCATCGTCGTAATTAAATCTGAAATTTCTTTGGACGCAAACCCAATTCCAATTCTTAAACCCGCCATACCAAAGGCTTTTGACAAGGTTTTTAAAACAATCAGATTTGGATATTTATCTAATAAACATACCGCTGAAATCTCTTTTGAAAACTCAATGTACGCTTCATCAACAACGACGATTCCATTGAAATTTGAAATAAAGTATTCTAAATTTGCAATAGAATTTCCTGTCGGATTATTCGGTGAACAGAGGAATAAAAGTTTCGATTTTGAAGTTTTAATTTGTGAATCAAAATCTTCCTTATCAATTTGAAAATCCTGATTTAAATTCAATTTTTCAACTTTTAAATCATTTACTTTCCCATAAAATTCATACATCACAAAACTCGGATTCATCACCATTATTGAATCTTTACCGGGAATTCCAAATGCTCTAATAATTAAATCAATCAATTCATCGCTTCCATTTCCGATAAAAATCTGTTCTGGTTTTACGTCATTAATTTCTGAAAATTTTTGTCTTAATTTCACACTTTTAGAATCCGGATAACGGTTAAATTTTCCAAAAGGATTTTCGTTGGCTTCAAGTAAAATTAAATCTTCATCGGTAAAACTTTCGCGTAAGCTGTTATAAGGTTTCAGATCCAAAATATTTGGACGAACAAAATTTTCTAATTTAAATTCCATTTTCTAATGATTTTAATCGAAGTGAAACTGCATTTTTGTGGGCAAATAAACCTTCCGCCTCGGCCATTAATTCTACAGATTTTCCAATATTTTTTAAACCAATTTCTGTTAAATTTTGAAACGTGATTTTTTTCACAAAACTATCGAGGGAAACGCCGCTGTAATTTCTCGCAAAACCGTTTGTTGGCAAAGTGTGATTAGTTCCGGTTGCATAATCACCGGCTGCTTCCGGACTGTAATTTCCAAGAAAAACAGAACCTGCATTAACGATCAAATCGATGTAATTTTCCGGATTTTCTATTGATAAAATTAAGTGTTCAGGCGCATAAAGATTACTAAACTCCAAAGCATTTTCAACAGAATCTAACAAAATAAACCGACTGTTTTCTAAGGCTTTTTTAGCAATTTCATTTCTTGGTAATTCTTCAACCTGTAAATTTATTTCTTCTAAAGTTTTTTCAAAAATAGTCTCATCTGTCGCAATAAAAATAACTTGAGAATCAATTCCATGTTCCGCCTGAGACAATAGATCTGCCGCACAAAATTCCGGATTTGCAGAAGAATCTGCGATGACCAAAACTTCACTTGGACCTGCAGGCATATCGATCGCAACTCCATTGTCAACGGCCAATTCTTTGGCAGCGGTTACATATTGATTTCCCGGACCAAAAATTTTATCTACTTTAGGAACAGTTTCAGTTCCAAAAGTTAAAGCAGCGATTGCTTGCGCACCACCAACTTTATATATTTTTTCGACTCCGCAAAGTTGTGCCGTAAACAAAATCACTGGATTAATTTTTCCGTCTTTTTGTGGTGGCGTGCACAAAATAATATTTTTACAACCAGCAATTTTAGCCGGAATTGCCAACATTAAAATCGTGGAAAAAAGTGGCGCGGTTCCGCCAGGAATATACAAACCGACGTTTTCAATTGCGCGACTTTCTCGCCAGCAGGAAATTCCGGGTTGGGTTTCAATTTTATTGATTTCGTTTTTTTGAGAATTGTGAAATTTTAAAATATTATCTTTTGCCTGTTTGATGGCATTTTTTAAATCTTCAGAAACTTCAGCCGATGCATTCTCGATTTCTTCATTTGAAACTGAAAATTGCTCAATTTTAACTCCATCAAATTTTTCAGAAAAATCTTGTAAAGCAGAATCACCATTTAATTTTACTTCTGAAAAAATATCCTGAACCAATTCCCGTAGATTTTTCTTTTCCAAAGTCGGTCTTGTTAACAAACTTTGCCATTCACTTTTTGCCGGAAATTTAAATATATTTTGTGTCATCATTAATATTTTAAAGCACCATTTTTTCAATAGGAATTACTAAAATTCCTTCTGCACCATATTTTTTCAGTTCATCGATTACTTCCCAAAAATCACTTTCGCGGACAACAGAATGAATACTACTCCACTCCGGATCTGCCAAAGGCAAAACTGTTGGTGATTTGATTCCCGGTAAAGCCTTGATGATGTCCGGCAATGATTTGGTTGGTGCGTTTAGCAAAATGTATTTATTCTCGCGCGAATTTAAAACCGCCTGAATTCTAAATAATAATTTTTCTAAAATTTCTAAAACTTCAGGTTTCAAATTTGGATTAGAAACCATCACGGCTTCACTTTTTAAAACTTCAAAAACTTCCTTTAAACCATTGTGCAAAAGTGTTCCGCCGGAACTTACCAGATCTGCAATTGCGTCTGCAAGACCAATACTTGGCGCGATTTCCACACTGCCAGAAATTTCAGTGATCTCCGGAACAAATCCTTCTTTTTCAAAAAATTTCGCTAAAATGTTGGGATAACTTGTGGCGATTTTTTTTCCCTTAAAATAACTTAAATCTTCGCAGGATGAATCATTTGTAACGGCAAGAGATAAACGGCATTTCGCAAAACCTAATTTCTTAATGACATTAATATTTTTATCCTGCTCTAATACTTCATTTTCACCGATAATGCCGATATCTACGATGTTTTGTTCCACATATTTTGGAATATCATCATCGCGAAGAAAAAGGATTTCTAAAGGGAAATTGGTTGCAGAATTTTTTAGCTTACTTTTAAAATCAGGGAAATTAATTCCGCATTCCCTTAAAAGTTCTAAAGATTTTTCGCTGAGTCTGCCGCTTTTTTGAATGGCAATTTTTAATTTGTTCATTTATTTTAAGAATGTGTCTGAACAAATTTTTGATCTTTAAATAAAAAAACCATCTTGTTCAGACGGTTTAATATTATTATTTTGTTTTTAAAACATAACTAATCAACTCGCCTTTTTGGTAAGATGATGATGATGGTTTAAAACTGTTGTTACTTTCATTTGTAAATTCTTTGGCAAAGATGAAAAATAATTTTTTAACTGACAACTAATTTCTTACTAATTTTCTAAAACTTCCAAGTAAACCTTCATTAAATTTGCCGCAATTTTTTCGTCTGTGAATTTTTGAACATATTCAAATCCATTTTCTGAAAGGCGTTGTCGCTCGGATTCATTATTCCAGAGAAATGAAATTTTTGATCTTAAATCTTCTACACTTTCCGGATTTACATAAAGGGAATTTTTTCCGCCTGCTTCTGGAAGCGAACTGGAATTACTTGTGATAACGGGAGTTTTGGAAAATAAGGCTTCTATAACCGGAATTCCGAAACCTTCAAATAAACTTGGATAAACAAAAATATCGGCTAATTGATAAATTGCAGAGAGTTCTTCCATCGAAACATTTTCTAAAAAATAGACCTGATTCTTAAGATTATTTTTTAAAATAAACTGCTCAATTTTATTAAAATATTTCGTCTTTTTGCCGATAACTACCAAATTCACTTTTGTTCCAAGAATTGTTTTTACAATGTTTAATAGATTTTTTCTTGGTTCGATCGTCCCGACGTTTAAAATAAATTTTTCGGGTAAATTAAATTTTAATCTGGTTTCTGTTAAAAATTCTTCTGATTTTTTTTCTTTAAAAGTCTGGTGGCAACCTTGGTAAACGACTTTAATTTTTTCTGCGGGAATTTTCAAAAATTCAATAATATCGCGTTTTGTTTGCTCGGAAATTGCAATGATTAAATCGGCTTGATCGCAGGCATTTTTAAACTTCCAAAAGTGAATTTTACGATCGAAAAAAGAATAAAATTGAGGATAACGAACAAAAATTAAATCGTGAATTGTGACAATTTTTTTGATTGGTTTTTTGTTCCATTTTAAAGGTAATTCGCCAGATAAACCATGAAAAATATCTGAATTGATTTCCTGTGAAGTTTTACCGAATTTCAATTGACGGGCAAATTTCCCAGATTTTATTTGATGAAAAAAAACATTTTTAAAATTTAAAATTGCTTTTCCGCGCTCTGATTTTTTTTGCTCTAAAAGTACAAATTGATTTTCAGGGAAATGTTCCGCTAAAATACGAACGTGATCGCGGGAATAATTTCCCAGACCTGAATTGTTGTGAAAAAAACGTTTGGCGTCAAAAGCAATTTTCATTATTTAACTTTATTTTGAAATTCCTGAAGTGTTGAAAATGTTTCACCAATATTATTTAGAAAAGATAAATAATTGTCAAACCTTTCTATCATTTGATTTCCAGTGTTTTTTGTGGTGAAATTTGGTAATTTGAATTCAGGATTTTTTATATCTGAAAATTCCCACGGATGAAAATAAAGATTTAGATAGCCGTCTTTTTTCAAGGCTATTTTAGATAAAATTTTATAGATACTTAAAGGAAAATTGTGAAAACTCAACCAAAATAAAGGAATGCGAAAATAGGTAGAAACTGTGGCTGGAATTTGCAATAAATTATTTTCTTTAAAATAAGTTCGAGACACTTTTCTGTTATCATATCTTCCTGGCAAATAAGTCGGATTTATGGAAGAATTATAAGAATAACCTGCTTCTACCACATCTTTTACAGCAACTGGCGATAATCTTGGCATTCGCAAACCTTTTACTTCTGTTTCAAATAATTGGCTTAATTCTAATCTTGATTTTTTTAAATCTTCAACTTCAAATTTTGAGTGAAACCAAGTGTGAGAAGCCAATTCATGTCCTTCGGAAAGTAATTTTTTAACTAAATCCTGATTTTCTTTGGCAAATATAACGGTAGAAAAAAATGTGGCTTTTGCATTGTGTTTTTTCAAAAGTTCTAAAATTGAAATTAAGCCATTTCTTGAAATTTCTATTTGTTTTTCAAAAGAAATTTCGCCTTTGTATTCAAAAGGCATATCAAATTCTTCAATGTCAAAGGATAATAAGACCATTTTTAAAAATTTTTACTGCGGATAATATAGTTTGGTCTTTCTTTAACCTGTTTAAAAATTTTTCCTAAATAAATGCCGAAAATCCCCAAAATAACCAATTGTAATCCGCCAAAGAAAACGACGGTCATGATCAGTGAAGCCCAACCGGAAATTTCTGTGCCGGCAAAAAAAGCGTGTAAAACGTAAGGAATATAAATAACGACTGATAAAAGTGAAAAGAAAAAACCCAAATAAGCTGCTAGGTAAAGAGGTTTTACGCTAAAAGCTGTGATTCCTGTAAAAGCAAATTTCATCATTTTATTTAAATTGTAACTGCTTTCACCATGAAATCTTTCATTAGCGGTAAATTTTATGCCTTTTTGTTTAAAACCCATCCAGGTGGAAAGTCCGCGTAAAAACAGATCAGATTCCTGCATATTTCTCATGACATCAACCACGGAAGCGTCCATTAAACGAAAGTCTGAGCCGCCACCGGTCGTCATATCGACATCTGAGATTTTCGATAAAAATTTGTAAAAATAATCTGACGTTTTTCTTTTAAATCTGGAAATTTCTTTCGGATATTTCCTAATTGTGTAAACAATATCAAAACCTTCTTCCCAGGCAGATATCATTTCAGGAATTAACTCAGCCGGATGTTGTAAATCTGCGTCCATAGAAATTACCGCGTTCGAATTCGAATAATCAATTCCAGCTTTTACGGCCGGCTGATGACCAAAATTACGGGAAAATTCTAAATATTTAACTTCAGGAAATTGTGATGAGAGATTTTCTAAAACATTTTGTGTCTGATCTCTGCTGCCGTCATTAACGAAAATAATTTCAAAATTATAAGTCGGCAAAGCAGAAAAAACTTCGCTTATTTTTTGATGAATAAGCGGAATATTTTGCTCTTCATTAAAAGCCGGAATTACAATTGAGATTTTTTTCATCAGTGATTTTAATAAAATTAATTTAAACTGTAATCTTTGCGGAAATTTTTTACCATTAATTCATAAATTATTCGGAACCAAACGAATACACATGGTAAGGCTTTTAATGAATATTTTTTGATATAAAGTTGCTTAATATTTTTTGGAAAAAGATCTGAAGTTGAAAAACAGGTTAAAATCAGAACGAAGATCAAAAGGAAAATTACAAATGGTGTTTTTTCTTTTTGAATGATAAACCAGATCATTACGCCGGTGACTGCAATTATAAATGTTGGCGATTCTGAACTTGAACTAAATAAAACGATGAACAAAAGCGTAGAACATAAGATCATCAACTGAAACGCGACTTCTTTGTATTGTTTGATCCTTAAATAAGGCAAGGCAAAAATAATAACGCCAGGAATTAAAAAATAAAGATTTGAAATAGTTGCATCACCTAAAACACGGCGTACAATTCCCATTAAAGAAAAATCCTGCATCGAGGTTAGTGACTCATTTTCAATATTTTTACCGGATAACGAAATGTACCAATCCTGATAAGACTGCAAGCCAAAATGTGGACTGGAATACAACATTGGCAAAATTAGAAAGACGAGAAAAATTACGGCAAATGACAATATAAATTTCCATTTGTTTTTGATAAAGAAAAAGCCGGAAAGCCCAACAATGCCGTAGAGTTTAACGAAAAACCCGATCAGAATTGCCAGTGCAGATTTTGTTTCTTTTTTTTCATAAATGTAAACCATTGATAAAACGAGCAAACCAGTTAAAGCGATGTTGAATTGAACGCTTAAGGCTGCCGTAATAAATTCCTGCAGACAAAGCCAGGCGACGAAGGATTTTTTAATATTTGAAATGGGTAATTTGCTTAAGGCGAAAACAAAAACAAAAGCATTCGCGACATTCCAAAGTGGCATGCCGAGCCAATCCGGCAACAAAGCAAACGGTGCTATGAGCACACCAAAAAAAACACCGTAATGATTGGAATCAAAAAAAAGATCCTGGTGCTGCTGGAAAATATTTTCGGATCTTAAACTGCTGAGAAAAACGTTCTTGAATAAAAGATAATTGTTGTAAGCAATCGGTCCGCGGAAGTATTTTGCGACGGCGGAAATTAAAGAAACTACCAAATAAATCCCAAAAATAATTTTGGGATTTGATATGAATTTTAGAAATTTCTCTTTCAACATTTCTTTGGATGAAAATATTTGTTTTTATAAAATCACTTTAAAAACAGCGACGATCTGCAGCCCGGCCTGAACGGAAATCCTTTTTTTGCATTTGAAAAAAAGATTGGGAGTGGAGGACGGAAAAAGCTGCCCAAATAAATCTTCTTTAAATCTTAAACTGCGACGTTATTTTCACGTAAAGCGTCATTTAACGAAGTTTTTTTATCGGTTGATTCTTTTCTTTTTCCAATGATCAAAGCGCACGGCACCTGGAAATCTCCCGCGGGGAAAGTTTTGGTGTAACTTCCGGGAATGACAACCGAACGTTCCGGCACGTAACCTTTCGTTTCAACCGGCGAATCTCCTGTAACGTCGATAATTTTGGTGGACATCGTAAGGCAAACATTGGCGCCCAAAACGGCTTCCTTCCCAACGCGAACGCCTTCTACGACGATACATCTTGAACCAATGAACGCATCATCTTCAATAATTACGGGCGCAGCCTGAAGTGGTTCTAAAACGCCGCCAATACCGACACCGCCGCTTAAATGCACATTTTTACCGATCTGCGCGCAACTTCCCACTGTTGCCCAGGTATCGACCATGGTTCCAGAATCTACGTAGGCGCCAATATTGACGTACGACGGCATCAAAATAACGCCTGACGCGATGAAAGCGCCTTCTCTGGCCACTGCATTGGGCACAACGCGAACGCCTTTTTCGGCATAATTTCTTTTTAAGGGCATTTTGTCGTGGTACTCAAAAGGGCCAACTTCGATGGTTTCCATTTTTTGAATCGGGAAATACATTACGACGGCTTTTTTCACCCATTCGTTAACTTGCCAGCCGTTTTCTGTTGGTTCGGCAACGCGTAATTCGCCTAAATCCAAGGCTTTTATGACTTCTCTGATTTTTGCCTGACTATCTGAATCTTTTAATAATTCACGATTTTCCCAGATATTTTCTATGCTTTCCTGTAATGACATTTATTTTTTATTTTAATATTTCAGTTCTGTAAATTTCAAGCGCAAATATCGCAAAGATTTATTTAAAAACATACTGCTTATAAGGCATTTTTGAGTTTGCAAAGGTTTTGACTTTGTCAAATAATTTGGTTTTATTTTAAAAGTTTTTCAGTAAATTATATTTCTCAATAGTCCTGCTTTTATATATAATTTAAAGCACTCTGCGTGCAAAAAGAAAGGCTTTGTTCCAGTATTTTTCATTGAGCGAAGAGATCATCACGCCTTTTGAAGTGGACGCGTGAATAAATTTTATCTCGCCGTCATCGCCGATATCGTGAACAATTCCAACATGTGTGACATTGTTTCCGCCGGCTGTGGCAAAGAAAACGAGGTCTCCAGGCTCTACTTGTCGTACGGAAACTGACTCGCCTGCCTGTGCCTGATCCTGCGAACGGCGCGGTAAATTCTCATTATTTTCGGTAAAAACTTTTACGGTGTAGCCGGAACAGTCGAAGCCGGAACTTGTGTTGCCGCCGTATTTGTAAGGCGCGCCAATGTATTTTTCGGAATCTTTTAAAAGTTCATTTCGCCGTGCATCCAAAGCGCCACGGAAAGTGGAATTGAATGTTTTTAAACCTTCTTCTTTTACCACTGACTTTTTATACGGTGTGCGTTTTACCACTTTGCTGGAACTTCCACAGGATGCGAGAAATAAAATGAGCGGTAAAAGGAAAAGTATTTTTTTCATAGAATTTTTTAAAAGATGGGTAAATTTAGTGAAAATTTGAGTTTATCCAAATGTAAAATTATCTTCTATACACTTATAAAAAAGCCCGAGAAATTTTCTCAGGCTTGGTTGTTATTTCTTTTTACGATTTTCTTCTAATTGTTTTGCTTTATTACTTTCGTTTTTAGCATTTTGGACATTGACGCCGTTTGTGCCTTTGTTTTTATTTTGCATATTGGCAGCATTTTCTTGAGGTGTGATTTTTTGTTTCATTGTTTAAAAATTAAATTAATTAATAATATTATCGCTGATCTGAATTCCTTGTTTTTTTAATTGTGTGATTACCCACTCTATAGCTTCTGAATTAGGAACTACCAAACTAAATATTTCATCAATATACACATCACCTTTTTCTGTAGCTGTTGCAGGACATCCATAAGCCGTAGCGTAATCCGCCCAACCTTCGAGTTCTGCAACCGAAAACATAAATCTTCTCAACATGGCTGGATGAGCCAAGCAAAATGCAACCTCAGTAATGTTTAAAGATTGATGCGCTTTTTTTACGCATACATCCACCTCAAACTTTCCACCATAAGAAGTAGCTGTTTGATTTATAATGATTTCGCAACTATATCCCGAAATTTCTAATGCATCTACCAATGCGCAAATCATCGCCCCTCTCTGAATTATAATTTGTGGTGTTATTTGCCATAAAAAAGATATTGAACAAACTAACTTCACAATTTTGCCACTTAGTTCTTGCTCTGTAGGATTTTTAATTATAAAGTATTCTGGTGAATTGCTTAGAAACATTCCTATATCAATTATATTTCCTGCATACGTGTATTCAGGTATCCATTTTTCAATTTTAGAACATATTATTTCAGATAATTCTACGCTCATCTTTTTTACTTCGTTCATTCCTTCAATCCATCCTGAGTTTGCCAAAACTTTTGCTTCAGTCCAAGAAACATCACCATACCAATCAGAATCAGCATTTCGCGAACTTTTATTGCGAGATGAACTTTCTCTAAAGGAAAAATCCCAAAAGTCCTGCAAGTCATCAAATTGTACATATTTGTTCATAACTAAATATTATTTTTAATCATTTTAATTCTGGATGCATCAAGTCCTTTCCAGAGAACATCCTGTTCGACCTCTTCTCTACTGATACCTAGTTGTAATAATTCTGCACCAATCATTGAAGCTCTTGGACTTACTACTACTCTTTCGCTAATTTTCGCGACTGCTTTTCTTACTTTTTGCACATAGTTTGTCCATTCCGTATTATTTGCTAATTGATGTTCCAAGTTCTCATCAATTTCCCATGATAGAAAAATAAATCGATCCAAACTCGCAGCGTCCAATTGATTTCTTCCCACGTATTTTCTATCTGCACCAGTACCAAAAGTATTTGCTGCCGCAATACAATAAAAATCTTTGTGCCTATTAATTCTCCCATCAGGAAAATCCATAAACTTATTCGCCAATGCTGCATTGAATGCTAAAATTGCTTGAGGAAAACTCGCATCAATTTCATCAAAAAGAAACACACCTCCTTCTTCATACGCTTTTCTAAATTGCGTTGAAACAATTTGACCATGAGCATTCATAAAACCAGTTAATTTGAATTCACTTGTAATGGCACCAGTGAAATAAAATTCTAAATTAAGGGCTTTCGCAATATTTTCTGCAGCTGTTGTTTTACCAGATCCCGCTGAACCTACCATAAAAACATTATTTTTCGTCTGCACATATTGTAGTAATTTTGAAAACTGATAATGCTGAGCACCTAAATCTTTTAATTGATCATCATGCTGTATTTTTATGCTTATTGTTTTATAATTTCTAATTGAGTCTAGTTTTGTCTTCAAATCAACAATTTCCTTGTGAAGATTTTTTCTATCTTCATTAATAAGATCTTTATTTGTTATCAGTTTTTTTATTTCGCTGTTTACTCTGCCCAAATTACTTCTCAATCTTTGCTCAAAATCTTTTTCAATTTTAAATAGAAGATCCACTGCAATTTTATTCTTTATATCTTCTAAATGTTGATCTAGAAAAAAATCAATCATGATGTTACCCTTTTTTTGAGATTGAGATTTTGAAGTTCTTTGACTTCTTGTCGTTTCCATAATTATTTTTATTGTTTTAGTTATACATAATTATTAGCAAAACAAAATCCAGAAAATAAAAAAAATACGCTTCCGAGAATAACATCGGAAGCGCAGGAACAAAAGGTTTTTTTTGAAGAATAAGAGCGGTTAACCAAACTCTTTTTTAATGACAATATGGTAATTTTCGGACACAGGTAATCTGTGACTTTTTGTCTTGCCAATCTCATCGTAAATGGTAATTTCTACTTCTTCATCTTTTCTGTGATAACATTTGATGTATTTTTTGTTAACCCTAAATGATTTGTGAATAGTAACAAACTGGGTTTTTAAAAATCCTTTATGCTCCATTTTTGAAAAGGAAAAATCAATTAGGTTTTCTGCGGCGCGATTGATAAAATGAATTTGTTTATTGTTGGATTCTGAACCTGCCATTTTATCTGCACAGAGATACACAATTTCGTGAATAGCAATGGCGTTTCTTTTGGTTTTATTAAAATCCAGATAAACATATTGAAGGGAATTGAAAAATGATACTTCCTGCAAAAAACGCTTGAAACTTTTTGAAAACTCTTCTTCTTTAAAAGGTTTTGTGAGATGATCTACGCAAATATCGGCATCCCGTTTTAATTGTTCTATTTGTCGCACATATTTTTCAGGATTATTGCTGGTAAAAAATACCGGGATTTTGATTTCTTGCGCTACTTCAATGCCTGTCATGCTGTCATTTCCTAAATTGAGATCTGCAATTAAAATATCGGGATGCGCAGAACCAACCTCATCAAGAAAATAATCAGAAGTTTTGCTTTTTAAAACAATTTCTACATTGGGAATTTTACTTAGGTAAGATTCTAATTTATCCAGTCGTTTGGTGTTGTCTTCGAGAAGGGCGATGCGGTAGGTTTGGTGCATAGAATAAATATATTTAAATTATAAAGGCAAATCATTTAGAATTTTTTTCTGTGTTCTCCAATTTGGCAAATATTTATCCATCAAAATAATGAAATTCTTATTGTGATTTCTTTCTAACAAATGAACCAATTCATGAACAACTATATATTCGATGCAATCCATTGGTTTTTTAATTAATTCGATATTAAAATTGAGTGTGCTGTTTTCATTGTTGCAACTTCCCCATTTAGTTTTCATTTTTCGCACACAGTAGGTATCGAGTGTGAGATTCATGATTCGCAGATGGTGCATTAGCAGTTTACCTAAAACCGTATTTAATTCTCTTCGATACCAATTGTTAAGTTGTTTCTGCTTCTGTTCTGTGGTGTAATGTTCAGGAGAAAATAATTCTATGACTTGATGGTGAATTTTAACAGACGCTCTTTTGGCTTCTGTAATTTTCAGCAAATATCTTTTCCCTAAAAAATAATGACTTTCTCTCGTAATCATTAATTTTTCACCTTCTCTTTCCTGACTTGCTATTTTATTCTGCTCTCTTTTTATCCAAGAGATTTTTGTGATTAAATAAACTTTAATCTTATCCAGATCAAAAAATTCTGGTGAAGAAACTGTTACATTTCCGAAAGGTGGATGCACACTTAAGTGCAGGTTTTTAATAGGTTTAAATTTTACTTCAACCTCTAAACTACCAATTTGTAAATGCTCTGTCCGCATATTAGTAATCTTCTTTATTCTGCTCTATAATTTGATAAACCTGTTCTGCTAAAACCTCATCTTCGACAACACGATTGATTGCATTCTTCACTTTTCGCTGCTTCATCAAATTATCCCTGAAACCTTCCTGTTTTGCATACTGAACTTCCCGATCACAGACCAATGCTAATTCTTCATTTTCCAAAGTATGGTATAATGCCACTTTACCTTTTGTATTCAACGATTTTGGAACATCATCTTTCTGACCCTTATTGACCATCCTGATCAACTCCGCTATTTTCATTAAATAGTCCTGGTATGAAATTGACTCTCGATTTCTTGCCTCAATAAGTTCCGTTAAAAGCACAGACATCTCATCAAAATATTTCGGATCAAGCAAATGCTCTTCTACAATTTTACTTCGTACGTTGTTTTCAATTACTTCGGCGACGGCTTCTTTACTTCCTTTTAAAGATTTGGGTAGGGAATCAATTGCTTTATCCATATCGGTATCTATTAAATCTAATAAAGAAATATCTTCAAATGGCGATATCTTTTCAGATTCTTCGGCTCTAATATAAGTATCCAAAAGAAAACGCATATCTGCTTCATAGACTTTCAAATCAATGATTTCATTACTTGCAATTCTTATTACTTCTCTAACATTAAGATAGAAATCCAGACGCTCTTTAAAATGTTTAATCTGTTTCTCTTTGTAACCAGCAATTTCAAAGTCAGTCGTCATATTAGCAAACGCCCGGATATATTCTACAATCGCTTTATACAAAGCCATTCGTTTATATTCGTTCGCTTTTAAATCTTCTTCCTTTTCGGTATTCCCGCAGAAATATTTAATAAAATCTAAATCAGTTTTTTTATTTGGGACATTTTCACACAAGGCTTCTACGGTTTCCAAGGCAACTTCTAATCGTTCTGCTGCAACTTTTAAACGGTCTTTCAACTGTATAGAAACATCTTCTTTGCTAAAACCTTCACTATCCAATTCTGATGTATAAACATCAATCGCGTCAGTTACATTTCCAAATAATTCCATGTAATCTATAATGTAACCGTAATCTTTATCATCGGTATCTAAACGGTTTACGCGGCAAATCGCCTGGAACAAAGTATGATCCTGCATTTTTTTATCGATGTAAATATAACTGCAAGGCGGCGCGTCAAAACCAGTCAATAATTTAGAAACTACGATCAGCAGTTTCATTCTTGCAGGTTGCTTTCTGAAAAGTTCTTTTACATCAGATTCATAGGTTTCAGTTTTAGTTTTATTGCCTTTTGCGCTTATCTTTTCTAGTAATTCGCTATAGATTTTATAAATAAATTCTTTGTCTGTTTCCGTTTCTGCACCGGTATCTTCTTTGGAAATATCGCTTGCATTTGGATTGTAAGAAGTAATCAATGCACACTTTCCTTTAAGTTCGGTTTGCAGAAAAAGACTGTAATATTTGGCGGCTTCATAGATGCTTCCTGCGACCAAAATGGCATTTCCATTTTGACTGGCTAAACGTGGTTTTGTGCTAAAATCAACTACAATATCTGCCACTATTTTCTCCATTCGTCCTTTCGAACTTAGCACATTTTGCATGGTTCCCCATTTCTTTTTCAACTCATTCCGTTGGAAATCATTCAGTCCTTTTGTTTTGATGTTGAACCATTCATCTACTTTTTTCTGAGAAGTTAATTTTTGCTCAATCTGTCTTCCTTCATACATTAAATCTTTTACGACACCATCTTGAACGGCTTCATTAAATTTATAAGTATGAATATAACGACCGAAAACATCCATCGTGGTTTTCTTATCGACTTTCAACAGAGGTGTTCCGGTAAAACCCATAAATACTGCATTGTGCAAAATGGCTTTCATGGCTTCATTCAGTTTCCCACTTTGCGTACGGTGACACTCATCTACAAAAACAAATATTTCACCTTGGGTCGTAATCGGATTTTCTTTTAATTCTTTAATAAAAACATCAAAATCTGCTTCCCCTTTATTACCGAATTTATGAATCAAAGAGCAGATTAATCGCGGTTTAGAAGCCTGCAAATAATGCATCAATTCTTTTCCAGATTTTATTTTTGCAATATCTGTTTCGCCAACATCATTAAAAACCCGTTCGATCTGGTCGTCTAATTCCGTACGATCCGTAAGAATTACAATTCTGGAATTGGGAATATTTTCTAAAATCCACTTTCCAATCATCACCATCATTAAGGATTTTCCCGAACCTTGTGTATGCCAGATAATGCCACCTTCTCTGCGTTTCACAAAATCTTGCGCCGCCTTCAAACCAAAATATTGATGAGGACGTGGTAATTTTTTAACTCCAGCATCATAGATAACACCGTTGTAGAGTAAATCAATCATGCGGGATTTCTCACATAATTTCTTCAGGTATTTATCAAGTTTGTAATCTTCATTATCCTGGTCCTCTTCTTTCCAGGAAAGGTAATATTTCTGTTTTGTATCGGTAGTTCCATATCGTAAACCTTGCGTATTATTTCCAGCCATTATTAACTGGACAGTTGTGAAAAACCGTTGCGAAAACAATTCCTGTTGGTTTGAAATATTCTGGCGGATGCTTTCCGCAATATCTACAGTTCCTCTTTTTAGTTCTAAAACCCCGATAGCAATTCCATTGATGTAAAGCACGATATCTGGGCGGCGGTTGTGTTTGTCATTATAAAGCGTGACTTCTTCTGCAATTCCAAATTCATTGTCTTCCCAATTTTTCCAATCGATGGGGAAAATGGTTTCAAACTGTTCGCCCAGTTCCGGTCTCGCTTTTACGCCATAACGCAAGAGATTATACATCTTTTGGTTGCGTTCATATAAATTACCTGTATTAGAACTGGCTAATTGCGTCACTTCCGTAATCGCTTTCTCTACCAAAGTATCGGAATATTCTTTCTTCTTTAAAAATTTCCGCAGATAGGTTGTTTCTACATTGCTGTTGTTGAGACGATCTTCCCAGTCACCATAAAAGATATAACCCAATTGCTCGGTAAACAATTTAATGATGCGGTTTTGGGTAATGCGTTCTATGGGGTTAATCATGTTATATTTTTTTATCTGAAGATTAAATATATTTTGTAGCTTTCTATAAGACAGTAAAAATACATATGTATATTTTTTAAATTTATGCAATTCAAAGATAAATTATGAGAATGCTAATTCATCTTCCTCCATAAATAGAGTATTTGATAATTTACTAATCATTTCATTATGATGTTCAAAAATTTCATCTGCTTTCCAATTTGGATACTTTTGGTCATTCATCATAAATAATTGCTTAATGCTATCTTTCGACTTAGCTTGAACATAATAATCTTTTTTCGCTTTAGGCATATGATTACTCAATCTAGAATTATTATTATGAGTTATAAGACATAAATTACCTAAACAATTAAGAAAATCAAAACTTACATTTTTATCTTTTAATTTTAATATATTCACATCCTTGATTAACTCTTTGGTTAAAAATTCTCCTGTAATAGGATTTTGTGGATAATAGTGTTCAACAGAGCTTCTAAAACTAAACTCAAAATCTTTATATTCTGTCTGGTTTTCGTTCCACAGTATATAATCTAAATAATTGAAAACTAAATTACTTTCAATATTTCCATAACTAACTTTATTTTCAAAATTAAATGGTTTTATATCTTCCAATAAATGCGGTGATAAAATTATTTTATTATAATCTTCAACACTATTTGCTAAGTGCCTATATAACATGAATTTTTGAGCTATATTTTCAAGAAAGGTTATAAAATCGTCACCTTGTATCTGAGTTGATTTCTCGCCTTCATCAAAAGTTTCTATGGAAAGGTTCTGAACTAAATAATTAAGTGCTGCAAAAAGCCAGTATTTATATATTTGGGTTGGCGTAGAAACATGAAACATAGATAGTAACATAATTAACTTGCCGTTATTTTGGTCTGTAAATGTATTTACATAGCTATAGCTATCTTTTTCACGTGTATCATCTTTACTGTAAAACTTCAGACATTGCAAACTCCAACTATCACTAGAATTAGTGTACTTTCTACTTACGATATATTGATCTAACAGAAATCTTGTTTGAAGAAGTGTATAAGTCAAGTCTTTAACAAATTTTACTTTATCTTCTTTTTGATTCAAAATGTTTTCAAAAAATGACAGCAGTCTCTTGTCGTCTAAACTTACATCATAACTTTGCTCTTGTATCTTTAAAACATGTAACAAGAAATTTTCAAAATTAATTATTGGCTGGAATTGTTCTCCTTCTGATTCGTTTACAGATTGTGAATCAAACATTTCATTTAAAACTAAGTTTATATCTGTAGCTTTAATTATTGTTTTAAATTCAGCTCCTAAAGAAGGTGCCTTTCCATTATTTTTAATAGCATATATTGATGTATTAAAAAGTTCCTCACTATCTTTAATGACAAAATCAAACCAGTTTTCTCCAAAAATATTATTTCTATATTCTTTTTGAAAATGCAGCTGTACATTGGTAATCATATCGGAACAGGCTTCCCAAATAAAATTAAAATGCTGTCTTAACTGCATTGGATTATCTCCGGTATTAAGTTCCTTCATTAAACGAGCCTTTAATATCTCATGCTTTTCAAGCTGTTCCCCTCTAGAATTCATTATTTCAAAATAATGATTCATATCTGTATCTTCTGGTACTTGCGCTCGTAGGATAAATACTCTTTTAAAAAAATAAATTATAAATTGATCAAATTTTTCAGATAATTCATTCTTTAGTTTTAAAAGCAAATCCTTGGATATCACTATTCCGTCAAAAATACCAACGTTATATTTAAGGAATTTCGGTTCTTCTTTACCTCCATTATTAAAGATATAATCAATAGTTTCATCCGAATTTTTTCTACTTTCAAAACTAATTATAGGTTCTTTAAAGTATTGATGAATATCAATATTTAATTCTTTCATAGCACAGCAAAGAATGTTGATTGTAGTTAACCTCTGTTGTCCATCAATAGTTTCGTAAACATTATTTTTTGTCTTCTTCTTATCTACTATCAATGTTCCGATATAATAATTTTTATCGTTTTCCTCAATAAAATAATCTTTGATATCTATGAGTAGTTGCTCTATTTGTTCTTTTTTCCATTCATAATTTCTTTGATAAACTGGAATTATATATTTATCATCATTTAAGAGTAAATCCTTTATATTGAGCGATTTTAAATCGGAGTGGTTAATTTGCATAATACAATTTGCTTTTAAAAAAAATTCCTATTCTACTATCCATACGATCATTCTTAACTGAATAATTATCTACTTGTTGTTTACTTGGTAAAACACCAGAAATATTTGCATTAATTATTTGCTCAGGGTAAATTGCTCGCTTAATCACATTAAATAAATTGGTGTTTTGAATAACGTGATTATCGACAGAATCAAAACCTAATCTTTGGTAATGAAAGCGCATAGAAAATACCCATACAAATGCTTTTTCAAGAAAATAATCAAATTCTTCGAAACCAAATTTATCAATATAGTAAATAACCAGACATTCGAAAAGTGCTTTTAAATATTGTTCTCCGTCTCTGTGCTTTTTTTGATTATAATAAACTAAAAAAAATATTTTTTGTGATGACGATAATTCATCAGACCATTCTTTTATTTCATATTTTAATTTAAAACCTCCTATAATATTCTTATAATGCGCAGTATATTCAAAGAACCTTCTTCCATTAATCATTATGCTATCTAACTGAAAAGGATATTCAAATTCTTGCTTATCAATTTGTCTTTCAAAATTATTGTTATAATTTTCTACAAACCGATGTGCGATGTGTAAAGATTTAATATAAGGATATGATTTTTCCTTTGATACATTAACACCTTTGAACATATCAACATTTCGCTTAGAAAATTTACGTGAGGAGTTTTGATCTGCCCAACCCTTTATCCTATATAAATAATCTGAAAAAACATACGCTAATTCATCAGATTCATAATTCTCCCAATTAGTTACTATCTCAACCTGTTGCTTTTGCTCATTTTCATCAAATTCTCGTAAGTGATATGCTTTTAATAAATCATGCGGATATAAATCTTTACCCCGGGAGTTTTGAGAATCAAAAAATTGAAATGCTTCAGTTATGTCTGAAATATAAAATATCACTACTTCACACTTTTCTAAAAATGCTTTGATGGTAAGTGTATCATATTTGCTTATAATTCTAAAAGCAGTTTGAAAATTGTTATATATTCTTTTAACACTTTCTTTACTGCTGTAATAAATGGGAATTTTATCAACTTTCTGAATAAGTTCAGTAGTTTGATTTATAATATATGGCTCAAAATTTTCTTTACTTTCCTCTAACAATTTTCCTATTGCATATAATATTATTCTCAAAGTTGTAAATCGTTGCTGTCCATCTACAATGTCATTATACACCTTTTTTTCGGAGGCTATATAATTTCTGTGAATTACAATTGTACCTAACCGATACCTACTCTTATTTTTATGGGTGAAAATATCATTAAGCAGTTGCATCACATTTTTATCTGTCCATTTGTAAGATCTTTGGTATTCAGGAATACGCATATCATTCAGTTCTAGAAATTTAGAGATTGAAATAATATCTGCTTCATTATTTAATTTTATATTTTCCAACTTTCACAAATTATATTATTTTTAAATCTAGTTTACCACTATAAATTATTTCAAATATCTGATCACTTCCAATTTCGACATAATCAGTCCCATCAAAAATAATATTAAATGATTTTTCATTATTTCTGTCTTTATATGTCTTTGATTTAAGCTTTGGGATTATTTTTTGAATTGCGTATCTACTTATTTTTCCCACATCAAAAGAATAATTTAAACTGTTATAAAAAATAAAGTTGTAATCTTGATCGAGTTTTTTTTCCGCTATATCAAACTGCCATTTCTTATTTGTATATTTTGCAAAAGCGCAATTTTCTGTAGATATATTTAGATGAGCTAAGAGAAAAATAATTTTATCTTTTACTACTTTTTTATCAACTCTTGTAGCTAAATTATTCAACAGTATTTCTTGTGATATTAAAATAGGTTCTTGGATATCATTTTCAGAGATTTCAGTGTCATTATAATTTTGTTCAATAGTGATTTTTTTATCTTTAATTCTATTCTTTAAATCATAATTTATATGATGCTGTCTGCACAACATAATGAGGTTTTTATTTAAAGGAGAATGAGCTTTCTCAAATTCATCTAAGAATAACATTAAATCAACATGATAAATAAGTCCATTTTTTATCAAATACTTTTTTAATATTTCTTGAATCATTGATTTCCTATCATTGCCAAGATGCGAAAAATGACCGGCGTCTAGACTTTTCCAAACCCCACATGTTTTATCGCCAATAATATGATTCTGGCAACTTTTTTGAGTTTTCTTTAATTGCTTTCCCAATCTGGTAACGACTTTATTGGTTGCTGGTCCAATAAATTTCTCAAACTCTTCAAGAGTTCCTTCGAATAGTGCCATAATTTATTTTCGTTTTTATTTAAATTCCCCTAAACCAACCTCACTCTCCCCGTCAGCAATTCCTGCATTATACCTTGTTTGATTTGACGGGCTTTGTGCAGTTTTTCTTCCAGCGCTTCGATTTCTAAATCCATATCCGATAAGATCGTGGCGATGCGCGTTTGCTCCGAAAGTGATGGAAAATATACTTCAACGCTACTTACCAAAACTTTATTCAAATTTAATACGCCACTTCCTGCCGCTTTACTTTTATACTGATCGATTACTATTTTTGAAAGTAGAAAATAATATAGAAATTCAGTATTAAAGGTTGATTGATAATTAGATAAAACTAACCAACCATCATGAACGCAACCATCAATTTTTAAAATGTACGGACGACCAAAACTCATTGAATTAGATAATAGGAAATCACCTTTAAAAACTTTCCTAGAGAAATTAGCGCCTTCTGGAATTATTTTTTCTTTAGTTTCAAAAATATATTTTCCTGTTGACGAAGTATCACCGATTTTTATCCAATTGATACCGTCATTTTTATCAGTCATATAATTTTGAATTGGACGCGGTGATCCACCTCTAAAAACATCAATCACTTTTCCTAGATTCTTCACTTCCCAATCCTCTTTTGGCGTCAACAATTCCTGCATTGCACCTTGTTTGATGAGGCGTTTTTTGGCTAAAACTTCTTCTATGCTGTCAATCCAGGAATCGCAATCACTTAAGGCCGTTGCAATGGCTTCTTGCTCGGCGAGTGGTGGACAAATGAAATTAAAGTGGACAAAATCTTTTTGATATAAATGTGTAATTGTAGATCCTGCTGTGATTTTATTTAAAAATTCATCAAAGTAGAAAGACATCAATATATAATAAATAAACCTATTGGAAATTTTATTATTTTTTGATCTTAAAACAAAAACACCGCTATTTAAAGTAGTAGGTTTTAAAATTTTATTTATAAAAGCAACTTTTCCAATTGTTCCATCTTTCGTAACAACTACATCATTTTCTTTTAATTGGATATTTCTATCTTGGTCAAATCGCATTTTTTCTACATAAACACAATTATTCCAATCAATGTATCCATTTTTAAAATCAGTTCCTGTAACTAAAAAGTAATCTCCAGAAGATAAATATTCTGAAGTGGTAAGTCCTTGCCAACCTATTCTTGCTTTTAACAAACAATTTTCACCAAGAATTACAACTTCCCAATCCTCCGGAATCAAACCAATCTCCGTCTGCTTCATCTTCGCTTCCTTTACCATACCAATCCCATTTTTTCTAAATGAGCCATCACTTTGGTTTCGGCTGCTGCCAATTCCGTTTGCGAACTTGCCAATGTCGTCGCATACCGTTCTGCCAAAGCATTTATTCTTTGGGTCAAACCCTGCGAGATTTTATCCTGTTCCTGGTGTAATGTACTTGTAAGATGCGCCATCCATTTATGCTGAATAACTAATTCTTTTATGTCGTCTTCAGTCAATTCAGGATATTTCGCAATGACTTCTTCTTCCAGTTGCGCTTCTAAAATTTTTACAGTCGCATTGTTTTCTTTAATGGTACTGGACGCAGAAAGATAATCTTCCAAAATTTCCAGATCACTTTTTATGGTTTGAGTGCCGTACTTGCTATTTGGTTCTGCCACCATTTTAAGGTCTTCTTTCTGCCTGGCTTTTAATAATTTTAATACTTCCCCGGCATTTATTTTTTCCAGATCTGCAAACAAACCTTCTTCGCCGCTTTGCTCTTCTTCAATTTCCGCAATTAAAATCTGCGCGTTTTCTGCTTCATTTTTAAGAGCATAAATTTCCTGCACCAAATCATTAAAATAAAAATTTATCAATAGATCAGGAGATATCATTCTACCTTCAATTCCTGTCAAACCAGAAACTTCTTTATCTTTTCCAGCCTTTCCATCTTTGCCTTTCTTTCCTTTAATAATGGTGCGTTCCCATTCATTTCCGGCTTTCCAGCCATCCAAAGAAATAGAATACACATCGTCCTGCATCGTTTCCTGCCAATAGGTCATCGCATGTTGATACAAATCATAACCATTCACCAAAGTATTATTTTCAAAGGCTTTGAGCAGACTTTCACTCATTTGCGCAATCAGATCCTTTCCGTTGCAATGAACTTCCAGTTTTTCCCAAATTTCAAACTGGTCGCTCAACCAATGGTTGTAAGTTTGGTTTAAAGTTTCATTAAAGGCTTTAAATTCTGAATGTCCAAAAATCGTCGGCTTAATATCTGAAGGCTCATAATTTAATTGTAAATAACCTTCACGCAAAGACGAAAAAAGTTCATTTTTAAGTTTTGGATAAGCGTTCCAATAAGTTTGCATGGCTTCCAGATCACGCTGCGGAATTCCACCTTGCAAATGCGCCAATAAATCTTGAATATCTTCGCTTTCCTGCGTATCGATATAGCGCGGAATATTTAAATTGTAATCGTTTTTAGCATCGGCGATTTCGCTCATCGGAACCATGCGACTATATTTGGGAACTTCCTGCATTTGGGTAAATACATCCGTGATCTTACGCAAATCCTGTTCCCGCAAACGGTTTTTGTTACCATCTTTCAGGAAACCTTTGCTGGCATCCATCATAAAAATCCCTTTCCGATGTTCTGCATTTTCTTTATCTAAAATAATAATACAGGCCGGAATTCCCGTACCATAAAACAAGTTCGCCGGCAAACCGATAATCCCTTTGATATAGCCTTTCTTTAAAATATTTTTACGGATCTCACCTTCTGCATTTCCACGAAATAAAACACCATGTGGCAAAACCACTGCGGCTTTTCCCTTGGCTTTCATAGATTGCAAAATATGCAGCAGAAAAGAATAATCGCCATTCTTCTCGGGCGGAACGCCTAAAGTAAATCGCTCAAATTCATCACTTTCGATATTAACACCATTGCTCCAACTTTTTAATGAAAAAGGCGGATTGGCAACCACGTAATCAAAACGTTTCAAACTGCCGTCGTCTTCTTTGTACGCGGGTCTTGTCAACGTATTATCGGCAACAATCTCTGCCGTTTCCGCACCATGCAAAATCATGTTCATGTGCGCCAAGTTGGCGGTGGTGGTTTCTTTTTCCTGACCGTAAAGCGTAATGGCTTTTCCGGCTTCGTTTGCCACTTTTAACAGCAACGATCCCGATCCACACGTCGGATCATAAGCCGTAGTTTGCGTTGTCGCGTTATTAAAAGTAATTCCAATCACCTTTGCTAAAATCCTGGAAACTTCGGCAGGCGTATAAAACTGACCTTTCGATTTACCTGATTCTGTCGCAAAATGCCGCATTAGATATTCATATGCATCGCCCAAAATATCATCGCCTTCTGCCGAGTTTTTAGAAAAATCTAAACTGTTGTCATTAAAGATTCTGACCAGGTTAGAAACGGTTTCCACCAAATCTTTTCCTTTGCCTAATTTGCTTTCATCATTAAAATCGGGAAAATCATTCAGACCATTGGCTTCTTTAATCGGATTCAAAACTTGCTTATTGATTTTATCACCAACCTCGGTATTCCCGATCAGGTTCACCATATCCTCAAAAGAGGCACCATCTGGAATTTCGATGGCAAAATCCTTATCTGATTTTGCTTTGTCTGAAATATACTTCACAAATAACATCGTGAGTACATAATCTTTATATTGAGAGGCGTCCATTCCGCCGCGTAATTCGTCACAACTCGCCCAAAGTGAGCGGTAGAGTTCTGTTTTTTTTATGGCCATTTATTATTTTTAAATCACTTAACTATTTTTTACTTTCCTGCCAAAACTCCACCCATTCATCAAAATAAGCCCGAAGACTATCTCGCATATCAATGTAGTGAGATATAGCATCATTTCTGAATGACTTTAATTCCATTTCACCTGTATCTTCATTTTTAATTGGGACTATCATGTTATTAAATTCAAAAATTAGATTACCACCTTGCGGAAGAAACACCATCTTAATTGCTTTTACAGTGTCAAGATCGATTGCTAAGTCTCCATTATAATTAATCATTTGTATCATTTTTTGTTAAGATGCTCAAATATAGCCAAAAAATTATGTGCATCTTTACGGGAAACCGTAAGTAATAAGTAAATTTAAAGATACTTTAAGTACAATTTTTAAAAATAAAATAGTTGAAAAATTATATATGACAAAAAAACTCCCGAAAAAATCGGGAGTTTTATTTTAAAAATTGTGGAGGATATCGGGATCGAACCGACCACCTCTTGACTGCCAGTCAAACGCTCTAGCCAGATGAGCTAATCCCCCAAAAATTGGTTTTGCAATAATAGCAAATATTTGTGAATTACTGAAGGTGAAAAATTGTGAATTTTTAATAAATGAATAATTGTCAATTTTTAAAATTCACAGTTGACATATTCTTGTGAAATAATTTTCTATCTCCAGCCGCCGCCTAAAGCCCGGTATAATTCTATGTTTGCCTGCATTTTCGTTAGTTCTGCTGTTGAGATATTTAATTCTGCCGTAAGTAATCTTTCACTTGCGTTCAACACTTCCAGATAATTGGCGAGGCCATAATTTACGAGCTCCTGAGAATCGTCAACTGATTTTTGGTACGCGTCTTTTTCCTGGATTTTATAACCGATAAAAGCGTCCTGAGATTGAAATCTTTTTAGAGCATCAGATACTTCCTGACCCGCCGTTAAAAAAGTTTTTCGGAAATTGAGATAAGCGATCTGTTGATTGGCTTTGCTGATCTCATAATTTGATCTGATCTGTCTTCCATTAAAGATCGGTTGCGTTAAACCACCAATCACACTCGCAAAAAGTGAGTTTACAGTAAAAAATTTGTCAACATCAACAGTTTGTAAACCGCCACTTGCCGTCAGTTGCAAGGAAGGATAAAAAGCTGCTCTTGCAGCATTTTTTAATTCCAACTGCTGCATTAGGTTAAATTCTGCCTGCAAAACATCCGGTCTGTTGGATAGCAATTGAGAAGAATAACCGGTAGAAGTTCCATTTGGAAACGTTTGATCTTTGGAAGATGTTCTCGCAATTGCCTGCGGTGCTACACCCAATAAAACGCTCGTAGAATTTTCCAGTAACTGTATTTGTACGTCAATATCAACTAAAAGTGCCTGCGCATTAAAAACCAGTGCCTCACTTTGCTGCACTGCTACTTCAGTCAAAATCCCGGCAATTTTTAGGGCTTTAGTTGTTTCAAGATTTTTATTTCTTATTGCTATCGTTCTGTTAATAATGTCTTTCTGCTCATCTAAAGTCAAGAGCTGATAGTAATTATTAGCGATTGCTGCAACAAGTTCACTTTTCACACTTTTATGTGCTGCGACAGTCCCAAGATAGGCAGCTAATTGTGCTTTTTCCTGAGATTTTAATCTTCCCCAAATATCAACATCCCAAGACATATTAGCCGTAAGATCAAACTGATTGACATATCGTCTGCTGCCGATGATGCTACCAAATTGTGTATTTATAGACTGTGTTTGAAATGAATAACCCGGTCCGGCAGATAATGTTGGTAATAGCGCTGCTTTACTTTGTTTTAATGAAGCTTCAGCGGCAATAATATTTTGAACCGCCACTCTGATATCCAAGTTATTTTCAAGCGCTTTTGAAATATGACCTTGCAATACTGGATCTTTAAAAAACTCTTTCCAGGATATTTTTGCAATTGTGTTACTGTCTTTCGGCAACATATCACTGCGGAATATATTTTCATTAAATTCTGCAGGTTTCGTGTATTTTTCTCTCGTAAAACATGAACTAAGCGACAATGCAATAAGCAGAAAAGCAACTACTGATGCAACATTTCTTAAGCGCAAAAATCTGCAACCCGACTTGAGTGGAAATCCTTTTTGTGAGCTTACAAAAAGATTGGGAACGGAAGGCGGAAGAGTTGCCCCAAAAATTCTCCTAAAATTTATATTTGATAATTTCATTTTTTTCTGTTAAAAATTATTCGGCTAAGTTTAAGTCTTCCTGTTTTAAAGGTTTAATTTTTTCCTGCAAAGTCTGAAAAATCACAAACAATACCGGAATTGCAAATAAACCGAGGAAAGTACCAAAAAACAGACCTGCTGCCGCACCTGTACCAATCGAACGGTTACCTACGGAACCAATTCCGCTGGCGAAGACCAAAGGCAACATTCCAAAAATAAACGCAAAAGAGGTCATCAAGATCGGACGAAGCCTTGCTTTTGCAGCATTAATGGCTGATAAAGCAATACTTTCACCATGCATTCTACGCTGAACGGCAAACTCGACAATTAAAATCGCATTTTTTGCCAATAAACCAACGAGCATTATTAAGGCGATCTGGAAATAAATATTATTTTCCAAACCAGCGATACTTTGACCAATATAAGCTCCGAAAACACCTAAAGGCAAAGAAAGAACGACTGCGAAAGGCAAAACGTAACTTTCATACTGCGCCGCTAAAATGAAGTAAACAAAGACCAAACTTAAAATAAAGATAATGGCAGTTTGCGATGTTGAACTGATTTCCTCACGCGACAAGCCCGTAAATTCTACACTGTAAGTTGGCGGTAAATTTTGCGCAGCAACTTCCTGCACAGCTTTAATCGCATCACCGGAACTGTAACCCACGGCATTATTACCCGTGACATCCACAGAGGTAAAAAGATTGTATCGGCTGACGGATTGCGGACCAAAAGACCGGTCAAAAGTAACAAACTGAGACAACGGCGCCATTACACCGGAACCAGTTTTAACGTAAATACTGTTTAAACTTGCCACGCTTTTTCGCATATCCGGTAAGCCTTGTACGATCACACGAAACTGTTTTCCGTATTTCGTAAAATCTGCGGCATAAACACCACCGACATAACCCTGAATAGTTGATAAAATATCATCCACTGAAACGCCACTTTCCAGTGCTCTGGCAACATTTACAGACAGCGTGAACTGTGGGAATTTGGTATTAAATGATGATTGTGCAAATTCTATTTCCGGACGTTTACTTAATGCGCCGATAAATTTTTGAGTATTGGCATCTAAAGCTGATAATTCTCCGCCCGATTTATCTAAAAGAACCAGACTAAAACCAGAACTTGAGCCATAACCCGGAACAGATCCCGGTTGAAAAAACACAAGTTTTGCTTCTGAAATTCCTGATGAAGCGCCAAATAATTTTTTGGTAATACTTTCTACAGACTGGTCAGAATCCTTTGCACGTTCTTTAAAATCTGCCAATTTAATAAAGGCCAATCCATAATTACTACCGTTGCCGGAAAGAAAACCACGACCAGTGGAAATGGTCATGCCTTTAACTCCGGGAACACCTACAACTTTTGTTTGCAATTCTTTTAAAACAGTATAAGTTCTTTCCATTGAGGAACCAGCTGGCAGCTGCACGTCTGCAAAGATGATCCCACGGTCTTCTTTAGGTACAAAACCTGCAGGCATTTTGGAATTCGCCCACCAGAATAAACCACCGGCAACTCCAAAAATAATGAGTGTTACCCATTTGTGACGTAATAGAAAAATGAAACCCTGCCCGTATTTTTTTGTGGCCGTATTAAAACCAACATTAAATTTATAAAAGAATTTTTGAAAAATATTTTTATCCTTATAAGCCTGATCGTGGTCATTTCCTTTAAGAAATAAAGCACATAAAACAGGACTTAAAGACAAGGCATTAACTGCTGAAATTAAGATCGCAATAATTAAAGTAATACCAAACTGCTGATAAAATACGCCGGTTGGACCTGTGATAAAAGTTACCGGAATAAAAACGGCAGACATTACCAAAGTTATAGAAATAATCGCCCCCGTAATCTCATCCATCGCAGCAACAGTTGCCTGCTTACTATCCGATATACCTTGCTCCAATTTTGCATGGACAGCCTCGACGACGACAATCGCATCATCGACGACAATACCGATCGCTAAAACCAAGGCGAAGAGCGTCAGTAAATTAAGGGAATATCCAAATAAATTTAAGAAGAAAAAAGTACCGATAATTGAAACCGGAACTGAGATCGCCGGAATCAAAGTTGATCTAAAATCCTGTAAAAAGATAAAAACTACAATAAATACCAGAACAAAAGCTTCAAATAAAGTCGTTAAAACTTTTTCAATCGAAGCATCTAAAAATTCATTGGTATCAAAATTCACGACGTAACCTACACCTTTTGGAAAGGTCTTTTTGGCACCATCAAGATAAACTTTGATATCATCAATAATTTGCTGTGCATTGGAACCCGGCGTTTGAAATATCCCCATACTGATGGAAGGATTTCCACCATTTTCTCCGATTCCAGAATAAGAAAGTGCATCAAGTTCTACTTTGGCCACATCTTTTAGCCTTAAAAACTGTCCGTTTCCAAGTGCTTTTATAACAATATTATCATATTGTCCCTGATCACTAAATTTCCCTTGATAGGTAATGGTATATTCAAAGGAACTTCCACTGTTTGCGCCAATTGAGCCGGCAGCTGCTTCCCTACTTTGGGAATTAATTGCCGCTGTTATCTGGCTTGGTTCGAGAGCATAAGCCTCCATTTTTGCCGGATCAAGCCAGATTCTCATGGCATAAGTTTTACCTCCAAAAACGTTGGCATCACCTACTCCATTTACCCTTTTTAAACTTGGTATAACGTTGATATTCAAATAATTCTGCAACCAGGTATCATTTAAATCTTTATTAGCAGTGTAAAAGGTAAGGTACATTAAGGCACTACTGTTCTGTTTTTGCGTAATTACACCAGATCGTGTAACTTCACTTGGTAAAAGTGGTGTTGCACGTGCTACTTTATTCTGAACATTTACCGCTGCAATATCTGCATTAACACCTTGTTTGAAAAATACATTGATACTCGCAGATCCGTCATTTCCGGCAGTTGACTGAATATAATCCATTCCTTCCACACCGTTGATCTGTTCCTCTAAAGGGATCACGACACTTTTCATCACTGTTTCTGCATTGGCACCAGAGTAACTTGCAGAAACTTTTACAGTAGCCGGCGCAATATCCGGATATTGTGTCACAGGAAGTTTTTGTAAACCCAAAACGCCCAAAATCACTATCATAATGGATATTACGGTAGAAAGAACGGGCCTGTTTATGAAATTCTTTATCATTAAAATATTGGTTTTATAGATTTTACCATATCGTCCATTTTCACGGGCTGTTCTTTAATTTTTGTTCCTGATTTTAAACCAGTAAAACCAGAGGCAATAATTTTATCGCCTTTCTTTAATCCGGATTTTATGATCGCGTAATTGTCTACCCTGTCTTGTAATTCAACTATTGAATTTACGGCTGAGTCTTTTTGAACTTTGTAAACATAAATTAAACCCTGCTCTTCATAAGTAGAAGATTCAGGAATAACCAAAACCTGATCGTAAGCTTTTGGCAGTTTTATCACACCGGAATTACCATTGCTCAATAGTTTCTGTGGATTTGTAAAAGCCACTTTAAACTGAATAGTTCCGGTTTCAGGATCAACCTGTCCGGTTACAGTTTCTATTTTTCCTTTTTCGCCGTAGCTGCTACCATTAGCCAGTTCCAGATCAACCATGGGAAGATTTCTCAGTTTTTCATTAACAGTTGCGCCTTTTGCTTTTTCTAAAAAGTCGAAATACTGCTTCTCGTTCATACTAAAAAATGCAAATACGCTGGATGTGTCTGATATTGTTGTTAATGGAATCGCATCCGTCGGGCCAACTAAACTTCCTACCTTTAAAGGTAATTTACCAACAACGCCACTTATCGGCGCACGGATCACGGAATAATCCACATTTGCCGCGGCACCGTTATAAGTTGCCTGCGCTTGTGATTGCGCTGCTCTTGCCTGCTGAACTCCGGCATTTGCTTTAGCTAAATCTGCAAGTGCGGTCTGCAATTGTACATCACTAATTATATTTTTTTCAACCAAAGGTCTTAATTTATTAACCTCAACTTTTGCAGCATTTACAGAAGCATTTGCGGCAGAAACATTTGCTTGTGCAGCGGAAACGCCGGATTTTGCAGCAGATGCATTTTGCGAGAGAACATTGGTTTCTAAACGAAATAAGGGTTGTCCTTTTGTAACAAATTCACCTTCATTAACTAAAACCTGAGTAATATAACCCTGAATTTTTGCGCGAACGTCATTATTTGTTTTACCTTCAATACTCGCCGGAAAAGTTTGGTAACCTGTTAAATTTTTTGTTTCAACCTGTACTACCGGAAAAGGTTTTGGGCCCGTATCCTTTGGTGCTTCTTTTTTCTTACAAGAAGTAAAGAGGACTAAAGCAGTCGCAAATAAAATTAAATGAGATTTCATATTTGTTATTTATTTTTTTAATTTGTAATCAAGCAGAGTAAAAATTTTTCAGTTTTTTAAACTTCTATTTTACATTTTTTTAATTTTAATTATTTGTACAATGCATCTAAAGTATTGGTGCACTGAATTATATTTGATTTCAATAGTTCAGTATAAATGTCCATTTTGTTAATATAAAAACTGGAATTTTCTTCAACTTTTCTGCTTTTTACCAAAACCTGAAGGTCTTCTAATATATCAACTTCCCTTTCCAGCCTGTCAATTATTCCACCAAATCTAATTTTCACATAATCAGGATTTAAGGTAAAATATCTTTTCCTTTCGTCGATTTTATTTAGTGTTGTGATGTATTTGCTTTTTAGAAGAATTTCCAGATTAGAAGAAATGGAACTTTTGCTTGCTTTCAAATCTTCAACGAGTTCTTCAAAAGAAACACCGTTCATTTCGAAATCAAAAGTGAGATACGCGTAGATTTTTGCCGCTAAAGGCGGAAGCTGAAAATTGTTCATGGAAAAATTGACCAGCTTGTGGAAAATCTGATCATCAATTTCTAAGGTTTTTACCATTACTATTTTTTTCAAGAAGCAAATCTAAGAAATTGGTTCTAAACAAACCGAACCAAAAGGACAAAAAAAAAGCAACTTAAAAAAGTTACTTTCATTTATAAAATCTATTGTTTAGTTTTTTATGTCCAGATCGCTTTGCTGTATGTAAGCATCTATGATTTTAAATGCGTCCTGCTCGTCTTTCAAACTTACCATCAACTTTATATTATTTGCCGTAGGCGTACTCAAAAAAGTTAAATAAGAGTTTTCTGCAGTTGCAGTGATATTTTTTTCCTCTAATTTTGATTTTATAAGCTGAACTTCCTGTTGATTTGTGCTTTCAAAAACTGAAACTCTTGTCATTTCTTCCATTACATTAATTTTTAATTCACTTCAAATTTACGAAAAAAATAAACAAAAAATAAAATCTACATCGTTTCTAAAACGTTTTCAATAATATTTAAGGCTTTTTGCAAATCTTCCGAAGAAACATTTAAGTGCGGACGAAACCTGATGCTTTGCGTGCCACAGGTTAAAACGATCAATTTATGATCATAAAGAACTTTTTGTAAAGCATTTCTCAGTTCAGGTGTTGGAAGATCAAATGCGCACATTAAACCGCGACCTCTCGCGTTTGTAATTAAAATAGGAAATTTTTGCTCAATTTTTATTAAACCATCCAGCAAAAAAACACCCATATTTCTGGCATTTTCAACTAAATTTTCTTTCTCGATCACTTCTAAAATTAACTGCAAACGAAGCATATCTGCCCAGTTTCCGCCAAATGTGGAATTAATTCTGGAACTTTCTTTAAAAACATTATTTGGAATTTGATCTAATTTTTCTCTGTTGGCTAAAATCCCACAAACCTGGGTTTTTTTACCAAAAGAAATAATATCCGGTGATACACTAAAATGCTCAAAAGCCCACATCTTTCCCGTCAAACCAACGCCGGTTTGTACTTCATCAAAAATCAAGAGAATTTCATTTTCATCACAGATCTTACGCAATTCAACAAAAAATTCATCTCTAAAATGATTATCCCCACCTTCCGCCTGAATTGGTTCAATGATTATACAGGCAATTTCATTGGGTTTCTCAAGTATCGCCTTTTTAATCTCAGAAATTGCTACATTTTCATACTTCATTGTTTTGGCTAAAGAAGCTTCATCAATGGGAAAATATTGCTTTGGATTTTCGATACGAGGCCAGTTAAATTTTGGAAAATACTGGTGTTTTCGTGGATCAGCAGTATTCGTCAATGATAATGTATAACCAGATCTGCCGTGAAAAGCCTGTCTGAAATGCACACATATTCCTGCTTCTTTATCAATATTTTTCTCAAAATTTTTGCGCGTTTTCCAGTCGAAAGCAGCTTTCATCGCATTTTCTACAGCTAAAGCGCCGCCGGAAATAAAGAAACAATATTGCAATTCTTTTGGAATTAAAACACGCTCGAAAACTTCCATAAAATCTGCATATTCCTGCGAGTAAACATCTGCCAAAGTCGGCTTATTTACCACTAAATTTCCCAGCCACGCTGATTTTTCTTTTACATAAGGATGATTATAACCGATCGCCGTGGAAGCAAACATAGAAAACATATCCAAATATTCAGATTGCGTAAAACTGTCATATATATAAGAGCCGTGGGATTTTTCGAAATCCATTATAAAATCAAAACCATCTGCGAGCATGTGTTTTCCAAGAATTTCCTTTACAGTATTGGTTTTTTGCGGATAAGAAGCGATTGCATCATTCATAATTTTTAATTTTTTATTCGTTTAATTTGTTATAATCGTTTAATTGAAGTCTACAAATCAAACTTAATTCCTTGCGCCAAAGGCAGATTATCGGTGTAATTAATTGTATTAGTCTGGCGTCTCATGTAATATTTCCACGCGTCAGAACCACTTTCTCTACCGCCACCGGTTTCTTTTTCCCCGCCAAAAGCACCGCCAATTTCTGCGCCCGAAGTTCCGATATTGACGTTTGCAATACCACAATCTGAACCAGCAAAAGATAAAAATGCTTCTGCTTCTTTCAAATTATTGGTCATAATTGCGGAAGACAAACCTTGCGGAACGTCGTTTTGTAAAGCGATTGCTTCATCTAAAGTTTTATATTTAATTAAATAAAGAATGGGCGCAAAAGTCTCATGTTGTACGATTTCGAAAGAGTTTTCAACTTCTGCAACGCAAGGTTTTACGTAACAACCGGATTCATAATTCTCACCTTCCAAAACGCCGCCTTCAACAATGAAACTTCCGCCTTCATTTTTACATTTTTCAATAGAATTTAAATATTGTTTTACAGAATGCTGGTCGATAAGTGGTCCAACATGGTTATTTTCATTTAATGGATCTCCAATTTTTAATTGTCCGTAGGCTTTTACCAAACGGTTTTTAAAATCTTCATAAACATCTTCATGGATAATTAATCGTCTCGTAGAAGTACATCTTTGTCCACAAGTTCCTACTGCGCCGAAAACTGCGCCGATAATTGAAACATCCAAATCAGCGTCTTTTGAAATAATGATCGCATTATTTCCGCCTAATTCTAAGATTGATTTTCCAAATCTATTTGCAACTGTAGACGAAACTTCTCTTCCAACTTTCGTAGAACCTGTAAAAGAAACCAAATTGACATTTTTATCGGACGTCATTTTCTTACCAATTTCATGGCTTCCAATCAATAAATTAGAAATTCCTTCCGGGTAATTATTTTCTTTTAAAACTTCGGCAATAATATTTTGACAAGCAACACCACAAAGCGGAGATTTTTCGGAAGGTTTCCAAATCGTTACATTTCCGCAGATCCAGGCAAGCGCTGTATTCCAGGACCAAACCGCAACCGGAAAATTAAATGCGGAAATAATTCCTACAATTCCCAGCGGATGGTATTGTTCGTACATTCTGTGTCCGGGACGTTCGGAATGCATCGTGAAACCATGAAGTTGGCGAGAAAGTCCAACCGCAAAATCACAAATATCTATCATTTCCTGAACTTCGCCCAAACCTTCCTGAAAAGATTTTCCCATTTCGTAGGAAACTAATTTGCCTAAATCCTGTTTTTTTTCTCTCAATTTATTTCCAAACTGACGGACTAATTCTCCTCTTTTTGGCGCAGGAACTTTTCTAAATTCTAAAAATGCGGCTTTTGCTTTTTCTAAAACTTTATCATAATCTTCCAAACTTGAACTTTGCACTTTCTCGATTAATTTTCCGTTTGTAGGTGAAAAACTTTCGATGGTTTCTCCATTTGAGAAAAATTCTGAACCAGTTGATGAACCTTTATTTTCTGCGTGAATTCCTAAATTTTTTAAGACAGTTTCCATATCTGAAATTGATGAACTTTGAGTCATTTTATACGTTTTGGTTTCTTGCTAAGTTAAAAATTAATGCTTAACCAAGCAATTTGTAGGCAGTTTTAACGAAATAATTTTAAATTTTAATAAATAAAAATAGTAGTGAAATTCTTTATTTTTAAAAAGTATTGATTAAAAGTTTTAGTGGCACATTTTAGAAAATTAGTAATTATTAATTAAATTTTAAAAAACTAAAAAATGTTAAAATTATGTTAAAATAAAATCGTGCAGAATTTAATTTCTTATATAATTTTGTTTAAAAACAAGTTTTTAAAACTTTAGAAATGTTTAAATTTGAAACAGCAAAAAACAAAAATGGAAGAGCACCCAAAAAACAGCAGGAATGAAAAACTAAAATCCTGGTTTAAAAAAGTAGGGATTGCCGGTGTAATTTTCTTCACCGTAAAAGGATTACTGTGGCTGGCTGTTTTTTATTTTGGCGCAGATCTTTTGAATGGTTGTGGAAAGTGAATATTTTGAGAAAATAAAAATCAATTTCTAAATAAACAGTAATTTATAAATATCAGGAAGATGAAATTTCAATTACTAAATGCAGATTTCATTATGATTAAAAAACGCTAATTTGCTATTTAATTTTATATCAAACCAACAGATTTAGAATGCGAGATCGCTTCATTTGTATGGATGTATTGTAGTGTATGAATGACTTTGTTTTCAATTGATTTAAAAATTTCTTCCGTAAAATCCTCTTTTTTCGAATTGATATTTCTAATGTAAATCGCAAAAATCTGATTTGGGTATTTCTCCGAAATCAGTCTGTAAACTTCCGGATCACTTTGAGAATTATCACCTAGCAAAATAAATTTTTGATCAGGGAAAACCTCTAAAACTCTTGCAATTCTATTAAATTTTGTCAGATGTTTTGTGTTTCCGCTTTTAAATAGCTGGTACCATTTTTTAATGGAACTTAAAAGAAAGATTCCGTCCGGAAGTTCATTAAACTTGAAAAATTCACATAAATATTCATACAGATTCCACTCGCTGCTTGAAACGTAAAAAAATGGATTTGGAAGAGACGCCTCCGTATGCGCTTTGCTAAGAAGTTGATAATAATTAACAACGTCCGAAAAAGTTTTTCTCCGTCGCGGATTTTTGGTGAGCATCGACCACAGTTTTTTGTGCGTTCGTCCGGAATGTGAAATAAGAACGGTATCATCAATGTCTGAAATAAATCCATATTGCGTACTATTTGGTACTAATATTTTACCATTACCGCAAGCCGAAATACTTTCATTTTCATCTATTAACTCAACTTTTAAATCGTGCCATCCAGCTAAAACAGGTGTTTCAGGCTTCCATTCGAAGGTAAAAAAACCGTCTTTTTCTGTTATGGCGTAAAAGTTTTGATCTCTCCAACTTAGTTTTACTTTGGCGTTGGATATTGGTCTTATAAAGAATAACCTGAAAATATTGATAATATTGATCAGTGCATTTCGGGTATATTTTCGTTGAATAAAATATTTGCCTTTTAAAACATGACCATAAATAACGAGATTTTCAGCTTTGCCGTAACCATTATAAATTTTTACTGCTGCGTTAGAATTTTTATCGGTTTTTGCCATCTTTTAAAATTAAGTAATATTTTAGCAGTAAATTTTGTTCCAAAATAAATAAAAATCTTTAAACATCCTTATATTGGCACTGCAAAATTTTTAAAACTATTATACAATTCACATGGAAACAGGCAAAAGCGAGAAAATTCTTTTCATTATAAATCCCGGTTCTGGAAGCCATTCCATCAACTGGTCAAAAGAAATTGAGACTTATTTTAAAAATTTAGATTTTACGATAGAACTTTATCTTTTGGAAGGTGATTTTAAAATCGAGGAAATTAAGGAAAAAATAGAAATTTTTGATCCACAAAAAGTGGTGGCAGTCGGCGGCGACGGCACGATAAGTCTTGTGGCAGAATGTCTTTTAAATAAAGATATTGCAATGGGAATTTTGCCTTCCGGCTCGGCAAACGGCATGGCGAAAGAACTTGGCATCAGTGAAATTCCGCAAGAAGCCATAAATACAGTTGCAAAAGGTGTTCATAAAAAAATCCATGTGATCATGGTGAACGGAAATTTATGCATTCACCTGAGCGATGTTGGTTTTAACGCCTGGATCATTAAAGAATTTGAAGCTGACAACACACGCGGATTTTTTGGTTATTTTAAAGCAAATTTAAAAGTGGCCTGGAATGTTTTATTTATCAATCCGATGGCCAGAATGACGATGCAGATCGACGGCGAAACAGTCCGAAGAAGAGCGGGAATGGTAGTAATTGCAAATGCGCGGGAATATGGAATTGGCGCGGTGATCAACCCGATCGGTGATATTGAAGATGATCTTTTTGAGATCGTGATCATAAAAAAGATCTCTGTGAGTGAGGTTTTTAAAATGCTTATTTCGCACAAACCCTTTAATCCGCATAAAATTGAGATTTTACAGGCGCAAAAACTTAACATAAAACTTTCCAGAAAAATGCATTTTCAGGTGGATGGCGAATATTTAGGGAAGGTAACGGAAGTGGAAGCTGATATTGTGAAAGCTGCAATCACATTGGTTTTACCTAAATAATTTTTCTTAAATGACCGACAATTTTGAATTAAAATCTAAAAATTCTGCAGTAATTTATATCTCTGCAATCCTATTTTCTGTGGCTTTACTAATTTTTATGTTTTTGGCTTATAATGTTGCCATAGAAAAAAACTTCACATTAGACAACGCTGTTTTAAAATTTGCAACCAGTCTCACATCGCCTTTCTTAGTCAAATTAATGAATGTCGTTACTTTTTTCGGGTCATCAGCATTTTTGTTGCCGACCTATATATTAATAATTGTTTATTTTATCATTAAAAAAGACAAATTTTCAGTATTAAATATTGGCTTTATTTCAGTGGGAAGCGCAATCTTTACTAATTTTTTAAAAAATTATTTTCAACGAACTCGCCCGGAATCTTCTTTGATAAAATCGCTTATAAATTACAGTTTTCCGAGTGGTCATTCAATTTCTGCAGCAGTTTTATTCGGTATTTTAACTTTTCTGCTATGGCAGACTTCACTTTCAAAAATTAGAAAATATACGATCTCATTTTTATTTCTGTTCTTTGCTTTAATGATCGGTTTGAGCAGAATAATTTTAAGAGTTCATTATGCAACAGATGTTATCGCCGGATATTGTTTGGGAATTGCCTGGTTAATATTTTGCTTTTGGATATTAAAATTCCTATTTGGAAAATTTTCACGGACTTCGAAAATGAGTCAATAAATAAAATTTCATTTAAATCTAATTTTAAAAAAGCGCATTTTACTTTTTATAATTCTTCCGTACCTTTGAAAGTTATTTAAAACGATATTAAAATTTTCAACTATATGTCCGCAGAAAAAAATCTTCAGGAAAAAACAAGACTTCACGCCAGAAATAAAAACAGAGAAAGATATGATTTAAAAGCTTTGACAGAAGCTGTACCCGAACTTAAAGATCATTTAAAACCAAATAAAAATGGTGAAGATTCTATAGATTTTGCAAATCCTTCCGCGGTAAAACTGCTTAATAAAGCTTTGTTAAATTATTACTACGGTATAAAAAACTGGGATTTCCCGGATGAAAATCTTGTCCCCCCAATTCCGGGAAGAGCCGATTATCTGCATTATATGGCAGATCTGATTACTCAAAGTAATTTTGGATCGCTTCCAAAAGGGGAAAAAATAACAGGTTTGGACATTGGAGTTGGCGCAAGTTGTATATATCCAATTATTGGCGTTACAGAATATGACTGGAATTTTATTGGTTCAGATATTAATGCTGAATCTGTAGAATCTTCCAAAAAAATTATTGATTCAAACGAACAGCTGAAAGATAAAATAGAGATCAGATTACAGAAAGATCCCAAATCATTTTTTGAGGGAATTTTAAATAAGGAAGAAAAAGTTGATTTCACGATGTGTAATCCGCCATTTCATACTTCATCGGAAGAAGCCGAAAAAAGCAGCCGCAGAAAAGTGCAAAATCTTTCCGGGAAAAAAGTGGAAACAGCGGATCTAAATTTTGCCGGCATCAATAATGAGTTAATTTATGAAGGCGGCGAGCATACTTTTATCCACGATATGATCGCTGAAAGTAAAAATTTTGAAAAAAACTGCTACTGGTTTTCAACTTTAGTTTCAAAAGAATCGAATTTAAAAGGTATTTACAGAGCGCTTTCGCAGGTTGAAAATACTCAGGTAAAAACTATCGCAATGGGAACCGGCAATAAAGTAAGCAGAATAGTGGCGTGGTCTTTCCTTTCTAAAGCTGAACAAAAAGAGTGGAAAGAAGCGCGCTGGACCGATTCTGAATAAGATTTAAAAAAAAGAATTTTCAGGAAAAAAAATTTAACTAAAAAATCAAATTCTTTTTCTGAAAATTCTCAACATAAATAAAATACAGTGATTTACTGTGATTTTATTTCATAAATAAACTCAAAGAAACGGTAAGCATGTCGCTGCTTCCACTATATCGCTGCGCAAAAACCTCAACGTAATCATTTGGTGCTAATTCGATGATCGACTGAACCGGAACGGCAACAACATCTACACTATTAGTTGTGAATATGTAAGTTTTCGATCTTTGAACAGGTGTGCCATTAAGTGCGATATAAAAAACATAAATAGTGTTTGCATTAACGGTTCCTCTAAAAGAGGCAACAGCATTAACCGTAAAAAAACGTTTTTTACTTCCCAAATATTTTAAACGATTATCTACGCCATCATTTGAAGCCCTAAAGAAATTATTGGAAACCGTAGTTCCTCCAATTTTAACTGCTGTTCCGGTTGTTAAAGCTGTAGTAACACCAGTTCCGTAAGGTGAATCTAAGTTGACATCACCGACAGAAACCGCGTCCGTCTCTATTGGAATGCCTGCACTTCGGATATTCCACTTATTGTTAAAATTATATCCTGTGTAAGTTCCTGTTGTATATGGTTTGATGTACGCCGCAGTATTCGCACCTGTAAAAACAACAGATTCCATTACTGCATCACCATTTATTGTCGGATTGGAAGAAACATCAAATCCCGCTGTCGCAATTGCCTCTACCTGACTAAAGCCACCTTGTTTCTGAACAAGACCAAATGTTCCTGTTAAGGTTTCAAACGTTCCTGCATTATTTCCAAACCAACCCATATTACTTAATAAAAGTTGGTTGATATTGCTATAAGTAATTCCTGTTGTATTTCCAGAAAATTGAACAATGCTTAAAAACACAAGACCCATATTATCAATAGTACCTACATTTGCCGAACTTGCCACAATGCAATCTCTAAAAATTAAATTTTCTGCTTTAGTTGCACCAGTAATATTAAAAACCTTTCCGCTGGATATAAGTGTTAAACCCTTTATAGTTCCTCCGGTAGTTCCATCAAAAATATTACCTGTTGAAGTCAATCTATCTTCACCTGAATCAATTCCCTGAATGTATGCGTTGTTTAAATCGATGGGTTTGTCCAAAGAAACCGTTCCATTGATTTCGTAGAGCGTGTTTGTATTTAATTTATATTTGGAGCCAGCTCCTGCTGTAAGTTCTGCCGCTAATACTGTTGATAAAACATCAGTTGATTTTATCCTTTTAAAATTTAAACGACCCGTAACAGCACTATTTATTGGTGTCCACACTGAAACAGCAGATGTTCCGGAATTGTAAACAAAAGTTTTTAAATCAGTATCATAAACTAATAATCCGTTTGCGGGCAGAGAAACTGCTAATCTTTGCGCCGTTGTCATTCTTGGAGTTAACATTCCCGCAGGCGTTCCTGTTTTGAACTGGAGATCCAAAACTGCTGAAGGATCCGGTGATGCGGTGTTTATCCCGACCTGAGCATTACCTAAAACTGAGAATAAAACGCTGAAAAAAAGAATCTTGAAATTTGTCATAATAAAAGTTTTGAGTATAAATAATCGAGTCTTGAAAAGAAATCCTACTATTTATGAAAAATTAATAAATTTTAATAATATATTGTAATAATTAGTTATTTTTAAACATCCGTCAAATATAATAAAATTATTTTAAGTCATACATAATTAAAAAGTTATTTTGTATAGAAATTATACTATTTATAGAAACCCTTAACCACATTACTTAAATTGACAATATTTAAATTTTAGATTTGATAAAAAATAGATTTAACTAAAGTTTTTATTTAAATTTAACCAAAGAAATTTAAAAACATGAACGAGATCATTTGCCCAAACTGCAATAAGGCTTTTAAAATAGATGAAACAGGTTTTGCCGATATTCTAAAACAGGTGCGAGATGCGGAATTTGATGAAGAATTACAGACCAGACTAAATCTCGCCAATAGAGATAAAGAAAATGCTGTAAAATTAGCAGAAGCCAATTTTAAAAATGCACTTCAGACAGAAATTGCGAATAAAGATCAGGAAATTTTCAGACTAAAATCAAGCAGCGAAAGGCAATTATCTACACAATTATCTGAAAAAGATGCTCAACTTCAAACTTTAAAAGCAAAACTCGAAAACGCTGAAATTTTAAAAAAACTTTCGGTGACGGAAGCTGTTCAGCAGATTGAAAAAGAGCGCGATTATTTGGCAAATGACATCAAACTGAAAGAATCTGAAAAGCAGCTTTTAGAAAAATCTTTAGGTGAAAAATACGCCATTGCATTAAAAACCAAAGACGACATCATCAAAATGAAAGATGAGGAAATTGCGCTTCGAAAAGATATGAAGCTGAAACTTTCCACAAAAATGATCGGGGAAACTCTGGAACAGCATTGTGAGACGGAATTTAACAAACTGCGTTCATCTGCATTTCAAAAGGCGTATTTTGAGAAAGATAATAATTCACGCTCTGGAAGCAAAGGCGATTTTATCTACCGCGAAAGCGATGAAAACGGCAACGAAATAGTTTCAATCATGTTTGAAATGAAAAACGAAGGTGATGAAACGGCCACAAAAAAAAGAAATGAAGATTTTTTTAAAGAATTAGATAAAGACAGAACTGAAAAAAACTGTGAATACGCGATTTTGGTAACACTTTTGGAAGCTGAAAATGAACTTTATAACGGCGGGATCGTTGATGTATCACACAAACATGAAAAAATGTACGTCGTTCGTCCGCAATTTTTTATCCCAATCATTACGCTTTTACGGAATGCGGCGCTAAATTCAATGAAATATAAAGCGGAACTTAGCTTAATTAAAAATCAAAATATTGACATTACAAATTTTGAAGACAATGTAAATGCTTTTAAAACAGGTTTTGCAAAAAATTATGATCTCGCGAGCCGCCAATTTAAAACTGCCATCGAAGAAATTGACAAAACGATGGATCATCTACAAAAAACAAAAGACAATTTGCTTTCTTCCGTTAATAATCTGCGTCTTGCCAACAATAAAGCCGAAGATCTAACAATAAAAAAACTTACGAAAGGCAATCCGACAATGTCACAGAAATTTGACAATTTAAAATAATTTCCATTTTAAAACATCATCATTAATAACAAATTTAATAATCTAAAAAATAAAAACTATGATCACATTTTTGGCTGTTTCTTTACCACACATTTCTTTATTTCTTCTAATAGCACTACTTTACATTTTACCTGTGGTTTTCTTTATTTACTGGATGGTAAAAATGCTCAAAAACTCTAATGAAAATTTGAAGTTAACCAAAGAAATTTTAGAACGGTTAAAGTCCTGATTTTAATTAATTAGAATTCAAAATTTTAGCATAAAAAATCGGTCTGCAAAGTTACAAACCGATTTTGTTTTTTTCAAATATGCTAATGCATCATTTCACCAACATCTATTTTTTCTTTGCTTTTTCTTTCTTTTACCAGCAAAATAAATGGAATACAGAACAGAAACATTAGACCCAAATAAAGGAAAACATCCATATAAGAAAGTACTGCCGCCTGTTTTGTTACAGAATAACGCAAAGTTTGATACGCAGATTGCAAAGCAACATCGGGCGCCAATCCTTTAGAAATAAACATATTTTTTAATCCTTCAATTCTTTGCTGAACCATTAAACTGCTCGCATCAAATTTGGAGGCAAGATTCGTGGCATAATCTACATTTTTATTTGCCATAAAAGTTGTGATCGACGCCACACCAAATGAACCGCCCAACTGACGCATCATTCCGGTAAAAGCAGCGCCCTGACCAATTTCCTGACCTTTTAAAGTACTCAGAGCCAATGAAGTAATTGGAATAAATAACATTCCCAAGCCCATTCCACGGACGATCAGCATCCAGAAAAAAGCGTCTTTTCCTGTATCTGGCGTTAAAATTTTGTAACCCCAAAAACTGTAAATGAAAAATAGCAATAAACCTCCTGCTACTAAATATTGCTGTTTAACACCTGCCGTTAAAAGTTTACCAATAATAGGCATCATTACGGCGGTTGTTAAGGCTGCGGGAATCATTAAAGCACCAGATTCAAGCGCTGTCCAACCTAAAATTGTTTGCGTGTAAAGCGGAACAATAAAAGTGGAACCATATAACCCAAAACCTAAAATAAATGACATGATCGTTCCTAAACGAAGATTTCCATTTTTTAAAACCCTTAATTCAACAATTGGATATCGGAAAGTGAGTTCCCGCCAAATAAAGAAAACAAATCCTAAAATAGCGGAAGCAGTAAACATTATGATCGTGCTGCTGTCAAACCAATCATCTTCCTGACCGCGTTCTAAAATAAACTGTAGAGAACCAACGGTAATTGCAAGAAGCGCAATTCCAAACCAATCAACATCTGAAACACTCCTTTTTTCCGAAAATTTGGGACTTCTGACAAACTGAATGGTCATAATCGCGGCAATAATCCCAATAGGAATATTGATGTAAAAAATGAATGGCCAACTGTAATTGTCTACAATATAACCGCCCAAAGGTGGACCTAAAGTTGGACCTATAATCACCCCCAAACCGTATATCGCCTGCGCCATACTTCGTTTTGCTAAAGGATAAGATTCTGTAATAATAGTTTGAGAAGTCACTAATAGTGCACCGCCACCAACGCCCTGCAAAAATCTAAAACCTACAAGTTCCCATAAATTTGTGGCGTTTCCACACATAAAAGAGAATAAAGTGAAGATCAGAATTGAAGCGGCGAAATAATTTCTACGTCCAAACTGTTGGGAAAGCCAGCTCGTCATCGGTACAATAATTACATTCCCGATCGCATAAGCGGTGATCACCCAGCCAACTTCCGACAAAGTACTGCCAAGATTTCCTTTCATTTCCGGCAATGCGACATTAACAATCGTAGTATCTACAATTTCTAAGAGCGCACACAAAATTGCGGTGATGGTAATAATAAAGCGTCTTGCGCCATATTCTACCAGTGAATCATCCTGCATTTTAAATTATTTTAAATTTTAAATTTTAGACTTTAAATAATAGAAAATACTTTCCAATTTTAAAGTCCATCATTTATTTTTCTTTTATACTTAAGTCCTTACAGATCAACCGTTACTTTCACATTCATACCTGCGAAAAGTTTCTTTTCCGTTTTTTCATCAAGGTTTTTAAATGTGATTTTTACAGGTAATCTTTGTACTACTTTCACAAAATTCCCACTCGCATTATCCGGAGGCAAAATTGAGAATGTAGAACCTGTTGCCGGTGAAAATGAACTTACTACACCCTGGAATTTTTTACCTGGATAAGCATCAATTTCTATTTCAACATTTTGACCTTCAGTCATTTCGGTTAACTGCGTTTCTTTAAAATTGGCAACCACCCATTTGCTGTTGTCAACTATTATACTAAATAATTGTGCGCCTGCCTGAACAAACTGGCCACTTTGAATATTTACTTTTGAAACATATCCATCCTCAGCTGCAACTATCACTGTGTAAGAAAGCTGTTGTTTTGCATTCTCAACCTCAACTTCTTTTTGCTTTGCCATAGAAGTCGCCACGCCAATCTGCTCAGAGCTTGCAGCAGTTTGAGAATTTACAACTCCCGTTTGCTGAGAAATTTGATTTCGCTGATCTATTAAAACTCTTAATTGTGCGTCTGCTGTTTGTTTTGCAGCTAAAGCAACATCATATTGCTGTTGAGTGATGCTGTGGTCTTTTACTAAATTTGCATATCTTCCTAAATCCTGAGAAGTTCTGCGGACATTGACTCTCGCTGCTTCGATCTGTGAATTCGCTGTCACAACTGCCGCGCGGGAAGTATTAATATTAGAACCTGCCGCAGCGGAAGAAGCTCTTGCTCCTGATATATTACTTTGTGCCGTTCCTAAAGCTGCTTTCGCCTGATCAACCATTAATTTTTGGTCGGTATTGTCCAAAACAATTAAAGTATCTCCTTTTTTTACAAACTGGTTATCTTTAACTTTTATTTCATTGACATAACCTGAAATTTTTGAGATAACCGGACTTAGATTTGCCGCGATCTGTGCATCGTCCGTATCTTCATGAGACTGGCTAAATTTGTAATAGCGGTAGCCGAAAAAACCACCTACTAAAATCAATACAGCTAAAAGTATCGGAAAAAGTAAACTTTTTTTCTTTTTTGGCTGTGGGAACAATTCCTCGTTTTCTACGTTATTTTCCATTATTATTTTTTCTTATTTATTAGTTTTTAATTAAAATTCCGCTGGTCTGTAATAATTTTCTATAAGCTAAAGCTGCATCTGCCTGCGCATTTACAATATTAACTTCCGCGGAAGTATTTGCTGCATCAGCATCTAAAAGATCTGTAATATTAGAAAGACCATTGTCATATTTATTTTTTGTAATTCTAAAATTTTCTGCTGCCTGCTCTTGTGCTTTCTGATAAACTTTTATCTTTTGATTAGAGAAATTTAAATTTTGATAATCTCTGCTCACTTCCAGTTTTATCTGGTCATCAAGTAGCTCATTATTGGCTGCTAATTCTTCTTCAATCGCCTGCGATTTTATGTATCCTGAATTTTTCTTCCAAAGATTTCCGAGGTTATATTTAATTCCCAATCCAACATTTACCGCATTATAAACAGTTAAAACTTTTGGCACATCTGCTGCAACATAACCACCTGTTAATGCTATACTTGGTAAATATTCCGCTTTTGCTGATTTAGTTCCAAGTTCTGCCGCTTTTCTTTGCATTGCCAATGACTGAAGATCTTTACGGTTTTGCTGCGCCTGTGTTAAATAATAATCCACAAAATTGAGATCTTTTTGCTCACTGATGTAATTTGGATCAACCTGCAAAATTGTATTTTCTTTTAACCCAATTAGCAGATCCATGTTAATGGTCGCAATTGAATAGTTATTTTGTGCCTCCAAAAGTTGTAGCTCGATGTTTGAAGTTTGAAGATTAGCTTTCAAACGGTCATTTCTGGCCAGTAAACCATTATTTTCCAGTTTTAAAAACGTTTCGTCCCTTTTTGCAGAAGCTGAAAGATTTTCCTCTAAAACTTTTATCGCCTGGTTGGCCTTAAACAAATTATTATAAGCCTGCGCGATATTATAAGTTACTGCCTGCTGATTGTTTTCATTTTTTAATTTTGAAGCTTCCATCAAATATTCAGCAGATTGAATACCGTATTTTATTCTTCCACCAGCATAAAGTGGCAAAGATAAATTCGCCTGACCAATCAACGCAGAGGATGGCGACGGCGTTTTGTTACCTGATGTAGGGTTTAAAAATTTAAGGTCAACATTTGCATTCGTTAATCTCAAATAAGATCCGGAAAGATTGAAATCCGGTAACTTTCTGTTTTTTGCCTCCAAAAGATCTGCCGTTGCCTGCGAAATTTTCGCCTGATCGATCTTTAAATTTTTGCTGTTTTTAATGCCCATTTCAATGGCTTCGTCCAATGTAAGCATTTTCGTTTCCTGTGCATTCAAAAATGAAAAACCCAGAAATAAGGTAAAAGCAAAAAGGCTTTTATTAATTTTCTTCATAACCCAAAAGGTTTTTTAAAACTTGTTTAATATGTATGTTTAGTTCCGTGTAATAGTCGTCATCAAAAGAAATATCTTCTGCTGTTTTATGAAAATACTCTTTGTATAGTGTTAAACCATTCATTGCATAAAACATTGTCCCAATTAAAGTAGAATGCATAAAGGCAATGTTTGGCTGTTTTTTAAAAATTTTACTTTCAAAACCCTTCTTTGCCAGATCTTCGTAAACTTTCAAATAACCCAGCTTAGAATTTTTCAGAAAATTGACAATTGTTTTATTTTTATTGGTCAACTGCTCAGTTTGCATGATGTTGTAAAAAACTTTTAGTTCTCTTACGCGGTCTGTGTAGCGGTCGATTATCAAAGAAATTTTTTGCCACTCATTAATATCTTTTCTCGCAACAATTTCCGTCATGTAAGATTGGGCTTCTGCCATTCTTGTTTCAAAAAGACTTTCTAAAAGTTTTTCCTTTGATCCGAAATAGTAAGATATCATCGAAACATTCACTTTTGCGGCAGTCGCGATCTCCCTTGTGGAAGTTCCATCAAAGCCTTTTTCGGAAAATAATTTTTCCGCCGCAAATAATATGTTATGTTCTTTTGAAATCACCTGTTGTTTTTTGACTGTGCAAAACTACAAAAAAATTTAATAAATCAAACGATTGATTGATTTTATTTTTAATGATTGTGATAGATGATTTTAATAAAGTTTAGAAAAAATAAATTGTCTAAAAAATTGGATTAAAAACTTAGGATAAAAACGATTAAGGATGATTTTAAATAATTTCTAAGCTGTACGATGAATAAATCTCGTTAATTTAATTCCCAAATCCGTCCAGACAATTTTAGAATTGGCATTTCTGGAAAGATGATAATCTGCCGCAGAAATCTCCTCTATAATAGATTCTATATTATTCCCGTGGATAAATTTTGAGAAACCTTCCCATTTGAAATTTTGCTCTATTTTTTTGTAGACCAACTGTTCTACTCCATAATTTTGCATTAAAGCCAGGCGAAACATTTCTGCGCAATAATCCAGAAATTGCTTTTGCTTTTCTTTATTCCAAACTGCAATATTTCTCCCCCATTTCACGAGCTCTTTTAGCATTAAAGGATTTTTTTTTGCCTGAAACGCAAATCTTACCCAAGCCACGAAAAGCATTTCAAATTCTGAAACAGAATGATCGGCTTTTACTAAATTTCTCGCCTGATTCCAATTTCCTTCAGCTGAAAAAATGATCTCCTCTGCTTTTTCTGAAGAAACTCCATTTTCTTTTAAGGCACTTTTCAACGCGTCATCAGAAATGCGCGGAATATCTATTAATTGACAACGTGATAAAATTGTGGGCAAAATATCATCAATATTTTCCGCGATGAGAAAAATTAAAGTATTTTTTGGCGGTTCTTCAAGAAATTTGAGAAATTTATTAGCCGCTGCGTTATTCATTTTGTCGGCCTGCCAAACAATTAAAATTTTTGTTCCACCTTCAAAACTTTTTAAGGAAAATTTGGCATTTTGTTCCTCAATTTCTTCGGCAGAAATAAAAAGCTGCTTATTCTGGGAATCCAAAATATCCTTCCAGTCGTTGAATTCCGCGTAAGGATTGTCTAAGATCATCTGGCGAAATTCGGAAAACAATCTGTTGCTCACAGATTTATTATTTTCAGTAAAAATGGGAAAACTAAAATGCAGATCAAGATGATTAAGATGGTCAACTTTGGAACCGGAACCTGCTTTTTCCTGTTTAAAAATTTCCTTGACAAAAGATAAAACGATTGGTAAAACACCGTAACCAGATCTTCCCACAAATAATTGAGCATGACTCAGCCTTTTTTCTGCAATGCTTTGCTGCAAAGTTAATTTTATATTTTCCTGCCCGATGACCGCGTTCCAATCCATTTTTCAAAGATAAAGAAAAACATATTTTAAATCTCAAAATTCAGGAAATTAGAAGACTGGAATTTTATTTATAAAAGTTTGAATATTTTAAAGATTTCAATTTCACCCATAATTCTTTAAATCAAATAAAATATTGCAGGCCTTATTAACGCTTATTTTTTAAAGTTGATACTTAACAAACTTTAACGGCGGTATATTTTCTCAATCCATTATAAAGTAGGATATTTGCGCATTATTTTTAAAAATATTTATGAAAAGATTTTTTGTTATATCTTTCCTTGCTGCAGGGTATGTTTTACAGGCTCAAAGTATCGGAAATTCTCCTTATGCCTCTTTTGGGATCGGAGATGTGAAATATGATAACACGACGGATATTAATGCAATGGGAGGGATTTCTACAGCTTATATTTCTGATTTTACAAACTCTTACAACTTTACAAATCCTGCGGCGAACATCAATATGGAGCTTACATCCATAAAAGTTGAAGCTACAAATGAGAATAATTTTTTCAAAACTAATTTTGACGGTACGAAGGTTACAAAACATTCAACTTATCTTTCAAATATATCGATCGCATTTCCACTTTCTAAAAGTGTAAAATTCGGTCTTGGTTTTCAGCCTTACAGCAGTAAAAACTACAGTTTTCAAAATTTTGAAACGAACGGTACCGTTACAACTTTGAATACTTTTACCGGAACGGGAACTGTAAGTACAGTACAGGCCGGACTTTCATACCAAATCATTCCAGGTTTTGCGCTTGGTTTACGAAGCAATTTCTATTTTGGGAATTTGTTCAATAATGAAGAAATAACTAATACAGATGCCACTTTAATTAACGGTTTTGAAACCAGAAACAGAATAAAAACTTTTGATTTTACAGCAGGTACGGTTTATCAGAAAAAATTAAAAGACGACCACAAATTTACTGCCGGAGCAACTTACACGTTCGGAGCAACAGGAAATACGGTTACCGCTTATAAGAACAGTACTTACTTTAATGGTCCTGCCGGCGCATTACAGGATGAATTTATTATCGAAAGCACGATTAGGAAAGAAAATAATCTGTTCCCAATGCAGGCTTCTGTAGGTGTGGGTTATGGAAAAGAAGCAAAATGGTTTCTAAGTGGTCAGCTAAATTACAAGCAAGGACAATCGGCAGCTTTTTTAGGTCAGGATTTTCAGTATAAAGACTCTTATAAAGCTTCAGTCGGCGGCTGGTATTTACCTGATTTTAATAATTTTAGAAACTATCTTCAAAAGATCACCTATCGATATGGTGCTTATTATGAAAAGGGCAATTTATATTTAAACAACAAAAATATTAATGAATTTGCACTTACAGGCGGCGTAACGGTTCCTTTTGGTGGCAAAGTAAATGCTGCAAGTTCTTTAGATCTTGGATTAGAAATCGGGAAACGTGGAACACTTCAAAATAATTTGATCAACCAAAATTTTGTTAATTTGAAAATAGGAATTAATTTTGCCGATAAATGGTTTAACAAACGTTACTACGATTAAAAATGTGGTTTTTCTTAAAACAAATAAAATATAAAAATATAGCGGCTTTTTTAAGTGTCGCTATATTTTTTTGTTTAACATCCTGTGAAGAAGATTTGACAAATGCCGTAGGCAAAAAAAAACTCAACTTTCCATCTCAGGTTATAAATGGTGCTCAAATTATCCAGCGCGATTCCGGGTTTGTTAAAATACGCGCTACGGCGGTTTTGATAGAAAAATACGAACTTATCGATTCTCCTTACATTGAGGCAAGAAAGGGAATTTACATCCAGTTTTTTGACAAGAAAAAGCCAGAAAAGCCTGGAACAATTAAAGCAAAATATGCAAAAATTATTGAGTCTAAACAATTCTATGAGGCAAAAGGCAACGTAAGAATCGTAACTAATGAAGGCCAGATTTTTGCGACACAATCTATCTACTGGGACAAAAAAAATAAAAAAATGTACACCAGTGATACCGTTTTTGTCACTGATAAAGATGGATCAACACTAATTGGAGCGAATGGAATGACGGCGAAAGACGACTTTTCGGCTTACACTTTTTACAATAATTCCGGGGATATTAATGCCAAAAAAATTCCGGAAGGACAGCGGTAATATTATTTTAACCAAAAGCTGATGAATACTTATTTTGCCTTAGGATTAATGTCTGGAACCAGTTTGGATGGTCTGGATATTTGTTACGCGAAATTTAGTTTGAAAGATTTAATTTGGAATTTTGAAATTCTTGAAGCTCAAACAATTCCCTATTCCTCAAATTGGAAAGAAAAACTGGAAGAGGCCATTAATCTTTCCGCCACAGATCTTTTGGAATTAAATTCTGAATATGGATTTTATTTAGGAGATCAGATTGCAGAATTTATTGTTTTAAAAAAAATTAAGGAAATCAATCTAATTTCTTCCCACGGACACACAGTTCATCACCAACCTGAGAAAAAATTTACTTGTCAAATTGGCGATGGACGCGCGATAAAAATCAAAAATAATTTTCCAGTTGTTTACGATTTTCGCAGTCAGGATGTTTTACTGGGTGGAAACGGCGCGCCGTTAGTTCCTATCGGTGATGAAATTTTATTTTCAAAGTACGAAGCGTGTTTAAATTTAGGCGGATTTTCGAATATTTCCTTTAAAGAAAAGGGAAAGAGAATGGCGTTTGATATTTCTCCTTTAAATATCGTTTTAAATCATTTTTCAGAAAAACTAGGCAAAAAATTTGATGATAAAGGTGAAATTGCAAAAGCTGGAATCGTAAATCAATCAATTTTACAACACCTGAATAATTTAGAATTCTACAAAAATACGACGCCAAAATCTTTGGGTTTCGAATTCGTCAAAAATGAAATATTTCCTTTGTTAAAGAATGATTCCGCAGAAAATATTTTAGCCACATTTTCTGAACATGCTGCTGATAAAATTGCAGAAATTTTAAATAAATTTAAAATAAATAATGTTTTGTTAACCGGCGGCGGCACTTACAATGATTTTCTTTTAGAAAAAATAAGATCCAAAACTGATTGTAAAATAATTATTCCTGAAAATAAAATCATAGATTTCAAAGAAGCTTTGATTTTCGGATTTATGGGTGTTTTAAAACTTCGGGGCGAAAATAATGTATTGTGCTCAGCGACTGGGAGTTTGCACGATCACAGCAGTGGAATTTTAATATAAAAAGACCTCAAATTAATTGAAGTCTTTTAAAAAATATTATTTAAATCTACAATTTTTCTAAATTGTCTGTCAATGCATTGATAAAATTCTGCAAAGGTTTCTCAACCATCATTTTGATAAAAGGATTAAATTCCCCGTGAAATAAAAGCTGAACTTCTGTTTTATTTTCACCAGCGTCATTTAAATTCCCTGTTAAAGAAAAATCCAGACTTGAACTTGCAGATTTTAAAACGACCTCATTATCAGTTACATTTTCTATTTTTAAGGCAATTTCCGGCATTCCTTTTAAACTAAATTTAAATCCGTCTTCGCGTGCTTCAAAATTCTGAAGAGATTCCGGCATTAAATGTCTGTAATCTTCCGGTTTTTTTAACATTGCCACTAAATCTTCACGTGATTTATTAACGGTAATTTTTCGTCCTTCTAAATTCATTTTTATATTTTTGTATTAAATCTAAAGCCCTGCAAATGTATAAAGTTTTTGTGAATGAAAAAAAATTAAGTCTAACACAATTACCGGAATTAGACGTAAAGCACATAAAGTTTGATGGTGCGCATAGCCTTGAAATGGCAGTCGATTTTCTGGAAAACACGGCATCAGACGCTATTAATATTTATGGTGAAAATTTAGGGGAAATTTGGAATAGTTTTAAATCATTATTTAAACAGATCGAGGCTTCGGGCGGCGTGGTCTATAATCAGAAAAAGGAAATTTTGTTTATTCATAGACTAGGGAAATGGGATCTGCCGAAAGGAAAACTTGAAAAAGGAGAAACTATTGAAGAAAATGCAGTGCGGGAAGTTGAAGAAGAAACCGGCTTAAAACATCTTATTTTAGGACATTTTATCAACGAAACTTATCACATTTATACGGAAAGAGACGGCAAAAAAATTTTAAAAAAAACAAATTGGTTTAAAATGCTTTATGAAGGAAATGAAACCCCGATTCCACAAATTGAAGAAGGAATCAAAGAAGTTTCCTGGAAAAACAACGATATGATAAAAAATGATGTTTTGCCAAAAACTTTTCAGAATATCAAATTAATTCTGGAAGAAGCGGCAAAATCAGAGAACCTCTAAAATCTTTTCTAAAGCAATTCCACGGGATGCTTTTAATAAAATATTTTTAGTTTCGACCGGATTATTTCTGATTTGTTCAGTTAAATCATGCGTCGTTAAATAACTTTTTTCAGGTCTAATTTTCATAAAATTTGGGCCAACATATATTATCTGATCAAAGTTCAAACCTTCTGCAAAGTTTAAAATTTCTAAATGTTCTTTTTCACTTTCATCTCCCAACTCGAGCATATCGCCTATTATCACTGTCTTCGAACCTTCAAACTGACTAAAATTTTTCAAAGATTCTACCATAGAACTCGGATTTGCGTTGTACGTATCCAAAACTAAAATTTTTCCATTTCGATGCATGATCTGACTACGCATATTGGTTGGCTCATAATTTTCAACTGCTTCTTTTATTTGCTCAGCAGAAATGCCAAATTCTAGTCCTAAACTTGCAGCAGCGCAAAGATTGGTAAAATTATAATCGCCCGTCAAACGCGACATTATTTCTTCATTTTTATACTTAAAACCAACGAAAGTATTTTTTCTGATCAAATCGAAATTAAATTTACTTTCGTCTTTTCCAAAAGTTATTTTTTCCTGATAATTTTTAGTTTTTTCAACCTGAATCGGATCATTTTCATTAATTAAAATTTTCTGATCATTAGAAATCAAATAATCATATAATTCAGATTTACCTTTAATAACACCTTCTACTCCACCAAAACCTTCTAAATGTGCTTTACCAAAATTTGTGACATAGCCAATATTTGGTTGCGCCAAAGTACAGAGGAATTCAATTTCTTTTTGATGATTTGCGCCCATTTCGATGACCGCAATTTCGTGAAAATCTTTTACTGAAAGCAATGTTAAAGGAACGCCAATGTGGTTATTCAAATTCCCGGAAGTATACTGAACTTTAAATTTTTTAGATAAAACAGCGTGAATTAATTCTTTCGTTGTCGTTTTTCCATTACTTCCTGTAAGACCAATAACCGGAATTTTTAATTGTGAACGGTGATAAAGAGCCAATTCCTGCAAGAACTTTAACGTTGATTCAACGAAGAGAATATTTTTATCGGAATTTTCAAATGACTGATCTTCCACGATTACAGCCAAAGCTCCTTTTTCAATTGCTTCTAAAGCTTTTGACGCGCCGTTAAAACTTTCACCTGAAAAAGCAAAAAAAACATCATTTTCCGATACATCTTTGCTGTTAATACAAACTTTGTTTGCCTTTTTTAAAACAGAATAAAAATCTTTCACATCCATTTTCCAAAAATAAAAAATCTAGTTTGAACTTGGGCTAAAAATAAAAAAAACTTAAGTAAAATAAATTACTTAAGTTTTAAATTTAATATTTTGGCTAAAATCTTTATTGAAAAATATAACTTAAACCAACACTGATCGTTTGCTGCGATTTTTTCTTAGCAACGTCAGGATCATTTGTTTTAATCTCTGACGGAGAATTTTTCAAATCCGGATAAGCGTTCGATAAACCTGCATCATACTTCAAAGATAACTCCAGCTGTCTTTTGAAACTATAACCTACACCTGCACCAATATTAAAATTGAAGGTTGCAGCCTTTCCAAAATTTTCGATACTGTAAGATTCCGGTCGGTTTGTATCAGTAACTGTCTGACTCACTAAAAAATCAAATCTTGGTCCAGCGAAAGCAAAAAATTCGCTTTCAGCTTCAGAAAAATAAGCTTTAAAATTAATTGGCACACTGATATAATTACTCGAATACTTTGCATTATATCCCGGTTTATTTTTAGCATCTTTATCTTTCCCGGTTTCACCCGCGCCCAAATAAAGCAATTCTGGCTGAAGATAAAACTGGCTGTTGTTATCGATCGGAATTAATGCTAAAACGCCTGCATAAAACGAATACCTTGGCCCGGAAGGGTTATGCGCATTTTGTACACGGGAATAATTCGGCCCGGCTGTAATTCCGAAACGTGTGCTGCGCAAATCTATCTGTGCGGATAAAAAAACGGCGCTGAACAAAGCTGTGGATAAAATTAATTTTTTCATATCTGTGTGTGTTTATTTTAAGCTAAAACTTTCGCAACTGTTTTGCCGATATCAGCTGGCGAATCAACAACGTGAATGCCGTTCTTTCTCATAATTTCCATTTTTGCCTGTGCTGTATCATCTTCCCCACCTACGATAGCGCCGGCGTGACCCATTGTTCTTCCTTTCGGTGCAGTTTGTCCCGCGATAAATCCTACGACAGGTTTTTTAGAACCACTCGCAGCGTAATATTTTGCAGCTTCTGCTTCCAGATTTCCACCAATTTCGCCGATCATAACAACCGCTTCAGTTTCCGGATCATTAATGAACATTTCTAAAGCTTCTTTGGTCGTAGTCCCGATAATTGGATCTCCACCAATTCCGATGGCTGTAGAAACACCGAAACCGGCTTTCACAACCTGATCTGCAGCTTCGTAAGTTAAAGTTCCTGATTTTGAAACGATACCGACTTTTCCTTTTTTGAAAACAAAACCTGGCATAATTCCGATTTTTGCTTCATCAGAAGTAATAATTCCCGGACAGTTTGGTCCGATCAAACGGCAATCTCTATCAGAAATATAATGTTTTACTTTTACCATATCTTCCACAGGAATTCCTTCAGTAATACAAACGATCACTTTAATACCTGCATCAGCAGCTTCCATGATAGCGTCAGCAGCAAATGGCGGCGGTACAAAAATGATACTTACGTTTGCTTTTGCTTTTTCAACAGCTTCTGCAACAGTATTGAATACAGGTTTTCCTAAATGTTCAGAACCACCTTTTCCCGGTGTTACGCCCCCAACAACGTCGGTTCCATATTCTATCATTTGGCCAGCGTGGAATGTTCCTTCATTACCTGTAAAACCTTGTACAATTACTTTAGAATCTTTGTTTACTAATATTGACATTTTTTGTTTTTTATATATTTTTTTAATTTATCCTTAATTTTCACAAATTTAATTAATATTAAATGAAACTTGATTAATAGTCATTTTTTATTTTAAATTTTTGATCTTAATTTCTTTTCTTAAATAATCCCGAAATTCTTCAGCCAATTGTCCGAAATAGGTTTTACCGCCTTCCAGATCTTTGTTGACACCGGTTTTGCCTAAAATTACGGCGCCCTTGCCCACCCTTTTGCCGGAAGCCATAGCAACTTGTCCCCAAATTGTGACATCATCTTCAATAATGCAACAACCCGCGATCAAAGCGCCGGAAGCAATTAAGGTTCTGTTTCCTAAAACTGTGTCGTGACCAATCTGAATTAAATTGTCAAGTTTTGAACCTCTTTTAATAATCGTTGAATCTGTAACACCGCGATCAATGCAGCAGTTATTTCCGATTTCTACGTTGTCTTCTAAGATAACATTTCCAACAGAAATCATTCTATCATATTCACCGTTTAATTTTCTATAATAAAAAGCGTCGCCGCCCAAAACGGTGTTAGATTGAATGATGCAATTATCACCAATCTGAGTTCTGTCACCGATAACAACATTTGGAAAAATGGTGCAATTATTTCCGATTTTTACGTCATTACCGATAATTACGGAATGATGAATATTTGAATTATCACCGACCTCCACATTGTGAAGTTCTGTGATGAAAGGATTTATTTTCGTAAAATGTGAATTGATCAAATTAAAATCCCGGAAAGGATCGTCTGAAATTAAAAGTACTTTTCCTTCAGGCGCTTCTACTTTTTTATCAATTAAAATAATGGTCGCTTCAGAATTTAAAGCTTTATCGTAATATTTTGGATGATTAACGAAAACAATTTCACCGGCTTTCACGCGGTGAATTTCATTAGTTCCATTAATGGCAAAATTTTCATCACCAATAAATTCTGCCTGAATTAAATCGGCGATAGATTTTAATGTTTGTGGGTGTTGAAAAGTCATTTTTTAGCTTGTAGTTTTTAGTTTACGGGTTGTAGTTTAAACTTACGATAACTGTTCTTTTTATACCAAAATTGCAGCCCGACTTGAGTGAAGCTCATTTTGCTTAAAAGCTTTTCATATTTGTAGAAAATCTTCTGAGCAAAATAGCGGGAACGGAAGGCGGAAATGTCTGCCATAAAAAACTTATTTAACCCTTTCCAAATAACTTCCGTCTTCTGTATTTACTTTTATTTTGTCTCCAGCTTCAATAAATAAAGGCACATTTACAATTGCGCCAGTTTCCAAAGTTGCACGTTTTAAAGCGTTTGTTGCGGTATTTCCTTTCACGCCAGGATCTGCTTCGGTCACTTCTAAATAGACTGTTGGCGGAATTTCTGCAGAAAGTGGAGATTCATCTGCTTCTTTTAAAATGATGGTAACTTCCTCGCCAGGTTTCATGAACTGCGAATTTTCAATCATTTCTTTGTCGATGTAAAGTTGGGAAAAATCATCATTATTCATAAAATGAAATCCATTTTCATCATCGTATAAATACTGAAATTTTCGGGTAATTACTTTTACTTCATCTATTTTATTACCTGCAGAGAAAGTGTTATCCAATACTTTTCCATTGGTTACACTTTTCAATTTTGTACGCACGAATGCAGGACCTTTACCAGGTTTTACGTGCATAAATTCTATTACTTTAAAGATATCATTGTTAAATTCAATGCAAAGTCCTTTCTTAATATCGCCGCTTGTTGCCATTTACTTTTCTTGGTTTATTTTTTGTTAAAATCGTTTGATTTTGTTTTATTTAAAATATAAATTTATTCTTTACTGGTTCCATAACCTTTTACAATACCGCGTGGCGAATTTTGAATAAAGGTGAGAATTTCATCTCTTTCTGCGGTCGGCAGCATTTCTTTTTCAATGTAACTTACTGCTTGTGAAACATTTAATCCCATTTGAAAGATCGCGCGGTAAATTTTCTGAATTTCGAAGATCTTTTCATTGCTGTAACCTCTTCTTCTTAAACCTACGGAATTTATTCCTGCATAAGTGATGGGAACTCTACCAACTTTTACGTAAGGTGGAATGTCTTTTCTGATAAGTGATCCGCCGGAAATCATGGCGTGTTTGCCGATTTTCCCAAACTGCTGAATGGCAGAAAGTCCGCCCATAATCGAATAATCACCAATTTCTACATGACCTGCGATGCCACAGCCGTTTGCAATTATTACATTATCACCAATTAGACAATCGTGCGCAATGTGAGAAGTTGCCATTATTAAACAATTTTCCCCAATTTTTGTAAAACCTAATGCTTTTGTTCCACGATTTACTGTTACACATTCTCGCAAAGTAGTTCCATTTCCGATGATTACCTGAGTAACTTCGCCATCAAATTTTAAATCCTGAGGAACGGCAGAAATTACAGTGCCGGGGAAAATTTTACAATTATTTCCTATTCTGGCGCCTTCATAAATAGTTACATTAGAACCGATCCAGGTTCCCTCGCCAATTTCAACATCTGCGGCGACACTCGTAAATGCTTCTATGATGACATTTTTTCCAATTTTTGCTCTTTTATCAACAACGGATAACTGGTGAATCATAAGCTTTTAATCTTGTTTCATTTTAGCAACCTGTGCCATAAGTTCGGCTTCTACTACAACACTATCTCCTACATAACCGTAGCCTTGCATGTGAACAATGCCTCGTCTTATAGGTTCTAAAAGTTCAATCTTAAAAATCATAGTATCGCCAGGAACTACTTTTTTCTTAAATTTCACTTTATCTATTTTAATAAAATAAGTAGAATAATTTTCCGGATCCGGAACACTTGCCAAAACTAAAATTCCAGCAGCTTGTGCCATTGCTTCAACCTGCAAAACGCCCGGCATAACAGGTTCTTTTGGAAAATGACCTTGAAAAAAAGGTTCATTTACAGATACATTTTTTAAACCAACCACATGACTGTCAGAAATCTCCAAAATTTTATCAATTAAAAGAAAAGGCGCTCGGTGCGGCAACATCCGCATGATATCCACAATATCAAAAACCGGTGGTTTTGTTAGGTCAAAATCTGGAACATTTTTCTTTTTTTGAAGTTTCCACTGTCTATTTAATTTTTTTGCAAATTGTGTATTTACCTGATGACCAGGTTTATTTGCAATTACTTTTCCCTTAATTTTAACACCAACTAAAGCTAAATCACCAATTACATCCAACATTTTATGTCTTGCTGCTTCGTTAGGATGATTCAATGTTAAATTATCTAAAATGCCGTTTGGTCTTATTGAAATATTTTCTTTACCAAAAGCTTTTTTTAATTTTTCTGTAGTTTCCGGCGTTAATTCTTTATCTACATAAACAATTGCGTTACTGATATCACCACCTTTTATTAAACCATTGTCCAAAAGCATTTCAAGCTCATGAAGGAAACTGAAAGTTCTGGCGTTCGCTACTTCATCCTTAAATTCTGAAATATCTTTTATAGTTGCATTTTGTGTTCCTAAAACTTTAGTTCCAAAATCAACCATCGTCGTTATTTCATAGTTGTCCGAAGGAATGATCGTTATTTCAGAACCTGTTTCATTATCAACATAACTTAAAACTTCCTTTACTATCAAATATTCACGATTAATATTTTGTTCAAGAGTGCCGACTTTTTCAATGGCTTCTACAAAATATTTAGAAGAACCATCCATGATCGGTGGTTCTGCATTATTCATCTCAATATAACAATTGTCAACGTCCATTCCAACTAATGCTGCCAAAATGTGCTCGCAAGTGTGGATTTTCACACCTAATTTTTCTAAAGTTGTGCCGCGGTCAGTTGTCGTTACAAAATTAATATCAGCTTCCACCTGTGGATGACCTTCCAAATCTGTCCGGACGAAGACAAAACCGGTGTTTTCCTTCGCTGGTTTTAAAGTTACATTAACTTCTTTTCCTGTGTGTAAACCTATTCCTGAAAGACTAACTGCTTCATTAATAGTTTTTTGCTTATCACTCATTAGTTTTATCGTTTGAGTTTTTTTCTAATTTATTTAGCCTTTGTACAATGTCAGCGAAATTTCTGAAGTGAACGTAGTTTCTTCGAAAATCACTGGCATTCATCGATGGTGAACCGTACAAGATTTCGCCATCTTTTGTATTTTTAATAATTCCGCTTTGCGCCTGAATTTGAACGTTGTTACCAATTTTAATATGACCTACAATTCCAACCTGTCCACCGATCATATTCCAGTCACCTACAACGCTTGAACCTGCAATTCCTGTTTGTGCAGCAATCACATTATGTTTCCCGATTTTCACATTGTGTGCAATTTGAATCAAATTATCGATTTTTGTTCCTTCGCCAATAATTGTTGAGCCAATAGTACCACGGTCAATACTACAGTTAGAACCTATTTCAACATTATTTTCTATAATGACATTTCCAAGCTGAGGAATTTTTTCAAAACCATTTTTTGTAGGCTGAAAACCAAATCCGTCCGAACCGACAACGGTGTTTGAATGAATCACGCAATTATCACCGATCACGCAAAAATCATAAATTCTCGCACCACTGTAAATTTTGCAGTTTTTGCCAATTTTTACATTTTTACCGATGTAAACTTGCGGATATATTTGTGTTGATGCACCAATTTTAGATTTTTCAGAAATGTAGGCGTGTGATCCAACATAAGCATCATCACCAAGTTCCACAGTTTCATGGATTTTTGAACCATCTTCAATACCGGAACGCTTAGACTGCATTTCCTGATACATGTTCATTAAAACCTGAAAGGAAAGGTAAGCATCTTCCACAGCAATTATGGTTGGATTATAACTTTTATCTTCAAGTAATTTTTCTGAAACTATTAAAACAGAACATTGAGAATTTTGCAGATATTGAGTAAACCGCTCCTGTCCAACAAAAGATAAATGGCCTTCTAAGCCGCTCTCTATAGGTGATACGCCATTTATAACGGCATCTTTATTTCCTATAATTTTTCCGGCAATAATGCCGGCAATTTGCGCTGCTGTGAATTCCATATGTTGCAAAGATAATAAAAAACTCTTTTACAGAAATAGTTTATAATATGGAAATATTTATGCTATATCCCGTGGAAAATAAAGGATATATTTCGTGTTTTCGCCCATTATGAACGCAGATAAAATTTGATTTTCAGAATCTTCCAGTTTTACTTTTTCGCCGTTTTTTTGAAGTAAAAAAATAGGTTGATTTTCTGCATCATACGGAAGCAATGTTCTTTTTATTTCGCCGACAAGTTCTTTCCCGTTTTCAATATTAAATTGCAGATTAATTTTTTCAATTTTATCTTCAATAAATTCTTTGGTAAAAGGTTTTGATGAAATAATACTTTTAGGAAAATCTCTGTTAATAATGGCCTTACAATAATAAGACAATAGAAAATCTGAATTTTTCGTCCACTTTTTTATACTGAGAAGCACGTCATAATCATCAAGTTCTGTGAAACGCTCAATATCTTCAGCATTAGCTTTTGAGTGCTGACTTCTGTTTAAAAAATATTTCAAATTATCAGAGGCTGGAAGATCAATTCCTTCTGCGCATAAAAATTTTGCCCGTTGTAAAATTTTAACTAAAAAATGCTCAGCCAAAGATGCTGTTTTGTGAAAATAAACCTGCCAATACATGAACATTCTCGCGGTGAGATAATTTTCTATGGAATAAATACCTTTTACGTCTATCACCAATTCGTCATTCGAGACATTCATCATTGAAATGATCCTTTGTGCATTTACATTTCCTTCCGAAACACCGGAAAAAAAACTGTCTCTTTTTAAATAATCAAGTCTGTCAACATCAATTTGAGAAGAAACCAACTGATTAAAAAACTTACGATGATATTTTCCCTTAAACATTTCGATTGCCATCGATAATTCACCATCAAATTCCACATTTAATTGTTCCATTAATAATAAGGACAGTTTTTCATGGTGCCAGTCTTCAATTAAAATATTTTCTAAAGCGTGTGAAAATGGACCGTGACCGATGTCATGAAGTAAAATTGCTAAAAGCGCCGATTTTTCTTCTTCTTTTGAAATTTCAATACATTTTAATTTTAAATTTTCGAGTGCTGTAAACATTAAATGCATCGCACCTAAAGCATGGTGAAATCTTGTATGCGTTGCGCCGGGAAAAATTAAATTTAATAATCCGGTTTGTGAAATCCGTCGTAAACGTTGAAAAATTGGATGCTCGATCGCATCAAATAAAATTTCGTAAGGAATTTTGATAAATCCGTGAACAGGATCGTTAATGATTTTTAATTTATTGGTCATTAAGGCATTTTTTAAGATGCTACAAATTTAAAACTTATAAAACCAAAGCGATAATATTTTGTCCGATTTCTAAATAATATTTACTTATTAAAGCCTTAATAATTAACGATTATTTAACTTTAAAATAGCGTTTATTGGCAATTTAAAACCAAACAATCATTGTACTTTTGAGCAAGAAATATTTAAATAAAATAAAATGTCGGGAAAAATATTATGGATTGATGATGAAGTGGACCTTTTAAAACCACATATTGTTTTTCTTGAAAACAAAGGATACGAGGTAAAACCGATCAACAACGTAAATGAAGCACTGGAAATTTTAGCTAGTGAAAAATTTCAACTTGTTTTGCTTGATGAAAACATGCCGGGAATTTCTGGTCTTGAAGCTATTCCACTTTTAAAAAACATTGATTCTTCTTTAAAAATCGTGATGGTTACGAAAAATGAAGAAGAAAACATAATGGAACAGGCAATCGGTTCTCAAATTTCAGATTATCTGCTAAAACCAATTAATCCGAATCAGGTTTTATTGTCTTTAAAGAAAAATCTGCAGAGTGAAACTTTAGTTGAGCAACATACAATTTCTGAATACCAACAGGAATTCCGGAATTTAAGTATGGAACTTTCTTATCTAAAAACTGCCGCAGAATGGGCAGAATATTATAAAAAGATCCTGGCTTGGGAAATAAAATTTGACAAAGTTTTTGATAATGATTTCGCTGATCTTTTACAAAGTCAAAAAGAGGAAGCCAACATTCAGTTCTCAAAATTTATTGAAAATAATTATGAAGACTGGCTAAACAGCAACGAAAAACCGTTGATGAGTCACACGCTTTTTAAAGAAAAAGTGAAACCAATTGTTGAAAAAGACAAAACTTTGCTTTTGATGGTTGATAATTTGCGATACGATCAATGGAAAATGATCGAACCATTATTCACTAAATTTTACAATAAAACTTCGGAAGATTACTATTACAGTATTTTACCAACGGCAACTCAATATGCAAGAAATTCCTTTTTTGCAGGACTTTTGCCTTCAGAAATTGAAAAGAGATTTCCAGATAAATGGTTCAATGACAATGAAGATGGTAATAAAAATGAGTTTGAACGTGATTTCCTCGAAGACCAAATGAAACGTTTGGGCCTTTCCGCAAAAAGCATTAAATATTTAAAAATACTAAATTCTGATTTCGAGAAAAAAGTGCTGGACGAATTTAATCAGCATAAAAGTAATGATCTGATCGTAATAGTTTATAATTTCATCGATATTTTGTCACACGCAAAAACGGATAATAATATTGTAAACCAATTGATCAGAGACGATAAAACTTTTCGTTCGCTTACTTTAAACTGGTTTGAAAATTCTTCCATTATAAAGGTTATAAAATTAGCGGCGGAAAATGGCTTTAAGTTAGTTTTGACAACAGATCACGGAACTATTTATGTAAAAAAACCGAGTAAGGTTGTTGGCGACAGAGAAACTTCCACAAATATCCGTTACAAAACCGGAAGAAGTTTAACTTATGAAAAAAGTGATGTTTGGGCGGTAAATAATCCTGAAAAATTATTTTTACCGAAAGGAAATCTTAGTTCAAAATATATTTTTGCAAAGAATAATTTCTTTTTGGCTTACCCGAAAAATTATAATCATTTTGTAAATTATTACAAAGAAACTTACCAACACGGTGGAATTTCATTAGAAGAATGTATTATTCCGATATGCACATTTGAACCCAAATAGTTTTTCATAGTTTATTGTATTTGGGCCCTGGCGGGAAAAATCTTTGGATTTTTCCCGTTTTTTTTGTTTAATATTGAAATCTTCGGACGAAAAACTTACTGGACTTTTAGCCCCGGGTGAAGCGGCATCCTTTTTTGCTTAAAATAAATTTTCTTTTTAAAAACAAATCTTTCAAAGCAAAAAAGATAGAGCGGAAAACGGCTACAATTTTCGAAAAAATCTATAATCTTCTGGCTCCTTATTTTAAAAATTGTACGCGCCTAAGGCTCGTTCTTACTTTGCTGATTACGGTTGATAGAGAGATAAACCGGAACGCCAATTAAAATCAAAATAAATCCTGGCCACGTATATTGCGGTTTGTAGAAAATTAACAAGACGCAAAAAGTAGTCCCGATGATTAAATAAAGCAACGGCGTAATTGGGTAAAGCCAGGTTTTGTAAGGTCTTTCTAAATCCGGACTTTTAAATCTGAGGTAAATTACACCGAACACGGTGATCATGTAAAAAAGGACGATTACGAAGGAAATCATATCTAAAAGATCGCCGTATTGTCCGCTGAGAGCCAAAACGCACGCCCAACCGCCCTGCATCCAAAGTGATTTTTCCGGCACGTCATTTTTGTTATTTTCTATTGCGGCTTTGAAAAACAAACCGTCTTTCGCCATAGTTTGAAAAACTCTTGATCCTGCGAAAACCAATCCGTTGATGCAGCCAAAGGTTGAGATCATTACTAAAATCGCAATAATTACAGTTCCAACACTTCCGAAAATTTGTTGGGAAGCGGCAACTGCAGTTCTGTCATTTGTGGCAAACGCAATTCCGTTTCTGTCTAAAACATTGAGGTAAACCAAATTGATCAAAAGATATAAAACCATCACGACGGAAGTTCCTAAAACCATTGATTTTACGACGTTTTTCTTGGGATTTTCTATTTCGCCGGACATGAAAGTTACATTTTCCCACGCAACACTGGAAAAGACGGAACCGACCATTGCGGCGGCAATTCCACCCAATAATGTCACGCCAGAAATAGGTTGCCAACTTGTATTTTTAAGATTTTGAAAAGCCTGCGTTCCAAAACTCATATTTTCTGCCCAATGTGAATTTTTAACCAAAATAAAGCCTAAAACGATAATTCCTAGAAGTGCAATTACTTTTGAAGCCGTGAAAATATCCTGAACAATTTTGCCATTTTTCATTCCTTTTGTATTGATGAAAGTGAGCAACAAAATAATTCCTATTGAAAGAATTTGTATCCAGGTGATTTGAAAAGTGCCTTGTTGAAATATGGGTGCGGCTTCATTTAAACTTGGAATTAAATACGCCGTAAACTTACTGAAAGCCATTGCAACTGCAGCAATTGTCCCGGTTTGTATCACGGTAAAAAGTCCCCAACCATAAAGGAAACCTGTCATTTTCCCGAAAATTTTTGTGATGTAAGTGTATTGTCCGCCAGCCTTTGGAAACAAGGCGGAAAGTTCGCCATAACTGATTGCGGCGGCGATGGTCATTATTCCTGTAATTATCCAAACGACGATGAGCCAAAATCCTGAACCGAGATTTCGCATCATATCTGCGCTGACGATAAATATTCCCGAGCCGATCATCGAGCCCATTACGAGCATTACGGCGTCCCAAAGTTTCAGTTTTCTGTTCATTAGTTTTAGTTTTGAAGCCGTAAATATAAATTTTTTTCGACTAAATCGTTAAAGGATCTTAAAAAGGTTTGATGAAAATTAAAATTTAATTTATATTTTTACAGAAATCAAAAAAAATGAAAAAAATAATATTGACTTTAAGCCTTGTTTTAGGAACAATGATTTTCGCGCAATCCGGTCCACCTGCAGGAAATGCTTCGTTAGGTGAAATCTACGGAAGTGAAGTTTCTGATTCAGCTTTGAAAACTGCTGTGAGTGCGACAGAATTGGAAGAAAGATTACAAAAAAACAACAAACTTGAAAATGTCGCCATTAAAGGAAGAGTGGAACAGGTTTGCGAAATGGAAGGTTGCTGGCTCACCATAAAAACGGACAGTAAAAATAGATTTTTTGTTAAAACAAAAGATCACGCGTTCTTAGTTCCTTTGGCATTACGCGGGAAAAATGTTGTTTTGACCGGAAATGCAGAGATGAAAATGACGTCTGTAAAAGAACTTCAACACTACGCAGAAGATGCGAAAAAATCTAAGGAAGAAATTGCCATGATCACGAAACCAAAACAGGAAGTGAATTTTATGGCGAGCGGAATTAAAGTTGTGGAATAGTTGTCAGTTGTCAGTTGTCAGTTGTCAGTTGTCAGTTGTCAGTTGTCAGTTGTTAGTTGTCAAATTAATAAAAACTTATAATCCGGTGCAATTTGCATCGGATTTTTTATTGATATAAAATTGTAAGTAATACTTATTTTAAGATTCCACGCTGCACTTTGTTCCGCTCTGAATGACAAACAATCTTTATTTAAATTATATTTCTCTCAATTTTAAAAGTTGAAACAAAAAACAAATCTTCAATTTTAGCCCTGATGGAAGCGGCATCCTTTTTTGCTTGACTTAAATTTTCTTTTTAAAACAACATTTCGAAAGCAAAAAAGATACAGCGGACAGCGGGAAGAGGCTTCGGAAAACGCGAAAATATTCTGCTCCTAATTCTGAAGATTTTTAAATAAAAGACAAAAAAAATCCGCTCTAAAATTAATTAAAGCGGATTTTATATTTAATGAGAATTACGATTTCGCCATTCTGTCATTTCTCTTTCTTTCGTCTTCGTTTAAGACTTTTTTACGCATTCTGATAAAGTTTGGCGTTACTTCGATCGCCTCATCTTCCTGAATATATTCCATACATTCTTCTAAAGAGAACAATGTTTTTGGTGCGATGCTTCCGTCTTTATCTTTACCGGCTGCACGGATGTTATTCAATTGTTTTGCTTCAACGATATTGATAACCAAATCGCCCGGTTTGTTTTGCTCACCGATGATCATACCACCATAAATCTGCTCACCCGGATCTACATAAAACACACCTCTATCCTGTAATTTCGCGATAGAATATTCTGTTGCAGGACCTTGCGCTTTACTTACTAAAACACCATTACTTCTTCCCGGAATAGCACCTTTGAAAGGTTTGTACTCTAAAAATCTGTGTGCCATAATTGCTTCACCAGCCGTTGCAGTCAACATGTTAGAACGCAATCCGATCAAACCTCTGGAAGGAATTTCAAATTCTAAATGCTGCATTTCGCCTTTAGTTTCCATGATCAAAAGATCACCTTTTCTTTGCGTTGCAAGATCGATCACTTTAGAAGCAAATTCTGCAGGAACGTCAACTACCATACTTTCGTAAGGCTCACATTTTACGCCATCAATTTCTTTTATAATAACCTGTGGTTGACCTATCGTCATTTCGTAACCTTCTCTTCTCATCGTTTCAATTAAAACTGATAAGTGAAGAATACCACGACCAAATACTAAAAATGTATTCGCATCTTGTGTTGGCTCAACTCTTAAGGCTAAATTTTTCTCTAACTCACGGAATAAACGATCTTTCAAGTGATTTGATGTCACAAATTTTCCATCTTTTCCAAAGAAAGGTGAATTATTAATAGAGAATGTCATGTTCAAAGTAGGCTCATCAATTGCCGTTCTTGGCAATGGATCTGGATTTTCAAGATCTACGAATGAATCACCTATCTGGAATTTATCAAAACCAACGATCGCACAGATATCACCTGCTTTTACTTCCTGAACTTTCTTTTTACCAAGACCTTCAAAAACGTAAAGTTCTTTTACTTTTCCTCTAACTATTTTACCATCTTCCTGCGCCAAACCAATTTGTTGTGATTCTTTTACAGTTCCCTGGATAATTTTACCAATTGCAATTCTACCTAAAAATGAGGAGAAATCAAGAGATACAATCTGCATTCTTAATGGACCTTCTTTTGCTTCCGGCGCTGGAACGTGTTCCAAAATACCGTCTAATAAAGGAAAAATATTATTAGTTTCTTCTAATGAAGTATTAAACCAGCCATTTTTAGATGAACCGTAGAAAGTTGGGAAATCCAACTGCTCTTCTGTTGCATCCAGGTTAAAGAAAAGGTCAAAAACCTGATCGTGAACTTCTTCCGGACGACAGTTTGGTTTATCCACTTTATTGATTACTACAACTGGTCTTAAACCTAATTCTAATGCTTTAGAAAGCACGAATCTTGTCTGTGGCATTGGTCCTTCAAAAGCATCTACTAATAAAAGTACACCATCTGCCATTTTCAATACACGCTCTACTTCCCCACCGAAATCGGCGTGACCTGGCGTATCAATTACGTTAATTTTAGTTCCGTGGTACATCACAGAAATATTTTTAGACAAAATGGTAATTCCACGCTCTCTTTCAAGATCGTTGTTGTCCATTATAAGTTCGCCTTTTTCCTGATCTTCTCGGAAGACACTTGTTGCGTGGATAATTTTATCAACCAAAGTTGTTTTACCGTGGTCAACGTGTGCGATAATCGCGATATTTCTAATATTTTGCATACCTGTTTTTTACGTGTGCAAAAGTAATCATTTTTTTTGAATTATGGTTAATGTAATTTTTAATGTAAATCATTATTAATATTAAAATTGGGAAAATGTAACAGTTTATCAATGTAGCAGTTTAACAATAAGATTATCAGAAAGTTTTAAGTGATTTTACTTAAATAAATTTTTGAACGCAGAGTTTGCGGAGATTTATTTTTTATTATTCATATATAAGTTTCGCAGAGCCGTTTCGCTTGGGAGAGAAAATTCAAAGTTCAAAATAAATAAATCTTGATTTAATCCAAGATTTTATACAATATTTTAAAGTATCTTTGACTAACTAAATTTTAAAAGATGAAAAATTATATAATATTTATTTTTGCGTCAATATTTATTTTTTGTACCTCATGCAGAACTGAAGAAAAGCAAAATTTAGACGTTAATGTTTCGGGAAATGTCGCAAAACAAAATAGTGTTAGTATTTCCGATGTCAAAATATTGATAACAAGGGGAAAATCGATAACTTATTTTCCAGCAATTTATAAAGCATTTGACTCATTAACTACAGACAAAAACGGTAATTACAGTTACATTGTTAAAGATGACGGATATGAATATAAAGTTTGTTGTGGTGTTCCTCAAGGTTATTCTTCAGTTTCGCCTAATTGTAAGGATGTAAATAAGAGTATTGTAAATAGCCACACAGTTCCGAATATTATCAATTTCACTGTAACTAAATAGAATTTTTTTACCTAAATTCCATTCTTAAATCTAATAATTTTTGTCTCAATAAAAGGCGCAAGAAAATCTTTAGATTTTCCCTTTTTGTAAAGGGTGGAGAATTTCCAACATACAAAATAATTAAAGACCAACGCAAAGTCGCAATCCTTTAAATTTACACTTAAAACAAGGCGCAAGAAAATCTGCAGATTTTCCCTCTGTGTCCTTTTGTGCTTACAACAATAATAATCTTTGTGACTTTGTGGTAAAAATCCTTATAGTTCTCTGCTGAATGAAATGACTCTGCGAAACTTAAAACATTAGCAATACTAAAAAAACTTCTGTGTTCTCTGCGTTTAAAATTCGTAATTGCATTTCGTAATTCTAAACCTTACTTTTGTCATTCAAGCCAAAACTATGAGCAACCTCAACTTCATCCAGCAAAAATTAAACATTCTCGCCAATAATATTGAATCCACTTTAAAACTCTTCGCCGAAGACTGTACCATTCCCTTTATAGCACGATACAGAAAAGACAGAACCGGAAATCTGGATGAAGTGCAGATCGAGGATATTTATAAACTCAACAAAGCGTTTTCAGAAATTGAAAAGCGGAAAGAAAGTATTTTAAAATCCATTGAAGAACAAAATGCTTTAACTTCAGATTTAAAAAAAAAAATTGAACAAAGTTTCGACCTTCAGGAACTGGAAGATTTCTATTTGCCTTACAAGAAAAAGCGCAAAACAAAAGCCGATACTTCACGGGAAAATGGTTTAGAACCTTTGGCGAGAATCATTATGGCGCAAAACGCAAACGGTTTATTGTCGCTGGCTTCAAAATATTTAAATGAAAACGTAAAAACCGAAGAAGACGCATTCCAGGGCGCGCGTGACATCATGGCAGAATGGATCAATGAAAATATTTATGTCCGGAAAAACCTGCGACGCTTATTTCAAAAAACGGCTTTAATTACATCAAAAGTCATCAAGACAAAAGCCGAAGAGGAACCGGCGCAAAAATTCAAACAGTATTTCAACTGGCAGGAAAGTTTAGATAAAATTCCTTCGCACCGATTGCTGGCGATTTTACGCGCCGAAACAGAAGGATTTGTCCACGTAAAAATTGAAGTTGAGAAAAATGAAGCCTTAAATTTCATGGACAAAACTTTGGTTAAAAACAATTCCGAAAGTGCCGAACACATTTATTCAGCCATCGAAGATTCTTACAAAAGATTGCTCGAACCTTCCCTATCCACCGAAGTTTTAACCGACGCAAAAGCCAAAGCCGATGAAAAGTCCATTCAGGTTTTTGCCGAAAATTTAAGCCAGTTATTACTCGCGCCACCTTTGGGCGAAAAAAGAATTTTAGCCATTGATCCCGGATTTAGAACCGGTTGCAAAGTCGTTTGTCTGGATGAAAAAGGCGATCTTTTGCACAACGAAACCATCTTTCCGCATCCGCCCCAAAATGAAACGGCAATGGCGGTAAAGAAAATAAAATCCCTGATCAGCGCTTATAATATTGAAGCGATCTCGATCGGAAACGGAACGGCGGGCCGGGAAACCGAGTTTTTCATTAAAAAGATCCGCTTTGAAAGAGATCTGGAAGTCTTCGTGGTTTCCGAGGCGGGCGCGTCCATTTATTCTGCGAGTAAAATTGCGCGGGAAGAATTTGGCAATTATGACGTCACCGTTCGTGGCGCGGTTTCCATCGGCAGAAGACTGTCTGATCCTTTGGCGGAACTGGTGAAAATTGACGCCAAGTCCATCGGCGTCGGGCAATACCAACACGATGTGAATCAAACCAAACTCAAAAACGAGCTCGATTCTGTGGTGATGCGCTGCGTCAATTCCGTCGGCATCAACCTCAACACCGCGAGTAAATCGCTGCTCAGTTATGTTTCCGGCATTGGCGAAAAAATGGCAGAAAACATCGTGACCTACCGCACAGAAAACGGCGCTTTCCAAAGTAGAAAAGACCTGAAAAAAGTCCCGCGTCTCGGTGAAAAAGCCTTTCAGCAATCTTCCGCTTTTTTACGCATTCACAACGCCAAAAACCCGCTCGATAATTCTGCCGTTCATCCCGAAACTTACGCTTTAGTAGATAAGATGGCAAAAGATCTGAAACTAAAATCTGAAGCCCTCATTGGCGACAAAGAAAAAATTAAAACCATCGATCCTGAAAATTACGTCTCAGAAACCATCGGTATTTTAGGCATCAAAGACATTTTGAAGGAACTTGAAAAACCCGGTTTAGACCCGCGGAAATCGGCAAAAGTATTTGAATTTGACCCGACTTTGAAATCCATAAAAAACCTGAAAGTGGGCATGACGGTTCCCGGGATCGTGAATAATATCACGGCTTTTGGCTGCTTTGTAGATCTGGGCATTAAGGAAAGCGGTCTGGTGCACATTTCCCAGTTAAAAGAAGGTTTCGTGTCCGACGCGAATGAAGTTGTAAAACTGCAGCAGCACGTCACCGTAAAAGTGCTGGAAGTAGATGAAGACCGCAAAAGAATTCAGTTGACGCTGGTTTTGTGAGGCGGAAATTAGAAGTGAAATTTTAGAAATCAGAACAGCCTTTTAATTTTTTAGGAGCAAGACGGTTTTCGCTTTTTTTGAAGATGGTTCCCGCTATCATTCCTATCTTTTTTGTCGAACAAAAAAGGATATCCATTTCTATCGGGGCTAGAATTGAGGGTTATTGTAACTTACAGAAAACATTTTATTAAATTAATAATAATTCAACTATGGAATTTAAAACTTGGCTAGAACAAACAAAAATTGAAAATACAAATCTTGAAACATTCATAATTAAATTGGAACCTTATTTTTCAGATTCTGGATTCAATGGATTAGAGTTTGAAAGAAAAGTTGCCATTGGTTTGCAAAAAATCGATACTGAAATAAATGAATTATTAAAACCAGAAAATGATGCTGAAAATCAATAAAATTACAGTTGAAAATTTTCGCGGGATAAAATCTCCAGTAATACTTGATTTTGTTAAGGGAAATAATTCAACATCTGCTCTAATTTACGGTAGAAACGGAACTGGAAAAAGTTCCATAGTAGATTCTTGGGAATGGTTAATAAATTCCAAAATTGAATTTTTAACTAAAGAAGGTGTTTCTGAAAAGGATTATCCTCACAAATTAAGTAATGGAGATAATGTATATGTAAATGTTGACTTTTCACATACAACTATAAATTCCGTAAGAGCTCAATATAATAAAACAAGAGTAACTTCTCCAATTAATTCAGGAGAATATGCAGAATTTAAGAATTATACTGTATATCCAAATTTTTTGAGATATTCTGACTTACAAGAATTTGTATTTAAAACTAAAGGTGAAAAATATAAATACATTGCTAAATTTTTTGGTTTAGAAAAATTCACAAAAAATCAATCAGATATTCAAGCAAGTTTCACAAGGATTTCAACTCAATTACCTCAATATAAAGTACAAATTGAAGAAAATAAAAAAGCTATTTCCTCAATTACTGAAATACAAGAAATAGATGAATTAAAAGTAATTTTGTTTATTAATGACATTGCAAAAAAATATCATATTGAAGAAATTACTGAATACAAACACATTTATAAAGTCGAGAAAGCTCTTTCTGAAATTGTAAAGGCAAATCCGATAGCGACTGCATTAAATGAATGGAATTCATTTTTATTACGTTTAAATCAATTCTACCCTATTTCTAAAGTTAAACAAGATTTGCAAGATTTAGAAAATGTTTTCAATGATTTAAAAAAAGACGAAACAAACATTACCAAACTAATTCTAATAGACTTATATACAACGGCAAAGGAAACTCTTTTACATCTTGAAGACAAATCAACTTGCCCAATCTGTGATAAATTATTTGAAGGAAATTTAGAAGAGCATATTGCTTTAAAACATAAGGCATTAGAAGAATTAAATAATAAGAGGCAAGATTACATTTTAAAAAGAGATGCGCTTATAAAAAAATTTGAACAATTAAATCATAAAGTAGCAATCATACAATCAGAAAAAAGTCCGAGAGTAAAAGAAAGTTTTGCTTTGTTTTATGAGGATATCGATAAATTAGAAATAGAAATACCTAAAATCCTTGCAATATTAAAAACGCAGTTAAAAGATGTAACTTCACTTGATTTAAGCATATTAGATGAAGTCTCAAAAATTGATAATATAAGTGATATGGAAATAACTTATAAACAATTTGTATTAGATTTAATTAAGTCATTCTCCGAAGATGAAAAAACCACAAAATTAGCAATAGATTTTAGTAACTTAATTCAATTGAAAGTAGCTTACACAAGCTACTTAAGAAATGAAAAAAAGATTAATTATTTATCGGACATCTGCGACAAACTTGGTATTTTGTTTTCGAAATTAACAGAGTTTATTCAAGCTCAAATTCAACATACTTTCACACAAATACAAACTGATTTAATAGAATGCTATAATTTTCTAGAAGGAACAAACCAATTTTTGAAAAATCCTGAAATAAAATTAGTAGTTGGAAAAGATAAAGCTGTAGAGTTAGAAATTGATTTTGTAAATGAAAAAATTACACCAGCATATAAATTTATGAGTGAAAGTCAAATTAACAGCTTTGGACTTTCAATTTTTCTAGCGGCTGTAAAGCACTTTAATTCAAACTTCAAGTTTATGATTTTAGATGATGTTGTAAATAGTTTTGATGCTTTTAAAAGACCAAAAGTTGCTCAATTATTAGCGGCTAAATTCGGTGATTTTCAAATCTTAATGCTTACTCACGACCAAGTGTTTTTTGATACAATGCAAAGACATTTTCCTCAATGGAATAGGTATAAATTTTCCAGTTGGGATTATACAACTGGTCCTAGATGTAATTTTTCAAATAACTACACTGAAGAAATAGAAAAGCTAATTATTGACGATGATCCCATTGGAGCTGGTCAAAAATTAGGTAGATATCTTGAAATGGTTTTTGGAATTATAAATGAAAATTTACAAACACCAATGCGGTATAAATTAGAAAACACATATACACTTTCTGAATTTTATGAACCGTTAGTAAAGAGAATTAAAGACAAGTTAAAATCTCCAAATAAGCAACATAAAATTTCAATATTGTTTGGGGAATTTGAACAAGGAACAATCTTTCGGAATTATTGCGCTCACTGGAAAGATGAATCTTCACAATTTACTTCGCAAGAAATTGAATCAATATTTAAAAAATGGCTTGAGATTGAAGCTGAAATGTATTGTCCAGACTGCAAATCATATTGCCATTATGAAAGTATTAGTAACACGGAATATGTAAGATGTAATTGTGGAAATCTAAATCTAAAATTAGATGAGAAATTTAATTAAATTAATTGCACTCAGAATTATACTTTAAAGAATATATATGAAAAAATTTTCATACTTAGATGCTTGGCTAAATGGACATGAAATGATTCCGCATTATGATGATCTCATAAAAAGCGAGCCCGACTATTGTACTGGTTTTTGGATTAACGTAGTTGACGAAATACCATTGCACAAAATTAACGATGAGAAAATATTAGGTTTCGCAGATTCGTTCGATAAAAATAGAACTTATTATTATAAAGCTATAAAAATAGCGCATCGATACGAGAGTACTAGTCTTGACCACGAAGATATATATAATATAAGAGAAGCTTTGGGTGACGCACCCAATATATCCTATCCAATTTATATAATATGCATAAAGAAAGATGAAAATCGAGAAATCGTGTACATTGGAAAAAGTTCCTCTAACATTTCAAGATTCAGAGGGGGGCACAATACTGCTATAAAACTATTAGATCCAAAATTTGACGGTTACGAAAAAACTATAATATTATGTAATATAATTCTGTACACAACAAACGATTACTATCTACCTTTAGAGTTTATTAAAGAAAAAAAATTAGGTTTAGAAATTCTTGAAGATATCGAATCAAGAATGATTGACGAATTCAAGCCACAACTTAATAGTCAGAAAATGAACGGCATTAAAACTAAACATGAATTTGATTTAAGGATAGAAAATCATGAAAATGGTTTTCTTCATGAAAAGGAACTCTAGCAATGAATCAACAGTTTAAATATTATTAAAAACCTTCCCCCGCTGCCGCACGATTGCATCGTGTGGTCACAATAAATAACCAGTCAAATTTTTAATTCCTTCGCTGCCCCGCTGCCGCACGATTGCATAGTGTGGTCACAATAAATAACCAGTCAAATTTTTAATTCCTTCGCTGCCGCACGATTGCATCGTGTGGTCATCATAAATTAGCAACCAAATTTTAGTTTGGAATTTTCGTCTATCTTTATTACTTGAAAGTTGCAGATGAGCAGAAATTACAAATTTTTAAATCCTGAAGGTTTATATTTTATAAGTTTTGCTGTTGTTGGCTGGCTGGATGTTTTTACACGAAATGAATACAAAGATTTGTTTTTAGAAAGTGTGGTATTTTGCCAGAAAGAAAAAGGTTTAGAAATCCACGCCTGGTGCATAATGACAAGTCACATTCATTTGGTTTTTAGAAGTGTAAAAGGGCAAAAACCAGAACTACTGATTGGAGATTTAAAAAGATTTACCAGTAAGAGTTTAGTTAAGGCCATTACAGAAAATCCCAGAGAAAGCAGAAAAGAATTTTTATTTAGAGTTTTTCAAAAAAGAAGCAGGAAAAAGTTCTAATGTTAACGGACACCAATTTTGGCGTCACGACAATAAGCCTATAGAACTTTGGAGCAACAAAGTCATAAAACAAAAGATAGATTACGTGCATCAAAATCCTGTGGAAAGCGGTTTGGTTTATAAAGCAGAAGATTATGTTTACAGCAGTGCAAGGGATTATGCAGGAGAGAAAGGATTATTAGATGGTATCATGGTGTTTGATTTTTTTGATTTTTTACTATGACCACACGAAAGGATTCGTGCGGCAGCGGCGAAATTTTAAAGATTGATGTTAGTAGATAAATTGGAAGACAAGAGCGTGACGCTCGCGCCAGCGAATGCAATAAATAAACAATTGGAATAGACAAAAAATAAACACAGCGAAAAAATTCTTTTATATTTAGTATTTTTGGAATCAGAAAAAAGCCAACTAAAAAAGTGCTGCTCTGTGGACAGAAAAAACAATTGAAAAAAAATGCCTTTTAAAAGATCTATCGCCTATACTTCAAATTGGTTTCATACGCTATTGTTAACAACTATATTGGCAGTTTTAGTTGTATTTATTTTGATTTTTCTTCAACCGTTCAATACCTACGCAATTGAAATCCCTCATAAAAATATAAAGGTATTGGGTTATGGGATCTGTATCATACTTCCTCTTTTGTTTGTACATATTTTTGAAGAATCCTGGTTTAAATTTACTAATCAAAAATGGTATTTATATCAAGAGATTATCGTTCTGTTTTCCGGCCTTTTGCTTATTTCAAGCGCCTCCTATTTTTACAATACAATAGTGATCAATCATTTGGAAATTGAGCCGAAAAATATTCTGAAATGGAGCCTTATTTTTGGTTTACCTTTCGCACCTATTTTTATCCTTTCTGGGCATATCTGCGATTTGCATTCAGTAAAATTATTATTAAACCAATTTCTGTTGAAAATAAACCTGAAGTTGTTATAAAGGGAAATAGCCAAAACGAAAACATTAAATTTAGCGAAAAAAACTTTTTAATGGCAAATGCGCAATCCAATTATGTAGACATTTATTACCTAAAAGATGATGTTTTGAGAAAGGAAATGATCCGGTCAACATTATCAAATATTATTAAAGAAATTCCTACTGCGGAACAAGTGCACCGATCCTACATTGTAAATCCTTCCCAAATTGAAAAAATATCGGGTAATACCAGAAAAGGTTCTATTGCGATCCGTCACATCAAAGAGGAGGTTCCGATCTCTCCAAAATACTTTTTAGGGGTAAAAGAGTATCTTCAAAGTCGTCCCTAAAACTCAATTTCACACCAAAACATTCAATTTCATGGCATAAGGTTCACTTTTGTCACTTATTTTTCTGTCGCATAATTAGGTTTATTTTCTTTGTATTAAATATAAATTTAAAACCAAAAAAATTATGAAAACCACATTCACTATTATTGCTGTACTTTTAAGAAAGGCTAAAAGAAAAAATATAATTACAAAATTATCGCTCGTCTTTTTTATATTCTTAAATTTTCTAAATACTTTCGGACAAGAAAAAATTTATAAGAATTACCTTTCAAAGAATAGTGAAAATATAGTTCTTAAAAGTGATGCTAACTGGAAAATTTTAAAAGAAGATGCAGAAAAAAACCAACTCATAGTTTTTGGTGAATCTCATGGTGCACAAAATACGCAACTCATCGATTTCAACCTTTTGAAATTTTTGAATAAAACGGTCGGAACAAAAAATTATATTGCAGAACTTGATTATGCACAAGCAGAAAACATCAATGATTATTTAAAAACAGGTAATCAAAAATCTATAAAAACAGTGTTTCGCTATCTGGTAAAAATCCATGCACAGTGGGGAAATCAGGATTTTTACGACAAGATCGTAAAAATAAGAAATTTGAATAAAACTTTATCAAAAGACAAAAAGATCAGTTTTACAGGAATTGACGTTGTTCAGGATCACGAAGAATATTTGAAACTAATCCAAAAGATAATAAACAGAGAAAGCAGCACGTTACTGGATTCTTTAAAAATGAAAATTGACCAACCTTATGATGATGCAAATATGGCTTCTTTATCAATATATGCGCGAAATTTAGATCAAAAAGTAGAAAAAAATGAAGTTGCTTTTCAGAATTTATTGGGAAGAGATTATCCTCTTTTTAAATATTTAATAAAAAACTTGAGTTACGACGATAAATCAGTTGGTATTAACAGACCCGAAGGAATTTATCGGAATTTCAAAAATCTTTATCTGATCAAGCATTTTGAAAATAAAAAATTATACGGCATGTGGGGATTTTTTCATGCACATCTTGTTCCATTTCAATATATTGGCGGTGATCTTATATCAAAACTAGTTAATTCTGACCATCCGATCGCAAAAAAAATTATTTCAATCATATCTCTGCCGCTAGACTCCAAATACAATGTCTGGAATGACGAAACTAAAAGTTGGGATAAAAAACCTTTTTCGTACGATAATGATTCTTTGCTGAAGGTGGAGGGAATTGAAGATTTGAAAGAATTAACGCTGCCAAATTCTACAACGCTTTTCAAACTGAACGGTACTGCGTCACCGTTCATAAAATCCGGCAGATTATTAAACGGAACTTCTCCCCAGGGAAAATTGGTGGGCGATTTTATAAATAGTGATCTTGGGAATCAGTATATCATTTTAATAAGAAACTCAGATTGGCTTCATCCATTACCATTAAATTACTAATAAAAACCCAGCGTAAAAATCCTTTTATTTTTGTACTTTTAAACTCAATAAAAGCAAAATGCGACCACTAATCATTCTATCACTTTTAATAATTTCCTGTATGTCAAATTCAAATAAAAATCCAGATTCCGATACAACGAATAAAAATGTAGCAAAAACTGAAAACAAGAGCCAAATGCTTTATGATTTCACCAAACAGGGGAAAGGCAAATGGCGGATACAAAATGATGTGGTTATGGGAGGCAAATCTGAAAGTCAATTAAAAATGACTGACGATAGTGAGGCAATTTTTACCGGTCGCGTCTCACTGGAAAACTATGGCGGTTTCTGCTCTATCCATCAAACTTCCGAGAAAGAACCTTTTACAATTAATGAAAATTCTGATTCTTTTATCTTAAATCTAAAGGGAGACGGCAAAAATTATAATTTCCGAATAAGAACCCCGAAAGGCAGACATTCTTACGCTTCGACATTTTCTACAAGTAATAATGGAGATTGGGAAAGCATCGCGATTCCATTTAAATCCATGCAGGCCACTTACCATGGCGAAGTTGTAGACGTCCCGAACTACAACGGCGAAAATGTAGTTGAAATGCAGTTACTGATCGGCAATAAAAAAGAAGAAAATTTTGAGATTTTAGTGAGATCAATTGTGGTTAACTAAATTTTAAACGGTTTTTTAAATAATTTTTCTGAACTTCCTAAAAATCACGCATTTTGAATTTGTTTTGTAACTCATTTATTAAGATGGAAGATGAACTTTAGAAATTCAATTTCAAAATAATGTAAACACTTCTCTCTTTCAGGTATTCTTTTCAAATCTTAAAAATAAAATGTGGAAACAAATCACATAATTTGATAATAAAAATAATTGTAATAACTTTTACTAAAATTAATAAAATTGTAAGAAATTTTACCTATCTTAGTAGCTTAATATAACCCATAAATTTTAATTATGAAATTAGTGAAAACAATTTGTGCATTTTTAGTAGTTGGAGCAATAGCTACTTCATGTAACAAAAAAGAAACAGTAGAATCCGTTAACAACACAGATTCTACAGCAATGGCAACTGACAGTACTGCCACTGACAACACTGCAATGGCTGAAACGCCAAACATTGTAGGTGTTGCCTCTGCAAATGCAGATTTTTCAACACTTGTAGCTGCAGTAAAAGCAGCAGGATTAGCAGAAACTTTGAGCGGAGCAGGTCCATTCACTGTTTTTGCCCCAACAAATGCTGCATTTGATAAACTTCCGGCAGGAACGGTAGATGGTTTATTGAAACCAGAGAATATGGAAAAACTGAAAGCAGTTTTAACTTACCACGTTGTAGCAGGTAAATTTGACGCTGCAGCTGTAACTGATGCAATTACCAAAGGAAACGGAAAATTTACCGTTACTACCGTTCAAGGTGAAAAAATCGATTTAAGCTTGAAAGATGGTAAAGTAATGTTGACAGATGCAAAAGGTGGAATGGCAACAGTTGTTATGGCTGATGTACCAGCTTCTAACGGTGTAATACACGCAATTGACACTGTAGTAATGCCAAAATAAGATTTTAAATATCTCATTTAGAAACCGCTGTAGAAATACAGCGGTTTTTTTTTGCAAATTGATCATTGGTTTTTAAGATAAAATAAAAAAATCATCGTAGCGAGCAAGCTTATAGACACTTGATCAATTATTTTTTAAAAATCTCTTACGAAAGCTTTAAAATTTAAAAAAAATATTTTATTTCTTCAATTTTAAATATTGATTTCGGGTGATAAATTCGCACGCAGAAAATTATTCTAAACTAAAAAATAAAGTCCTAAACAATAAGTATATCAAAACTAAAAAACCATTAAATTTCGCAAAATAAGATTTAATAATACAGTGATTTTATATTGACATTTTCTATAATAAATATAAAATGTTTTATTACTATATTTCACTATTTAGTATGTATATTTACCATGTGAGAAAATTACTTCTCATATAAATAACATTTTAAAATGGCAAACGACATTGTAACAATCGCATCAACGGAAAGTAAAACACTTGCAGCAGCAGTAACAGCAGCTGGTTTAGTAGAAACTTTACAAAGCGACGGACCTTTCACAGTTTTCGCACCAAATGACGCTGCATTCGCAGACATTCAGTCAAGCGTGGATACTTTACTAAAACCAGAAAATAAAGCAGATCTTGCTAATGTTTTAACTTACCATGTAGTGAGTGGGAAAGCAAACGCAGCTGATTTAACAGACGGTCAGGAATTAACAACAGTGCAGGGAGGTAAACTGCAAGTGAGCATCAAAGATGGCGTAGTGAAAATTGGTAACGCTACAGTTACTGCGGCTGATATCGAAGCTTCAAACGGCGTGATCCACGTGATCGACACTGTATTATTACCTTAATACTCAGTTGATTTAATCTTTTTATAAAGCCTCATATATTTATGGGGCTTTTTTTTGTAAAACCGTTCAGTATTTATGATTAGTAAAAATAATTTATCATTAATCTCAACAAAATCTCAGAATAATATATTTTAGAAACTGCCTACTACTTCGCGATAAGAAAGATAAAAAAAAATTCTTTAAGCATTTTTTTACCTCTTATAAACGATCCAGAATACTTTTTGGTAAAACTTTTACCAACTGTGATTTAAATTCTCGCTCAACAGGCACGAGTTTCCAGGATTTTTTATCTGAAGATATCGCGCAGACTTTTGTTGGAGCAGTAATATTGTAAGTGCCGTCTTTATCGAGATAGTTCACATTATCTTTCCCATACTTACTAATGAGTACGTTGCTGATCATCTTTTTCATATCCTCATTCATCTGGCTGACGTCCGCTTTCATTTTTAAATAATAACTGACGATGGAAAAATATTCCCCGTCAATAAGTTCAGGTTTTCCCACGGAAGCAAACTTCATATCCAAAATGTCAATTTTCGCAAACGGATTGTCGTAAGTCATATTTAAAAGTTGGGTCATTTTATTTTTCGGAAATACCGTGAAAAATTTGGGGTAAAGACAATCAACCGTTTTATCCAGCTTTTTATATTTAATAGTATTTGCGAAATACACAACTGATTTTCTGATAGCCTGATCTTCCACGTAAGATTTGTTTTGCGCAAAAATAAAAGCAGAGAAAAGAATAAACAGAAGAGTGAAAATTTTTAATTTCATCATTAATTTTTTAAATATTTAAATAGTTTGCGCGAATTAAAATGCGGCTTTCTGTTCCAAGAATACAGTTAGAGAAAACTTTAAACCAATCATAATTCACCAATGTCTTTGCGACTAAAATGATAATTATTTCTAAAAATCAACGCCAAGATTTCTTAATTCTTTTGCCAGATCTGTTTCATTTTTAATGTGAATGCAGATAAAACCTAAGTCTTTAGCAGCTTCAATATTTTTAAAATTATCATCAATAAAAATAGATTCTTCTGCGTTAATTTGATAACGGTGAAGTAATATTTTCCAGATTTCAGGATTTGGTTTAATCATTTTTTCTGTGCCTGAAACCACGATCTTTCCTTCAAAAAGTTTAAAAAAATCATAATTCTCAAAAGCGAAAGGAAAAGTTTCTTCAGACCAGTTTGTTAAGCCAAAAATTTCATAGTTCGAATTTTTAAGTTGTCGCAAAACCGCTACATTTTCGGAAATTTCAGATCGCAACATAGTCGTCCAATTGTCATAAAAAGCGCGAATTTCCTTTTCCCATTCAGGATGTTTTGTGACGAGAAAATTGGTTCCTTCAACCAAAGTTCTGCCACGATCCTGTTCTATATTCCATTCTTCGGTGGTAACATTTTTTAGAAAGTGGTTCATTTTTTCATCATCATTAAAATGATCTTTAAAATAATAACGCGGATCCCAATCTACCAAAACGCCACCGAAATCGAAAATAATATTTTTTATGACCATTTATAATGAATTTATTGTTGTTAATTTTTGCCGTTCTACCGTTTTTTTTCTAAAAAAGATGGAGATCAAAGTGATGATCAAAAGCAGGTGAAGATAAAAAGAATTTTGTATTAATTCCAGATAACCCATTTTAAAATGACTTAGAGAAATCAGAATTAAAATCTGCGCGCCATAAGGAATAATTCCCTGGACGTAGCAAGCTAAAATATCCAGTATAGAAGCACTTTCCTTTGGTTCCAAACCATATTTTTCTGTAATTTCTTTCGACACTTTTCCGGAAATTAAAATGGCGATCGTATTGTTGGCGACGCAAAAATTGGCAACGCTGACCAAACCGCCAATTCCCAGCAAAGCAGTTTTCTGTGAATTAATGACTTTATTTATATTTCTCAAAAGAAAATTAATACCGCCTGCTTTTTCTACCAAAGCTGCCAAACCGCCTGTCAGAAGTGAAAGTAAAAAGATCTCCGTCATTCCCGTAAAACCTTCGTAAGTTGTTTTTGCAAAATCCATCACGCCAAAAGTACCGTTTGCAATTCCTAAAATTCCCGCAAAGGCCAAGCCAGCAAAAAGCACTACGAAAACATTGACACCAATAACGGAAAGCAAAATGACCAGTAAATAAGGTAAAATCAACCACAAATTAAAATCTTTCTGTGCGATAATCACTGAAGAACTTTCCTGATTAACGCCAATAACTATTAAAATAATTATGGCAATAATTGCCGCAGGAAGCGCCAGTTTAAAATTGGCTCTAAATTTATCTTTCATTTCACAACCCAGACTTTGAGTGGCGGCAATGGTAGTATCAGAAATAACTGAAAGATTATCGCCAAACATAGAACCAGAAAGCAAGGCTGCGCCAATTAAACCCAAAGGTGAACCACTTTTCTCCGCCAGATCAATAACAATCGGACCTAAGGTCACAATCGAACCAACCGAAGTACCGGAAGCAAAAGAAAGAAAAGACGCGATCACAAAAATACCAACCGGAAAATACTGTATAGAAATGTAATTTAAACCTAAATTTACGATCGTATCAACACTTCCTGTGGCTTTTGAAACTGTTGCAAAAGCGCCTGCCAAAAGATAAATAATACACATCGTGAGAATCTTTCCATCCCCACAGCCTTTTAAAAAAGTATCTATTTTCTCATTTATTTTACCATTTAATAAAACAAATGCAGCGACAATACCGAGCAATGCAGCGACCGGGGAAGGTAGTGCGTAAAAATCATTATTATAAATTCCAAATCCTAAAAAAACCCCTACAAAAAGAAGTAAAGGTAAAATAGAGAGAAAAGAGCCGTTAGTTTTTGTCATTCGGCAAAATTACAATTCAAAAAGGGAAAAAAGAAAATTCTTTAGCAACGAATTCTGTATACAAACTATTCAAAAAATCGCTTATAAAAATTTATCCTCTATTTCATATTTTACAATTATCTTTAAATAAAAAAGAAAATAACAATTTTCAGAAAGGTCAGAGATTAATAATTTTGTTTATATCCTTATTTTCAAAAGCGAATAATTAGATTTTAATAAAACGTTTTTTATTTGTAATTTTCCTTTCAAAATAAAACAATTTTTTAAATAAATACCGATCTATGAGCAATATCAAAAAAGAAGACATCAGCCAGGAAGTATTTGACCTGTATGACGATTATGCCCACAATAAGATAGACAGAAAGTTGTTTTTAGAAAAATTATCACTTTTTGCTATTGGCACATTAACGCTGCCAGCTTTGCTCAGCTTTATGTCACCAAATTATAAAGACACAATGCTTGTCAGCAAAAACGACTCAAGAATAGATTCTGATTACATTACTTACGACTCGCCGAAAGGTGGCGGCGCAATTAAAGGATTATTATCTAAGCCATCTTCGATGAAAGGCAAATTGGCGGGTGTGATTGTGGTGCACGAAAACAGAGGTCTAAATCCCTACATAGAAGATGTAGGCAGGAGAACGGCTGTTGAAGGCTTTATCAGTTTGGCTCCGGACGCTTTAAGTCCACTTGGTGGCTACCCGGGCAATGACGATGACGGACGCGCCATGCAACAAAAGCGGAATCAAAATGAGATGCTCGAAGATTTTGTTGCCGCTTATTCTTATTTAAAAAATCACAAAGACTGTAACGGAAAAATTGGTGTTGTAGGCTTTTGTTTTGGTGGGTGGATCGCCAATATGCTGGCTGTCAGAATTCCCGAGCTTGGCGCCGCAGTTCCTTACTATGGAAGACAACCTTCTGATGAAGAAGCAGCAAAAATAAAATCGCCGTTAATGATGCATTATGCAGGCCTTGACACAAAAGTAAATGAAGGTATAGATGCCTACGAAGCAGTTTTGAAAGCTAACAATATCAGTTTTGAATCTTTTCTTTATCCAAAAGTTAATCACGGTTTTCACAATAACACTACGCCAAGATATGATGATGCAGCTGCTGTACTTTCATGGACGCGTACAATCGATTTTTTTAAGAAGAAATTAGTATAGTTTTAGGAAGAATTATTTCTTTTAAATTAATAATAAATAAAGATTTTACTTAAAACTTTTCATTTTATTTAAATAGTTTTAAAGTATTTTTTAAAAATTTTATTTTTAAAAAATCGTGTTAATTAGGTTAAATAACAGCAATTTTTAAAATAATATACCGCAATACAATTTTATAATATTTTACTTAAAGATAATCTCAGAATCATGATTTTAAGGAAAGCCAATAGCGAAGAAATTCCTTTCATTTGGGAAATTTTACAACATGGAATTCAGCAAAGAAAAAAAGACGGCAGCGATCAGTGGCAAAATGGTTACCCAAATGAGAAAACAATTCAGGAAGATGTCGCTAATAATTCCGCGTATGTTTTTACAGATAAAAATAAAATCATTGCCTACTCTGCAATAATTAAAGGTATCGAAACTGCTTATAATATAATTGAAGGCAAGTGGTTAAATGATAATAAATACATCACGATCCACCGTGTCGCGGCATCTGATTCTGTAAAAGGAAAAGGCATCGGAAGTGCATTATTTGCAAAAATCGAAGATATTTGCCTTCGGGAAAACATCTATAACATCAGAGTAGATACTAGTTTTGATAATTTGCCAATGATTAAAATTTTAGATAAATTAAATTATTCCTATTGTGGCGAAGTCATAATGGGCGGCTCACCACGCAGAGCGTATCACAAGGAACTGCCGAAAAATATATAATTTGAATTTGCAATGTCTTTCATTAAATTACAAAGCCTAATAAATAAAAATTGGTCTGTGTAGCAATCCTGTTTTTTTGTATTTTTAATCTTTTAAAGTTCTAATTTTTTTTTACCCAAATAAACTGATCACTATGAAACGAAGCGAATTTCTCGCCAGCACGGCTTTGGCTGCGGTTGGCATCACCACTTTATTTACCACAAACTCATTTACCGCAAAAAAAGATGTTGAAAAACCTGAAGGTTTAGTAGAAATTACCGATGAAAATTTTGAGTTGGATGAAGTTACAATTTCTGATTTGCAAAATAAAATGGCGCAAGGCACATACACCTCAGCGCAAATTACCCAGCTTTATTTAAAAAGAATTGAGGCTATTGATAAAAACGGTCCAAAGCTAAACTCAATGATAGAAGTCAACCCGGATGCTTTACAGATCGCCAAAGTAATGGACAAGGAAAGAAAAGCCGGCAAATCTCGCGGTCCTCTTCACGGTATTCCTGTGGTGATAAAAGACAATATTGACACAGCTGACAAAATGATGACAACCGCCGGAGCACTTGCTTTAGTGGGAAATATCTCGAAAAAAGATGCGTTTATCGTGACGCAACTCAGAAATGCGGGCGCTGTTATTTTAGGCAAAACCAACCTCAGCGAATGGGCGAATTTCCGCTCAACAAGCTCTTGTTCAGGATGGAGCAGCCGTGGTTTGCAAACAAAAAACCCCTATATTTTAGATCATTCTCCCTGCGGATCAAGCGCTGGCTCGGGTTCAGCAGTTTCCGCCAATTTATGCGCCATCGCTGTCGGCACAGAAACCGACGGTTCCGTGACCTGTCCTGCTTCTATCAACGGAACAGTTGGGATTAAGCCAACCGTTGGATTGGTGAGCCGTTCCGGTATTATTCCGATATCAAGTACACAAGACACTGCAGGACCTTTGACGCGGACGGTAACGGACGCTGCAATTCTTTTAGAAGTTTTGGCAGGCTTTGATAGTTCAGATTCTATCACCAAAGAAAGCAACGGGAAAAACAAAAATTTCACGAAATTTCTAAATATTTACAGTTTAAAAGGCAAAAGAATTGGTGTAGAAAAGAAAAAATACTCCAATAAGCTTTTTAATCAATTACAGGAAAAAGCATTTGAAGTTTTAAAAAATCAGGGCGCCACAATTGTTGAGATCGATTATTTAGAAAAAATAAACGCTTTGGGAAATGATGAAACCGAAGTATTAAAATATGAATTCAAAGCGGGTGTTGATTCTTACTTATCTCAAAATGATGCTGAAATGAAGACTTTGGCGGACGTCATTAAATTTAATAAAGACAATGAAGATGCTGCGATGCCTACCTTTAAGCAGGAACTTTTAGAACAAAGTCAGGCAAAAAAAGGTTTAAAAGATCCGGCCTATCTTAAAGCCCGAAATAGCAGCCATAATGGTAGTAAAAAAATTATAGATGATTTGATGAAAAAATATAATCTGGACGCCATTTCAGGTTTGACAATGGGTCCGGCCTGCAGTATAGATGTGATTTATGGAGACAAATGGGGCGAAGTTTCCCTCACCTCACCTGCAGCAATGAGCGGTTATCCTCATATTTCTGTGCCTTGCGGCAAAGTGTATGATCTTCCTATTGGCCTTTCATTTTTTAGCGGCGCCTATAAAGAAGGGGAAATCATTGGTTTCGCTTATGCTTTTGAGCAAGCGACGAAACACCGCGTAAAACCAGAATTTAAAAAAGCTTTTCTTGCTTAGCTGTTTTTAAAAAAATATCTATTGAAAAACCATCTGCTAAAAAGATGGTTTTTTAACTTGATGATGAAATTTTAAATTGTTTTAAACTTATCTTCTTATTGTATTTATAAGTATCAATACTGCTCAATATCATATTTAAAAATTGGAACAAATTATATATTTTGCATAGTAAAACTTTCGTAGGCTAGTTCAATATTTTCTATCGCCATTTCTTTAGCATTAGATTTTAAATCTGTACTAACTATTTTAACCGGAAAAGCATTTTTCAGAGTCCAGGTCATTTGCACTTTATCATAAACATCTACCAAACTGATGATAACGGTACTTCTTTTTATAGTGTTCATTTTCATCATAGAAAACCAGGTCAAAACGCTTTGGTTTTTTTTAATAATGCCTTTTTTAAGGGTTATATTGCCGTATTTTACTACAGTTGGCATTTTTACAGAAGAAGATTCGGCAGCGTCGCCATGTCTGTATTTAATAATCTGTGGTTCTTTTTCCAGCCCTGAAACTTCCTGAAAAGACGCAGTTCCCATGCCATTGCCAAAATCCACTTTGAAGTAAAAATGGAGAAATGAGGATTGTGTATTATCTATTCCTGACGCGTTGTCTGCCATTATATATTGTTATTTAAATTTAATTGTGTTTTTTAGGATTGTTGCATTTGTAGTTGAAATGTAAAAATTATAAATTCTGAAGGTTTGGAAATAGCCACCAGAATACTTACATTCATTTTCCCCTCAAGAATATCATCTGGCGTCATCGTTGAGCCTAAACCAACGGAAACGCTAAAGGCTTCTTCTGGCGCAGATCCTGCGAAAGCACCTTGTTTCCAGAGATTGAATAAAAAATTGTTTAACATTGATTTTACCGTCACCCATGTATTCGCATCATTGGGTTCAAAAACATAGGCTTTAACCGCCAATTGTACAGACTGTTCTACCATGATCATTGTGCGCCGAACGTTGATATAGCGCCAATCCACACTGTTTCCATCGAGCGTTCTTCCACCCCAAATTAAAGTACCAAATACAGGAAAAGTTCGAATTGCGCAGATATATTTACCATCTGAGGGATTATTTAAATCTGTTTGCTTATCATTATTAATTGAAACTGCCGGAGATAAAACACTGTTTAATGACATATTTGCGGGTGCTTTTCAAACCCCCCGTGATTTATCTACAAAAGTATAAACCCCTGCAATACCACCGGAAGGCGGTAATAAATTTTCCTGTTCTGATATTGCTTCCATCACAGATTTATAACCCGGAATAAGCGTCATCAAAGTTTCGTGAATTGCCTTTAGATCTGCTTCATCCATGACATCATCTGAAGCCAAAAGCGATTCTAACGCAGAAGTTATTTTTTGTTTTTTTTCATTAATTAAATTAATGAAGGCATCTTCGCAGATCTCTTCTAAAGTTAGCCGCGCTTCTTTGGTTAAATTTTTAAAACTTATTTCTGAAGAATCGATAATATTCGTATTTACCCACGGATAATACGCCGCGCCATAACTTAAATATTGAGAAGTAATTTGATATCTAAAGTTTTTAACTGGGTTATTATCAGCATCGTCTAGATTTTTAAAGCCGTCATGAATATCTAATATTGCAAACTTATTTTTTGCCTTACCGCAATGCGCAAGCATATATTCCTGTATCGTATTGCAGTCTGGTGAATCAAATAAAACCGTCTCAGGAATCACAAGCAATGTTGGTTCTTCCTCATTTTTCAGCAGATCAATTGCCTTTTTAAAAATTGCCGGATCACTAAAAACCTTCTTATCAGATGTATTTTCGTAAGTTCCTATGGAAATTATATACATCACTTCTCCTCCATTTTGATAAAAAAATCTTACAGAATTGTATAAATTAAATTTCGTTTCCCGGACTTGTATAATTTCATAACCAAAATTGTTTATAATAAAATCAAAACTATTTTCATATTTTGTTTCCTGTTTCGCTAAGGACAAATCGTATAATGTCTGGCAATTTTTACCAAAATACATTTCAAACTCAATAAAAGAGGTAATTCGTAAAGGCTTGTTAACATAAGATTTATTTAAATAAATTGCTTTTTCAGTATAACCAATAAAAGCTGGAATGGAAGATTCTACTGCAACTGCTGAATTTGGAAAGGCATTTATTTCAGTAATATACACGCCGGGTGTTTTCCTTGTTCCCATAATTGAATTGCTTTAATATTTTTAAAATCCTTCTAAAAGTTTAATATCTAAATTACTTTAAAGTGACCAGTTGACAATAATAAGTTTATAATTTTGTGGAATTTCTTAGTCAAATACCAAAAATCATTGATGCATCATCGATCAGAATTAATTTTTAAACAATGAATTATAGCAAAACTTTTTTTAGTGAAAACTCTAACCTGAGATTTTAAGTAAATAGATTTTTAAAACTTTACCGTCCGTTTTTAAATAAAAATCTAATAAACGAAATTCCATTTAAATGTTATAATCATCCAAAAAAATCAATTTACTGCACGATGAAAAAAAAATTTTGAAGAATCGCAAAAGATTGTAAATGTGCATTTTCCAAAGGTTTTAATTTCTATTTTGTAATTTATCTCTCTGAAATTTGATTACTTTTGTGAAGCAACATGAAAAACTATAATGAAAAAAAGTAAATCTTAAAATCATTAATTTAAAAAATTTCAAAATGAAAAAAAATTACTTACTATTTATCTTTCTGGCTTTTAGTTTCCTTAATCTCAATGCACAGATATCAGTAGCAAGATGGTTTTTGGCCAATACTTCCACAGACACTTTCCCGATCAGTGCACAATCAAAAAATAACGCTGTACTAACAAGCGCCGTATTGAATTACAGTGGACTTGGAACCGTAAATGACAGTAGAGGTATATTTACCAGTAACAACAGCGCCGCAGCTTTGAATATCAGCACAGCGCCGTATGTTTCTTTTATCTTAAAAAATGCCACAACTAATTCTATACGTTTTGACAGATTTGTGATCCATGCTTTGGAAACTTTTAATCGCTCAGTAAAATTACAGCTAAGATCAAGCGTTAATAATTTTGCAACTTCTTTAGGTGAATTTACCTTTGCCGCGCCCAATTATACCCTCACATCAATTGATTTAACCGGACTTAACACAGCCAACGCGACTGTTGAATTTAGAATTTACTATTTTAACGCAGCGACGTCCATCTTCCACCCTAATCCTGGAAACCCCGGACTTTACGGTACTTCAGACGGCACACCTTCAATTTACGATGCAAATTACAGTTTCAGTATTTTTGCTAAAGAAGTTCCTTTGGCAGTGGATGACAGTGCCACAAAAAATAAAACTAAAATAAAATTATATCCCAATCCTTCAAACGATTATATTCAAATAACCGGTCTCAATAAATCGGAACAATACAAAATTATTAATTCAATTGGCGCTGAAATAAAGGGAGCAACGATGTCTGATAACGGAACAATTAAAATACGAAATTTAAGCAATGGCGTGTATTTCCTGAAATTTGATAACGGAGAAACGCAAAAATTTATTAAAAAATAAAACGGGTATTTGTAAATACTGATAATTAAAAACAGCAGGTGAAAGTATAAATAATATGGCTTTTATCTGTTATTTATTTGTTTTGAAATTCCTTCCATTTAATATATTTTATTATTAGATTTTAATTTGACTTAAATATTTTTATATAAATCTAATAATTTTCTTAAAGCATGATCACCATCTTTAGAGCCACTGAAAAAGACTTCCAAACTATTGTTGATATTGGCAAAATTTCTGTTTCGGAAGCACATGAAGGTAGCTCTGCGCCAGAAGATTTAATGAAATATATTGGGAATAACTATAATGAAGAAGCGATTAAAAAAGAATTGAATAATAACAAAAATATCTACCACATCATCACTTACAACGGTAAGGCAATTGGTTTTTCTAAAATAAATCTTAATGCAAAACATCCCGAAATTGCAGATGAAAATGTGGTGAAACTGGATAGAATTTATTTATTAAAAGAATTTCAGGGGCATAAACTGGGCTTTGAACTCTTAAATCACAATATTGAATTTGCTAAAAAACACGATCAAAACGGAATCTGGCTTTTTACCTGGGTAGGAAATCTCAAAGCGATTTCTTTTTACAAAAAAGTGGGGTTTAAGACAATTGCCAGTCATCAGTTTTTTGTGACCAAAACGACAAGCAATTTGAACCACCAAATGCTGCTCAATTTTTAACCTAAATAAACTTTAGAATGTCTGAATAAATTCGTGTTACTGAAAGAATGAAAATCCAAAATTTTATGTAAAATGAAACTTCACTGTCAAAAGTGGCTGGCTTACATTTTGATTTGATGAAACCTCATTCTTAGAATTAAATTTAAATAAAACAATGAAGAATTTTGAAAATAAAAAGGTGGCGATTTCAGGCGGAGGCAGCGGAATTGGTAAATCACTAATAGCAGAATTATACAAAGCCGGCACTAGAGATTTTGCCGTAATCGGGAGATCTGCAGATAAATTAGAAGCACTTAAAAATGAATTTCCGGAGGCTCGTTTTATACTTTTTAGCGGCGATGTTTCAAAACCACAAGATTTAAAAGAATTTACAAAGGAAATTGAAAATAAGTGGAAAGCATTAGATCTGTTGATCAATAATGCCGGAATCGTAAGCGCCGGACCGATTGGCGAAATTTCGGATGAGGATATTATTTCTCAGGTCAACACGAATGTCACAGGATTGATCTTACTTACTAAATACGCCTTGCCACTTTTAAAGGAAAGTAAAGAAGCCGCTATTTTAAATGTTTCCTCAAATCTGGCATTGATCGGTTTGCCATTTTACGCGCCTTACGCGGCAACGAAAGGTGCTGTAAAGGTTTTTTCTGAAGCCTTGCGCAGAGAATTAAAAGACTTTCCCATTCAGGTGGCGACGCTTTATCCTACGGGAACTGACACGCCGATGATGACTTCTTCGCAATCTCAAGGTTTGCATTCATCGGAAATGGTTGCACAAAAAGCCATCGAAGGTTTGAAAAATAACGACATTGATATTACTTTGGGCGATGCAGAAAACATTAAATTAAACCGTGAAAATCCGGTAGAGTTTGATAAGAAAGCCGCTTCGATGTATGATGCCATGAAAAAAAGAACGGAAAATCACAGGTCGATGTAAGATCATTTAGATAAAATATTAAAATTTTAAATACAACCACCTTTTTTGAGGTGGTTTTTTAATGGGAATTTAAAACATAATAAAATAGTCTGAAATAAAAGAATAATACAAATGGATTTGCTTTAAGAATTAAACATAAAATTTAAGAACCAAAAAATAAATTTTAATCACCTAAATTTTAAAAAATTAGTATCTTGGAAAATCCAATCAGGAGAAGCAAAAAACTACTATCAGGAAAACTAAATTTACCTTTATAAAATAAATATGCAGGAAGAAATCACTAAACACACGACCAAAATCTACAGGGAAACAAAAAATAAAAAACATTCCCTTTCAGAAAAAATAAAAGAGATCGCCATTGAGATCTTTATCATAGTTTTTGCCGTGACACTCTCAATCTGGATGCACAGCTGGAGTGAACACCGACACGAACAAAAAGACGTGAACAAGTTTTTAGTAGAATTACGGGAAAATATTTCGGCTGACATCAAATTGATGGAACAAAGCAAGAGCACAGCGGTTGCACTTAGTAAGAATTACGATTTTATCTTGGCATTAAAGGAAAGTCAGGTGCAAAATGGTGAAATTTATAACCATCTGGATTTTTCTATATTAAACACAAACTGGAACGTCGGAACTTACGAAGGTTTTAAATCCAGCGGGAAAATAGCAACCATAGAAGATGATCAATTAAAATATAAGATTCTAAACTATTACCAGCAATCCATTCCAAATCTCGTAAGCGCAGCAAATTTCATTAACACAGAACAGCTTAAAATTCAGGAAAATGATCTTTTCACAAAAGGAATTTACCTTTCCTTAAACGATAACAGCATCCAAAATAAATACAAAAATCTAAATTATAATATGAAAACCATCGTAAAATCTTACGAGGAAATCATTAAAGAAGGAAAAGAAATTATCGCTAAAAGTAAAGAAATGAAATAATTTTAAAGATATTTTAAAAGAAAAAAGCGCTTTTCCTTTCGGATTAAGCGCTTTTCTTTTATAAAATTTATAACCTTAAACTGTCTTCCAGGCTGCTTCCAAAGCCAGCTCGATCATTGGTTTCAACGCAGTTTCTCTTTGGTCGGCAGAAATATTTTCACCACTTGGGATAATGTCAGAAACCGTCAAAATTGTAGCGGCATTTTTACCCAGATATTTTGCATTGGCAAAAAGTCCAAAAGCTTCCATTTCCACGGCCGGACAATTATATTTTGTAGCGATCTCAGGAATTGCCGGATTTTTTCTATAAAAAATATCACTGCTGTGGATATTTGTACTGTTCGTCACCAAAGACAATTCTTTTGCAGTTTCATTAATGACATCAAAAATAGAACCTTGATGCGGCAATAATTCTTCCTCAATTTCCCAGGCATATTTTGCGTAGGTGCTTTCGCTTGCGGCATTCTCAACATTTAAAATATCAAAAACTTTCAGGTCGGTAGTGTAAGCGCCGCACGTCCCAATGCGGATGATCGTGTCAACCACATATTCCGTGTAAAGCTCAAAAGAATAGATCCCGATACTTGGAAAGCCCATTCCACTCGCGCCCACCGTGATTTCTTTGCCTTTATAAATCCCCGTGTAATATAAAATATGTCTTGTTTGACTCACCAAACGTGGATTTTCAAGAAAATTTTCTGCAATATATTTTGCTCTCAGCGGATCGCCCGGCTGCAAAACAACTTTTGCGATCTCGCCTTTTTTTGCACTAATGTGAATGCTCATAATGTGATTTTTGAATGTGCGGCAAAGATAACGGCTTTTACACGATTCAACAAATACAATCTGAAACTGTAGTTTTCTGGAAATTTCTTGTCTAATTTTAAGGAGCAAGAAAAGTTGGTATTGTTTCAAAACCCGTCCCGCTTTCCGCTCTATCTTTTTTGCCAGACATTAGATTTATAATAAGATAGAGTTAGCAAGCAAAAAAGTATGCCGCTTCTATCGGGGCTAAAAGGCGATTACTATTTTGTTTCACAGGAATAATTTTGTGAAAGATAATTATGAAAAAGAGGATGCGTATTTTGCATAACTAATTTTGCGCATTTTTAATAATCAAACTTGCGCATTTTTAATATTTGATAAATTATATTACATAACAAGCTAAAAATCTGCGTATAACAAAATATTAGAATTTGTTGCTGATTTCGAAAACTTGCGTATATTTGAGAGTTGTGCGTCATTTTAAAAACAAGCGTTAAATAAAAATATATGTGGATTGGACTATTATTGCTAATTATTTTTAAAGGATTATTGGGTTTTTTCG
>NZ_FOQT01000005.1 GCF_900113805.1 Halpernia frigidisoli | reverse complement strand
AATAATACCAGAAATAATTTAATTATTGCTGATGATAAAAGTAATTTTAAACCGTCATATCAGTATAAATGCAGTAATTAACTTTCGTTTTTGATGTGTTCAATTATTTTCGATAATGTTTAATATTTTTCTTTTGATTACTTTTGGTAAATACCAGAATCCATAGAATAATTATAGTTTAACTTCTATTTTTGTGTTAAGGTTAGTTCGTATAAAATATTATGCAAATATTATCTCTTTAGTAAAATTCTAGTTTAATGCATAGTTTATAGTAAATGATCAACTGGTTAAAATTTTAATAATTGAACAGTACATTATTCATACAAGTTATAAATATTATTGACGGATTTAAGACATTTTATTCAGAGATCTGTTACAAAACTATTCTGTGTTAGATTGTAATTCTTTAAAATTTGATAAAACTAAATTTCGTGATCTTGTCAATATATTCCGGTTTCTTATAAATTATTGTAATTTTGGATTATTCGCGGTAAACGGGATATTTACATTAATGCAATAGTAATGCTGAGCTCAACAAAAATTTAGGCTTGATAAATTTAATATTTCTGATTAAGGTAATATTAACATTAGGGTATTATTTAAAAACAATTATGCAACAATTTTCTATTACATCTAAATTTCATCGCCAACTACAATCGCATCAATTTTCAATAGATTAGTGTAAGATAATTTTATAATCTAATGAGCTATTTAATATTTGAAAATTGCGTATTAATTAAAACAAAGTCTTTACAGAAATTGTGATTTTTAAAAAATAGTAAATTAGAAAAATGATATTTAGTAAGAAGAAACAATATTTCTTTCTTTTTTAGGCAAGTATATTGAAATATTGAACCAGTTAAATTGTGCAGAAGCTTGTAAAAGTCCAAATCCTAAAAGCATTCCGGTAGTATTTAGAATGACATCATCGATATCTGCTGTTCCTCTGCCGGTTATGTACTGTGCAAATTCTACAATACAGATACAAAGTAAAAAACTTAACGATAAAAACTTTATCCTATTTAATTTTTTTAAAATCAAACCTAAGAGACCAAATGGTGAAAAAACAAATACATTACCAACTATATTGATCAGAAAAGCTTGTCTATTGATGTGTGGACCAAAAAAATGAGTAATAGTCTGAAAAGGATGTAACTGTAGAAATCGGAGGTCGGAAGAATGTCTGCCCAATCCGAAAAACATCATGTAAAGTAAAAATAAAGTATAAATAAAAATAGCGGCAGTATAATATCTTCTTATCATTTGTTTTCGTTTATGTGATAAAGGAGAAATATGCCGTATAAAATTATTTTTTTACTTATTAAGCTGCAAGCTAGTAAAATATTTTTCCATCCAGAAGCCGTTTTGGGAGGTTTTAACTTTTTTATATAATCATTAACTTCATATACAATTTCTTTAAGATTATTTATATATTGTCTGAATAGGATAATTTTAAATCTTTTTATCAGCAATAATAATTTCTTATTATTGAAAATACTAAAATCGGAAAATATATTAATTGATGCAAATTATGGAAATAATCGATCAAAAATCAGATTAAAACCGGCTTAAAAGTCCCCAAGAAATTTTGGTGGATTTAAAGTTGAAAGCCTCGCCAAATTGTGATCCATTAGAGATCTGAACGCTCATCAAACCCAGCTGCATAAAAAATTTAAAACCAAATCCTAAACTGTACAACTTGGATTGTGCATTTAAATTAGGATTATTTAAAACTGCATACTGTCCAAAAACGTCAAAAAATGTTTGTGTATTCACTAAATAGCGGTACTCAGCGCCACCAAATGCATAGAAATCAGCAAAAAGTGAATTTTCATTAAAACCGCGCAAAGAATTCCAACCACCAAAACGGAATAATTCATTAGTGTTTAGCTGGTTTTTTGAGTTAATTAGGGAAGATTCGCCGTTCACATTTACGTAATGATTTCCTGTCAAATGAAAATTACTTTCAGCTTTTAAAAAATATTGAATTTGATTGTATTTTTGATCCGTGTAATTGGCTCGTAGATAATCAACGCTTGAGTTTATGTTTGTTTGGTATTGAAAGATTTCGATTTCCGTTGGTCGTGAGTATTGGTAACAAAGTCCAATGCCTTGTTTTGTGTAATCTTTTCCGCCTGTGTAAAGGGAATCCAGAATTGCTGACGTTTCAAACGTGCCGCGAAAGCCTATTTTTTGATTGTTGGAAATATGATAATAAAATCCCGGAACTGCCTTCACCGTGGCAAATGTAGAATCCTGACGGTAGATGTTCACATTTAAATTTAAACCAACTTTTGATTGAAAAAGATAAGGAATATCTGTTCCCAAATTAAATGTTTGTCCACTGTCGGGATTTCGCTGCCAATATAAACCGATTGTTTCAAAACCGTTAAAAACGTTTTTCAAATTTAAATTTAAAGAGCCGTTAAGCGTAAATTTTTCCGTTTTATCATTACCAAAACCTATGATTCCGTCGAAAGTACTGTTAACTTTTTTCTTTAAAAATAGGAAAATTTCTGTTGAATCTTTTTTAAATAATGTTTGCGGTGGCCTTTCTAAAAGTACAAACGGATGATTTTGAAGGCTGTTGTTGATCTTTAGTAAATTTTTATCATCATATATTTTGTGCAGAAAATCTTCTTCCAGATTTTTTACGAATCGTTTTGGAACTTTCGTATAATCTTTCAGGACAAACTTATCAATCGTTCGCTTATTTGAAGTGGCAACTTCCAGATCAATTTGCGGCACTTCATTTTTAAAGCCATTAAATTTTGTCTTAATACGGTTAAAAGAAAAACCTTTATTTCTATAAATTTTATTGATATTTTGTTTTAAAGAATCTAGATTTTTTGTAGTAAAATTTTGCGGCAGTTTTAATTCTTTAGCCAGTGAATCAGAAATGTGAACGTTCGCCTGATTAAAATTCTGCTTTTTGTCAAAATAAATTTCTGTTAAATTTTCTTTTTTAATGACATTCTTGACTTCCGTAAGATAATATGAATTTTGCGAGAGTGAATCTAAAAATTTAACAGCCGAAATAGAATCCAAAACTTCTTTTTTGAGCTTGTTCTGAGTGTCGATAAGAATGTATTTTTTGATCTGCGCTTTAGAAAAAAGGCAGAAAGATAGAAATAAAAAAAAAGCTATTTTCTTCAGCAAATTGTTTATTAAACTAACTTTTTTTAATCTAATTTATTATACTTTTTCATGAGTTTCTCATAGAAATTCTGCGAAAGGATCCATTTTAGAGGAATACCAATTTTTTGCCCGAATTTCCCAAAATAATAATGTGCTTTCCATTTATTTTTTTCTAAAAGTTTTTCAACAAATTCCGCAACTTCAATCGGCTCGGTTCCGTCTTTTACATGCCCGTTCATATGATCATAAACTTTTGTAAAAACATCTTTGTAAGCCTCGGAAACATTAGTTTTTAACCTGTTTTCTGCAATATTTGTTTTTATGTCGCCTAAATGTAAACTGCAGACTTCAATATTCCAGGGATAAACTTCATATCGAATTGCTTCTGTTACTTTATCTAAAGCCGATTTTGATGCAGAATAAAAACCTCGGAACGGCAAACCCATTTCCGATCCAATACTTGAAATATTAATAATTTTCCCTTTTTTATTTTCCCTCATATTTGGCAAAACTGCGCTCATCATCATCACAGAACCTGATAAATTTAAACTAAATAACTTTAAAATATCTTCCTGAGTCGTATCTTCCACGGGACCAACCATTCCCATTCCCGCATTGTTTATTAATAGATCGATTGATTTATTTTCCTTTAAAATTTCAAAAATGGTAGAATCAATAGATTCTTTTTTAGTAACGTCAACTGAAATTGATTGAAAAAACTGACTTTCGCTTAAAGTTCTACTCAAACCAAAAACCTGATGTCCTTTTTTACCAAAGTATTCTGCTATCGCGAAACCAATCCCTGCTGAACTTCCCGTAATTATTATTGTCATTTATTTAAAGTAAAAAGTAAAAAGTAAAAAGTAAAAAGTAAAAAGTTTTCTTAATAAAATCTAAAATCTAATTAATAGCCACGTAAATTATCTAAAATTACTTTATCTTTTTCTGTTGGCGTCAGCTGATAATTGTATCCTGGCAAAGCTGGTTCCCAATCACCATAACCTGAATTTGGCAACATTATGAAGCGTTTTCCAAACTGATTAGAATTTTGATCAACTAAATCGTTTCGCTCAGTTTGCGGTTTTTTATTGAATATTTTTGAAAAATCAGCTAGATTATCACCAAGATAAAGGATCACGTCATAATTTTTTAAAACATCTAAACGTCTCGCTTCCTTATCTGACGTTGTCGTTTTTGTCATTAAATGTGCTTCGTCAGCAAAAGGAAATCCTAAATTTTGAAGGTTTTTTAAAGTTCCGATTCTGTCATTTTCATCGCGATTTGTAATGTAAAAAACCGTTACGTTTTTAGACGAGGCGTAATTAAATAGATTAAGCGAGCCAGGATAAGCTTTTGCTTCTGCTTTCGCCGTCCAGTTTTTCCAGGTTTTCGGGTCGTAATCTTTTCCATTTTCTGCTTCACTGACAGCATAAGGCGAATTATCAAAAAAGGTTTCGTCTGTATCAGTGATGATTGCTAATGGTTTGGATGATTCATTTTTTAAATTTTCATCAATACGCAATTGAGCCAGATTATAGGCCTGATAACACAAAGCTCGAAACTCCCCTGAGTTTTGTTGCCAAAGCGCGGAATAAACTTTTCCGTTAAGTGAAATATTATTTAGTTTTTGACTTGAACTTACGCTTGTGTTTTCCGGCAAAGTATTGATTGAAACTTTACAGGATGTTAAAAAAAGAGTTAAAAATGCGAACGAAAATATTTTTAAAGATTTCATAATTTAATAAATAAAGATTAATTTGTATCCGTGATTGCGTCAAAATCTTCCCAAAATTGAGTATAAGATTTTTCAACCACTTCCGGATTTTCTATCGTTATGGATTTTACCAAAGCAAACGGCGCAAAACTCATCGCCATTCTGTGATCGTTGTAAGTTTTAATGGAAATGTTTTCTGTTGTTTCAAAAAATTCAACAGATTTTATTTCAGTATCGGTAATTTCTGTGCGACATCCAATTTTTAATAACTCATTTTTTAAAGCTTCTAAACGATCGGTTTCTTTCACTTTTAAAGTTGCCAAGCCTGTTAAATGAAACGGAATTTTCAGCGCAGTAGCCGTAACACAAATTGTTTGTGCGATATCTGGCGCGTCATTTAAATTTAAATTAATTTCTTTCGGATGTGGAAAGTAATAGATTGGCATTAGGGAAATTAAATGTTCACCGCTTTCACAAATGGTATTGATACCGAAATATTTGCAATAAATTGTCTGCAAAACCGAATCGCCCTGAATTGAAGTTGATTTGAAATTTTGAAGGTTTATGATCCTTTTACCAATCGCTGCCAATGAATAGAAATATGAGGCAGAAGACCAGTCACTTTCTACCGTGAAACGTTCATTTGAAATAAAGTGTTCTTTTGTCGAAAGTGGTTTTACCGTGATCAACTGATCAGAAATTTGACATTCAATACCCAATTCTTTTAAGATTTTTCTCGTCATTTCCAGATAAGGGCGCGAAGTAATTTCACCTTCCAGATTGATTCTGATGCCATTTTCTAGTTTTGCACCAATCAACATTAATGAAGTAATGAACTGGCTGGAAACATTTGCGCTAATGGAAACAGAATTTTTCACAATTTTTTTTCCGGTAATTTGTAAAGGAGGAAATCCTTCATTTTCCAGATATTCTATTTCTGCACCTAAACTTCGCAAAGCAGAAACCAGATCTTTTATAGGTCTTTGTTTCATCCGATCTGAACCTGTCAAAACAGTGGTTTTCCCTTCTTTTATCGCTAAATAAGAAGTTAAAAAACGCATTGCAGTTCCTGCGTGGTGAATATCAATAGTTTCGGAATCGCTTTCCAAGGCTTTCTGCAAAAGTTGCGTATCCTGAGAATTTGAAAGATTGTGAATTTTAAAGTGTAAAAAAATATGATTTAAAATTAATAAACGATTCGAAATACTTTTCGAACCGCTGATTTTTATAGTTTTGTTTTCTTTTAAAATTCTTTTTTGAAGAGTAAGCATTGAGAGAAATTCGGTTATTTTAGTTTTTTATTATTTTGATGTCTTTCAAAATCGCGTTCAGTTTTTACTTTCATTTTTTTATCAAAAGCTTCCTGTAAATTAACGCCGGTTTGATTGGCTAAACATAAGGTCACAAATAAAACATCTGCTAATTCCTCGCCTAAATCTTTATTTTTATCAGATTCTTTTTCAGATTGTTCACCATATCTTCTTGCGATAATTCGCGCAACTTCGCCGGTTTCTTCGGTTAAAATTGCCATATTCGTGAGTTCATTATAATAACGGACGCCAACAGTTTTTATCCAGTTATCAACCTCTTTTTGAAGATTTGTGATTTCCATTTTCTATTGATAAGCACCCAAAGTTGGATTTGTAGTTCTGGCTAATTTTTGAATATCTAAAGGAACCGAAATCGCCGCAGCTGCATTTCCTTTGCTGCGAACCGGCGAATCTGTTTTTACCCTTAAATTTAATTTTTGAGTAAAATAATTCTGAAATTTTGGATCTTGATTTTGTAGCGAATTTACAATACTGGCGTTTCCTGTAAAAGCAAAACCAGAACTTGCCGCGTCTTTAAATTTTAATAACGAATTTAAAATATTATAAGAAAAAGTTTGTCCGGAAATCGGTTTAAAAAATACAGAACTATTTCCATCACCATACAAAATAGAGTTTCTAATATTTAAAGTTAAAGCGCCATTTTGATTTCCCCCAGCAGGATTTTGAAATTCATTCGTAGCAGAAAGTGAATAAAACGGTAATGATCCGGAATCAAAATTTTTGTAGCCAGCTAAAGTTGAATGCGTAATGTTATAAATGCCGCCTTTAAAAATCCCGAAATCTGCCTGTCCGCAATTGTTCATGACAAGATTTTCGGCTGTAATGTTAGAATTTACGGCGTAAATACCGTAATCTAAAAACGTATGAATTATTGAATTTTTTATTACCGCGGTATTATTATTAAAAGTCAACCCGGAATTTCCGCCAAAAACTTTTCCGTAATTCATATTCAATTTTGCCTGGTCAAGGAAATTGATAGTGTTCCAGTTGACCGGAATCGTGTCATATTTTGTATCACTTCTGTCGCCACGGAAAGTCACTTCTGAGTTTAGATCTCCATTTACATTTAAAGTTGAATTTTTAGAAATCGTCAAACCACTGTTTTTGTGAAAGTAAACTTTTGCGCCCTTTTCGATATTTAAAGTTTTTCCTTCAGCTAAAGTTAAATTTCCAAATATCACTTTCACTTTATCATTTGTCCAGGTTGTATTATCTGTTAAGATATTTGGATTATTTTTATTTTGAATGAAATATTGTGCGTCCTGAACTACAGAAAATAAAGTCACATGCTGTTTTCTAGCTGGCGATTCTATCTGAATTCTGTCTTCTGCAATTGCTTCCGGTGCATTTGCCACAGGTGCAATTTCTACAAATACATAAAGACTGTCTTTCTTTCGCAATGGTACATTTGTAAAATTAGTACCCGGTTTTCCGTCAACATTTATTCTATATAAAGATCCGGCGCCGCTTTCTAAATATATTCTCGGTATCTTAATATCTTTATCTTCGTTATTATAAATTTTTACGGCATAAGTTTCAGATCTTGCCTGCGCAAAAACCGTATCGCAAAAAACAGTATCGGTTGAAAAACTTAAACTTTGGCTTGCGGAATCAAAAGTTAAATCATCTCTGTTACAAGAGATTACAAGAAGTGAAAGCCAAAAACCCAAGGCAATTATTACTTTATATTTCATTACTAATTATATGATCTCAAATTTAATTAAAATAGTTGAATACAGAAGTGAAAAAATACAAAACAACACTTTGCAGATTAAATATTATTTCTTATTTTTGCCATCTAAAATTTTACCAAAGAAACAGCCATTACTGTTCTTAAGAAAAGTTTAAATAAAAATTAATAAAATTCTTGTGAAATCGCTTTTAGATTTTATAAGTCAAAAAAACAATAAAAATTTTCTTATGAAAAAAGATATCCACCCAACTAACTACAGACTTGTTGCTTTTAAAGATATGAGTAATGAAGAGATGTTTATCTGTAAATCTACAGCAGATACTAAAGACACTATCGAATTTGAAGGAACTGAGTATCCTTTGGTAAAAATGGAGATTTCTTCTTCTTCTCACCCTTTCTATACAGGAAAAACTAAATTAGTTGATACGGCAGGTCGTGTTGATAAATTCATGAACAAATACAAAAAATTCGCGAAATAATTTTCCGATTTTTACAATACAAAAAAGTCTTTCATTTTTAATGGAAGACTTTTTTTGGTTTAGAGTAAAGATGAAAGAGCCAAAAATCAAGAATTAAAAAGGAAATTTCTTTGTATTTTTGTAATGAAGATAAGTGTTTTTAGAAATTTAATATTTTTAAAACCTATCAACTATCAACTATCAACTATCAACTATGAACTATCAACTGACTATGCAACTCGTTTTCTCTGATGCTCAATATTGGGAAGAATTTCTTCCGCTTACTTTCACAAAGCCAACTGCAGAAATGCGATGCGGAATTCTTACGTTTTCTGAAAGATGGCAAAAACTGTTAGATTCTTCCGAAGTTTCATTTATTACAGAAGATTATTTACAGGAAAAATTTAAAAAACCTGAAAGTGTAGAATCTTTATTTTTAGTTCCCAATTTTCTACCGAGCGAAACTGTTTTAAATCAGATCAAAGAATTGAAACTTGGTGAAGCATTGGTTTACGAAGATGAACTTTTAGCCGTAAGAATAAATATGACTGATTTTTCTCTGAGACAAATTGAGAAAATGACAGACATTACTGAAGAATTGGTTTTCTTTAAAAATACGACTGACCTTTTTTCTTTAAATGAAAAAGCCATCAACTTTGATTTTGAATTGTTGACTAAAAATAAACAGTCTCAAAAATTATCTTCAACCAATGGATTTTTAGGAAATGAAAAAGATCTTTTTATAGAAGAAGGTGCGGAAATAGAATTTGCAACAATAAATTGCAAAACCGGAAAAATCTACATCGGGAAAAATGCCGAAATCATGGAAGGTTCCAATGTTCGCGGACCTTTATCTTTAGGCGAAAGTTCAAAGATAAATATGGGCGCAAAAATTTATGGTGCGACAACGATTGGTCCACAATGTAAAGTGGGCGGCGAAGTGAATAACATCATCATTTTTGGCTTTACTAATAAAGGACATGAAGGTTTTGTCGGAAATTCTGTGATTGGAGAATGGTGTAATATCGGCGCAGACACGAATTCCAGTAATTTGAAAAATAATTACGCGGAAGTAAAATTGTGGAATTATAAAGAAAAAAAGTTCAAAAATACAGGTTTGCAATTTTGTGGTTTAATTATGGGCGATCATTCAAAAGCCGCAATTAACACGCAGTTTAACACCGGAACAGTTGTTGGCGTTGGTGCGAATATTTTTAAAAGTGGTTTTCCACCAAATTTAATAGACAGTTTTTCTTGGGGCGGAATGAAAGGTGATGAAAAATTTAATTTATCAAAAGCCTATGAAGTGGCAGAAAAAGCGATGGACAGACGGAAATTGCCTTTAACGGAAATTGATAAAGATATTTTGAAGTTTGTTTATGAGAATTATTAAATAAAATTATTGTTTGTCATTCTGAACGAAACAAAGTGAAGTGAAGAATCTCTTTCGCTGTCGAGATTCTTCCTTCGTCAGAATGACAAAAAAAACATTTCTTAGTTTAAAATTAACCTTATTCTTTGCGGAAATTGCAGCCTGACTTGAGTGGAAATCCTTTTTGCCTGCGGAAAATTTTCTATTAAAAAAACAATTTCGAAGCAAAAAGATTGGGAACGGAAGGCGGAAAAGCTGCCATAAAAAAATATCAAATAAGGTTTCATCGCAGTCAAATGTCTGCCCAAAAAAATTATAAAAAATTATCTTCAAATCTGAATTCCTTATCTTTGCCCAAAAATATTTTTCTCACTTAAAACGTTGATAGCATGCAACTGTATAACAAATTAAGCGCGGAAGAAAGAGCGATTCTTATTGATGAAGCCGGAAAACAGCGGCTCACTTTGTCTTTCTATGCGTACGCCAAAATCTCTGATCCCAAAAAATTTCGCGACGAATTATTTATTGCCTGGAATGCACTCGATGCTCTTGGCAGAATTTATGTGGCCAACGAAGGCATCAACGCGCAAATGAGTATTCCCGCAGAAAATTTGGAAGAATTTCGGGAAACTTTGGAAGTTTATGATTTTATGAAAAATATTCGTTTAAATGTTGCAGTGGAGCAAGATGATCATTCTTTTTTGAAATTGACTATAAAAGTGCGCCATAAAATTGTTGCCGATGGTTTGAATGACGAGACTTTTGATGTGACCGATAAGGGAATTCATTTAAAAGCGCAGGAATTTAATGAATTATTAGAAAACACAAACACGATTGTGGTTGATTTTAGAAATCATTATGAAAGTGAAGTCGGTCATTTTGAAGGCGCTATTACGCCGGATGTGGAAACTTTTCGGGAAAGTTTGCCAATTATTAATGAACAACTAAAGGATTTTAAGGAAGATAAAAACCTTTTGATGTATTGCACCGGCGGAATCCGTTGTGAAAAAGCGAGTGCGTATTTTAAACATCAGGGTTTTAAAAACGTGTATCAATTGGAAGGCGGAATTATCGAATATACGCGCCAGATAAAAGAGGAAAATATTGAAAGTAAATTCATTGGGAAAAATTTCGTTTTTGACCAGAGATTAGGTGAGAGAATTACAGAAGATATCGTTTCTCAATGCCATCAATGTGGGAAACCTTGCGATAATCACACGAATTGTGCGAATGATGCTTGTCATTTATTGTTTATTCAATGTGACGATTGTAAAGCAGTGATGGAAAATTGCTGTTCTTCGGAATGTCTGGAAATTATTCATTTGCCAGTTGATGAACAGATTAAATTGCGCCGTGGAAAAGAGGTTGGAAATAAAGTTTTTAGAAAAGGAAAATCTGAATCTTTGTTGTTTAAAAACTCGGGTGATCTGCCGCAAAAGCCTTTAGCAAAAACAGAACCTGCAACTGTTCGTAAAAAGATTGAAAAAGTTTTAGTTGGAAAAGCAGAACATTATTACACGAAATCAAAAATTGCACAGTTTTTAATTGCAAATGCTGAACTTTCAGTTGGTGATAAAGTATTGATTTCCGGACCGACAACTGGCGAACAGGAATTAGTAATTTCTCAACTATTTGTGAATGGAAATTATTGCGAAACTGCAAAAGTTGGTGATCAAATTACTTTTGAAATTCCTTTTAGAATAAGGCTTTCGGATAAATTATATAAAATTTTGTAAGTGAAAAAAATCGATTTAAGAAAATTGTATCAGGAAAAACGAAATGCTCTTTCAGACATGGATATTTCACTTCTTTCTGATAAGATTTTTGAAAATTTTATTAAAGAATTCAAACCTGTTGCTGGTCATAAAGTTCATGTTTTTATGTCCTTAAAAAAGTTTAATGAAATTCAAACAGATTTATTTATTGAAAAACTTTGGAAAATAAAAGCCAAAGTATATGTTCCAAAAGTTGTTTTCGATAAAATGAAAAGTGTTGAAATTAATGACAAAACAGTTTTCACTAAAAACAAATGGGATATCTTGGAGCCTATAAAACCATCAACAAAAGAAGTAGATTTTGATTTTGTAATAACACCTCTTTTATATTGCGATAAAAACGGTAATAGAATAGGTTATGGCAAAGGTTTTTACGATAGATTTTTTAAAGAAATCAATTCAGACGCTATAAAAATTGGCGTAAATTATTTTGATACCAAAGAAAATGTTTCTGATTTTAATGAAAAAGATGTCAAATTAGATGTGTTAATTACTCCAAAGCAAATATTTAAATTTTGATTAACGCTTTGAAAATCAATGATATTAAATTGTAAAATAGCTTTACAAAGCTCTTACAAGTAATTTTCTGTCATTTGTTGTGAGACCATCTTATATTTGCTCTGTAATTATTGAGATAAATAATTCACATAACAATATAATTAACTTTTAAAATTTTACCATTATGAAAAAATCATTATTCGTAGCTGCTATTGCTGCTATCTCTCTTGTAGCTTGTAAAAAAACTGATAACGTAGAAACTACTGCTGTTGATTCAGTTGAAGCAAACGCTGATTCAGCTGTTGCAGCAATTGATTCTACTAAAACTGCTGTAGTTGATTCTGTAAAAGCTACTGCTGATTCTGCAAAAACTGAGGTTAAAGCTGACGAGAAAGCAACTAAAGAAGCTATCAAAAAATAATTAGATCTCAAATCTAATTTAAAACAAAACCCGCTGAATTGCGGGTTTTGTTTGTTTTAAACCAATAAGTATTTGCGAGAACAAAATTATATCTCTCAAATTTTACTGTATATTATTTGTTAGAATTGCGGCAAATCAATCTTAAACGGAGTTTATTGAAAATATTTCTATTTGGTTTTACCCACTGAAATACTATCCTTTGGCGACGGAATATCGAAACTAACGAAGTAAAATTTGAATTCTTTTTTAAATTTTATAGGATAGGCTTTCAAAATATACTGCGTATTTTTATTAAAAATTCCAATCGATCTTTTGTCTTTGTCGAAATATTCTACGTCAAATTTTGCAAAGTCTAAAGTGTCATTATTTTTCATTTCTTTCCGAACTTCAATATTGCCAACCTTTGCAGACTTAACTTTCAAACTGTCAAGTTGTCGAAAAATTGGTTTCAGTTTTTGGGAGTCCTGCACTAAAAAGTAATTGTTAATTTGCGAATATATTATTGAATCTATTTCTGTATCGCGGTTTCCTGAGGTATAAAGTGTAGAAAGATCAAATAATTCCTGAATTTTTTGCTTTGTAATTGAGGAAATTGCCTGCGCACTATCCATTTTTGTAACTGGATAGCTAATTTTATTATTATTTTTTCGCAATGTATCTAAATCACTTATGGAAGAATTTTCTTTTTTACAGGAAAAAAGTAGTAATCCGAGTATAAATGCGAAAAATATATTATTTAAGGATTTCATCTTTGGCTATTTTAAATTTAATCATTTCTATTTTTCCTTGTGTATTTGTTTGTGTTTCAATTACTTCAAGTTTTTCCAGTGATGTTGAAGGTAAAGTAACGAAGTTGATGTAGCGTTGCTTATTCATAGTTTCTACGCCATAGGTTTCATTGTCGTAAACCTGATAAATAAGGGCATTGTCGCTTATCAAATAATTTAAACTTTCTCTTTTCTTTTTTAAATCTTTGATTGATTTAGAATAATAAAAAAGCATCCACGCATAATCATTTGGCTTTAATTCGATGTTTTCAGCTTCAGGCGCGGATTCTAAATTACGCTGTATGGTATCAGTTCTGTAGTAAGGAGAAGAAACTACCATTGTTAGAGATTTTGATTTTGTTGTATAAACAAAAGGCTCGTTCGGTTTTGCTACATATATAATAGGTGATTCGTCAGATTTTAAGATCTGTACCTGCAACTCAGCACTTATTTTTGAATTACGATCGGCGTCAATAAAGCTGTAATAATATTTTTTACTAAAAATTTCATCTTTAAAGCTTAAAAAGCCAACTGTCAAAAGTAGTAGGGCAGAAATTGAAAGCCATAAATATTTCTTCACAAAGGATTTCCTACTTTCCTTGGTGTCAGAAAGATTTTCTATTGTAATTTTGCTGTCATTTGATTGATTTTCAACGTTTTTGTTTTGTAAGTCTAAACTTTTCGGATCTGAAATAATTTTCTCTTCTCCAGTGTTTTCAGTTCCATTGATTGTTGTTAAAATCTCATTGCCTTGTTGTAAATCAGTTACATTTAATATTTCGCTCTCTTCGCTTTCACTCAATATTTCATCGCTAAATAAATGTTTCTTTTTAAAGCCATACCAAGTATCATAACCTGCGTAAATACTAAGGATATTTAGCATATCTATCCGTGGTAATTTGTTTACAGGAGAACTTTTAAAGTAAGTATAGAATGATTTTTCGCTAATATTCCCTTTGGCCAACTTTCGAAGGTCTTCCTGGAAGTAGATGATGTCAATTCCTTTCCATTTTGAAATTTCATCAAAGGAAGGTGAGTGATTTTCTATGTATTTGGCCTGAACTTCAGATTTCAGTTGCTCAAAATGTAATAAATCTAAATCTGTCAAAATAAGAAAATACGGTTAAAGTTTTGATTGTCAGTTACTAAAAATTGTAAAACTGTTTTACAAAGATAATACAATTAATTTGCTAATGGAAATTTTTTAGCGACTCTATCTTTGTCTTGTCGAAATGATGTAACAGTCAGTTTCGCAAATCAATTTAACAAAGTAAAACAATTTAATTTAATTTATTATGAAAAAATCATTATTCGTAGCTGCTATCGCTGCTATCTCTTTAGTTGCTTGTAAAAAAACTGAAACTGTTGAAACAGCTAACGCTACAGATTCTACTGCTGCTGCAATGTCTGATTCTTCTGCAATGGTATCTGATTCTGCTGCTGCTGTAGTTGATTCTGCTGCTTCTGTAACTATGGATGCTGCTAAAGATGCTGCTTCTGCTACAACTGCTGCTGGAGCTGATGCTGCTAAAGAAGCTGCTAAAGGTGCTGGTGAAGCTGCTAAGGGAGCTGCTGATGCTGCTAAAGGTGCTGCTGCTGACGCTAACAAAGCTGTTAAAGACGCTGTGAAAAAATAATTTATCCTCAAGATAATTTGAAACCCACTTTCGAGTGGGTTTTTTTATGTTCAAAATTTAAAAGAGAAATTTACTTCTTTTGTCGAAGTATCTCATAACAGGAGATGGCCACTGCGTTACTAAGATTTAAAGAATCGATGCTCCCGGACATTGGAATAATAATATTTTCGCCTTTATTCGTCCAAAAATCTGAAAGACCGCTGTGTTCGGTGCCAAAAATAAGGGCACTTTTTAATTTAAGATCCTTTTTTGAAATTTCTTCTGCGCTATTGTGCATATTAGTTGTAAGGATCTGAAAGCTGCTTTTCTTCAAAAAGTTTAATGTTTCATCATTGCCGCTTTGAAAAATAGTCATTCCAAATAAACAACCGACACTGGATCTGATCACATTAGGATTATAAATATCAACTTTTGGATCTGTGATAATTAAAGCTTCAATGCCGAATGCTTCGCAACTTCGTATTATTGCGCCCAGATTTCCCGGTTTCTCAACACTTTCGATAACAATTACAGAGGCATTTTTTGATGGTTGAAATTCTGTTAAATTATTTTCTTTAGAATTATAAATACCGATAATGCCTTCAGAGCTTCCACGATATGCGACTTTTTCATAAATGTTTTCTGAAATACTTTCATATTTTAAAGGAAGTTGACCAGAAAATATAGATTCGCAAATAAAATAATTTACTGGTTCAAAATTATACCTGCCAGCGCGTTCATTTTCCTGGATTCCTTCTACGGTAAAAACTTTTTCTTTTTTCCGAAATCTATTATCTGTCAGAAGTTTGGTCAGATACTTTACTTTTTCGTTTTGCAAACTTTCAATCATTATATCCTAAGTTAAAGTTTCCGATTGATCAATTAGACTTTGTGGAAGCTCTTTTTTATTTTTAATTCCTAAATTTTTCAACTTTTGTGTTTGCGTTATCAGATTGTCATTTCCGGTATGAAGTTGTTTGAAAGCAGTTTCGTAAACAGATTTCGCCTGATCAATATTTTTACCAACTTTTTCCAGATTTTCTAAAAAACCGACAAATTTATCGTACAGTTTAGCGCCGCGATCTGCTATTTCTGTTGCGTTTTTATTTTGATATTCGCGCTTCCAAAGATCGGAAACTAATTTTAATGACGTTATTAAATTACTTGGGTTTAACAGCAAAATTCTTTTTTCATAAGCAAAATTCCAAAGATTTGGATCAGCCTGCATCGCAGCAATATAAGCGGGTTCACTTGGAATGAACATCATCACAAAATCAAGTGATTTATCATAATCGTCATAAGCTTTTTCACTAAGTTGTTTAATGTGATTTTTTATGGAATCTAAATGTTGTTTAATTTTTATTTGATAAAGATCTGTATCATTTTCATCAACCAATTCTACAAAAGCCGTGAGAGAAACTTTAGAATCAATAATTACATTTCGTTCATCAGGATATTTAACAACCGCATCCGGACGCATTTTTTTACCGGAAAACTCTGAAAAAAGTGCTTTATTATCTTCGTCGCGAAGCTCATGTTCCAGAAAATATTCCCGGCCTTTTACCAAGCCTGATTTTTCTAAAATACTTTCCAAAATCATTTCGCCCCAATTTCCCTGCGTTTTACTTTCACCTTTCAAAGCGCGCGTAAGTTTTTTCGCATCTTCGGAAATCTGCTGATTTAGCAAAGCCAATTCTTTCACTTTGTCAGCTAATGAGAAGCGTTCTTTGCTTTCCTTATCATAGGTTTCATTGACCTGATTTTTTAGTTCAAGGATTTTTTCATTAAATGGATCTAAAATTAATTTTAATTTATCAGCATTTAAAGTGGTGAATTTTTCAGTTTTTTCTTCTAAAATCGTATTCGCTAAGTTTTTAAATTCCGATTTTGCAATTTCCTGAATTTTAGTAATTTCTTCTTTCTGTGTTTTTAACGATTCGTTTAAACTTTCGTTGGTCGCTTTTAACTCAGAATTTTTTGAAAAAACCAGTTTATTTTCTTCTGTTAATTCATCTAGTTTAGAAGTTTGTTTTTGATAAATTATTTTATTTTCATCAAATTGATATTTTAAGGACGAATATTCCGCATTGATTTTAGATGAATTTTCTTTTAAAAATGAAATTTCTGAAAGGTAAGATCTCGTAATTTCTTTTTCCTCACTTAAATAATTTTTCAACTCATCAATTTTATCCTCGGAATTTTGAAAATCCGATTTTAGTTTAATAAAACTACTGTTTATCTCATCGAAGCTTTTTCTTGAAACTGAAGAAGATTTAACGAAAAAATACAGAATTATTGCGCCGAGAATTCCGCCACCAAAGAAGCCGACGATTAAATAGGTGATCTCCATTTTTCAAAATTACAAAAAAGATAATTATTTTCCTGTTGGAATAATGAGCAATTATTTAAAGAGATTAATAGACTTTGTTTTGTATTTTATTGTGAACTATAAAGGGATTCGCCATGTTGGGATTTGTCTAAACCTTCCATTTCGTAGTCTTCTGTTACACGAAGTGGCGTAATTAAATTTGTAATAAAAAGTAAAAAGTAGGAACCAAAAAATGTGAAAACAGATATTCCGGCAATGGCAACAAGATGCTTAAAAAATAAAGATGTTTCGCCGAAAATTAATCCAGGTTCAACAACAGCAGAATTAATATGCGGATTTGCAAAAACGCCTGTTAAGATCATGCCGACAATACCGCCAACGCCGTGGCAGGGAAAAACGTCCAAAGTATCATCAACATTGGTTTTTGCTCTTAAATCCACTACCCAACTACTTACTGATACCGCGATAATTCCAATTACCAAAGAATGCGCTGTTGAAACGTATCCTGCTGCAGGCGTAATTGCCACCAATCCAACGACAGATCCAATGCAAACGCCCATCGCCGATATTTTTTTGCCTTTAATTTTCTCAATAAATCCCCAGGAAATTGCCGCGGCTGCCGAAGCAACAGTGGTATTTACAAAAGCCTGAACAGCGATCGGGCCACTGCTGAACGCTGAACCTGCATTAAAGCCAAACCAACCAAACCAAAGTAGCGCAGTTCCTAAAATCACATAAGTGATACGGCTGGGATTATGAACCGGATTTTTTCTTTTTTTCAAAAAAATCGCGCCAGCTAAGGCGGCCCAACCAGCGCTCATATGAACAACAGCACCACCAGCAAAATCTAAAATGCCATATTTAAAAAGAATTCCATCTGGATGCCAAACGGCGTGAGCAAGAGGTGCATAAATGAAAAGCGAGAATAAGATGATAAAAAGCAAATAGCCCCAAAAGCGTATTCTTTCTGCAAACGCACCGGAAATTAAAGCCGGAGTAATTATTGCAAATTTCATCTGAAAAACAGCAAATAAAGCGAGTGGGATTGTTGGCGCTAAAGACCATGCCGTTTGTGTGCCCACATTTTTAAAAAAAATAAATTCAAGGGGATTTCCTATAAAGCCGCCAAAGGATTTCCCAAATGACAAACTAAATCCAATAATCACCCAAATAACGGAAATAACGCCCATTGCAATAAAACTTTGGAGAATGGTGCTGATCACATTTTTTTTCTGAACCATGCCGCCATAAAAGAAACCTAGACCAGGAGTCATAATCAAAACCATGGCTGATGCAACGAGCATCCAGGAAATGTCGGCACTGTTGAAAGCTGGGATTTTATCAGGAGAAATTATAGTATCGGGGAAAATATTTTGAGAAAATATGCCTAAAATCAGAACTATAAAGAGAGTTGCAGATAAAATGTATTTTCTCATATTTTTATTAATTATTAGCAAAAATATGAAAAAAACTCAATTGACCTTAAGAAATAAATGGGTTATTATAAAAAGTTATACTTATTTAAAATAAATTGTAGATAAAATAGGGGGTGTTGTGCGAATTGAATTTTAATAGAAGCTGACTTTTTAGCCCCGATTGAACGGCCTGTTTGAGCTCTTTTTATTTTTTTTATTTAAAAAAAAGAAAAAAGCGAGTAGTGAAAGCGGGAAATAGCTTCTGAAAAAAAATAATTCTAATTATTCACTATCAATTTTTTGCAATTCGGAGAGATTACGACCTAACCGCCGCATAATGATGCCGTAAACAATTTTGTAATATATCCAGATGAGTCCCACGGCTAAAAGCGTGGTCAAAGTTAAGCCTATAAGGAAAGCGATAAGTGTTGGATGAGAAAGTGATATATTTTGCGTTGTAAAAATATTAAATATAAAAACAGTTGAAACTACCATAAATAATATAAGAAGCGCAATATTTGTAAAAATAAAAGCGTTGACCGTTTTTCTAAATTTGACGATCTGGAGAATTAAAAGTTTGAGATTATCCTGTATTTTTATTTTTTTGTAATTAAGATAAAATTGTACGACGAAATAAGCGGTTATGATCAAACTCACAATTTTTAGTCCTATATATAAGTGCGAAAAACTTTGCTGGAGTTCGGAGGTTGGTGTAACACCTAATTTCTTTAAAATATTTAAAAAACTGCTGTCATTTTCTGCTTTAAAGATATAAAAAATGCTAAGGCCGAAAAATATTAAAAATTCTACGGCGGAGATGTAGAAAATGTATTTCACATAATTGCGTGATTTTTTGTGCAACATCTGAGAAATTTCAGAGGGCGCATATTTTGACTGCGAATCCTGTTGTTGCCAGGATTTTTTTAGATCGTCAAGATTAAAATCAGACATTTTTTTCCATTAATTCTTTTAAAACTTTTTTCAGGCGGTTCATTTTGACTCTTGCATTTACTTCTGAAATACCCAAATTTTCTGCGATGTCTTTGTAGGGTAGATCATCCAGATACATTGTGACGATGGCGCGTTCTATTTTTGGTAATAATTTTATGTTTTTGTAGAGTAACGATATTTGTTGCTGCTGCTCGTCATCATCTTCTAAAATTTTTCCCTGGTGAAATTCCTGCAACTCGTCAGTTTCCGGTGATTTTTTCTTTTTTCTAAAAATTGTTATTGCCGTGTTTAGGGCGACGCGGTACATCCAGGTTGAAATTTTGGACTGTCCTTTAAATGTGTCGTGACTTCGCCATAATTGTAACACAATTTCCTGAAAAAGATCTTCTTCGTCTTCTAAAGTATTCGTGTAGAGTCGGGAAACCTTGATGATCAAACCTTGGTTCTCATCAATGAGTTTTGAAAAATCCCGTTCTTTTTGAGTCAATTGTAAATTTTGAAGTGACGAAGATAACGAAAGGCAAATTAAATTTTACTTTTTTATTTAAATGATTTTGCAATAAAAAGCTTAATCATAATTTAAGCGGAAGGATTGGCGGTGGTGAATAGTAGGGCCATATTGTTTTAATGCTTCCCTATGAACTTTAGTGGCGTAACCCATGTTCTTACTCCAACCATATTGTGGAAAATCATTGTGCAGTTCGATCATTAGTTGGTCCCTGTAATTTTTTGCCAAGATTGAGGCGGCTGCGATGCTTAAATATTTACTATCACCTTTTATAATGCATTCGTGAGGAATGTTTTTGTAAGGATAAAATTTATTTCCATCGATAATAATGAAATCGGGCTCTTTTTGCAGTTGATCCAGAGCGTTGTGCATGGCAAAAATACTGGCGTTTAGAATATTTTTTTCGTCAATAATTTCTCTTGATACTTCAGCAATTGAATATGCCAAACAGTTGTCCTTTATATATACATCCAATTCCAATCTTTTCTTGGATTTTAATAATTTTGAGTCTTTAACAGAATTTTGCATAAAGTTTTTTGGCAAAATAACTGCTGCTGCAACGACCGGACCACACAAACAGCCGCGTCCAACTTCATCACAACCTGCTTCAAACAACATAGAACTGTGATTTATTAATAAATTCATAATATTTGCTCTATTTTTTACGTTGTATTTATCAAAAGTACAAATTTTAGATTTATTAAGATTATTTAACAATTTATTTGGTCATCTTATAAAAGTTTTGCAAATTTGTGACAATGAAAAATTTAATTTGATATGAAGAAACTAACAACAAGCGTATTAGCGGTGGTTTTGAGTTCAACATTTGTAGTTGCAAATGCTCAACAAACAAATGACACTGTTAAAACGTCAAATATCGAAGAGGTCGTAATAACCGGTGCTCTTGGTATTAAGAAAAACTTAAATGCTGTAACTGCCGCTAGTCAGATAGTTGGCACTAAAGAACTTACACAAGCTGCGAATCCAAATGCTTTACAGTCTTTGACAGGTAAGGTTTCAGGTTTAACAATCACAAATACTGATGTGGGTGTTAACGGTACTAACAGAATTGTGCTTAGAGGTTCAAGATCCTTAACAGGCGATGGTCAGGCATTAATCGTTATTGATAATGTTATTTCAACTACTACAATTCTACAGCAGCTTCCACCAGATGCTATTGAGAATATTAACGTTATCAAAGGTTTACAAGGTGCTGCATTATATGGCTCACAAGGTGTAAATGGTGTGGTGATCGTAACTACTAAGAAAGGTACTAATTCTGATAAAATTCAGTTTAACCTTATTTCTTCTGTAGATGTATCAAGCGTTTATAAATTACCTGAAATTCAGACTAAGTATGGACAAGGTGTTCAGGATACATCATTTAGCGATGTTGACTACAATGGAACAAATTTCGTTCCTTGGGAAAATACTTCTTGGGGACCTGAATATGCAGATCCACGTATTGGCGGAACACTTGTTCCTACAGGTTTACCACAAGAAAATGGTCAGTTTTTATTAGCGCCTTATGCGCCGGTAAAAAACCATTTTGCGAATTTCTTTAAAAACGGTATCATTTATCAAAATGGTGTTTCAATGAATGTAGGTGGAGCTGATAGCTACGCTTACTTAAATTTAAACAGAACCACAAATGAGTTTATTGTTGATGGTGATACATCATTAAAAAATTCATTTTTATTCAAAGCTGGTAAAAGAGTTGGTAAGTTTAAAGTAGATGGTACTTTTAACTACATCTTCAGATCTAGTTCTGAAACTGACCATGGTTTATATTCTGAGATGACTCAAATGCCATCAAACATCGACATCAGAAAGTATAAAAATAGTGGTTATGAAGGTAACTATTCTATTTACGCTCTTAATCCTTATACTATTTCTGAAAATGAAAGATACAATTCTAAATCAAACTTCATTTCTGCTGTAATTGGTTTAGAATATGATTTCAATGACCATATCAATGTGACTTACAAAGGAAGTTTACAAAGCACATCCAATTTATCTACTAGTTACAACAATGGATTTAAATTTGCGCGTGTTTATCCTGATGGAACTGGTTTAGATGGAACTATCTTCTCTCAGTACGGAACAGGTGACGTTGTAGCATTCTTTAACCAAAGTACAAGCAGAAGAAGTAATTTCTACGGTGATTTCTTAGTTAATCTTGACTACGATATTGTTAAAGATTTAAATTTTAAAGCCAATGTTGGTTTTAATACACAAGATAATGATTATAATATTCAGTCAGTTGGAGGTGAGCGTTTCCAAATTCCAGGATTTTATAACATTACAAATATTCTTAGCCCATACCCAGCATATCAGCTAAATAATTTTATTACAAAGAGCAGAATTTTTGCACTTCTTGGTAATGTTGATTTAGCTTATAAAAACTATCTTTATTTTAATGGAACTTACAGAAAAGAATTTAACTCTGTATTTTCAGTAACTCCTACAGGAACATCTGATCAAGAAGTTAGATCTTACGATTATTATTCAGGTGGATTAAACTTAATTGCTACAAATGCATTTCCAGCAATAAAAGGTAATATTTTAAATTATGCGAAATTATCGGCTTCTTATACAAAAGTTGGTAACGCTCCAATTAATCCGTATGCAGTTGATCAAATAGGTGTATTCCCAACAGGCTATCCTTTTGGACCAAATTCATCATATATTGCAAATCAGTCTCCAACATCTGAACAAATCAGACCAGAAAAAGTTACAAGTAAGGAAGCTTCTGTATATTTAGGTTTTTTCAAAGACAGAATTACATTAAGCGGTAGTTATTCAAGAAGTGATACTCAGGATCTAATCACTAGAGCGACTGCTTCCTCTGCTTCAGGTCTTGCAAGTCTTCAAAACAACTTTGGTAGTTTAAAGAATGACACTTATGAAGCTGATTTAGGTTTAACACCAGTAAAATCGAAAGATTTTGAAATCGGAATCAGAGGTTCTTATTCCAGAACTGAAACAACAGTGACAGACCTTCCACCAGGGATCAATGAAATCAACTTGTTAAGTTATTCAACTCCTGCAATCGGGATTTTTGCTATCAAAGGCGAAAGATTTCCTAAACTGAAAGGAACAAAATTGCAAAGAGATCCTAATGGTAATGTGATCGTTGATGCAAGTGGAAATCCACTTTCTACTTCAACTTTAGAAATACTTGGTAATGCTACACCTGACTATGTTTTAGGTCTAAACATGAATGTGAGAATCAAAAACTTCACATTATCCGGTACTGCTGATTACAGACATGGAGCAAGTTTCTTTTCTTTCACTAAAAGACTATTATTGTTTACAGGTGGAGCTAATGAAACGGCAGATTTTGACAGAAGTAAAGGGTATGTTATTCCAGGATCTGTTCAAAATATAGGTACTGCAGCCAACCCAAATTATGTTGCTAATACAACAGCTACGGGTAATAATCCAACTTATTCAGGAGCAACTGGTTACTTTACAGGGGCAGGAAGAAATATTCCTGAAAATATGTTAGTGGACGGTGAAGCACTAAAAATTAGAGAATTAGCTTTAACTTATTCTATTCCGAAAGCGCTTTTAAGCAGTACTTTCGTTACAAGTGCTACATTTGGCGTTTATGCTAGAAACCCATTCTTTTTCTATGCTAAAAACAATGAAAATTATAATGATCCAGAGACAGCAAGTTCAAGCGGTCAGGCTGCAGGTATCGCAGTTGATGGACAATATCCAAACTATAGAAGTTTTGGATTTAATTTAAATGTAACTTTTTAAATTTCAAAAAATGAAAAAAACACTATATAAAAATGTGCGAAACGCATTTTTACTGAGTACGGTTCTAGTAGCCGCCTCATGTAACAGATATTTGGATATAAATGAAAATCCAAATAATGTAAAAATCGAGCAGGTAACTCCGGAATTAATTTTTCCGGGTGCTACTGCACAGCTTTTCCGTACTCAGGCAACCACAATGAATGCTTTCGGAAATTTGTTAATGAACGGATGGGCGGGTAATTCCTATGTTTTTGGTTCTCCTTTCGTAAGAGAATTCAATTTAAATTCTGTTGATAACTCATTTTACAATGGAATTTGGGATGGTCTATACAGAACTTTGGGTAACTATACTTTGATTGAGCAATACCCTAATACTACCGGCGCTCAGGATAATTACATTGCAGCTGCTAAAATTATGAGAGCATTTTATATGCAGACCCTAGTTGACCTGTATGGTGATGTTCCTTTAAGTGATGCATTTAAATACCAAAATAATCTTACTCCAAAGTATGATGATGATGCATTGGTTTATAGAAATGAAATCGCAGATCTTGAAGCGGCTATTGTTTTAATTAACAAAACTGCAGCAACTACAAGTACGGCTTTGGTTCCTACTGCTGGTACTGACCCTGTATTTGCTGGTAATATGCAGAACTGGAAAGCATTTGCTAATACGATCAAGTTGAAATACCTGATGAGAATGAGCAAGGTTACTGGTGCTAATGCAACTTACAGAGATCAAAAACTTGCTTCTTTGGCAGGTGCTACTTATGTTACTCAGGATGTTTTAATAAATCCTGGTTACAATGGATCTACAGATACACAGCAAAATCCATTCTATAATTTCTATATCAGAACCTCAGCTGGTGCCAGAACTGGTCAGGCATATACAATTTCTGAGCACCAGGCGAATGCTTTAAACGGTGATCCAAATAATTTAGTTTTACCTAACAATCCTTCTACTGTCTATGATAAATATAGAGGTCTTGTTGATCCAAGAAGAGCCAGACTTTGGACTACTGTGAGCGGTGTTCTAAAAGGTGTGCGTCAAGGTGCATTATCTGGTGAGCCAGGAGCGCCTCAGTCCGGTACTAATCCAGTATCAAGACAAGGTCTTGGTATTACTAGTGAGTTATCTACAGCTAATAATGCTACAAATATTAGTTTAGGTTCTTCTAAACCTGGCGTTTTAATGTCTCTTTCTCAGACAAAATTTTTACTTGCTGAAGCTGCATTAGTGTTCCCTGGAACCTTTGCAGGTGCTCAGGCAAACTTTGAAGCTGGTATTACGGCATCATTTACATATTTAGGATCAACTGGAGCAGCGGGTTACATTACCTCAGCTAATACTAGACCTGGTCTAGGATGGACTGGTACTGATACTCAAAAATTAGATGCTATCATGACTCAGGCATGGATTGCTAATACCAGTATTAATCCTACGGAATCTTTTATCAACTATAATAAAACAGGTTTCCCTTATACACCTTTAGCTTCTACTGCTACTAAACCTAATAAACCTTACAGATTGGTTTATCCGGTTTCAGAATTTGCAGCGAATTCAGCTAACGTTCCAAACGTTACAAGTGCAGACGTTTTTGTTAAAAATGCTTTCACTCCATTTTGGAATCAATAATTATTTTAAGATAATTTTCTTTAAAACCGCCTTAGGGCGGTTTTTTTTATTTCCTTACATTTGTACTGCAAATTATTTAACTATGACTATTAAAGAACATATTCAGGAATTACTTAGTGATATCGTGCAAATGCACTATCAAACAGAATCTGTAAAGCTTGAAATTCAGGATAACAAAACCGATTTTGAAGGCGATTACACTATTGTAATTTTTCCTTTAATAAAAATTGCAAGAAAAAAACCTGAAGAGGTTGGTGAAATTTTAGGACAGGAATTACTTTTAAAAAGTAAATTAATAAAAAGCTTCAATGTTGTAAAAGGCTTTCTTAACGTAAGTATAGAAGAAAGTTATTTCATAACACAACTTGATAATTTAGCGGAAAATTTAGACGTTATTCTAGATAGAGCTGAAACAGTAATGGTAGAATATTCTTCACCAAATACCAATAAACCATTACATTTGGGCCATGTCAGAAATAATCTACTTGGATTTTCGATTGCCAAAATCTTGGAGGAAGGTGGATACAATGTCATAAAAACGCAGGTTATCAATGATCGTGGTATACATATTTGTAAATCTATGTTGGCGTGGGAGAAATTTGGTGAAGGAAAAACACCCGAAACTGAAAATCTAAAAGGTGACAAATTAGTTGGAAATTACTACGTAAAATTTGACCAGGAATATAAAAAGCAAATTGAAGAATTGATTTCAAATGGAAGCGATGAAGCTTCCGCAAAAAAAAATGCACCGCTAATCCTGGAAGCTCAGGAAATGCTCTTGAAATGGGAGAAAAATGATCCAGAAGTACGCGCACTTTGGGAGAAAATGAATGCGTGGGTTTATAAAGGATTTGAAGAAACTTACAAAAATTTAGGCGTCGATTTTGATCAGGTTCAGTATGAAAGCAAAACCTACATATTGGGAAAAGATATTATTCAGGAAGGCTTAAGTAAAAATGTCTTTTATAAAAAAGAGGACGGTTCTGTTTGGTGCGATCTTTCAGAAGAAGGTTTAGATGAAAAACTGCTTCTCCGTTCAGATGGTACATCAGTTTACATGACTCAGGATTTAGGAACCGCAGTTCAAAGATTTAAAGAAAATAGCCTACAAAAATTAATTTATACAGTTGGGAATGAGCAGGATTATCACTTTCAGGTTTTATTTTTAATTTTAAAAAAACTGGGTTATAATTGGGCGTCTCAACTTTACCACCTATCATACGGAATGGTTGAATTGCCAAACGGAAAAATGAAATCGCGCGAAGGAACCGTTGTCGATGCGGATGAATTGCTGATTGAAATGTACCAGACAGCCAAAGAAAAAGCGGAAGAATTAGGTAAATTAGAGCAGATTTCTGAGGAGGAGAAGGAGATTTCCTACAAAAAAGTTGGATTAAGCGCATTAAAATATTTTATGCTAAAAATTGATCCTAAGAAAAAAATGCTTTTTAACCCCGCAGAAAGTATCGATTTTAATGGAAATACCGGTCCATTTATTCAATATACCTACGCCAGAATTTTTTCTTTGCTAAATAAAGCCGGTTATGATAAAAAGAGTTCTGTCGATCCCGAAACAAAAGTTAATATTTTTGAAAAAGCCTTGATCCTTCAACTTTCAAATTATAAGGAAACGGTGACAAAATCAGCAGAAACGCTAAGTCCTGCACAGATTGCGAACTATGTTTATGATTTAGTAAAAACTTACAATTCGTTTTATCAGAATAATAATATTATGAATTTGGAAAATGAAAATGATAAGCAGTATAAGTTAAAATTATCAGCAACTACCGCAGAAACTATCAAAAAGTGTTTAAATCTACTTGGGATTGAAGTAGTGAATAGAATGTAATATTTATTAATTTAAAATTATTTTGTTTGAATAAAATTTCTCAAAAATGATCATAAATTTCCAGAATTTTGAGATCGAAAATTATGCGGCAAATAATGCTTTTGAACAGCAGGTTTTAGATTTCGTAAAAGTGTGGCTCAACAATGATAAATTTATTTCGGTAAAAACATCAGGATCCACGGGAGTCCCAAAAATAATTTCGGTTGAGAAGGAAAAAATGCGGAATTCTGCACGCATGACTTGTGATTTTTTAAATTTAAAATCCGGTCAGTCAGCATTACTTTGCCTGCCAGTCGATTATATTTCCGGAAAGATGATGATTGTTCGTGGTATTGAAAGAAATTTAATTTTACATGTAAAAAGTCCAGAATTAAAGGCGCTTCAAGAAATCAAAGAAAATATTAATTTTTGCGCTATGACGCCGCTTCAGGTAGAAAATTCCATTGAAAATCTATCAAGAATAAATAAAATTATTATTGGTGGCGCAAAAGTTTCGGAAGATTTAAAAAATAAAATTCAAGAGAAACTTCAACTAGAAAACACGGAAAGTGAAATTTACGAAACTTACGGTATGAGTGAAACTCTTTCTCACATTGCCTTAAGAATGATCTATCCAAAGAATGAAGATTTTTTTAAAGCATTTGATGAAATCGATATCTCGGTTGATAACAGAAACTGTCTTCGTATCAATGCTCCGACTTTAAATCCTGAAATTTTGCAGACTAATGACATTGTGGAAATGGTTGATGAAAAACGTTTTAAATTTATTGGTCGTGCAGATTTTATCATCAATTCCGGCGGAATAAAAATCTCACCCGAAATTTTAGAAAAAAAAGTAAAAGAAACTTTGACTTCTGAATTGGTTTTTGTTGGACTTGATGATATAGTTTTAGGTGAAAAATTGGTTCTGGTGATTGAAGGCGAGGAAGATAATGAAATCTCCGGAATAATTTCAGCACTAGAATTCCCATCAAAAAATCACCGTCCAAAAAATATTTACTTTTTAAAATCATTTCCGCGGACAGAAACCGGTAAAATTTTAAGGAAGGATATAAAAGTTTTAATAGAAAATTTAAAATGATCGATTTTACTTCAGAATTATTTTTTAAAACATCACGAAGTAGTGGCGCAGGCGGACAAAACGTAAATAAAGTAGAAACTTCAGTTACTGTTATGTGGAAAGGCGGAGAAAGTGATTTTTTTTCAGGCTTTCAAAAATCCAGAATTTATGACAAATTGATCAATAGAATAAATTCCGAAGGCGTTTTACAGCTAACTGTTTCAGAAACCAGAACTCAGCTTCAAAATAAGAAACTGGCAACCCAAAAAATTTTGGAACTTGTAAATGAAGCGTTGGTTATACCAAAAAAAAGATTTAAAACAAAACCTTCAAAATCTAAGATTCAAAAAAGATTAAATGATAAGAAAAAGGTTGGGGAGAAAAAGGAAAATAGAAAATTCAGACCAGATTAAATTTTGTGAGAATTATAAAAAAAGAACATTAAAAATGAAAAAAACGCTGCAAAACTAATTTACAGCGTTTTTTGTTGTTAAATTATTTTACAATTACAATATGGCGGCTAACTTTTGTAAATCAGCTTTGTTTGAAAAATCACCTTTATTATCTTTAAAATATTGATTGATAGCATCTTTTTTGTCCGGAAAAGCCGCAATTAATTTTTTCTTACTATTGGGTAGTTCAACGATTTCCGCATTATTTTTCTGAATAAAATATATAGGATCAGCTTTTAAGAAACTTGCAGGCTGAGCGGTATCGTAAAACGATTTCGCCAATTTTTATTAAAATATTATATGCTTTAAAGCCTACCTTCTAATTAGATTTGCTAATAGAAAATAAGATTTGAAAAAAATAAGTGAAAACCGAAACATGTATTTATTATTTTGTCAGGTTTATTTCTTAAATAGTACATTAGTAAAATAAATTTCAGAATTTTTGTAAGATTTCCGAAAATTTTAAAAACCTATGAAAAAAAGTATTGAACTTCAAAATAAAAATAAAATTTCGAGAATAAGCTTTCTTTTAATTTTCGCATTTTTTCATAATTTTTTTTCGCAAAATAATTTTACAAAAGACAGTATAATTTCACACGAAAATAATCTGCAAGTAAAAAATTTTATAATACCGGCGACATTTGTGGCAACAGGTTTTGTGCTTTTATACGATCATAAAATAAACGAAAATATTAAAAAAAAGTATTCAGAAAAATAATGCTGATTTTCATACAAGCATTGATAATTATTCGCAATTTGCTCCGGCAGCAGCTGTTTTTGCCTTGAACGCTTTTGGTGTAAAGGGAAGGCATAATTATAAAGATGCCGCTCTCATTTATGTTGGATCCATAAGTATTGCAAGCGCATTTGTTTTGCCTTTAAAAATAATTACGAAAGAAGAACGTCCGGATTTTTCTACAAATAATTCTTTTCCTTCCGGGCACACTGCATTTGCATTTGCATCAGCAGAATTCTTAAAACAGGAATACAAAGATAAGCCGTTAATCGGATATGCTGGTTACGCAGTGGCAACCGCAACCGGGATTTTGCGGATGTATAATAATAGGCATTGGTTTGGCGACGTTCTTGCAGGTGCAGGTTTTGGTATTGCTTCAGCAAAGCTATCTTTCTTTTTGTACGACAAAGTTTTCGTAAAAAACGGCTGGAATTTTACTTTAAGTCCTGTTTACAACAATAAAACTGCAGGTTTTGCGTATGTATATAACTTTTAATAATTAGAATGCAACGAGCGGTAATAGTTCCTTTTTTGGTTTTTTTCTTAAATTCATCTGCTCAAATTACGAAGGATGATGTTTTAGGACGTTGGATATCAACGGACAATAGTGTTTCCGTAAATGTGTATCGTGTAGGAAATTCTTTTCAGGCTAAAGTAATTTGGTTTGATGAGCGTTTGGGTAGTGGAACGCCAATGGAAACAAGACATGATTCTGAGAATCCAGATCCTAAACTTCGAAACCGGAAGGTGATCGGAATGGATGTTTTAGAGAATCTGGATTACAATTCTAAAACAAAGCGTTGGGAAAATGGTAAAATTTATGATGCCTCCAGCGGTAGAACATGGGATGCTTTAGCCGAAATTAAAAAAGACGGTTTACTTTACGTCCGTGGTTTTTGGAAATTTAAATGGATCGGCAAAACAATCAATTTCAGAAGACTTCGAAACCAGTAACTCTTAAACTTAACAAATTTTTAGTTTTATTCTAAAAATTTATTACTTGAAAAAATACACCTAAAAACTTGATCATGAAATATTTAAGCATTTTTATCTTTCTGATGTTTTCCTTAAATTCCTGTAAAAAAGATGAAAAAGTAGTGGAAAGCAGTTTAGAAAAAGATTCTGTAAAACTGAACAATATTCTAAAAAATGACACAGGTGATTTAAATAGTTTAAAGGTTGACAATTTAAACGTAAAACCTGAAAAAGGTAAAACGGTATTTAGCAGAGATGGTGAAAGTTTGTTCTATTTTGACACCAGAAGTAATCTCGGCGAAATAAAGATCGACGGAAACTCCTACGTTTTAGATATGTTAAATTTTACGGACAATGAATATCGTATTTCAGGAAATGGTATAAAAATAACTGCAACAGAAGGCAATTTTGAGGATATGAAAGGCGACTGTCTTTCCGGTAATTTCCCAAAAATGAAGGTTGATATGAATGGGAAAGTCGTCGTTTTAAATAACATTTCTGTTCAGGATTGTCCAGCTTATTAAATTTTTTTGATCTTACTTATTCTTTTTTTCTAAAGGGAACATAAATGAACTTCTAGCCCTGATAGTAGTGGATATCCTTTTTTGTCGTCTTCAGACGGCTAAAAAAGATAGTAACGGATAGCAGGTACACTTTTCAAAAGAGAAAAAGATCTTCGTGCTTCTAAAAAAATTAGAAAACTTCCTTTAAAACACGCTCCAGATTGGCGCTTTTGCCCATAGAATAATAGTGCAAAACAGGCGCATTATTTTTTATTAAATCCTTACTCTGCTCGATACACCACTCAATTCCGATCTCTTTGGCTTCTTTATTATCTTTGGATTTTGCGATGGCAATTACCAGATCGTTCGGCAGATCTACGCTAAAACGATGCGGAATCATGCTCAACTGGCTTTTTGTAACCAGCGGTTTTATCCCCGGAATAATTGGAACGGTGATTCCTGCAGCGCGGCAATTGTCCACAAATTCGTAATATTTTGAGTTGTCAAAAAACATTTGCGTAATAATATAATCTGCGCCGGCTTCTACTTTTTTCTTTAAATGATACAGATCCTGCTGAAAGCTCGCGGCTTCCATGTGCTTTTCAGGATAGCCGGAAACGCCGATGTTAAAATTGGTGCAGGAAGAATTTTGCAGCGTTTCGTCTAAATATTTTCCTTTATTCATCTGCGCGATCTGTTCTACAAGGTCTTTCGCGTAAATATGACCGTTTTTTTCAGGTTTAAAATAAGTCTCAGTTTTCACAGCGTCACCACGCAAAGCAACCACATTTTGAATGCCTAAAAAATCAACTTCTATCAAAAAATTCTCCGTGTCTTCCCTCGTAAAACCGCCACATAAAATATGAGGAACAGCATCTACATGGTATTTATTTTGAATGGCCGCGCAAATTCCGACCGTTCCCGGACGTTTTCTTACGACGCGTTTTTCTAAAAGTCCGTCTTCGCGCTCGATATAATCGTATTCTTCGCGGTGATAAGTGACGTCAATAAATTTCGGGTCGTATTCCATCAAAGGATCGATCGCATCAAAAATCGACTGTATATTCTGGCCTTTTAAAGGCGGCAATATCTCAAAAGAAAAGATGGTTTTTTCCGGTGAATTTTTTATGTGGTCTGTAATTTTCATAATTTATTCGTCTTTGCGAGGCACGAAGCAATCTCGTTTAATTTGTTCAATTTTATTTGGGCAGACATTTCCGCCTTCCGTTCCCAATCTTTTTTTCAAATGCAAAAAAAGGATTTCCACTCAAGTCGGGCTGCGATAATTTGTTTGTTTTTAAAGATTTCTCGTTTTTAATTGGGTGATCTCGTTTGTCATTTTTAAACAAAAACGAAATAATTTTCAACTTTTAATTTTTAAACTTAAATCCATATTTATTTTCAATGATCTCAAAAAAATGATAAACTGTTTTCATTTTTGAATCATTTTTATTCCTAGGATCTTTTGGTTCTTCAAAAGAATATTTTTTAAGTTCACCTAAAGTATTCCAATAAACATCAAAACCATCTGGATCCAAATACAAAGTTGCTGTTGAAGTGGTGTCAGTTTTAGGTTTATTTTCCTGCAATTTATTCCAAAATAATTCTGCATTCTTAATTTTAAAATTCTTCGAATAGATTTTATCTTTTCCTGATTCTGTATAAAGTTTCGCTTTCCATTTTCCCTTTTCTAGTTGTTTTAAAACAAAAACTTTAGCACTGGATAGAATAATTGAATTTGATACATAAATTCTCAATTCATTTTTCTCTAAAGTATTTTTTAATCCAAACACTCTATCGACATAATCTTGCTGAGCATTTGAAAAAATGCTAAAAAATATTAAAAAAAATAAAATATGTTTTTTCATTATATCTCAAAATTAATCCGCTAAATTGGGACTTAACCAACGTTTTGCATAATCATAATCAACTTTTTTACGTTTCACATAATCTTCCAGTTGGTCTTCTTTTATTTTCCCAACACCAAAATATTTCGCCTGCGGATTTGCAAAATAGTACCCGGAAACTGCCGCAGTTGGGAACATTGCCATACTTTCGGTTAATTCTACGCCAATATTTTCTTTTACTTTTAAAAGTTCCCAAATTGTGGGTTTTTCCAAATGATCCGGACATGCAGGATAACCTGGCGCAGGACGAATTCCAGAATATTTTTCGGAAATTAAATCTTCATTTGGTAGATTTTCATTTTCCGCATAACCCCAATATTCTGTCCGAACTTTATAATGTAAAAATTCTGCAAAGGCTTCTGCCAAACGATCTGCAATTGCTTTTACAATAATGGCGTTATAATCATCGCCATCAGCATAATATTTTTTTGCCAATTCTTCTGTTCCAAAACCTGTACTCACACAAAATGCACCGATATAATCCTGCTTTCCAGATTCTCGCGGTGCGATAAAATCACTTAATGCATTGTATTTTTTACCAGCCGATTTTTTTAATTGTTGTCTTAAAGTATGAAATTTTGCAAGTTCATTTCCATTATCGTCAAAAACTAAAATATCATCTTCATTATTAGAATTGGTAGGGAAAATCCCGAAAATTCCTTTTGCTGTAAATAATTTTTCGTCGATTATTTTCTTTAGTAAAACCTGTGCTTCTGCGAACAGAATGGTTGCTTGTTCGCCAACCACTTCATCAGTTAAAATCTGAGGATATTTTCCGTGTAATTCCCACGCCTGAAAAAATGGTGTCCAATCAATAAAAGGCAAAAGTTCTGCTAAATCCTGATTTTCAATAATTTTTATGCCTAAAAAATTGGGTTTTGGAATAGTTTCGTGACGCCAATCAATTTCAAATTTTTGTTCCCGCGCTTCTTCAATTTTTACATATTCTTTCTGAATTTGACGATTTAAAAACTTTTCACGAAAATCTTCATAATCTAACTTTAAATCAGAAATGTATTTTTCGTTATCACCACTCAAAAGTGCACTCACAACGCCAACTGCGCGGGAAGCATCATTCACATGAACGACAGTTTGGTCATATTTTGGAAAAATTTTAACGGAAGTATGCGCTTTTGAAGTTGTCGCACCTCCAATTAACAATGGGAATTTTAAATTTTGTCTTTGAAGTTCATCCGCAACGTGAACCATTTCATCTAAACTTGGTGTAATCAATCCGCTTAATCCAATGACATCAACCTGGTGTTCAATAGCGGCGGCAATAATTTTTTCCGCTGGAACCATAACTCCTAAATCGATGATTTCATAATTATTGCAACCCAAAACCACGCTCACAATATTTTTTCCAATATCGTGAACATCGCCTTTTACGGTTGCCATTAAAATTTTACCATTCGGTTTGGCTTTTTCGTCTTTAAGGGCTTCAATAAAAGGTTGCAAATAAGCAACGGCTTTTTTCATCACACGCGCCGATTTTACAACCTGTGGCAAAAACATTTTTCCGTCACCAAATAAATCACCCACAATTCCCATTCCTGTCATTAAATTGATTTCAATCACATCCAAAGGACGGGCAGATTGCAATCTTGCTTCTTCCACATCTTCGATAATAAAACGGTCGGTTCCTTTCACCAAAGCATGTGTAATTCTATCTTGCAAAGGATTATTTCGCCATTCTAATTCTTCTACAACATCTTTTTTTACCGATTTTACGCGTTCAGAATAATCTAAAAGTCGTTCTGTGGCGTCGTCGTTTCTGTCGAGCATCACATCTTCCACTAAATCCAGCAATTCTTTTGGAATATCATCGTAAACCGTGAGCAAACTTGGGTTTACAATTCCCATATTCATTCCCGCTTTTATCGCGTGATAAAGGAAAACGGAATGCATCGCTTCCCGAACATTATCATTCCCACGAAAAGAAAAAGACACGTTTGAAACGCCGCCGCTTACAGAAACGTAAGGTAAATTTTCACGAACCCATTTTGTAGCACGGATAAAATCTAAGGCGTTTTTTCGGTGTTCGTCCATGCCTGTTGCGACCGGAAAAATATTGAGGTCAAAAATGATGTCTTCAGGTGGAAAATGAACTTCATTAACCAAAATATCATAACTTCTTTTGGTGATTTCTAAACGTCTTTCGTAATTATCGGCTTGTCCGGTTTCGTCAAAAGCCATCACAATAACTGCGGCGCCGTATCTTTTTATTTTTTTGGCGTGGTCAATAAATTCTTCTTCGCCTCCTTTTAAACTAATCGAATTCACCACACATTTTCCTTGCACAACTTGCAATCCCGCTTCTAAAATTTCCCATTTTGAAGAATCGATCATAATCGGAATTCTGGAAATATCCGGCTCGGAAGCAATTAAGTTTAGAAATTTAACCATGCAGTATTTGCCTTCGAGCAGACCATCGTCAAAATTAACATCAAGAATTTGCGCGCCATTTTCAACCTGATCCAGAGCCACATTTAAGGCTTCCGAGAATTTTTCTTCTTTTATTAATCTTAAAAATTTCTTTGAACCTGCTACATTTGTTCTTTCTCCAACATTAATAAAGTTAGATTCTGGCGTAATAATTAAAGGTTCAAGACCTGAGAGTTTTAAGTATTTAGTTTTTAGTATTTGGTTTTTAGTGTTTTGTATATATCTATTTTCCATCTTCTAATTTTTTAAAGTAATTAATAAAACCGTTCAATAATTTTTTTGAAGCTTGAATTTCTTCCAAAGCTTCACTAAAAACAATTTCATCAATAAAATTTTGATCTAATGAAATATAAAGTTGAGTCTCCAATTCGAAAAGAGAACCACGAGAAATATAAAAAAATACCAGTTTTCCTTTCGTGGTATGTCTTCCGCAACCCTCAGCAATATTTGACGGAACCGAAACTGCGCACCTTCGCATTTGATTGGTTAATCCAAATTGTTCAGACGATGGAAATTTTTTCGTCAAAGTATAAATAGAATTTGTGACTTTTCTCGCAAAAATCCACACATCTAATTTTGTAAAATCCTGAAAACTCATAAAATATTTATATAATCTAAATACCAAAAACTAAACACTAAAAACTACTTTCCTTGGCTGATAATCTTTGACCAAATCCGCAATCGCTTTTATATGTTCGGGCGTTGTTCCGCAGCAACCGCCGATGATGTTTATTAAACCTTTGTCAACAAACTCACGGATCTGTTCTGCCATAAATTCCGGACTTTCATCATATTGCCCGAAAGCATTTGGCAAACCTGCATTTGGATAAGCGGAAATGAAAAATTCAGAATTATTGGACAAACTTTCCAAATAAGGCGTCAATTGTTTTGCACCTAAAGCACAGTTTAAACCAACACTCAATAAATTTAAATGGGAAATTGAAATTAAAAATGCTTCGGCAGTTTGTCCGCTTAAAGTTCTTCCAGAAGCGTCTGTAATTGTTCCGGAAACCATAATTGGAATCTCAATATGTCGCTCTTCCTGAATTTCATCGATTGCGAAAAGTGCGGCTTTTGCATTTAAAGTGTCAAAAATTGTTTCTACCAAAAGCAGATCAGAACCGCCGTCTAAAAGTGCTTCCGCTTGCTGTTTGTATGCGATTCTTAATTCTTCAAAAGTTATGGCGCGAAAACCGGGATCATTAACATCTGGCGAAAGACTTGCAGTTCTATTAGTTGGCCCAATTGATCCTGCTACAAATCGGGGTTTATCGGGGTTTTTTGTGGTAAATTCCTGACAAACTTTTTTAGCAATTTTAGCAGATTCAAAATTGAGTTCATAAACCAGATCTTCCATGTGGTAATCTGCCATCGCGATAGTTGTTCCGGAAAAAGTATTGGTTTCAATGATATCTGCGCCGGCGGCTAAATATTTTCGGTGTACTTCTGCAATCGCTTCAGCTTGCGTTAAAGACAATAAATCATTGTTTCCTTTTACGGAATATTTCCAGTCTTTAAAACGTTCACCGCGGTAATCTGCTTCGGTAAAATTATAACGCTGAAGCATAGTCCCCATCGCGCCGTCTAATATTAAGATGCGTTTTTCGAGTTGGTTGCGAAGTATATTTTGTGAATTCATTTTCAATTTTAATTATTAAATAAAATTTGAAAATGCTACCTAAAGTGGTAAAGAATTATATTTTGTTATCTGTACTGCGAAACTGCAGATAGAATGTAGCACCTTTTCCCGGAAGATAGGTTGCCAAGGTTTCATAGGGTCTAATCCCTCCGCCTTTCTGGATAACATTTTCAATATTTAAAAGAACAAATCTGTCACAAATATACTGTGTTTTTCCGGGATTAGAAAGTGGAATTTATTTTTCTTGATAAAATTAAATGAGAAATTCAAAGCATTATTAACTCAAAATGGTACATTAATAAGGGTCTGAGGCACTTTTTTAAATTTTTATTATTTTAAAAAGTATTAATTTTGCAGTTCATAAAAATGAATTAATCTAGAGGAAATATATATGGAAACTGAAAATGAAAGATTAAAAAATAATGCGTGGCGAGAATGGGGACCTTACGTAAGTAACCGGCAGTGGGGAAATGTGCGTGAAGATTACAGTCATGATGGAAATGCGTGGGAAAACACAAGCCACGACCAGGCAGAAAGTAAAGTTTTTCGCTGGGCTGAAGAGGGAATAGCAGGACTAAGTGATACAAAACAATTACTTTGCTTTGCATTTTCATTTTGGAATAAACAGGATAAAATAGTGAAAGAACGGTTTTTTGGCGTTTCAAATCACGAGGGAAATCACGGGGAAGACGTAAAGGAATTATTTTATTACCTTGATAATACGCCGTCTCACAGTTATATGAAGATGGTTTATAAATATCCAATGAACCGCTTTCCTTATGAAGAATTATTAACAGAAAATAAACGACGAAGCAAACTGGAACCGGAATTCGAATTAATCGATACTGGAATTTTTGATAATAGTGAATATTTTGACATTTTTATAGAATATTGTAAGGTTGATCCGGACGATATTTTTATTCGTGTCACAGCGCATAACAGAAGTGAAAAGTCCGCACCATTGGTCATTTTGCCAACAGTTTGGTTCAGAAATAACTGGATTTGGGGTTACAATAATTATAAGGCAGAATTAAAACATTCAAAAAACGGTGTCATAGATATTTCGCACGACAGTATTTCTATAAAAAAATTCTATGCGAGAGATTCTAAAACAAATGCACTTTTCTGTGAGAACGAAACAAATGTTTCTAAAATTTATAATAAACCACCAACCGACGGTTATTTTAAAGATGGCATCAATGATTTTATCACGGACGGAAAAGAAACCGTAAATCCTGAAAAATTTGGAACAAAAGCGTGTTTTCAGATAGATACAGAAATTGCTGCCGGAGAATCAAAAACATTTGATTTCAGACTTTCACCGCACGATATGCCAGATGCTTTTTATGATTTTGATAAAATATTTGAATTTAGAAAAAACGAAGCTGATCAGTTTTACGAAAATATTCAACAGAATATTCCGAATGAGGATGAACGAAATGTGCAAAGACAGGCTTTTGCAGGTTTACTCTGGAACAAACAATTTTACCATTATAACATCACGAAATGGCTGAAAGGCGATCCCAATTTAGAAGCGCCAAGGAATTTTAAAAATTTTGTCAGAAATACCGAATGGAAACATTTGCATAATAAGGACATCATCTCAATGCCTGATAAATGGGAATATCCATGGTATGCGACGTGGGATTTGGCTTTTCACTGTGTTTCGTTTAGTATGATAGATCCGGAATTCGCAAAAAATCAGCTCGCTCTTTTAACTAAAGAATGGTATATGCATCCAAACGGTCAAATGCCGGCTTACGAATGGAATTTGAGCGATGTTAATCCACCAGTTCACGCCTGGTCTGTTTTCCGCGTTTTTAAAATTGATGAAAATCTGAACGGAAAGGGCGATCTAAAATTTTTAGAAAGTGTTTTTCAGAAACTATTGTTAAATTTTACCTGGTGGGTCAACCGCAAAGACATAAAAGGAAATAATTTATTTGGCGGCGGCTTTTTAGGCTTGGATAATATTGGTGCGTTCGACAGAAATATGGAAATGAAAGATGGCGAACATCTTGATCAGGCCGACGGAACAAGCTGGATGGCGATGTATTCTTTAAATATGATGCGTATCGCGATGGAACTTGCCATGCACAACGATGTTTATGAGGATATGGCGATTAAATTTTTTGAACATTATCTTTATATTGCTGACGCGATGGAGCATTTTGGCGCCGGAAAAAAAGGACTTTGGAATGAAGAAGATGGTTTTTTCTACGATGTTTTACAACTTTCAAACGGCGACAGTATTTCCTTAAAACTTCGCAGCATTGTCGGTTTAATTCCAATGTTTGCAGTTGAAGTAATTGATCATGAAATGATTGAAAGTTTACCAAAATTTAAAGAAAGAATGGATTGGGTATTGCGCAATAAACCGGAACTCACCAAACTGGTATCGCATTGGGAAGTTGAAGGACAAGGTAAAAAGCACTTAATGAGCATTTTACGTAAAACCCGATTAACGAAAGTTTTAAACAGAATGCTTTCAGAAGATGAATTTTTGGGAGATTATGGTATTCGGGCGATGTCGAAAATTTACGAGAAAAATCCGTTCGTATTTTCTGCTCATGACAAACAGTACGTTGTCCATTATACGCCTGCAGAAAGCGATAGTTCGATGTTCGGCGGAAATAGTAACTGGCGTGGGCCGATTTGGTTTCCTATCAATTTCTTGATCGTAGAAAGTTTGCAACGTTTTCATTATTATTATGGAAATACGATCGAAGTAGAATTCCCGACAAATAGTGGCGATTACTTTAATTTAAATGAAATTTCCGAAAAATTAAGTAAGCGACTTTGTAATTTATTTTTAAAAGATGAAAGCGGAAATCGCCCTTTTAATGGCGGTGTAGAAAAATTTAATCAGGATCCTCATTTTAAAGATTATATTTTGTTTCACGAATATTTTAATGGCGATACCGGAAAAGGTTTAGGTGCGTCGCATCAGACTGGCTGGACTTCTACCGTTACCAAAATGTTACAACCTAGAAATCTGTTGAGTACTTTGAATAAGGAAGTAGTGGTGAGAAATTAGTTATTTTTTTGGGCAGCAATTTCCGCCTTCCACTCCCAATCTTTTTGCTTTGAAATTTTTTGTTAAATCGGAAAATTTTAAAGCAAAAAGGATTTCCGTTCAAGTCGGGCTGCATTAAATTTTGTTTTTGAATAAAAATTTATAGAATTTTTAAATAAATAGTTACAAAATCCCTCTAACTTTTATTTCCAGATATTTATTAATCACCTCAATATTCAGATTTTCTGGCGCAGTGTAAATGCTGTAAATGCCATATTTTCTCAATTCCTGAATAATTAATTTCTTTTCAAACTCAAATTTTTCGGCGATTATTTCATCATAAATTTCCTGCATATTTTCAGGATTGTTGTGCATTAATTGCTGCAATTCCGAATTTTTAAAAAAGATAACTACCAAAACATGGTTTTTTGATATGCCGCGCAAATATTTCATTTGGCGATTTACGGCGTCCAAAGTTTCAAAATTGGTGAAAAGCAATAGCAAACTTCTTTGTGTAATGCTAAATTTTAAATCTTGATATAATCTGCTAAAATCCGTTTCGTAGAAGTTAGTTTGAATGTTGTAAAGTGCTTCTGAAATTTTGCGCAATTGTCCGTTTTTGTTTTCTGCGGCAACTTTATTTTCCGTTTTTGTGGAGAAAGTCACCATTCCCGCGCGATCCGATTTTTTTAAAATAATATGACTCAAAGCCATTGCTGCATTAATGGAATAATCTAGCAAACTTAGGCCGTTGAAAGGCATTTGCATCGTTCTTCCTTTGTCAATTAACATAAAAATTCGTTGCGATTTTTCATCCTGAAATTGGTTGATCATCAGCTGATTTCGCTTTCCTGTTGCTTTCCAATTGATTGTTCTAATATCATCGCCCGGAACATATTCTTTAATTTGTTCAAATTCCATTGTGTGACCGAGTTTCCGTATTTTTTTCATTCCGCCCAAAAGAAATTCATTTTGCAATGCCATAATTTCATATTTCCGAAGATGGATAAATGAGGGATAACTTGGCAAAATTTCATCATTTTGAAATTTAAAACGTCGCGAAACAAAACCTAATTTCGTTTGCGCGTAAACATTTAAGTTTCCAAAATTATATTCGCCACGCTCTTTCGGCGTGAGAAAGTAGTTTAGCAAAACGTTTCCATTTGATGTAATTTCTTTACGGATAAGAAAATCCCTGATTTGAAACTGAAATGGGATTTCATCAATAATTTTTACCTTAATTTTAAAGGGATAATTATTTTTTACATCTAACTTAACCTCGTTTTCATCGCCATTTGATAATTTTTCCGGTAAAATTCTAACCGCAAAGATTGTTTTTTTGAAAGTAAATAAAAACAAATAATCAACAATAAAAGCAATGAAAATTATGAGTAAAAATAAATGTGCAAAACCTAATAAAAACGAAAAGAAAAAACTCAAAACATAGAGAAATCCGACGCCAAAAAGCGCGAAGAAAAAACGGTTGTTGATGTAAAGGTTTTTCATATTCAGTTTTTAAACCACAAAAGGAACAAAAGTTTTAAGTCTAATATATTTCTTTTAAAGTGAAAATAAGTTTTCGTTTTTATATCAATTTACTATAATATAAATTTACAAGAGTTTCTTGCCATTCATTATAAATGTTTTTGACATTAAAATTTATTAACATTCCTTTTGCAACTTTGAGTAAATTCATATAATTATATACCTGTGCGCGATGAATATCACTAATAGTAGAAACCGCCTTCAATTCCAAAACAATAGCATCTTCCACTAAAAAATCACAAATAAAATCACATTCTACACTTTTACCTTTGTAAATTACTGGAATTTTTAATTCAGATTTAAAATTAATATTTCGAATTAAAAATTCTTGTTCTAAGCATTTATGATAAACACTTTCTAAAAGTCCTGCACCTAAAATTTTATGAACTTCTATGCAAGCGCCATTAATTTTATAAGTTAAATCGGTTAAATAAGATTGAGTTATCATCATAATTATGTGGTTTAAATTTGGACTTATTTTACCTTTAAAGATTTAATTTAATCTTTTCACAATAAATTCTTTCGTTTGTTTTGTTTCTTTTGTGGTTAAAAAATTACCTCGGAATTTCTATACTTTCCAAGATTTGTCTAATAATTTCATCTGCAGTTAAACCTTCCATTTCACGTTCCGGTGAAACCATAACTCTGTGTCGAAGAACCGCAAAAGAGGAATCTTTAATGTCTTCCGGCGTTACAAAATCCCTTCCTCGAAGTGCAGCAAATGCTTTGGAAGCCTTTAATAAAGCCAAACTTGCTCGTGGCGAAGCACCTAAATATAAAAACTGATTTTCTCTGGTATTTACAATTATTTTTGCAATGTATTCCAAAAGTTGAGGTTCAACGACAATTTCTTTAACTAAATTTTGATAATCAGAAAGTTGTTGCGCAGAAATTACAGAATTTACAACCGAAGTTTTATCGTCTAATTTACTTTCATGCTGATTTTTTATGATCTGAATTTCCTGTCCCAAATCCGGATAACCAACCTCGATTTTAAATAAAAACCGATCGAGTTGTGCTTCCGGAAGTCGGTAAGTTCCTTCATGTTCAATTGGATTTTGCGTCGCGACAACTAAAAAAGGTTCGTCCATTTTATATTCCGTCCCATCCATCGTGATTTGGCGTTCTTCCATTACTTCAAAAAGTGCGGCCTGCGTTTTTGCCGGCGAACGGTTTATTTCATCTATTAAAACAAAATTTGAAAAGATCGAACCTTTTTTAAATTCAAATTCTGTGTTTTTTACATTAAAAATAGACGTTCCCAAAATATCAGATGGCATCAAATCTGGCGTAAACTGAATTCTGCTAAAATCTACCGCAATAGTTTTTGCCAAAAGTTTCGCTGTAATTGTTTTTGCAACGCCTGGAACGCCTTCAATTAAAACGTGTCCGTTCGATAGTAAAGCTGCCAAAAGATGTTCGACCATTTTTTCCTGGCCAACAATTACTTTTGCGATCTCATCTTTTACCAGTTGAAGATTTTCGCGTAATTGCGACATATCCAAACGCGATTCAAATTGTGGATTTACGTTTTCTTGTGTTAAATTCTCCTGTTCTGTATTTTCATTTTCCATATTTCGGAAGTTTTTTATTATTTATATTTTTACTGTGGTAAAATTTCGTCTAAAATTTTATTTAAGGAATACAAGTCTTCTTTCATGACAGAAGAATAAGGATCCTGACTTTTTTTAATTAAAACAATCGCCTCATTTATTTTATCTAAATTTTTTCCTGTTTTTAATTGTAATTTTTGAGCAAAATTTTCATCTAATTCTTTTGTATCGATCATTAATTCTATACGAACGCGATGCAAAAAATACTGACATTTCTTTGCCATCATATCATGAAAATCGCCTTCTTGTAAATATAGATTGCCAATACTTTTTATAAATTCAACAGATTTATTTTCTAAAGGTTCGATAAGTGGGACAATTCTCTGCTTGCGTTTCACATTAAAAATAACGAATAAAATCAACCCAATCCAAAGTAAATACCACGCATATCTTAATGGCGGATTTGCTAAAATAAAACTTAAAGGCGAACTTTTTGTGCTTTTATCTTCTGATTTTGTATCAACAAACCACACCGTTTTTCTGTCAGGCAAGTAAGAAAAAAGATCTTCCACATATTTTTTATTTTGTGGTTTTAATATATAATAATTGGTTAAAACTAATGGTTCTGTATGAAGATAAATGTGGCCTTTTCCGTACTTTATCTTAATAAAATTGGCATTTACCTCGTAAGTATCAAAATCTGATTTTCCTAATATTTCGTGTTGCTTACTCAGATAATAAAATCCGTTGACAGAGGGAAATTTATCAACATCCAAACTATCATTTTTAAATTTTAAATCGGTCAGTTTTAAAATATTGCGGTCGCCATCGTTTACATTTGTCGTTAAAAATTGTAATTCTTTTTCTAAATATTTAGGAAAACTTTCATTAAATAGTATTGCGTCAGAACCATTTCTAACTTGTTCTAAAAGTTTGTCTGCAGAAGTTTTTTCTAAATCTTGATTGACTAAAAGAATGTTTTCTGCACTATTTTTTGGCTTTTTTGCATAATAAGAATAAGGTGAGAAAGTAGATTTTATAACCTTATTTTTTAGAAGGGCATTCACTTCTTTATTGAAAACATACAGACCGAACGGACTTTTTGAATTGATGTCAAAATTTTTTCGCCAGTCGACGATCTCTTTTTTATTCATTTCTAAAATCCCCAGTAACAAAGCTATTACAAGAAATAAAATACCGTATATTTTAAAAGTTTTACTCATTAAAATTTAGAATTTTTAAATTTTTCTTTGTAAAAACTATAGTCACTTTCTGTGATAGAAAACTCGCCGTACCAGACATAATCAAAAATATAAGCGAGTTCTAAAAACTGTTTTTTAGAAGTCTCATCTTTTAATTCTGAAACATAATCCTGATTTGTTTTTTCCGGCATCCACAGAATTTTATTTTTGTCTGAAAGCATTTTTAAAACAGATAAAAACCGATATCTGATGGCTGAACGAAAATCTTTTTCTGCCTCAAATTTATTTATAAGTTCCGGGAAGTTGATCTCATGGATGTTTTCATGAATTTCACTTGATTTTGGCGCTAGTTTTTTATTTTTCCTTCCAAAAAAGAAGTGGCCATTTTTAGAATTTAAATATTTTAATAAAAAATAAATGAGAAAAGCCAAACCAATAATTCCTAACAAACGCAAGAAATTTAAAGTGTAGCGGTTGGCTGAAGAAGGATCTAAATTTCCAAAAATTTTGCGAAGAAGATTGCCAACGCTTCTTTTTATTTTGTCCCAAAGAGATTCATGTGGTTTTAAAATCTGATAATCAAACTCGTTAGAATTGTATTTTTTCTGAAAATTCTGCTCAAAATTTTTCTGCTCGACAGGATTTTCCGTTGCGTAATTTCCCTGTAAAAGAGAATCTGCGGGAAACATTTCTTCTTTTGCCTGTTGCAAAGTGTCTAATATCTTGCTTTGCGGCGGAGGTAATGTCCCTTCCTGCGCTGAGGTGCGGGAAATTATGATAAAAAAGATTAAAAATATAAGCTTAAATTTCATGAAGACCAATGCTTTCAATTTCTGTAAAATCTTCCTTTCTGTGAAGATCTAATCTGCTGTCATAATACATCAAACCGGCGTTTACATAATTTAGATTCATTAAAACGAAAGTACATAAAATAGAGATGGCATAAAAAATAAAAAATAAAATTCCCAGTCCGCTGCTAAAAAAATTGCCCATTGCTTCTGCACCATTTTTCTGTGGAACGGTCAAAACTGAAACGCCCATCAAAACCATTGGAATAATTAAAATGATGCTGGACGCGATCTGTACGATAAAAAACATGATCACATTTGAACCCCAGTATTTCCAGAATGGTGTTTTGAGCCGTTTGTTTGAATATTTAAACTGAGAGATAAAGCCATATTTTAAAGAGGCGAAAAATCCGCAGTTGGTGTTAAAATAATGAAAAAGTGTAAAATTCACCACATTAAATAAAGTAGGAAATAATAAAAGAAGAAGAAAAAATCCGATGATGATAAACATTAAAAAAAATGAGATCGTCATTAGAATTCCTGTGATCGGCAGCATTATAAAAAACATTCCCAGGACGAATTTAATAAACTTCCAGATGTGTTTTTTAAAATCTCCTAAAAGCTGATTTGTGGTGATGTTTTTGTCACCAGTTTCCGTTAATCTTTTAAGATACAGAACCGGAAATGTGTAAATTAAAAAAACGCAGGTTAAACCAAGTAGCAGAAATAAAAGTCCTAAAATGATCATAATTCCAGCATTTTCCTGAAAATACTGTTCAAAATAATACGACTGACCCTCGGTATTTCCAGAAAATATCTGTGCAAAAATGCTTTTGTAGACGACAACATATAAAACCACTAATAGCAAAAGTAATGTGCCGTTGAGCGCCAAATAATTTTTAAAATAATTTTTGCCGTGTTCTTTGAAAAACTGAAAAGTATCACTTATCAGTTGCCCGAAATCGCGCTTCTGGTAAAATTGGATCATTTATAAGTTGTTTGTATCTGATTCGGGAATATATAAAATAATAGAAAACGATGATGGAAAGTGTTCCAAAGATGATCATTAAATTTAAATAAAAAGGCATTTTTAAAGCATATCGCGTAACAAAACCTTCAATTAAACCTGCAACGATGGTAAATGGAACGGTGGAAAGAAAAATTTTAAAACTGTCTTTAAATCCAGTTTTAAAGGAATTAAATCGGCTTAAAGTTTTTGGGAATAATATTGACGCGCCCAAAATTAAGCCCGCCATTGTTTCTATCACCATACTGAAAATCTCAAAGACACCGTGCAGCCAAATTCCGCGTACGCTATCGAGCAAAGCGCCTTGCTGTTTGAAAAAATATTGAAAAGAACCAAGCATTATTGAGTTTTGAAGTAAGGCATATAAACTTCCAACGCCGCCAAAAACACCCCAAATGTAAAGTTTAGCGCCAACCATTAAATTATTAAAAATTATATAAAAAGCCGTTCCCCAGTTTGATCCACTGCCGTAAACCGCGACGGCATTACCTTTTTTAATATTTTCGATCGTCATATTCACGTAATCATCACCTAAAATTGAACGTGCAAAATTTTTGTCATAAAACGTGGAAATAAAACCAATAGCTGTAAAAAGCACAAAAAACAGAAAAGCATAAAGCATATATCTTCTGTATTTGTAAATTAAAAGCGGTATTTCAGTTTTAAAAAAATGAAAAAATCGGTTTTTTTCAATTCTTTTCGTTTTGTAAATCTGTTGGAAGATCTGCGAAGAAAGGTGATTGATGTAGATCGTAACTTTACTTTTCGGATAGTAGGTTTGGGCAAAAGAAAGATCATTTATCAAATTAATGTAGAGCGACGCAAGATCATCCGGATTTTTTTTAATTTTTCCGCTGATGATTTGCTCAATTCCCAACCATTTTTCTTTATTTTGTTTTATAAAAGCGACTTCCCTCATATCTGTTGCTAAAATATAAAATATGTCTCAAATTGCAATCAACACTTCACAAAATGTTAATATTAATTTCTTAACAGCAAGTGTAGGTGAGAGAATTGCTGCATTTTTTATTGATATGGCAATTAAAATTTTGTATATTTTAATTGTATTCTATGTTTTTTTTAAATTTTTAGATCTTTCTGCTTATTTTACCACAATGGACCGTTGGTCGCAAGGCACGATCTTGCTGATCATTTATTCGCCAGTCATATTTTACACTTTAGTTCTGGAAAGTTTGATGGAAGGACAGACTTTTGGTAAAAAATTAATGAATATAAAAGTAGTAAAGATCGACGGTTACCAAGCCACTTTCAGCGATTATCTGATGCGCTGGTTTTTTCGCCTTGTGGATATTTGGAGCAACAGTGGCGTAATTGGTTTGGTTAGCGCGGTAATCTCAAAAAATAATCAGCGTCTAGGCGATATGGTTTCGGGCTGCAGCGTGATTACTTTAAAAAATAAAGTCAATATTTCTCACACGATTTTAGAAAATTTAAAACAGGATTACATCCCAACATTCCCGACTGTGATCTCACTTTCAGATAACGACATGAGGATTATTAAAGAAAATTATCAAAAAGCTTTGAAAGTTGATGATCGCGAATTAATGACCAAACTCTCAAATAAAATAAAAGGTATTTTAAAAGTTCAAATTGACTCGGGAAATTTTGCAGAAAGGCAATTTATTCAGGTTGTCATTAAAGATTATAATTTTTATACTGGAAAAGATGTAATTTAAAAAATGCTTTTAAATGTTAAAAAATAAAAATCTACTTTAAAAGTTTTTGAATATCCTCAATTAAAATTTCTCTGTCAGGATGAAATTTCCCCGTAAGATCTTCAGTTTTTCCTGCAGAATCTGAGTAGTTTAACCCTGAATAATACAAAATTGGCATTCTGTTTTCGTTGTATCGGCAAACGATATTTCCCTCTTTATTTACCAGCGCGATCATGCCACTGTGGTTTAAACTTTCTGCATCATCTGATTTTTTCCCTACATAAATATTAAACTGATCTGCCAGTTTTCCTATATAAGTACGGTCGCCGGTAAGAAAATGCCAGTTAGCTGAATTTGCGCCGATCATTCTTGCGTGATTTTTTAAAACTTCCGGCGTATCGTGTGTTGGATCTATACTGATGGAAATAATTCCAAAATCCGGATTGTTTATTTTTTTGTCAATATATTTCATATTCGAATTCATCACAGGGCAAATAGTAGGGCAGGTGCTGTAAAAAAATTCTACCAGATACACTTTTCCCAGCATATCATTATTGGTAATTTTCTTATTATTTTGATCTGTTAATTCAAAATCAGGCACTTTCATTACAGTGAAAAAACTTTCCCTCAAAGCGCTCATTCCAAACCAGATTCCTGCGATGATCACGACAATAATTGCTACGGGAATGACGGTTTTAAATTTACTTTTTGGTTTACTATTTTCGTTTTTCATCTTAAATATTTTTCAGGGTTTTTCTCAAATTTTGTTTTGCACGCGAGACTGCAAAAACCATATTTTTTGCCTTTATAATCTGAGGTGAATTTTAAAAAATCTGCTGTTGGCATTTTGCACACCGGGTCTTCGACGTTGACAACTTTTATATTTTTTAAATTTTCAGTGGGAGTTTCAGTGGAAACATGTTTTACTTCTAGCTCTTTTTTTGCGCAGGATAATTGTGTTACAGCTAAAAAAGCCATTATAAAAAAGGTTTTCATGATGTGAGATTTTAATTTAAATAAGGTTCAAAAAAGAGATTTTAAAACAAATTATTTTTATAAAACTTTTTAATTTCTGATTTATGATCATCAAATTTACAGACTTCTTTGAAATGAGCTTTGCAAATAAACTTGATATTTTTCATATTTAAAGAAAAATAAGTTTTAGCTAAAATGAAAAACCCTTTCAAACTTTTAAAAAGTGAAAGGGCAATTTATTTAAAATAAGAAAATCATAAGATTATTTCTTTTTAAAAAGTTTACTCAAGTTAGGTTTGATACCAATCGAAATTGGAACGCTGTTAAATTTCTCATTTTGTACGTTACTGAAACCGTGCTGATAACTTATTTCCGAAAATATATTTATTGCGCCAAGATTGTATTCTATACCTGCGCCGCCTTCAGCGATTCCCATAGAATTGCTCTTGTTATTCATTGTAACTTCTAAAGTTGTTGGGTTTACAGCTGCTTGTGGTGTTAAAATAACGCCGCCTCCGCCGCCTGCAAAACCGTAGAACGCCCATTTATTAACTATTTTACGATAGCCCAATGCCACGTTTAATAAATAAGTTGTGGATCTTCCTTTTTGCACTTTATAGGTATAACCCTGATCTGCAAAAATTTGGTTAAACTGATAAGCATGCAAACTTAATTTTGGATACAAGAATAAACCTCCGTTGCCCAAACCGATGTTTAAACCTAGAGTTGTAGAAAATTTTGGGGAAAAATAATCTGATGTTTTACCGACAGGTATTGAAAGTCCGAATCCATTGGAGCTGTAAAGTTTGTCTGGTCGTGTGCTTTGTGCATTGATACTTATAGTTAATATGGTAACTAATAAAGCAAGAGGTTTTAATAATTTCATTGATTGTAAATATTGGTAAAAAAAATGATTTTTGGGGATTTTTCCAAAGCTCAAAAATAATACTTTTATCGCACGAATGTATCATTTAAAAAAAACAATTTAATGATCATTTTAAATGGTTTAAAATCAAAAATTTCATCAAAAATATTCTCAAATTATAACGAGAATACTGTTGATGAAACTATATTTAAAGTAAAAAATCTTGATTCTTACTCCAAAATCTGTCAATCTAAGAATTAGTTCTTTTTTGCAGAAGATTTAGAAAAAGAATTAAGAATTTTCTAAAATATAACTGAACATCAGCGGTGCACAAATTGTAGCATCGCTCTCTACGATATATTTCGGTGTGTGAATGTCCAGTTTTCCCCAAGTGATTTTTTCATTCGGAACTGCGCCAGAATAACTTCCGTAAGAAGTTGTAGAGTCAGAGATTTGACAGAAATAAGACCAGAAAGGAATACCTGTCATTTCCATATCCTGGTACAACATTGGAACAACGCAAATCGGGAAATCACCCGCAATTCCGCCACCAACCTGGAAGAAACCAACTCCTTTTCCACCGGAATTTTTCGGATACCAATCTGCCAGATACATCATATATTCAATCCCGGATTTTACAGTTGAAGCTTGTAATTTACCTTTAATACAATAACTGCTGAAAATATTTCCCATTGTAGAATCTTCCCAACCAGGAACCACAATTGGCAGATTTTTTTCCGCTGCCGCCAACATCCAGGAATTTTCTTTCGGGATTTCATAATATTGCTCTAAAACACCTGATAAAAGCATTTTATACATGTATTCATGTGGGAAATAACGCTCGCCTTTCGCTTCTGCATCTTTCCAGATTTCCACGATATGTTTCTGCAAACGTCGAAACGCTTCCTCTTCCGGGATACAAGTGTCTGTTACGCGATTCAAACCTCTTTCCAACAAAGCCCACTCGTCCTGCGCCGTCAAATCACGATAATGCGGCACTCTTTCATAGTGAGAATGCGCCACCAAATTCATTAGATCTTCCTCTAAATTGGCGCCTGTACAAGAAATAATATCCACTTTATCCTGACGGATCATTTCTGCTAAGATTTTTCCGATTTCTGCCGTTGACATCGCGCCCGCCAAAGTGATCATCATTTTTCCACCATCTTTTAAATGTGCGACATAACCTTTTGACGCGTCCACCAAAGCGGCAGAGTTGAAATGCAGATAATATTTTTCTATAAATTCCGTGATCGGTTTGCTCATTTTTTTAAATTTTAACAAAGATAATATTTTAAATTTTTGGGAGCAAGACGGTTTTGATTTCTCCGAAGATTGTGCGCGCTATCCGCTGTATCTTTTTCCTGCTGCCTTCGCTCAGGCCTCAGGAAAAAGGATGCCGCTTCTATCGCGGCTAGGAAAAAGTTTTTTTTCTCATTTGAAAAGATCAATTTTCCGAATCATTAAAACAAATAACCATCAATAAAATGATTTCAATAAATCACCAAAATTGGATCTACTTAAATATTTTATAAATTTGTCTATGAACGAACTTTTCAAAAAGCAAGTCTTTGAAATTATAAACATTATTCCAAAAGGGCGCGTGACTTCTTATGGTGCAATTGCAAAAGCTGTTGGTTTTCCCAATCATTCCCGTCATGTTGGAAATGCGCTGCGAAATTATAAGGAAGATTTCCCGGCGCACCGCGTTTGTAATTCTTCCGGTTTCATCACCGCAAGTTGTCTTGAAAAGTTCACTAAAAAATTAAATAAAGAAGGAATTCAGGTTGAAGGAAATAGGATCAAAAATTTCAAAAAAATATTCTGGAATCTTTTGGAAGAAATTTGAAAATCTCTAAAATAAAGTCTTTTTTTTAAATTAAAACTTTTGCACTATATTACTTCTTCAAATTTACATCTATGAAATACACACAAATTAAAAAAATAGCCTTAGGAATTGGCCTTATAACTGTTGGGTTTTTTTCTGCACAAGAAAAGCCAATCGTACTTTTAGATAATTTTTTTAACAACGAAAAACAAATCGACAAAGCAAGCGGTGAAATAACTTCCTGGCATTATACGTGGGAAGATACAAGTAATGGTGGATTTTCTCTGTTAGGCAGAATTTTCACCCGCGAAGGAGCACAAATAAAAACATTGAAAAGTGCGCCTGGTAAAAAAGATCTAGAATTGGCGAATGTCTATATTATTGTAGATCCAGACATTGATAAAGAAGCCTATTTGGGAAAAGCTAATCTCATTGATGCGACCAGTATAAAAAATATTGTAAAATGGGTGAAAAAAGGTGGTGTTTTGGTTTTGTTGAGCAATGATCACGGCAATTCTGAATTTGAGCATTTAAACAATCTTGCCGGTAATTTCGGAATTCATTTTAATGATGACAGTTATAACAGAGTTCAGGGAAAAGAATTTCAGCAAGGCGCGGTAAATGTTGCAACCGGAAATGAGCTTTTTTCACCTCAAAAATTATACATGAAAGAGGTAAGTACAGTTTCTGTCAGTAAATCTGTGAAACCACTTTTATCTACAGAAGGTAAAAATATAGCAGCCGTGGCAAAAATTGGTAAAGGAACGGTTTTCGCAATGGGAGATCCTTGGTGCTACAATGAATATATTGACGGAAAGAAACTTACAGCAGATTTTACCAATTATCAGGGAACAGAAGAATGGGTAAAATGGTTACTGAAGCAAACCAAATAATCCCCAAAAAAAAACAATCCGCAAAGATTTCTTTGCGGATTATTTATTTACTTTAATTTTAAATTTTCTTTTCGGCTTTTACAGCTTGTCTGGCAAGTAATTTCCAGTCGCCCTTTGTTTTTACCCAAACCAATAATATATCTAGCGACACTTCTCCCGGTTCTTTCCCAAGGTCTGCTGTTTTTGCAAAAAAATGATGACGCAAAATTGCCGTTTTTCCCACAATTTTAATGGTTTGGTTCGTAATATCTATTGTTAAAAAATTTGACTTTTTACTCACTAATTTTTCTACAAATTCTGTAGCATCATCAATATGACCGCCAGAATGCCCGTACGTAAGTTCAGGAAGAATTAAATCCTCTAAACTTTTTTTATCACCGCTGATCATCGCAGATCTCAATCTTTCTGCGGCATCACTTACCTTCGAGACATCATTTTTTTTCTGTCCGAAAACCATTGTGATCATTAAAAAACTTAATAAAAAAAGTATTTTCTTTTTTGTCATTGTATCAATTTATTTATCAAAGATAGCAAACATTCATAATCATTTGCTTAATTATCAATCTCCTTACATTTATTGTGATTTTAAATAAAGTAAGGAAAATCAAAAAAAATTAAAATCTAAAATTATTACAAAAAAAATCTCTGTAAACCGCGATTTACAGAGATTAAAGTGGAGCTGGAGGGATTCGAACCTATTGACTTTCAATATAGATTATTTTACATAAACATACTATATATCAATATTTTACATATATTTGTATAAGTGGATATATGTTATTTTTATGTCTAAATATGCAATAAGTAGCACCTAAATTAGCACCTATGAATTTTACCTACAAATTAAAGGAACCCAAATCAGACAAGGAATCATTGATTTATTTTCGTTCTTACTTTCTAAATGAAAATAAAAATTTTATCTATTCTACGGGAGAAAAAATTAATCCTTTAGAATGGGATTTTGATAACAGACAACCAAATGACCTTAATGGAAGGACTAAAAGATCGGAAAACCATAGAAGTATAAAAAAGCAATTAGATAGATACAGCAGTTTCTTTACAGAAATTGTGAATAGATATAAAAACATAAATGAAGATATTAATGTAGAAATTATTCGTCAAAGATTTAATGAAGAATTTAAAAAGATAAAATCTAAAGATGACTTTTTCAGAATTTATGATGAATTTATTGCAGAAAAAGAAGATGATTTTTCTGGTAATGCGATTTCGAATTCAACTCTTAAACGTTACAAATGCAATAAAACATTACTCGAAGATTTTCAAAGCAAAACAAAACATAAATTGTCCCTAGGTAAGTTTGATGAAAAAACTTATAACCTATTTCTAAAGTTTTGTGTTGAAGAAAGAGAGCATTCAGTAAATACAGTCCATAGAAATGTTGGACTTTTGAAAACATTCCTCCTATGGTCTTTAAATAAAAAGTACAGTTTTAATAACAGTTTTGTGAATTTCAAAAAGCCACCGAAGTTTAGAACTGATGAAATTGCGCTAAACATTGAACAAGTTGAAGAAATTTACGCGCACGATTTTTCTAAAAATAAGAAATATGAGAGGGTTAGAGATTTATTTGTATTTGGATGTGTCACAGGAATGAGATTCGGAAACTATAGTACAATTTCAAAAAACGATGTGCAGGGAGATTTTATTAGAGTAATTGATTTAAAAAGCAAATCAAAAAATCTTTCTATTCCGTTAAATAATATTTCAAAATCTATTCTGGAAAAATACGAATATCAACTACCCAGCATTTCCAATCAGAAAATGAATGAGTATATAAAAGAGGTTTTTGAAGAATTGAAGTTTACTGATGAAATTAAGAAGACAATGAAGTATGGCGATCAGTTAATTGAAAAGAATACCGAATTTTATAAAAGAATTTCATCGCACACTGCTCGGAGAAGTTTTATTACAATTATGAAAAATAAACGGGTGCCGGACAAAGTGATTATGAGTTACACTGGACACACCAGTTTAGAGGTTTTTAACGCTTACTATAGACCAAGTGAAGATGATAAGGTCAGTTATATGAATGAAGTTTTTAAATAATCGATATGAAAAAAAATAACATTTATCTTCCATTTAATCCTTTGTCGGAAGTTCTAGCCGTACCATTTCTTGTTAGCAGAATATTCAAAGGAAAAAAAATAAAAGATTTGATCGATGATAAAATCGAGTTGGCTAGAGAGAAATCGGCTGAAATTAATCTAACTGAAAAAGAGAGATTTGAAAGTCATTTAGAATTTAAAAATTTAGATAATTTTTTTGTGAACAATTTCCGGGCGTTGGATAATTCAGCGGCACATTCTTTTGAAGATAAAATTAATTATTGTTTAAATCAGTATTCAAAAGAGTCTAGAAAAATTTTGACTTCCACAAATTTGGTTGTGTTGGAGGAGAATTTTCTTAAAGGTGCTGAAAAAACACTTTTTCTTTATTTCCTATTGAATAAAGATTTTAAAGTTGAGTCAGAATTGAAAAATGATGCTATTCAAAACTTGATTAGCGATAATCAAAATTGTGATAAAGAAATCGAGAATGAAATTTTTTCTTTTATAAAATTAGAAAAAATTAGCAAGGATAAAGAACTTTTTAATCTTATAGATTTTTCAAAATTAAAAGATTTTGACGTTATTTATGATTCAAAAATAGACGGTTTTGAGTTTAAAAATCAAAAATATTCAGATATAATTTTTCTTTGTATAATTTTAGATAATAAAAAAATTATTGAACTTCCAAGCAACCAATATATAAATGAAATTCTTATGGAAATAAAGGGAAATACTGTTTCTGAAACAAATTTTTCTAACTGCAAAACTAAATATTTAAACCCTCAAATACTTGCACCGTCTGAAAATGATAAAAAAATAATAAAAGGAATTGAGAACTTTATAGATTATCATATAAACGAGATCAAAGCGAACATTTAGTCCACTAAAAATCCACTGGATTCACTAACTTTTATCGTTATTCAGTGGTAATCTTGCATAGAAATAATAAAATAAAATTCTATGCAAACAAATCCATTTCAAACAATTCTAGATGAATTAGGAGAAGTAAAACAACTCTTACATTCAATTCAAAAAGAACCAGAATTAGAACTTAAGAAAAAATTCTATTCATTTAAAGAGGCTTCAGAAATTCTTAAAGTAGATTATCAAACTGTACGTTCACACGTTCTAAAAGGCAACATCAAAGCAGAGCAGTTAGGTAGATTCTATAGAATTAATCATCTTGATTTGATGGCAGCGTTAAAAGATGTGAAATCACTAAAATATAAAAGATAAGCATCACAATTAAAACTTGTGATGCTTTTTGGTTTTTATTTCTAACCTAGAAATATGATGACAAAAAATAGTCATATTTCAGAATATCAACAATTTATGAATGATAGAGCAATTAAATTATCTGAAATTTCAGACAATGAATTTCAATTGGGATCTACCAATATTCTCAATGGATTAAAGGAAGATTTTAAACTTATTTCTGGTAAGAATATATTCCCTGAAAGTATTTTTCCACCAATTATGCAGAAACTAGTGAGAGAATTAGAAACAACATTAAACTTTTCTCCGGATTATACATCGGCTTCAATTTTATATGCAGTTTCAGTTTCGATAGGAAATAAAATTCAACTGAAAGTAAAAAACAGTTGGTTGGAAAAATCGAATTTATATATGGTTCTTGTTGGGAGAACAGGTGATGTAAAAAGCCATTCAGTTTCATTTTGTCTTAATCCTTTAATGAAATTGGATAAGCAGAATTTTGAGCAATATCTACTAAAGAAAAAAGAATATGAACAACTACCGATTGAAGAAAAATTTAAAACTACAAGTCCGGTTCTTCGTCAATTATTGCTGAATGATTTTACACCAGAAGCATTTGTAAAAGCACATTATTTTAATCCGAGAGGAATTGGTTTATATACCGATGAGATTGCAGGCTTTTTTAATTCCTTCAACCAATACAGAAAGGGAAGTGAGGAAGAATCCTATTTGTCTGCTTGGAGTGGAAAGCCAATTATAAAAAATAGAATTTCTGGTGACGAAATGAGAGTTGATAATACAAAAGTGGATATTATCGGAACCATGCAAGAAGGTATTTTGTCAAGTGTTTTTCAGTCGAATAAAATGAAAAATGGGTTTATCGATCGTCTTCTTTTTGTGTTGCCGCATAAATACGTGGACAATAAATGGAACGATCTCGATTTAGATGAGAAATATATTGAGTGGTATTCAGAATTTATCAACAAAATTTATAATCTGGCCGAGAATTTAGAAACTGTATTGGAGTTTCAGCCCGATGCAAAAGAATATTTGTATAGTTGGCAGAATAACCAAAAGCACGATTTTGATTTCGAATATCAAAGAGGCGTCTCTGTTAAATTGCAACAATATGTTTTGAGGTTTGCAATCCTGATTGAAGTGATGAACTCGATTTGTAATAATGACAAACTGCAATCAATTTCATTAAAGTCACTAAAGTCAGCAATAAAATTGAGAGATTATTTTTTTGAAAATGCAATCCGTGTATTTGAAATCATTGACAACAATTACTATGACTCGCTCACAGAAATACAAAAAAATGTATTCGATAAACTTCCCCAGCAATTTAAAACAGGAGAAGGAATTGAAATAATTTCTAAAGAAGATTTGATGAAAGAAAGAAGTTTTAAAAATTTTCTAAAAGATGAAAAACTCTTTAAAAAAATTGCCCACGGAATTTACGAAAAACAAGTTTTTTAGAATGTAATGTAAATATCCTACTGCACTATTTGCATTATTGCACTTTGAGTTATAATATATTGATTATGAATACTTTAATTGTTTAAAAAAGTGCAGCAAAGTGTAAAAAATGCAAAATGCAACTTTTTCAAAGTGCAACAAAGTGCAAAGAAAGTGCAAGTAAAATCACATCTCAAACTACTATGAATAAAGGAAAGTGCAAAAAATGTAGAAAGTGCAAGCATGAATAAATACAGATATATTTTAGACCCAAGTTCAAAGAAATACAAATGTCCCAATTGCAATAAGTTTTCATTGGTGGTTTTCATTGATACGGAAAGAAGTGAAATTATGGAAAATTACGGAAGATGCGACAGAGAATCAAAGTGTGGATTTTTTCATCATCCTTCTAAAGATGGATTTAAAAACCGCATAAACTCTGAAATTTCTAATGATGCTTTCGTTGAAATTTTTCCTTCATTTCATAAAAATCATTTGGTGGATTTATCAATAATTGGTGATAATAATTTCTTGAAATATTTAAGATTTTTATTTGGAACTACAATAGCAAATTCAGTTCAAAAAAAATACAAAATCGGTACACTTTGCGAGTTTAATTTTGGAACTGTTTTTTGGCAAATTGATGAGCGAAAAATAGTAAGAGCCGGAAAAGTAATCCAATATTTTGAAACTGGAAAGCGGACAAAAAATATAACATGGATGCATCAATTTTTGAAGATTAAAAAAGAAATTTCAGATTACAATTTATGTCAATGTTTGTTTGGGTTGCATTTAATTAAAGATGATAAAAAAAGTATAATTGCTTTAGTAGAATCTGAAAAAACTGCATGTATAATGAGTGTAATATTTCCAGATTTTTTGTGGTTGGCTTGTGGTGCAAAAGGGGAATTTAAATTGAAGAAATTAGAACCAATAAAGCACCGGAAAATCATCGCATATTCTGACAGTGAAACTCAAAAAAATGGCTCAACAACCTACGAAGAATGGAAACGAAAAGCGGAAGGATTTAATGCTGTTGGATTTCAAATTACGGTATCAGATTTACTTGAAAAAGAGACAACAGACGAACAAAAAGCCAAGGGAATTGATATTGCAGATTTCTTTATGAGAGAATTCTTAAAAAGTAAGTAAAAACGGTTTTTACATCGAGATGTGCCAATTGCGCTACAAATCGTTCCGATTTTGCATCTTATTGGCGACTCGCTTTTTCTCCCGATAGTCAAAAAAGGAAAAATTGTTTCACAATTTTAAATTAAAAAAACAAATTAAAAACAATATGAAAAATAAAGAATTTAGGTTCAGAGTTTCGCCACTCGAACATCAGATTATTAAAAACAAAATCTCAAAAACAGGTCTGTCAATTTCAGAATTTATGCGGAGGATTTCTTTGGATTTAGAACTCAAAAATAAACTCACAAAAGATGAAATTGAATGCTATAAAAACCTCTCAAAATTTGCAGATAATTTCCGAAGAATTTCCAATTTATTTAAACTTGGTGATGGTACTGGAATGAAAAATGAGGCGCTGGAAACGTCAAGAATAATAAGAAAACATTTAGAAAAATTGAGATAAAATGATAGGCAAAATAAAATCGTGCATAGGTGGTTTTTCACTTTTTAATTATGTAATTGATGATGAAAAAGGAATAGAATTATTGAGAAATAATCTTTGTGGGGAAACTCCAATAGAACTTATTAGAGAGATGCAAATTATTCAGAATTTGAATCAAAAAGCTACGAATAAATTGATTTCAATGGTGCTTTCTCCGCATGTTGATGATGGTGAAAAATTGAGTAAAAAACAATTGCAAAATCTGACCAAAGAGTTTCTGAAAGAATTAGAAATTGATGTGGAAAATTCTCAATTCATTGCCTTTTTACACACCGAAAAACGGCATCGGCATATTCATATACTTCTCAACAGAGTAGATGAAAATGGGAAATTATTGAAAGATAATCACATCGGAAAAAAAGCGCAATGGGCTGCACACCGAGTAGCAGAAAAAAACAGATTAATTTCTGCAAAACAAATAAGAATTGATAAAATTAAAGAAGCTGATAGTATTAAAATGGATTCTAAAATTTTAAGAAAAGAAATTTACCAAAAACATCTGAATGCAATGGCTGCAAAACCAAGAACAATGGAAAAGTATTTGTCAGAAATGATGAAACAAGGTGTGAAATTCATCCCGATAATTAATAAGCAAGGTAATCTGCAAGGTTTTAGAGTTCGAAATATGGAAACTCAAACGGAAATGAAAGCAAGTGAAGTCCACCGAAATATGGGACTGAAAAACCTGTTGGATTCCGGTCTGTTTTTTCAGGATAAAAATTTTGATTTAAGTAATGCAATGGAGGAATCAAATCAATTTAGCATTCAAAAGGTTCACGAAGAATCAATCATTGCAGAAAAAAGAAATAATAATTTTTCTGCAAATAATATTTTCGCATTTAGTCCAAACATCGTCGATCATACCGAAGATGAATTAAAAAGAAAACGTAAAAAAACATTTAAAAGAAGATAATATGGCACAAAAATTAAAATCACAAGATCTGATGGAACTCTTCAATGAGAAACTTGATATAGCAATTGAGAAATTCGATTTGAATGAAAAAATAATTACCACAGTTAATGCAAAGTTGAAAGAAATTAAAAATTCATCTCTTAAAGTGGAGTACGAACCGTTGGGTACAGTAATTCAAGAAAATGCAAGAATGTTTAAAGAGCATAGAAGTGAATTATTAAATATTTTTGAAAAACAGATTTCCACGATAAAAGATGTTGTTAAAGAGAAAGAGAAATATCAATTGCATTTTTATGGTGCTCTGACTGTTCTTTCATTTTTATGTACTGCTTTTCTTTATTATGGGATCGATCAACATTACCAGAAAGTAGATGCTGAAAGAAAATTAAAATTTTATTCATCAGAAGCGTATAGAATGAATAGTTATCTGAAAGAAAAAAAATTATCAGAGAAATATGAAAATTGGGTGGAGAGTAAAAAAAATTCCAAGTAAGGAATGGATTTACAATGAATTTATAAAGAATGGATAGTTTCATTATAAATCTTTCGGTAATTTTCCTAAATATTCAGGAGCAATTTTCTGAATTATAAGTTTGACTTATAGATTTGTCAATCCTTTTCGTATTTTTACGTCTTTTACATTATTTAAACATTAATAAACTTTTATGACCAAAGAACAGGAACGTTCCGCTTTGCACGAAACCATTTGGAAAATTGCCAACGAATTACGTGGAAGCGTCGACGGTTGGGATTTTAAATCTTATGTTTTAGGTATTTTATTCTACCGATTTATTTCAGAAAATCTCATTAATCATATTAATAGATCGGAATGGGAAACCGGGAGTAAAGATTTTGATTATGCCCAGATTACAGATGAAGAAGCAGAATTTGGTCGAGAAGATACCGTGCAGGAAAAAGGATTCTATATTTTGCCGTCAGAATTATTTCAAAATATTGTAAAACATTCCAAAAATAACGCTGATTTAAACGAAAGTCTGCGCGAAATCTTTAAAAATATTGAAGGTTCTGCCAAAGGCCATCCAAGTGAATATGATCTGAAAGGTTTGTTTGATGATGTAGATGTAAACAGCAATAAATTAGGCGCCAATGTCCAGAAAAGAAATGAAAGATTAGTTAAGATTTTAGAAGCCATCGCAGGTTTAAGATTAGGCAATTACCAGGATAATAATATTGATGCTTTCGGTGACGCCTATGAATATTTGATGGCGATGTATGCGGGAAATGCCGGAAAATCTGGTGGTGAATTTTTTACACCGCAAGAAGTTTCAGAACTTTTGGCGCGGATTACTTTGGTGGGAAAAACGGAAGTTAACCGAGTTTATGATCCAGCCTGTGGTTCTGGTTCTTTGCTTTTGCAGTTTGCCAAAGTTTTGGGCAAAGACAATGTGAGACAGGGATTTTACGGACAGGAAATTAATATTACCACTTACAATCTTTGCCGCATCAATATGTTTCTGCACGATATTAATTACGAAAAATTTGATATTACGCACGGCGATACTTTGATGGATCCAAAACATTGGGATGATGAACCTTTTGATGCCATTGTTTCTAATCCGCCATATTCTATAAATTGGGAAGGCGACGCCAATCCTTTATTAATTAATGATCCACGTTTTTCTGCGGCAGGCGTTTTAGCACCGAAAAGCAAAGCAGATCTGGCTTTTACACTTCACATGCTTTCTTGGCTTTCTACTTCCGGAACGGCAGCAATTGTAGAATTTCCCGGTGTTTTGTACCGTGGTGGCGCAGAGCAGAAAATACGTAAATATTTGGTAGATAATAATTTTGTAGATGCCGTCATACAATTGCCACCAGATCTGTTTTTTGGAACTTCTATTTCAACTTGTATTTTAGTTTTGAAAAAAAGTAAAACAGATAATTCTGTCTTATTTATTGATGCTTCTGCAGAATTTGTACGTGGTGGAAGTAAAAATAAAATGTCAGCAGAAAACCATAAAAAAGTTTTGGACGCTTACGCTGCAAGAGTTGATGTTGACCATTTTGCGACTTTAGTACCCAACATTGGTATTGAAGAAAATGACTATAATATTGCGGTCAGTAGTTTTGTGGAGCAGGAAAACACGAAGGAAATTATCGACATTAAAACTTTAAACCATCAGATTGAAGAAATTGTAAGCCGACAAATAGAATTGAGAACTTCGATTGATGCTATTGTTAATGATTTAGAAAATGCTTAATGAATACAGTAGAAAAATTAATCGAAGAATTTTGTCCTAATGGTGTTGATTTTAAAGAGTTTAGTTCTGTTTTAAATTATGAACAGCCTACAAAGTATATTGTGAAAACTACCAAATACGACAATGCTTTTAAAACTCCAGTTTTAACAGCAGGACAAAGTTTTATTTTAGGTTTTACTGATGAAAAAGAAGGAATTAAAAGCGCAAATAGGAATAATCCTGTAATTATTTTTGATGATTTTACCACTTCTTTTCATTGGGTTAATTTTGATTTTAAAGTAAAATCTTCTGCGATGAAATTACTTACTTTAAAGGATGATAGTGAGGTAAATTTTAAATTTGTTTATTATGCAATGAGGTGTAATAAATATAAACCCCAAGATCACGCACGACAATGGATTTCAGTTTATTCAAAATTTTTATTTCCCTTTCCACCACTTCCAATACAAGAAAAAATAGTGAAAATTTTGGATAAATTCACGGAGTTAGATACGGAATTGGAGGCGGAGTTGGAGAAGCGCACTAATCAATATGAATTTTATAGAAACCAATTGTTAAGTTTTGATGAAAATGTAGAATGGAAAACTTTAGGAAGTATTTGTAGTTTGATAACCAAAGGAACAACACCCAAATTTTATAAGGAATTTGGAATTTCATTTGTCAAAACTGAATCATTTGTTGGGTCAAGAATTGAGAAAAAAAAGTTGGCTTATATAGATGAAGAAACGCACGAAACTATTCTTAAAAGGTCTAAACTTGAAGTTAATGATATTCTTTTTACAATTGCAGGAGCAACAATTGGAAAATGTGTAATTGTTACGAAAGATATATTACCTGCAAATACTAATCAAGCATTAGCAATTATAAGATTAATGGAAAAGGTTAATCTAAACTATATTTTTTATTATTTAAAATCGGAATATATGAAAAAATATATTTTGTTTTCTGTAAAAGGTTCTGCTCAACCTAATTTGAATTTACAGCAATTAAATACTTTTAAAATCCCAGTTCCCACATTAAAAGAACAAGAAAGAATCGTTTCTATTTTAGATAAATTTGATGCTTTGGTTAATGATATTTCCAGCGGTATTCCGGCAGAAATAAGAGCCAGAAGACAGCAATATGAGTATTACCGCGAAAAACTATTGACTTTTAAAGAAATCCAGAACTATTAATTTTAAAATAAAATGGACAACCAGTTTCAAAACATCATCCAACTTATTCGGCAGGCAAGAAGTAATGCCCTAAAAACCGTCAATGCAGAACTCATTAATCTGTATTGGAATATTGGCACGCACATTAGCCAAAAAGTTGCAGCCAGCGAGTGGGGACAATCTGTGGTAAAAGAATTGGCCATCTACATTCAGCAAACCGACCCCCAATTAAAAGGATTTTCAGATAAAAATCTGTGGCGGATGAAGCAGTTTTATGAAACCTACAAAGACGAGCCAAAACTCTCGCCGCTGGTGAGAGAATTGAGTTGGTCTCATAATCTGGCGATATTTTCAAGATGTGATACTTTAGAGGAAAAAGAATTTTATCTCAAAATAAGTAAAGAAGAAAATTACAGCAAACGGGAATTAGACCGTCAGATTTCTGCCAGTTTATTTGAAAGAACAATGATCGGCAATGCAAAACTCTCAACAGCGTTGAGAGTTTTAGAAAATGATTTAACAAACACTTTTAAAGACAGTTATGTTTTTGATTTTTTAAATTTACCAGAGCCACATTCTGAAAGTGACCTGCAAAAAGGACTGATTCAGCAGATGAAAAATTTCATTTTGGAGTTGGGTAAAGATTTTCTTTTCGTCAGCGAAGAATATAAAGTACAGGTCGGTAATTCTGATTTCTTTATAGATCTTTTATTTTACCACAGAGGTTTGCAATGTTTGGTGGCTTTTGAACTGAAAGCAGATAAATTTAAACCGGAACATTTAGGGCAATTAAATTTCTATCTGGAAGCCCTGGATCGTGATGTGAAAAAACGCAATGAAAACCCAAGTATCGGTATTCTTCTTTGCAAAGACAAAGACAGCGAAGTAGTAGAATATGCCTTGAGCAGGACTTTATCGCCCACAATGGTCGCAGAATATAAAACACAATTGCCGAACAAAAAGGTGCTGCAACAAAAATTGCAGGAATTATTTATAGAAAACAATATCGAATGATGGAAGATTACAAAATAATTGCAGAAAACCCAGAAAGCACCGTAGTTGCAGAATATGTTTCGCCCTACAAACGGGAAGCAAAATACCAGTCTGAAGCAGAACTTGAGAAATCTTTCATCGAATTATTAGAGAAGCAAGCCTATACTTTTATTAAAATTAGTAGCGAAAAAGACCTTATTGATAATCTTAAACAACAATTAGAATTGCTAAATGATTATCAGTTTTCAGATAAAGAATGGAAGGAATTTTATAAAACTAAAATAGCCAATCAAAATAGTGGCATTGTAGAAAAAACAAAAATTATCCAGGAAGACCATATTCAATTGCTCAACCGCGATGATGGTTCGGTTAAAAATATTCGACTGCTGGACAAAGAAAATATTCATAATAACCGGTTGCAGGTCATCAATCAATATGAAACAGAAACTGGAAAACGAAGCACGCGTTATGATGTGACCATTCTTGTAAACGGTTTGCCATTGGTTCATGTAGAACTCAAAAAGCGCGGCGTGAGTTTGCAGGAAGCCTTTAACCAAATTAATCGTTATGCCCGGGAATCATTTTGGGCAGACAGCGGTTTATTTGAGTACGTGCAGTTATTTGTAATTTCAAATGGGACGTACACCAAATATTACAGCAATACCACAAGATTTAGTCACGTAAAAGAGCAGACAGAAAAAAGTGCTGGACGTGGCAAAAAATCCAGTAATAGTTATGAATTTACTTCTTGGTGGGCAGATGCGAATAACAGTCCGATTTTAGATCTAATGGATTTTGGCGGAACATTTTTTGCCAAACACAGTCTTTTGAATGTTATTGTAAAATATTGTGTTTTTACGTCCGATCAATTGCTTTTGGTGATGCGTCCTTATCAAATTGTGGCTACAGAAAGAATTTTAGGTAAAATAAATGTAGCGAACAATTATAAAAGTTATGGAACTGCAAATGCAGGCGGCTACATTTGGCACACAACGGGAAGTGGAAAAACATTAACTTCCTTTAAAACCGCGCAATTAGCGAGTAAGTTTGAGTTTATAGATAAAGTTCTTTTTGTGGTAGACAGAAAAGATCTGGATTACCAAACGATGAAGGAATATGATAAATTTGAAAAAGGCGCTGCCAATAGCAGTACCAGTACAAATGTTTTGAACAAGCAATTGGATGATCCCAATGCAAGAATTATCATCACAACCATTCAGAAACTGGCCATTTTAATTAAAAAACATAAAGCGCATCCGGCTTTTGCGAAACCTACGGTAATTATTTTTGATGAATGCCACCGTTCGCAGTTTGGCGATATGCACAAAGCAATCAAGAAAAGTTTCAAAAAATATTACTTATTTGGATTTACAGGAACACCAATTTTTGCAAAAAATGCTTCAAGTGGTAGAAATCCAGATTTAAGAACTACAGTTCAAGCCTTCGGATGCAAAACCCACGGCGATTATAAAAATTGTCCGCCAGAATCTCACACTTCCGCTTTGCATACTTACACTATTGTGAATGCGATTTCAGATAAAAATGTGTTGCCTTTCCGTATTGATTATTTCAGCACGATGAAAGAAAAGGATGGTATCGAAGATCGAAAAGTAAAGGACATTGATAGAGAAAAAGCCTTGATGGATCCAATCCGGATCGGGAATAATGTGAGGTATATTTCTACACATTTTACCCAAAAAACAATGCGTAATGCAAAACCTTTTATGGTTTCTACCATCACAAATGTGTATGATGTGGCAACTGCAAAAGACCGGACAAAAGTTGAGGAAGTGAAAGAGAGAATCCGAATGAGCGGTTTCAATTCCATTTTTGCGGTGGCATCAATAGATATGGCGAAAGCCTATTACAAAGAGTTTAAAGAACAGCAGGAAGAAATTCCCGAAATTTTGAGATTGAAGGTGGCGACCATTTTTAGTTATGGTGTGAATGATGAGGAAGAAGATGGAACAGGAGATGAAAATACAGAAAATACGGATGATTTAAGCGCTCCAAATCGTGATTTTCTGGATGGTGCGATCCGGGATTATAATGGAATGTTTGGGACGAGTTACGACACTTCCGCAGATAAGTTTCAAAATTATTACAAAGATATTTCTATGCGTGTGAAAAACCGCGAAATAGATTTGCTTATTGTGGTTAATATGTTCTTAACCGGATTTGATGCGACAACGCTTAATACTTTATGGGTTGATAAAAATTTGAGAATGCACGGTCTTTTGCAGGCATTTTCCAGAACAAATAGAATCCTAAATTCGGTAAAAACGTTCGGAAATATTGTTTGTTTTAGAAATTTAGAAGAAAAAACAAATGAAAGTTTGGCGCTTTTCGGCGACAAAGAAGCCGGTGGAATTGTCTTGCTTCGAACTTTTGATGATTATTATTACGGTTACAATGATGGTAAAAAAGATATTGTTGGCTTTGTAGATATTGTGGATGAACTAACTGAAAGATTTCCAGTTGGGCAGAATATCGTAGGCGAAGACAATAAAAAGCAGTTCATAAAATTATACAGTTCTGTACTTAAATTTCAAAACATTCTCAATTCATTTGATAGTTTCTTTGGCAAAGAAATACTCACAGATAGAGATGTTCAGGATTATCACAGTATGTACATTGAACTTTATAATGAATTTCGGACTGTAAACGATGGCGATAGTGAAAATGTAAATGATGACATCGTCTTTGAGATGGAATTAATAAAGCAAGTTGAGATCAATATCGATTATATTCTAGCATTAATTCGCGTTTATCATGAAACGCACTTGCAGGACAAAGAAATTACAATAAATATTTCAAAAGCCATAGATTCCAGTATTGAACTGCGGAATAAAAAAGATTTGATAGAATTATTTATCCAATCTTTAACACCACAATCTGCGGTGGATGAAGAATGGGAAACTTTTGTCAACAAAAAAATGAAGTCAGAATTGGACGTGATCATTTCTGAAGAAAATCTAAAGGAGGATGAAACTTATAAATTCATTCGAAATTGCTTTAAAAATGGCGAAATTCAAACTTCGGGAACATCGTTATCAAAAATACTTCCGCCAATTTCCAAATTCACACCAAATAATGAGCGTCAAAATAAAAAGGAAATGGTTTTAGAAAAACTGAATTTTTATTTTGAGAGGTATAAGGATATTAGTAGTGGGAGTTTGTAAATAATTTTTTTAAAATTTGAAAAATCAAGAATGAAAAATATAAATCGAATTATATCAACCTACGAAACAATTGAGAATGAAGAAATAACGACATTAAAGGTTGACAAAAATGATGGTACAATCATAATTAACATTTCAAAGTTATTTGAAGAGAGTGCGATTGAATGTTTTTGGTTAGATGATAATCGTCAATATTTAGGAGTTATGCACGGCAATTGGGAAGGAAGTGAATTGTTTGGGATAGTTAACACTAATGGAAAAATAATTAGAAAGTGTCTTCATAATATCGAAGAATATATTCCTCAAGGAAATCATTTTATAATCATGGTTTCAGATTTAAGTCTTCCTGATGATAATTGGGAATATCAACTTGTTCCCGGAGATCATAAAATGGCAGTAATAGATCGATATGGGGATTTTGTAATACCGCCAATATATAGTTCTATAAAATTTTTTGATGATGAAAATTGCTATTATGGGAATAATTATAATGGTGATTTACATCAATATTCCTTATATGGTAAAAGAATTTAAAATTATCAATATTTAAATTAAATATTTCTAACGATGAACAACGGAAGTGGTTTTAGAAGAATTATATTTCTATTTTGAGTGTTATACAGATATTGGTAGTGGGAAGTTGTGATTATTCCTTGAAATCCACTACAAAACTAAAAATTAAAAATAAACTAAAAATTATAATATGAAAATTTTACTAATTCAATTATCAGATATTCATCTAAAAATGAGTGACAATTCTATTTTAGATAAGGGAGATAAATTATTTGAAGCAATAAGAAATTCTTCTTTGGAATATGATAAAATTTTTCTTATCGTGACTGGTGACACCGCGTTTTCTGGAAAAAAAGAAGAATTTGAAATTGGTACAAATTTTATTAAAAATTTGCAAAGTAAACTTACAGACTACAGTAAAAAAGATGTACATATAATAGTAATTGCCGGAAACCATGACTGTGATTTTGCGCTTGACAACAAAGCACGGCAAAATCAGATAAATATGATTCAAAATCTTGGTGATTCTGCATTTGACAGTTCAGTTATTGAGCAATGCACAGGTGTGCAAGAAGAATATTTTAATTTTAAGAATCAAATTCAGACTGATAAGCCTATTTACGAAGATAGATTGGTAAGTATTTATAATTTTGAATTTGATGACAAGAAAGTGATTTTTCATTGTTACAATACAGCATACATTTCTGAAATTCATGAACAAAGTGGGAAAATGTTTTTTCCAACCTCAATTTTACCTGATGAAATATTGAATGAGAAAGGTGATATAGTATTTAGTTTGCTACATCATCCGTTTCATTGGTTAAATCCCATAAATCGTAGAGAATTTTCAACCCACATTCAAAAAACATCAGATTTTTATCTAACTGGACATGAGCATGAATCTTCTAGAGAAAAAATTGATAATTTAGAAAACAACATTGTCTATCATCTTGAAGGATCTGTTCTTCAAGAATCTGATAATATTTTTGAAAGTGAATTTAATTTGTTAGGTTTTGATTTGGATACCGAATCCTTTAAAACAGAAAAGTATTATTGGAATACGGAAAAATATAATTTAGCAGATAATAATTTAGATTGGATTAATTACAAGAGAAGTAAAAATAATTTCAAATACAAATATAGTTTAGAAGATGATTTTAAAGAGTTATTAAATGATGTTGGAGGAAAATTTAAACATCCAAACGTATCTGACATTAATTTAAGTGATATTTATGTTTATCCGATTTTAAGATATTTTAATACTAAAGATAGTACAGATAATGGTATTTCATTATTAGTTGAAAATTCAGATAGTGTAATACAGTCTATAAAGCAAAACTCGAAATACGTTTTTTTCGGAGGTGAAAATATCGGAAAATCTTCTTTATTAAGAATGATATTTTTTGAATTGCTTAAAAAAGGATTTATTCCAATTTTAGTAGATGGTAGATTAATAAAATCAGGAAATTTTAATGATTTTAAGGATATTGTAAAAAATGTTTTTGTTTCTCAATATGGAGAAGATTCGTTAGAGGATTTTATCCAAGAAGATATTTCAAATATATTTATAATGATTGATGACTTTGATAAAAATCCACTTAAGAATCAAAAATCTAAAGGAAAATTTATCAAAAATTTAAGTGATAATTATAAAAATTTAATTTTCATTGGAAATGAACTATATGCAATTGAAGAAATTTTCACAGATGAAGCAAATTCTGCTGATTTATTCTCTGAATTTATTCAGTATGAAATATTAGAATTTAATCATTCATTAAGATATAAATTAATTAATAAGTGGTATGCTTTAGGTAATGATGATTACAATTCAGATGAGGAAAATTGCAGAAAAATTGATGATGCAGTACGAGCGATTAATGTAGCAATGGGTCAACGAATAGTACCGAACTATCCTATATTTTTACTAATTCTATTGCAGGCTTTAGAAACTAGTAATCCTCATGATTTACAAATAAGTTCATATGGTAATTATTACCAACTATTAATTCTTAAAACTTTGACTGAAAACATCAAAGATCAAACTGAATTGAATATCTATAAAAGTTATTGCGGCGAGTTAGCAAATTTCTTTTTCAATAAAAAATCTACGATATTATCAACTGCGGAGTTTTCAGAATTTCACGATGATATTAAAAGTTATGAAAAATTGGATTTGCCAAGATCTATGGCATCCGCTCAAATTATAGAAACACTTTGTAAGGCAGGTATATTACATTCTTATGGTGACAATATTGAATTTAAATATCAATATACATACTATTTTTTTGAAGCCCAACATTTGTCAAAATATATAAATAGAAAAGATGTAAAAATTTTAATCTCAAAACTTTGTCAGAGACTTTATCGTACTGAATTTGCAAATATTTTACTTTTTCTCATTCATTTTAGCAGTGACGAATTTATTATTGACGAACTATTAAAAAACGCCAAGGACGTTTTCAATGAATTAAGCCCGTGCAAATTAGAGGAGGATATTACACTTATTAACAGTTTAGTTACTGAACTTCCGAAATTATATTTAAAATCAAAATCTCATGAAGAGATTAGAGAGGAAGAAAATAGTATTCAAGATTCTAAAACAAATAATCAAAGAGAACAAAAGCAGTAGTACAAGATTATGATATAGATGAAGATATAAGCGAAATTGATATTATATCTAAACTTAATTTAAGTTTTAAATTAATAGAAATTTTAGGTCAAATAATTAAAAATAATCCTAGTGGTTCTATGACTGGTCCGGTAAAACATCAAGTCTTAAAAGAAACATATGAATTGGGATTACGAACATTAAATGTATTCTTTACATCATTTATTCAGAATACAGACTTTATTGTAAATCAACTTACAGAAATTATTTCAAAAATTGAGGAAAAAAATAATGAAAGTAGAAGTGAGGAAAATAAGGTTGATATTCAGAACGATAAAATAAGTAAAGTTGCTAAACATTTATTATTTTCCCTTTGTACTCAAATTTCATACACTTTTATCAAAAAAATATCCGATTCTGTAGGAAGTCCTAAATTAATGGAAAAATATCTAAAAGTTCAAAATGAAATGGACTTTGCTTCTGTTAAATTGGTTAATCTCTTAATTAAATTGGATCAAGGTTCGGGTTTTCCAGATAGAGATTTACAATTAATAAAAGTTTATGTAGAAAAACATCCAATGGCTTACTTTCTTTTGAAAAGAATTGTTGTTAATCATTTGCATAGACACCCAGTAAATTATAAAGACAAGCAAAGAATCTGTGAGTTTTTAGGAATATCTGTTGAAAGTCAAATAAAATTGGAGATTGAGAGAAATAGTAAAAATAAGAAAGAATAACACGAAGGCATGATTTCAGATTGGTCGCAATAAAATATATAATTTAAAAAAAATCAACAGATATCGTTTCGAATTAATTATAAACAAGTAGCACCTAGACTAGCACCCAAAAATTAAAAACCCTGTAAATCAGACGATTACAGGGTTTTTTGTGGAGTTGGAGGGATTCGAACCCTCGTCCAAACGAGCAACACATAAGACTTCTACATGCTTATTCTGCAATTAATTTTCGATTAAAACCAGAGTACAGACACCCAAATCCTAACTTATCTTCTGAAGTTTTCATTCTTGAGCCAAAGACTCTCAAGACCTATTTCTGCATTGCTATGCCTCAAAATCAAACGCCGCAGAACGAAGCATTTGCGAGACATCTTGCTTCCGTACTATCTTCGGGAATGCGCAGAATCCTACTTTATTCAGATTATGCTGCAAGAGCGAACTCTTGGTTGCCAGTTAAAGTTTTGTAGCAAGGGATTAAAGAGATCGCGCTACGGTTCTCTGCATGCTTACTTACCCATCGATCTCGCTGTCGAAACCAGTCAACCCCAATGTTTAAGAAATGCAAAGTTACACATTTTTGTCATTGCGAGCAAAGCAAAATAATCTGTTGGAATTTTATTATTTATTTGGGCAGACATTTCCGCCATCCGTTCCCAATCTTTTTTTCAAATGAAAAAAAAGGATTTCCACTCAAGTCGGGCTGCAGATTTGTTTATAATTAGAAAATTATATTCAAAATTTTAGGGAACTTCGAATTCCATTTATAAAAAACTTTGTATCTAAAACTAAATCATATTTCACGCAAACATTGCAGCCCGACTTGAGTGGAAATCCTTTTTGCCTGAAATCAATTTCTTTTTAAAAATAAACGTCGAAGCAAAAAGATTGGGAACGGAAGGCGGAAAAGCTGCATAAATAATCATAAATATTTAATAAAAAACAACTTCAATTGCTTGTATTTGCGGATTTTAAATTAAAATTTCTTACTTTTGCAACCTAAAAATTTGAATTAAATGAACGTTACAGCAACAAACCATGACGATGTAAGTGCTTTACTTACAGTGACTTTAAATAAATCTGACTATAAAGAAAAAGTAGATAAACAATTGATGAACTACGCGAAAACAGCGCAGGTTCCAGGTTTTAGAAAAGGAAAAGTGCCTTTGAGCATGGTTAGAAAGCAATATGAAGCAGGCATCGCTTTTGAAGAAATCAACAAACAGGTTTCTGAAGGCTTAAACGGCTACGTTACCGAAAATAATTTAAAACTGATCGGCCAGCCAATTCCACAGCCTGTTGATGAGTTAGATCCAAACGCTGAACAATTAACAGTTGCTTTTGAAGTAGGTTATGAACCGGATTTCAAAATTGATCTTGCAAAATATGAGGCGCCTTATTATAATGTAGAAGCTGGTGAAAAAGAAGTAGGACAAAGCATTGAAAATATGCAGAAACGTTTTGCTGAAAAAGAAGATCAGGAAACTTTGGGCGAAGATTCTTACGTTGCGTTGGAAGTAAAGCAAGTAGTAGAAGGTGACGCAGAAGGTGAGCATAACCACGCCCCAAAAAATATTAACATCAACAAAGATCAAAAAGAAGTTTTTGCTTTAGTAAAATCTTTGAAAGTTGGTGAATCAATAAAAGTGTCGAAAGAAGATTTAATCGCCAAAGAAGAACTGGCAAAAGAATTAGGTTTTTCTAAAGAAGAAGCGGAACATCTTCACCACAAGGAAGTTGAAGTTACTGCAAAGGAATTTTACAACTTAAAGTTAGCACCACTTGATCAGGAAATGTTTGATAAAGTTTATGGTGAAGGAAATATTAAATCTGAGCAGGAATTAACAGATAAGGTGAAAGCTGAACTTGACGAATATTTCCAGCAAAATGCAGATGTTCACTTTGTAAATAAAATTTTAGAACAAATCACTGAAAAGGAGGAAGTTAAGCTTCCGGAAACTTTTCTGGTTAAATGGTTAATGTTTTCAAATGAGCAGATTCAATCTGAAGATCAGGCAAAACAGGCTTTGGAACAGGAAAGAAATCAGTTAAAATATCAGATAATTGAAGGAAAACTGATGAATGACAACGATGTAAAATTAGATTACAACGATGTTCTTTTGCAGGCTGAGCAATTGGTGAGAAATCAGTTGGCGATGTATGGTATGCACAGTTTGCCGGAAGAAGAAATTCAAAAATATGCGGTAGAAATGCTTAAAAATGAAGAGCAGGTTCGTCAGATCTCCGGTGAAGTTGCTATGGCAAAATTAAAAGACGTGATTTTAGAAAAATCTTCTAAAAAAGAAAGTAAAATTTCTCACGACGAATTTTTAGAAGAATTAAAGAAATAATACTCTTCAAAATATTAAGAAAAGTCGCTGAATTTCAGCGGCTTTTTTGTGTATTATAGTCAAAAAAAATCTGTGAAAATCCGTGAAATCTGTGAGAGAAAAATTAGCACACAGATTTCACAGATTTGCACAGATAAATTATTTCCTTAAAATATAAAGATTTTATTTTCTGAAAATAATAATTTTATTTATTTCCGTATTCTTTTTTCCATTCATCCGCAGCATCGCATAAAGTAGAGTAAAATTCTTCACCATATTTTCTTATCAAAGGCGTTTTCAAAAATTTATAAACCGGAACTTGTAATTCTTTTCCTAAAATACACGCGTCATTGCAGATTTCCCATTCATGATAATTGATGGCCACAAAAGTAGAATACTGGTTTGCGCGAATGGGATAAAGATGACAGGATATCGGCTTTTGCCAATCAACTGCGCCATCTTCGTAGGCTTTTTCAATACCGCATTTTGTAACACCTTTTTCGTCAAAAATGACGTACGCACATTCTTTTCCTTCAATCATTGGCGTCACAAAATCGTTATCATTTGGATCTAAAGTCCAGGTTCCCTGTTTTTCTAAAGCAGCAACGCCTTCCGGACGCAAATAGGGTTTTACTTTATCAAAAATTCTCTCTAAAATTACTGTTTCTTCTTTGTCTAAAGGAGCACCAACGTCGCCTTCAACGCAACAGGCGCCTTTGCATTTGCTGAGGTTACACACGAATTGTTCGGTGAAAACGTCTTCCGAAATAAGTTTATCATCTATCTGAATCATTGAAATGTAAGTTTAAAAAAATTTAAAATAAGTACCAACTTTGAAAATTATAATTGAAAAAATAATCACCCAAATACCGGTTTCACGCATCCAATATTTTGGTAGAAATTTAAGGTAACGCGCTAAAATTATGCTTAAAGGTAAAGCTAAGAGCAACAGATATTCATTACTTTTACCCATATATAAAATAACTGTAATTAACTGAGCTAAAGTAAAAATCAAGATAAAACCGTATTTAAAACGGCTGGATAGACTTTTTTTGTTAAAGTTATTAAAGTGATCCATCACGGATAGTACGATCATAAGAGCAATCGGAGATAGTAAATAAAGCGGGTAGAGATCTAAATTTATTTTAAATTTTCCAAAAGGGAAATAACTGTTGTCCCAGCTGGTATATCCTAAAAAATACATCAGACCCAAATAGCTGATTACAATTAAAAAACCGCCCATCAAGACTTTAAAAAAATCCAGCGCAATTCTTTTCGACGTTGCAATAACGTGCATAATTACAAAGAGAATCATTGGCCAGGTCGTTGGCAAAAATATAAAATTGAGCAGGATAAGTGCTCCGATCAAGACATAGGAATCTTTGCGGACGTCATCATCAGTACTTGTTAGAAATAAAAGAAGAAATGAATTTGTAAAGAGAGAAACCGCAATCCCAATGTCCAGATCTCCGGGGTAAAATGCGAAAATAAAAAAAGTATAAAGAAATAGGGGCAAATGCTCCTGATAATTTAATTTTATCTGATTAAAAACAAAATAGCCAAGAGCAATTCCTACAAAAGTGATAAGAAAAGAAATAATGTTTAAATTACTAATATTCAACGCATTAAACGCTGAAATTATCACTGTCAAAAATACGAGATAAACCGGAATTGAAAATATATTGCTTTCTTTAGAAAGTAATCTAAACATTTTTGTAAATTTGTGCAAAGTTAATTTAAAATAGAAAAAAAATGACATCTTTCTGGTTATTCTTAAGCAGCGTTTTTAAATGGAGTTTTGGGTTTTTTGATCTTTTCTCAAACGTTATCAATTGGGTTTTATTCCTAGTAGCATTTGGTTTCTTCTGCTATTGGTGTTATGTTTTAGTTTCACAATTAGGTGCAAATACTGACAAAGAGTATGTTAATTCTACAAATGGAAAACATCCTTACTACGATCCAAAAATTTACAATAAAGAAAAATAAATAATTGATTTATACAGAAAACCGTCCCGACAATTAAGTCAGGACGGTTTTTTATTTATTTTAGGGTTTTAATCGTGAATCGGTATAACTAAAACAGGAATTTGCGATTTACGCGTTAACTCTTTTGTAAGGCTTCCTACAAAAACATCGTACATATTGCTTCTTCCATGCGAGCCCATCACGATGTAATCAGCATTTTTTTCCGACGCATAATCCAGAATAATATCTCCGGAGACACCTTGTTTCATTAGATGTTCGCATTGAACGCCATGTTCTAAAACTTTCTTTTCTAAATTATTAAGTTCAGTAAGTTCGTGTTTCATCTCATTTTCTTCTACTTCGGGGAAATATTGAAATCCCATATCTCCGATAGCAAAACCAATGTCAGAAGCAGCCACATGAATTAAAAATATTTTTCCATTGGTCTCTTTTGCAAATTTCACTGCGCTTTCAAGCAGTTTTGTGGTGGCATCGCTAAAATCTACGGGCAAAACTATATTTATCATGGTCATTTATTTTTATTAAAGTTACGATTAAAAATTAAACTTAAAATTTATTGAATTCTCACATCAAACATTTTTTCATCTTCGATAAAACCTTCCAAAAAATCATCTTCAGCGACTTTTCCCACACCTTTTGGCGTTCCTGTGAAAATAAGATCTCCTTTTTTCAGCGTAAAATATTTTGATACAAACGCAATTATCTTTTCCGGACTAAAAATCATTAATGAAGTATTTCCGGTTTGTACTTTTTCCTTATTTTTTTCTAAAGAAAAATTTAAGTTTTTTAGATCAAAATTATCTTTTTGCTGAAATTCTGAAACAACGGCAGAACCATCAAAACCTTTTGACAATTCCCAAGGCAAACCTTTTTCTTTTAATTTACTTTGAAGATCTCTTGCTGTAAAATCAATTCCCAAACCAATTTCATCATAATATTGTGGGGCATTTTCTTCGGAAATATACTTTCCAACTTTGCAAATTTTTAAAACCACTTCCAGTTCATAATGGATATCCTGAGAAAATTCTGGAATATAAAAATCATTTCCTTTTAAAACCGCCGAGTCCGGTTTCATAAAAATTACAGGTTCGGTCGGAACTTCATTTCCGAGTTCTATTGCGTGTTCTGCGTAATTTCTGCCAATGCAAATTATTTTCATTTTCTAATAATATGTAATTGTTCTTTTAGTAATTGAATAAATTCTTCCTGCAAAATTATATGATTTCTTTTCAATCCAATTTCCAATTTTATCATATTTATATTCCAATTTTAAATCAGATTTTGAATTTTTGTTTATAAAAGTAATTTTAACCAAATTACATAACTGATCGTATTCTCGTAATTGCGTTGAGTTTATATTAAATTTATTTTCAGTTATATTTTCTTTTTCAAAATCTGTGCAGTTAGAATTTTGCTTATATTTTCTTTCAATAATTTCTTTGTCATCAAATCCGATAGTTTCTTTAAAAACGAATTTATTATTTCTATTATATTCTAAAGTTTTAGATTCAAGAACTTTTTCTGAGGGATATGATAATTCAGAAAATTCTTTGTTTCCGCTTATTGTAATTCTTTCAGTCAATCCCTTATAACTTTTACTAAAATTAGTTTTGGTTATTAAACTATCATTCAGATATTTATATTTGTAAATTATTGAGTCGCTGTCTGCAAATTCAGTTATTAAATATAGTTCTGTGAGGGGTTTGTTCTTCTCAAAGGTAAAATATTGTTTGGTGGAAATTTTTTCTTTACCATCAATTTTTTTAATGTCTTCTTTATAATTGACATAACCATTTTCATCAAAATTATAATTAAAACTTGCAGGCATTAAAATTCCATTGTCGAAGGTCAACTTTTTATTATTAACCTCAAATACTCTTTCCTCTATATTCTTAACTTTTCCTACTAAATTCATTAGCTCTAAATCATTGAAGGATAACCTTTCTTTCAATTGTGAAAAGAACGTGATTGGAGAAAAAATGAGAAAAAACAATACTAATTTCATTAAAAAATTTATTAGATATTATTTATTTAAATTTCCGCCTCAAATTGATTTCCGCAATAGTAGCAGTTAAAAGTTTCCGTATTCTTATTTTCGCCAAAACTTAGGATCGGCATTGCAAAACCAAATATTTTACCGGGATTATCATTTCGGTATAAATGATTCGAGCCGCATTTTGGACAAACCAGATCAAAATCCGGATCAGAAATAGTATGTTCAACTTCTAATTCAACATGTTCATTCTCTAAAAAATCTTTTAAAATTTCTTTTGATTTATCTAAATCTTTATCAAAAACCTGAAGTTGAATTCCACCCAAAGCATTTGACAACAACCAATCTGATTGAATAGTTTGCTCATTTGCAATGAAACTTATAATGCCGTTATCCGCTAAAATCTGTTTATCACGATTCGCTTCAATGCTGTTTTGGTAATATTTAAATTTAACTAAAGATGACATATTTTTTTATTTAAAGTATTACAAAACGGTACAAATTGAAAGCCAATTGTCAATTTTTAGTTTTTAAAATACAAATTTAAGTCTAGACTTTAAATTTAAAATTTACTTTTCAACTGAATCGCAGTCAACACTTTTTTAGTGTAAAGTGGAAAATCAGCATTTTGAATCCAGTTGTAATAACCCAGATCTTTCTTAAAAACTTCAATCACTTTTTGTCCTTTATATTTCCCGAAAGCAAAAATCTCAATATCATTTTCATCAAAGTGAAGCATTCCGGCCAGATCTGCAAATTTTTTGTGAAAAGACAATTCACTTAAACCATTTATATCATTGGGAATTTCATCGTAATGACCAACCTGCGCATCCAAAACTTCAAAAGTGGCGAGAACGTCGGCTTCCGCAGAATGTGCGTTTTCCAAAGGTTTTTTACAATAAAATTTATATGCTGCCGTTAAAGTTCGCGGTTCCATTTTGTGGAAAATGGTTTGCGCATCAACTAGTTTAAATTTACTTAAATCAAAATCAAGTTCTGCACGCAATAATTCTTCGGCTAAAAGTGGAACATCGAAACGGTTAGAATTAAATCCTCCCAAATCACTTCCGGAAATCATCGCCATAATTTTTGGCGCAATTTCTTTAAAAGTTGGTGCGTCTTTTACGTCTTCATTTGTAATCCCATGAATTTCTGATGTTTCTGCAGGAATAGGAATTTCCGGATTTACGAGCCAGGTTTTACTTTCTCTGGAAGAATCCGGATTGACTTTTAAAATACAGATCTCAACAATTCTGTCTTTTGAAATATTGACGCCCGTCGTTTCGAGATCGAAAATACAAAGCGGTTTATGTAGTTTTAAGTTCATTAATTTTTAGATTTTTAGATATGAGAAGTTAGATTTTAGAATTTTGCTTTTGTCATTCTGACGAAAGAAGAATCTCAATAATTTAAAATAAAGATTCTCATTTCGCTTTGCTCCATTCAGAATGACAAATTAATTTTTTATTTTAATTGATTTTGAAAAATTACTGAAACCAAAATATAATATAAGATTACAAGCGGAATACCGACAATTTTAAAAAAAATTAAAATTAAGATTGCGCCAATGACCAAAACTATTTTCGGGATATTATCCTGTAATTTCATTGATTTAAATTTCATCGCGATCATTTTAATTGGTGAGATCAGTAACCAAGACGAAACTGCGGTCACTAAAATTAAAACCAAAGGATTTGAAAAAACAAACAGAAAATTTCCGCCATTTAAAAATCCGTAGAAAAGTCCAAAAATTAAAATGGTATTTGAAGGTGTATTTAAACCTTTAAAATAATATTTCTGGTCTTCGTCGAGATTAAAAATCGCCAATCTTAAACAAGAAAAAAGTGTAATTAAAAGTCCGAAATATTTTATTTCAAAAGGTAAATTAATTCCAAATAACTGATTACCAAAAGCTTCTAAAGATTTATACATTACGATTCCCGGTAAAACGCCGAAAGTCACCATGTCTGCCAAGGAATCGAGTTGAGCTCCAAGATTTGAATTTGATTTCAAAGCACGCGCAATAAAACCATCAAAAAAATCTAAAATTAAGGAAATGATAATACAAATTGCGGTGATTTTATAATTTCCCTCGATTAGATTAATAACGCCAATTGTTCCGGAAAAAAGATTTCCGAGCGTAAACGCATTGGCTAAATTATTTTTAAAAAAATTCATTCTGATTTATTTTCTGCAAGGTTCAAATTTAACTTTCTTATTTGAAAATATACACCGATAAAGGAAAAAATTGCAGTTATTAAAGTAAATAAAAGCGATGCCGAAACCGAAATTGTCGCATTAAAATCAAAATATTTTGCGGCTTGAAAAAAGAGCATTTCCCGAACGCCAATTCCGGCAAATGAAATTAAACTCAATACAGAACTAGCAAGAAAAACCAGCGCGTAAATGAGATAATTTTCATTAACACCAAGACTTTTTAACAAAAATAAAAAGCATGAAACCTGTAATACTTGAATTAAAACTGAGATAAAAAAAGTTTTAAAAAAAATAGATTTATAAGCCGGAAAAATCTTTTTGCTTAATTGAAATGAACTCAGGATCACAATTAAAATTATAAGTAGAAATAGGATTAAATACTGATTATCAAATAAATAAGAAGCAAACCCGCAGATAAGAATTATTATGGCGAGAAGTCCACTCAATCTGTCATTAAATAACGCAGAAGTAAGTTTCTTTGCGCTCCAGTCGAAATTTTGATGAAGTAAATAAATTTTATAAGCATCGCCACCAACGCCGCCCGGAATAAAAAAATTGTAGAACATTCCTAAAAAATAAAGTTCAAAATTGCTTTTAAAACTTAAATTAAAATCCTGCGCTTTTAAGTAAAATTCCAGTCTTTTTGCCGATAAAACCTGGGAAGAAAAAAATAAAATTGAAGCAAAAAAAAGAGGAATAAAATGGACATGTTTTAGAACTTCGGCAACTTCCTGAAAATTTATTTTTCGGAAAACTAAAATCAATAAAACCAAACTTACTGCTATTTTTAGCAGCGTTATAAGTGTTTTTTTAAGACTTGCTTTCTCCAAAACTGGTGATTTTTCTGATATTGAAAGGTCTTTTATCCTGGCTTTCGTAATAAGTCTTCATTAGCATATCGACGATAATTCCGGTTGTAAAGAACTGGATGCCAATAAACATTAACAAAACGCCCAAAATTAAAAGTGGTCTGCCTCCAATTTCGTGTCCTAATAATTTGATTATCAATAAGTAAACGTTAATAAAACTTCCTAAAAGAAAAGCGATCAAACCAATATTTCCAAAAAGGTAAATTGGTTTTGCCATATATTTTTGATTAAATAAGACCAAAAGAAGATCGTTGATAACTTTAAATGTACGATTCATACCATATTTCGAAACGCCAAATTGTCGTGCATGGTGTTTTACGGGCATTTCTGCGATCCTTGCGCCGTTCAAATGTGCCATTAAACTTATAAAACGGTGATTTTCACCATAAAGATTAAGATCTTTTGCCGTTTCATTGGTGAAAACTTTCAAGGCGCAACCCTGATCGCTGATATTTAATTTTGTTGATTTTTTAATAATATAATTGGCAACTTTTGACGGAAAAGTGCGGATTAAGGAATCTTTTCTTTTTTTTCTTTTACCTACAACGAGATCAAAATCGCCGAATTCCAAGAGTTCAACCATCGCAGGAATATCGCTTGGATCGTTTTGTAGATCGCCATCTAACGTAATAATATAATCGCCGGTGGCGTAATCAAAACCCGCCATCATTGCGGAACTTTGACCATAATTTTTCTTTAATTGGATCAAAACAACGCGCGGATCATTTTTTTCTTTAATTTCTTTTACTGTTAAATCTGTGGAATGATCGTCGATCAAAATTAATTCATAATCCAGATTCACCAGATTTTCGCGCACTTTATCTATCAGAAGTCCGGCATTTCCCTGCTCATTATACATAGGGATAATTATAGAATAAAATTTTTCTGCGGTCATTCTTGTTTAGGATTTGTTAAATTTGTGCGAGAACTTTCGCAAAATTACTAAAATAAAATCTTGTTATGCCGTTTGACTTAAAACTCTCAAAATTGGAAATTGCTTTGCTTTGCGCAGGTTTTTTTCTCGTTTATTTTTTGGGAATGTTCGTGCCTTTAATGGAAAATGATTCTGCTCAACACGCTTCTATGGCAATGAAAATGGTTTTAAATAATGACTATTTACATATTTTTAAAGGTGAAAATCCTTATTTAGATAAACCTCAAATGCATTTTTGGCTTGCGGCTTTTTCAATGAAATTATTTGGAATTAATGCTTTTGCTTATCGAATTCCGGCAGTTTTGCTACTTTTTCTTGGTGCTTTTTCGACGAAAAAACTGGCAGAACTTCTTTATAATAACAAAGATTTAGCAATAATTTCCGCATTTGTTTTTCTTTCCGCGCAAACCATTATTTTATCCGCTCATGATGTTAGAACAGATGCAGTTTTAACGGGATTTATTGCTTTTGCTTTATGGCAATGGCTAAAATTTATTAAAACAAGAAAAACTTCTGCCGTGATCTTTGCAGGTTTTGCAACGGCGATGGCTTTTTCTTCAAAAGGTTTAATGGCAATTGTGATAATTGGTGCGTGTGTTTTTGCTTATTTAATTTATTCCCGAGATTGGAAAAAATTTTTCAATCCAAAATTATTTATTGGAATTTTCTTCTTTTTAGTATTTATTTCTCCGGTTTTATTTGCGTTTTATCATCAATTTGGCACGGAAGGCATTAAATTTATATTATTTAATCAAAGTGTTAACAGATTGACAGCAAGTGGTTTTGAGCAAAATAATTCCGATTACTTTTTCTTTTTTCATACACTTCTTTGGGCGTTTTTGCCTTTTTCACTTTTGCTTTATCTGGGCGTTTTTCAGCAAAGTAAATTTTTCATTTTAAATAAATTTAAAAACATAAAAAATGTAGAATTTCTCACTTTAGGCGGTTTTTGGCTTGTAATGTTCATCTTTAGTTTTTCTAAATTTAAATTGCCACATTATCTTAACGGCTTAATTCCGGTAATTTCGATTTTAACAAGTGCTACTTTATTTCAATTATTTAAAGACAAAAAATTTAAAACGATAAAAGTTCTTTGGATAATACAAATTGTAGTTTTTTTAGCGGTAATTCTGATTATGTCAATGTTGGCTTATTATTTCACGGGTATTTTTAATATTTATTTCTTCATCATTTCAACTTTTCTCTTTTGCTATTTGCTTTACTATTTATTTAAAAAAGAGAATTTATTCAAAAAATACGCGGTTGCGTCGTTCATCTTTGCGATCTCTGTAAATGTATTTTTAAACTCACAATTTTATCCGGTTTTAACGAAATATCAGGCAGGTTTAAAACTGGCGGAATTTGTAAATAAGAGTAACATTAATAAAGACAAAATAAAAATGCTGACGGGAAATGAAACCTGGAATGTTGACTTTTATACCCAAAGAAATACTGATCGAGTGGCCGAAAATGAACTAAAAAAAGGCGATATTTTATTGGTAAATAAGGAACAGTTTGATTCTTTAAAAATACTTTTTAGTGTAATAAGAATTGAAAAAGACTATAGAATCACAAGATTGTCTTTAAAGTTTCTAAATCCTGCGGAAAGAAATTCCCAACTCGAAAATATGTATTTAGTCAAGATTTTATAAAAATGGTAATATTCTTTACCAAAAATCGGCACGGCAATTGTAATTTGTGCAGTGAATAATAAATTTATTTGTAGGTTCAATAAATTTATCTATTTTTAACCCAATAAAATAAAAAAAATGAAGAGATTATTATTTGCAACAGTTGCCTTGTTTTTCAGTGTTATTTCTTACGCCCAAATCGAGGGTAAATGGAAAACAATTGATGATGAAACCGGCAAAGCAAAATCCATTGTTGAGATCTATAAAAAAGCAGATGGTAAATATTATGGAAAAGTTGTACAATTGCTAATTAAGCCAGAATATGCGACGTGCATCAGTTGCAAGGACGATCGTAAAAATAAACCAATTTTAGGTTTAGAAATCATTAGAGGTTTGTCTAAAGATGACAGTGAATTTGATGGAGGAACGATCACAGATCCAAAAAACGGTAAAACTTATAAATGTAGTATTACCAGAAGTGGCGACAAACTGAATGTGAGAGGTTACATCGGGTTTTCTTTAATAGGAAGAACGCAAACCTGGACAAAAGCAGATTAAAACTTATTTTAAAAAATATTAAAGCATTTCGAAAGAGATGCTTTTTTTATGTGCGACTATTTCTAAAATTTTAGTTATTTTTGTACCTATTAATTAAGATTTTTATGAAAGAATATACTTTTCGGGAAGTGATTTGCCAGGCGATGAGCGAGGAGATGCGCAAAGATGAATCCATTTATTTAATGGGTGAAGAAGTTGCGGATTACAATGGTGCATACAAAGCTTCCAAAGGAATGTTAACAGAATTTGGTGCAAAACGTGTGATTGATACACCAATTGCCGAACTTGGTTTTACAGGTATCGCGATTGGTTCAGCAATGAACGGTTGCCGCCCGATCGTTGAATACATGACTTTCAATTTCTGTCTAGTTGGTATCGATCAAATTATCAACAATGCCGCAAAAATCCGTCAAATGACAGGTGGTCAGTGGAATTGCCCTGTCGTTTTCCGTGGTCCTACAGCTTCTGCAGGTCAATTGGGTGCAACGCATTCACAGGCTTTGGAAAGTTGGTTTGCTAATATTCCTGGTTTAAAAGTAGTTGTTCCTTCGAACTGTTATGATGCAAAAGGTTTATTAAAATCTGCCATTCAGGATAATGATCCTGTGATTTTTATGGAATCTGAGCAGATGTATGGTGACAAAATGGAAATCCCTGAAGAAGAATATTATATCCCGATCGGTAAAGCAGATATTAAAAGAGGGGGAACAGATGTGACGTTGGTTTCTTTTGGTAAAATTATGAAGTTGGCTTTGCAGGCTGCAAGTGATTTGGAAAAAGAAGGGATTTCTGTGGAAGTGATTGATCTTCGAACAGTTCGTCCGCTTGATTATGATACCGTTTTAGAATCCGTGAAAAAAACAAACCGTCTGGTTATTTTGGAAGAAGCCTGGCCTTTTGGTTCTGTAGCTTCTGAAATTACTTACATGGTGCAGCAAAAAGCATTTGATTATTTAGATGCTCCAATTAAAAGGATCACGACACCTGATGCACCGGCACCATATTCTGCAGCTTTGTTTGAAGAATGGTTTCCGAAACTGGAAAAAGTAAAAGAAGAAATTAAAAATGCTTTATATCTGAAAGCGTAAATTTATAAACTCCCATTTGGGAGTTTTTTTTGACCTAAATCCTTATTTTTATTTTACATTTGCAGATATTTTTATAAGCATGTCGCAAGATTTAATTGGTCATTTAAATACCAAAAAACTTACCGCTGTTGGTATTTTAGTTTCTTTAGGAATCGTCTTCGGAGATATAGGAACATCACCACTTTATGTGATGAAAGCTATTGTAAATGCCAGAATAGATGGCGGAAATATGGCGTTTGATGAATATATTGAAGGTGCGCTTTCCTGCATAATCTGGACTTTGACGCTTCAGACTACGGTCAAATACGTGATGATCTCCCTTCGTGCAGACAATAAAGGGGAAGGTGGAATTTTAGCCTTATTTTCTTTAATTAAAAATATTAAAAAAGGTTGGCTCTACCTTATTGCCATCGTCGGAGCTTCTGCATTGATTGCGGATGGCGTGATAACACCTTCATTAACAGTTATTTCTGCGATTGAAGGTTTAAAAATTTATAATCCACACACTCCAGTTGTTTTAATAACCTGTATCATATTATTTGTCATTTTTACGGTGCAGCAATTTGGTACAAGTACAATTGGGAAATTATTTGGGCCTGTAATGGTAATTTGGTTTTTGGTTTTAGGTAGTTTGGGAATGTTTCACTTAATGGATGATTTCACTATTTTACGATCTTTTAATCCTTATTATGCCTATAAATTAATTGCCCATTCTCCCAGCGCTATAATAATTCTGGGTGCTGTTTTTCTTTGTACAACAGGAGCGGAAGCATTATATTCAGATTTGGGTCATTGTGGTGCAAAAAATATCCGCGTAAGCTGGATTTTTGTTAAAATAATGTTGATTTTAAATTATCTTGGTCAGGGTGCTTGGGTTTTAAAAAATTACGATGCAGTTCACAGTGGTGGCGTTAATCCTTTTTTCGGTGTTATGCCGGAGTGGATGTTAATTCCAGGTATCATTATCGCAACAGCGGCAGCAATTATCGCAAGTCAGGCATTGATCACAGGTTCTTTTACAATATTTTCTGAAGCTATGTCATTAAATTTATGGCCAAATCAGGAAATTGATTATCCGTCCGGTGTGAAGGGACAAATGTATATTCCAAAAGTAAACTGGGGACTTTTAGTGCTCTGTTTAATTGTTGTTCTGCATTTTCAGGAATCCGGCAAAATGGAAGCCGCTTACGGCCTTTCAATTACGGTTACGATGTTAATGACGACAATACTTTTAAGCTTTTGGTTATTAAAGAAAAGAGTCAGTAAACCATTAATTTTATTATTCGCTTCTGTTTATTTGTTTATTGAACTTGGTTTTTTTGGAGCCAATGTGATCAAATTTTTCGAAGGAGGGTGGATCACCGTAGTTTTAGCAGGTTTTATTGGTGTATGTATGTATGCTTGGTACAACGGCAGAATGATCAAAACAAAATTCATCAAATTCGTTAATTTAAAAAATTATGTTTCTACCATTCAGGATATGAAACTTGATGAATCAATACCAAAATTTGCGACAAATCTGGCGTTTTTTAGCCGTGCAAAAAGAGAGAATGAAGTAGAATCGAAAATTATTTATTCTATCATGCGCGCACAGCCAAAACGTGCCGATCATTACTTTATCTTAAATATTATTAATCAGGAAGAACCATATACTTTTAAATATAATGTAGATGAAATTCTTCCGGGAACTATTTATAAAGTTAATTTCCTGCTTGGTTTTAAAATTGACAGAAAGATAAACGATTATTTTCAGCAGGTTTTAAAAGATCTTATGGCAGATGAAACCTTGCCGTCACGCAGTCCGCATCCTTCTTTAAGAAATCACAGCATTCCGCCGGATCTAAAATATGTCATCATCGACAATGTTTACATCAATGAATATTTACTTACCATCAGAGAAAAAATTATTTTAAATATTTATAATTTTGTAAAATATATCGGAAGCACGGATTTTAAATCTTATGGAGTTTCCTCACACAATGTGGTGGTAGAATCTGCACCGCTTTTGGACCATAGCGACAACCGTAAAAAAATTCAGCAGGTTAATTTCAGACGTTTTGATTCTTAAATCTACCAAAACCCAATTGCAAATAATTCAGTAAATTTGGGTATTAATTATTATGATGAACGATACACAAAAAGAAAATAATCACAGGATTATAAAAGACGTATTGAAGCAATATTTGCAGGATAAGGGTTTTAGAAATACGCCGGAGCGCTATACAATTTTAGATGAAATTTACGCTTTAGAACATCATTTTAATGTTGATGATCTGTATCTTTTAATGATGCAGAAAAAATACCACGTTAGCAAAGCTACTATTTACAACACAATTGAGATATTTTTAGATGCAGGTTTGGTCCGGAAACACCAGTTTGGCGAAAAAACACTTACTTCATCTTCTTACGAAAAATCTTATTTTGATAAACAGCACGACCATCTTGTTGTTTATAAAACCGGTTCTGACAAAGAAATAGAAGAAATTATAGAATTTTGCGATCCCAGAATTCAGAGTATTAAAGATTCAATTGAAGATGTTTTTGGCGTTAAAATAGATTCCCATTCGCTCTACTTTTATGGTTACAAAAAACCTGTTTAATATATTTTTTAAAATTTCAAGGTAAAATTATATTGTTGATCGAATTTTCTACACAAACACAAAGAAGAATTTCCCGTTAATTGAAATTCATAATTTGGATAAATTTAAATTTCCAAAATTTTAAATGAAAAAATTTCTTTTCCTTTTCCTTTTCATTAATATAAATTTATTTGCTCAGGTCGATCTTATTAATCCTAAGACACCTGTTCAAAAAGATCCGTTTTTTAATAAAGCTGCCGATCCTAAAGCGCTACCGGCAGAGAAAGTTCACCATACGCATTCTGACAGATTTGGAAAAGATCCAGCGCGTTATGACGGAAATCCTTTTTTTGAAGGGAATGTGCAGTTTGATCACCAGGGTTCGGTGTTGACGGCTGATATTGTTATTCTTTATCAGGAGCAGAATTTTGTAAAAGCTATTGGTAATGTGAAGCTCACAAATCCAGACGGGTCAGTAATTACGTCAGGCGAAATGGAATATGATGGGGAAACACAGCGCGGTATTGCCCGAAAAAATGTAATTCTTACCGATCCCACACAGACTATAAAAACAGAAACCCTTTATTACGACCGCGTTTCAAACCTGGCTTATTTTAATACTGGCGGAACTATTTATGCAAACAATAGTGTTACTTATGTTAAAAATGCGACTTATAATACTTCTACAAAAATAATTAATCTTACCAATAATATTAAGATTGAAAATGACCAATATACTTTGATTGGAGATAATATTGTTCAGGATCAAAATACTAATATTGCAACGATCAACGGTCCGACGACGATCACTAATAAAAAGAATACGAGTAACATTATTTACACTGAAAAGGGAACTTACAATCAAAACTCAAAAGAAGTTTACCTCAATAAAAATTCTAAAATTTATTATAACGGAAAAGTGTTGACGGGAGATGCCATGTATTTTAATCAAATTACGGGTTTCGGAACTTCTAAAGGACACGTGACCTTAGATGATCCAAAAGAAAACCGCTACATAAAAGGGGGTTATGGTGAAATTTACCAGTTTAAAGATTCTGCGATGGTTACAGATAAACCTTATGCGGTGAAATTGCTGGATAAAGATTCAATTTATTTTTCAGCAGATCGGTTTTTAACTTATCAAAAACCAGATTCCACTTTAACTAAAAAAAGTTTCCTTCGGGCTTACAAAAAAGTGCGTGTTTTTAAATCGAATGCGCAGGCGAGGGCAGATTCTCTCAGCTTTAATGAAACCGACGGCATCATGCATCTCAACGGCGCGCCCATTGTGTGGAGCGGAACAAAACAAGTGACTGGTGATAAAATTGATATATTTTTCGATACTAAAAAAGAATATATTGATTCATTGAAAGTCATCGGTAATGCGTTTGCCATCAGTAAAGCAGATTCTTTAAATTTAAAGGATGAATTCAACCAGATCAAAGGGAAACTGATGACGGTTTACTACAAGCAAAATGAAGTTAAACTCGCAAAAGTTATCGGGAACGCGCAAGCGATTACTTACGCAGACGATGATAACCAAAAAACGGGAGTTGCCGAGCGTATTGGCGTGGCACTTTCCACTTGCGGCACCATCGAAGCAGATTTTACGGATCAAAAAATTCAGATTATTTCCTGTAATATTGGTGCCAATTCTGACATTTACCCGATGAGCAAAATTTCCAAAAAGCAACGATTTTTTCCAGATTTTAATTGGAACACGAAAGATCGACTTCTTAAATGGCAGGATATTTTTGTGGATTCGCCAGATAATCCGGAGACAGTTTACTCATCGGATGACTCTATTTTTCAGCAAGCCGAGGACGCTCGAAAAAAATTGGAGGAGAAGAATAAACCCAAGGAAATTAAGCGTGAACGGCGCTAACTATTTTATTTGGGCGCCTTTTTCCGCCTTCCGTTCCCGCTTCCGCCGCCGCGGAGAGCTCCACTCAAGTCGGGGCGCGATAAAATTCAATAAAAACTTTTTTAAATTCATAAAATGCAAAAAGATTTTTTCCAATATCAGGCAAAAACCACCCAATTCGCCGCTGGCTTTGAAGTAGAAAGCGCTTCGGGAAGTTATATTTACGGGAAAAACGGCAAAAAATATCTCGATTTTGTTGCAGGCGTTTCGGCCAATACTTTAGGACATTCTCATCCAAAAATTATTTCTGCCATAAAAAATCAGGCTGACAAATATTTGCACGTCATGGTTTACGGCGAATATGCTCAGGAAAATCCCGTGGCACTCTGCAAACTTTTGGCAGAAAATACTCCCGAACCTTTAGAAGTGACTTATCTTGTAAATTCCGGCGCAGAAGCCATTGACGGCGCTTTAAAATTGGCAAAAAGATTTACAGGTAGAGAAGAAATTATTTCTTTTCACAATGCTTACCACGGGAATACGCACGGAGCTCTTTCGGTTTCGGGAAATGAATATCACAAAAGAGAATTTCGTCCGCTACTGCCTTTGGTAGATTTTATCTCGTTTAATGAGGAAGAAGATTTAGAAAAAATCACTGAAAAAACGGCATGTGTTATTTTAGAAACCATCCAAGGTGCTGCGGGTTTTCTTTTACCAGCAGAAAATTATTTAATTAAATTAAAAAAGCGCTGCCAAGAGGTTGGTGCACTTTTAATTTTAGACGAAATTCAACCTGGATTTGGACGTACAGGAAAACTCTTCGCTTTTGAACATTACGGTATCGTTCCAGATATTTTAGTAATGGGAAAAGGAATGGGCGGTGGCGTTCCGGTTGGCGCGTTTTTGAGCAGCCGGGAAATTATGGAAAGTTTATCACACTCACCCAAACTCGGTCATATCACGACTTTCGGCGGAAATCCTTTAATTGCAGCCGCAAGTTTAGCCACATTAAAGGAAGTTTTAGAAAGTAATTTAATGGCAGAAATTGCCGAAAAAGAAGAACTTTTTAGAAGTCTTTTAGTTCATCCGAAAATTCAGAATATCAACGGAAAGGGTTTAATGTTGGCTGTGAATCTCGGTTCGCCAGAATTTACTTTAGAAGTTGCAAAACGCTGTATGGAAAATGGATTAGTGGTTTTCTGGCAATTGTACCGCAATGAATTTCTACGCATTTCGCCGCCTTTAAATATCAGTAAAGACGAAATAAAAGAAGGCTGTTCAATTATTTTAAAAGTCTTAGACGGAATGTAATTTCCTTTTAATTTCCGTAAATTTGTGTTTAATCTTAATGAGATGGTACGCGAAAAAATAATAGTCGTTGGCGGTGGATTTGCAGGTCTGCAATTTGCCAGAAAATTGAATAACAAAACCGGACAAAAAGTAATGATGATTGATAAAGTCAACCATCACATGTTTCAACCCCTTTTTTATCAGGTCGCTTGCGGACGCATTGAGCCGTCAAATATTTCCTTTCCTTTCAGAAAAATTTTCCAGAAATCACGAAATATTCAATTTCGGATGACGGAAGTTTTAAAAGTAATTCCTGAAGAAAATAAAATCATTTGCGAAGACGGTACTTTTACTTACGATAAATTAGTTATTGCCACAGGTTGTAAAACCAACTTTTTCGGAAACGAAAAAATGGCGGCTTTAACCTTCGGGATGAAAGATACGCAGCAGGCGATCAGCATTAGAAATCACGTTCTTTTGACTTTTGAAAAATTAATAATCGAAAGAAAAAGAACTGACGATGGCAACTGGAATATTGTGATTGTAGGAAGTGGGCCAACGGGTGTGGAACTGGCTGGCGCTTTTTCCGAAATGAAAAAAGAAATTTTGCCACGCGATTATCCGCACATGAATTTTAATGATTTAAAGATCATTTTAATAAGTTCTACAGAACAACCTTTGGATAATATGAGCGAAGAAGCTCAGGTAAAATCTGAGGAATATTTGAAAGAATTTGGTGTAGATTTTATGAAAGGAGAATTTGTGACCAATTACGACGGCGATAAAATTTATACAAAAAGTGGAAAAGAAATCCCTACGAATACGGTAATTTGGGCTGCCGGTGTCACTGGAAATGTATTAGAAGGTTTTAACGAAAATGAAGTTTTTCACAACCGGTATAGAGTTGATCGGTTTAATAAACTTCAACATTTTGAAAATATTTATGCCATCGGAGATATCGCTTATATGGAAACGCCAAAATATCCAAAAGGTCATCCGCAAGTCGCCAATGTCGCGATTCATCAGGCTAAAAATTTGGCAGATAATTTCCTAAAAAAGGACAGTGAAAAGTGGAAAGAATATGAATATAACGATTTAGGTTCAATGGCAACGGTTGGGAAACACCGCGCTGTCGTCGATTTACCAAAATTTAAATTTCAAGGTCTATTGGCTTGGTATTTTTGGATGTTTTTGCACCTGATGTTGATCTTAAGCGTTAGAAACAAATTGGCGATATTTTTCAACTGGATGTGGAGTTATATTAACAAAGATTCTTCTTTAAGACTCATCATTATTCCTAAAAAACATGATTATACAGAGCAATGAGAATTGATATAATTACGGTTTTACCGGAGTTAATGGAAAGTCCTTTTCAGGCTTCTATTTTAAAACGCGCGCAGGAAAAAGGTTTGGTTGAAGTTTATTTTCATCAATTAAGGGATTTTTCTACCAATAAATACAAACAGATTGATGACACACCTTACGGCGGTGGCGCTGGAATGGTGATGATGATCGAACCGATCGATAAGTGCATTTCAAAATTAAAATCTGAGAGAGAATATGATGAAATTATTTATCTCACGCCCGACGGTGAAACTTTAAACCAAAAAATTGCTAATAATCTCTCGATAAAAGAGAATTTAATTTTTCTCTGCGGCCATTATAAAGGTATTGATCAGCGGGTTCGGGAACTGCATATTACGAAAGAAATTTCTATTGGAGATTTTGTTTTAACGGGCGGAGAATTGGCTGCTTGTGTTTTGGCAGATTCAATTATCCGATTAATTCCAGGCGTTATTGGTGATGAGCAATCGGCGCTCACAGACAGTTTTCAGGATAATTTATTATCGCCACCAATTTTCACCAGACCGGAAGTTTATAAAGATTTAGAAGTTCCAAAAATTCTTTTAAGCGGTAATTTTGCTAAAATTGAAGAGTGGCGCCACGAACAGGCTGTTGAAATTACTACTAAAAAACGTCCGGATCTTTTAGAAAATTAAGTTTTAAAACATTAAATAAAAGAAATGAATAACGATGCAAGTGCAGAACTAATAATGTTTTATAACGTGGAAAATCTTTTTCCGCCAGATCCAAAACCTGTTCACAAATCAGATCCTTCAAATTCAGGTTTAAAAAATTGGGACGAAAACCGATATAAAAGCAAAATTACAAAAATTGCGCACGTTTTAGAATTGGTGACAGAAGATCATCAGATTTTACCAATTTTGATAGGACTTGCGGAGATTTCCACTGATTCAGTTTTAAAAGATATTATTGCTCAGCCTGTTTTTGAAAATAAGTATAAATATATTCAATTTGATTCTTTGGACGAGCGAGGCGTTGATGTCGCGCTTTTATATAATGCAGAAAAATGTGAAATATTACATTCCGAACCAATCAGTTTTATTTTTGAATTTGAAAATCCGGGTCCATCAAGTTTTGATACGACTCGCGACGTTTTATTTTGTAAAGTTAAAATTGATGAGCAAATCATTGATTTTTATGTTGTTCATTTACCTTCAAAAAGGGAAAATGATGTTAATAAACCAAAACGAGAACACATTTTAGATAAGATTAAGGAAAGAATTTTAGAGGAAAGAAAAGAAAATTCTGATCCTGTAATTGTCATGGGTGATTTTAATGACAACGCAAATGAGGTAATGATTGATAATTTTCTTAAAACGAATGATACAGAGATTTTAAAAAATCCATTTTCTCAACTTTTCTTAGATAAAAAATATTCTACTTTTCATCATTCTAACGGACTTTTATTTGAGCAGATCTTATTGAGTCTGGAATTTTTTAATAATATTTCTGGTTTAAAATTTGAAGAAGCTGCAGTTTTCAACAACGTAAAATTAGGAAGTTGGGATCGGAAATATCAGGGAAGACCTTTTAGAACTTACGTTGGAACACGATATTTAGGCGGTTACAGCGATCATTTTCCAGTTTTGGTTAAAATTAAAAACATATAAAAATAACAAGATGCAATTAGAAAAATATTTAGATTCCACTTATTTAAAAACGCCGGAACAGGCTGGAATTAGTAAGGAAGAAACGCTCTTAATACTAAAAAACTTAACTGATGAAGCCATCGAAAATCAAATTTTTGCGGTGATGATTCGTCCGGATTTTGTAAATGAAATTCGAACTTATTTAGATGAAAAAAATTCAAAAGTAAGATTAGGTACCGTCATTGGATTTCCGGAAGGCACTTTTACAGAAAAAGAAAAATTGGAAGAAGCAGAAAAAGCGATTTCTGACGGCGCAGATGAGCTGGATTTTGTAGTTAATTATGAAGCACTTAAAAAAGGAAATTTAGATTTAGTAGAAAGTGAATTTCTTAATTGTACTTCTTTAGCTTTAAAAAACAAAAAGATCGCAAAATGGATCATTGAAATCGCAACTTTAAACGAAAATCAGATTGCAGAAATTTGCCAAAAAATTTCAACCTGGGCAAAAGAAAATTTTAAAGAAGATCAATTGAAAAATATTTTCATTAAATCTTCTACAGGATTTTACAAAACAGAAAATGACAAACCAAACGGCGCCACTTTCGAAGGAATCAAAATAATGCTTGAGAATTCAAATGGGCTTCCAGTAAAAGCTGCGGGCGGTGTGAAGACTAATGAAGACGCTGTAAAAATGATAAATTTAGGTGTGACCAGAATTGGAACATCTTCTGCAAAAGCTTTGTTGCAAAATTCGAAAAGCGAAGGAATTTATTAAAAATTTAGAAAAAGATAGATAAAAAAAGGCTTCAAGTAAAAGCCTTTTTTTATTGTTTTATAATTTGAGTAACCTTTTGTGTTTCGTCACTCATCACATATTTCATTAAATATTTTCCCGGTCGTAATTTATCTAAATTAATTTGTCCTGAATTCATTTTGACATTATATTGTGCGACCTGAACACCTAAAATACTGTAAAAAGTCACGGTTTTAATTGTCAAACTTGCATCTTTAGATTTTAAAATAATAAAATCTCTTGCCGGATTAGGAAAAGCCTGAAGGACTCCATCATCGCTTTTTGACAATGAGGTAGAAACATCTCTCGCACTTTGCTGCGCTTTAGCATTGATGCTAAAAGTAAGAGTTCCGAAAAATATAAATAAAAGTAAAGTTTTTTTCATTAGCGATCTATAAATAGAATAGTATGACAAATATAGGATTTAAAAATTATTGAACAATAGTTTTTTAATTAAAGTATCATTAAATTTGTAAAACATTTTCAAAAAGTATTCCAAAAATGATAATTTATTCAAGAAACAGAAGATTACGCGTTTCCGCGACGCTCAGAAGCTTAGTTCAGGAAACAGTTTTAATGACAAATGATTTTGTAATGCCCATTTTCGTGATGGAAGGTTCCGGAAAAAAGGAAGCAATTTCTTCAATGCCCGGAATTTTCAGAAGAAGTTTAGATCTTACAATTTTAGAATGTAAAGAACTTTTTTCTTTAGGTGTAAAAGCGGTTAATCTTTATATGAAAGTGTCAGAAAACTTAAAAGATAACACTGGAAAAGAATCCTGGAACGCCAATGGACTGATGCAAAGTACCATTAAAGCGATAAAAGACGCAGTTCCTGAAATGATAATTATGCCCGACGTAGCGCTTGATCCATTTTCAATTTATGGACATGATGGAATTATAAAAGACGGAAAAATCGATAATGATTCTACAAATGATGCTTTGGTAAAAATGTCTCTTTCTTTGGCCGAAGCTGGTGCAGATATTTTGGCACCGAGTGATATGATGGACGGCCGGGTTTTAGCAATGCGTGAGGCTTTAGAAGAAAACAATTTCACAGATGTGGGGATTTTAAGTTATGCGGCAAAATATGCAAGTTCTTTTTATGGGCCTTTTAGAAGTGCTTTAGACAGCGCTCCGGTTGATAATGATGATATTCCAAAAGATAAAAAAACATATCAGATGGATTTTCATAATTCACGCGAAGCTTTAGATGAGGTTTATAAAGACGTTGCCGAAGGTGCAGATATTATTATGATCAAACCGGGAATGCCGTATCTGGATATTGTTGCTAAAGTTCGTTCTTCAATAGATTTGCCAATTGCAGTTTACAATGTGAGCGGCGAATATGCGATGCTAAAAGCGGCGGCACAAAACGGCTGGCTCGATAATGATAAAGCCATTATTGAAAGTTTAACCTGCATAAAAAGAGCTGGCGCAGACATGATTTTTACTTACGCTGCGAAAGAAGCAGCAATTCTTTTAAATAACCAATAATTATTTGAGACATTTTGGATTATTCATTTCAAAGAATTTTTCTGATCTGTTTTTGGAAGACTTTTATAAAATTTCATTTTTATTAAAAAACTGAGTTAACAGTAATTCAAAAAATTGACATTATATTTCTGATTTTAAAAATAAAAAAACCTGCTAATTATAGCAGGTTTAATCTTGCTGATTTAAAAATCAACTTCTTCTTCATCATTTGTGTTTTGCAAAGCTAAAAATTAGTTAGGTAATTTTCTTGTACATTTTTGTACAAATTGTGGTAAATTGCTTAATATTAATTGTTAATAAAATTATGCAGTCGGAAATCGATATTCTAATTTATTTGCGAAAATCTGTGATCAGAACTTTTGGAAAGAAAATTTCTACATCGACACATTGTGACCAACTCTCAGATCTGCTGTTCGAAAAATACCAGGCAAATATAAGTGGACAAACGCTTCGCCGTTTCTTTGGATTGATAAAAAGCACCTCAGGGAGCAGCAGATTTACATTAGATCTTTTATCTAAATTTTGTGGCTCCAAAGATTTTAGAGATTTTAGCCTATTGCATGGTAGTGAAGAATTAGAAAGTTTTTTTGGTAATGCTGAGGATTCTACAAAAGACTATTGGGGTAAAAGCAAGGAAATCTGCATACAGATTTCCAACTCAAAAGAATTGTTGGTAGATATTCACCATCGTTTACTGACAATGCCTTTAGCCAGAAAATATTTTATGGAAAATCATCCTTCCAGAGATCTTCTCGGAACGGTTTACACCCAATATTTTTTGTCTTATCTTAAATATAATAATTGTGATGAAGCTAAGATTTTCGCTTACGGTTTTCTCTTTAAGGCCGCTTTTTTGCAGGAAAACGAAGTTTTAATGGAATTGTATTATTCGCAGATTATTAATATTGATTTGGACGAGCATGTTCACGTTATTCCCGCAGGTTTAAAATTTGGTGTTCAGCTTTTGTTTGAAGATTATATTGGTGATCATCGCTTGTTTAAAGCAACTTTTAATAAAATGAAAAAGGTAAGATTACATTACACGCAGTATTCTCAAAAATCAGTTTGTAGTTTTGAATATACCGTTTTAGAATCTTTGATCTTTACGGACAGAATTTCAGAAATCAAATTTCTCCTCGATAATAATTGTGAGCAGACGGAACAGGATCAGGAGTTTATTCCGGAGGAAAGAAAAAAAACACATGATGAGGTTTGGATCATCCTTCGTGCTTTATCATACCAAAAAATGGGCGATTCAGAAAAATCACAATTTTATCTCGATCAGGTTGATCTTAAAAATTTGGGAATAGGCTGGGAAAAATTTTATTCGCTGGTATTTTATCTTACAGAATTAAAACAGAATAAAATCATAGAAGAAAGTGATCTCATTTCAAAAATCAAAAAATTAATTTTAGAAACTCATTTTAATTATTTTGATACTGAGCTGAGTGAGATTTTAAAAAAACGGAAAATTAACAGCAAATCATTAGGTAAGATCTTCGTAAATTAATAAAAAAGACGAAAATTAATTCGTCTTTTTTTATATGTGTAAATCTGTGAAATCTGTCCGCAAATAAAATTCTACCATTCACAAATTCACCAATTTCTATTTCTTAATCAATCCCAGTTCAACCAATCTCTCATACAAAAATTCTCCCGCAGTAATATCTTCATACAACTTCGGATGATCTTCGTCAATACATTCTGGCAGACAGTTCAGTGGCATGTCACTTACCGGATGCATAAAAAACGGTACCGAATATCTCGATTTTCCCCACATTTCTCTTGGCGGATTTACAACCTGGTGAATCGTAGATTTCAACTTATTATTAGTCAATCTTGAAAGCATATCGCCCACATTGATCATCAATTCGTCAGGTTGTGCGATCGCATCGATCCATTCGCCTTCATTATTTTTCACCTGCAAACCTTTTCCTTGTGCGCCCATCAAAAGCGTAATTAAATTAATATCACCGTGCGCCGCCGCTCTCACAGCATCTTTCGGTTCGTCCGTAATTGGCGGATAATGAATTGGTCTTAAAATAGAATTGCCGTCTTTCGCAAATTTATCAAAGAAAAATTCATCCAAACCAATATATAAAGCCAACGCTCTCAAAACATAAACACCTGTTTTTTCCAACATTTGATAGGCTTCTTTTCCGACCGAATTAAATTTTGGCAATTCTAAAACTTCCACATTATCAGGATATTCTGCAGCATATTTAGAATCTTTAGAAACGTATTGACCAAAATGCCAGAATTCTTTAAGATCGCCTGTTGATCTGCCTTTTGCGTGTTCTTTCCCAAAACTGATATAACCTCTTTGTCCACCAATTTCCGGAATTTCATATTTTTCTTTCTCTTCTTTCGGCATTTGAAAAAAATGTTTCACTTCTGTGTAAAGTTCTGAAACCAAATTTTCATCCAAAAAATGGCCTTTCAAAGCCACGAATCCAATATCTTCGTACGCTTTACCAATTTCATCTACAAATTTTTGCTTTTTTTCGGCGTCCTCAGACAAAAAGTCCTGAAGATTTACGCTCGGTATTTTATCCATAATTTTTTAATTTTAATAATTTTTTGGGCAGCTTTATCCGTCTTCCGTTCCCGCTTTTTTATGTTCCACTTCGTTACACATAAAAAGAGCTCCACTCAAGCCGGGCTGCAATTTTTCGCTGATTTCAAACTTATTTTCTAATAAGTCTAAACATATTTAATTTATCAAAAATTCACCCTTTAGGGTTGGGGAAATATTTTTGATTAAATTTAAAGTCAACCTTACAAATTTAACAATATTTTTCTTTAGCAACTCTTAATTTTAGTTAAATGAAAATTTACCCAAATCAAAACTTATAAAAAATATTATCTTTGTCTCTATGATTTTACGCGGCGAAAATTTAATAAAAGAATACGGTTCCAAAAAAGTAGTAAAAGGCGTTTCTGTCGAAGTGCGCCAAGGCGAAATTGTCGGACTTCTTGGTCCAAACGGTGCCGGAAAAACGACGTCCTTTTATATGATCGTAGGTTTGGTAAAACCAACTTCAGGAAATGTTTTCTTAGATAATAAAAATATTACCAAAGACGCGATGTACCGCCGCGCGCAAAACGGCATCGGTTATCTTGCCCAAGAAGCCTCGATTTTCCGGAAACTTTCCGTTGAGGATAATATCATGGGCGTTTTGGAATTAACTAAACTTTCCAAGAAAGAACAGCAAAGAAAAACCGACGAATTAATTGAAGAATTTTCGCTGGAACACGTTCGCAAAAACCGCGGCGATTTGCTTTCCGGTGGTGAAAGACGAAGAACTGAGATAGCAAGATGTTTGGCAACAAGTCCAAATTTTATTCTTTTAGATGAACCATTTGCCGGCGTTGATCCAATCGCTGTAGAAGATATTCAGAAAATTGTCCGCTCTTTGGTCGAAAAAAACATCGGAATTTTAATAACCGATCACAATGTTCAGCAAACTTTAGCGATCACGAACAAAACCTACATTATGTTTGAAGGTAAAATCCTGAAAGAAGGTTTACCGGAAGATCTGGCCAATGATCCGGATGTTCGCCAGGCTTATTTAGGTGAAAACTTCAGATTCGAAAAATATTAGTTTTTAAATTTATTCATTGTAAAAAGAAAATTCCTTTAAAATATTAAAGGAAAAATTTCATTATTTTTGTGAGAGAAGATAATTAATGCAAAAACCTTTTACAAAAACACTCACACTTTATAGTATTTTTCAGCAATTGCTGCCGTTCATCAAACCTTACAGGAAAATGATTTACGGCACTTTGTTTTTAACGTTCATCGGTGCTTTAGCGGCGCAGGTTAATCCCTTGGTTTTAAAATATACGGTAGATGAAGTGACAAAACTGACCAGACTGCCTAATCCTATGCAGGAAGGAATTCATGTTTTAGTCATTATTTCCGCTATTTTATTAGGTAAGGAAATCATCAACATTTTTATACAGTTTGGACAGAAATTTTACGGTGAAAAGATCAGAATTAATATCAGTTCGGTTTTAGCACAATCTGTTATCGATAAAATTTTGACTTACAAAATTTCCTATTTTAATGATGAAAATCACGAGAGTGGAAAACTTCAGATCCGTATTGATAGAGGAATCGAAAGTTTAACCAAATTAGTACAAAACTTTTTCATCGATATTTTGCCACTTTTTTCAAACGCATTTATCGCTTTGGTGATCATGTATTGGCAAAATGTTTATGTCGGTTTGGTTTCCACAGTTGTGGTTCCTATTTATTTTTATGTGAGTGCATTGCAGGCAAAAAAATTAAATGGCGTTCGCCGGGAATTAAGAAACCAACGCGAGAAAAAAACTTCCGGACTTTTAAATCTGATTAATTCCATTATGGTAATCAAAAGTTTTGTGCGGGAAAAATTTGAAGGTGAAAAACAGTACGATCTTCAGATGCAGTTGATGGACAGCCAACTTTTTACGCGTAGAACCAATTTTTTTTATGATGGTTTAAAAACATTTATCGAGCAGTTTGGGGTTGTTCTAATTATTTTATTGACCGTTTATTTAGTGCTCGATCAGCAAATGACGATCGGTGCAATTATGCTTCACATCATGCTTTTTAGTAATGTTTCTTCGCCAATTCGCCAGTTGCACAGAATTTATGATGATATGAATGACGCGTTCATTTACGCCGAAGGTTATTTTGATATTTTAAATGCAGATTCTGAAACCGAAGTTTCCGGTAAATTTACCGAGGAAGATATTAAAGGTGATTTTAGATTAGAGAATGTAGATTTCACTTATCCGAGTGGTGCAAATGCTTTGCGTAATGTTTCCATTCACATTGAAAACGGAAAAACCACGGCTTTGGTTGGTTTAAGCGGTGCCGGAAAATCGACGGTCATAAATCTTTTATGTAAATTTTATCTGCCAAACTCGGGTAAAATTTTATTGGATGGAAGAAATTTAGATGATTACGATAATGATCATTTACGAAAAGATATCGGTCTGGTTTTACAGAAAAATCACATTTTTCAGGGAAGTATTGAAGACAACATCCGCTATGGAAATATGGATGCTACTTTTTCTGAAATAGAAATTGCGGCAAAAAAAGCCTATCTTCATGAGCAAATTCTTGAACTTCCAAATAAATATAACCACGATGCAACGCAACTTTCCGGCGGACAACAACAGCGGATCGCGATTGCAAGATTATTTCTGAAAAATCCACCAATTATTTTATTAGACGAACCAACTGCAAGCTTAGATGCAATCGCAACGGAACAAATCAAAAACAGTTTAGACGCGATTAAAGAAAACAGAACTGTGGTGATCATTTCTCACTCTTTATCTCAAATTTTAGATTCCGATAAAATTTATGTGATGAAAAAAGGTGATGTCGTAGAAAGTGGTTCGCACGAGGATTTAATGAAAGTTCATGGCACTTACCGTGAAATATTTGATGCTTCTGCACGAAGTTTAAATCTTGAACGTCTCGTAAAAACTTACAGCGAAAATTAATTAATTCAAAGAAATAGAACTGCAAGCGTGATGATCAAAGCCGGTACCATCACAATAAAGCCAATTTTTAAAAATTGCCACGCGGTAATATCGTAACCTTCTTTTCTTAAAGCTACAAGCCAAAGAATTGTTGCCAAACTTCCTGTCACTGATAAATTTGGGCCAAGATCAATTCCAATTAAAGCCGCATTTTTTAACATTTCCGGAACTTGCGCAATTTGCAACGTGCTTCCCGTAATTAATCCTGCAGGTAGATTATTGGTTAAATTACTTCCAAAAGCAGTACTGAAACCACTTATCCAAACGGCTAAATCCGGCGATTTTGCTGAAAAATCAGTGAGAAAAGAAGCCAGTTGATTGATAATTCCGGTGGAATTTACTGCTTCTACAATAATGAATAATCCAGCAACTAAAGGCAAAACCGACCAGGAAACCCCTTTTATAACTTTTAATGGCGATTTTTTTGAAATAATTAAAACAATAATTGAGGTTAAAATTCCTGTAATTGCGGTTGGTAAACCTAAATCTAAATTGAAAGTAGAAGCCGTTAATAAAACGACCGCCGTAAAACCGATTCCCAAAGCCGCTGCTTTTCCGCCAATGCCTAATTTTGGCAATTCAATATTGGTTTCAATTTTTTGCTTTAAATTATTTCTTTGTGAAAGGTAAAGCATTAAATAAGTCATGAGAATGGCAGCGATAGAAGGCAAGGCAAAATGCTTTAACCAAACAAATAAAGGCGGCATTTCTTTTCCATAAATCACCAGATTTGCGGGATTTGAAATGGGCAAAACAAAAGACACCGCGTTGGCGATAAACGCACAAATAAATAAATAAGGCAAAGGATTTTTAACTTTCGAGGCTTTCATCGCCGCAATGACTGCTGGTGTTAAAACTACTGCTGTTGCGTCATTAGATAGAAAGACGGTAACAAAAATTCCTACTAAATAAATTAAAATAAATAATTTTAGAGAAGATCCTTTTGAAATACGTGTTGCAAATGCAGCGAGCCAATCGAAAAGTTTTTCCTCTTTTGCCGTTTCTGCCAAAAGCATCATTCCAACTAAAAAAAGATAAACATCCGTTCCGTTTTTAATTCCAAAAAATGCCTCATCAAATGAAATTAATCCGGTAATCATTAAAATAAACGCGCCAAAAACTGCCCAGATTGCTTCCGGTAATTTGAAAGGTCTCATAATGACAAGAGATGTAGTTATAATGGCGATCAACCATATAAATAAATTTTGATCCATTTATAAATAATTAAAAATTTAAATTTATCACAATTTTTCATCTTTGTAGAAAAAAAAACTATTTTAGTTGAATGAAAATTTATACTAAAACCGGCGACAACGGCGAAACTGCACTTTATGGTGGAACCCGTGTTTCAAAAGCCTCTGCGAGAGTTGATTCTTACGGAAATATCGATGAACTGAACAGTTTTATTGGTGTGGCAAAAGCGCAAATTTCTGATGAAAATATTTTAAATCAATTAAAAAAAATTCAGTTTAATCTTTTTACGGTGGGTTCTGAAGCCGCAACACCGACCGATAAATTAACTTTAGCCAACGGAAAATCTCGTTTGACCTTAATTATTTCTGATAAAGAAATTGAAGAACTTGAAGTTTGGATGGATGAAATGGAAGAAAAATTAGAACCACTTCAGTATTTTATTCTTCCCGGCGGCGGAAGTGGCGCAACAGCCTTTCACGTATCAAGAACAGTTTGCAGACGTGCGGAAAGAAGTTTGGTTTTTCTAAATGAATCTGAACCTATTCGCGCAGAATTAATAAAATATTTAAACAGATTATCCGATTATTTATTCGTTTTAGCAAGATTTGTTTCAAAGTTAAATAATGAAACTGAAGAATTCTGGAATCCTAACGAACGTTGAATTGTGAAGTCGTAAAGTTGTGAAGAAAAATAACCTCAAATATAGATTTGTGTAAAAAATTTTAATTTAATCTTTGTAATTTGGCAACTTTACAACCAACAACTTTACAACTCAATTGAAATCTCTTCTTTTCATCAACGGAATTCCGCCAAAACAATTACCTGAGATGTCCGGTTATCAAATTATTGCGTGTACTGACGGCGCTTTTCATTATTTAAAGGAAATGAATTTTCCGTTTGAGAAATTAGATTTTATCTCAGGTGATTTTGATTCTCATTCCGGAAAAGATGAAACAGTTTATGATCAAAAGTTTATTTACACACCTGATCAAAATAAAACCGATTTCCAGAAAGCCTTAGAGATTTTAGAAGAAAAGGGAATTCAGGAACTTCACGTTTTTGGCGGAAGTGGCGGCGAAATGGATCATTTTTTAGGAAATTTGAGTGTGGCGTATTTATTTAAAGAAAAACTCAAAATTACTTTTTACGATGAGTTTTCCACTTATTTTTTTTCACCCAAAAATTTAGCTTTAGATAATGTAAAAGATAAAATGATCTCGCTTTATCCTTTTCCAACGACAGAAAATTTAACAACAAAAGGTCTGGAATGGCAATTAAATAAGGAAAATTTAAACATTCAAACCAGAATTGGAACCAGAAATCAGGCAATAGAAAATCATGTTGAAATTACATTTGAAAAAGGCGAACTGATTATTTTTCTTCATCATTGATTTAAAACAGGAAGTTTAACAAACTTTTAAAATAAAAACCCAACTTTTTTCACGATTTTTGCAACGCAAATAATTATTAAAAAATCTGTCATTAAAGAATGAAAATTAAATATTCAGAACTCATCGATCAAACAATGTATTTTCCCACGGAAGAATTTAACGTGGAAGAAAATAATTTAAAATTTCACGATATTCCTTTGATGGAAGTGGTAGAAAAGTTTGGTACACCACTGAAGTTTAATTATTTACCGAAAATTTCAATCAACATTGAACGAGCAAAAGGTTGGTTCAAAGAAGCGATTGAAAAAAATAATTACAAAAAAAATTACAGATATTGTTATTGTACGAAATCTTCTCAGTTCGCTTTCGTTGTTGAAGAAGCCTTAAAAAACGACATTTCTTTAGAAACTTCTTCGGCTTACGATATGGATATTGTGAAGTCGCTTTACGATAAAGGCAAATACGGAAAAGATGTTGAAGTGATTTGTAATGGTTTTAAAACTGACGATTATTTAGAAAAAATTTCAGATTTAATCAATAATGGTTTTGAAAATATCATCCCAATTTTAGATAACTACCGCGAACTTGATAAACTGACAGAAAGCATCGACCGCACTTTTGACATTGGAATTAGAATTGCCGCGGAAGAAGAACCAAAATTTGAATTTTATACCTCAAGACTTGGGATCGGCTATAAAGATATCATTCCTTATTACAGTCAAAAAATTGCAGATCATCCAAATGCACGACTAAAAATGTTGCATTTTTTCATCAATACTGGAATTAAAGACACAGCGTATTACTGGAACGAATTATACAAATGTTTACGCGTTTACGCCCGTTTGAAAAAAATTGCGCCGGAAGTTGATTCTCTCAATATTGGTGGCGGTTTTCCAATAAAAACATCGCTGAATTTTGAGTACGATTACCAGTATATGGTGAACGAAATTGTCTCTCAAATTAAAAAATTCTGTGAAGAAGAAGGCGTTGAAGAACCAAATATTTACACCGAATTTGGAAGTTTTACCGTTGGTGAAAGTGGCGGACATTTATATAAAATAATCTCACAAAAACGCCAAAATGACCGTGAAAAATGGAATATGATCAACTCATCTTTCATGACGACTTTGCCCGACACCTGGGCGATTTCTCGTAAGTTTATCATGTTGCCTTTAAACCGTTGGGAAGACACTTATGAACGTGTTTTTCTTGGCGGATTAACCTGTGATTCAGACGATTACTACAACTCTGAGCAACATACCAATGCAATTTATTTACCCGTCTTTTCAGATACAAAACCACTTTACATAGGATTTTTCAATACGGGCGCTTATCAGGAAACCATTGGCGGTTACGGCGGCGTTCACCATTGCTTGATGCCTCAGCCAAAGCATATTTTGATTGACAAAGACGAAGAAGGAAACTTTACTTACAAAGTTTTTCGTGAAGAACAAAAAGCAGAAGATGTTTTGAAAATTCTGGGATATTAATTACTGATAAACTTTAAAAATACTTCGAAATTTTTGCAAACTCAATGTCAGAATAATCTGAAATCACAAGATCAGCTTTGTCATAATTTTGATTTTTAGAATGCTCGCTTTTATAAGCAACGCAAAATATTTCAGCTGAATGTGCGGCCAAAATCCCGTTTGTAGAATCTTCGATCACCAAACAGTCTTCCTTTTTCTCATTCGCAATTTCCGCTGCAAGAATGAAAATTTCCGGATGAGGTTTTGACTCATTTAAAGTATCGCCGCTTATTTTTCCGCAGAAATAATGGTTTAATTCAAATTTTTCAAAAACCCAGTTGATCGTATTCATACTTGCAGAAGACGCCAAAACGAGTTTCAAACCATTTTCAAAATAATTTTGGATCAAATTTCTTACGCCGGGAAGCAAATCAAAATCCAGATCATTGTCAAAATACTGTTTGAAATACTTTCGTTTCCAGGTATTTAGCTCGTCAATATTGTATTTTAAATCATATTTTTCGATAAGTGTTTTGCTTACTTTTTTCGTAGAATATCCCGTAAAACTTTCATAAAGTTCGTCAGAAACCTGAATTCCCAGATCGTCGAACATTTTGTTATATGCTTTTCTATGAAGTGGCTCTGTATCGACAATAACGCCGTCCATATCAAATAAAACTGCTTTTAATGGCATCCAATAATTTTCTGCAAATTTAAGAAATTAATACTGCAGATGCGAAGCAACAAAATTTCAGCTTCTTTCAAAAGCAGTCCCGCTTTCCATTGCAATCTTTTATCAATTTTTAAAAAATTCATAAAAGGATTTCCATTGCAATCGGGGCTAGGTTGAAGAGTATTTTATTTTTTGTGGCTTTCGATCAGATAGATAATAAATCCTATACAGGCGAACATGACCATAAAAGCCAGAATTGATTTAAAATTTGCGAAATTTATTGTCCATCCAATACCATATCTCTTTGGTGGAAAAATTCTATTATCCGTTGGATTAAAATAAAATAAGTTGCATTTCCAGTTTGAATTATCTAATTCAGGTTTTAATTGATCCATTTGAAAAATGTTTATGTAAATGTTATTTCAAGCTCAAAACCCAAGAACTAATTTTATCTAAAACTTTCGGCGAAATAGTTTCTTCGATTTGGGCATATTCAGATGGATTTCCGGTTTTTGCAGTTTGCATTAAATGATTTAAACCGTCAAATTCTATGGTTTCAAAATGCTTATTTCCTGCTTTTGTGAGTGAAGATTTTATTCCTGCTAAATTCTCTTTCGCCGAAACTTGAAGATCTAAACTTCCATCAATTGCCAAAACCGGAATTTTGATTTTAGATAAATTAATATCTGGATTATATTTAATAAAATATTGAAACCAAGGTGATGAAATTTGTTTTGCCTGGTTTTCTGCCGTTTCCTCAATCTTGTCTTTCGGAATTTGGCTTTCTGGTAATTTTTTTAAATCATTTAAAATCGTTGTTTTAGCATCAGATTTTAAATTATTTCCTTTATAGTTATTAACAAATAAATACAATTTCTTATTAATTTCTTCATTAGTTTTTAAAGCATTTTCATCTGCACCGGAAATCTTGCCAATATCATAATTTTGTTTAGTAATCAAATCTGTAATTGGAATTCCAGGACCTGCAATTAGAACTAAAAATTTTACATTTTTATTCATATTCGCAACCATTGGAGCAATCATTCCACCTTCGGAATGTCCGATTAAACCAATGTTTTTGTAGCCATTTTTAGTTAAATAATTAACAGCAGAATTAATATCAGTTGCAAAATCTGCCGAAGTCGCGCCCTCTTTTCCTTTTTCTGAACCGCCAATTCCACGGTCATCTAAACGTAAAGTGGCAATTCCTTTTTTGGCTAAATCGTCTGCAATTACTAAAAATGGTTTGTGTCCAAAAAGTTCTTCATCTCTGTTTTGCGCGCCACTTCCGGTGATCATTACTAAAATTGGTTTGCTTTTATTGAAATTCTTTGGTTCGGCAATTGTCCCTGCTAAAAGATTTCCCTGCAAATCATTTTTAAAACTAACATTATTTGCATTGTAAGAAAACGGAGGTTTTGGTGTTTGCGGACGTTTTAATTCTTCGGTTTCATTATTTCTCGTTAAAATTAATGGTAAATTCATTCCATTTTGCGAAAAATTTCCTTCAATTTTATCGGTGGTTAATTTTCCTTTATAAGTAATTCCGAGCTTAGAAGCATCAAAAGTTAATTCGTTATTTTCAAAAGTAGTTTTTTCAATAGGAATTCCTTTTGCACCTTGCATTGGACTATCAAAATTAGATTTGTAATTATTTTCCACTTTTTCAATGTTAAAAACCAGAAGTATTTTTTGTCCTTGAGCTTCCAGATTTCCGTACCAAGAACCTGAAATATCTTGTGAAAATAGACTTTGTACAATCAAAGTAAAAGCGATAAGGATAAATTTTGTTTTCATAATTTTAATTTTGGTAGATAAAGCTGAGAAATTACTATAAAAATAAAATATAATATGAACAGTAGCATTATTTTTTGCCAGGATTTTACATTTGTAGAAGTTTTGAATCCATTAAAAAGTAATATCAGACTGTAAATGGAGCAAGCAGAAATTATAAGTGATAGCGTAGATAAAAGAGCAACTGCCAAAACTTTATTTTCAAGGTCAGAACTCAGCATTAGCGAATTTTTTTGTCTTAAAGTAGGAATATTTAAAATTAAAAAAATAATAATGAACGGGAGCTGAGAAATTGTAATGGTATTTACAATATCAATTATACGGGTGTTTTTATTAAATATTTTGGCAATTATGATAAAAAATGCAATTGCGCTTAGGTAACTAAAACTTGCATTAATAAAAGCCTGACTTAGTTTTAAGTTGAAATTAATACCTAATTTTCCTAATGACATGAAGGGGATTTTAAAAATAAATGAAAATAGCACTAAAATAATAAAACCTACAAGGCCAACTATAAACAATTGCTTTTCCGAAAACTTTACAAACGGATTAAAGATATATTTCCAGTTCATTTTATATAGTTTTTAAATTTTTAATTTTCTCGATTAAATCATCCATTTGGTTACGCATCGTTGGGTAGGAGAGTTGTGCTTGTTTTGCCATTTCTTTTATGCTTCCGCTGGAAAGGAAAAATTCTAAAATAAAATCTTGTTCATCGCGATTTAATTTAAAATAAAGTGGAAGTTCATAATTACCGTTTACTTCTGTAGAGCAATTATTGCATTTCATCTGACTGACGTTGAGCGAACTTTCGCAACTTGGACAAATTATCGGCAGTTTCATTTATTTAATATTTATTTTACAAATGTATAATTTATTTTAATAATATTAAACATTGTTTCAATAAAGTTAAAAATATTTTTATTTAAATCGTAAAATAAAAAGTTAAAAGATATTAAAACTTCGTTTAAATCTTGTTTGAAAGATTTTTTTTGAATAGATTTTGGTTCAAAAATATCGTACTATTTGTTACTATAATTTCATCCCTTCGGAATTACTTACTTAGTATGACTTTTCAAAAAAAACAATAAACTTCAAACTTGCGAAACTCCCGGACAAGCGATAGAAGCGGCATCCTTTTTCTTATGACTGGCGAAAGCCAAGAAGAAGAAAAAGATATAGCGGATAGCGCGGTCCCGATAAAAGGGAAAATTTTGCGAAAGCAAATTTTTTCCTTTTATCGGGATGGCCCCAAATAAAAATCCCGGAAAAAATATTTCCGGGATTTGTTTTTATTGTGAAGTTGATTTTAAGCCTGCAAATATCTTGCGTAAGCGTAACCTTCTTCTCCGTCGGCAGTTTTTACTTTCCACCATTCGTCTGAAGTTTGCTCAACTAAAGTTACGGTTTCACCTTTTGCAGCTTTTCCTACAATTTCTGCTTCTGTGGAAGCTTCCTGGCGAAGATTTAGATTAGAACTTTCCGTATTTACAGTTAATGTTGCGCCGGCTGCAAGACCTGCAACCTGAACATTTACATTAATATCTGAGGCAGAATAACTTGGATCTATTGCGCCTAATGCATTCCAAACAGCATCTTTGGTCGCTGTGTTAGAGGCATTTCCGGCAACATATAAAATACCATCCTGCTCGGTAACTTTTAAATCAGAAACTCCTGCTGTTTGCGCCGCAGAAATAACATCTGCGTATTTATCTTGTAATGTGCTCATAATTAATTATTTAACAGTATAGTTGTAATTTACTTTTCCTACTTGTAAAGCATCCACAGATTCTTTTATTTTTCTTGCCTGTGCGGAAGAAACTGTTCCTGTAATAGTTAATTCACCATTTACTACCTCAGCTTTTGCACTTGGGAAATCTTTTAAAGCATCCGTTACTTTTTGCATATTTGCCGGATCGACTGCGTTTACAGTTACAGCTGGCGCTGCAGCAATTGTTGACATGTCCATTACTTCTTTGATTCCCGGAATTGCTTTTAATGAAGCGACCATTTGGTCTTTTGCTGCCTGATTGGCAAACGTTCCGCTCAAGTGTGCTACACCATCTTTTACTTCTACAGTTGCATTAGGATTTGCTGTTACAACGGTTGTAGCTGAAGTCTGCAAATCAGCATCACTTACTTTTTTCTTACAAGATGTGCTTGCGAAAGAAACCGTTAAGGCCAAAGCAGCCATTGCGATCATTTTTTTCATAATGTAGTTTATTTTGTTATAATTAATATAAATACTAATCAAATATATGTTAATATTAATAATCAAACACCTATTAAAATTATAAATTTTTCTTAAAAATATTCATTTTGTCAATTTATATCTGAAACCCAATATTTTTATAAAATAATCGCGGTGTAAATTCTTTTAAATATTAATATTGAAGGTCATTATTGCAGGAAGTTTAATATTTCAGGAATTTATATTAAATAAAAAAAATATCTTTGTGAAAACTGTACGTAAATAAATTACAATGAAAGGTCAAAACAAACTTTTTTTCGCCATAATAATTGCTTTAATAATTGGCGTCGTGATAGGCGGAATTGTTAATTTAAAATACCCTGAAAACGCGCCCGCATTTTCTAAAAATATCAAATTATTAGGAACAGTTTTCATTCGGCTCGTTCAAATGATCATTGCGCCGTTGGTTTTCACAACTTTGGTTGTAGGAATTGCTAAAATGAGCGATGTGAAAATGATTGGTAGAGTAGGGACAAAAGCGATGCTTTGGTTTATCACTGCTTCATTGGTGTCACTTTTTATAGGTTTAATATTAGTCAATTGGTTAGAACCAGGTCACGTGACGAAACTTCCAATTCAGGACGCATCTTCTGCGTCAGAACTTGTAAATTCAAGTAAAGGTTTTTCCATGGAAGATTTTGTGAATCACATTATCCCGAAAAGTTTATTTGAGGCATTTGCTCAAAATGAAGTTCTTCAGATCGTGGTATTCTCGGTGATGTTTGGTATTGCGCTGGCAAATATGGGAGAAGAATATGCAAAACCGATCGTAAAAGCTTTTGACATTTGCGCACACGCTATTTTAAAAATGGTTGGTTATATAATGTGGTTTGCGCCGCTTGGCGTTTTGGGCGCAATTGCCGCAGTTGTTGCAACAAACGGATTCGAGATTTTTAAAGTTTATGCCATTTATCTTCGGGATTTTTTCTTTGCCTTAGGGATTTTATGGTTGGTGTTATGTCTAGTTGGCTATTTAATTTTAGGAAACCGTCTTTTTGAATTATTAAGACGAATCAAAGCACCTTTACTTATCGCATTTTCTACAACCAGTTCTGAAGCAGTTTTCCCAAAATTAGTGGAAGAACTGGAAAGATTTGGCTGTAATAACAGAATTGTTTCTTTTATTTTGCCACTTGGTTATTCTTTTAATCTGGACGGAAGTATGATGTATATGACTTTCGCTTCAATTTTTATAGCACAGATCTATGGAATTGATATGACTATCGGTCAGCAAATCACCATGCTTTTAGTTTTAATGTTAACTTCAAAAGGAATCGCCGGTGTTCCGCGTGCAAGTTTGGTAATTATTGTTGCAACTTGTACGATGTTTGGAATTCCACCCGAAGGAATTGCTTTAATTTTACCGATCGATCACTTTTGTGATATGGGAAGAAGTATGACAAACGTTTTAGGAAACGCTCTCGCAACTTCCGCCGTTTCTAAATGGGAAGGACAGCTTGAAAGTCATGGTGGAGATATGTAATTTTTTAAATTTAAGACAAAAAAAATCCCGCGAATCGAGCGGGATTTTTATTTAAAAATCAAAAACTATTTCACAGCGTTCATTGCTGCTTCAGCTTTTGTTAAATGCATTTCTAATGTTGGGACTGTTGTAGAAGCAAATGCTTTTACGTCGCCCGTTCCTTCCGATGCTTCTTTTTTAAATTCTGCAATATCTTTTTTGTGATCAGAAACCATCATATCTGTGTACGCTTTGTCAAAATCTGCACCGGTTTTCATTTTTAAATCGTCAACCATTTTTTGCTGATCCGCATCTAAACTTGTCGGAAGCGTGTATTTTGCGTTCATTGCCCAGCTTTTTAAAGCTTCATTTGCTTTAGAATGATCTGTCACCATCATTTTACCAAAATCTTTTACCATTTGATTTGACGCATTAGTTTCTGCTATATTTCCAAGCATTACTTCCATCATTCCGCCTTTTGCTGCAGCGTCTACAAACATTTTGTCCTGATCTGTCATATCAGCGGTTTTCATTCCGCCCATTGTTGCGTCATTCGAAGTCATTGCTGTGGAATCCATCGGCGCCATCATGGCGGTGCTGTCTGTGTTGTTATCTACAACTGTGTTTTCTGTTTTTTTACAAGATACTAAAGCTGTAATTGCAAGAATTGTTAAGATTGAATTTTTCATAACTTTTTAATAATTTGTTTTAATAATGTTTAGTGGTGATTTTCACCACATTAAAAAGTGCAAATTTTTTGCCAAAAATTTTTTTTCTTAAAAGTTTGAATTTAAATTAACATTTTAGATAAATAATTATTAAACAGAAAAAGCTTAAAATTTATCACTAAAAAAATAGTTGTAATTAAAATTTTAATTTTACATTTGTATCACTAAAGAAATAGTGATATGCAGATTCAACAATTAACGAAAGCCGAAGAACAAGTGATGCAATACCTCTGGGATTTGAAAAAAGCTTTTCTAAAAGATATTCTCGAACTTTTCCCGGAACCAAAACCGCACACAAACACGGTTTCAACAATCTTAAAACTTTTGAAAGACAAAGATTTCGTTGATTATAAAGTTTTCGGCAGACAACACCAGTATTTCCCTATAATTTCTTTGGAAAAATACAGAGGAAAATCCATGAAAAGTCTAGTGACCAATTATTTTGACGGTTCTTATAAAAACGCCGTTTCCTTTTTGGTAGAAAAAAATGAAATGAGCGTGGAAGATTTGGAATTATTACTTAACGAACTAAAAAACAAAGACTAATGGAGACTTTACTAATTTATTTCGGGAAAATGATTTTGTGTTCCGGCGTGATGTTCGGGTATTATTTTGTGTTTTTGAAGGATAAAACTTTCCACCATTATAACCGTTTTTATCTGCTTTCTATTTTATTTTTAAGCATCTTTTTGCCTTTAATAAAAATTGATTATTTCACTATAGAAGTCAATCCGGATTTCTTTCTTTTGCTAAAAAATCTTCAAACCGTTTCACCACAAAACTTAAAACAAAATGATTTCAATATTTATCCATTTCTTTTTTCAGTTATTGGATTGGTTTCTGTCTTTTTTATTTTAAAATTTTTATTTGGTTTAATTAAAATTCAAAAGTTAAAAGTCAAATTTCCAAAAACAGAATTCGAAGGTATAAAATTCTACGAAACGCCTTTGGAAGATGCGCCATTCTCCTTTTTCAGAAATCTTTTCTGGAAAGATTCTATTGAATTACAGTCAGATTTGGGGCGACAAATCTTGAAACACGAAATGGTTCACATTGAACAAAAACACACCTGGGACAAAATTATTATGTCAGTTGTCAACTCTCTCTTTTGGTTTAACCCGATCTTCCATTTAATTAAAAAAGAAATATTTCTCATCCATGAATATTTAGCCGACAAAAAAACCGTAAAACAAAGCGACACGAAAGCATTTGCGCAGATGCTTTTGGCGAGCCATTTTACAGGAACTTCTTTGCCAGCAACAAGTCCTTTCCTAAGTTCTAACCTAAAAAAAAGAATTATTATGCTTAAAAAATCACATACAAAATTCAGTTATTTACGTAAAATTTCTGCACTTCCAATTGTTTTCTTTTTGGCTTTTGCTTATTTAGTTAATGCTAAAAACCGGGAAATAAATTTAACTAATCAAGAAATTTCAAAGGCAGTTTCTAAAATAAAAAATGATACGATAAAGCCTACAATAAATGTAAGTTTAGTAAAAGATGATAAAGGCAATTTTGAAGATAAAATAATAGCTGAAAACGATAAAGCATTATTTAAAATTGGTAGTAGAGAAGTTATTAAAGCAGAATATTTAAAATATTACAGGGAAAATAAAAACTCCAAAAAGGCTGGATTTTATTCTGATAAGATTAAAGACGGTATAACTGTATTTGGAGTCACAGATTTAAAAGATTCAGAAAATGTTAGTAATGGCAATATTACTAAAAACAAACAAGAAATATACGCAACAACATCTATCCTCTCTGACACGGATCCAAAATTAAAGAACACTTCGAGCAACTATACAGTAACTTCTAATTATTCAGAAAATCTATCTATTAATCCATTGGAAGATGCACTTAAAAACACGACAGGTTCAGATACTTTTAGAATTGACAGCAAAGAAGTTTCAAAATCTGAGTTTGAGTATTACTACCGAAAAAATTATGGACAAAAAACTATTTCATTTGGTTTTAGCAAATTAGCATTGGAAGAGAAAAATGGAACTAAGCATTTTTATGCAGTGCAAAACAATAATTTAGCATTGACAAATGCTGAACTGAAAGCAAAAGTTTTAGAGCAAAGAAAGCGTGCCATTGAAGAGGGAAAAGAAGCAAAATTTAAGGCAGAGGCTGCGAGGTTTAAAGCAGAAAGCGCTGACTTAGCAAAAACTGTTGCTACCGAAAACCTAAAGGACAAAGGAAATCCAAACCAAAATAATCCCTGGATTTTAAAAAGCGAAGCACCCAAAACATCATTTTTTGAAAATAAAAACGTTAAATATTATGTTGACGGTAAATTAGTTGAAGGTTCTACTTGGAAAGAAATTCTTCCAGAAAATATTAAACAAGTTAATGTGGTAAGAAATCCCGGACAGAAAAATGGCGGTATTGTTTATATTGTCACTAAAGATTCTCCGCTTGAAAATATTCCGACTCAATTCGATAGAATCTACATTAATGGAAAGGCAGCAACACAAAATGAATTATTTAAATTAAGCAAAGATTCTATAGAAACCCAGAATATCAAAAAAAATAATGAGAATGGGAAATCTTTTAATGAAATAAGAATAACAACAAAATAATTAGTTCTACTTTTAACCAAAAATATCCATGAAAAAACTGACCTTACTCTTAATTTTGATAGCAAATTTAGCCTTTGCACAAAACCAGCGTTTCGCTTATGAATACAAATTTGTCTCAGATTCTACCAAAAAAGAAAATGTGGACAAAGAAATGATGTATTTAGACATTACAAAAGACGGCTCTAAATTTTACAGCAGAGCAGTTTTTGTCTCAGATTCTACGATGAATGCAATGTTTGAAAAACAGATAAAAACGAGTGGAAGCATGAACGTCAGTATTAATATGGGACAAAGTTCTGGTAAAGTACGTTTTAAGGTTTTTAAATCATATCCAGATTATAAAACCTATTTCATTACGCAAATGGGAAGAGATTCTTACAAAGTTTTAGATGATCGGGAACTTGTCTGGAAAATTTTACCAGACAAGGAAACAGTAGGTGAGTTTATGGCACAAAAAGCAACTACAGAAATGTATGGCAGAAAATGGACAGCCTGGTTTACGACAGATATTCCTTTACAGGATGGTCCGTACAAATTTCGGGGTTTACCGGGATTAATTGTTAAAATTTCAGATGCCTCAAATTCTCACGTTTTTCAATTGAAAGCGGTAACAAAATTTAAAGAAGAAACCGTTGGCGTTGAAAATGTTTTCGGTGGCGATAAAGCAATTGCAATTAACGAAAAACAATACAAAAAAATCTACATTGAAAACCGGAATGATCCCGCTAAAGCATTGAAAACAATGATGGGAAGCGGAACTACCATGTCATTTAGAGATGCGTCGGGAAAAGAAATGTCTGCAGCAGAAATGATCAGAAACAGAGAGAAAAGTGCGAAAGAAAATAATTTAAAAAACAATAATCTATTAGAAATTGATTTATTAAAATAAGTTAATTCATCTCATTTTTACTTTGTCAAAGTTAGTAGCATTACGCAAATAATTTTGGCAAAGTTTTTTATTTTTAAAGCCAAATTTTTGATAGTGAAAGTTTCGGATGCTTCAAATTCTCATGTTTTTGAACTGAAAGCTCTTACTAAATTCAATAAAGCATCTGATGATATAGATGCTTACGGTGATAAAAAAGACATTAATATTAGTCAAAATCAATATCAAAAACTTTACTTAGATTTTAGAAATGATCCTGCAAAAAGTTTAAAGCAAATTGTCGCAAGTGGCGGAATTATTACTTTTGAAGATGCATCTGGGAATAATATTTCCGATGCAGATATGATACGCAAAAGAGAACAGAGCGCAAAAGCCAATAATCTGAAAAATAATAATTTATTAGAATTAGATTTGTTAAAATAAAAAAGTCACTATGTTTATAATTCCAAAAATATTGATCGCGATAGTCGCCTTAGAGCATATTTACATTTTATATATGGAAATGTTTGCGTGGGAAACTTTGGGTAAAAAAACCTTTAAAGGTTCATTAAAAGACGAATTATTTAAGCCCACAAAAAATTTAGCCGCAAACCAGGGTTTATATAACGGCTTTCTCGCGGCAGGTTTGGTTTGGTCGTTTTTTATTAAAGATGAAAACTGGTCGCAAAATGTAGCGTTATTTTTTCTGAGTTGCGTTGCAATCGCCGGAATTTATGGTGCAATTACGGCTTCTAAAAAAATATTTGTCGTTCAAGCGATGCCTGCAATTCTCGCGATTTTGGCCGTTATTTTCTTTGGTTTAAAATAAATTTTTTTGCCAAAAACACACAAATTTTTTACCAGGGTTTTTGTCATTCCGTAGGAATCTCAGCGCTGAGATTCCTACGGAATGACGAAGTGACTTTTTAGAATTACTAATTATAAAAAATTCAATAAATCTGCGTCATCTGCAAAATCTGCGAGAGAAATAATTAATTTACTTCACCTCAATTTCATCAATAAAAATAAAAGCATCACCGCCAAAACCCTGATGCCATTCTGGTAATTTTCCAAAATTGTAGGCTTTGATTTTTACGTATCTTGCTTCAGTTGGAAAAATTTCAGCCGTGTATTTTTTAGTTAAAACATCATTATGTTTTGGATCAATGTCTGTTGTAATGCTTTTAATTAAGAAAAATTCTTTGTTATTATTAGAGACATAATAATCAATTTTTGTTGGCATCATAATCCACGAGCGCGAATCCTGCAGGAAATCTGCGGAAATTTCTGTAATTTTTTTAGTTTGTTTTAAATCAATTATGGCTTCAAAATCTTGACTTTGATAACCTTGCCATTCACCTTTTTTCCAATTCTCATCGCCATAAATACCGTCTATTAAAGCATCTGCGCCGCCTGCCGAATATTGCGGATTAAATTCTGACTTAATTGAAATGCTGCAATTACTTGGTTTTTTATAGAATTTTGCACTGATAATATTGCTTTCGCCGGTTTTATTTTTAATGTAAGATTTGATAGTTGAGGTTTTATCAATATTAAATGGTTGGGAATAAATTTTAAAATTTTCATTAGAATTATCAGGGTCTAAAACCTCGTAATAAATTACATCATCAGAATTTTGCGACGAAATTTCAATCTTCATTTTATCCTGAAAAGATTTGCTTTCCGCTTCAATAATTGGAACGGTAATAATTTGCGGATAATCATTTTTAACCTCAGATTTTTTGGAAAAATTATTTAAAGAAGAAATAACTTCAGAAATATTTTCCGCTTTTTTACCATCAATTTTTATTTTAATATTGTTAAAATAAGGTTTTGTGGTTTGCCAGGCATCGCTTCCAGGCGTCACTTTATATAATCCAATCGAACTCAAAACGTACCACGCGCTCATTTGTCCACAATCTTCATTTCCAATTAATCCGTCTGGCGAATTTTTATAAAAATTATCTAATATAAATTTTACTTTTTCTTCGGTTTTTTCAGGTTTTCCGATATAATTATAAAGATAAGCCATGTGATGACTTGGCTCATTTCCGTGCGCATATTGCCCGATCAATCCCGTTACGTCGGCTTGTTCACGACCCGTCGTTTTACTTTCGCTGTTAAACATTTCGTCTAATTTGGCTTCAAATTTTTCTTTTCCACCAAAGGCTTCAATCATTCCCGGAATATCCTGCGGCACAAAAAAATTGTATTGCCAACCGTTGGCTTCTGTATAATTATTGGTAACTTCTTTCGGGTCAAAATTTTTCAGCCAACCGCCATTTTTCTTGGGCTGAATAAAACCGGTTTTATAATTAAAAAGATTTTTCCAGTTTTGAGAGCGTTTCATGAAATAAGCGTAATCTTCCTTTTTATTTAAAATCTGCGCCATTTGCGCAATACACCAATCATCATAAGCATATTCCAAAGTTTTAGAAACGCTTTCACTGTCGTCATCCACGGAAATAAATCCGTTTTCTTTGTAGGCTTTTAAACCTAAAACATCGCGCATCGCGGAAGATTTACTCGCTTCAAATGCCTTTTCGTAATCAAAACCTTTTATGCCATCTTTCATAGCATCTGCAATCACAGAAACTGAATGATAGCCAATCATACAATCGGTTTCATTGCTCGCCAATTCCCAAACCGGCAATCTTCCGCCTTGTTCAAATTGTTTAATGAAAGTATTGATATAATCGGAAGTCCGTTTTTTATCAATCAACGTGTAAAGTGGATGCGCCGCGCGAAAAGTGTCCCAAAGTGAAAAAACACTGTAATAATCAAAACCTTCTGCAGTGTGAATTTGATTATCGCGACCTCTATATTTTCCGTCCAGATCTTGCGCAATATTGGGCTGAATCATCGTGTGGTAAAGCGCTGTGTAAAATATTGCTAATTTATCTTTATCCTCAGAAGTAATTTGAATTTTAGATAATTCTGTGTTCCAAAGTTTTTCAGCGGCGAGTTTTGTTTTGTTAAAATCCCAGCCTTTTATTTCTGACATATTTAATTTTGCGCCGTCATAATCTGTTGGCGAAAGCGAAACTTTTACCAAAATTTTCTCACTTTTTTTGACTTGTTTAGAAAAACTTAAAGCCAGTTCAGTTCCTCTGTATAATTTGTCACTCTTGGTTTCGTTTGCTTTTGCTAAATTAATTTTCATCGGAACATTAAATTCCAAACGCGCATAAACATATTGATTTCTTGCCCACGCTTCACTTCTCCGCAAAATTTCTACTGTTTTATCATCAATAATTCGAACTTCACCTTCCAGCAATTTATCTCTGTGATTTAAATCTAAAATGATATTCGCTTGTCCGTTTTTGTTAAAAGTATATTCTTGAAAACCAACTCTTGCAGAAGAAGTTAATCTGACGTCAATATTATCTTTATCCAATTTCACCGAATAAAATCCAGCCGAGGCTTTTTCATTTTTATGAGAAAAAGTGGAAGAATAAATTTTATTATCAAAAGACGGATTTCCCATTGTCGGCATCAACATAATATCCCCAAAATCCGAAACGCCGGTTCCATTTAGATGCGTGTGAGAAAATCCGTAGATCACTTTATCATCATAATAATACCCGGAACAACCGTCCCAACTTCCATCAATTCTTGTGTCCGGCGATAGTTGAACCATTCCGTGGGGAACTGTTGCACCAGGAAAAGTGTGACCATGACCGCCAGTTCCGATAAATGGATTAACGTTTTTAGCATAATCCTGCCCGAAAAGATTTAGGATGAAAAAAGAGAATATGAGAAGTAAAAATTGGCGCATTATTTTTTCTTTAAATATAATAAATAAATGAGACTCATCAGTTTTATCTGTTTTTAATCAGTCTAAATTTAAATTAATATTCCGTAAATTTGTGACGCAAAATATTTACAATTTTATGTTATCAAAAGAACGGGTTCAGGCATTTTTAAAAGAGATCGAAGTAGAAGATCTGGTTCATAATTTTCAGGTTATGGGCGACCAGGTTTATATTGATATGACGGCGCATTCACCAGCAATGCATGAAAAAAAGAAACTTGAAGTCGCTATGAAACAGGCTTTTGCAAGTGAATTTGGCGGAAATGTTGAGGTTAAATTAAAAATTGCTTCACCCGAACCAACTGAAGTTCAGAAAAATCAAATTAAAGGTAAAGAAATTCCTGGTATTCAAAATATTATCGCTGTTGCTTCCGGAAAAGGCGGTGTTGGAAAATCTACTGTGACGGCAAATTTAGCCGTGACTTTAGCGCAAATGGGTTTTAAAGTTGGCGTTTTAGATGCTGATATTTATGGACCTTCTATCCCAACAATGCTTGATACAGAAGGCGGTAAACCAACTTCAGTAACTGTTAATGGTAAAGAATTGATGAAGCCCGTTGAAAATTACGGTGTTAAAATGTTATCGATCGGTTATTTTTCCGGTGCAAATCAGGCCGTTGTTTGGCGTGGACCAATGGCGAGTAAAGCATTAAACCAAATGATCCGCGATGCAGATTGGGGCGAACTCGATTTTTTATTAATTGATCTTCCACCGGGAACCGGCGATATTCATTTATCGATCATTCAAGAAGTTCCTGTAACTGGCGCAGTGATCGTAAGTACGCCACAACACGTTGCTTTGGCGGACGTTAGAAAAGGAATTGGCATGTTCACGATGGACAGTATTAACATTCCGGTTTTAGGTTTGATAGAAAATATGGCATATTTCACACCTGCAGAATTGCCGGAAAATAAATATTATATTTTTGGTCAACAAGGCGCGCAATACTTAGCAGAAGATATGGGAATTCCTGTTTTAGGTGAAATTCCTTTAGTTCAAAGCATCAGAGAATCCGGCGATATTGGAAGACCTGCCGCCTTGCAGGAAAATTCAGTTTTAGCGCATATTTTCAAAAAAGTTGCGCAAAATATGATCGAAAGTTTGGTAGAAAGAAACACAAATCTTCCAAAAACTGAGGCGGTAAAAATCACGACAATGGCCGGTTGTTCCCCAAAAAAATAAAAAATGACACAAGATAGAATTTCTACAAATTTAGAAACCAAGGTTTTAAATGGTCTTGAAAGCATCCGTCCTTTTTTAAATAAAGACGGCGGCGATATTGAACTTTTAACTATCGAAAATAATATCGTAACCGTAAGATTATTAGGAACTTGCGTTCAATGTCCGATGAGCGTTTCTACGATGAAATTTGGCGTGGAACAAAAAATAAAAGAATTTGCGCCGGAAATAACTGAGGTGATCAGTATTGGCTAAATGACTAGATAATTTTTTCTTTATTTAAAACAAATTCTGCCACAATTTCTGCCCAAAGTTGATAAGAAATTTTTGATGGATGAATGCCATCGCTGAATAATTCTTCTAATTCCAGATCCAGATTTAATTTGTCTCTCCAACTGCTGAAAGTGATAATTTCAGGATCAAAATAAACCAGTCTTTCTTTCGAAGCGACGTCTATCATTTGCTTCTGTAGATTTTTTACCCAAGAAATCATTAACTTCTTTAGTTTTGGCGTTAATGCTGGAAAATCTTCAACCGCTGGAAAATTGATGAAAATTAAAGGCGTCTCAGGAAATTTTTGTTTCAAATTTTTAATTAATTCTTCTAAATTTTCTCTAAAACTTTCCGGGTGCGTCAATTCAAAAGCATCGTTGCCGCCAATTCCGATAAAAATAAAATCTGCTGTTTGATCGGGAATATTAGGTATAATTTCCGTTGCGATTTTTTTTACATTAAAACCACTTTTGGCAAAAACTTTCCAACTGACATTTTTATTTAATTTTTCAGATAAAATTTTAGAAAGTGCGCCGCTAAAACCTTCAGAATTCGTTGCAACGCCAACGCCCGAAATCGTGCTCTCGCCAATGAATATAACATTTAAAAATTCATCATTACCAATTAAAATTTCACCTTCCAGATCTGGCGCATTTTTCATTTCGGGCAAATTTTTTCGTATGACTTTACTTTCTAAATATAATCCGGGAAGTTTGGGAATTAAAGGTAAATAGTGTTTTATTTTTTTAAGACTAAGCATTTGGTTTACGGGAAATTTAATTTTTTAAAATTAGAGAAAATTAGGAAAAACTTCTCAAAAAGAAATATGCGCCAAGTAATTAGTAATTTTTCTAAAATCTAAAATCTAAAATCTAAATTTTCTCTTTCAAATTAGCATAAATATTCTTGATCAAACCGTCGGCAACCGAAATTTTCGGCACAAAAATTTTACTGATTTTTGCCCATTGCATTACATTATTGAAGATTTTTAAAGCTGGAACAATTACATCTGCGCGGTCTTCCCGAAAATTAAATTTCCGCATTCTCGCCTGCACGCTAAGATCTGAAAGTTCTGCATAATATTTTTTAAGATAAGAAGTCGCCATTGGCTTCCCATCTTTTGTTTTACTCATCGAGAAAATTTTATTGATATTTCCGCCAGAACCGATCGCGGAAATAACTTTTTCACTGGTGATATTTTTAGAAATTTCATCCTTCATTTCGGTCCACATTTCTTTAGTTACCAGACCATTTAAAAGTCTTATCGTTCCAATATTAAAAGATTTTTCAAAGACCATTTTTCCGTTTTCAAAAAAAGTGATTTCTGTGGAACCACCGCCAACATCGATGTATAAATAGGATGTTTTTTGATCCATATTTTCTGCGATGTGATTTTCAAAAACCAAACCTGCTTCTTCATCACCGGAAATAATTTCAATGGAAATGCCGCTTTCCATTTTGATTTTTTTAATGATTTCTTCACCATTTTTTGCGTCGCGCATCGCACTGGTCGCACAAGCTCGATAATGATCGACTTCATACATTTTCATCAGATCGCTGAAAATTTTCATGGTTTTTATCGTCATTTCTTCGCGCTCCTTGCCAATTTCACCTTTAGAAAAAACATCCATTCCCAAGCGCAGCGGTACGCGAAGAAGATTCATTTTCACAAATTCCGGTTCTTTGTTTTTTTCCTCAATTACTTCATTTATAAGCAACCTTGCGGCGTTACTACCAATATCTATTGCGGCTATTTTCATAATTTGATCTTAGTTTTTGTTTCGTAAATAATGGTAAGTTTCTATCTGTGACCGAAATTTTTCACCTTCAGAATCGACATATTTATTTTTTAATTTATTATCTAAAATTCTGGCTTTTACATTATCTTTTAGTTGAATTTCTAAAATATTTTTTAGTTCTTCTTTTAAATTTTTTTGATTAATTTTTACTGCAGCTTCTATTCTGTAATCTAAATTTCTCGTCATAAAATCAGCGGATGAAATGTACATATCTTCTGCGCCTTTGTTGTAAAAATAAATAACTCTCGCGTGTTCTAAATACTCATCCACAATAGAAATACTGTCGATTTTTTCCTTAAAATCTTTTTGATTTATGGCGCAGTAAATGCCGCGAACAATAGTCTTGATCTTTACACCTGCTTCTGCAGCGCTGTATAATTTTAAAATCAATTCTCTGTCACTTAATGAATTTACTTTTATAATAATTTCTGCTTTTCTGCCAGCTTTGGCTTCATTAATTTCTGTATCAATTTTTTCTATAAATTTCTCCCGCATAAAATTTGGACAGACCAGTAAATACCGGCAGTTCTTTAAAATTAATTCGGGTTTTAATTTTGGTTTATTTAAAACACTGAAAACCTTATTAATATCGGCCATTATCTTTCTGTCAGAAGTAAGAAGCAAATGATCGCTGTAAATTTTTGCTGTTTTTTCATTAAAATTTCCTGTTGAAATAAAACCAAACTGAACGGTTTTATTGTGCACGCGTTTTTTAATAACGCATAATTTCGCATGTACTTTTTTATCAGGAATACCAACCAAAACCTTCACTCCTTCTAACTCCAATCTCTCTTTCCACATTAAATTTGCCTCTTCATCAAACCTTGCGCGCAACTCGATCATTACCGTTACGTCTTTGCCATTTCGAACGGCATTTATCAAAGTATTCACAATTTTCGAATTACTAGCCAATCTGTAAGCTGTGATCGCAATTGACTTCACATCAGGATCCATAGCAGATTCACGAAGAAGATCGATGACCGGCGCAAAGCTGTGGTAAGGAAAAGTCAGCAAAATGTCTTCCTTTAAGACAACATCCATTACACGTTGATTTTGAAATTTTTGGTGTAAAAATGAAGTTCTTTCAACCGGTTTTTTATCATTTTTAAAAACATCCGGGAAATCCATAAAATGTTTAAAATTATGGATCTTATCACCTGCGATAATACTGTCTTTTCGGCTTAAGTTTAGTTTATTGATCAGAAATTCTAAAAAATCTTTATCCATTTTTCTGTCAAAAACCAATCGTGTTGGTTTCCCTTTGCGACGACTTTTTATGCCGTGTTCTATTTTTGTGGCAAGTGTCGTTTTAATGTCATTATCAAGATCAAATTCAGCATCTTTTGTAACTTTAAATGCGTGGGACGAGAAATGGTCATAGCCGAAATAAGAAAAAATATGCGGTAAATTATAAGTGATAACATCCTCTAAAAGCATCACGTTTCTGTCCTCATTTTCCGAAGGTAAAATTACAAAACGACCTAAAACTCGTGAAGGAACTTCTATTAACGCAAAGTTTTCTGAAGTTGAATCTCCGGTTTTTTTCATTGCAACACCAAGAAACAGACTTTTATCCCGAAGATATGGCATTTTTGTATTCTCATAAAGCAAAATAGGAATAACGTTCGATTCAACTTCTTTGTCAAAATACCGAACTACGAATTCTTTTTCCTTTTCATTTAAATTTTCAGCAGTTTTAATGAAAACATTTTGATGCGCCATTTCCTCCTGAATAATTTCCCAGGTTTCGCTAAAATTATTTTGCTGTTGAATAACAATTTCGTGAATTTCACTTAAAATTTTGGAAGGTGCCTGGAAAAAAGATTCTGCTATAAATTTTTGCTTAAAATCCATCGCACGCTTTAAACCTGCGACACGAACCCGAAAAAATTCATCAAGATTATTAGAAAAAATTCCCAAAAACCGTATTCTAAGATGAAGTGGTACACTTTCGTCCATTGCTTCCTGCAAAACGCGCTCGTTAAAAGCAAGCCAGGTAATATCTCTCGGATTAAAATGCTGTGACATAAAAATAATTTAAACTCAAAAATACCACTAAAATGGTGAAATATTGGTTAAAAGTTGAATTTAAAGATTAACATTTATTCATTTGAAATCAATTTTTTATTGAATGATTTTAGAATATTTACTTTTTTAAATTTTAACTTTGTTAAAAATTTTTAGTTATGAAAAATGTTATTCTTTTTAGTGTCCTTTCCTTTGCCCTATTTTCTTGTAATAAAAAGGAAACAGGTGAGAAATCTGATGGTAATTTGATTGAAAATAATTCTGCGAAAGTTCAGCTTTCCGGTGAAGTTTTAATTCAAAATTCAGATTGTGTAGGTTGTCATAATAAAGATGAAAAAATGGTCGGTCCTTCTTACAAAGAAATCGCATCAAAATATCCTACAAATGACAAAAATATAGATATGCTTGCCTATAAAATTATCAATGGTGGAAGTGGAAACTGGGGACGGGTTCCGATGCAGGCTCACGTTGGTTTAAGCAAGGAAGATGCGAAAGAAATGGTGAAATATATTTTGGCTCAGAAGTAAAATTTTTAATAAATTAGAATATTAAAAACTGTTTTCAAGCAAATTGGAAGCGGTTTTCTTTTTTTACAATCTTAATTAATGTCAAAATGTCACAAAACTGTCTGTGGTATAAAAATTGAGAATTTGGCTTCGTACAAAGAAATAGAACATTAATATAAAAAATAAGAATATGAGTAAAATAATTGGAATTGATTTAGGAACAACAAACTCTTGTGTAGCCGTAATGGAAGGTAAAGATCCTGTTGTAATTCCTAATGCAGAAGGTAAAAGAACAACACCATCAATCGTTGGTTTTGTTGAAGATGGTGAAAGAAAAGTAGGTGATCCTGCAAAAAGACAAGCGGTTACAAACCCTACAAAAACGATTTATTCCATTAAAAGATTCGTCGGAACACATTTTTCTGATGATGCAACTGAAGTTTCCAGAGTGCCTTACAATGTTGTAAAAGGTGCAAATGATACTGTGAAAGTAAAAATAGACGATAGAGAATATTCGCCACAAGAAATTTCTGCAATGATCTTGCAAAAAATGAAAAAAACGGCGGAAGATTATTTGGGTCAGGAAGTAACAAGAGCCGTAATTACAGTTCCGGCTTACTTTAATGACGCACAAAGACAAGCGACAAAAGAAGCAGGTGAAATCGCAGGTTTAACTGTTGAAAGAATTATCAATGAGCCTACAGCAGCGGCTTTGGCTTATGGTTTAGACAAAGCGCATAAAGATCAAAAAATTGCGGTTTACGATTTAGGTGGTGGTACTTTTGATATTTCTATCCTTGATTTAGGTGATGGCGTTTTTGAAGTTTTATCAACAAATGGTGACACCCATTTAGGTGGTGACGATTTTGATGATGTAATTATCAACTGGATGGCGGATGAATTTAACAAAGAGGAAGGTTTAGACTTGAAAAAAGATCCAATCGCTCTTCAAAGATTAAAAGAAGCGGCTGAAAAAGCAAAAATTGAATTGTCTTCTTCTGCACAAACAGAAATTAATTTACCATATATCACAGCGACTGCAACAGGTCCGAAACACATGGTGAAAACTTTAACGAAAGCAAAATTTGAGCAATTGGCTGCAGATTTAGTTAAACGTTCCATGGATCCGGTTGGGAAAGCATTGAAAGATGCAGGACTTACAGTTTCTGACATTGATGAAGTAATTTTAGTGGGTGGTTCTACAAGAATCCCGGTTATTCAGGAAGAAGTAGAAAAATTCTTTGGTAAAAAACCTTCAAAAGGTGTAAATCCAGATGAGGTTGTGGCTTTAGGTGCAGCGATTCAAGGTGGTGTTTTAACAGGTGATGTGAAAGACGTTCTTTTATTAGACGTTACGCCATTATCTTTAGGAATTGAAACAATGGGTTCAGTTTTCACTAAATTAATTGACGCCAATACAACGATTCCTACTAAAAAATCTGAGACTTTCTCAACTGCAAGTGATAACCAACCAGCAGTTTCTATTAGAGTTGGACAAGGTGAAAGACCGATGTTTAATGATAATAAAGAAATCGGACGTTTTGATTTAACAGATATTCCACCGGCACAAAGAGGTGTTCCACAAATTGAAGTGACATTTGATATTGATGCCAATGGTATTTTAAATGTTTCTGCGAAAGACAAAGGAACAGGAAAAGAGCAAACCATTAAAATTCAAGCCTCTTCAGGATTATCCGAAGAAGAAATTGAAAGAATGAAAAAAGAAGCGCAGGAAAATGCAGCGGGTGATGCTAAAAAGAAAGAAGAAGTAGAGGTTTTAAACAAAGCAGACGGATTGATTTTCCAAACAGAAAAACAATTGAAAGAATTTGGTGAAAAATTGTCTGCAGATAAAAAAGCAACTATCGAAACTGCTCATACAGAATTGAAAGCGGCTTATGAAACGAAAGATGTAGAATCTATCAAAACCAAAACCGAAGCATTAGATGCAGCGTGGATGGCAGCGACAGAAGAAATGTACGCTCAAGGACAAGGACAACCCGGCGCTGAACAAGCACAAGGAAATCCTGAAGGTTCAACTGAAGATGTGCAGGATGCAGATTTCGAAGAAGTGAAGTAAGACTTTAGAATCTCATATATAAAAATTCCTCTAATGAAAATTAGAGGAATTTTTTTTGTGTCATCGTGAGAAACGAAGCAATCCGTTTAAAATTTTTTGTCTAAAAAATCTCTAAATCCTCAAAAAATCCTAATTTTACCTAAAATAAAAAATAAATGAAATTCACAAAAATCTTAGTTGTCGCTTTATTATTTGGTTTTATGCAGATTGCTTTTGCGCAGGAAAATGCAGAAGTTGTTATTGCAAATGCACAGAAAAAAGCAAAAGCAGAAAATAAAAACGTCATGGTTTTCTTCCACGCTTCCTGGTGCGGTTGGTGTAAATTAATGGACAAAAAAATGAACTTGCCTTCAACTAAAAATTTATTTGATGATAATTATGTTGTTGCGCCAATCGATGTTTTGGAACGCGGGGAAAAAGAAAAACTGGAAAATCCGAACGGTGAAGATTTCATGGCAAAATATGGCGGAAAAGATGCCGGACTTCCATTTTTTGTATTCATTGATAAGAACGGAAAAGTTTTAGACAATTCTTTAACTGAGAAAAAAGAGAACCTCGGTTGTCCTTCTACGCCGGAAGAAATTGATTCTTTTGTAAATAAAGTAAAGAAAACTTCGAAATTAAATGAGACCCAATTAGCAATAATTAAACAGGTTTTTACTGATAAATTGTAAATTCAATTAAGGTCAAAAATATCAATTCCTCTAATGAAAATTAGAGGAATTTTTTAACTAAAAAATGCCTCAAAAAGAGGCATTTTAATTATTGATTTAGAAATGTTTTCAGCTTCGTTGCATCGGCATTCATTGGATCATATTCCAAAGATTTTGCAATATGTTGTTTTGCAGATTCCTTATCCGTGTCTTTCAGATTGTAGGCTACGAAGAATTCCGCGTAAGCTAGATTCTTTTTATTCGCTTCCAATTCTTCAGGTTTTACTGAAGTTATGTACTTTTCATAGGCCGTTTTTGCATTCGCATCGTCTTTCATACTTTGGTAAACGTATCCTTGACTATAATATCCCGGTGCCCAGTCTGGCAATAAAGTTGAAATATTTTTCCAGGTTGCAAGTGCGTTCGGTAAATCTTTCGCGTCCTGATAAGCGGTTGCTAATTTTACCAGCGCTGCAGTATCGTTTGCATTAGTTGCTACTTGTTTTTTTAAAGTGTCGATTTCAGGGTTTGCAGAAGCTGTTTGTGTTTGTGCGGTTTCAACTTTTGCGCTGTCGCTCGGCATTGTCGTAGTTTGTGCATATCCGAAACTTACTGCGCCAAAAAATAAAGTTGCAATTACCGCTTTTTTCGTATTGATCATTTTTTGCTTTTTCATTTTCAATGTTGTTTTGATTAATATTTTTAATTGGCTTTCTTGAAACCAACAATAATTCCACTTTTTCTAATATTTTGAAACTTTAATATTATTTATAACAACTTAACTATTTATTGAGCAGGAAAAATTTAGCCTGGAAATTTTTATTTTTCTTTAAATATTTCCTGCTTCAATCTTTTAAAAATATCTTTGCAACCAACAAAAAATCAAAAATGCTCTCAAAAATTATAGTTCACAAAGTCGGGAATAAAATCAATCAGGAAAACCTTTTTCTTTCGGAAGAAGAACTTCAGATTGATGAAGATATGAAGGAATTGTTGACCGATTATTTCCTGAATGCTTTTAAATCTGAAGAACAATTTCAGTTTTACAGCGATTCTTATTTGTCTTTAAATCCGATCTATTCTTCGGTTGCAGAGATTTTTGAAGATAAAGACAAGTTCAGATTTGAATCTGAGAATATTGCGAAACATTTATACGAAATTTCGGAAAATCCGCGCGTTCAAGGCGGTGAAATGTTTGTGGTTTATTTTGAAGGCGGAATCACTGAGGAAGGCGATCAAATCGACTCGATCGGAATTTTTAAAACAGAAAATAAAAATCCTTTTCTTAAAATCTTGCCGAAAGATGAAAATTATGAGATTGAAAAAGATTACGGAATCTCATTAGCCAAATTGGATAAAGGTTGTTTAATTTACAACACTGATAAAGAATCCGGTTTTGCGATTTCTGTGGTTGATAATAATAAAAATGGCGATCAATATTATTGGTTTGAAGACTTCCTAAAAGTAAAACAGCGTGATGATGAATATTTTCACACGCAGGAAACTTTGTCGGTTTTCAAGGATTTTATCATCAAACAATTGCCGCAGGAATTTGAAGTCAACAAACCTGATCAAGCCGATTTTTTAACCAAATCAATCAACTTTTTTAAAGAAAAAGAAACCTTCGATTACGATGAATTTACCAAAGAAGTTCTAAAAGACGAAACTGTAATTGAAAGTTTTTCCAATTTTAAAAGTGATTATGAGCAGGAAATGCAGGTTTCTATTTCAGAAGAATTTCCAATTAATCAAACTGCGGTAAAGAAAAACCAGCGCTATTTTAAAAGCATCATTAAATTGGATAAAAACTTTAGCATTTATGTTCACGGTGATCGAAAAATGATTCAGCAAGGACAGGATGAAAATGGCAAATTTTATATGCTTTACTTCGAGGAAGAAAAATAAAGGTTTTAAAATAAAAGATTATCTTTGAACGTTTTAACTTACATTTTTCTATGGATTTTGTCGCCTGTCATGAAGAGCAGATTCACATTCCCGGATATATTCAAAGTTTTGGATATTTGATCGGGTTGGATTCAACTTCAAAAAAAATAAAGTTTTTCAGTGAAAATCTTCCTGAAATTTTCCCCGTGAAAACCTCTTTTTTTGGTAAAAATCTGGAAGATTTTGATGGTGTTTTTTCTGCCGTGACCAGTTCTGATAATTACCGTCATTTAAGTAAAAATTCTTTAAATGAAGCGGAAATTTCCTTTAATACTGTTTTAATTTCAAATATAGATTATCATTTTACAGGTTTTCGATCCGGTGAATTTATTTTTTTGCAGTTCGAGAAGAATATTGAAGAAGATAAAAAGAAAATTTTTCTGTCCTGCAAATATGACAATATTAACAAATCAAAATCCGAAGAAGCGATTTGGAACAATCTTTTAAGTGCTTTTACGGACACTGTCGGTTATGACAGAATGATGGTTTACCAATTTCTGGAAGACGGAAGTGGAAAAGTGATCGCCGAGAAAAAGAATGATAATATAGAAAGTTACCTTCATTTACATTACCCGGAAAGCGATATTCCGAAGCAAGCAAGAGAACTTTATCTTAAAAATAAAAAAAGAATTCTGAGCGATGCTGATTGTGATCAGGTCGCCATTTTAAGTGAAACTGATGAAAAAATAAATCTTACTCATTCCGATCTAAGGGCAATGTCGCCCATTCACAATCAGTATTTAAAAAATGGTGGTGCAGTTTCCAGCTTTAGCACGTCTATTATTATTGATGAAAAATTGTGGGGATTAGTAACCTGCCAGAATATCACGCAGAAACATATCAACCTTATTAATAGAATTCAGGCCGAAGTTTTAACAATTATTGCGGCAAATACTTATACGGCAGTGATTGCAAAACAAAGCTTAGAGGTAAGTCTTGAACTGGATAAGAAAAATGCGCTGTTGATGCAGAAATTTTTAAATTTTGAAAATTTAGATATTGCACTTTATGAGAATATAGAAGAAATTTGCAAATATCCAGATGCTGATGGTGTCGCAATTATCATCGCAGATAAAATTGAAACTTTTGGAAGTACACCTTCTGAAGAAGATATTTTGAAAGTGAGAGATTGGGTTCGCGACGATTTGACAGAAAATTTCTTTTTTAGTAATGAGTTTAAAAATTCATACTTTCCGGATATAAAAAATGCTGCCGGTATGGCAACTGCTTACATTGACAATACGAAGAAAGAACTGATTTTGTGGTTCCGGAAAGAATTGGATGAAGATATTCTATGGGCAGGAAATCCCGAGAAAACTTTTGAATCTGTTACTGAAGGCGGTGTTGAAAAAATGATGATTTCCCCGCGTAAATCTTTCGCGATCTACAGGGAAAGTATCAAAGGAAAATCTGAACCCTGGAAATTAAAGGATGAAATTGCCATGAGAAAAGTGGTTGAAATTGTTCTTAAAGCATCACATAGTCAGTTTGTTAAGGTAAAAGAACTCGTTGCAGAACTTAAGGAAGTTAATGAAGAACTTGACAGTTTTTCTTATACCGTTTCTCATGATCTTGGAACGCCGCTTACGGTCATGAAAATCAATGCGCAAATGCTTTTGATGAAAAATAAAGAAGATGAAAATCTTCAAAAAAGAGTAGGCGGAATTATTTCGGAAATTGATGGAATGGCTGATATGATGAGAAATGTTTTGCAGTTAAGTAAATCAAAATCGCAGGAAATTGTCTTAAAAGAAGAATCTACAAAAGTTTTAATTGAAAAAATAAGCAGCGACTCGAAATTATCTTACGGAAAATCTGAAACCGAAATTATAGTAAAGGATTGTCCGGCAGTTCTTGCTGATAAAACTATGCTTTATCAGATTTTTCTAAATGTCATTACCAATGCCGTGAAATATTCTGCGCAACAGGAAAATCCTTTGGTAGAAATTAACGGTGAAATTGTTGATAACGAAGTCGTTTATAAAATTTCAGACAATGGAATTGGTATTCAAAAAGAAGAAGAAAATAAAATGTTCAAGGTTTTTAGCAGAATGGATAACGCGAGATCCTATAAAGGAAACGGAATAGGTTTGTCCATCGTAAATCGTATTATGAACCGTATCGGCGGTGAAATTTCCTATGAAAGTTTCTCTGGTAAAGGCACGACATTTATATTAAAATTTCAAAAACCGTAATATATTTTAATGATTTCGATTCTTTTAAAAGAACAAACAAGAAGTTTACACGATCAGGTTGAAGAAAGATTATTGTCAAAAAAAATAATGGACAAAAGTTTTGATTTAAATGATTACCGTTTCGTTTTAAAGCACAATTATAATTTTATAAATCATTTTGAAGAAGCAGTTTTTTCTAAAATTTCAGTAGAATCAGCAGAAAAATTGCATCCTGAAAAACGAAGAAAATTGCCGGCTATTACAAAAGACATTTTGCTTTTCGATATTTCGCGTTTATTTGAAAAATCCAAGTTATCTTTAAAAAATGAAGCTGAAGCTTTTGGCATTTTATATGTGATGGAAGGCGCCACTTTGGGCGGAAATATGATCGCAAAAAATCTGTTAAAAAACATACATTTCGATGGCGTAAATTTTAATTATTTCGGTCTTTATGGTGATCAGACCGGTTTTTTATGGAAATTATTTATAGAAAATTTAGAAGAAAAATCGCAGTTTTTTGATGATCAGGATTTTTTAAACGGCGCAGAAATGGCATATCAGTTTTTGTTAAATCATTAATTAAATTTTTTAAATAATACCAAATGCCTGAAGGTCCATCTATACTTTTCCTGAGAAATAAATTACAAAGATTTAAAGGTAAAACCGTATCTGAAGCGTCTGGATATGGCGAAATGGACAAGTCTAAAATTGAAAATATTAAACTGGAAGATATTGATGCTTTTGGTAAAAATTTACTTTTTGTTTTTAAAGATTTTTTCATTGCGGTTCATTTAGGACTTTTCGGAAGTATGTTGGTTAATAAACGCAAAAAGGTAAACGCCAGTTTTGCCCTGCATTTTGCAGAATCCGAGATTAATTTTTACGTCGCAAAAACTAAATTTTATCAAGGAAAACCAGATGATTATTTCAACTTTAAAACTGATATTTTAAAACCTGAATTTGATGCGGATTTTGTCTTAAATGAATTACAGACAAAACATTCTGAGCAGATGATAGGGGATGTTTTAATGGATCAAAATTTATTTACAGGCGTTGGAAATATTATCAGAATTGAAGCATTATACCACGCGAAAATTCATCCTGATAGTATGATAAATGTAATTCCGGAAAAAAAGTTGATTTTTTTAATTAAAATGGTTGTGGAATATTCTCAGGAATTTTTAGAACTATTAAAAACCGATAAGGTGAAAGAATCTGCGACAATTTATGGTAAAAAAACCTGTCCAAAAGACAAAACCGAATTGGTGATTGAAGAAATGGGCAAAGTAAAACGCAAAACGTATGTTTGCGAAAAATGCCAGAAACTTTACAAATAAAAAAATCCCGTTTAGAAGCGGGATTTTAAATTTTAAATTGAAATTCTATTTATTTTCGTCGTAAAGATTTTCCTCAAAAAGCCCATCAACAGACCAGTATCTCTCGCCGGTATCGTAGTTGAAAGTCAATATTTTTGAACCTTCAGGTATTTCACTCAATTTTTTATTAATTGCTGCTAAAGAAGCACCTGTTGAAATTCCTGCTAAAATTCCTTCTTCAGCGGCTAATCTTTTAGTAAAAGCAAATGCGTCCGCTTTTTCGACCTGAATTATTCCGTCAAGAACTTCTGTGTGTAAATTTTTAGGAATAAAACCTGCGCCAATTCCCTGCAGAGGATGAGGTCCAGGCGCGCCGCCGGAAATAACGGGTGAATCTTCAGGTTCAACTGCAAAACTTTTCATATTTGGAAATTTTTGCTTTAAAACTTCTGTCACACCTGTGATATGACCGCCGGTTCCAACGCCAGTAATGTAATAATCAAAACCTTCCGGGAAATCTTTTAGAATTTCTTCTGCGGTAGTTTTAACGTGAATTTCAAAATTTGCAGGATTTTCAAATTGCTGCGGAATCCAGGAATTTTCAATTTCATTTCCCATTTCGATAGCTTTTTTAATAGCGCCGGAAGTTCCCGCTTCTTTTGGTGTCAAAACGAATTGCGCGCCATAGGAGCTCATTAGTTTTCTGCGTTCAACACTCATACTTTCCGGCATTACCAAAACTAATTTGTACCCTTTTACGGCGCAAACCATTGCCAAACCAACACCTGTATTTCCGGAAGTCGGTTCAATAATTAAAGTGTCTTTGTTAATTTTCCCTTCCTGTTCGGCTTTTTCAATCATCGCCAAAGCAATTCTGTCTTTAATACTTCCGCCCGGATTTTGCTTTTCCAATTTCATATAAACTTCAACATTTTTCGGGAAAAGTTTATATATTTTAATTATCGGCGTATTTCCGATTGCTTCTAAAATATTGTTCAGTTTCATATCTATATTTTTTTAAAATTATTCTATTTTTAAATGCTAAAAACGATTGGCTCGTGTGTGGGAAATTTATTTTTAACTGTCACTTGTCCTTTGTGAAAAACTACTGAATTTTCATCAACGCTTGCCGTGATCCAGACATTTCCGCCAATTAATGCATTTTTTCCAATTATCGTATCGCCGCCCAAAATTGTCGCGTTTGCGTAAATAACGACGCCGTCTTCAATAGTTGGATGACGCTTTACATTTTGTAAATTTTTAGCCACAGAATGCGCACCCAAAGTCACACCTTGATAAATTTTCACGTTACTTCCTATAATCGTCGTTTCACCGATCACAATTCCTGTGCCGTGATCAATAAAAAAATTTTCACCAATTTGAGCGCCGGGATTGATATCGATACCGGTTTTACTGTGTGCAAATTCTGTCCAGATTCTGGGAATTAACGGAATTCCTATTTTATAAAGTTCGTGCGAAAAGCGGTAAATCGCCACGGCAAAAAAACCAGGATAAGAAAACATCACTTCTTCTTTGCTTGTTGCGGCAGGATCGTTTTCTAAAATTATCTGCGCATCGTTTTCTAAAGTTTTGTAGATTTTCGGAAAATTTTCAAAAAATAATTCGGTCTGAAAATTATCTTTTATATCAGTTACAGAATATAAAATATCATTAAACTCGTTTTTAAAATCATTTAGCCTGGATTCGATATTGCTGAGTTCTGCGCATCTTTGATATTCTAAAAAAAATATAAACCTAAAGAAACGGTCGATAAAATCTTCAATTTTCTTTTTATCAATGTCAAATTTTCGGTTAGAATAGCCCTCGTGCAAATGCTTTGCGAAACTCATTTTTTGTTTAAATTTAAAACAAAGATAGTCTACAATTTTAGTATTCTTCTTGATTTAGGTTAGCAAATAATGATAAGAACCATAGATTTTATTTATTCTTTGGTAAATATTTAATAAAACTTTAATAAATACAAAATTGCGCAAAACTTCAATATTTTGTAAATTTGAGAAATCTATAATATGAAAACGCAAGTTTCTATATTTCCATTAAAAACATTAGAAAAAATAATATGAAAACAAAGGTTTCCATATTTCCATTAAAAAACAATAAATAAATTAATATGAAAACGTAAGTTTCCATATTTCCATTAAAAACAATAAATAAATTAATATGAAAACGCAAGTTTCCATATTTCCATTAAAAACAATAAATAAATTAATATGAAAGTTACCGTAGTTGGCGCAGGAGCAGTAGGTGCAAGTTGTGCAGAATACATCGCAATGAAAAATTTCAATTCTGAAGTTGTTCTTGTTGACATAAAAGAAGGCTTTGCAGAAGGAAAAGCAATGGATTTAATGCAAACCGCATCCCTAAATGGTTTCGATACCAAAATTACTGGCACAACTGGCGATTATTCTAAAACAGCCGGTTCAAAAGTAGCTGTTATAACTTCTGGAATTCCACGTAAACCGGGAATGACGCGCGAAGAATTGATCGGCATCAACGCCGGAATTGTAAAAGAAGTAACTCAAAATTTAGTAAAACATTCACCGGATGTGATCATTATCGTGGTTTCTAATCCGATGGATACGATGGCTTATTTGGTTCATAAAACTTCAGGTTTGCCAAAAGAACGCATTATCGGAATGGGTGGCGCATTAGATTCAGCCCGTTTTAAATACCGTTTGGCGGAAGCATTAGATTGCCCAATTTCTGACGTAGATGGAATGGTGATCGCGGCTCACAGTGATACAGGAATGTTGCCATTATTATCAAAAGCAACAAGAAATGGTGTTTCTATTTCAGAATTTTTAGATGAATCAACTCAAAATAACTTAGCCGAAGCAACGAAAGTTGGCGGTGCTACTTTAACAAAATTATTAGGAACTTCTGCTTGGTATGCGCCGGGCGCAGCGGTTTCGGTTTTGGTGCAGTCCATCGTTTGCGACCAGAAAAAAATGATTCCATGTTCCGTAATGCTTGATGGCGAATATGGCGAAAGCGACATTTGCATGGGCGTTCCGTGTATCATTGGGAAAAATGGAATTGAGAAAATTGTTGATATTTCCCTTACTGATTCTGAAAAAGAAAGTTTCGCAACCGCTGCAAAAGCCGTGCGTGAGGTCAATGGTGATTTAGGATTTTAAGAAATCAATCAAATAAATATAAATTGTCCTGTCGTTTTTCGGCGGGATAATTTTTTTTAGAAGCAAGAAGATTTTGGTTTTTGTTTCAAAAGAGTTCCCGCTTTCCACTATATCTTTTTCTTTTTTTTCAAAAGAAAAAGGATACCGTTTCAATCGGGGCTAAGAAGACCGGGGGTTTTTATTTTTGAAAAGTTTAAATTTTATTATAAAATTAATACAGCACAGATAACGCTTCCCAAACATTTCCTTAAATTTGAATTAATATTTTAAAAATGAAAAATGTTTAGAAAATTCACGCTCATTACACTTGCGATTTGTTCAACAGGTTTATTTGCCCAAAAAAATAAAAATACAACTTTACAAAGACCAAAACTTGTTGTTGGTTTAGTAGTCGATCAAATGCGCTGGGATTATCTTTACCGATATTATGATAAATACCAAAATGATGGTTTTAAACGATTATTAAATGAGGGTTTTTCTGCTAACAATGTGCACATTCCTTATATTCCAACTTACACCGCGGTTGGCCACAGTTCAATTTATACAGGATCAGTTCCTGCAATTAATGGAATTCCCGGCAATGACTGGTTTGACAAATCACTGGGGAGAAGCGTTTACTGCACAGAAGATGATTCCGTAAAACCCGTTGGTACTACAAATGCAAAAGTGGGAAGCCAATCCCCGAAAAATCTTTGGTCTACGACAATGACCGATGAATTAAGAATTGCTACTAATTTTCAAGGAAAAGTAGTTGGAATTTCTTTAAAAGACCGCGCTTCCATTTTACCTGCAGGACATAATCCAAATGGTGCGTATTGGTTCGACGATTCCTCCGGAAATTTTGTGACAAGTTCTTATTATATGAAAGAACTACCTAAATGGCTAAATGATTTTAATGCAGAAAAAGTTCCGGATAATCTAGTGAAAAATGGCTGGAATACTTTGTTGCCAATTTCAGAATACACGGAAAGTTCGCCAGACAATTCACCGTGGGAAGGACTTTTGGGAAGTGCAAAAACGCCGACTTTTCCGTACAGTAATTTTGCAGCGGATTATCAAAAAGATAAAGACAATATCAGAACTTCGCCTTTTGGAAATACTTTAACATTAAAAGCCGCTGAAGCCGCATTAAAAGGGGAAAGTTTAGGCGCTGACGCCATTACAGATTTTTTAGCGATAAATTTAGCTTCAACAGATTATGCCGGACATAAATTTGGACCAAATTCTGTGGAAGTAGAAGATGTTTACTTACGTTTAGACCGGGATTTAGCCGAATTTTTTAAATATTTAGACAAAAATGTGGGTGCAGGAAATTATACCGTTTTTTTAAGTGCAGATCATGGTGGCGCACATTCTGAAGGTTTCATGGAGGAGCATAAAATGGCGACTGGTTTTTATGGTGAAGATGCGAAAAAAGAGTATAATCAACTTTTAAAGGATAAATTTAAAGTTGAAAAACTTGTAAGTTCTTACACGAATAGCCAAATTTATTTAGATGATAAGTTGATGGATGACAATAAATTAGACGGTGATGAAGTGAAAAATTATTTGATTAATTCTTTGAATAAAGACAAAAGTGTTTTGTTTGCTGTTGATATGAAAAAAGTAGCGCAATTTTCTATTCCGGAGCCGATTAAAACAAGAATTATAAACGGTTTTAACTGGCAAAGAAGTGGCGATATTCAAATCATTTACCACGATTCACTTTTGCCAAGTTATTCAAAACTGGGAACGACGCACGGCGCCTGGAACTCGTATGATTCTCATATTCCGTTAATATTTATGGGTTGGGGAATTAAAAAAGGGGAAAGTAACAAAGATTATTACATGACGGATATTGCCTCAACGATTTGTGCGCTTTTGCACATTCAGTTTCCCAGCGGAAATGTTGGAAACCCGATTACTGAGGTTTTAGGAAAGTAGAATTAAGATTCAAGAGCGAAGAGCCAAGAATCAAAAAAAAAAAACCAAAAAAACTGTTCAAATCTTTAAACAGTTTTTTTGGTTTTATATATCAAATTTTGAAATTTATTTTTTCATTTCTGGAGGATAATTTGCCATAATTTCACTTACGATTTCCGGAATTTGTTTTTGTTTTGTTTTTGGCGAATCTACAGAAATTCCTTTTCCAATTCCCTGCCAAACCAATTTTTGGGTTTTTGCGTCAACAAGATCAACTATAAGTGAACCTTCATTATAGTTATTGCTAAAAGTTCTGCTCATCCCAAAACCAAATCCACCATATCCAAATCCTCCGTATAATCCATAAGGACTGCTTTGAACGTCATTTACTTGTTTATGATTGGCTTTTAAATTAACAACTAAATCAGGCATTTCAGAAACCTGTAATCCTTTCATTTGAAGCTGTTTTGAAACTTCATTAAGAACGCGGTCTTTATCGATATCATTGAGATTGAGATCACTAATTCTCAATTTATAAGTTTTATAATTACTAAAATTAGCAGTTTCAGCATAATCAGATCTTACCTGAAAAGGGCTGCAGGAAGTTAATCCCAGAACTACTGCAAATAACAGAGCGAAATATTTTTTTTGCATGATGGTTTTTTATTTAGAGTTAAATTATTTTATTTAAAATTTTTTGTCTGCACCAATTACTTTTTTGAAGGAATCAGTTTTTTTATCGTAACCAAAAGGACAATGTTTACAGCCGCTTTTGCAGCAATAACCACGTTTTAAATGGTATTTTTCCGTAAAAACCCGGTAGCCCTGTTCGTTGTAATAAAAGTCTTCATTCTCTTTGATTTCTTTTTCTATCATAAGTTAAATCCTAAAAATCATTTTTATATTTGCGCTATGATATTAGTTTGTAATCTGCTACTCAAAAATACGAAAATAAACGGCATTACGCTTTTTCCTTTTATTCTTTTAAAAAATTCTTCAGATAAAAAAAATAAGATCCTGCTTAATCATGAAAAAATTCACCTTCGTCAGCAGTTGGAAATGTTTATTGTCTTTTTCTATCTGTGGTATGTTTTAGAATATTATTATTTACTGATTAAATTTAAAAATCCCTATTTTGCTTACCAGAATATCAGTTTTGAACGTGAAGCTTACAGTAAAGAATATGATTTAAATTATTTAAAAACCAGGAAATTTTGGAATTTTACCAAATATTTAAAATAATTTAACTTCCTCTATAAGTGGAATAACCGTACGCTGAAAGGGTAATTGGCACATGAAAATGCGTTTTTCCTTTGATCTCAAAAACAAGTTCTATAAAGGGATAAAAACTTTCCTCTTTTTGTTTTTCAAAATATGGTTTCGTTAAAAAAGTATATCTGTAGATCCCAGAATTATCTTTGTCGTTTTTTAAAAAATCAGGGATTCTTCCATTTTCATCTGTCGTTTTCTGATCTACATAATCCCATATTTTTGTTTTAGAATTCATCTTTTCTAATTTAATGGAAACGCCACTTGCAGGCAAACCTTTAGAAACATCTAAAATATGTGTTGAAAGCTGAAAATCTTTGCTCTGCGCAAAAGAGAATGAGGCGAAAAGTGCCAAAATAAATGTGATAATATATTTCTTCATGATAATTTTTGGAGTAGATTAAATTCCAACAAGAATTAACAATCGATTTACCAATTTGTACACTTTGATTTTTATCATAAAAAAAGAGACTTTAAAAAAAGTCTCTTTTATATCGGTCTATTTTCTATTTGTCTAATTAAACAAATCTCTTACTTTATCGAAAAATGTTTTTTCTTTTCCAGAAGGTTCTGCCATCATTTCGCCATTTTCTATCTGTTTTTCAAAAAATTCTTTTTGAGAAGGTGTTAGGTTTTGTGGCGTCCAAACATTGATATGAACAAACATATCGCCTTTTCCATAACCTTCAAGACTCGGCAAACCTTTACCTGCTAATCTTAAAATTTTCCCGGATTGCGTTCCAGCGTCTATTTTAATCTTCACTTTGCTTCCAACAGTATTTACTTCTTTTGAAGTTCCCAAAGCTGATTCTGCAAATGATATGTAGAGTTCCTGGTGAAGATTATCGCCTTCGCGTTTAATTGTTTTGTCGATTTCTTCTTCCACAACAACTAAAAGATCGCCAGCCATTCCACCAAAAGGCGCATCATTTCCTTTACCGCGAACGCTTAGTTGAACACCGTCTCTTGCGCCTGCAGGAATATTAATTGTTACTTCTTCGTCTTCTTTTATCAAGCCTTGTGCATTTGCTCCAGCCGGAATTTTATCAGCTACTTTCCCGATTCCCTGACAAGTGCTACATGTCTGTTGCGTTTGCATTTGCCCAAACATAGTGTTCATCACTTTTATTTGCGCGCCAGCTCCGTTACATGTTGGGCAGGTTTTAGAAGTTGCGCCTTTGGCAAACTTCATTTTTTTAACCTTAATGGTTTTTTGAGTGCCGTTTAGAGTTTCCTCTAAATTTAATTTTATTCTAACTCTTAAATTAGAACCGCGAACTTGCTGCTGTTGCTGTCTTCCGCCGCCGCCGCCAAAATGACCGCCAAAAATATCTCCAAACTGGCTAAAAATGTCGTCCATATTCATACCGCCACCGAAGCCGCCTCCGCCGCCACCAAAACCTCCATTGCCACTCATTCCTGCGTGTCCGTATTGGTCGTAACGTGCTTTTTTATTCCCGTCGCTTAAAACTTCGTAGGCTTCCGCGGCTTCTTTGAATTTTTCTTCTGACGCTGCATCTCCGGGATTTTTATCCGGGTGAAATTTGATCGCCATTTTTCTATAGGCTTTCTTTATTTCCTCTGGTGAAGCAGATTTTGAAATTTCTAATATTTCGTAATAGTCTCTTTTTGCCATCTTATTTATAACTAATGAGTAATAAATAATGGGTAATAAATTTAATCGGACAATTGCCAATTACTTATTACCCATTAAAAATAAATTTATTGTCCGGTTATTACTTTTGCGAATCTAATTACTTTGTCGTGCAATTGATAACCAGTTTCGATCACATCTACAATTTTGCCTTTTAATTCCGGCGTTGGAGCAGGAATTCCAGTGATGGCTTCATGAAAATCTACATTAAAAACATCGCCAACATTCACTTCAATAGGTTTTAAACCTTTTTCAGTTAATTTACTTTTTAGCTTTTGGTATATTAATTCAATGCCTTTTAAATCAGCTTCGTTTCCGTTTTTAGAAATTTCTTTCATGGCTCTTTCGAAATCATCAAGAATTGATAACATAGAAACCATCATTTCCTGGCTGGCGTATTGAAAAAATTCGTTACGTTCTTTTACAGTTCTTTTCTTATAATTTTCAAATTCCGCAAAAAGACGAATATAGCGGTCTTTTTCTTCTGCCAATTCTTCTGATGATTTTTCAACTGTCAGGTTTTCTGTGTTTTCTTCAGGATTTGTTTGGTTTTCTTCTTGTGTTTCTTCAGTAGAATTAAACTCCTCTTCGTTAATATGTTTGTTGTCGTCCATTTTCATAATTTTATAAAGCGACATTCACAAACAATTTGCCAAAGAATGGAATTGGACATTTAGGCAGAATTTCTTTTTTTTAAGCTTCTATATTCAAACAGATTAAATACTTTAAAAATACTGAATACGATAATTGACTGAGTATTTTATTTTTTTAAATTTATTCTAAAAGAGTAACCGAAAGAAACAAAATAATCAGGTGAAAATTTCGACAGACCTTTTCCCGCTGAAAGGTCAATGGCAGAATTATTACTTAGAAAATAGGTAAAACCTCCATCTAAGCGATGGTCTGCTGAAATAATTGGACTTACAAATCCGTAAGCTTCCACAAAAATATTTAATTTTGGACTGACAGCTTTTGCAATTGTAAATGTGTAAGTATAATTTTCATTTAAATTATTATCCCATTCCATTCCGAGATTGTAGCCCAAACTTACAGTTTCAAATAAGTTGTAATCAAAAAGAAATTTAAACTCTGGAATTATTCGATTTCTTCCATTATCATCTTTCGCAAAAAATGATAAATGTCCCAAAAAAGAAATATTGGGAATTTTATTTTTCCCCTTAATTAAATTTGTTTTGAAACCTAAAGTGATTGGTTGAAATTTATTTTTCTTTAAATCATCAATTTTATCAAAATTAAATTGAGTTATCAACCTTAGTTCTGTACTTTCCCCAATACCATATTTAAATAAAATTCCGGGAAATTGCTGAGAATTTTCAACCTTGTTGATCTGTTCATAAACGTAGCCATTTTCCATTTGAAAATAATGTAAAGGAACAGTTGCAGAAGTCTCTGTTTGATCAGGTCGATCCAGTTCTATCTTTTCCTGCGCTTTAAAAAAAATAAAATTTGAACATAGAAATGTTAATAAAAATATATTTTTCATTTAAATGATTTTTAGATAAAAAGAAAATAATTAAATGATTTTTACTAAAAAATGGTCGTATATAGGAGGTAAAGATTTAGAACCAAAATGATAAAAGTTATCAGCCAGACAATTATTTTTAAGAAATTTTTATTGGCAAATTCTCCCATTTTTGCTTTAGAATTGGTGAACATAACCAAAGGAATTACCGCAAAACTTAGTTGCATTGAAAGTATAACTTGGCTTAACACTAATAATTGAGTGGTACCTTTCTCACCATAAAGAATAGCCACAATTAGTGCAGGAACAATGGCAATCAATCGTGTGATAAGGCGCCGAAGCCAGGGTTTTAATTTAATATTTAAAAAACCTTCCATCACAATTTGTCCAGCGAGAGTTCCCGTTAAAGTAGAATTTTGTCCCGAAGCCAAAAGTGCGATGGCGAAAAATACACTTGCTAAACCTGTTCCCAAAAGTGGATCTAAAAGTTTATGAGCGTCAAAAATGTCCGCAACATCCTGATTTCCTGTGTTGTGAAAAGTAGCAGCGGCAACTATCAAAATTGCCGCGTTGACGAAAAATGCAAGAAATAATGAAAATGTACTGTCAAGTGTGGCAAATTTGATCGCCATTTTTTTCCCTTTAATATCTCGTTTATAATTTCTGGTTTGAACGATCGAGCTGTGTAAATATAAGTTGTGAGGCATCACCGTTGCGCCTAAAATCCCAATAGCGATGTAGAGCATTTCCGGGTTGTAAACAATCTGTTTTGTTGGCACTAAACCTTTAAGTAAAGGAAAAATATCAGGATTGCTGGCAATAATCTCATAGCCGAAACAGGCAAATATTACAAAAATTAATCCTGCAACAAAAGCTTCGATCCAGCGAAATCCACGCGATTGTAAGAGTAAAATGATGAAAACGTCAATTCCCGTTATTGCAATTCCCCAGGTTAGCGGAATGCCAAAAAGTAAATTTAACGCAATTGCAGAGCCGATCACTTCTGCTAAATCACAGGCAGCGATGGCAATTTCACATAAAATCCATAAAATAAAATTAGTTGTGGGTTTGAAATGATCTCTGCAGGCCTGTGCCAAATCGCGTTCTGCAACTACACCCAATTTAACGGCTAAATGCTGCAAAATAATGGCGAAAATATTTGAAATTAAAATTACCGATAATAGAGTGTAGCCGAATTTCGCACCACCTGCTATATCTGTCGCCCAGTTTCCTGGATCCATATAACCGACAGCGACCATTAAACCAGGACCGGCAAATGCTAGAAATTTTCGCCAAAATCCAGCGCCCTCAGGAATATTTACACTTGAAAATACTTCTGATAGTGAGTTTTGATGTTTTTCTTTTCTCCAGCCGCGGTCCATTTCGATTGTTAGTTTAGTCTAACAAATGTAGTTTAATTATTCTTACTAATTAAAATGTTTAGTAAAATCTTTTGTTATTTCACTAATTTTTAAATTTTAAGCAAAAAAAATCCCGAAAAGATTCGGGATTCTAAATATTCTATGAATTGTATTTTATTTTGCGAAACGTACCGCCATCTTTCTATCAATAGCACGTTCATCATTAGTTGCAGTCGCAGCAACAGTTGCTTGAGAACTTCCGTAGCCTTTTGCTTCTAATACCTGAGAACCAACTCCAGATTTTGTTAATGCATTTTTAATAAAATCTGCTCTTTCCTGAGATAATGTAAGATTTTTTGCTTCATCGCCGGTTTTGTCAGTGTAGCCACCAACTTTAATTTTTGCTTCTGGATAAGCTTTTAAAATAGCAACAAGATTTTCAAGTTGTCCTTGGGAACCTGCTTCTAAATCAGTAGCGCTTCCTATTTTAAAGTTTACTTTGTCAAAATTATACCAGGTTCCTTTTAATGCTGCATCATCTGCTGCATTTTGATATCCGCCGGATTTTAAGAAAGAAATCATTGAAGCTTCCATTCCACCTGCATAACCTTTTATCATTTTTCCGTTAAGATCAATGTCAGTATCTGTTTTTGTTGAAGCATTCATTGCAGTGGAATCAACCATCATAGGTGCAGTATTCATCGTATCAGATTTCATCATTGTTGAATCTGTATTTGATGCTGTTGTGTTCGCATCTTTACTTTTATTATATCTGCTCCAGATAAACCATGCAGCTATTAACGCCAATAAAAGTGGTAAAAGCCACTTCCAGATGGAGCCGCCGCCGTTATTATTTTCCGGCTCTACGTTCATATGAGTTTCGCCAGCACGTGTAACATCAACTTTAGGTTCATCAAAAGATGTTACTTTAATATTTTCAGTTACTGGTGGAACAGCTGTAGTTTCTGAAGTTCCCCAATGACCAAGGCCCAAAGATGCTAAAGAAATACCAGCAGGAAGTAGTGTTGAAACTATACCTTTTTGCTCTGAAAGTAAACTTGACAATCCTGAAGTACCTAAATTATTTTCACTTGCATAAGTTCCTAAGGAGCCAACTGTGGCACCAGTAACCATATTTAATAAAGATGAAGCTGAATTTTCACTAACTCCTGAGTAAGAAGAAACGGAATTTGTAATGGCGCTCAACTTATCTCCAAACAATGCAGTTAAAATTGTGGTGATCATTGAATTGTTTGATCCCTCTGTTAAGTTCCCGGCAGAATTCCCTGCAGAAGCACCTAATATTGAATCTAAAACACCTGGCTTGTCGTGATTGTTTGCAAGTCCGCCAACGATAGTTGGTAAAAGTACGCTAATTGCTTTGCTGATGCTAGATTCACTTTCTCCCAAGTTTGTGGAAGCCTGCGAAATTTCACCAGAGCCTAATTGACCTTTAATAAGATCGATAATGTTTAATGACATAATAGTTTATTTAAAATGTTAGATTAGTTAATATCAATTTTAAGTCCAATTACCAATTTTTTACATTTAACTTTAATACAAACTTTTTAAATAAAGTCTTAGTAGGCTTTTGCGAAAATAACTCTTTGTTTTGACGGTTTTTTTGAAACCATTGAAATTCCATCTTCCAAATCGTTATTTAACGGAATACATCTGATCGTAGCTTTTGTTTCCTCCTGAATCTGAGCTTCTTCTTCCGCAGTTCCGTCCCAATGTGCCAGAATAAAACCACCTTTTTCCTCTAAAACTTTTTTAAATTCTTCATAAGAATCCACTTTTGTCATATTCTCATCGCGGTATTTTTCTGCTTTCGCATAAATATCTTTTTGGATGGTCGTCAACAAAGTTTCAATATAATTTTCCAAACCTTCTAATGGTTGCGTTTCTTTGGTTAAATTATCTCTTCGTGCCAATTCTACCGTTCCGTTTTCTAAATCTTTCGGCCCGATCGCAATTCTCACAGGAACACCTTTAAGTTCATATTCGGCAAATTTCCAGCCTGGTTTATTTTCTTTGCGGTCGTCATATTTAACGGAAATTCCTTTTAACTTTAATTCTTTTTGAAGTTTGTCAACCACAGTATTTATTTCTTCCAGTTGCTCATCACTTCTAAAAATAGGAACGATCACAACCTGAATTGGTGCTAAAGTTGGAGGTAAAACCAAACCAAGATCATCAGAATGTGTCATAATTAAAGCACCCATTAATCTGGTAGAAGTTCCCCAGGACGTTCCCCAGGCGTGCTCAATTTTACCTTCATTAGTGGTAAATTTTACATCGAAAGCTTTTCCAAAATTTTGTCCTAAAAAGTGAGAAGTTCCTGCTTGTAAGGCTTTTCCGTCTTGCATTAAGGCTTCGATGCAATAAGTTCTATCCGCACCGGCAAATCTTTCAGATTCAGTTTTTATCCCTCTAATTACTGGCATTGCCATAAAATTTTCAGCAAAATCTGCATAAACGTGAAGCATTTTTTCGGTTTCTTCAATGGCTTCGTTTTTTGTAGCGTGCGCGGTATGACCTTCCTGCCAAAGAAATTCTGCTGTTCTTAAAAATAACCTTGTTCTCATTTCCCAGCGAACAACATTTGCCCATTGGTTAATTAAAATCGGCAAATCTCTGTAAGACTGGATCCAACCACGATATGTATTCCAGATAATAGCTTCTGAAGTTGGACGAACGATGAGTTCTTCTTCTAATTTTGCTTCCGGATCTACAATTAATTTTTTGGGATTATTTGGATCAGTTTTTAAACGGTAATGCGTAACAACGGCGCATTCTTTTGCAAAGCCTTCCGCATTTTTTTCCTCTGCCTCAAAATAGCTTTTAGGAATAAATAGTGGAAAATAGGCGTTTTGATGACCGGTTTCTTTAAATTTTTTATCCATCTCATCCCTCATCTTTTCCCAGATTGCGTATCCGTAAGGTTTAATCACCATGCACCCGCGTACCCCGGAATTTTCTGCTAGATCTGATTTTACAACTAATTCATTATACCATTTGCTGTAATCTTCCGTTCTTGTTGTAAGTTTTGCCATTTTTTACTAAATTATTTTTAACTTTTGATATGTATTTGTATCTAACTTTAAATGCGTAATTTTAAACCTAAAATCAATGCCTCTATTGGTATAATTTTGGTATTATTTGCAAATATAATTTATAATTAAAATTTATACATCATCATGAGAAAAAATATACAAATAAATAAGACTTTCAGGCTGGCTTTGAAAAGTCTTTTATCATTGTCGGTAATTGCGATGATGACTTCCTGCGTAATGCAAACCGGCGGTTATAGTGAAACAGATGGCGTTTATTATAATCCAAACACAGATACACTTCCAGAAGGATATGTGTCTAATGACCAAAATCAAGTGGGCGATTATTATAATTATCAAGATCAGTCGATTATCCAAAAAAGTACTGAAAATCAAAATTTGCGTGATAACAGATACGACGCCTGGAGCAACAACACTGATTCTGATTGGGGCAGCTTCGCAGGTACTGAAACAAATGTAAATATTTACTCAAATTTTGGATATGGATTTGGTAATTATTTTGGATACGGATATGGTCCTTATTACGGTTTTAATCCATATTACTCCTTTGGTTACAGTCCTTTTGGCTATTTTGGAAATTATTATGGTGGTGGCTTCGGAGGCAATTATGGTGGTTTCGGCGGTTATTATGGTGGCTTTGGTAACTATTATGGAGGTTTTGGCAACTATTATGGAGGTTTTGGAAATTATTATAACGGCTATGGAAATTATTACAATGGTTATGGTAACGGTTACGGAAACTTTTATAATTACAGAAGAAGTGGTGAAAATGGTGGCGGACTTAATAATCGTCAATCCAATGCAAGATTTAATAACAATGGAAGAGGCAATGTAGAAAGCGCGTTTAGAAATCCAAGATATTCTACTCAGGATCCTTCCCGCACGAGAAATAATTCCCTTTCAAACCACAACCAAAATTCTGGCATAAGATACAGAAACGGTGAAACAACCCAAAACGGGACAAGACAACAACAGCAATACCAACCAAGAAGAACTCAGCAATATCAGCAGCCACAGAGATCAGAACCTTCTTATCAGCCAAGATATAATTCCAATAGTGGTGGTTTTCGTTCAGGTTCAAGCGGCGGTGGTTTTAACAGCGGTGGTGGCCAATCTGGTGGTGCGACAAGATCAAGCGGCGGTGGCGGTTTTAGAAGATAATATTAAAAAAAATATAAAAAATGATAAAAAATTCTTTAGCGATACTAACACTCGCTGCAAGTTTTTCTCTTCTCAGTGCTCAGGATATTTCGACGATTAGAAATACATCTGATATTTATTCGAATAACTCAAATTCAGGTACTGCAAAATTCCAGGGAATGGCAGGCTCAATGGGAGCTTTAGGCGGAGATATCTCAACTATAGACACAAACCCAGCAGGAATTGGAGTTTTTATCTCAAGCGGTATTAACGGTACATTGTCAATTAACAACAGTGAAAACACAACAAACTTTAATGGACAATCAACAAAGTATAAAATAAACAATACAGATCTTGGTCAAACGGGTGGAGTTGGGACGATACGTTTTGAAGGTGATTCACCATGGAAATTCGTAAACGTTGCAGTGAACTACACTGTTGAAAGTGTAGAAGATTATACGGAGTCGGGAGGTAATACAAATATTAGGTTTGCCATTCCATCTGCAACTACAACTTTAGATTTTAATGGACACGCATACAACCGCTACGGAAATATTTCTAAAAGCAGTTTTGCAGTTGGTGCCAATTACAATAATAATTTATATTTTGGTGCAGCTCTGCACTTCAAAAGCGCGGATATTGAGCAATATGACACTGCTGCTTTTACAGACACATTCGTCAATAAAACTGAAATTTTTAACAAACAATACACACCTTTTTCCGAGCAGTCAAATGGATTTGCTGCAAGTTTAGGCGTTATTGGTAAAGTAAATGATCAGATCAGATTGGGCGCTTCAGTTGAATCTCCAACTTTTTGGCAAATCAACAGGGTTTACACAGAGTATTCAAATCCGGACGATGGTACGTTTACTGAAGACAGAAGATTATCTTCTCCTTTAAAGGCAACCGTGAGTGCTGCTTTTGTAGCAAGTAAAGATTTTTCTTTAAATGTTGACTATACATTAGGGCTTACAAAACCGAAATATAAAGTTTACGGCATTGCAGAAACAGAATTAAATAATTATTTTGACAATAATTACTCAAATCTAAATGAGGTGAAAGTAGGTGCAGAGTATAGAATTATGGGATTTAGACTGCGCGGCGGTTATGGCTATTCAAGCAGTCCGTTTGATTCTCAAAACATTGCTGCCTACCAAAATGATGGTTCTGTGTCTAACAGATCTTTTGATAATTTTATCGTTGGCAAAAAAACCACTTTGGCAGGCGGAATTGGTTATGATTTTGGCTCAATTTATCTAGATGCAGCTTATCAAAACATTAAGTCAACGTACAATAGCCCTTTTTTACAAGGCGACAATAATGTAAATTCTAACTATTTCTCAGATAATTTTGTACTTCCAACAAGCAATTATGCCGTAAGTGAGGTTAAAAACAACAGAAATAATGTTTCAATTACTTTAGGTTATAAATTTTAACCCAATATTATTTAAAGAAAGACTTTCGCATTAGTGAAAGTCTTTTTTTTTGGCAAATCCCTCGCCGACGCTTTTCCAGCCGCTCGGGTCGGGCTGTCCGCTATATCTTTTTTTGCCGAAGCTTAGTTTTTAAATTAGAACATTTCCCGCAACAAAAAAAGGATGCCGCTTCTATCCCTTTTGCGAAAGATATTTTATAATAAGCAAGTTATTTAATAATAGAAATATAATTTGTATCTGTTTATTAGCAGACAACTATCAACTGAAAACTGAAAACCGACAACTGACAACTATCAACCACCAACCAATATTACCCATGCAACAAATGCCCGCTTAAAGCCAGTAAAACGCCAAGAATGACAAGTCCAATTTTTTTCCAGTCAATATTGTGATTATTGCTGCTTTCAAAAATGATGACCGAAGCAATGTGAAGGAAAATACCGCCAACAACCGCTAGAAAATATATTTTGAGATCTGGATTAAAATAATGGCCCAAAAATAGTCCAACCGGCGAAGCAAGCGCAAAAATTGAAATAATCAACCACGATTTTGCTGTAAAAGTTTTACGACCTTTTATTAAAAAAGCACCGAGAACAAATGAAATCGGAAGATTGTGAAATAAAATTCCCATTAAATAAGGCGAGAAAATTTCAGTTTCTGAAGCCAGTGGAATTCCTTCCAAAAATGCATGGAAAAATAAGCCGATCATCAAAGCAATTGGTAAAATTGCTTTCTCAGAATGACTGTGAAAGTGCCCGTGTTCAAAGCCTTTCGTCATACTTTCAAGAATCATTTGCACCAAAACACCGCCAATAATCCACAAACCAATCAAATGATTTTCTGAAGAATAAACTTCCGGAAAAACATCCGTCAAACAAATAGTGATCAGAAAACCAGCACTTAAAATCAAAAGATTTTTTGCAAATTTTTCTTGTTTGCCAAAATATTTACCTAAAATAATTCCCGCTACAACACTTAAAATCAATAAGATAAATATAAAAAACTGAACCATATTTATTTTATTTTTTTAAAAACATTAATACATCTCGGAGAAGATTTTACGTCAAATTCATTCAGCTGATAATCTCCCCAAATCTTAATACGTTTTAAATATGAGTTTTTTGCAAAATTATTAATATCCTCTAAATCAAGCAATTTTACATTTTCTTCAAATTTAAAATCCTGTCCGTCATCATGAAAAGTGATCTCTTTTATCACATGATTATTTTCAATGGTCTTCTTTATATGAAAGTCAATTTCACCTTTTCTTATCGTAGATTGATATTCTATGTGATTTTTTACGTATTCAGCATTCAAAAAATCAAGAACGAAAAGTCCGTTTTTTTCCAATATATTAGAAACTGATGTGAAAACTTTTTGATCTTCTTCATCTGTTTTAAAATAACCAAAACTGGTAAATAAATTAAAAACAGCATTTACTTTTTCGCTTTCAATCTCATTTCTGATATCATGAACGGCAAAATGAAGATCAGGATTTTCATACTTTTTATCAAATAAGATACTTTTCTCCGAAAGATCTAAACCTAAAACATGAAATCCAATTTTATTTAAAAAAACCGAATGTCGGCCTTTTCCGCAGGCTAAATCAATAATTTTTGCTTTTGGTTTTAGATTTAATGATTCAACAAGTTTTTCTAAAAAACGTTCACCTTCTTCGTAATCCCGGTCTTTGTAAAGTATGTGATAATACGGCGTGTTAAACCAAGTTTCAAACCATTCCATTCGGCAAAAATAAGTTTTTTGGTTGATAGTTGTTCTTTTTTAGTTGATAGTTGTCAGTTGTCGGTTGTAAGTTTTTCGATGATAATAATTTTTAAATTTTCATCTTTTTAAAAAACTAAAAAAAATCACGAATTAAAATTAACTAAATTTGCAGAAATACGATCAAAACGTAAGTTATTACTTGAAATCAAAGTTTTTATAAATAAAAACTAGTGATTGAAAGCAAACAACTGACAACTATCAACCAACAACTTAAAATGGATTCAGACAATTTAAAAATACAGATCAAAACCTTTTTCGGACTAGAAGAAATTTTAGCAGAAGAATTAAGAAAACTGGGCGGACAAAACGTAGAAGTGAAAAACCGCGCCGTTAATTGCGAAGGCGATCTGGGTTTTCTTTATAAAATTAATTACAGTTGTAGAACGGCTTTAAAGATTTTAGTGCCAATTATGACTTTTAAAACCTGGGATGAAAACCGGTTTTACGACAAAATATTTGATTTTCCGTGGGAAGATTATTTGCGCGTTGATCAAAGTTTTGCCATAGATTCAACCATTTATTCTGACCGTTTTACGCACTCGCAATTTATGGTTCAAAAAATGAAGGATGCGATTGTTGATTATTTTAAATTTAAATTCAACACACGTCCAAATGTTGATTCTAAAAATCCAGAAATAAAAATTCATCTGCATATCGACCGGGAATTGGTGACGATTTCTTTGGATTCTTCTGGCGATCCTTTATTTAAAAGAGGTTATAGAAAAACCCAAGGTGAAGCGCCGATCAATGAAGTTCTCGCTTCCGGAATGTTGCATCTTGCCAATTGGGACGGAAAAGGAAATTTTCTGGATCCAATGTGTGGTTCCGGAACTTTGCTAATTGAAGCCGCAATGATCGCGATGGATTTGCCGGCGCAGATTTTCCGTAAAGAATTTGGTTTCCAAAACTGGCCAAATTATGACGCAGAATTATTTTCAACAATCAAAGAAAACCGCATTAAAAGAATTAAAGAATTTACCGGGAAAATTATCGGTTATGATATTGATAATTTCATGCTTGATGCCGCCGAAGAAAATATTGCTGCCGCTGAATTGGAAGAAGTTATCGAGGTTAGAAAGCAAAACTTTTTCGATAGTAAAAAAGAATTATTTCCTTTGTTAATGGTTTTTAATCCGCCTTATGATGAAAGGATTGAAATTTCTGACGAAGATTTTTACACCAAAATAGGCGATACTTTTAAGAAAAATTACCCGAATACTTTGGCCTGGATGATTTCTTCAGATTATGAAGGCGTCAAAAAAGTACACTTAAGACCTTCCAGAAAAATAAAATTATTTAATGGAAAATTAGAATGCCGCTTTTTGCAATACGAAATGTATGAAGGGACGAAGAAAATTCATAAGTTGAATAATGAGAATGAAACAGAATCGGAAACAGAATAAATATTTGTGATCTTCTAATATTTTATCATTGTTAAACTGTTACATTTCTAAATTGTTATATTGAACTCAATCTCAATAATAATCGCCATCTACAACCGCAAAGACGAACTCTTTGAGTTGCTTTCGTCATTGCTTTTGCAAACGGATAAAGATTTTGAAATCATTTTGGTTGATGATGGTTCTAAAATAGATTTGCGTCACACTATCGAATTATTTTCTGAAAGTCTAAATATTCAGTTTTTCCGCAAACCGAATTCTGGTCCTGGTTTATCAAGAAATTATGGTGCAAAAAGAGCCAAAAATGATTGGTTGGTTTTTGTGGATTCTGATGTGATCGTTGAGAAGGAGTACATAAAAAATATTAAAAAAAATATTGCAGAAAATTCCTGCGATGCTTTTGGTGGGGCGGATAAAGCGCATAAAGGTTTTAATTTAATTCAAAAAGCGATTTCATATTCCATGACTTCGGTTTTCACAACTGGTGGAATTCGTGGAAGTGCAAAATCAGTGACGAAATTCCAGCCGAGAAGTTTTAATATGGGCGTTCGGAAAACTGCTTTTTTAGAAGTTGGCGGTTTTTCAGATTTGCGCGTAGGTGAGGATCCGGATTTATCAATGACTTTATGGGAAAATAATTTCACTACCAGATTTTTTGATAATATTGGCGTTTATCACAAACGGCGAACTGATTTTGGCAGGTTTTCAAAACAGGTTTATCAGTTTGGTGTAGCGCGACCAATTTTAAATCAGCGCCATCCAAAATACACCAAACTAACATTTGCATTTCCATCACTTTTTCTGCTTGGGTATTTAATGGGAATTTTAAATTATTTTATGTGGCAAAACGGTTTTTTATTAGCACTTTATGGCCTTTACACCTTAATTATTTTTCTTCACGCTTTATTAAAAACAAGAAATGTAAGTATTGCTTCGCTTGCCGTAATTTCCAGTTATATTCAACTGTTTTCTTATGGTTTTGGTTTTTTAAAATCTTGGTTTTTGCTTAATATTTTACGCCAAAAGCCGGAAAATGCTTTTCCAACGCATTATTATAAACAATAACTTCATTAAAATAGATTTAAAATAAAAAAGTTCCAAAATGATCAAAAAATAGGTTTTAATCATTTTTTGAACTTTTAAAATTTGAAAAAATCTATGGATATTTCTGAACTAATGCCTGTAAAATCGCATAAGTTTCAGGATCTAAAATACCGTCATAATTTGCTGGACGAAAATGATACTGAAAGGTTTCGATTGTTTTTTTTGTAGCATCATCCATCGTTCCGGAAGGTTGAACATCGTATCCAAATCCCTGCAGCATCGTTTGAACTTTAAATATAAAAGGGCTTGTAATAACTTGAGACTGAAAATCCGTACTCACTGCAAGATCGTAAAAAGCTTGTTTTACCGCATCATCGTACCACATTCCCAATTGGTATTCTTTGTAAAGTCTTTCCCACGGAAAATTCGGACCTGGATCTTGTTTTCTTCCCGGCGCAATATCAGAATGGCCTAAAATATTGGTTGGCGGAATCATATAGCGCGTAGCAATATTTTTTGCTAAAGCTGCCACTTTTTTAAATTGATACTCAGGAAAAGGGACGAAAACTTTTTTACCCGTCGCATCTGAGGTAAATCCCATGTTCACGATTTCTATACCGATGGAATTGTCATTTAAGTTTTTATCCTTGCGCCAGGCGCTGATTCCGGCGTGATAGGCACGTTTATTTTCATCTACCAACTGGTAGATTTCTTTATCATCCAGATCGTTTACCAAATAATGCGCACTGACAGTTTGCTCGGTTAAAACCCGAATAGATTTTTCATCATCTAAGGCGGTATAATGAAGTACTAAATATTTCTGTCTAAAATTCTGCGCTAAAGCTGGAAAGTATGTTTTAACAACGTTGTATTGGGCTGGTTTTGCAGATACAATAGACCCAAAGCTTATTGTATTGTCATTTTTTGCGGCATCTGCCAGATTAACAGTAAAATATTCTCCCCTTTCAGTTTCGACAGGTGGTTTTACTATTTTAGGTGGTTGTACCTGTTTTTGGGGCGTTGGTTTTGGCTTTACAGTCTGAACAACTTTATTTTGAGTTTCGCATGATAGCAGGGAAATTCCTAAACTAATGATATATAATGATTTACGCATTGAAGATTTTTGTTTTTGATTTTATTGTTCAAAAATACTAATTTATTTAGAATTTTTTTTGGTTACTACTTAAAACTATTTTATATTTGCACTCGCAATTACAGAACAGAAGCTCTTAAAAATATTGCAAAGGAGAGTTGCCTGAGTGGCCGAAAGGACTTGTTTGCTAAACAAGCGTGCGGGAAACTGTACCAAGGGTTCGAATCCCTTACTCTCCGCAACTTTCAAAAAAAACTTTTCGGGGCGTAGCGTAGTCCGGTCATCGCGCCTGGTTTGGGACCAGGAGGTCGCAGGTTCGAATCCTGCCGCCCCGACTTTTTAAAATTCCCAACTTAATTATCGGTACTTTTTAGAAATTTTTAATTTCCACTAAGTATTTTTAATTGGTAATGGGTGCGTAGCTCAGCTGGATAGAGCATCTGCCTTCTAAGCAGACGGTCACAGGTTCGAATCCTGTCGCGCTCACATAAACCTTGCAATTTGCAAGGTTTTTTTTTTGCTTAAAATTCCTTATTATTTACAAAAAATTGAATGTAATTTGATCTTAATATTTTAGGTAAAATTCTGCTTTAATTTTACATTTAATTTAAAATAATAAAAAAAGCAGCAAACCTTTCGATTTACTGCTTTTTATTTGAATTATTTTGAAGGTTTATTTAACTAAAACTTTTACAGATTTAATTCCGTCTTTAGATTTTAAAGTTATAATATAAAGTCCAGTTGTAAAATCAAAATTGGATTCTTGATTAACATTTATTGTTTTTAATAGGCTTCCATTCATCCCGTAAACTTTTACTTCAGTAGAAGATTTTACTTCCGTGATGTATATTTTTTTACCGGAAGCGAAAGCATTCACACCCATTTTAGCAGATGTTGTATCAGACACTGCCAAAGTTGTTAAACCTGCGAAAGGATCCCAATTGTCATTTCCTTTGGTAAAATTAAAAGTGGTGATTTCTGTTCCGTCTGTTAAAAATGGTGTTGTTAAAACTTTTGACCATGAAACACGGTTTGCAGAATTATTTACATTCGATTGCTCGATAGTTCCAAATTCATAAATCCGGTCTGAAGTTCCTGCTAATGTATTTAGCCATCCTGCAGGTGAAATTAGAGATTGACCGGCGAAACCTGCAGCATCAGAAGTTTCAACTGTTGTTTTATACATCACCGCTTCACCTGTATTTGGCGCCCATGGACGACCGAAATAACCTGGTTTTGCTCTCGTTGCTGAAGCTGTTTCTACAAGTGGAATTGCGGATGTTACTTTACATTCATACAGTAAATAACCTCTTCCGCTCGTTTGCTGTGGTGCAGTTAGGTACGATTGATCAGAACTTGCTTCACTAACGTTCATAGCAAAAGCAGACTGGTAAAAAACAACATCCATCCCACCAAAAATATAATCTACAGCTCCCATCATAACGCCTTTGTAAACCGCTACTCTTGCATTTGTTCCGCCAAAAAATACATCCTGACGACCAACCAATCTGCAGTTTTTTAAGAAAACCTTGTCAATATTGTTAGGAACTCCAAGTGCTGCAGCTCTTTCCGTGAAAGTTTTACTTTGAACACCTAAATCATTTGCAGTAGTTGGACGAACGCCTTTATTTCCATCGGCTAGTACCAAAACATCCTGCGATTCTTTTTGAGAAATGTATTGATTATATGAATTTTCGAAAATAATATCTTCAGCGATAAAATTATTTGCGTTGATTACGGCAGTTGCATTCCAAAAAGAATTGTTGGTAGTTCCACTTACGTTGGTGTAATTGGTAAAACCATTGGCTTTATTCACAGCAAGTACACTTGCATTATACTTATTATCTGTTCCCTGACTTAGATAATTGTATCCATAACCATAGTATGATGTAATTCTTACCGCATTTGCATCAATACCTAATCCTTTATTATTTAAAGCAATACTTGGTGTAGCAGAAGCATTTTTTAAAGTAACATTTGGACTGTTTACTACGATCATTTCTTCATAATTACCTGGATCGATTGCTATTGTGACTCTTTGTGTATTATCACGAACCATTCTTGAAACTGCAGTTAAAGCATCATTAATAGTAGAATAATTTTTACCTGAACCTACAGTGATCGTTGGTGAATAAGCCACAATTGGTGTAGTCGAGATCTCTGTGAAATATGTTTGTCCGGCAACATTAATTACCACATTTCCTGCAGATGTACCTGGATACGTATAATCTACACTTTCGACATTAGAAGTGCTTCCACTGGTTGATGTGACTGCAGCACCGCCATTTATGCTGAAATTTGCTGAGTAATAATAAGAAACTTTCATTTTATCGCCTGGCTTCATTGGGACTGTAATTGTAGATCCTGCCTGACCAATTAAATGTCCTTTTGCAATCTCGTTGGCAACATTTCCTGTGAAAGACATTCCTTTGTAATTTGGTGTTGCATTAGTGATTACTTTATCATCAAATGACCAATTAGTCACTGGAATAAATTTCAAAACTTTAGAAGAATCACCATTGTTTACTGTTAAGTATGAAGTTAAATCCTGTTGCAACGGATAAGCATCTAAACCGCCAGAAGTAACTGCATACGTGCTATTTCTTAGAGAAATACCATTAATACCGCTAAAATTATAAACATATCCGGTTTCGTTGACGTTGGTAAATGTTAGATTTAAAGCTGCTAACTGTGTTGCGTTTAACTCAGGCGCAGTTACAGTAATATTATATTTTTGTTTTGCAGTAAAAGTTAGATCTGCTGACGTATCTGAACTCGGAATTGTTATCGTTAGAGGTGCAACCTGATAATCATTGACTCCTAAAGCAGTAATTGTATATTGTTTACTTGGTTCTAATTGAACACTATACGTAGAATTGGTTTTGTTTACAGTTGGTTGAGGTACGTATATAGAATTGGTAGAAGCATCTGGTGTATAAGTCAAACTTAAATTCGAAATAGCAGTTCCTAAACCAGTTACGTTACCAGTCACATTAAATAAAATCACCTTTAAAACAGAAATTCCCTGATTGAAAGTTGCATCAGTTACTGCGGTTAAATCAAGGGTTTTCCCTGATGTGATTATGTAACCATTTGCATTTGTAAGACTTGCTGTATAACTAAATCCTTGCGGTACTTTTACCGAATAAGTTCCATCACTATTTATAGTTGATGACCATGTTTTACCTGCAGCATTTGTGAAGCTGATTCCGTAGTTAGCTGCAATTCCTGGCGCTTGGGATAAATTTACAGTTCCTGAAACAGTGGTATAAGTTGCTGCCTTTCTCAAAATTCTAAAAAAATCCCCTTTACCCGCGAGTGAACAATATATGCTATAGTCACCGGCTTGTTTTGCTTGAAATTTAGCTAAAGTAGCTGTGTTAACAGCAGCAATCGGAATACTTTCATTTTGCCCACTTACAGAATTAGTCACTATTAAAGTGTTTCCAGTAGATTCAGCACTTGCGACAAATGTAACCTGATCGTCCTCATTCAAAGTCATTGTAAAAATCCGCGTTCCATTACTAAGAGCCGCTGCGCCATTACAATAATACCCTCCAGTATAATTTGGATCAGTTGTTCTTACACTGGTTCCGTATCTTGTAATTGCAGTATTGGTAGTGTATAATCTATCATTACCGCCAGTTTTGAAAGTTAAAACACCTGGGGTTAATGTTAAAACTGTTGTTGATGGTACAGTTGGTCCCACCGTTCCGGCAGTTACGCCTGGATAAAAAGCGTTTATTGCATCTACAGTTAATTGATTATTATACAAACTTGTATCTAACACTGCTCCGCCAAAATCCCAGACATCAGTTTTTTGAGCCTTTAAAAGATTATTTGAAAGTAGAATTACACAACATAAAAAGAATAATTTTTTTATCATGATATAAGGTTTAAGTAATTAAATTTTTTATTTCTTAATAAATTTGAACGAGGTTGATTTTTCATTCCTCGTAACATTACATATATAAACTCCCGCAGGTAAATTTCCCAGATTTAAGTTTAATTTTTCACCTGAATTTATTTTTTTAGAAACAGAAAGCGCTTTTTGGCCTGTTACAGAATAAAATTTCAGATCCGTTTTACCAGAACTTTTATCTAAAAAATCAATGTTTAAAATATCTTTTACGATGGATGGATAATATTTTAAACCTAATTGCGATAAAACTTCATTTGTAGCCAAAGGTGCACAGCTTGAAGAAATTACCCCTGCAGAACTTACCTGAAGTGTTGCACCTGCGCCACAAGTTGCATTTGAAACAGAAGTTGCTACATCCGCTACAGGCATTGTGGTATAGGCGTAGGTTGGTTTTAATGCTGTACCTTGATCTAAACCTGTGACATCTGCACCAGATGTACCCTTTATAGAACCAGCGAATTTCACAGAAGTTGTGCCAGTACCTTCATTAACTGGAGTGGAAATATTTGTTATTTGCTCAAAATTTGTATTCTCTACATAGCAGGTTGTACCACTATTACCGGCACCCAATCCTATCGCAGAAGCACCAGAAACACTGGTTTTATAATAGCAGTTCAAGACATGAAGCTCTGCATTTCTAGCTCGTGGCATCCTTGCTTTACAGCCTTCAGCAAAATAATTATTTTGAAAGGTGATGCTGTATCGTCCATCAGCAGGAAAATCAGTAATTGCGGAGCCAACTAAATTTGTAAATCGATGGTCAGCAGAACCGCCGGAACCTCCTGCGATTGCCGGTTTTAGATAAGTGAATTTACACCAGGAAATTGAAACATTGTCTGCGGCGCCTTTATTGTCAAAGTTACCGTCCATTCCGTCCTGAAACTCACAATGATCTACCCAGACATTTGTTCCTTCATTAGTTAAATTATCGCGTCCATCGACATCATAAGCGCCCGGTCCTTCAAAAATTAAATTCCTGATGATCACATTATTTGAACCCGGCTTTATATATAAAATTCCGGAAGCATTTGCAGAAGCCGTAGAATTTCCCGGCGTGATTTGCAGATTTCTTAGCCTTGCACCTGGTAAACCAATAATTGTTTTATTATTTAAAGTGACACTCGTATAAACACAGTCAATAATACCGGAAACCAATATAACGGAATTGGCTGTTGTTGTTGAGTTTAATGCATTTTTTAAAGCAGTATAAGTTGTAACTGTAATAGGTGTAGCATTTCCACCGCCAGTTGCAGCGGCGCCAAAACCTTCGGGAGAAGTCATATTATAGTTTTGACTGAAACTGATTTGAAATGTGATTAAAAAGAGCAATAAAAAGCTAAATTTTTTCATTATAATATTTTATGTAATCGATTACGAAAATATATAAATAATTTATAACGAAAATATAAATTTCAAAATTTCTTATAAAAATATTTTTGTTTTATCAATCAGTTTTATGCCAAGTAAACTGTGCTGGCATATTGGAAGCTCTTTTTTATGAAATATTTTGCATTAACTGTGACATTTTTCGGATATCTTAATTAATATTTTCTTGTTATTTTAAAACAGAGTAAATAATTTTTGCACAATTATCTCAATGTCCAATAATATTTTGATTATTTAAATAACTGATTATCAGTTATTTGATTTAAAATATTAAATAGTTTACGTTAAACTATTTGGTATAACAGAAATATTTTTATCTTTGTGTAATCGATTACAGTCAAAAATAACATACATGAATTTTAGTTTTAGGTACGCAGCAAATCCTGCAGATGCAAAATCATACGATACACAAAGGCTTAGAGATGAGTTTTTAATAGAAAAACCATTTTCTGAAAATGAGATCAACCTCGTTTACTCAATGTACGACAGATTTATTGTTGGTGGAGCGATGCCATTAACTGAAGATTTAAAATTAGAAACTATCCCTTATTTAAAATCAGAAAATTTTCTGGATCGTAGAGAATTAGGAATAGTGAACGTTGGTGGCGATGGCGAAGTGGAAGTTGACGGTGAAATTTTTTCACTTTCAAAAAAAGAAGCACTTTATGTAGGAAAAGGAATTAAAAATGTAATTTTCAGAAGCAAAAGTTCAAACGTACCAGCGTTGTTTTATTTAAATTCAGCACCTGCACATACCAATTTTCCAACAAAAAAAGTAAGCAAAGAAAACGCAATTGTTATTCAGTTAGGCGATGAAAATACAGCAAACAAAAGAGTTTTAAATAAATTGATCGTCAACGAAATTGTTGAAACCTGTCAACTTCAGATGGGATTAACAGAATTGTTACCCGGAAATATTTGGAACACAATACCTTCTCACACGCACACAAGAAGAATGGAAGCCTACTTTTATTTTGATCTGGAAGAAGGTCAAACGATTTCTCATTTTATGGGCGAACCAAACGAAACGCGTCATATTTTCATGCAAAATAACCAGGCAGTTTTATCACCGGAATGGTCGATTCATTCAGGAGCGGGAACTTCCAATTATTCCTTTATTTGGGGAATGGCAGGTGAAAATTTAGATTACGGCGATATGGATATTGTGGCAACAAATGAATTAAAATAACGGATGGATTTATTTAATTTAAAAGGAAAAACAGCATTAATTACCGGCGGAACACACGGTTTGGGAATGGCGATGGCAGAGGCATTGGCAGAAGCCGGCGCGCAAATTATAGTTACCGGAAATACACCGGAAAAAATGGAAAAAGCCCTGGAACACTATCATTCCAAAGGTTATTTTGCAAAAGGCTACTTGTTTGATGTAACAGATGAAAACGCAGCCGCAGAAAATTTAGAAAAAATTTCAAAAGAAATAGGTGATATTCACATTTTGGTAAATAATGCCGGAATTATAAAACGTGAACTAGCGATCACAATGCCCGTTTCAGATTTCAGAAAAGTGATCGATGTCGATTTAGTTGGTCCTTTTATAATGTCTCAACTCGTTGCAAAACAAATGATTGAGCGTAAAGAAGGCAAAATAATCAACATTTGTTCTATGATGAGCGAATTGGGCAGAAGTACCGTTTCCGCTTACGCCGCGGCAAAAGGCGGACTAAAAATGTTGACCAAAAACCTAGCAACAGAATGGGCAAAACATAACATTCAGGTCAATGGAATTGGTCCCGGTTATTTTGCGACAACCCAAACAGAGCCGATTCGCGTTGATGGACATCCTTTCAACGAATTTATTATCAGCAGAACGCCCGCTGCAAGATGGGGAAATCCCGAAGATTTGGGTGGCGCGGCAATTTTTTTGGCCTCAAAAGCCAGTGATTTTGTAAACGGACAGATTATTTATGTGGACGGTGGAATTTTAGCAACCATCGGTAAACCTTCAAACGAAGATTAAAACAAGTTAAATATAAATTAATTTTTTTTGGGCAGCAATTTCCGCCTTCCGTTCCCACTCTTTTTTTCAAATGCAAAAAAAGGAGTTCCACTCAAGTCGGGCTGCAAGAGATTCGCTTAAAAGAGAAATTAGAATATAATAAGAAATATTCACCCAACAATTCCCTCTCCTTTGGAGAGGGTTAGGGTGAGGAAAAAAATAAAAAATGAGCAAGAATTTCATACACGATAATTTCCTCTTAGAAAACAAGTTTGCAGAAGAATTGTACCACAATTATTCCGCGAAACAACCTATAATTGATTATCATAATCACCTTTCGCCACAATTAATTGCAGAAGATCATATTTTTCAAAATATTACCGAAGTCTGGATCAAAGGTGATCATTACAAATGGCGCGCAATGCGTACTTTGGGCATCAACGAAAGTTTCGTCACCGGAAATGCATCCGATAAAGATAAATTTCTAAACTGGGGAAAAACCGTTCCTTACACCATGAGAAATCCTTTGTATCATTGGACACACTTAGAATTAGCAAGATATTTTGACATTCATGAATTATTAAATGAAAATTCTGCAGAAAAAATTTACAACGAAACTTCAGAAAAATTACAAACGTCAGAATTTAGCACCAGAAATTTACTCAAAAAAGTAAATGCTGAATTGGTTTGTACCACAGAAGACCCGATTGATAATTTGGAACACCATCAAAAATTAAGAAACAGTGATTACAACGTTAAAGTAAGTACCGCATTTCGTCCGGACAAAGCCATTTTAATAGAAAATGATGGTTATAATGATTACATCAATGTTTTAGCACAAGTTGCAGATTTTCCGATTAATACGTTTGATGATTTGTGTTTTGCTTTAAAGAAAAGAATCACATATTTTCATGAAAACAATTGCAGATTATGCGATCACGGTTTAAATCAAATTTATTTTGAAAATTTTACCGACAGTGAAATCAAAGATATTTTCAAAAAGAAGAGAGAAAATCAAACGATTTCACATCAGGAAGCCGTAAAATTTCAAAGTGCAATTCTATTATTTTTAGCAGAAACTTACCACGAATTTGGTTGGGTTCAGCAATTTCATTTGGGTGCACTTAGAAATAATAACGCAAGAATGTTGAAAGTTTTAGGTCCAGACACCGGTTGGGATTCTATCGGCGATTTTTCTCAAGCAGCAAAATTATCGCAATTTTTAAATGCTTTGGATTCAAAAGATAAATTAGCAAAAACCATTTTATATAATTTAAATCCTGCTGATAATGAAGTTTTAGCGACAATGATCGGGAACTTTAATGACGGAAGTGTAAAAGGAAAAGTACAGTTCGGTTCCGGATGGTGGTTTTTAGACCAAAAAGACGGGATGACAAAACAGATGAATGCGCTTTCAAATATGGGATTAATTTCCTGTTTTATCGGAATGTTGACTGATTCAAGAAGTTTCCTTTCTTTTCCAAGACACGAATATTTCAGAAGAGTTCTTTGTAATCTTTTAGGTCAGGAAATCGAAAAAGGCGAATTACCTGCAAGCGAAATGGAATGGATCGGAAAAATGGTTTCCGACATCAGTTATAACAACGCGAAAGAATATTTTAATTTTTAAATAGGAATAAAATGTTTTTAGAAAGTAAAAATTACAACTGGGAAAAAGTTGATGAAAATTTAGACAGAGCCGTTGTTGCTTTCGATGATTCTTTAATGCAAACCATCGTAAAATTTAAAAAAGGCGGAATAGGAAAACTTCACAATCACATTCATTCTCAAGTAGCATACATCGAGTCGGGATCTTTCGAGGTTCAGATTGAAGATTACAAAAAAGTCTTGACAAAAGGTGATACTTTCTTTTTAAAAAGTAATGTTACGCACGGTGTGGTTTGTCTGGAAGAAGGCATTTTAATTGAATCTTTCAGTCCGATGCGGAAAGATTTTGTAAAATAGAAAATTATAAAAAAACATAAAATAAAAAAAACTAAAGATAATGAGTAAAGTAGTAACGTTTGGTGAGATCATGTTGAGATTATCACCGCAGGGATTTTTAAGATTTTCACAGGCCGATAATTTCGACGTTGTTTATGGCGGTGGCGAATCTAATGTCGCAGTTTCATTGGCAAACTATGGTATTCCTGTTGATTTTGTAACACGTTTACCGAAAAATGACATCGGCGAATGTGCGATGATGGAAATGAGAAAACGCGGCGTTGGTGTTGATAAAATTGTTTGGGGCGGCGATCGTTTAGGGATTTATTTCCTTGAAACAGGCGCAGTTTCTCGTGGTAGTAAAGTGGTTTATGACAGAGCACATTCTGCAATGTCTGAAATTCAATCCGGAATGGTAAACTGGGAAGAGGTTTTCCAGGGCGCTGATTGGTTTCACTGGACAGGAATTACACCTGCAATTTCTCAAAATTCCGCAGATGTTTGTCTTGAGGCCGTAAAAGCAGCAAGCGCATTAGGAATTACTATTTCAACAGATCTTAATTACCGCGCAAAACTTTGGAAATATGGCGGCGATAGAGAAAAAATAATGACAGAATTAACATCTTATTGCGATGTGATTCTAGGAAATGAAGAAGACGCAGAAATGCATTTTGGCATCAAACCAGACGGCGCGGCAGTTCAAACGCACGGTCATGATGTAAAAGCAGAAGCATTTTTAAATGTCTGCGAGCAAATGATGAAAAAATTCCCTAGAGCGAAAAAAGTAATTACCACTTTAAGAGGATCAATTTCTGCTTCCCACAACACTTGGGCAGGCGTTTTATACGACGGAAAAGAAATGTTGCAAACGCGTCAATATCAAATTACAGACATCGTAGATCGCGTTGGCGGCGGCGATTCTTTCATGGGCGGCTTGATTTACGGACTTTTAACTTACCCGAATAACGACCAAAACGCCTTAGATTTCGCAGTTGCAGCCTCTTGTTTAAAACACACCATCAAAGGTGACGCGAATTTAGTAACTGTCGATGAGGTAAATAAATTAATGGGCGGCGACGCTTCCGGTAGAGTAGCGAGATAGGATTTGGTTGATGGTTGATAGTTGTCAGTTTTTAACTGATAAATTTTTAAATGAAACCTAAAACCTAAATTTAAAAACCATCAACTGACAACTAACAACCGACAACCAATTATGATAATAGATAGTTTAAAAAACGCTCAGAAATACGAAAGTTTAAATCCACTTTTTAAAACAGCATTTGATTTTCTTCAAGGCAAAGATTTACAAGATCTCGAAGACGGAAAACACGACATCGCCGAAGGTTTAAAATTGATTGTCAGCAACGGAAACGGAAAAACCAAGGAAACCAGTTTAGAAAAATTTGAATGTCATCAACAAAATATCGACATCCAAATCTGCGTTAACGGCAATGAAACAATTGGCTGGAAACCTAAAGAAAAGTGCAATAATCCAAAAGAAGATTATAATTCTGAGAAAGATGTGCAGTTTTTTAATGATTCGCCGGATATGTTTTTCCAGTTGACAAATGGTCAGTTTGCCATTTTTTATCCGGAAGACGTCCACGCACCAATGATAGGCGAAGGTGCAATTAAGAAATTAGTATTTAAAGTTAAAATTTAAGAAAAATAATATGAGCAATATTCAAAAAGTAACCGACGCAATTGTAAACCAGGGAACGCTTCCCTTATATTTTAACGCCGATGAACAAGTAACGCTTGAGGTTTTGAAAAGCATTTACAAAGCCGGAATTCGCGCGGTAGAATATACAAACCGTGGTGAAGCGGCTTTGGCAAATTTTAAAAAAATGGTAGAATTGAGAAATTCTGAAATGCCTGATTTATTATTAGGAATTGGAACCATTAAAAATTTAGAACAAGCCAAAGATTTTGAAAGCGCAGGTGCAGATTTTTACATAAGTCCGGGTTTTGTGCCGGAAGTTGCAGAATATTTAAAATCAAAAAACGCATTTTACAGTCCAGGTTGTATGACGCCAAGCGAAATTATCGCGGCTGAAAACGCAGGAATTGGTTTTATTAAATTATTCCCTGGAAACATGCTCGGTCCTGATTTCTTAAGTGGTATTAAAGATATTTTCCCAAAATTATTATTTATGCCAACTGGCGGCGTGGATACGACGAGGGAAAATATTTCTGGTTGGTTCAAAGCCGGCGTTTCTGCAGTTGGAATGGGAAGTAAATTGATCAGCAAACGATTAATGGCGGATAAAGATTACGCAACAATCGAATCTGAAACTAAAAAAGTTTTAGAATTGATAAAAGATATTAAATCAAATTAATTTCATAAAAAATTTTTGATATGAATCCACAAAATTCTACTAAACCAACCGCATTCAGGTGGACTATTTGTACCTTGTTGTTCTTGGCAACAACGATCAATTATATGGACAGACAGGTTTTATCCTTAACCTGGAAAGATTTTATAGAACCTGAATTTCATTGGAACAACAATGATTATGGTAATATAACTGCGTTATTTTCCATCTTTTATGCGATAAGTATGTTTTTTGCGGGTAAATTAGTGGATTGGTTGGATACCAAAAAAGGTTTCCTTTGGGCAATCGGGATTTGGTCTGTAGGTGCATGTTTACATGCTTTTTGCGGAATTGCTACTTCAGGATTAATAACCGGTGAATGGATCATGAGTTTTGAAGGTTCAAAAGAAGCTTTAGAAAAAGTTGATAATACAGCATTAATTATAAGCACAAGTGTAACGCTTTTTATCTTCGCAAGATTGATCTTAGCAGTGGGTGAAGCAGGGAATTTCCCAGCGGCGATTAAAACAACCGCAGAATTTTTCCCGAAAAAAGACCGTGCATTTTCCACCAGTATTTTTAATGCAGGTGCAACGGTTGGTGCTTTAGCAGCACCATTGACGATTCCTTTTATTGCCGCAGCTTATGGTTGGGAAATGGCTTTTATCATAATTGGCGCGCTTGGTTTTATTTGGATGGGTTTGTGGCAGTTTACCTACAAAAAACCACATCTGCATAAAAAAGTTAATGAGCACGAATTAAAATATATTCAACAGGATGATACGGAAGAAGAATCTGCAAAAACAAATTCCGGCGAAAAAACAAAAAGTTTCACCTTTGCACAAGCATTTACACACAAACAAACCTGGGCATTTATTTTTGGAAAATTCATGACAGACGGAGTTTGGTGGTTCTATCTTTTCTGGACACCGGCTTATTTAAGTTCCGTTTATGGAATGGATTCTACGCAAAGTGCAATTCCATTATTTGTTCTTTACGCCATCACTTTACTCTCAATTATTGGGGGTTGGTTGCCAAAATATTTTGTTGATAAGAAGGGAATGAATCCCTATTCCGGACGAATGAAAGCAATGTTAATTTTCGCGTTTTTCCCATTGTTAGCTTTGGTAGCGCAACCTGCAGGAAGTATTTCTTTCTGGTTTCCGGTTTTAATTATCGGTATTGCCGGAGCGGCACATCAAGCCTGGTCTGCAAACATTTTTTCCGTTGTTGGTGATATGTTTCCTCGAAGAGCAATTGCCACGATAACCGGAATTGGTGGTATGGCCGGTGGAATTGGTTCGTTTTTAATTAATAAAGGTTCCGGCGTTTTGTTTGATTATTCTCATAAAACCTGGACGACAATTGATGGCGTTCCTTTCCTTCAAAAATACCCGCAATATGCAACAGAACGTATTCCTGATGAATTATTTAAAACATTAAAAACTTCCGGAGTCATCATTTCAGATGGAATTGATAAAGGATATATGATTATTTTCTCAATTTGCGCCGTGGCTTATTTAATTGCCTGGTTCATCATGAAATCACTCGTTCCTACTTATAAAGTAATAAAAGATTAAAAAAAACATGGAAACTCAAACTAAATTAAAAATAAACAGACAAAACGCCGGGAAAACTGAGATATTACCCATCAAAGTTCTTCAATTTGGAGAAGGTAATTTTCTACGCGCATTTGTTGATTATGCTTTTTTTAAATTAAATAAAGAAGTTAATTTTAATGCCGGAATTGCTTTGGTGCAGCCACTTGCAGGCGGAATGGTAGATTTTATTGACAAACAGGACGGTCTTTACACTTTATTTTTAAATGGCATAAAAAACGGCGAAAAAATTCAGGAAATTGAGTTGATCGATAATGTGGTAAAATGTATTAATCCGTATAAAGATTTTCAGGATTTTTTAGATGTTGCGAAGTTGGATTCTTTAGAATTCGTGATTTCAAATACCACAGAAGCAGGGATAGAATTCGTAGACACAGACGTTATTTCTAATGAAAGTCCGGCCTCTTTTCCCGCGAAATTAGCTATTTTTCTTTATGAAAGATTTAATTATTTTAAAGGAGATTCTGAAAAAGGTTTAACAATTATACCTTGCGAACTCATCAATTATAATGGTGATAAATTAAAAGAAATTCTTTTGCAATACGCAGATCTTTGGAAATTAGAAGCTGAATTTAAGACCTGGATTTCCGAAGCCTGTTCATTTCATAATACTTTGGTAGACAGAATTGTTCCGGGATATCCACGAAATGAAATTGATCAATACAATAATAAATTGGATTATCAGGATGATATTTTGGTCACCGCAGAACCATTTTTCCTTTGGGTAATAGAAGGTGGCGAAGATCTGAAAGCAAAATTACCATTCGATAAAATAAATCTGGACGTGAAGATCGTTTCAGATATGCAACCTTACCGCACAAGAAAAGTGAGAATTTTGAATGGAATTCATACCGCAATGGTTCCTTTTTCCATTATGTTTGGAAATAAAACGGTTCAACAATCCATGGATAATGAATTCACCGGAGATTTTATTCAAAAATTGACCTACGATGAAATTGTTCCCACTTTGGATATGGACAAAGAAGATCTAAAGAATTTCGCAGATGAAGTGATGGATCGTTTTAGAAATCCATTCATCAAACATCAGCTTTCAGATATTGCTTTAAATTCAATTCCTAAATTTAAAGTTCGGGTTTTACCAACGATTTTAGATTTCATTAAAGCAGAAAATAAATTACCTTTAAATTTGGTTTTTGGTTTCGCAGCAACGATCAGATTTTATCAGGGATCCTGGCAAAATGAAGATCTTCCCGTAAAAGATTCGCAGGAAATTGTAGAAACAATGAGGGAATATTGGAGTGAAAATAGCATCGAAAAAGCAGTTTCGCAAACCTTATCAAATACCGAATTTTGGGATCAAGATCTAACGAAGGTTGAAGGTTTGGAAGAAGCGATCGTATTTGCCATTTCGGAAATGGATCAAAACGGAATCGAAAAAGGATATCAAAATTTTATTGCAAAATTTTCTTAAAAATTTTAGAAAATGAAAAAATTAATGAAGGTAAATGCTTTAGACAACGTCATAGTTGCTTTGCAAAACCTGGAAAAAGGTGAAATTTTGACCTTTGAATATAAAGAAATCGTCACTGAAACTGCGGTAAAAGCAAAACATAAAATTGCGGAAAATGATTTTGCAGTTGGTGATGAAATTATAATGTACGGCGTTTTAGTGGGGAAAGCTTCAAAACCTGTGAAAAAAGGGGAAGTAATTACCACTGAAAACGTAAAACACCAAAGTGAACAGGTTTTCGGTAAAAACGGAAATCTTGGTTGGACGCCACCAAATGTTGAACGTTGGAAAGACAAAACTTTCAACGGTTATCATCGTGCAGATGGACAAGTTGGAACCAAAAATGTCTGGTTATTTTTCCCTCTGGTTTTCTGTGAAAATAAAAATATCGAGAAATTAAAGGATATTTTTGAGAATGAACTTTTGCCTAAAAAAGAGGTTTCATATAAAAATTTCCTTCGTTCTTTAATTGAGGAAAAAAGTGTAGATGAAGTTGAAGATAAATCTTTAACTGAAAATCTTTTAGATAATATTGAAGTTAAATTCATCAATCATCAAGGTGGATGTGGCGGAATTCGTCAGGATTCTGAATTGTTGGCAAAATTACTTGCAGGTTACGTGAATAATCCAAATGTAGCCGGAGCAACTGTTTTAAGTTTAGGTTGCCAGAATTTACAGATCGATATTTTTCAAAACGCTTTAAAAGAAATGAGTCCGAATAGTGATAAAGAAATTTTGATCTATGAACAACAACAAATCGGAACGACCGATAAAATGTTTCAAATGGTCATTAAAGATTCGTTTGAAGCCATAAAAAGAGCCAATCAAATCGAAAGAAAACCAGCGCCTTTATCAAAACTTAGTATTGGTTTAGAATGTGGCGGATCTGACGGTTTTTCCGGAATTTCTGCAAATCCTTCTTTGGGAATTGTTTCTGATATTTTCTCAGCTTTAGGCGGAAAAACAATTTTAGCAGAATTCCCGGAATTATGCGGCGTTGAGCAAGAATTAATGAATCGTTGTGTGGAAGAAAAAGACGCCGATAAATTTTTAAGGTTAATGAAAGCGTTTGAAAAATCGGTTGTAGATGCAGGTTCGGGATTTGACATGAATCCATCTCCAGGAAATATTAAAGACGGATTAATTACCGATGCCATGAAATCTGCTGGAGCTTCCAAAAAAGGAGGAACAGCACCAATTGTTGATGTTTTAGATTACGGCGAATACATTTCAAAATCAGGTTTAAATCTTTTAAACACACCCGGAAATGATGCAGAATGTACCACAGGATTGGTTGGAGCAGGTGCAACAGTGGTTTTATTTACAACGGGTTTAGGAAATCCGATGGGAAATCCAATTGCGCCGGTGGTGAAAATTTCCTCAAACACGACAACGAAAGAAAGAATGTCAGACATCATTGATATTAACGCTGGAACCGTAATTACGGGTGAAAAATCCATCCAAGAAGTTGGAGAAGAAATTGTAGATTACATTATAGAACTGGCAAGCGGAAACGTGGAAACGAAAGCAGATCAGCTGAAACAGGATGTGTTTATTCCCTGGAAAAGAGGGGTTTCTTTATAAATAAATTTTAAGATCCATTAGAAATAATGCATCTTATTTTTTTGTTGATTTCCGTAAAATAAGTTCCGGCTCGAGAACTACTTTTTTGTGAATCACCATATTAGTTGGATTTTCTTCCTGCTCCAGAAAAACTTTCGCGGTCATTCTACCCATTTTTAAAGGAAACTGATCAACAGTTGAGATCGATAATTCCATAAACTGTGTAAATGGTTCATTCGCAAAACCAATTACAGAAAGGTCTTCCGGTATATTTAGGTTATTGGCTCTGAGTTCCTGTATCGCACCTAAAGCTGCAAAATCACTTGAAGAAAATATGGCGTCGGGTAATGGATTTAACTTTAAAAGTTTTTTAGCCGCTTTTTTTCCTTCGTCAATATTACTTTCTGTGCGGAAAATGTAATTTTCATTGTATTCAATTCCATTATCAGAAAGCGCATGTTTGTAACCTGCCAAACGTTCCTGAAAAATTTCCAGATCAAGATCACCTGAAAAGTAAGCGATTCTTTTGCTACCGGTGTTTATTAAATGTTGCGTAGCGCTATAACCACCTTGAAAATCATTGATAGTAACAGAACTTACGTTTTCCATGGTTTTTTTTCTGTCGAAAAAAATTAAAGAAACTCCTTTTTTCAAAACCCTTTCTAGCGCAGAAACGTCCTTCATGGATGTGGAAATAAAAACAGCATCAACTTGAGAATTTAATAAAGTGTCAATATTTGCTATTTCTTTTTTAGGATCTCCATGTGTCTGGCAAATGATCACACTGTAATTGTGCGCATTGAGTTCTTCTTCAATACCGGTAATTATTGATCCAAAAAAACTACTGTCGACACGCGGTACTATTACTCCTACCGTTTTACTTTTACCGCTTTTCAGAGCTAAAGCAAGTTTATTTTGCTCGTAACCCATTTTTTCGGCAGCTTTCAAAACCAATTCTTTTGTTGTGGGACTAATATTTGTTTTATTATTTAAAGCTCTGGAAACTGTTGCAACCGAGATATTTAATTGATCGGCAATGTCATAAATTGTGTTTTTTTTGTTGGTTACCATTAGTTTTTTATTGAAAATTGTGAAGTGAAAATAGCTACAAATATAAACGAAATTACGATGTCGTAGATTTCTGTGTGTCTTATTTACTTATCTATAACAGAAATTTCTTTCGTTGTTTTCCTTAAAATAAGTTCAGGATTTAAAACAACTTTTTTAATTATTTTTGCATCAGCGCTATCAAGTTGTTCTAAAAATATCTGCGCGGCCATTTTGCCCATTTCCAAAGGAAACTGATTAATTGTAGTAATTGACAATTCCATGAATTTGGTAAAAGGTTCATTGCTAAAACCGATCACGGAGATTTCTTCCGGAATTTTGTAACCACCTTCTTGCAATTCTTGTATGGCACCAAGTGCGGCGTAGTCTATCGCAGAAAAAATTGCATCTGGTAAAATGTTTTGTGAAATCAGGTTTTTTACAGCATTTTTCCCCTCTTCAAGACTGCTTCTCGTTTTAATAACCAGATTTTCGTTGTAATCGATTGCAAAATCGTCCAGAGCTTTTCTGTATCCCAAAAATCTTTCGCGAAAAATCGGAATATTCTGATCACCGCTAAAGTGTGCAATTTTTTTGCATCCACTGTTTATTAAGTGCTTGGTTGCTTGATAACCGCCCTCAAAATCATTGATTGTAACCGAACTTGCCGTTTCAATATCAGTAGTTCTGTCAAAAAATATAAGCGGAACATTTTTTTCTAAAACCCTTTCGTACGCAGCTTCGTTGTCATTTGAAGTCGATATAAAAATAGCGTCAACCTGAGAATTTAATAAGGCTTCGATCTTTGTGAGCTCAGTGTTTTTATCTCGGTATGTCTGGCAAATAATTACGTTATAATGATACGGATTAAGTGCTTCTTCAATACCTTTTATCACGGTACTGAAAAAATAACTGTCAATTCTTGGAACTATTACACCTACGTTTTGGCTTCTGCCGCTTTTGAGAGCAACTGCAAGTAAATTTTGCTCGTAGTGCATCTCAGCAGCGGTTTTTAAAACTAATTTTTTAGTCTTCGCGCTGATATTTGGTTTGTCATTTAAAGCCCTGGATACCGTAGCTACCGAAACATTCAGTTTTGCTGCAATATCGTAAATGGTGGATTTTCTTTGCATAAAGGTAATTATGGGGCTTGTTTCAAAGGTGCAAAGATAGATAATAGAAAAATACAAATGTGAAATATTTGTTAATTATATGAGAATATTTAAGATTAATTGTAGTTAATATTAACACTCTTGTTGAAAATTATTAAAATTTTACTAAAAAAGTCTTGTCTGTTCAAAAAAAGAAATATATTTTTGTAATCGATTACATTTTAAGAAATCAAATCATTTAATTTAGTTTTAAAAAGAATATTTGTGAAAAATCTTTTGTTTTATTTTTCTGCTTTAAGTTTAATAATTTCATGTCATAAAGGCGTGACGCAACAAACCGACATGACTTCTCAGGCATGGGATAATTTAAAAAACATTGAAAAAAATATTGTACCGCCAACTTTCAAAAATGTGGATTATAATGTAAAAAACTATGGTGCAATTGCGGATGGTGTATCAAGTTGTACTGCTGCTTTTAAAAAAGCCATTATTGAATGTTCATCTAAAGGCGGAGGTAGGGTAGTGGTGCCGGCCGGGATATATTTTACCGGACCAATTCATCTTGAAAATAATGTAAATTTTCATCTGGAAGAAGGCGCGGAAATTAGATTCAGCACAAATCCGGACGATTTTTATCCTTTGGTTCAGACTTCATTTGAAGGAAATGAACTGATGAATTATTCGCCTTTAATTTACGCAAAAAACAAAAAAAACATTGCAGTTACAGGCAAAGGAATTTTAAATGGACAGGCCAACGAAACCAACTGGTGGCCGTGGAAAGGTTCAACTTCAGAGGGAGGAACTTACGGTTATGTAAAAGGTCAGCCTATGCAAAACGATCCAGGAAACCTTCCGGTTTTAGTTAAAATGGCAGATAATGATGTACCGGTTTCGCAAAGAATTTTTGGTAAAGGAAAATATCTGCGACCAAATTTCATTGAAACTTTTGACTGTCAAAATGTTTTAATACAAGGTGTAAAAATTATCAATGCACCATTCTGGATCCTTCACCCAATTAAAAGTACCAATGTAACGATCGATGGTGTGGATATTAACAGCCATGGTCCGAATAACGATGGTTGTGACCCGGAATATTCTAAGAATGTTTTAATTAAAAACTGCACATTTAATACAGGTGATGATTGCATCGCAATAAAATCCGGTAGAGATAATGAAGGAAGAAAAGTGGGCATTCCAAGTGAAAATATCATCGTAAGAAACTGCAAAATGATTGACGGACACGGTGGTGTGGTCATCGGAAGTGAAATGTCTGCAGGTGTTAAAAATGTTTTCGTGGAAGATTGTTTAATGGACAGTCCAGAACTTGAACGTGCGATAAGATTAAAAACCAATACCAGAAGAGGCGGCGTAGTGGACGGCGTTTATGTTAGAAATATTACTGTTGGAAAAGTAAAAGAGGCTGTTTTACATATCACCATGAATTATGCGATCTACGGAGATCAAAAAGGAAATTTTTTACCGGAGATCAGAAATATTGTTCTGGAAAATGTGACGGTAAAAGATGGTGGTAAATATGCAATTTTCGCTGATGGTTTAGAAAATTCTAAAATCTCTAATATCACTTTCAGGAATGTAAAAATTGAGAAAGTAAAAGAGAATTTTAACGTAAAAAATGTCGAAAATTTAAGATTGATAAAAACCTTTATAAATGGTGCAGAAACCGTTTATAATAAAAATTAAAAAATTAATTATATGAAAAACAGTTTAATAAAACTAACCTGTACAGTTGCAGTCTTTTATTTTGGTTTTGATATCTCTGCCCAAAAAGTAAAAGATACATTAGGGAAAGAAAAGAAAATAGATGAAGTTGTATTGATCGGCTATGGAACTACAAGAAAAAGTGATCTTACCGGCTCTGTGGCAGTTGTTGGTGGCGCTGAACTTGAAAAAGCACCTATTGCAAATGTAGCGCAGGCTTTAACTGGTAAAATTGCGGGTTTAACTGTTACTACCACGGAAGGTTCGCCAGATGCGGAAATAAATTTGAAAGTTAGAGGCGGAACTTCTATTTCTCAGGATAATAATCCTTTGATTATCGTGGATGGTTTCCCTGTGGGAAGTTTAAATGATATTCCTTCTTCCATTATTCAGAATATCACAGTTTTAAAAGATGCTTCATCAACCGCAATATACGGTTCAAGAGGTGCAAATGGTGTTATTTTGGTAACGACAAAAGCAGGTAAAGCCGGACAGGTGCGCGTCACTTTGAACGGTTATTCAGGTTATAAATTTTTAGCAAACGAAATTGATGTTTTATCGCCTTTGGATTATGCAAAATGGCAGTATGAATTTGCTACCTTAATAAAAGATGTTCCATCTTATGAGAAATTTTTTGGGCCTTACAGCACAATTAATAAATACCGGGATTTTAAGGGGGCAGATTGGCAAAAACAGATCTACGGAAATACAGGAACTTATCAAAATACAGAACTTGGCGTAACTGGTGGTTCAAGTAAATTAAATTTCAACATTAATTTAGGACACTACAACGCAGAAGAAATTCAGATCGGTTCTAAATTTAAAAGAGATAATATTTTATTAAATCTTAAATCTAAAGTAAACGACAAAATTGATCTTGGTTTTACATTTAGATATTCCAACCAAAGATTAAATGGAAGTGGTGCAAATGAGCAAAATGAAGTTTCATCTGCAGATTCCAGATTGCGCAACAGTGTGGCATATTCGCCAATTATTATTCCAGGATTGGTTACCGAAAATCCAGATGATGCTGAAGATGGCTACTTGGTTAACCCTTTAACGGCCATTAGAGAAAATGACCAAAAGCAGGAAAAGAAAAATTCTGTCTTACAGGGAAGTTTGGGTTACAAAATAATTAAAAACCTTTCTTTTAACAGTAATTTTGGTGTAGAATTTAACAGAACTTCAACTTACCGTTTTTACGGCCGTACCACTTATTACGCAGGAAATGTACCACCGGTTGCTTTGCAGGGATTGCCCTCACTAGTTTATACCCAGCGTTCGGATGATAAATACAGGATCTCGAATGTTTTAAATTACGATTTTAAAAGTATTTTGGGTGATGATCATAGTTTGAAATTATTGATTGGTCAGGAATACCAGCGTTTTCAGAGAAATGACAAAACGACTGTAATAAATGGTTTCACTAAAGCATTTAATTTTCAGAATGCGTTAGACAGCAGTTCAGATGTAGCACCACAGAATTATTTAAATTTTTATTCGCAGGATGACCGTTTGCTTTCATTTTTTGGACGTGTTAACTACGATTTTAAAAACAGATATATTTTAACAGCCACTCTTCGTGCAGATAGTTCAAGTAAATTTACTCCGGGTAATAGACTGGGATATTTTCCTTCGGCTGCATTAGCGTGGAAGATTAATCAGGAAAATTTCTTACAGGATGTAAGCTGGATCAGCCTTTTAAAAATGAGGTTAAGTTACGGACAGTCAGGTAATAATAATATTCCAAACGGTCTTACAACGCAACAATTTGTATCGCCGCTTTCCGGACTAAATTACATAAATGGTGTGCTTAGTTATTTAGCACCGACAAATATTCTGGCAAATCCAAATCTTAAGTGGGAAACTACGACGACGCAGAATATTGGTTTAGATTATGAGTTTTTTAAAGGAAGAATATCAGGAACCTTGGATGTGTATAAAAATAATACCAGAGATCTGTTAGTATCATTCCCGATCAATTCCGGAGGATATGAATTTCAGTTCAGAAATATTGGTGAAGTTGAAAATAAGGGTTTAGAAGGTTCCATTAATTTTGATGCTATAAAAAAGAAAGATTACGGCTTAAACTTCGGCTTTAATATGGCTTTCAATAAAAACAATGTTGTTTCACTTGGCACTTTAAATAATTTTGATGCAGCGTCAAACTGGGCATCAACTATTGGGACAGATTATCAGGTAAAAGTAGGACAGCCTTTTGGTTTAATGTATGGTTATAAAAATGACGGCCGCTATGAAGTTTCAGATTTTAACTTTGCAAACGGTGTTTATACCTTAAAAACAGGTGTTGTGAATTCTTCCACGATCGTTGGTGCAGTTCAGCCAGGAACGATGAAATTAAAAGACATTAATGGTGATGGAAAAGTTGATATTAGTGATAAGTCTATAATTGGTGACGTTAATCCAAAATTTACCGGAGGTTTTGTTTTAAATGCAAATGTTAAAAACTTTGATCTTTCAGCTTCTTTAAATTTTAGTGTTGGTAATGATGTTTATAACGCAAATAGAGTTGAATTTACAACGGCTACATCATCCTCACCGGATGGTCAATACAGAAATCTAAGCACAGAAATGGCTGATGGAATAAGATGGACTAATATTGACCCAAATACTGGCGCGACGGTTACTGATCCTACCGCTCTTACTGCTTTAAATGCTAATACGAAACTCTGGTCTCCATTTATGTCAAGATATGTTTTGACGGATTGGGCCATAGAAGATGCGTCTTTTCTTCGTTTAAATACTTTGACTTTGGGTTATAAATTTCCTGAGTCTTTAAGTTCAAAGGTTGGTCTTTCAAAAATCAGAATTTATGCGACAGGTTTTAATATCTTCGTTTTAACTAATTATTCAGGTTTGGATCCTGAAGTTTCAACCCGTAGAAAAACACCTTTCACACCTGGTGTTGACTCTTCACCTTATCCAAAATCAAGACAGGTTGTATTTGGATTTAATCTTAATTTTTAAAAAAATTTAAAATGATAAAATATATAAAATTAACCGGGTTACTGCTGTTGATTACGACAGTTTCCTGTAGTAAACTTCAGGATGATCTGCTTAATGTAGCCTCGCCCTCAAGTTTAGAAACCCAAACTATATTCTCAAATATCGACCTTACAAAAAATGCTATCGATGGTATTTTGGTTCCAATCGGGGAGACAAATTCTTATCGTGGCAGATATATTCCGTGGTATGGTATGAATACCGATGCAGAATGGTATAATTCCTCAGAATCTACTTCCAATGATAATGCTGATTTGTGTATTTATGATACAAAAGCAAACAATAGTTTGATGAATACAACAAATAATGTTTGGGCACAAATGTATTTGGGGATTGACAGAGCAAACCAATGTATCGTAGGAATTCGCCAATACGGTAGTCCAACAGTAGGTTCTGCTTTTGGATACTATCTGGGTACTGCTTTAACTTACCGAGCAATTTACTATGCAGATTTGCTTAAAACCTGGGGTGACGTACCAGCACGTTTTCAGCCAACTGATATAAACTCAGTTTATGTTCCTAAATCAAGTCGTGATGTTATTTATAAGCAGATCATAGCAGATCTTGCTGAGGCAGAAGAATTAGTTCCCTGGCCAAACGGAGGTTTCGCTACAAACGATACAGAGCATATCAATAAAGCTTTTGTTAAAGGTTTACGAGCAAGACTGGCAATGGCTGCTTCCGGATTTCAGCAATATCCAGATGGTGTAAGACGTTCTACAGACGCGGATTTGTCTGTTGCCAAAATGTATAAAATTGCGCTTGACGAGTGTAGATCAGTTATTACCAGCGGATCAGCAAGTCTGGTTCCTTCTTTTGAAACTTTATGGAGAAATCTTAATAAAGAAGTTTTAACTGCAGGTAGTGAATCCCTTTGGGAAATTCCATTCGCAGCAGGAAGAGGTCGTGTGTTATTCACATTCGCAGTGAGACATACTACTAATGATCAGTTTCAGCAAAATGGTGCAAACAGAGGTGGACAAGGTGGACCTTTACCAAATGTTTTTTACGATTATAATGTAAAAGATTTGCGAAGAGACGTTACTTGTGTACCATATTTATGGGGAGCAGCTGTAAACGGTATTGCTAAACAACAACTTGGCGCGATTAATAAATGGTATTTTGGTAAATACAGATATGAATGGATGACAAGGTTGGTAACCTCTACAAATGACGACGGTGTTAATAAAATTTATATGCGTTATGCTGAGATCTTATTGATAGCGGCAGAAGCTGCTAACGAACTTGAAGGTCCTTCATCCGCGGCACCTTATCTCAAACAAATTAGAGCAAGAGCTTTCAGCGCTGCGGATCAGCCTACTCAGGTTGATGCTTATGTAAACAGTCTTAGTTCAAAACCGGCAATGTTTACAGCAATTGTTAATGAAAATAAATATGAATTTACTGGTGAAATGGAACGTAAACAATCCCTTATCCGTTGGAATTTATTAGGTGCAAATCTTGCAAATGCAAAAGCACAGTTAACAGATCTTAAAAACCGTGCGGGCGCTTATACAGATGTTCCTAAAACTCTATATTTTAAATACGCAGCAGATGGATTTACATTGCAGATTTATGGTTTAAACAGAGGAGAAACTACAAACCCTGGCGCAGGCTGGACTTCAATTGACTGGACTGTACTTACAGATTCAAAAATTGCGGCACTCTACAAAAACAATCCGGATACAAAACAATTCTGGCCAATTTGGCAAGTTTTTATAGACACAAGTAACGGCACGTTGAAGAACGATTACGGTTACTAGACACCAATTAATTTTTCATTAAAAAACTTGCCATCAAAAACAGCTCAAAATGTTTCTTGATGGCAAGTTTTTTTTGGCTAAAATTTCTACTTATTTTAAAATTTATGAAAGCATTACTTATTTTAAATTTCATCATTTTTCCAAATTTATTATTTTTTGCACAAAAAGAGAAGATTACAGCTTCTGTTTGGAATGCCGATAATGGAAACGGAACTTACACAAATCCCATTCTACATAGTGATTATTCTGATCCCGATGTTGTTAAAGCCGGTGATGCCTATTATATGACGGCTTCCTCATTCAACTGTATTCCGGGATTGCCGATTTTAAAATCTTACGATTTGGTAAACTGGGAATTAACAAATTATGCTTTAAAGAAAAATATTCCGGAAGAATTATATAATAAAGTTCAACCGGGAAAAGGCGTTTGGGCAGCTTGCATCAGATTTCATGATGATTATTTTTACATTTTTTATCCTGATCCTGATTTTGGTATTTACATGATTAAAACTAAAAATCCTGAAGGAGATTGGAGTCAACCAGTTTTAATGAAACCTGGAAAAGGTTTGATAGATCCCTCGCCACTTTGGGATGATAATGGAAAAGCTTATTTGGCTTACGCATTTGCAGGAAGTCGCGCCGGGATAAAAAGTATATTGATGATCTGTACAATGAATCAAGAGGGAACTCTCGCAAATCAGGATGACGTTCTTTTAATAGACGGTCATCAGGAAGAATCAACCATCGAAGGACCAAAAATTTATAAAAAGAATGGCTTTTACTATGTTTTTGCTCCAGCTGGTGGCGTTTCAACCGGTTGGCAAACTGTTCTTAGATCAAAAAATATATTTGGACCTTATGAAAAAAGAAAAGTGATGGATCAGGGGAAAACCAATATTAACGGTCCGCATCAGGGCGCATGGGTTTTTACAGATTCCGGCGAGGATTGGTTTATTCATTTTCAGGACAAAGGTGCTTTTGGCAGGATTGTACTTTTAGAACCGATGAAATGGAAAGACAACTGGCCAATTATTGGAAATGATTTTGATAACGATGGTATTGGCGAACCGGTTTCAATCTTTAAAAAACCAAATGTTGGTAAAACTTATGCTAAAATCTCGCCTCCGGATTCTGAAGAATTTAATTTACCAAAGTTAGGATTACAGTGGCAGTGGAATGCAAATTCTCAAATCGTCTGGGGATTTCCGAGTAGTTTAGGATATTTTACTTTAAACTGTATTCCAAAACCTACCGACTTTAAAAACCTTTTTGATGCACCAAATGCTTTCCTTCAAAAAATTCCTGCACCAAATTTTACAGCGACAGCAAAAATTGATACTTATTTTAAAGATGAAACTGAGGAAGCAGGACTTGTAATTTTAGGTCTGGATTATTCTTATTTAAAAATTAAAAAAAAGGGTGATCAACTAATAATTTCCCAGGTTATTTGTGAAAATGCAGATAAACATATGACTGAAAAACAGATTGAATCTGTCTCTCTAAATTCTAAAACAGTATATCTTCGGGTAAAACTGACAGCAGATGGACAAAGTAATTTTTATGTCAGCGAAAACAATTTAAACTTCAAAAAAATTGGTTCAGGTTTTCATATGAAAGAAGGAAAATGGATAGGTGCGAAGATCGGATTTGTTGCCTTGCGGGACAGTTTTACAAATGATGCCGGGTATGTCAAACTGGATTGGTTAAGATTTGATAATTAGAGTATTGTAAAATTTTTATTTAAATAAATGTTAAAAAATACTATGAATGACAAATATTTTTTATATTTGCGTAATCGATTACATTAATAATAAATAAAAAATATCGTTATGAAAAAACAATTATTATTTTTAGCTTTTACAGTAGCTACATCTCTGTTCAGTTTAAAAGCACAAACTAAAGTTTATGACTTTAGTAACGATACAGCAACTTGGCCAATAAGTGCAGGTATCGGTACTTCAGATATTGTAAAAAATGGTTTGGGGCTTCATCCAATCGCAACAAATACAAATTTTGCCGCAATAACCAATTCATCGCAGGCAACTTTTTCTGACGGTTACGTTGCAACTGGAAACCGTTTACAGACAAACGGTGGTGGTTCTCCAACAGCTGGTACTTTTACACCAACGCAACGCTATTTTTTCGTTCAGGTAGATGCTGGTTGTACAGTTAAGGCGTGGTATAAAAGTGGTTCTGGAGGCGCTGTCAGAACAGTTAATGTTTCAAACGGTGGTTCTGTTTTATATGGATCTGTTGCTACGGTTCCAACTGCTTCACCGGTTGATTCTGCAATTCTAACTGTTAATGTTCCTGTTGCGGGTACATTTTACATCTACACAGATGCAGCAATTAATTTTTATAAAATTGAAGTTTCAGGTGCAAATGTTACAACTACTTTAGCATCCAACACACTTGCTACAAATGATGTTAAAGCTAAAAACCCTTCAAAAATTTATACAACTGCAGGTGTTGTTCATGTTAGCAACATAACAGCGGATTCAAAAGTAAGTGTTTTCACGTCTGACGGCCGTTTGGTAAAATCTGTAGATACAAAAACAAGTACGGATCTTCCTTTAAAAGCAGGGTTCTACATCGTTAATATTGTATCAGAAAAAGGGACATTGTCTCAAAAAGTTTTGGTAAAATAGAATTAAATTTTTTTGTTAAAAAGACAGCATTTTCAAAAAATGCTGTCTTTTTTATTTTAAAAAACGTGAAAGCAAAGATTAATACTAAATAAAAAATGTAAATTTGTGTAATCGATTGCAGATTTTAAAGTGTTCTATGTTAAAATTAATCACATTCTTCCAGATTTTTTCGCTAATTACTTGGGGAAATGCACAAGTTGTAAAAGACACCACTTTTACAGACCACTCGGAATATGTGAAAACTATTAAAAAATATTCATTCATTATACCTGTAGAATATAAAAAAAGTGAAAACATTGTTTTTGAAAAAGATCTGATTTATAAATCCGAAAACGGAAGAGATTTGCACTTTGATGCACTTTTAAATAAAGAAAAGGAAAATTATCCTGCCGTAATATTAATTCATGGCGGCGGCTGGAAATCCGGCGATAAAAAAATGATGTATCCTTTAGCAGAAAATCTCGCGGAAAACGGATACAATTGTTTCGAAATCGAATACAGATTATCCGATGAAGTAAAATATCCAGGCGGCGTGGATGACGTGATAAACGCTATTAAATTTATAAAAAAAAATAAAAAGAAATTCAATATTAATAGCAACAAAATTGCGATTTTAGGCGTTTCAAGTGGTGGACAAATGGCGGCTCTAATCGGTAATAAATACCCGGATTTGGTAAACGCAATTGTTGATATCGACGGCATTTTAGCTTTTCACCACCCGGAATCTGCGGAGGGAAAAGTAGCTGCTTTATGGTTAGGCGGAACTTATGAGGAAAAGCCGAAAATATGGGAAGAAGCCTCGGCATCAAATCATGTCTCAGTAAATTCACCACCAATTTTGTTTTTAAATAGTCAAAATGTACGTTTTCATGCCGGTCGAGATGATATGATTGAAAAACTAAAAGAATTTTCAGTAGATTGTCACGTGGTTACAATACCGGAAACGCCGCATACTTTTTGGATTTTTCACCCTTGGTTTGAAGAAACTACCTACTTTATAAATTCATTTTTAGATCAAAAACTTAAAACTAAATCAAAAAATTTCTAAACATTTTAAACCTGAAATTTGCAATTTGATCTGGCAACACAATAAAAATTTAATATGAAAAATAAATTAAAAATTCTAAGTTTTACATTCTTATTTTTAATAGTATCAGCTTGCAGTTCGGTTAAATTTAAAGATACAAAAACAGTTTCTTCCAAATTAAAATGGTCGGAAAGAATGGCTTTAACTTTAATGGAAAACCATCCACAATCTTACATGACCGATAATGTCAAAGAACCAAAATGGGATTATGTACACGGTTTGGTTTTAACGGGTTTTGAAAAACTATATCAAAAAACGGACAACATTAATTATTTTAATTACGTAAAATCTTATGCAGATTCAACCATAAATCCCGACGGAATAATCCCTTCCTACGACGCTTCAAAATACAATATCGATATGATCGAAGCAGGAAATATCCTTTTTCTTTTATACGATAAAACCAAAGAAGCAAAATATTTGACGGCAATGCAAACTTTGCGAAAGCAATTGGATACGCAGCCAAGAACTTCGGAAGGCGGATTTTGGCACAAAAAAACCTATCCAAACCAAATGTGGCTGGACGGACTTTACATGGGTGAAGCATTTTATTCTCATTATACCTCAAAATTTGAAAATGGAAAAAAACTGGATGATGTTGCCAAACAATTTGAAATTATCCAGAAACATTTGGTCGATCCGAAAACCGGTTTGCTTTACCATGGATGGGACGAAAGTAAAAAAATGGCCTGGGCAAATAAAACCACCGGAACTTCCCCCAATTTCTGGTCCAGATCGCTCGGTTGGTACGCCATGGCTTTGGTCGATGTTTTGGATAATTTCCCGGAAAAGCATCCAAAAAGAACAGAATTAATTTCTTATTTAAATCAATTAGCGCCGGCTTTGGCAAAAGTTCAGGATAAATCCGGCATGTGGTTTCAGGTCACAGATCAGGGAAATCGCGAAGGAAATTATTTGGAAGCCTCGGGAACTGCAATGTTCGCGTATGCTTTTGCAAAAGGCGCGAATAAAAATTATTTACCAAAATCTTACAAAATTTTAGCAGAAAAAGCATTTGACGGAATGACGCGTGATTTGGTAAAAGTGGATGAAAATGGTTTAGTGACGATAACGCAAGCGTGCGCAGTTGCAGGTTTGGGCGGAACGCCTTACAGAGACGGCTCATACGAGTATTACGTTAACGAAAGAAAACAGGATAATGATCCAAAAGCAACCGGACCGTTTATTTTAGCGGCTTTAGAATTGAATAAATAGAATTATTTGGGCAGCTTGATCCGCCTTCCGTTCCCAATCTTTTTGCTACGAGATTAATTTTTAAATAGAAAATTTTCGCAAGCAAAAAGGATTTCCACTCAAGTCGGGCTGCAATTGGGAAATAAGAATAAAGTTTATTTTTAAAAATAAAATGACAGTTATGAAATACCTTTTTGCATTTATATTTCTGATTTTCACACAATGTTTTATTGCGCAAAATACTTCAACAAAAATTGATGAATACATTATCACAGTTTCAAAAGACGGAAGTGCAGATTTTAAAACCATTCAGGAAGCCATAAATGCGTCTCCTGCTTTTCCTTATAAAAGAGTCACGATTTTAATAAAAAATGGTTTTTACAAAGAAAAAGTGAAAATCCCAAATTGTAATCCAATGCTTTCTTTGGTTGGCGAAAGTTCAGATAAAACAATTATTTCTTTTGATGATAATTTTAAAAAAATAAATTTAGGCAGAAATTCTACGTTTTACACACCAACTTTATCGGTAGAAGCAGATGAGATTTTAATTAAAAACTTAACCATAGAAAATACTTCTGGCGAAGTTGGACAAGCGATTGCACTTTCAATAACTGCCACAAAAGTAAAAGTTGAAAATTGCAAAATTTTAGGATTTCAAGATACTTTGTATGCGGCAGGAAACGGGAAGCAATATTTTAAAAATTGTTTTATCTCAGGAGGAACTGATTTCATTTTTGGCAATGCAACTGCTTTTTTTGAAAACTGTGAGATTTTAAATAAAACAAACTCCTTTACAACTGCCGCTTCCACGTCGGAAAATGCAGAGTTTGGTTTCGTTTTTTCTAATTGTAAAATTTTAGCAGAAAACGGAATTGATAAAGTTTTTTTAGGAAGACCCTGGCGAATTTTTGCTAAAACGGTTTATTTGAATTGCGATCTAGGCAAACAAATTTTATCAGAAGGTTGGAATAATTGGAATAAGCCTGATGCAGAAAAAGCAAGTTTTTATGCGGAATACAATAACAAAGGCGCGGGAAGTAAAATTGATAAAAGAGCAAATTGGTCGCATCAATTAACAAAAATTGAAGCGGAAAAATATACTTTAAAAAATGTTTTAGGAGATATTAAACTAACAAATAGCAAGCAGTGGTATGAAAATTTTTAAAATAATTTTAATTTCATCAATCGTTTTATTGGCTTGTAAAAGTGTGGAGAAAACTGCACAAAATAATCTAACTATTTATTGCGTCGGAGATTCTACAATGGCAACTAAAGTCAACCCGGATAAAAACCCGGAATATGGATGGGCACAGGTTTTACCGGAATTTTTAAAAAGTGATATTAAGATTGAAAATGCTGCAAAAAATGGCAGAAGCACGAAAAGTTTTATCGACGAAAAACGCTGGGATTCTGTTTACGTGAAATTAAAAAAAGGCGATTATGTCTTCATAGAATTTGGGCATAATGACGAGAAAAAAGAAGACCCAAAATGTTTTACAGAACCTTACACAACATACAAAACCAATTTAGAAAAATTTGTAAAAGAGAGTAGAAGCAAAGGTGCAATTCCGGTTTTATTTACTTCAATTGTGAGAAGAGATTTCGACGAAAGTGGAAAAATAAAATATACACACGGCAATTATACGGTTGTGACACTCTTGGTTGCGAAAGAATTAAATGTTCCAATGGTTGATATGGAAAATTTAACTAAAAAACTGGAAGAGTCTTATGGCGTTGAAGGTTCCAAAAAGTTGCATTTGCATTATGCGATTGGAGAAGATCCATATTATCCAAAAGGTCATAATGATGACACGCATTTATCAAAATTGGGCGCGATGAAAGTGGCTGGTTTGGCTGTAAATGCGCTGAAAAAGGAAGTTCCGGTTTTGAATAAATTTATTAAATAAGATAAATGAAATTTTTAAAACTATTTTTAATATTTTTTTCTATAATTTTCAGTCAAATTATTTTTGCTCAAATGGAAACTGTAAATCTTTGGCCCAATGAAATCCCAAATTCTATTGTAAATCCTAAATATAAGGAAGTCGATATTTTTGAGAATTCCGTTTTGGTTAAAGCAAGTAAAGTTTCAGTTCCGACGATTACAATTTATAAACCTGCAAAACCAAATGGAACGGCAGTTTTAATTTTTCCTGGTGGCGGTTATGAACATTTGAGCATGAAAAAAGAAGGTTTTCAGGTTGCAGAATGGTTGAATTCTTTGGGAATTACGGCTTTTTTGATAAAATACAGATTGCCTTCTGACAGCATTATGACGGATAAAAGTATTGGTCCTTTACGGGATGCGCAGGAAGCGATGCGTTTTGTAAGAAGAAATGCAGAAAAATATAATTTAAATAAAAAGAAAATTGGAGTGATTGGATTTTCTGCTGGTGGACATTTAGCAGCAACTTTGAGCACGCATTTCAAAGATGAGATTTATAAAAAAACGGACACTGTCAGTGCAAAACCAAATTTCAGTATTCTGATTTATCCTGTGATTTCTATGGATGAAAAAATAGCACATTTAGGTTCTCGAAAAGCACTTCTGGGTGAAAATCCTTCGGAACATTTAGTGCTAAAATTTTCTGCAGATAAAAATGTGAATTTTTCTACGCCAATCACTTTTTTAGCGCACGCAACTGATGATAAAAGTGTTCCAGTTGAAAATAGTGTTTCGTATTATCTGGCTTTAAAAGAGAAAAATATTCCAGCGGAAATGCATTTATACGAGAAAGGCGGACATGGTTTTGGCTTGGGAAATACTTCAAGTAATAAAACCTGGACAAAACAATGCGAACTCTGGTTGGAATCAAACAATTTTAAATATAATTATTGATTGACCTTTTTAAAAGACGATTTTCATTAATTACTAATCAAAAAAAAATCCCTTCTTAAATTAATAAGAAGGGATTTCAATTTAAAAATGATATTTACAAAAAACTATTTTTTAATGATCATCTTTTGAAAGCTGCCTTGTTTTGTTACCGCTCTCACAATATAATTGCCTGTCGTCAAAGAACTTAAATCTATTGATTTTAAAGTTTTTGCTTCAAATTTTTTAACTAGAGCGCCGCTCATGCTGTAGATCTCTACTCTTAAAATATCATCCGAAGTGGTGAAATTTAGAACAGAGGAAACAGGATTTGGATAAATAGCCAGTTTGTTTTTGAAAGCATCGCTTACACTCAAATTACCGTTATATTCAGTTTTAATGTAATATAAATTGGTTGTATCGCCTTTAGTAATAGAATTTGCGCCTGCCGGTACATTAGGTATTACAACAACCCCATTGTTTGCGTTATAAGAAACACCGTTTAGTTTGATTTTTAACGCAAAACCAGGATCAAAAACCAAAGTTAAGGTTGAAATTGCACTTGTTGTGTAAGTGATATTCGTTGCTGTCTCAATTTTTAATCTTGTAGTAAGAGTTAAACCATCATAAGTAGTACTTCCGTTTGTGCTGTTGATATTTCCAGAAATATTATAAAATGTACTTACTTTTCCATCTGTCGTGAAATTTTGGATCAGATTTCCTGAAGAAGTTCCTGCCAACGTAATTGTCCCGTTTAAAGATACCGGAGTTCCTGTTGCTCCTGAAGTTGTAACTGTGAAAGAAACATTAGCTGTCGGCGTACCGGAAACTGTGATCGTTTTAGCTGTTGTATCTTTCACAAAAGTAATACCTGAAGCTGGTAATGCGCTTACTGAAGCGTCTGTAGCATCACCTCCATACGTAAAAATCATTGGATCAATTGCTGTATTTGCAGCAACGGTCTGGCTGTTATTTGTAGAAGAAGTTAAAGTCTGAGTAGTTGCCGCGGAATTTTCACCCTGTACGAAAACTAAATTTGTTTTATAATTGCTAACCGCCGTTTTCAAGGCTTGGTTAACTAAATATGCGGTGTCATCCACCGAATTATTAAATGTGAATTTTAAATCACCTCCAAAATCACGACCTGCGTATTGAATCGTTTTATCTCTTGCCGCCAACGGTAGATCCGGTACAAGATTTTTCACATAATAAGCCGGATCTGTATCGAAGTTATTATAAGTATTTGCGCCAGCTTTAGATTTTACACTTGCAGAAACCTGCTCAGCGCGGGTTGCCGGAACATAAGCATCAAAATCTGTGGTAGAATTAATGACACCAGTAATATTAAATGCAGGATTTGGATCTGCATATGGTACAAAACGCATATCATTAGTCGCGATATCTGTATCTAAAGTATTGTTAAAAGCTTTTATACTTCCACCATCTTCACTCGAAAATGTGCCTTGATTTCCTGGGTCATTCATCATTTTACCCGGGCTCCAGACATCAGTTCCCTGTAAAGAAACCATCATTGGATGTTTAGAATTACGGTAATAATTGTTTTCTACAAAAAGGGAAGAACCCTCTGTCGAACCTGCGCCGTATTTAGAAATTCCGTCAAAATAATTATTATATATGTGTGCAGAATAAAAACGAACACGTGGATGTCTTGAATCTGAATGATCAAACCAGTTATGGTGGTAAGTGATATACAGACCAACTGTCGTATTTTCACTTAAACCCAATAAACTTGATTTTCCATTGTCATGAAAGTGATTGTAGGAAATAGTAATAAAAGTAGAACCTTTCACATCCATCGCGCCGTCACCTTTTACCTGATCAGCATCACTCCCTGCATTACCATAAAACATATCATTGTTGTGTATCCAGATATGATCATTATCCTGCTGTAATCCAAAATCATCGCCTGCAATACTGTCGCAGTTCATTGCTGCAAGATTTCTGACTTCTAAATTGGTCATACCTTTCACGCGAACGCTCCATCCATTAGTAACAGCATCATCGCCAACACCTTCCATTGTGATAGATCCGGCCACATTATTATTATTTTCAAAAACAATATCACCACCTTGCATGTAACTTAGGTCAGTGATATTTCCAATTAATCTTATAATTAAAGGTCTGTTGTCTTTTCCTTTTTTAAAACCTTCTAAAATTGTTTGTAAACCAACACAAGGGTTTGCTGTTGCGCCAGTTACTGTTAGCGAGACTGTATTTTTTGTATTTTGAGTAACGTAAATAATAACAGCATTCGATTTCTCTGTTCCGTCCAGATTATAAGCACTTGGATTATAACCGCCTGAGAATGCGAAACCTGTCCTGTCGTGTGCTGCAACGGCAATATTTCCACTTACAGTTAAAGTACCTTCCGCACCGCCGATTACCGGGGCAACACTAACTGTATAATTTCCTGCAGCCAATCCTAAAACATCAGCACGAAAATACGAGCCATAACTTCTTATTAGTTGTGTGTCAATTTTTTTCTTGGTGATGCCGTTTCCGGTGTAGTAAACGTTATAGCTTGTAGCGCCACTCACCGGCGTCCATTTTATGTAGGCAGATTCCAGCCAGCCTGCAGATTCTGTGATCGTCACAGCCTGCGCTTTTACAACTATCGCAAGCAGTAAAAAACTTAATGAAAGAAATAATTTTTTTAACATCTTTTTCTGATTATTTAATTTAAAATTTGAAAAATTTATAACCGATTTCATATATGTAATCGATTGCACAAATATATTATATTTTTTGGGATATTGTATTTATTTTTATTTAAATATTAAAATTTCGTAATATTTTATTGAAATTTTTTTTTATTATTTTACGTTATTGAGCAATCGTAATAAAATTCACTGATTCATTGCTATTGATTTCTTTTATTTAGGTCTAAAACTTGTTACAAAATCAAAAAAATTATTATGAAAAAAATATTGATGATTCTTACGTCACATAGCTCTTTGATAAATACGGACAGTAAAACCGGAGTTTGGCTGGAAGAATTTACAGATCCATTTTATGATTTTAAAGATGCAGGTTTTGAAACTACTTTGGCGAGCGTAAAAGGTGGTGAACCTCCTATAGATCCAACAAGTGCATTAACAGAAAATATCACCGCATCAAACAGAAGATATCAGGATGACGAAATTCTTCAGAATCAATTTAAAACTACAAAAAAAATCAGTGAAGTACAGGCTGCAGATTACGACGCACTTTTTATTTCTGGTGGACACGGTCCATTGTTCGATCTTTCAGAAGATGCAGAAACAGGGAAACTGATCATTGATTTTTATAATGCCGGCAAATATGTAACCGCAGTTTGTCATGGTTCTGCTGCCTTTATTGCCGCAGAAAATCATCAAAATGGCTTCTTAAAAAATAAAAACATGACCTGTTTTAGCAATATAGAAGAAAAATTGGTAGGTAAAACTGATCAGGTTCCTTATTTACTAGAAGATAAACTGAATAGTTTAGGTGCCAAAATTGAAAATGCAATAATACCTTTTAATTCTAATGTAAAATTAGATGGCTTTTTAATTACTGGTCAAAATCCGTTATCAGCGGGAGCTGCAGCAAAAGAACTTATAAAAAAAATCGGCTAAAAAATTAGAATAAAAGATTTTTGACCGCTTGATTTATTTCAGGCGGTTTTTTTATTTTAGTTAAATTCTTTTATTATTGCAAAAGGAAATCGCAAAAATGAAGAAACTTTTAATAATCGGCGCCGTTTGGCCGGAACCAAATTCTACCGCAGCTGGTAAAAGAATGTTGCAGATAATTTCAATTTTTAAAGATTTAAATTATGAAATCACTTTTTGTTCAACGGCTTCAAAATCAGAACATTCATTCGATTTAAATTTTCTCAATATTTCTTCAGAAAATATTTTATTAAATGATTCGAGTTTTGACGATTTTGTCAAAAAATTTCAGCCAGATGTCGTTTTGTTTGACCGTTTTATGACAGAAGAACAATTTGGTTGGCGAGTTGCAGAAAACGTTCCAAATGCGACGAAAATTTTAGATACAGAAGATCTTCATTTTTTAAGAAAACAGCGTGAAATTGATTTTAAAAGTGAAGAAGAAAATACAAGCCAAAAAGAAATTTCAGATACATTCATCCGTGAAATTTCTTCCATTTTAAGATGCGATCTGTCTTTAATTATTTCTGATTTTGAGCAGAATTTATTAATAGAAAAATATAAAATTAATCCTGAAATTTTATACTATTTACCAATGTTTTCAGAGAAATTTAAAGGTGAAATTCCAGGTTTTCAAGAGCGCAAAAACTTTATGCACATTGGTAATTTTTTACATGAACCAAATTGGCAAACAGTTTTAATTTTAAAAAAACTTTGGAAAAGTATTAAACAAAAATTACCTGACAGCGAACTTCATATTTACGGAAGTTATGTAACGGAAAAAGCCAAGCAACTTCACAACGAAAAAGAAGGATTTATTATAAAAGGAAGAGCAAATTCTGTGGAAGAAGTTTTTTTAAATTATAAGGTTTTGCTTGCAAGAATTCCTTTCGGTGCGGGAATTAAAGGGAAATTATTAGAAAGCATGGAATTCGGTTTGCCAAATATCACTACAGAAATCGGCGCGGAAGGAATCCAGTTTGACGAAAACTGGAATGGATTCATCACAAAATCAGACGAAGAATTTATTGAAAAATCAATTAATTTATATTCTGTTTCTTCAATATGGGAAAATTCACAGAAAATCGGTTTTGAAATTTTAGATAAAAAATTCAAAAGAAATTTGTTTGAACAAGGATTTATTGAAAGAATTCAAAGTTTAAGCGAGAATTTGGAATCTCACAGAAATGAAAATTATTTAGGAAAAATTTTACAACAAAATGCACTACAATCCACAAAATTTATGAGCAAATGGATCGAAGAAAAGAATAAGAAATTGAAATAATTATTTGTCTCGCAGATTTTACAGATTCCGCAGATTAAAGGCAAAATAATAAATCTGCTTAATCTGGAAGATCTGCGAGGCAAAAACCAAAGAATTTTGTAAGAATCGAGTTAGCCGTGAATCGTTTCACCAGTTCCAAAACTTTTTATAATTCTTGCTTCTTCTTCCAACCAGGCATTCCAGCGCGATTCTACGTCAATCGTTTCGGCATATTTTCGGGCAAAATTAATAAAAGTCGCATAATGTCCCGCCTCACTTTCCATTAATTCCCAGTAAAATTTTGCAAGTTTTTCGTCTTTAATAGTTTCCGCTAAAACTTTAAATCGTTCGCAACTTCTGGCTTCGATCATGGCAGCAAAAAGTAATCTTTCAATTAAACCGGATTCACGTTCGCCTGTTGAAGATTTTTTCATGTATTTTGCCAGTTCGCCAACGTAATCGTCTTTTCTCTCTCGCAAAAATTCGTAACCGCGTTCCAAAATGATATCGTGAACCATCTTAAAATGTTCCATTTCTTCGATGGAAATTTTCAGCATTTCCGTCACCAATTCGGGTTTTTCAGAATTCTGGATAATTAAATGAATGGCGTTTGTCGCCGCTTTTTGTTCGCACCACGCGTGATCTGAAAGAATTTCCTGTAAATTATTTTCTGCAATATTCGCCCATCTTGGGTCGGTTGGTAATTTTAATCGAAACATTTAATTCGTTTTCTATTTATTTTTTAAAATTTCTGCTCTCGCAGATTTAACAGATGACGCAGATTTTTAGTTAGTTTAGGTATTGATCTGCTTTATCTGCAAAATCCGCGAGAAAAATATCTAACTATAGTAATTAAAAAACTTAAAGAAATTTTATTTTTCAGCGTATTTAAAAAAACTGAAACTCACATTTCCATATTTTCTCGTATCTTGAAGATGTTCACTTTCAAATTTCACTTTGCTTTGGTGTTCTAAAATGAAAAGTCCAGTTGGTTTTAAAAACTCATTGTCAAAAATCCCCTTAATTATTTTGTCGTATTCTTTTTGTTCAGTTTCAAACGGCGGATCTGCAAAAATAATATCGTAAGATTTTTGTGCTTTATTTTTTCGGATGTATTCAAAAACATCGGCGCGGTTGGTTCTAATTTGTATCGCCATATCCAATTCTGCTGAGGTAGAATTAATAAAACCAATGTGTTTTGCGTTGTTATCAACCGACGTAATGTCTTTACATTCTCTTGAAGCGAATTCTAAAGTCACACTTCCAATACCACAAAAAAGATCTAAAACTGAACAAAATTCAAACTCAAATTTATTCTGCAAAATGCTAAAAAGCGCTTCTTTAGCAAAATCTGTGGTCGGACGAACATCGAAATTTTTTGGTGCAGAAATTTTTTTGGCTTTCCATTTTCCGGCTATTATTCTGTACATATTTTAGTTTTTGGTTGTTTTAAAAGATTTTAAATTTAGAATTTAAAACTTTGTGTCTTAAAATTTCCTTCTTTGTGAAAATCTTTGTGCGCTTTGTGGTAAAATTAAAGGTCTAATATAAAATAAAATTCTGCTTGTGAAGATTATCAAATTTAATAGATAAATGTTTTACGAACTTTCGTAATTCTGATATAAACGTTTCATTTTCAGTTGTTTCACCGTAAACATAAAAGTGGGTTTCGGAAATCGAAAAGTTAATTTTATTTAAAGTAAACATAATAAAATAAAGAAAATCTACTTCAGAATTTAGATCCAAATTATTGTATAAAACCAATTTTTTACCATTAATGGCGATAAATTCGCATTGATTTTGGTAAAGATTAATATGAATTTCCGGACTCTTTTTTGGCAAAATAGAATTCAAAAACTTCTCACCTGAAAAATTAAAATTTGCAGGCTTTTCAAGCAATTTTATTTTTTGATAAAGCTTTTTTGGAAACGTATAATAAAACTGAACACCAAATTTTTTATTAACGGAAAGCATCAATTCTTCTTTATTTTCGTCAACCGCAGAATTGTAAGAAATCAATTTGTAACCCGATTCGTGCTGCGTAAATTCTTCCGGCATCAAAGCAAAATGATTCAAAGCTGAAATAACCTCAATTTCCTGAAAATTATTTTTTTCAAGTATTATATCTAAATTTTCTGAGATGAAATTTTCGGAAGATCCATCTTCTTTAAAATAAAAATGGTCTTCGAGAACCGTTTTATTTTTAAAAAGTTGATATTGTAATCCGTCTTTCGTAAAAAGTAATTTTAATTTCTGCATGAAGTGCAAATTTATCAAAATTTTACCAAATACTCATTTTATTATAAGAATGGAAAATGAAGATATTTTTAAAGAAAAGTCACCAAAACATTTCCCGAACTGTGAAAGAAAAAATCATCTTCTTCATATTGAATTCCGACATAACCTTTCAAATAATCGTAAACTAAATTCTGTAAAATGCCGTCACCAATGCCGTGAATCACATTTAATTTTTTAATATAATTTTTTTTGCAATAATCTAAATTGTCAATCAAAGTTTCTTTCTGGATTTGCAACCTTTCAAAAGCAGAGTATTCTGCCGTGTTTTTGACTAATTTTTCAAAATGTAAATCGATATTTCGGACGTTATCTGAATTTTTTTTACTTGATTTTTTCTCTAAGTTATCTTTAATTAAAACTTTAGATTTTTCATATAAATTGCTTTCTCTGGGAATTATTTTAGAAATTTCAATAGAATGTTCAAAACCAAATTCATCTTCAATAATGGCAAAATCTTTACCAATAGAAATAATTGTTCCTTTGGTTGTTTCATCTAACACCGAAATTAAATCGCCTTTTTTCATCGATTTCCAAGTTCTATTATATTCAAATTCTCAATTTTATCGCCATTAATTTCAAACTGCATCATCGTTCGCACTTTATGCCAGCCTTGTTTTCCGCAAGCACCTGGATTTAAATGTAGGAGTTCATATTTTTTGTCATACATCGCTTTCAAAATATGCGAATGTCCGGAAATGAAAACTTGGGGTTTGTGTTTTTCAATTTCAATCTTTGCCAATTGAGAATACCGATTTGGATATCCGCCGATGTGAATCATCAAAACAGAAACTTCTTCGCACTTAAAACTTAAAACTTCCGGAACAATTCTTCTGATTTTTTCATTGTCGATATTTCCGTAAACGCCATGAAATTTTTTCATTTTCTCTAAACTTTCCACCACTTCAAGACTTCCAAAATCTCCTGCGTGCCAAACTTCATCGGCATTTTGCGCATAATCTAAAATACGCTCGTCCATATAAGAATGTGTGTCGGAAAGTAGTAAGATTTTCATTCGCTCAAAGTTGAGATAATTTTTTTTATAATTAAAATAAGTTTGTTAATTTTTTGGGCAGCAATTTCCGCCTTCCGTTCCCAATCTTTTTTTCAAATGCAAAAAAAGGATTTTCACTCAAGTCGGGCTGCAATTTTTCAAACATTCACCATTATCGCAAATAATTTAAAGTGTGTCGTTTAAAGAAATTAAGTTCTTTTAAATCTGTTCTTTTGCCTTGAAGCAAAAGAACCAAAAATTCAAGACTGGAAACTCACCTAAAAATTAAACTTTTGTCCTAAAATTTCCAAACTCGGGCGGAGAGTTTAATTGTTTTTTTGAGTTGTTAACTATTGCCGCCACTCAAACACTGGAAATTTCTTAACGGTCAAAAGTTTAATTTTCTTTACGGCTCCGTTTCCTAATTCGGAAGAGAAAATAAATGAAATTCTAGCCCCGATAGCAGTGGAAATCCCTTTATTTTTTTTAGAAAAAATAAAAGATTACAACGAAAAGCGGGACGAGGTTTCGGAAAAAATACAAATCTTGTTGCTTCTAATTTTATAAATTTGCAGAATGCAGCGCTATTTTATTGAATTCAGTTATTTCGGAAAAAATTATTTTGGTTACCAAAGGCAACCACGCGAAATTTCCGTTCAGGAAGTTCTGGAAAATGCGCTTTCCACAAAACTTCGCACCGGAATAAAAATTGTAGGCGCGGGAAGAACGGACACCGGCGTTCACGCAAAAAAAATGTTTGCGCATTTTGAAACTGCCGAAAATTTAGAAGAAAATTTTGTTTATCAACTCAATAGTTTGCTGCCGGAAGATATTTCGGTTTTTAAAGTTTTTAAAGTTAAAAATGAATTCCACGCGCGTTTTGATGCGACCTTCAGAACTTATGAATACCAGATTTCTTTAGAAAAAAATCCATTTACCACCGATTTTTCCTGGCAAATCAGACGTGGGAAAATTGATGTTGAAATAATGAATGCAGCCTGCAAAATACTTTTTGAAACGACAGATTTCACCAGTTTTGCAAAATTACACGCTGATAATAAAACCAATAATTGCAAAATTTACAAAGCGGTTTGGGAACAAAATGGAAATGAATTAAAATTCACGATTTCTGCAGACAGATTTTTGCGGAATATGGTTCGTGCAATTGTCGGAACGATGATCGATCTGGGCGCGGGAAAGATTTCTTTAGAAGATTTTAAGGAAATTATTTTAGCAAAAAATCGAAATTTAGCGGGAACTTCTGCGCCACCGCAAGGTCTTTTTTTGGTGGATGTTGGATATGATTTTTCCATTTAATTTTACTTTTTTTGACTGAAAATATAGATTCCGTCGATTGTGAAAGTTTTATTGTTTGCGTAACTTTGCGACAATGAAAGAACAGAGCACGGGCACAATTCTAAAAAGACTTTTTAAGATCGGGATGAAATTTCGGTCGTGGTTTATTTTCACGCTGTTCATTTCCATATTGTTGGCGGTAGTGTCGGTTTACCGTCCTTTTTTGACGATGAATGTGGTAGATGATGACATCATAAAATCAAGGGACTTTTCGAAATTGATGCCGCATATTTATATTTTAATTGCGCTGGTTTTTGCGGAATCTATTCTTAATTTTTTTCTTGTTTATTTTTCAAACTTTATTTCGCAAAATGTAATTCGGGATATTCGAGAACGACTTTATCATAAACTCATTTATTTTAAAACCTCTTTTTTTGATAAAACCCCGATCGGTCAATTGGTTACGCGTGCTGTGAGTGATGTTGAGACGATTTCCACAGTTTATACAGACGGTTTTTTGATGGTTTTCGGCGATGTTTTAAGAATAGTTTTTGTTTTGGTCGCGATGTTTTTGGTCAATGTTCACTTGAGTTATATCTCTTTGGCCATTTTGCCTTTGATGGTTGTCATTACAAGATTTTTCCAGAAAAGATTGAAGAAAGCCTTTGGTGATGAGCGAACTTGGACGGCGACGCAAAATAGTTTTGTGCAGGAACGATTGTCTGGAATGTCGATTATTCAGGTTTTCAATAGACAAGACGCAGAATTTAAAAAGTTTGACGATATTAATATCAGTCTAAAAAGTGCGCTTTTAAGAACGGTCTATATTTTCTCTTTGTTTTTTCCTGTTGTAGAATTAATTTCTTCCGTTTTTATTGGTTTAATTTTATTTTACGGTGGTTATATTAAAATTTTTCCGGGTGAGATCATTGCTTTTATTCAATATATTTCTATGTTAATTCGTCCTTTAAGACAAATTGCGGATCGTTTTAATAATATCCAACGAGGCTTGGTTGGCGCTGAACGTGTTTTGGGAGTGATGGATGAAAATTTTGAAATGCCCAATTTAGGAAAAGTTAGTAAAGATACTTTTGACGGAAAAATTGAGTTTAAGGATGTCTATTTTTCTTATGATGAGAAGCAGGAGGTTTTAAAAGGTATTAGTTTTAAGGTAAATCCGGGTGAAACTGTCGCAATTGTTGGTGCAACTGGCGCAGGAAAATCCACAATCATCAGTTTAATTACCAGACTTTATGATATTAATTCCGGTAAAATTTTACTGGATGATGTTAATCTGAAAGATTACGAACTTTATAATCTTCGGGAACATATTGGTGTGGTTTTGCAGGATGTTTTCTTATTTCACGGAACGGTTTTTGAAAATCTTTCTTTTGGTGATGAAAGTGTCACTTTAGAAAAAATAAAAGCCGTTGCAAAAGATATTGAAGTAGATGATTTTATTGAAAGTTTACCCGGCGGTTATGATTTTGTCGTGAGTGAAAGAGGTTCTTCTATTTCCCTTGGGCAAAGACAATTATTGTCATTTTTACGTGCTTACCTTTCTGATCCAAAAATCTTAATTTTAGATGAAGCGACTTCGTCAGTAGATATTGAAAGTGAAAAACTGATCCAAAAAGCGACGGAAAAAATCACCAAAAACAGAACTTCAATTATTATTGCGCACCGACTTTCAACAATTGTGAATGCGGATAAAATTATCGTGATGGATGATGGTAAAATTGTGGAAGCAGGAACACACATTGAACTTTTGGCTGAGAATGGGTATTATTCGAAACTTTACCAAGGACAACTTAAAGTTGAAGAAGAAGTTTAGAAAATTTATGGTAAAAAATGAAAGGCATAAAAGAGTGAGAATTTTCATGGAATGTTTTTGTAACTCTTTGACGTTAATTTTTGGAGAATGTTAAATCTTATGCGAGTTAATGATGTTGCGGTTTATAACTAAAAATTGGTATTTGTTGTATAGAAGTGTTTTTATTTCCAATTATAGTTCTTCGACCAGTTGTAAAATTCTTTTATTTTATCTGAATTTTTTTCGGCGTATTCAGTTGCTTCTTTATTTTGGGATGATAAGTAAATGACATTTGCAAAAGGTTCAATTAGATTTTTCTTATTCATTTCAATAAAATATGGCGCTAAAAATTCCCAGTAATATCCTTTTTTGTTTTTCTTCACTTCATCCATAACTAAAGTAATTGTTTTAAATTTTTCAGCAAATTTTTGGATTTCAGATTGATCTTTATTTTTTTCATCAAAATCCAATGCAGCTGCCATGGAAAGAGCTAAATCTACAGAAGAAAAATCATTTTCAGTTTTCTGTTTTTTATCAATGTTTTTTAATGTTTCTTCATCAATCGATAGTGAGATTGATTTATCTTCCTTCTGCGATACGCCTTTTTTCATCAGTGAAATGACAGCGTCTAAATTTCCTTTTGCTCTGGATGTTTTATTATCTAAAACGAGATATCTGCCTGAAGCTAATATTGACGCAATTCTATTGGAAGAATCTAAAATAGCCAATGCATTAAATGAGCTTGCATGATCTGGATTTAGTTCCGTAGCTTTCTGAAATGCTTTTATTGCTTTGTCATTTTGTTTTAAATTAAATAATGCTATTGCTTTATTATAATATAGCTGGTAATAGTTCGGAAATTTTATCAGGCCGCTATCGTATATTTTTATTGCTAAATCTGATTTACCAAATTTATCGAGAGAATTTCCATATGTTAAATAAACTGTTTTATTATCTTCATTTGGATACATCTGAAAAATATGTTTACAAATTTCTATCGCATCATCATATTTTGTAGATGATTCTAAAGACATTGCCTTTTCAGTCAAAGCAAATAAATTATCCTTATCCAGATTTAATGCTTCATCATATTTTGCTATCGCTTCGTTGAATTTTCCCGCATCGTGAAAGGAGATTCCTTCTTCAACTTTTTTGCCGGCCTCAATTTTATCTTGAGAGTAAAGCAAAGTTGAAAATAGTACTATTAAATAATAAAATTTCCTCATTTTCTTTTTTTTAATTTAAAGATATTTTCTTCGATATTCAAATATACATAAGTTTCAATACTTTTATTCATCTCTTTGAAGAAGAAATCATTGACTTTGTAGCCCGGATAGAAATGGAAATCCTTTTTTTTTTTCGTGCATTTGACGAAAAAAAAAGATTGGAATGGATAGCCGGACGGGTCTTCGATATATAAAGTAAACTTCTTGCTTCTAAAGAAAAAAACCATTCAAATTATGAACGGTTTTAATATTTTAAAATCTAAATCCTAAAGATATTCCACTTCTGAAGCCAGCCCAAGGTCCGCTAACATCGATATGCGCGCCGTGAGGATTGGTGGTGGTGGTATATTGCACGAAAGGGACATTTAAATCATCAATTTCCTGTTTCAATTTTGCCTGCATTTCCGGGGTTAAAGTTTGGTCTGTTGTAAGGTCAAAATCTCCTTTTCCAACGCCGTAATGCGCGCCGGCGATCCAAAAATCTAAGACTAAGTTTTGACTTTTAGTTAAGAATAATTGTGTCCCAACCATTAATCCGCCGCTGTTTCCAGTGGTGTCGCCAAAACCTTTTAGCGGAATAGGGAAGGTAACGCCGTTAATTGGTTGATAGTCGTAGACAAAATCAAAAGTGTTGGAAGTGACTTTTGAATAGCGGTAATAAGGTGCGAAATAAAAGCCTTTGCCGTAACCCTGCCCAATATAAAAGCGTGGTTCAACGGTAAAATTTGAGGCTTTTACTTGTAAATTATTTATTTTTTGTCTGTCGCTATCATCTAAAAAACTATTTAAAAATGGCACTTTTCCTTCTGGCACAGTTCCAAATCCCAAATTCATGGAAAACCATCTGTTGAAAGATCTTTCGTAAGATAAGTTGATATTTTTAAAAATGTAGGCTGTGACATTGGTTTTTACAATATTCATTTTTTCTGAACTTTCTTGCTGCGCGCTAAGATTTAAAGCTAAAAGGGCAGATGCTATTAAAAGAGTTTTTTTCATGGATTTTACTGATATATTAATACTTTAGAAACGGGATTTATAATTTTTTAGTTTGATAATAAGTTAAATTTAACAAAAAAAAATCTGCCTCATTCGAAAATGAAGCAGATTCTTAAAACTGTTGGTTATAGTCACCTAACTATGATAAGATTGTTTGTTCGTTTCTGGCTTTTATAAAAAGCAACTGCAATTTCCTTGATGGCATTTATTCTGTTCTTTTCCAGAGATACGGCATCATTATACATTTTTAGTTGAAGATCCCACTGTTTTTTGTCTTCTGCTGAAATTTTGGCTTCAATGTTTTTAATTAGAGAAATACTTTCTGACGAACATGGAGAAGTATTTTCAATATCAGAAAGAATTGTAAATGCGCTATTGAAATCTTTTTCTGCAATTGAGATTTTGGCTTGCATTATCAAGGCCGTGCAATTCATTTTTTGAAAATTTTTGTAGGTTGACAATGATTTATTTTGCGCAGTTTTGTAACAGGATGCTGATTCTGGTATTGACAAAAGCAGTGCAAGAGATTCTTCATAATTTCCTGATTTTTCTAAGGTTGAGGATTTATTAATAATTTGGGTGCAATTTTCTTCGTAATATTTTAATATTTTTTCTGTGCCAGAATTAATGAAATTAATGAGTAAAGGATCACTGGGCGACAAAGAATTTATTGCATTGTTTAAAGCGAGTTCTTGCGTCCTTCCGGTTCCTTTAAGTGTTTTTGAAAAAGAAGTAAACAAGACATTGCTTTGGTCTTGCTTTATTTTTAGTTGAAGCGTGATATTTGTAACGTTAATGTTTTGCATGCCACCTTCTACTATGTCATTTCCATTGATGATGATATTGGGTTCAAGCAACAAACCGTTGTTATAACTTGTAGAAGCAATGGCGTAGTTTGATAATAATTGTGATAGTTTTCCTTCTATTTTTTCTAGAATTTCTGGCTCAAATTTATTTTGCTGGTCTATATTAAAAAAGATAGCGAGTTGTATTTTTCCTATATCATTCTGGTTTTGAGCAAATCCTAATATATTAAAGAGTAAAAAAGACAAGAAGAGAATTTTAGTTATTTTCATTATTTTATGGTAATATAAATGGTATTTCCCTTGATGTCTTTCTCAGTTTGCATATTCAGACTTTTAAAAAATTTAAAAATTTCTAAAGCAAATTTGTTGGGATTATAGTTTTTTCCATTAGCATCTTTTAATGGAATTTTCACATCATCTAAAATCATTCTCATATCTGTAGTTCCTTGGATATGATAGTTGTTTTTGTAGGCATTTTTTTCCATCCATTCTTCAATTTGATCGGAAAGTGGTAGATTTTCTGGGGCTACTTCTGTGGACATTTTATAAGCAGAACCTTGTGCAAAACTAATATCGATGTTTAATGATTTACCATTATTTACTATATCGGTGAATTTATTTTGCATCACATTTAAGAATTCCTGCGACACACTTTCAACTGATTTTGATGCTAATTTACCAAAATCATCTGTGTAAAATTTACCACTTTCCCCAACTTTATTAGAGAGGGAATTTCCTGTGGAAGCTTCGTAAGCAGTCATTACAACGGTGACAGAATTTCCGCTACTGCTGTGAAGATCACTAATTTCTGCTTGCACATAAATATCGGCACCCGACATTTGGACAATTTGATCTTTAATGTCAGTTTGATTTTCTGAAGTAAAAATATTATTGTCTTTTGCAGATTTTAGTTTTGCAACAAAATCTACAGTTGTAAAGCCTCTTGAGTCAAATGCTTCTTTAATTTTTGTAATCGCAATTCTTTTATTGACGTCGCTTTCCAAAATAGTACGTAAATCTTCACCTTCTTTCACACAAGGAATCACCATTATTTTTGGCTGAACAGATTGTACATTGCTTGTAGTTCCTTGCGCTTCAATTCTTAACATTGAAAAAAAGCATAACAGTATTAATGATATTTTTTTGTAATATTTTTTCATTTTTAATAGCCAAATTTTCTAATGATTGAGTTTTGTTCCAGATCTAATTTCAAGGCTTTTGTATTTACCAAAATTCTATAACTCCCATCTTGATTTTTTGTGGAAGAAGTAATAAAAGTTTTGTAGCGATTTTCTTTAAAAAATAGATTGAAATACTGTGGAAATTGCTGCTCAATTTCTCTTTCTGAAGTTGAAATTAAAGGCATTGTTTGGTTACTGTTTGGGAAACCTCGAAAGAGGAGTTGATTAAAAACTTCGTAATCAGGAGTTTCTTTGCTTATATTAATAGTAACCGAATCATTATCAAAACTAATAAATTGAAAATCTGATTTTGTTCTATTGGTGCAACTGCTAAAAAGTAAAAATAAGGTTACAAAAAAACATATTTTAAATTTCATGTTTTATTTTTTGATAATTAAAGTACAATCTAAAGTCTTTTCTTTAGAAAAATTTGAAATAATATTTTCTCCCGATTTTTTATCTACAGAAAATGCTTCTGAAAGATTTTCACCTGCAAGATTTTTTACTTCAACTTCGCCTATCTTTTGAGGATATTTCTGTCCTTCTATCAATTCTACTTTGTCAATTGTAAAACGATCACCGATATTCACACCGTTAGTTTTCCCGATATTCAACAAAACTTTCACTTTTGTTTTATCATCATTTTCTAAAATCCGAATCAATTTTCCTTGTACAGGAAAATTAAATTTAAAATATTGAATAATTTCTAATTGAACAGATTTCATCGCTTGTTGCACGGCACTTTCCGGTGAAAGCATTAAATCACTTGCTTTGCCTTCAAAACTAGTTGCATCCGTACTAAGACCAGAAGCAACATCAACAATTTTCATTTGAAATGCTACGCTCGCTTTATATCCATTTACATTTCCATTCGAACTTCGCATCGCATAAACAGGAATTTTTGTAATTGTGCCAGTTATGATTTTTTGAGCGGCAAGTTTTACACCTTGTTCTACTAAATTTTTACTGTCAATAAATGCTTCAGATTTTTGCAATTCTAATTCATCCTTTACTTTGTCCGCACTTGTTCGGTCAACTACCCGAAATCTTTTAGAATTGGTTAATATTTCTACAATTTTTTCTGTCACCAAACTTGTAAATTTACTATTGTCTTCACTTGTAAATTCACTTACACCAACTATAATTCTATTATCTTCCTGTGCTAAAATTTTGCTAAATGACAAAATAATCATTAAAAATAATAATATCCTTTTCATTAGAGATTTCCTGCTGATTGAAGAGTTGTAATAATGCTTTTGATTGCTTTAGATTGAAATAAAGTTTCCTCACCTAAAACTGATATAGCAGTTTTAGCATAATTCATTGATGAAGCAACTTTGCCTAATTTCATAGGATTTCTAAACGATTTTGCCTCTTCTACAACTGAGGAAAAAGAAGAACTAAATGTTTGCATATTTTGTACTTGAGAAAAAATTCTTGTTGCTAATTCTTGGCATTCTGCCAAAGTTGGTTTTTTTACAGTAACATCTGTTATTCCATCAATGTTTTCTCCTATTGAACGGGTATATAGATTTTGTAATAAAGGAGTGATATTAGCAGATTCTAGTGCTGAAGTTCCAATTTTGTTGTTTAACTCATCAAGTGAAGTGAGACTTGATACTTTAGGAGATTCTAATTTTTGAATTTTTTCAAGTCTTATTTTAGACTCTTGAATCTCTTCTTTCGTTTGAGAAAATAAAATAGAAGAAGTAGCAAACATAAAGATTGCAAAAAAGATATTTTTCATGTTGTTTAATTTTTTATCAAAACTAATTGTAAAAAATAAAACTACATTACGGAAAACCGTAATGTCTTGAAATAAAATTTGAGTAAAGATTTATTAATTATTAACAAAAAAAATCTGCTTCATTCGAAAATGAAACAGATTTTATATAATTAGGGGAATTTTATTACATCATTCCACCCATTCCGCCCATATTTGGTGCAGCTGGATCTTCTTTAGGGATTTCTGTAATCACACATTCTGTTGTCAACAACATACCCGCAACAGATGCTGCATTTTCTAAAGCGACACGAACTACTTTCGTAGGATCGATAATTCCCGCTTCAAACATATTGCAATATTCGTCAGTTTTTGCGTTAAAACCAAAATCGCCTGTTCCTTCCGCAACTTTCGCTACAACAACTGAACCTTCACCACCGGCGTTAGTTACAATTTGTCTTAAAGGCTCTTCAATAGCACGTTTGATGATTTTAATACCTGTATTTTCATCCTGGTTAGCACCTTCTACATTAATTGCAGATATAGCTCTTACTAAAGCAACACCACCACCAGCAACAATACCTTCTTCAACAGCCGCTCTCGTAGCGTGAAGTGCATCGTCAACACGGTCTTTTTTCTCTTTCATTTCAATTTCCGAAGCTGCACCAATGTAAAGAACTGCAACACCACCAGCTAATTTAGCTAATCTTTCCTGCAATTTTTCACGATCATAATCAGAAGTTGTAGTTTCCATTTGCGCTTTGATCTGGTTTACTCTTCCTTTGATCAAACTTTCTTCACCAGCACCATTTACCAAAGTTGTATTTTCTTTGTCAATGGTTACTTTTTCAGCAGTTCCAAGCATTTCAATAGTTGCATTTTCCATTGTGAAACCTCTGTCCTCAGAAATTACTGTTCCACCTGTTAAAATTGCAATATCTTCTAAAAGTGCTTTTCTTCTGTCACCAAAACCAGGTGCTTTCACAGCAGCGATTTTAAGTGAACCTCTTAATTTATTTACCACTAAAGTTGCTAAAGCTTCACCTTCAACTTCTTCACAGATAATTAAAAGTGCTTTTCCTGATTGAGCAACCGGTTCTAAAATCGGCAACAAATCTTTCATTGAAGAGATTTTTTTCTCAACTAATAAAATATAGGGATTTTCAAGTTCAGTGATCATTTTCTCAGGATTTGTCACAAAATAAGGCGACTGATATCCTCTATCAAACTGCATTCCTTCCACAACATCAACTGTCGTGTCAATTCCTTTTGCTTCTTCAACAGTAATTACACCTTCTTTACCAACTTTTCCGAAAGCCTCAGCGATCAAAGCACCGATAGTTTCATCGTTGTTTGCAGAAACAGAAGCAACTTGCTTGATTTTTTCTGACTCGTTCCCAACTTCCTGAGACTGAGATTTTAAGTTTTCAACAACCGCTTTTACAGCTTTGTCGATTCCTCTTTTTAAGTCCATTGGATTTGCACCCGCTGCAACGTTTTTCAAACCTTCGCGAACGATAGCCTGAGCTAAAACTGTTGCTGTAGTTGTTCCGTCACCAGCAATATCATTGGTTTTAGAAGCTACTTCTTTCACCATTTGAGCGCCCATGTTTTCTACACGGTCTTCAAGTTCAATTTCTTTTGCTACAGAAACACCATCTTTTGTTACGTGTGGTGCGCCGTAAGATTTTTCAATTACAACATTTCTACCTTTTGGTCCCAATGTTACTTTTACTGCGTTTGCTAAAGCATCAACACCTCTTTTTAAAGCATCTCTACTGTCAATATCGAATTTTATTTCTTTTGCCATAATATTTTTTATTTAAACGTTAAATTTTAACGTCATATTCTATTTTAAAATTAATTTGGATTTTATTTTGGAAAGATTTAAATCTTAACCAAGAATTCCTAAAATATCAGATTCTTTAACAATTAAGTACTCTTTTCCGTCAATTTTTAATTCAGAACCTGAATATTTACCGTAAAGCACTTTATCACCAACTTTTACAGTCATTGGTTCATCAACGTTTCCATTACCTACAGCAACAGCAATTCCTTCCTGTGGTTTTTCTTTTGCATTGTCCGGAATAATAATTCCTGAAGCGGTTTTTGTTTCAGCAGCGGTTGGTTCTATTAAAACGCGGTCTGCAATTGGTCTAAAATTTACTGACATATTATATTATTTTTTTAAAGTTTCTGTTTTGGTTTTGACTATAATTATGCCATTAAAAATTTAGACAGTTTTTTCATTTAAATAAAATTATTGTCAAAAGGAGCTTAATTTTATCGGAAATATTGTCACATTCTATTTAAAATAGATATGTGAATTTTACTAATTTAAAATTTTAACTAACAAAATCAAATCTAAATTTCCTTATTTTTGTTAAATGAAATCGCTGTGTAAAAACTTTTGAAAAGCTGATACACGCCAAAAGGCGATACCATTTGCCCTTAAAAAAACCTGAAATCTACAAATGAAAGACGCGCTTGCACTACAACTTCAGACTTTACCTTCCGATCCCGGCGTTTACAGATATTACGACAAAAATGAGAAATTACTTTATGTAGGAAAAGCCAAAAATTTAAAGAAAAGAGTAATGTCTTACTTTAATAAAAATCAGGTTGGTTTCAGAACAAGAACAATGATCTCGAGAATTGTCCGTCTGGAAACGACTGTTGTAAATAGCGAATACGACGCACTTTTACTCGAAAATAATTTAATTAAAGAAAATCAACCATTTTTTAATATCAATCTAAAAGACGATAAATCTTTCCCATACATCGTCATAAAAAATGAAAATTTCCCGAGAATTTATCTTACAAGAAATAAAATTAAAGACGGCTCAGAATATTATGGACCTTACGCAAAAGTTCGTCCCGCACGTGTTTTACTGGATACAATTAAAAATATTTACAAAATTAGAACCTGCAATCTAAATCTTGCACCTGATAAAATTTCGGAAGGAAAGTATAAAGTCTGTTTGGAATACCACATAAAAAATTGTGAAGGACCTTGCGAAATGCTTGAATCTAAAGCAGATTATGATGAAAAAATTGAAGCGATCCGCGGTATTATAAAAGGCGATTTCAAGTTAGCCACGAATTATCTGGAAATTCAGATGCAGAAATTTGCAGAGAATTTGCAGTTTGAAAGCGCGCAGAATATTAAAGAAAGACTTCAAAATTTAGAAAATTACCGCGCACGTCACACCGTTGTTAATCCAAATATTGATGATGTGGATGTTTTTGGAATGACAAGTGATGACTCTGCGGCGTATGTCAATTATTTTAAAATCAGAAACGGAAATATAATTCAATCTTTCACAACAGAAATTAAAAAAATGCTGGAAGAAACGGATGAGGAAATTATGGAAGAAGCTTTGATTGAAATTCGTCAGAAATTTGAATCGACCTCAAAAGAAATTTTACTGCCATTTCATCTCACTGTAGAAATTCCGAACGTGAAAATTTATGTTCCGAAAATGGGCGACAAAAAGAGAATTTTGGAATTATCTGAAAAAAATGCTAAAGAATATCGAATCGAAAAATTAAAGCAAGTTCAAATTATTGATCCGGAAAGACATACGAACCGGATAATGGCAGAAATGCAGAAATTACTGAGAATGCCTGCAGAACCGCGACATATTGAAGGTTTTGATAATTCAAATATTCAGGGGACAAATCCTGTCGGCGCTTGTGTCGTTTTTCGGGACGGAAAAGCTTTCAAAAAAGACTATCGGATTTTTCATATAAAAACCGTCACCGGTCCGGATGATTTTGCAAGTATGGAAGAAGTTATTTACCGAAGATACCGCAGAATGCTGGAAGAAGGCGAAGATTTGCCGCAATTAATTTTAATAGATGGTGGAAAAGGCCAACTAAGTTCGGCTGTGAAAAGTTTAAAATTATTAGGACTTTATGGCAAAATCACCATAATCGGGATTGCAAAACGTCTGGAAGAAATATTTTTCCCGGAAGATCCGATTCCATTATATTTAGATAAATCTTCGGAAACTTTAAAAATATTGCAACGTGTGCGAGATGAATCTCACCGTTTTGGCGTAAAACATCACAGAGCGCGCCGGACAAATTCTACTATTAAATCTGAATTGGAAGAAATTCCGGGCGTTGGTGAAAAAACAATTGAATTACTTTTAAATAAATTAAAATCTGTGAAACGCGTCAAAGAAGCGAATGTTGAGATTTTAGAAGAAATTTTAGGTAAATCGAAAGGAAAAATAGTTTGGGATTTTTTTAATGCAAATTGATGAAGAAAATTATTTTTATTAGTTTGTTTTTTTTCTGTCAAATAATTTTCGCACAGTTTATAAAAGGCAGCGTTAAAGATGAAAATGATGTGCCCATTTCAAATGTTTCCATTTATATTGATGGAAGTACGATTAACGCACTTACAGACGAGAAGGGAAATTTTGATTTGCAGACATCAATTAAAACTGGAAATTTAATTATTAATAAAGAGGATTTTTCTAAAGTAATTTTCCCTGTGAAAGATGCGATCGGAAAAAATTTGAAAGTCACTCTGCAAAAAGAAAAATTAATAGAAGAAGTAAGTTTAATTCCTTACACAGACAGAGATTTTGAGAGAAATTTTTCTATTTTTCAATATGCTTTTTTGGGTGACACTAATTCTACAAAAATTTTAAACAAGAAAGATCTGCTTTTTGCCGTTGACAGAAAGAATAATATTTTTCGCGCAAAGGCGAAACATCCGTTAATAATAGAAAACGAAAATTTAGGCTACACGATTCAGTTTGATTTAATAAATTTTGAAAAAGCCGAGCAGACTTTGACCTACAACGGAAATACTTTATTTACGGAAATGCGCGGCAGTAAAAAACGTGAAAGCAAATTTAAAGAGCAACGTGAAGAAGCATTCATTGGAAGTGCAACGCACTTTTTTCAAAGTTTGTTTGCGGAAAAAACAAAGGAAAATGGGTTTAATATAAATTCTGTGAAGATTATTCCAAATCCAAATTATCCGACTCAACTTGAAATGGATCAGCTCAATAATTATGTGAAAAGCCAAATTGATTTAAATAAAATAATAAATCTGGATGCAATGCCGAAAGACATTAGAATTATTAGTCAAAAAACTAAAAATTCAAAAACTGCTTTGGTAATCTTAAAAAAAAGTATTTCTGAGAATGACTATTCTTACAGAAAAAATGGTGAACTCTTTTTAAAGTTTGATAATTTGCTGCAGGTTGTTTATGTCACAAAAGACCAAAGAATAATTGATACGTTACTGGATAGCGATGGAGAAACTTTTCAGATTTTGGCAGATGGATATTATTTAGATCAAGATAAATTAATTTTTAACGGCACTTGGGGAAATTATAAAATTTCAAAAATGTTACCAACTGATTACTCTTTAAAGTAAATTATTTCACCAGATCCAATCCTCCAAAATTACCTGAACTCATCATCAGAAAAACGGCTTTTGTTTTATCTAAAGTTTCCCAGTAATTGTGCAGATCTTCCGCATTTGTAAAGACTTTTAGATCTTTATTTTTAAATTTTTCTTTAATGAAATCCGCAGAAATAGCGTCCATTCTTTTAATTTTTAAGGCTTCTTCAGAATAGAAAACGATGGCCTCTTCTAAACCATCCAAAGCAGAATCATATTGTTCTAAAAAGACTGGATTCAAACTAGAGTAGGTGTGAAGTTCTAAAAAACCGTATTTTTTCTCGGTTGGAAATTGTTCGCAGAATGCTTTTACCACGGCTTTTACTTTACTTGGCGCGTGTGCAAAATCTTTATATAAAGTTCCTTTGTCATTTCTCTCAATTTTTTCCAAACGTTTTGAAGCGCCTTTAAAACTCATGATGGCTTCATAAAATTCTTCTTCCATAATGCCCAATTGTTGGCAAATAAATCTTGCGCCTTCAAGATTAAGGAGATTATGTTTTCCAAAAACAGACAATTCAATTTCGCCCATATTTGTTTTTAAATAAACTTTGCCGTCAGAAATTTTATATTCTGGCGTTTTATAAGGGATTTTTCGAAAATAATTATTTGAATTTTCTACCACTTTTACGACTTCTTCATCTTCCTCGTTATAAACCAAAACGCCGCCCGGAGTTATACTTGCGACGAATTTTCTAAACTGTTCGATGTAATCATCAAAAGTTTTAAAAACATTAATGTGATCCCAAGCAATTCCGGAAAGCAAAGCAATATTCGGTAAATAAAGTAAAAATTTTGAACGTAGATCGATCGGTGAAGACAAATATTCATCGCCTTCCAAAATCATAAAATCATTATCATCGGTGATTTTCACCATGCAGTCAAAACCTTCCAATTGCGCGCCCACCATATAATCGATGTCTTTTTGGTGAAAATTTAAAACATGCAAAATCATAGAAGTAATTGTCGTTTTTCCGTGAGAACCGCCAATTACAACGCGTGTTTTATTTTTAGATTGTTCGTAAAGAAATTCAGGATAAGAATATATTTTTAAACCTAATTCTTTCGCTTTTATAAGTTCGGGATTATCAATTCGGGCGTGCATTCCCAAAATCACAGCATCTAAGTCTGCAGTGATCTTTTCTGGAAACCAGCCTAAAATTTCAGGTAAAATATGTTTATTTGAAAGTCTTGATTTTGAAGGTTCAAAAATAGCATCATCAGATCCTGTCACTTCAAATCCTTTGTCTTTTAAAGCGATGGCTAAATTGTGCATTGCGCTTCCGCCGATTGCGATGAAATGGGTTTTCAAAATTTGTCTTTATTTAGATTCAGGAAGTTTGATTTTAAAAATACTGTATTTAATACAGAAATTTCTTTGGTTCTTCTGCCGTACCTTCCTCAAGTTTATTCGCTTTCAATTCTTCTTCATAATCGTGCAACAGGTTAAAATCATTTGTCTGTTCTATTCCGTGCATGATTTTTTCTAAAATAGTTTGTGCGTCATCGTTTTCATAATCAATGTCGAGCGCTTTTTTAAATTCCATGGTTGGTTTTACACCGGTAACTTTTATTTTTAAACCTTTCTTGTCAAAAGCACGTCTAAAACCATTAATTTTTATTGGAATTACGATCGGTTTTTGATTTTTAACCAATTTTGCCGTGCCTTTTCTACCTTGCGCAAAAGCCGAAGTTGTACCTTGTGGAAAGGTAATCACCCAACCATTATCAAGCGCTTTCATTATGTTTTCAATTTCTGAAAGATCAACCATTCGGTTGACATTATGACCTTCCGCCCGCCAGGTTCTTTTAACGGTAATTGCACCAGCTAATTTAAAAATTCTTGAAAGAATTCCTTTATTCATAGTTTCTTCCGCGGCAACATAATAGAAATCAACTTTTGGATTTAAAAGATAAATCGGGTTTTTTATGGAATTTAAATAACCATTATTTACCGAGCAAAAAGCGTGGTACATCGCGGCAACGTCTGCAAAATAAGTTTGGTGATTGGACACAAATAAAACGTTTGAATCCGGTAGATCTACCAGGTTTTCTGTACCGGTAATTTTAAGTTTATTGAAGCCGTTAAATCTTCTGTAGGAAATCATTCCCAAAACAAAAATTATGAGCCTTTTGAGGAAATAAAGATTTCCAAAAGCATCCGTAAATATGTTTTTCTTTGCCATTTATCAATTTGAACTAAGTCGCAAATTTACATATTTTTTAACAATAAACTGAACTCGCTTAATATCATAGAAGTCGCGCCCCAAATTTCATAACCATTAAAATTAATGACCGGAACTTCCACGCCACGAGATGAATTTAAGATTTTCATTTCTGGTTTTTCGGAAAGATTTAATAAGGATTCTACCGGAAATTCTATCAAATCAACCGCTTCGGTTTCCTGTAAAATAAATGCCGGATTTTTTGTGGTGTAAGACGCAAAAGCATGAACGTAAAAATTACTTGGCGGAATATAAATAGGCGATAATTCCCGGATAATTCTAATATAATCTTCGGAAATTCCTACTTCTTCGGAAGTTTCGCGCTTTGCTGTTTTTCTAAAATCTAGATCAGAATCTTCTTTTTTGCCGCCAGGAAAGGAAATTTGTCCGCTGTGTTTGTCACGCTCGTTTTTACTTCTGAGAATTAGCGGAAAATACCAGGCATTATCTTTTAAATAAAGTAAAATATTAACCGCGGCTAATTTTGGATTTTTTGCTAAAATTTCTTCTTCAGAAAGTACATCTCTGTAAGGCGGCGAATAAATCGAATGCGCATTTTCACCTTCCAAAGGCGCTTTTTTTATTTTATCTAATAAGTCTCTTCCGAAAATTTGCATAATGTAAAATTAAGGAATTTGATTTACAGAAAAGAATAAATGTTTAATTTTTAAAAATCCTGTAATATTCAGTTGATAATATAATTGTTCCAACTATAACCGAAGCCACTATAAATTGTATAAAATAAAAATTGCCTTCTTCATTTCCATTAAATTGAATATTTGTAAAAACTACAAGTGAGTTTACAAAAAATGAAATCAAAGTTGCACTAATAATTTTGGAAATTAACTTTTCACTTTTGTAATATAGAAATATGAAAATGGCGGCAAAAAGTAAATTTAAAATTATAGAAATAAATCTTGAATCTGATCCCATAACTTCTTGACACAGCGAAATTAAACCACCGTTTGTATATAAAAAAGTAATTTGAATTATAGGAAAAAATGAACTTATAATTAATATTAACGTAAAAATTTTAGCAAATTTCATTGACGTGCATTTTATTGACAAATATCTTCCAGATTCTTCTCATAGAGACCATTAAAAACTCCAGAAATTATAACTTTTTTACGCAGAAATCTTTAACTTTAATTTAAAATTTTTAGATCTACTTTTCAATCTTTTTGTAACTAGTCACAATTCCTCTTATTAAAGCAGAACTAAAACCATTATGTTCCATTTCATTTAGACCGGCTATTGTGCAACCTTTTGGCGTGGTTACTTTGTCAATTTCAAATTCTGGATGTTGCTCGCGCTGAATTAATAATTCTGAGGCGCCTTTTACAGTTTGAGTTACAATTTTTGACGCGGTGTTGGCATCAAAACCGATCTCAATTCCACCTTGAATCATCGCGCGGATAAAACGCAGAACGTAAGCAATTCCACACGCGCCAATAACGGTTGCGGCTTCCATTAAATCTTCATTGATCTGGATCGTAGAACCTATAGAATTAAAAAAAGATTTTACCGTTTCATTTCTTTCTTTGTCTAAATCAGTGCTGCAAATACAGGTTACAGATTCCTGCACATCTGCGGCTGTATTTGGCATGGCACGGTAAATCGGAAGATCTTTGCCAATACTTTTCTGAATTTGTGCAATCGAAATTCCCGTTGCCAAAGAAACGATAATGTGTTTGTCGGGATTTATTTTTGAAGAAATTTCTTCTAAAACGGAAAGTATATTGTGTGGTTTCAAGGCCACAATTATTAATTCTGATCCTTCAACTGCTGATGAATTATCTGAAGTTATTGTAATGCCTTTTTCTTCAAAATCTTTTAGATCTGCTAAATTTCTTTTGGTTGCCGTAATGTTTTTTAAAGGAAAAGATTTTGTATCAATTAATCCCTGAATAATTGATTTTCCTAAATTTCCTGCGCCGATTATGGCTACTTTTTCGTTTTTCATGTTTGGTTTTGATCTGGTAAAAATAAGGTTTTTGAACTCTTAATAACTTTTGCTTTGAAATGTATTAAAAATCGGCAAAAAACAAAAGATTTTCTTCTTTAGCCCCGATTGGAACGGCATCCTTTTTTGGCGCGAGCGAAGCGAGCGCCAAAAAAGATAAAGTGGAAAGCGGGTCATATTTCGGAAAAAGCGAAAACCGTCTTGCTCCTAAATAAAAGAAACTCTCAGATTTTGAAAGTTTCAGTAATTTTAGTTTGAATAACCTGAGAGTTCTTTTTTGTCGCTGTTCAAAAGTTTGTATTCCAGATATTTAAAGGAATCGCGGGGAATTATTGTGACCCATTTTTTATATTTCAAATACCATTTTGTCTGAACGCTCATAATTCCTTTGGTTAAATAAGCTTCTACGAAAGGGTGGACGTGAAGGTAAAGTTTGCCTTTGTGCGTCTGAATGATATTGCGAATGGTCTCTTCCATTTTTTCCACGATCACGACTGGTGCAAGGATTTCGCCGTTTTCATTCGGGTTGTCTTCCTTCGTTTTGATCACTTTTTCTGGACGTGTTCTTTGTCTTGTAATTTGAATTAAACCAAATTTGCTTGGTGGCAAGATTTTATGGCGCGCTTTGTCGCGTTCCATTTCTGCGCGAAGATGATCAAAAAGATCTCGGCGGTGATTGGCGTCGATCATATCAATAAAATCTACCACAATTATTCCGCCCATATCGCGTAAACGCAACTGACGGGCAATTTCTGTGGCTGCCATTTTATTGACGTAAAGTGCATGTTCTTTGTTGCCGGATTTCCCGGAATTGATGTTATTTCCCGAGTTGACATCGATGACGTGAAGTGCTTCTGTATGCTCGATAACAAGATAAGCGCCTTTTGAACTGGGAATATTAACGTGTTTGCCAAAACTTTGTTTCAGTTGTTTTTCTACGTTATAATATTCCATCAAAGGAATGTGAGAATCGTAAAACTGAACAATATTTTTGCGTTCCGGTGCGATGACTTCAAGATAATTTTTCATATCCGAAACCATCTGTTCATCATCACAAAAAATATTGACGAAATCTGCATTAAAGTTATCGCGTAAAATCATGGAAGCTTTATCTTCTTCACTCAAGATTTTAGACGGGACTTTCGCTTTTTGGATATTTTTAAACGTGGCTTCCCATTTTTGAACCAGTTGATTCATGTCATTGTGAAGTTCAGCAACTTTTTTTCCTTCGGCTACAGTTCTAATTATCACGCCAAAACCTTCAGGTTTTATGCTTTCTATTAAAGTCCGCAATCTTATTTTTTCAGCAGAATCTTCAATTTTTTTTGAAATTGAAACTTTGTTGTCAAAGGGAATTAAAACTAAAAATCTTCCTGTAAGTGAGATTTGTGTCGAAATTCTTGGTCCTTTCGTTGAAATCGGTTCTTTTGTAATTTGTAGTAAAACCGTGTCGTCTTTCGCTAAAACTTTATCGATTAGTCCGTTTTTCGAAATTTCCTTTTCAATGGGAAAATTCTTTAATCCAGGCGTATCGAGTTTTTTGGTAATTACGCTTTTCAGAAAACTGGAGTAAGTAAGATATTCCGGTCCAAGATCCTGATAATGCAGAAATGCGTCTTTATCATAACCAATATTCACGAAAGCAGCATTAAGATTTGGTGCCAGTTTTTTCACTTTTCCCAGAAAAAGATCGCCAACTACAAAATCACTTTTCATTTCTTCTTCATGAAGCTCAAACAATCGTCCTTCCTCTAAAAGCGCGATTTTAGTGTAGTCATCTTCATGCGATATGATCAGTTCTTTCTTCATTAATAAAAATGAGGTGTTTCTTAATATTTAAAAATAGGGTAAAACAAAAATATAGTCAATGGAAATTGTAGGAAATTCACATTAACTATATTTATATATTTGCTAAAAAGAGCCTATTTTTTCTTATGTCTGTTCGCTCTTCTACGTTTTTTTCTTTTGTGGGTCGCTACCTTATGTCTCTTTCTTTTTTTTCCGCTTGGCATAATGTCTGTTATTTATAAGTTTAAATTTAATTTATTTTACTGGTACTTTCGTTTTGATCTTCTCAACAAAAGTTTTGGAAGGTTTAAAAGCCGGGATGTTGTGCGCCGGGATTTCGATGGCAGTATTTTTAGAAATATTTCTTCCTGTTTTTGCTGCTCTGGTCTTAATAATGAATGATCCGAAACCTCTAAGATAAACATTATCACCATTATACATAGAAGTTCTCACCTCTTGCATGAAAGCTTCGATCACTTTCTGCGTGTCGTTCTTTTCTACGCCTAATTTATTTGAGATGGTGTTTACCAATTCTGCCTTTGTCATTTCCTTTTTTGTTTATATTTTTGGTGTGCAAATATAAAACTTATTTTTGAAAGCAAAAAAACAAAAGCCTGATTTTCTACATCTTGGTGAGAAATTATTAAATTGGTACGGCACAAATTCCCGCGATCTGCCCTGGCGAAAAACAAAAGATCCATATAAAATCTGGATATGCGAAATACTTCTGCAGCAAACCCAGGTAAAACAAGGTCTCAATCATTATCTGAGATTTGTTGAAAGGTTTCCAGATGTTAAATCTCTGGCGGAAGCTCATGAAGATGAGGTTTTACTCTATTGGAAAGGACTTGGTTATTATTCACGAGCTTTAAATTTACACAAAGCTTCCAAACAGATTATGCAGGATTTTGACGGAAATTTCCCAGATGATTATGAATCGATCTTAAGTTTAAAAGGTGTCGGAAAATACACAGCTGCGGCAATTGCAAGTATTGCTTTTGACCTGAAATATCCTGCAGTTGATGGCAATTTTTATCGTGTTTTATCACGTCTTTTTGCCGATAATTTTGATATTTCGAATGCAAAAGCCTTCCAGTATTTCTCTGAACTTGCACTTTTGATGATGCCCGAACATCAATTTGGGGATTTTAATGAAGCGATGATGGATCTGGGATCAGAGATTTGCAAACCAAAAAATCCTATTTGTGTTGCTTGTCCTTTAAATGAGGATTGTCTGGCTTTTCAATCCGGAACTGTCAATGAGTTTCCTTTAAAGACGAAAAAAACAAAGGTTACATATCTTGAATTGACCTATTATTTCATTAATTTTAAAGATCAGTTTTTAATAAAGCGACGCGGCGATGATTTTATCTGGAAGAAACTTTACGAATTTTCAACTTCAATTCCGGAAGATTTTGAGCAATATATAAGAAGGTCAAATTCGATTTCTCATAAACTAACGCACAAAAATTTAAACATAATAATTAATGATGTTCAACTTCCAGATTTAGAATTGTTAAAAAAGTTTGCTTCCGAAAATGATTTTGAAATTATAAATTTGGAAGAAGCAAAACAAAAATCTTTTCCGAAACCATTGCAGAATTATCTTGAAAATTACAGTAAAAAATCATCTTTTCAAGGTGAATTGTTCTAAGGGAAAATCTAAAATTTAGAATTAAAAAAATCACTATTTTTGCCGAATGTTTAAAAACATCTTTTTAGCTATAATAATTTTTTCTCTGGCTTCCTGTGCTAAAGAGCCTTTGCCAAAACCAAGTGGCGAGCTGCGTTTAGAATATCCGGCGCATAAATATCAAACTCTTGTTCAAAACAGCCCCTTTTCTTTTGAATATTCTACATCAGCGAAAATTTTTAACGGAAAAAAAACGTTTTGGTATTATGTTAATTATCCGAATATGAAGGCCAAAATTTTCATCACTTATTTCCCGATAAAAAATGATTTTAATGAGCATTTAAAAGAAGCTGAAAAATTAGTTTATGAACATACAATAAAGGCAAGCTCGATCGATACGAAAACTTTCAGCTATCCGGAAAAGAAAGTTTATGGTAATTTTTACGAATTAAATGGCGAATCAGCCTCGAATATTCAGTTTTACGTTACGGACAGCACCAGAAATTTCGTGACTGCAAATCTTTATTTTAATTCGCGTCCAAGACCAGATTCACTTGCGCCGGCGGTAGATTATATTAAAAAAGATATGCTTCATATGATCGAAACTTTTAAATGGAAATAGGTTAGAAGTGAAAAGTAAAAAGTAAAAATTAAAAAGACTTTAATAAATAAAAATTTAAGTAAAAACCACGAAGTGGTGCAATTTTTCTAATAATTATAATATGAAATTACTAGCAGTAGGAACCGTCGCTTTTGACGCAATAGAAACGCCTTTTGGCAAAACAGATAAAATTTTAGGCGGCGCCGCAACTTATATTGGTCTTTCGGCCGCAGTTTTAAAAACTGATGTGAGTTTAGTTTCAGTTGTTGGTGGCGACTTTCCACAGGAATATCTGGATTTATTAACTTCAAAAAATATCGGAATTGACGGTGTAGAAATCGTGAAAGACGGAAAAACATTTTTCTGGTCCGGAAAATACCATAATGATTTAAACACTAGAGATACTTTGGTGACTGAGCTAAATGTATTGGAAAATTTTGATCCAAAAGTGCCCGCAGATTCTGCTGATGCTGAAGTTTTATTGTTGGGAAATCTTCATCCTGCCGTGCAGCTTTCGGTTTTAGAAAAAATGAATTCTCGTCCGAAAATGGTAATTTTAGATACTATGAATTTCTGGATGGATCTTACATGGGATCTTTTGATGGAAATGATTACCAAAACGGATGTAATTTGTATCAATGACGAAGAAGCGAGACAACTTTCCGGCGAATATTCTTTGGTAAAAGCAGCACAAAAAATCCACACTTTAGGCCCAAAATTCGTAATCATCAAAAAAGGGGAACATGGCGCTTTGCTTTTCCATGAAGGAAAAATATTTGCTATTCCAGCTTTGCCTTTAGAGGAAGTATTTGATCCAACAGGCGCAGGAGACACTTTTGCAGGTGGATTTGCGGCTCATTTAGCAAAAACAGGCGATTTTAGTTTTGATAATATGAAATCTGCGATTATCGTAGGTTCAGCAATGGCATCATTCACGGTAGAAAAATTTGGTACAGAACGTTTGGTAGAAGTAACTGGCGAAGATTTAAAAGAAAGAATCAACGAATTTAAAAAACTAACTTCATTCGAAGTTTCGCTTTAAATATTTAAAATAAATGAAAAAAATTATTGCTTTTTTACTTTTTGTTTCAGTAAATACTTTTTGCTTTTCTCAGTATATGATCGTGGGAAAAGACAGTATCTCTCTGGCAAATTTTAAAAAAGATTATTTATACGGTCTGCAAAATTCGGGCGTGGCGGAAACTGTTAAAACGACACAAGATTTCTATCTTTTGCAGCAGTTTGCTGAAGAAAAAAAGGCAGATACCACAGCGACTTTTCGAAATGGAATGGCCCGGAAAGAATCAGAACTTCGCAATAAATTATTTCTTCCGTCCAATATTACAGAACCACTTTTAAATCAGTTTATTAATGATAATAAATCGGAGAGAAAAGTTCTTGTTTTTATTAAGGAAAAAGCCGCCGATGATAAAACAGATTATACGTCAGTTTATAATGAAGTAAAATCCGGTAAAATGTCAATGGAAGAGGCCATGAAAAAATACATGGAAAAACCAGGCGGTTCATTTTACGTAAAACCTGGCAGTTTGGATGATGAGTTGTATTCTGAAATTAAAACTTTACCAAAAAACGGCTACACAAAACTTTTTCAAACTTCTAAAATTGTCGCCTTTGCACAAAATTTAGACAGCAGACCAAGTTTGGGCTATATAGTGTTTGGAACGATTTCTTACGCAAATGATGCAGCTGCTGCTAAAATGAAAACAGACATTTACTCGGCGTTAAAGAGTGGTAAAAAATTTCCGGAAATTGCAAAATTGTACGGTTCATCTGACGCAGAAAAAAATAATGGTGGACTTGTAACTGGCTCTCCAACTTTGCCGGATGCCGTTTATGCAGCGTTAAAAGGTAAAAAAGAAGGAGAGTATTCTGAGCCTGTTTTAGTTGGTGATAAATATTTTGTTTTCTATATTTATTCACTGATGCCTTATGATTCTGATCCGAAAAATAAAGAATTTTACAAGTCGCAAATGATGAGATCGCAATACGGCGAGTTAGCGCAAAAAAACCTGATCGAATATCTGAAAAAACAACCAACTTACAAGGAATCTGCAACTTATACAGCAATTCAAAAATCGTATGCTTCTTTGATCTCAGAAAAAAAATCTGATGCGGTGCTTTATTCTTTTAGCAACCATAAACTAACCGTTGAAGACTTACAAAAGTTACTGACTGAAAAAGTAAAGGACGCAGATAAATTGAAGCCTGAAGAATGGAAAGGTCTTTTAAGCCTTATCAATTCCCAGTTTGTATATAATTCTTACGAACAGGATTTTGCTTTACGAAGCGATATTAAACCTGAACTGGATGCCGCAAAACGTAATTTTTACTCAGAATTTATATTTTCAGGCTGGCTGAAGCAACAGCTGGCAACTCATCCGGAATGGTTTACGGAATATTACAATAAAAATAAAAGTAAATATACCTGGGAAAGCCGTGCGGACGGACGTGTCGCGATTCTTACGGATGAAACTTTAGAGCCTTCAATTAAAAAAGAAATTGCTGATCCGAAAAACTGGGATTCTTTAAAAAAGAAATACGAAGGAAAAGCAAACGAAAAAACAAAGACTGCCGTAAATTTTGAAAACGGCGAAATGTCTGAAACTGCTGACGTGTTTAAAAAATACAATGTACCTTTTAAAAAGGGAGTTTTTACCACAAAAATGGGGACAAAAACTTTGGTGATCGCGATCGATTCTATTTTGCCACCTTCGCAAATGACAGAAAAAGAATCTGAAGAATATTTGAAAGACGGGGTTTCTGAAGAACAGCTCAATTCAATAATCGAAAGACAGCGCGCAAAAACGAAAATAATCGTGCAACCGGAATTTCTGAAAGATCTTGAGAAAAATTTTAAGAAATAATTATAATAAAATATAAAGCATAATTCATTTAGAATCATAAATTTGCAACTTATTTAAAATCAAATAATGACAAAGGACATAAAGTACTTTTTTTTCACAGTTTTTCTTATTTTAGGAACGATCACCACGCAGGCTCAGGTTAAAGCCGGTCAATTGGTTGACGGTATTTCTGCGGTTGTGGGAAATGAGATCGTTTTAGAATCAGATATTCAGGAGCAACTTACTTACGCCCAGCAACAGGGTGAAACGGTGACTGATAAATGCAGTTTTCTGGAGAAAATAGTGGGGAACAAACTTTTAATTTATCAGGCAAAAAAAGATACTTTAATTGAAGACCGTTCTGCAGCTATCAGAGAGAATACGGACAATAAGTACACGCAGATTTTGTCTCAGTTTCCGGATGAAAAATCTATGCTTGCGGCATACAAATTCAGAACGCCGTTTGAGATGAAAAATACCATCGAAAAAATTGACAGCGATCAGTATTATGGTCAGGCAAAATATGGGAGAATTACGGAAAAAGCTGATGTGACGCCGAATGAGGTTACAGATTTTTACACGCTTTACCAATCTCAGTTACCTGAAGTGAAAGATGAGGTGACTTTAGCAGAGATCAGTCTTTATCCAAAATTAACTGCCGCGCACAAGCAGGAACTGATCGATAAATTAAAGAAAATAAAAGCAGACATTCTTGGTGGCGAAACTTTTGAGAATGAAGCCAGAATCTACTCCGAAGATCCTGGATCCGCCAAAAACGGCGGTTTGTATAAAGATATTTCCCGTGGAAAAATGGTGAAAATATTTGAAGCAACTGCTTTAAATCTTCAAGAAGGTGATATTTCCGATCCTGTAGAATCAGATTTTGGTTTCCATATCATTCAGTTGGTAAAAAAATCAGGTAAGCAATATGATGCACGCCATATTTTATTAAAAGCTGTGCCGGATACTGGTGAGATCGCCGCTGCCAAGAAAGAACTCGACAGCATAAAAGTGTTGATCACAAAAGGTGAAATTACTTTTAAAAATGCAGCATTCAAATTTTCTGACAATAAAGCGACAAAATTTAGTGGCGGATTAATTTCCGGACAAGATGGATCCGACAGATTAGAAAAGTCAACATTAGCAGCAAATATCGCTTACCAGATCGCTGGTGTCAATAAAGGAGATATGACGGATGTTTTTGAAGATGATCTTAACGAAAAGAAAGTAGTTACACTTTTAAAAGTTGAAGATGTGATCGGAGCGCACCGGTTGGATATCGCCACGGATTACAACCGCATCAAAGATCTTGCATTAAACAGAAAGAAAAATGATATTATCGAAAAATGGATAAATCAGGAAATTCCGAAAACCTTTATTTCCATTGATAACCGATACGACGGTTGCACATACAAAAGCAACTACAAGAAAACGGCAATGAAAAACTAAAATATGATCTCTGATTTTTTCAGAGATTTTTTTTTGGGCATATCCGCCGAGGCGTCGGTCGCGCTATCCGCTATATCTTTTTTTTGCCAGTGCTTTTAATTACAAAAACGTCTTATTTGCCAGCGCAAAAAAAAGGATGCCGCTTCTATCGCTTATGCAGAGAGTAGTTATTAATAAAAATTTTATATAAAAAGCCAATTTTTTTGAAATTCTCAATTTCAATTTCACAAATAAAATTATTATTTTTACCCAATGAGCAATGTTACAGATTTTGGTACTGCAAAAAAAATCGTGCAAAACAGTGCAAATAAAATCACGTCTTTATTTGAGATAAAATATCCTCTAATTCAGGGCGGTATGATCTGGCATTCCGGCTGGAAGTTGGCTTCTGCTGTTTCAAATTGCGGTGGTTTGGGCTTAATTGGCGCCGGAAGTATGTATCCGGATATTCTTCGGGGAAATATTCAGAAGTGTAAAAAAGCCACTTCAAAACCTTTCGGCGTTAATGTTCCAATGCTTTATCCAAACTTAGATGAAGTTTTTAAAATTATTTTAGAAGAAAACATTAAGATCGTTTTCACTTCCGCAGGAAACCCTAAAATTTACACAGAAATCTTACAAAAGGAAGGCATAAAAGTAGCGCACGTTGTTTCTTCTACAAAGTTTGCCATAAAATGCGAAGAAGCAAATGTTGACGCCATTGTTGCAGAAGGTTTTGAAGCTGGCGGACATAATGGAAGAGACGAAACGACGACGTTTTGCTTGATCCCAAATGTTCGGAAAAATATTTCAAAACCATTAATTGCAGCTGGCGGAATTGCACTCGGTTCACAAATGAAAGCCGCAATGATCTTAGGCGCAGACGGTGTGCAGATAGGTTCACGTTTTGCCGCTACTGAAGAAGCAAGTGCCCACGAAATCTGGAAAAATAAGATCACAGAATTAAATGAAGGCGAGACACATTTGACTTTAAAAGAATTAGCGCCGGTGAGAATGGTGAAAAATAAATTTTTCAATGATCTGGAAAAACTTTACGAAAACGGTACTAATAAAGAAGTTCTGACAGAAACACTTGGAAGAGCGCGCGCAAAACTTGGAATGTTTGAAGGAAATTTGGAAGAAGGCGAATTAGAAATCGGGCAGGTTTCCGCTTTAATAAACGAAATTCTGCCCGTTTCAAAGGTGTTTGAAAATCTTTTAGCAGAATTTAATGCCGCAGATTTTTCTAAATTTTAAAGTACAAAATAGCCCAACGCAGATTTTTAAAAAATTAGTCAAAAGAAAACTAAAAATTTTAGATATTTTTTTTGTTGTCTTTTCAGCCTTTTGAATAAATCACTAAAAACTTTTGTTGCTTTTGCGGTAAAAAATATTATTCTTCGCCAAGCGCATTTTTCATTTCCTGAAGACCACCGCCGTTGTAAACATCTGTCAAACCTTCGTTTTTAAAATATTGCATAGCTTTTCCGCTACGGTTTCCACTTCTGCAAAAGAAAATTTTTGGTCCATTCAGATTAGTAATTTCCTGCTTTCTGTCTTCCATTTCACCTAAAGGAATATTTCTGGCTTTTTCTATTTTACCGTCCATTTCAAGTTCCATTTCTTCGCGAACGTCGATCAAATGGTAGTTTCCTGCTTCAATAACTTCTTCTATTGTCATTTTATTTATTTTAAATGTATTTTTGTAATGTTTCAAAACAAATTTACCAAAATTTCACTGATCCACAAAAGAATTGAATGCTTCAAAACCAACAAAAATATTCTGATTTAATAAAGCAAAAAGCCCTGAAATTTGGCTTTCAATCTTGCGGTATTTCAAAAGCAGAATTTCTGGAAGATGATGCAAAACCTTTAGAAAACTGGCTTAAAAATAATTACCATGGCGAAATGCAATACATGGAAAATTATTTTGACAAAAGATTAGATCCAACTTTGCTCGTCGAAGGTTCAAAATCGGTGATTTCACTTTCCTATAATTACTTTCCTGAAGAAAAAATTGATAGTTTAGATAATTTTAAAATTTCAAAATATGCGTATGCCGAAGATTATCACGAAATTATTAAAGATATTTTAAAAGATTTAGTTACTGTATTACAAGAAGAAATTGGTGCTTTTCACTGCCGGATTTTTGTCGATTCTGCGCCGGTTTTAGAAAGAAGTTGGGCAAGAAAATCCGGAATTGGCTGGGTTGGGAAAAACGCTAATTTAATCACGAAACAAAACGGATCTTTCTATTTTTTGGCAGAAATTATTTGCGATTTAGATTTAATCGCAGATCACGAAACTATCGATCATTGCGGAACTTGCCGAAAATGTATTGACGCGTGTCCGACTGACGCAATCATTTCTGATAAAATAATTGACGGCAATAAATGTATTTCTTATGCGACGATCGAATTAAAAAATGAAATCCCGGAATCGTTTAAAGGAAAAATGGAAGACTGGATGTTTGGGTGCGATATTTGTCAGGACGTTTGTCCGTGGAATCGATTTTCTAAACCCAATTTGCAGGAAAAATTTCAGCCCAATTCTTACCTGAAAGATTTTAAAAAAGAAAACTGGCAGGAATTAAGTCAGGATCTTTTTTTTGAAATATTCCGAAAATCGCCTGTCAAAAGAACGAAGTTTGCGGGTCTGGAAAGGAATATAAAATTTTTAATGGAGAAATAATTATAGATTTAAACCACAAAGTCACAAAGAACTTTAATATTTAAGAAATAAAAGGACACAAAGTTTAATATTAAAACTAATGATTAATTTTAGACTTAAAATTTTACAGAAATTGACGATTTTTTCTCATTCCGTAGGAATCTAGGCGAGGCTTCTAACGGCTTGGATTCCTACGGAATGACAAAATTGGACTAAATCTAATTTATATAAAATAACAAAAATATGCTCAAAAAAATACTCAGAATCATTTTAAAAATCATCGGCGGAATTTTCGCTTTTATTTTGCTTTACTTGATTTTAGCCCTTACAATTCCATTAATTGAAGTTGCAAAAAAACCGACAACTGAACCTGCAACTGTTCCCATTTATATATTGACAAATGGCGATCACACCGATTTAGTAGTTCCCGTAAAAACGGCGCAAATTGACTGGAGCCAAAAAATTCTTTATAAGGACACAAAATCAAAAGAGGAAAATTTCAATTATTTGGGAATTGGTTGGGGCGATAAAGGTTTTTATCTCGACACGCCAACCTGGTCACAATTAAAATTTTCTACAGCATTTGAAGCCGCTTTTTGGCTCGGAGATTCTGCGATGCATTGCACTTATTTGAATGATGTAAAAGAAGGAAAAGATTGCAAAAAAATAATGCTCACGAAAAATCAATATGCAGATCTGATAAAATTCATCGACACAAGATTTGATAAAGATAAAGACGGAAAGAATATTTTAATTCCCACAAATGCGGTTTATGGCGAAAATGATTCATTTTACGAAGCCAAAGGAAGTTACAGTTTTCTCTACACCTGCAACACCTGGACGAACGACGGTTTAAAGGCAGCCGGGCAAAAAGCCGCGCTTTGGACGCCGAGTGACTTTGGAATTTTTGGGCATTACAAGTAATTAAATTTATCAAAAATAAACTGGTAATTATTTTATATTCATCTTACTTCGCTACCGCGTTAATAGTGACAGCCAGTTCATTTCCAGTTTTTAAAGTATTAAAAAATGCGGATGGTGGCGTAATTCCATAGTCCGTCATTTTGATATTTAATTTTCCTGATATGGTGTAGGTTTCGCCACTTTTTGTCACATTTACCGGAAAACTTATTGTTTTTGTTACGTTTGTAACGGTCAGTTTTCCTGTCATTGTTCCTTTTCCAAGATTTACGGTATTTGCCACAAAAGTAATTGTAGGAAATCGATTGGCAAGAATTGCTTCTTAAGCGTTTTTATCCATTCCATTTTTTCCGCTTTTTAGGGATTTTCCGTTAATTGAGTAATGGATATCCTGAATTGTATTTCCGGAAACGTTTCCTGAAAAAGTGCCGTTATCAGAAGTCATCGTCCAATCGTGAAGAGTGGAAGTTCCCGAAACTGTAGTTTTAACGTTATTACTGTTTATTTTTTGTGCCGAAAGTGAGACTGAGAATATTCCAAACGAGAGAAGAATTATTTTAAAAAGACCAAAATTTTTCATCGTGTTTCTATTTTAAATTTACTTTTATATTTTTAATTTTCAAATGGAAAGATAATTTTTATAACAACTTGAGAAAATTTCCTTTAATTTTAAATAATAATGTATTGTCCGCCGTTGGTAGAAATAATAACCAAAGCGGCTATTAAAAAAATCAGATCGTAATGCCAACCGTAACCTTTGTCTTCGTAAAAACCAGTTTTCCAGACGAAGATCTTTTTCTGAATGGCGCCAAGCATCGTAAAAATTATAATTAAAGCGCCAATTTGTGGGAAAATCCCGAAAGCCAATGAAATGGCAGCGAGGATTTCGGCAAGTCCTAAAATCCGGGTGACAGAAGGTGGAAGCCCGACACTTTTACCGCGTTCCACAGGATCTGTAAAATGACTTTTGCCACTGGAAAAAAAGACGATCGCCACAATAAGACGAAGTAAAAGTAAGGCAGCGGGAATTAATGAAGTTAAATCGAGTATCATGATTAATAGTTTAAATATTGTTGTGCATTTGGGCAAATATATAAAACACCAAAAATAAATTTAAACGCAAAGACGCAAAAATTAATTTCATTGAAAATAGATTTAAGGCGCAAGAAAAGTCTTAGATTTTTCAATTTTAACGAAGTTAAAAAAACTTTGCGTCTTAATTCCATAACAATTTGCAAATTAGTTTTTTGCGTCTTTGCGTTGAAATCCTTTTTGAAAGTACAACTTGTAGTTTAAGTTTTAAAGTTAATATTATTTTTAAATAATTTCCGTTTTATCATTTCTAAGTTGCATTTCATCTTAAATAAGAAGCGTAACAAAAATGTAAATTTTTACACTTATATTAGAGCAGATTATTAATTAAATTCGCTTATCACAAAACATAATATTAAAATAAATGAAAAAAAAATCTAATGCAATCGGGCCAAGCGAGATCTTTCTGGCAATCCTCGCCATTTTATTAATCAGTGTCAGCTTTTACCAGACCTGGCTGGGTTTAGAACAGATTTTTGGTAATGCGTCCATCGTTATCGCCTTTGTTTTATCGCTTTTATTGTTGTTTTTAATTTACATGATTCGTCAGGCAAAACTTGAGGGAAGACCGACGGGAAGTCTGGTCGGCATTTATATTTTCGTGGCGTCATTTTGTTTTATTGCCAATTTTAATGCGCTTTACACGCGTTTTATGCGGACAGATATTTATTCAACCGAACTGCGAACGATCAACGAAGATTTCAATAATTTACAGGCAAACGTCGGGTCAAAATTTAATTATAAATACAGCAAAGAAACCACGCAGAACGTAGAAATCATTAAAAAACAATTGATCGAGCAGATAAAAGATCCCGGAAATAAAGGCATCGGAACGCGCGCGCAATCTTTAATAAAAGACATCGAAAAATTAACCAACCAAAAAGTAGATCTGTTGACGCCGGTTGGCAATGATTATCAGGATCTTGCGGAAAGAATGGGCAAACAGATCGATAATATGATCTCTGATCTTTCGCCGGAAGAAAGTAACTTAAAAAGTGATATTGATCTTGCCGTTATTAAATACAATAAGAAAATTCAGGATGTTTTGTTGCTGCCAAAAAAAGAACAGGATGAAGCCTCACAAGGTTTAATTGATGAATCTTTGACCGCTTACAACAAACTTGGAAACCGCGCGCAAACAATTTTAACGGCTGATAAATTTAAATTTACGCCGGAATTTTCCAAGACTCAGGAAGTCGGGAAAATTGGTTTTGCCTTCGAACACGCGATCAAAAATTTCGGCGTTTACCAGTTTGTGGTTTTAATGGGCTGTATTTTATTAGATTTTGTAATTGTAATAATCGTTCTTTTGGTGACGCCGGAAAATGGCGACAGCAATAATAATGGTGGAAGTGTTTTTAACAACAAACGCAGCGGGCGGACTTTAATCCCAAAAAATTAAGAAAAAATGGACGAAAACGATAATAATGACTACTCGCGTTTTGAAAATCAGGAAACTATAAAACCGCTTTCATTCGATACAAATAACAGTTCGGCGGACAATTTTGTGCCTTTGGCAAACGCGACAACCAATGATATTAAAAATAAAGACAGCAATTTCGTCTTCTTTTTTGGTGTAGGTGAATCCGGGAAATCCGTGATTTTGTCGGCGATCTTGTATTATTTAAGTTCTCAGGCGGGTGTTTTAAGGCCAAAATTAGGAACGCCAAATTCTAAAGAAGCACAGGGTTTATTGTCAGATTTTTTTGAGAATATTCGCCAGGGCGTTTTGCCAAACAGAACGACGCGCGATCAGGTGACGCGTTTAGATTTGATCTTTGAACCGAATAACAGATCGAAAAAAGTACCTTCCATCAATCTTACTTTTCTGGAAACTTCCGGGGAAAACCACAAAGATATTGGTCGCGGCGGCACTTATCACAGCAGTATTGATGCGTATTTAAATGCAAATATTCCGCTTACTTTTATTATTGTGACGAGTTATGACAAAGCGCATCAGGAAGATACTTTGATTAATGAATTTCTGGATGAACTTGAAAGAAAAGGAAAGAATTTAAAATCAATTAATGTGATTTTAGTAGTTTCTAAATGGGATAAAAGTGGCCGTTCTGATGTGGAAAGTGAAGAGCAACTGGAAAATTTTATCACCGAAAGATTGCCGCGAACCAATAACAGAATTAATTCTTACGAACTCAATAAAACCTATTTTACCATCGGAAGTTTAGAAAATGCAGGCGAAGGTGAAAGGATTAGATTATTGAATTTAGCGCCGTCAGAAGTGCTTTCTAACTGGCTTTACGAAAGTATCACGGGCGTTCCGCTGGATTATGAAGGCACTTTTTGGGAAAAAATAAAATTTGGTTTTTAATATTTTATGAACGACAATATTTATTTAATCGCTTTTGGCACGTTTGGAAATCCGAATGGTTTCAGGCAAAGTCCGTTTATTGCGAAAGATCAAACTGTTTTTAAATCAATTAAAACCTTTGATCTCAATACAAATGCGATCAAACTTTTCCCCGGAAATAAATTATATTCCATAAGAAAGGAAACTTTAAACGGTTCAAAAACAGTTGCTTATTCCGTTTATACTTTTGCTAAAGAACAGAATTCTGATCGTGGCGGCACTTTTATTGGCTCAAGTTTGTTGTTTGCCAATGAAATCCCCGCGGAAAATCTGACGCTTTCAAAATTAAATGAATTTCACCAAATTTTAACTTCAAAAAACACGGAAAACGATGTTATTCTAGTTGATCATTCTGATAATTTTTCAGCGGTAATTCCTCAGGATTTTGATAAATTAATTTTTGATCTAAAGGATTTTGATGATCTGACGAATTTTAATTTTAACAATAAATTTTTAGTTGTTTTTTGCGAAACTTCGCCAAATAAATTAAATACTTACCTTAAAGAATCTCTGAAACTTCTCAATAATTATGACACCATTTATTTCACGGACAGCGAAGAAATTGCAAAATTCGTGAATGAAAAAGGGATTTATAAGTTGATTCAAAATGTCGGAAATCAGCGGGATTTTGAAGATGAATTACAGCAATTTAAATTAGAAAAAAAAAAATTAGTTGAAAATCAGATCTTAGAATTTGAGAAAGAACGACAAAATTTAGAAAGTGATAAAAAAAAGCAACTCGCTGAATTACAGGAACAACTTTTAAATAATCAAAGATCGCAGGAAGAAAATTTAAATAAAATAAATGCATCAAAAACTGCAGTTTCTGAAATCGGTGAAAATTACGCAAAGTTTTCTGCTGTAATTAATGAATCAATTTCTCTGTTAAAAGCGAATCATAAAATTGAAAATGTCCGACAATTTTATGAAGAAAATAAAAAGCAATTTATTGAAAATCTAAAAAATGGAAAAGAAGTTTCCAGTTTTAAAATGATCGCTTTTTCTGATCTAAAGGTAAAAACTGATTTAAAAAATACGATAGAATCGCTGCCAAAATGGACTGAAGGTAATAATTATCCTAAATCCAGCGGTGAAAAAAAGACTAAAAGTAAATATAATATTTACAAAATAATTGCATTTTCGTCATTGCTTTTATGGATCGGCGGATTAATTTATTTTTTAGGAATTAACAATAAGAAAGCAGATTTAGCAAGTAAAAAAGTAAATATTTATGATTCAATTTACTCGGAAATTAATGCTAAAAATGATCTTTCTTCAAAATTAAATCCGATTCCAGACGATAGTCTGTCAAAAGTTGAATACAAAGATCTGGCGAAAAAATTTAAAGAAAGTTTAAAAATTGATGAAATTGCAGACATTATTTTTAGTCAAAACCCGGATGTTGTGAAAAAATATTATCAGTTTCAAAAGAAAGATTACAAAGATCTGCTTTTTAAGAAAAATATGAAATCTTTTTATGTGAAGGGAAATGACACGTTATTTTCACCAACCGATTCTCTGAAGATTATTCCGGCGAGAATGGCGGAAAGTGAAACGGCAAAATAAACGATTTAACTTATAAATCAGGCATAAAAAAACCCGTGTTAATCTTAGCCTGGCTTTAAATTTTTAAGCGTAATAACGAACGATGTTCCTTTATTTAATTCAGAATCAATTGTGATTGTACCATGTAAAATTTCGATAGTGTCTTTGACAATGTATAATCCAATACCAGAACCTATTTTTTTACTGTTGAGTCGGTAGAACATGTCAAAGATTTTAGTATGGTATTTTGGATCAATCCCAACGCCGTTATCTGTGACAGTCAGTTTAAGTAATTCGGAATCAGAAGAGCTACTGATTTTAACAAAATTGTTAGTTCCTTTTTCTTTGTGGTATTTTATGGAATTGGATATTAAATTTTCAATAATGGTGTTTAATCTTATTTGATCTGTATAAAATTCTTGCCGCTGATCTATATCAATTATAAATTCTATATTCTTTGCATCTGGATTACCTCGGTAAGATCTGACAATTTCATTAATGTTTTTTTGTAAATCTATTTTTTGCACTTCTAGTGGAAGACGATTGTTTCTGGAGTAATTTAGTATGTTTTTGATGAAATTATCCAAACGGTCAACACTTTCTCTAATCATTGCAATATGTTTGAGTGTTTCAGGTTCACTACTTTCATCTTCTATAAAATTAATTATTCCCAGTATTGAGGTTAGCGGAGACCGCAAATCATGGGATACACTGTAAACAAAGCGATCTAATTCGGTATTGGTTTTCACCAATTTCTTGTTCTGTAAATCGAGATCAATTTCTGCTTTTTTTCGTTCCGTAATATCGAATTGAGTGGTAACATGTTGATAGGGCTTTCCTTTTATATCTAAAAATGGAGTAATAGTCGTGTCTACCCAATATTCAGTACCGTCTTTGGCTTTATTTTTCAGCTCTCCTTTCCAGGTATTGCCACTGGCGACGGCTTTCCAGATACTTTGCAAAAATTCTTCTGAGTGATAACCAGAGTTAAACTTTTGATGATCTTGGCCAATTAATTCCTCCTTTGTGTATTTTGAAATAATACAAAAGTTATCATTGGTATGGGTGATTATTCCCTTTTGGTCCGTGATGGCTACAAGACAGGATTCATCAATTGCAAATTTATAATCTGATAATTCTTTATTTACAATCAGTAATTCCTCTTGTCTATTTTGAGTTATCTTAATTTGGCTACTAAGCTCACTGTTATAGCGTTCTATTTTTTTTCGTGACGCAACCTGCTCTGTAACATCGTGTCCAAAGAAGAAGATACCATCTATGTTTCCCTCAGGATCCCTATGTGCTTGATATATGAAATCCAGATAAACATCATCTAATATTCCATTTCCCTTAAAATCAAATTGAAAAAGCATTTCGCTTGCTGAAAAGGTTTCACCGGTTTGATAAACATGGTCTAAGAGCTCGTATATTCCCTGAGCTTCCAGTTCCGGCAACACTTCTTTTACTGTTTTTCCAATAACTTCACTTTTATCAGTTTTAGAGATTATTTTTAGATAAGGAGGATTGGCCAATTCATAGATATGATCTGGCCCTTTTAAAATGCCCATTCCAAAAGGCGCTTTCTCGTAGAGATCATGAAAACGTTTCTTTTCCTGTTGAATGGTTTTCTCTAATTTTTTTCTGTCAGTTATATTTTTCGCAATGCATAAAGCTAATTGAAGTTCCTTATCCCATCTGGCTGACCAAAGGTTATTGACAATAGAACCGTTTTTATGGACGTATCTATTTTCAAAGAAATTGGTTTCTGAACCATGTTTTATATTGGAGTACTCTCTTATTGTTTTTTCTTGGTCTTCTTTAAAAACTAGATCTAAAAATGGAGTGCCCTTTAATTCCTTTGGTGTATATCCCCAAATTTTCAGCGAAGCGGCATTTACATCAATAAATTTCCCTTCGCCATCAATGGTACAGATGACATCCATTGAAGCATCTAAAGTTTTGTTAAGCCGATTGACCGTTTTTTTTAATAAATGGTCTGTGGTATCTATTTTTTCTTGATATTTTAAACGCTCAGAAAGGTCATGAATTGATACCGATACTCTTTCTCTTCCTACGGAGTCAACAAATTTGGAAGATGAAGCAAAAGCTGAAAATGAACTACCATCTTTCCGAATAAAATTAACCACTCCTTTTGCACTTCCTGTTTCCCTCCGCTCCTTTAATAAAGTTTCAATTCCTTGATCTGTTTTGTCAATAATTCCATCTCTGCCTTTACCAATAATTTCTTCTTCGGTCATTTTAAACATCTTACACGCAGCAGGGTTAACTCTAATAATATTGCCATCTACGTGAGAAAGTATTATTCCGTCAAGACTGTTTTCGAAAATCGCGCGGTATTTGGCTTCTTTTTCTGCCAACTCAGTTTCTATTTTCTTGCGGTCGCTGACATCACTAAATTTTAAAATAATGCCTTTCAACTTGGGATTGCTCAACTGGTTATTACCAGTTCCTTCAAACCAGCAATACTTCCCATTTTTTAATTTCAATCTAAAAGAAGTTGGAATAATTTGTCCATGCTTGCTTTTTAGTTCATCTAAATATTCGTAAACTAAGTCCCTGTCTTGAGGATGAATTATTTCAAAAATGTCATACCCATGTATTTCTGTAGGCGTATATCCTGTAATTTTTTCTATTACTGGATTTCTATATATGGGATTTAAATTTTCATCAAGAACAGTGTAAATTGCTTCGGTATTTTCTACCAATGTTCTATATAAATACTCTTTTTTTTCTAATGCTGCAATGCGATTTTTGAGATTATCCTCAGTATTTTGAGAACAATTTTTAGATTCAAATTTTTCTAAAGCTATTTTTATACTAGAAGGAAGTTCTTCTATTTGGTCTTTTAGAATAAAATCAGCCAAACCATTCCTGAAGAAATAGATTAATGATTCTTCTTTCGCGGCATTAGATATAAAAATAAAAGGTGTTTGAGGAGCCAATTCTTTGGCCAAATTAAATATTGATTTTCCTTCAAAGTCCGGAAAATTGTTGTTGGATAATATGATATCTGGATCTTGTTTCTGAATATATTGCTTTAAACCCTCTTTAGTGTCCGTAACCTCAAGACTATAATTACTGTATTCTTTTTCCAGGATCTGACGAATCATTTCAATATGATCTGAAAAAGCTTCAACCAGTAGTATTTTAATTAATTTTGAGGCCATTATTTTATTTGTGAAGTTATTGAAGTCAAAAAAATGATCTTCAGATCTTAATTTTTAGAAGGCATCCCCCAAAATAGAGAAAGAACATTTATAAAGATAAAATGTTATCAAAAACACTTCTGGTAATAGGTTTAACCGCAAATAAACTTATAGAATGATCGTTTTTTGCCATAAAAATATCGCGATCATCAATCGTAGATGAGACCATAATGATTTTACAATGATCAGTTAAGCTTGGCGATAACAATTTATAATTTTCTAAAAATTCAAAACCATCCATAAGCGGCATGTAAATATCAACAAAGATAATCTGTGGCAATAGATCGCGTTTTTCTTGGTTTTCTGCCAAAAATTCTAGTGCGGCTGAAGCACTGTTATATTCTAAAACACATTTTGAAAAGTTGTTATTGGTAATTAATTTAGCAGCAATATAAAGATCTAACGCATTGTCATCAATGATCATTACTTTATTAAATGCAGGCTGCATTAGATTTTCCATAATATTTGTATTTTAAAGTAGATTTTATTAGTTTTTACTGCAATGATAATTATAGTTTGATAAATTTAATGAATTCTTCTTGCCTTCGTTTAGCAATTGGAAGCGATATTCCATTTATAAGTTCACAACTATAACCATCCTTCTTCGATATTTTTGTAATATGTTTGATATTAACGACATAGGAATGATGAATTCTGAAAAAATAATTTGGATCCATCATAGATACATATTCGCCAAGATTTCTGCTGGATAAGATTTTTTTATCATTGACCAGAAAAAAATCAGTGTATTTGCCGTCCGCCTTACAAAAAATAATATCATCCATCTTGATAAGTTCGATTTTATCCATTGAAGAAATAGCGATGTATTCATTGTTTTGATGCATGGTGCTCAAACCATTGACCTCATTTACTCTCTGTTCCTGAAAACATAATTCCATTTCAATCCGTTTGATCACTTTATAAAGTGAAAGGATGATGTCATTAATATTAAGAGGTTTAATTAAAAAATCAATCGCATTTAACTTGAAGGCTTTTAAAGCATAACGTTCGTCTGATGATATAAAGATAAATTTTGGAAGATTGAAATCTAAATCGTTGATGTAATCTGAAAAATTTTCATTTTTGGAGGAAATATCAATGAATATGACATCTGGTTTATGTAATTTGATTAAATCCAAACTTTTCTCAACCGACGACTCATAACCGACAATTTTCAACATAATATGATTTTCCTCCACAAAAGAATTTAATATTTCTGTAGTTTCATAATCATTATCGACAATTACCGCAGTGAGTTGTTTCATTAGAGATATATCAGTCAGACACAAATTTAAAAAAAAATTAATAACATTTTAATTAATAATGATATTTTGAATCAATGATTTTTTTGGGTGTGTTTAAGATTTATAAATTTTAGTTCCCCTTTAAGCGTGTAGATAGTCTGTTTAATTTTATTTAGTTACTGGTAAAATTGCTTTCGATTATTTTTAAAATTTAGATCTTAAGTTTCAAAAATCACTAATTATTATAAATTGATGTGCATCTGTATTCATTTTACGGTAATCATTTTTTGATAAATCTATTTTGTAGTTTAAAATTTAACTGATAAATTAAAATAAAAAATCTCCTTTACAACAATCTAGTAAAGGAGATCAACACAAATGATGAAAAAAAATTTATTGTTTAAGGGGTTAATTTCTATTTAAATAATCTCAAAATTTGTTGAAAAATTACTTCCGTCCGGTCGAACGGAAGCAATCAACACAAATGATGAAAAAAAATCTTGTTATTAAAGGATTAAATACTTCCTTTATGTTTACAAATGTAAGTCTTTGTGACCCTCAAAAATCAAATTATGGCACACAGTTATTAAATGTCTTTCTTTTTAAAATAAGTGTTGGTCTCAGCATAATAAGTGTTAAAAAGCGAATAAGGGTAGCCGGTAATTTAGTTTATAAATCCAGACAGCATTTCATGAAATTCGCTAAAATATAATTAAACTTCACTAATTTTTTTAAAGAACTAAAAAAGCAATTATTTTTGTTAGAAGTCACAACAAGGTTTTATCCAATTGAATGAAGAAATGCCAAATTTGTAGTCCTATAATATAAATTTTTATACTTTTTATGACTTAAACATTTGAACAGGAATTGCGGGAAGTAAAAAAGCCATCCTTTTAGCCACTTTTAAAAATAAAAAAACCTCTGTAAATCTAGGATTACAGAGGTTTTTGGTACCCGGTGCCGGTTCTATGGTGCCAAAACTAATACAATCATACTAATTCGTTTTTAATAGGTAATTGACTATTTATTAGGGTTTTATAGTCAATTTCAATCGTTTTCAATTGGAATTGTTTTTAATCTTTTTTGATAGTTTTTAGAATTTGCGGACAAATTGCGGACACAGAATAATGGTTTTTTCAAATTTGTTTTATATGTTTGTGATATTAAATTTTGTAATATGGCACAGACAAATTTCTATTTGGGAAAATCTACAAATCGTGCAGGTGATTCAGAAATAAGTATGAGATTATATGTTTCACGAGATATTCGTGTGCGTGTAAATTCTGGAATCTGGATAGACAGAAAACGTTGGGGTAAGAAAAACGAAATTAACGTTCCCTTAATTAATGGAAACGAACGTGAAATGTTACTTGAAAAACGTTCAACATTAAAATCTTTGACCGACCATCTTGAAAAAATAATAAATACTTCTGTAGATAAAACTTCAATTAATAAAACTTCTCTTGAAAGTCAAATAAAAAAATTTCACAGACCTTCCGCTAAAACCATTGAACCAAAAGAGGAATCATTTTTTGATTTTATGGAAAAATATCTGACTGTTCACAAACTTTCGAATTCGAGAAAGAAAAATTTTAGAGTTATTATTAGAAGTTTAAAAAGATTTGAACTTTTTAGAAGTAAGGAAATCAATAAGAAATATAGACTTTCATTTTCAAATTTAACGTTGGAAGTATTGCACGAAATTGAAGACTTCTTAGGTAATGAGAAACAGGTATTTTTGAAATACCCGGAGATTTATGATGCCGTTCCCTATTCTTGCAAAGTAGCAGTTAAGACTGTTCCTCGAAAACGCCCACCAAATTTAGATAAAAATGGTATCGAAATTCCCAAAGGAACTCCCAGAGAGAGAGGGAAAAATTCTGTTGCTGATATTTTACAACGATTTCGCAGTTTTATAAAATGGGCTAATAATAATGACTACACGACGCAAGATGCATTCAAAAAATTCTCTATTGGTGAGATAGTTTACGGAACACCAATTTATATTAATAACGAAGAAAGAAATTGTCTACTAAATGCAGATTTTTCAGACGATATTGAGTTGGAAACTCAACGTGACATTTTTGTTTTTCAATGTTTGGTGGGTTGTAGGGTAAGCGACCTTTTAAAATTTACTTATAATAGTATCAAAGAAGAATGCATTGAATATATACCGCGAAAAACTAGAGAAGATAGGGCTATTACAGTTCGAGTTCCATTAAACAAAACTGCTAAAAATTTACTTGAAAAGTATAGAAATGAAGATAGAAAAACATTATTTCCATATAATACAGAACAGGATTATAATTTAAAAATCAAGAAGGCATTTGAACGTGTTGGACTAACCCGAATGGTTACCGTTCTGGATCAACAAACCAGAGAAGAAGTCCAAAGACCTTTGAATGAATTGGCATCTTCTCACATGGCAAGACGTAGTTTTATCGGGAATATCTACAAAAAGGTAAAAGACCCAAATCTAGTTGCTTCATTGAGCGGTCACAAGGAAGGTAGTAAAGCGTTCGCACGTTACCGGACTATTGATGATGAAATGAAAAAGGAACTGATTGATTTCCTAGATTAATAATTTACGTTCCTTTTTAATCTATTATCGCAAATTTTTTCTAAATGAAATCCAATTCTAAACATTCTGACTTAATACTTCCGAAAATATCTGTCTTTCTGATAGGTCTTACAATCGCTATAATAATCCGTTTTGCATTATTGACAAATAATTCCGATACCGGAACCGCAAATCTATTTTTTATCTTAGCACTTGCGGCCTATTTTATATTCTATCTTTTATACGATGAATTTTTCAAGCAGGTCTTTATCTTTTTTGAAAACATGTTTAAATCGAAGAAAAATGTTCATAGTTCTGAAATTGATGAAAATGAAGCAGAATTGTATATGAATCACAGAGATACTTTAAATCCAATTTTAGATATTGCAAATAGTCAAGAAATTTTAAATTCAAATGATATTGAAGCCAGGAGAAAGAATTGGGAGAAAGAGAGAATAAATTTATTTAATGAGAATTTAGAAAAATTTCAAAATTACACACGCATAATTTTTTCTCCTCACGTCGATGATCACGATTTGAAGAAACTGGCAGAATCTATATTAATTTATTCCAATGGAGATAATATTAGTATTCCAATTTTAGTTAAAACGCATGACTTGACAAAAATGGATCTTTTTCATTTTGGATGGAACATGGTAAATCATTTTAAAAAATCAAAACAAGAGGTCGCTCCGTGGCTAAAATTGGTATTTTCAGATTTGAAAGATTTAGAATTCAGTTCGATCACAAAAAAATTAAAGGTTGATAATGAAAAAGGAACAATAAAAATTATTGAAGATATCCCGAAATATATGGAAAATATGTAAAAAGAACCATTACATCAGAGACTTTAGAGAGATTTCACGGAGAGACAAATAACTTTTGTTCTCTATGAAATCTCTCTTTTCATTTGCACCAGATTCAATCGAATCAAAATTTAATGTATTGTACAACACAAACAAAAACAATTATGAACTATCAAGAATTATTGAGTTCAGGTGCAAACGTGAGTATCACTGTTAATCTTAAAGATTTGCAGGACTTATTTAAAGAAGTTGCAGGAAGTAGAGTCACTGAAATTAAGACAAATGAACAGGAAGAATTTGTAAGCCGGAAAAACGCACTTTCTCTTCTGCAGATTGACTCATCAACTTTGTGGAACTGGGAAAGAACAGGTTACATAGAATCATATCCATTTGGAGGTCGGAAAAGATATAAAACCAGCGATATTGAATTAATAAAATCAGGAAAAAAGTAGCATCATGGACGAAAGAAAGTCTTTTTCTCCAAGACCAAGAAAAAAAGTTCTCGTTTCAAATGATTTTAGAGAGGTTTTGATTTCGCAGGATACCTCCATCATAGAACAGCGCACTATTACGATAATTCTTTCTTCTATCAAAGAAGAACAGTCGCTTTTTATATCTGTTAAATCTCCAGTAAATTCTGCTGACCACATTCAACTTACTTTCGATGATTATTTTGAAGGATGGGCAAACCAGGGAACAGTAGATTTTGAGATTCCGCTAAAAGTTTTAAATCCAAATAGGATAATGAAAAACCTGACCATTAAATCAGCGTTGATAAATATGACTAATATTAATTGGCTTCAGTTGAAGGACAGTTCCATAAATGGTTATCAGGCAGTTCCTTTCATTATTAAACCCAGATGGAACAAGCGTAATTTATATTTTAAGATGGATAACGCCGTGCTTAAACATTTGCTTAATATGAGCCATTATTTTCCACTTAAAAAAGACTTGCCTTATCAGGTTTCGTCGTCCAATACTTTACGATTTTTGATGTGGATATTAAAATTTAAAAAATTTGGTGGTTTATCAATGGAATACACGCAGATTTTAAAACAATTCGCAATTTCAAAAGATAAATACGAAGGACGGTCAAGGTTTGAAAGAGATTTTTTACAGAGTATAAAGGCAGATCTGGATTCGTTTAATGATTTGAGTTTTAATTATGCTTATCATGAGGGAAAATATACATTTTCAATTTACGATACTGCGAAGTCAGTTGGTATAAGCGAGAAGTTCATTTCACTAAATGACCTGCAGATGGATCGTTCAATTAAATATTTGAAAAGAAAAAGAAACTTAAGCGAAACAGATATTAGAGTATTGAGAAAACTTTTTGAAGTAAAAGGTTACAAAGAACTTTCTTCCAGATTAAAAAACAGGATTGATCCCAGTTTAGATGGCGATAATTACATAAAAGCAGTTTTTATTTTACTTGAAAAATTACCGTGACTTTATCTCCGAAAACCGCGACTTTAATTCCGAATTAGAGGATTCTATTTCCGAAATATATTACTTTATCTCCATAATAATGGACTTTATCTCCGTGAAAATGGACTTTATCTCCGTCTTTTTACTAATTGATATCATTAAAATTGAGTGCTGATAATGGTTTGAGAAGATTCAAAAAGTTCCTCTTAATTATACTAATGTTATTAATCATTATAATCTTACTAATAAAAATAATAAATGCGGATAACTTATTTAAAAAAGACATTGTGTAAATGCCAGATTAATAAACTTTTAAGTTTTAACCATTTTTAATTATTTTTGGGTTTTATCTCCGAAAAAAGTTTTTGCTTTTAAAAAAAAAATATGAATTGCGCTCAAGCCAACAAAATACCGATTAGAATAGTTTTAGATAGTTTTTTTGTTTCTCCGAGCAAAGAAAATCCGAAGGCTGCTTTTTACTTTGCTTTAGACCGACATGAAAAAACACCAAGTCTTTTAGTGGACTTTGTAAATAATAAAGCATTTGATTTTGGGACAGGAAAAAATTATGATGCTGTTTCGATAGTTCAAACGATTGAAAAATGTTCGGTAAGTGAAGCGTTGAAATACCTGGAGCAATTTAGTTTTACTTTTAAAAATCAAGAAATTCTTACTAAACAGAAATTAGAAAATTTTTCTAAATCTTATGAAATAACGGTAATAAAAGAAATTCAGCATCCTGCACTTTTAGAATATTTAAAAAGCCGAAAAGTAGAAAATAAAACCGAATTTTTGAAAGAGATCCACTATCAAATTAATGATAAAAACAATTTCGGAATTGGTTTTAAAAACAATTCCGGTGGTTATGAAATCCGGAACGCTTATTCTAAAATTTGTTTAGATAAAAAAGATGTGACTACAATGAAAATCGATTCAAATTCAGTAAGAATTTTTGAAGGATTCTTTGACTTTCTTTCCTTTAAAAATGTGGAAAATTATCTGGAGAAACAACCTTCAGATTACATCATTTTGAATTCAGTTTTGATGATAGAAAGAATTAAAAATGATTTGGACAATTATCAAAATATTGAACTTTATTTTGATAATGACGAGGCAGGAAATCACGCGATTGAAATGTTAAAAAATGTAAACGAAAATGCAGAAGATTGTCGGCACTTGTATTCAGATTTTAAGGATTTGAATGATTGGCTGATTTATGAAAGTCCTTCCAAAGAAGTTAAAATTCACCATAAATCTGCATTTAAAAGATGAAAGATTCCAATATTTATAAAGCAGATTTATTTAAAAAGATTTTTGAATTAAATTCAAAAAACAAAATTGGTGCAAATACAATCACCGTCTTTACATTCATTCTGTACAAATGCGATGATGTTCAAAAAGAAATTGTATTGTCGGATTATGAAATGGCCAGAGAACTTGGACTTTCCAGACAAACGATAATTACGGCGAAAAACAAATTAAAACTTTCAGGAATATTAAATTGTGAAAGAAATCGCGGTTTTCCGAATCGTTTTACTTTGAATGAAAATTATCGGTTAAAAGAATTACCAAAAATAAATGGAATCAAACAAATTTGGATTGAAGATTTAAAGCCGATTACAGAACCAAAAATTGTATCAAATAATTCCGTTTCCAAATATCCAACTCTAAATCATTTTTTGGATTTTGCCAAAACCTTAAAGGATTATTCTGTAAAATTAGACGAACTATTGATTCAGAAATTTCATCAATGGGATAATTCTGACTGGAAAAACCCTTTAGGAAAACCTATCTTGAATTGGCGGTCTGTTCTTGAAAAAAATCTGATGATGTTGGAGATTTCGCTACCTAAAGAAAACCAAACTCATTACAAAATCCCAAATATTAAAAGACCTAAACTAGACTAAAATCTTTTATACTAACCAGACTAAAATATGGTAGTCTAAATTAAATTTCAGACTTGTGAAATATGTATTAGCAAGATGTGTCTTTGTGCATACAAAATTTACATTTTATACTACCAAAGGACTGTCTTGCCTTTTCTGCGAAAAGGGTTAAAAAACTTCGGAAGTCGTTTTTTATTTTGAAAGCGCATTGTTTTAAAGTAAAACTGAACACCATTTTCGCTTTTTTTTGAAAACAAATTATTGCTGAAAAAACAAAAAAATATGCGTTGAAAGTCAAAAGAATTGAGCAACTTTCAAAAATAAAATTTATTTTAGCGAAGATTAATTTTAGTTATGCAATACAGGATTAATCATAATTTAGTTTTCATTCAGAATTAAAGTCTACTTTTCACAAAAATTTAAATGAAAATTTTATTAATTGAAGATGAAATTTAGTTGAGCAAAAGTATTTTGTCTCATTTAAAGATCAACGATACAGTTGTGATTTGGCGGAAGATTTTATCTACGCGCAGGAAAAAATGGAATCTTTTAATTAAGACTATATTTTACTGTATATCACTTTGCCGAATGGAAACGGTCTAAATTTACTTAAATTTTTAAAGGAACAAAATAAATCAGACGGCGTCATTATTATATCAGCCAAAAACTCGTTAGATGATAAAATCAATGGTGTGCAACTTGGAGCAGATTATAAGTTCTCTTTTAGTTGTTAATTGACTTTTTTGTAAGGTCTCATATTCAATTTCAATTGTTTTCAGTTGGAATTGTTTTCAACGTTTTTAGATAATTAATTTAAACGTCGCGACTATTAAATTTTGAAAGTTAACAACATGTTATTTTTTGCATTACTAAGTTATATTTTAAAATAAAATTCTGTTCAAATCAAAAAAAATATTTTATCTTTAAACTTTAAGTAGTAACATTAAAAATTATACAATATGGCAATGTTTGATTATGGTGTTGGTGGCAACGAAGTAAAAGTTGATGCTAACGAAGCGATAACGCATATTCAGGAAAATAGGTCGTTAATTGTAAGTAAGCTTACAGAGGAAGAACCATTTGCACCGGAAATTGTGAAAGGTTTAAAAACTGTTGAAGATGTTTTTAGACATTTCAAGCCCTCTGTGGCTGTTCAACACGAGACTGAAGAAGGTACTTATGTTGATGAAGAATTTAGATTTAATACTGTGGGCGATTTTACCCCAAAAAGTTTAACTCAAAATTCAGAATATCTTAAACAATTAAGTTTAGAACAAGAGCAGTATAACAAGATCTTGCGACAATTAAAAAACAACAAAATTTTACGTAAAATTTTGCAGGATGAATCTACAAGAAATGCACTTGTTGATGTTTTAAAGGACGTAGCCACAGAACTGAAAAACGATAATTAAGAATCATGGAAAAAAATAACCAACAGGAAGTTCAGAAAAATCAAAGCCAGCAACAGGGTGATTCTCGAAGTAAGGAAAGTTCTTTAGAAGAACTAAATAAAGTTGGCGGTTTTAACTTTATAGAAACCGTTGTAGATGGTGTCGCAAACATGAACCCATCCAGGAAAGCAAGAAAAGAAATTTTCTTGAATGATAATAATAAGGAAAACGAACGTAAAGATTTGCTTCAAAAACTAAATCTCTGGATTTCGCTTTTAGACAGTGGCAAATCTGCGGAGGATATGGCAGAATCCTGTAAAGATAAAGCGCTTTCTGCAGAAAATAATTTAAAAACAAATCTTAAAAATACTTTAGACAGCGTTCGTGAGATGGAAACAAACTATAGAACAGTTGCGCAGTTCTATAAAAATACTGAGCTCGACAAGGTTGATAACGTAAGTATTGTTAATGCGTCTATGGATCAACTTACAGATCTTGACAATCCGCTTTTTATTGAAGCGATTGGCGACGAATTTAAGCAAAATTATGACCGTCTTGATCTTCGCGACAGTTACTCTATTTTGGCTTTGCCCGGCTATTTAGGATCAAATAAAGTCGTTGAAAAATGGGCGAAGATCTGTAATGAAAATAAGGTGATGATGGTGACAGATTTTGCAAATCTTGATAAACCGGATGACGTTGTAGATCTTTTTCATTCTGCAAATCTTACCGGTGGTGAACTTCACCGTAGTAATGTAATCATGACAACTAATTGGCTTGTCGGTAGAGGCAGAGCGGAAGAAGTGGGCGAAGAAGAAAATGTCGATCTTCCACCTTCAACTTCATTAGCAGGAAAAATCCACAGAACATTAATGTCTCAGGTTGCGGCAGGTAAAAAACACGGTAACATAAATGAAGTTGATGCCGTAAAGTTTGACCTCAAAAAAAGTGAAATTTCGCAATTAGAGAAAATGGGCTTGGTTCCAATGGTCAATGAATACGGTAAAATTATGGCGTTTTCTGCTAAAACTTTATTCACTGGCGACAATATTGGTTTGCAGACGTACTCTGTTGTTCGTGTGTTTGATTATGTCACTAAAGTTTTACTGGATTTCTTAAACAGAAGAGCTTTTGAAAACTGGACTCCTAAAAATGAAGATGATCTGAGAAAACAGATCGTTACTTTCCTCGATGGAATAAAAGGCGCAGATAAACTAATTGAAAAATTTAAAATTGTTCGTTTTGAGCAGGATAAAGTAAATAAAGACCGCGTTTGGTTAGATATCCGAATGACGCCGTATTTTCCTACAAAAAGTTTTGTTATAAAACTGGATGGTCACAAAGGTGATGACGGTAATGAGTGGGAATCAGAATACCAACAGGAATAATGTAATCATGTAATTTTAGATACTGGGACAATCTCAACAGACATTGTCCCATTTTTTTTAATTTTTTTTGTTTGTTAATTTATTTTACAAAAATTATAATATGAGTGTACTAATAACCGACGAATCTTCAAAACAACTCATCCATATCGCGCAATCTATTGCGAGAGAAAATTACAACGCCACTTATGGCGGTTCTCATTTATTGCAAGCCTTGATGCATAAAGATATTGGACTGCGGGAATTTTTAACATCAATCGGCAAAGATCAAGCCTACATTTATGATTGGGCAGATGTAAGAATTGAAGAATATTCAAAAACAGGAAGTTTACCATCTGAACCTACGCCAGATGAAAAAATAGATAAAATTCTTGAAGAGGCTGACGATATGCGCTTGAGATTGGGTTTAGACGAAATAAATCCTCTATGCATTCTTGCAGCAATTACCAAGGCAAATATTGCATACACCGCACAAGAATTAAAATCTTTGCCGCTTCGTGAGCATGAAATTTTAAATCATTTTCAGGGTGAAAGTAAAAAAGTAGATTCTACGGAAAATAATTTGATAGCCGGTTTTCAGGAAAAAAAATCTTCTTTTCCCGCAATTTCGGCATATTGTGTTGACATGACGCAAATGGCAAGAGACGGAAAAGTTGAAACCATAGTCGGGCGCGATAAAGAACTACGTCAATTGGTAGAAATTCTTTGCCGAAAAACTAAACCAAACGTTATCATCGTCGGTGAACCAGGTGTCGGAAAAACCGCATTATTGGAAGGTTTCGCCTCAGAAATAATTGCAGGAAATGTTCCTAAATTATTAAAAGAAGCCACTTTACTTGAATTGGATACTGGTTCTCTTTTAGCCGGAACTTCATATAAAGGTGAAATTGAAGACCGTTTAAAAAAAGTGATCAATGAATGTAAAAAAATAAATAAAGCAGTGCTTTTCATTGACGAGATTCATGCGCTTTTAGACAGTAAGGGAAGCGCGGGAAATGTTGCAAATCTTTTAAAACCGGAATTGGCTCGTGGCGAAATTACCGTTATTGGCGCTACGACGCAGGAAGAATATAGAAAAATAATCGAGCCGGAACGTGCTTTTGACCGCAGATTTGAAGTTTTATTGGTTGAAGAACCTGATGAAGCCGCCTGTGTAAAGATGATCAAAAAAGTGCTGGAAAGTTATAAAGAGCATCACAAAGTTGATGTTGATGAAAACAGTTTAGGAGATTGTGTTAAATTATCAAAACGATATTCTAAAGGTAAAAAATTACCGGACTCCGCGATCGATCTTTTAGACCGCACAATGGCTTCCATTAAAATGCTGGATGAACTTTCTGTAGGTGAACTTGAAAAATGGAAAGCGAATTATGAAGAAATAATTAAAGAAACACCGGAAGATGATCCATTATTAGTAGATGAATTACTCTGGAATTTTCAGTTACTTCAAAATAAACTGAGTCCAATTCTTTGGGGATCGCTTTCAGAACAACATGTTTTAGATAATTCTATGGATGTTTCCCAGATCAAAAAGGTAATTGATGAAACTTTTGAAGAATTAATTAAACATGCATCCGTAAAGCGCGTAAAAGTCGGAACGCACGAACTTGCTGCTGTAATGGCTTCAAAAACTGGAATTCCAATCGGTAAAATTCAGTCAGGTGAAAAAGATAAACTGATGAACATGGAAGATCTGCTCAAGAAGAGAGTTGTCGGACAGGATCACGCACTAAAAACTTTAGCGGATGCTATTATTGAGAATAGAAGTGGTTTAAACAAACCCGGACAACCAATTGGGTCATTTTTCTTATTGGGACCAACCGGAACAGGGAAAACTGAACTTGCAAAATCAATGGCGGAACTTTTATTTAATGATGAAAGCGCAATGATCAGATTTGATATGTCTGAATTTAAAGAAGAACATTCTGCAGCATTGCTTTATGGAGCTCCTCCGGGATATGTTGGTTACGAAGAAGGTGGAATGTTGGTAAATAAAATCCGTCAGCAGCCTTACGCCGTTGTTTTATTTGATGAAATTGAAAAAGCGCACAGTTCAGTTTTTGATGTGTTTCTTCAAATTATGGATGAAGGTAAAGTTCATGATAAACTGGGGAAAGAAGGTGATTTTAGTAATTCTTTGATTTTATTTACTTCAAATATTGGCAGCGAACAGATAGTGGAACATTTTGAAAGAAATGAAATCCCGGGAGCAAAATCTTTAATGAAAATAATGACAGATTCAGGTCGTTTTCGCCCGGAATTTTTGGCTAGAATCACGGAAATCATTCCTTTTTCTCCAATTAACGAAGCAATGGCGGAAAATATTTTTAAAATTCAACTTAAACCTTTACGAAATGCTTTGCAAAGATTAGGAATGACGTTCGAGATCTCCGACGCGGCGGTGAAAGAATTGGCATTAAATGGTTTTAGCAGCAAATATGGAGCAAGGCAAATTACCGGTGTAATTCGATCGCAGATTGCGAGACCAATTTCTAAAAGAATAGTGCGCGAAGAAGTAAAAGCTGGAGAAAATATCGCGGTGGATTGGGATGATGATAAAAGTGAACTTACCTGGAGCGTTAAATAATTATAAAACTTTTAATTAAGTACTTTGAAGTCTATTTTTTTTAAATTTTTTAGTTTTTTTGTTGTAATATTTATTAATTTTAATTGTTTGGCGCAAGATCTTTCGGCAACTGATACTTCCGAAAGGAGTGTTAAACGTTATCAAAATATTATTAATACTAATAAACAGTTGGTTCGTTTCATAGAATATAGTTTTATATCGAGGGGGATTCCCAAACATATGCGTAATCTTGCGATCATAGAATCTAGTTTAGATCAAAGTCAGGTTTCGGCGGCAGGTGCGGCGGGTGTTTGGCAATTTATGACCGGTCATGCCAATGATTATGGATTAACAGAAACAGATCGTTCAGATATGTTTAAAAGTACAAAAGCTGTGACAAATTCATTGATCAATTTGTACAATAAATATCATAATTGGGTCACTGTTGTGGCGGCCTACAATTGTGGGGAAGGAAATATTAATAGGGCAATACAAAAAGCAGGTTCTAAAAATTATACAGATTTTAGAAGTTTTTTGCCAACAGAAACACAAAATCATGTTCAAAAATATCTGAATGCGTGTTATGCAACTGGTGAACTTGATGCGGTTCTTTCTGATTATTACAAAACTTCTCCAACAAAAGAATCAGTTTCCAAAAAACCAACAGTTGATTATGAAAAATTTAAGGCAAATACGCTGAAAAACCAAGATAAAATAGATCTTGTAGAAACTTCTATAAACGGTGCTTTTCAGATCGATGCAATTTTGAGGTACATTAGTGTAGATAAAACACAATTTTTAAAATGGAATCCCGATATCGAAAAAAATCTTGGTGAAAAGGGTGAAAGCGTTTTGATCTTACCACGTGAAATGATGGATAAGTTCACTATTAATAAATACAGAATTCTTACAGAATCACTTAAAAAATAAAGTATAAAATGGATAATGAGAATTACAGAATACCGCTAAATCCATTGTCAATGATGATGAGCAACGGCCATATTGATACCTGTGGCATCGCAGAAAGTATTGCACAGAATATTATGCTGCTAATCATTACCAAAAAGGGAGAAAATAGATATGATGAGCAGTACGGCAATGATGTTTGGGATCTGGAATTTGATAACGGCGTCACTTCTTCAAGCTGGGAAAATATTTTTGTAAAGAGTCTGCAACGCCAGATCGAGGATTACGAACCACGCTTAACCAGCGCAAAAGTGCAGGCGAGCATTAAGTTTGTTGAGCATAACTATGAAACAAAAGGCTTTCTGGAAGTTAAAAAAAAGGTAAAAATAATTATAAATGCTAAGCTAGATTCTACGGGTGAAGCATATAATTTTTCAACGGAAATTTTTTTAAGTCCAATGTCTATTGATTAAAAAGAAAATTATTTTCTGATTTTTCGTTAAATTAATTTTTTTGCTTTGTAGTAGATTTACTACAAATTTCATAAAACCATTCAATATCTAGAATCGTTTTTATTTTTTACTTAAATTTACTACAAATGAAAACTAGTTTCATTCGCCTTTAAAGTTTAAGTATGGACGAATTATTCACCATTTACGACGTCAAGCCAAACGACACCTTATCAAAAATTGGTAGTGAAATCGGTATGACAGGAGATGAAGTTCGGGATTTTCACAATGAAAATTGCGAGAGAAATGGTTTGATGTATTTTAATAGTTTGGTCGGTATCGAAAAGATTATTCTTCCAAAAAATTATAAAAGTGCGACTCAGATCAAAAAAGAAAATTTGGATGCTGTTCCACCTAAGATTTTGTCCGCAGATTTATACGTTAAAACGTATCAGGTTTTAGAAACTTATGAAAGTGATTTTGAAAATAACATGGAAATTAGTTATACGCTGGATATTCAACTTAAAAAATTAGAGGAAAATCCTGTACAAAGTTTCGTTGCCTCCGTTCATTGTTATGATTTTAAAAAAAACGGAGAAAAGCCGGATGATAAAATGAGTGAACTTTCTATTGCCTGTGCGGAAAGTATTGCACCCATAAATTTTATAATATCTTCTGAAGGAAAGATTTCAGGGATTTTTGAATTTGAAAAACTGCTTAAGACTTTTGTAGAAAAAAGGAAAGAATTAGAAGATTTTTTTATTGGCGAAGTTTATGCAAAACGCATGGATCAGTTTGCGAAAAGTTTAGCTGATGAAAAATATTTTGAAAAACAGATCAATTCTACTTTCCTTTACCAGGTTTTATTTCCAAAAATGGACTGGTTTTATAAAGAATCAGCTTGGAAAGAGGAATTTTATTTAGTTAAAAATTCTTTTGCTTTAAATTGTATCTTTAATGTTAATTTTAATCACTTAAATGAGAATGAAATTGAAATAAATTTAAAGGGAGAAATTGAGGAAAACAGTAGTCTGCAGGAATTGCTAAAAGGTAAAAAATTTAATGACGGAGCGGAAGATGCTGCGGTAGGTTTGGTCGAATTAAAATATAAGACTGAAAAAAAAACCAAGCAGTTATTAAAAGTTGAAGCAGGTATTGCCCTTTTGCAGGACGGTGATATTTATAGAAAGCAGAAAATAACACTTTCAAAAATTTAAAGTTATGGAAGAATTAGACGAGAACAAAGAGAGAAAATTAGACGATTTTAAAACGTCGCCGGCTAATTCGGACGGTGTAAAATTCTCACCGGATTTTGCGGATAACAGCGCCAATATTTCTGAAATTGGAGCAGATGAAGAAGATGAGGTAGTAGATCCGATGAATGGTTTTGATGATGAAGCCGCCAAAGAAAGTTCTGCTGAAAAGCACGAGCCGAATGAAGAAAAGAAGGAAGACAAAAAAGACGAAAAAGAGGAAGACCAAAGTGAGAGTAAAAGCAGCGAGCACGACGGTTATAATTTTGTGATTCCGAGGGGAAAAGCCATGTGTGATAAGGGAAGCACGTTTCCTAATTTTAAAGTCACAAGCCATCAGAAACACTATTGGAATGATGCGGAAGGAAGCGCAGATCATCTTGCTGTGACTGAAGATGACCTGCAGTTTAACCCGCCCGCAACTCCTTTTGGAAGTTGTGCTGTAAAAAACGGAAATCCCTGTACTTACGCACCTGCGGGAAAATGGACAAAAACATACGATAAAGTAAAAGTAATGGGCAAAAGTTGCCTCACAGAAAAATCTTCACTGATGTGTACGGTCGGCGGAAAAATTACTGTTATGAAACACGGGCAACAAAGTGAGGCGGGAAAAAGTAATGTGGCAAACGCAGATTCACGGGAACAGCATATTTACAATCCATTTATGGATTTTGACGAGTTTAAGGAGGAGATTGAAGAAAGTGACAAACGTCATGCCTGGTAAAACATAAAATTTTGAATTATGTCAAAAGGAGGAGTTTATAGAATTAAAGGAGATAAAAATCCAAAAGTTGGAGTGAAAACTTACTATAATGTGGTGGACTGGTATCCTGAAACACCACATAATGAAAGAAATCAATCTTTGGTAACCTGGGAATTGTATGTAAAAAGTGATAATGGCTTTATAAGTACAGGAATAAAAAAGAAAGGGGTAAACTATTTTACTTTTGGACCAGATGCTCATAAATTCTCATATAAAATAGAAGGATATTTACATGAAGCAGAAGGTAAAGAACCGATGGCTATCTTTGTAGAGCCGCAGAAAAACGAGAATCCTCAGCAAGCTGAAAAAGAAATATTAGGTATAAATCTCACCTATCAAGATGGCTCTAAAATTACAAAGACATTGAGCTACATGGATCGGTTGAGAGCAACAGCTAAGTGCCAGAATTTAGCTTTGCACAGCATTGTTTTTAAATTATGGGAAGATGATGAAGCTGAAAGTGGGCACAATTCTAAAAACCAGTTTATCGCAAAATCTCCGCCCAGATTAGTAGACAGCAAAGGCAATGCCCGCTGGGATTTTACACTTTTCAACACCTATATAACTTTAGCAAACAAAAGGGAAGGTGAAAAGAAAAAACATGAATATTATGTAACAGCGGAATACAACGCTAAGATAGAAGCGTCGGAAAATGTAAACATAAATAATCCGGTAAATAAAATTTCAGCCGTGGGTGAAATAAAATCTTTAAGTATTCCTTCTAAAAAACCGAAACCAAAACCCAAAGCGAACACTGCGAAATTTCCTACCAGCGTAAATTCTACAAAACGGCAAAATGATCTGGAAGGCAAAGTTCTAAAGGCAGAATTTGTTGATAGCAAAGGGAACAAAATAACTTCGGCAAAAATTGGAACAAGTACAATTATTAAAATCACCTCCCAAAACCTAACAAAGAAAATTGTTAAAATAAGGATTTGGGAAGATGATACAATTAAGGACGATTTGCTGTTTGAAAAAAAATTAATAATCGCTGGAGATGTTTCATTTTACACTGTGCCACTTACAAAAGCGATGTATGAGAAAGGTGAAAGTTATGAAGTAGAAGGAAATAGTGAAGAATTTTATATTGAAATTGAGCATTTAAGTATCTCCACAGAATCTTCCAGGATAAATGTTGGATTGAATGAAGTGCCAAAGAAACAAGACAATAAAACTTCGCCTGCAATTGTTGCGAAAAAACCGAAAGAAAAATTTGACAAGGTTGTGGGTAATGGTAAGGAAGCTGTTCTGTATATAACCAGCGAAATAGGGACAGAAATTAAAATTGATAAAAACGATAAAATTACTTCTTATCCTGATTATGGTGGTTATAATGGGATGCTTGAATATAAAGAAGGTGGTAAATTATATTGTAAGAAATTACCAAACGGGAAAAGTGCTTTTCCGTTATATAACATGTATATTTATAGAGGTACTAAAGTTGGTGAAGCAATAAAAAAACTAAAACAAGATATTGAATATAATACGCATGAAAACGCAGAATCAACAATCCTGACAGTTGCAAGACACGCCCAAACTAATAATAAAAACTATGGACAAAGCGGACCACTTCCGCCAAACACAATAACAACTTTATATAGAATAAGATATATGCAAGCGTGGAACCACTCTAAAAAAGAAAGTTTTAGATATAGAATTGTTAGTAATAACCTTAGTAATATGAAGCCTGTTGAAAAAATTTCGAGTGAAGTTTCTAATGGAGCAATGTCATTAGGAAGCAGGAGTTCTATTTCACTTGATCCGTGGAAATCTAAAGATTTAATTGGCTGTGTTGGAATTAGAAAGGCAGACGGTACAAATCACCCAAGTTGTGCAAGCGAAATGTCGGATTTATCTGCTTCAAATTATAAGTTTGTTTATCATTCTTTAAATAATTATTTGGAAAGTGTTATTCCTGAACTTAAGGGCGTATATGGTAGAAGAGGATACTCAAGTAATGGAAAAATTGCGGTTGCAACTTCCGATTACAAGGAAGAAATTAAAGTTTTCGTTTTAACTGATCCATTACCAGAAATAAATGGATGTGATTGTAATTTAGAAGAAAGAAGAAAAAAATATTATGGTTCATTTGGAGAAAAAACTGTTAAATATATAAGCGAGCATACCGCCGCAAATAAATTTAAAGGTTTATATATGGTGGCTCAAAGGAGACAAGAGAATGGTTTCAGTCTTAAAACACCATTAAATAATCCAATGAATATTAAAGGAATTGGCGACGATGGTAAAAAATCTTTAGGCACGCATGAAACCATCGACGGAATATATCAATCTGATGTTGGTTCTTTCGCAAAATTTACGTCAGACGATGCCGGATTTGAAGGATATTTAAAACTTTTAGAAAAAAGATACGCGCATGCATATTTATCACTCACTACAAACTCAATGACTATAGAAGATTTTGTAGTAGGTTTAGAAGATGAAGGCACTCTTGGACCCTATGCAACTGGTAAAGCAGGAGATGGGATTTCTGGAACTGAACAATATAAAACTGCTGTAAAAAATAATTTTAAAAGTGTTGTCAAGGATTATAATAAATGGTTAGAATGTAAACTTTGTGCTACAAAAGACGCAGAAGAAAAAAAGAAAATAAAAGAAGATATAAAACTATTAAGTCAATTAAAATGAAATTAGCGATAATATTTTTTAGTTTTTGTATACTAAATACTTCTTGTAAGAGACAGGATAAAGAAAAATGTTCCGATAAAGTTATATTAAATAAAATAAAAAAGCTACCAGCGGTTATAAAAGATAATATAGAACTTAAAAAACAAAATAAATTAATTGTTTATCAGATTTATAATGATACAATAAACAATAAAGTGTATAGAGTTGTAAAAGAAGCAGTAGATGATAAATTTCATATATCTACACTCAATCTCTATTATATAAATGAAGATTGTAATATTTTTTTATATGACACCATTAAAGATTCATTATCACCCATTATAAAAAATCAAAAATCAATGGAAACAAATAGTAAAACAGTAGTGGAATTTACAGATTTATTTAATGATGGAACGAATGTAAAATTCACACCAAACGATTTAAATCAAGACAAACCTGAAATAGAATCTTTCAAAAAGAAGTTAAATCTTTATGAAACAGAAAATCCATTATTAGAAGATTTTGATTCAAAAAATTTATCTACATTAATAAATAATGAAACTTTTTTTGATTTGCAACATTATACTGATAGCAGTTGGTTACAGTATTTTATCACAAAATATAAGATTGATGGTTCCAAATTACATGATTTAATGGATGAAGCCATAAGACAAGAAGATTATAATGCGGTCAAAATTTTAATATCTAATCACTACATTATTTCGAAAAAGGATATTCAAACCTTTTCAGAAACTGAAAAAGATTCAAAAGATAAAATAGCGGAAAATAAAACAGATGGGTATGAAAGTTATTTGGTGGCGAACTCGAAAATTAATCAAATATCAAAAATCTTATATATTAAATTATCAACAAATCACATTCAAGATCCCGACGGCTATACAAATCTCAGAAAAGAAAAAAACTCAACATCAGAAATTTTACAGAAAATAAATACTGGTGAAAAAATTGAAGTTTTGGATAATTTTGGTGACTGGTTTTTAGTAAAAACAAAAGAAGGAAAAGAAGGTTACGTTTACAAAAGCAGAATAAAATCAAATTAAAAGACAAAAAGTATTCGCGAGAATGCTTTTTTTGGTATAGAAGATCATTGACATTTCGAATTGTTCCTGCAAAAGTTGCCTCACAGAAAAATCTTCACTGATGTGTACGGTCGGCGGAAAAATTACTGTTATGAAACACGGGCAGCAAAGTGAAGCGGGGAAAAGTAATGTAGCAAACGCTAACTCCCAAGAGCAACAGGTTTACAATCCATTTATGGATTTTGATGAGTTCCAGGAGGAGATAAGCGAAGATTATTCTAATGATTATGACTAACATAAACTAAGAAAAGATGATTACAGGAACACAAAACCCCGTTGTTGGAAAAGAAGAAATTTATCAGTACAGCGACGGCATAGATCTATTTAATTCCTCTAACGCTACTTACGTCTGGAATATCTGGAAAAAGAAAAGAGATGGTGTCTGGATAAACATCACTAAAAAACCTCCAAAAATGGGACAGAAAGTATCCTTCAAATTTGGAGAAAAAGTGCTGGGTGAGGAATTTAAACTGGAAGTTTTTAAAGCCAGTCCAAAAATGTTCAGCCAAGAGTTTGAAGCGAAATCGGTGGGTGAAATTTTAGTAATTCCAGCGTCAAGTAAAATACCAAAGATCACGAAAGTAGAATTATTATATGTAGATGATACAAAAGGGAAGACTTTTAGTTTTATGGAAAAACTGCGAGCCAAAGCAAATTGTGTCGGCATGTTTCATCAAGATGTTATCTTCACACTATGGGAAGACGATGCGAAAGGTTCTGGACATGATAGTAAAAACCTATTTATTGATTCTAAACCGGGTAAAGTAAATTCACAGGGTTTTGCGATTGCAGAATTTACGCTTACAAAAGCATTGATGCAAAAAGCAATGCTAGGTGAGGCTGATGCAAAACAGTTGGAATTTTACGTTACAGTGGAGTATTTTAAAAATAATAAACATGCCACAAATAATGTAGATGTAAAAAATCCATTTCCTCAAACCCAAAAGCCTGCCGCAGCAAAACCATCAAATCCTGTAAAAGCAAAAGGTTCTCCTGCAGAAAGCAAACCTGCAAGTAAGAAAGAGGAAAAAGGAATAATGGACACCATTTCTGACAAATGGAATGAACTTTGGGACTGGGGAGAAAGCAAGGGAACTGCAACTAAGGAGAAACCTCCGACTGTGCAGAAACCGATTGGGAAAAGTACGGCGATGGTGAAAGCGGTGAAGAAAGATGATAAGAAGGAAGACGGAACTTGTCCAAGATGCAAAATACCAGTTACCGCAGAGCAATTAAAAACAATATTTCCAGATGCAGATATTAGTATATTAAAAGAAACTGCTGAAGCATACAGTAAATATATGAAAGATCTTAATATGAATACTTGTTGGAATAAAGCACATTTTTTTGCTCAAGCTAAAATAGAAGCAGGTACAAATCTCAAATTAAAAACTGGAGAAGGATTTAATTATGCTGTAGAAGCATTGCCTGCTGTTCCATTCAAAGCCTTTCAAGCAAAAGACAAAAACGGACATATCATTCCCAACGATTTAGCATTTAATTATGGTCGAATTGATAAAAATAACCTTCAATTACTACAGTCAAAGTATAATAAAAGCAATTTAATTTTTCAAGCAGCCAATTCCAAATTGATTGCAAATACTGCCTACAGTAATAGAAAGGATTTAGGTAATAACGGTGGAGATGATGGCTGGAATTATAGAGGACGTGGTATGGTTCAGTTAACCGGTAGGGTAAATTATACAAATATAAATACTTATTCTATTAAATATCTAAATATTGATATTTTAAAAGAATTTGAAAAAGTAGGAACAAATATGGAGTTAGCGGTTTTAACTTCTATGGGTTATTTGCATAGAGGAGGAATGCCAGCAAAAGCAAATGGACAATCAGACGAAAATGTAATTAGTGCAATTGTAGGAAATGATGTTTTTAATAAAAAAGGTGAATCTTTAAATCATGTTCCGAAACAAAAGGCTTTCAATGAAATAACATCTAAAGTGTTTAGAGTAAATGATTGTATATATGGAAAAAAAGATGAAACAAAGAAAGGAGATAAAAATCAATATGATATATATGTAGATACTTTTGAAGTTAAAAAAATAACATCAAAACCAGATAGTGATGATTATGAATACAATGTTTATATGAAAGGAACAAAAATTAAAACCTATACACTTACAAAAAACCGCCATAATCTATTACCATTTCCAGAAACTGGTACAAATTGGGGAAGATTTGGAACAAGAGACAAAGGCGGGGATAATTGGATTAATGAAAAAATATGTGCTGCACTATTAGGATTCTTTTACTCATTACCAAATTACAATGGATATAGTAAAACTCTTTACTTTAATGATATATCTGCAAGCGATGGAAGAAATATTGGGCATGCTGGACATGACTTGGCTGGTAAAGATGTAGATATAAGATATCCCGGAAGTACAAGTGGCGGACAAACTTTCTGGAGAGACGCCATGAAAGCGTATAAAAGTGAAGCCGACATCGTAATTGAATTAGAAAATATAATTTCTATTGGAGTGAAATGGAAATTTACTAAAAACTATGCCTATAAAAAAGGCATAAAAAATACAACTGGAAAAGCAACAAGTGTTCATCAGGATCATTTCCATTTGGGATATAGATAATTAATAATTTTATAAAAATGAAAAATATTATTATATTAATTTTTGCAACCACAAGTTTAATAAGTTGTCAAAATAAAAAACCAGAAACTAAAATTAAACCTGAAAATATGGATATAAGCCTAATAAAAACACACTTGAAACTTCAAGAAAAAATTGAACTTTCTGAAAAAGATACAGATACCACTCATTTATATCGCTTAACCGATACAGATATTGAATTGGGAGGGCAGATTGTAGAGCAAGGAATGAAAAACAGTGGGTATAAAAGTCCAAATAAAGAGAATTTTGAAAAAAGGGTAAGAGAAATTTTTGAAACTAATTGTGATTGTAAATATGCAGGAGCAAAAAAACACTCCAATTTTGCAACGTATATCGTGAACTCTAATCAAGAAAATAACATTTTAAAAACGGAATACGATTACACGTATAACCATATTTTTGCGTTTCCAAATTATAAAGTAATTTCTAATTTACCTTTATTACACGACATTGTTGAAGTAAATAATAACACCTTTAAAATTAATTTAGATCAAAATACGATTGCGAGAAATAAGTATTTTTTCAATGACAGCAGAGCAGACTTAACTTGGTTATTAATTAATGACAAAGAATTTTTAAAAACCTTGCTTATTACTTTTGGTTATGATAAAGAAGAAAAAATAAATGCGTTGGTAATAAATGAATTATATGGGCAATATTCAACAGAAATTCCTTTCAGCAATGTTGATAAATTAGGAGAAATGTTCTTTGTGAAAGATTGTGATGGGAAACTAATAATTAGAGAACTACTTTTAAAATACGTTTCAACAAGTACTACAAAAGATGATGACAGATTTATCTACGCTTTGAGTTCATATGCAGCAGATTTATTTTCAGATGATGTGAATAATATTTTTGAAGAGAAACCCTCAAAAAAATTCACAATGGAAGAAAAAGCAAAAATAGTAGCCTACGTTGCAAATATAGAAAGTCCGGCTTTTTATAAATTCAAACCAATGAATAGCGATAAAGCATGGCATAATGCAGGAACTACCTTATATAATATTACAGCGGCACAGCCGGAAATACTTAGAATTATTGAAAAAAATAATTATTATGGTTTGCAACCTTTAAAAGATGTAATTGAAAGTGATCAATTTGCTGAAGAAGCGCCAATAAGTAATTAACTTTTGAGAATAAGTTTCGATTTATTCTATTTTGAAAAAATACTTTTTGTTATGAAAACCTTATTTTCTTTATTAATATTTATTTCTGTGCTTACAAGTTGCAAGCAAGAAACAAAAAACTTTAGTAAGATTGAATTGACCAAAGATTCAATAGGTGTTATTAAATCAAAAGATGCAGTAAATACGCTTAAAGAATTTTATTTTGCATTCTACGGTTCAGACAAACCTATAAACGATAGGAGATTAATGCATAAATATGTTTCCGAAAGAGTATTAAAAAGAATAGATAGTTTAACCGCGAATCCCGAAAATATTATTTTAGATTATGATCCATTTATTAACGCTCAGGATTTTGATGGAAAAGTCATTAAAAAAACATTGGAAATAAGGCCATTAGAAAATCCTAATGAATATAGGGCAAGTTTTCTATTATTTGGAGAAAAAAATGAAAAGCAAACAAACATAGATTTTTTACTAAAGAAAAATAAGGACGGTAAATTATTAATTTATAGTATCTTAAGTGATAATTATCTAAATTTTAATTCAATCAAGACAAAGGAAAAAATTGTCAATGATGATAAATATACATCAAATACAATAACAAACAAAGAAGAAATTATTAATTCATTGGAATCTAGCTACAAACTGATTCAAAGCAAACAATATGATTTGAACGGAGATGGTTTCAATGATATTTTCCTTGTCTTCGAGCCAATAAAAACGTTTACGCAGGAAGACGAAATTACTTTAGATTCTCCAGTTTACATATTAATGTCCGATGGAAAAAATAAATTCCATGTCTTTAAAAATAAAAATATAATTTATACATTCATCCCGAATTCTCCCGCTGAAGGGTTTAGAAATTTAACCATTAAAAATAATTTTTTTACCATAGAACAACAGGAAGGTTCTGGTTGGTTCTTTATAGATAGCTATACAACTTTTAAATATGATAAAATTACGAAAGAAATAGTTTTAACTAAATATGGCGAATCTTTTACAGACAGAAGAGATCCAGATAAGGTGATTCCAGACAAAGTACTAAGGAATGGAGACTTAAAAAAAGTATCTTTTATAGAATTTAATTCTGAGACGATAAATAAAATTAAGTAAAAGCATTCAGAAAGATGCTTTTAAAAAGAGAAGTTCTGGAGAATTTACGACAACCAATATAAAAAAAATAGGAAGAAGCGATTTTACTTTTGGAGAATCTTCTGTGGGAGAAACTTATAAATTGCAGGCTTATCTTTACAATGCGGAAGGAGGCGGATTAATTATTACCCCAAAACCTGCCAAAATTCCAAAAATAAATAAAGTAGAATTATTTTATGTAGATGATACTAAAGGAGTTATTTTCAGTTATATGGAAAGACTTAGAGCCAAAGCCAACTGTGTGAATATGTTTGGGAAAGAGTTAATTTTCACACTTTGGGAAGACGACGCAAAAGGTGCAGAACATGATGAAAAAAATCTACCAATTGCCTCACAAAAAGCGCGGGTAAATAAAAATGGTTTGGCAACAGTGGATTTTTCATTGACAATGGCTTTAATGCTAAAAGCTTCACGAGGCGAACAAGATGGTCAGTTAGAATTTTATGTAACAGTAGAGTTTTACAAAAACAACAAACACGCCACCAACAATGTAAATGTAAAAGGAATACCAATCTCTTCCCCAAAAGAACAATCAAAACCAAAAGTACCGCCCAAAGCAAAAGGTTCTCCTTCGGAAAGCAAACTAGCAAGTAAGAAAGAAGAAAGTGGTATAATGGCAACGATTTCTAAAAAATGGGACGAACTTTGGGATTGGGCAGAAGGAAAAGGAACTGCAACTAAGGAAAAACCGCCGACTGTGGAGAAATCGAGTGGGAAAAGTACGACGGAGGTGAAGGAAGTGAAAAAAGAGGATAAAAAAGATGATAAATGCCCAAATTGTAAAAAAGAAATAACAATTGATGAAGTTAATAAAGTATTAGGAGATAAAGAAGACCAAGAATACAGAAAAAATATTATTTTGTTGTTAAACCAATTTATCAATAAAAGAAAAGGAACAAAAGGAGAATTACATATAAACACTTGTTTGCGTAAAGCACATTTTTTATCTGAAATTGCTACAGAAACATCTCTTTTAGAAAAAAAACTTACAGAAGGAAATACACCACCTTATTATTCGGAAAATAATATTAAAAATTTATGGCCTGGAAAATATAAAGATTTAGTAAATAGTGGTAAATTATCTACAGTTGCATCTGAAAGACCACAAAAGCAATTGCTGAATTTTGTTTATGGGAAGAAAAATGGGAATAAAGGTGGAGACGACGGATGGAATTACAGAGGAAAGGGTTTAATTCAATTAACTGGAAGAACTAACTATAATGATGCAAGTGTTTTTCTCAAAAAAGTATTCCCAGAAGAATATGTTGATTTAGAAGCAAATTATGATAAAGTTGCAGAATTAAAATATGCTGTTTTAAGTTCTATTGCATTTTGGGAAGGAAAGTCAATTTATAATATTGCGGATATATCTAAAACAAAAGAAACTGTTCCTAATGTAAGATTCTTTATAAATAGTTATGATAAGAATAACTCACATACCAAAAAATATTTTGAGAATGCTATTGAAGCATTCAAAGTTACAGAATGTAAAAAAGATAAGGTTGAAAGTAAAAAATCAAATAGTAAAGTACAATTAGATTTTGTGGGTAAAACAGCAAAGGAAAGTGCTTTATCAGAAAAAACAAAAAATATTTTGAGAGAAGTAGGTGAAGCTTCAGGAACTTATTATATAGCAATAACAAGTACTGCAAGAACACCTTATGATCAGGCAAGGATTATGTATGATAATTGTAAAGCGAATCTAAAGGAACAAAGGACCACTTATAAAGCACCAGGTCAAAGAGTTATTGATGTTTATGTAAATAATTCTTCTAAATCGAGAGATGCAGTAATAAAATTAATGGAGCAAAAAATCAATGAATTAGGACCATCTACTGTTTCTAAACATTTAGCAAACCCTGAAATCGTAAATACTTTTGATATTTCTTACGGTAATTTGAAAGATAAAACTAAATTTTTAAGTGAAATGACAAAGCGTCCCGAATTAGATGTAATATTAATTGAAAACAATTGCTATCACACCCAAATAAACCAAAAATAGTAATCATGAAAAACCTAATCATAATTAGCACGTATTTTTTCTTTTTATCAGGTTGCAAAAAAGAACAGATTGTTTCTGCCCAAAATACTATAAGTACAAAAAAAAAACCTGATACTGTAAAAATTGAGGACAAAAATATCGTTATTTTTATAAATCCAACATTACCATATATTGACAGTTTAAAAAATTCATATAAAAATAAAGATGATTTTTATACCGTTGCAGATGATGCTAATTTTTATACCGCTGAAGCGGGAGATTATATCATTAAAAAAGGTGTTGATACAATTAATATCAATAATCGAAAAATATTAAAAATAGGTACAAAAGTTATAAATATTTCTAAATACAAACCTTGGACATTATTGCTTTATAAAAAAGGAGAATCACAAGTAAAAAATATTTTTTCGCTGGATATTGAGAATGAGTTTTCAAATTATTATGTAAAAAATAAAGAAAATAGTGATGGTGATTTAGAAAGTGTATTAATCAATAATAAATTTAATCCTTCAAATATTCTATTTAAAAATGAATTTGATTTTAATACTGATGGGTTAAAAGATTATATTTTAATATTAAACAAAGAAGATAATCTGAAAACGATTATTTTAATTGAACGAACGAAAAATAATTATTCATTATCATTTGCAAATGACAATGCAATTCCTTGTGAAGAGTGTGGTAATGGTGCAGAATCATTTTATGATTATAAAGTTGAAAAAGACAATATATTCTTTAGTTCTTCTTACAAATCAAATGAAAATATTTATAAAATAGATTTTAAATTTAAAAATAATAAAGACAATGCTTTTATTCTTGATAAAGTTATTATTTATAAAAGCGAGATTGGAGAATCATCCGAAAATAAAATCGTCTTAGATAAAAGCACCTTCGGTTTAAAAACATTAAAGGATTTCAATTATTCTAATTTTATTTCAAAATACATTCTTAAATAAATCCAAAACCCGCCAAAAGAAAAACCCACAGTAAAAAGTTCACCTGCAGAAAGCAAACCAGCAAGTAAGAAAGAGGAAGTCGGAATTATGGAAACGATTTCTAAAAAATGGGACGAACTTTGGGATTGGGGAGAAAGTTTGGGTACTGCGATAAAAGATAAAATGCCTACTTTTTCTGTGCCGGAGGGGAAAAGTCCTGCGGTGGTGAAAGGGGAAAAAGCAGAGAAGAAGGAGGAAAAAAATAAAAATGAATGCTGTATAATTGATGCAGAATATTTCGTTACAAACTATGAGAAAGAGTTCCCCCAAAAAGACAAAAAAGGAAATGCAATACCACTATCTTCGGTTGTAAAAAATAGTTTAACAAAGGTTTTCAAAAGTATTTCTGAATATTATGGGAATGAAAAGAAATGTTGCAATAAGTATAGGATTGCTTACATGCTAGCTACTGTAAAACATGAAACTGGACACACCTTTAATCCTGTTGAAGAAGCTAATTGGTTAAGCTGGAAAGTTAGAAAGAAATATTTTGAAGAGATGTATGATCCAATTTTAGGAAAAAATGAAGCAAGGAAAAATAAGGCCATTGAAATTGGTAATACTTCTCCTGGAGACGGGGTAAAATATTATGGTAGAGGTTATGTACAAATCACAGGGAAAACTAATTATCAAAAAATGAAGGATAAATTTAATGTAAATTTTGTAAATGACGTGACGAAAGTAACAGAGCATGAATGGGCAATGAAGATTTTGATATATGGGAGCGAAGATGGTGTTTTTACTGGAAAAAAATTGTCTAAATATATAAGTGATAATAAACAAGATTATACCAATGCAAGACGAGTAATTAATGGAACTGATAAAGCAGGAACAATTGCTGGATATGCTGAAAAAATTGAAAAATGTTTGAAAATTAAAGAATGTAATTGTGGTGATTTAGCAGTAAAAAAAGAGGAGGCTAATTCGACAATACCAAAAAAAGAATATGATGTGGATAATGCAGTTTCAAAACTAAATGTAAATGCTGAAACAAAGTCATTGGGAAAATGTGCAAAATATGTGAGATTGGCTATTAATGCGGGTGGAATAAAAAATATATTTGGACACGCTACAGAATATTACGATTCTGATAAATTACTAAAATATGGTTTTACTAAGGTAGGAACAAATTTAGATTCTGTAAGTTTAGAAAAAGGTGACATTGTTGCTTTCGGATCAGTTAAAGGACATCCTTACGGTCATATCTCAATGTGGAATGGAACAAATTGGGTTTCAGATTTTAAACAAAAATCTTTTTGGGTGGCAAAACAATATTCTATCGATAAGAAATATGCAATCTACAGATGGCATGAGTAGATTTCTACTCAATTTATTAAAATTTTAAAAAATCAATTTTTGTTATGAAAAACTTATTTTCTTTATTAATATTTATTTCTGTGCTTATAAGTTGCAAGCAAGAAACAAAAAACTTTAGTAAAATTGAATTGAAAAAAGATACAGTTGGTGTTATTAAATCAAAAGATGCAGTAAATACACTTAAAGAATATTATTTTAAATTCTATGGTTCAGACAAAACTATAAACGACAGGAAATTGTTGCAAAAATATGTTTCCGAAAGAGTATTGAAAAGAATAGATAGTTTAACCGCGAACCCAGAAAATCTTATTTTAGATTATGATCCCTTTATAAAAGGTCAAGATTATGATGGAAATGCAATTAGAAAAACTTTAAAAATAGAACCATTACAAAATGAAAACGAATACAGAGTGAGTTTTTCACAATTTGGTACACAAAATGAAAAATATACTGACATAGATTTACAATTAAAAAAAGGCAAAAAAAATAATTTTGTAATAGATGCTATTTTGAATGATGAATATTTAAATTTTAATAAAAATTCTAAAAAAAACGAACATATTAAATTTTACGTTTTAGATAGTGCTAAACTACAATTGCAAAAATACAGCTATAAAATATCTGTTTTAGAAAAAAATGAAAATAAAAATAAAGATAATGTTCAACATAATTCAAACCCAATAATCCTTTTTAAAGGAAATCAAAAAATTTCTGAAAATGATAATTTAATATTTTCATATAATGATAATTGTCCTGCAGATGGATTTCAACGGATAGTCTCAAAAAACAATTACTTTACAATTGAACAAACATATTGTAAAGACTTTTTAATTGCACATTCTTATACCACTTTCAAAGTAAATGAGAATGGAAATATTATTCTGTATAAATATGGAGAAGAATACAATGATAGAAGTAATCCTGATAAAGATATTAAATCTGTAACAAAAACTTCAAAAGATTTTGGAGATATAAAATTTGAGAATGTAACTGAAAATTTTCTTCACAATTTAATTCAAAATTGAATTTTTTGAAGAAGGCGCCTCAGATGATGACAAATACAAGAATCCGAAAAAAGCACGGGTAAATAAAAACGGAATTGCAGAAGTAAAGTTTAATTTGATGGAATACGCTTCGCAACCACTATTAATGCAGGTTTTTAATTTTAATTCTAAAACGATAAAGAAATTTTTTGTTACCGCAGTTTACGACAATAAGAAAGCCACAAACAAAGGCGCGGTAGAAGCGAGTGACGGAAATACACCAGAACAAAAAAAGATGATTTTGAGAGTATTTTAAGTAAAACTTCTGAAGTTTTAGGAGAAGGGTGGAAGAATATTGTAGAAGCGGTTGAAAAAGCCATAACGGCGTCGAGTGTTGATAATCAACAAACTGAGAAAGATAACATTGGTGGTTGTCCGAGATGTAAAAACAATTTTACCTTAGAACAAATTAAAGGAATTTGTGTTGGCAAAAAAGATAAAAATGGAAAAGAAGCATCTCTAATCAAAGATGATACTTTTATTAAATCTGCTTTACCATATTTAAATGATTACAGAAAAAAAGCAGGAATAAACACATGTATAACAAAAGCACATTTCTTAGCACAGATTTCTCAAGAAACCAAATTTTATGATCTCCAAGAACGCTTTAAATATACAAATCCTGAAAGAATGCGAAAGTTGTTCTATTCTTATTTTAAAAAGTTTGGCACGTTAGAAAAGCAACAAACAGAATCTAAAAGATTGTCAGATTTATCACTTAATTCCATTAACTGGATGGAAGTCGCAAATGCTATTTACGGAAAAACTCATCCTAATGGAAAATATAATACAGATAAAGATGACGGTTGGAGATATAGTGGAAAAGGATATAAACAGATTACTTGGCGTGATAATTATTCTTCTCTGCAAGTTGTCGCTAAAAATACTTTTGGAGTTGATGTAACTTGGATTGATAATGACAATCCTTATAAATTAAAGAATAACCAAAAGGATGCAATCCTTTCTGGATTAGCTTTTTGGAAACTAAAAAATATAACTGGAGTTGCAACTGAAATTAGCGATACTGCGGTAAAAAATGTAACCTCACTTATAAATCCAGCGTTAGCAGGATTAGATGAAAGAAAAAGATTCTTCAAAAAAGCTGTTGAAATTTTAGAAGTCGAAAAATGTAAACCAAAAGGAAAAATTAATATTTCTGATGAAAACGGAACAGTTGTAATAGTTTCAGGTACGGATACAAAAATAGAAAAGGATGCTTTTAAACCAACTGAATTTTCTTGGGTTATGTATAAAACTATTGTATTTAAAGACATGTCTTTGAAAACATATTATGAATTAGAAAAAGATAATCAACTTCCTTCGCCTGACTACGCAACATATTTAAGTAGAGATACACATCAAACATCAACTTCTAAAGGAAAAATTTTAAAACATTCTGATAAAAGATTTGGTCAGTATAATGAAATTCCTCCCGGTGAATATTTTTTAGTACCAGGTGTTTCTGGGCAGAAATATAAAATTTATGTAATTGATTCTGAAAGTAAATCAGCTGCTTCTGAAAATGGCATTGATGGACCAGATGGTTCAAGAGGTGGTGTTGCACTTCATCAATATTCGCCACGTTTTTCCGTGGGATGCTTTACATTTAATTCAGGAAAGAATACGAAACCAATACAAGATTTAATAGACAACATTCCCGATTTGCCAATTGGAGATAAAAAACCAGTAAGGTTTATTATTGAGCCTCGCAAAATTACAGAAAGCACTTGGGACGATTCAAGTTTTGGAACTAAAAAATGGAAAGGAATTTAAAATAAACTTGAATATGAAAATAATAAATTTATGCATCACAAGCATTTTTTTCCTTTTTCTTTCCTGTAATGGACAAGATAAAGATAAAAGTAAAAGTGTAGAACAATCAAAAATAAACAAAAAAATGAATTCTTTAAAAGAAGCACCTTATAATATTTCTGACGAAGGCGACGGAACAAAATCTAATTATGACAATCTTTCGCTAGAGTTTATTAATAAAGCGAAAAAAATACTAGAACAAAGAAGATTTCAATTTCCAAACGAAGAAAACTTTAATTTAGGAATTCAAGAAGTTTTCGGTTTTCAACTTTCTGAATATCAAAATATAATTTTTGCATTACAACCTTCAATGTTTCCCGAAGTTGCAATAAGAAAAGAAAATTTTGTTTTTATACAAGATCCGAGTGCTAATTCACCTGAATATTTGAATCCTGATTTATTATATCATTTCAATTCATATATATTTTATAATACACCAGTTTCCTATCTTTGGCTACAAACTCATGAGCAAGATGTTTTGTATAATTTGGTTATACATTACGGATATAACAAGGATAAAAAACTTGTTCAAACTGTTTTTAAAAAATTTGATTTCAACAGTTTATCTAATATGGAAGAATTAATTTTCAAAGATGATAATTCTCGAAAAATATTAAAAAAAGATATATTTGATGATATTGAAAATATAATATATAAAGGCCCTGTAGAAGATTTTTCTTATGCAAAAGAGGGGAATGGTTATTTGAGAATTGGTGATATTATTGATAAAATTTCTTTAAATCCTCAAGAATATGTCGAACCTGACCAAATCAAATCTTATTTATTTGAAAGAGAGTTAAATGTAGGAATACAAGGTGATATTGAAAGTTATCTTAATAAAAATAAAAACTATAAATCTATTTTAGAAAAAAATAACTATTATAATTTACCAAAACTGAAGGATTACGTGGACGTAATTTATCAATCTCCAAAGGATTTAGAAATGGAAAATACTACTTTTACCATCCAGGACCCAGATGGTTTTACCAACCTCAGAAAAGAAAAAAATTCCACTTCAGAAATTTTACAAAAAATAAAATCCGGAGAACATATCGATGTTTTAGATAATTCAGGAGATTGGTTTTTAGTAAAAACAAAAGAAGGAAATCAAGGATATGTTCATAAAAGCAGAATAAGATTTAATTAATAAAAAAAGCATTCGAATGAGTGCTTTTTTAGGATCACGTTCATTGAAATTTCGATAAAAAACCTTCCTGAAAAAAGAAAGTGCAATTGCAACCAGGGCTTCAAATTCCCAAAATTTAAAGTTACCAGTCACCAAAAATATTATTGGAATGATGCAGAAGGCAGCGCAGATCATCTGGCTTTTACTGAAGACGATTTCCAATTTAATCATCCTGCAACACCTTTTGGCAGTTGTGCGGTAAAAAACGGCAATCCCTGCACTTATGCACCGGCAGGAAAATGGATGAAAACGTACGACAAAGTAAAGGTAATGGGCAAAAGCTGCCTCACCGAAAAATCTGAATTGATGTGTACGACTGGTGGAAAAATTACTGTTATGAAACATGGGCAACAGAGTGAAGCGGGGAAAAGTAATTTGAAAAAAGCAGATGCAATTGAACAGCATATTTATAATCCGATTGTAAATTTTGATGAGTTTCAGGAAGAAACCACTGGAAACGAAGCAGAAGTTTGGTAACAAATAATTAGAAGTTATGGCAAAGAATGGAGTTTCAGCAATCTCGGGAATAACAGCACCTGTTGTGGGTGAAAAGCAAATTTATAATATTGTAAGTTGGTATCCATCAACACTAGATTCAGATAAAAATCCTGAAAAAGTAACCTGGGAACTTTTTAAAAAAAGAAGTTCTGGCGAATTTACAACTACCAATATAAAAAAAATTGGCAGGAGTGATTTTACTTTTGGAGAATCTTCTGCAGGCGAAACCTATAAATTGCAGGCATATCTTTACAATCCAGAAGGCGGCGGATTGATCATTACCCCAAAACCTGCAAAAATCCCGAAAATAAACAAAGTAGAATTATTTTATGTGGATGATACCAAAGGCAGTATTTTTAATTTTATGGAAAAGTTGCGGGCAAAAGCCAACTGCGTTAATATGCTTGGAAAAGAATTAATATTTACACTTTGGGAAGACGATGCTAAGGGAGCAGGACATAATTCAAAAAATCTTCCGATTGCAACACAAAAAGCACGCGTGAATCCGCAGGGTTTGGCAACGGTGGATTTTTCACTTTCACCACTTTTAATGCTTAAAGCGGCAAAAGGAGAACAGGATTCAAAGTTAGAATTTTACGTTACGTAGAATATTTTAAAAATAATAAGCATGCTACAAATAATGTAGATGTTAAAAATCCATTTCCTCAAACCCCGGCATCTCAAACCCCGGCATCTCAAACTCCGGCATCTCAAAAACCCAATGTTCCACCAAAAGCGAAAGATTCTCCGGCTGCTGCAAAACCTGCGAGCAAAAAAGAAGAGAAAGGAATAATGGGCACAATTTCCGATAAGGCCAGCGAACTTTGGGACTGGGCAGAAAGTGTAGGAACAGCAATGAAAGATAAAATGCCTACTTTTTCTATTCCTAAAGAGATAAGCACTGCGATCGTTAAGGCGGTAAATATAGAGAAGAAAGAAGATGTTAAAAAAGGAAAATGCTTTTGTAATAGGGACTTCACACCTGAAGAATTTGAGAGAATTATCCACGGTCTAAGAGATAGTGAAACAAGTGTAAAAAAAGGAAGTGAATATGCCTTATTTGATGCCAGTAATTGTAAATTGAAAACTGAAGAGAAAACTATAGATAAGTTGCGAGATCAGATAAATAGTATTTTTAATAAGTTTACAATAAACACTTGTATTAGAAAACTTCATTTCTTAGCACAGATATATCATGAAACTGATCGTCTGAGAACAACATTAGAATACGCAACTAATAAAGACTATAAACCCTATTTTGGAAGAGGATTGATGCAATTAACTTGGAAAAGTAATTATGAAGTCTATAAAGCATATAATGGTGTAGATTGTGTGAAAGACTATGATTTAATTTCAAATAATCTCACCTATGGTAGTGATTCTGCTGGTTGGTATTGGAAACAAGGAAAAGTTTTGAATGTTGGAAAAAGATGGAAAGGACCCACTGATGCTCCTGCCTATGTTAAAGTTCATAAACCAGATTATCCAAAGACTACTATATCATACAAAAAAGGAGATAAAACTGTGAAATATGGAACAGTTGATTTGGGCTTAATTGCTGATGATGATAAAGTTGACTTGATAAGTTATTTAGTCAACGGCGGTTCTAATGGTTTAAATGAAAGACGAAATTATGTTTTTACTCTTAAAAATATTTTTAAATATCCTCAAGAATGTATTAACGGACAAAAGAAAAAACCTGCACCATCGGGAAGCCCGACAGATACAGTAACAATTCGATTAGTGAGAAAATGGGAAACTCATAAATCTACTATCAGTGAATTTACTATTGATAACACAGAAATCAAAGGATATTTTCTTGAAGAAAAAGGACCCGATACAACAGTTTCCGGAAATGAACAAAGAATTCCTATCGGTACATATAATTTAGAATGGCACGCAGGAACGAAAATTAAAAAAGGATTAAAATTATATAATGATGTTGTATCAAAATCAAGAGCAATTTTAATACATTCGGGAAACACAGCAGATGATACAGAAGGTTGTCTAATTGCAGGATCGACGAAAACCACAGATTTTGTAGGCGGAAGTAAAGTGAAGTTAAAAGAAATTTTCGATTACGTAGAGGAAATAGGTATAAAAAACGCTAAAATTATTATAACACAATCATATGAATAGAATATTTTTATTGATAATAATTTCATTATTATTTTCATGCAAAAGTCCATCACAGGAAAATAACAATTCTTTAAATAAAACAGAAATTGCTAACAATCTAAAAGAATCTTTTGACAAAAAGGATGAAGTTTTATTTTTAGATAATTTCCCCAAAAATTTTGAAGGTTTTAAAAATACATTTGGATGGAATGATGAAAAGGATTCTTCCGAACCATTTTATAAAGAAGCCAACAATTACGTTGATTATTGGTTTTCTCTTATTCAGCAACTAAAGTATAAGAAATATGAAAATCAAATCATTTCTATATCAAAAGATGGAAAATGGGAAGCCGATGCTGTAAATTATTTTAAAGAAAAATCTTATAATTATATTAAAAATAATAAAAAGTATGATTTAATAAATTCTTTGTCAAGGAAAGATGCAGAATCTGTTTTATTTTTTCTATTTGATCCTTCTCATTCAAAGTATGATGAAGATTTTGTTACCAATTTAAATAAAGAAAAACAAGAGATAGTGAAAGGTATTTTTTCAAATAATATTTCCCCACAAAAGAAAAGAGGTCAGTTTAGTAACTACGAAAATAATGAAAGTTATTTTATAAAAACTTTTGATGTAAATAAAGATGGAATTCCTGATAAAATTGTAAGTAATAATGCCTATCAAGGAAACGATTTATTTGTTTTTTTAGGTGATAAGAATAAGGAATACAACCTAAATCTTGAAACAACCAATTTTTCAGAAGATGGAGGGAATATTATTCAAGATATAATTGCAATTCCTCATAGCAAAGGTTTGACTATTAAAACTTATTTTCCAGATCGTGGATATTTTGAGAAAGAATACAATCTTGTACCAGAAAATAATACTTGGATTTTGAAAAATACGATATATAAAACAATGTCCGATAACTCTGATACTGCTGTAAAATATATTTGTGATGTTACACAAAATATTGATATTACAAAATCTGGCTGGACAGATAAAATAAATCCAATTCCTGAAGAGAATGATAGAAATAAAAAATGTAGAGTAGAAACGGCAACGAAGATAAAAAAACAATCTATCATAAAAGATCCCGACGGTTTTACCAACCTCAGAAAAGAAAAAAACTCCACATCAGAAATTTTACAAAAAATAAATTCTGGAGAACATATTAATGTTTTAGATATTTCAGGCGATTGGTTTTTTGTAAAAACAAAAGAAGGAAAACAAGGATATGTGCATAAAAGCAGGATAAAAGCATATTAATAAAAAAAGCATTCGAAAGGATTCTTTTTTAAAATGTAAGTTCATTGACATTTGCGATATTTTCAGTTAACAATTCTTACCTTTAAAATTGACAATCTTTCGACCATAAAAATCAATCAAACGAATGCCATCAATAATAAAATTGATAGGAAAATTGAAAATCAATATTTATTATTCAAAATCTGATTTAAGTTAAAATCTTAAAGTAGTAAATATTATATATCTAAAGTTTTAAAAATAAACAAATTAGAAAAAATTGAAGATTTAGATAGTCTTTTTCGATATAGAGAAAAACAGTAAAGTAATTTTGCGTAAATTTAAGTTTAATAAAATTTGATTTTATATAAAGCATTCGAAAGAATGCCATTTTATTTAGAGATATAAAAATGACAATAAATAAATTTTACGCGATAATCTTTATAATATTATTCGCAACAGCGTGCGAAAAAAAAATTGATAATAAAGTTTTTATTAAAGCTAAAGAAACTGTATTTGTTCAAACTTCTCAGACCGTTTCAAATATTCCAAAAGTTGCTGATAATAAGGACAATGCGAAGAAATCATTTGTGATAAGTTATGGTTCAGGCTGCGCCATGACTTATAATGTAAAGAATATTGTACGAGAGAAAAACAACCAGGTAAAGGTTGATTTTATCGTAGAAAATTATCTTGACGAATTATTACAGAACTCAGATCAAGAAATCTATGTTTTTTATTTTGATAGTGATGGTAAATTACTAAATATCAAAAAGGAAGGTGAAGATGGAAGTTTTTTAGAAACCCAAATTCAAGATGCCCAAGACTCATTTAAAGAATTTGCTGCTAGTTTAATGAGTTCAAAGAAGATAAAAACTACCGGTCAAAATTCATTTATTTATGATAAAACGATAAATCCCAAAACTGTAAAATATGATTTAATCGACATTTTTTCCATCAAAAATCTGAAAAAATTCAGTTGTGACGAAAAAAAAGCGAGAGTTATTACATTACCCAATAAAGGTGATGTCAGATTACTATTAGTCCCCCAGGACTGTGGTGATTTCGATTACCGGTATTATTTACTTACTATAAAAAACAATGTAGTAGTTTCAAATTTACATGTAGAGGGTGTTTTTCAAGAACCTGATGATGCTGAATCAAAAGAGATTACAACATTTAAAATAGATAATAATTTTAATATAATTGTCACTACAAAATATTCAGATTCGACAAAAACTAAAAATTACAAAATTTCAGAAGATGGAAAGATATTTTAATTTCAATATGAAATTTTTATAAATTAATTCTAAAAATAAAAAAATTTTTACTAAAAATCCCGTGGGGTGCTGCACCATAAATATCAATACTTATAAATTGTATTCTAATAATACCTGGGAAACTATTAACAGGCAGGAGAAATTAGATAGCAAATAATTAATGTAAAGCAGGTAAAATAAAGCCGGAATTTTAAAAATTCCGGCTTTATTATTTATTATAGGGTTTCCTGTGGTGAGATCATCGGTGCAAAATAGTTGCTCAACCAGTAATAGGTTTCGCCGTTTTGATCAATTTTTATTACTGGATTATTTTTATTTTCCATTAAACGGTCTGCTAACATTCTGTACTGTTTAAAATACGCTCTCACTGCATCTTCCGGAATAATCTTAGAGTCTCTCCACCCATCAATCATATATTTTGTTAATATCTCTTCGGATGAAGTGTCAAAACCTGTGCTCAAGGTAACGGAATAGGCCATATTTTTATCATTTAGATCTCCAAGGTCTTTATCTTTTAATAAACTGTATTTTTTTAAAACTTTAAGATAAGAATTTAAAGCACTGCTTTGAGAAAAACTTTTGCTAAAGGAAAGGGTTTCTTTATATATTTCCTCGTATAAAAATCGCAGTCTGTCATACTCTTGGACAGAAATTAAAATTCCCTTTTGCACGATCGGAAAAGCATTTTTAAAGTCCTCAGTATATGTACCTTTTGTAAAAAAAGGATTACTGTATTTTACAAACTGTGCTGAAGTTTCGGACGGAAGTGGAACCGGCACATCTGCGAATTCTGAGCGAAAATCAGGTCTGATCTCAGTTTTCGTATTTGCAATAGATGATTGAAAGTACTTTGTTAACGATCTCTCCAGTTTAATATTTTGAGCGTTGGCCTGAGAAAGAAGGCTGTCTAAACTTTTTGAGAGTAGAGCGCTGGAATTAAATTCACCTTTTTTTGGATAAATTACAAATCCCTGCCACATACTTTTTTTAGGGTAATCTAAAGAATAAAGTCCCTCTTCCTGTTGCAAAAGGCTATAGTCATTTTTATTTAAAATTAATGATTGATCAGCAATCCTCTCTTTTTCTAACTCTGCTATATTTTTCCCTGAGTTCGTAATTATATTTTCGGATAAAAGAACAAAATTATTTGCTGACTCTGACGTTCCGGAATAAGTTTGATAAGAAATTATTCTCGCCCGAGCCGCAGATAATGTAGAAATAGCATTCACCATATTACTTTGATAATTGGAGTTTGATCCGATCAAAATAACAACATTCGTTTCATCTTTGTGCGAAGCCAAAACCTGACCAGCCATTTCCATACCTTCCTGCATTGGCTGTCCGCCGTTGCCGTTACATTTCATTGAAATAAGCTGTTTGTCTATATACTGAGAAACTTTTTCAGGATCTGCGCTTAATTCTGATGCCGCAACACTCTCACCGCAAGAATTATTTTTAAATAATACCGCTCCAAACTTTATATTGCGGAAATAATTGTTATTTTTTGCTTTTAGTGAAAGTTCCTGTAAAGTAGATTTAGCTACCGCGATATTTTGATCATTTTCACCGCTTGCATCTACAGTTAAAACAATATTTAAATTCTTTTCACCGGCCAATATTTCTTTATATCTAGGATAGTAAAGAGGTTGTCCTAAAATATTGTAGATAAAATTTTTGCTGTAATCCAGCGCATTGGTATAAAATTTCCCCTTTCCCAACATTTTGGGATCTAAAGGCATTGTACTGATAATATTTTCTAATGGCTCTCTATTAATTGCATCAGAAGCTGAAAACGCCGTTGTTGAAGCTGTTCCATAAGTGTCTTTTTTAATGGAAAGATTATTTTCCCCTGTAATTTTATAATCAGGAGAAACACGCAATGCAGAATTATCACCCCAAACTGTTACAATATTTGAACTTACCCAACCGTAAATATTTCCGGCGATACTGTCAATTTTCACAGACGGCGATTTTCCGATGAGAAATCGTTTTCCGTCATAAGCTTTTTTATAAATGTAGACCAACTGACCGATCGGAAGCTTTACTTTAGTCTGATTCGTAAGATCTGGTGAGCTGAAAACAAGAACTGAATCATTTTTCAAATATTTTTCTCCATTTTTTAAAACATCGGATTTATTAGGAGTAAGTGTTGCTTTTAGGTTAAAACCATTAGCACTATTTTTCACAGAATTCGTCCACAGTAGTAATTGATCTTCAGGAATCCATCCATATGTCTTTACAGATTTTGGAGGTAATTTCTGTAAAAGCGCATTTTGATTGTACTCTGCAACCTGCACCAAACCTCTAGAATCTCTTCTTTTTAAAACCAACAGAGGCTCCAGAAATTTAATTTCTTTAGGAGATTTTTCATCACCTTTTTTCATAAAAACAACATTGCTGTTTCTGTCAGATATTACAACCCACGGTTCTTTTTTTATAGGAAAACCATTTGTTATTTTAACCTGGTCAATAATACCGTAATCTGACGGCGTCGGCGTAGAGTTAGAAGGAATTCTTACGTTGCAGCCAATTATAATAAGTGAAACTGGGAAAATGTAAGCTGATTTTAATAGTTTATGTTTCATAATTATAGTCTTTATTATTCTTTGCTCTGTTTAACCTCCACTTTCGTCACACAGTTCTGACCCGGATCTACTGTTGTTGTAACTTCCTGAATCAGGTTGTTTTTATCAAATTGAAGCCCCGTGCAGTAGTAATAAAAAGATATATTTTTATTATTTGCGGAGACAGAAACATTGTCTTTGTTGCATAAATAAGTTCTCAGCAGATAATAATAATGCATGTTAAAATTGCTGCCGTTTGCGATCTGCTGAAGATGATATCTGAAATCATCATTAATTTTATTGATCACTTCACCTTCCGTTTGGGCAACAACCTGTATTTCCTGCTGATCTTGTACCGGATAAGATGGAAGTATTTTTATCTGATGAATAACCGGTTCCAGATCACCGTCTGTGTAAAGCGTCACAACATAAGTTCCGGGATTTTTAAAAGCGTAGGTGACCATTTTGTCTTTCGCATCAATATTTCCCGATTCTCCAAACTTCCACGAATAAATTTTAGCATCATTTGAAACTGCGCGAAATAGTACATTCTCAAGTTGCATTGCCTGTGAAGGTGCATCTATAATTGTTGAAGTACGGATTGCAGGGTCGGCAACTGCTGAAACAACTGCAGAAGAAACCAATATAGGAAATGTTTTAGTAAATTCATTATCTAAAATAAGTGAAACTTGATAATAGCCCGGCTTTTTGTAAATATGAATACCTTTTTTATCAGTAGTTTCCGCACCATCGCTAAAAACCCATTTTCTCGTTTTACCAAAAGGTGTTTTGTCTTCGAAATTGACAGATTCTCCCACATTGACGGAATTTGGTGATATTGTTGCCACCATATCTTCTGAAGTGTAACCTTTTTTTTGCAATGCCCAGATAAGCAGACCGGCCAGTATAATGACGCCTGCAGAAATGAGCAAAATGTTTTTCCTGTTTTTTTGTACGTAATTCATGGTTTTTTATGTTTTATCTGCCGTTATGCATTATCATTGCATTTTCTCTTTGATACATTTGTTGGGATTTTTCTTTTACATTGATCAGGCAGTTATCGTATTGCTGTTTAAAAAGCACTACATTTTCTGCCGTATTATGCATATCCTGCTTATCGAGCTGATACATTTTATAAAAATTGGCAATTTTTGCATACCCTTTTTGCCGCGGATCAGTAACTGAAGTAATTTTAAAGGCATTCCCGATATCGCTTATACCAATATCAATATCATTTTCCTTGATAGGATCATATTTTTCAGGATCTAATTTATCTAATTTAACAAAGGTGCTGTCAATTGTTTTTTGCATTGATTTTTGTGCCTCATCAAATTTAGATTTTTCCTGGAGAACCAAGACTGAATGGAGGTCTGCATCCGAAAATGGAGAACTGAATTTTCTTAGAGTTATTACAGAAAGAATTAAAATCGTGATGAGCATCATCCCTAATAAATATAGAAAATAATGTCTTTTTTCTTTGTTTGATAATGTAATATTTACCTGCATCTGAAATTTATTAATATAGTTTTCCTTTAGGTTTATTTTTCTTTTTTATGACCTCAGTTACTTTTCCATTGGTTCCCATGCATTCATTTAACAATCGCGAAATACTGCTTTTTTCAGTTTTTTTCTTTAAAAGTTCATTTTTGTATTTAAGCATCGGCTGCATTTGTTTTAAAAGTACGGAGATCTGTTTTAAATCTGCAGTACTGTCTTTTGCAATCAACTGATTACCAATTTGGATATCCTGAATAATCGAATTTCGAAGAAACATGTCATTTGAAATTCTGTCGCTGCTCATCTGCGACATTTTTTCGTAGATCGTGTCTAGTTTAATGTTAAGAAGTTCGTTTCTGCCAAGCATATCATGATAAGATTCCAAATCATTACGAATCTCTTTATTTTGCATTTCAGCACTTTTAAAAAATAAGAAAACTGTGCAAAATGCCATTCCGCAAAGGATTATGAAAGAAATAATAAAATTTCTTGTCCCTTTTTGTACATCGCCTTTGTTGAGTCTTTTTTGTCCGTACGTCACCATAATATTGCTAAATACTTGAATTATAATAACCTTTTTCTACACAAAACCTCACCAGGTCAAGCTTGCTTTTTAAACCAAGTTTTTCTGTAAGTCGTGTAATATAAGTGTCGATTGTTCTTGCGCTGAGATTAATTCTTTCACCAATTTCTTTATTGCTAAATCCTTCATAAGAAAGTTTAATGATCTGTATTTCCGTTACCGAGATTTCCAGCTGTTCACGTTTTTGACGGTCCATGTAGTTTTGTACCGATTGCGACTGTGAGGCCCATTCCTTCTTGTAATCTTCATAATCATTGTTTTTTGAAAGGATACAGTTTCGTAATAGATCTTTAATTATAATACTGTTTTTTTGACAGTAAAATACATTTGGGATATCGTTTAAAAAAGTTGCCATATCTTCCTGAAAGGTATCGGAATAAGTAAGAATTGGTACGGAGTTATTTGTTGCCCTGATAAATTTTATAGCTTCCAAACCGCTAAGAATTGGCATGTATAGATTTAGAATAAAAACATCTTCCTGCCTCCTGTAAAGTCTGTTTATAAGCTCATTACCATTGTTACAATCATTAACAATGGAATAGAAAGGATTTTCAAGCAGCATTTTGATCAAAAACTGTTTAAAGTAAAAATCATTTTCAGCAATCGAAAAGCGGACTAAATTAGTTGAACTATTTCTCATTAAAACCTATTTAATTAAACTTTTACTTTCGAGAATTAATAATGTCAGTTACTTGACATTGTTTATTTTCACTAATCTAAAACACTCCAGCCTTTTTTCGGATCATTTGTAGATTTTACCTGTTGCTCATTTACGATCACATTTTCTTTACGCTGTCCTATGTAATCCAGTTCGCTCAATTTTCCTAAAACCTGCTCCAAGCTTTTTAGCATGATCTGGGTATTATAAAAAATTTCTCCTGTGTCGTGATGCACATAATCAATTTCTGCAACATTTGAAAGTTGGTTCAGAAGAGTATGCGGCGCTACTTCGCTCCATTCCAGACTGTAGTTGAGCATTTCTTCAAGTTCTGCAGGAATCATCATCTGTGTATCATTGTAAAGATGAAGTGCGAGTTTAGAAAAAACATTCATCATAAAAATTGGCGGTTGATTGTAAACTATATTTTTAAAGGAAAAATAGTTCTCACTGATATGATTTACAACAGTTTTACAAACTGTTTTAACGTTAAAAGCGAGCTCATCATTTTGATTTTTATGCGCAACTTTTTGTAAAATTTTAAATGCATAAATCCTCAAATTGCTCATCGAGTGAGAATATTGATTATAATATTCTACAAGTTTTGGATGACTTTCCAATGAAGTACAGGGCGGAATAAAACGTTCATCAACCTGCGCTATGCCGGATTTTATGGTTACTTTTCCTAAAATAATATAATTACCGCCGGAATATCCGTTGATCAAAAGCGCAGTATCAATAAGTTCAATTTTTGAATTTGCTTTTGTGAAAGGATGACGTGGCGGAATCTCTTCAGAGTTTATTTCGCCAAAAGATACTTTATCAAAAGGATTTACAGAAGCCAAAATATAATAATCGCCATTGCTTTCATTATTATCTGCCGGCATATCTTTAGCTAAACTTCGGATATTTACCTTAAAATCACTGATCTCGATTCTGTGGCCGGACATGGTAACTGCAGACAGTTTTTTAATTATAAGCTGTGCGTCATTTGTTGCAGTAGATTGAATTTCAAAAATTCTTTTGTCTCCGTAGCTGTCTGAAAACGGAAGCAGACCATAATTAAATGCATTGATTTTAACAGAATTTGCATCGCGAACAGAATCCAGTATAAAATTTTCCTGTTGTACAAGATGTTCCCGGGAAATTTTCATTCCATCAACCCAGTTTACAGCATAATGTTTTATTGCCTCTATCATAATTTTTAATTTTTAAATGCGTGGCCCTCTTCCTTATTATTTATCACTCTTTTGCACATCACATATTCATTTTCAGTAAGATTGTTACTTGTTATATCTTTTTCAAAATCAATATATTTTCTCATACTGAAAAAAGACTTTTTTACATAAAATATCCAATAAAATGCTTTACCAGTTTCATCAAAAAGCTGAATTTTAGAATTTGCATTTTTAAAGTTATAATCATCTACCACACGAAAAAACCATTCGCCGAAGGTAATTTCCGTTGGTAGAGTTTTGGCTTTTATATTAAACCGTTGGTCATCATCTACTTTTTTGCTTAATTCTACATTTAAAACCATTAGAATATCAAAATCCACACCTTTAAAGTTATAGGCTTTCTGTTCGGGATCAAACTGCCAGGTTTTGTAGATATCAAAAGGAATGCTGATAAACTGAAGGTAACTGTAGTAAAAAATCAAAGGAATTACGAAAATTGAAAGACTGCTTGCAGCCATATACTCATTGCCCAGACCTTTACCAATATAATTAAAAATTAGCGAGAAAAAGTAGCCGCCTACGATAAGGCAGGTAAAAGTTAAAACCATCTCAAAAAGTATGGCTTTCCACATTTTTTCAAAGTGTTTTCTAAAATAATAGTGGAGTAGGTTAACATGTAAGATACCCAAACCCAAACTTATAAACATGCTGAAAAGATACCAATAAGGACTAAAAAGATTGCTGGCAAATCCTAGAAAACCAAGTAATGCAAAAATCAATGAAGTTAAAAGAACGTAAATAATTATTGTTCTGATTTTAATATCAGGTTTGCCTTTACGTATCGCGCTCATTACGAAGATCATAATGACAGCGAAGATCGGCATCAGCAAATACCTTAAAAAAATTCCTTTAATAGAGCTCAACTCCATCCGTTTATTATTTTAGTTTATAAATATAATTAAATTAAATGAAAGTGGAATAACTTAATCGGTTGGTATTTTCATGATCATTAAGATAAAATGAATGTGCGTTTTTTTCAGTCAAAAAATCCTCAACAATATTCACAGAAAGCGGAAAAAGATAGTCGTAAACTTTCAATAATAACTCACGGAAAGGATGTCCCGGTATAAATTTAAAAATATCTCTATAATAAACCGGCCCGATATCGACTTTCCAGTTTCTCTCACCATCCATATGTTTTCCGTTTGGTATTAGTGAAATACCGAGTTTTGCTTTACCCAAAACCATTATATCTGTACTATCATCATAAAAATCTACTATGTTGGGAACAAAACTGATTTTAACTTTTAATTTTAAAAAAGCAGACAAAAAATTTTCTATTCGGTCGATATTTCCGCGGATCTCGTGTAAAAAAGGAATGATGTAAAATAATATTTTTGCGGTATCCCGATCAACTTCTTTTATTAAAGGCCAAAGTTCAGCAAGCGTGTTCGTTAAAACATCAGATTTATCGGCGACGGAATATTCGGATTCTTTTAAAAGCGCTAAAATTTCAGTATGAAAAACTTCCAGTTCAAAAGGTTGAAAAAAATTGCGCGCATTTTCTTCCACTTCCTTTTGCTTCCTGATTTCTTTCACCATACTTTCCACACCTTTATTGTAATTTCCGAGCGTTGGCGGATGAAATAATCCCTCCGGTAAGTAATCGTAAAGGCTCTCGCGATAAGTCTCGATCATGATTGTTTCTTCGTCAAGACCGTAATTGCTGAAGTAAATTTTCTTCAGATCCTTTAAATAAGGTCTGTCATTGATTCCTATTCTTTTTATAAAAATATCAGAATTTTCATCATAATATTTTAAAAGATTTGCAGCGATAGTTTCTGCTTTAAAATCGGTTCCTAAAGTATTATAATTGAGTTTTCCGAGATAAGTGGTGTCCTTCTTCATTGGATATCTTGCTTAAACTTCCAAAAGTGCTGCGTCTTCTTTTATAACTAATCTGTATTCTATACCGTCGATCGCCTTGTTTTTAATATTATTTTTAAGTGTTGAAGCCATATTATTCCAGTATTTACTGCCAAAAAAAGAATAGTCCTGTACTGTAATTTCAATGTCAACAGTTCTTATAAATCCTTCGCGGGGCTTGTCACTAATCATTGTACCACGTGTAACGTTAATTTTTTTCAGCGAATCTTTAAGGATCATTCTGCAGTAATTTTTTACGTCTTCTACCGAGATTATTTTGTCTTTTGTGGTCAAGGCATATTTATAGGCTAAAATAGTGTCAGATTGTTTCTGTTCTTCTGCGCCGCCTGATGTTTGCGTAAGAAGCGTAAAAGTTTGAGCTCTCTTTTGTGAATTTAAAACCGTTCCGGGCCGTATATTATTTGCTAAAGTGCAGTGTGTGATCCAGAATGAAGCGTAAGTATGTGCCGCGTTTTCCAACGGTTCTATTATAACATAATTAACGTCTTCCCGAAGTTCCTGATTTGCGATTTCTACCTTTTTCATAAGTCCTTTCATTTTTTCAGAAATTTCTCCGAGAACATCTTTTACTTTATCCCGGTTGATGATGGAAAAAGCAGCTACTTCATCGCGCAGCAATTCCATAACGTGAGACATTAGATCTGTCGCATTTCTCTTGGTAAATCTTTCCATTCCGCCTTTTCTTAAAGTATAAAGGTTGCCATCCAGTTCTTCTGTGGGCGTGAATGGTATTTCGATATATTTTTTTCCCCGTCCGTCTATCACTTCATCCACGTAAAGAAAAAATTCATCATCTGAGGTTTCTAATGGGATATTGTTGCCCATAATGTCCAAAGCATATTCCGTTTTTTTCCACCCACGGTTATACACGGGAAAAGCATTTAATACAAATAGAAAATTTTCGAGAATTTCTGCAGTAAACTGCGGTGGAAATTCCAGCTTAAGCCAAAGTATTTTTTTGCCTCTGTACGGCCCCCAAACAGTGCTGCCATCATCTAGATCTTCCGGTAATCCCGCTTCAATTTTTTTAAACATGGAAGGATAAATACCATTAACTTCAATAAATTTTTCCTGATAAGTATTTTTTATGTCTTCTTTTATCTTTTGTTTTATAGACTGAAATTCAAATATTTTCTCAAAACCCTCAGCTTCACTTTCTTCTCTGTAGCTTAAACCCGAAGTGATTTCCAAAGGAATATCATTGTGATAAACCTTGATATGCGGTAAAAGTCTGTAGACAAAATCTACATTCTCATACGTAGGATTTGAACAGAATATTGCGATTTTTGACGGAAAAACTTCAGACGTATAATCACTGATATCTATCCCCAGTTTGATGGTTCTGTAATCTTCAACTTTGTTTTCCAGCCGAACCATTGGTATCTTATTCATCTCCTCATCAATACTGTAAGCCGTGTTTCCTACAATAATTAAAGATGTCTGTGCTTTAATTAATTCTACACTGTCAACCGATGTAAAAGCAATCTCAATCTGTTTATCTGAAGTATTTTTATAAAGTGAGTTAAGTTGTTTTTTTAAAAAATACTCCGAATGCTCCATTACGAGTTCATGATCTTCATCCGGATAAGAAAATGCTATGGCATGAGCTGGATTTGGGTGGGCGTATTTTGTGGGAGTAAGTAAACGCGATAATTTTTCAAGAATTCTTCCGTTTATACTTTCTATCTCGTTGTTTGCCTTAAAAATTTCTGTGCTGAAGGCATCAATAAGCAACTTAACGAAAGGGTCAAGTGATTGTATGTTTTTTAAGCCCCACAATTTTGTTGCATTTTGCAACATTCTGGCTTTCACAGCTTCTTTAGAAAATTTCTGCTGATTTAAATTCATATTTTTGAAATAAAAAATCTGTAAATTTTATCAAATTGTCTCGCGTTAATAAAGTAATAAAACTACAAAAAATATTCTGACAACAATTTTTTTTTTAACGATTTACCAGAATAATTTTTGTTCACAAAAGAATTTTTCACACATAAAAGTTTGTGTGATTTTAATAAAATATTTTGTAAAAAATCAAATTGTCGTAGAATTACTACAAATTTTTTCCAAAACTGGTTCTATCTTTGAGATATTAAAAATGTAGGAAATTAAATCAAATCATCAAATAATAATTTAAAATTTAGAAATTATGGCAGCTAACAATTCAAGAGGCGTTCTGAAATTCAACGGAGGAGCAGAGCAAAAAGTGTTAAAATTAAATTACAGCGTATCAAGATCGACTGACGTTTCAGGTCGTGTTGCATCAGATCCATCAAATGCTTTAATTAAAATTACGATCGAGGCAACTGAGGATGCACATGTACTTGAAAGTTTATTGAATGGTAAATACAAACCAACAACAGGTGAAATTACTTTCAATAAATCACACGAAGAAGGAACTCTGATCACTTTAAAATGGAATAATGGTTATGTGATTCAGCATGAAGTTGAATTTGACGCGATTGATTCTGACAATATGTTGATTTCTTTCGTGGTAAGTGCAGAGAAAATCGACTACGGTACATCTGCTTATGAAGGAGTTTGGCCAGGTAAATAAATGCATGGTTTAATATAAATTGCATTTTCAAACTTTACAAAAATTCCTGATAGAGGTGCAAATGCATATTTATCGGGAATTTTTTTTAAAATAGAGATTTATTTTTTTAAAATATTATTGGAAATTTAGATCATTTCTTTTGAAAATTCTTAACTTTAATCCACTTTGACTACATCATCTCTTTAAAAATCTGTAAAAGATTCATAACCAAAAAAAAATTAAAATTATGGCAAATACAAACGGTGTTTCCACACCCTCATTTAAGCCGGATAACAGTTCAAAATCTATCTCAGCGAGCCAGGTTTTTGGTATAAATAGACTTGTTAAACTTTTGATTGTTATTGACGGTAAAATAATTTCCCATTACAAACATTTTAATTTAAGCCAAAATACAGGTAAACACCACCGTTTCGAACTTATACTGGCTTATGATTCTTTGGGCAGCAGAGAAAATCAAAATCTTGAATCTTCGAATGATTTTTTAGGCAAAAGGATAACGGTTGTTCAAAAATATAAAGATATTAGCCATAGCCCCGAACGCACATTTGTCGGGGTTATCACTGAAGTCTCCTACCTGCAGGAACAAAGTGGTCTTGGAAATATTGTAATCTCGGGTTATAGCCCTACAATTTTGCTAGATGGAGCACCACATATTCAGAGTTTTGGTGGTGAACAGCCGGTAAATATGAGCATTATCGCTAACCAATTGATCAAAGAAGGTATAGATACTGCGAAGTATGATGTGCGAGTAGATGCAAATGACTATTCTGAAATTATTTACAGTTCGCAATACAATGAAACACACTATAATTATCTCGCAAGAATGGCGGAAGCCTACGGCGAACAATTTTACTATGATGGTGAAGTTCTTCATTTTGGTAAACTACCTTCGCAAAACCAGCCTGTTAAACTGATCTATGGCAGCAATGTGAATGACATTAAGATTCAGATTAAAGCAGTACATACAAAACCATCGTTTTATGGCTATAACAGTAGCCAAAATGCAAAACTAACTTCAGGTCTAACGCCTGCAACACATAAAAGTGATCTTGCAAATATTGCCTATAAAAAAAATGACGGCGAAAGCAGCATTTTTAAAACACCTTCTTTACAGATTGCACCCATACGCGCCAATACGGACAAAGATGTAGTGTATTCCCAGACCAGTGCTTCCGGCAGTAAAGCTGTGGAAGTTTTACATGTTAGCGGAACCACAACCATTCCTTTTTTATATCCCGGCTGTGTTGCGGATCTTGAAATGCGTAAGGAGGAAAGTAATCAAACTACACATTTTACACGTGTAATGATCACGGAAACGACCCACGCAGTGGATACGGTCGGTCATTATATAGGTACTTTTAAAGCCATCGCAAATGATACAGGTTTTCTGGCCCAACCGGAATTCGTAAATCCCGTTGCGCAGCCACAGTTAGCCACAGTTATCTCTAATACTGATCCTTTGGGACAGGGAAGAGTTTCTGTACGATTTGACTGGCAAATGCATGATGCGACAGATTTTATCAGAATGATGACTCCGGACGCGGGCGGAACAGATGAGGTCACCCAAAACAGGGGTTACGTTGCCATCCCAGAAGTTGGTGATCAGGTGATGGTTGGTTTTGAACACAACCATCCGGATAAACCTTTTGTTATGGGTGGAATGTTTCATGGCGGTACGGCTTTAGGTGGATTTACAGATAACCGTGTAAAATCTATTCAGACCAGAAGCGGGCACAAAATTATTTTTACCGAAGATGAAAGCATTATTATTACTGATAAATCCGGAAATGAAATTCATTTAGACACGACAGGAAGCAATATTAACATTACAGCACCTGAAACAATGACGCTGAACTGTAAAAATATGAATATTAATGTGGCGGAGAATATGAATACGGTAGTGGGAATGGACGCGAGTGAAAGTATAGGCATGAATATTAGTCAAACAATCGGATTAAATTCAACACAAAGTATTGGCGCCATGAAAATGACTTCTGTAGTTGGTGATGCCAGTTTATTTATCACCGGAAAATTGACGGAAATGATTGACGGAGATGTCCACAGTGAAACAAAAATGGAGAGAAATGAAGTGAGTGAAGGAAAGATCACTTCTCAAAGTACAGGAACGCACGAACATCATTCTGATAAAATTGTTCAAAATAATAGCGCTGAAAAAAGTAATAACTTTTAATTCAATATTAGCATGAGTAGAACGAGAATTGTAAAAGGAAATATTACTAAAATTACCGGCGGTAATTACAGAGTTTATTCTAAAGATAATATTGTGAACAGCGGTTCGAAAGTTATTCAGAAAGGTAAATCGGATGGAGTTAGTTACGGGACACCGGGATCTCCACCGCCAAGTCCCGTTATTGCAAAATGTTTAGTTTTTTTTCGACCAACAAACGCCTGGGAAGGAGAGTTTGGTTTTGATTGGGTAAGAGTTAATGATAGTCATCTGGCAGTAGACAACAGATACAATGGGATAATCGGGAGTTATGGCTCCGTTTATGCGTCAGAATCTGGCGCAGTTTTTACACCCAGTCCTGCAGATTATCGCAGTATATTAAATCAGTATAATAATTTTGGAACGTATAAGGGTCAATATTATGTTCCGAATATGACCATATTATCAGGTGACACTGCAATTTTGGATGCAGTGGTTCACATAGAGGAAAAAGCTGATAGTATGCAATATATTTATAACACTGATGTTTTTGAGTTGACTATTTTGAAACAGTTTACAGTTGCAGTTGGTATAAATCACGATGACAGTTGTATACGTATAAAGTGCAAAAAAATATTTAATTCAGCGGAAAGCATTAGAGTGATGGCAACAAAGAATGGTCAGACAAGTAAAGTCGGGGAGATAAGAGTTTTACCAAACAACAATGTAAAAAATATAGATATTTTGATGATACCTGTTTCAGTTGAAAAGATGAATGCAACAGGCGCTGTAAAAGGTAATGAAAAAGTTTTAACAAGAAATGCGATGAAACAATCCTATCTCAACGCTAATATTTCTGAAAAAACTTCACCTACTGTAGTAGGAGGATTTTTCTTCAATTTATTTTTTACAACAACAGATCCTTCCGGTAATGTTGTGATGGACCTATCTCGTTGGAGATCGATACACTCAGCACTGGAGAGTGCTTTCTTTGATAATCCAGCTAACAGCATTTATAGAAATCATTATCGGGTTTATATGATGCCAAATTCATTGAGCTTGAATGGAGTTGCTGAAGGTATAGGCAATACAAAAGTTGTTGCAGCATTTGGAAATAGAAATGATTCTAGTACTGCGCATGAATTAATGCACGCAATGGGATTATACCATACATTTGATAATGACAGTCAGTTTACATTTGAATATAGAAAAACTGATAACATAATGGATTACACACATCAGATTCGTAAAAAAAGATTTTCCACAAATAAATTCCAGTGGAAAATATTAAACCGGTCCGTTTCATGAAAAATATATTAATTACTATATTTCTAATTATTTTATCCTCCTGCAATGGACAGGATAAAGACTCTCCTGCACATCAAAAAGAAAAAATTATGAACAGCGAAACCATAGATTTAGGCAGATTTAAAAATTATCCTGATGTTATTACAGAAGCAAACGAAAATAATATGCCAAAAATGGAAGACACGCTTTCAGATGGAACTGTCGTAAAATATTCTAAGTGGGAAAATAAGGAAGATGGTTATAAAATCTATTATAGAAAAATGATAACTCCACTTCCTCCTTCATTATTTTATACAATAAAAGATTTTTATCCGAGTGGTATTATAGAACAGGAAACCAATTCCTTCATTGGGACGCTTGCAATTCCGCCTTTTTACAATTCACTAAGTGTAAAAGAGTACGATGTGGATGGTAACCTGAAGAAGACGGAAGTTAATTCTGGTTTTGATGCTAATATGAAGGTGAAATTTAAAGATCTTTTATCGTTATTACAAAAGGAGGCGATAATTACAAATGTTAAAGATCAAGATAAGGAGAAACTGCGTTTTCACTTATTTGATAATCAAATTGATATCAATGAGATTACTCCTGAACGTATTATACAAAAACTAGCAGCTGAAAAATATAATGGAAAGATCTTAAATGCCAACAGTGATGTTGAAAGAAGAAATATAACAATTTCATTAGAAGCTAACTTCTGGAAAGTAACGAAAGATATTTATCCTTTCGGATATTTTGACTATACGATTGACGCCAATACTGGTGTTGTAAAAAGTACTTCATACCGTGAAGATAAAAGACCGTAATTTTTGTTCGATCACTTTTAGTGAATGATTTGCATATGATATTAAAAGAAGAATAACTAAAAATAATCTAACATTATCTTTTTAGTAATATTTTTTTTAAATTAAAATTTCTACCATTTTTTATCTAAAAAATTATGTCAAAATTCGATTTGATAAAAACCTTTTAATTGAAATATTTTTCAAAATATATAATCAGCAAATTGTAATTATCTTAAAGCATTTGTTCAGAGGCTTTTTTTTCTGGTAAAAAAAATAAATTTTAGAAAAAGTTGATAGCCCAGCTGGCGCGATCATCACGCTCGTGCCAAAAAAATAATATCTGTTTTTTTTGGTGCAGATATAGGGTAGACTCTACCGGGTTTGATGTTCCTTATCTCGATCTTACTGTTGCCATTGTTTTGTCGGCAGAATGTGTAGAAGATCAGGTGTGCTCCATTTCAAAATTCTGATAAGCCTCCATGGGAATTTTCAGTAGCTCTTATATTTTCTTCATCAAGAAATCCTCAAATAACTTATGATTTATCGTACAAAATTTTAATTATTCTTTTAAAGAATAAAATTTGATAAAATAGGATTTTAAATGCAACATAATAAAATTACAATAATTATTTAAAATTATAATATAAATACTTGTAATCAATTATTTTTTAAATTATTGTATTTCAGTGGTATAGGGATATAACCTTTTTAAGTGCAGTAGATATTTAATAAATCTGTTGAAGAATAAGTAATATGAAAATTCTTATCAATCTAATCCATTTATAAAAGAAAGTATTAATTAATTTATTAGTCGAATAAGGTAATGTATTCAATGTAAATCAGCTTGAAAGTAATTGAAATTTAGCAATACAAAAACCTTTTATTTATACTTACAAAATGTGTAAAAAATAAATTGCGGACAAATTGCGGACAGATTTCAACTTATAAAAACATAAAACGCTGCTAATCAAAAGATTAGCAGCATTTAAAGTACCCGGTGCCGGAATCGAACCGGCACATCGTGAGATACTAGAGTTTGAGTCTAGCGCGTCTACCAATTCCGCCAACCGGGCTTGCTAAATTGGTTTGCAAATATAGCATTATTATTTATTTTTAAAAGTTTTACACCAAAATATTTTAAATTTTTAAAAATGGTTATTTAAAATTTATTTAATCGGTTAACTGGAAATTCCCTTCTAAAATCTAAAATCTAAAATCTAAAGTGTAAAATTTTCATCCCAAAAGCTAAAATTCAATTTCCAAACCGTCATAAGCTAAAAAAATATTTTCCGGTAATTCTTTTTGAACGATTTCGTGCAAACCAAATTCGTGGCTGATATGAGTTAAATAGATTTTCTTCGGTTTTAAAATTTTATTGAGTTCTAATATTTCCGGCAAAACAAAATGAGAAATATGTTCCGGTGCTTTTCGCAAACAGTTGATAATTAATACATCCAGATCTTTTAATAAAGGAAATGTTTCTTCTGGAAAAAAACTGGCATCCGTTATGTAACACAGATTTTTAAATTTAAAACCCAAAATTGGCAGTTTATAATGCATCACAGGAATTGGCGTGATCTCTACATTTTCTACGGTAAATTTTTCAGCGCCAATTTCATTAATTTCGAAAGTCGGAACGCCGGGATATTTTATTTCTGTAAACGCGTAAGGAAATTTATTTTTAATTTCATGCACAACTCTCGGCAATGTGTAGATCGGCATATCTTTTTTATTCCGAAAAATAATAGGTCGAAGATCATCCAAACCAATGACGTGATCCGTGTGTTCATGGGTTATCAGCACTGCATCAACTTGAGATTCATCATTGTCCAGCATTTGCATCCTGAAATCTGGCCCGCAATCAATAAGGATTTTTTTTCCTGAATTTGAAGTAATCAAAGCGGAGGCACGAAAGCGCCTGTCTTTTAAATCTTTGGAAGTACAAACCTCGTCTTTACAGCCAATTACCGGGACGCCTTGCGAGGTGCCGGTTCCTAAAAATTTCAACTTCATTGTTTTCGAGGTTGGTTTTATTTTGGTAAATTTACAAAAATTTAAATGTAAAGGATGACTCAGAAATTGACGCCGAAACAGAAGGCTTTAGCGATAAATTTAGATTCGTCTATATATGGAACTTTTGCGGAAATTGGCGCCGGACAGGAAACCGTTCGTCATTTTTTTCGAGCAGGTGGCGCTTCACAGACGATTGCAAAAGCAATGTCTGCTTATGATAAAGATTTTAGCGACGCCATTTACGGTAAAGAATATAAAAACCGATACGTTACGCAGCAACGCTTGCGAAAAATGTTGAGGTATGAAGTTTCTTTAATTGAAGAACGCTTAGATCGTGAATCTAATCCCGGTAAACGTTTTTTTTCCTATGCGAATACAGTGACGACAATAAATTTTGACAAAACCATGAAAGGTCACGGTTGGGTCGGAATTCGTTTTCAAACTAAAGAAAATGAGGATTATAATGAGATCGTTATTCATGTAAAATTTATCGAAAACGACGCCACTTTGCAGCAGGAAACTCTGGGAAGTTTAGGTGTAAATTTAATTTATGGCGCTTATCATTATCAGGACAATCCACGTCAATTAATAGAATCTTTATACGACGATATTGCTCTTGATAAACTCGAGATTGATATGATCGATTTTAGCGGACCGGTTTTTCAATACGTTGAAAACCGTTTGATGAGTTTGCAACTCGTAAAATTGGGAATGACGGAAGCTGTTATTTTTAACTCTGACGGCAATAATATGTTGCCCGCGGATGTACTTTACAAAAAGAATATTTTTGCTGTTCGGGGAAGTTTTCGTCCTGTGACGCTGGTCAATATTGATATGTTTGAAAACGGACTCGATATGTTTGCCAAAGATGCCGGTTGTGAGAAAAAGCAAACCGAGGTTTTATTTGAGATTACAATTGCCAATCTTCGTGCTTTTGGTGATATTGATGAACGGGATTTTTTAGATAGAGTAGATGTTTTGGCTAAATTAGGTTACAATATTTTGATCTCTAATTTCTCAGAATATTACAGAATGGTAGAATATTTTGCCACATTTACCAATAAATATATTGGCGTTGCAATGGGCGTAAATAATCTTTTAGATGTTTTTGACGAGGAATATTATAAAAATTTATCTGGTGGAATTTTGGAAGCTTTTGGTAAATTTTTCCGGAAAGATATGCGCGTTTACCTTTATCCATACAAAGATCCGGTGACGCATGAACTTTTGGATTCTAACAATTTAAAAGTTAATAATAATCTTAAAGAGCTTTACAAATATTTTAAAATAAACGACAGAATTGTCGATATTGTTAATATTAACCCCGATTATTCTGAAATATATTCCCGTGAAATTTTGAGAAAAATTGCAACTAACGAAGCCGGTTGGGAAGATCAGTTGCCAAAAGGCGTTGCAGAAATGATCAAGGAACGCGGAATGTTCGGCTATCGCGAAGAACTTACTTTTGAACAATTTAAATAAAAAATTAAAAAATGTCTGATATAAAAAAGAGACTTTCAATTATTTTAGAAAGTCCAACTCACAATACAGAAATAAAACTGAAAAAAATCTGTCAGTTGCTTGATCAGGAAATATCCTATTTTAACTGGACAGGATTTTACTTTAAAAACGGTGACAAAGATGAATTAAAACTTGGACCTTATGTTGGCGCAGAAACAGATCATACTATAATTCCTTACGGAAAAGGAATTTGCGGACAGGTTGCAGTTTCGAACGAAACTTTTGAAGTGCCTGATGTAAAAGAGCAGGATAATTATTTGTCGTGTTCCATCGATACTAAGGCAGAAATCGTAGTTCCAATTTTTAAAAATGGGGAAAATGTTGGTCAGATCGATATTGATTCTCACAAAATAAATCCATTTACAACGGAAGACAAAGAAATGCTCGAATGGCTTTGTGAGGAGGTTGGGAAGATTATTTAAGAAATCTTTTAAATAGGTTTAAAATAAATTAAATACTATCAACTAAATTTTGGTAGTATTTTTTGTATTCAGCAATATGACTTCCAAACCAGGAAAATGCTTCACCATCTACAAGTAAAATTTTCACATTTGGTAAAAGTTTTTGTAATTCTAAAACGTGTTTTTCATTAAAAGGAAAAGGTTCGGTCGAAAGAAAAAGATATTGGGCGTCTTTTATGTCTTCTAAATTAATTTCAGGATATCTTGTTCTATTTTTAAAAATATTTTCACAGCCGATTTTTTCTAATATTTCATTGATAAACGTATCGCCGCCAATCGTCATATAAGGATTTTGCCAAATTAAATACGCAACTTTTTTTGGCTGATTTCCTTTAAAATGACTGTAAATAGTTTCAATTTCTTTATTAATTTCTTCAGCTTCCTTATTTTTCTTTAAAAGCATTCCCAGTTCCCAAAGAAAATTTTCATTGTCTTTTAAATTTTTAATATCAGAAACCCAAACTCTGAAATATTGCTGTAATTCTTCAACCTGTTCTTTTGTATTTTCTTCTTTATTGGCTAAAATTAAATCGGGTTTTAATTCTTTAATTTTATCAATATTTAGATTTTTAGTTCCACCAATAATGGGAATATTTTTAACCAGGTTTTCAGGATGAATGCAGAATTTAGTTCTTCCAACCAAGTCGTGATTTCCTAAACCGAGATCGAATAAAGTTTTAGTGATTGAAGGAACAAGCGAAATAATTCTCATCAAAGAAAGTTATAAAAGTTTCCCAGAAAGAAAAAGACCTGCAACAGTGAAGTAAATAATTAAGCCGGTAACATCTACTAAAGTAGCAACAAATGGCGCCGAGGAAGTTGCGGGATCAAGGTTTAATTTCTTTAAAATAAAGGGGATCATAGAGCCTGAAATTGTACCCCAAAGAACAATCGCGACCAGGGAAATTCCAACACTAAAACCGATATATGGCCAAAATTCGCCGTAATCGTAAATGCCTGTTTTTTGCCAGACCATAATTCTTGTGAAGCCGATAATTCCCAAAATTCCACCAAGTAGCAATCCTGTGAAAATTTCTCTTTTCATTACGTACCACCAGTCTTTCAGCGATATTTCCTGCAAAGCCATGGCGCGGATAATCAAAGTTGCAGCTTGTGAACCGGAATTTCCACCACTCGAAATAATCAAGGGAACGAATAATGCCAAAACAACGGCTTTTTGGATCTCACCTTCGAAAAATCCCATGGCTGAAGCCGTAAGCATTTCGGAAACGAATAAAATAATCAGCCAGGTGCCACGTTTTTTTACCATTTCTAAAAGCGAAGTCTGCGTATAAGGATCGTCTAAGGCTTCCAAACCACCAAATTTCTGAATGTCTTCAGTATTTTGAGATTCTATTTGATCTAAAATATCATCAATTGTAACAATTCCCACCAAAACGCCGGAATCTGTAACAATTGGTAATGCACTTCGGTCATATTTTTCAAAATAGGGAACCGCGTCTTCTTTTGTGGTTGTCGTATTAATGGCGACGAATTCGTTATCTGTCAATTCAGAAATTAACTGATCTTCTTCTGCTAAAAGCAAAGTCCCGATCGTGATATCGTCAATAAGAACATTTTTTTCGTCAACAACGTAAAGAAAGTTCATTGTTTCCACACGTTCGCCAACTCGTTTTATCTGCTGAAAACATCTTTTTACCGTCCATTCTTTACGAATTTGGATGTAATAAGGTGTCATTAAACGCGCAATGGAATTGGAATCGTAACCTAAAAGTTTAAGCGCAACGCGTCTTTCCTGCGGATTTAAAAGATTGATCGAGGATTTTATGAGTTCATCCGGGAAATCTTCAAAAAGCTGCGTCCTGTCATCCGGCGACATTTCATTTAAAATGTCTGCAACTTCGTGCGAAGCAATACTTCGGATGGTTTCTTCCTGAAAATCGGGATCCAAATGTGAAAAAACCTCTGCTTTATATTCTTTGGGAAGCTTTAAAAATGCCAAAAGCCTTTTATCTGCGTGCAGTTCACTCAGATTTTCAGCAATATCGGCAGGATTTAAAATTTGTTCCGTAGTCATAAAACAACAGCATTATTTGGTCGCGCAAAAATAATGGAAATTTATTTAAAAAGGCAGTTAAATTTTATTAATATCAACTAGAGCTTTCTCTCGATCATATTATTGCTTCTCACTTGCTGCGACATTTTTTTGATCGCGCCAATAGTACCGATTTTGATGGAATTTTCTGCTGAACCAAGCATTCTTCCATTAGTTTTGAAAGTGTTGTAGGAAGTTTCTATTACAAAATTACCTGCAGCATCATATAATTTAATACTTACCGTCACCTGATTAGAAAAAACATATTTTCCGATACCTACTTTAAAGTATTTAACTTTTGGAATTAAGATGGCTTCTGCGCGGTTATTTATACAAAGATCTTTTAACGTTTCAACTTCTGAATGGTCATAGGTTGTATCAAAACTTACGCGCAGCAATTTGTAATTACCTAAAAGTTTCATTTCGTCACTTAATGCACTAAAATAAGCGGTATTTGTCGCTTCCTTTATCTCATCAACATCAGGAAAAACTTCCGGATCAAAAACGATGATCCGCTGCACATTTACCAATTTTAAATTCCTGTTAATATATTCTACGCGATTTCCTGCAGCGGCGCAACTGATTATGATGCACGCACTTGCGGTGATAACGATTCCAAAAAATAAAACTTTTTTCATTCGGATTTTGCTGTTACAAAAATACGACCATAATTGTAATATTATAGGATATTTCCTGTAAATTTTACGTTAATTTTATTTTTGGTTAAATTAAAGTTTCTCGGTTAAAATATAAATCGTACTTTTGCCGCCGTTACATAATAATCATTTAAAATAATATTGGAATGTACTTAACACCAGAAGTAAAAGCAGAAATTTTCGCAAAACATGGCGAAACATCAGCAAACACAGGAAAAGCGGAAGGGCAAATTGCTCTTTTCACTTTCAGAATCAACCACCTTTCAGGTCACTTGAAAAAGAACCACAAAGATTACGCAACAGAGAGATCTCTTGTACTTTTGGTAGGTAAAAGAAAAGCACTTTTAGATTATCTAAAAAAGAAAGACGTTTTACGTTATCGTGCTATTATTGCAGAATTAGGATTAAGAAAATAATCTTTTAGCGATAAAAAATTTAGAAACCGTTTCATTTTTGAAGCGGTTTTTTTTTGCTTTTATGTTTAAATATTTTTAATAAAATTAAATAAAAAAAGCAACCCAAATATGAGTTGCTTTTATATTAATAAATGACGTTTTATTAAACTTTTCTACCGGTTAGCAAATTTATAATTGCCAGTAAAACAATTGCACCAACGGCGCCTGTTAAAATTTGACCAACAATTGCAGTTCCGAAAAATGTGCCTAAAAGCCAGTAGCCAATAAATCCACCGATAATTCCTACGATTATATTGCCAATCAATCCCAAACTTCCGCCTTTAAAGATTAATGAACCCAGCCAACCTGCAATTCCTCCGATAATTAATGTCCATAAAATACCCATAATGTTAAATTTTTAAATGTTAATAGTTGTTAATTGGCGAAAATCACATCTAAATTTATGCCGAAGTTATTCGGAAGTTCCCGTGAAACCGAAATAAATCTTAAAATATTATTTTTAAAATATGGTTTTCATACTTTTTTTAAATGTTAAAATTTCTATATAAAGTACTATCTTTTTTAATTATTAGTTTAAAATTTTTACTTTAAAGTTGGGATGATGATGAGTTAGACAGTCATCAAAAATTCCGTATCTTCGCACGCGTAAAACAAGTTTATATATTAACCGCAATCAATACGGATTGCACAGAAGAAACAATTACAATTTATGAATGCTCCACAAGCAATTATTGAAAAATTTCAATTAAAAGATGGGCGTGAAATCACGCTTGAAACAGGAAAATTAGCGAAACAAGCCGATGGTTCTGTTGTCGTAAGATGTGGCGGAACAATGCTTTTAGCAACTGTTGTCGCCAGTAAAGAAGCCAAAGAAGGTGTAGATTTTCTACCATTAACAGTAGATTACAGAGAAAAATTCTACGCAGGCGGAAAAATCCCGGGAAACTTTTTTAGAAGAGAAGCAAGACCTTCAGACGAAGAAATCTTGACAATGAGATTAGTTGACCGCGTTTTGCGTCCACTTTTTCCATCAGATTTTCACGCGGAAGTTCAGGTGATGATCTCTTTGATCTCTTATGATAAAGAAGTAATGCCGGAAACTTTAGCCGGTTTAGCCGCATCCGCAGCGATCGCAGTTTCTGATATTCCTTTCAACGGACCAATGTCTGAAGTTAGAGTTGTAAGAATCGACGGACAACTTTCTATCAACCCAAGTATGGAAAATGCTGCGAAAGCAGATCTTGATATGATGGTGGGCGGAACTAAAGATTCTATCGTAATGGTAGAAGGCGAAATGAAAGAAATTTCTGAGGCTGAAATGATCGAAGCGATTAAATATGCACACGAAGAAATTAAAGTTCAGGTTCAGGCGCAGGAAAATTTAGCGGCAAGAATTGAATCAAGCAAAACAAAAAGAGAATATTCCCACGAAAACCACGACGAAGAAATTCGCAAGAAAGTTTGGGCAGAAACTTATGATAAAGTATACGCTGTAGCAACTTCACCTTCTGCAAAAGAAGAAAGAAGTGAAAACTTTAAAGCCGTTTTGGTTGACTTTTTAGCACAATATTCTGAAGAGGAATTAGCAACAGTAAAACCTTTCGCAAAAGTATATTACCACGATGTGGAAAAAGAAGCAATGCGTCAAATGGTTTTAAATGAAGGTGTTCGTTTAGACGGTAGACAATCAGATACAATTCGTCCAATTTGGTCAGAAGTTGATTATTTACCAGGCGCTCACGGCTCTGCAGTTTTCACAAGAGGTGAAACGCAATCTTTAACGGCAGTAACTTTAGGTTCTGTGAAAGATGCGAATATGGTAGATACGGTTGCCATTAATTACGATCAAAAATTCTTTTTACATTATAATTTCCCACCATTTTCTACGGGTGAAGCAAGACCTTTAAGAGGAACTTCAAGACGTGAAGTAGGGCACGGAAATTTAGCGCAAAGAGCGTTGGCAAATATGATCCCAACAGAAAATCCTTACACAATTCGTATTGTTTCTGATATTTTAGAATCCAACGGTTCATCTTCTATGGCAACGGTTTGCGCCGGAACTTTAGCGTTGATGGATGCAGGTGTGCAAATTACAAGACCCGTTTCCGGGATTGCAATGGGATTAATAACAGATCCAAAATCTGGAAAATTCACAGTGCTTTCTGATATTTTAGGAGACGAAGATCATTTAGGTGATATGGATTTCAAAGTAACAGGAACTGAAAAAGGAATCACGGCTTGCCAAATGGATATTAAAGTAGAAGGTTTAACCATGGAAATCATGGAAACCGCTTTAAATCAATCTAAAGAAGGACGTTTGCATATATTAGGTGAAATGATGAAAACATTAGATGCACCAAGAAATGATGTGAAACCACACGCTCCGAAAATGGAAGTTATGGAAATTTCCAAAGACTTCATTGGCGCGATCATTGGACCTGGAGGGAAAATCATTCAGCAGATGCAGAAAGATTTCGAAACGGTTATTGCGATTGAAGAAATTGGCAATATCGGTAGAATCGAGATTTCTGGGGTTTCAAGAGCAAATATTGATGCGACTATCGCAACAATCAAACAAATCTGTTTCGTACCAACTGTAGGCGAAGTTTATAATGGTAAAGTAGTCAAAGTGATGGATTTTGGTGCTTTCGTAGCAATTGCAAAAGGTGTTGAAGGTTTACTTCACATCTCTGAAATCGAATGGGCGCGTTTGGATAAAGTTCCTTACAATGAAGGCGATATGGTAGAAGTTAAATTTATGGGCTTTGATGACCGTAAGAAAATGAAACTTTCCCGTAAAGTTTTGTTGGAAAGACCTCCACGTGAGGAAAGACCGGCTAGAGAAGACCGTCCACAAGGCGATCGTCCACAGCACAATTATGACCGTGGAACTGAGCGTCCGCAACATAACAACGACAGACCTCAGCAGAGAGATGACAGACCAAGACCGGAAAATGGTCAGAATTCTGAAAATAATTAAGATTTAAATCTTTTTATAATAGAAACTCCCGATTTATTCGGGAGTTTTTTTGTTTTCTACATTTATGTTTTAGTGCAATTATTCTACTAAAAAATCCCGAAAATTTTTCGGAGAAAGGATTTCAATTGTAGTTTTATAAGTTTCTTTAAAATTAGTGTTTGCCTTTATTTTTGCATTTTCGTTCCATTTTATTTCAAAGGCAGAGATTTTACCGGCGGTTTCTTCTACATAATCTATTTCCTGCTGAGAAGTGGTGCGCCAAAAATAACTTTTGGTGTAAGGGTTTTCATAATTATTTTTTTTCATTCTTTCGGAAATTAAGAAGTTTTCCCAAAGTGCGCCTTTGTCCACACGTAATTCTAAAGGGCTGAAATTCCCTATCAAAGCATTTCGCACGCCGTTGTCCCAAAAATATATTTTTCTTGCTTGTTTCAGTTCATTGCGGATATTTCTATTAAAACCCGATAAAGTGAATACCACAAAACTTTTTTCTAAAATTTCGATATAGGTTTTCACTGTATTTTTATCAATTTTTAAAAGATTGGCCAATTCATTTAGAGAAACTTCACTTCCCATTTGCAAAGCAAGAGCCTTTAAAAGATTTTCTAAAACCTGGGGTTTCTGGATGTTGTAAAATGATAAAATATCTTTGTATAAATAACTGTCTGTCAATAATTTTAGACGCTCCTTTTCTTCACCAGGATTGGTGATGATTTCCGGGTACATTCCATATAGCAAGCGTATTTCTAACTGTTGTTGGCTTTCCAGATAGCCATAAGTTGCTTCTAATTCTTGCCATGTTACGGGAAACATTTCATATTCCGATTTTCTGCCAGTTAAACTTTCGGATAGAGAATTTTTTAAATCAAAAGCAGAAGATCCACTCATGATGAGTTGTACTTCAGGAAAAATATCGACAATTATTTTTGCAGTTAAGCCACTGTTTGGAATTCTTTGCGCTTCATCAATGAAAATGTATTTTTTTCCGGCAATTAAATTTTTAATTTGTTGTGTATTTATGTTGCTCCACATTTCACGTACTACAGGATCATCACCATTTAGAAACAGCAAATTTTCTTTGTCTTGCAAAACATTATTGATACTTGTAGTTTTACCAATCTGTCTTGCTCCAATAATGATAATTGCTTTTTTTTTGAATAATTTGCTTTCAATCTTACAATCAATGGCTCTTTTTATCATCATAATATATTTTCTATTCACCAAATATAGCAATAATCGGTGAATTGATTCACCAAATATCTATTAATTTGGTGAATCAATTCACCGATTTTACTTTTAATTGAAATTATAAATCATTTTTAAAAACTTAAGAATATAAACAAGTTCAGATTTCGAATAATACTTTTTTTAAACTCCGCTAGGTGCAACGCCTCCGCGAACTCAAATCAAAATAATTGTCACAAACCTCTGTGTTCTCTGCGTTAAAAATTTATTTCAATTTTAACAATCGCTCTAATTCAACTTCAAAACTTTTCCGTACCTTTTTATTCAAATAAAATTTTATGTCAAACCTTTTTTCCAAAGTCAGAAACGCGATTGAAATATTCAAATCTATTGATCTTGATGAACTCTCCAAAATATCCGGGAAAGTAGATCTTCCAAAAATGATGGAAGGTTTTTCTAAAATGAACGATAAGCAAATAAAAATGCTGATGCGCGCCATCGATCCGGAGAAAAAGAAGAAAGAACTTCCGCCTGTAGACGGGGATTTCTACGATGTTTTCGAAACTTTGACGCCAGAACAAAAAGAAATTCAGATGAAAGTGCGTCACTTTATGGAAAATGAAGTCAAACCTTTGGTGAATGACCATTGGCTGCACGATTCTTTTCCCTTTGAAATTATTGAAAAGTTTAAAAAACTCAATGTTTGCGGCGTGACTTACGAAGGTTACGGTTGTCCGGGTTTGCCCTTTTTAATGGAAGGCGTTTTGGCTATGGAAATGGCGAGAGTTGATGCTTCGGTGGCGACTTTCTTTGGTGTGCAATCCGGTTTGACGATGGGTTCCATTTACCTTTGCGGCTCAGAAGCGCAGAAAGAAAAGTGGTTGCCACAACTTCAAAAGTTTGATAAAATTGGCGCGTTTGGTTTAACGGAACCCGAAGTTGGTTCTGGCGCAGCAGGCGGTTTAACGACTACCTGTAAGAAAACCGAAGGCGGCTGGATATTAAACGGACAAAAAAAATGGATCGGCAATGCCACTTTTGCGGATGTCATTATCATCTGGGCGCGAAGTTTGGACGATGGCGAAGTGAAAGGTTTTATTTTAGAAAAAGACAATCCCGGTTTTAAAGTAGAAAAAATTAGAGGAAAAATGGCACTTCGGATTGTTCAAAATGGTTTGATCACTTTAACCGATTGTTTCATTTCCGATGAAAATAAAATGGAACACGCCAACTCTTTCAAAGATACCGGAAATGTGTTGCGAATGACACGCGCCGGCGTGGCGTGGATGGCGACCGGTTGCGCAAGAGGCGCTTACGAAAGTGCTTTGGCGTACACCAAAACCCGCGAACAGTTTGGGAAACCCATTGCATCTTTCCAGATGATACAAGGACATTTGGTAGAAATGCTTTCTAATCTTACGGCCATGCAAACCATGGTTTTCCGTCTCTCTGAAATGCAGGATGAAGGTATTTTAAAAGACGAACACGCGTCTCTCGCCAAAGTATTCTGCACCATGAGGACCCGCGATATTGTTTCCCGTGCCCGCGAAGTGCTCGGTGGCAACGGCATTTTGCTGGAATACGACGTCGCCAGATTTGTCGCCGATGCCGAAGCCATTTATTCCTACGAAGGCACGAAAGAAATTAATTCTTTAATTGTCGGTAGAAGTATTACTGGGTTTAGTGCGTTTGTTTAGAAATGAAAACATTTTTTTCTATTATAATATTATTTCAAATTAATCCTAGTTGTGTAGCAATGTCTTTTTTATATTTTTCAAAAGGCGCATTTGTGTCTTGCTTTTCATAAATTATTGAACCGAAAATTTGTTTTTTGAAAGTTTGTGTATCAATCATTATCCCCTTTTCTGCAAAAATATTTTCAATTTCAATCAGTTGGGAATTTGAATAATCTTTTCTTTTTTCTATCAAATCAAATGAAATATTTTTATGGAATTCATATCTTGATTTGATTTTGAAGATTTCTAAAAACTCATCAACACCATCCTCTGAGTGAATATTTTCAATTTTTACTTCAACATCATCAATCTGCTTAACTTGGCTAATTTTCATTTCAAAGTCTTTATCATTAACGTCAAAATTTATTTTGAATTTAAAAAGTTTATCAAGTTCGAAATTGTCCGATGTAGGACAAAGTTTTGCAAGTTCAGTATTAACAGTAAATTCTTTGATATGTTTGAATTTAGAATTGCAGGAATAACATGAAGGGACTAAATTATAAAGACTTAATGAAAGAAACGAAAATTCATTTTTTGGTAGAACATGATCTAAGGTGTAATGATTTCTTTTTATTACGATGTTTTTTAAATCAACATTTGCAGAATTTTTTAAATTTGAAGAATTCCAAAGTTTAAATAATTTTGCATAAACTCTTGGTCCCAATAGTGGTTTTAGGTCATTAATAATAATATTTGGTAATCTCTTGTTAATAATTTCTTTCGCTGTTTTATCTGAAATTTCATCAACTAATCCCAGAACTTCTTTAGGTGCTTTTGAAATAAATTCCTCAGTTGAACTAAATTGGTAATGCTCTTCAAATGTGTTAACATAATCAACATTACAATAATGGCACGATTGCAAATCAATACCATTATCCATGAAAAAACCTGAAATTGATTTTTGAAATGTTTCGTAAGTATATTTTATTTTATTTTTTATTCCAGATTTAAAAAATGATTCTAAATTTTTTCTTTGCAATGATTTTCTTACTTTATCTTGAATAATTATAAGTTCAGAAAAATCACTAATTAGAATTTTTTTCAAACTATAATCTTTATCAATCTTTTTTAATATGAAATTAATTTTTTTTTCATCTAATTTTAATTTAATGAGATTATAATAAGTATTATTAAACTTCTGTTTTTCAAAATCGTTTTTGTAAGGATATTTTATTTTTCTCATTGTGAAGATTTTGAATTAATTTGTTCATCAATTTTGTCTATTTCTTCTCTTAATTCTCTTCGTTTTTCTATTAAATATTTTGGATTAAACATTTTATCGAGTTCATCAAATTGATTTTGCAATATTTTTCTGATGTAATCTTCCCCAACCATTTGTATTATGCTTTTAAAATACTCTTTCTGATTTAGAAAATCACTGTCAATTAAATCTTCTTTTTTCTTATAAAAATCTAAAAACTCATTTATCTTTGATATTGCAAATTTTCCTTTTGTACTTTCAAGAAAAAATCCGTTGGTTAGCATTTCATGTATGTTACCAGCAAAAGTGTTATTTTGATCATAAATTTGAGGTTGAGATTTATTTGTTTTTTTATTAATGTCTAAAAATAAAATATTTTGCTTCGGGATATCTGATAAAATGAAAGGGGAATGTGTTATGAAAATAATATTCACATTCGGAATACAATCTGAATATCGATTTTCAAAATCAATTTTTCTGATATATTCAATTAAATCAAAAATGAATGTTCGTTGTAATTCTGGATGATAATATAATTCAATTTCATCAAGAATAATATTAAAATTATTGTAGACAATTAATTCTTTTTTCTTCGGATTTTTATTTACAGATAGTAAATTTCTTAAATGATACACTACTGAATTTAAACTGTAAATCTTTTGTTTTTCACCAGAACTTAAATTTGAAAAATTATTATTATCATTAACTGTATTAAAGAACAATTCAATTTCAAAAAATGGCGGCGGTATGAATTCTATTAAATCCACAAAATCAGAACCGTGAGTGTAAGAATTTATTTTTTCTTGCAATTCATCAATTGAAAATGTTTCTTCTACATTAAGAATATTGTCATCTACATAATTTTGAAAGTGATAAAAGTTTAACGCTTGTTTAATCTTTAAAGAGATATGGCTTCGATCTTGAAAAATATCTACGATCAATTCATTTTCGAGTTCTTTATTGAAAAATTCATCATCTTTTACTGCAATAAATTTTTTAAAAGTTGGATACCTTTCAGCAATATTATCAATTTTTTTTAAAATGTATTCTAAAGTTTTTTTGTAAATTTTTCCTTTTTTAATTACAAAAGTAGAATAATCAAGTGTATTTAAATCTGGCATTTTTCCATCTATTGGATCAGTAAAAAAATATGTGTAGAGTTTGGGAAAAAAAATTGAACAAAAATATTCCCAATAAACTAAAGTATCTGATAGTTTTTTGTCAATAAATTTTAATTTTATTCTTTTAATTTCTTTACCTTCTGCTATAGTTTTATTGTTGACATCTTTTGCGAATATTAGTGCCAATAGCCTTGACTTAACTAAGTAGTTTTCAGAATTTATATCAATGTTTCCATCATTTCTAAATGGATTTAAAACTATTGGCGTTTGATATGAATCATTTTTATGGAAAAGTTTTTCAATCCACAATCCTGAATCTTTAGAATTTAGACCATAGATAGAATAATTGATAACAAGATTATAGAAAAATAAACCAGATACTATTTTGAAATCACCCTTGGTTTTTATTTTAAAATCGTCAATTATTTTTAATTCACCATCTTCAGATTTATAAGTTATTAAATTACAATTGTTATCATGCAATTTAAGTACGTAATTAACATCGTTTATTTCATAAAATAATTCAATGTGTAAATCATTTGTATTTTTGTCATAATCAATTATTTCTTTTTTCTCTACCCTCTTGTGTAATTCATAAAATAGAGAATTGTATTTGTACTTTAAATGCGAATCATCATTTAAATTGAAATCTTTATTTTCAAAATTTTCTTCAATTAAAATAGCAGTTGCTCTCAATTCTGCGGAAAACATCAAATCATCGGTTTTACTTATTTTAGGAGTTTCTTCTAACTCTTCATCCTCTATGATTTTAATTATTCTTGATATTTTAAAAAATGTTACGTAAATTAATTCCATTAAACTACTTTTACCGCTTCCATTTTTTCCAACAATTGCTGATATACTTATATTCAAATCTTTTTTTCCATGTAAACCACAGTTTATTTCTTGATTGTAAAGTTCTGAAATAGTTTTATGAGTGTTAATATTTCTATTGTCAAGAATTATTGGAAATTCTGAGAAATCGAAATCATTCCCAAACTGATAAAAACGATCTATCTGTAAATTTTTTAGAAATTTTTCATCGCAACCTTTTAACGGTCTTATTGCAATTAATTTAAAGTTCATATTTTAGTTTTCTCTAAATTTATGAATAATAATCAAAAAAAAATACGGTTTACCTTAATCGTAAATTTCCCATCAAAAAATTTTTCCCGTAATTTCGCTTCAAATACAAAACCCAACTGTGTACAATTATCCACCAAAAGTTAGCGAAAAAAATATCTGGAAAACCCTGTTGAAGTTGAACAGCGATCCGATCGCCATTATTTCTCAAAATTTTCGGGAACTGGGAAATACCTATACTTTGAATTCTTTTTTGGTGAATAAGCGTTTTGTCTTTAGCCGCGATCCCGAACTGTTCGATTACGTGATGCGCAAAAATCAAAAGAATTATGAGAAATCTGCTATTCAAACCCATGTTTTAGGCAAATATCTAGGTAAAGGTTTACTGACTAATACGGGCAAAAACTGGCTGAAACAGCGCCGCCTCGTGCAGCCGAATTTTAGCACTAAAAATATAGAATTGCTGCATCAAACGATGGTGGATGAAATAAAAGCCACGATTGAAGATCAGATCAAAAATGAAACGATCGATCTTTATAAGATGACCAACAGTCTCACTTTTAATATTATAGCGAAAACTTTATTCGGAAATTCTATCGACTATGATCAGATCCTGAGGATCTCGGGTTCTATTACGGAGATCCAGAAAATGTTCATCAAAGAAGTGCGAAAACCATTTTTGATGTCGTGGTATAAAGTCTCGGGACAACTGAAAAAACACCTTCAACTGTCGGATGAAATGCGCGTTGTTTTCCGGGAAATCATTCTGAAAAGACAAAGTGAAACGGGTGACTTTAATGATATTCTGCAAAATCTCTTGCAGTCGAGATACGAAGACAGCGGCGAGCCAATGGCGATGGAACAGTTGATAGACGAGATCATCATCCTCTTCGTTGCCGGCCACGAAACTTCTGCCAATACGCTGGCTTTTACCTTGTTTTTAATTGAAAATAATGAGAGCGAAAAGCAATTATTAGTAAAGGAGATCAACGATCTGGGCGGCGATTTTTTATCTTTAAAAACACTTTTCGGGAATTCTAAAACAATGACGATCATCAAAGAAGCTTTGCGATTGTATCCACCCGCGTGGATCATTGATAGAGTGGCTTTGGAAGATGATTCTTTTAAAGATTTTTCCTGGGAAAAAGGAACGATCGTAGAATTTTTGCTTTACGATATGCACAGAAATCCGGTAGATTGGGAACAGCCTAAATCTTTTCTTCCGGAAAGATTTGAAGAGGAAGATATTAAAAGCAAACCGTATTTCCCTTTCGGAAATGGCGCGAGATACTGCATCGGCGAACATTTTGCCTTTATGGAAATGATCCTTTTTTTAAGATTGTTTTATAAAAAACACCAGTTGGAAATTGAGACGAAAGAAATGAAAACTATTGCGTTGATCACTTTAAGGCCGGTGGAATTGAGAGGGAAGATTGTTTTGAATAATTTTGAAAATTAAAAATAGAGCATTTAACGAAATAAAAAAACCACCGAAATTTCGGTGGTTTAACTGTACAACTTTTCTCTGATCTCAATTAAAACTTTCGTTGTTTTTTCAAGATTTGGGAAATCCGGAAGTTTGGAAATGGAATGGTAATAATCAATTGATTTTATTAAATCTTCTGCTTTTTCCATCACTTTTTCATAAGACCAGTTTCCGGCTTTTATATCTAATAATTCTTCCCGGTTTTCTACTTTTATCTTCAAAGTATTATTCTTAAAAATACCTTCACAAGATTGCAAAAGCCTAATTGTGTGCATCATATTTTTACTGTCATAATTTTGTCCGTGGTTTTGGTTCACGTTGTAGCGGTCTTCATTTCTCTCCGAAACCCATTTCCAATATTCCCGGTAATCTTTGCAATAAACTGAGTAAGCATCAAGATTGCAAAATAGATACGCAAGCGATTTTTCACCTTTTGGAATTGAAGATAAAGAAACCTGATTAGATTCTTCATTCTGGATAATTCCTCTGTAGCCTAAAGTTGCAGTTTCATCGTAGAAAAGGGCAAAATTTCCTTTGGTATTGTCAATGTTTATCAGTCCACATTTTTCCTGACTCTTTCCATTTTCTACAAGCCATTTTTTTAAAGAAACTGAACCGTTATTTTCTAAACTATAACAGAAATCAAGAAGTGATTTTCTTTCTTTTTCGACAGGATTTAGTATTTTTTTGTTGAGCCCTTTTGCTTTTCTGATTTGTGAAATCGCATAACCTGCAAAAGTGTCCTTACATAATTTAGATAAAAAATCTTCTGGAATTAGCAAATCCATCAAAGGATCTTTATGCAAAATACAATCTTCAGGAGTCGCCAAAATTTCCAAAATATTCGGATTATTTTTCTGTAATAATTCTACAAATCTTCCAATTTCATAATAAACTTCATCATTGGTTTCATTGGAAATCTGAGGGATATAATTTAAACCAAAAAAATCTATTTTCGGTAAATAATAAACACCTTTGATATCTGTATCAGAATTTTCTGTTGTCAATCCAAAAGAGCGGCTTCCGGAAATTGCTTCGAAAAGGATGAGTTTGTTTTCTTTTAAATATTTTATTGTCAACATTTTACAAATTTAATATTTCTACAAAGACTTTCTCTGCTTCTATTTTATCAAAACTTCCTGCACTTAAACTTTTCGCTTTTTCAGAAATGATTTCTATTTCATTTTTTAAATAATCAAAAAGTTCCCAATCGTTCGGATGATAATATTTTTCACCATTTTCAGATTTCAAGACTAGAAGTTTGTTCACTTTTTCAAGAATTTCATTTTGCAATAAATCCAGCATTTCATGAAAATTAACTGGTGGAAAACTATCTTTTTCGATCACCCATTTGCAGGCTAAAGTGGTTCGTAAACAGTAAAAATAATCTTTCAGTTTCACTTCATTTTTGTTGCAACTTTCCAGATATTTTTTACTCATACTCAAATAATGAAAAACAACCGAAATTGGCGAAAATGCATTTTTTGCTAAAGGTTTCATTAACTCTAAAAACTTGTCGTTTTTCACATAAAAAATATAAGAATATAAATGTTCTAAAAGAGGAACATTTGATTTTAGTAACAATTGAAAAACTTTTTTTAAATCCCAACCAGAACCGTCTAAATCATCTTCGGTCATAAATTCTAAAGTATCTTTCTTTTCCCAAGGTGATAGATACCAATCTGTTGGATTTTTGTAAATAAAACGGATGTCATAATCGCTATCTGGAGAAGCAAATCCCCAGGAACGACTGCCGGATTCTATCGCCAAAAGTATTTTTATGTTTTTCTCTTTTTCAAGAGATTCAAGTTTATCTATTATTTTTGTTTTCATATTTTTTAAATTTAAGAATTTAATTTAAAAAAGAACATCAAACCTTTTTTAAGGTAGATGTTCATTATCAAATTTTTGAAAAAATCATTTCTTCACAAAAAACTTTTTCTTCTTCTTTTTCCAGGGCGCATTTTTCTGCACATCGCCTGCCATAATGCAACCGTAAGGCAAAACTTCATCGATTACTTCACAAAGACCAAAATCTTCAATTTGCTGTCTCACGTTTTGCGCATTTTTGTAGGCGCTTGGCAATTCAGAAATATCAATATCAGTAGAAAAAAAACGGATATCGAGACCTTTTGTTTCTTCTTCAAACACTTCGTCGATGGTTTTGTGTGCCAAAGATTTTTTGTGTTGCGTACGGCTGAAATTTCTTCCTGCACCGTGAGGAGCGAAACCTAAATTTCTACCGTTCGTGGCTCCACGCACGATCAACACAGGTTCTGCCATATTCAGAGGGATCAATCTTGGACCTGTGATGTCCGGTAAAAATTTGTCGTCCAACGGCGTCGCTCCTTTGGCATGGTAGAATAAATCTCCGTCTCTGAATACGAAATTATGCTCATTCCAATATCTGTCTAATTTTTCTGTTTTTAACTTCTCTAAAGTCGCATTATGAATAGATTCATGGTTTTCTTTCGTCCATTTTCTGATCAATTGCAAGGCTTCCCAATATTGTTCGCCTTCTTCGGTTTCGAAAGGGATCCACGCGTTTTCTTTCAAAGTTTCTGGTGATAATATTTTTCTAAAATTTTCCGCTACTTTCATTCCCTTGTCGTACAAAATTGCGCCTGGCGCTCTGGAACCGTGGTGCGTCACCAACATTGTGTTTCCCGTATTTTTGGAAGTTCCGACAAATAAAAAGTGATTTCCGTCGCCTTGCGTTCCCATGTGAGATCTTGCGATGCTAATTAAGCGCTCTTCCTTTAAGAAAAAATTTTCTCTAAAACCTGCCATTAATTCCTCTGACATCGGCATCTGCGCGCCTCTTTCTCTGCCGCCATATCCAAAATGCGTGATGGAATGTGCAGCATCTAAAACTTCTTTTGGATCAATTTTTCCAAAATCGGTCAACATGACGGAGCAACAAATATCTGCGGAGTGAAATCCCGGGTGAATCGCGTTTTTTGCAACTACAATTCCACCGACCGGAATATGACCTTCCGGACCCGTTGGACAGGCATCTGGCATAATTGCGCCAGTAGTTAAAGTCGGCGTTTTCATCAATTTCGTCATCGTTTTCAAAACTTTTTCCAAATTGTCATTTTCACTTTCGTTATCTGCGCGAATGTTGACAATAAAATCTACGCCGTCCTGAAGCGGCATTGGTTCCGGATCTCTAAATTGTTCCAAATAATCCTGCATTTCAATGTCTGACATTTCGTTTGTGTTGATAAATTCCAAGGCTTCTGTAAACCATTTCCCCGGTCTAAATCCTAATTCTATTAACTCGTTTCCTGTAATTGTTTTCATAATTTTATTTTTTTATGGCAGACATTTCCGCCTTCCGTTCCCAATCTTTTTTTAAAATACAAAAAAAGGATTTCCACTTAAGTCGGGCTGCGGTTTTTGTTTTTTAATAACAGTTGTTGTTATTTGATAGTGCAAAGTAAATACGCAAGTGCGCAATGTTTTTGCGTAGTTAAATTATTTTTAATTATTTTTGAAAAAACTTTTGTTTTGGAGTAATCTAAAATTACATTAGTTTAATTTTTTAAAACAGATATCAATAGGAATGGGATTTAGCCCGTTATGATAATTGAATTGAGGTATTGGCTTTAGCCGAAATGTTCCGTAAGTTTTGGCTAAAGCCTATATTTGATTATCCTTCAAATCGGGCTAAAGCCCGATGCTATTGATATTAGAATAATAAAACCGAAAAAAAATTTTAGATTATAAAATAAAAAAAATGATTTTAGAACAACTAAAAAATTCACCAGAAACTATTGAATTTAAGGAAGTCATCGCATTCATAGATGAGAATTATGATTTTACGCCAACAAAATTCACAAATGGAAAAACAGTGAATGAAGCCAATGAAAATCATGGCTCGTGTAAAGTTTTCAGTTTTGCGAAATTGAAAAATTTAACCAAATACGAAACGCTTTCGCTTTTTGGTGCTTTTTACAGAAAAGATGTTTTGGGAAATCCCGAAGCAAATGATCATCAAAATATCAGGAATTTTATGGAATTTGGCTGGGACGGAATTTCATTTGAAGGTGACGCTTTGAGCAAAAAATAGTTTTGATTTTAAAAACGAGTTTGCGCCCCAGCTTGAGTGGAAATCCTTTTTTTGCATTTGAAAAAAATATTGGGAACGGAAGACCGATAAAGGCGCCCAAATAAAATTTAAAAAATGTCATCTAACAAAAATGCTTTAATTCGCTATAAAACTTTAGATAAATGTCTAAAGAACAAGTATAAACAATATTCTTTGGAAGATCTGATGGAAGAATGTTCCGAGGCATTGTTTGAGTTTGAAGGCAAAGAATCTTTTGTTAGCAGGCGAACGGTGCAACTTGATCTGCAAAATATGCGCAGTGAAAAGTTTGGTTATGAAGCACCAATTGAGGTTTATGAGCGAAAATTTTACCGCTACTCTGATCCGGATTACAGTATTCACCAAATTTCTGTGACAGAAAATGACCTGAAAACGATGAATAATGCAGTTCAGATCTTGAAGCAATTCAAGGATTTTTCGATGTTTAAGGATATGAATGGCGTAATACAAAAACTGGAAAATTCGATTCATTCGACGCATCAAAAATCGATTATACATCTGGATAAAAACGACCAGTTGCGGGGTTTGGAATATATTGATGTTTTGTACGAAAGTATTTTAAATAAGAAAGTTTTAAGGATTTTATACAAAAGTTTTAAAGCAAGAGAAGCCAATTATATGACCGTTCATCCTCAATTGTTGAAGGAATATAACAACCGCTGGTTTTTGATTTGTTTTACGAAAAACAACATTTTAAATCTCGCTTTGGACAGAATTGAAGAAATTCTGGCGGACGAAAAAACAGTTTACATTGACAAAGATTTCAATGCTGATAGGTATTTCGGGGAAGTAATTGGTGCGACGGTTTCCGATACGCAAAGACCTCAAAACGTCATTTTTTTGGTCACTCATAAACATGCGCCGTACGTTAAAACAAAACCTTTTCACCATTCTCAGGTTATTTTAGAGGATAATGAAAAGGGCGTTTTATTCAAGATCTGCGTGCAATTAAACTTTGAATTGGAAAGAATGATTTTAGGAATGGGGGAGTTTATTACTGTTATTTCACCAAAAAAATTAAAGAAAAATATTGTTAGAAGTTTGAAATTGGCGAATGAGAATTATACAGGAAAAGAGATGGACAATTTGAAATGATTTTGGCAAATAAATTGCAAATACCCAAATTAATTAAAAAACAATTAAAATGAAAAAAGCATTATATAGAAGACTTTTAGTTTGGGTCGCACCAATCGTTTTGGGATACATCATGAAAAGAATAACAGGTCCGAAACAAAAAGCGTTGCCAGCAAAAACGCTTTAAGATAAAAAAGCCTTAAATTTTTGAGGCTTATTTTATTTACACAAAATCATAAACGCCATTTTTCCAGCCTAAAATCTTTGTAGAATCTGCATTTAGCCAGTTTTTTAAAACTGTTGCGTAAACTTTTCTAAAATCTTCGGTATAAATGAGATCGCCATCGTTGAGGTTTTGCAAATCTGGAAGTGCGTTCAACACACCTTTTTTCTTTAATCCGCCAGAAAGGAAAAACATTTGGTTCGCCGTTCCGTGGTCTGTTCCGTTACTCGCATTTTGAGAAACTCGGCGACCGAATTCTGAGAAAGTCATCAATAAAACCTGATCAAAAAGATTATTTTTTTTCAAATCTGCCACAAAAGCTTTCACTGCGTCATTGATGTCACCAAATAATTTTTCCTGTCTTTGGTTTTGATTGATATGCGTGTCAAAACTTCCAACCTGCAAATAATAAACTTTGGTATTAATGTCAGATTTTATCAAAGAAGCGACGGTTTTAAAATCTTTACCGAGCGCCGATTTTGGATAATCTTCCGTCGTACTTTTCGCTTTGCTTTTATCAAAAATATAACCGGCATTATTTATCGTAGAGCCTAAAGTTTGGTAAAGATAATCAACCGTTTCCCCGTCGTGATTGTGGTTTTCAGCCAGAGTTTTAAAATATTTTTCCTTACTTGTATCGTACATTTTTTTAGGATCTTTAAAGGCAAATGCTTTCTTTTTTTCACCTTTCATTGCCAAACTGAGCATATCATCAACTTCTAAAGCCTGCGTTGGATGATCGCAATTGTAGCATGCTTCATCAAGGTAACGCCCGATCCAGCCGGTTTCTACAAAATCTTTGCTGTCACTTGCAGATTGCCAGATGTCCATACTTCTAAAATGTGATTTATCTGGATTTGGATAACCGACGTTGTTTAAAACCGCCATTTCGCCATTGTCGTAAAGTTCTTTAAAGAAACTTAAGGCTGGATTAATTCCTGCTTCATCTGTTAATTTTAATGCATTTTTTATGGAAATTGTTTGCCTTTCTTTAAAATAAATATCATTTCGCATCGGAATAATGGTATTTAAACCATCGTTCCCGCCGCTGAACTGAAGCACAACCAAAATTCTGTTTTTTTGTTCTTCCACGGCATTTTCATAAGTCATGGCTTTTAGAAAATTGGGCAACATAAATGAAGCCGCAGCTAATGAACTTACTTTTAAAAATTCTCTTCTTTTAAGTATCATGGGAAAGGATTTTAAATTTTAAATGATGGATTTTAGAGTGTTTTTTACCAAAATCTTTTAAATCACAATTATTAACAAAGTTGAAATTCAGGAACGCTCATTATATTAATGATCGTCATTTTAATGCTGCCGTCAGAAAACTGGTCGATATATTTACCGTCGCCATTCATTTTTTTCTGTAAAAGAATATCGGCGACATTTCTGCCTTTAAATTCGGCTTCCACTTTTGGCCAGTCGATCGTGAAATTATCGTTCACTGTATTTTTATTTTTCTGGACGATATTTCCCATACCCATTTCCAGATCGTCATCAGCTTTTGGCTGAACGTCCAAAGGCCGAAGTCCGCTCCAGATTTGTGGCAATTGCATTCTTAAAAATAAGGTAGAACTGTCTATCCAGGCTTCACCGGAAGGCCAACCGGCCACATTTGGTGGGTAAAGTAACATTTGCCCCAATAATTTTTGGTAAACAATTAAGCCTTTAGCATTTTCGATTTTTGTTGGAAGAATGCGTATAATTCCAGCCATCAGTTCAATCGGTGATTTTATTTTTGCCCCAATATTTTTTTGATCGTAAAACCAGGTCGAGGTAAAAATATTGGTCATCAGTTTTTTAATATCATAATTGGAAGCATAAAATTTTTCACTTAAATCTGCGACTATTGACTCATCAATTGATTCATTAACAAAAAATTTGTAAATCTTTCTGGTGATAAATTTTGCAGTTGCTTTTTGGGAAAGAATTATATCTAAAGCTTCATCGCCATTAAAATTTCCTGTTTTGCCTAAAAATGTTTTACTTCCGGAATCATGTAAAAATGGTCTTGCGAAGAAAACCCCGTTTTTTTGAAATCCCCATCCGGTAAAAGCACGCGCACCTTCTTTTACATCTTTTTCTGTATAATTTCCGCGTCCCATTGTGAAAAGTTCCATCACTTCACGCGCAAAATTTTCATTAGGATGGTCTTTTTTATTTTGTTGATTATTTAAAAACTGAAGCATCGCCGGAGATTTTGAAACCGCTTTAAGTAAATCTCCAAAATTTCCCAACGCATTTTCCCGGACAATATTTAGAAGATCCTGATTAAATTGAGAATTGATTACACGAGTCGCAAAATGTCCGTTCCAGAAGAACGCCATTTTTTCCTGAAGCTGGTTTTCAGAATTGACCATTTCATTAAAAAATTTCAAGTTCAAACCGATATTTTGTTCACGGTTCTTGTGCAATTTTTCTTTTTTAGAATTAGCGTCCATTTTTGCAAGTGTTGTATAATCTAAATTATCCTCGGGCGAAACAATGGAAATCGGTTTTAAGGATTTTTTTGAATTCATCTGCGACCAAAATTCTTCAGTACTTTTTTTACTGAGATCTGCAATCTGGTGAAATTGTATTCCAAAACCTGCACGCGAAAGCAAGTGTTTGTTTTTTTCAAAAGTGGAAACTGCCATAAGTATCGTTCGCTTTTTGATAGAAGTTTATGGAAAAAGTTAAAATCAAAAGATTATAATAATCGTTAAATAAAGAAAAGAGAATAATTGTCATGAAATTAAACAGGTATTTAACTTTTTAAAATAGATGTTTTTTATAAATATATGATATTCAATACTATAAAATTATTTAAGGAATTTTTATGGAATTTTAGAAGGTTTTTTGGCATAATTATTTCTAAAGTTTTGTTTTTAAAATTTAAAATAATAATTATGAAAATGATCAAACAAACAATTTTAGGTTTAGGATTATTGACTGCAGGTATTGCAACAGCACAAAGTGCAAAAATGACAAATATTCTAAAAGTAGGTGTTAATGCAGGTGTAACGGTACCGAATGGAAATGCCTCAGCAAGTGTAGGTGCAGATCTTTCTTACCAGTATTTGGTAACGCCAGGTTTTGGTTTAGGTGTTGCAACTGGTTATAATCAGTTTTTTGGTAAGGATAATAACAATGATTTTGCAGTTATTCCTGCAGCTTTACTTTTAAGATATTATCCAATGCAAACTGGTTTTTATGCAGGTGCTGATGTCGGTTATGGTTTTATAACAGGAAATGATTTTGTAAATTCAAATTCAACAGTCCAAAGACCGGATGGTGGTTTTTATTTAAAACCAGAACTTGGATATCACAATACAGACTGGAATTTCTTTGTTCACTACACGAAAGTTTTCACGGGTGATAAAGGACAGATCGGATCTCAGAAATACAACGCCGGAACAATAGGAGCCGGAGTTGCTTACAACATTCCATTAGGAAAAAAACTTTAATTAAGTATTTTTTAAAAAACCTTTTCAATTTGATTGAGAAGGTTTTTTTTATTTATTTTTTTGAATTGTTTTGAAAACCTCAATTAATTTATATCTTTGAGAAAAGTAACATTATGAGCGAAACTGCAAAATTTAATCTCTATTTGCCAGGTCTAAAAAATCCGCAAAATGAAAACTTAAATATCGTCTCTGCCGACATCCGCGCAGAAAAAACATCTTTTAATTATTTTCAGGTAAAAGACGGAAATTTAATTAACAAAGGAGAAGATGTCTATAATACTTTTGATTTTTCTTCATTTTCTGAAATGGTCAGTCAATTTATTAATGATCAAAAATTAGAGAAACCTAATCGCTTGTCGGTTGGTGTTCCCGGACCTGTAATTAATGAAAAATGCGTGGCTGAAAGACTTCCGTGGTCTTTAGTTGCTTCTGAAATAAAAAGTGAAAGTGGCATTGAGCATGTTTATTTAATTAATGACATGGAAGCAACGGCCTATTTTATGGGAAATCTGACGTCGCACTGTCTTTCACCGATTTATGAACATGGTGGTATTTCTGACGGAAACGTTGCAATTTTAGCACCAGGAAATGGTTTGGGCGAAGCCGGAATGTTTTGGGATGGCAAATATTTAAGACCTTTTGCTACAGAAGGCGGTCATTCAGAATTTTCCCCAAGAACTGACGTTGAGGTAGAATTTTATCAATATTTAAAGGCAATTTATGGAATCGTAAGTTGGGAATCAGTTTTATCTAAAGATGGCTTATTTAATATTTACAGATTTTTACGGGATGTGCAAAGACATAAAGAACCGGAATGGTTGACAGCAAAAATCCAAAGTGAGGAAGATTTCGTTAAAGTGATCTGCGAAGCGGCTACGAATGAGAAAGAAATGATATGCGTCTTGACTATGGATACTTTTATTGATTTTCTTGCGAGAGAAGCAAACAGTTTGGTTTTAAAATTAAAAGCAACCGGCGGTTTGATCATTGGTGGTGAAATACCTTTGACTATTAAAAATTATATTGACAATGATAAATTTTACAAAAAATTCATTATCAGTGATAAAATGGAATCGCTCCTCAAAGACGTCAATATTTATTTTCTTTTAAATGACAAAACAATCGTTTCTGGTGCAGCTTATTATGGCGCTTTTCACGTCAATTAAAATTAATTATCATAGGGTAATTTGGCGTGCCCACATTAGATATATCTTTGCCAAAATAAATTTTAAAAAATGAAAAAATTAATCTTGGGCTTCGTTTTAGTAGGAAGCATGATTTCAGCGCAAACAAAAAAAGTCATTTCTTCTGACATTCATTGGTGGGGCTATAAAGTAGCAAAAACTGAAGCTTCTTCTCACAACGGATCATTAAAAATGACTTCTGGAAATGTGATAATGAAAGGTAATAATATCGTTGGCGGTACTTTTTTACTTGATATGACAACAATCAACAGTGAAGATCTTAGCGGTGAAATGCAGGGAAAATTAAACGGTCACTTAAAAACCGGTGATTTTTTCGAATCAGAAAAATTCCCAACGGCGACTTACAAAATTACATCTGTTACTAAAAACAATGATAAGATGTATCCTTTTTTAGTTAAAGGTAATTTAACAGCGAAAGGTGTGACAAAAGCGGTGAATTTTCCAGCATCTATAGGTTTAAATAAAGGTTTATTAACTTTAAAGTCTAATAAATTTTCTTTCAACCGTCAGGATTTTGGCATTGCTTACCAGTCAACTATGAAAGACGTTTTTGTAAAAGATGATGTAGATTTACAGATCAATTTACAAGCAAAATAAATACAGAATTTTATAATTAAAAAGCAGTTTTCGGACTGCTTTTTTTATTTTTGTAAAGTATGAAACTTTATATAATTAGCGGTTTGGGTGCGGATTTTACGGTTTTAAATAAATTAAAATTTAACCCAAATCTGCAGATTATTTTTATAAACTGGTTGATCCCGGAATTAAATGAAACATTCGAAAATTATGTTTTCCGAATGGCTGAACCAATTACTGCCGAAGAAGATTTCTATCTTTTAGGATATTCTTTTGGTGGCATTTTAGTGCAGGAAATTCACAAAATAAAACCTGCAAAAAAAGTAGTAATTCTTGGAAGTATTAAAACGGATGGCGAAAAATCATTGGTCATGAAAGCCGGGAAAATATCCAGAATTCCGAAAATTTTACCTTTAAAGTTTTACAGTGGAGTTTCTGTTGATTCTTTTGCATTTATTCGAAAGTTTTTTGATTCTAAAAATTCAAATATTCTAACTTATTTTAAAGTTCGCGATCCGTACTATTTGAAGTGGTCTATCCAACAAATCCTTGACTGGAAGATGGAAAAACTTCCTGAAGTTATTCAGATTCTCGCAGACAAAGACCTTGTTTTTCCTTTAAAAAACAGCCAGCCGGATTACATTATAAAAGGCGGAACACACCTTTTTCCATTAACTAAATACAAAGAAGTTTCAGCGATTTTAGGGGAAGTTTTTAAGTAATATTGAATTAACTTAATTCCCATCCATTTTCCCGGAAGGCGTAATCAGTGGTGATAGAAAAATAAAAAACGCCGTAATTACCATTTCGAAAGTCATAATTTATAATCGCAAATGTAGATTTGGAATTTCCAGTTATCAGCTATTTGACTGCTTCGAATATTTGTTTTTTAATTTTTTTATGGCAGACATTTCCGTCCTCCGTTCCCACTTTTTTTTCTGCTAGCTTCGGCTTCGCTCAGCCAGCAGAAAAAAAGAGTTCCACTCAGGCCGGGCTGCATCACTGCCATTTTTCGAAGATATTTTATTCTTTATCTAATTTTTTTCTTTTCTTTTAATTCAATTAATGTTTGTTTCAAATTTTTATCTTTGTCGCACAAGCAAAAAATATTTTAAAGCATGCAGTCCATCAGTATATTCGAAATTATAAAAGTTGGTATTGGTCCCTCAAGTTCGCACACGATGGGTCCGTGGAATGCGGCTGAGTTTTTTTTAGATAAAATAAGAAGAGAAGATGTTCTACAAAATGTAAACGAAATATCTGTAGAGTTTTTCGGCTCTTTGGCAAAAACTGGTGTTGGTCATGGAACTGACATTGCGGGAATGCTGGGTTTAAGTGGTGAAAATTTTAAAACAATTGATACCAAAAAAATCGATGAGAAAGTAGCAATTATCAGAACTACAAATACTTTAAATCTTGGAGGTGAAAAATTATTGCCTTTCATTTATGGCAAAAATTTAATTTTAAATAAAGAAAAATCCCTCGACTTTCATCCAAACGGAATGATCTTCACGGCATATTTTGAAGATGGAAAAATTCTAACACAAGATTATTATTCTGTTGGCGGTGGTTTTGTCGCTACAAAAGAAGAAAATTCATTAGAAGAAACCTGCATCAGAACTCTTTATCCGTGTCATAAAGCCGCAGATCTACGAACATATTGTAATAAATTAAACTTAGATAAAATTTCAGATCTTATTTATCTTAATGAAGAATCCTGGCGCACAAAAGAGGAAACTCAAGCAGAGGCTCTTTATATCTGGAAACAAATAAAAGAATGTATTTACAAAGGCGTCAATGCGGAAGGAAGTTTGCCCGGCGGATTAAATGTGACGCGCCGTGCTGCGAATTTGAACCGAAAGCTTTTAGGCGATAAAATTTATAAAAATATCGATGAATGGTTTCAGCTCGTGGTTGATGCCGAAGAAACTTTTACCACAATTAATAAATGGGTGTCTTGTTTTGCTTTGGCCGTTAATGAAGAAAATGCCAGTTTTGGTAGAATTATTACTGCCCCAACAAACGGTGCAAGTGGTGTAATTCCGGCAGTTTTGATGTTTGCGCAGGCTTTTACAGAATTTACGAGTGATGATTATATTATCAGATTTATTTTAGTGGCAGGTGAAATTGGCACTTTATTTAAGAAAAATGCAACTATTTCTGCTGCGATGGGCGGTTGTCAGGCAGAAATTGGTGTTTCTTCGGCGATGGCAGCTGCAGGTTTGACAGAAATTATGGGTGGAACTCCCGGACAGGTTTTAATGGCGGCAGAAATTGCGATGGAGCATCATCTTGGTTTAACCTGCGATCCAATTGGTGGCTTGGTACAAATCCCATGTATAGAACGAAATTCAATGGGCGCGATAAAAGCAATTACGGCGTCAAATATCGCTTTGGAAAGTGATCCTGAAAAAGCAAAAGTTTCTCTAGATCAAGTGATACAAACGATGTGGGAAACTGCGCAGGGAATGAACGAACGTTTTAAAGAGACTTCGGAAGGTGGTTTGGCGATCGCGGTGAATGTAGCGGAATGTTAGATAAACAATGAATATTTATTCGATAAATTCTAAAATCATTTAGTTAATTTTAAAAACAATCCTTTAGATATAAAATTCAAAATTATTAATTAAATTAGCAAAAATTAAAACAATTCTTTTAATGAAATCATTCTTAACTGTATTTACCATTGCAATTTCTACAACAACAATTTTTTCACAAACTTCTGCTGTCAATAAAGCAAACATAATTATAGAAAAAGCTATAACGGCACAGGGCGGCAAAGATTTATTAGAAAGTATAAAAACGATGTATTCCAAATCTGAAACTGTAATGGATGGGAGAAATGTAAATTGGGTTACAAAAGAAATGGCGCCAAACAAAGGAAGTTTTGAGATTATATACGAAGGTAGAGTTGTTTACAAGTCTTTCTATGACGGAAAAGTTGGTTATGAATATGTTCGGGGTGAAAAAAAACTAGCAGATCCGGAAGAATTTAAAGACAAAGATTACAGAAAGCATATTATCAATGAATTAGATTATATTGATCCAACATTATATAAGCTGGAATATATCGGTGAAGAAAAAGCCAACAAAAAAGACTGTGAGAAGATAAAAGCAACTCTTATTAATGGTAAAGTAACTTATCTATATTACGATAAAAAAACAAATCTTTTAGCGGAAAGAGAAGTCATAAAGAATGGTGAAAAAAATTCATTTTCAACTATACTTTACGATGATTATAAAAAATTTGGTGATTTAATTTATGATACTAAAAATACTTTTGTATCCGAAGATGGTAATCAAATTTCAAAAATTGTTGAATTATACTACAATAAAAATATAACGGATAAAGATTTTCAATAGAATAAAATTGTTAAAAATCTACTTCAGAATTCCCCGAATTTTATTTGCGTTCGTAATCAGTTCTTCCAGATACTCAAAATTATCCTTTTCTAAAGCCGATTTAAATTTGCGGAGTTGTGTGATGTGTTCATTTAAAACATCAAGAACATTTTCTTTATTTTGTCTAAAAATCGGCACCCACATTTCCGGATGAGATTTTGCCAAACGAACAGTGCTGCTAAAACCAGAACTCGCGAGTTGAAAAATAGTATCTTCTTCCCGTTCTTTCTCTAAAACTGTATTTGCTAAAGCATAAGACGTAATATGAGAAATATGAGAAATATAAGCCGTATGAATATCGTGGTCTTCAGAATTCATGAATAATAAATTCATTTCCAGATTTTCGTATAATTTTTTAACTAGATCTAAAGCATCTTTTGCAGAATTTTCTTCGTCACAAATCACCGCTGCTCTTTCAGCAAAAGCGTCTGCTGTTGCAGCTTGTGGACCCGAATTTTCTGTTCCCCACATTGGATGAGTTGCCACAAAACGATTTCTTTTTGGATTATTTTCGATAGATTTTGCAATACCGGATTTTGTGGAACCAACGTCCAAAACAGTTTGTTTATCGGAAATTAAATTTAAAATTTCAGGTAAAATGTTTTTCGTTGCATCCACAGGAACGGCAATAATGATGATATCAGAATTCTTTACCGCGTTTTCTAGATCAGAAATCTCATCTATAATGTTCAACTTTTTGGCTTCCGCTAAATGATTTTCATTAAAATCAACACCAAAAACTTTGCTTACAAAATGCTTTTGTTTCAATTTCAACGCCATTGAACCGCCAATTAAACCAACACCAATTAACGCTAAATTCATATTTTAATTAATTTACCAATGTAAAAATCTAACAGTTCACCAATTTTAAAAATAAAAATTTAAATCAAAAATAATATTTTCACGACTTTACAACCCAACAAATTTATCTAAGTGTTTTTAAACTCATGAAAGTCGCAGTATCCTTTGCCTTTTGAAATTCTATTTCAAACTTTGGATTTTTTGCCGGATACATTATTAAATATTTAGGAAAGGGTTTTTCCTGCGCATTGCTTCGATCAAAATCTATTTTTCCATTTTCAAATATACTGTCACGCAAAAATTTTTCTGTTATTTTTTGAGCGTCAGTTTCCTGCTTAAAATCGGGAGAATATTTAAAAATTTCCGTTAAAGTTTCTGCTTTTACGCGTGCGCTTGGAAAATAGGAGCAACTTGCATCTTTTTTACCAAAAATAAAAAGCACAAATAAAATTCCCGGAACTAGACCTATCAAATAAAATTTTAATTTCTTCATTTAGAAAATTAAAAGATTGATGTCGTGATAAGTTAAATTAAAACGGTCGCAGATCATTTTCTTTGTGTGACGGCCTTTGTACATATAAAGGCTGTCTTTCATTTCGTTTCTTCTTACAAGCATATTTTCAAAACCGCCTTCATCGTCGTAAGTTAAAAGATAACTCAGGAAGAAATTACTGATTGCCTTACTTGTCGTGCGTGGCATTTTTGAAGTTAAATTTGGCAAACCACAGTGTATAACGCCGTGTTTTATAATATACGGATCTTCCATGTCGGTAAGTTCCGAAGTTTCAATTACTTTTCCATTATCGATCGTCACGTCAATTATGACGCTGCCTTTTTTCATGTTTTGCACCATTTCTTCGGTCACAATTGGCTGAGCACTCCATTTTGAAAAAGCACCGATCACAACGTCTGCGCGACGTAAACTTTTAGATAATTCCTTAGGATCTATTATTGAAGTTGGAACGCGGCTGTCAACCAAAGAGTGAATTCTGCGAAGTTTGGATAAAGAATTATCAAATATTTTCACACTCGCGCCCAAACCCACTGCTGCTTTTGTCGCAAATTCGCCCACAATTCCGGCGCCAATGATAACAACTTCTGTAGGACGAACGCCTGTAATTCCGCCTAACATTAAACCATTCGACAACGCTAAAAGTTCAGAAGAGTAGAGTATTGCGATATTTCCCGCAATTTCACCGATCAAACGAACAAGTGAAAGTTGCTTGTATTCATCAGAAATGAATTCAAAAGCAATTGCATTTATTTTTTTCTCTCCTAATTTTTTAAAATAATGCTGATCCCGAAGATTAATTTGCAAAGCAGAAATAAGATAACTGCCGCACTTTAAATATTCAATTTCTTCTGTAGTTGGCGGATTTATTTTTAAAACAAGATCCTGTCCAAAAGCTTCTTCAGCACTTTCTGTAATTTTAGCACCAGAATCTGAATATTGAAGATCCGTAAAAAATGAACCTTGTCCCGCGCCTGCTTCAATAGTAATATGATGCCCATTATTTATCAAAACCTGCACAGCATCCGGCGTAATACACGTTCTGCGTTCATTAAGACAAGTTTCTTTCGGAATACCGATGCTGAATTTTTTTCCTTTTTTTACCACTTCCAGTTTTTCTTCCTGTGGCATCAGATCTTCCTCTGTAAACGGTGTAAATATATTACCGGGATTACTCATACTTTTTTTTCTGTTTTTAATAACGTACAAAGATATATCATTTAAAAATTATCTCCCTTGTTAAACCCTTAGTTTCTATGCTCATTTCATGATGTGGGAAATCGGCAAGATCTTCGGAGTAAATCTCCGGCCACTCTATTATTGATAAATAGGCGCTTTCCAGATATTCTTCAATACCAATATCGTAAACTTCGTCTAAATTTTTTAAGCGGTATAAGTCAAAATGAAAAACCTTTCCTTTTGGCGTATCGTATTCATTTACAATAGAATAGGTGGGTGAATTTACTTCATCGCTACTTCCTAAACTTTTTAATAAATATTGCGTAAAAGTAGTTTTTCCGGCGCCAAGATTTCCTTTTAAAGTTAGAACAGAAAGTTTTAATTGTGGTAAAATTGATGAAACTACGTTTTCCCAATCTTCTAATTTATCTATTTTAAATGTCATTGTTTAAATAATTACTTTGCTAATTTATTGCATTTTAAAATTTCACTTCCCATTCCCCGAGAAATTCATCTAAGAAAGTTTGCATAAAATCGTGTCTTTTTTCAGCCATTTTTTTTGCAGTTTCAGTGTTCATTAAATCTTTTAGAAGTAATAGTTTTTCATAAAAATGATTGATCGTCGTCCCGTTAGATTTTTTGTATTCCTCTTTTGACATCTTTAGTTTAGGCAAAATTTCAGGGTCGTACATCAGATTATTTTTAAATCCACCAAAGTTGAAAGTTCTAGCAATTCCGATTGCGCCAATTGCGTCCAATCTGTCTGCATCTTGCACAATATGCAATTCTTTAACAGGATTTAATTCTGAAATTTCTGTCTTCTCATTTCTATTTTTAAAAGAAATGTTTTTAATAATAAATAGAACTTTTACAATTTTTTCTTCTTCTAAATTTTGACTTTCAAGAAATTCACGGGATATTTTTAAAGCCAGTTCTTCATCGCCATCGTGAAATTTTGGATCAGCGATATCATGTAAAAGCGCGCCTAATTCAATAATTTCAATTTCGCCACCTTCTTTTTGAGATATTTTTTTACTTAATTTCCAGACGCGTTCGATATGAAACCAATCGTGGCCAGCTTCTGCATTTTTCAATTTTATTTTAACAAAATTTACTGTTTCTGTAATTATCGAATTTTCCATTGTACAAATTTAAAATTAATGGATGATATTACTTAAGGTTGTTTAGACTAATTTTTAAATTTATAAAATTATGTGATTTTTATATTTTTATTTCCTTAAATGACTATTATTCAGTAAATATTGTGCATTAATTCATATAAATAATTATATTTGTTTTCTAAATCACTATATGATATTATCGATGACAGGCTTCGGTCGGGCGGAAGAAAATTTTGATGGTAAGAAAATTACTGTAGAAATAAAATCCTTAAACAGTAAAACATTTGATTTAAATATCAGAGTTCCATTACGTTATAAGGAAAAGGAATTTGAGATCAGAAAGGTTTTAAATGATCAATTGATTCGTGGAAAAGTGGACTGCTACATCAATTGTGAATCTCATTCTGAAAATTCTGCCGTAAAAATTAATCAGGAATTAGTTCAAAATTATATATTACAACTTGCAGAAGCTTCGCCTGATGCGCCGCATTTCGAATATTTGAAAATGGCGGTTAGAATGCCGGAAGCAATTTCTGCCAAAAATGATGAACTGGAGGAAAGTGAAATCGCATTTTTATTTGAACTTATCCGCAAAGCAATCTTTAATTTTCAGGAATTTCGTTCCACGGAAGGTAAAATTTTAGAAGAAGAATTGACAAAAAATATTCTCAGCATTGAAAAAAATCTAGCGAAAGTGATTCCTTTTGAAGATGAAAGACTTGATGCGGTAAAAGAGCGTTACAAAAAAACCTTGTCAGAATTCCAAAATATTGATGAAACCAGATTTTATCAGGAAATGGCCTATTATTCTGAGAAACTGGATATTGCAGAGGAAAAAGTACGTTTGGCGCAACACCTAAAATATTATATTGAAGTAATGAAGGAAGACGCAAACGGAAAAAAACTAGGTTTTATCGGTCAGGAAATTGGTCGGGAAATTAATACTTTAGGCTCAAAAGCCAACCATAGTGAGATCCAAAGATTGGTTGTGGAAATGAAAGATGATTTAGAGAAAATAAAAGAACAGACTTTGAATGTTTTATAAGTAAGAAGTAAAAAATTTATTTTAAGACTAATAGAAATCTTAGCGTTCTTAGGTAAAATTTCTTTGCGCCTTTGCATGGAAATCTTCAGCAATTTTATTTAAAAAGATTATTTTTGCCCTATCATGGAAAAAGTCATCATCTTTTCAGCGCCTTCGGGAAGCGGAAAAACCACTTTGGTAAAATACGCCATAAGCAAATTTGAAAATCTTGCATTTTCTGTTTCTTGTACTACGAGAGCGCCACGCGGCGAAGAAATTCATGAAATAGATTATTTTTTTATTTCGCCTGATGAATTTAAATCCAGAATTTCTACCGAAGAATTTGTAGAATTTGAGGAAGTTTATAAAGATAAATTTTACGGCACTTTAAAATCTGAGGTTAAAAAAAATTGGAAAAATAGTAAAGTCGTTATTTTTGATGTCGACGTGAAAGGCGGCGTTGCTTTAAAAAAATATTTTGGCGAAAAAGCGCTTTCAATTTTCATAAAACCACCTTCTGTGGAAGAGTTGCAAAGACGTTTAACATTACGCGGAACTGACGATGTAGAAACCGTGAAAATACGTGTAGAAAAGGCAACAGAGGAATTAACTTTTGAAGATAAATTTGATAAAATTATTATCAATGATGATCTCAATAAGGCAAAATCTGAACTCGACAAAATAATTTCTGAGTTTATCAAATAAAAAAAGACGTTTAAAAAACGTCTTTTATCAAGTATTTAGAAAAATTTATTTCTCAGTTTTACGAAGCAAAACCTCATCGATCATGCCGTATTCCACGGCTTCACCGGAAGTCATCCAGTAATCACGTTCAGAATTTTTCTCAACCCAATCGTAATCTTGCCCAGAATGTTGTGCGATAATATCGTAAAGTTCTTTTTTCAACTTCAACATTTCGCGTAAATTAATTTCCATATCTGTCGCAACGCCTTGTGAGCCACCACTTGGTTGGTGAATCATCACTCTTGAGTGTTTCAAAGCAGAACGTTTTCCTTTTTCACCTGCCACCAAAAGAACTGCGCCCATTGAAGCCGCCATTCCTGTACAAATTGTCGCAACATCTGGCTTGATGATTTGCATCGTGTCATAAATTCCCAATCCTGCGTAAACACTTCCACCAGGTGAATTAATATAGATCTGAATGTCTTTTGAAGCATCAGAACTTTCTAGAAATAACAATTGAGCAGTCACAATATTCGCAACCTGATCGTCGATTCCTGTTCCAAGGAAAATAATTCTATCCATCATTAAACGGGAAAAAACATCCATTTGCGCCACATTCATTCTTCGTTCTTCCATAATGTAAGGAGTTAGATTCGTTGGTCCGAAACCGCCATACATTCCCATATATTTATCCGTCGCCGTGCCGCTGTTTCCCATGTGTTTCACAGAGAAATCTCTAAATTCTTTATATATATCCATTTTAATTTTTTAATATTTTTTAATTCTCAAAGTCTGTTCCAATTGTAAATTTAGCCATTTTGTCATTCAAATTTAGGTTTTCTTTTAGCATGTAATATGGCGTCAATGTAAATTATTTTTTTGTCATCGTCAATCCAATAGATAATCGAATAGGGAAAACGAACCAAAGGAACTTTATGCAGATTATATTTATCTTGATGCTTTTCAAAAAGATAAGGGTTGTTTTCTATTAAACTTAAATACTCTTCGATTTCATGTGCAAACTCAAATCCTAAACCTATTTTCTTATCTTCATACCAAGAAATTGCTTCTTCAAATTCTTCGGCAGCAGGAATAAGAAATTCAATTTCGTAATTCAATTTAAGATTCTGTTTTTCACAGATTTCCAATTTTCTGTATTGATTTTCCCTGCTTCAAAATCTTTTTTACGTTTAATTGCCTCGGCCCATTGCTTTTCTGAAATTTCGTTTTCTTTAATTAACAGTTTTGCAATCTCACCTTTTTCTTTAGGTGCAAGTTTATTTATAATTTTTAAAAGTTCCTCAAACGGAAGATTTACAGATATTTCCATTGTTTTATTTTTATCAAATTTAGAAATTTTATTGAAATAATTTAGCCATTTTGTCAGACAATTCTATTCAGTTCTTTGTCTATCTGGTTTTTTAATTGTGTCAAAAGCATTATTTTTTTTAAATCTTCCTGGCTAAAATCGCTATCCGGATTTTCTAATTTTTTTCGCGTTTCGTTTATTAATGTTAAAACAAATTCCCTTTTGTGCCTAAAAATAACGTCCTGAACTATATTTTGGACCAATTCATCTTCTCTTTTAAAATAAATATTGTGTTGTTCCCAGTTGCTTAGTTCATGAACGGTCATTAACGAATTTGCCACTTTTGAAGTCACTTCTTCGTCCATTAAAGTCAGAAAAAAATCACCATTTCTGATTTCTTTATTTTGAAGTCCTGATTTAATATCATCTACAATTTTTTGGTTTAAAGCAATTTGTATTTCATAATTATCTTCCTCTAAGTGATTTATAATTTCCTCAATAACTGTTATTTGGTATTTTTCAGTTTTATTTTCTTCGGAATTTTCATCTTCGGTTTCCTCTAAATCTCTTTCTTTTTCTAAAATCTGATCGCCATATTTTAGCATTAATTCAACCAATTTTTCCTCTAAAATCAAAAGCGGATTTATTGCAATGACGTCTGCAACTTTTTCTAATTTTGTTGGTATATGAAGTTTTCTATTTAATTCAGATTCTTCTTTAAGTACTTTTTTTTGTTTTAAAAGCGCCATCTCATTAAATAGACTTTTTTCTGAAATGCCAAATCTCTTCGAGATTCGAGTAAAGTAAAAATCTTTTTTCAACTCACTATAGTAAGATAATGATTCTACAATACTTTTAATAGCCGCAATCTGTTTAGTTAAATCGTTACCCGCTTCCTCTAAAAGTATATCTGCTTTAAACTCAACAAAATCTTGTGCTTCGGTTTTTATAAAATTTTCAACAAAATCTTTCGGATGTTTTCTGCTAAAAGAATCCGGATCATCGCCATCTGGAAATAGTAAAATACGAATATTCATACCTTCCGCTAAAAGCAGATCGATGCTTCTAAAACTCGCCTTTATTCCCGCTGCATCGCCATCAAATAAAATCGTGACATTTTCGGTGAGTCTTTTTATTAATTTAATTTGATCGTTTGTTAAAGCCGTTCCCGAACTGGCAACTACATTTTCAATTCCAACCTGGTGCAATGCGATCACGTCCATGTAACCTTCCGTCAAAAGACAAAGATTTTCCTTTGAAATCGCTTGTTTACTTTGGCTTAAACCATAAAGAACTTTCGATTTATGATAAATTTCCGTTTCCGGCGAATTGAGATATTTGGCGGCTTTTACATTGTTTTTTAAAATTCTGGCACCAAAACCCAAAACTCTTCCGGAAAAACTTAAAATAGGAAACATGACGCGTTCCCGAAATCTGTCAACGCCTTTTTCAGCGTATTCCGGGAAAATAGAAAGTCCGGATTTTTCTAAAATTTCTTTATTATAACCTTTCTCTAAAGCATATTCCGTAAAAGCATCGCGTTGTTCCGGCGAATAACCCAGTTGAAATTTTTTAATAATATCATCACGCAATTCCCTTTCTTTAAAGTACGCAAAACCAATAATTTGTCCTTCTTCGGTTTCGCGCATCTGTTCCTGGTAGAAATTATTGGCAACTTCATGAATTTTATAAAGTAATTCACGATCAGTTTGCGACTGTTTTTCTTCTTCAGAATATTCCCGGATATCTTCCTCAACTTCGATTCCGTATTTTTTTGCGGCATGTTTAAGTGCTTCAGGATAAGTAAATTGCTCAATTTCCATTAAAAAAGAAATCGCCGTGCCGCCTTTTCCTGACGAAAAATCTTTCCAGATCTGCTTGCTTGGAGAAACAACGAAACTCGCTGTTTTCTCGTCGTGAAAAGGACTTAAACCTTTAAAATTAGAACCTGCGCGTTTCAATTGCACATATTCACCAATAATTTCTTCAACTCTGATTGTTGAAAATATCTTGTCAATTGTGCTTTTTGAGATCATTTTGTAAAAATAAGAATTTAGATTTTGAAATATTATTTTATTTCAATTTTTTGGGCGCCTTTATCCGCCTTCCGTTCCCACTTTTTTTGTTTCGCTGCGCTGCACAAAAAAGAGTTCCACTCAAGTCGGGGCGCAGATTGTTTTAAAAAATCAAAGGTTTTTCACGTAGAAACAAATTTTAAATAAAGTAAAATTATCAATCTTCTATTTCTTTTTTAGTTCCAAACATTGAAATTATGACCCAAACATGCGGAACTGTTATCGCCGCTAAAAAGGCAAAAAACATAGCTTCAAAAAGTTTTTCATCTTTAAAAACAAAATATAAAATGGCGATTCCAACTATTGAAATTAACCAAAACCAAAGTGCAGATTTACAGTATTTAATAAAATTATTTTTGTTCCAGCTTCCGTACAAATACTGAACCTGATCAATCATAGAAGGAATGCTGTGCCAGAAAATAAAATAAATGGCGAAGCCCCAAAGTAGTGCGGCGGTTTTAAAAATTACGGCAAAAACTATTAAAAAAAACAATTCTAAAACTAATTTTGCTTTAAATGTAGAATTTTTAAAAAACATGTAAGTGCCCGTTAAAAATAGCATAAGAGTTGAAATGTAGAAAGGGATTTCTATAACTGACTTTGAAATTTTATAATCAATTATCGTAAAGACAATATCTCTGACGTCATTTTGGTGAAAGAAAAAGAGCAGAAAAAGGATAAAAAAACCATAAAAAAAGACAAAAGTTTTTTTAATAAAGTCACTTTTGATATGTAATTTATTCGTCCAGTGTTGTTCACCAAAGTGAAATGCGCTGATCAAAATAAATGATAAAAGAGCTAACTTAGGTATGAAATAAAATAAAATAACGACTGATAATACAACGCTTACATATTTAATTAAAAGAACAATAACTGATTGCTTTTTTTTATTTTTAATTTTATTTAGCAAAAAAAGATCATTTGCACCGTGCAAAATCCCGAAACTTAAGATCAAAATGAATGAACTTACAAATTGAACTTCTTTAGAAAAAAAATTAGTTAACCAAATACAGAAAAAACTGATAACGACTTTAAAGTTTTGATTCTTCATGAACGTAAAGATAAAAACAAAATTTATAAAAAGTTATCATAATTTAAGGTAAAATAATTTACTAAAATGTGTAATTTATTAAAATAATTGTCTAAATTTGATGTAATTAATTTAATTAAAACTTAAAACTTAAAACTTTATGCAAACTTTAACTTTACTTTCGACCACAATGGTCAAAATGGCTTCTGACGATTATGTTGGATTTACATTCTTTGTTGGTTGTATGGCAATGATGGCAGCATCAGCTTTCTTTTTCTTATCGCTGAATCAGTTTGATAAGAAATGGCGTACATCAGTTCTGATTTCCGGGTTAATCACGTTTATTGCTGCGGTCCATTACTTCTACATGAAGCAATATTGGGTAGACGTTCATGAGTCGCCAACTTTTTTCCGTTATGTGGATTGGGTTTTAACCGTTCCATTGATGTGTGTTGAGTTCTATTTGATCTTAAAAGTAGCCGGTGCAAAAACCGATTTACTTGTACAAATGATTTTGCTTTCTTTAGGGATGTTAGTTACTGGATATCTTGGAGAAACTGTTTTCAGCGGACAAGCTGCACTTTGGGGTGCGATTTCCGGTGCATTTTACTTCGTAATTGTTTATATAATTTGGTTCGGTAGTGCAGCGAAATTAGCAAAAGCAGCTGGTGGAAATGTCTTGGCATCACATAAAATTTTATGCTGGTTCGTTCTTGTTGGCTGGGCAATTTATCCGCTAGGTTATATGCTTGGGACAAACGGCTGGTACACAAGCCTTTTGGGTTCTGGAAGCGTAGATGTTGCTTATAACATTGCTGATGCGATCAATAAGATTGGTTTCGGATTAGTAGTTTATACTTTGGCAACAAAACAAACCACTTAGATTTAAGTACAAATTTAAAAACCGGCTTCTTAACTGAAGCCGGTTTTTTTTATGATTTTTTTTAGAATAGTTTTATTCTTCCTCGTCTTTTTCAGCAAGCTCAAAATCTGCATCAAATTCTTCAGCAATTAACTCGTCTTTGTTCAGCCAATAATCAGATGTTAAAATGGTGTAATTTGATTCATCTTTTTTATCAAGTTTCCAGATAATATCTTCAGCTTCATCAAATCTTTTTTCAGTCGACATTTGGTCAGAAAATAATCTCTTAATTAAATTACTCTCAGAAAGTCCGTTATTTAAAGATTTTAAAACGATTTCTTTGGTAATTTCTTCTTTAGAATTATCTGCGGAAGTTAATTCAAATTCAACTTTTGTGGCTTTTGCGTTTGGAAATTTTCCATTAAATGCTTTAAATAAAAGTTGGTTTATATTGAAAAGGTCGTAATGCAAACCAATTTCGGGATATTCTTCTGAAATTTTATCGAGTAACATTTCGTTGGATATCTGATCTATTTGTCCTTCATTTAAATTTTCCGATAATTTATAAGTCAAAATAATTTTTGCGGCTTCGTTTGGTTCAAAATCAGTGATTGCCATGAAAAGCATTTCGCGTAGATTTTCCGGTTTTATGGTGTCTGCTTCGGGAAAACTGTATAGTTCTAAAAGTTTGACGAAATCTTCATCCTTCCAGTAATTTTCTATTTCTTCAATTGTTGAAGCACTGTTTAATTTTACGTTGAATTTCATAATATTCTTTCTTTAAAGCTATTTAAATAAATTTTAATTTAAATATCCGAAACCTCCAACTGCAAAAGGCGAACCGAAGTCCGCCTTTTAAGTTTTAGAGAAAAATAAATTAGTTTGATTTATCCTTTAACGCTTCCTTGTCTTTATCGGAAGGATTCCAGACTTTGATCTGGTCATTTTTGGTAATTCCGGAAAGTACCTGAACATTTATGCCATCAGAAGCGCCCAGTTTTACATAAACTTTTTTAAAAGTTCCGTCCGCTTGTTTTACTTCTACAAAAGGTTTATCGTTGCCTTTTACTTTTTCATATTGAACTAAGGCTTCGTCTAAAAGCAAGGCGTTTTTTACAGAACTTAAAATAATTTCACCGTTTGCAGAAAATCCTGCACGGATATATTCATCAGATTCATTAAAAACATCACCTTCAATCGGGAATTTTATCGTTCCGTTTTCTTCCGTTCCTTTCGGAGCGATCATCGTTACTTTTCCGGGGAAAGTTTTGCTTTGAAGTGCGCCAATTACTATATTCATCGGCATTCCTTCTTTTAATTTTCCGGCTTGGGCTTCATCAATTGTTCCTTTAAACTGCAAAGAATTAAGGTCAGCAATAGAGCAAATTGTTGTCCCGGCGTTAAATGAATTCGCTTCAATTACCTGACTTCCTACTTTTACAGGAACTTCTAAAACTGTTCCCGCTACTTTTGAACGAACCTGTGTGCTTGCCAAACCTTGCAATTCTGGTGTTGCGCCGGTTCTAACAATTTGCAATTGTTTTTGTGCGGTATTTAACTGCTGAACCGCATTTTTGTAAGCCTGTTGCGTGGACGTCAATTGCTGTTGAGACGTAATGTATTCCTGTTTAGAGATCACACCTTGGGAAAATAATTTTTGCTGCATTGCAAACTGTTTCTGTTGATTATCTATATTCATTTTTGCATTACTGATCTGCAATTGTGAATTTTGAATCTGTTGCGTGGCATCATTTACCTGAGATAAATTTGGGATAATTTTTATTGTTGCAATCAATTGACCGGCAGTTACGTGATCGCCTTCTTTCACTAAAATTGTATTGATAATTCCTGCAATATTTGGTTTTATCTCAATTTCTTCACGCGGAACAATTGTTCCTGTTGCCAAAACTTTGTCGTCCATATTTTGCACGATTGCGGTTTTGGTAAGAAATTCATCACTTTTTTTAGAGTTTGAGTTCACGAGATAACGGATTCCCATTATTAGCAATAACAAAAATAAGATCCCGATGATCCAGTAAATAATCTTTTTTGCGGTAAATTTTTTCTTTTCCATATTGGTTAGTTCTATAGTTTTTTTAATTTTTTATTCTGTTCTTAAAGCTTCTATTGGTCGGATCTTAACGGCTCTTTGCGCAGGAATCATTCCTATTACTAAACCCAGAAAAACCATGACGGCCATTGCTGCCAAAACTTCGCCGTAATTGACGGTCGGATTATAAAACGGGAATTTATCCTGACCTTTTGTCATAGCATCTAAACCCATCAAAAGCAGTATGCCGAAAATAAATCCCAAAAGTCCGGAAGTTATCGTGATGACTACACTTTCAAGCAAGATCTGATTTCGTACTTCTGCAGGTTTTGCGCCTAAAGCACGACGAATGCCGATTTCTTTAGTTCTTTCTTTTACGGTAATTAATAAGATATTTGAGATCGCAATGACTCCCGCTAAAATGGTTAAAGTTCCTACGGTGATAGTCAAAAGTTGCATTCCTGTTAGAAATCCGGTTAATTTCCCGAATAATTTTGCAAAATTAAAACTGCCAAACGCATTGGTATCGTCGGGTGAAACGTTATATTTTTTCTTAAGTTCATTTTTTACTTCATCTTCCAAAACGCCGATATCTGCATTATCTTTCCCAACAATAGCAAAATATCCTGCTTTGTCACCGTCATTATACATTTTAGTAAAAGTGGTAAATGGAATATACGCTGAACGATCACTGCTGATGCCGCCTTGTCTTTGTACACGAAAAACGCCAATTACATTGAAAAAAATGCCCTTTACTGTAACTGATTTACCAATTGGGTTTTCATTCTTTTTTGCATCGAAAAAATTCTTATAAATCTCTTCACCTAGAACAATTACATTTTTATTTCCGGTGATATCTGCATCATTTAAATATCGACCGAAAATTAAGGTTTTCTGCGAAATTTTGTTTCCAATAGGATAATCTCCATTTAAAGTATAGGTTTCGTTTTTGCCATCTTTTGAAAAAACGACTCCACCGCTGCCAAAATTCCCTTGTGAAGTTTGTGGCGAAATAAAGGATATTTCCGGAATTTTTTTCTCTAAAACCTGAATATCGGGTAAATGCAAGGCCATTTGTCTTCCCTTCGGAAATCCATTATAAGGAATGTTTGTGTTTTGTGCCCAAAGAAAAATAGAGTTGGTTGCTGTTCCCGCAAAAGCTTTGTCAAAACCATTTTCCATACCTTTTGCCGCACCCAAAAGTGCAACGAAGAGAAACATTCCCCAACCCACACCGATCATGGTGAGGAAAGTTCGAAGTTTATTTTCCCGTAAGGAATAATAAATCTCTTGCCACGTGTCTATTTTAAATATGATGTTCATATTTGGTTTTTAGTTGATGGTTTTCGGCTTATCTTTTTTATCAAAACCGAATTTATATTACAATATTTTTTAATTTTCATCTAAAATCTAAAATCTAAAATCTTTACTCGGTGCGTAACGCTTCAATCGGTTTAATTCTACTTGCCCGAAATGCCGGCACAAATCCTGCGATCAATCCTGCAAAAACAAGACAGACAAAAGCCACAATTATTAAACCCCAACCAACGGACGGATCTTTTATAAAATATTTTTCTAAACTGTCACCGACGAGAAATAAGGTTAAAATTCCTAAACCAACGCCGATAATTCCGGAAATTACTGTGATCACAACACTTTCCTGAATAATTAAACCCACGATCGCACTTGGTTTTGCACCGATCGCTTTTCGGACACCAATTTCTTTTGTGCGCTCTTTCACGATATAAACCATAATGTTACTGATCCCGATAATTCCCGCCAGTAATGTTCCCAATCCTATAAAGCCAACAATAATGGTAATAATTAACAAAAACTGAAAAGTATTTTCCATGTTTTTGGCATTATTATTTACGCGGACTGCATTCTCATCATCAGGCGAAACTTTTAAACTTTTCTTTAGATTTTTTTGTAGTTTATCGCTGTATTTTATCGCTTCCGCTGGCGACATATTTGGATTATAGGTAAGATAAACCGTACTTAATGTATCAGAACCTTTTTTTAATTGTTGAAGCGTAGAAATCGGTACACTAATCATTCTTTCATCATTATCACCACCATCATCAGAAAAAACGCCCACTACTTTAAACATTGTTCCGTTTAAACTAATATCTTTTCCAACCGGTGAACCATTTTTTATAAGATCGCGCTGAACCATTCTGCCGATAACTGCCACATTTTGTTTGGCGCTAATATCTGCATCATTAATGTATCTTCCGTCTAAAACCTTTCTGTTTTCAATATATGTTTCATTTTTATCAGCGCCATTTACCTGATAAGAACCGCTTTCTCTGCCATATTTTACGACCATACTTGCCGTGTATCTTGGCGAGGAATATTCAATACTTGCAGGATCTTCTTTTTTAATATTTTCAAAATCACTGTTTTGCAAAACGACCAGTCGATTGGTTTGCAACCCATCAAAAGCTATACTTGTTTTACCGGTTGAAATTGAAATTAAATTGGTGGCATCTCGTGCAAAACCTTCAGTAAAAGCGTTTTTTAAACCATTTCCAATACCAAAAAGAACAATAAAAATAAATAATCCTAAAGCCACGGTAAAGCCTGAAAGTATCGTCCGCAATACATTACTGCGAATAGATTCAAAAATTTCCCGCCATCTGTCTATATCAAACATTTAGACTAAAACTTTTTGGTTAATAAATGAATCACTTTCTATAATTCCATCTTTTAAAATCACATTTCTTTTGGTTTGCGCTGCAACATCGTTTTCATGCGTTACAACAATTATCGTTTTCCCGCTGTTGTTGATTTCCTGAAGTAATTTCATGATCTCATAAGTAGTTTGGGAATCAAGCGCGCCGGTTGGCTCATCCGCGAGGATCACTTTCGGATCTGTCACCAAAGCTCTTGCGATCGCAACCCTTTGTTTTTGTCCACCAGAAAGTTCGTTGGGTAAATGTGTCGCCCATTGCGCTAAACCTACTTTTTCAAGATATTCCATCGCGCGGATATTTCTCTCTTTTCTTGGTACATTTTGATAATAGAGTGGAAGTGCTACATTTTCCAGAGCATTTTTGTAGCCAATTAAATTAAAGGATTGAAAAATAAATCCCAGGAATTTACTTCGGTATTCGGCGGCTTTTATTTCTGTAAGATCTTCAATGGGAAAACCATCTAGATTATAAATACCATCATCTTTTTCATCTAAAATCCCGATAATATTAAGAAGCGTCGATTTTCCACTTCCGGAAGAACCCATGATAGACACAAATTCACCTTCGTCGATGCTAAGATCAATTCCTTTCAGCACGTGCAGTTTACTTTTGCCTGTGTCGTAAGATTTGTTGAGGTCTTTAATTACTAACATTAAGTGCGGTTTTAGTTTTCTAATTGGTAGAAGATTTTCAGAATTTGTTACATGTTTTAAAAACTGAATTTTTCTTTGTATTGTTTAGTTTTTAAATCCAGTTATAGATTAAATTTTAAAATTTTGTTTAATAAATTATTACTTCTAAAAGCCTTTATCAACAACTTTTTGTCATAATCAGTTGATAGCAAAGAGTCTGTGTGATTGTGGAAAACTTTTGGACTTAAAAATCAAAAATTTAACATTTTGACGGCGTTTTCATTTTTAATTTCGGCTTTCAAGTTCTACTTTTGTAAACACGACAAAAATAAGTGCGTATTTTTAAATATTATTCGGTACAATTGATAAATTATTGATTATCAAATATTTAAATTTCAACGAAAAGTTTCTGTCTCGTTTTTCATCACCTAACAACTATTTTAAATATGGGCATTTTCGACAAAAGAGTAAGTTACAAACCATTTGAATATCCTGAAGTTACACAGTTCACGGATGCCATCAATAAATCATTTTGGGTTCATTCTGAAGTAGATTTTACCGCGGATATTCAGGATTTCCATTCTCAACTGGAGCCTAAAGAAAGAAACGCGATCAAAAATTCACTTTTAGCGATCGCACAAATTGAAGTTTCTGTGAAAACTTTTTGGGGAAATCTTTACACGCATTTGCCAAAACCAGAATTTAATGGACTTGGTTCTACGTTCGCCGAATGCGAATTTCGCCACAGTGAAGCCTATTCAAGACTGTTGGAAGTTTTGGGTTACAATGAAGATTTTACTTCTGTCGTAGAAGTTCCTGCCGTAAAAGAACGCATCGATTTCCTTGGAAATGTTTTGAAATTTGCTAATTCTACGACGCCAAAAGAATACGTTTCTTCATTGTTGCTTTTCAGTATTTTAATAGAAAATGTGTCGCTTTTCAGTCAGTTTGCGATTATTTTATCGTTTACAAGATTTAAAGGTTATCTTAAAAATGTATCCAACGTAATTGGCTGGACTTCCGTTGATGAGCAGATTCACGCCAACGCAGGAATTTATTTGATTAATACCATTCGCAAAGAGCAACCGGATCTTTTAACAGAATCTGATATTGAAGATATTTACACTTTGGTAGATCAGTCCGTGGAACTTGAAGCAAAATTATTAGACTGGATCTTTGAAATGGGCGAAATTGACAATATTTCAAAAGAAGATCTTTACAACTTCATGAAATACAGAGTGGATGACAGTTTGAAAAAAATCGGCATGAAACCGCGTTACAATATTTCGCCGGAACAATACCGGCCAATGATGTGGTTTGAGGAAGAAGTTTTCGCCAACTCTATGGATGATTTCTTCGCCAAAAGACCTACTGACTATACAAAACACGATAAAAGTATTACTGCGAACGATTTGTTTTAATTGAGAAGCAAGATTAAAGAGCCAATAACCAAGAAAATGAAAATTTTTAGAATTATTTGGGCGCCAGTTTCCGCCTTCCGTTCCCAATCTTTTTTTCAAATGCAAAAAAAGGATTTCCACTCAAGTCGGGGCGCAAATCCAAAAAGGCGAATTTTAAATTAGAACTCAAAATGATGGAGGGAAAAATATTCATTGACGTCTATGAAATCGGAAATGTGGATTTCAAAATTATTGATGAAAATATGGGCGTAATTGGCGGAGATTTTTTATCAATTCACAATTATGATAAATTTAAGAGCAAAGTTCAAAATTTCACAGAAAAAAATGGAAATGCAAATTCAGCGGATTTTAATTTTGAAATTTTAATAAAAAATATAGAATTAAATCCAATTGGCGGAATTACATTGCTTGATTCAAAAGAGTTTGATGAAATGTATTTAGATGCTGCAGGATTAGATTTGAGAGAGCTAGAAAAAATTACTGATTAGAAAATTGCTTTAAAGAATATTTCCTATTTCATCGAGGTGAAAAAATCTTACGAAAGAGAAAAAAACGATTTTAATAGCCCCGATTGAAACGGCATCCTTTTTATTTTTTTTTGAAAAAAATAAAAAGATATAGTGGAAAGCGGGAAGACATTTAAAAAGAAGCGGAAACTTTCTGCTCCCAAAAAAGGTAAAAATAAAAATAAAAGATTGCTTCGTTCCTCGCAATGACAGCAACTACAAAATAAAGAAAATGGAAGAAAAAAAAGAAATCTGGTGGCTGAACGAAGAGTCTGAGCAAATGCTGAACCGCGGTTATCTGCTGAAAGGCGAAACGGTGGACGGCGCAATTTTAAGAATTACGGGCGCAGCGGCAAAAAGACTTTACAAACCGGAATTGCAACCGGCTTTCGAAGAGATGATCAGAAAAGGCTGGATCAGTTTTTCTTCACCGGTTTGGGCCAATATGGGAACTGAACGCGGTTTGCCGATCTCGTGTTTTAATGTTCATGTTCCGGATAATATTGAAGGAATTACGCATAAATTGGGCGAAGTAATCATGCAGACCAAAATTGGCGGCGGAACTTCGGGCTATTTTGGCGAATTGAGAAATCGTGGAACTGCAGTTACTGACAACGGAAAATCTTCCGGCGCGGTTTCTTTTATGAAATTATATGACACTGCGATGGATGTGGTTTCTCAAGGTGGCGTTCGCAGAGGTGCTTTTGCGGCGTATCTGGATATTGACCACGGCGATATTGAAGAATTTTTGTCGATAAAAGATATTGGAAGTCCGATTCAGAACCTTTTTACCGGAATTTGTGTGCCGGATTATTGGATGAACGACATGATAGAAGGCGATACAGAGAAAAGAAAAATCTGGGCGCGCGTGCTGGAAAGTCGCCAACAGAAAGGTTTGCCGTATATTTTATTCACCGATAATGTGAACAGAAATAAACCGCAGGTTTATAAAGACTTAGGTTTAATGGTGAACGCGAGTAATCTTTGCTCGGAAATTATGTTGCCTTCCACGGAAAAAGAATCTTTTATCTGCTGTTTGTCTTCCATGAATCTGGAATTATATGATGAATGGAAAGACACAAACGCGGTACAATTGGCGATCTATTTCTTAGACGCAGTTTTATCAGAATTTATTGAAAAAACGGAAGGGAATTATTACTTAAATGGTGCGCGGACTTTTGCTTTGCGTCACCGTGCTTTAGGTTTGGGCGTTTTGGGTTACCATTCTTATCTGCAGAAAAATAACATTCCGTTTGAGAGTTTTGAAGCGACACAATTTAACGCAAGAGCCTTCAAACATATCCGTTCTGAAGCCGATATTGCAAGCAGAGAATTAGCAAATATCTACGGCGAACCGGAAATCTTAAAAGGTTACGGAATGCGTAATACGACGGTAATGGCGATTGCACCAACGACTTCAAGTTCGGCAATTTTAGGACAAACTTCTCCGGGAATTGAGCCTTTTGCATCGAATTACTATAAAGCCGGTTTGGCGAAAGGTAATTTTATGCGTAAGAATAAATATCTGGCAAAATTACTTCAGGAAAAAGGTCTGGATAATGAAGAAACGTGGCGTGCAATTATGTTGAACCACGGTTCTGTACAGCATTTGAATGAATTGACGGAGGAAGAAAAATTGGTTTTTAAAACCTTTAAAGAAATCTCGCCGATGGAAGTGATTTCTCAAGCAGCACAAAGACAGCAATACATCGATCAGGCGCAAAGTTTGAATTTAAATATTCCTGCAACGATGCCGATAAAAGATGTCAATTATCTTTACATCGAAGCCTGGAAAAAAGGCGTGAAAACCTTGTATTACCAAAGAAGTTCGTCAGTTTCTAAGGAAATGATGGTGAATTTTGTAAGTTGTAGTGCGTGTGAGGCGTAACATTGAAATAAAAAGGCAAAAGTATAAGGTAAACCGTAGAATTTTTCTGCGGTTTTTTTTATCTTTGATTATTATGGAAAAAATTAGTTTCTTATTTTTTACTTTGTTGTTCGGTTTAAAACTAAATGCACAGAAAAAGGAAGTTTATGTTGATGATAATTTTAGTGAAATAAGTAAAAAAGAATTTCTGCGCAACAATGATAAAATGTTTTATTCTTGGTCTGATAATCAAGATTCTATAACTTACAACATCAGAGTTCAGAGAATCGCAGAAGGAAAATTAGATGAAGTTCAATTAAAAAAAATTAAAGACTTTTTTAATCTTCAACAAAATTTCAACAAAAAATTTACAATAAATTATTATCAGGGAATTGATGATTGTAATAAAAATTCAGATCAAAATGAATATGTTTTTTCTGATTTAAAAGAATATATTAAAAAATTTGAAAAAATAAACTCACCATTATTCCTCGTTTATGCTGATGAAAAAGGCTTAACAAATAGACTTCAAAAGTTTGAATGGATTTATGATAAAGCTAAGATAATAGAAGAAATATTTTTTAATTTTCATTATCCCTGCGATTCTGCAATCGTAATATCGCCAGACGGAAATTTCGTCTTATTTAGAGGTGAACATAAATGGGAATGGGTTTTTAACATTGCCTTCAAATAGAAAAATTAAGAATAAGTAGATTTTGATTCGTTCTTTATCTTTGTTAAAACCAAAACCTAATTTCTAACACCTAAAACCTAAAAAAATGAAATTCGGACAAGTCCCAAATCCTTCGGAAATTGATTTTACGCTGCCAAAAGATCATCTAAGAACGAGGGAAATTTTAAAGGAAAAGAAGTCCAAAAAATTTCAGGCTTTTGTGGGTTGCGCAAAATGGAACAAAATAGATCTGAAAGGATTTTACCCGAAAGGGACAAAAGATGAATTGAGTTATTATTCTACGCAGTTTAATTCCATTGAATTAAATGCTACTTTTTACAGTTTGCCAACGCCGGATCGGGTTTTAACCTGGAAAGACAAAACACCGAAAGATTTTAAATTTTTCCCAAAAATTCCAAATACAGTTTCTCATTACCGAAGATTATTGAATATCACGGACGTTGTTACAAATTTTGCAACATCGGTTTTAAATTTTGATGAAAAACTGGGAATGGTTTTTTTGCAACTTCATGATAATTTTAAACCAAAAGATTATGACAGGCTTGAGAAATTTGTAAACGACTGGCCAAAGGAAGTACCACTCGCGATAGAATTAAGAAATGAAGAATGGTTTGCAGACGAAGAAATTTTTAACCAAATCTGTGAAGTTTTCGAGGAAAATAACGTCACCAATATTATTGTAGATACAGCCGGAAGACGCGATATTCTGCATATGAGATTAACGACGAAAACTGCTTTTATAAGATATGTTGGCGCAAATGATGACAGTGATTATCAGCGTTTGGACGACTGGATCGAACGGGTAAAAATCTGGAAAAAAGAAGGTTTGGAAAATTTTTATTTCTTTGTGCATCAGAATATTGAGAAAGCTTCGCCGCTACTTTCTGCTTACTTTGTTGAAAAATTAAACAAAGAAATTGGAACTGAACTTCATATTCCAAAAATGGCGGATGAAAATCATATACTTTTTTAAATATTTAAGGCAAAAAAATATTTTTTTCTCGCAATAAATCTTTAATTTCGTTAGAGAATTACATCCTTGTTTTTAAGATAAATTTAAGAGGGTGTGACAACCAAATTGTTATATTTTATTAACAAAACCTTCGCAGGCTTTAATTTTTCACTTTTATGAACAACGGTCTATTTGGAGAATCTGGCATCCAGATCACATTACTGCTTATTCTTTTACCTATAATTGTCGCTTTAATTATTGGTGTTGTAAAGCTTTATAATTCTTATTTAAATTTAAAAAGAAGAAAAGAACTTTCAGATTTTACAAAAAATCTTGGAAATCTTACACCGGATGAGCTGGAAAATTTTAAAAAAAGACAGGACGAACTGGATTACAAATTGCCGGGAAATATCCTTTCCGGAGATTTACCTGTTTCGGACAAAACGGGAATTATTTCCAACATTAATACGATAGAAAATATCCGCGTTATTCCGGAGAAACAAAGTTTTCAATCGCAACAATATGTTTCCAAACATTTATCTAAACTCATCATTTATTTTATTGGAAGTGCCGTCGCCTGGCTAATTATTGCGACATCAGTTGGAGAATATTTAGGTATAAAATTCGTTGCACCGGACGTTGATCATCAAAGCTGGTTGAGTTTTGGCAGATTAAGACCCGTTCATACCAATATGGTTTTTTGGGGTTGGGCATCTACCGCGATGGTTGGTTTGGCTTACTATGTGATCCCGCGCGTAAGTAATGTGCGAATTTTTAGCCTAAAAATTGGATATTATTCTTTGTGGTTTATGAATTCTGCAGTTGCGCTGGGTAGTATTTCTCTGATGGCGGGCATTAATAATTCCGGCGGTGAATATCGGGAATATATTTGGCCGGTAATGTTACTTTTTGCAGTTGGTATTGCGCTTTCACTTTATAATTTTTTGAAAACTATCGCGAGCCGTACCACTCACGAGATCTATGTTTCAAACTGGTATATAGTTTCGGCAATGATGTACGTGATCGTTATTTCATTGACTGGTTATCTTCCTTTTTGGCAAAATGGTCTGGGCGAAACTATAACACAAGGATATTATATGCACCAGGGCGTAGGAATGTGGTTTATGTTTTTGGTTTTAGGCTTAATGTACTATTTTCTTCCGCAACAATTAAATAAACCAATCTACTCTTACAGCTTAGGGATTTTAGCTTTTTGGACACAGATATTATTTTACACGGCTTTAGGAAGTCACCATTTTATTTTTAGTGCGATTCCCTGGTGGTTGCAAACTGTAGCGATCGTTTGTAGTGTTGGGATGATCATTCCTGTTGTTTCCGGAACGACTAATTTTCTTTTAACCTTTAATGGTGCGTGGTATAAATTGAGAACCAGTTATACTTTACCATTTTATTTAATAGGAATTATATTTTATTTTACCGGCTCAATGCAGGGAACCGTTGAAGCATTTCGGTTCACAAATTTGATCTGGCATTTTACTGATTTTACGGTTGCGCACTCGCATTTAACGATGTATGGAATCATTACGTTTATGCTTTGGGGCTTTATTTATACGTTAGTTCCTAGATTAACGGGTAGAGAACCAAAAAAAGTTTGGGTCGGAATTCATTTTTGGCTGGCTTTAGTTGGGTTAATGTTTTACACAGTTTCATTAATGATTGGTGCAACAGAAAAAGGAATGTTGTGGATGGCAGGAAAACCTTTTGTGGAAGGATTAACTTTAATGGCGCCTTTTTGGCTTTGGCGCGCGATCGGTGGTACGATGATGTGGATTTCGCATCTTGTTTTTGCCTACAATTTTTATACAATGATCAACCGAAAACCAAGAATTTTGATTCCAAAGTCGCCTGCAGAGATTTTAAATGCAAAAAAAATGATGACCAATCAGGAATTTAATACTACAAAAAATTAATACTATGAAATCTTTTTTGACAGGATTTAACATAAATAAGAAAAGTAGAGAAACCGCAAGACTATTTAAAACAATTAAAATCTACTTATGAAAATGTACAGTAATCATAAACTGCTTTTTTGGACGGCATTATTATTTTTCGCTTTTTTAACTTTAAATGTTTGTATTCTTCCGGCACTTACAAATCAGGATATTTATCAGCCGCTTCCGGACGCCAAACCTTTAAGTAAAGATGCGGCAGCTGGAAAATTAATTTATATTGAGAATGGTTGTGTTGCCTGTCATACGCAGCAGGTTCGCGAGGCGGATATGGACAAAGTTTATGGCTCAAGACCTAGCATATCTGCAGATTATGCGGGTAACAAAAGATTAAATGTTTGGCAGAATACAGCCACTTTAATGGGAACGGAACGCACCGGACCGGACCTTACTTCAATTGGCGAACGTCAACCAAGTACAGATTGGCATTATGTCCATCTTTATCAGCCGCGAGCATTGGTGAAACAATCCATAATGCCGGCATTTCAATGGCTTTTCGAGGAGAAAGATTTTTTGCAAAAAGGTGATCTTGAAGTAAAAGTGCCTGACGAATATAAAAAGCACAAATCAAAATACATTGTTGCTACCAAAAAGGCTCAGCAGCTTATAGCCTATTTATTATCTTTAAAACAAACCCCTTTACCAAAAGGAACAGCACCTGTTGAATTTATTTATAAACAGGATTTTAAAAAAGAAAATGGAGCAGCGGGCGCTGTTGCAGGTGGACCAAACGGCGAGGAACTTTATACGACGCACTGCGCGTCTTGTCACCAGGCAACTGGCGAAGGTTTACCGGGAGCATTTCCGCCTTTAAAAGGAAGTCCGGTCGTAATAGGTGATGATATAGAAATGTTTGTCACAATTATGATGAAAGGTTACAACGGCAGACCGGGCTATGGGCCAATGCCTGCGGTTGGTACAACGGCAAACTTCACACCCGAAATCGTACATGCAATAATGAATTATGAAAGGGGAGCCTGGGGAAATAAAGCAAAACCGGTAAGTTTGGAAGACGTGAAAGCAGCCTACGATAAAATTAAATAAGAGAAAAATGAAAAATTTAAAACAAAAATTGACTCTGATTTTTTTACTGATCATTAATTTTAGTTGGGCTTGCGAAGCCTGTAAACTGGCTCAACCGCCCGTTACCAGAAGTTATACGCATGGCGCAGGTCCGCAGGGGAATTTGGATTGGGTCATTGTCGCAGTGGTGACAGCGATCATCATTTATACTTTAATTTTCTCTGTAAAATATTTAGCAAAACCAGGCGAAAAAAAGAGCAATCATATTAAATATTCCATTTTGCAGGATTAAATTTTAAAGAAAATGACTAAAGATCACAGCAAAGTTTTTCTCTTTTTAGATGATGAAAAGCAACCAATAGCAGAACTTGAGACGCCTATTGTTTTTAATTTTGACACCAATAAAATTCCGGATGGCGAACATATTTTAAAAATTGTCAGCAAATCTATGACTGGTCGTGAAGGTATTCGCTTAATTAATTTTCAGGTTAAAAACGGACCAACGATTAGTGTGGAAGGTCTAAGTGAAAACGATATTGTAGAAGGAAGTTTGCCTTTAATGATCAATGCTTATGACAAAGGTTTGCCTAAAAGTTTCGTAATTGAAGGTAGTGAAACGCCACAAACAGTTCCTGTGTGGGTTTGGGTGATGATCATGATCATTTTAGCGTGGTCAGCTTATTATTTAATAACTGAATATTCTAACGGGATTTTTTAAATAAATTTTATCAAAATATAAAAAAGCAGATTTCAGTTTGAAATCTGCTTTTCTGTATAAAATCTAAAATCTAAAATCTAAAATCTAAAAATCTCAAGTCTAAATCCCTTTCACAATAAAATAATTCTTCTTCCCTTTTTGAAGCAATAAAAACTTTCCATCCACAAAATCTTTTTCCGTAATTTGAATATTTTCGTTAATCTTTTCTTTATTTAATGAAATCGCATTTCCCGCAAATTCACGTCTTGCTTCACCTTTAGATTTTAAAAATCCACTTTGCTCAGACAATAAATCAACAATATTTCCTTCTAAAATCTCACTTTTAGAAATTTCTTTTTGCGGAACGCCGCTAAAAATTTCAAGAAAAGTTGCTTCATCTAAATTTACTAGATCTTCCGCAGTCGATTTCCCAAACAAAATATTTGACGCTTTAACCGCTTTTTCAAATTCTTCTTTTCCGTGAACCCAAACCGTAATTTCTTCCGCTAAAGTTTTTTGCAACAATCTTTCGTGTGGCGCTTCTTCATGAGATTTAATTAAATCATTTATCGTTTCTTCCGACAAGAAAGTATAAAATTTAATAAAACGTTTCGCATCTTCATCCGTAGAATTCACCCAAAACTGATAAAATTTATAAGGCGAAGTTTTCTTCGCATCCAGCCAGTAATTTTCACCCGCTTCACTTTTCCCAAATTTCGACCCGTCAGATTTAGTGATCAAAGTTGTTGTCAAAGCAAATGCTTCACCTTGCACTTTTCTTCGGATCAATTCCGTGCCGGTCGTGATATTTCCCCATTGGTCAGTTCCGCCCATCTGGAGTTTCACATTATTATTTTGATACAAATGCAGGAAATCAAAACCCTGTAATAATTGGTAAGTAAATTCCGTGAAACTCATCCCTTCCGCGCCATTTTCGCCTGTCAGTCTTTTCTTCACAGATTCCTTCGCCATCATGTAATTCACGGTCAGATTTTTCCCGATATCACGCACAAAATCCAGGAAAGAAATACTTTTCATCCAGTCAAAATTGTTCACCAATTCCGCTTTATTCGCCTCATTTCCCTCAAAATTTAGAAACTGCGACAATTGTTTTTTAAGACAGGAAACATAATGGTTCAAAGTCGCTTCATCTAGCAAATTTCTCTCGTTAGATTTTCCACTCGGATCGCCGATCATTCCCGTTGCGCCGCCTACCAAAGCAATTGGCTTATGACCATGCTGCTGAAAATGCGCCAAAATTTTGATCTGGATCAAACTTCCAATATGCAGAGAATCCGCCGTCGGATCAAACCCAATATAGCCTGTCGTCATTTCCTTATCCAGTTGTTTATCGGTTCCGGGCATCATATCGGCGTAAAGTCCGCGCCATTTTAGTTCCTCAATAAAAGCGTTCATCGTTCGTAATTTTAAGTCGCAAAATTAAGGAAAATAATCAGAGTTTTAAAAGTTGTAAAATTCTTGATTTGGGCAGACATTTGACTTTGTCGAATGTCTATTTACTATTTTATTTGGGCAGACATTTCCGCCTTCCGTTCCCAATCTTTTTTTCAAATGCAAAAAAAGGATTTCCACTCAAGTCGGGCTGCAATTTGTTTTATAATAAGTTTATGAAATTAAAAAATAAGGAAAGTTCTTTGTGGAAACTGATAGTTTAAGTTCTAATTTTATTTATGGATTAGGTAATTTCAAATCTTGATTTTCATAATCAAATCGTTTAACGTTATTTAAATTTTTTATAATTAATTTTAAAGATCCTTTAGGTTTTATAATTGAATCATTTACTTGTATTTTATTTTCCCATTCTCTATAAATTATTATACTATCTTTTTTGTTATAAATAATGTAAGGAATTCCATGGTTTTCAAAGTCTATAGTTTTCTTGTAAATAGTTGATTTAATATCTTTTTTTCGTAATTGATCTAAGTAAGAATTTTCACTTTTAGAAGGAGAAATAAATTTGTAAATAATCATTATCAAAATAATAAATACAATCATAAATAAGTCCCGATTATTTTTTTTCATCTTCTTAACTTTTCCCGCATATTTCAAAGATAAAATTTTATTCCTAAATTAGTATTGATTTGAAAACATTTAAATTCTAATAAGAGCAACAGTTTTTAAAATTATAATATTCCGTACTTTTAAAAAAAATTACCATCATGAATTATGGCATTGACCATTTTACAATTGAAGACCTTTTAAACATTATTGAAAGACCAAAAATTGCAAAATTAAACGCAAAAGCAAAAAAGCAAATTACAGATTCGCAACAAAATGTAAAAAAAATAATTGCTTCAGATAAAACGGTTTACGGTATAAATACAGGTTTTGGACCTTTGTGCGACACCAAAATTTCAGAAGAAGAAACTGAACAATTACAACATAATTTAATTATTTCTCACGCCGTCGGTGTTGGAAAACCGATCTCAAAAAAACTCTCAAAAATAATGATGGTCGCGAAAATTCATGCACTTTCAAAAGGTTTTTCGGGGGTTTCCTTAGAATTAGTAGAACGTTTAATTTTAATGGTCGAAAAAGACATTATTCCTGTAATTCCTGAGCAAGGTTCTGTCGGCGCATCCGGAGATTTAGCACCTTTGGCGCACATGGTTTTGCCACTTTTAGGCTTGGGAAAAGTCTGGAAAAATGATTTTCCGGTTCCGACAAAAGAAGTTTTAGAAAAGTACAATATTGAACCTTTAATTTTAGGATCAAAAGAAGGTTTAGGTTTAATCAATGGAACGCAATTTATCTTAGCGCATTCCATTTTAGGTTTACAAAAGTTCGAATATTTATTGGATTTAGCAGATTTAACGGCAGCGATGAGTTTAGAAGCCTACCGCGGTTCTGCAAGTCCGTACAAAAAAGAATTGCACGAAATCCGCCCATTTGAAGGCAGTAAAAAAGTCGCTGCAAGAATGCGAAAATTTCTAAAAAACTCTGAAAATCTTCATGCCCACGAATTTTGCGATCGTGTACAAGATCCATATTCAATGCGTTGCGTACCACAAGTTCATGGCGCAAGTAGAAATGCGTTCGAACATTTAAAAAATTTAGCAGAAACAGAACTTAATTCTGTTACAGATAATCCAATTGTAATTTCCGATGAAGAAGCCATTTCCGGTGGAAATTTCCATGGTCAACTTTTAGCAATGCCTTTAGATTACGCAACTTTGGCGGCGGCAGAATTAGGAAATATTTCGGACCGAAGAAGTTATTTATTGTTAGAAGGAAAATATGGTTTGCCAAAATTATTAATAGAAAGCAGCGGCTTGAATTCCGGTTTTATGATTCCACAATACACAACTGCGGCTTTGGTTTCTGAAAACAAATCCTTGTGTTTTCCGGCTTCCGCAGATTCGATTCCAACGAGTTTGGGACAGGAAGATCATGTTTCGATGGGAAGTATTTCAGGACGGAAATTTAACCAGGTTTTAGGAAATTTAGAAAATATTTTAGCCGTAGAATTGATGTTTGGCGCGCAAGGTTTAGAATTTCGAAGACCTGCAAAATGCGCGAAATTTGTGGAAGATGCTTATGATTTAATCAGAACAAAAGTGTCAAAATTAACAAACGATCGATTAATAGGCGAAGATATTTTAGCGATTTCAGATTTAATAAAAGAAAGAAAATTTACTGTAAATTAAAATTAATTTTTAGTATCAACAGATTCTTCCATGTGTTTTTTTACTATTCGTTGATGTCTTTCATTTTTTACAAGTTGGCTTTGTTTAAGATCTCGAATATGCTGCGTCACAGTATTGACAAAAAGTAAAATTAATACCACACTTGTAAACATATAAAAGATATTGAAAATTTTGCCCGCGTCACTTTTAGGTAAAACTCCTGCATTTCCGGTCGTCACCATAGTAGAAACGGCATAATTCACACAGTCGATCCATCGCCAGTGTTCTAAAAACCTAAATCCAAAGACGCCCAATATTAAAATGAAGAATGTCGTATAGATTAAATAGCGGTAACTTTTTTTACTTATAAATGTTTTGGCGGTCGCGATTATCATTCTAATTTTTTTAAATATTAATGATGTAAAAGTAGCATTTTAGTTCTGCTAAATTGTTTTGTAAAAAATAAAAAAAGCTTAATCTGAGCAGGCTTAAACTTTCTCATTTTTACTTTTACCTTTTTGTGTGAAACACTATCTTTACAGCAAAATTTTTTCAAGCATGATAGACTGGAAAACCGTAAAAGAATACGAAGATATTACCTATAAAAAATGTGGTGGCGTCGCAAGAATTGCCATAAACAGACCGGAAGTTCGCAACGCTTTTCGCCCAAAAACCACTTCAGAATTATATGATGCTTTTTACCACGTTTCAGAAGATTCTTCTATTGGCGTCGTTTTACTAACTGGCGAAGGTCCGAGCAAAAAAGACGGCGGCTGGGCTTTTTGCAGCGGCGGCGATCAAAATGCACGCGGTGAAAAAGGTTACGTTGGCGAAGACGGACGTCATAGATTAAATATTTTGGAAGTTCAAAGATTAATTCGTTTTATGCCAAAAGTGGTGATCGCGGTTGTTCCAGGTTGGGCAGTTGGCGGCGGACATTCACTTCATGTAGTTTGCGATTTGACTTTGGCCAGTAAAGAACACGCGATTTTCAAACAAACTGATGCAGATGTAACCAGTTTTGATGGTGGTTATGGTTCAGCTTATCTGGCAAAAATGGTCGGGCAAAAAAAAGCGAGAGAAATTTTCTTTTTAGGACGAAATTATACGGCGCAGGAAGCCGCAGATATGGGAATGGTAAATGCTGTAATTCCACATGCAGAATTGGAAGACACGGCTTATGAATGGGCGCAGGAAATTTTAGGAAAATCGCCAATGTCTATCAGAATGCTAAAATTTGCCATGAATTTAACGGACGACGGAATGGTCGGCCAACAGGTTTTTGCAGGTGAAGCAACGCGTTTGGCGTACATGACAGATGAAGCAAAAGAAGGTAGAAACGCGTTTTTAGAAAAAAGAAAACCTGATTTCGGGGAAAATAACTGGATATCTTAAATTTAGTTGGTAGTTGTTGGTTGTCAGTTGATAGTTTTAGAATTATTCCCGACAACCAACAACTGTCGACTGACAACTAATAAATATGAAATATTGGATTAAAGCCGCACGTTTGCGCACATTGCCCCTTTCGATGAGCGGAATTGTCCTCGGTTCTTTTATCGCAAAATGGCGCCTAAATTTAGATGGAAAAACTTGGGATTGGAAAATTTTTGCTTTGGCGATTTTAGTTACCCTTTTATATCAAATTCTTTCAAATTTTGCCAATGATTATGGCGATGGAATCCGCGGGACAGATTTAAACAGAAAAGGTGAAGCAAGAGCCGTTGCAGCGGGACATATTACGGCAAATCAAATGAAAAACGGGACAATTGTTCTAGCAATTTTATCTTTGATTGCAACAATTATACTTTTATATGTGGCTTTTTTACCAGATTATATTAACGCTTTTTACACTTTTATAGGTTTAGGAATTGCCTGTATTTTAGCGGCAGTAGGCTATACTATTGGAAAAAAACCTTATGGCTACATGGGTTTAGGTGATATTTTTGTATTCGTGTTTTTCGGATTGGTTTCCGTTTGCGGGAGTTATTTTCTTTTTACAAAATCATTTTCCTGGGATATTTTATTGCCCGCAACTGCTATTGGACTTTTTAGCACAGCAGTTTTAAATTTAAACAACATGCGTGATATTGAAAGTGATGCTTTAACCGGAAAACATACTTTTGCTTTAAAATTAGGATTTAAAAAGGCAATGGTTTACGAAGTTATTTTATTGCAGTTGCCTTTGATAATTATGCTCGCCTTTATGCTTTACAATAAATTACATGAATCCGGACACTATTATGCTTTCATATTCTTCATTTTGATGTTGCCGTTAATGGCGATCAGAAGAAAAATAATGGAAGTTAAAGAACCGCAGGAACTTGATCAGTTTTTAAAGCAAGTCGGGATTATTACTTTTATGATGAGTGTTTTAGTAGCAATTGGCTTAAATTTTTTCAATTAAAAATGGAAAATTCTAACAGAGATTTTTTTGAAAAATTTGGCTATCGAATTATAGAAAATGTGTATTCCAACGAAGAAATTAATTCTATAGTTGATATGATTGAAGATTTGCAAACTCAAAATCTTCAGAAAGAAACTTTCCGCAAAACAGAAGATTTATTTGCAATTAGACAGTTTCATAAAGAACTGCCAGAAATCTTGCCATTGATTTTTAATGAAAATTTTAAAAAAATTATTAAAGAATTTGCGGCCGAAGATTATTTTATTGTAAAATCTATTTATTTTGATAAACCCGAAAAATCTAACTGGTTTGTTTCGTATCATCAAGATTTGACCATTTCAGTTGATAAAAAAAAGGAAATAGATGGCTTTAAAAATTTCACAACCAAGCAAAATCAATTTTCAGTTCAACCACCAATCGAATTTTTAGAAAATATTGTGACTTTTAGAATTCATTTGGATGACACATCTTCTGAAAATGGTGCTCTCAGAATAATTCCTGAATCGTTCAGAAAAGGTATTGTTAAGTGTGAAAAAATAGATGTTAATGTAGAGAAATGTTGTGACTTGAAAAAAGGAGGAATAATGTTAATGAAACCTCTTACTTTGCACGCTTCAAGCAAAACGACTAACGGAAAAAGGAGAAGAGTTATACATATAGAAATGGCAAATAAAAATTTGCCTTTCGGAATAAATTGGAGCGAAAAAATTAATTAAAAATTAATTTAAAATGAAAATAAAATTCTTAGGACAAAACTGTTTCCTTTTTACTTATGAAGGAAAAACAATACTTGCAGATCCATTTTATAATTTCTCAAAAGACAAATCGGGCTTTGATATTTCTGCACAAAAAATCGATTATATCTTAATTACTCATGCGCATGGAGACCATATTGCAGACGTTGCAGAGGTTTTGAAGCATTATCCAGAGGCAACAGTTATCGGTCAGCCAGAAATTTGCGGCTATTTTAAAGCAAAAAATAACATTGATCTTAATTTCGGTGGTTCTGCAGAAATTTCAGATTTAAAAATTTCAATGGTTCCGGCGTCTCACACAAGTTCTTTCCCGGATGGAAGTTATGGTGGAGAACCTTCCGGTTACGTTTTAAGATCACCTGAGAAAAATATTTATTTAGCAGGAGATACCGGCGTGATTCCAGATATGGCGCTTTTCCCAAAATTATTTGGCGAAATTAGTTTATCAATTTTACCAGTTGGCGGTCATTACACAATGGATGCAAAACAAGCGAGTTTTGCTGCTGCAGAATTATTAAAATGCCCGAAAGTGATCGGTTGTCATTTCGATACTTTTCCACCAATTGAGATCGATCATCATGTGGCGAAAAACTTATTTAGCGATAGAAATGTCGAATTAATTTTGCCTGAGGTAGGCGAGGAATTTACAGTTTAAAGCAAAAAAAAGAGAATAAACATTCTCAAATTTTAAAATAAAAAAATGGCAAGCGATCTACATCACACCGCTACAACCAATTACCTTTGCTGCGTTCCCACCCTGGAGGATTTTCGGGAGCTGGTTGTGTAGGACTTGCCGGTGCAAATATACAAATTTTAATAAAATTTGAAAATAAAAAGTAAAAATGAGATTAAATATCATTCAGAAAGGACTTATGTTATTCATTATCACCATGATAATTTTTTTCCTTGTCTATTATTTCTTCGGTGATCTTCATTATTTTGACAATACGATGATGGCAAATTCATTTGTAATGCCAATAGTTTATGCTTTAGTCGCATTTTTCTCAGTAAGAAATATCTGGAAAAAAGAAAATACAATAAATTTTAGTCTGGCTTTTAAAAATGCATTTTTGCCAATGTTTATAGGCGGTTTTTTATCCATATTATCTATATTTATTTTTTTAAATTATTTAAATACACCGGCGAAAGATCTCCTTAATTACCAATATGTTTCTACCCAAAAAGCGCAATTGGATGAAGAATATTCAAAATCAAAGAAAATCCTGGCGAAAAAAGAAGACATTGCAGATCTCGAACAAAAATATCAGGAACGTTTGCAAAGTTTTGCACCTGAAAGAGTTAAAGATAAAGATATGTTCACTGCAAGATTTTTCATGTTGTATTTCGCTGCAATTTTAATTTATGACTTAATTTTTTCTTTATTCATAGGTGCTTTTTTTAGAAGTAGAAGTGCGAAATAATTTGACGGTTTTAATTTAATACGTATCTTTGGCAAAATTACACGTAATGACAACGAAATTAACTTTAACAATAGAGAAAGACATCATAGAAAAGGCAAAAATCTATGCAAAAGGAACGCAAAGAAGTCTTTCGGAAATGGTGCAAAAATATTTGGAAAATTTAGGAAAAGTCGAAGATAAAGAAGAACTATCGCCACAAATGAAAAATCTATTAGATAAAATTCCAAAAAAATCTCTGGTTAATGAATTAGCGGGAAGTTTAAAAATGCCTAAGAATTTCACAGATGAAGAATTGGATAATTTTAGAAGAGATTATCTTGAAAATAAATACAAATAAGTATGGTTTTTTTTCTCGATACTAATGTTATTCTTGATTTTTTATTAGAAAGAATTCCTTTTGACGAAGCCGCAAATGAAATATTTGATTTGGCTGAAAATAAAGAAATTTCGCTTTTCACTTCTACACATGCTGTTGCAACTTGTCATTATTTTGGTAAAAAAAATTTTAGTGAAGAAAAAATTCGTACAACTTTATATAAATTGTTAGATTTAATAAGTATTATAAGCGTTGATGAAGAAATTTTAAAAAAATCACTAAAGTCTCATCATAAAGATTTTGAAGACGCTATTCAAATTTTTTGTGCTCATAAAATTGAAAATTTAGATGCGATTGTTACCAGGAATTTGAAAGATTTTTCAACTTCTGAGATACAAGTTTTCGCACCAGAAAATGCATTAGATTACATTAAAAATAAAAAATAATCATTTACAATAAATGAATTTATCAATAGTTATCCCACTTTTAAACGAGGAAGAATCTTTGGAAGAATTATTTTCCCGTATAAAATCTGTTTGTGAAAATAGTCAACTTTCTTATGAAATTTGGTTCATCGACGATGGAAGTACAGATATGTCATGGCCCATAATTCAGAATCTTTCCTTACAATATCCTGAAATTCATGGTATTAAATTTTCCAGAAATTACGGCAAATCTCAGGCTTTGCACGCGGCTTTTGAGAAAGTGAAAGGCGATGTGATTATTACTATGGATGCTGATCTGCAGGATTTTCCGGAAGAAATTCCCGGACTTTACGATAAAATTATTTCAGAAAATTACGACATCGTTTCCGGCTGGAAAAAGAAACGGTTTGATAATGTGATGACCAAAAACCTACCATCAAAGTTATTTAATTCTGCCGCAAGAAAATTATCGGGCGTCGAACTTCATGATTTTAATTGTGGTCTAAAAGCCTACAAAAAGCAAGTCGTGAAATCGATCGACGTTTATGGCGATATGCACCGTTATATTCCGGTTTTGGCAGCGAATGCGGGTTTTAGAAAAATCACAGAAAAGGAAGTTCAACATCAGGCAAGACCGTACGGCACTTCAAAATTCGGAACGGAACGTTTCGTTCGGGGATTTTTAGATTTGGTCACACTTTGGTTTGTGAGCCGTTTTGGCGGTAGACCGATGCATTTTTTTGGGGCAGTTGGAACAATAATGTTTGCTTTTGGTTTTTTATCTGCATTTTGGCTAGGTTTATCTAAATTAATTGATGTTTCCCGCGGAATTTACGGTCATCTTTTAGCAAATAATCCATGGTTTTTTATTGCTTTGACGATGATGATTTTAGGAACATTGCTTTTTATCGCAGGCTTTTTAGGTGAAATGATGATCCGAAATAATCGCGATCATAAGAATTATTATGTTGAGGAAACTTTATAACGATGGAAAATAATCAGCAAAATATAAACATTTTTATTATATTGATTTTTGCATTAACTGCAATTTTATTTACCATTTTTTTATTAGTTTGTCGTTGGAAAATTTTTGAAAAAGCAGGTCAAGATGGTTGGAAAAGTTTAATTCCAATTTACAATATTATTATTTTACTTGAAATTACTAAAAAACCAAGTTGGTGGATTTTTTTATTATTAATTCCAATATATAATTTTTACATAGCAATCACATTAAATATTCGTTTATCTAAAAGTTTTGGGAAAGATGATCTTTTTGGAATTTTGTTGACTTTTCTTAATTTTATTTTTGAACCCATTTTAGCCTTTGGAGATTCTAAATATAATCCTAATTTAATATCAGATGATCAAAATTCTACATCTTGGACGTAATTTTGTGGTTACTTTAGTCTCAAAATGTAAATAATACTATGAAATACCTTTTTTTAATCTTATCAATTTTCACAATTTCTTCCTGCTCAAAGGTGAAACCAGAAGGCGCGATAGAAACGCACGAAATAAAAATTGCAGATTTTAACCAATTAAATTTGAAGGGAAAATTTCGGGTTTTTTATATTCATTCGCAGAAAAATTTTGTTGCGGTAGAAACCAATCCAAAATTTTTTAAAAATCTTGACATTAATGTTGATGATAATATTTTAAATATTGAAGAAAAACACCAAACGCAAGGTCTTGATTTTTATAATATTAGCATTTATTCCAAAGATAATTTAAGCCAAGTCAAACTTGCAGATTCTGTAGAATTTAATATTTCGGGTGAAATAAAATCACCGGATTTCAAACTCAATATAAAAAATAATGCTAAATTTATTGGTGCTGTTAACTCTAAAAAATTAGATTTGGAAATGATTGATAAATCGCGTGCCAATCTTTTGGGTAAAACAGAAAATGCATTTATCAAGATTTCTGATACAGCCAGTTTAATTGCACCTTATTGGTATGTGAATGATTTAAATATAAATTCTGATAAAGGAAATTATTCAGAAGTAAGTGTGTCAGATAAAATTAGCGGCGATGTGAAAAATACGGCGTCTTTTACTTATTACGGTTCGCCAATAAGTGCTTTTAAAATAGAAAAAACGGCAACCGTAGAAAACAAAAAACTTAATTAGTTTTACAAAGTTTTATGTAGTTTCAAATTGTTTTATAAAGTTTTAATATTATTAAACAAATTTGAACGACATTAAACAAATTAGATTGAAATCAAACAACATCAAACAACATCAAACAAAATAAACGACTATGACATCCACCGAACAAGCAAAACTTTGGCTAAATGATACCTTCGATACTGAAACTCAGGAACAAGTACAAAAATTAATTGATTCTAAATCTCCAGATCTTGACGATAGTTTTTATAAAAGTTTAGAATTTGGAACTGGTGGAATGCGCGGTGTAATGGGTGTTGGAACGAATAGATTGAACAAATATACACTTGGACAAGCCACGCAAGGTTTGGCAAATTATTTACTTCAGCAATTTGCTGGCGAAGAAATTAAAGTCGCAATTGCTTACGATGTTCGTCATAATTCTAAAGAATTTGGTAAAATGTGCGCCGATGTATTAACGGCAAATGGTATTAAAGTTTTACTTTTTAAAGAATGCAGGCCAACGCCGGAATTGTCTTTTACGGTTCGAGAAAAAGATTGCAACGCGGGAATTGTTTTAACAGCATCACACAATCCGCCAGAATATAATGGCTATAAAGTCTATTGGAATGACGGCGCACAAATCGTTCCGCCTCACGATTCAGCAATTATAAATGAAGTCCAGAATACAAAATTTGACCAGATTAAATTTAACGGAAATGATGATTTAATTGAATGGATTGGCGAAAAACAAGATGATATTTACATTGATGCTTGTATCGAAAATTCAACTTATCAAAATATTGGAAAAGACAATTTAAATATCGTTTTCACTTCAATTCACGGGACTACTTATGCTACGGTTCCGAAAGCCTTGAGAAAAGCAGGTTTTAAGAAAATCGATCTGGTTCAGGAACAAATGGTGCCAAGTGGAAATTTCCCAACGGTCGAAAGTCCAAATCCTGAAGAACCAGCCGCTTTACAAATGGCGATGGATTTAGCAAAAATCGTTAATGCAGATATCGTAATTGGAACAGATCCAGATGGTGACAGATTAGGAATTGCAGTGCGGAATTTAGAAAATGAAATGCAACTTCTTAATGGAAATCAGTGTAATACGATTTTAACTTACTATATTTTAGACCAATGGAAACGTCGGGATAAATTGAAAGGAAATGAATTTATTGGTTCTACGATTGTAACTTCTGATATTTTCTTTGATATTGCAAAGCGTTTTGGTGTAGAATGTAAATCTGGTTTGACGGGTTTTAAATGGATCGGAAAAATGATCCGCGATACTGAAGGAACACAAAAATTTATTTGTGGAGGCGAAGAAAGTTTTGGTTTTATGACTGGTGATTTCGTTCGTGATAAAGATTCTTGTGGCAGTATTTTGCTGGCTTGTGAAATTGCAGCATTCTGCAAAGCGCACGGCAAAACAATGTATCAATATTTAATTGAAATTTACCGCGACCTTGGACTGTACTTTGAAAGTTTGACTTCGATTACTAAAAAAGGAAGAGACGGCGCAGAAGAAATTAAGCAAATGATGGTTGATTTTAGAGAAAATCCACAGAAAGAATTAGCAGGTTCAAAAGTGACTGAAGTTAAAGATTACCAGGAACAAAATTGTCTTTATTTGCAGGAAAACAGGAGAGAAGTGATGGATGAAATTCCGAAATCTAATGTGTTGATTTATTACACGGAAGATGGTTCTAAAATTTGCATCAGACCTTCGGGAACAGAACCGAAAATTAAATTTTATTTCTCTGTTAAAGATAAAATCGAATCGGAAGCAGATTTCAAAGCAAAATTAGTAACATTAGATGAAAAAATTGAACTGATTAAGAAAGATCTGAAACTTTAAAGATCAGAATTATCTATCAATTTTAAAATATTATTATTTCAAAAAAAATGAAAGTATCAAAACTCGCGGAAAACTTAGTAGGTTCAGAAATTATAAAAATAGGAAATCAAGTAAATGATCTAAAATCTCAAGGTGCAAAAATTGCCAACTTAACTATTGGTGATTTAAACTCAAATATTTATCCCATTCCACAACTTTTAAAAGAAGAAATTTCTAAGGCTTACGACAATAATTTGACCAATTATCCACCAGCAAGCGGTTTACTTTCTCTACGAAAATCGGTTTCGAATGATATTAAAAATCGGTGGAATTTAGACTATTCTACAGATGAAATTTTAGTTGCAGGCGGTTCCCGCCCTTTGATTTATGCTTTTTTTAAAACAATAGTTGACAAAGGTGAAAAAGTGGTTTATCCAGTTCCTTCCTGGAATAATAACCATTACGCTTATTTAACTTCTGCAGATAAGATTGAAGTTGAAACGACACCTGAAAATAATTTTTTACCAACCGCAAAAGATTTAAAACCACATTTAAAAGGTGCGGTTTTATTGGCGCTTTGTTCGCCTCTAAATCCTACAGGAACGATGTTTACTAAAGATCAATTAGCGGAAATTTGTGAGTTGGTTTTGGAAGAAAATAAATCCCGTGGTGAAGATGAAAAGCCGCTTTACGTAATGTACGACCAGATTTATGCTAATCTTACTTTTGGCGAAACGCATTATAATCCAGTTTCTTTGTATCCCGAAATGGCTGAATATACAGTTTTTATTGATGGAATTTCTAAATGTTTAGCAGCAACCGGCGTTCGTGTTGGTTGGGCTTTTGGCCCGGAATTGATCATTAAAAAGATGACTGCTTTATTAACTCACGTTGGTGCTTGGGCACCAAAACCTGAGCAGGAAGCAACGGGAATTTTCTTTGAAAATAAAGAAAATGTTGATGAATTTGTGGATGATTTTAAAGGTAAAATCGAAGAAAGTTTAAAGGTTTTACACGCAGGAATTCAGGATTTAAAAAATCAAAATTTTGCGGTTGACAGTATTGTTCCGATGGGCGCATTGTATTTGACCATTAAATTAAATTTTATTGGAAAAAATCAGCCAGACGGAACTAAAATAAATGATTCTACAGATTTAGTTTTCTATTTAATTAATGAGGCAGGAATCGCACTCGTGCCTTTTTCCGCTTTTGGAAATTCTACTGAAACACCTTGGTTTAGGGCTTCTGTTGGCGGATTAAGTCTTGAAGAAATAAAAGAGATGCTCCCAAGATTAAAATCTGCTTTGGAAAACTTAAAATAGTTGGAAAAAATTCGTTTTGTCAGTGGAAAAAATACTACATTTGTAGTAAATAAAATGAGATGAAGAATTCTAATGAACAAAATACTGACAAAGCAGGCATCGTTTCTGAAGCAGGAATTGTATATGGAAATAATTCTTTTAGAAATTTTGTGTTTCAAAATGATTATTCTTTAGTAAAACAAGCAAAATCGGGTATCAATACAAATGTGTTTTATACTTTTACAGAATCTATTAATTTATCGGAAAAGGTTGTTGCAGCAATGATCAACTTATCGCCAAGAACAATTAGTAATTATAGAGACGCTAATAAAAACTTAGAAGCGCATCACAGTGAGCATTTATTAAAATTAATTTCACTGTTTGAAAAAGGTAAAGAATATCTAGGAAATATCACGGAATTTAATAGATGGTTGAAAATACCATTTTGGAATTCTGACGAAATTCCTTTTGATTTTTTGAACACTTCTGGCGGTGTAGATTTATTGAGCGTTCGTTTAGAAAGAATGGCGCAAGGTTATCCCGTATAATTTTTTTAAATGCTGTTATACCGAATCGCTCACAAAAAATTTACTCAAAATCTATCTGTAAGTGGATTTTCAGGAAGGTGGAATAGTGATGGAAAAATGGTTTTATATACTTCAGAAAATATTTCATTGGCTCTTTTAAAAAACATGATTTACCGTGCCGGTTCTGGTTTTAACAATGATTATAAAATCATGATCATCGAAGTTTTAAGTAAAAAAATAGAAGAAGTTGATATTAAAAAATTACCTAAAAGTTGGCGGGAATTAGATGCGTATTCAGAACTTCAAGAAATCGGAAATGTTTGGTATGACCTTCAAAAAAATCTAATTCTAAAAGTTCCCTCTTCTGTTTTACCGGAAAATTTCAACTATATTTTAAATACCATTCATCCGGATTTTAAAAAAGTAAAATTGGTGGACGTTTTAGATTATGAACCTGATGAACGACTGGAAAATATTCTAAAAAAATACTCATAAATTTAAATTCTTAGAACAAGCGCTGGTCAATTTTATTGATCTTTAAAAGCATAAATATTCCAAATGAAAATAATAGCCGTCATTCCTGCAAGATTTGAAGCCACAAGATTTCCTGGAAAGTTAATGGAAATACTTGGTAATAAAACAGTTATTTCTACCACTTACGAAAATGTCGTTGCGACAAAATTATTCGATGAGGTTTTTGTAGCCACTGATTCCCAGATTATTTTAAAGGAAATTGAAAAAAATGGTGGCAAAGCAGTCTTTACCCAAAAACATGAAACTGGAAGCGACCGAATTGCAGAAGCCGTAAAAAATATCGACTGTGATATTGTTGTAAATGTTCAGGGAGATGAACCTTTTTTAAATAAAAAACCCTTAAAAGAATTAATTTCAGTTTTTAAATCTGATAAAAATAATGAGATTTCTTTAGCTTCACTTAAAACTAAAATGTTTGACGTAAAGGAAATTTCTGATCCTAATAATGTGAAAGTTATTACGGATCAAGATGGTTTTGCGCTTTATTTTAGCCGGTCTGTAATTCCTTATCCAAGAGAAATGTCAAAAGCGACAGAATATTTTAAACATATTGGTGTCTATGCGTTTCGAAAAGATGCGCTTTTAAAATTTACAGAATTAAAAATGCGTCCCTTGGAAATTTCCGAAAAAATAGAATGCATCAGATATTTAGAATACGGCATGAAAATCAAAATGATAGAAACCGATTTCGTCGGTATTGGAATTGATGTTCCCGAAGATCTGGAAAAAGCGCGCGCTTTACTCATAAAAAAATCTTAAAACTGATTTTTAACAACTTTCGTATTTTATTTAATAACTATATTTGACAATTACGATTTACCTTTAAATTTATTTTCAACGTTTTTAGTAGTTTAATGAAGAAGTTAACCATTTTATTCAGTCTTATATTTAGCGCATTAATATTTTCGCAGTCTGCAAAAGAAATTATTGATCAAAACTTAGAACTTTCGGGCGGTATTACTAACTGGAAGCTTTTAAATTCCATTCTTTTACAAGGAAAAGTGTCATTGGGAATTAATGATATTTATCCGATCAAAATTTACCAACAGCGACCAAATCTGACCAAAACTGTTATTACAATGGGAAAGAAAGATACAGCTATCGAGGGTTTTGACGGTGACAAAGGTTATGCGATGAATTACGCGACGAATAAAATTCAGGTTTATGAAAATTATAAACCGGAAAGTTTTGATAATGACTTTATTGATTATGAAAATAAAGGTTTTACTGCGGAATTTCAGGGTAAAGAAAAAATTGGTGAAAATGTCTGCTACAAAGTAGAACTAACGAAAAATGTAAATAAAACCATTTATTATTTTGATGTTAAAACTTCGATGCTTTTAAAGGAAATTAAAAAAGATGAATCTCTAAGTTATTCCGATTATCGAAAAGTTGGTTCATTTTTAATGCCTTTCAGGATTGAATCTTCATCACCTAAAAAAGATGGCGATTATGTGATGCTGGTAAATAAAATTGAAACCAACAGGCAGTTTCCTGACAATACTTTTAAATTTAAATAAATTTTTAAAATAAATAATATGAAAAAAATATTCATTTTACTGCTAAGTGCAGGTGCATTTCTACAGAATTGTACGGGACAAAAAAAAGATAAACCAATGGCAAAAGATGAAACGATGACGAAATCTGAATCAGTTGTAAAACCAGAATCAATCTATGATTTTAAAGTTTCAGGTTTAGAAGAAGGAAAAACAATAAATTTTGCTGATTATAAAGGCAAGAAAATTTTAATTGTAAATACAGCTTCGGAGTGCGGATTCACACCACAATATGCTGATCTTGAAAAAGTTGCTGAGCAATATAAAGATAAAGTTGTTGTTATTGGTTTTCCTGCGAATAATTTTGGAGGTCAGGAACCGGGAAGTGATAAGGAAATCAGTACATTTTGCACCAGAAATTATGGTGTAACTTTTCCGATGGCGTCAAAAGTATCAGTGAAAGGTGACGATATTGCGCCGATTTTTAAATATTTAACTAATAAAGATTTAAACGGCGTAAAAAACACAACTATTTTATGGAATTTCACAAAATTCTTAGTTGATGAAAACGGACATTTGGTTGACAGTTTTATAAGCACTACAAAACCAACAAGTGAAAAAATCACCAAATATTTTCAATAATATTTTGTCTTCAAAATAGTAACCGGCGATTTAGCCGGTTTTTTTTATTTAATTTTTTCAGCAAAATTGAAGATAGCGGAAAGTTTTATTTCAGAAAAACCTTTTGATTTTATTTTTGCTGCGTTGACCATTGCTTTTGCTAAAACTGATGTTGGCAATGGTTTTTGACTTTTGAATAAGCCTAATTTATTCACAAAATTCAAAGCTTTTATGCTTAAAACTTCGACCGATCTTTCACTGTTTTTACGCTCCAGAATTCCCGGTTGAAAATAGGTAGTTTTCTCAAAATTTAATTTTTTAACTGCGTCTTCCAGTTCGCCTTTGATCCGATTGTAAAATAACTTCGATCCTGAATCTGCTCCATAAACTGAAACCAGGATAAAATCTTCTACACCATTATTTTTTGCTGCTTCTGCGAAATTTAACTGATAATCATAATCAACTTTTCTCTGTGCTTCCTTGCTTCCAGCGTCTTTTAAAGTCGTTCCCATACATGAAAAAGCGACATCGCCAGTCACCAGATGTTGCCAGTTTTTTGGTTGATCAAAGTCAACAACGTGTATTTTACATTTTTTAGTTTCAGATTTTATGTTATTTCTTACGAAAAGATGAACTTCAGAAAAATCCTGATCTTCCAGTAACAATTTTGTTAAATCTTTACCTGTCGCGCCTGTCGCGCCCAATACTAATGCTTTCATAAAGTTTTCTTCAAATATAAATTTTTTAATTATCTTTACTATATATCAAATACTAATATTATAATTTACTTTTTAAATGAAAAAATTTACGATAAGTGTATTTTCACTTTCCGCGGTTCTATTTTTTAATCTTTCAAATGCGCAAAAAAAGCCAATGAAGGATGCTAAACTAATGACGACAAAATCAGCCAATGTAAAAGATGTTGGTTTAAATTTAACTTACGGCGATTCTTCGGTAAGACCACAGGATGATTTTTATAATTATGTTAATGGTGGATGGATGAAAACTGCTGTTATTCCATCAGATAAACCAAGTTGGGGTTCTTTTAATGAATTGCGTGAGCAAACGGACAATTCTTCCTTGGAAATTTTAAATAAAATTTTAAGCGAAAAATATACGGCAGGTTCTGAAGGACAAAAAATTCAGGCTCTATATGCATCATTTTCTGATTTGAAAACGAGAGATGAGCAGGGCATAAATCCTATTAAATCTGATTTAGCTAAAATTGATGCTTTAAATTCTATTGGAGATCTTCAAAAATATCTTATCGAAGCAACAAAAACCGGGGATAATCCATTTTATAATTGGGGCGTTTCATCAGATTTGAAAAATTCTAATATGAATGCTATTTACTTAGGCGGACCAAGTTTGGGTTTAGGTAAAGATTACTATCAGAAAAAAAATGAAGCAAACACAAAAGTTTTAGCAGAATATCAGAAATATGTTGCTTCTATGCTAAACGTTTTAGGTGAAAAAGATGCTAGTGCAGGTTCAGAAAGAATTGTTTCATTTGAAAATAAACTGGCTTCCTACTTATTGACTTTAGAGCAGGGTAGAGATGCTACTTTGAGATATAATCCAGAGACGATGGCTCAGCTTAAAGGTTTGGTGAAAAATGTTGATTTGCCAACATATCTTACAAGCGTAGGTGTAAATACTGACAAAGTAATTATCGGTGAGCTAAATTATTATAAAAATATGGATTCTTTTATGACGGAAAGCAATTTGCCGTTAATCAAAGAGTATATGAAATATAATATGCTTTCAGGAAACGCCGGCAGTTTGTCCCAAAAATTAGATCAGATGAAATTTGATTTTTATTCTAAATATTTACAGGGACAGGAAGTGCAAAGACCAATAGATAAACGTGGCTTGGGCTTGGTAAATGGCGTTTTAGGCGAAGCTTTTGGTAAATTATATGTTGATAAGTATTTTCCAGCTGAGGCGAAAGAGCAAATGTTAACTATGATAAGCTACATAAAAAAAGGATTTAAAGAACATATTGCCAATTTGCAATGGATGTCGCCTGTAACAAAGGAAAAAGCACAGGAAAAATTATCAAAATTTACCGTGAAAGTGGCTTATCCGGATAAGTGGAAAGATTATTCTAAATTAGCTTTAAAGTCACCATCAGAAGGTGGAACACTATATTCCAATTTACAAAATGTATCAGATTGGAATTACCAGAAAAAACTGGAAAAAATCGGTAAACCAGTTGATAAAACTGAGTGGGGAATGACGCCTCAAACGGTGAATGCTTATTATAGTTCTTCAAATAATGAGATCGTTTTTCCGGCTGCAATTTTACAGCCACCGTTTTTTAATTTTAAAGCAGATCCTGCAGTAAATTTTGGTGGAATTGGTGCCGTAATAGGCCACGAAATTTCTCATGGTTTTGATGACAGTGGTTCTAAATTTGACGGAGATGGAAATTTAAATAACTGGTGGACAGACGCTGACAGAAAAAACTTTGACGCAGCAACTACAAAATTGGGCGAGCAATACAGCGCTTATGAACCCGTAAAAGGCACTTTCGTGAACGGTAAATTTACAATGGGTGAAAATATTGGCGATTTAGGAGGTTCTTCCGTAGCCTACGATGCACTTCAAATGTATTTAAAAGACCACGGAAATCCGGGAAAAATCTCTGGATTAACTCAGGATCAAAGATTTTTTATGAGTTGGGCAACCGTTTGGAGAACAAAATCTACGGATAAAGCGACCAGTAATCAGGTGAAAACAGATCCGCACTCGCCGGGATATTACCGTGCATTTGGTCCGATCATCAACTTAGATGCTTTCCAAAAAGCGTTTGATCTGAAACCTGGTGACAAACTTTATAAAGCGCCAGCAGACAGAATCAGAATCTGGTAATCTTAATATTTAATTTTAAGGCCTTTCAGAATATTCTCTGAAAGGCTTTTTTATTTCTTAACTTTAATGCTTATTAAAATCTAAAGATGAAATTCAGAACAGAACAAAATATAGTTTTAGAAAACAAAACAGGCAGAAAGTTTTTAGTGGACAATTACACGCCGGAAACGTCGGAAAAATTACCATTGGTGATTTTTGCGCATGGTTATAAAGGTTTTAAAGATTGGGGCGCGTGGAATTTAATGGCAGAAAAATTCGCGAAATCAGGTTTTTTATTTGTTAGTTTTAATTTTCCTATGAATGGAATTGGCCTAGAAAATACCTCAGAATTTAGCGATATTGAAGCATTTTCTGAAAATAATTACACGCAGGAATTAGATGATCTTAATGTCGTGATTGATCATTTTTCAAAGTTCGAAAATGTTGATTCTTCTAAAATAACTTTACTCGGTCATTCTCGTGGTGGCGGAATTTGCGTTTTAAAAGCGGCGGAAGATTCAAGAATTTCTTCTTTAATTACTTTGGGAAGTGTAGATTCCATGAACCGTTTTGTAACCGGTGAACAATTGGAAAATTGGCAAAATACCGGGATTTATAATACGTTTAACAGCAGAACGAAGCAGCAAATGCCTCACAAAATTCAGTTTCTAAATAATTATCTGGAAAATAAAGAAAAGCTGGATGTTGAAAAAGCCGCAAAATCTTTAAATATTCCAACTTTAATTATTCACGGGAAAAATGACGAAAGTGTAAAAACTTCAAATGCAAAGAATTTAAATAACTGGATTAAAAATTCCAAAATAATTTTAGTGGAAAATACCGGTCACACCTTTAATACCAAACAACCCTGGACGGATTTTAAACTTCCGGTCGCAATGAATTTTGTGGTAAATGCCACGATTGATTTCCTTAAAAATATTGCTTAAATTTTATTGTCTTAAAATCGTCCAGGCTTCAGAAATTTTACTTTCTAAAAGTAAATTCTGTGCTTTTTTATGTATTTCTAAATCAGATGAAAAATTTCCGCTTGGAAGTTCTTCAACATTAGCCAACATTCCAAGATCATTTCCGGTAAAAACAGATGATTTCTTAATTTCATCAGGCAATTGATCATAACCAATTCCTTTTTTAACCAAAGGTTTTGGCACTTCAAATAAGGTTTCTGCGGAAGTTTTTCCATACCAGTTTCCGCCCAATCTTGATACGAGATTCAGTTTCTTTTGGTCTAATTTTTCATTTTCATCTAAAAATTCTTCCCGAACGTGAACCTTTAAAACTTCACAAATGATCAAATTCCCTGCGCCACCTTCTTTACCTAAAGCTTTTATTTCTAAAACTTTACACTCCATATTCACCGGACTTTCAACAATTAATGGCGGTTTAACCAAATCGGCGGGTTTCATGGTTAAACCTGTTTTTACAAATTCATTGACACCATCGTCATATTCTGTGGAAGAGAGAGAAACCTGCTGCACCATATCAAAATTTACATTTCCAATCACAACTTCCGGTACTTCCAAAAGATTTTCTAATGTATGTTTTGTCGTATTATCGCGAACTCTTCTGGCTGGCGAAAAAATAACAACCGGCGGATTTGACGAAAAAATATTAAAAAAACTGAAAGGTGACAAATTCACATTTCCATTTTTATCAACGGTAGAAGCCAGCGCAATTGGTCGAGGAGCGATCGCTGTCTGCAATAAAGTTTGTAATTCGAGATTATTAAGGTCTTTTAAGTTGATTGATTTCATAGTTTATTTTACACATTAGTTTATTAGTGACAGCTTCGATTTTAGTGAACATAAAAGCACATAAGTTTTATAAACAAATTTGATTATTAGTATTTAAAACTTTGATTTTAGTTTGGAAGCAATATAAAAGTTTTATGTTTTATTTAAATTACTAAAATATTTGCTGACGAAGGTTTCATGACCTTCGTGATAGATATTGTTAACATTAAAATTCACCAAAATTGATTTTGGAACTTTTAATAAATTCATGTAATTCATGGTCTGAGCGCGGTGAACATTATTTATATCCGCTACAGATTTTATTTCCAGAACGATTAAATCTTCAATAAGGAAATCGCATTTTACTTTGCAATCAATCATTTTTCCTTTATAATCAAACGGAATTGACAGTTCAGATTTATATTTTATGCTAATTATTTCAAACTCCTTTTTCAAACACTCGTGATAAAAATTTTCAAATAAACCAGCGCCAGCAATTTTATGAACTTCGATACATGCTCCCGTAATTTTGTATGTTAATTCATTTATAAATTTCTGTGTAATTTCCATAAATTTTTTTTAGTTAAAAGAATTTTCTATTTTCTAAACTAATGTGTTCTAATGTTAACTAAAATAAGGATAAGTAAAAAAAACTTATGTGTTTTAATAAATTATTTCGCAGGCAAAATCTTCCCCGAAACTTCCCCAAAACCAACACGAATTCCATCTTTTTCTGCCCACCCTTTCATGGTAATTGTGTCATTATCATTGATGAATTTTCTTTCTGAGCCGTCATTTAAAGTTAAAGGATTCGTTCCTCGCCACGTTAATTCCAACATAGAACCATAAGAAGATTTGTCTTTCCCGGAAATTGTGCCTGACGCGTAAAGATCTCCAACCTCAACATTACAGCCATTTACCGTGTGATGCGCAAGTTGCTGCGCCATATTCCAGTACATATATTTGAAGTTACTTTCTGAAATTAAATTTTCATCGCCGTTTTCAGGTTTTAAATAAACTTCTAAATTAATATCAAAGTTTTTGTCACCATTAAATTTTAAATAATCTAAAACTTCAGGTTCCTGCTTTGGTGAAGATGTTCTGAATGGTTCAAGCGCTTCCAAAGTCACGATCCACGGAGAAACCGATGAGCCGAAATTTTTCCCTAAAAATGGCCCGAGCGGCACGTATTCCCAGGATTGAATATCTCTTGCAGACCAGTCGTTAAATAAAACCATCCCAAAAATGGAATCTTCAGCTTTTTCTACTGAAATTGAATCGCCCATTTCTGTATTTTCATTAACGATAAAACCCATTTCAAGTTCAAAATCCAGTTGTTGTGATGGACCGAAAATTGGTGAATCTGCGCCAACTGGTTTCGTTTGTCCTTTTGGGCGAAAAATTTCCACGCCTGAAATTACAATTGAGGATGCTCTGCCGTGATATCCCACGGGAATATGTTTCCAGTTTGGCAACAATGCATTTTCAGGATCACGAAACATGGCGCCAACATTTGTTGCATGTTCAATACTAGAATAAAAATCGGTATAATTTGGAACGTGAACAGGCATCATCATCTGCACCTGATCAAGATCAAAAAAACAGTCGGCTATACTTTTTTCATCTTTAGACAAAGAAGAATTTTCAGAAAATAATTCCTGCAATCTTAAACGAACTGCATTTGTGACAGGTTTTCCCAGTTCTATAAACAGATTTAAAGTGTAAGCTTCAAAAAGATTGTCGTCTAAACCTTCAATATTATCTAAAAATCCAAAGTCATAAAGCGTGGCAAGATCTACCACCATATCGCCGATCCGCGTACAGCAGGCAATATATTCATTGTTAAAAACTGCTACACCAAAAGGAATATTATGAATTGAAAAATCTGATTTTGAGTCGTATTGAATAAAAGAAGTCATAAAATTTAATGTTAAAATTAATGTGTAAAAGATACGAAATCGCTATTAAAAAACTTGCAAACAAGCAAATGAAGATAGCGAGATAGCATAAAAAAAAAGGAAATATTTATGAAAATAAAAAACTTTGCTCCGTTGAAGAAGCAAAGTCTGTGTTATTTTTTATCTAAATAGTGGGTTTCAAGCCATTTTTCTCTAGTGTTGATATCTATCAAATACCAGTAACCTTTGTAAAAATTTAAAAGTAAATTATAAACTTTTGGCATTGCGATTTTTTCGCCTTCCAAAATATCAGCGCGAACAGAAATACTGTTGTGGTTTCTGACAATGTCACCATTAAAAATATTAGAAAATTGATCGCCGGTTTTTTTATCATCAATTAACTCGATGATCTGAACTTTATTTTCAGGTAAAAATTCGATGATGTGACGTTCAGAATGATCATCTGCATTTACTAGAACAAAGAATTTTTTACCTTCAATGTTGTAGTTATCGTATTCTTTCTGGGTTTTAGTGTTTGCTTCCAGTTTATCTAAAATCTTGGAAATTGAGCCAAAATTTTGTGCTTGCAGGTTAAAAGTGGCCATTAAGAGAACACCCGTTACCAATATTTTTTTCATGAATTTTATTTAAAATTAAGCGGCAAATATCCAACAAAAAATTTGATTATAAATTACCTCTTTTTTCCTGTTCTTTTTCTAACGCTTCAAATAGAGCTTTAAAGTTACCCGCGCCAAAACTTTGTGCGCCGTGTCTTTCGATGATTTCATAGAAAAGAGTAGGGCGATCTTCTACAGGTTTTGTAAAAATTTGAAGCAAATAACCTTCTTCATCGTGGTCAATTAAAATTCCCAGTTCTTGTAATTTTTTGACATCTTCATCAATAACGCCAACTCTTTCCGGGATCATATTGTAGTAAGCTTCCGGCGGTGCGCCAAGAAATTCTACGCCTCTGGATTTTAAATCAGTTACAGTTTTTATAATATCTTTTGTTGCAACAGCAATATGTTGAACGCCTTCGCCTTCATAAAAATCCAGATATTCTTCAATTTGGGATTTTTTCTTTCCTTCCGCTGGTTCATTGATCGGGAATTTAGAAAAACCGTTCCCGTTGCTCATTACTTTTGACATTAAAGCAGAATATTCTGTATTGATCTGTTTGTCGTCAAAGGATAAAATATTAACAAATCCCATTACTTCTTCATACCATTTTACCACAGGAATCATTCTGTTCCAACCTACATTTCCTACACAATGATCTACGTATAAAAGTCCGACATCAGTAGGATTGTAGTCGCTTTCCCATTTTACAAAACCTGGCATAAATTCACCAGAATAGTTTTTTCTTTCGATGAACATGTGGACAGTTTCGCCGTAAGTGTATATTCCCGACATTCTTACTTCTCCGTTTTCGTCTGAAATAGTGGTTGGTTCCATGTACATTTTTGCGCCACGTTTTGTGGTTTCTTCATACGCGCTGTAAGCATCATCTACCCAGAGTGCCAAAATTTTAACGCCGTCACCGTGAATTTTTTGATGTTCTACAATTGGCGAACTGGAATTTAAACCTGAAGTTAAAACCAGTTTTATTTTCCCTTGTTTTAAAACGTATGAAACACTTTCGCGATTTCCGGTTTCAGGACCTGAGTAAGCTAGACTTTGAAAACCAAAAGCCGTTTTATAATAATGCGCCGCCTGTTTCGCATTACCGACGTAAAATTCTAAATAATCTGTACCGTTGATCGGCAAGAAATTCTCGGCTTGTGCTATTTTTTCGGCGAAAGTAAGTGTGGACATCTTGTTTAATTTTATGAGTGAAATTTACAAAATTTATAAAGAATTGAAAGGTCTGATTTTGAGGCTTTCTTGATTTTTAAATGTGCTTTTTTATTTCGGTAGAAGATATTTATATGCTAAAATCTATTTTAGCGTTTTGGCGTTTGGCGATGTTGCGGCTAAAAATGCAAAACTTTTCTATTATAAACGAAACTTCGGAAAATCTGAAATCTTTAAACTTTGCGAAAATTCCGCACTATTGCAAAACCGCTGTTGTGCGTTCGTTTTTTTAACCAAAACCATTTACATGTAAATCTTTTAGTTCATCATCGTTAATGTAATATTTTATTTGCCAATAATAACTTCCACCATCGTTAACCAAATAAAATGTATTTAACCACATCTTTGGTTTTTCATTGTCACTCAAAAAAGAATTGATTAAAAGATACTTTTTTCCGTCTTTATCAATACATCCAAAATACTGTCGCTTATATTTAATTAGATTTTCCTCAATTACGGGACCTGACGATTGATTTATGTGATTTTTATTTATTACTTTAAGTTCTGTTAGTAATTTTAATTCTGCTTTATCAATTTCTATTTTAGAAGGTGTAAAACGATTTTTCGGCAAAAATTTTCCATACGATTTAGGAAATATCGCAATATTAAATTTTTCTGTTTTATAATTTTTAGCAATATTTTTCTGACTGAATAATAAAGGCGAAAAGGTGAGAAATACTAAAATTGAGTAAAAGATTTTAATTTTCATAGTATTTATTTAAAATGTCGCATAACGGTTGGGTATTTGCGAAGAAAGCCCCTATTCACAGAGTAAATTTGGGGCTTCTTTTGCAAATACCATGTTGGCAGAAGATTCTTTATTTGTATAGCGAAAGTTCGATAAAATTGTTATCACGTTTTATTTTTTCTTTTTGCCTTTCTTCCTCAATCCGAATCATATCAGAAATTGAGTAATCTTTTCCATCATAATTAATACTATATCCAAGTTTAGAATTCAAAAGTGAAAATTTTGTGTCTTTGGCAGGGTCTTTCTTATAAATTTTCCACTGTTTATTAAAGTCTTCACTACTTAATTCTTTTTCATTTAACTTATTTATTTTGAAGAAATTGTTATACCCATATGAATTTTTTTCAATACCTAAAAATTCAAATTTATGATTAGATTTTGAATCTTCAATTTCTAAAATTAATCCAGGTAATCCAAAAAATTTAAATGGTCCATCATTAATTGGAATTTCTTTTGAATACCAAGCAACCCAGTCTCTATTTCCAAAATTTGCAATTGCTTTTTGAACTGGAAAACCTTTTAATATTTTTCTTTCTGGTTCTAATTTCCATTTAATTTTTGTGCTGTCGTTTACTGCATAATTTGTTGAACCTAAAGTTGTATGAAATACCAATTCGAAATTTGGATATTTTTTTTCTACAAAAAATTGAATTTTAGAATTGTCTGCCTCCACAACATTTTCATTTTTTTTATGTTTTGCTATGGAAATAGAATCATATTTATATTTAGGATAACTATAAAAGACCGAACCTTTATCTTCAGTATCTAATACCATCATTTCACTTTCAACAAAATTATTAGTTGAATCTTTTTTGAAACTGTAATTATACATTACTCTAAACTCTTGCGCTGCAACTATTGTATTTAAAAATAAAATTAAAAACACAAAGAGCAATTTATTTTTCCCACTCATAATTTTTTTCTATTCCTCCTCTAATAATTTTTTTATTGGTAAATACCGTTCCAGAAGGTGCACCTCCAATCATTTTATTAAACTTTTTTTCATTTTCCTGATTTTTTAATTCTAAAAAATCTTTCAGGCTTATTGTTTTTACATTCTCTGGCAATGATGGGGTTTCTACTTTGCTTTGATTATTTTCTTCAACTGAAATAGCTATCCATGAATTAAATTCAGGATTATCATTATCACGAATTTCTAAAATTAAACCATTTAGTCCTTGAAATTTATATGGACCGCTATTATAATTCAATTTTTTAGAATAAAATGCAATAATGTTTGAACCGCGAAATTCTAAAGTTGCTTTATTGCAAAGATATCCTGCAATTGTTTTAGTTTCCTTATAGCTCGTATTCCAATTTATTTTTGGCAACAGGTCTTCTATGTAATAGTTAGTACCATTAATATAGTTGTTAAAGATCACTTTATTATCAAAGTTTTTGTAATAGATAATTTTATGTAGTTTCTCCTTTATAAAGAATGCTGCTTCGTTGGTTCCTGAATTCATTGCTTTTTTTTCATCAAAACTATTATTAACGATTGAATCTCGAATGCTGAGCACCTTATTATTAGAAATATATAAATCCTCTTTAAAATTTGTATATTTCGACGTCTGATTTAAATATTCGACATGTAAATTTTGAGCAAGGATTATATTTGATATTAAAAATAATATAAAAATTGATTTTCTCATTTTATTAAATTTAGATATAAAAATGTGGTAGAGATAATTACTACCACAGATTTTAATTAGATTTTAATTAAGTTTTAATTACCTTCATTAAGTTCGTCTAATCTGTATTTCCCTAAATCTTGACAATTTTGGTAACTGTATGCCCAATAAGTTTCAGTCCAAGTATAAGTTGAGCCATCACTACCATAAGCTGTAAAAGTCATAGTACAAGTTCCTTTCGAAAATGTAACATTATCTTTTGTCACAACTGTAGAATTACTTTCAACCGCAGAAAGATTCATTGACAAAAGCGTAGTCGCAACTACAGAAAAAAATAATTTTTTCATATAAAATTTTTTATTTAAAATATACCTACTTTCAGGTTTCTTAAGGTCGCTGTTTCGGTTAGTCCGACCGCTGGTTTTCAATTCAAATAGGTACTTTGGTATCAAAGCGTTTCAAGTATTATCTAAAAGCGTGAATCAAAGTTCCACTTTCGATTTTTTGATAACTTTTCTTATGAATTTTCTGCCAACGGTTTGCGTATTGGCGATGGTGCGGCTTTAACGCGGAAACTTTCTTAATATAAATTAATCTTCGGAAAATCTAAAGTGGTTAAACTAACGATTCCTCCGCACTATTGCCAATACGATGTTGCAAGATGCCATATTCCGAAGTGTTTCGACTTGTTACGAATATTTAGTTTAGTTTCTTTAATTCTTTTTCAGTAATGATTATCGCATAGACAGATAATATTGTAAACTGCACTCCTGAAATAATTAAAATAGATTTTGGATAAACACCAAAAATAACAGGTATTTGGGTAATTAAAATTATAGGTATGGTAATTATCCATTTCTTCGTAAAAAATGATTGGGCAAATTCCCAATTTTTCTCATTTTTCATAGACAATTTTGTTCTATAACCTATCATATAATTAATTTCTTTTGGTTTATAAAAATAGAATAGTAGAATAACACTAAAAATTGATAAATCAAAAATTAAAATGTTTTGGATATTTTCTGCCATAATGTAAAGTTTAAATTATAATTTTTGTTTAAAGGAATTAAGTAAATGCTGGACGCTGCTAACATCATAAAGAAAAATGATGCTAAACCATGAAATATTAGAATGTTGAAGTGAAATATTGTCGCAACAATAAAAAGTACAATTCTTCTTTTATCATTCTGACTAACAAATATAAATGATGCCAAAATAAATTCTAATAAAATTGTTCCCCATGTAATTATTGTAGTTATATATTCATTTGCTAAAAAATGTTGAGCAAAATTTCTGAAAGGTTCTGCAATACCAAAATACTTATGAGTTAGCCAATAATAAGCCGCGGTGCCATTAGACCATTCTTCAATCGCTAGTTTACCAACAAAAGCATGTAAGTAAATTACACAAATCTGTACCAAAATTAAATTGTAAAAAATTTTTTGAATTAACTTTAAAAAATAGTTGCTATTGAATGTGATTCCATTTGAATTCCAGTGATTTTGGCTTTTGTCTAGTACTGTAAGCGGTAAAAGTAATAGTGTTAAATTTGACGCAATTTGGTCACCTCCGTCAAAGACATCACAAGAAATCAAAAAACTATATGTTACATACCAATGTAGAATTCCAGAAAATTTTGGGTAGAATCCTGAAATAACAAATAGTAATACCATAATGGCAAAAAATTTCGCCAGAATGGTATTACCTAAAATAAAAAATAAACTTGCATTATAATATGTAAAACTAACTTCGGGCGGATTATTACCAAACAACGTGTAATTTGAATTAGATATAAGTGTTAATAAAGTTCCTATGGCTAAACTAGTTCTGCAAATGTTATATGCATTTAATGAAACTTTCATTTAATAGTAAATTTATAATAATATTTTTTTGGTGATTTAAAATTTGATGCCCATGCCCAAGGAATTCGTTCTTCACTTACAGCGACGTAATTGCCTGTCTTTAATTTCGAATCAGAATTATGACCAAATCGGAATGTATTGAAGTTTTTATCAGCAAAAACTTCTTCGTTATTAGTAAATTTCCTCCATTTTACAGGCGTGCTAAAAACTGACCCCATTGCAAAACTTACTCTCCTATTATTTCTTTTTAATCCGAAAATTAAATATAAATTTAGAGATGAACTGGTATTGATACAACGAAGTTTATTTTTATCAAATTTGTAAAGCATTATTTCGTTCTCACGAGCATTTCTCGTGAAAAATGCCCACCCTTGTGGTATTGCGTTTTTAATAATAACTGTTTTATCATTAAAATGAAATCCATTTTCATTATTAAATGAAGTTAGAACAATAAAAACAATACCAATAGTGATTAATAAATGTAAATTAGATAAACATAATTTTTTAAAGTTTCTCATAAATTTGATTAACCAATATTTCATTTTTTAATTTGCTGTTACTTAAATCCATTTTGTTACAATTATTTCTAACATAATAATAGCAAAAGACGAATGCACCAATATTTACTGCAACACCTACCGAGACGGCTAAAGCAATATAAACAGCAACTCCGATAAATGTTGGTCCAATCAGACTTTCAATTTCTTTATCTCCATATTCTTTTTGCATATAATCTTTGAAAGCTTGTTGATTTAAAGTTCCATCCTCATTTGTAAAAACCTTTACATCAACATTTTTTGCTATTTTCATTCCAAGAACATAGCTATCTCGCAATTCTGGAATTGCCATTAAAGCTTTTTCGATTACAGTTTTTAAGTCTTCAATTGACGCCGAAATTCTATAGTGATCTTTGGAATATAAATCACTTTTAAATTCATCAAAATATTTGGGATTTTGCTCCAAAATTTTATCATCTATTTTATTTATTGTCTTAATATATAAATCTTTTTGTTTTTTATCCAAAGTACCCGTAATGGCATTCATTTCGTTTACATGGTCAAGATTTAATTTATTTGAAGTACCAAATACAATTTCATTAAAAAGTACTTTTCCAGAAACTTCCTCTGGTTTTTCAAAATTATCCACGTCATTCGACCTATTGCAACTTACAAATAGGAAATTGAACAGTATTAGTACAATGAAATAAGGGTTTTGTGAAATTCTTCTAATTTTTTTCATGTTTTAAATTTTATAAATTAATTTTTCTGCTTTGATACAAACATTAATTAGCAGGTTTATTAATATTCGCATTTTCTGAGAAGGTTAGCCTCTTTTTTAACCGTTGTTTGTTATATGGTTTCTTGCAACGTTTTGCGTATTGGCGATGGTGCGGCCTTAACGCGGACTTTCTCTATTAAAAATAATGTTCGGAACATCTAAAATCGTCAAACTTGCGATTT
>NZ_FOQT01000003.1 GCF_900113805.1 Halpernia frigidisoli | reverse complement strand
GTTTATATCATCAAGATTTTCGCTAATTGTTCAATTTGTCATATTTACAAAGACTTGTTATATAAAATCCCCGCCAACAGAAATACCCAACCGTTAGCAGAAATTTTATGAAAATAATCACGCTTATTTTTAGTTTCATTTTTTTGATTAATTGTTCAAGTACCAAGTTCAATTTTTTTGCAAACCAAAACGATATTGATTCAATAATTGAAACTTTTATTGATACTCAAAAATTGAAAGCACTTAAAAATGATTCTACAAGCAACAGAATTGCTAATTCAACAATGAAAATTGGTGTAGAATTTAAAAAATTTAGCCAAAAAGATTTTCAAGGATACTTTTTACCGATTGGTCCTAATGGAAAGCCTGATTTTAAAGCATAAAAATTTATATTCAAATCTGATTATAAGTTTTTTAAATCTCAAAATCGTGAAAATGGAATCACTAAAATAAGCGAAAATCTAAAGAAAAAATTCAAGAATTCAAATATTTCAGAAATTGAACTTGATTACAAAAATAGAAATTCATATGAATACTTAGAATTTTCAGATATTTATTTTACAGAAAATCAAAGTATTGCTTACATAGAAGTCAATTATCGAGATGGAATTTATGGAGATGGAACAGCTTATATTCTTCAAAAAAGAAATGGAAACTGGAGAATAGTTAGAAACTGGAATTTGTGGATTACATAAAAAAACTTCTGCTAACATCGTATTGGCAATAGCGCGGAGGAATCGCAAGTTTACCCATTTTAGATATTCCGAAGGTTAATTTATATTTAGAAAGTTTCCGCGTTAAAGACGCACTATCGCCAATACGCAAAACGTTGCCAGCAAGTTTTGAAGACAACTCGAAAAAACATTTATGTCTAAATTGATGAAACGAATTATAATTAGGTTAGCAATATTGTTTGTCGGTTTAATATCATTCGTTGGATATGGAATGTATCTTATGGATATTGAAGACCGATACGGCGATTTACAGCAAATATATTTTGATTCTAAATCTCATGATATAATTATTAATAATTTGAATGGCAAGACGGGAATAATTAAACTGGAAAACAGGCGAATATATGTAAAAACTGGAAAACAAATATTAGATATAGATGAATGGCTTGATCCTGAAAATAAATTTATGTACAATATTGATATCTATCGCCCAGAAAATCCAAACGAATTTCTAAACTTAAAGATGGAGAAATTTAAACAAAAAGTGGCATCCGAAAGACTGAAATCCATATCGCATTTAGAAGTTAAATATTAAACCTGCTGCCAACAGCGGTTTGCATAAATGGCGAAATTTGTGGTAAATTCACGCTTATCTTTCGCAAGAAATTTTATCTTAGCAGAAAATACTCGGTTCCGAAGTTCGCACCATCGCAAAGCCGAGAACCGTTATCTGTCACTTTATAAAAATTCCACATCAACAAAACAGATTGTATGAAGAAAATATTGTATTTAGTTTTACTTTCAACTAATTTTTTATCTGCTCAATTTAATCCTGAATCTGACAAGAAAATCAAAGGAAAATGGGAGTTTAAAGTTTTTAGTGATTCAATTGCATTTCCAATGATTGATGGAATAAAAACTGAAAATATAATTTTTGTGAACAAATTAGAATTTAAAAATAATAATATATTTACTTCAAAAAGTAGAGGAGAAAAACTAAACGGTAAATGGACAATCCTTGGAAATAATTTGATTCTAAATTTTGAAAATAAAACATCAATATTATATGAAATTATGAGATTAAACGATTCTAGATTGGAACTTAAAGAAGAAGGCATGGTAGTTTCAAATCTTGGTTATGATAAGAAAAGCGACAGATAACAGCGGTTTTGCAATAGTGCGGGATTTTCGCCAAGTTTAACTATTTTAGATTTTCCGAAGTTTAGTTTATAATAGAAAGATTTGTCATATTAATCCGCACCATCGCAAAGCCGAAAAACGTTAGCAGTCATTTTGCCAAAAAAAGTGTTTAAAATCGAAAAGTAATTGAAAAGGTTTAAATCTCTTAAAATCAAGAAGATATTTTAGAATTAAAAATATTTAAAACCGAATGAATAAAGAATTGGAAATCTTAAATCAAAAACTTGTAGGAGAATTTATATCTAGGTTTAGTTTTGGAGACACTTGGGATATTTTTATTGGCAACTATTCCCTTTCAGCACATGCAATTGAATTTCAAGAAGAAAAGGTGATTTATGACTTTTTAAAAAATAATTATTCCGAATTTAAATATAGTATTGACAATGAAAAAGTACCTAAATGTACAATTTTAGCATCAAATCTTCGAAAGTCAATCACCCAAATTAATTTGGACGAAATGAAAAACATAACACTCGAATTTGCAGAAGGTTCAACTATGAAAATCCTAACAAACACAAAAATTGTAGATTGGCAATGGTGCTTGAATAAATCAGGAAAAGATCCTTATCAAGATTATGAAATTGCTTGTTTTTGGGCAGGAGAAATTAAATTAGTTGAATAAAAAAACGTCTGCTAACATCGTATTGGCAATAGTGCGAGATTTTCGCCAAATTAAAGATTTTAGATATTCCGAAGTTTAATTTGTAATAGAAAGATTTGTCTTATTAAGCCGCAACATCACCAATTTGCAAAACCTCATCTAACATTATAAAAAAAACCGAATGAAAAGAATATTTGTATTTTTAATAACAATGTTTATGGCAAATATTTCATTTGGTCAAACTGCAAACTACAAAACTGCATTTGACAATTTCCTAATAAATTATAATGAAGAAAAATTTGATGAAATTTTTAAAAGTTTTTCACTTGAGATGCAAAACGCACTTCCAATCAAAAACACAAAATCGTTTTTGTCAGATTTAAAAAATCAAGCAGGTAATATCAAGAGCGGAAATTTCGTTGGATATGAACAGAAAAAGTATGCGTCTTTCAAAACAGAATTTGATAAAGGCAATTTTGCAGTAAATATTTCCCTCGACAGTTCGAATAAAATAAACGGATTTTTTATTCAGCCGTTTAAAGATAAAATTTCCACTAAGAATAATACTATCAATTTTTTAAGTTCGTATCCAACAGATATTTCGAAAATAATTTTTTCAAAAACTTCCGATTTACCAAATGGAACGCAACTTTCCATTGCAATTATTGAGAATGGAAAAACAAATTATTATGGTGTTATAAAAATCAATGATACTATAAAGCCAATTAAAAATCAAAACAAAATTTTTGAAATTGGTTCTTTGACCAAGGTTTTTACCTCGACGGTTTTAGCAAAATTAGTTACGGAAAAAAAGATTTCGCTTGATGATAACATTAATGCCTTCTACCCTTTTAAATTCAAGGATGATATTAAAATAAATTTTAAAAATTTAGCCAATCATACTTCAGGATTGCCACGTTTACCAGACAATCTGGATTTAACCAATGTCATTAATCCCTACAAAGATTACGATAAAAATAAAATTGAAGACTATCTTAAAAATAAATTGAAACTCGAAAATGAGCCTTCAAAAAAATATTCCTATTCAAATCTGGGCGCAGGAATTTTAGGATATACACTTGGTTTGTCACAGAAAACAAGTTTTCAGAATTTGGCTCAAAAGTATATTTTCGGTAAATATGATATGAAAAATTCTTTTACAAGTTCCAAAAAATTGGGAAAAGATCTTATCAAAGGTTTAAAAGAAACGGGCGAAACAGCCTCAAACTGGGATTTTGATGTGTTGTTTGGCGGCGGCGGAATATTATCGACCATAGAAGACTTATCAAAATTTGCAAATGCGCAATTTGACGTTAAAAACAAAGAATTAGAATTGACCAGACTACCAACTTTTGTAATAAATGAAAAAATGAAAATTGGATTAGGATGGCATATTCTTAAATCAGAAAATGGAAATGAATTTTATTGGCATAATGGCGGAACAGGAGGTTATTCGTCATCAATGAGTGTTGACTTACATCAAAAAAAATCAGTTATAATCTTAGCGAATGTTGCTGGTATAAACGATAAAATTGACGCTTTAAACTTTGAATTATTGCTAATTTAATTCAAAATTTGTATATCTCGCAAAACATATAAATTAATAAATAAAAAATAATAAATGAAACAGTTTTTAATAGCTTTTATTACGTTTTTTATCGGTTGTATTTTATCAAATATAATATTTAAAAACAAACAGTTAGATTATTTTTACATCATCCTTCTAGGTTGTTTACTTGGTTTAATACTAAATCTAGCTTTAAGATTTATTTTTCCGAAAATTAAATAAATATTACAAGCCGAAATTTTAAATAAAGACCCATATTAATTAGTTTAATATGGATCTTTTATTTTTAGTTTTTTTTAAACGACAAAAAAAATGGAAAAAAAACTAGAAAGTCATTATCAAATCCTAAAAGTAATTCCTGGAAATAGAACATCTTAATGATGAAATACTTTTAACGTTTAGAAAATAAGAAATTTTAATTCACTTAATTCTTTCCTGCATTTTCTCCACCCAAACAAAAGCCGCCGGACAAATCAGCGTATTTTTCACCATCAAATTATTGATCTGGTAAACTTTTTTCCGATCAGTATGCGGATATTCTCTACACGCTTTCGGGCGAACTTCGTAAATTGAACACCTATTATCTTCGCCTAAAAAATGACAGGGTAAACTTTTCAAAACCAGGTCTTCATCTTCATCAGTTTGCAGAAATTTTGACTCAAAATCCTTCGGTTTCATCCGCAGATGTTTCGAAATTCGCTCAATATCTTTATCCATAAAAAGTGGTCCGGTCGTTTTGCAGCAATTTGCGCAGGATAAACAATCAATTTCCCTGAAAACCTCTTCGTGCGTTTCTTCCGCTAAATAATCTAAGTTTTTCGGCGGTTTTCTTTTAAGATTTTCTAGAAACTTTTTGTGTTCTTTGGCTTTTTTTAAAGCTTCGTTTTTGTAAAAGTTTAAATCCATTACGGCAAATTTACTTTTTCGTAATCCCCAATTTTATCTAAATTTAAAATAGTGGTTTCACGATCTGTGGACGGCTCAAACATTGGTAAAAATTTCGCGCCAACAATAATTTCTTCCGTAATATAAGAAGTTCGTTGAATTACAGTACTTGCAAAACCTTCATCAAACGCACGAATTTGTGTGAAAATCTCGACATTTGCGGTTTTTAAAAGTTCATTAACATCCCCATAAAATGGCGAATCTTCATCAATTTTGTGAACCACCGTCCAGTTCAGCACTAAAATATTAATCTTAGGTAATTCTGTTTTTAAAATGAAAAATTCCGTCTGGGAATCTGATTGATCGCGATTGCTGATTGCAACTGTTATGATCACTTCCGCACTTGTAAGAAGATTATTTTTAAAAGGTGCAACCCGAACCATTAACGCAGAACCATCCTGATAAGGGGCAATAAGCGCATTTTTACTAAATTTTAAAAAAGCACGCGGACGGGAAAATCTTGCATAAAATAAACCTGTTGCGATGGCAAAAAATAATAACCCGAGAAAGGCTTCAAAAGTGGCAACCAAACTTGCAAGAAAGCCTACCGGCGCAATTCTTCCGTAGCCAACCGTGGTAAAAGTTTGAGAACTAAAAAAGAAAACATCCATTAATTCATTAAGCAAAACACTGTGATCAATGCCTGTGAGATGGTCAATCCCAATCGCATAATAAATAAAAGCGAAAATGATATTAGTGAAAATGTAACCTAAAATAAGAAATGTGATAAATTTCCAGGAATTAAGGTTGATCATCACATGGTACCAACTGTATTTTTCGAAAGGATTTAATCCTTTTCTTCTGACATTCGGCATTCCGTTTTCGTTCAGAAATCTTCCTGAAGCAGTAGAACTGAAACCAGTATCTATTTCCGGTTTTAAAGAAGAAAATCTATCTAAGAATTTTGACATAATGCAAAATTAATCTAAAATTTTTATGTTTTGTTTTAATTGAAGTTTCGAAAACGATCTAATTACTATTTATCATGCGCCATATCATAAAAGTCAGGTTTTTAAATTTCGTAAATTTGAATTATGAAACAGTTGCAAACACAGGAAGACGTTGAATTTTTGGTAAATAAATTTTATGAAAAGGTAACTAAAAATAAAATAATTGGCTTCTTCTTCAATGACGTGGCTAAAATAAACTGGGATTTACATTTACCCAAAATGTACAAGTTTTGAGAAACATTACTCTTCGGAACACCTTCCTACAAAGGAAATCCAATGTCGAAGCATTTTCCTATCAATGAAATGCAGGCAATGGAAAAGCACCATTTTGAACATTGGATTTTACTTTGGAAAAATACTTTAGACGAGAATTTCGAAGGTGAGATGGCTGAAATGGCAAAAATAAAAGCCCGAAATATCGCTAATCTTATGGCTTATAAAATGGAAATGGCTAGAAAATAAGTTTAAATCAATTATCCTAAAAAATTGATTCGCCAGTTTGCGTTGTAAATTCTTCTAAAAACTTCATTCCTCGGTAAGAATTTCCTTTCGGATTTAATTTCGGACTCCAAACTGTGATGCAGTAATGATTTGGTAAAATTGCAACAATTCCGCCACCAACGCCACTTTTTCCCGGCAAACCAACGAGAAAAGAAAACTCACCCGATTCATCATAAAACCCGCACGTCAAAAGTATTGCGTTTATTCTTTTGGCTTTACTCGCTGATAAAATTTCAGTTTTATTAATTGGATTTCTGCCACTGTTCGCCAAATATAAAAGTGATCTGCTCAATTCTTTACACGTCATTTCAATCGAACAAAAATGAAAATAAAGATCTAAAACATCTTCCGGTTTATTTTTAATATTGCCAAAAGATTTCATATAATTACACATCGCCGCATTTCGAAAACCATTTTTCATTTCGCTGGCTGCTACTTTTTCAATGAAATAAATATTTTTTTCGCCCGAAAGATTTCTGATAAATTCTAACATTTCATCTTTTGGATCTGTAGAAATTTCCAATAAAATATCACAAATAACAATTGCGCCTGCATTTATAAACGGGTTTCTCGGAATTCCATTATCTGCTTCCAGTTGCAGCAAAGAATTAAAAGCATTTCCGGAAGGTTCTACATCTACTCTTTCCCAAAGTTTTTCACCCAAATGTTCGTAAGCCAAAGTCAAAGCAAAAACTTTCGAAATACTTTGAATCGAAAATTTTTCTTAGAAATCGCCGTTTCCAAAATTATTTTCCTTTAAATCTGAAAAGCAAACGCCAAATTTATCTTCGTCAATACAGGCAATCTCCGGAATATAATCGGGCACTTTACCTAGATTTTCTTTAGATAAAATATCAGCGTAAATATTCGAAATTATTTGAGCGTAGTTATTTTGCATTATATAAACTGAATTTTACCACGAAAGCAAGAAGGGTTTCACAAAGATTACCGTTAAATTAAGACACGAAGATAAAAACTAAATTTTCCTTTAAATATTTTAATAATTAATTTTACCACAAAGGCACAAAAGATTTCACGAAGATTTTAATATAATTTCAAAGAAGCTAATTTACCACGAAGGCACAAAGGGTTTCACAAAGATTAATGATGAATTAGGACACAATGATAATTGCTAATTTAACGTTCCGTTAATAACTCTTTTTACACCGTTTTTAAAAAGAAAAGTGTTGAAATTCATTAAATAGCCTAATTTGCAATTACTCAATTTTAAATAAGTAAGAAGTTGCGCAAGATGAATAGGATGAAGATTTTCAGCAGATTTTACTTCGATAATAAATTTATTTTCAACTATTAAATCAACTCTGTACCCAACTTCTAATCTTATATCTTCATAAACAAGGGGAAGCGGTTTCTGTCTTTGAACAAATAATCCGGCTTTAGAAATTTCGTAAAACAAACATTCTTCGTAAGCGTTTTCCAACAAACCCGGTCCCAAAGTTTTATGAATTTTTAAACCAAGTTCAAAAACAATTTTAGAAATTTCATTTTCAGACATAAATTTATTAATTAATAATTTGAAGTAAAACTTAGTGTCTTAAAAGTTCAAAGAAACGCTTTGTGAAACCCTCTGTGCCTTCGTGTTAAAAAAAGTACAAAAACTTTGGTGTCTTAAAAGTTCAAAAAAACTCCCTTGTGAAACCCTTCGTGCCTTCGTGTTTAAATCCTATGAAAATTAAATTTCCTCTTCATCATCAAAATACTGAAACAAAAAGTCATTGTAAGGAAATCTCGCGATGTGAATTTTCTGAACTTCATCATAAATCATCTTCTTCATTTCCGGGAAATTTTCTTTGGTTAATGCAGAAATAAAAACCGTCGGATATTTAGAATTCGCCATCCAGGTTTTTTCCCATTCTTCCAAAGAAATATTTTTATGAGTTTCCGGCGACAGATCATCATCCGCTTTTTTCTCATAAGAAAAATCATCAATTTTATTAAAAATCATGATCATCGGCTTATTATGAGCGCCAATTTCTTCCAAAGTTTGGTTCACAGAATTAAGTTGATCTTCAAAACCTTCGTGCGAAATATCAACAACATGAATCAACAAATCTGCCTCGCGAACCTCATCTAAAGTTGATTTAAAACTTTCAACCAATTGTGTCGGTAACTTTCTAATAAAACCAACAGTATCCGTCAAAAGAAAAGGTAAATTACCAATCACCACTTTCCGAACAGTCGTATCTAAAGTCGCAAATAATTTATTTTCCGCAAAAACATCAGATTTGGAAATGGCGTTCATCAAAGTAGATTTCCCCACATTCGTATAACCAACCAACGCCACACGCACCATTTTTCCACGGTTATTGCGCTGCGTTGCCATTTGTTTGTCAATGACTTTCAGCTTATCTTTAAGCAAAGTAATTTTGTCGCGAATAATTCTACGGTCAGTTTCAATCTCAGTTTCACCCGGTCCACGCATCCCGATTCCCCCTTTTTGTTTATCAAGGTGAGACCACATTTTGCTTAATCTTGGCAATAAATATTGATATTGCGCCAATTCAACCTGCGTTCTTGCATAGGAAGTTTGCGCACGTTGTGCGAAAATGTCCAGAATTAAATTCGTTCTGTCTAATATTTTAACTTCAATTTCACGCTCTAAATTTTTTAATTGAGATGGTGACAATTCATCATCAAAAATGATCGTGTTGATATCATTTTCAATAACATATTGTTTTATTTCTTCTGCTTTTCCTTTTCCCACAAATAATTTAGAATCTGGCTGCGTCAGTTTTTGAGTGAATCTTTTTTCCACCGTCGCACCTGCCGTGAAAGCCAGAAACTCTAACTCATCCATAAATTCCGCTAACTTTTTCTCATCTTGATTTTGTGTTACCACGCCGACAAGAACGGCTTTTTCATATTGGTGTTCTTTTTTATCTAACATATAATTTTGCTCGCTTTATACAAATATAGTGATTGTAATTTATTATTTTTTTCCTGAAATTTATTTCGTAAAATATTCAGAAGCAGAAAATGTTCGTTTCTTTTAAAAGATCTACCCGCTATCCGTTCCAATCTTTTTTTTTTAGATCTACCAATCTGGAAAAAAAGGATTTCCACTTCTATCGGGGCTAAAAATAAGATTTTGTTTTCTTCCGAAAGGATCGAAGTGATTCTAAAGCAGAAACTAATTGTCGAAATTTCAGTGAATTAATCCCAATCCGCGGCCAAAAATTTCATTTCGTTCCCTTTTCCATCAGACAAAGTTAGGTAATGACCGTCAACTTTGTAAGAAGTCATCATTGGCAAGGCTTTACCAAAAGCACTTTCCAAATCCATCATTCCTTCGCAATACATCTTTGTACCTCCAACTTGTGAAAATTCAATTTTATTTCCAGACTTAATTTTGGCAGTAAAAAATAAACTGTTGCAACCCATTTTTGCGGAATATTGATCTTTATTTTCAGACCGAATATTCAGATTAATTTTTGCTTCAGATTTAACTAATTTTTCTTTGCTGAAATTTTGAAATGAAACAAACAGCCATTCATGTCGCAAATTCTGATCGCTTTCCGAATTCTGTTTTTGTGAGGAACAATTTCCCAACAGAAAACCTGCGAAAATAAACGTCAGAATTATTTTAAAATTTTTCATTGTTTAATTTTGTCGAACACTTTACGAAATCTGTACCAAGAATAAATTAATTACTTTTATCAAAACAAATCCGATGATTTTAAAAGAACTGGAAACTGAAAGATTGCATTTAAAAATCGCTGAACTCACAGATGCAGAATTTTTCTTAAAACTTTATAATGAGCCATTATTTATAAAAAATATTGGCGATAGAAATTTGAAAACTTCACAAGACGTTGAAAATTATATTAAAGAAAAATTTCAACCACAATTTGAGAAATTAGGTTTTGGAAATTACGTGATGATCAGAAAAAGCGACAACGTAAAGGTTGGCGCTGTAGGCATTTTCGTTCGGGAAGGTTTCGACATTCCGGATATAGGATTTTCGGTTTTAAAAGAATTTCACAATTTCGGTTATGCTTTTGAAGCCGCAAATGCATTAAAAGATAATGTTTTTGAAAAATTTAATTTCAAAAAATTGTCAGCAATTACAACCGAAGATAATATTTCTTCCCAAAAATTAATAGAAAAATTAGGTTTAAAATATATCAAAATGATTGATTTTCCCGGCGATGAAGAAATGCTGAGATATTATGAAATATAACTATTTTAAAATCTGCGCCGCGTGATTTTTTGTTTCCACTTTAGAAATTACTTCTGTGCAAATTCCTTTTTCGTCAAACAAAAATGTGGTTCTTACAATTCCCATAAACTCTTTGCCCATAAATTTTTTCAATTGCCAAACACCGAATTTTCCGCAGATCTCCTTATTTTCGTCAGCAAGTAAATCATATTCAAAAGCAAATTTTTCCTGAAATTTCTTCTGATTTTTTACGGGATCGGCGCTGACTCCTAAAACTTCAAAACCCTGCTTTTGCAATAAACTATAGTTTTCGTTTAAGTTGCAGGCTTCCGCAGTGCAACCCGGCGTATTGGCTTTTGGATAAAAGAAAACGACCAATTTTTTGCCTTCAAAATCTGAAGATTTCACGGTTTTTCCATCTTGATTTTGAACTTCAAATTCCGGTAAAACATCACCAGCTTGTAACATATCTTTGTATTTTTGTGCTAAGTTAAATTTAAAATGACAAAAAAGCAACGCGCAAAAATAATAATCGACGAACTGGAAAAACTTTATGTAGAAGTTCCCATTCCTTTAGATCACATTTCGCCTTTTGAATTATTAGTTGCGGTCGCACTTTCCGCGCAAACGACCGATAAAAAGGTGAATCAGATTTCACCAAAATTATTTGAAGTTGCTGGCGATGCTTTTAGAATGAATCTTTTAGAAGAAGCAGAAATTAAACTTTTAATAAAGGAAATCGGACTTTCTAATACTAAAGCCAAAAATTTAAAAAAAATGGCTGAATTATTAATAGAAAGGCATAACGGCGAGGTGCCGCAAACTTTTGAAGAACTTGAAGCGCTTCCAGGAATTGGTCACAAAACAGCTTCCGTTGTGATGAGTCAGAGTTTCGGCGTTGCCGCGTTTCCCGTTGATACGCACATTCACAGACTTTTAAAACAATGGAAAATTACGGAAGGAAAAAATGTGATTCAAACTGAAGAAGACGCAAAAAAAATATTTCCTGAAAATTTATGGAATAAACTTCATCTTCAGATCATTTTTTATGGGAGAGAATATTCACCGGCAAGAGGAAAAGGTGAAAAAGATTTTTTAACTAAAATGCTGTTCGACAAATAATTACAAAGACATTTTAATAATAGACATCAATTCTTTACCACCATTATTTAGAACTTTCTGCGCTAATTTTTCTCCAAAATTGTCGCTAGAATTGTATTGAAAAATCTCGTCGGTTTCAATCGTGTTTTCACCATTTAAAGAGGAAATTCTTCCTAAAAAACGAACTTCATTATTATCATTAATTTCAGCAAAAGCACCAATTGGCGCAGTACATCCGCCTTCCAAAGTGTTTAAAAAAGTACGCTCTATATTTGTGCAGATCTCAGTTTGGGAATCAGAAATGTTTTTTAAAATTTCATTGATTTCAGTTTTATCTTCATGTCCTGCAATTCCTACAACGCCTTGTGACGGCGCGGAAAGCATGAAAGGTAAAAATTCATACTGAATATCCAGATTCATTCTTTTTAATCCGGCCAAAGAAAACAAAGTTGCATCTGCAACGCCTTCTTCAAGTTTCTTTAATCGGGTTTGAACGTTTCCGCGGATATCTGAAAACTCAGTTCCGGGAAATTCTTTTAACCAAAAAGCACGACGGCGTAAACTGCTTGTGGCAATTTTTAAATCTTTTAAGTCAATATTTTTTGAACGGGAATTTCGAACTAAAACGTCTTGTGGGAAATCTCTTTCTAAAACTGAGATCATTTTTATGCCCTTTGGCAAATTTGTAGGAACATCCTTTAACGAATGAACGGCGATGTCAATTTCATCATTTAACAAAGCAATATCCAGGTCTTTTGTGAAAATTCCTGTGATTCCTAAAGTGTAAAGCGGTTGTGTAAGATTTTTGTCGCCTGAAGAAATAATAGGAACAATTTCGGTCTTAAAATTTTTATTTTGAAGTTTTCTGGCAACTTCTCTTGCCTGCCAAAGTGCTAAAGGCGAATTTCTTGTCCCAATTCTAATGCTTTTCATTAAATTCATTTTTCGGCATTTCCACTAAAATTTCGTTCATTAATTTACTTACTTCCTCCGCTTTCCAGGGATTATCAATAATGTATTTTGCAAATCGATTAGTGATTTTCTGGATCATTTTCTCTGATAAAAGCATGTCTTCCACTTTCACATAGTTGTGTTTACGGTGAAACTGATGCATTTCATAAGTTTCAATATTTTTTAGCGAAGCTTTGAACTGATGGATATTTGGTGCTAATTTTCTCTTTTTTTCCCATTCCAGAAATTCTTTTGTCATTAACTTAATAATTTCCTCAGCTTTAGGAATTTCTTTCTTACGCAAAACCATTGTTTCCTGAATGTGAGACGATAAATTGTCAACATTTACCAAACTTACATTTTCATTTTCGGTAATATTTTGCTCCACATTATTAGGAATTGAAAGATCAATTACTAAGGTTTTTTTGCCATTAGGAAAATGGCTTTTATTAATAATCGGTTTTGAAGCGCCTGTGGCGACGATTAAAATATCAGTTTGGTGAAGTTCTTCCTCAAGATCATCAAATGCAATATAAGGAATTTTGTATTTTTCTGCGATTTTTTCAGCCGTTTCAGAAGTTCTGTTGGCAATCTTGATCTGCGGTTTGTAAACGTGTTTCACAAGATTTTCTACCGTATTTTGGCCAATTTCCCCAACACCTAATAGCAAAATATTTTTATCAGAAAGTTGGGTTTGATTATTTAAAATATAATGAACTGCTGCATAAGAAACCGATGCTGCGCCTGTAGAAATGGTCGTTTCGTTTTTTATTTTTTTTGAGATCTGAATGGCAGAATTAATAGCACGTTCCAGAAATGGATTGGCGCTGCTTTTTTCTTTTTTAAACCGGTGATAAGCATTTTTAATTTGCCCAATGATTTCAAAATCACCAAGAATCTGACTTTCCAGACCCGAAGCAACACGGAACAAATGCGTCAATGCTTCTTCACGTTTCAGAATACTTACAAACTCCATAAATTCAGCTAAACTTACGCCGATCACCTTACAGTAAAGCTCCGCGACCAATAAATAATTGGGCGTTGTGGTATAAATTTCAGTTCGGTTGCAGGTAGAAACAACAAATGCATCTCCTAAGTTGGCTTGATGCAATGCCGCGACAAAATCTTTTATATGATCCTCAAAAAAAGCAAACTTGCTGCGGATTTCCGCATTTGCTTTTTCATAACTCACGCTTAAAACGGCGAAATTACTGGTTTGATGAATTTGTGATTTTACGTCCATAGGAACTGCAAATTTAAGATTTTTATTCTTATATAAATAAGTATTTGGCAATAGTGCTTATGATTAAAATCAATTAAAAAGTATTTAATTTACTCATTTTCAGGTGCAAACCAATACCATCGATGTTAAAAAAATCATCTTCACCTGTAAAACCATTTTTTTCGTAGAAAGGAATTACCCATTTTCTGGCATTTAACCAAATTGTTTTGGCATTCGGTTTAACAAGTTCCGAGGCAAAATCCAATAATTTTTTGCCTACATTTTTTCCATGCTGACTTTGTAAAACTGCCATTCCACGGAACTGGAAAGTGGTTTCATCCGTTTGCATCACAGTTAAAATTCCCGATAATATTTCACCGTCAAAATAGCCTAAATGAAATGTTGTTTGATCATCATCTCCATTGTAAATAAATTGATAATCTGGATTATTTTCACCTAAGACATTTTTTCTAAGTTGGTGAGTTTCAGTGGATGAAATCTTTTTTATCATTTTAAAATAATAATTTGATTAATAATAAGTTAGAACATTAAAGGTAACTTAGATTTTAATAAAACTTTAACCAAAATTGTTAAAATCAAACTTTTTAGAATGGTTCTAAATCTCTATCTTTGTCAACTTAAATATACAGGAAAAAATGGGATTATTTGATATGTTTACGCAGGAAATTGCGATAGATTTAGGAACTGCGAATACATTAATTATTCACAACAACAAGATTGTGATCGATCAACCTTCAATAGTTGCTATCGAGCGTTCTACAGGCAAACCCATTGCTGTAGGCGAACAGGCAAAACACATGCAGGGAAAAACCCACGAAGATATTAAAACAGTAAGACCTTTGAAAGACGGCGTAATTGCAGATTTTCATGCGTCTGAACACATGATAAAGGAATTTATTAAAAAAATTCCGGGTATTAAAGGCAGATTTTTTCAGCCTGCTTTAAGAATTGTGATTTGCATTCCCTCGGGAATTACTGAAGTTGAAAAACGCGCAGTAAGAGATTCTGCTCAAAAAGTGAATGCTAAAGAAGTTCGTTTAATTTATGAACCAATGGCTGCAGCAATAGGAGTTGGAATTGACGTTCAAAAACCTGAAGGTAATATGATCATCGATATCGGCGGCGGAACAACAGAAATCGCAGTGGTTGCCTTAGGTGGAATTGTTTGTGACAAATCTGTAAAAATTGCAGGTGATGTTTTCACAAATGACATTGCCTATTATCTTAGAACGCACCACAATTTATATATCGGTGAAAGAACGGCTGAAAGAGTGAAAATTGAAGTAGGTTCTGCAGTGGAAGAATTAGATATGCCGATTGATGACGTACCCGTTCAGGGTCGTGATTTAATTACAGGAAAACCTAAAGAAATAATGGTTAATTATAAAGAAATTGCCAAAGCGTTAGACAAATCAATTATCAGAATTGAAGACGCTGTAATGGAAACTTTATCATTAACACCTCCGGAATTATCTGCTGACATCTATAAAACAGGTATTTATTTAGCTGGTGGCGGTGCGCTTTTGCGCGGTTTAAGCGACAGACTTCACAAAAAAACCGGACTTCCTGTTTTTGTTGCGGAAGATCCTTTGAGAGCTGTTGTTCGCGGAACAGGAATCGCTTTAAAAAATATCGATAAATTCAATTTTCTTCTGAAATAAAATATTAATTCCCTTAGCTTAAAACGATGGCATTTTTGCTGAGACTATTTTCAAAAAACGCACTTTTCGTTTTTTTTATATTCTTACAAATTACGGCACTGGTTCTTATGTTTACCAGAAGTTCCATGCAGCAATCATACATTGCCGCTCAATCTGCGGCATTTAACTCCTGGGTTTCCGGCTATATTGATGAAGGTGCTTCTTACCTTCAATTGAAACAGGTGAACGAAAATCTTGTCAATCAGAATAAAGCTTTAATGGAAGAAGTTTACGGAAAACAAAATGCCACCAAAGCAAAATTTGTAAAAATAATTGATACGGCAAAAGGTGGTCAAATATATACTTTCGTAGATGGTGACGTCGTTTATAACAGTATTAACCGTCGCGACAATTATTTTACCATTAATCGTGGTAAGAATCAGGGTGTTTTTCCTAAAATGGGCGTAATAGCACCAAGTGGTCTTGCCGGAATTGTGATCAACACGACAGATAATTACGCTTTGGTACAGTCTGTTTTAAGTGTAAATAAAATCCGGATCAGTGCTTCGCTGAAAAATTCGGGCTATTTTGGAACTTTAACCTGGCTGGGTGAAGATTCCCGAACAATGCATTTATCTGATGTTCCAAAATACGTTCCTTTGCAGGTTGGAGATACGGTAATGACTGACGGAAAATCTTCTATATTTCCACAAGGTATTATGATTGGTAAAATTGCAGGCTACGAAATCGATAATAAAACAGGATTTTGGGATATTTCCGTAGAACTTTCCGAAAAAATGGGCAAACTGAAAAAAATCTTTGTCGTTAAAAATTTAAAGAAAGTAGAATTGCAGAAAATAACGGACACTTTAAACGCTGTAATGCAAAAAAATGAACAGTAGAAGTATTTTTACAGATATTATCCTGATGATTTGCCTTACGGTAATTCAGATATTTTTATTGAACAGATTTGCGATCTTCGAAAAATATATTCCTGTTTTGTATCCTGTTTTTGTACTTTTTTACCCATTTTTTAGAAACAAATTTGTTTTTTTATTCCTAAGTTTCATTCTGGGATTAGGTGTTGATATTGCTTTGGGAACGTGGGGAATTAATGCTTTTGCGACGGTAACAATCGCCTATTTTCGAACATTAATATTCCGGACTTCTACCGAAACATCAACAGATTTTTTCTCATTTCTTACTTTAAACTGGTCTCAGTTTTTATTTTTCATCTTTGTAAGTATTTTTATTCACCAGCTTTTGGTGCAATATTTAGAATTCTTTAAATTAACAAGATTATTCGAGGTTTTTATAAATGTATTAATAACAAGTGTAATCTCTTTCGTATTCATTTTCGTCTATGCGTTGGTTTTTAGAATAAAACAAAAAGTGTGAAGTCTCAATATTTTAAAGTCATTATTGCCTTATCCGTTATTGCTATTATTTTTGTTGCAAGACTTGCTTATTTGCAACTTGTAACGGACAGATATGCGCTCAACGCGGCAAATACTTCTATTAAAAAAGAATATGTAATTCCACAAAGAGGAGTTATTTTTGACAGAAATGGTAAAATTTTAGTGGGAAATCAACCCTCATTTGAAATTTCTTTCACTGCCGCTTTGATGAAACCTGATTTTGACACGATCGGATTCTGCAAACTTGTGAACATCACAAAAGCTTCTTTTATCAAGGCGATAACGGGTTTAAAAAAAGAGAAATATTATTCCAAATTAACGCCGGTCACTTTTATAAAAAATATCAGCCGCGAAGAAATTGCCAGAATTCAGGAAATTATTTTTAAATATCCTGCATTCAGCATCGTTTCCAGACCACAACGTCAGTATGAAGTTTCAACTTCGGGTAATCTTCTTGGATTTACAAATCAGGTTAATGATCTTTATATAAAACGCGACTCTATTTATTATTTACCCGGAGATATCGCCGGAATGAGCGGTATTGAAAAATCATACGAGAAAGAATTACGCGGTAAAAAAGGAATTAATTATATTCAAAAAGATATCCGACTGAGAAATGTTGGCCCATACAAAGAAGGAACTTTAGACATTCCAGTAGTTACAGGAAAAGATCTGACGCTGACGATTGATTACGATCTTCAAAAATTAGCTGAAGAAATGATGGTTAATAAATTTGGTGCGGTAGTAGCAATCGACCCTAAAACAGGCGAAATTTTGACGCTCGCAACCGGACCGGATATCGACCCAAATCTATTTGTAGGCCCGGAAAAAACAAGAAATTTATATAAACTTCAAACCGATACTTTATATAACAGGCTTCCTACTTTTGATCGCGCTACGCAGGCTGCTTATCCCCCCGGATCGACTTTCAAATTACTGACAGCTTTGGCAGGAATGCAAATGGGTGTGATGACGCCTGACACCGTTTTTCCTTGTGGCGCGGGATTTAATTACAAAGGTGTGCGGATAAAAGGTCACGGAGGTGCGATTCCATTGATCCCGGCGATACAGGTTTCGAGTAACTGTTATTTTTCTTACGCTTACTTGGCAATTTTAAATAAATATCCAGGTAATCCGGGGAAAAGTATAGATGAATGGGCAAAAATTATGCACAGTTTCGGCTTAGGAAAATTTTTAGATAATGATCTGGCAACCGGTTCCAAAGGTTTAATACCAGATAGTAAATTCTACGAAAAAAGATTTGGCAAAAACTGGAAACCCATTCGGGCTGTTTTTAATGGAATGGGACAGGGAGATATTTTAATAACGCCTTTGCAGCTCGCAAATTATACTGCTGCAATCGCTAACAGAGGTTATTATTATACGCCTCATATTGTAAAATACATTGATGGAAAACCAAATCCTGACCCAAGATTTAAAGTTAAACACCAGACTTTAGTTGACAAAAAATATTTCGATTTCGTGTTGAATGGAATGGAGCAGGTAATGCTTCACGGAACTGGCGCCGGTTTAAAATCTCAGGATTTTACACAACTGGCAAAAACCGGAACCGCGCAGGTTCCACAAGGGAAGGATAATTCGATTTTCACTTTGATCGCGCCTGCAGATAATCCTAAAATCGTAGTTTCTTCTGTGATGGATCACGCGGGATTTGGTGCAACGTGGGCTGGACCAGCTTCTACTTTGGTTGCTGAAAAATACATAACAGGAACTATAAAACGTGATTATCTGTACAAAAAGATGATAACGTCCAGTTTTATGCCCGAATATAAAAGACAATACATCGAGCATTTAAAAAAAATCGGGAAATATGTGCCGCCGAAACCAGATTCTATTCAGCTTAAAAGAAAAGCGGATAGTTTAAAAGCAATATCAGATAAAAATATTAAAGCCGCACTTCAAAAGAAAAGTGATTCTACAAAATCTAAAACCAAGAAAAAGTGAAAACAGCCGGTATAGATAAATTAGGATTGGGACTTTATATATTGCTTTGTCTTTTTGCGATCGCAAATATATACAGTGTAGAACCAAACAGCGGACAGAAACAGCTAATGTGGTTTGGGATCTCACTTTTTGTTGGCATCATAATTTTTATAATGCGCGCCAAGTTTTTCGAAAACTTATCGGCCCTTTTTTATGTTTTAGGAGTTCTGTTATTAGTTGGTCTTTTTCCCTTCGGAAGTGAAGTTTTAGGTCAAAAAAACTGGTACAAGTTTGGACCGATCAGCTTGCAGCCGGTAGAATTTGTAAAACTGGCAATCACTTTAATGTTGGCGAATTTTGTTTCCGGACCAGATTTTAATATAAAAAAAACCAAATCTCTTCGAACTGCTTTGCTTATAATCGGTGTTCCGGCCGTTTTAGTATTGGCAATTCCGGATGTAGGTTCACTTTTGGTGTTTTTAGCTTTCGTAATTGCACTTTATCGAGAAGGTTTAAGCGGCTGGTTTTTCGGTGTGCTTTTCATTATTGCTTTAATATTTTTACTCTCTTTAGGAATAGATCCCATTTACGTTATTATTCCAATTTTAGTCATCAGCGCTGCTGTTTTATTTTTAAACAGCCGACGAATTCACTGGAATGTGATCAGTATCTTATCAATCGCCATTGGGATTATTGCAATGTGTGGATTATCTTACGGCGCACCAAAAATTCTGGAGAAAATGCCAAAACACCAAAGAGAAAGAATTGAGGTTCTTTACAAAGGTGAAAAAGCTTTTCGCGATACGTCTGGTTATAATTTACTTTACTCAAAAACAGCAATTGGATCCGGTGGATTTTTCGGGAAAGGTTATCGCGAAGGCTCCGTTACTCAGGGTAAATTTGTACCAGAACAAAGTACGGATTATATTTTCTGCACAGTTGGTGAAGAATGGGGGTTTTTTGGCAGCATGATGCTCGTTCTCGTCTATTGTCTTTTTATAGGAAGAATATATTATTTAGCGGAACGTCAGAAATCTACTTTTAACCGTGTTTTCGGGTATTGTTTTGCCTCAATTTTGTTAATGCACTTTGCCATTAACCTCGGGATGGTTTTGGGACTATTCCCGACAGTTGGTATTCCTCTGCCCTTTTTCAGTTATGGTGGTAGTTCTTTGCTTGCATTTTCTATAATGACTTTTATCTTTTTTAAATTAAACTACGCAGATAAAAACAGTTTGGTTTAAATCTTCGGAATCGCGATCGTTTGCAATAGGGATAGAAGCGGCATCCTTTTTTTGTTTAAATTTTTCTATTTTAAAACTTATTTTCTGCAAAAAAAGATACAGCGGATAGCCCGGCCGACATTTTTTTTGCCGCCAATACAATTTTAAAAAAATGACGGATTGCTCTAAAAGAAAATTTTATTTCACAATATTTTTATTTTAGTTTTTCTATTTTTGTTACCTAACATAAGAAAATGCACCAAAAAAAATTGGGAGAATGGTCTGCCACAGCTATTTGTGGGAATGATATCACCTCATCCTGTCTTTACGTTTCTGCTCTTACTATCGTTGCTGCAGGGCAATATGCCTGGTTGGCTTTATTATTTGTAGCGGCAATTTTATTTCTATTCCGGAAAATTTATGGCGAAGTTGTTGGTTCTTTGCCTTTAAATGGTGGCGCATACAATGTGCTTTTAAACAGCTCTACCAAAAGTAATGCGGCTTTGGCGGCGTGTCTCACAATATTGTCTTATATGGCGACGGCGGTGATCTCTGCAAGTACCGCCATGCATTATTTGCACGAAATTATTCCCGCAATTAATATCTCTTACGCTACATTCGGGCTTTTGCTATTTTTTTTAGGGCTTACAATTTTGGGAATAACTGAGAGTTCTATTGTTGCTTTGATCATATTTTTCTTTCACCTGGGCGTAATGCTTTTACTGATTGTTTTTTGCGGCATTTTTATAGCAAATAATGGTTTTTCTATTTTATATGATAATTTTTCGCTTCCTGTGAAAGGTGGAAGTATTGCGACGGCGCTCTTTTTTGGTTTTGCCGCAGCAATGCTGGGGATTTCTGGTTTTGAAAGTTCTGCAAATTTTGTGGAGGAACAGAAACACGGCGTTTTTCCTAAAACTTTAAGAAATATGTGGATCGCTGTTTCAGTTTTAAATCCGCTTATTGCTTTTTTAGCAATCTGTATCATGCCAATGAGCGCCGTAGACTCTAAAGTAGATTTCTTCCTCAGCTTTATGGGAACTTTAACCGGCGGGAAATGGCTCGCATTGATCATTTCCATTAATGCAGTAACGGTTTTGAGCGGTGCTGTTTTAACATCATTTGTAGGCGTAAACGGTTTAATTAAGAGAATGACATTAGACCGAATTTTACCTCAGTTTTTTCTTAAAGAAAATAAAAGAGGAAGTACTTACAGAATCCTAACCATGTTTTTCGTGCTTTGCGTGTCTATTTTAGTTGTAACAAAAGGTGCAATTTTACCTTTGGCGGCTGTTTACACGATCTCATTTTTAACGGTGATGGCGTTTTTTGCGATCGGAAATCTCCTTTTAAAAATAAGACGTGCACGTTTACCAAGACCAGAAACTGCGCCTACGGCTTTTGTTGTACTGGCATTGTTTGGGGTGATAATTGCGCTCTATGGCAACATAAAGGCAAACCCAGCTTACCTTGTCACTTTTTTGCAATATTTTATACCTGCGATGTTGATCATATCAGCGATGTTATCCCGAAATGATATTATGCTTATAATGGTAAAAACATTGAAATCGATCACGAAAAATTTCAGGAAAGTAGGCATTATTTCGAGAAAAATTCTGCACAAATCAATGCATAGTTTAAGAAATCAGGATTTTGTTTTCTTTTCTAAAGGCGACGATATTGCCACGCTAAATAAGGTGATGATCTACATTAGCCAGAATGAAGTAACAAATAAGGTGAAAATCGTCACTATTATGAAGAACCACCAAAAACCCACGGATCAGTTTATGTCAGATTTCGATACGCTCGATCGTGCTTATCCAGATATGGATATGGAATTTATAGTGCTGGAAGGAAATTTTGATCCTGATATGGTAGAAAAATTAAGTCTAGAATGGAATATTCCGAAAAACTTTATGTTTATCTCTTCACCAGGAGAAAAATTCAGCTATCGTGTTGAAGAACTGGGTGGAATAAGATTAATACTTTAGAATTAAATTAAAAGCGCTTTTTAGCGCTATTTTTTGTGTTTAAAATAAAGGCTTGTTACACCGAAATTTTTTAATTTAATTTTAAAAATAAACTCTGTTAAATATATAATTCAACTAAAATATTTAAGACAGAAGATCAAAATCTTAAAATTCTGCTTAAAGTATAAGTCCTTTTAAGCATAAATTTAAGGCATAAAAAAAAGCTACCAAATGGCAGCTTCTTTTGTATCAATTAATAATTAGTATGTTCTAATTCTGCGCTACGTTTGTAGAATCACCAAATGTACTGTTGATAATTCTTTTAGCAAACATAAATTTTGGCGTCCAGTAATTATCATTAAATAAGGAAGAGATCATTACTCCGCGCGACGTTGCCGCATGAATAAATTTTACTTCACCTTCAGCAGTTACTTCTTCTACTATACCAACGTGGGAAATTCTACCGCCTCCGTGTGAGAAAAAAACAAGATCACCTTTCTGAAGATCTTCTTTCGATACCGCTTCGCCTTCTGTGGCCTGAGATGCTGCAACTCTTGGTAAATTCATACCTACTGCTGCGCCAAAAACTGAAAGAACGAAAGCTGAACAGTCAATACCATTTCTTGTCATACCTCCAAATCTGTAAGGCGTACCAATATATGATTCTGCAACGCTTAAAATGCCGTCTATTGTTTTTGAATGTCTGATTGCTTTTGCAATTTGCTCATTTTTAAGAGCAGAATTGACGTTTGCAACCATCAAAGCTGGGTTTTCTTTAAAACTGCTTAAAAGTTCTTTTTTATCGTTTTCTAATTTTTTTGAATCTATTGAGGCAAGTTTGGCACTTGATTTGTACTGAGCTGAATATAAATTTGGAGCTGAAGCTACGTAGTTAGATACACATGATTGTAACGAAAAAGTAGCGAAGGCAGTCGCCAAATAAAACAAAATTCTTTTCTTCATATAAACTGATTAATTATCTCTCTGGGTAATTATTTATTTTAATGCGAGACAAAAGTACCGAAAGACTAAAAAGTAATAAGTACAATAGTTTTGCATCCTCTTTATTTTAACATACTTTAACGTTTTTTAAGGTTATATTCTAAGAAAATGATCCACACCGCAGTGTTTGCGTAAAAGTGGTAAAGCGAAATTTTAAGATTTATTAACGTTTATTTATTTCTTCTATAACTGTTATATAAAAAAGACACCTAATTAGACTCATTTAAATCTAGATTAGATGTCTTCACACTTATGTTAAAATCATGTAAATTTTATCTTTTTTGTGATTAAAATAATATAATTTATTTAAAAATAGATAATTGACAATTATTAATAATTTAAGTTTAAAAATAATTAATTACGGTCTTTGCGGAAAAACGCCTGTTGTAGAAATTATACATTTTAGAGCAAGATAAGGCGGTCGGTTTTCATGCGATTGGCTTGAACCTGTATTACCAATCATTGTAGATTTCATAGTAGTATTTGCTGCCACAGTGGAATACTCCTTGTCTAATTTTTTTGTATTTGCCGGTAAGTTTCCTGTAGCTTCAGCTTTATTACCCTCAACTGTTACCGCATTCACGATATGTGTATGGCTTGGCATTTCGTTGACAGTTAATGTTTCTGCCTCAATGCCACCTGGCTGTCCTTGTGTATAATTTGACAATCCTGGACCCTGCCCACTATTAACTAAAACACGACCCTGCATATTGGGTAAAGCAAAGTTAGTTCTGCCATCTCCGCCATATTGTGTTCCTAATAACGAAAACAATGCACTGTATTGTGATATTGGTAATAATTGACCATTACAATCCAGCCAACCATTTGGCGCGAATGTAAACGCAACGTATTGAATTTGTCCCAGATATGGGTCAGAAGCCTGTGCTTTTAAGTTTGATAAGCTCAGCGCAAGGACTAAAAATAGTATTAATTTTTTCATGTTATTTTAAAATTTTAATCGTTTTTTAAATCTATTTTTTAATAAATTTTACTCTTTTTATAACTGTATTTTCCGTTTCGATCTCAAGGAAATAAACACCTGCAACTAATTTTGAAACATTAACTGTGGACGTGTTCTTAGAATCTGAAATTAATTTTCCTTCCAAAGAAATAACTTTGATCGACTTTACATTGGATAGACCTGTGATGTTGATAATCTCTGTCGCAGGATTTGGATAAATACTGATCCTTTTATCATCAAATTCATTCAGTGCCAAAGAAATAGTTCTCACATCACCGGTAAATGTTGAGTTGGATTCTGTTAAATTTCCACCGCAATCACCGTTCGTCACAGCCGTGTTTTCCGTCCAGCCACCGATGGCAGCGTTTGGGGGATTGCCTGCCGTTGTATTCTGTTTCGTCGTGTAATAAATTAAATAAGGATTAACGAAATCGCCGTTTCCGGAATCTGCTAAAAATTCCCATCTTGTATTGGTATTGTTCCACTGGATCTTAAATTCGCAGGTTCCCAAACCGCCACAGGGTTGATCGCCGGTAATTGGCGTTGTTGCGTAAATATTTCTGCTTGTTGCGTCAGTTCCTGTTTTGATCAAGGCATAATCCTGATTTTCGAATAAAGGCACGCAACCTTTAAAACTTATTGATTGTGCTGAGAAAATGCTTCCCAAAGCAAACAATGAAAGTGTAATTATTTTTTTCATGATCTACGGTCTGGATGGATAAATACCCTGTGTAGCAATAATACATTTTAGAGCCATAAAAGGTGGACGGTTTTCGTGAGGTTGATTTCCACCCGTTTCACTAAGCATCGTAGATTTCATCGTGGTATTTGCAACCGTATCGGAATATTCCTGGTCTAATGTCTTTGTGTTAGCAGGCAAATTTCCGGTAGCTGCTGCGCTGTTTCCTGTGGCTGTTACTGCGGCTACAACATGAGTATGCGCAGGCATTTGAGTTCCTGCAAGAGTAACGCTTTCGCTACCGCCTTTTTGCCCCAAGGAATAAATCGTTCCAGTTGATTGACTTTGTCCATTGTGTATCATTACACGACCTCTTGTATCAGGTAATGCAAAAGTAATCTGCCCATCACCGCCGTAAGTCGTTCCTATCAAGCTAAACAAAGCATCGTATTCCGAAATTTGTAATATCTGTCCATTGCAATCTAACCAACCTTGGGGAGCAAAATTATAGGGAACGTAAATTATTTGTCCCAACATTTGTTCGTAAGCCTGTGCTTTTAAGTTTGATAAGCTCAGTGCAAGGACTAAAAATAGTATTAATTTTTTCATGTTATTTTAAAATTTTAATCGTTTTTTAAATCTATTTTTTAATAAATTTTACTCTTTTTATAACTGTGTTTTCCGTTTCGATCTCAAGGAAATAAACACCCACAACTAATTTTGAAACATTAACTGTAGAAGTGTTCTTAGAATCTGAAATTAATTTTCCTTCCAAAGAAATAACTCTGATCGATTTTACTTTGGATAAACCCGTGATGTTGATGAACTCTGTCGCAGGATTTGGATAGATACTGATCCTTTTATCATCAAATTCATTCAGTGCCAAAGAAATAGTTCTCACATCACCGGTAAATGTTGAATTGGATTCTGTTAAATTTCCACCGCAATCACCGTTCGTCACAGCCGTGTTTTCCGTCCAGCCACCTATCGCTGCGTTTGGCGGATTGCCTGCCGTTGTATTCTGTTTCGTCGTGTAATAAATTAAATAAGGATTAACAAAATCACCGTTTCCGGAATCTGCTAAAAATTCCCATCTTGTATTGGTATTGTTCCACTGGATCTTAAATTCGCAGGTTCCCAAACCGCCACAGGGTTGATCGCCGGTAATTGGCGTTGTTGCGTAAATATTTCTGCTTGTTGCGTCAGTTCCTGTTTTGATCAAGGCGTAATCCTGATTTTCGAATAAAGGCACGCAACCTTTAAAACTTATTGATTGTGCTGAGAAAATGCTTCCCAAAGCAAACAATGAAAGTGTAATTATTTTTTTCATAGTCTATGGTCTGGATGGATAATAGCCGGTTATTGCAATAATGCATTTTAAAACTATAAATGGCGGCCTGTTTTCATGAGGTTGATTTCCTCCCGTTTCACTAAGCATCGTAGATTTCATCGTGGTATTTGCCGCAGAAGTAGAATATTCTGTATCCGGGCTTACCGTATTTGCCGGTAAATTTCCGGTTGCAACCTCACTATTTCCCACGTCAGTTACTGCATTTACCGTATGAGAATGTGTCGGTATCTGAGTGACGTTTAGGGTAACAGACTCGCTTCCACCGGTTTGACCTTCTGTGTAAGTTGAAATACCTGTCCCATCATCTATTATGGTGCGCCCTCTCATATCCGGCAAGGCAAAAGTTTGTACACCATTGCCACCGTAAGTAGTTCCCAGCAAAGAAAATAAAGCTTGGTTTTGGTTAATGGACATTAATTGCCCATTACATTCTGCCCATCCTTTTGGAGCAAAATCATAAGGTACAAAGTTGACCTGACCGAGAAATTGATCCTGCGCCTTTAGACCATTTGCCATAAAACCCAGAACAACCAATAAAATTGTTTTTTTCATATAATTTTAATTTTTGCTAAAATAACCATAATAAATCATTAATTATGAGATATTAAATAAATATAATTTACTTTAAATGAATATAAATTAATATAAAGGAGTTTTAGCCACAAAAAAAGAATGAGTTCTACAAATTTCTTGTAGAACTCATCCCAACATTAAAAAAATAAACTATTATGGAACACAACCTGCCAGTGCAGATTATTTTTGTCGCGGTAACTGGTGATTCATCATTTTACTTCGCATCATTCCTTCAGTCTGGAAAAGCTGAAGCACTTTTTGAGGTTTAATGATCTTACTGAATTTTTCCGCATATTCTTTTCTTAAATCTAAAAGTTGTTGCCCAACTTCAAAGCTATTGTCCAGTTCTGAGCTGGCCTCATCCTCTGTCATAGAATTAAAATCTCTTTGAGCTTTGAATTTGTTTTTTATCAACTTTTGTTTTGCCTGATAATCATTATAAACTGTTACAAAGTTATCTTTCTGATCATCCGGGATTTGTAATTCTGACAATACCAAGTCTTCTTTAAATTGTTTTAAAGCATCTGATTTTTCTTTTTGAGACATTTTATTAATCTCTGTACGCCTTTCCTGCAAACCCATTTTCAATAAAGAAGTGCGTTGCGCCTCAGAAAATTTACATGCAAACAAAAAGAAAAACCCCGCAAATATTATTTTTAATTTCATTTTTAAACTATTAATTATAAAGGTCTAAATAAACGTCCTGCTCAGTATTATTACTTAAAGAAGCAATCTCGGAAGACGAAAATTCATCTAAAACATCATCAACTTTATCTTCTGTAGGTATCGAATTTTTATTTTGTTTAACTATCGTAGCAGTCGCCACATTTTGTGATTCCGCCTTTACATTTAGATGCGAAATCTTTCTCGAAGTTAAATCGTCGCTGGTTTCAACGCTTTGATTTGTATCAGATGCCATATTTTGCACTAAAGATTGATTTTCACTTGCAGCTGTCAAATTCCTGCTATTTTGATCAACAACTGTGCTTTTTGCCAATTGAGATCCATTATCTGAATCAACATTATTATTTGAATTTATGAAAAAATTAAAACCAACTATTAGTAAGATAACCGCTGCGGCCGCATAAAACCATTTTAAATTGAAAATCGGCGCCTCTTTTTTAACTAAAGTTTTTTCTAATACATTTTTTTGAACTGTTTCAAAAGTATTTTCCGGTAATTTATAAGGCATTTTCCGGCTTAACTTTTCTATATCTAAATTTTCCATTGTTTTAAATTTCTTCAGAATTTATTTTTATATAATCTTCTATCTTCTGTTTAGCGTAATGATAGTTGGTTTTACAAGTCCCAACAGATATTTCCAAAATTTGTGATATATCTTCGTAGGGCAACTCATCATAATAACGCATATTAAAAACTAGTTTTTGCTTTTCGGGCAATGTATTAATTGCTTGCTGCAACATGATCTGTATCTCCTCTCCTGTCGCTACTTCGCTTTCTGCTGTCAGATTTTGCAAATGATATTCTGCATCCTCATCACTTTTCTGCATTTTTTTCATTTTATTTAACTGCTGCAATGCTTCATTAGTTGCAATTCTATAAAGCCAGGTATATAATTTACTCTCTTTTTTAAACTGGTGAAAGTTCGTAAAAGCTTTAATAAAAGTATCCTGCAAAACGTCCTGAGCCAAAGCATGATCAACAATTAAACGCCGTATGTGCCAATAGAGTCTGCTTTGATAAGTGTCCATCAACGCCCGAAGACCTTTTTCCTGGCTTCGTTTGCTTGACATCCATTTAATAATTTCTTCTTCAGTGATCTTCATTTTGGCACGTACATTCTTTTGATAAGAAATAGGTTAAAAAGTTAAATTCAATTTGCTAAATTTAGAATTATCCATCAAATCATCAAAGTTTAGACCACTAAAATTCAATCAAATCCTAAAATAAGCTTTAATGTAAAACTTCTAAAGTTCTATATTTGTGTAATGAAAATTGTAATTATCGGCTCCGGAAATGTTGCGTATCATTTGACAAAAGCATTTTGCCAAAATAAAATTGCCATTTCTCAAATTTTCGGCAGAAACGAAAAAGATCTAAAAGAAATTTCTCGCGAATTTAATGTTCCTTTTTCAACGGAAAATTTAGAAAAAGCAGACCTTTATATTATTGCAGTAAAAGACGAATCTGTCGAAGAGGTTTCAAGACAAATTACTGTTAAAGATTGTCTTGTTGCGCACACTTCCGGCTCTTTAGAAAAAGAAAAACTGGACGGGAAATATAGAAAAGCAAGTTTTTATCCGCTCCAGACTTTTTCTAAAACTAAAGATTTAGATTACAAAAAAATTCCATTTTTTATTGAAGCAGAAAATAATCAGGATTTTGAAATATTGAATAATTTAGCTCAAAAAATTTCAACCAAAGTGTTGGAATCTAATTTTGAACAAAGAAAATTTATTCATTTAACAGCTGTTTTTGCCTGCAACTTTACAAATCATCTTTTTGCAAAAGCCAAAGAAATTTCAGATAGTCAAAACATTCCTTTTGATTATTTTTTACCTTTAATTGATGAAACTGTGGAAAAAATTCATCACATTTCGCCAAAAGAAGCGCAAACCGGACCTGCAATTCGTGAAGATGAAAAAGTTTTAAGATCACATGAAATACTTTTAGCTGATAAAGATGCAAAATCCATTTTTGACGTGATGAATATTTCCATAAAAAGCATGTACAAAAAATAAGAAAAGTGAGTTATAAAAATAAATTAAAAGATATCAAAGCCTTTGTTTTCGACGTTGACGGCGTTTTCACAGATGGAAGTGTTTATCTTTTACCTGACGGAAATATGGCACGTGTAATGAATGTTTTAGATGGTTTGGCAGTTGTAAAAGCCGTAAAAGCCAACTATTTCATCGGTGTAATAACCGGCGGAAATGATGCAATGGTAAAAAACAGAATTGAATATTTGGGCATTAAAGATTACTATCCTAAATCACATAATAAAATAATTGATTATGAAGATTTTAAATCAAAATACAATTTAAAAGACAGCGAAATCCTTTCTATGGGTGATGATATTCCAGATATTGAAATGATGGAATTATCCGCAATTTCTGCCTGTCCAAAAAATGCAGTTCCTGAAGTAAAGATAATTTCTGACTATATTTCACCAATAAAAGGTGGAAAAGGCGCGGTTCGTGATGTGATCGAACAAGTGATGAAAATACAGGGAAAATGGTTGGAAGATAATACACAATCGGTTTAAAATGAAACTATTATTAGCTTCAGAATCTCCTCGGCGAAAAGAACTTTTAGCAAATTTAGGTTATGATTTTGAAACCGTAAAATTAAATTGCGAAGAAATCTATCCTGAAGATTTAGAATGTGAAAAAGTCGCTGCTTATCTTTCTGAATTAAAATCTGCAAGTTTTCGGGAATTAAAAGAGGATGAAATTTTACTTACAGCTGATACAATTGTGGTTATTAATGATGAAATTTTAGGAAAACCAAAAAACCTAAAAGGGGCAAAAAATATGCTTCAAAAATTATCCGGAACCGTTCACGAAGTTTTTACAGCAGTTACTTTAAAAACTCAAAATGAAATGATCACTAAAACGGACGTCGCAAAAGTTTACTTAAATAATCTAAATTCTACAGAAATAGAATTTTACATTAATAATTTCAAAGTTTTAGATAAAGCCGGAAGTTACGGCGTGCAGGATTGGCTTGGAATGGCAAAAATTAAAAAAATCGAAGGCAGTTTCTATACGATCATGGGATTTCCAACGCATTTAATTTATGAAATGCTTCAAAATAAGCTTTAAATTCAAGGAAAAAAATCACTATTTTTACAAAAAACTCTATAAAAACAATACTAAAAAAGGCATTTTTTAGTTATATATCTATTTATGAAATCGCCTGTTTGACGATTTTAGAAACAAAAATTAATGAGAAATGGCAATCTATTTTGTCATTAAAAATATGAATTCATACATGAAAAAACCATTATTTTTTCTTTTCAGCTTTTTAATAATTTTTTCGTGCTCTACGCGTAAGAAAAAGAGTGATTCAACTTTCATGAAAGGTTTTTTCACCTATTACAACACACTTTTCAACAGTAAAGAAGCTTTAGAAACCGAACTTAGAAACAGAGATAAATCTCATAAAGATAATTTCTACGCGCCTTATATTCAACTGCTTACTTATGAGGAAGATGCGTCTTTGCTGAACGATTTAAATAATGGAAATTCGGCAGATAATCCCGGTTTTGGCAACCAGCAAATGGGTCCGCCTTCGCCAAATAGCAACAGTAATAATTCTTCAAAAAGCGCAACCGTTTTACAAATTTCTGAAGCCAAAGCATTAAAAGCCATTGAAAAATATTCTGTTTTAAAAAACGGGGTTGAAAAAAACAAGAAAATGTTTGATGCGCATATTATCCTGGCGCAATCCCGCATTTATCAAAACAAACCATTAGAAAGTCTTGATGCTTTAAATTATATTTTTACGCATATGAGCAAAGACAAAAGATTGCCTTTAGCAAAGATCTATGAAGCTTTTGCCTATTCTAAAATGGAAAATTATTACAAAGCAAATGAACTTTTTTTAGCCTTAAAACAGAATAAAATTAAAAAGAATTACCGCAAAATGGCAAGTCTTTATTATTCTGAAATGCTTTTAAAAAATGGCAAAAGAGAATTGGCTGTTGACGAACTGGAAAATGCATACGCTTTAAATAAAAATAAAAAAATCCGCAGCAGAATTTCTTTTTTACGCGGACAAATTCTGGCGAATTTAGGTAAAAATGAAGAAGCCCGGGAAAGTTTTGTAACAGCTTATAAAAACGCCAATGATTTTGAGTTTGAGGTAAAATCGCAGGTTGAGATCGCTAAAACCTTTAATGGTAAAGATGATGATTACGAAGGTGCCAAAAAATATCTGGAAAACATAAGTAAAAAAGGAACTTACGTCAGCCGAAAAAATGAGTTTTATTACGCCCTTGGTTTAATGGCCAATAAAGCTGGAAAACCTGATGAAGCAAAAGAATTTTTCGCACAATCTTTAAAAGAGAAAATATCTGATCCGCAAATCAGAGGTCTGGATTATTATGAAATTGGGAAAGCTTATTTTGAGAAAGACGACTATCTTTCTGCCGGTGCTTATTATGATTCTGCTCTCGTGGTGATGAATTATCAGCCCACTAAAATTTTACTTCAGGAACAATCCGGCAATATTAAAAAGTTAACCGCCAATTATTATCTTATCAAGAAAAACGACAGTATTTTAAGTTTGGCTAAAATGACTGAAGCTGAAAAAGAGGCTTATTTTCAAAAATATATTGATGGAATCCGGGCAAAGGAAGCCATAGAACTGGCCAAACAAAAAAGTGAGGAACGCAGCAAAGGATTTGATACCGGCGATTACAGTGCAAATTCAATTTTTAATACTTCTGCTCAGGCAAGTTTTGCTGATAATCCGGGAAGTTCATCAAAAGGATTTTATTTTGCGAATCAAAATGCAGTGTCAAGAGGTGAATCTGATTTTAAAAGAACGTGGGGCGACCGCTCCTTAATTGATAACTGGCGGACTTCCGCGCGGGTAAATACACTTCAGGATCTAAAAAATGAAGCGCTGGGAAATACTTCTACAAAAGACCCAAGAAGACTGGAAACTGCTTTTTATATAGAAAAAATACCAACCGACGGCTCAGCAATTTTAGCTTTAAAAAAACAGCGTGACACAGCAAGTTTAGGATTGGGAAGAATGTTTGATTCTTATTTTGGGAACACAAAACTGGCAACAAAAACGTTATACGATCTTGTGGACGTAAAGCCGGAAGATGATGTAAAGCTGCAAGCTCTTTATCAAATATTTTCCATGAATTATGAGAAAAATCCAGAATCTGCGGAACGCGCAAAAGCGATGATAATAAGCGATTTCCCGTATAGTTCTTACGCAGAATATGTGAAAAATCCTAAAAATGCTAATTTCTCACAATCTTCAGCAGATGTGGAAAAAACTTACGCAGAAGCTTTTGAACTCTACCAGCAGGAAAAATTTGAAGAATCTAAAAAAGTGATCGAGATGGCTTTGGAAAAATATCCGAAAGACGGTCTTGTACCAAAATTTGCTTTGTTGAATGCTTTTGACACGGGAAAAACTTCGGGCAAAGAAATTATGATACTTCAGCTGGAACAAATAGCTTTAAATTACAGCAAAACTTCAGAAGGTTTGAAAGCCAAAGAAATGCTGAAATATCTGAAGAGTGACATTACCATTGAAAAAACTGACGATAACGGTGCTGTGATTAGTGATAAACCTGTTCAACAAACAACGACTATTGATCAGCCTGTCACAGATCCAAATGGAGGCACAGAAGTTAGAGGAATTCCTTCAAACTCACAGAAAATTGGTCCACCTGAATTAAAAAACCGTCCGAAAAGCCCAACTAATAATTAGAAATAATATTTCTTTTTTTTGCTTTAATTCCCTGAAAATCTTTTAAATAAAAAGGTTCAAAATAAGCAATGTCTTCAAAATCTTTTTTGTTAAACTTTGATGCGGCTTTTTTAATTAAATATTGTGCTGAAGGGAAAATATTTGGATTGAACTCCGCTATTTGTAAGTTTAAAATCTCTTGTGCTTTTTTTGCGCCATCACCAATAAACACCACTTTTTTATCCTGAAAATCTGTAAAAGAATTTTCATCTAAAACCAAGGCCTCTGTTTCAGAAATTACTTCGCCACTTTTATTGTAAATCGCAGTATAAACCTCCATTCTTCGGGCATCGATCAGCGGAATTATAAAATCAAATTCCTTATTTAAAAATGTTTGAACCATCGAATCCATCGAATCTACAGATATCAAAGGTATATTTAAACCAAAACAAAATCCCTTTGCCGAAGCCGCACCAATTCTTAAACCCGTGTATGAACCCGGGCCTTTTCCCAAACACACTGCGTCTAAATCGTGCAATTTAATTTCTGCGCCTTCCAAAGCCCATTCTACAAATTGGTGAAGCGATTCTGATTGCTTGTAATTTTCCGACACTTCTTCGCATAAACATAATAATTCTTGGCCGTTTGAGATTGCAACGGAGCAGTTTTTTGATGATGATTCTAAATGCAAAATTTTCATAGGACAAATTTAAATTAATAAATTTAAATTAAAACTTCAGAACCTTTTGTATCACGGACAAAAATGCTGAAAATTCCGCCAATAATTAAAAATACACCCGCGAAAATAACTTCATGAATTTTGTTGTTGTGAAGAAAATGTTTCATTATAAAATCCATTGTCAAGGTTTCTATCAACATTGGGATCACTATAAACATATTAAAAATTCCCATATAAATTCCAATTTTATTTGATGGAATCGATCTTGTGAGAATTGTATAAGGCATTGACATCATAGAAGCCCACGCTAAACCTAAACCAAATGAAATAAGATAGATTTGAGAAATAATAATGCTTCCCTGTCCAAAAATATTTGGAACAGAAAATAAAGCCACATCATTTTTGTAAAATGGCATGAAGATCAAGGCAATTCCGCCGAGTGTTAAACAAACGGTATGCGTAATATTTGCGCCTAATTTTCTGGCAAATGGCACGAGTAAAAAAGCTGAAAGAAAGCAGACAATATTGTAAGATCCGTTCACTTGTCCCGTTAAAACGCCCGCCGTTTTATAGGCATCTGTCGCAGGATCGTTTGTATTAAATAAACTCATTGATAGGCCATCTGTGATGGATTGCCAGTAAGCAAACATCGCGTACCAACTGAAAAACTTTACCGGAATTAATAATTTCATCACTCTTGGCATCGTTTGGAAGGCCTCTTTTATCTCATGAGTTACCATTTGAAAAAGATTTTTGCCGTCTTTATTTTTTTTAATTCTAACCAGATCTTCTTCCGTTGGCGGGATTTCTTTTGTGGTAAAAAGTGTTATTACAATAGTTACAATTGAGGTGATTGCACCAATTATAAATGCCCAATAAACGGTTATGGGAATTCCATTTTTAGCTACCGCGTCTTTGGCAACAAATCCTAGAGTAATGATTATTGCAGGCGTAAAATTGGCTAAAGTTGAACCCAAACCGGTAAAAAAACTTTGAAATAAAAAGCCAAAAGAATGTTGCTCTTTCGGCAGTTTATCGGCTACAAATGCCCTGTACGGTTCTAAAGCGATATTATTTGCCGCATCTAGGATCCAGAGCAAGGAAACCGCCATCCAAAGTGCGGATGAAAACGGCATTGCGAGCAAACCAAAACTTGCTAAAATAGCACCAACCAAAAAAAATGGTTTTCGTCTACCCCATTTTAATGACCACGTATTATCGCTCCACGCACCAATAAAAGGCTGAACTAAAAGTCCCGTTAAAGGACCAGCCAACCAAAGTATGGCGACATTTTCGTCGGCACCTAAATATCTGTAAATCGGACTCATATTCGTTTGCTGAAGCGCAAAACTAAATTGTAAACCCAAAAAACCGAAATTCATATTCCAGATTTGCCAGAAGGAAAGTTTCGCTTTCATATGTAGATTTTTATTATTTTATTTGTCATATGTTATCGCCCAATCTTCATTAGTTTTTGTTTGCAAGAATTGTTAATGGCGATTTCATATTAAGAGAGTTGTTTTTTTATTTTATAATCTTTGTTAATGACAAGATCTGCGGTCATTTCCTGTTTTTTTATAATATTGTGTTCTATTGACAAAACATTTTCGATAAAAGCGGTCATTTCTTCTCTGTTTCTACTTTTTCTTTGCTCTAAAGTGTCGAGATAAGTTCTTGCTATAAATATTTTTAGATCAATATTTTCCAACATATTGACGTAAGTCCCTTCCACAATTAAAACCTTTATTTTTTCCAGATCGATTTCTTCTTCGATGATAATATCCGCTTCATAATTCACCAAAGGCTTTTCTATCTGATTTTTTGCTTTTTTAAAATCGTCAATATTTTCCTGTAAATGTTCTAAATTAACTTCTACCAAACCCACATTTCTAATGTCTTTTTCCCGTGATGCATGGTTGGTTTTTGGCGGCAAAAAAAAATAATCGTCCTGTTGTAAATTCACCGTTTTAATACCTTTTTCATTTAAAACGGATTTTAAAACTTCCGCGGTGACGGATTTTCCACAGCCACTTTCACCGGCAACGGAAATACAAACTTTGTTTTGAACTAAAATATTTTTGTTTAAAATTTCCAGATAAATTTCTTCTGCTAAAGAGAAATATTCCGCTTTAATATTTATTTTATCGCCTATCATTTTAAATTATTTTTAAATTACTCTTCGCCATTTTCATTAATAAATAGCCTGTTGCACTGAAACATAAATCTGGCGTTCCGAGCGGTTTAAACTCTTTTGTATCATAATATTCTGAAAATTCTTTTCCGGGATATTTGCTTAATAATTTTTCATATTCCTCCAGAATATTCTTTACTATTTCTGAGTCTTTATTTTGCCGGGATAACCCTAAACTCATCCATCCTAAAAATACCGGCCACGATCCGCCATTGTGAAAATGATTGGGATAATTTTTAAACTGATAACTGTAATTATTCGATAAAAGATCCCAATATTTATCTTTCTCTGTAATAATTGGATAAAAAACCGGCAACGCCCAGGAATTAAATTCTTTTTGAAGTTCTCTTAAATAATTTTCCAGATCAGAAGTTTCCTCATAAAATCCCATCAATAAGGCTAAAGAATTTCCAGCCATATCGAAACTTGTGTTGTAACCACTTGGGTCGAAAGCCGCCCAAAAATACGGTTTGCTTTCCGCGTTTTTCACTGCGTTTGGATGAATGGTTTTTTCGGAACTATTTTTAGTAAAATTGCTTTTAATTATTTTTTTTAGATTTTCTGCTTTCGCAAAATAATCTTCCTCCTGAAAAACCTCTGCGAAAATTTTAAATGCCCAAAATCTTAAAACATTATCGTACAAAGTGTAGCCAGAAGTTACGTATTCGTCGGCCCAGTTTCCGCCGAGAGGTCCGTAGAGAAGTCCGCGACTGTTATATTCCCAGGTTTCCAGACAGAAAAACGCCTTTTTAATTGGGTTTTCAAATTGCTTTTTTAACACCTCATCTTTAGAAAATTTTAAATAAATGCAGGAGGCGATAATCCACCAGGAATTGCAGTCAATTCTACCCACTAATGAACCAAAACTTGCAGTTTGTTTATCTTCAAAAATGGCAACATTTGACGGAATTTGACCTAAATGATTTTGATGTTTTAATAAGGTTAAAGTGCTGTTTTTCAGTCCTTCCGCGATAACTTTATCTTGTTGCCAAACGCCAGCAATTCCAGTCATGGATGAATCTCTTGCCCAAATTCTGTTATAATTATCAATTTTCGCCGAAGATGCCAAAATACCTTCAGGAATAATGGATTTCTCAATGATTTCTAAAGCAGCCTCCGTAAACATAATTTTATTTTTAATTTATTTTAATTTATAAATAACAGATTCATAGGGTTTTAAATTAAAATCCTGTGTTATCTCTTTATAATTACTTAAAATAAGTTCTGCTTTTTTTAAGTCTAAATCCGATTTTAAAGTCGTGTTTTTACCGGTAAAATTTAAAATAATTAATAATTTTTCGCCGTTTAATTCTCTTGTGTAAGCGAAAATATCGGGATTTTCAGCATCAACCAAATCAAATTTTCCGTAAACCAAAACCGGATTTTCCTTTCTTAGTTTTGTTAATTTTCGGAAATAATTTAAAACTGAATTTGGATCTTTATTTTCCGCTGCTTCATTAATGGAAACGTAATTTGGATTTACTTTTAACCAAGGTTTTCCAGTTGTAAAACCTGCGTTTTTGGTATCATTCCATTGAAAAGGCGTTCTGCTGTTTTCTCTGGAAGTCTGTTTTTGACCTTCAAGAAAAGCCTTCAAATCGCCGCCAGTTTCTTTTAAATGTTCGTATTTATTTTTGGTGTCAACATCGTTATAATCTTCAATTTTATCAAATTTTATATTATTCATTCCCAGTTCGTCACCGTTGTAATAAAATGGGGTTCCACGCATTGTGAGAATAAAAGTAGACAACATTTTTGAAGATAATTCCCGAAATTCCGGCGTGTCGCTTCCAAATTTATTGACCATTCTAGGTTGATCGTGATTGGCTAAAAAAATCGCCAACCAACCTTTGTCTTTAAATTCCGTGTCATAATCTTCAAACATTTTTTTGTATTTCACCAAACCGTAGTCTAAAATATTTTTGCCAACATCCACACTTTCAAAGTGATAAGCAATGTTTAATTCTTTTCTGGCAGGATCTACAAAATTCATTGCTTCTTGCGCTGAATCGCCTGCACCTTCTGCAACGGTCATCGCATTTGGATATTTGCTTAAAACTTCCCGATTCATTTCCTGAATATACTCGTGCAAATGTGCGCCGTGCATATAATATTTTATCATATTTTGCGAATTGGAAGTCGTTTCTTTCGGCAATTCTGGAAATGTAGGATCTTTTGAAATAAACTGAAAAGCGTCCATTCTAAAACCATCAATTCCTTTGTCCAGCCAAAATTTCATCATGGAATAAATTTCCTCGCGCAATTTTGGATTATTCCAGTTTAAATCTGGCTGTTTTTGGGAAAAATAATGCAAATAATAGGAATTTGTTTGCTGGTCGTATTTCCAGGCATTGCTGTTGACGTCGAAAAAACTCCATCTGTAAGGTGGCGTTCCTTTTTCCGCAGGCCACCAATAATAATAATCGCGGTATTTATTTGTCCGTGATTTTCTGCTTTCCTGAAACCATTTATTTTCGTCTGAACTGTGATTCACTACAAGATCCATTATCAATTTGATGTTTCTTTTGTGCATTTCTTTTAACAACAGATCAAAATCTGCCATCGTCCCGAAATCTTTCATGATCTCGCGGTAATTGCTTATGTCGTAGCCGTTGTCATCGTTCGGTGATTCGTAAATTGGATTGAGCCAAACCGCGGTAATTCCGGTACTTTTCAGATAATCGAGTTTAGAAATAATCCCCTTTAAATCACCAATTCCATCGCCGTTGCTGTCTTTAAAACTTCTAGGGTAAATTTGATAAACCACGGCTTCCTTCCACCATTTTTTATCTAAATTATCGGGCGTTTTCGTTTGAGATTTTACCGAATTTATCGCTAAAATTAAGAAGACAATATTTAAAAAAAATCTTTTCATTTTAAAATTATTTCAATTGATAAATGACCGCTTCATAAGGCTGAAATGTACCAGTTTTGTTATCTGATGGATAATTTTCAATTAAAATTTTAGCATTTTTTAAATCAAGATCAGAATTAAGTTTTGCTTCTTTATCTGAAAAATTAAGAACAACTAACAATTTTTTACCGTCCAGTTCTTTGGTGTAGGCATAAATTTGCTCGTTTGGTTCATCTACCAAAGTGTATTTTCCATAAATTAAAGCCAGATTTTCTCTTCTGGTTTTCGTCATTTTTTTGAAATAATTAAGCGTGGAATTCGGATTTTTTTCTTCATCTAAAACATTAATTTCAGATTTATTGGCGTTCACTTTTAACCAAGGCGTTCCAGTGGTAAAACCGGCATTTTCTTTTTCATTCCATTGCATTGGCGTTCGTCCATTGTCTCTTGCGCCACCAGTTTTTTGATTTTCGATAAATTCTTTTAAATCACCACCAGCATTTTTCACTTTATCGTATTCTGCGAAAACTTCAATATCGCGGTAATCTTCAATTTTATCAAATTTGATATTGGTCATTCCGAGTTCGTCACCATAATAATAGTACGGTGTTCCCGTCATCGACAATAAAAAAGTGGTCAACATTTTAGACGAAGGCGCGCGAAATTGTTCGGAATCATTTCCCCATCTTGAAACCATTCTTGGCTGATCGTGATTTCCTAAATAAGTCGTTCCCCAACCTTTTTCTTTGTAAACCGCGTCCCAATCTGTGTATATTTTTTTAAAATCTGTCAATTTGTAAGGACCTGATTTTTTAAAATATCTCGGAACATAACCAAGATTTGTTCCTTCAAAATGATAGCCCATATTTAATTCATGTCTTGCAGGGTCAACAAAATTTAACGCGGTAGATTTCAGCATTCCGGCACCTTCTGCAAGCGACATTGCATTCGGATATTTGCTCAAAACTTCCTTATTCATTTCCTTTAAATAATCGTGCAGATGCGGACCTTCTCCCATATAAACGTCCCATCTTCCGTGGTAATTTTTATCTAAATCGGCCTGCGTAATTACAGGAAAATTGGTGTCTTTGGATATAAAAGGAATCACGTCCATTCTAAAACCATCGATTCCTTTATCCAGCCAAAACCGCATCATAGAATAAATTTCCTGACGCACTTTTGGATTTTCCCAGTTAAGATCCGGCTGTTTAAAATTGAAATAATGCAAATAGTACGAGTTCGTCGTTTTATCATAACGCCAGCCGCTTCCGTCTGCCTCAAAAGCACCGGGACGAAATGCGGGTTTTCCCTTTTCTGCAGGCCACCAATGGTAATAATCTCTGTACGGATTATCACGGGATTTTCTGCTTTCCTGAAACCATTTGTGCTCGTCTGAACTATGATTTACCACGAGATCCAAAATTATTTTTAAATCTTTTTGATGGGCATCTTTTAGCAAAGTATTAAAATCATCCATCGTTCCAAACTGCTTCATGATCGACTGATAATCTGAAATATCATAACCGTTATCCGCGTTGGGAGATTCAAAGATCGGATTGAGCCAGATTGCGTTGATCCCTAAACTTTTTATGTAATCTAATTTTGAAATAATGCCCTTTAAATCACCAACGCCATCACCATTCGTGTCTTTAAAACTTCGGGGATAAATTTGGTAAACCACGGCTTCTTTCCACCATTTTCGGTCTATATCTTTTGATTTTTTCTGGGAAAAAACCGTAATTGCGGATAGTATCGCAATGAGAATCATCGTATTTTTCATTTTCATTTTTTTTAAAGTGGATTTATAAATTTTTCAAGTTCGGAATGCGATATTTTAGAATTTGCACCTTCAGTTTGCGTGACCAAAGCACCCAAAGCACAAGCAAAATCAATGGCTTTTTGCGGATCTTCACCTTTTGTAAGTTGCGAAATTAATCCCGCTAAAAAAGAGTCGCCGGAACCAACCGTATCTACAACTTTGACGCGGAAACCACTGTTGTAATAGAATTTTCCGTTATTTAATAAAACTGCGCCATGATTTCCTTTAGTTACGCAGATGTTTTTTGTATTCGTTTTTTCAGAAATAAATAAAATATTTTGTTCTAAATTGTGAAAAGGTGAATTAAAATGATCGGCTATTTCAAAAAGTTCTTCGTCATTAAATTTTAATAAATCTGCTTCATTCATTAAATAATGTAATAATTCGAAAGTGTAATGCGGCTTTCTTAAATTAACATCTAAAATTTTATGTTTAGAAAAAGGCAATAATTGTTTTAAAGCAGAAAAAGAAACCTCATCGCGACACGCCAAAGTTCCAAAAATAAACGCGTCAGAATTTTTGACTGCTTCTACACAATTGTCCTCAAAGGTAATTTTATCCCACGCTGCAGGATAGTTTATGGTATAAGACGCAGAACCTTTTTCATCTAATTTTACAAAAACTTCGCCCGTTGATAAAGTTTCATCGACTTGAATTAAATCAGTATTTACATCACTTTCTGAAATAAAATCTAACATTTCTTTACCTAAATTATCATCGCCAATTTTACTGATAATTGAGGTATTAATTCCCAATGAAGCCAATCTCAAAGCCACATTTAACGGCGCACCACCAATTTTGGTGTGATTTGGGAAAATATCAAAAAGGACTTCGCCGAAGCAAACAATATTTAAATTGTCGGGTTTTTTATTTTGCATTAAAAATTAGTTTTTGTTCCAAATTGAATTAACCGCTGAAACTTTAAAATCTTTTAATTTTAAATCTTCTTCTGATATTATTTTTAAATGATTGTAAGGTTTATTAGGGAAAATTTGTTCTGTGAAACTGTATAATCCGTCATTTAAAAATATTTCAATACTTGATCGGTCAAGAATAATTTGATATTTAATTTGATCAGAAATGAGATTTTTAAGAACAGTCGTGTGAACTTTTGTGGCAAAATTTTCGCCGAAATTTATGATCCCGGAATGCGTTCTGTCGACTGAGAATTCATTTTTATTTTTGATGTAATTTAAAACCAAAGAGTCTTTTACGTCATTATAAAATACCAATTTTAAGTTTTCTGCTTTGGTTTGAAAATTAATTTGAGACTCATTTAAAGACGGATAATCAAATTGTAATTTTTTATTGCTTTTGATATCAAGGACCGCTTTAGAATAATCCTTTTTTAACAACTTTTCAAATGAATTTACCGGTGTACTTTGTAAAATATATTGATCGTTTATTTTGTTTAAAGATAATTGTCGGGGCAAAGTCATGGAGCTTCTCCAGTTTTTTGTGGGCGTTTTTTGGCCATAACTCCAGTTGCTCATCCAGCCAACTAAAATTCTTTCATCTTCCGGCAAATTGCTAAAAGTAACGCCTGCATAATTGTCTGCGCCATAATCTAACCATTTTGTGTCTTTTTGATTAGTTGTAAAAGTTTTTCCATCAAAATCTCCCACAAAATATTGCGTTCCAGAACCACCGTTTGGTGCGCCGGGATTTACACTAATTAGTAAAACCCATTTTTCTTCGTTGTTTATCTTTAATTTAAACAAATCCGGACATTCCCAAACACCGCCATGCTCGCCGATATTTTGTCCAAACTCACTTTCAAGTTTCCAGTTCAGTAAATTTTTTGAAGTGTAAATTTGCGCTCTGTCGCCTGCTACTAATACTAAATTCCATTCTTTAGTCGATTCATTCCAGAAACATTTGGGATCGCGAAAATCTTTTTTATCTAAATTATTTATGATCGGGTTTGACTTATATTTAGTCCAGGTTTCGCCTTCATCTAAACTGTAAGCCAAGGCTTGTGTTTGTGTGTTTATTTTTTTTGCTTTTTCAAATTCCATATTGTGGTAAGTAAAAATAGCCACCATCGGCGGATTTTCCTTTGTTCCCAAACCGGAAAAATTTTCTTTGTCTATTACTGCGCTTCCGGAAAAAATGTAACCCAATTTATCCGGGAATAGTGCTGTTTTTTTATTTTCCCAATGCACTAAATCTTTTGAAGTGGCGTGGCCCCAATGCATCGGTCCCCAAACGATATCGTCCGGATAGTATTGATAGAATAAGTGGTAAATACCCTTGTAAAAAACCATTCCGTTAGGATCATTCATCCAGTGTTTTTCCGGTGAAAAATGAAATTGATTTCTAAAAGGTTCTTTGTAAGTTATAGTAGAATCTGTACTCGTTTTAACAGAAGATTGTACTTTGATTACAGATTGATCTGTCTGATTTTTACAATTTAAAAGAAGAAAAATAAGCAGAAAACAAACTGATTTTAAATTAATTAATTTTGTAATCATTCGCTTTTTCGATGTAAATATATTTTATAAAAAACCCGGGTAATTATTTAACTACCCGAGTTTTAGAAAAATAAAATTAATATAAAATTTAAGAATTAATATCCTGGATTTTGTTTTAATTTAGGATTAGCGTTTAGCGGTATTAATGGAATTGGATATACCATAACGTGTCTGTCTGTAGTTGCTGTCCTTCCCTGAACTGGATTTAAGAAAGTTCCAAATCTTATTTGATCTGTTCTTCTTGTTCCTTGCCAGTACATTTCACGCGCGAACTCGTCATTTACGTTTTGAAGTGTTGTGATTGCTAATGGTGCTGCGCCGCGAGCTGCTCTCAATTGTCCAATTAAAGTATTAGCTGTAGCAAAATTACCTTTTCTTGCATAAGCTTCTGCCTGCATCAACATACATTCTGCACGACTTAAGAATATAAAGTCAGTATTTACCTGCTGCGTAGGATTTCCAGGACTTGTGTATTGAGGATAATATTTAATTACTCTGGCGCCCTGTGCTTCTCCGGAAGAAGCCAGATCAAAAGCTGTTGTAAAACTTAATGGTGCCCCAAGTCTGGTTAAAATATTTGCCCCACTCTGATTAACCTGCTGACCTATCAAAATACCCGCTTTTAAACCGGAATTAGTTGTTAAGTAAGGAATGTTTGTTGAAAAACGAGGGTCATTGGGATCTGTTGAGGTAAATTTACCTATCAAATCCGTAGTTGTACTTGGACCATTGTAACCACCTGGAGCCTGATTATAATGCGTCGTCATATAGGCAAATTGGAAAACATTCGAGCCGTTACCAACTTCATTTACCCGTGAAAAAATAATCTCTGTGGATCTTTCACCATTATCCGGCGCAAAATTTTGAAAATAGTTTTGTCCCGGTGTATTTCCTGCAATGTTTGTAAAGCTTGTACCCGCCATTGCAGCTGTTGTGAGCGCGATTACTTTATCCATATCTGCCGCAGCGAATGCAGCTGGCGTGACAACTTGTGGTTTACCATCAGCATCTGTCGCTTTGTAAACCGCTTTATTTAAATATAGTTTTGCCAATAAAGCATTTCCTGCATTTTTTGTGGCCGTACCAGCGCCTGCACTGTTTGTGTAAGCAGGTAAATCATTAATGACTGCTTCTAATTTTGCAATTTCATTATCAATTGCTTGAGAACGCGTCCAGTATATTGATGGAACAGAATCCGCTTCATTAGGTTCTCTTAAAATGGTTTGTCCGAAATGATCTGTCATTAACCATAACCAATAAACCTGTAAAAAAGTAGCTTCCGCTTTTTGCTGTTTTGTAGCATTAGCAAATCCCAATACCGATGTTGCATAAGCAATTCCACGGTTCATATCTGTATAACTGTTTGTGATTTGCGGATTAGAAGGCAACCAGGTATGAAGGTGCAGCTGCTGCCATTTTCCTCCATCAAACCAGTCAGATCCGCGGGTTGGCTTTGCTTCTTCATCTGAAGAATCTTCGTTTAAAGTCCAGATGCCAAATGGGCTTCCAGGTCCTTCTAATAAAGTATAAGTAAAAGCTAATGACTGCGCTGGTGATCCCAGTGTATTGAATTGCGGGTTGTCTTTCCCAATTGAGTCATTTAACTGTTCATCAAGACTGCAGCTAGTAAGCGTAGCGAGTGCCACGACTGCTGTTAAAATATATTTTTTCATTTCTATTATATTTTTTTTGAATTAAAAATTTATGTTCACACCCGCTGAAAAAGTTCTGGCCTTTGGATAAGACGCATAATCAATTCCGTAAGAAGGAACGCCATCAATTGGCTTACTTGTACTAACTTCCGGATCGAATCCTTTATAACCTGTAATCACAAAAAGGTTTTGCCCAGTGATATTGAATCTTACTGATTTTACGTAATTAAAGATACCGCTTTCACCTTTTAATGTATAACCAATACTCATATTAGAAAATCTAAAAAAGTCAGAAGACGATAAAAATCTTGTAGATGCACCATTAGAATTGTTTGCTGCTTCATTAGAATTAGCTACGTCGGCAGGTACATTAGTTCCTTGGGCAAAAGCAGCTTTGTAAAATAAAGCATTTGCAGTATTATCATAGATTTTACCACCATATTGTCCATAACCATTTAGTGTAAAATCTAAATTTTTATAGTTACCTTTTAGAAAAAGACCTACGTTATACTTTGGAAGCGCTGAACCGGAAAATTTCTTTACCGCTAAACCTGGATCGCTCGTAACTCCGCCATTAGCATCATCATATAGCGATAATCCATTAGCATCAAAGCCTCTGAATTGTAGCAAATTAAAGGTAAAAAGTTCTTGTCCGTCAAAATGCCCTTGCGCATACTCATCAGTTAAACCCTGACCGTTTATGATACCTGTTTTAATTCCGACAGTATTATCAAAACCATCAGCTATTACGCCAGTTGCTTTTGTAATATTGTAGGCAACATTACCACCAAAATCCAAATTAAAATCGGCTGTTTTTATTGCTTTGTAAGAAATTGAAAACTCTGCTCCTTTGTTAATAAATCTCGTATTATCAAGATTTACAAATCCTAACGGGCTCTCTGTCTCTCTCTGCAACTGAATTTTTTGAACCAAAACGTCCTTGCTGGTCTTGTTGTAAAAGTCTAAACTACCACTAATTCTGTTTTGCATTAAGCCAAAATCGATACCAGCATTATATTGCTCTGTTTGCTCCCATTTAAGATCTGCATTACCAAAATTTACAGGTCTGTAATTTCCTCTATTTGGTTGCAAAAATGTCGATGAAAGTCCTGATGGGAAATCCTGATTTCCTGTAATTCCAAAACCTCCTCTTAATTTTAAAGTATTAAAATAATCCGGTGCAAATCCTTCTTTATCAATATTCCAGGCTCCTGAAATAGATGGGAAATAACCATATTTATTATTTGCTCCAAACTTACTGGACCCATCTGCTCTCATAATAGCATTAAGTACGTAAATCCCATTGTAATCAAAAATTGCTCTACCAAAATAAGACTGAAGTTTATCTGTAGGATTGTCAAAAGAAAACTGGCTGCTTGGATTAATCACTGTTCCTGCAAAAATATTTCTGATGTAATAGTTTTGATCATGATTTCCACCATAATTTTGAACTAAGTTTTGTTGTCCTGCATTATCAAACTGTTGGAATGAATAACCCCCGATCGCATTTAAATTAAATTTATCTGTGATCTTCCATTTATAATTCAGGGTATTTTCAATAACATAATTGTACTTATTGATATTAAAAAGAAGTGCTGTACCACCAACTGTAGAAATACTCTGAATATTAATTAAATCTGACCCGGCAATTGCTCTTTGCGAAGTAGAATAATCTACACCATAATTAACTCTAAAGTCCAGACCTTTAGCAATAGTTAAGGTCGCAGCTACATTACCTACTGTTCGGTACGTTTTACTAATATCAGTGTAATAATTAATTAAATTGAGCGGATTCCTTGGATTATCAGCGATTATTGTATAACCTGATGGGTTTGTTGGATCGAAAAGATTTCTTGTAGGATTCCATCTTAGCGCACTAATTATCACATCACCTTCTGCACCAGCAGTTTCTGCCGTAGGAGGCGTAATGGCGCGAATAAAGTTAGCCGTAAAAGAAGACTCTAATTTTAATTTATTATCAAAAAACTTCTGATCTACATAGTATGAAATATTTGTTTTTTGCTGACCAGAATTTAAGAGAATTCCTTTTTGATCTAAATAAGCCAGGGAAACACGATAACTTCCATTATCAGAACCTCCCGCATAAGATAGATCATACTGATTATTAGTTCCTGTTCTTGTTATTTCCTTTAAAGCATCTGTGTTTGAACCAAAAACTTTTGCTCCAGGTATTGCAGCGTATTCTGTAGCGCCTAATAAATCTATTCTGTTTGCAAGTCTGCTAAAACCGGATGTAGCATTAAAAGTAAGCTGGCCTGCACCTTTTTTACCTTTTTTTGTTGTAATAATGATAACACCGTTAGCTCCTCTTGAACCATAAATTGCGACTGCTCCAGCATCTTTCAAAACATCGATAGATTCAATATCGTTTGGATTTATAAAATTTAATGGATTAGATGCGGCTCCAGATCCAAAACCTATATCTCCTCTGCCGGAACTACTGTCTCCTGAACTGATCGGAACTCCATCAATTACATAAAGTGGATCACCACCGGATCTGATAGATCCAAAACCACGAATTCTAACATTGCTTTTTGCATTTGGATCACCGCTTGTTGAGGTAATTTGCACACCTGCCGCTTTACCTTGAAGTAATTGCTCCGGGGATGTCACTGTTCCTTTATTAAAATCCTCAGCTTTTACTGAAGTTACAGAACCGGTAGCGTCACTTTTTTTAATGCCACCATAGCCAATAAGCACAACTTCCTGAATGTCTTTTTCCTTATTCCCGTTGCTGATCGTGTCATTCTGCGTCTGTTGTGAATAAGCAAAATCAAATGTAAAGAAAGCCGCAGCGATCAAAACAGTGTTAATTGTTTTAAATTTCATAATTATTAAATTTTTCTATTAAGTTTTTTAAAGTTCCATTATTACCATTGTGTTTTGCGAAAATGTTGTTCCCTCATGAGTTTTTATTTAAAATTAGTTATTAATTACAATCGTTTTTTCATCTGCGCCAATGCCGACAAATTTTAAAGATTTCCATTTTTTTGGTAAAATTCCTTTGCCGTATTTAAATCCTTTGTCCGTAAGCTCTACCCCACCAAATCCATAAATTAGACCTTGCAGCATTGCACCAGCACCGGTAGCAAAATAGGGATTATTGCTTTTCGCAGATTCCGAAAAAACACCAAAAGGTGGTCTTGAATTGGGTAAATAAGATTTTACAAAATAATCATACGCTTTATCTGAATTACCCATTCTTGCGTACAACACAGACATTATCCCCGAACCCATTGCAGGTCCGTCTATTTTATCCATTTTTTCTGAATAATAATCTAAGTCTTTTTCAATTTGAATTTTATCTGTAATTATATGAAGTGGATAGGCGAGAAGATTAACATCTGCCTGCTTGATCATTTGTCCGCCGTAACCATCATAATTTTGTGTAATTCCGTTCTTTTTCTGAATTATAATTTTATTGGCCACTTCTTTCCACGCGGGGTTTACAGGTTCATTTAAGATTTCTGCGGCTCTTATGGTATTTTTTAAAGTTTCAATTGCGGCGCCATTTGTAAAAGCATTATCATCCACATGCTGTGCATATTCATCTGCTCCAACTACATTTTTAATGGAATAGGAGCCATCTGTATTTTTTACCACTCTGCTTATCCAAAAATCTGCAGTTTCTTTTAAAACTTTAAAATTTTCGCGCAACCAGTCTCTATCTTGTGTAACAGTGTAATAATTCCAAAAAGCAATTGAAACATCTGACGTTATATGCTGCTCAAAAATCCCCGTAAGTGCCCAGGTTGGTGTGGCCTCTTCTCCGGTATCATCTGATTCCCAGGGAAACATCGCTCCTTTATAACCGTAAATCATTGCTTTTTGCTTGGCTTTTTCTAATCGGTCGTATCTGTAATCTAAACAGGACTTCGCCATGTCAGGCTGTAAAGCTAAAAGCACAGGATACATCCAAAGCTCAGCATCCCAAAAAATATGACCATTATAACCTTGAGAAGAAAGACCCATTGGAGAGATACTCTGCCGGGAATTTGGTCTGATGAAAGAATAGAGATTGTAGAGTGCAAAACGCACTCTCTGTTGGGCATCAATATCACCTTCAATCTGAATATCACCTGATTTCCAAAGTTCAGCCCAGGCATTTTTATGACGTTCAAGCATTTTGTCTATTCCTTCCTGCAGCGCAAAAATGGCTTGCCTTTCTGATTCGTTTGATGGATCTGTGACGTCTTTTGACGTACAGATACCGCCCGCAACTGCAAATCTGTATTTTTTACCTTTTAATAATTTTTTTGTGAAACCGACTTCCTGATTTACATATTTTAAATCTTCTTTTACACCGTCAAAAAGAAATGTAGTTGATGCTGCAACATTATATTTTCCTTCCAATGTAGTTGCACTCGTCCCGAAAACCGGCATCAAAAATTCATTATCTTTCAAAACACGAAAATTTTTCTTCGCGTCTTTAAGTTCATCAGGAACATTCATGTAGTTAAACGCAGAAATTGTAATGTCTTTTTCCGGTATGATCTCCACAATTGCCATAGCTGCAAAAGGATTTGCTCGGTTCGCTAGAATACTGTAATTAATTTTTGCCAGATCTTTAAAATCAAATGAAGTATTGGAGATTCCCTGCTGCATGTTTATGGTTTGCTGCCAATTAGAAATATTGTCGCTTTTTATTTCCTGGTTATTTATTTTTAACCTAATATTTAAAAACTCAATACCTTTAACGATTCTGCTTATGCCATTTTCCGGACTCGCTTCATAAACGCCTCCAAGTATTACTTCTTTGTGGCGAAGTGGAGTATCATCAGTCACGATTCCAAACTGACCGTTTGCCATTGCAACGCCATTATAATTTTCTCTGGATGTGGCAGAGATATTCCATTCATCTGAAACTTTATTTTGCGAAAAATATGAACTATATACCAAAAAGATAGTAACAGTTATAATTTTTTTAAAATTCAGCATTCCTTTTGATAATTTTTTAAAAGTAAATCGATTAACTACAAATTTATTTTTTTTAACAATACCGAATTACATTTTTAAACTTTAAGTCAAAAAAAAACTATGCAATCGATTGTGCAAACGGTTGTTGTTGAAAAATAGATTAAATATTAATGCTGTTTTAACTTAATTTAATATAAAATAAGTTAAAATTAAGCGTTTTTTATCCCCAAATTATTAACTAAATTTACGAAATGAGCAGGATTACAATAAAAGACATTGCCGAAATGCTAAAAATAAGCACCTCAACCGTATCGCGTGCTTTAAGCGATCATCCGGATATCAGTGAGAAAGTAAAAATCCGAGTGAGAGAAGTAGTTTCAATAATGAATTACCAACCCAGCGAATGGGGGAAAAATTTTAGAAGTAAAAAAAGTCGCTTAATTGGTCTCGTCGTACCTAAAATGAATATGTTTTTTATTCCTTCCATAATTAACGGACTTTCATCAGTTTTAACAGAAAAAAATTATCATTTACTGATATTGATTTCTGATGAAGATATGGAAATAGAGAAAAAAAATATTGATTTCTGCTGTAATTATGGTGTTGACGGAATCGTAATCTCACTGACATCCGAGACACAAGATCTTTCTCATTTAGAAAAAGCGGCAAATCTCGACATTCCTGTAGTAATTTTTGATAAAAGTATTCCGCAAGACAGTTTTGACGAAATTTTAATAGACGATGCGGCCTCAACATCGGCTATTGCTGATTTTTTAATTAAAAATAATGTAAAAAGTACACTTTGTATTTTTGGAAATAAAAAATTAGAAATAACTAAAAGAAGGGAAAAAGGTTTAATGGAAAAACTTTCTGACAGCAACATTAAAGCGACAAAACTCTACGCAGAAAATGAAGATCAGGCGCGTAATTTCGTTGAAAGTGTAATTCTTACAGAAAAATTTGATTCTATATTTGCAATGAGTGATGAGGTTTTGGCCGGCCTTTTCTCTGCTTTTAATTCACTTAATGTTTCGCCGAAAGATTATTTGATAACAGCGATCAGCAGTGGGAAACTAACTTCCTTTCTTGCAAAAAACATCAGTATTGTAAAACATGACGGTTTTGAAATGGGAAAAACCACCGCTTACAAAATTTTAGAAAAAATAGAAACAAAAAGTACAGCAGTAGAAACAAAATATATGGATACCTGCTTTCAGGAAGCTGTTATTTAAAATCAGGTTCTGCGATAAATCGTCCGAGGTTCTGCTTGAGCACTTGGAAATATAGCCACATCTGCAATTGACACGTGTTTTGGTGCATTAATAATATAGGCGATCAAATCTGCAATATCTTCTGCCTTCAAAGCGTCATAGCCGTCATAAACTGATGAGGCGCGTTCTTCATCGCCTTTAAAACGGACTTTAGAAAAATCTGTTTCTACAGCGCCTGGCTGCACGTTTGAGACCTTTACGCCAAACTCTGTTAATTCTAAACGCATACCTTCAGAAATGACATCGACTGCTTTTTTTGAAGCACAATAAACCACGCCATTTGCATAAGTTTGTCTTGCAGCAACTGAAGAAATATTCACAATATGTCCAGAATTTCTTTTTTTCATCTGCGGAATTACTTCTTTAGAAACGTATAAAAGACCTTTTACATTTCCATCTATCATTGCATCCCAATCTTCTACGTTCCCTTCTGATAAAGGCTCCAAACCATGAGCATTTCCAGCATTATTAATAAGAATATCTATATCTTGCCATTCTCTTGGTAGCGTTTTAAAAGCGTTTTTCACCTCTTCATTGGAACGGACATCAAAATTTAAACTAAATACTTCGGTATAATTTGAAAGTTCTGTTTTTAATTGATCTAAAACTTCTTTCTTTCGCCCGCAAAGAATTAGTCTGTAATTTTGAGCAGCTAAAAGTTTCGCAGTTGCTTCACCTATTCCGGATGTTGCTCCGGTTATTAATACTGTTTTCATTTTTTAAATTTTTAATTACCATCAATACTTTCGAAAGCATTAATTATATGCGTGATTTGAAGTTTCTTTCTTTCATCTGGAAGAATTGTAATGACATCAAACCTAGTGTTTAAATCTCTTTTAAAATTCTCTGAAAAATCATTGGCAGCAGAAATAAGAAGTTTCATTTTCTTTTTGTTAATGGCTTCTTGAGGTTCCATAAAAGCATCTGTTCCTCGTGCTTTAACTTCTACAATGATGATTTCATTTTCAAATTCCGCGATAATATCAATTTCAGCCTTCATGAATCTGTAATTTCTTACCAGAATTTTATACTTTAAATCTTCTAAAAATTTAACGGCCAGTTCTTCTGCAAGTTTTCCAAATTCATTATGATCTGCCATTATTTTCTAAATTGATAAGCCCACAAAATGAGTAAAATTTGCAAGGGAAGCCGCAAGACTGTGACCCAAAAATATTTATTATGTGTAATGTAATAATCTTTCGCCATTTCAATATTTGCCGGAAAAACCGCTATAAATAAAAGAATGGCTAGATACGCACCAAAAGTTTGCGTCTGCGGAAAAATTAAAAGTAAACCACACAAAATCTCTACTAAACCACTTATATAAACCAATTTTAAATGAAAAGGAATATAACTCGGCATTATCTTTATGAAGAAAAATGGACGAACAAAATGCATTGTTCCTGCAAAAATTAATATTGAAATAAGAATGTATTTTGAATAAACCATATTATTTTAAATAATTAACTTCATTAATTTTCCCCACATTTAAACTAATATTTGAACCGATGATCAACGGTAAATTATCAAAAATATGACCGTTTGGAAAGCCGAAAAGAGTAGGGAAGTTGTATTTTGAAACTCGTTCCGCAATGATTTGATAAGCCATTTCATCAAAACTATTTTCATAATTTTTGTTCTCTTTTTCATCGCCCATATTGATCATTCCGCCAATAATTAATCCTTTAATCTCTTTAAAAACGCCGGCTAATTCCAGACTCATTAACATTCTGTCTAACGCGTAATAATTTTCACCAATTTCTTCTATGAATAATATTTTATCCCGAAAATCGAAAGTATATTTTGTTCCTAAAAGTGCGTAAACTAATGCTAAATTTCCGCCAATTAATTGTCCTTCAACGCTTCCTTCTTTGTTAAACTGATTATTTTCGACAGTATATCTTGGAAATTTTCCTTTTAAAATATCAAATATTTGATCATAACTTTCATCCGAAACACCAAAAGACGATGTTTTTAAAGTTTGTCCGTTAATGGAAGCGAAACCATTTTTAAGTAAAAAACTACTGATTACAGTATTGTCAGAATATCCAATAAACCATTTTGGGTTTTTTTTGAATTCTTTTAAATCAATTTTTTCCAGTAAATGCATACAGCCATAACCGCCACGAGTTGTCCAGATTGCAGAAATTTCGGGATCAGTTAAAGCCCAATTTAAGTCTAAAAGTCGTTCACTTTCAGTACCTGCATAATTGTAACCATGTTCATATTTATCAAAAACGTGCGCGCCAAATTCATAGTCGTAACCATTTGATTCAATTAATTTTAACGTATTTTCGATGGTAGATCTTTCGACAAAGCCAGCGGGCGAAATAATGGCAATTTTACCGCCTTTTTTTAAAGATTTAGGATAAATTATATCTTTCATTAACGTTGTTCTAAATGTTCTTTTTGCTCTGCTTTTTCCAGTCTTTTATCGAACTGATTAAACTTTTGAAAACTTTGCAGAAAAATCAGCAAACTAAATAATATCAGGATCACACCAACACTTTTTCGGATAATATTGGCTAATTTTTCTGTGAGCTTGTAATGAAACTGTTTTGCTAAAAATATTTTAAAGAGATCAACAGAAAGATAAGTTCCTATAACCAAAGCAATGTAGAGGATAAACTCATCTGTTTTCGGATAAGAACTTCTCACTGAAATTACTGTTACCAACCAAAAAAGGACAACACCAATATTTAAAAAATTAAGGAAAAAACCATTAAAAAAAGTTTTAATATAATTCTGATCGATCATTTTCTGTTCGCCTTTTAAATGCATATTTGTTTTAGAAACAATCATATAAATGGCATAAACTAAAATAATAAACGCAGAAATTCGATAAAAGCCGGGATGTTTATCAATAATATTTACAAGATCATCACTTGCAAAATAAGCAGCAAAAATACAAAGCAAATCTGCCGAAATTACGCCAAAATCTAAAGCCAAAGCGTGTTTTGGGCCACGATTAAAACTGGTTTCAATTAAAAGAAAAAAGATCGGACCGATGAATACTAAACTAAGCATCAATCCCAATCCAATGGCTAAAAAAATAAGTTCAAGCATTTTCTAAAATTTAATTTTGATCTTTTTTAGAAAATTAATCTGTAACAATTTTAAAATCAAGTTGTTTCGCAATTAAATTTGCTTTCACTACTTTGATTCTTAGTTCATCACCCAATTGGTATTTGTTTCCTGATTTTTTGCCATAAACTGCGTGTGTTGCTTTGTCATAAGAATAAGAATCATCCATTAAATCTCTTAATTTAATTAAACCTTCCGCGCCATTTTCAGGGATTTGTACCCAAAAACCAAATTCTGCAACACCGGAAACTACACCAGTAAATTCTTCATTAAGATGCGTCTGCATAAATTTTACCTGCATAAATTTGATGGATTCTCTTTCTGCTTCGGCTGCTACACGTTCCATCGCACTGCAATGCTTGCATTTTTCTTCGTATTCTGGCTTATAAGGTGATCTTCCGCCGTCTAAATAATGTTGTAATAATCGATGTGCAATTAAATCTGGATAACGGCGAATTGGCGACGTAAAATGCGAATAATAATCGAATCCTAAACCATAATGCCCAATTGGTTCAGTAGAATAAATCGCTTTACTCATACTTCGCATCGCCAAAGTTTCGATCATATTTTCTTCACCTTTTCCTTGAACGTCGCTCAATAATTTATTTAAAGATTGGGCCACTTTTTTGGTATTTGCAAGATCCATTTTATAACCAAAACTACCTACAAAATCGCGCAGTGCTTCTAATTTTGAAGGATCCGGATCATCGTGAATTCGATAAATAAATGTCTTTTCAGTCGGTTTTCCATTTTTTAGTGACACAAATTCTGACACTTTTTTATTGGCCAACAATGCAAATTCCTCGATCAAATGATTGGAATCTTTACTTACTTTAAAATAAACCCCAATTGGGTTGCTGTTTTCATCCAGATTAAAACGCACTTCACTTCTGTCGAAAGTAATTGCGCCATTCTCAATTCTTTCTTGTCGCAAAATTTTTGCTAAACTGTCAAGGTTCAAAATTTCATCTGCATAATCACCTTCTTTATTTTCAATTCTTTCCTGTGCTTCTTCATAAGTGAATCGGCGATCCGAATAAGTCACGGTTTTTCCAAACCATTCATTTAAAACTTCGGCTTTATCATTCATCTCAAAAACCGCAGAAAAAGTATATTTTTCTTCATTTGGACGAAGCGAACAAACCTCGTTGCTCAAAACTTCGGGAAGCATCGGTACAACGCGATCTACGAGATAAACTGAGGTCGCGCGTTTGTAAGCCTCATCATCTAAAAGAGTTCCTGGCAGTACGTAATGGGAAACATCCGCAATATGAACACCTATTTCCCAATTTCCATTTTCTAATTTTTCAATGGACATAGAATCATCAAAATCCTTTGCATCTTTTGGATCGATCGTGAAAGTGCAGACTTTTCGCATATCGCGGCGTTTTTCTAACTCTTTTCCACCAATTCTTTTATCAATATTATCCGCTTCTCTTTCAACTTCTTCTGGAAATTCATAAGGCAAACCATATTCTGCCAAGATGGAATGAATTTCAGTTTCGTGATTTCCCGGCGTTCCTAAAACCTGAATAATTTCACCTTCCGGATTTTTATTTCCTGCTTCCCAACCAACCATTTTAACGATGACTTTATCGCCATCTTTTGCGTCATTAAAATGATTTTTAGAAATGAAAATGTCGGTATTTATTGCTTTTTTATCGCAAACCACAAAGCCAAAATCTTTATGCTCAATTAATTGAAAAACGCCAACAAATTCTGTCCGATTTCTTTCTAAAACTTCAACAACAGAACCTTCTAATTTTTTTCCTTTAAAATTATAGGTAACGATTAAAACTTTATCGCCTTGCAAAGCATCTTTCACATTTTTTTGATGAATAAAAACATCATCGGGAAGTTCTTCTACTTTAACAAAAGCATTTCCACTTTGGTTAAAGTCAATTTTCCCGGTTAAAGTGCCTTTTATTTTTAAGTTGATAATGTATTTTCCTTTCTCAACTTCTTTTATTTTTTCAGTTGCTAAAAGTTTGTGTAAACTTTGAATAACCTGTTCTCTTTGGCGCGGATTTTTATGTTCAATTCCGTCTGAAATCTGTTTATAATTATAGATTTTCGTAGAATTTCCATTCATAAATCTTACAATCAACCTTCCGATTTCCTGAAGTTTATTATTGTTTTTATCGCTTTGATATTTTTTCTTACTCATATATTTTATTTAAATCAAAAAAAGAAATATTAGAATTTCTGATTATTAACAAGAAATTTTATTAACTCTATCCTGATGTCTTGCGCCTTCAAACTCAGTATTTAAAAATGCATCAACCATTTCAATTGCCAATTCTTCAGAAACAAATCTTGCAGGAATAGAGATCATATTGGCATTATTATGTTGTCGAGATAATTTTGCAATTTCAACTTCCCAGCAAAGTGCACATCTTATTCCTTGGTGTTTATTTGCTGTAATAGAAACGCCTTCGCCACTTCCACAAATTAAAATTCCAAAAACATTTTCGCCATTTTCTACAGAACTTGCTGCAGGATGAACGAAATCGGGATAATCTACCGAATCTTCTGACAAAGTTCCAAAATCCTGAATTTCATAATTAGATTTCAAGTGATCTTTAATAAGTTCTTTGTACTTAAAACCCGCATGGTCAGCGGCAATTGCTATTTTCATTTGCATTTTATAATTTTTTTATTTGTCAAATGTTATCGCCTATTTAGAAGTATTTTTTATTATTTGATATTTAAATGGCGATTTCAAATTTTTCCTTTAATACAAATTTAAGGTTTAATTGGTAAAAGTAAAGTGGTTTGGCTTAAAATTAGTTAACAAAATATCACAAAATTCACTTTAAATTACTGTCTATAAAAGAATTAGGAAATTTAATTATGTGTTTGTTAAAGAAATCTAAAAATTTGTTAAGAAATACCAATAAACCTGTGGATAAGTTTTTATTTTTTTCTCTTTTTTAGTTCAATTATTATTTCTAATGGACATTAATTTTGGATTTTCTTGAAATTACTTTTTTGGACTTTTAAAAGTTTTCGGAGACTTTTTCCATAGAAGTTTTATACACAAAATAAATTTTTCAAATTTACTAACAATTGCCCATAAGTACCTTAATCCTTTGGTTTAAATCTCTTTATAATGTTGGTAAACTATTAATTTATTTACTTTAGAATGAAGAGAAATAAAAAGATTTATTTTTCCACAATTCTGGTTAGACCAACAACAATACTCATATTCTTTTTTAATAATAAAGAAATATAATGATGAATGAATGAGTTTTGGGAGTAGGGAAACTTTTCGATTTTAATTTTTTTTTAACGGTTCAGAAATCCTAAATTTGCTCAAGTCAAAACAAAAAAATTATGCAAAATATTTCAGATTTCAATTTCAAAGATAAAAAAGTTCTTGTTCGTGTGGATTTTAATGTGCCTCAAAACGAAAAGTTAGAAGTGACTGATGACACAAGAATTTCGGCAGTGAAACCAACTTTAGATTTAATTTTAGATGGCGGCGGTTCTGTTATTTTGATGACACATTTAGGAAGACCAAATGGAGAGAAGAATAAAAAATATTCTTTAAAAAGTATTCTTCCAACTATTGAAAATGTTATAGGAAAAAAAGTAAAATTTGCTGAAGACGCGCTTGGTGATGAAACCCAAAAAATGGTTGATGATCTTAAACCTGGTGAAATTTTATTATTAGAAAACCTTAGATTTTATAATGAAGAAGAAAAAGGAGATAAAGATTTTGCTGAAAAACTTTCCAAATATGGAGATGTTTATGTAAATGATGCTTTCGGAACTGCTCACAGAGAACATGCTTCTACAGCCGTAATTGCACAATTCTTTCCTTCAACTAAATTTTTCGGTTTATTAGTGGAAAATGAATTAAAAGCAATTGATAAAGTTTTAAATTCTGGCGAAAAACCAATTACTGCAATTCTTGGTGGTTCTAAAGTTTCTACAAAAATTACGATCATTGAAAATATTTTGCCAGCAATTGATAACTTAATTATTGGTGGTGGAATGGCATTCACTTTCGTGAAAGCACTTGGTGGTAATATTGGAGATTCTCTTTTAGAAGCGGATAAAATGCAGTTGGCTTTAGAAATTTTAGAAAATGCAAAAAAGCATAATGTAAAAGTTTATTTGCCGGTTGATACAATTATTGCAAAGGAGTTCAATAATGAAGCAGAACATAAAGAAGTTAATATCTATGAAATTCCTGAAAAATGGATGGGTTTAGATGCTGGTAGCAAAACGCGTTTATTATTTCATGATGTGATCGTCAATTCCAAAACTATTTTATGGAATGGCCCGATTGGTGTTTTTGAAATGGAAAATTTTTCTAAAGGAACTGTTGCTTTAGGTGATAGTATCGCCGAAGCAACAAAACTTGGTGCGTTTTCACTTGTTGGAGGAGGAGATTCCGTTGCGTTTGTAAAACAATTTGGTTATGATGACAAAGTAAGTTATGTTTCAACTGGCGGCGGCGCGATGTTGGAAAGTCTAGAAGGTTTGGAACTTCCGGGAGTTGCAGCAATCACAAAATAGAAATTTATAAAATAGTCTTTAAAAATAAAACCTGATTACAGTTCGTAATCAGTTTTTTTATTTTTGTTTAATTTTAGTAAAATTATGTTAAAATTTGATTTCAGAAACCAATCAATTTTCTATTTTTTATTTTTTTTCTATAATATATATCAAACTGGAAAATTCGTAGTTTTTTGAGGCCTTAAAATTAGAAATCGCACCAAAAATGAATCCTTTTAACCAAAATAAGCCAGATTTTTTATATTTTTCGCTCAACATAGAAATGTAAAATGAATCGAGTAGAAGTGGACGAATTTTTTTCAAATTCCAATTTGCGCTTTTATTTTTAAGTAAATTTTCCATTCCGGTTTTTGTGAAATGAAAAATATGACGCGGAACATCATAAGCCGCCCAAAATTTTCCGTAATGTTTTGCATCAAAAGAATTCGGATTTGGCACCGCAATTATTAAAATTCCGCCTTGTTTTAATTTGGAATGAAATTGATTTAAAATGTCATTTTGATTTTCTATGTGTTCGAAAACGTGCCACAAAGTAATTGCATCTAAACTTTCATTTTCAACTAAATTTAAATCAGAAATTATTTTTGATTTTGTTAATTTATTTTGAGCAGAATTCCTTGCAGACTCATTTGGTTCAAATCCTAAAGGTTGAAAATCTTTTTCTATATATTTTAAAAACTCGCCGGCACCGCAACCATAATCTAAAATTTTTGGACCAGTTTGGATAAATTTTGAAAGTATATTTTTTTTATAATTTAAATTAAAACCTTGTAAATATTTGTAAAATTTTTCTTTCAAACTACCAGAATCCTGATGGTGAGAAATATAATTTTCGCTATCATAATATTTATCTAAATCCGATGGAATAGGGAAGGTTTTATAGACACCTGGAATTTCAGTTTCTTTAATTTCAAAAGTTTCCTGAGTTAGGAAATGATCTTTAATTTTCATTTATAAAATAGTAATCAGGATTAATTTAAAACTTTAATTTTTTCAATTTTTGATGATTGAGAAAGTCCATTTGGATTACATCCTAATTTTCCTTCAGGAACTTCCACACCTAATTTCTCGTAAAAATTTAACCAAAATTCGTCAGTTTTTCCAGTTTTTGGGTTGATGAAAGTCATTGGTTTTAATTCAAAAATGTTGGCTTTACTAAAACTTCTTTCAATAAAATCTGAACAATAATAAGAATTTTCATTTAAAATGTAAGCAGTATTATAAGGTTTACCAAGCATTGATTTTGCTTTGACTATTGCATCCGGAATTGCAGATTGATATTTTGGTTTTAAACGGTAAAGTACAATCTTTGTCTTGCTATGATTCTTTATAAAATCAACATAAGAAACTTTACTGGATCCATTTTTCGTGGATGCTTCCAGTACATTAATATTTTTTCGTACTTTTTCTAAAATTGCAATATGATCAAATGAAATTGATTGATTATTATCAGTAACGCGACTTATAGCGCCAGAGAGATTTTGTGTTTCTGCCTGTACAAAAAGTAGATCACCATTTTGAAGTTCGCTAGTTTTTGAAACTGCACAACTTTGTACCACAAACAAGAAAATAATTAAAATATAATGCTTCATATTTTTAAATGTTTCACGTGAAACATTCATCGTTATTTTGCCATATAAATCATCAAAACATTAATATCAGAAGGTGAAACACCACTTATTCTTCCTGCTTGCGCTAATGTTTTTGGTTGAACCTTTGTTAATTTTTGTCTTGCTTCGGAAGAAAGGGAAGGTATATTTAAATACTCGAAAGTTTCAGCAATTTTTATATTTTCGAGTCGATTTAGTTTATCTACATTTACTTTTTCTTTCTCAATGTAGCCTTTATATTTAATATTAATCTCGGCTTGTTCACGAACTTCTTCAGAATATTTATCTAAGTTTTCCTTTAAAATAGTTATTGATTCTAAAGTTTTTAGGGTAATATTTGGACGTGTCAAAATTTGAGAAGCGCGATACGCTTGATCAACTGGAGAAGATTCGATACTTTCTAATAAAGGATTTATTACAGTTGGTTTTAAAGAAGTTTGACGCAAATACTCTTCTAGTTCATTGCTTTTATCAATCTTTTCTGTAACATTTTTTAATCTGTCTGCTTTTGCTAAACCAATTTTATATGACTTTTCCGTTAATCTAATATCTGCGTTATCTTGTCTTAAAAGCAAACGGTATTCTGCTCTTGATGTAAACATTCTATAAGGTTCATCAGTTCCTTTTGTTATTAAATCATCGATTAAAACACCAATGTAAGCTTCGTCTCTATTTAAAATAAATTCTGGTTTCTCATTAATTTTTAAATGAGCATTAATTCCGGCCATTAAACCTTGTCCCGCGGCTTCTTCGTAACCAGTTGTACCATTAATTTGTCCGGCAAAATATAGATTTGAGATTAATTTTGTTTCTAAAGTGTGGTTTAATTGAGTAGGAGGGAAGTAGTCATATTCGATAGCGTAACCTGGGCGAAAAACTTTTGCATTTTCGAAACCAGGAATTGCCTGCATTGCTTGTATTTGAACTTCTTCAGGTAAAGAAGAACTAAAGCCATTTAAATAAACTTCAACAGTACGCCAACCTTCTGGTTCAGCGAAAAGTTGATGTCTGTTTCTATCAGCAAATCGGTTTATTTTATCTTCAATACTTGGGCAATATCTTGGTCCAATACTTTGAATCGTGCCATTAAACATCGGTGATTTTTCAAAGCCAGTTCTTAAAATATCGTGGACTTTTTCGTTGGTGTAAGCAATATGACAACTTAATTGTCTTGTAATTTTTGGTGTGTCGGAATAACTAAATTTTTGAGGATTTTCATCCCCTTTTTGTTCTTCCATTTTGGAATAATCCAATGTTCTTCCATCAATTCTGGCGGGAGTTCCTGTTTTCATTCTTCCAGCTTCGAAACCTAGACTTACCAACTGCTCGGTAATTCCGAAAGATTTTGGTTCGCCCATTCTTCCGCCACCTAATTGTTTTTCACCAACGTGAATTAATCCGTTAAGAAAAGTTCCGTTTGTTAAAACAACCGATTTTGCTTTAATTGAAAGTCCTAAAGATGTTTTTACGCCGCAAACTTTGTTGTTTTCGATGATAAATTCTTTTACCATATCCTGAAAAAAGTCAAGATTTGGTGTTTGTTCTAAGGCAATTCGCCATTCTTCTGCGAATAACATTCTGTCATTTTGTGTTCTCGGCGACCACATCGCAGGACCTTTTGAAAGATTGAGCATCTTAAATTGTATGGCAGATTTATCGGAAATAATTCCGGAATAACCGCCCATTGCATCGATTTCTCTAACAATTTGTCCTTTTGCAATTCCGCCCATCGCAGGGTTGCAACTCATTTGCCCAATGGTTTGCATATTCATGGTTACTAAAAGCGTTTTAGAACCTAAATTTGCAGCAGCAGCAGCAGCTTCGCAACCTGCGTGACCGCCACCAACAACGATAACGTCGTATATTTCGTTTATCATAATCTTAATTGTTTCACGTGAAACATTTATAAAAATTTTCTAAGAAGACCAGATTGAAACTAGCCCCGATTGAAGTGGAAATCCTTTTCTTTTTCTTGAAAAAAGAATAGATTGCAGCGGAAAGCGGGAAATAGCTTCTAAAAAAGATTTATATAATGATCTTCTTTCTCACGCATTAAAGAAATTTCTTCTTCGGATTTGTCTTTATAACCACAGAGGTGAAGAATGCCATGTGCTAAAACCCTTAAAAATTCTTTTTCAAAGTCTTTATCCAGCATTTTGGCGTTATCTGAAATGCGATGCAAAGATACGAAAATATCACCGCTAATGATTTTTCCCTTAACATAGTCAAATGTGATAACATCAGTGTAGAAATCATGTTTTAAATAGTCTTGGTTTACTTTTAAAACATATTCATCGTCAGCAAAAATGAAAGTAATTTCACCTAATTTTTTATTCTCGGAAGTGATCAAATCATTTAGCCAAGGCGAAATTTTTTCTGAAATTTCTATTGGATCGGTATTTTCAAAAAAGTAATTTATCATAGTTTTAAAACCAGTGTCCGAGTATGACGTTGAAGTTTCCGTGGCCATTGTTAAGAGGATGACTGTAATTTACCTTTATTTGCCCAAAAGGTGATTTGTATCCAGCGGTAAGACCTGCAGATTTATACCGAACATTTAAAAATTCTTTGATCTGAATATCTTCAAACAAATTTGCGATGCTAAAAGTGCCAGTGAAAAAGAAATTTTTTGACAAGCTATACTGAAGACTGTTTGAAGCGAGTAATATATTATTGTCAGTAATTTCTCCCAACTGATAACCATCAAAAGGCACAAAATTATTTAAATTTTGCTCAAAAATACCGCCAATACTGTATTTATAATTCTCGTAATCGCTGCTGCCAACAGTAAAACCTGTAAAAAGTCGAACAGAATAGGTCAAGCGTGAAGTAACTGGAAAGTGAATTTTCACATCTGCTTTTGCCTGGTAAGATCTGCTCAATATATTTTTATTAAAAAGATCTAGACTTTTTCCGACGGCATTTAAATAAAAACCTCTTGTTGGAAATTCTTTATCATCCTGCGTGTCGCTCCGTAAAAAGATATAGGCGTTATAATAAGTTTCAGTAGGATTTCCCCGTATTTTGAATATATCATTGCTGATACCGCCGCCCAGCGCATATTTTTCTTTATAAATTGACTGGATGTATGCTTCGGTGCGAAACCAATTCACAGTTTTTATAATATCGCCGGAGTTTGTTTTCGTGTTAAAACTCATACCGGAGGCATAAACGCCAAAACCAGGAATGTAACCATTGTCAATAAAATAATTAAAATAGTATCGTGGTTTATCTCCGATAATTCCATCTAAAGAAATAGTTGAATTTCTAAAGAAAAGTCTTTTAGCAGTGGCATTAAGAAGTAAACCAGTTTTAAATATTTCGTCATAATGAAGTCCAAATTTCAGGAAAAATCGGGTATCATCTTCCTGCACATCAACTCTTAGTATATTTAAGTTATCCTTTTGAATAACATCATAATTTATCAGTTTATAGTTATTTGTAGCGTATAATTTGTCAATCATCTTATTAATATTGCCATAAGTAAGAAGAGCTGGCGTTTTTAAATTCATTTTTCCCTGAACATAGGAACTGCTAAAAATATTATTATTAACCAATTGCAGACTGTCAATCTTATAAATATTTGAATAAATACCCGTCATTGGTGCGCGCAAGACTGTATCTGTTTTTTTTGGAAGTTTATCAAGGATTGTGATATATTTTTTTGCCTCAACATAACCAGAGTCTAAAATTTGCTTTTTTGCATCATAGCTTGTTGCACCTAATGTCCCTAAGTCAGGATGAATATTAATATCTGTATATTTATATTGATTAATAGTTTCCCGCTGGATTCCAAAATCAATTACCTGATTTAGAATAGAAATAGCACTATTTAGATCACTTCTTTTCGCTAAACCCTGGCTTAAATCTACACCTATCACAACATCAATTCCCTTATCTCTGAGTGGTTTTGAAGGATAATTAATTGTCATTGCGCCATCAATATATAAGCTATCACCGATCTTCACAGGATCCATTAATCCTGGAAATGCGGAACTTGCCATAATAGCCTGAGAAAGATCTCCTTTTTCAAAAATATTAAGTGAACCCGTTTCTAAATTGGTTGCAACACACATGAAAGGTATGGGAAGTTTAGAAAAGTCATCAATTGTTGATACATTTCTAAAAAGTTCTTTTAAAAGATAAATATTTTTTTGTCCGGTAGAAATGGCTTTAGGCAAAACATTAATTTTTCCGTCTTGAATAGGTACTGTGATTAAATATTTATCAATTGACTTATTTAAAAATGAGGTTTCAACACGCGTTTTTTCATTGGCGATGATCGTGTAAAAATCAGTATCTAAAACAATCTTTTCAATCTCTTTACCCGAATATCCAGAAGCGTAAAGTCCGCCAACAATGGCGCCCATACTTGTTCCCGAAATATAATCGATTTTTACGCCCAAAGAATCCAAAACTTTTAAGACACCAATATGTGTAAATCCTTTCGCGCCACCGCCACTTAATGATAAACCGACTCTTGGATGTGGCGGAATAACGAAACCCTGCTTTACTTGTGATTTAGGTAAAAAACCGATTATTAAAAGTATAATTAATATAAATTTTTTCATTTTAATCTTTTATATAAATTCTTTTCACGCGTCGCGAAATAGAGGTTAAAACTTCATAAGGAATTGTTTTACAGTAATTTGCGAAATCCTGTAAACTTGGGTTGTCATTAAATATAATTACTTCATCGCCTTCTTTTGCTGGCAGATCATCAAGTTCGATCATCATCATATCCATACAAACATTTCCAACAATTGGTTTTAAAGTTTTATTGATTCCCACCTTTCCGATACCATTCCCAATTAATCTTGGGATTCCATCTGCATAACCTACGGGAATTGTGGCAATTTTGGTTTTAACATTTGGTATAAAATTCCGATTATAACCAACACTTTCTCCCGGAAGAATTTCATTGATCTGGGAAATAACCGTTTTTAAACTTACCGCTGGTTTTAATTGTTTTTGAATTTTTGGGTTCGGTGAAATTCCTACCATTCCAATTCCAATTCTAACCATATCAAATTGATGATCAAAATAATTAACTATTCCGGACGAATTTAAAATATGTCTAACAATTGGATAATTTAATGCAGCAATAATTTTATCAGAGTTTATTTTGAAAGTCTCAATTTGCTTTAAAGTATAATCTTTTTGTTCCAAATCATCAGCGGAAGATAAATGGCTGAAAATCGTTTTAACTTCAAGATTATTAAGTTTAATTTGCTCAATAAGTTCCTCTATTTCTTCAGTTTTAAAACCCAGACGATGCATTCCTGTTTCTAATTTAATATGAACGGGATATTTTCCATCAATTCCTTTTTGCTGAAGTTTTTCTACAAATTGTTTTAAAACCCGAAAACTGTAAATTTCGGGTTCAAGATTAAAATCAATAATGCCATTATAACTTTGTTGCTCAGGATTCATCACCATAATCGGAACTGTAATCCCTTTTTTTCTTAGATCAATCCCTTCATCAACGAACGCAACACCCAGATAATCAATTAAATGGTGTTGTAAAAATTCGGCAATTTCAAAACCTCCCAATCCATAGGAATGCGCTTTTACCATCGCCATCATTTTGGTTTCCGGTTTTAGCAAAGATTTATGAACATTAATATTATGCAACATATTATTTAAATTGACTTCCAAAACAGTATCATGTTTTTGAAGTTCTAAAGTCAGTTTTAAACGGTCAATTTCAAATTTTCTTGCGCCTTTTAATAAAATAATTGAATTTTCAATCTTGTTAATTAACTGATTGTCAATTAATTCTTCGGTTGTTTTAAAGGTATAAACTTCGTTAGAAAACAGATCTGAATATTCTATAATTTCTGAACCAACTAAAAATATTTGATTAAAATTTTGCTCAATTGTAAGTTTTGCAACATAAGAATAAAGTATTTCCGGCTTTTCTTTTACATCAATAATATCAGTCAGAATTAAGATTTTATTTGGCTTCTTATATTCTTTAATAAATTGATATGCAATTTGTAAAGAATCAACGTCTAGATTAAAAGAATCATTGATAATTAAATTATTACGCGTCCCTTCAACACTTTCCAAACGCATTTCAACGGATTTTATAGCGTTAAGTTTCGGGATAATTTCTGAAATTTTAAAATCCAAATGTCGCAAAGTTGCAATGATACAAAGTCCATTTAAAACTGTGGCTTCAGTCCTGTTTTTTACGGGAAAAGTAAATTGTTCTAAATCATTTTCAACCTCTATTTCTTTATTGACATTTTTCCAGTCTGTGGTTAAATGATAGTCGTTTCTACTTTTTGAACCAAAAGAAATTAAATTTTTATCAGCATATTTTTCATTCATTAACTTAAAAACCAAATCATTATCGCCATTAAAAATAATGGTTTTAGAATCTTTAAATAATTTTAATTTTTCTGTAATAATTTCCTCTTCTGATTTGAAATTGATGGAATGAGCCGTTCCAATATGTGTTAAAATTCCTATTTCTGGGGAAAATATATTTTCGAGAATTGCCATTTCGCCAGGTTTTGAAATCCCAACTTCAAAAATTCCGAGTTCGTGTTTTTTTTCAATCTGCAAAAGCGAAAGCGGCAAACCAATTTGAGAATTAAAACTTTTCGGACTTTTCACAGTTACAAATTCGTTCCAAAGACATTGGTAAAGCCATTCTTTTACGATTGTTTTTCCGTTGCTGCCGGTAATTCCAATGCTTTTTAAATGACTGTTTTCGAAATGGTGTTTTGCTAATTTCTGTAAAAATTCTGTGGTATTTTCGGTTATGATCCAGGTAATATTTGGATGCTCAAAAATTTGATGCGCTGAAATAATGATTGAAACACCTTTTTCTATCGCCTCATTGATATATTTTTCACCAGAATTTTTAAAACTATTGATCGCGATAAAAGCCGTTTCAAGCGTAGAAAAGATAATTCTACTGTCATAAGCCAAAGATTTAACAAAAAGACTTTCATTCCCAATTAATTGAGAATGAGTAATTTCTGCTATTTCTTTTGTTGTGTAATTCATTATTTTTCTGACATTTTTTCAAAAAATACTTTGCGACTAACGGCTTCGTAATTTTCTGTTTCACCCAATTCTACCAAATTTTTTCCTTCGGATTTTCGCATAGAATAATTGGCTAAATTTCCGGTATCTCGACAAATTGCGTGAACTTTCGTCACATATTCTGCGGTCGCCATTAAATTTGGAATGGAGCCAAAAGGTCGTCCCAAAAAATCCATATCCAAACCAGCAATCACGACACGAACGCCATTATTTGCCAAAGTATTTGCAACATCAACAATGCTTTCGTCGAAAAACTGTGCTTCATCAATTCCCACTACATCACAACCAGAACCTAAAAGTAAAATTTCGGAAGTACTTTGTACCGCCGTGCTTCTGATTTTATTTTGATTGTGAGAAACCACATCTTCTTCCGAATAGCGGACGTCTAACGCGGGTTTAAAAATTTCTACATTTTGTCCAGCCATTTCTGCGCGTCTCAAACGCCGGATCAATTCTTCCGTTTTCCCCGAAAACATTGAGCCGCAGATTACTTCCATCCAACCACTTTGTTTCGCGTGATTTATTGTGTTTTCTAAAAACATTTGTTAAATTAGCAATTAATAAATTACCTCAAAAGTAAGCAAAAATTAACAAGATAAAACCATGCAAAGTATTCAAAATTTAAAGGAAAACATTTTTTCTGAGTGTCAAAATTACTTGCAGGAAATCCGAAAAATTGAAACGCAGGAAGAATTATTTCAACAGGAAAAAACGATTGGAAAATTATTAGAGCAAACTCAATTTTTAAGTAAATTATCAGAAATTGACATTGAGATTCCCCAATTTTCCGATGAAAGTAAAGCGCAAATTGAGAATCTTGAAGCAACAAATGAGAATTTAAAAACAGAATATTGGGAAATTCTACAGCAAAAAGAAGAAGAAATTTCTGAATTATCTGCTAAAATTAAAGTTTTAGAAAATGTTGAAGTTCAGGAAAAATTAACTGAAACTGTTTTGCCAAAAATGCCTTTAGAAAATGCTTTTGCTGATTTATCCGAAACAGAAGAAATTAAAGAAAACGAATTTGTTGAAAATATTGAATTGGAAAATTTAAATGTGGAAGAAATAAAAAGTTTTGATGCTGAAAGTACTTCCGAAACTGAAATAAACGAAACTGTTGAAGAGCAAATTAAATTAATTCAGGAAAAAGAAGCGGAGGAAAGAAGGCGCAAAATTGTTGAATTTAATAAAACTGAAAGTGTAAGCGCAGAACCTTTGTCGATTTTTGATGAATTTAAAAATGAAACACTTTCTGAGAAAAAATTTAGATTAGGGAAAATCAAAGGATTGGGAATTGTAAAATCTTTATTTGATGATGATTTTTTAGAAGAAAAACCGGTAGAAAAAATTGAGGAAAAATCTTTGCACAACAGCAATATGGCAACCGACTTTATGGAAGCAGAAAAGTTTAAACAAGATTTTAGAATTGATCTTAATGATAAACTCGCTTTCACAAAATTATTATTTAAAGGTGATGAAAATGAACTTAAATCTACTGTAAATCAATTGAATAGTTATAAAACTTTGGATGAAGCGAAAGAATATTTAAGTGAATTATATTACCAAAATGATTGGAAGAAAGCAGATGAATATGCGCAAAGACTTTGGGTTTTGGTGGAAAATAAATTTATTTAAATGAGCGGAATCCTGTATTTTATTCCAACACCAGTCGGAAATCTGGAAGATATGACGTTTCGAGCGGTTCGTTTACTGAAGGAAGTCGACTATATTTTATGTGAAGACACGCGGACTTCTGGCTTTCTTTTAAAGCATTACGAAATATCTAAGCAACTGAAATCCTATCACTTACACAACGAACACCAAAACACGCAAAAGGTAATTGAAGATCTTAAAAACGGACAAAATATCGCTTTAATTACAGATGCGGGAACACCAGGAATTTCGGATCCAGGTTATCTTTTAGCGAAAGCTATTTCAGATGAAAATCTTGAAATGCAATGTTTACCAGGCGCGACAGCATTTGTTCCGGCCTTGGTGGTTTCAGGATTGCCAAATAATGAATTCCTATTTGCGGGATTTTTACCACCTAAAAAAGGTCGGCAAACAAAATTAAAACAATTGGCAGCGGAACAAAAAACTGTGGTTCTGTATGAAAGTCCGCACAAAATCAACACGACTTTAGAACAGATCAAAGAATTTTTCGGAGATGAAACCAAAGTTAGTTTGAGCAGGGAAATTTCCAAGAAATTTGAAGAAACAAAACGTGGAAAAATTGACGAATTGATTGCTTTTTCTAAAAGTAAAACTTTGAAAGGCGAGATTGTTTTGGTAGTCAATAATGTTGAAAATAAAGAAAACGAAAGTGAAATAGTTTCGTCAAAAAATAAATATAAAAACTTAGAAAAATAAACTGAAATGGGATTATTAGAAGGAAAAGTGGTTTTAATTACAGGCGCAACACGCGGGATTGGAAAAGGTATTGCAGAAGTTTTTGCTGAGCAAGGTGCGCAAGTTGCCTTTACTTATGCCGGTTCTGTAGATAAAGCAAATGCGCTTGAAAAGGAATTAAACACAAAAACGAAAGCAAAAGCCTATCAGTCAGACGCTTCGGATTACGATGCTGCGCAAAAATTAGTAGCCGACGTTATTGAAGAATTTGGAAGAGTAGATGTCTTGATAAACAATGCCGGAATCACCAAAGATAATTTGATGCTGAGAATGTCAAAAGACGATTGGGATCTGATCATAAAAACTAATTTAGATTCGGTTTTTAATTTAACAAAGGCCGTTGTAAAGCCAATGATGAAAGCAAAATCTGGTTCTATAATCAATATGACTTCGATTGTTGGAATCAAAGGTAATGCGGGACAAGCCAATTATGCCGCCTCAAAAGCGGGCGTTATTGGTTTTACAAAATCAATTGCGTTGGAATTGGGTTCAAGAAATATCCGTTGTAATGCCATCGCGCCAGGTTTTATCGAAACTGAAATGACCGCGGCTTTAGACGAAAAAACCGTTCAAAGTTGGCGAGATGCAATTCCTTTAAAACGCGGTGGACAACCGCAAGATGTTGCAAATGCATGCGTTTTCTTCGCTAGCGAAATGTCGTCTTACATTTCAGGACAGGTTTTAAATGTGGACGGTGGAATGTTGACTTAATTAGAAATAAAAATCACAAATTCTTTTACTAAAAACTAAAAATTAGTTGATAAAACTAAATTGCGGAATATTTTTTGTTTAACTTTAATTCAATAAAAGTATTAAAGATTTGATGACTTCACTTTTACAAAATTTTCAAAAAACGCGCGCTTATTCAGTTGAGTTGTGCTCGCCGCTGGAAATCGAAGATTATATTCCGCAACCTGTTGATTTTGCAAGTCCACCAAAATGGCATTTAAGTCATTCTACTTGGTTTTTTGAGGAAATGATTTTAAAGAAATTCGTTGAAGATTACCAAATATTTAATCCGCATTTTTCTTTCTTATTTAATAGTTATTACCATGCAGTTGGTGAAAGAGCGATTCGCACAGAACGTGGAACGATTACGCGTCCAACCGTTTCAGAAGTCTATCAATATAGGATTTATGTAGATTCTCACATTGAAAAATTACTAAAAGATGATGTTTCAGAAGAATTAAAAGAATTAATAATTTTAGGAATAAATCATGAGCAACAGCATCAAGAATTACTGATCACGGACTTAAAACATACACTTTCTTACAATCCGATAAATCCCGTTTATAAAGAAAAATTTAACCTCACTGCTCAAAAAAATGAGGAAGAAGGTTGGTTAAAAATATCAGAAAACATTTACGAAATTGGTTTCGAAGGCGAAGGTTTTCATTTTGATAATGAAGAAGGAAGACACAAAGTCTTTTTACACGATTTCGAAATTTCAAAAAGTTTAGTGACTAACGCAGATTTTTTAGAATTTATAGAAGATGGTGGTTATGAAAACTTCAAATATTGGTTGGATGAAGGTTGGAATTGGGTTAATGAAAATCAAATTGAAGCACCACTTTATTGGCAAAAAATCGAAGGTAATTGGTATTCGTACACATTAGAAGGTTTAAAACAAATTGAACCCGAAGATATTTTAACACACATTTCATTTTACGAAGCACAAGCGTTTGCCAATTGGAAAGGTTGTAGATTACCTACAGAATTTGAATGGGAAGCGGCATCAAACCAATTAAAATGGGGAAAGAGATGGGAATGGACTTATTCCGCTTATCTTCCTTATCCAAAATTTAAAATTGCAGAAGGTGCAGTTGGCGAGTATAATGGAAAATTTATGATCAACACGATGGTTTTGCGCGGTGCTTCAACTGCGACACCAAAAGGCCACGAAAGAAATACGTACAGAAACTTTTTTCACCCAAAATACAGGTGGCAAATTACAGGAATAAGATTAGCGAAATGACAAAAGAAAATACATTTTTAGAAGATATCGATTTGGGATTATCAAGTGAGAAGAAGTTTATTTCTTCCCATTTTTTTTACGATAAAATTGGCGACGAATTATTCCAAAAAATAATGGAATTGCCGGAATATTACCTTACAAATTGCGAGTTAGAGATATTTCGCGATCAAAGTGAAAGTATTATTTCGAGTTTTGATATCATAAAAGATCAGGAATTTGAGTTGATTGAACTTGGCGCAGGCGACGGAAAAAAGACGCAATATCTATTAGATAATTTATTGAAAAATGGTTATAATTTTAAATATATTCCGGTTGATATTTCTCAAAATAGTTTAGATGTTATTTCAGATCGACTTGTAAATTTATTTCCATATTTGACTCTTGAAGCCAAACAAGGTGAATATTTTACGGTTTTAGATGAATTATTTAGTTCAGAAAAACCGAAAGTGATTCTTTTTATTGGGTCAAATTTGGGTAATCTAAATGATGAGGTGGCGCATGATTTTTTAAATAAATTGGCGACGCATTTAAAACCAAATGAAAAACTGCTTTTAGGTCTTGATTTAATTAAATCCCGCGAAATTGTTTTGCCCGCTTATAACGATGCACAAGGCGTTACGAGAGAATTTAATATGAATTTATTGAAAAGAATAAATGAAGATCTTGGCGCAAATTTCATTTTGGAGAATTTTAAACATCAACCGGAATACACTGAAGAAGGTTTTGCGAAAAGTTATTTAGTAAGTAAAATAAAACAGGAAGTTTACGTCAAAGATTTAGATAAAACTTTTGAATTTGATGAAAATGAAAAAATTCACACAGAGATTTCCCGGAAATATAATGATGAAATTTTAAATGATTTATTGAAAAATTCCTCTCTTGAAATTTCAGATAAATTTTTAGACTCTAAAAACTATTTTGCTGATTATATTTTGACAAAAAAATGAGTTTAAAAGGAATTTTAGGACTTGGCGCGTTTTCCACGCAGTATTATTTGGGTGAAATTCAAAGAAAATTCAAAGTAAGAAATAAAGAATTTTCAACTTGTCCATATCTTTTGTATCAGATTGATTTTCAGGAAATAAACCCATTTTTGCCGAATCAATTTGCTGTTTTAAAGCCTAAAATAGAATCCGTTTTAAATGAAATTTTAAGTTTAGGAATTTCTGAATTATTAGTTCCAAATATTACGTTGCACGAAACTTTAGACAAAATAGAAAGTCCGTTAAAATTATTTCATCCCGTAAAATTGACAATCGATTATTTGGTTAAAAATAAGATTTCAAAAATCACGTTGTTCGGCACTTTATACACAATGAATTCCGATTATTTAAAGGAAAAATTTTCTGAAAATAACATAGAATTAATTCTTCCATCTGAAGAACATCAAATCTGGTTAGATAATTTCAGGAAAAAAGTTTTTGATCAAATTCAAACACAAATAGAAATCGAAACTTACCAGAATTTAATCATAGAATATTCTGTCCAAAATCCCGTCGTAATCGCTTGTACAGAATTGTCTGTTTTTGCTTTAAAAAATGATTCAAAATGTATTGATATGGCAGATTTACAGATCGAAGAATTTTTAAAATAAAGAATTTTTATAAATTTTTCTCGAAGCAAATACTGTTTTCCATATTTTTATATTGTCCGTAACTAGGAATAATGTTGTAGGTTTTTGAATATAAATTTACCGCCTCCGTTTGGCGTTTGCCGGTTTCCAGAATTGTTTTAGTGAAACCTAATTCCTTTGCCCAATTCTCTAATTCAGATAAAATTTTAGACGCAAAACCTTTACCCCGAAATTCCGGTTTTACGAACATTCTCTTTACTTCTGCCGTATTTTCATCAAAAGGTTTAATCGCACCACAAGCAACGGCTTCGTTATTTTCAAACAAGACAAGACAGTTTTGAAGCGCCGTAATTTTGTTAAATTCAGCATAATAAGCATGTTCTTCGCCATCTTTTAAAGCAAGATAAAAATCAAGATCTTTCACTAAACTTATAAAGTTTAAATCTTCTGAATTTGTCCTTTTTATTTCCATAATTTTAAAAATAATTAATCGTTAAAAGTCTGATTTTCTTGTTCTTGCACGCGTATAAAAGTTGTACGCTTAGAAAGTTCTTTTAAATGAGACGCACCGACATAAGTGCATGTCGAACGAACACCGCCCAAAATATCTTTCACAGTTTCTGAAACAGCACCCTTATAAGCCACTTTTACAGTTTTACCTTCAGAGGCGCGGTATTCTGCAACACCACCGGAATGTTTATTCATCGCGGTTTGCGAACTCATGCCATAAAAAAGTCTAAATTTTTTGCCGTTTTCTTCAACTATTTCGCCGCCACTTTCATCGTGACCGGCAAACATTCCACCGAGCATTACGAAATCTGCGCCGCCACCAAATGCTTTCGAAACATCACCTGGAATTTTGCAACCGCCATCAGCGATAATTTGTCCCCCAAGTCCATGCGCGGCATCTGCGCATTCAATAATCGCGGAAAGTTGAGGATAACCAACGCCGGTTTTTATACGGGTTGTGCAAACGGAACCTGGACCAATTCCCACTTTTACAATATCTGCGCCGGCAAGAATTAGTTCTTCAACCATTTCGCCAGTCACTACATTTCCTGCAATAATGGTTTTATCTGGAAAATTTTGTCTGGCATTTTTTACAAATTCTACAAAATGTTCAGAATAACCGTTCGCAACATCAATGCATAAAAAATTAATTTTTGGATGATTCGTAAGAATATTTTTGATTTTTTCTGCGTCGTTGGAACCTGTTCCTGTGCTTAAAGCGATGTAATCATAAATGGAATCGTCTTGATCCAAAAGAAATTCTGCCCATTCATTTTCCGTGTAATGTTTATGAATTGCCGTGATAATTTTTTCTTTGGAAAGAGCTTCTGCCATTTCAAAAGTTCCGACGGTGTCCATATTTCCTGCGATAATTGGGACGCCGCTCCATTTTTTTTGAGAATTTCTGAACGTGAAATTTCTTTCTAAACTAACTTGTGATCGGGATTTTAATGTTGATCTTTTTGGGCGGATCATTACATCTTTAAAACCTAATTTTATATCGTTTTCTATGCGCATTTTGAATCTTTAAGTTCAAAGATAAATATAATATTATTTAAGAAATAATATCTTAAGGTTTAATCACGGCATTTATTTTTTGCCAAAGTGAATCATCAAAATCAGAAAGTGCGAAATTGGTTCCATCAGCAGAATTCCCCATTCTGATGATCACTAATTTTTTAGAAGGAACAACGTATATTTTTTGGTCATTTTTACCCAAAGCACAAAACATATCATTTGGCGCGCTAGGAATTAAAGTGCCGGGAATTTGAACCTGGGTTTGAGGTAAATGGTAACTTGCTTTACCATTGAGCCACCAAAGATATCCATAAGCCAAATTGATGTTTTGAGAAGTATTGGTTGCCGCAGTGACAAAGTCTTTATTAATAATTTGAGTTCCATTCCAGTTTCCATTGTTTAAAAATAATAAACCAAACCTTGACATACTTCTTGCGGTACTCCAGTAAATATTATCGTTTCCATTGGGAATCCAGGTTCCCGTCATTCCTATTTTGTCCCGAAGATTGGCATTAAAATAATTGATCCATGTTTGCTTGCTTGAACTTGCAACAACATCTTGTAATTTTTCAAAAACATTGTGATATGCCCATCTTGTTCCGGCGTCTGCTTTATATTTTAAATTTGAAGGACTGACATCATCTCCCAAAGAATCATCTAAACCAGAAGTCATTGTCAAAAGATGATTTACTTTAATGAGATTTTCTTGTGCTAAAGTTTCGCTCGTCCAACCTGTTCCAACGTAGGCAGAAACTTTTTCGTTGAGATTTACCAAATTATTTTGTTGTGCAATTCCCACAACTGTTGAGGTTAAAGTTTTTCCTGCACTTGCCCAATACCAAGGTGAAGCAGCGGTTTGTGTGCCAAAATATTTTTCTAAAACAATTCTCCCATTATAGAGAACCATAAATGATACTGTATTTTTTAACTGCAAATAATCATACAAAGGCTGAACCGCTGAAGAATGCCATCCGAGTGTATTAAGATCTTTGGTTTCCCAGGTGTCGGAATTATTTGGTGGAAAGTAAATGCTTTCATTTGGCGCTTGAGGATTATTAACAGGTTCTGTAATATCAGAACTATTTTTACAACCAATAAAAAGAAAAAAAATCAAGCAAATTAAAGATTTCATGGGAATTATTTAAACTATAGATTATAAAATTATCATTAAGTTAAAATTATCTTAAAATTCATTCGAAGTATCAAATGGTTGAAACGGATTTTAGACCAATAATAGATCCAATTAATGTAATTAAAAAAAACATCCGCCAAAAATGAACCGGTTCTTTGAAAACAAAAATTCCCATTAAAACTGTTCCAACCGCTCCAATTCCTGTCCAGACTGCATAGGCAGTTCCGATTGGCAAAGTTTGGACAGCCTTCAAAAGTAATAGCATACTAATGCTAAGCGAAATCAAAAAATCAGCGTACCATAAATACATGACAGTTCCCGAAGATTCTTTTGCTTTCCCAAGGCAAGAAGCAAAAGCGACTTCAAAAAGTCCGGCGATAATAAGAATTAACCAGTTCATTTTAAGATTCGTATTTAAAATTTTCTGTCAGTTCAGCAATATATTCATACGCCGTTAAATCAAATTTTACAGGAACTACGGAAACAAAACCTTCTAAAAGTGCATTTTCATCAGCATCTTTTCCAGAATCCATATTATTAAAATAGCCAGAAAGCCAAAAATATTTTTTACCATGAGGATTAACTCTTTCATCAAAATTCTCTTCCCATTTTGCGTTCGCTTGTCTGCAAATTCTGATTCCTTTTATTTCGTCTTCTTTAAGTTTTGGAATATTGACATTTAAAACAACACCTTTTGGTAAAGGTTTTTCTAAAACATTACGCACAATTTTCTGGATAAATTTTTTCCCTTGCTTGAAATCTGCATCCCAGGCAAAATCTAAAAGTGAAAAACCAATGGCTTGTAAACCTTCAACGCCGGCTTCAACTGCAGCGCTCATCGTTCCGGAATAAATGACATTAATGGAAGAATTTGCTCCATGGTTAATCCCTGAAACCACTAAATCTGGTTTTCGGTCTAAAATTTTATCTAAAGCAAATTTCACACAATCAACAGGCGTTCCGGAAAGAGCATAATCTTTTTGTGGTCCTTCTAAATGTATTTCTTCGAAAGTTAAAGTTGCGTTTATTGTTATTGCGTGGCCTTTACCGGATTGTGGAGAATTTGGAGCCACAACGACTACATCGCCAATTTCATTCATAAAAGAAACTAAATTTCTTATTCCCGGCGCGGTAATTCCGTCGTCATTTGTTACTAAAATTAAGGGTTTTTGCATAGAACTTTTTCGTTTTTACAAAATTAATTAAAAAGTTGTGGAAACTTCGTTAATTAGGTATTAAATTTGCCAGTTGAACTTTTTTAAAGTAACAAAAAATCATTTCCAAAGACCTATTAAATCATAAATATAACCCGCCAAATGTTCAAAAAATTCAAATTCAATAAACTTCTTCTCTTCATTCCGCTTACAACGCTTGCTTTTTGTTTTAATTCTCCTAAAGATGATGATCAAAAAATGTCGACTATTATGGTAAGTGTTAAAAACACACTTTCTTATTTGCATTATAGTCCAAAACCTTTTAATGATGCATTTTCACAAGATGTTTATAAGCAGTATTTTGATATGGTAGATCCTGCAAAAAGGTATTTTTTGGCATCTGATATGAAAGAATTTTCTCAGTACAATACAAAACTTGATGATTTTCTAACTAATGGAGATCTTACTTTTTACAAAGCAACAGTTGACAGACTTTACCAGCGTGTAGACGAAATTGATTTAATGACGCAGGATATTTTTAAAAAACCAATCAATCTGGACGAAAATGACAGTTTGATAATTGAGCCAAAAGATAAATTAAATCCTGAAAATAAAGAGGCGCAGTATAATGAGTGGAAAAAATATATAAAATATAACATTCTTCAGGAAATGGCGACTTACACTTCAAAGGAGGAAGCGCAAAAAGAAAAGAAAGATTCCGTACAGAAATTTAAATTAAAGGATACCATTAAATTAAATATACTCACGCCTGAAGCTAAAAAAATTAAAGCGACTAATGAGGTAAAAGATCTTGTGGCAGATACTTTCAGGAGATTTAAGAAAAGAAAAAAAATGAACTGGTTTACGGTTTATATGAATGCTTACACGCAGGTTTTTGATCCGCACAGTAATTATTATTCGCCAAAAGACAAAGAAGATTTTGACAGTAGTTTTAGCGGACAGTTTATCGGAATTGGCGCAATTATTCAGGAAAAGAAAGGGTTTTTATATTTAGGTGAACTTGTAACCGGAGCACCAGCCTGGAAATCTAAACAATTAAGCGAAGGTGATAAAATTTTAAAGGTAAAATCAAAAGCAAATGAAGATGCAGTAAATGTTGTTGGAATGCTTTCAGAGGAAGCCGTACAACTAATTCGCGGGGAAAAAGGAACGCCTGTGACTTTAACGGTTGAGAAAAAAGACAAATCGATAAAAGATGTTACCTTGATACGTGATGAAATTACGATTGAAGATACATTCGCAAGAAGCGCTTCTATTCAATATAAAAATGGTAAAAAATACGGCTACATTAATTTGCCGGGATTTAATGCTAATTTTAATGATCCAAAAGGAAGAAATGCTTCCGATGATTTAAAAGCTGAATTGGTAAAATTAAAAGCCCAAAACGTTGAGGGAATTATATTAGACTTGAGAAATAATGGAGGAGGATCATTAACCGAAGTTGGTGATATTATGGGACTTTTCATGAATGGCGGCGCTTACGTTCAGGTTAAAAATGGTGATGGAAAAATTCAAACTTTGAGAGATAAATCGACTACGCCACTTTGGACGGGTCCGCTGGTAATTATGCAAAACGAGTTGTCAGCTTCCGCTTCAGAGATTTTAGCTGGTGCGATGCAGGATTATGGAAGAGCTGTAATTGTTGGATCGCCGCAATCTTACGGTAAAGGAACGGTACAGACTTTTGTAGATTTAAACCGATTTTTAAACACTAATGACGATTTTGGCTCGCTTAAATTAACCATTCAGAAATTTTATAGAATTACAGGAGAATCAACACAAATTAAAGGTGTTAATTCCGACATTTCTTTAAAAGATTTCTTCACGAATTCTGAAATAGGTGAGCGTTTCAGTGATTATGCCTTGCCTTGGGATAAAATTGCAGCCACGAGTTTCCAGAAAATGAATGTTTTTAATATTGCTGCGTTACAGAAAGCAAGTGAAGCAAGAATTAAAAATAATGCTAATTATCAGTTGCTGCAAAAATCTACTGAATGGAAAGATAAGTTAGACAAAGAAAAGAGCGTTACTTTAAATGAGAAAAAATTTATGGCGCTGATGGAGCAAAGAAAATCTGATCTTAAAGCATTTAAACCTCTGGAGAAATATGACAATAAATTAAGTTTCTTACTGAATCCGGACGAGGTGGCTAAAGAGAAAACAGATACAGTTTTCGCTAAAAAAACCAAAGCCTGGACGAAAAATCTCAGCCGTGATTTCTATCTTGATGAAGCTGTAAATGTAGTTTCAGAAATGAAATAGATAAAATAATTACAGAAAAAAAGGCCGGAAATTAATTTCCGGCCTTTTTTATTTGATGAAATTTAGGATTTATTTTATCTCTACACATCCAACTCTACCACCAGCGTTTCCTGTCGGTTGCGTCATGAAATCATCTTTTCCTGCATGAATAACAATCGCTTTTCCCACGATATTTTTTGAGTCGTCAGAACATCCCAGACACCATTTATCGGTTTTAAAAATTAATCTAGCCGTTCCGTTTTTATCAGCAACTAAGTTTCCGATATCGCCCATATGAAAATGTGCAGAATCGAATTTTCCATGATCATCTTTTGAAGGATTCCAGTGTCCGCCGGCAGAACTTGCATCTGTTGCAGAGCAGTTTCCAAATTCATGGATATGAACGGCGTGAGTTCCGGGTGTTAATTTGTAAACATTCATGTCCATTTCCACCATCGCGCCGTCTTCGGTAAATTTCGCAGTTCCCTGGGTATTTGTTCCGCTTTTAGAATTAATGGTTTCCGTCATGGTTTTCATGGTTTTCATTTTTTTCATAGAACCACAAGACGTTGCCGTAACGCCAGCTGCTGCAAAAAGTAAAAATTTAAAATTTTTCATATTATTTAATTTAGATTAATTCTTAAGTTAATAATTTTACTACCGTTTAGAAACAGAATTCTACAACTCAGGCAGAAAAATTAGGTATAAATATACACTGAAATTATCTTTGGTCAAAATTAAAACTATGAAATCAATTTTGAAAATCATTTCTATTCTAACATTCTTAATAAGCGGCGTTTTTTTTGCGCAGATAAAAATCAGCGGAAAGATCAGTTACAAAAATAAAGGCGTTGCAAATATTTCTATTACTTTAAAAGACACTTACGATGGCGCAACTTCTGATGCAGAGGGAAATTACACTTTCGAAACTTGTGAAAAAGGTAATAAAATATTGGTTTTTACCAATACAAAGTTTGAAAATGTGGAAAGACCGATCATTATTTCGACGGAAAACATCACGCAAGATGTTGAATTAAAAGAACAGCTTAATGAAATTGACGCCGTTGTAATTTCCGCCGGAAGCATTGAAGCGAGCGATAAAAAACGTGCAACTGCTTTATTAACACCAATTGACATCTATACAACTGCAGGCGCAGACGGACAAATTACTGCAGCTTTAAATTATCTTCCCGGTGTGCAAAAAGTTGGCGAAACGGAAGGAATTTTCGTGCGTGGCGGAACCGGCGCTGAAACCAAAATTTTTATGGACGGCAGTTTGATCAACAATTATTTCTCAAATTCTGTTCCCGGGATTGCTGGTAGAGATCAGTTTAATACATCTTTATTTAAAGGAAATATTTTTTCCAGCGGCGGTTATTCTGCGCTTTACGGTCAGGCTTTGTCCGGCGTTTTAATTCTGGAAAGTGTGGATCTTCCGGAACAGACTTCTTTTGACATCGGCGTTTCACCAATATTTTTAAACGGAAGTTATCAGAAATTAAATACAGCAAAAACGGCTTCTTATGGCGCGAGTTTAGGTTATTTAAACATAACATTAGTAGATAAATTGTTAAAATACAACACAGATTTTGACAAAGTGCCGCAAAACATAAGTGCCGATGCTAATTTCAGAATTAAAACAAAAGGCGGCGGATTTTTAAAATATTATACAAAATTTGATACCAATAAACTGGCGGTTTTATCTGAAAGTTTAGAACCGGATTCTGATAAAAATAAGGTTGCTTTGAAGGGAAATAATATTTTTCAAAATCTTTCATTTAAACAAAAATTCGGGAGATATTTACTTAATGTTGGATCGTCTTACACTTATAATAAATCTGATGTTGATTTTACCACTTTGCTAAATAACGTTCCGCAGAATACAATTAATTCAAAAACAACTGGAAATTACATTAATGCAAAAGCAGTTTTAGAAAGAAAATTTAATAAAATTTCTGCCGTTCGTGGTGGTTTTGAGTTCAATAATGCCAATGAAGATTCTCGATATGGAATTTTCCAAAAAAACTATTCAGACTTACTTTCTGCCGGATTTGTAGAAACTGATCTTGGTTTTTCAAACAATTTTTCTGCTAAAATTGGCGCGCGTGCAGAAAATTCTTCTTATTTAAATCACTGGAATTTTGCCCCAAGAGTTGCCGTTGCGTACAGAATTGCGAAAGATTTTACCACTTCTTTGGCTTACGGTAAATTTTTTCAAAACCCGGAAAGTAAATATTTAAATTCCAACGTGCCACTAACTTTTCAAAAAGCGGACCATTATATTTTCCAGATCCAAAGAAATACAGAAGGCAGAAATTTAAGATTGGAAGCATTTTACAAAAAATACGATCAACTAATTAAAACCAATGGAAATCAGAATTTTTCTACAGCAATTAATAACCAAGGAAATGGTTTTGCGAAAGGTCTGGAATTGTTCTGGCGCGATAAAAAATCCATCAAAGACATCGATTACTGGGTCACCTATTCTTACCTGGATTCCAAACGTGATTTTCAAAATTATCCAATAAGTCTGGCGCCTGGTTTTGCAGCGAAACACACACTTTCTGCGGTGGCGAAAAAGTTCGTTACCAAATGGAAAACGGGTTTTAATATGTCTTATACCTATTCTTCCGGCCGTCCTTATTATGATATTGTTGATAACAACGGACAAAATATAATCAGAAATGAAGGAAAATTAAAAGATTACAGCGGACTAAACTTCAGTTTAAATTATCTGCCGAATTTGGGTAAAAAAGATTCGAAAGCATTTACTGTTTTAGTGTTGAGTGTTTCCAATATTTTAGGGCAGAAAAATATTTATGGCTATAATTATTCAAATAATGGATTGCGACGTTCGCCCGTTACGCCAACTGTCAATACTTTCGTCTTTATCGGTGCTTTCATTAGTTTCGGACAGGATAAAACGAATGATGCGATTAATAATAACTTATAGATTTTAGAATAAAGAGCCAAGAATCAAGATTTTAAACCGTTCAGAAATCAAAAATAACCGTTCAGCAAAAATTAGTTTTAAATAAAAAAATCTCAGTATATCTTTACATTATCATTAACAAACCAATTAAAAATAATATTATGAAAACGATCAAAAATTTAGCATTAACACTTTTATTAACTTTCACCGGAATCAATGCATTTGCACAAACCGCTTACGAAACCGCCATGAAAGACAAAGTGATGAAAGTGCAGCAAAGTCAAAGCGCAGATGAACTTGGCGCTCTTGCCAATGACTTTTCCAGAATTGCTTTAAAGGAAAATAAAGAATGGTTGCCACAATATTACGCGGCTTATGCAGACATTCAAAAAGGCAGAATCCTAATGCGCGCGAATGATCTTTCACAACTGGATGCTTTGGCTGATGATGCGCAAAAACACATTGATATTGCCCAAACACTTTCCCCAAATAATGTAGAGTTAACTATTCTTGAAAAAATGTCTCACAGTATGAGAATGATGGTTGATCCGCAATCGCGCTTTATGAGTGAAGGTTCTACGGCTGCCGAACTTCTTGCAACTGCAGAAAAAATGGATCCGGAAAACCCAAGAATCTCTTTATTAAAAGCGGAAGACACGTATTACACGCCGGAACAATACGGCGGAAGTAAAGAAAAAGGCATTGAATTATTTAAAAAAGCCCAGGCGCAGTTTGCAGTTTATAAATCAAAAAGTGCGTTAGATCCAACTTGGGGAAAAGAGGAAGCGGATTATTTTCTTTCTCAAGTGGGGAAATAATCTCACCAAAGTTCAAAATTAAATCCTGCTTTTTGCGGGATTTTTTTGTTAAAAGGTTACAGTAATTGAGATTTTGATCTGTGTAAATCTGTGAAAGCTGTGCGCTGAATTTGCTCACGGATTTCACAGATTTGCACGGATTTTTTTTGACGTTATCTTGTCATTCTGACGAAGGAAGAATCTTAACACTACAGATTCTTCCTTCGTCAGAATGACAAACGCAAAATTAAATCCCATTCAGTATAAAAAACTTACCACCCAGTCGAAAATTATTGCAAACGCCTGATTCCCAAAGTATCTTTACAGTATTAATTAACCAAATAAATTTTATCACAATGGAAACTTACACTTTAACTTCAGACGAAAAATTAGCAAACGCTCAAAAAAGAGTGAAATGTATCAAAGGATTTTACACGCACGCGACTGTTTATTTATTTGTAAACCTATTTATTATCGCAAGTTGCTACATCGACAGTCCATTTAGTTTACAAACTTCTGATCCTTTTATGACGGCATTTTTCTGGGGAATTGGTCTTGCAGCACATGGATTTTCAGTGTTTGGAAGAGATTTTATTTTCGGAAGAGAATGGGAACAAAATCAGATTGAGAAAATATTAAATAAATAAATATTTCCCGCAGATTATTAAGATGTAACAAATTTATATCTTTTATTTTAAAATCTGCCAAATCCTTAAAATCTGCGAGAGAAAAAATATTCAGAGGATTATTTAAATAATTAAATTTACAAAATGGAAACAAAAGATTTAAGAGGAAAATTTATCACAATGCTCTGGACTTCATTCGCAACGGGCATTTTCTTTTTTACTTTTTTTAATGATAATAAATCCTTCTATAATCTGGTGATCAGTTTCGCGATTTCCTTTATGTATTCTTTCGTTTTCATCATGGGAAATTATTACACGAATTGCTACCTAAATTCAAAATATTCCTGGATCGACGATACGCGGACAAGAATTATTTTAGGTATAATTTCAACACTTTTCGTTAATGTTTTTTTAGTTTTTGTTTGTAATTATTTAAATTTAATTGTTCTTCAAAAAAACGATCCTGCTAATTTTTTAAAAGGTGAAATGGGAATGTTCAACTGGATCATTGTTAATGTCGCACTCTTGTTTTCCGCAATTTTCCACGCGAGAGGTTTTATGAATGAATGGAAAAAGGCGTCAAAAAAGGAAGTTGTAGAACAAAAATTAATTGCAAAATCTGCGAACGCACAGTTTGAAACTTTAAAAAACCAACTCGATCCGCATTTTTTATTTAATTCTTTAAATGTTCTCAGCGCTTTAATTGATGAAAACCCAGAGCAAGCGCAGGTTTTTACGGCATCAATGTCGAAAATTTACCGCTATATTTTAGAGCAAAAAGACAAAGAATTGGTTTCCGTGGAAGAAGAAATTGAGTTTGCAAAAACTTACACAGCACTTTTGAAAACCCGTTTTGAAGACAGCGTGACTTTTGAATTTAATGTCAAGGAAAGTGATAAACTGCATTTTGTCGTGCCGCTTTCACTGCAATTAATTTTAGAAAACTGCATCAAACATAATTTCGCCACTTCTGCAAAACCTTTGCATATAAAAATCAGTTCGGAAGATGGAAATTTATTAATAGAGAACAATCTTCAGTTTAGAGAAAACATCAAAGAATCTTCCGGAATCGGACTTTCAAACATCGTTCAGCGGTACGCTTTATTAACCAAAAGAAATGTTTTTATAGAAAAGTCTGCTGATTATTTTAAAGTCAAACTACCAATTTTAACACAAAAAACAACAAAAATGAACACTTCAAATATTTCAGAAAACAACGCTTACGAAAAAGCATCAAAACGCGTCAAAGAATTAAAAAATTTCTATGGAAGTCTTACTTCTTTCTGCGTCATTATTCCCTTTTTAATTTTTGTAAATCTTTATACGGCGCCAGAATACCATTGGTTTTGGTGGCCGATGCTCGGTTGGGGATTAAGCATTATTATCCAGGCAATTTCAGTTTTTGGCATCAGCAAAGATTGGGAAGAGCAGCAAATTCAGAAAATTTTAAATAAACAAAACTAAAAAACTTTTATAAAAATGGAAAATTTATCAAAGAACGAAATCGATTATTCGATAGCAAAAGAAAGGGTACGCCAAATGAAAAAATTCTATACAGGTTTGGCAATTTTCATAATTGCTTTGGCATTTTATTATTTTCGAGCAGATTATTTAAATAAAGAGATCAGCATATTTCATATTGGAAAGATTTCCGGGGTTTTTTGGGTTTGGGGAATTATTTTAGCCATAAAAGGCGTCAAAACATTCTTTTTAAATGCAAGTTGGGAACGCAAAATTATGGATCGAGAACTAAATCAAAACAACCATGGAAACTAACAATTCAGACGAAATAAAATACCGACAAGCAAAGAAAAAAGTTGAGAAAATTAAAGGATTTTACATTCATTTTTTGGTTTACGTTTGCGTTAATTTACTGATCGCTTACTTTAATTATCAAGATTTAAAACCGGGCGAAAGTTATTTTCAATACCAAAATTTTCTCACGGCATTCTTCTGGGGAATTGGTTTAGCGGCGCACGGAATAAGCGTTTTCATGCCTAATTTTATTTTTGGAAACGATTGGGAAGAAAGAAAAATTCAGGAATTAATGGACAAATACAAATAAAATGGGAACAGCAACAACGATCATTATGTTCATTTGGGCGCTTTCAGAAGTATTTTTACTTTTAAAAATGCGTTCTGGAAGCAGAGCTGAAAACAGCAAAGACAAAAAGTCGCTCTCCTACCTTTGGATCGTGATCGGCTTCAGCATATTCTTTGGGATATTTATCGCGAAAGCAAGCCACTTTCCTTTTTATTCAAACGAAATTTTTCAAATTATTGGTTTAGCTTTTTTAATGTTGGGCGTGATTTTCCGCTTGGTTGTCGTTTATAATTTAGGCAAATATTTCACAGTTGATGTAACGATCGTGAAAGACCACAAACTCATTACAGACGGCTTTTATAAATACATCAGACATCCATCTTATAGTTTTTCATTGCTCACTTTTGTCGGTTTGGCTTTGGTTTTAAACAACTGGATCGCTGCAATCGTCCTTTTAATTCCTGTATTTTCAATGTTTCTTTGGCGCATTAAAATCGAAGAAAAAGTCTTAACAGAACAATTTGGAAGTGAATATACAGATTACATGAAGCGGACGAAAAAACTGATTCCTTTTATTTATTAATAAATTTCAAAACCACAAAGTCACAAAGAATTACGTAATTTTAAAAAAAATTTTATCAAGTAATTATTTTAAATTCATTGTGTCCTTCGTGTCAGTGATTTTAGAATTAATCTTTGTGACTTTGTGGTAAAAAAAAGCAAAATGATCAAAACCGTTATCATCGAAGATGAAAAACCAGCCGCCAGAAAACTAGAAAGAATGTTAGGTTTAATCCCTGATTTAGAAATAGTTGCCGTCTTGTCTTCTGTAGAAGAAAGTTTAGATTGGTTTCAAAATAATGAATCGCCACAACTCATATTTTCTGATATTATGCTTGGTGACGGAATGTCTTTCGATATTTTTGAAAAATATCCCGTGCAAAGTTTTATGATCTTCACCACGGCTTATGATCAATATACGTTGAAGGCTTTTAAACTGAATTCTATCGATTATCTTTTAAAACCCATTTTGCAGGAAGATCTCGAAAAAGCCGTTGATAAATTTAAATCGTTCTTACCAAGTGAACTGCCTTCTAACGAATTAAATTTCAAAAATTTAATTAAGAAAGAAGAGTCAAAATTATCCCGGATTTTAGTGAAGATCGGTTATAATTTAAAGATCATTTCTACCGATGAGGTGTCGTGTTTTTACAGCGAAAATAAAATTGCCTATTTACAAACCAAAGACCGCGTTTATCCCACGGATTTCACTTTAGAAGAACTGGAACAAAGTTTAGATTCTAAACAATTTTTCCGCGTAAACCGACAGGTCATTATTAATTTAAATTTCATTAAAAACATCCATACTTCGCCCTATTACAAAGTCGATCTCGAGTTTCAACCCGAACTGGAAATTACCGTAAGCCGCGATCGCGTGAAGGAATTTAAGGATTGGTTGGTGAAATAATTGCTTATTAAACAAAAAGGGTATAAACCTTTAACAAGAAATTTCTTATTAAAGGAAATGGAAATTACACTCATCGCCGTATTACAAAGTTGATCTGAAATTTCAACCCGAACTGGAAATTACCGTTAGCCGTGATCGCGTGAAGGAATTTAAAGATTGGTAATAACTTAAGTATGATTGGCAAATATGCTAATGGTGTGTATATCAATATTTGCTAGATTAGTTAGTGATGTTTTAAATTAATTATTTATTTTTTGGTATAAACATTTCTAATTCGAATTTTTTTCCTTCGTCATAAATGCTAAAGTCAATAGATTCTTTTAATAAAATAGATTTGATATAACTTAATCCCCTACCTCTTCTAATTGTAGAGTCATCGTCAGTTTGTAGAGAATCTAGTTTTACATTTCTAAATTTCAAAATTATAAAATTTTCGTTTTCATCGGCGTGAATTCCTACAAAGCCATTTGGACTATGTTCAACAGCATTCGTTAGAACTTCTATCAATACTAAATAAAAATTCCTCACATCAATATTAAGCAATGGTAGATTTTTGACACTTTTACCTATTCCCATTTTTAATCCGTCGATTGAATTTCCTATTCTTTTTAAGACATTGTAAATATTTAACAAATCAGGAACTGATTCTTTTCTGTTCTCTTTGCTAAATTCAATTAATTTTTTTGCTTCATCAATAGATGAGTCTTTTATTTTATCATCTAATTCTTCTTGTGCATATTGTAAGAAAGTTGATGTGTCATAAAGATAAAAGGTGTCTATTTCAGGAACCTTCGTATATATTTCATTTAAAAGTTCTAATCTAGGCCCTAATTTTCTACCTCTCTTTTCAAGCCACCAATCTTCTTTAATATCGCCTGTAACAAGAACAATATATTTGAAATCTTTTTTAGAAGCCCGATCAATAATCTCAAACCATAAAATTAAATCGCCAAATTTTCGTATATATTCCTTATCTTCATAAAGATGAGATCCAATTTTTTTACTATCCTTAAATCCTGGTGGAATTAAGTTATGATATCTTTTTTCTCCTTCTTTATAAAGTTCCAAAAGCGTGTTTTTATCTAAACCTTTTCCGATTTTATCTTTAAATATTTCAAGGACGATTTCTTTAATTTTGTCTTGATCGTTTACATCAGATTGCTTACTTTCTAATTTTTCCAGATTATCAATAAAGTCATTCAAATATTTTACTCCACTATCAATATTTTTGTCATTTATGAATTTATCTGGATCAATAGAAGAATGTCTTGTTTAAGTTTAAGTTTATTTAACTCAAGTTTTAAGGTTGAAATTACTTCCTTATGTTGTTCTAAAGCATCTTCTAAAATTTTTCTGACAGAAGTAAATTTATTTTTTTGATCACTTATTGCTACGAATCTATTATTTAAAAATTCCAAAATCACCTGAAAGCCAATCCAAATTCTTTTATTGAAATCATCATTTTTTAGAATTCGTATTAAATCTTTTTGAGCGGAATTAGGTAATCGATATAAATCTAATAAAACATTAGAATCAAAAATGAAAAGACCTTCTTTCCATATTGCTTTGAAATCCAGTTGATTATTATCGCGGTGAATCTTAATTAATTTTTCCATTATTGGTAATCAAATAAATGTTATGATGCAAATTGCAAATTTTTTAGAATATTTCATAAAACACAAAAAGGTTTTAACAAAATCAAAAATAATAAAAATTAATTAATTTTTTAAGAAATCACCCCACTTCCCAGCAATTCTTCACCAAAATATCATGCAGCAAACTGTCCTTCCGCAATTGAAAACCGGGCGGAAATTTTTCAAATTTATTTTAAAATAAACGAGTGCCTTTTTTTAAATTTTATTTAAATTAATTTTGTTTACTAAAATTGCGTAATTTTGCAAAATGAATTCTTGGGATTTAGGTCATATAATCACTAATTACGTTAATCAAAAAGGCGATACAGTTTCACATAAGAAACTGCAAAAACTGTTATATTATGTTGAAGCGTGGCATTTAGTAAATTTTAAAAAACCCATTTTGCAAGAAGATTTCCAAGCCTGGGTTCACGGTCCTGTGATACCTGATCTTTACCAAAAACTTAAAGATTTTGGTTTTAATGATTTAGCAATTATCAATGAAGAAGAAGAAACTGTAGATAAGGAAATTGAATATATTATAAAAAAAAATGAAATTGATTCTAATCAACTTGATTTTATTTATTCTGTTCTCGATAACTACGGCTCTTTAAGTTCCTTTGATTTAGAACTTCTTTCGCACAATGAAAAGCCTTGGATCGAAGCAAGAGGAAACTGTGCTCCACATGAAAGATGTACAAATATCATTTCAAAAAAATCAATGTTTAAATTCTATTCAGAACTTTAACATTAATGTCAAAGAATAGAAAGAAATTCCAAATTGCAAATCCGCAAGATCAATTAGACAAATTTAAAATTGACAAATATAAAATTGGTGAAAACGGCGTGTCCTTTTATGATATAAGGGATATGAAACCAGTTTTTGCTTTTGATTATCTATCTATAAAATTTTCAAACTTATGTTACAACTCTAACTCTCTTAAGGTTGAAGATTATTTGGGTTTTTTAACGGCTCTTAAAACAAACTCTCAATTTACATATAACGAATTAAGAACTAAAAAAAACTATAGATTTCATCCTATAGATTTTGATTCAGATAATGTGTCAATAAACAGAAAAGATTTCAAGAAAGTTTTATCTTTTAAACCAGATGAGATTAAAGATGAAGAATTGCCAACGCTTTATCAATTTGATTTACATTATCACCAGAAAGCAAGAGCCTGTGGTTTTTTGTATAAAGGAATATTTTATTTAGTGTGGTTTGATAGAAATCATATAATTTATCCAGGAAATAGATAGTGATTTACCAAAAAATCCTTCCGAAATAATCAAAAGGATTTTAAATTATGTAAAAAATAATTAACAATCTAAGAAATCACCCCACTTCCCAACAATTCCTCCCCGACATACCACGCAGCAAATTGTCCTTCTGCAATCGCAGATTGTGGGTTTTCAAATTCGATAAACAAGCCTTCTTCAAACTGATAAAGCGTGGCTTTTTCCAAAGGTTGTCGGTAACGGATCCTTGCAGAAACCTCTAAAGTTTTGCCGTTTTTTAATTTCAGATCTTCGCGAACCCAATGGATATCTGCCGTTTCTATTTTTAAGGCTTTCCGGAACAAGCCGGGAAAATCCCGTCCTTCACCCACGAAAATTAAATTTTCCTGCATATCACGGGAAATCATAAAACAGGATTCTTTGTGACCGCCAATTCCCAGACCTTTACTTTGCCCGATCGTAAAATAATGCGCGCCCTGGTGTTTGCCAATCACTTTTCCGTCTGTTTTTTTGTAATGTGTTTTAGCAGAAAGAAATTCCAGTTCTTCCAGTTTTGAAGAAAATTCGGTTTTTTCCTGATGATATTGGTCAAAATCTTTGAAAATTTCAACAATTTCGCCTTCTTTTGGTTTCAGTTGCTGCTGCAAGAATGTCGGCAAACTCACTTTTCCGATAAAACACAAACCTTGGGAATCTTTCTTTTCAGCCGTTACCAGATCCAGTTTTTTAGCAATTTCCCGAACTTCAGGTTTCGTAATATTCCCGATCGGGAAAAGCGATTTCGAGAGTTGATCCTGATTCAGCTGACAAAGAAAATAACTTTGGTCTTTATTGTCATCTTTCCCCGCGAGAAGGTGGAAAATTTCTGTTCCATTTTCGTCAAAAGTAGAGTTCACTTGTGCGTAATGTCCGGTCGCAACTTTCTCAGCGCCAAGTGATAAGGCTGTTTTCATAAACACGTCAAACTTAACTTCGCGGTTGCACAAAACATCCGGATTTGGCGTGCGGCCGTTCTTATATTCATTAAACATATAATCTACGATGCGCTCTTTGTAAAGTTCGCTCATATCAATCACCTGAAACGGGATTCCCAGTTTTTGCGCCACCAAAAGCGCATCATTACTGTCCTCGATCCACGGACATTCATCTTCCAAAGTGACCGATGCATCATTCCAGTTTCGCATAAAAAGCGCGATAACTTCGTGTCCTTGCTGCTGCAACAAATACGCGGCAACACTGCTGTCTACACCGCCGGATAAACCAACTACTATTTTCATTTTTTCATTTTATAAAGCCCTTCAAGGGGACTCTTTCGTGAGGTGCAAATTTACGACAATAATTACATAATTTTTAGAAGCAACAAGGTCATCGCTTTTTTCAATATATGTCCCGCTTTTCGCTACAATCCGTCATTGCGAGGAACGAAGCAATCTTTTGAACAGATTGCTTCGTTCCTCGCAATGACAGATTTCCACTGCAATCGGGGCTACCTCGAAGTTTATTTTTTTGTTTCAACGCTAACTTCAAAAATTTATAATAATCTTGGATTAAAATTTGCAATTCAAAAGTTCAAATTAGAAATTATGAGCAGAGGTTTTGTAAAAGAAGACGATCAGGAAGAAGTACCAATGGTAGCGCCAAGGGCAGATCTACCGGAAGGAACCGAAAATTTTGTCACCCGAACCGGAATGGATTTGCTTTTAGAAGAACGTGAAATTTTAACCGCAGAAATGGAAAATTTAGACAAATCCCAGGAAAAAGAATACCGAATTTCCTTTAACCACATCAATGCTAAACTACAATTATTAAACGAAAGAATTACCTCAGCAAAAATCATTGATCCGGAAAAATTGCCACAAGATGAAGTTCATTTTGGCGCAACCGTTACTTTTAAAAATGCCGCAAATAATTTAAAACAAACATTTCAAATAGTTGGCGTTGACGAAGCCGATATTAAAAAACAAAAAATATCATTCATCACACCTTTAGCAAAAGTCTTAATGCATAAAAAAATTGGTGAAAAAGCAGTTTTAAATTTAGGTGAAAGACAAAATGAGTTTGAGATTTTGGAAATTAAATATTAAAACAAGAGCAAACAAAAATCCCTGCTAATTTTCATTAACAGGGATTTTTATTTATTTAAAAAACTTTATTTAGACTCTTCGGTAATCATTTCCGGTTCGCCTTCCAAACCATCTTTGGCTTCATTAAGACCTAAAACTACTGTTTCGCCTTCTTTCAATTTTTTATTTACGAGCATTTCTGCCAACAAATCTTCAATATATTTCTGGATCGCACGTTTCAATGGTCTTGCACCGAAATCTTTATCCCAACCTTTGTCAGCGATAAAATCTTTCGCTTCGTCTGTTAAACTAACAAAGTAGTTTAGTTTTTCTAAACGGCTATAAAGTTTCGCCAATTCAAGATCGATAATTTTAGAAATATCTTCTTTTTCAAGATTATTGAAGATCACGACATCATCAATTCTATTCAAGAATTCTGGTGCAAAGGCTTTCTTCAAAGCACTTTCAATTATACTTTTCGCTCTTGCGTCCGTATTTGTTTTTTTAGTAGCAGTTCCAAAACCAACACCGTCACCGAAATCTTTAAGATCTCTGGTTCCAATATTTGAAGTTAAAATAATGATCGTATTTCTAAAATCAATTTTTCTTCCTAAACTGTCTGTTACAAAGCCTTCATCTAAAATTTGAAGCAAAATATTAAACACATCAGGATGCGCTTTTTCAATTTCATCTAAAAGTAAAACAGCATAGGGTTTTCTACGGATTGCTTCCGTTAATTGTCCACCTTCTTCGTAACCAACATATCCTGGAGGCGCGCCTACCAAACGTGAAACGGCGAATTTTTCCATGTATTCACTCATGTCAATTCTGATCAACGCTTCGTCGGAATCAAATAATTCCCGCGCCATTACTTTCGCCAGTTCGGTTTTTCCAACACCGGTTGTTCCAAGGAAAATAAAAGTTCCAATTGGTCGGTTCGGATCTTTCAATCCAGCGCGATTTCTTTGAATGGCTTTTACCACTTTTTTCACCGCTTCTTCCTGTCCGATTACTTTACCGTTCAATTTTGCGTCCATCGCAGCGAGTTTGTCCAACTCATTTTTGCCAACTTTCGTTACAGGAATTCCGCTCATCATGGAAACAACTTCGGCTACATTTTCTTCGGTAACTTCTTCTTTTTTCTCTTTTACATCAGCATCCCATTTTTCCTGAGCCACAGAAAGTTCCATTTGCAGGCGTTCTTCTTCATCTTTCAGTTTTCTGGCTTCCAGATAATCCTGTTTTTTTACGGCTTTTTGTTTAAGTTCTTTTATCTCATCGATTTTTTTCTCATGATCTACAATGATTTCCGGAACTTTCATATTCTTCATATAAACTCTGGAACCTGCTTCATCTAAAGCATCGATCGCTTTGTCGGGTAAAAATCGGTCTGTAATATATCTCGCCGTCAAAGTCACACACGCATTTATCGCTTCATCAGTATAAGTTACGTTGTGGTGATCTTCATATTTATCTTTTATTTGATTTAAAATCAAGATCGTTTCTTCAATGTTAGTCGGTTCTACCATTACTTTCTGGAAACGTCTTTCCAAAGCGCCATCTTTCTCAATATATTGTCTGTATTCGTCCAAAGTCGTGGCACCAATACATTGAATTTCACCTCTCGCCAAAGCCGGTTTGAACATATTTGAAGCATCTAAACTTCCTGTAGAACTTCCTGCACCAACAATTGTGTGTAATTCATCAATAAATAAAATAACGTCACGGTTTTTTTCAAGTTCCGTCATGATGGCTTTCATGCGCTCTTCAAATTGTCCGCGGTATTTTGTTCCGGCAACTAAACTCGCCAAGTCCAAAGTAATCACGCGTTTTCCGTAAAGAACCCTTGATACTTTTTTCTGTTGAATTCTTAAAGCCAAACCTTCCGCAATGGCAGATTTACCAACGCCGGGTTCACCAATTAATAGTGGATTATTTTTCTTTCTTCTAGATAAAATTTGAGAAACACGTTCAATTTCTTTTTCACGACCAATTACCGGGTCAAGTTTTCCGTCTTTTGCTAAAGAAGTGAGATCGCGTCCAAAATTATCCAGAGTTGGCGTTTTGCTTTTTCCAGAACCTATATTTCCGGTTGGTTTGCGCATTTGTCCAAACTCTTCTCTTTCTTCGTCATCATCAAAAGCGCTTGCTTTTGGTAATTGACCGGAATTTTTTAGCATACTTTTATATTCTGAGGATACTTTATCATAATCAATATCATATGCATCCAAGATATTTGTTGCAGGATCTTCCAATTTGTATAAAATTCCCAGAAGAAGATGTACAGTATTTATTTCATCAGCTTTGTAAAGACGACATTCAAGTTCAGATCTTTTAATCGCCTGATCTGCAAGCTTCGTGAAAGAAATTTTGTCCGACTCTGCATCTGCAAAAGGGTTTGAATTGGAAACCGTCATGGTTTCAATTTTTCTTTTTATCTGCGTAAGATCTGCATTTAGACCGCGAAGTATTTCTTTTGCCGAATTTTCAGAATCCATAATTCCTAAGAGAAAATGCTCTGTATTTAGAAATTCACTGTGCAGTCTTTTAGCTTCACCTTTACTGTGTCTAAAAACTTCATTTAAACCAGTTGAAAATTTATTATTCATATATTTAAAATCGATATTATTAAATTAAAGACGTTTTCGCCCTTAACTTCAATCAAAGTTACAAATACTTTACCAAAATTCTAATCTGACTTTATGACCTCTTTTTTTTGTAGTTTTGTTAGTAAATCAGCTATTTTAGCACAATTAATTTTTTTTAAACTTATAAAAGACAAGGTTTTTAATGAAAGTTTTGGTAAGCGTTTTTAATAATTTATATACGGATCAAAGAGTGGAAAAAGTTTGCAGAACTCTTGATGAAGCAGGATATAAAATTGAATTAATTGGTAATAGTTGGGATGGTTTGCCGGAAATGAGTCGTCCGTATTATTTTTCGCGAATTTTTTTAAAGTCAAAAAAACTTCGTTTCGCTTATTTAGAATTTCAAATAAAACTTTACCGGGAATTATTAAAAAAAGCAGATCAAAACACTATTTTATTATCAAACGATCTTGATTCTCTTTGGCCAAATTATCTGGTTTCAAAAAAATTGAAAATTCCTTTGGTTTTTGACAGTCATGAAATTTTTACCGAAATGCCCGCGTTGCAGGGAAGATCTGTAAAGAAAATCTGGAAATTTCTGGAAAATAAATTGGTTCCAAAAGTGGAATACATGATGACGGAAAGTGAAAGTTACGCTGAATGGTTTCAAAAAGAATACAACGTAAAACCGATTGTGGTAAGAAATATTCCAAGAAAAATTACTGATGAAATTACCTTTCCTGAGAATAATCCGAAAATAATTCTTTATCAAGGCGCAATCAATCAGTCAAGAGGAATTCCGCAGGCAATTTTAGCAATGAATTTTTTAGAAGATGTCATTTTTAAAATAATCGGTGATGGGCCAAAAAGAAAGGAATACGAAGATTTTGTTTTAAAAAATAATTTGCAGAATAAAGTCCAGTTCTTAGGCAAAATGGTTCCGGATGAAATGAGAAAAGTAACCAAAGCAGCTGATGTTGGTTTAAGTTTAGAAGAAAATGGCGGAGTGAGTTATCTTTATTCTTTGCCCAATAAAGTTTCAGATTATATCCAGGCAAAAGTTCCTTTGGTAATGATCAATTTCCCCGAAATGATGCGTATTAAGAAACAATTTAACGTCGGTGAAGTAGTAGGAGATCACGAACCTGAAAATATTGCTGAAAAAATTAAAATTGTTCTTAAAAATGGCAGAAATTTTTACAAAAAAGAATTAGAAGAAGCAGGAAGAATTTTGTGTTGGGAAGAAGAGGAAAATAAAATAAGAAACCTCTTTAAAAAAGTGGAAACCGAAAATTTTCAGACTGAAAATTCTTAACTTTGCATTATGACCATTAAAGAAAAACAAGACGAAATAGTTGCAGAATTTGCCTTTCTGGAAGATTGGGAACAGAAATACGAATATATTATAGATCTGGGAAAAGAGTTAAAACCGCTTTCTGCAGAAAGAAAAAATGAAAGTAATTTGATAAAAGGCTGTCAATCTCAGGTTTGGATCGATGCAGATTATGCAGATGACAAATTGGTTTTTAAAGCAGATTCTGACGGTATTTTACCCAAAGGAATTGCTTCGCTTTTAGTCAGTATTTACAGCGGACATTCTACTGATGAAATAATTAATTCTGATTTTGACTTTATTTCGCAAATTGGTTTGCAGGAATTTCTTTCGCCTTCCCGGGCAAATGGTTTAATGGCAATGACGAAGCAGATAAAATTCTACGCTGTTGCTTATCAGTTAAAAAAATGACCCGCGTTTTAGCCTACCGATTTTCCGCCTTTGGTGATATTGCCATGACAGTTCCCGTTTTCCGTGAGCTTTTAGAGCAGAATCCTGACCTTGAAATTATCATGGTTACCAAAAAAAATTTCGAAGCTTTGTTTGCAGATCTTCCGCAGGTTATTTTTAAAGGTATAAATCTTGAGGATTACAAAGGGATTTTAGGAATGAGAAAACTCTCAAAAGAACTTTTAAAAGAATTTGAGTTTGATTATGTTGCTGACCTTCACGATGTGATCCGATCAAAAATTTTAGATACTTTTTTCACCAACCGAAATTTTAAAGTTTTTAAAGTAAATAAAGGAAAAGAGGAAAAAGAAGAACTAACCAACATCTGGAATCTTAATAAAAAACAGTTAAAATCAACTTTTGAACGCTACGCAGATGTTTTTCGGGATATAGGTTTTCCGGTTACTTTGTCACACCAATTTCGTCAAAAATCAATTGAAAAGAAGGCTATTGGTTTTGCACCTTTTGCTCAGCATAAAGGAAAAATGCTGCCATTGGAAAAATCTTTTGAACTGTGCCGAATATTAGCAAAAAATAATAAAATCTATTTATTTGGCGGCGGTTCGCAGGAAAAAGCAGTGTTAGAAACCTGGCAAAATGAAATTCCAAATACAGAAAATATTGCAGGCAAGTTGAATCTGGCAGAAGAATTAAGTTTGATTTCCAGTTTAGAAACGATGATCTCGATGGACTCGGCGAATATGCATTTGGCAAGTCTTGTTGGCACAAGATGTATTTCAATTTGGGGATCAACGCATCCTTTCGCGGGATTTTTGGGCTATGGACAATCGAAAAATGATGTAGTCCAGGTGGTCGATCTTACATGCAGACCGTGTTCCACTTTTGGCGATAAAGAGTGTTACCGCGGTGATTATGCCTGTTTAAACGAATTGAATATCCAGAGAGTAATTGACAAGATCTAATTTTAGGAAAATCTAAAATACGATTTCTTTGACTAAAAATCTTTGTCGTAAATTTTTAACAAATCAAAAGAAGTCGGTATTCATCTTTATTTTCTAAAGGCGCTCGATGAATACAGGGCAAAACTTTTTGTTCCGGACTTTCAACAGCTAATCTCCAGAGATTTCCCAGTCCAAGATTGACAGGTTTCGAATTAATTTTCGGTTCATAATGTAAGTCAAAATAGTTTTCTCTGACAAAAGTTTCAAATTCCAATTCTTCGACGTTATATAAATTCTTTAGTTTTTCGCGTATTTGAGGGATTAAAACTTTTTGTACTGCTTCATCATTCGGCAAAATATCACTTGCTGCGCCAAAATAAGTGCAAAGAAATGTACTGCTTTCGATAGGAGAATGATCGACGTGAAAGGAATAAACATCAGTAGAAATAAAATCTGACGCGTCATCTCTTTCGTAGTTTTTAATTAAATTCAGGGAAGGAGATGCTCCAAAATCTTCTAATAATTGTAAATCATTTAAGATAATTTCTCTTGCGGTGTTACCTTTTTCAGATAATTTAAGAGATAAAAGATCTTCTGAAAAAATCTCGGTTATATTTTCTTTTATTTGTAGTTTTAAAACAATTTCTTCAAAATCTCCATCCAAATTTCTTTCCCAGCAAACTGCATTTTGATCGCCGGTAAAGTCATTATTGATCAAATCTTCAAACGCAGAAACAACTTTAATCTGATTGTTGTTTATAAAATTATGACTCATATTTTGAATTGAAAAATACTGTAAATTTAAAAAAGATTCAAAATTGAAAAATATTAAAACAAAAAAAATCTCATATTTCTATGAGATTTTTAAAAAATTGTGGGCCCTGAGGGATTCGAACCCCCGACCCTCTCGGTGTAAACGAGATGCTCTGAACCAACTGAGCTAAGAGCCCCACATTTCTGTTTTTCGTTTGGCAAAGATAGACCAAAAATTTAATTCTGCAAATATTTTTCTAAAAATTCTCCCACTACAAAGTTACTTCCGCCAATATATAGGATTTCCTCTTTTTTAATATTCTGTAAAGCAAATGAATACGCTTCAGAAAGATTCTCAAAAATTTTATAATTTATTTTATATTTTTTCAGATCTTCTTCGTAATCGGAGGGGTTTCGGCCTCTTTCTACATTTGGTTTGATAAAATAATAGGTTTCTTTTGGTGGTAAAATCTGTAAAATCTGATCTAAAACCTTATCATTTACAAATCCTAAAATTAGATGTTTCTTGGTTTTATAAGTTTCAAGTTGTTTGAAAACCAATTCTAAACCAGCCAAATTATGGGCTGTATCTAAAATTGTCAACGGATTTTCTGAGAAAACAGTCCATCTTCCGATAAATCCTGTGTTTTTTTGGACGTTCATTAAACCTTCAACCAATGACTTTTCGGGAATTTCTATTTTTTGTTTTCGAAGTTCTTCAGTGATTTTTACGACCACTTTTATATTTTTTCCTTGATAATTTCCTGTTAGATCAGATTTATAATTATTAGAAAATTCTGTTGCGTCAATAAATTTCGAATTTTTATTTGCTGCGGTTTCCTTTAAAATCTTGAAAACTTCGGGATTTTCTGTTCCGGAAATTATGGGAATATTTTCTTTAATAATTCCTGCTTTTTCAAATGCAATTTCACCGATTGTATTTCCTAAAAGATTTTGATGATCCAGATCGACATTGGTAATTGCCGTTAAAATTGGATTAATAATGTTTGTAGAATCTAATCTTCCACCTAAACCAACTTCAATCATGGCAAAATCAACTTTATTTTCTTCAAAATATTCAAAAGCCATGATCGTCGTAAATTCAAAAAAAGAAGGCTGAAATTCTTGTGGTAAATTTTTTAATTTTTGAATGAAACTAAAAACAAACTCTTTATCACAATTTTCACCGTTAATTTTAATGCGTTCTCTAAAATCTACCAGATGCGGCGAGGTGTAAAGTCCAACTTTATAGCCGGATTCCTGCAAAATTGAAGCAGTCATATTGCTTGTTGAACCTTTTCCATTTGTTCCGCCAATGTGGATCATTTTTAGGTTTTCCTGTGGGTTTCCAAAAAAATCACAGAGTTTTTTTATGTTTTCCAAGCCAGGTTTGTAGGCTGATTGTCCGACAGTTTGGTAATTTGGCAGTTGTGCAAAAAGCCAGTTTAAATCTTTTTGATATTGATCTTCGTTCAGCATTTAAAATAAATATTAAAACGTTGCAAAGATATTCAATAACTAAATGTATTATTCTTTGCCACCCGGAAAATATATTTATTTTAGCAAAAAAATATTATGTCGAAAATTTTACTTTTAGCGGTTTTCTTATTTTCAAATTTCTACTTTTCGCAAGTGACGATTGAAAGCAATCATTTGGTAAAAGATGGAAAATCTTATAAATTATCCCAATATGAAGATGTTTTGCAAAGTGACGCAGCAAAATCTTATGTGAAAAAAGCCCGCACAAATAATACTGTAGGACAAATTTTTGCCGGAGTTGGTGGTGCGTCATTGGGTTTCGGTTTAGCAAGAGCCTTATCTGGCGGAAAAACTACCATTACCATCAACGGCACTCAACAAATTATAAAACAAAATAAGACAAACGCATATGCTGCAATGGGAGTTGGCGCCGGGTTGATTGGAATTGGTGTTCCATTTATTTTAGCAGCAAATAAAAATTTAAAAAAGGGAATCGCCGCAGAAAACGGAGAAGTTGCTAAAACAGCCTATTTCAAAATCGAAGCGGCGGGAAATGGATTTGCACTTTCCTATAATTTTTAGAGATTTATTTGATTATATTTTGAGGGGAACTTTTCTACTTAAAATAAAACCTTAATTTTTGCGAAACTTGTAACTAGCCCTGATAGAAGCGGCATCCTTTTTTATAATTTTTTTAAAGCGCGATGCAAATAAAAAATTAAAAAAAAGATATAGCGGATAGCAGGTTCCAGGCTTCTTAAAAAATTAACTGAAAATTCACTATTTTTGCACCTTATTTTACAACTATGGCAAAGCAGGAAGATGTTTTTAAGAAAGTGGTTTCGCACGCGAAAGAGTATGGTTTTATATTTCCTTCAAGTGAAATTTATGACGGACTTTCGGCGATTTACGATTACGGACAGAATGGCGCGGAACTGAAAAATAACATCAAGCAATATTGGTGGAAAGCAATGGTGCAGATGAATGAGAACATTGTGGGGATTGATTCTGCGATTTTTATGCACCCGACAATTTGGAAAGCGTCCGGTCATGTTGATGCTTTTAATGATCCATTAATTGATAATAAAGATTCTAAAAAACGCTTCCGAGCGGATGTTTTGCTGGAAGATTATTGCGCAAAATTGGAAGATAAAGCGCAAAAAGAAATTGAAAAAGCGGCGAAAAGATTTGGCGAAAGTTTTAATGAAGATGAATTTGTAACAACGAACGCCAGAGTTGTAGAATATAGAGAAAAGCAAAAAACGATTTTGGAAAGAATGGCTAAGTCTTTAACGGACAATAATTTAGCCGATGTAAAAGCCTTGATTGAGGAATTAGAAATCGCTGATCCAGACACGGGTTCAAAAAATTGGACGGAAGTTCGCCAGTTTAATTTGATGTTTGGGACGAAATTGGGCGCGACTTCAGAATCTGCAACGGATCTTTATTTAAGACCTGAAACGGCGCAGGGAATTTTTGTGAATTACTTAAATGTTCAAAAAACGTCTCGACATAAATTACCTTTCGGAATTGCGCAAATTGGTAAAGCCTTCAGAAATGAGATCGTTGCGAGACAGTTTATTTTCAGAATGCGTGAGTTTGAACAAATGGAAATGCAGTATTTTGTACCGCCGGGAACTGAACTTAGTTTTTATGAAGAATGGAAACAAAAACGCCTTAACTGGCATTTGGCATTAGGTTTAGGCAAGGAAAATTATAAATTTCACGACCACGAAAAATTAGCGCATTACGCAAACGCAGCCTCAGATATTGAGTTTAAATTTCCGTTTGGTTTTAAAGAATTAGAGGGAATTCACTCGCGAACAGATTTTGATCTTTCGGCACACGAGAAACATTCCGGGAAGAAATTACAATATTTTGACAATGAAAGAAATGAAAGTTATGTGCCTTATGTGGTGGAAACTTCGGTTGGTTTAGACCGATTATTTTTAGCGATTTTCTCAAATTCTTTGAAAGATGAGGTTTTGGAAGATGGTTCAGAAAGGACTGTTTTATCGCTTCCGCCGGCTTTGGCGCCTGTGAAAGCCGCGATTTTACCATTGATGAAAAAAGATGGTTTAGGCGAATATGCAGAGAAAATTTTCGACGATCTGAAATTTGATTTTAATTTAATTTACGAAGAAAAAGACAGCATCGGAAAACGTTACAGAAGAAATGATGCGCTTGGAACGCCTTTCTGCATTACGATCGACCACGATTCTTTGATTGATAATACGGTTACGATTCGTGACAGAGATACGATGAAACAGGAACGAGTGGCGGTTGCTGATTTGCGCAGAATCATTGATGAAAAGGTTAATTTTAGAACGCTTTTGAGTAAGATTTAGGATTTTTAAGCACGGATTTCCATAGATTCTCACAGACATTTGAATAAAATCCTGAACTAGATTCAGGATTTTTTGTGATTTGTTTTCTCGCAGATTTAAGAGATTTAGCAGATTTTTGATTGTTGTATTAAATCTGCGTCATCTGAAAAATCTGCGAGAGAATTACTTTAAATTCTTATATCATCAATTAAAAAAATTACATTTAAAATTGAAGAAGAAATTAAATTTAAAAATAGATTTTAAATTTTGCATTTGGCTTGATAATTCTTCATTTTCAAATAAATTTTAAAACCTTAATTTTGTACTTTAAAGAAAAATAATATGTCAAAAGTAAATATAGGAACTGTCCAAATGACCTGCGGAGAAAACAAGGAGGATAATTTAAATAAAGCAATAGAAAAAATCCGCGAAGCTGCCGGAAAAGGCGCGCAGATTGTTTGTCTGCAAGAATTATTCACTTCACTTTATTTCTGCGATGTAGAAGATTATGAAAATTTCAAATTAGCGGAGAAAATTCCTGGCCCATCAACTGATGCTTTGAGTGAAATTGCAAAAGAGTTGGGCGTTGTAATTATTGCTTCGCTTTTCGAAAAAAGAGCAGAAGGTTTGTACCACAACACCACCGCGATTCTTGACGCAGATGGCACTTATTTAGGTAAATACAGAAAAATGCACATTCCGGATGATCCTGCGTTCTACGAAAAATTTTATTTTACACCCGGCGATTTAGGCTACAAAGTTTTTGAAACCAAATTTGCAAAAATTGGCGTATTAATTTGCTGGGATCAATGGTATCCTGAAGCGGCTAGAATTACTTCTTTAATGGGCGCGGAAGTTTTATTTTATCCAACAGCAATAGGTTGGTCAACGGAACAAGACGAGGAAACAAATAAAGACCAGTATGACGCGTGGCAAACGATCCAGAGAAGTCATTCTGTGGCAAATGGTTTACCGGTAGTTTCAGTAAATAGAGTAGGTTTCGAACAGGATGGCGCGATGAAATTTTGGGGCGGAAGTTTTGTCACTAATGGACAAGGAAAACTTTTGTATCTGGCTTCACATGATAAAGAAGAAGTAAATGTAACGGAATTAAACTTAGCCGAAGCCAACCATTTTAGAATGCACTGGCCATTTTTAAGAGATCGTAGAATTGATTCTTATCAACCTATTACGAAACGATTTATTGATAACGATTAAGAAATTTTATGTCGATAGATTTAAATAAAACGCCGAAAGAACAAGGTTACCGTTTTCCTGCAGAATGGGAGCAGCACGAAGCAACATGGCTTTCGTGGCCGCACAAAGAAGAATCCTGGCCTGAAAAATTAGGTCATATTTATCCCTATTATGCAGAATTTATAAAAATTTTATCAGAAGGTGAGTTGGTTAGAATTAATGTAAAAGATGCAGAAATGAAAGAATTTGCACTAAATCACATTAAAAAAACTGACGCCAATTTAGATAATATCGAGTTTTATTTCAATGAAACTAATGACGCCTGGTGTCGCGATCACGGTCCGGCTTTTCTCGTCAATCCAAACGCTGCAGAGAAAAAGATCATCGTTGACTGGGATTTCAACGCGTGGGGTGGAAAATATCCGCCTTTTGATTTAGACGACGTTGTTCCCACAAAAATTGCAGAAGAATTTAACTTTCCCGTTTATCACCCAAAAGTGATTATGGAAGGAGGCTCTGTTGATTTTAATGGAAATGGAACGGTTTTAACCTCAAAATCATGTCTTTTAAATAAAAATAGAAACCCACATTTAAACCAGGAACAGGTAGAAAATTATTTAAAAAATTACTATTGTATCGAGCAGGTTCTTTGGGTAGATGACGGAATTATCGGCGACGATACTGACGGACACATCGATGACACCATAAGATTCGTCAATGAAAACACCGTTCTCACCGTTGTTGAAGATAACAAAGACGACGAAAATTTTGAAATTCTACAAACAAATCTTCGCCAGTTACAAGAAATGCGGCTTTTAGACGGTACACCTTTAAATATTATTGAACTTCCGATGCCAGATCCCGTCATTTGGGACGGACAAAGATTGCCCGCATCTTACGCCAATTTTTATATTTCTAATAAGCACGTCATCGTTCCAACTTATCGTTGCGACAAAGATGAATTGGCGTTAGAAATTATTCAAAAATGTTTCCCAGAAAGAAAAGCTGTCGGAATAGATTCCACAGAAATTATTTGGGGATTGGGAAGTTTTCACTGTTTGAGCCAGCAGGAACCATTGGTTTAGAATTAGTTTTATTAGAATTTTTTATTTTAGTGAATTTTTCTTTATTTTTTTTTGGGCGCCTTTATCCGCCTTCCGTTCCCGCTTTTTTATGCTCCGCTTCGCTTCGCATAAAAAGAGCTCCACTCAAGTCGGGGCGTAATTTTCGCGATTTTGAATTATTATTTATTTTCGATAAAAAATAAATCTTTAGAAAGCAAAACTAAGTAAAATCCAAAATAGAATCATCGAAAAACATGATCAAAACCATACGAAGTTCACACTCAGAAATCCGTAACTTTGATTTTTCAAAAACAAAAAATGTTAGATTTACAAAATATTCGTTCGCAATTTCCTATTCTTAATCAGCAGGTTAATGGTAAACCTTTGGTTTATTTAGACAATGCAGCAACTTCGCAAAAACCAATTTCCGTATTAAATGTTTGGGAAAAATATTACAAGGAAATCAACGCAAATGTTCACCGTGGGATTCATACTTTGAGTCAATTGGCAACGGCAGAAATGGAATTGTCAAGACAAAAAATCCAGAAATTCATCAATGCAAAACATGATTATGAAGTTATTTTTACAAAAGGGACAACGGAAGGTATCAATCTGATTGCGTATGCTTTAGGAAATTCTAATTGGGTTAAAAAGGATGACGAAATAATTATTTCATACTTGGAACATCACTCAAATATAGTTCCGTGGCAAATGCTTTGCGAAAGAACGGGCGCAAAATTACGAGTGATTCCAATGGATGAAAATGGCATTTTGCAAATTGATATTTTGGACGAGTGGTTGTCTGAAAAAACTAAAATAGTGTCTGTTAATCAGGTTTCCAATGCTTTGGGCGTAATTAATCCGATTGAGGAAATTATTAAAAAAGTTCGCAAAAATTCTGATGCTTATATTTTAATTGACGGCGCACAATCTGTGGTTCATTTTGAAATTGATGTTCAAAAAATGGATTGTGATTTTTTCGTTTTTTCCGGACATAAAATTTATGCGCCAATGGGAACGGGAATTTTTTACGGAAAATCAGAAATTTTGGAAAAACTTCAACCTTTTCATGGCGGCGGTGAAATGATCTCCGTTTGCACTTTTGATAAAACCACTTACGCAGGTTTGCCTTTTAAATTTGAAGCCGGAACGCCAAATGTCGGCGGAAATATCGCAATGGGCGCTGCTGTCGATTTTATGAATTCTATTGGAATCTCAAATATTCAAAAGCATGAAGATGAACTTTTAGCCTACGGACAGAAAAAATTACTCGAAATTGAAGGTCTAAAAATTTACGCCGAAAAAGCCAAAAGAACCGGCGTTATTTCCTTTAATTTAGAAGGAATTGGAATCGCTTCTGACGTCGGGATGATCTTAGATAAACTCGGAATTGCCGTGAGAACCGGCCATCATTGCACACAACCAATTATGGATTATTTTAAAATTGCCGGAACTGTTCGCGCAAGTTTCGCGGTTTATAATACTTTTGATGAAATTGATGTTTTGGTCGAAGGTGTGAAGAAAGCGCAGCGGATGTTGGGCTAATATTTAAATAGAAAAATCCTCGAATTCTGAAAAGTTTCGAGGATTTTATTATTTTATATTAAGTAAATTCTAATTCTCCCTCCAATCCACAACCGCTCTAATAAACGCTTCCGCATTTTCCAGCGGGATATTTGGTAAAATCCCGTGTCCAAGATTGGCAATATATTTATCTTTTCCAAAACGGTTGATCATTTCTGTTACCATTTTTTTAATAGTTTCCGGCGGCGACAATAATCTTGAAGGATCAAAATTACCTTGTAAAGTGATATTTCCTCCCGTTAATCTTCGAGCATTTTCCGGGGTAATTGTCCAATCTACGCCTAAAGCTGAGGCTTTAGATAAAGTCATTTCTTCCAAAGCAAACCAACAGCCTTTTCCAAAAACAACTACTGGAGAAATTTCCGAAAGCGCTTCCACAATTTGATTGATGTAATGCCAGGAAAATTCCTGGTAATCTTGCGGCGACAACATTCCGCCCCAGGAATCAAAAACCTGAACGGCAGAAACGCCTTTTTCAACTTTTCTTTTTAAATAGGCAATCGTTGTATCTGTGATTTTTTGCAATAATAAATGCGCCGCTTCCGGATTTTGAAAACAGAAAGTTTTGGCTTTATCAAAGGTTTTAGAACCTTGTCCTTCCACGCAATAACACAAAATCGTCCACGGACTTCCCGCAAAACCAATTAATGGAATATCATTATTTAATTTAATTAAAGTCAATTCAATCGCATCAAAAACATATCCTAAAGTATCATCAACATTCGGAACTTCTATATTCTGAACCTGTTCTAAAGTGCGAATTGGAGTTTCTAACCAAGGTCCTGCACCTTCACGCATTTCGAAATCCATTCCCATCGCTTGCGGAATAACCAAAATATCTGAAAATAAAATAGCCGCATCCAAAGGATATCTGCGTATCGGCATCATTGTGATTTCAGCAGCTAATTCCGGCGTTTGACAACGGGTGAAAAAGTCATATTGACCTCGAAGTTCACGAAATTCTGGTAAAAATCTTCCAGCCTGGCGCATCATCCAGACAGGTGGTCTTTCTACAATTTCTCCTTTTAATGCTCTTAAATATAAGTCGTTTTTTATCATTTTGTGTTAAGCAGTATTTGCTTTAAATTTATTATTGATCAGCTTTAGCAAAGATTTTAAAGTTTGTTCTTTACTCGTGATAATGTCTTTTTTTGTTAATTTTTTAATTTCTGCGGACGTTGTTTCGCCAATTGAAAATAGCGTGGAATTTTCCAGAGAATTATGTTTTGCAAAACTACGAACTCCGCTTGGACTAAAAAAAACTAAAGCATCAAAATTTTCGCTAGTTTTAGGATATAATAATTCGGTTTCGTAGCACTCGATTTTTTCGTATTTAATATTTTGCAAAGGCAATTTTTCATCTAAAATATCCAAAGTCAGATTGCCGCAAAAGTGTAAAAAGTCTTCTCTGCTACTTTTTTCGATTATAAATTCACATAATTCCTGCGCGTTTTTTACGGTTTTAAAGACACCAAAACCAAATTCCCGCAACTTCAATTTTGTTTTTGCACCAACACAGTAAATTTTATTGAATGGCAAAACGGTAAAATTGTCTTTCGGTAGAAAATTATTCTTAAAAAAAGCTTCGACGCCGTTCGCACTGGTAAATATCAGCGACTGGTTTTTTAATGGAAATTTTTTAAGGATTTTAATTTTAAATTTTAAAACATCTAAAAATACGGGCGAAATAGTTTCATTCAGGTTTGCAATTACCTGTTGCTGAATTATTTCCTTTGTAAATAGAACATTCATTTTAAATTTTTTAAGGCAATAAGTTTTTAACTTTATTTACCAAATCATCAATTTCGAATGGTTTTGCTAAAAAATCGTCCACGCCAACATTTTCACTTTCTTTTTTAGCATCGGGATGTGCGGACATCATTATAATTTTAATGTCTTTTGTGGCGTTATCCGCTCGTATTTTTTGGCATAAAGTTCTTCCATCCACACCGCTCATCAACATGTCTGTAATGATAAGTTTCGGTTTTACTCGGGAAATTATATCTGCAGCTTCCAAAGGATTGCTACAGGTGGTCGCCTCTAAATCTTCTGAGAGAAGAATATTTAAAATAAGGTCACAAATATCCCGGTTATCATCAATGATCAAAATGCTCATTTGTTCTTTTTATTTAAAGGTAAAGAAAAATAAAATTTGGAGCCTTTTTGTTTTTCGCTTTCTACCCAAATTTTGCCTTTGTGCCGGTCAAGAATGTCTTTTACGATAAATAAGCCTATCCCAAAACCTGGAAATGTTTCTTCATCTTCGCCGGAAACCCTGTAGAAGCGCTGAAAAATCCTTGAAAGTTCTTCGTTATCCATTCCGATCCCAAAATCTTCTACAGAAACTATTGCCTGATTATTTTTTGTGCTTATTTCCACAACTACATTATTTGTGTTCGGAGAATATTTTATGGCATTGGTAAGCAGATTATTTATAACCTGAGTTATTCTTTCTTTATCGGCATTTACCTCGATATCACTGTCGCTGTTCAGCACAAATTTTATTTCTTGGCTCTCTTCTGAGGCTTTAATATCTTCAATGGTTTCTGTGACGAGTTTTATAAGTGAAAATGGCCTTCTTGTTAAGGGCAGATTGCCGTCTTCCATTCTGGAGATATCCAATAAATCCCCAATCAAACCATTTAATTTATTGACCTGATTTTCAATGGTGTTTAGGGAATTATTTAAAAACTGGTCATCTGAATTACCGCGCATTTTCTTTAACAGCTGCACATATCCTTTTATCGTTGTAATAGGCGTTTTCAGCTCATGATTGGCCATTTTAATAAAGTCATTTTTCTGATGTTCCTGCTTCTTTATTTCATCAATGTCGGTGCTTGTTCCAACCCAATGCTTGACGTTACCTTCATCATCAAAATCTGGAACAGCACGACTCAGCATCCATTTAAAATCACCATTTTTATTTTGAAAGCGATGCTCTAAACTAAAAATAGTTTTAGTTTTGATACTGTTCAGCCACATTTCTATGTTTTTTTCGCGATCGTCGGGATGAACAATTTGAAGCCAACCGTCACCAGTCGTGAAATCTTCAAGTGTTTTTCCACTAAAATCAAACACAGCCTGATTCCAGTAATTTAAATTACCGTCTGAATCGCCGATCCAAATGAACTGCGGCATGGCATCGGCTAAAAATTTGTAGCGAACCTCTCTTTCTTCAATTTCTTTTTCGAGGTTTTTTCTTTCTGAGATATCCTGTAATACGCCCAACATTCTGTCTGGAACATTTTGTTCATCATAAAATATTTTTCCGCGGCTGCTTATAAATTTTATCTTATCATTTTTGTCCTTTATCCTTCCTTCAAAGCTATATTTTCCAGTGGCTAATGCATCAGCGAGTGCTTCATCTAATAAATGCTGATCTTCATCTATAATATGATTTTTCATCTCCAGTTGAGTGATACTATGAGTAGAATCATAGCCAAATATATGAGCCAAAGACTCGGAATGGTAAATTTGAAAATTTTTAAGATTCAGATCCCAGGTTGAGATATTGTTGCTTTCTGTTGCCAAACGAAGTCTTTCTTCACTTTTTTCAAGCTGATCCTTTAATGCAACTGCATTTGGAATTTCGACTGCTAGTGAACAAAAATAATCCAGTTCTCCCTCAGAATCAAAAACAGGACAGTAAAGAAAATTATAAAAACGACCGGTTAAATTTCCCTCAGTTTCAATGGTAACGGGAAATTCATGAATGTGATAATGTCTGTTGGTATTTTTTAATTCATCTAAAAAATGAGACAGGTTTTTTTTGATCTGCGGAAAAATGTCTGCTAATCCTTTTCCAATTAAATCTTTTTTATCTTTAGATGTGATTGCTATCCATTTTTCATTAACATGGGTTATTTTAAAATCTTTTCCGAGTAAGCAGACACCAAATGGACTTTTTTCCAAAAGAAAATCCGGTTTGGCAGTAATTTTATGAGAATCTATCATTTGATAAAAATTAAAATTATTTTTGTTTTACTGCCCAGTTTCTCATTTTCCTGTCTAAAATATCCAATGGAAGACAACCCTGACTCAAAACTTCATCATGAAATTTTGCTAAATTAAATTTACTTCCCAAAGATTTTTCATAAAAAGTGCGTAGTTCCCGTATTTTTAAAGAACCGATTTTATAACCCAAAGCCTGTCCTGGAACTGCCATATATCTTTCAACTTCTGCTGTTGCGCCTGCTTCATCATAAGCAACATTAGAAAGAAAATATGTAATAGCATCTTCACGTGTCATCTTTCCTGTGTGAATTCCAGTGTCTATTACGAGTCTTACTGCGCGCAACATTTGGTCACTTAAATAACCTAATTTTTGATAAGGATCTGTGTAAAGGCCAAATTCTGGTCCCAATGTTTCACAATAATGTGCCCATCCTTCACCATAAGCTCCAAGCCAGCCAAAACGCATAAATTTTGGCAGTTTTAAGTTTTCCTGCTGAATTGATATCTGATAATGATGACCGGGAATTGCTTCATGCAAAAACAAAGATTCCATACCTGATGTCACATTAAATTTCGTCGCATCAGGAATTGGGATGTAGAAAATTCCGGGTCTTTTTCCGTCCGGCGTTCCCTGCATATATTCTGCACTTGCGGAAGCTTCCCGAAATTTTTCTGTTTGCCTAATCTCGAAAGGAGTCTTTGGTGTTACATTGAACATTTTCTTTAAGCCAGGCGTTATTTTTGATAAAATCCCATTAAAACCAGCAATAATTTCTTTACTGGTTTTGTAGGGCATCGCTTTTTTATCGCTTTTTTCATAGTTTAAGAATTGCTCTAAGCTGCCTCTAAAACCAACTTCATCCTTAACTTTTTCCATCTCCGCACGGAGCATTTCTACCTGCTGCAGACCCAGTTTATTAATTTCGTCCGGTGTTTTTTGTGTTGTTGTCCAACTTTTCACATAATAATTATAAATGGCACTTCCGTTTGGTAAAGCATTGTATCCATCTGTTATTCTTGCTTTTGGCAAATATTCTTTTTCTAAAAAATCTGCCATTTTTGTATAAGCAGGAATAATTTTCGTGTTAATAGCTTCTGCATAAAGTTTTTCATATTTACTTTTATCAGAAGAAGAAAAATTGCCTGGTATATTATTTACAGGTCCGTAAAAAATATTTTTTTTCATGTCTGTAGATATGATTTCGGCAGCCCGCATTTGAGGAATCATTTTTAAAACTAATTTTTTAGGCAAGACAAAATCAATCTTTTCCCCGTTGCGAAAATTGCTTTGTGCAGAATCCATCCAAACAGCAAAAAGATCGATTCTTTTTAACCAATTATCGTAATCTTTGGTTGTTTTAAAAGGCTGATTTCCCTCGCCGCTTCCTAAAAGCGGAAAATTTAATGGCAATCCGCCAAATTGAGTAAACGGAATTAATTCTGGATGATAGGCAAACCCTTCAATTTTGTCTTTTATTTCATAATCTAAAACATCATAAACCACTTTATCATCATCTGATAGAGCTTCGTATCCTACTTTTTGAAGTTCATTTTGATACTGGTTATAGAGATTGATCTCCTTCGAAATTTGCTGACGTGTAATATTGATCGGGAGTTGATCATTATAACGGTTGTCGCCTTGTGCGGTCGCTTCCAAGGGATGAAGTTTTAAATAATCTTCATAATACCTCGCTGCAATGCTGTCTAATGATGTTGTTTTTTCTGTAGAAACACTTTTTTGTTCTTTACTGCAATTTATTAAAAAAGAAAAGATAACAATAAGCGAAATCAGCTTTACAAGAGGTTTAAACATAGAATTTAATATTTAAACAAAAGTACTCATTTTATAATTTATCGTGATTATTTTTATAAATTCACAAAAAAATAAAAAGTTTCTCTGTTTGATTGGATTTTTTATCTTTGCTACTAATCATTTTAATATAACATCTACTATTTGAAAGCCATGAAAGGGATTTTAAAAATTTATCACCCGGAAGAAACCCTTAAATATCATCTGAAAAATACGTACTGCAAAGCCGTATTTCTCAATAATGAAAATTTTTTGGAAGTAGAAATTATTTCTGATGACGATGTTGAGCATGTGGAGGATGATTCTCTGCAATACCAGTTTCCACAAATTGCATTAAATATTTCAGATTTCCCTATTGAAACTGATGATCTTCTTGATCAAACATTTTTGGTAGACGATGAAAGTAGCTGTGAAGTTAACCTCTTCGATGACGAAGATGCGTATATATCTGAAAATTCATTGAAGTTTGAAAATGATGAAAAAGGAGATTTATTTCTTTTTTGGAAAGGTAATATCACAGATTTTTACACAGGTTCTGACGAGTTAATTCCATTTAAATTAAAATGCCATTTTAAGGCAGAAGAAATTGAAATAGACGATTAACATTCATTTTCTCATTAAACTTTTCTAATGTAATTTATAATAATTTGCGGTTAGACTCGTTTTACTACTAACCTTAAACTATTCAATTTTGCAAGCACAAACAATTAATTCTACAAATCCTGCGGTAGAACAGCACGTTTTTTCTCTTTGGGAAATACTTTTCAGCGGCGGATTGGTCGGAAATCTGATAATGATCTCAATTTTTATTTTAGGTGCTTTGGCTCTTTATATATTTTTGGAACGTTACTTTTTCATTAAACGGGCGGCGAAAGACACTCCAGATTTTTTAGAAAATATTAAGGATTTTGTGGAAGGTGGCAGAATTCAGGGCGCGATAGATTATTGCAAAGCAACGGATTCACCTGAAGCAAGAATGATTGAAAAAGGTTTGACCAGAATTGGACGTCCTATTTCTGATATTTCTAACGTGATGCAAAATCAGGGACAACTTGAAGTTTCAAAACTTGAGAAAAATTTAAATATTTTAGCTTCTGCCTCCGGCGCGGCACCAATGTTGGGATTTTTGGGAACGGTGATAGGGATGATCATGGCATTTTTTCAAATTTCAAATGTAACCGGCGCAGTTAGTCCAAAATTATTGGCTTCCGGCATTTACACAGCGATGGCAACTACGGCGGTTGGTTTATTTATCGGTATTCCCGCGTATTTTTTCTATAATATTTTAGTAACTAAAGTGGATCGGGTGGTTTTAAAAATTCAAACCCACGTGAATGACTTTTTAGATACTTTAAATAAACCACTTTAAATGGAACTTAAGCGAAGAAACCGCGTCAACGCCGAGTTCAGCATGGCTTCGATGACGGATATTATATTTCTGTTGTTGATATTTTTTATGATAACGTCTTCGGCGATAAGCCAAAGTGCGATAGATGTGAAATTGCCAAAAGCCGACGCTACAGAAACTTCTGCGCAGGATCCCTCAACAGTGACAATTAAAGAAGACGGCACTTATTACATTAATGATAAAGCTGTTCCTAAAGAAAATTTGGAAAGTTATTTAGTTAATGTTTTAAAAAACGAAACTACGCCAACTTTCACCATTAGAGCAGATGGAAATACCAAACATAAAGACGTCGTTTTTGTGATGGAAATTGCGGAAAAACACAAGTATAATCTTGCAATAGCGACAACTCAGGAATAGATGGATTATGCTTTAAAACATATAAAAGACGAAAAAAAAGATCAGACTAAGAGCGCCGTGATCACTTTTGTGGCTTTTTTATTATTGTTTTTACTTATTTATTTTTATAAAATTATCCAGGAAACACCGGTTCCGCAAAAGGAAATTGTGACGACCATGTTGATCAATTTTGGAGACAATCAACATGGGGCAAATTTAGAAGAGCCTAAAAATCAGGAAGGTTCTCTCGCGCCCGCAGAAACTGAAGTTGTACCGCAGCCCGAAGTTTCTAAACCACAACCTGCGCCGGAAAAAATCATTACAGGAAACAATGTAAAAGTTTCCTCACCGAAAGTTGAGAAAGTTGAAAAAACGGTAAAAAAAGTAACAAAAACTGCTGAAAAGGCAACACCCACCACAACAGCTGCGCCTAAAATTTCTACGGCACCTGCAAAACCCGAAAAGGCAAATGCTGATGGTGACGGAAAAGGAACTGCCGCAATAGGAAATTTACTGAAAGGTCGAGGTGATAAAGCGGCCTCGCAAGGTACAAATGGAACGAAAGGAAATGCGGGTGACCCTTTAGGCGGCGATGGAAATGGAGACAGTAAAATTGGCGTTGATAGAAAGTTAATTGGTTTTATTCCGGGAACGATGGGCAAACCAGGAACGCCGCCAGTTCACTATTGCAATGAAAGTGGCGCTATCATTGTTTCGTACATTGTAGATAAAGCAGGAAATGTAGTCACAGCAAGCCGTTTAAGTGGAATTTCTGATCCTTGTATAGTTTCAAATTCCGTGAAATGGGTTAAAAAATATGTAAAAGCTGAAAAAGGCAATACTTCATCAAAAGGAACTTACAGAATTGTATTTTAGGTTAAAAAAGTACTAATTGTGTAAATAATTAAACCAACCAAACCTCCAACTAAGGTTCCATTGACGCGAATAAATTGAAGATCTTTTCCAACTTCAAGCTCCAGTTTTTCACTTAATTCTTTACCTTGCCAGTTTCCCACCGTGGAACTGATCAAATCGCCAAACTGATGCGTGTTTTTCAGGATATATTTGTAAGCGGTTAATCGGATCCAACCATCAATTTTTTGTTGTAAAACTTCGTCAGATTGAAGATTTAAAGCAAATTCCTGAACATTTTTTGCCACATATCTTTTTAAGGTAGAATTGTCATGACTCAATTCTTCTACCAGATTTTTCTTTATGTTGTTCCAAATATCAAAAGCATAATTGTTTATTTTTTCAGGATTTAATAAACCGTCTTTAAGATGCTGAAAATCGGCTTCCCACTTCTCATTTTCCTGAATGTCTTTACTAAATTCTAAAATTTTATTGCTAATTTCATCTCGCAAAGGATGATCCTCATTTTCTTCCACTTCACGGAAATAATCAGATAAACCTGCGGTGATTTTATTAGCTAAAGCATCATCCACAAACTTTGGGATCAAACTAAAACTTTCCTTTTTAACGCGTTCTTTTACCATATTTTGATTTTGAAGAACGTAGTTTTTTATCTGGGAAGAAAGCGAAGTGATCAGTTTTTGATGGTCATTTTTTTCAATTAAATATTGTAAACCATTGCCAACTAATTTTTGAATTTTAATGTCTTTCGCAAAATCTTTCGCTTTATTTCCAATAAAATTTACGACCGTTTCGTCTTCCAATTTATTGATGATATTTAATAAAATATTAGAAATTTCTTTAACCAAATTATTTTGATTTCTCTCATTTGAAAGCCATTCACCAGCAAATTTCGACAGGTTTAATTTTTGAATATAAGGCCGAATATTTTCTGGAGAAAGAAAGTTTTCAACCACAAAATTGCCCAAATTATCGCCAATTTTTTCTTTACTGTTCTCGATAATATTCGTGTGGGGAATTTTTAAACCTAAAGGATAATGAAAAAGTGCAGTCACCGCAAACCAATCTGCTAAAGCGCCAACCATAGCCGCTTCTGAGAATGCACGAATATATCCGATCCAGTGAGAAGGATTATTTTTCTGCAAAATTGTTAGTGCAAAAAATAGAACCGCCATTAAGATGAAAAGTCCCGTCGCGAATGATTTACATAAAAATAATTGTCTTTTTTTATTGATAATGTTCATTTTTTAAATTTAAATAAATACCATTTATTGGCGTTAATTTTGATGATAATTTAGTAGAAAATATTCTTAAATGATCACTTTTAAGTACTATTTTAAATTCATTTAAAAATTAAAATAATAAATTCTTATGCAAGAAAATAATACAAAAAACAATCCATATTTTTCCCACACTGATCATACAAAATTAAACGTTTCTAACGATGAATGGAAAAAAATTCTTGATCCGGAACTGTACGCGATTTCCAGAGAGGCACATACAGAAAGGCCGGGAACTGGAAAATATAATAATTTCGATGGTTTAGGCGAATATTATTGCGCCGTTTGTGGTAATCACTTATTTCGATCAGACTCTAAATTTTCTTCGTCTTGTGGCTGGCCAAGTTTTTTCCAGGCAGAAAAAGAAGGAGTGATTTACAAAAGAGATTCTGCTTTTGGAATGGAACGTACAGAAGTGCTTTGTAAAAGATGCGAGTCACATTTAGGACACGTTTTCAATGACGGACCGAGACCAACTGGAACAAGGTTTTGTATGAATTCTATAAGTTTGGATTTCGTTGCGGATGAAAATAAAGAGACTGTTTAAATTTCTTTTTATTTTAATTAAAGATAAATTTTTAAAATTCTTCAAGACTTTCAAAATCTTGAAGAATTTTTTTTTCCAATTCTCAATTTTTCAATTGAATTTTTACAAAAGTGCTTGTAAAGTGCTTGTAAAATAAGTTTAAGTAATTGATAATTAGTTATATAGAGTTTACCAGACTTTTGCATCTATTTTTCAAACAATCATTTTTATTGAGTGTTAGTTTTACTTCATCGAAAAATTAACCAAATAAAAATTTTTAAAATGAAAAAATTAATCTTAACAATCTTCGCGGTAATAAGTCTTACTGCCTGTAAAAAAAGCGAAATTAATTCTTCTTCTGAGACTTTAGATTCTTTGAATGTGAAAACAGATTCTTCGCCGCCTAATAATGTATCAGTTTACGACAGCATTCAAAAACCTTTAGATAAAACGCAGGATTCTGTAAAATCTATTATCAAAGACACAGTGGTTGTAAAAATTCAGGATTTAAAAGATCAAAAAAAATTATTAACAGAGAAAGTGGCAAAAGCGATGGATTCTGTGACCAAAAAAGAGATTATTTCTGAGATAAAAATCACGCAGCAAAAGATAGATTCGGTAAAAAACCGGTTGGTTTCAAATTTAAAAAAGAGAAAAATTTCCCCAAAAGTAATTGAGAAAACCAAGGTGGTTTATCGTAATTATTCGAAAACTAACAATGAAGTTTTACCCAAAATCACTAAAAAAGGTGAACTCGAGATCCAGGTTGATGATTTTGAAACTGCACAATATGATGCCAAAGAACAAATCAGAAAATATGATGGAGTAGTAAAAGGCGAGCAAATTTCAAGCAATGAAAATAAGCAGTTTGATTATTTACAAGTCAGCGTTCCTTTAGACAAATCGGATTATTTAATAAAAGATATGGAATTGAATGTGGGAAAAATTACTTCAAGGAATATCGAAATAACGGGTCAGGATTTTTCTAAAAATTCAGTTTGCCTTTTAGAAATTACGCTGGTCAATAATTCCGAAAAAGCAATCGTTTCTTCCGGGAAAAAATCTTTCGGTGGCAGAAGTTTAGGCGCCGTTGGAAGTGGATGGAATGTGATCCAGGAAATCTTTTTGTTTGTTTTACCTTTTTGGCCAGTTATATTAATTGGTGGCGGCATTTATTATCATTTTAAAAAGAAAAAAAGCGAAAATTCTAATCAGAATATTTAAGCAAGAAAAAAAGGAAATCTTACTGGATTTCCTTTTTTATTTTATTTAAAAAAAAGATTTAAAATTTTAAATCTACACCCAAATAAACATTGATCGGCATAATTGGCGCGTAAACATTTCCTGCATCAAAGTAATTTCCAAAAGGATTTCGTGCATCGATTATCGGATTTTTCTGTTTGTAAGAAGTGATGTTTTCTGCGCCCAAATAAAGTCTGAACTTTTCATTAAAGTTTCTCGCGATTTGTCCGTTTAAAGTAGAAAATGTTTTGGATTTTTCATCAATTTGAAATTCCTGCGGATTAGTTGCTGTTTTTGGTAAATTTTGCGGCCCGATAAGATTGTAAGTTAGATCAAAAGTCCAAAAGCCACCTTTTTCATTTTTATCAGTGGAATAAGCGATGTTTGCAAAACCTCTGTTTTTAGCGATAAAAGGTACTTCTTTTTTACCCGAAATATAATTGGCCTGTACATCGTAATATTTGTAAGCCAGACGGAAATCTAAATTTTTGTACAAACTTAAATCCCATTGCGCTTGAAAACTGTTTGCAAAAGAAGAACCTTCCAAATTATAAAATAACAGTTTCTGTGGCGATTGATACAAATCTACCAAAACTTGGTGTTGAAAATCGGTTCGGAAGAAATCTAATAAAATTGAACTTTTTCTGTTTAAAAACTTAAATTCCTGATTTAAACTTGCGCCGTAATTCCAGGCGATTTCTGGTTTTAAGCCGTAAATACTTCCACCATTATTTTTAATTTCTACAGTTCGGTTTGAGGCAAAATATTGCTGATTTTCTGCAAAAATATTAGCCGTTCTGAAACCTTTTCCGGCGGAAAGTCTTAAAGTCGTTTTTGGCGTAATATCATATTTAAAATTAACTCTTGGCGTAAATTGTGTGCCTGCAAGATTATGAAAATCCACACGTGCGCCTGCGACCAAAGTATATTTTACACCAGTTAAAGTATATTCAAAAAATAATCCGGGAACGGTTTCTGTTCTTTTATAATTTTGATTGACGTAATCTTCATTATATGAATCATAGAGAAAACTGGCGCCTGTTTTAAAAGTATTATTGGTATTTCCTATAATGCCTTGGAAAACTAAATTAGAATAATAAGAAGTTTCTTTGCCATCATAATTTCTATTTCCGAAAAAACTATTTTGCTGGTGATAAGTCACTTGATTCATCCAACCAATGCTTTGATAAGGTTTGTCTTTAAAAACATAACCTGTTTTATTCCAAAATTGAAAGCGGGAAGAGTTGATTCCAACGCCGTAAAGATTTTGCGTGGTTTGAGGTTTACTAAAATCATAGCCTTTCTGTCCACCATTTCGTTCGTCTTTCACGTAATTTATTCCAAAATGAGAAACTATATTGGAATGTTGTAAATCATCATAATTTAGTAAATAGCCTACATTAATTTGCGAACCTTTTGGTTGATCAAGAAATCCGTCTTTGTTTGAATCTCGTTCAGAAAAAGTGCCGTTTCCGTGCAAAAGAATAGTTTGATTCCAATGTTCGGAAAGTAACTGTGTATTCGTGACGTTTATTTCAGTCCGCAAATTATTATCCAAATAAAGATTTACGGCAGTTTCTGGTTTGTCTTTATAAGTTAAAAGTTCCGTATTGATTTGTCCCGTGATGCTTTCATAACCGTTCACAACAGTACTTCCGCCTTTCACCAATTGAATTGAACCGATCCACTTTCCAGGAATAAAATTTAAACCATAAGCCGAAGCCAAACCTCGAACTTCAGGTAATTGACTTTGCGTTATTGCCGTATATTTTTGGTCTAAGCCAAGCATTCTCAATTGTTTAGTCCCGGTAACGGCGTTACTGTAAGAAACGTCAACGGTTGCATTAGTTTCAAAACTTTCCGCTAAATTACAGCAGGCGGCTTTCATTAATTCTTTTCCGCCCATATTCATCATTAAACCCGCAGATTTTTGGTCAATAGAAGTTGCAGCCTGCGTTTTTTCGATAACAACGCCTTCTATAGATTTTTCTTTTTCAGAAATTTTAGAATGATCCATGTCCAATTTCATGTCCATTGGCATTTGCATCAAGATAGAATCTTTTCCAATTTCGGCGACAGATTTTGCTTTATTTGGTAAAAGTTCTTCGATATTTTGCTCACGATCGTACAGACAACAACCCGGAAGTTTATCATAAACTGCATCATCGGCGCGGTATTTTTCATTGTCGTGGCCTGCATCTGCAATTTTTTTAAGGATTTTATCTTCAGAAGTTTTTGAGGCATTAAAAGTTAACTCTAAAACTTTTGTTTCCGGCGACCAACTTGCGGAAGTGGCGTCTGCGCTCATCGCGGCTTTTTCAATTCGGGCTTTGCATTGCACGCAATTGCCTTTTACGATTACTTTTTCGATGGTATTTAAATTTTGTGCTGAGAAAAATGCAGCAAACAAAATAAAACAGAAAGGCAGGATTTTGCCTAAAAATATTTTCATTTTTAAGATTTTATTTAATTAAAATTTTTTGCAGAAATCTGCAGTTTAAGTTTAATTAAATAAATTTTGGAGGCTGAAATACGGCTTCTAAAAGTGTATTTGGAAGGGTAGAATTAGAATAAAAGAAAGAAACTTTATTTACAAAGTTTTTGTTTTTAAATGGTTGTGCAGAAAAAATTTCCTCTAATTTGATAAATTGTATTGCCGCCACAGAAACGTTGCAGCAATTGCGGGAACTAGAATCGTTATGATTTTTTTGCGGCATATCTTTATTGCAATTGCCTTGTATTGAGCAACAGGACATTACTTTAGAATTCTGAGAAATATTATTTTGAGCAGGATATAATAAAATACCCAAAGAGAAAAACAGCATCAAAATTTTAAATAAATATTTCATTTGCAATTGCAAAGTTAATAAAAGGTATTCATGATTTTCATTTAAAAAAGTTAAAGTCCGTTAAATTGAGTTAAAGTGTGCAATTTTAATTACTTATGTCTGTTTAGAAGTTTCAAACTTTTTATTTTTGCAATCCTAAATAGTTTAAATGAGAAAAATATTATTTGTACTTCTTCCATTTTATTTAATAGCAACTTCTTTTGTTTTACCAAAAATTCCGACAGAAAAACAAAGTTTTAGAAATGATACTTTGTCAATTGCCAAGAATTCTGAATCTATAGTAAATCTAAATCTCTCAGAATCTCAAAACATTTTCACGGCTTTGGATTTTATGAATGATGAAAAATTAGATGAAGCCGTTTTTGAAAAAGCTTATAAAGGTTTTGAAAAATTAAAGAAATCTGGTCAACTTGCAGCAGAATCGGAACTTCTAACGATCGCCGATTTTAGCAAATCATCAAATACCAAAAGACTTTGGGTGATAGATTTAGCCAATAAAAAAATACTTTTTAACGCTTTAGTTGCCCACGGAATGGGAACTGGTGAAGAATTTGCAGAACATTTTTCTAATACCGACAGTTCACACCAAAGCAGTTTAGGCTTTTATGTCACAGAAACTACTTATAACGGAAATAATGGTTACTCTTTGAAATTAGAAGGGATGGACAAAGGTTACAATGATGCAGCTTTTGCAAGGGCAATTGTAATGCACGGCGCTGATTATGTGAATGAAAATTTTGCTGCAGCACATAAAAGAATTGGCAGAAGTTGGGGTTGTCCAGCAATTTCAAGAGAACTGGCTGAACCAATTATAAATACTATCAAAGGAAAAAATTGTCTCTTTATATATTATCCGGATGAGAATTATTTAAATTCTTCCGAGTGGTTGAAATCATAAAATAAAAAAGCAGATCAATTACAATCTGCTTTTTTTGTGTCTTTTTTATAATTCCTTTAATTCAGTTCTATCAAATTATTAAATTTCAGAACGCTTTGCTTTAATCGTTCTTCCTGATCTTTTCTATCTTGTGGTGAAGGTCCTTGTCGGTTTCCACCTCCAGCTCTCTGTGGTGCAGCAATTCCCCCTCCGCCTCCGAAGTTTGCATTGCTTTGCATAAAAGTAACAGGATCTTTTCTGTAAGCTGAAAATTGTTTATTGAAATCTTTTTTAGATAATTTCACAGTGTTTCCTCTGTTTGTAAATTCGGCGGGAGCAGCAATTTTTTTACTTTGCATTAAATCAAAAGAATAATTTCCAGCAGTATCTTCTATTTTCACGATCAGGCCAGGCAAACCACCAAATTTATAAGGACCGTCTTGAATAGGAATATCTGTGGTGAACCAGGCATTCCAGGTTCTGCCGCCATATTTCATTTCTGCTTTTTGAGTATTATAATCGCCAATTTTCACAGTTTCAGGCAAAATTTTCCAGCTAAATTGGGGTGTTTCCGTATAAGAATATTGGTCTCTGCCAATTCTGCTCTTATACAACTGACTTTGATCAGTGTAATTTTTTTCAATTACAAAATTTAAATTGGACTGGAGGTTTTCCATTTGGCTTCGGTCAAAATTAAAACTGCGTGTTTGAAAAGCTCGCCCGATCAATGAATCTCTTTTAAGCTGATTATCGCTGTAAAAAATTGATTTTGTTGGGGAGACGTCTAGATTTGCATTTTCTGTTTTTACACTTTTTGCATCAGTAGAATCTGTTTTGATGGAGGCTTGATAGACAAACCGCGTTACCTGCTGCCCCATAAAAAAAGGCATCGCAAATAAACTGAGTAATTTTAAAAATTTCATTATAATTTATTTAAGTTCTATTGGGTTACTTCGTGATATATTTCTGTAGAGTTGTAAATTAATTCCAGTTTCGTCTGTTTGTGAATTGTTGTTAAAAGTATGTCTTCTTCCATTAAAACCACCAAATTGTCCTTTATTCATATTAGGCGCGTCACTGTCGTTGTCATCTTCATAATCTTCCATCTGAGAAAGTCCGCCAGTGTTTGCATCATCTGCATCCATTCCGCTGTTCATATTATTTTGTCTTCTGCCTTTTCTTTTCCCTGAATCTACCATGTTATAATCTCCGGACTTATTAGGATTTTTTTGATACATTTCAAGTTCGGCTGAAGCTTTTTCACCGATAAAATTTATTCTTGTGGTTTTTTTTGCTTCGGGCGAAATTATTTCTAAATAAGCATCCGGAACAATTATTTTTTTTAAGAATGTAAAGCCATAATCGCCGCTTGCATCTTCCAGCTTTAATATCAAACCCGGTAATCCATAAAATTTATACGGTCCATCACTAATTTTTATATTTTCTGAAAACCAAGCTGTCCAAATTCTTCCGCCAAAATCTGTCGTTGCTTTTTGTACTTTATCCCCATTTAGATCCATTTTTTCATCAGAAATTTTCCAGATCATTTTTCTGTCTTCTTCATAAAAAATTTCTTTGTTACCAGCATTTTCAACTAAAGAAACTTCTCCGGCAACAGGTTTTTTTTGTATAAAAAAATCAAAGAAAGTCGGCTGTAGTGATTTACCATCGGCAAGTTTAGGAAAATCAAGTTTCCCTTTTTTATTCTTTTTAGCAAATTGAGAATCATTTGCCTGTTGTTTTTTAAATATAGAAATTAAGGAATCTTTCAGTAATCTGTTTTCGCTTACAAAAGTTGAATGGTCATTTTTTACATCTAAAAAAGTTCTTTCATTCCTCATTTTTACAAGATTCACAGTGTCAGGATTTACCCGTGAGTCATAGATGTAGCGCTCTGTCTGGGCGCAAAATTTACCAGATGAAAATGTAGCAAGTATTAGAAATAGAATTTGTTTCATATTATATAAAGTCTTTTGATTATTAAATCCTGACAAAGTTAATTCTAAACTAACTGTTATTTCGAAAATAGATATTTTTATAAATTGTTTAACATTTAATTTCGATGAAAATGATAAATATCAATCTGTGATATAGACAAATAGATAATGGCAAATTTGTTATTGATTTTAATTGGTGTATTTTTGTACTTTAAAATAAGTCTAAATAAAAACAATGATAAAAGTATCAGACGAAGCCAAGAAAAAAGCCGTCCAACTGATGACTGAAGAAGGATTGGATCCTTTGGAAGATTACATCAGAGTTGGTGTGAAAAGCGGTGGATGCTCTGGATTGGAATATGTTTTAAAATTTGACGCCGAAAGACAGGAAAACGATCAGGTTTTTGAAGACAATGGCATTAAAGTGATTATCGAAAAAAAATCGATGCTTTATTTAGCCGGAACGGTTTTAGAATACTCTGGTGGTCTAAATGGAAAAGGCTTTGTTTTTAACAATCCAAATGCTAACAGAACCTGCGGTTGCGGGGAGAGTTTTTCTCTTTAATTTCAGAAAAAATTTAATCATTTAATGGTTAATTTAAAATAAAATGGCAAAATATACAGAAGACGATCTACGCGTCGATTTAGAAAATAAAAAGTACGAATTTGGCTGGGAAACAATTCTGGAATATGATGAATTTCCGATTGGCTTGAATGAAGACATCGTTCGTGCGATTTCCGCAAAAAAAGAAGAGCCACAATGGATGACAGATTGGCGTTTGGAAGCATTCGCGATTTGGAAAAAAATGGAAGAGCCGGATTGGGCTAACGTAAAATATATAAAACCTGATTTTCAGGCAATTAGATATTATGCAGCACCTTCAAAAAAACCAGAATTGGCAAGTTTAGATGAGGTTGACCCGGAATTATTGAAAACTTTTGCTAAACTTGGGATCAACATTGAAGAGCAAAAAAGGCTTTCAAATGTTGCAGTAGATATTGTGATAGATTCAGTTTCAGTAAAAACAACTTTCACTAAAACTTTAAAAGAAAAAGGTATTTTATTCTGTGCGATTTCCGAAGCAATTCGCGATTATCCGGAATTGGTTAAAAAATATTTAGGTAAAATTGTACCGAGAGGTGATAATTATTATGCGGCTTTAAACTCAGCAGTTTTTTCCGATGGTAGTTTTTGCTACATCCCAAAAGGCGTAAAATGTCCGATGGAATTGTCAACCTATTTTAGAATAAACCAAGCCGGAACTGGTCAGTTTGAAAGAACGCTTTTAATTGCCGATGAAGGAAGTTACGTTTCTTATTTAGAAGGTTGCACTGCACCGTCAAGAGATGAAAATCAGTTGCACGCCGCAGTTGTAGAATTAATTGCATTAGACGATGCAGAAATAAAATATTCTACCGTTCAAAATTGGTATCCTGGAAATGAAGAAGGAATTGGTGGTGTTTTTAATTTCGTTACTAAAAGAGGTTTGTGTGAGAAAAACGCAAAAATCTCCTGGACGCAAGTTGAAACTGGTTCTGCAGTAACCTGGAAATATCCAAGTTGTATTTTAAAAGGTGATAATTCCGTAGGTGAATTTTATTCTATCGCAGTAACAAATAATTTTCAGTACGCAGATACCGGAACAAAAATGATCCATATTGGTAAAAACACAAAATCGACCATTATTTCAAAAGGAATTTCTGCTGGCAAATCTAACAATTCTTACAGAGGTTTGGTTAAAATAATGCCGTCTGCAAAAGGCGCCAGAAATTTCTCACAATGTGATTCGCTTTTAATGGGAGATCAATGTGGCGCACATACTTTTCCATATATTGAAGTTAAAAATCCAACGGCTCAAATAGAACATGAAGCAACGACTTCAAAAATTGGTGAAGACCAAATTTTTTACTGTAACCAAAGAGGAATTAATACTGAAAAAGCAATCGCATTAATTGTAAATGGTTTCGGAAAAGAAGTTTTAAATAAATTACCAATGGAATTTGCCATTGAAGCACAGAAATTATTGGAAGTTTCTTTGGAAGGAAGTGTGGGATAAATTTTAATTTATTTTCCAACTTTTTAAATAACACATTATCAGAATATTAAACTATGTTAAAAATAAATAACCTTCACGCCAAAATAGAAGAAGGCACAGAAATTTTAAAAGGAATTAATTTACAGATAAATCCAGGTGAAGTTCACGCGATCATGGGACCAAACGGTGCCGGAAAATCGACACTTTCCTCGGTGATTGCAGGAAAAGATTCTTACGAAGTGACCGACGGTGAAATCATTTTTGAAGGTGAAAACATCATCGAAGATGCACCGGAAGAACGCGCTCAAAAAGGGATTTTTATGTCGTTTCAATATCCAGTGGAAATTCCGGGCGTTTCTGTTACCAATTTTATAAAGGCCGCTCTCAACGAAACGCGTAAAGCAAACGGTTTAGAAAATTTACCGGCAAAAGAAATGTTGGCTTTGGTTCGTGAAAAATCAGCAAAACTGGATATTAAAAAAGATTTTCTTTCCCGCTCATTAAACGAAGGTTTTTCTGGCGGTGAAAAGAAAAGAAATGAAATTTTCCAGATGTTAATGCTAAATCCAAAATTAGCAATTTTAGATGAAACAGATTCAGGTTTGGATATTGACGCGTTAAGAATTGTGGCAGATGGCGTTAATGAATTTAAAAACGAAGGTAACGCAGTTTTGTTGATAACCCATTACCAAAGACTTTTAGATTATATTAAGCCCGATTTTGTACACGTTTTGGCAGATGGAAAAATCATCAAAACAGGCGATGCATCTTTGGCTTTAGAACTTGAAGAAAAAGGTTACGACTGGTTGCTCTAATCGGTTTTAATTTTTACTTCAAACATTTATTATAATTTACGCTTGCGTAAAAATCTTCGAAAACGCATTAAAATGGCATTGTTTCAGCAAATAGAAAGTCAAAAAGATCTTTTAACCGGAAACCAATTAAAAAATCTGAATTTATTTTTAGACCAAGGTTTTCCGACCAAAAAAGATGAAGAATATAAATACACCAATCTTCGTGAAATTATAGAGAAAGACTACAACTTTTCCCCAAACGAAGCGCACCAAATCTCAGATTCTCAATTTGAAGAATTGCATTTAGATGAAGCAGATTTTGATTATATCGTTTTTGTTAATGGTAAAATTCACCCTGAATTATCAAAAATTTCTTTTGAAAATGCTGAATTTTTTAGTTTAAAAAGTGCTTTTTTGGATGAAATTAAAAAAGCAACTTTAAATAATTATTTAGATAAAATTGCCACAAAAGATAACGCATTTATCAATTTGAACAGAGCATTTTCATCGGAAGGATTTTTCTTAAAAGTAGGAAAAAATCAAACAGTAGAAAAACCAATTCACGTATTTTATCTTTCTCAAAATCAGTCGCAAAATACTTTTTACAATGTTAGAAATTTATTGGTTGCAGAAGAAGGTGCACATGTTGAAATTATTGAAAGTCACCATAACTTTGATGATTTTTCCACATTAACTAATTCTGTTACAGAAATTTTTGCAGAAAAAAATTCCAAAGCAGATTGGCATAAATTGCAGAACGACAGCACATTTTCTTACTTAATGGATCATACTTTCGTGAAGCAGGAAAGAGATAGTTTGGCAACGGTAAATACATTTTCTTTCGGTGGAAAATTAATCAGAAATAACTTGGATTTCATTCATAACGGCGAGAATATCAACTCTTTCATGAACGGAATTACCATTATTGGAAAAGACCAATTGGTTGATCACCATACTGCAGTTCATCACAAAACGCCGCATTGTGAAAGTTATCAAAATTATAAGGGAATTTTTAAAGATAATTCAAAAGGTGTCTTTAACGGAAAAGTTTTCGTTGATCAGTTGGCACAAAAAACCAATGCTTATCAACAAAACAACAATATTTTGTTAGACGAAGGCGCTTCAATTGAGACCAAACCTCAACTCGAAATTTTCGCAGATGATGTGAAATGTTCGCACGGTTGTACGGTCGGTCAACTCAATGAGGACGCGCTTTTCTACCTTCGCGCGCGCGGAATTGGCAAAGAAAAAGCAACAGCTTTATTGCTTGTGGCTTTCTCTCACGACGCGGTGAAAAATATTGATATCGAACCTTTAAAGAAAAAAATATCCATTCTTTTAGCAGAAAAGTTAGAAGTCGAAATGGATTTTTAATTTTTTTGGGCGGACATTTCGCGCTATTCGTTCCAATCTTTTTTACTCCGCTTTGCTTCGAAAAAAAGGATTTACACTTCTATCGCGGCCGCAATTTTCGCAAATTTAGAAAGTTTTTTGTAAAATGAATTTAGATCAAATCCAACTTCAATTAAACGCTTATAAAGAAAACAATCAGATTTTAGATGCTGCCAATTATATTGTAGACACTTTTGATTTGAATTCTGAAAACTTTGCGGGCTTTGAATTTCGTTATGAGTTGGAAGAAAAATCAGTTTTGTTAACCACAGAAGGCGCACTCGGCGAAATTCAAACAGTCAAAATTCCAAGAAATTTATTTGATTTTGACTTAAATTTAGTTCTAAATTTATTGGCCCACGAAATGCTTCACGTTCGCCAAAAAGAATTTGGAAAAGTGGTAGAAGACAAAAATGAGCGCGAGTTTCAGTGTTATTACGAAATGCTCTTTCATACCAATTTTCCACAAATTCCTGATGCGTCAACCTTTTTTCAAAAACAATTTTCAGAAAAAGCATTTACTTATTACCAAAGAATGAGCGATAATTCTGAACTTCAATTAAAATATAAAAGTCAAAAAGAAGAAATCGAAAAACTTTTAGGCAGTCAATCAAATGTCTAACTTCTCATATCTAATGTCTAACTTTTTTGTAAATTTACTTAAACAGATAGTTTTATGATTCAAAATATTCCTTTAGAAAAAGTCTTATTTCTTGATATTGAAACAGTTCCGGATCATTCTAATTGGGAAGACGTTTCTGAAAGTGAACAAAACCTTTGGGACAAAAAAACCAAGAATCAAAGGAAAGACGATTTTACTGCAGAAGAATATTATTTAGAAAGAGGTGGAATAATGGCAGAATTTGGCCGCATTATTTGTATTTCCATCGGTATGTTAGACAAAAACGATACTTTAAAAATTAAAAGTTTTTCCGGTGATGATGAATTAAAATTATTGCTGGAATTTGGCGAAATTTTTAACAGTCCAAAATTAAGAGATGTGATTCTTTGCGCACATAACGGAAAGGAATTTGATTTTCCCTGGATTGCCAGAAGATGTTTAATTAACGGTATTCAACCGCCAGTACCATTTCAAATGTTTGGCAAAAAACCCTGGGAAATCCCGCATTTAGACACGATGGAATTATGGAAGTTTGGCGATTATAAAAGTTTTGTTTCTTTAGAATTGTTAGCACATATTTTTGGAATTCCCACACCGAAAGATGACATCAACGGCTCGCAAGTTGCGTATATTTATCATATAGAAAAAGACTTGCCACGAATTGTAAAATATTGTGAGAAAGATGTCTTAACTTTGGCAAATGTTTTCCGCAAGATGCGCCAAGAAGGACTTTTAAAAAGAGCGGAATAAATTGTTAGAAAAAAATTGGACAAAAATTCAAAATTATTATGAATTATACAGACGATGAAATCGCTCAAATTGGCGAAAATATTATAGTAACATTAAAGACCATTTTCGATCCGGAAATTCCGGTTGATATTTATGAATTAGGTCTTATTTATGACGTTCAGATTTCTGAAGAAGGAATGGTAAAAGTAATTATGACTTTAACGACACCAAATTGTCCGGTTGCAGAATCTTTGCCACAAGAAGTTAAAGATAAAGTTGGCGAAGTTGAAAAGGTAAAAGAAGTTGATTTAGAATTAACCTTTGAACCGGCCTGGAACAAAGATATGATGAGCGAAGAAGCAAAATTCGAATTGGGAATTTTGTTTTAATTCAACCACAAAAAGTTTTTTAACCACAAAAGGAACAAAAGACATTTTAAAACATTAATTACTTAAGTTCAAAAAAGCGAAAATCTTTAGATTTTCAAAACTTTGTTTTCTTACTTTAATTTAAAGAGAATTAATGTAAGTGAAAAGATAACTTTTGTTCCTTTTGTGGTTTATTATTTCTATCTGGCAATATTTTTTTAAAAGTGAAAAATCTTTTTGGCGATATTAAAAGCACTTTCAAAGTGTAATAAATTTTGAGAAATATCAATTTTTTCTGAAGCCATAAAATTAAAGACCTGTTCTGTCGGCATATTTCCAACCAATTCATCTTTTGCAAAAGGACAGCCGCCAATTCCTTTTATTGCGGAATCAAATCTTCTGCAGCCTTCATCATAAGCCGCTTTTAATTTTGAATAAGAATCTTCATATCTATTATGAAAATGCCCACCAAAATGAACTTCAGGATATTTTTCAGGAATTTTTTTAAATAAAAGAGAAATGCTGTCCGGTGTTGCAACGCCCGTTGTGTCAGAAAGTAAGATGTTTTTAATTCCTATTTCTGAAAAACGTTTTGCCCAAAAATCCACATCTTCCCATTTCCAAAATTCGCCGTAGGGATTTCCAAAAGCCATCGAAAAATAAATATTCAATTCTTTATTTTCGGACTTTGTTAAATCTAAAATTTTAATAATATCATCAAATGCTTCTTCATGAGATTTATTCGTATTTCTATGTTGAAAAGTTTCAGAGATAGAAAAAGGAAAACCTAAAATATCAATTTTCGAATGTTTCAAGGCTTTTTCAGCACCCCGAAAATTGGCGACAATAACCGAAAGTTTGGTGTCAGAAAGCGTTTTATCAATTTCATCTAAAACAATCCCAGAATCTTTCATTTGCGGAATCGCTTTTGGAGAAACAAAACTGCCACAATCTAAAACATCGAATTTCACAGACATTAATGCATTAATGTAGTCAATTTTCTGTTGAGTGGGAATAAATTCACCCCAACCTTGCATGGCATCGCGTGGACATTCAGTCAAAAACATTTAAATAAACTTTAGTTTCAAATATAAGATTTTTAAAATATATTTTAGGTTTAATTTAAGATAGATAAATTTCAATTCTCTGTAAATTAACTTAATTTTGTAATTAAGATAAAAACAATATGACACCAGAATTCAGCGCCGAATGGCAGGAAAAACTTCAAACCAGATTTTTAAATTACGTTAAAATATTTTCAACCAGCGATCCGGAAAGTGAAAGCACGCCTTCCACGGAAAGACAGTGGGATATTGCTAAATATATTTTTGAAGAATTAAAAAACTTAGGTTTAAGTGATGTTTCACTGGACGAAAATGGTTATATCTACGCTTATGTGCCGTCAAATCTAGAAAATGATGATGAACCAACAATCGGTTTTATTTCACATTATGACACATCACCAGATTTTAGCGGTGAAAATGTAAATCCACAAATTTGGACAGATTACGACGGCGAAGATTTGGTTTTAAATAAAGACACAAATTTCACTTTATCTTCTACAAAATTCCCCATTTTAAAGCAATATAAAGGCGAAACTTTAATCACAACAGACGGAACAACACTTTTAGGTGCCGATGATAAAGCAGGTTTAGCGGAAATTGTGACGGCGGCAGAATTTTTACTCGCGCATCCTGAAATTAAAAGAAGCAGAATCGGAATTGGTTTTACGCCGGATGAAGAAATTGGTCGCGGCGCTCATAAATTTGATGTGAAAAAATTCGGTGCAGAATGGGCGTACACCATGGATGGAAGTGAAGTGGGCGAGTTGGAATATGAGAATTTTAATGCGGCGCAAGCCATTGTAAAAATCCACGGATTGAGTGTACATCCAGGTTATGCGTTTGGCAAAATGGTCAATGCAAGTCTTCTCGCAGCAGAATTTGTTCAAATGCTTCCAGAAAATGAAACGCCTGCAACTACGAAAGGTTTCGACGGATTTTTCCATTTAACGGATCTAAAATCTGATGTTTCGGAAGCCAAAATTCAATATATTATTCGTGATCACGACGCTGATAAATTTGAAAATCGCAAGAAATTAATTACTAAAAAAGTTGCTGAGTTTAATCAAAAATACGGCGAAAAAACTGCTGAAATTGAAATTAAAGAACAGTATCGAAATATGAAACAGCAGTTTGAAGGTAAAATGCACATTGTTGATATTGCCGAACAAGCGATGAAAGATGCCGAAATTAAACCTTTAATAAAAGCAATTCGTGGCGGAACGGACGGCGCACAATTGTCTTACATTGGATTACCTTGTCCAAATATTTTCGCGGGTGGTTTAAATTTCCATGGACCTTATGAATTTGTTTCTGTGGAAAGTATGGTAAAGGCAGTAAAAGTGATTGTTAATATCGCGCAGGCGAAGAAAAAGCAGAATTAAATATGAGAAATACATTAGCATTATTATTTGTTTTAATTTGTGGATTTATGTTTTCGCAGATTTCCGAATTGTCAAAAATCGATAAAGAGGTTTCAAATAGATATTCTAAAATTTCAAAAAAAGATTTAAGAAAGTTTCCTGAGCAATCTAAATTGGAAATGGCTAAAATTGAAGACTACCGAAACGAAGAATATAGAAAAGTAGTTGCAAATATTCAAAAAGATGAGATTAAAGTTGATTTAAATTCTATAGAAAAAAATCCAACAAAATCAGCGGAATTTGAAGGTGGAATTAATGAATTTAGAAAGTTGTTAGCAAACAATTTTGATACGTCAATACTCGAGTCTGGAACAGGAACCTTAAAAACAGAAATTCAATTTCTTGTGGATGAAAAAGGCATTCCTTCAAACGTTGAAGCAACAGGAAATTCGAATCTATTTAGTCAGGTAGCAATTATCACACTATATAGAACATTAAATAACACAAAATGGAAACCTGCAGAAAAAGATGGGGTTGCTGTAAAATCTGTTTACAAGCTTCCTTTAACAATACAATTTAGTAAATAAAAAAGCCACTCAATTTGAGTGGCTTTTTCGTTTATAAATTTTTTTTTATTTTAAAAAGCCTTCCAACCTTGCGCTGTTAAAGCAACCAATTCGTTACTGCCGCTCGCAATTAAAAAATTTCCTTGTTCTAAATCTACGGCGTGACCAATAATTGAGAAATCCGGATTATTTCTAATTTTTTCAAAATCTGTTGGCGAAATTGTAAACAATAATTCGTAATCTTCGCCGCCGTTTAAAGCGCACATTGTTGGGTTTAAATTTAATTCATCTGCCGTAGAAAGCGCCACAGAATCTAAAGGCAATTTATTTTCATAAACATGAAAACCAACTTTACTTTGTTCCGATAAATGTAAAACTTCCGAAGCCAAACCATCAGAAACATCAATCATAGAAGTTGGTTTGATGTCCAGATCTGACAAAATTTGTTTTATGTCTGTTCGTGCTTCTGGTTTTAATTGTCGTTCCAAAATATAATCATAACCTTCCATTTCCGGCTGCATATTTGGATCAGCGAGAAAAACTGAATGTTCTCTTTCTAATATTTGCAAACCAAGATAAGCGCCGCCTAAATCGCCAGTTACAACCAAAAGATCATTTGCTTTTGCACCTTTTCTTGTTACAATATTTTCAGAATTTTCTAAACCAATTGCGGTAATCGTCAGAACTAAACCAGTTTGGGAACTTGTGGTATCTCCGCCAACTAAATCCACTTTATATTTTTCGCAAGCCAAAGAAATTCCATAATAAATTTCTTCTAATGCTTCTACTGGAAAACGGTTTGAAACTGCAACGGAAACTAAAATCTGCGTCGGAACTGCATTCATCGCAGCAATGTCACTCAAATTTACGACTACAGATTTGTATCCTAAATGTTTCAGCGGCACATATCCAAGATTAAAGTGAACGCCTTCCGCCAAAGTATCTGTAGAAATTACCACTTTTTTACCTTCCGGATTTATAACTGCAGCATCATCTCCAATGGAAATTTCTGTCGAAGAATTTTTAAAACTAAATTTTTCGGTTAAATGTTTTATTAAGCCAAATTCTCCTAATTTGGAAATTGGTGTTAAGTCGTTTTGTTGTTGTTCGAGCATAATTATATTTTATTCAAAGTTAGAATTCGGAATAATTATTCTGATTCTTCATCTTTATTTTTTTTCCACGTAAAAGTATTTCTTTTGTGAAACGCTTCTACATTTTCAGGTTTGAAGGGCAGATTTCGCAGATCTTCTTTTGTTAAAACTTTACAGTTTTCACCTTTAAATTTGTCCATAACTTCCAAAATATCTTCTGGCGGCGTAGTTGCTTTTCGAAGCATTGTATCGATCCAAACGCCGGTCGCTTCAGATGTGGCGCAATGTGTGCCTTCAGGTAAATAAAATTTATGCGTAAATTGATAAATACTCGCATCTTCAGACGATCCGGAAACTTCTAATGTCACAAAAACCGTTTGATCAGCAAGAATTTCTTTAAAAAAAGAATAGCGCTCATGCAAAATCACCGGTCCAACTCCCCAACGAGATAATTGAGCCAGACCGATTTGCTCCTGATTCATAAAAGCCATTCTCGTTTGGGCGCAATATTCTACATAACTTGAATTTGCAAGGTGTCGGTTTGCGTCAATATCGCTCCAGCGAACCTCAAATTTATAGTGAAAATCTGACATAATTTTTAGAAAATTTAAAGCCCAAATTTACACATTAAAGATGGCTTTGAAAAATCGTATTTTTGGGGAATAATGAACTTTGATGTGTTTAGGGTTTAAATAAAATAATGAACTTTGAGTAAGATAGAGAAAAAGCAAGTGGTAATTATTGGCGGTGGTGCTTCCGGATTTTTTTGTGCAGCAAATTTGGATGAAAATAAATATAATGTTCTAATTTTAGAGCAAAATTCTGATGTCTTGCAGAAAGTGAAAATCTCAGGCGGTGGCAGATGTAATGTCTCGCATGCCTGTTTTGACCCGAGGGAATTGGTAAACTTTTATCCACGCGGGAATAAAGAATTGCGCAGTGTTTTCAGTAGATTTCAGCCGGGCGATATGATGGAATGGCTGGAAAAAAGAAATGTAGAGGTAAAAATCGAAGATGATAACAGGGTTTTCCCGATAAGTAATTCTTCATCGAGTATTATCAATAGTTTTGTAAATGAAGTTGTAAATAAAAATTTCGAAGTTAAAACACAGCAATCTGTTCAAAGTGTTATTAAAGAAAATAATCGCTTTTTAGTTAAAACAAAAACGGATGAATTTGTGTCAGATTATGTAGTTTATTGCACTGGAAGTTCGCCTAAATCATTGAAAATTTTAGAGCAATTAAATTTTAAAATAATTCCGTTAGTTCCGTCTCTTTTTACTTTTAATATTAAAAATGAGACTTTAAAGGATTTAATGGGAACATCTTTTTTAAATGCAGAAGTTTCAATTCCGGCTTTAAAAATGGAAGAATCCGGTCCGATGTTGATTACACATTGGGGACTTTCCGGTCCAGCAATTTTAAAAATTTCTGCCTGGAAAGCTTTAGAATTAGCCAAATTGAATTATAATTTTGAAATTCTGGTTAATTTTTTAGGAATTAACATTTCTGACGCAGAAGATTTATTTAAAGCTTTTAAAGAAAATAATCCTAAAAAAGCAATTGGAACCTCAAAGATCTTTGATATTACGAACCGATTTTGGCACCGCATTTTATTTGTTTCAAAAATTAATTTAGATAAAAATATTTCACAATTAACAAAAGTTGAAATTCAACTTATTTTAGAAAATCTTTGCGCGAAAAAAATGAAAGTTACAGGAAAATCAACTTACAAAGATGAGTTTGTAACGGCAGGCGGCGTAGATTTAAAGGAAATTAATTTTAAAACAATGGAAGCAAAAAATATTGAAAATTTTTATCTGGCAGGTGAAGTTTTAAACATTGATGCGGTGACGGGCGGTTTCAATTTTCAGGCGTGCTGGAGTGAAGCGTGGATCATTGCGGAAAGTTTAAATAATTTAAATTGAGATTAAAGCAAAACTGAATTATGATGTGTAATTTGGTTGCTTAGCATCCTAAAATCTTTTATATTTGATAAAAAAAAACATGAAAAAACTACTTTCCATATTCATTTTAATGCTGATCCTTACTGTAACTTCCTGTCAAACTCAGGTCGTTAGTTTAAAAAAACCTCTGAAGGGCAATTCCTTTGAACTTTATCAAAAATATACGATACAAACCCAGGACGCCCAAATTATAAAAATGAAAGTTTTGCGAGTTGATGAAACCAAAGTTTATGGAAAAGATAAAAAAGGAGAAACGGTAGAGTTAGAAAAAACCAATATCAGACAGGTAAAAAAATTAGACATTTTCGCCTCCGTTGCAATAGCCGTTGTAGCTATCGCCGCAGTTATTTTTGTGCCTATTTAATTTTATTTAGTTTAATGTCTATTAACCAAGTAGATAAAGAGCCAATTGCATAACATATCATATCGATCCAGCTAAAGGAATTTCCTAAAACGATCATAGCAATTACATTATTATTAAATCCCAATATTTCTGCAAAATGATAATATTGTAAAAATTCAATTAAACAGGCAAATACAAAAATCCAACATACCAGTTTCGTTTTGTTGAGTTTAAAGAAGGTTAAAATAAAAGTATACATTAAAATTACCACTAAAACATCACCAAAATACGCTCTCAAAAGGAAAATATTTTTGAAAACAGTTGCGATTAAAACTTCAGACATGAAGAGTGAAATTGTGAGAATAAAATACTTGAGGTCAAATCTCATTTTTGATTTATATTTGCTAAAATAACTATTTATGAAGAATTTTATTTTTTTTTTCTGATATTAATTTCGGGATTCGCTTTTTCGCAAGTTCAAAATGTTACTAAAAAAGACTCTATTAATCAAAAAACATTAAACGAAAAACCGTCAGTATTTCCGAAAGGTTTGGAAGCGTTTCGTAAAATGATTATGGATAATTTCAGAATGGAAAGTATAAAGTCTGAAAAAAATATCGTTTGTGAAATAACATTTATAGTTGAAAGAGATGGATCTGTATCTACGATAAAAGCAAGTGGTGATGATGAAAGTTTTAATACTGAAGCATTAATTGCAGTGTCTAAGATAGAGGAGAAATGGATTCCTGCAGAAATTAACGGTCAAAAAGTTCGTTCAAGATACAGAGTTCCTTTAAATATTACTTATTCTGATGATGGTGAAACTGCAAAATTTCCAGCAGGAGAAGATATTTTTAAAAAAATGGTGGTAAGTAATTTAAAGATAAAAAATTATACAAAAAATAAGATTTGTATAATTTCTTTTGCAGTTGATGAGAAAGGAAGAGTAAGGAATATCGATGTTGAAGGAAAATCTAGAAAGTTTAATAAAGACGTAGAGCAAGCCGTATCTCAAATAAATGAAACATGGATCCCCAAAATGTTCCGCGGCACTCCTATTCCAAGTCATATAGAAATTAATTTTGAAATAAATTAAAACCTACTTCCCAATCATCTTCTTAATAGAATTCAACTTCATCAGCGCTTCAATTGGCGTCAAAGTATTAATATCCATTTTTGTTAATTCTTCACGAATACTTTCCAAAACGGGATCATCTAATTGAAAAAAAGAGAGTTGTAAATTTTCTTCCGTAACACGTTTTATTTTGTCAGAATTTCCTTTGCTGCTCCGCGATTCTTCTAATGTTTTTAAAATTTCTGTTGCGCGATTCACAACTTTTGAAGGCATTCCTGCAATTTTTGCCACGTGAATTCCGAAACTGTGTTCGCTTCCGCCGGAAATTAATTTTCTTAAAAATATAATATTGCCTTTATTTTCCTGAATTGAAACGTGAAAATTTTTGATGCGTTCAAAATTCACCGTCATTTCATTAAGTTCATGATAATGTGTTGCAAATAATGTTTTGGCCTGCGTGGGATGTTGGTGTAGATATTCCGCAATTGCCCAAGCGATGGAAACGCCGTCGTAAGTGGAAGTTCCGCGTCCGATCTCATCTAAAAGTATCAAACTTCGGTCAGAAATATTATTTAAAATATTGGCGGCTTCGTTCATTTCCACCATAAAAGTAGATTCTCCGGAAGAAATATTATCAGTCGCGCCAACTCGCGTGAAAATTTTATCTAAAATCCCAATTTCCGCATGTTTTGCCGGAACATAAGAACCAATTTGTGCCATTAAACAAACAATTGCAGTTTGACGTAAAATCGCAGATTTCCCCGCCATATTTGGTCCGGTCACCATAATTATTTGCTGGGAATCTTTATCTAAAAAAACATCATTTGGAATGTATTTTTCGCCCAATGGCAAAGCATTTTCAATAATTGGATGTCGCGCTTCCTGTAAATTTATTTCAAAACTTTCGTTTAAAATTGGTTTCGTATAACTTTCAGAAATAGCCAGTTCAGACATTGAAATTGCCACATCAATTTTTGCAATTAATCGCGAATTATCCTGAATTCTGTCAATGTAGATCATGACTTCTTCACAAACTTTTCTGTAAAGTTGAAATTCTAATTTAGAGATTTTTTCTTCTGCGCCTAAAATCTGATCTTCGTATTCTTTAAGTTCTGCCGTAATATATCTTTCGGCGTTTACTAAAGTTTGCTTGCGAATCCAGTCTTCGGGAACTTTATCTTTATGAGAATTTCTAACTTCGATGAAATATCCAAAAACGTTATTAAAATTTATTTTCAAACTCGAAATTCCTGTGCGTGCGATTTCTCTTTCGCACATTTCATCTAAAAAGTTTTTGCCTTTATTTTGAAGACTTCGTAGATAATCTAATTCTTCTGAAACCTCCGATTTAATTACATTTCCTTTATTTAAATTGACTGGCAATTCTTGGTTGAGATTATTTTCTAAATATGAAATCAACTCTTTTTGCTCATCCAAAGGCTGAATCCAAGCCAAAATATCTGGAAATTGATGTAGTAATTCTTTTATTTTTTGAATGTTATTTAAACTTTGACGAAGATAACCGAGTTCTTTCGGTGAAATTTTTTCTGCCGCCAGTTTTCCCATTAAACGGTCAAGATCTGAGATCATTTTTAGTTGGTCTAAAATCTCAAATTTAAGATCATCTTCTTTGTTGAAAAATTCTATTAAATTTAATCTTCGATTAATGTCGTTGACAGATTTTAAAGGGAGAATTAATCGTCTTCGCAATAATCTTCCGCCCATCGGCGTTGTGGTTTTATCAATAATATCAAGCAAACTTTTTCCTTCCTGATGCGTTGGATAAACGATTTCTAAATTCCGCAACGTAAACTGATCCAACATTAAATAATCCTCCTGCGGAATTTTATTTATTTTGGTAATGTGTTGTAAAAGAGCATGATGTGTATCTTCAACTAAATAAGCGAAGATTGCGCCGGCTGCGGTAATTCCTAATTTTAAATCAGAAACACCAAAACCTTTTAAAGAATTTGTTTTAAAATGAGCCGTTAATTTTTCGCTTGCGTAAGTATATTGAAATGCCCAGTCTTCCAATTTAAAACAACTTCTGTTTTTTAACTGAGTCGGAATTTCTGAATTTCTTTGGTAAATAATTTCACTTGGATCAAAAGTGGCGACCAAATGCAGTAATTTTTCTAAATTTCCTTCAGCAACTAAAAATTCACCAGTAGAAATATCGATAAAAGCCATTCCAAATTTTTCTTTTTCTTTATGAAGAGAAAGCAGAAAATTATTTTTTTTAGAACTTAAAACTTGGTCGTTAAAAGTAACTCCGGGCGTAACCAATTCTGTAACACCTCTTTTCACAATACCTTTCACTCCTTTTGGATCTTCCAATTGATCACAAATAGCGACACGCAAGCCAGCGCGAACTAATTTTGGTAAATAAGTGTCAATCGAGTGGTGTGGAAAACCAGCCAATTCAGTATTTGTTTCGCCTAAACCTCTTTTCGTAAGTGTAATTCCTAAAATTTTTGAGGCTCGAATTGCGTCTGCGCCAAAAGTTTCATAAAAATCGCCCACACGAAATAACAGCAAAGCATCTGGATATTTTCCTTTGATGCCATTGTATTGCGTCATTAATGGGGTTTCTTTTTTAGACATTTATTTAAAGGAATAGTTTAGGTTTAAAAATCTTAATTTTGTCAAAAATACGAAAAATGCAGCCTACGCAGAAATTGAAATTAGAGGAACTCGGGAGAATAGATGTGCAAACTTTTAAAGAAATAAAAAAAATTCCGTTAATTGTCGTTTTGGATGATGTTAGAAGTATGCATAATGTGGGCGCGGTTTTCAGAACTTCTGATGCTTTTATTATTGAGAAAATAATTCTGTGTGGCATTACACCAAAACCTCCACACCGGGAAATTCACAAAGCGGCTTTAGGCGCAACGGAAAGTGTAGATTGGGTTTATGAAGAATCAATCGAAACGACTTTGCAAAATTTAACTAAGGAAAACTATCAGATACTCGGGATTGAGCAAACTACAAACAGTGTTTCATTAGAAAATTTTGAAATTAAAAAGTCTGAAAAATACGCCTTGGTTTTAGGGAATGAAGTAGACGGTTTAAGTGAAATCGCGCTTCCACTTTATGACACATTTTTAGAAATTCCACAAATGGGAACGAAGCATTCCTTAAATGTCAGTGTTTGCGGTGGAATCGTTATCTGGGAGTTTTTTAAAAATCTGGTGCAAAATTAATTAGTTTTCCTATAAAACTACCGTTTGTATAGAATGTGCTGGAGAAAATAATTTTGCAGATTGGCCTTGAATCCAAAGATTAACAGGCATATCTTTGTCAGATTCATTCATGATTACGGTGACTAATTCTCTGTTTTCATTCATAAAAGATGTAGAAATAATTGCCGCACGATTGGATGAATTTGATATTCTATGCGCATTTGGTTTCACAAATTTTGAAAGTTGCCCAATGTAGTAATATTCATAAGTGTAAAAAACTTCGCCGGTTTTAGTGTTTGCTATTATTGGTGCGAAGCAAAAATTTCCGACATGGTTTGGTCCGCCGGTTTCATCTAAAAGAACGTTCCAATCTGTCCAAAGTGCGGTTCCTTTATTAAAATCGGTTAGCATATTTCTGCCGTACAATTCTCCCAAAGAAACATCATTGATTTTGTCGTAATTAAACTGTTCCTTACACCCTTCAGAAAAAGCTAGAAATTTATCAGGAAATGCTTTTTGTGTCTCCTCTAAATTATCAAATAATGGTTTGCTGTTATTCCATGTTTCGTACCAATGGTAGGCAATTCCTGAGGCGTATTTGGATGTTTCAGGATCTTTTAAAGTGGTAGTTGCACGCTGAAATATTAAATCTCTATTGTGATCCCAGATCATTACTTTTTTATCTTTATATCCATTTTTCCACAAAGCAGGACCTAAATTATTTTTTAGAAAATCACCTTCTTCCTGTGCCGTGTAAATGCAGGATTCCCAGATTTGAGTGGCCATCGGTTCATTTTGAATAGTCAATCCCCAGACATTTAATCCCCTTTTTTCATACTCCTGAATAAATTTCACGTAATAATCTGCCCAACTTTGGTAATACTTGTTTTCTAATCTGCCACCTTTCAGCATACTGTTATTAGATTTCATCCACAAAGGTGGACTCCAAGGTGAGAAATAAAGCTTAAAATTATTTCCTATCAATTTTTGCGCTTCTTTGATCATTGGAATCTTATATTTTTCATCGTGTGCGACAGAAAAAGATTTTAGTGAAGTGTCACCATCTTTTACATAGATGTAAGAATCTGAGGAAAAGTCACAGGAGTTCATGTTGGTACGAACCAGATTATATCCGATGCCGTTTTTACCGTAATAAGCCTGAAGGATTTCCTGCTGCTTGGCTTTTGGCATTTTATATAAAGTTTCTGCAGACGCATCTGTGATAGCGCCGCCGATGCCGAGTAATTTTTGATATTTAAAATCAGGATCAACGAAAACACAGGCATCAGTTTCTTTTGGCTGATCGAATTTCTCAAAATTCACCCTTCCCTTATCTGTAAATTTTTCTGCCGTTTTAGAATTGGTAAGAATTACTTTAGCCGTTTTTTTTGTTTGAGTTTGCCAATAATTTTGTGCGTTGGAGGTGTATAAAAACCCAAAAGCAAAAATAGGAATCAGAATTTTTTTCATAATATTAAATTTACTTTTAGAAACTTGAGTTTAGAATAAAAGTTTTATTTCAAAAGTTGGTCAAAAGTATTCCCTTGTTTAATATCGCCAGAGTTATAACCTTTCATAAACCATTCCTGACGTTGCGCCGAACTTCCGTGCGTAAAAGCTTCCTGATTAACAGTTCCCGTACTTCTTTTCTGAATATTATCATCGCCAACTGCTGCTGCTGCTTCCATGGCACTTTGAATATCTCCGGGTTCTAAAATATTTTCTCTTTGATCGGTTAATTTTGCCCAAACGCCAGCGTAAAAATCCGCCTGAAGTTCTGTGGCTACGGAAACACGGTTCATATCTGCTTCAGAATATTGTCCGCTACCTCTCATTTGATCAACTTTTTGCGTTGTGCCTAAAAGTGTCTGAACATGATGTCCGATCTCATGCGCCATTACATAGGCAATGGTAAATTCTGTCACTTGTGCGCCAAATTTTTGTTGAAGTTCATTAAAAAATGCCATATCCATATATACCGTTTCGTCGGCAGGACAATAAAATGGTCCCATCGCAGACTGTGCCGTTCCACATCCGGAATTTGTTTGATCTTCAAACATGACAACGTGTGGTTTTCTGTAAGTCATTCCCAGTTTCTGAAATTCTGAAGACCACGTTTGTTCGGTTTCACCGGTCACCATTTCTACAAATTTTCGTGTTTTCAATTCTTCGGGAGAAAGATCTCGTTGTTCTGTTTGTGCAGATTGCTGCGACATGCCGGAACCTAAAATTGCTGATGGATCTCCACCCATAAAAAATACAATGGCTGCGATTATTAAAGTGCCGATACCTCCGCCAACGAGTGCGCCACCGCCGCTGCTTCTGCCACGTCTGTCATCTACGTTGTCACTGCTGTCATTTGTCCATCTCATGAGAAAATTATTTAGGATTTAAAAATACAAAAAATATTATAGCTTGAATTTAAATTTAAAAATTTGCTACATTAATTTTTAGTAAGTGCTATTTGGTGGTGTATATCAAACTTTTCTTTCCTTCGCCGGTTTTTGTTAAAAAGTTGTAGTTTTTTACAATATTACTATCCCGTTTATTGATCAGAATGTTAAATTTTTCTTTTGTTAAAGATTTTTTAGATAAATTTTCTTCGTCAATTGAGATTACTTTTCCATTGCTGTAGAACTGGCTTGAATATGTTTTTTCACCTAAATAATAGAGTGGTTTTACTTTTTGGTTCTGTAAAACATATTTATCTGTATTGCTGAATTTTGAAAAAACACCAGGAATAAATGAGATAAAAATGAGAATAACAGAAAGTGCCGGTAAAATCATGGCTGTATAAACATAAGCTTTCTTGTTTTTAATGTCATTCCAGAAGGTAGCAATGAAAAGAGCAATCGGTACTGAAGTTGGTAGAACATAAGTGTGTATCAAACTTTTTGAGGTCGTGAAAAAAATAGGAGTCCAGATGATCCAAAAGAGGAGGTAGACAAGCCATTGATCCTTAAAAATTAATTTTTTTAATTTAACAATTTTAAAAATAACAAAAATTAACCAGGGAATAGTTAAGCCTAAAAGAAAAACCCAAATAATACCTAAAGGCTGAATTTTGGGAAATCCATATTTGTCGCCTTTCCACGAAGAATCAAAAAATCTTTTATAATGTTCACCCACGAAAAAATAATCCAGAAATCCCGGTGTTTTTTGTTCTGCTAAATAATACCAGGGCACAGCAATTATTAAAACAAGTAAAATCCCTAAAATCCAGGGAAATGCAGTAAAAATTTTCTTAAAATTCCCAAATAAAACTGCCCAAACAAAAATTGGAGGCGCGGTAAGTACGATTACAATTGGTCCTTTTGCAAGAAAACCAACACCGATAGCGACAAAAAAAAGATATTTCCAGTACGATCTTCCATCATTAATACCTTCCCAAAAGGCAATCATAATGCAGGTCATTGATAGCAATAATGTCATATCTGTAGATACTACGCCGACGTGGAGGAGAAATTCCGGAACAGTAAATAAAATAAAAGCCGGGATGATCAGTTTTATGTTTAACCTTTTTGCAATTGGTCTTATCAACAATAAGAGTAAAATTGAAATCACGAAAGAAGGAAAGCGTACTGCGAATTCATTGACGCCTAAAAGTTTTATGGAAATTGCAGAAAGCCAGGTTGATAAAGGTGGTTTTGCCCAAAAAGGAATTCCATTATCAATTTGTGGCGTTACCCAATTTCCAGTTTCTGCCATAATCCTGGCAATGTTTGCATAGCGCGCCTCAGTTTTATCCATCAATGGAATCACCGCGTTCAAAAGTAACCTTGCTACAACAATAATTGCGAAAGAAATGTAATAAAACCTCGGATTATCTAGCGATTTTTTTTGCTGCATTGTTGTATTTCTTATTAATTAAAAACAAATCGTACCACAACCGAAAGAAATAGGTGAACTGTACTTTTGATTCAGCGACGTCCTGCCATTTTTGTAAAGGAATTTCACGACAGATATTTTTCATTTTTTCGGCTCCAAAACTGTTTTTTAAACGGAAAAAAAGTTCCACATCAAATAACCATTTTGAGAGAAAAGATTCTTTAAATAAATTTTCCGCAATATCTCTTCGAAACACTTTGCAGCCGCATTGTGTATCGTAAACGGTAAGTCTTAAAAGCGTCGAAATAGCTGTAGCAATGCCTCTTCCCAAATAGTGGCGGTAATTTTTCCGGCGGATATTATTATCAATTTTTGAAATTCTGGAACCAAAAGCAAAAACAATGTCACCTTCGATAAAATTTGAAATAGAAAGCCATTCTTCAAGAGAAGTCGCGAGATCGGCGTCAAGATAACCAATTTTTTTGGCGTCAGGAAAATCTTTTAAACATTGGATTGTTGCGACTTGGATCGCTTGCGCTTTACCTAGGTTTTTAGGCAAATCTACTACTTCAACTTTTGCAGGGAATTTTGTATTTATATTATTTAAAACATGTAAAGTTTGATCAGACGAACCATCATTAACAAAGACAATTTTACAGCTTTCTTCTTTTTCAAGAAAATTGCAGTAACCTTCTAAAGGCAGTCTTTTTTCCTCATTATAACAAGGCACGATAATGACGTTTTCCATGGAGATAATGAATTTTTTAAGTAAGTTGTAGGATTTAGTTTTTAGGGATTAATTAAAATTCTTAAAACTAAGTAACCAATTAAATGTTCATAAATTTTTGTAATTTCTCTATTTTCCGAAACCAATATTATTTGGTTTAAAATCTAAATTTTTTTTAAAATCAATCATCTGCAAAGCTGTTACAGCCGCTTCTACACCTTTGTTACCCAAATCTCCACCGCTTCTGGCGATAGATTGTTCTTTGGTGTTATCGGTTAAAACGCAGAAAATTGCCGGTGTCTCAGTAAGAATATTACAATCTTTAATACCTTGCGCAACGGCATCACAAATAAAGTCAAAATGAGGTGTTTCTCCTCTGATTACAGATCCGATAGCAATTACAGCATCAAAATTTCCTTTTTTGCAAAGTTGCATCGTTGCGAAGCTAAGTTCAAATGCCCCTGGAATTTGAAATAATTTAATATTTTCTTTTTGTACGCCTTCTTTTTCTAAAATCTCCACAGCTGCATCACGCAGATTGAAAGTTACGAAATCATTCCATTGAGAAAATACAATGCCGATGTTGTATTCATCGGCATTGGTAATATTTAAGGACTTGTAATTTGAAAGATTTACGGTCGCCATATTTTAATAATATTTTGTCATTTCAATTTGTGCGTCAGACATTCCATTGTCGTAATCTCTGTACTTTTCATCAATAGTAGAAAAATATTTTTTCGCTTCAGTGTTTTTCTTTAAGGCTAAAGCTAAAATTCCTGCTTTTTTTGTAAAATAATAAGATGTGTAAGCATCGCTGGATTCACTTGCTGCTTTATCTAAAAGCGAAAGTGCTTCGTCACTTTTGTTGAGGTTACTTTGGCAGTCAGCCATTGCGCCATATTTCAAAGCCACTAAAACTTTATTGCCTGAGGAAAAATTATCCAAAAGATCATATGCTTTTTGGAAATTTCCTTTTTTAAATTCTAAAAGTCCTGCATTGTATGCAGATAATTTACCTGCAGCTGTAGAAGAATAATCATTGTAAGTTCCAACAAATCCTGGATTAGCAGCAGATTTTCCGCCTAATGCTATATCTTCTTTTCCTTCAGAAAGATTTTTTTGAGCACTTAGATAGCTTTTTGTTGCTTCTTCATTTTTTGGCACTAAAATAAACTGTTGGTAGGCAAAAAAACCTAAAACTCCTAAAAGCAAAACTCCAAAAATTATACTTAATTGTTTAGCATAACGCTCTATGAAGCGTTCTGTTTTGAAAGCATCTTTATCAAGATCTTTAAAAAACTCGACAGTTTCTTTGCCTTCTTTTGTATGATTTGGTATGTTACCAGTTTGTTTATCAGCCATAATTTTTTTGAATAGAACTGCAAATTTAATCGTTTCTAAGCGATTTACAAAATACTTATCTTAAATTTAAATTTTAGCGAAATATTACAAAAAAGTATCAAATCTTTCAAAATGACAGGTATAACCGTTTGGTTGTTTTAATAAATAATCCTGATGCTCAGGTTCTGCCTGCCAAAAAGTAGAATAAGGTTCTAAAGTAGTAACCGCATCGGCTTTCCATTTGTTGGATTTATCAACGATATCAATCACTTCCTGCGCCGTTTCTTTCTCTTCATCGTTTTGATAAAAGATTGCTGATCTGTAGCTTGAACCTTTGTCGTTGCCCTGCTGATCGATAGTTGTAGGATTATGAATTCTAAAGAAATAGTCTAAAATATTTTTAAAAGACGTTTCACTTGCATCATAAGTTATTTCAATTCCTTCTGCATGACCTGGATGATTTCTGTAAGTAGGGTTGTCATTTTCTCCGCCGATGTAGCCAACTTCTGTATCTTTAATACCAGTTTGAGTTCTAAAAAGTTCTTCCATTCCCCAAAAACATCCGCCTGCGATGTAGGCTTTTTTTATATTTTCCATTTTATGAATAAATTTTTAATAATTTTAATGCTAGCATTTAAGCAAAAATCGTTCTAAAAAGTTTTAATATTTTAAAACAGAATAAATGTCAGCTTTAAAATTTTCTAATTTTTTTTCGCCGTTCAATTCTTCCAGATTAATAAGGAAACTGAATTGGGAAACTATTCCGCCTAATTTTTCTACTAAATTTCCAGCAGCTTTTGTAGTGCCGCCGGTTGCCAAAAGATCATCATGAATTAGTACACGCGAACCTGGTTTTAATTGATCTCTTTTAATTTCAATTTCTGCCGAACCGTTTTCCAGATCGTATTTTTCACCAATAAATGGCGGTGGCAATTTTCCTTTTTTTCTAATTAATATGAAGGGAACTTCCAGCGCAACTGCTATTGCAATCCCAAAAAGATAACCCCTACTTTCTATGCCGCAAACTGCATCAATTTTACCACGGCTAAAATCCGCAAGATCTTTTATAACTTCTTCATAAAGTTTTGGATCTAAAAAAATTGGTGAAATATCTTTAAACTGAATTCCTTTGGAAGGAAAATCAGAAATAGTTGTTACCGTATTTTTTAATTTTGAAATAAGCTCAGTTGAAGGCAAAATAATTACTTTTTTTGAGATGAATTAATTTTATAGCTTGAAATTTTCCAGATTCCGTTGGTGTTTTTTAAACCATAAGTAACGTCCAGAGCGACGGTGTTTCCATTCTTATCTGTGACGTTGTAATTTGCATTTACTGCCGCATTTTTGTCTGATGAATTGCTCGTTGTAACGGAATTTACGTTTAAATTTTTCACCGCACCAAAACCAGAATTTGGATTTGAAAAATTATCATAATTACCCCATGATGGATTATCTGCAACGTCGTAAGCACCTTTTAGATTTTGTGACCCAAGATTACTTAAAAATTTTAATACTGTAGATTTCGGATTTCCTGTGACAGCCGTCGGAGTTGTGGTTGCCGGAACAGGAATCGCGTTTGGATCAATTATTTCTGAAGTAGGCGGCGCAATTTGCATAGAATCTGATCTTTTGACAGTTGGTTCGAGTAAAGTTTTTGTATTTACGGGAACGCTCGCTTTGATCATTTGGTAAGTCTTTTTAGAACTTTTTACAGTTACTTTTATTTCAATTGTACCGTTGGAAATTTTTTCTTTTGGTAATGAAGCAAATCTCAAAGTAAAACCTTTAAAATTATTGTTTTGCATTAAATTTTTAGAAGTTAACAGTCTTGTTCCATTACTTGAAACCTCCATCACAGTTTCTAATGCGGCTCCGGTAAAAGAAATAGGTGTGCCGGAATTGTCAAGTAAACGAGGGACAACCTGCAATGCTTTTGGTCCTAGGATACTGTCAACGGAAATTGGCGTGGTTGTTATAGAAAGTGAAGATGCGTCTATTTCATTTGGATCTTTTTCTGTTGCATTTACATTGCCAAAAATATTCATTTCGCCCAATGATGGTGGGGAAGTGCTTGCCCATTCAACGCTGTTTTTTTTAGCAACAGCGTCAGCCATTGTTAAAATTTCTGGTACTTTTTTTCCTTCAAGAAGTTTCGATAAAGCTTTTAGTTTTGATATATCATCATTTCCTTCTACACCAAATGTTTTTAAAATGTATAAAGCTTCGTTAAATTTAATTTGCTGAATTGTATTTAAACTGGATTCCAAATCATTAACGCTGCTTTGAAATGTTTTTAAATCAGTAGAGTCTATTTCTGTCTTTTTACATGAAGTAAACAGCAGCAAACTAAAGGCGAAAAACAGAAAAAAATATTTTTTCATAATTAATGATTTATACAAATTTAGTAAAATAAACTTTTGAGTTTTAAAAAATTTTAGGCAAAAAAAATCCCGGCAAAAGTCGGGATTTAATATTTATTGTAACGAAATTTTAGAAAGGGTATTCATAAATTTCAGATTCATGCAAGTATGGGTTTCCCGTAGGAATTAGTTTGGCTTTTGATAATCTTGTCATTACAACAAATATAAACAATCCAACCACGAAGAACATGGCTCCAAAAACTAATAAAAATACTTCAGGTGTTTTCCAAAACGGACCTACAGTTCCCGGCATTACCATATTAAAGAAATCCATCCAGTGGCCAACGATCACTACAACTGACATCGTTGCCATTACTTTATAATTTCTTTTTATGCTACTGCTTACCATTACTAATAAAGGAACTAAAAAGCATAATATTAAACTTGTAAAAAATGTGAGTTTGTAATATTGAAATCTTCCAAAAAAGTAATTGACTTCTTCCGGAATGTTGGCATACCAATAAAGCATAAACTGTGCAAACCAGGTGTACGTCCAAAGCATACTTAATGCAAAAAGGAAAACGCCTAAATCATGTAAGTGATTATCATTGAACTGAGGTAAAGCTCCTTTTTTCTTTAAATAAACACAAATTAAAATTATAACTCCAATGGCACTTGCCCAGCAACTTACCATTGCATACCAGATGTACATTGTAGAATACCAGTGTGGATCAATAGACATTAACCAATCCCAAGCCCAGGCTGCAGTTGCAAAACCAAAGAATGCAATGTAAGCAACATTCCATTTATAATAAAGTTGGTATGTTTCTCTGGATCTGTCTTCATCAACTCTTTTGGACATGGATTTTAATTTCCATGCAAAAAATGTTGCACCTCCTACATATATCAAAGTTCTGATCGCATAAAAAGGAATATTCAAAAATCTCTTTTTTTCGTATAAAATTGAATCAAAGTTTGGTGATTTTGGATCGGTTAAAGAGCCATCCATCCAGTGAAAAATATGCCCAGCGCCGGAAATATTTAATGCAACCAGTATCAAGATAATCACACCGCCATATGGAATATAGGAAGAAATTGCTTCCATTACTCTCAGAACTATTATGGACCATCCTGCGTGTGCGGCTGTCTGAATTGAATAAAAGAACAACGCACAACAGCTGAGTGCAAAAGCGAAGATCGCTATAAGATGAATTGCAGCTAGAGGCTGATTGTGAATTTGTAAAGTGGCGTGTTCTAAATGAGATGCATGATCTTGCGGACCAACCATTTCACTTGAGTTACTTGGAGCGTTATGACCACCTGCGTGCACAGTTTCCATCATATGTTCTACCCGAACCTGATCAATGCCATGGTTCATAAAATACCCAATTCCGAAAGTTACTAATCCTAAAACGATGAGTATAATTGAATATAATCTTAATTTTGGTGAAAAACTATACATTTTTAATTCTTTTATTTTTTAGTAGTTTCTGTCGTTGCTGTTGCCGCAGGCGCTGAAGCAGCCATTGGTGTCGCAGGTGTTGCTGCCATTGGTGCAGTTGCAGTTGCGCTTGGTTGAGATTTGAAAGCATTCATTACATACATTGCAACTCTCCATCGGTCACCAATATTTAGCATTCCTGCATAAGATCCCATAGCATTTCTACCATGCATCATTACGTAATGTACAGATCCTACCGTGATTTCTCTGTCCGCGTATTTTGGAACTCCGGAATAAGCGCCGCTTAAAACGATTGGTCCCTGTCCATCTCCATTTACACCATGACAAGCAGAACAAGTATGTTCAAATAATATTTTTCCGCGAGCCAGATCTTTTGCTTTATTTTTTGCGTTTAATGGAGAAACTGTTAAAGTTTTAGCTTCATCGTAGCCGCCATTATATTCATCTGGAGTTTGAACTAAATCGTTGTTTGCTTCTACTACAAAATCATTATTTTGTGCAACAGTTCCTGTAACTGGTCCCAATCCTGAAGCGCCTTCATTTTTCACAAATAACGGAATTTCATTCTCATGTTTTGAATAAGCGATATCAGTTTTCGCAAGCGGGTCGTAAGCGACCGGAAAGTACATATCCGGAAAGTAAACCAATGGTGGATTATCTTTCGGTCCGCAGGAAGTAAGTAAAACACTTCCCAAACCTAATATGCTTATTATTTTAAAAAAACTATTTTTCATTTGAAATTTATTTTTTACTTAATTAATGTTTAAATAAATCATTAAATTAAGCATCTTTTATCGTAATTTCTTCTACACCGGTTTCTACCAGAAGCTGTTTGATTGATTCCACATCATCGGAGAGAAATTCTATCATAAATTTATCATCAGTAGTTCGTGGATCAGGATTTTGAGGTGGACAAAATGGGTACATTTTATTTCTAATCAGAAATGTAAGCGACATCATGTGTGCAGCGCAAAAAACCATAAGTTCAAACATCGGAACAACAAACGCCGGCATGTTTGTAAACCATGAAAATGAAGGTTTACCACCAATATCCTGAGGCCAGTCAAAATTCATAACATACCAGGTAAGAAGACTTCCCAGCGTAACGCCGTAAACAGCGTAAATAAATGCTGCATCAGAAATTCTTGTTTTTTTAAGACCCAAAGCTTTGTCAAGCCCGTGAACCGGAAATGGAGTATAGACTTCGGCAATTGCAATACCTTTTGCATTGAAAGCTTTTACGCCATTCATCAAATCATCATCGTCGCCATAAAGGCCAAATATTTTTTTAATGGTGCTCATCTCCTTCTTTTGCTTTATAAGTTTTACCTGAAATTTTCAAAATTGTTTTTAACTCTGCCTGTGCAATTACAGGGAATGTTCTTGCATATAGTAAGAATAAAACAGAGAAAAAGCCAATAGTTCCTAAATAGACGCCAACATCGATAATTGTAGGTTTAAACATCGTCCAGGATGAAGGTAAATAATCACGTGATAAGTTAATTACGATAATGTCGAATCTCTCGAACCACATTCCTATATTAATAATTAAAGCAATAATAAAAGTTGCTGTAATATTTGTACGTACTTTTTTAAACCAAAATGCTGCAGGAATAATTAAGTTACATGATATCAAGGCCCAAAAAGCCCACCAATAAGGCCCTGTTGCTGCGCCTGGAGATAGATAAGTGAAATCTTCAAATCTAGATCCTGAATACCAGCCAATAAAATATTCTGTTCCATAAGCCACGGTTACCATACCGCCTGTTAGAATGATTACAATATTCATTATTTCAATATGGTAGATCGTAATATATTCTTCTAGATGACAAACTTTTCTGGCAACTAACAATAGTGTTTGAACCATTGCAAATCCAGAGAAAATTGCTCCTGCCACGAAGTAAGGTGGATAAATTGTAGAGTGCCAACCTTTTATTACTGAAGTAGCAAAGTCAAAAGATACCGTAGTGTGTACAGAAAATACAAGTGGAGTTGCTAAACCTGCAAGAACTAAGGAAAGTTCCTCAAATCTTTGCCAGTGTTTTGCTTTTCCGCCCCATCCAAATGATAGAAAGGTGTATATTTTTTTTGTCCAAGGAGTTTTTGCACGGTCCCTGATCATTGCAAAATCGGGAATTAATCCCATAAACCAGAAAACTGTAGATACTGAAAAGTAAGTGGAAATTGCAAATACGTCCCAAAGTAACGGAGAGTTAAAATTCGGCCAAACTGAGCCAAACTGATTTGGTAAAGGGAAAACCCAGTAGCCAACCCATACTCTACCCATGTGAATTACCGGAAAGATAGCGGCCTGTACAACAGCAAAAATCGTCATTGCTTCCGCAGATCTGTTTACAGACATTCTCCATCTTTGTCTAAATAATAAAAGCACAGCGGATATTAATGTTCCCGCGTGACCAATACCTACCCACCATACGAAGTTAGTAATATCCCAACCCCAGTTGATCGTTCTGTTTAGTCCCCACGCACCAATTCCTGTACCTATAGTATAAGCGATACAGCCGAAGCCATAAATGAAAAGTACTAAAGCAACATAGATGGAAACCCACCACAGTTTTCCTGCTCTTTCTTCTATAGGTCTGGCGATATCATTTGAAATATCGTGATAAGTTTTGTGACCAATAATTAAAGGTTCCCTTATCGGAGCTTCGTAATGTCCTGACATTTTTTACCTATTTATTTTTTAAACGTTTTCCTTTCTGTTTCTTATTTTGGCGTGGTAAAACACATTTGGTTTTGTTCCCACCTCTTCCAAAAGTACATATTTTCTGTCTTCATTAAAGAGAGATCTTACTTTTGAAGATTTATCATTCATATCACCGAAGGAGAATACACCTGATGGACAAGCGCTTTCGCAAGCTGTATGAAACTGGCCGTCGCTTACGACTCTATTGGCTTTTTTGGCTTCAAGAATTACTGTCTGAGTTTGCTGGATACACATTGAGCATTTCTCCATCACACCTCTCGTTCTTACAACTACATCAGGATTTAGAACCATTCTGCCTAGATCATTGTTCATGTTATAATCAAATTTATCATTTAAATTATAAGTGAACCAGTTGAATCGTCTTACTTTATAAGGACAGTTATTTGCACAATATCTTGTTCCGATACATCTGTTATAGGCCATCATATTCTGACCTTCTTTACCATGTGAAGTCGCTGCAACAGGGCAAACTGACTCACAAGGAGCGTGATTACAGTGCTGACACATCACAGGCTGAAAGATCACATCAGGACTTTCGTTTGGCTGAATTAATATATCATATAAATTAGGTACATTTAAACCTCTGTCAACAGCTTCTTTTGTTTCAATTTTTTCTTTTGCAGAATAGTAACGGTCAATTCTTAACCAAAACATGTCGCGAGACATTCTTACTTCTGCTTTCCCAACAACAGGAACGTTATTTTCTGCCTGACATGCAATAATACATGCTCCACAGCCGGTACAAGAGTTAAGATCAACAGACAAATTGAAGTGTGGTCCGTCAGTATCGTCAAAAGCATCCCAAAGGTCAATTTTGCCAATTGGCATTGCTTCGTTTATTGTGTGAAGTTCCAATGGAACATTCCAACCTCTTATTTCACCTTCTTCAGTTTTTGAAATATCGTTAAATTTTACATTTAAGAATTTTTCTAAAGGTACTTCTTTCGCTATCTCATATCTACCCATTAATGTGTTTTGAAGCTGCATTCCTGCAAACTCGTGTACACCATCAACTTTAGATAAACTTACATTTGAAATCACAAGATTTGAACCGTCAAAAAGTGGGTAAGCATTCACACCAGTTTCTGCTGATTTTCCTGAGAATTTTTTTCCGTAGCCTAATGCAAGACCGAAAGATCCGTCTGCCTGACCAGGTTGTATAAAAACAGGAACATTTTCCAGTTTTACACCATTAGCCGTTAAATCTACTAGTGAACCATCTAATTGCATTCTCGCATTAAGATCGTTATCTAAGCCTAATTCTTCAGCATCTTTTGGAGAAACTGTAAGGTAATTATCCCATGACAAACGAGAAATACCATCTGGAAGTTCCTGCAACCAAGGGTTATTCGCTTGAGCACCGTCGCCTATCGAAGCATTGGTATATAGAACAAGTTCGTATTTTGAAGATTTAAATCCGCTTAATTCTGAAACTGCTTGTGCACCATTTCCACCTGAGTAAGTTAGACCAGTGCCGCCTGTTACCTCATTGAATCCACCGTATAAAGCTTTGTTAAAAGAAACAGAACCTAACAATGGAGTAGCATTGGCTTTAAGATAATCGTAAAAATTATTTTTAGGGCTGCTTTTTCCATTGGTCCAGACTAAAAGAGATTCTTCAAGCTGTCTTGGTTTGTAAACTTTCTGTATTGTAGGTTGAATTAAAGAATAACTACCTGTCTGAGGCATAATATCACCCCAAGATTCCAACCAGTGTGCTACCGGAATAACTGCTTTTGCCAACTGGTACATTTCATCTTTTTTCTCAGAAAACGAAATAACGTAAGGAACTTTAGCAACAGTATTTTTAAAAGCATCACTTTGCTTTTTATTTGAAGAATAAACCGGATTTACATTGTTTGTAATTAGCGTTCCGATCTGTCCGCTATTCAGCCAACCTAAAAATTCATTATATCTTGCACCATCAAACTCTTTAAGCATATTTGCTTTACCAGTAAATGCGCTCGATGCTAATTTTTGATTTATTAAATAAGATAAAACAACCGCTGCCTTAGAACCGTCAGCAAAAACAACTGCTTTAGATCCTTTTGCCTGCAATTCTTTTACTATTTCTGCTGCCTGCTTATTGGAAGTTCCACCGTTTAAACCGTTGTAAACTTCAACTAAAATTTTGTTGACGTCACTTGGTTTAAGTCTAATTCTTGTATCAGAATTCGCACCAGTCAAAGACATATTAGATTCAACCTGAATATGACGAAGCATAGTTTCACCAGGTTTTCTTGCTTTCGCGTATGAACTTTGAAGATTTGCTGCTAAATATTCCTGAAGAAAATCTGCCTGAAAAGAAACAACAAGTTCTGTATTTGAAAGATCATAAACCGGCAAAGCACGAACACCAAAAACCTCTTGTGATGCATCCAGTGCGGCTGCATGAGGTAAAGCGTCGTAAGTTATTAGCTCTGCTGTAGGATATTTTACTTTAAAATCACCAAATAATTTCTTGAACGTTGGACTTGGAAAAGAGTGGGATAGCACTACTATCTTTTTACCGGCACCCATTGATTCTGTCAAGCCTTTTAAAACGTAAGAATCAACACTATCGAAAGTGTCATCTTTACCATTTAATTTAGGCTGTTTGATTTTATCATTGTCATAAAGAGAAAGAACTGAAGCCTGAGCTCTCGCATTCGTTTTTCCTAAATCTCCTGCTAGTGCATTTGGTTCAATTTTAATTGGACGCCCTTCTCGGGTTTTTACTAAAACACTTGCGAAATCAGATCCGTTAAAAAAAGAAGTTGCAAAGAAGTTAGGAATTCCCGGGATGATATTATGTGGTTTAACCACATAAGGAATACTTTTAATAACTGGTGCCTCACAGGCTGCAAGCGTTACTGCTGCAGTAGAGAAACCTAAAAGTTTTAAGAAATCTCTCCTTGAAGTTCCTGGCTGATTCATTTTTTCAGCATTACCCAAAAAGTCATCAACCGGTATTTCGTCCTGAAATTCTTTTGCCGCCAGTTTCGCGTTCAGCGTCTGGTCTTTTAGTTCGTGAATACTTCTGAACTGTATTTTATTTGAAGCCATTGATACTTCTAATTTTTATTATTAATAATGACATTTACCACACTCTAAACCTCCAATTGCTGCAACAGTGATTTTCGCACCGGAACCGAATTGTTTTTTAAGTTTCTCATGAAGGTTTTTAAAGTAAGTTTTATTATAACCGTTCTTCATGTCTATCTCTGTTGTTCTGTGGCATTCTATACACCATCCCATTGTGAAATCATTGGCCATCTGCACGACATTCATCGTATCGATTTTTCCGTGACACGCTTTACAAACAACATCGATCTGATCATCTTTTTTCGGATGTTTTTTGTTGAAACCATCGATGATCGCATGTTCTCCTGCTACAACGTGCTGTGCGTGATTAAAGTAAACAAAATCCGGCATGTTATGGATTCTTGTCCATTGTACAGGGCTTGTTTTCCCTGTATAAGCCATTTTCTCTTTATCCCAACCAACGTGCTCATATATTTTTTGGATCTCACCATCATAGAATGCTTTGTCTTTTCCTGGTTCAAGATATTTCCCTTTATATTCAGGGATCATTTTGTGACAGTTCATACAAACATTCAGAGAAGGTATTTCAGAAACTTTACCATATTTTGCTGATGAGTGACAAAGCTGACAGTCAATTTTGTTTACACCTGCGTGAATTCTGTGAGAGAAATAAATTGGCTGCTCTGGCTTATAACCTTTGTAAACCCCGATCCACATTAGCCAGTTCCAGACTCCGTAGAAAGCAATAAGTGCTAAAACAGATAATATTCCTGTCCCGACCATTCTGTATTTATCGTAAAATTCAGCAAACGAAAATGCTTTGGCAGAATCCTTCGCATTTAATTCTTGAGATTTTTGAAGATTTACTAAAGTTCTTAGCTTTAACAATAACCAAAATAACAATCCTGCGATGACGACTAAACTTGTAATGATAATTTTAGAAGCCGCTTCATTATTTTTAGCTGCTTCCAAAGCCGCAACAGAATTCATATCTGTACCTCCAGCGCCATCTGCACTTGCTGCATCTGCTGCAGGAGCTGCAGGTGGATTAGTAGTGTAAGCTAAAATATCATCAATATCTTTATCTGAAAGATTTGCGAAAGCAGGCATTTCAGTCTTATTGAACTGCTCAAAAATTTCGTTAGCATACTTATCACCAGAAGCTCTAAGTTCTTTATTGTTCTTTATCCATTTATGTAGCCAATCTGGGCCTACATTTGCGTCTGTTTTTACTTTAGCTACAATCCCTCCTAAAGCCGGACCTACAACTTGCTTGTCTAATGCATGGCAAGAGTTGCACGCATTTGCTTTAAAAAGTTTTTCACCATTGCTTGGGTCGCCGGTTTGGGCGTGAACAGAAGCACTTGTTGACAGCAATAATCCTACGGCTATCAATACAGTTTTATAATGCTTTCTCCAACTAATCATTTAAATAATCTTGAGTTAGTAAATATATTTAAGTGTATATTCAATAGTGCAAAAGTACTATTTTAACAGAAAATTATGAGTAACTGTGTATGTTTTATTACATAATTTTCTAATTTGTAATTGTTCTAAATAGTAATGGTGCGTATATTTTTTATTTGTTTAAATTTGCAAAAATATTAATTAATGAAAAGTTTTAAGCAGCTATTTCTGTTTTTCGGATTCTTTGCATCGGTGTTGATCACAGCTCAGCAAGTTGTAAAAGTTGATACGATTTCGGGCAACACAGTGAAGATCTCAATGGATCAAAAAATAAGTGATATGCTCGAAAGCGTTGAAGGTAAATGCAGTAGAACTACAAAATCCGGTGATTCAGATTATTCAAATAACGGCACTTATATTCCACCAAGGATAAATTTACCGGATAGAGCGATCTCCACTGCTGAAGCATGTCGAAAAAATCCAAGAATTTTAGGAACTAAAATATTGGTAAATACCGTTAAAAGTAATGAAGAAGCCAATCAGGTGGCGCTTTATTTTAGAAGCAAATTTCCAATGCTGAAGGTGACAAAAGATGCTTCATTGCGACCAAATTACAAAATAATGGCCGGAAGTTATTTTACCAAGGAAAGCGCTTTAGCAGATTATAACAGTGTGAGAAGGGTTTTTAAAGAAGCCAGACTTGTCTCCTACCAGATCTTCTGTGTTGAGGCAAAATAACTTTTGCAGAATTTAAGATGAAAAAAGTCCGAAGATATTTTCTTCGGACTTTTTATTTATTTAAAATAGGCTCATTATTGATTTTTAACTAAAAGTCTAAAACCTTCACCGTGAACATTTATAATTTCCATGCCTGGATCGCCTTTCAGCAATTTACGAAGTTTAGCAATGTAAACATCCATACTTCTTGCAGTAAAATAATTTTCTTTTTTCCAGATTTTTCTTAGCGCTAAATCTCTCGGCATAAAGTCATTACGGTGCAGACAAAGAAGCTTTAAAAGCTCATTTTCTTTTGGTGATAATTTATATTCTTCATCACCTACTTTCAACTGACGAAGCATAGAATCAAAATAAATATTACTGATTTTAAATTGTTCCTGGCCTTCATCTTCCAAAGTTGCACTTCTCTGAAGAATTGCTTTTATTTTATAAAGTAAAAGCTCTGTATCAAAAGGTTTTGTGATATAATCATCAGCGCCTAACTGATAGCCTTTTAGAATATCCTCACGCATATTTCTAGCGGTAAGAAATATAATCGGAGTGTTTTTATCAATTTTTTTTACGTCTTCCGCTAAAGAAAAACCGTCTTTTTTCGGCATCATCACATCAAAAATGCAGATGTCAAATTCATTTTCTGTAAATTCCTTTAAGCCCATTTCGCCGTCTGTAGCGAGTGTAACTTCAAAGTCGTTAATGCTTAAATAATCCTTTAAAACGGCACCAAAACTTTGGTCGTCTTCCACTAAAAGTATTCTGTTGCTCATAATTTTTATTTTTTTTTAATTTTATAATCGATTATTGATACTTGATCATTGATTTTAAGATTTCAGAAATCATTAATCGACGATCATCTATTATTATTTTTTTAAACCATCGGAAGTTTTATGGTAAAAGTACTTCCCTGATCTTTTGCAGACTCTACAAGTATCTGGCCTTTATGAAGTTCTATTATTTTTTTAACATAAGAAAGTCCTAAACCCTGGCCTTTTACATTGTGGATATTTCCAGTTTCTTCTCTAAAAAATTTCTCAAAAATCTTCCCTTTATTCAAGGTTTCCATTCCCATTCCTTGATCCTTAATTTCTATAACGTACCAATTACCTTCATTTTTGGTTTTAATATTAATTTTTGGCGCTTCAGGTGAATATTTATTGGCATTATCAAGCAGATTGATCAATGCATTGGACATATGAAATTCGTCAATTTTAAAAATATGTTTAGTCGCTGTAAAATCTTTTTCAATAACGCCATCACGTTTTTCAACTATTAATTTAAAAGAATCTGCCATTCTGTTAATCAGCGCGCGAACATCGGTTTCCTTTAAAAATAATTCCATTTCGTTGCGCTCAAGTTTAGACATGTTCAGGACGTTTTCAACCTGTTTTTTCATCCGCAGATTTTCCTGTTTAATGAGTGCGGAATAATATTTTACCTTTTCCGGATTTGTCGCAATTTTATCATTAGCCAAGGAATCTGTCGCCACAGAAATTGTTGCCAAAGGCGTTTTAAACTCATGTGACATATTATTGATAAAATCCGTTTTTACTTCCGCGATTTTTTTCTGACGCATCATGTAATTAATGGAAATAATATAAATGCCCAAAATAGTAAGCAAACTCATAAAAGTACCTAGAAGCATAGGCAAATTATTTCTCGCTAAACTGTAATCTTTTCTCGGAAAAACGAGATTTAAGGTAAAAAGCGTGCGGTCTTGGCCATCCGTAAAAAGTGGATATCTGTAAGGGTCTTTTTCTTCTTTTTTAAATAGAGAATTAACAATTTTGGTAGGTTTTTCATTTTTATCGAAAACTGCAAAACCTATCGGGGTGCTAATACCGCGAATTTTCAATTCTTTAGTAACTACAGAATCCAAAACCCGGTCATTTACCCTTTTACTGATCGGTAAATTACTACCAACAATTCCCGCAAACTCCTTAGTAGTGTAATCTCCATTTTCCAATGAACGGCTAAGATCTGTTGTGAGTGGTTGTCTTTCGGTGGAATCTAATTTTAATCTGATGAGATTTTCATCAGTGCGCAAAGTAGCAAGTTTTAAACTGTCGCCCCTTTTAGAAATCGGAATATTTTGTTGTTCTAAAATACTTCGTGTGTAAGTAAGCGACCTTCTAGACGCGGAATCTTCTACTTGTGAAATAGTGGTTAATGAAGGTTGATTTTTACCTGCTAAGACTGTTTTACCAAAATTTTTATAATCTTCGTTAAGATATTTATTGATCTCAATTTCATTAATGGTCTTTGCGGAAGATTCTAAAGCGCTGTAAACTTTATTTGAGAATTCCTGTTCCAAGGCACTATAATAACCTTTCAACCAGTAAAATTGGAACGATGTGAACACAACGAGAGAAATGGTCATAAAGACCGAAATAATGGGAATAAATTTATTGTTCACCTTAATATTCATTTTGAAGTGTTAAAATTACTTCTTTTAAGAATATTAAAACAAAAATTTGCCTATAATATTATATAAAGTTTGTTAAAATTGCGTTTATTAACAAAATATTGTGAAAAACCCATTCTTGAAACATTAATTGTTAAGAAATTATTTTAAATAAATTTGCTAAGAAGTGGTCGAATATTTTAATTTGAAAATTCATTAATTACCGATATTTCTTTTAAATCATATTTCATAAATCTTTAAAGCAATTCTTCGTCAACAAAATACTGGATTATTGCCTTTTTCATTAAAATACTTTGTTCATTTACTTTTAACTCCGGCAAATTTTCTAAAGTTTCATATTGTGGCCAGCCTTCCGCATCATAATCCGTAAATTTATAATAGCCAAAAGGTTCTAAAAGTCTGCAAACTGCGATATGCAAAAGATTTAGTTTATCATCTTTAGAAAATTTTTGTTTTCCACTGCCTAATTCCTGTACACCGATCAAAAACAACATCGTTTCAATCGTCGGATTTTTTTCTGTATCAAAATGTTCGACAAAAAATTCTTCTATTTTTTGCCAGGTTTCTTTTTCTGTCATCATTTAAATTTAAAAATCAAAAACTTATAATTTATTCTCAAGTTTACAAAGAAACGCATATTCCAACGCATCTTCTTTTAAACTTTCAAATCTTCCGGAAGCTCCGCCGTGACCGGAATCCATATCGGTTTTAAAAATCAAAATATTATTATCAGTTTTCAAATCCCGAAGTTTTGCAACCCATTTTGCGGGTTCCCAATATTGAACTTGTCCATCATTTATTCCGGTTGTGATCAAAATATTAGGATAATTTTTTGCTTCTACATTATCGTAGGGGGAATAAGATTTCATGTAATGGTAATATTCCTCTTCATTTGGATTTCCCCATTCGTCGTATTCCCCGGTCGTTAAAGGAATTTCTTCGTCTAACATCGTCGTCACAACATCAACGAAAGGCACTTGCGCGATAATTCCATTAAATAATTCCGGATTAAAATTCATCGCTGCACCAACCAAAAGTCCGCCTGCACTTCCGCCCATTGCATAAAGGTGTTTTTCTGAAGTGTAATTTTCTTTAATTAAATATTTTGCAGCGTCAATAAAATCAAAAAAAGTATTTTTCTTTTGCAGCATTTTTCCGTCGTCGTACCAATCTCTTCCAAGATATTCTCCGCCTCGGATATGTGCAATTGCAAAAATAAATCCGCGGTCTAAAATTGACAATCGAACATTAGAAAAACTTGCGTCAACTGTGTGTCCATAACTTCCATAACCGTATAAAAGCAAAGGTGTGTCCGCAGATTTTAAGGTATTTTTATGGTAAACTAAAGAAATTGGCACTTTTTTTCCGTCTCTCGCATTGGCCCAAATCCGTTCTGAAATATAATTTTCCTGTAAATAATTTCCTCCTAAAACTTCCTGTTGTTTTAAAATCAAAGAAGTTTTCATCGCCATATCAAACTCAATAGTTGTGCTTGTTTGTGTAAGTGATGTGTAAATATATCGCAGTTTTTCAGTATCAAATTCTATATTTAAACCAATAAATGCGGAATAAGTGGGATCTGTAAATTCTAAATAATAATCTTCTTTAGACAAATAATTAAAAATCCTGATTTGTAGTAAACCTTCTTTTCTTTCCTCTAAAACGAGAAAATTTTTGAAAATCTCAAAACCTTCAAGTAAAATTTCTTTGCGATGCGGAATTAAATCTATCCAGTTTTCTAAACCTGGTTTTTCAGCTGGAGTCGTGACCAATTTAAAATTCGTCGCATCATTTGCGTTTGTAATGATGTAAAATAAATCCTGATAATGTTCAACTGCGTATTCTAGATCTTCAGTTCTGGGCTGAACAATTTTCCAATCCGCAAAAACATTATTTGAAGGAATAAATAAATGTTCATCAGAAGTCGAACTTGATGAAGCAATAAAAATATATTCTAAAGATTTGGTTTTAAAAACATTAACATCAAAAGTGTCGTCTTTTTCATGGAAAACCAAAACATCTTCTTTCGTGGAAGTTCCCAATTTGTGGCGGTAAACTTTGTAAGCTCGCAGACTTTTATCTTTTCTAATATAAAAAATATGCTCGTTATCATTTGCCCAAACTGCTTTCCCGGTTGTATTTGGAATGGAATCTTCTAAAATTTCCCCGGTAAAAATATTTAAAAACTTAATATCAAAAATCAAACGTCCTTTTTCATCAGTAGAAAAAGTTCCCAATTTATTATTTGGACTCACAGAAACGCTTCCAACATCAAAAAAATCTTTTCCTTCTGCTAAAATATTGACGTCTAAAATAATTTCTTCCTTATTTTCTAAAGTCAAATGTTTTCGGCAAAAAATCGGGTGTTCTTTTCCGTCTTCGTAACGAACAAAATACCAATATTCATTAAAAAAATAGGGTAAAGATTCATCGTCTTTTTTATAACGCGCCTTCATTTCCTCGAACAAAAGATTCTGGAAATCTTCCGTATCACGCATTATTTCATCGGTATAAAGATTTTCGTCTTCCAGATATTTTATGACTTCCGGGTTTTCTTTATCATTCAACCAAAACCACGGATCTTCTCTTTTGTCCTGGTGAATTTCTAAAGTTTTATTTATTTTTTTTGCTTTTGGAGCGTGCATTTTTCAATATTTGTTTAAAATAAAAACCATCTGATCCGTAAAAGGAAAAGATGGTTTTTAAATATTTCTTTTAGATTTACTTGTAAGATTCTCTAATATATTTCTCAATCGCCATTGTCATAGAAGGCGTTTCCTTATTAGGTGCCATTACGTCAATTTTCAGACCGATTTTTTCGGCGGCAGCCTGTGTAGTATTTCCAAAAACCGCAACTACAGTTCCGTTTTGCTTAAAATCAGGAAAATTTTCTGTTAAAGATTTAATGCCTTGCGGACTAAAAAACACTAACATATCATAATCACTTATTGCTACATCAGTAAGATCGCTGCAAACAGTGCGGTACATCGTAGCTCTCGTCCAGTCAATATTAGATGTCTCCAGAGTTTTTACCATTTCATCGTTGATAAGATCGGAAGCAGGTAAAAGATATTTTTCTGTAGGATATTTCTTAAATAAAGGCAAAAGATCAGCAAAGTTCTTTTCGCCGTAGCTTATTTTTCTTTTTCGGTAAATAATGTGCTTTTGCAAATAATTTGCAATGGCTTCAGACTGGCAGATGTAGCGCATAGAATCCGGTACGGCAAAACGCATCTCTTCCGCAATTCTAAAATAATGATCTATCGCATTTTTGCTGGTAAAAATAATACCATTGTATTGTGAAAGATCAATTTTTTGCGTTCTTAATTCCTTGGCATCTACAGAAGCGACGTGTATGAAAGGTCTGAAGTCTATTTTTATCTTAGCCTTGCGTGCGATTTCCGTGTATGGTGAAGATTCGTTTGGCGCAGGTTGAGAAACCAGTATAGATTTTATTTTCATCAAATATTGTAATCCTTAATTAATTAAATAAAAATTTCAAAAGTACCATGAAAGGTATTATTTGGAGGGTGCAAATATACAAAAATTTATAATACCAGTTTTGGGGAAGTATCTTATAATTGTGAAAAAGATAGAAAATGTTTTTAAAAACAAAAATAATTATAAATAACAGTCCATATACGTGATAGGTTTGTATTCTTTCTTGAGGAAAATAATTGACTTGAAGACAGGCAAAAATTAAGATGAGCGTCAAAACGAAGTAAAACCGTGTTGCCACAAAATAAAACTGCTGCCATTTTTTTTGGCTTCGAACGCCGTAATAATAGAAATAAGTTAAAATAATTTTTAAAATATAAAAAAAACAGACTGAAAAAAAAACGAATCCAAATTTATTTAGTTGCATACCAAAAAGGGAAAGATTGCTAATGAATTTCGGCACAAAGGGAATATATTGAGAAAATAGTACAGAAAGAAGAGTCGCATAAACTGTAGAAACAATTATCCAACTGATGTAAATGTTACTGGAATCTTCAATTTTCTGAAGTAAAAAGTCTTTCAATGAGGCTTCTCTTTGCAAAGAAATTAGCATTAATGAAAGCGCGAAAATACTTCCTAAAATAATGAAGATAACCCAATCGTGGTGTTGTACAATTCGAATCAAGAATTTTTTTTGCAAAAATAGGAAATTGCTGCAGATGTTTTAAAACTATTTTGGGTTTACAAAATAACTTACTAAAAGCAATTAAGAAAATCTTCATTAATAACCAAAAAAAAGCCACAAATAAATGTGGCTCAATGTCTTATGTGTATATAAATTATTTTCCGGCTACAATGTTCAGATCCAAATCAACTTCCTGAGAAATTGCCCAGTCTTTCACGTCGCCATCAGTACCGTATGCCAATCCCCAATCTTGTCTGTTGATTGTAAATTTAGACAATAATTTTACTTCATTTACAGTAATTTCTACTTTTGCAGGGAAACTTACATTTACCGTTTTATCTTTAATAGTAAGATTTCCGCTTACCATTTTATTAGCGCCTTCTGTTTTAGATTCAGTTCCTGCAGGAAGCTCTTCAACTTTTGTTATCTCAAATTTCACGTTAGGATATTTTGCAACATCAAAGAAATCTGCACTTTTTAAATGGGCGTCAAGATCAGCAGAAGTTTTGCCTTCAGTCGCTTTTGGATCCACAGATTTTGGATCGGTAACTAAACTATTAATATCAGAAACTAAACTTCCGGAAGTTAAATTTCCGTTTTCTACAGAAAGCGTTCCTGTTGTTTTTGTAGTTCCAAATCTTGGGTTTATTCCACCTTTATGAGACGCAGTCCAGATTACGGCGCTGCTGTCAGTTTTAATATTAAAAACTTCACCTTTACTTTCTGCTACATTTTGTTCTGTAGAAGTAGTAGCGGTGTCAGTTTTAGATTCTTTACAAGATCCCGCGAATAAAAATGCGGAAAGTGCGAAGATTGATAAGTTTTTCATATTTTAAGAATTTATTTTTAAAATTAATTTGCAAAACTATACAAATTGAAAATGAACCACATTGACCTATGATAAGAGAAAAATAAATTATTTTTAATCTTAAATTGTTGTTTTTGTGTCTTTCAAATAACTGATACTTCTCTAAATAAAGAAAGTTCGATGTATATTTTTTTAATAAAGCATAAAAAAATTCCGCACTTTGCAGCACGGAATTTTTATTTTATCTAAAATTAATTTTAGCAATATTCTTCATAAGCCGCTTGCAAATTCGCTGCAATTGCGCCCGCTGGATTTCCTTCAATATGATGTCTTTCTAACATGTGAACCAATTCACCATCTTTGAAAAGTGCCACACATGGTGAACTTGGAGGAAAAGGAGCAAGCAATCTTCTCGCTTCATTTACGGCATCAACGTCAAAACCTGCAAAAGCGGTGGCTAAATGATCTGGTTTTTTGTCGCCTGTTAAAGAAAAAACAACGCCCGGTCTTGCTGCGCCTGCTGCACAACCACAAACGGAGTTGATCACTAAAAGTGTCGTTCCGTTTTGTTTCACGGCTGCATCAACTTTTTCTGGAGTCGTTAAATCTTCGAAACCTTTATCTGTAAGTTCTGCCTTCATCGGCATTACTAAATCTTCTGGATACATAATTTTATATTTTTAAGTTAAAATCTTGGTGCAAAATTAATTGTTTTAAATTTAATTAATTCATTTAAAACCTATTAAAATAATACCAAAAATCTATTGCGCCTTTTTGGCGGATTTTGCTGTCAGTCTTTTAGCAAAACCTCCGATAGTTAAACCCTGAAAAATTATTGAAAAAAGCACAATGATATAAGTGATCGCCACAAACATATCGCCGGAACTATGCCTAGGAAGTGCTAAAGCCAAAGCGACAGAAATTCCACCACGAATCCCGCCCCAAACTAATATTGGAAAAGAATTTTTTTCAAATTTCACTTTTCTTTTTAGAAGTAGAAAAGGAATACCCACAGAGACAAATCTTGCAAAAAGAACGACGAAAATGGCTATAATTCCTATTAAAATGTAGATGTTTTCGAACTTAATGACCAGTAATTCTAAACCGATTAAAAGGAATAAAACAGCATTTAAGATCTCATCCAGCATTTCCCAGAATTTGTCAATATATTCTTCCGTAATACTGCTCATTCCTACATCTCTACCACGATTTCCTATAAAAATACCCGCGACAACCATGGCAAGTGGACCGGAAACATGTAGGAAATCTGCAACTAAATAGCCGCCCATAACCATTGCTAAAGTGACCATCACCTCGACTGAATAATCGTCAATTGTTTTTAGAACGTAAGTTCCTAAACCTCCTAAAACTGTCCCTAATAAAATTCCACCGCCGGCTTCTTTTAAAAATAAAAGAGCAATATCTGAAATGCCCATATTGGCTAAACCAACTTGTGAAACTTCATAAATAGAAATGAAAATAACAACCGCAACGCCATCATTAAATAAACTTTCACCGGAAATTTTTGTCTCCAAAGATTTTGAGATGTTTGCAGATTTTAAGATTCCTAAAACGGCGATTGGATCCGTTGGTGAAATTAACGCACCGAAAAGCAAACAATTGATAAAGGGAACATCGAGTTTGAAAGCCAAAAGTAAATAATACATAATTCCACCAACAACTACGGTTGAAATTAACACGCCGATAGTGGAAAATGCTATAATTGGCGCTCTTTCTGATTTTATGTCTTTTAATTTTATATGAATTGATCCTGCAAAAAGTAGAAAACTCAACATAATTTTCATCAAAATAGTGTAGAAATCTACGGATAAAATCATCTTTTTTGTCTGCACGAAAAGTTCTGGAAAGTAGGACGCAGCTAAAACAATTCCCAGGGAAGTTAAAAGTGCAATGATCATCACACCAATTGTTCTGGGAAGTTTTAAGAATCTAATATTAAAATAGCCAAAGGCGGCGGCTAAAATGATAATGACAGTGAAATAGTTATAAATCTGCATTCAGGAATTTTTTGCAAAAGTACGGAAATAAAAAACCCCAAAAACGGATGAGGTTTTTGGGACTTTGTTTAATAATTATTTTATGACAATTTTGTAGTAGATTTCCTGGAAAGTTTAACTTTTTTCTTTTATCTGATCTGAAAATGCTAAATCATAAAGATGATTTGGTTTTAAGTAAATGACATTGTTTTGAAAATCCAAAACAGTATTAAATTTTTTTAAAATTTCATTACCTAAAATATGCATTTTTAAACCTGGTATTGGTTTGTTTTGCGTTAAAATTTGTGTAGGAATATTTTTCAATTCGAATTTTCCTAATTTCAATGTCTCTAAATTTGAAGTAATCACGGGAACTTCATTACCAGAGGTTCCGTGCATTATTACTTTTTTTATGACTGCCATTTTATCAGTTGGGAAGTGGTTTTCATTTAGTAAATCATTATCCAACATGACGGTTTTTTGATAGCCTAAATCAAAGAGAAAATAACTTTTGTTTTGGATTCCATTTTGAGAGATTTCAGTTTCTATGAACGGTTTTCCTTTGATATATTTAATATTAAATTTTGAATATTGCTTATCATTCGATATAGATGTCGGCATTTTAGAATGAATGATCATTTTGTTTTTGTCGTAATTTAATTCTACAACCATTCCGTCAAATAAATCCCGACCCAATAATCCATCAGTTTCATTGCCGGCAAGTTCGATATCATAAACTTTGGCTTTATAATCTCTCTTTCCGATTTTGAAATCGTAATCGGTGTCGTAAAGTTTTGGGTTTGATTTTATTTTTTTTTGAAGTGCTTCATTTGTGAAGTCAACGTCATTTGCGCCTGTGTCAAAGTTCATTTTTAGGGAATCAACTTTATTAAACACAACATTCATATAATTGGTGTTGAATTTATTTACAAAGAAAGGAATAGAATCGTGGATCTCTGGTTTTAATTTGCTGAAGTTTTTTACTTCCGGACTTTGAATTCTTGTGAGGCAAGAATCTTTTCCATTTAAAATGACGATAAAATCACGTTTCATCCCGGATTTTATTTTAAAACTGATAGAGTCAATATCTGTTTTAAATTTTACGGTTTTCGTTTTTACGAGTTTATTTGTGGTGTACTGATCAATTTTTAATTTAGAATTAATACTCCAATTTGAAACTGGATTATCTTCTTCATAGATTTTTACTTTTGTGGAATTTGCGTAAACAATCGGTAATTTCTTTTGAGAAAAACCCAGAATTGAAATCAATAAAAAGGATAAAATAAGTATTCTGACTATTTTCATTTTAAAAAATAACTTTGTTTTATACGAAAAATTGCAGCCCGACTTGATGATGATTTATTTATTTGTTATTTGAATGATCGAACCACTTCGTTAGGTTTGAGTGGAAATCCTTTTTTGCATTTGAAAAAAAGATTGGGAACGGAAGGCGGAAATGTCTGCCCAAAAAAAACTTTGCCAATCCCGAATTTTCAAGATTGGCAAAGTAGAGTGGTTTTAAAATTATTTTCCGCCTGCTGGAAGATTTTCCTTTAAAAATTTGGTGTAAGTTGAAGATAAATGTTTGCTTGTGCCTTCGCCTTCAGAAATTGAATGCGTGCGGTTTGGATAAACCATCAATTGAAATGTTTTATTGTATTTAATTAATTGATTGATCATTTGTTCCGCATTGTTGTAATGCACGTTGTCATCGCCGGTTCCGTGGATTATTAAGAGATTTCCTTTTAAATCTTTTGCGTGCGCCAAAGGTGAATTATCTACGAAATAATGTTTGTCTTCCGGCAATAATCCCATGTAACGTTCCTGGTAAATATTGTCGTAATTCAATTGATTATCAACTGCTGCAATGGAAATTCCAGTTTTGTAGATCTCCGGATACTGCATCATTAAATTTAAAGTGGAAGAGCCACCGCCGCTCCAGCCCCAAACCCCAATGCGGTCTGCGTCAACGTAAGGCCATTTCATAATTTCTTTTGCAGCCAAAGCCTGATCTTTGATATTGATATCGCCGATCTTGTGGTAAATGGATTTTCTCCATTCTCTGCCTTTTGGCGAAGGTGAACCTCGACCTTCTACCGACATATAAATATAACCGTCATCTGCCATACTTCCATTATAAAGTCTGTTAAGTCCAGCGCTAAATCTGTCTAAAACTGTTTGTGAAGCCGGTTCGCCGTAAACGTAAAAGACAACAGGGTATTTTTTTGCCGGATCAAAATTGGTTGGTTTTACCATCCATCCGTCCATTTCGACACCTTCGGAAGTTTTTACTTTGAAAAATTCTACTTTCGGAATTTTATAGTTTTTCGCTCTTGGATCAATTTGGCCACCGCTTAAAAGTTTGTGATTTGGTAAAGAAACAACGTCGCTTAAAGGAAACATATTCGCAGTGGAATAATTGTGAAACGCCACTTTTCCGTTTGGCGAAATGTCGTAATCGTGAAAACCACTTTCATTTGCCGGCGAAAGTTTTGTTGCTTTTCCGCCATTTAATGGAACAGAATAGAGATAACTTTGTGTCGCATTATCCGGCGAAGCCATAAAATAAACCGTTTTTGATTTTTCGTCAACACTGTTTAATTCAATAACGTCATAATTTCCTGGCGTTAATAATTGTTCTTTTCCGTCTAATCCAATCGCGTAAATATGTCTCCACCCGTCTTTTTGACTTAGCCAAATAAATTTTTTGCCGCCATCAATCCAACTCCAGCCAGTTGCTTCCGCTTTTGCATCGATCCACGCTTTATCAGTTTCAGAATAAATGGCTTTCGCCGTATTTTCTTTAACATTAACCAACATTACTTTGCTTTCATTTTGTCTTCTGTTTAATTGTTGAAGAATTAATTGAGAAGAATTATTAGCCCATTCCATTCTCGGAATATAATGTTGAACAGCATCTCCGGGAACATTCATCCAGGTTGTTTTTGCAGTTGCTAAATCTACAACCCCAATTTTGCAGGAACTTGGATCTTCGCCAACCACAGGATATTCCACAGGAACCGTAAATGGATACAATTCATCTGTAGTATTCAGCATCAAATAATTTTTGATTTTTTGCGCATCAATTTGCCAGTAAGCGATAGATTTGCTGTCTGGCGACCATCTGAAACCATCTCTACAATCTAATTCTTCTTCGTAAACCCAGTCAAAAGTTCCGTTGATCAAGCGCAATGTTCCGTCGGTTGTTAAGGCTTTTGTTTCGCCACTTGCCAAATCTTCTACATAAATATTGTGACCGCTAACGTAAGCGACTTTATTACCATCCGGTGAAAATTTCGCAAACATTAAAGAAGATTCAGGTTTGTCTTTGCCGATCTGTTTTAAAGATTTTGTTTTTAAATCATAAACCCAGGAATCGCCGCGTGTGTCGTAACGCCAGACTTTTTTAGTATTTGTAGCGATCAAGACTTTTTGATTATCCTCTGAAAATGCAAAACGAACCACATTTAAAGGTGATTTTCCTTTAGGCGTCAACATTTCTTTTGAAATTATTGTGGTAGATTTCGATTCATCTTGCGCGTTTTTAGAAACAATTTCGCCATTATCAACTTCCATTATATTATTGCCGTCCAAAGACCAATAAGTTCCTGTTCCATATTGGGCAAAAGAAAATTGGCTAAAACCAATGATTATTAAAAGTAGAAATTTTTGCTTAAAAGTATTTTTCATAGTTATAAATGTTCTTTAAAATTTATCAGCACTAAAGTTAAACAATGTTTTTAAATCCGTCTGTAAAATGGAAATAAAAATAAAAAAATCTATGAAAATTAATTCATAGATTTTTAAAAGGTTTCGAATATAAAGTTCAGAGAATTTATTTAAATCTTAAGAAAGCAATTCTTTTACCTTTAAAGAAATACTTTTCCCGTCAGATTTTCCGGCTAAAGATTTACTCGCAATTCCAATCACTTTTCCTAAATCTTTGATGCTTTCGGCGCCAGTTTCAGAAATAATTTTTTTAATTTCTGCTTCAAGTTCTTCTGAAGTCAATTGTTTTGGTAAATATTGCTCGATCACTTTGCTTTGAGCCGTTTCTACTTCTGCTAAATCTGTGCGGTTTTGTGCCGTAAATTGATCAAAAGAATCTTTCCGTTGTTTTACCATTTTTTGCAAAATAGTTACGACTTGTTCGTCAGAAACTTCTGCGCCTTTTGCTTCCGTTTTTAATAATAAAATTTGAGATTTCACCGCGCGTAAAGCATCGAGAGAGACTTTATCTTTGGCCTTCATCGAGGTTACAATTGCGGCGCTTATCGTATTTTCTAAACTCATAATTATTTAATTTAATTAATCTACCAATTTATCAGTTTAACAATGTAACAATATTAGGGTATTACCAATTAAAAAATTAATTTATTTTTACTAATTGGTAAACTGTTACATTTTCAAATTGTTACATTGATCCTAATCTACATCTTTATTTAAAAATCTATTTTCCCGAACTTCCATTCTTCCATTGTCATCCCGAAGATAAGTCTGGATATTTTGATCAGAATGATTTTCGTGATCTAAAACAATATTTTTACGTCTAAAAGCAGGAACTGTTTCAAATTGTAAATCGCTGTCAACTGTTTGATAGCGGGAATTAAACTCATTTAATTTATTTCTGCGCTCGTTTACTTTCAATTTATCAGACGGAACTTCAACAAACGTAAATTGACTTTCGCCAAAAGAAGTAGATTTTGGTTCTTCTTTAATTTCTTCTTTTTCAACTACAATCTTTGCTTCAACTTTCGGTTCTGTTTTCTCTTTAACAAAAGTCTCGATTTCGAAAATTTCTACTTTATTCTCAACCGGTTTCTCTTCTGAAACAAACTTTTCTACTTTTGGTTCCTGAATGAAATATTCTTCGGCAATTGGTTCATTAACCATGAAATTATATTCAACAGCGTCAGATTTTACTTCGGTTTTTATCGGTTTTTCTACTTCAAAAATAAGAGATTCTGCTTCCAGATCTTCTTCTGAAACTTCATCTTCAAAAGAGAAAAGATTGTATTGGTTTTCCATACTTTCATCCTCTTTTTCCCACATTTCAACAGGTTTTTCTACAATTTCATTGTAAGAAGACACTTGTGCTGGTTCAGCAACTTTTTTTTGCTGAAATCTGTTTTCTGGTGTTTGCGGTCTAAAATCATCTTCATCGTCCAGACTAACAATTTTTTTATCCAAAGGAAATCCTCGTGAAAAATCGTTTTCAGAAGTTTCTATCGATTGATTTTTATTAGAACTTCTGCCGTCCAAAGAATATTTAATGGTTTCTGTAACACCGGAATGTTTAGAATATTCTTTAGAAAAACCAGTCGCAATAACCAAAACAGAAATTCCATCGCCTAATTCTTCGTCAGACCCAACACCGAAAATAATATCTGCCGTATCGCCGGCTTCTTTTTGAATATAATCGTTAATAATTCCGATCTCATCCATTGTTGCTTCTTCAGAACCACTTCTAATTAAGAGAAGTACGTTTTTAGCGCCGGTGATTTTATTGTCATTTAAAAGAGGGGAATCAAGCGCTTTTCTTACCGCTTCTTCGGCTTTATTTTCGCCGGTTGCAACGCCCGTTGACATTAATGCCGTTCCACTATTTTGAAGAACAGATTTAGCATCACGGAAATCGATATTTACATCAAAATATCCTGTAATAACTTCTGCCATTCCTTTTGCAGCGTTTGTTAATACTTCATCGGCTTTAGAAAAACCTGATTTAAAACCAAGATTTCCGTATTGTTGACGCAGTTTATCATTATTAATAACGATCAAAGAATCAACATTGTTTCTTAATTTATCTAAACCAATATCGGCCTGATCCAATCTTCTTTTTCCTTCAAAACTAAAAGGAACGGTAACAATTCCAATAGTTAAAATGCCCATTTCTTTGGCCACTTTTGCGATGACCGGTGCAGCGCCAGTTCCTGTTCCACCGCCCATTCCGGCAGTGATGAAAACCATCTTGGTATTTTGTCCCAAAGCCGCTTTTATTTCGTCGATACTTTCTATCGCGGCTTTTTCCCCAACTTCAGGATCTGCCCCTGCGCCTAAACCTTCTGTTATTGAAAGTCCCAATTGCACTTTATTTGCGACAGGATTATTATCTAATGTTTGAGAATCTGTGTTGCAAATCACGAAATCTACGCCGTGAATGCCGCGTTCGTACATATGTCGCAAAGCGTTGTTTCCACCGCCGCCTACGCCGATCACTTTTATAATTGAAGAATTTCCTTTAGGTAAGTCAAAAGAAAATCCGGTGTTGTTATTTATATTGTCCATGTTATGTTTGATTTTTAAAGATATTATTTTTTATGAGTTTTGAAAGTTGATTTTTTAATTACTTATTAACAATCATTGCTCATTTTGATTTACTCCACTTCTTCGAAGAATTTTTTTACTTTATTTAAAATAGATTCCCCGAAAGTTGGTCTCACTTTTTTGGCCAGTTCGCGGTGTCCTTTTTCAATTTCTACCGTCAATTCTTCCGAAATCTGTGGTTCAATTTTATCTTCTTTTTCTGCAATTTTCGCTTCAACCTGTTTTTGAAGTTCAGCTTCATAAGGTTTTTTATCGCGAATTTTTAAACTTTCCATTAAAAGTCCGATCGAAGTCGCATATTCCGGACCTTTTAATTGTTGGTTTTTATCATTTGCCACGTATTCATTTGCAAAACCAATTCTGCTGTCTAAACCTGTCGTATAATTTGCTAATTGTCTCAAATGACGTAAGTTAGAACCGCCACCAGTTAACACAATTCCTGCAATCAATTTTTTCTTTTGTTCAAAAGCGCCGTATGCTTTTAACTCTGTATTTACCATTTCCAAAATTTCTTCAACTCGAGCATTCACGATTTGTGCTAAAGTTTTAAGGGAAATCTCTTTATCATTTCTGCCGTGCAAACCTGGAATTGTTACAAAAGTGCTGTCTTTTTCCAGATCAGGAACCGCTGAACCAAATTTTACTTTTAATTGTTCCGCATGTTTTTCAATGATTGAACAACCTTCTTTAATATCATCAGTAATAATGCCGCCACCATAAGGAATGACGCAAGTATGACGGATAATATTATCTTTAAAAATCGCAATATCCGTTGTTCCGCCACCAATATCAACGATCGCAACGCCGGCCTCTTTTTCTTCTTTTGTTAAAACTGCTTCAGATGAAGCCAAAGGTTCTAAAGTCAACGCTTCCATTTCTAAACCTGCTTCACGAACGCAACGGGCGATATTTCGGATAGAACCCATTTGTCCAACAACAACGTGGAAATTTGCTTCCAGTCTTTTGCCGTGCATTCCAACAGGTTCCTGAATCTCGCCTTCAGAATCTACTTTATAATCTTGCGGCAAAACATGGATTATTTCTTCACCAGGAAGCATCACCAATTTTTTTACCTGATCTTTTAATTTTTCAATATCATCTTCCGTAATATATTCTTCCGGATGATCGCGCATAATGTAATCGGAATGTTGCAGCGAACGGATGTGTTTTCCGGCAATTCCAACAGTTACTTTATGGATTTTTACACCCGCGCTGTTTTGCGCCTGTTCCACAGCAGATTTTATGGAGCTGATGGTTTGTGAAATATTATTCACAATGCCTTTGTGTACGCCGAGACTTTTTGCCTTCCCGACGCCCAGAATTTCGATTTTTCCGTGTTCATTTCTTCGTCCGACAATGGTCACGATTTTTGTAGTTCCAATGTCGAGTCCTACTGAATATTCGTTATTTTCCATTTATGATTGTGCTATTTTTTGTTATTCTATTTTAATTTTTGCCTTGGTCTTTTTTGGCGCTTCTTTCGGTTTTGCAGCGACCACTTTTTTCTTTGCGACGGTTGTTGGCTTTTTTACTGTTGTCGCTGTTTTTACTTTTTTCACCGGTGTCGCAACTTTAGGCTTTTCGCGAGGCTTTTCTGCCGCTTTTACTTTCGGTTTACTGACTGATTTTTCAGGTAATTTTTTTGCAGTTGTTGAAGGCATTTTTACAACAGCAGGAATTTTACTAAATTCTTTATAATTTGCAGCAAGAATACTGTCATTCGCTTCAAAATGCGGGTTTAAAGTCGTAACAATTTGATTATCATATTTTAAAGATATTTGGCTGTATTTATCAGGATCTTCATTAACCAAAAATTTTGTTACAAAAGCTTTAAAACCTTTAACCTTAAAATCAATATTATCCAGATCACCCAGTTCTACTCTATAAAAACCATCGCTTGTAAGCAAACTGTAACTTTCCTTATTTTTCGATATTCCAATAAAAAATTTTTTGCTAAATGAATCACTATCGATTTTTGAAATTAGATCGGCAAGTTTCACATATTCCGATTTTTTTATCTCGCCGGTCACAAGCATACACGGATGCGAATAATTTCTAGAAATGGGAAATTCAACGCCTTTTTGATCTACGTAGAAATCATTATCACCATTTATTATTCTAAAAATTGGCACTCTTTGCTTAATGTCTAAATTTAAGTTTCCATTCAAGTTTAAATAAACATTTGCGCTGTCAACTGCAGGCATTCTGTTTAGTTTTTTTTCTAAAAGCGGAATGTTTAAATCCCCAATTTTCAGTGTTGGATTTTCTTTTTTTACCAGATCTTTTACCTCTTTTTCGTCTACAAAATAAACCGGCGTTGAAGCGTTCATCTTAATCGTAATTTTCTCTAAAGATCTTCCGTTAAATCTTTTCAATGAAAAACTTAACAAAAACCCAAAAAGGATCAACGTGATCAATATTTTTAATATTCTGAATTTGTTTTTCATTCTAATTTTTTGAAAGCCAATTAATTATTGGGTCGCTTAATGTGTCAATATTTCCAGCGCCAACTGTTAATAAAATATCGAACTCTTTTTCTTTTATTTTGTTAAAAGCCTCGTTTAAAGTCGAAACTTCTTTATTTTTTAAATTAATTTTATTTAATAACCATTTAGAGGTTACACCTTCAAAGTTTTCCTGAAGTTCTCTTGCTGGGTAAATATCCAAAAGAATTAGTTCATCTGCGGCTTCCAAACTTTTAGCAAAATCATCAGCAAAATCGCGTGTTCTGCTGAACAAATGCGGCTGAAAAACAACCAATAATTTTTTATTGGGATGAAATGTTTTTATACTTCCAATGACCGCGTCTAATTCCGTCGGATGATGCGCATAATCGTCAATATAATTTTTACCATTGTCGAAGAAATACTTTGTGTAACGGCGTTTTATACCTTTAAAACTTCTAATTCCTCTTTTAATCATTTCAAAATCAACCCCCTTTCCATGTAAAATTGCAATTGCCGCAGTCGCATTTTCCACATTGTGAATACCCGGAATTTCCCAAATAAAATCTTCAACTTTCTTAGTCTCTGTGTGGAAATCAAAATAAATGAAATCTTTTTCCATCCGAAGATTGTCGGAATAAAAATGTGCTTTTTCATTTACGGCATAAGTTTTTGCACCACGGCCAATTTCAATTCCTTTTCTTACAAATAACTGATTGTCATTTTCAACCAAAGCACCAAAATCGCGAAAACTTTTTTCAATAGTTTCTTTATCGCCGTAAATGTCCAAATGATCAGCATCAAGGGAAGTTATGACTGCCCAATCCGGTTTTAAATTCATGAAAGAACGGTCGTATTCATCGGCTTCAACAACAGAAATTTCATTACCGTTAAAAATAAAATTAGATTTAAAATTTTCTGCAATTCCGCCTAAAAATCCGGAAAAGGGAAGGTTGGCTTCTTTGCAAAGATGCGCTACCAAAGATGAGGTTGTTGTTTTACCGTGAGTTCCTGCAATTGCAATGCATTCCGTATGATCCGTGATCATTCCTAAAACGCGCGCTCTTTTATAAATGGTAAAATTTAACTCAGTAAAAAAGTCTAAAATTTCTAATTTTTTAATTGCTGGCGTGTAAATGACCAGCGTATTTTCTTTTGTTAATTTTAAAAGTTCGTCACTTACTTTATCTTCGAAATTAATTTTTATTCCTTCAGAAATTAAGGCGGAAGTCAATTTTGTTTCAGTTTTATCATAACCCAAAACATTTCCACCGATTGAGTGAAAATATCTTGCAAGCGCCGACATTCCGATGCCGCCGATGCCAACGAAATAAAAATTTTGATATGAACTGAAATGACTCATTTAATTATTAATTATTTTTAATATTTCATCTACAATTTCTTGCGTTGCATTTGGTTTTGCAAAATCTTCTAAATTTTCGCTCATCGTTTTGCGAAGATTTTCATTCTCGCAGATTTCCATTAAAGTAGGCCAAAATTTATCTTTCATTTCGGTGTCTTTTACCATTTTTGCGGCATTTTTTTCAACCAAAGTCAAAGCATTTTTAGTTTGATGATCTTCTGCTGCAGTTGGTAATGGAACTAATATTAAAGGTTTCTTAGCAATCGCCAATTCTGAAATTGCGATCGCACCTGCGCGAGAAACAATCACATCAGCGGCAGAATAATGCAAAGCCATATCTGAAATAAATTCTTTTATAGTAATTTGGTTGTCAGTTGTTGGTTGTTGGTTGTCAGTTTTTCCGTCAACTGACAACTGACAACTGACAACTATTTTTTCGTAATCAGTTTTTCCAGTTTGCCAAATTAATTGAAAGCCAGTTCCTTTTAATTTCTCTAAATTATCTTTCCAAGCGTTATTTATAGTTCTTGAACCTAAAGATCCACCGACAGAAAGTATGGTTAAAATCTGTGGATTTAAACCTAATTTTTCTTTCGCAGTTTTACTATCAATTAAATCATTAACAATAGTTTCCCGAACTGGATTTCCAAGAAAGAAAGTCTGGCTTTTTTCGAAGAAACTTTCCATTTTTGGATAAGCCGTGAAAACTGCCTGTGCTTTTTTAGCCAAGAACTGATTGCTTTTTCCAGGTAAAGAATTTTGCTCTTGAATAAATGTTTTCACACCCAAATTTGAGGCGACGTACAAAGCCGGCGCGCTCGCAAAACCACCAGTTCCAATGGCGAAATCTGGTTTAAATTGTTTGATGATGTTTTTAACTTTAAGCAAACTACTTATCACTTTATAGGGAAGAGAAATATTTTTTAATTTATTTCCTCTGTCAAATCCCGCAATGTTTAAACCTTCAATTTTAAATCCTGCTTGCGGCACTTTTTCCATTTCCATTTTATTTTGAGCGCCGATAAATAAAAATTCTGTTTCAGGAAATCTTTTCTGGATTTCCTGCGCAATCGCGATCGCCGGGAAAATATGTCCGCCGGTTCCGCCACCACTCATTAGAACACGAAAATCCCCCTTTCCCCCAAAGGGGGAAATTTCGTTAGACTCTATGTTTCTATTTTCTGTCATATTTTATTTTCTAAAAGTCCCCTTTGGGGATTTAGGGGATTTAAGCGATATCGTTTATTTCTTCAATATTCTGTTTTTTGCCCATTCCTTCTTCATCGTAGATCTGTATTCTGGAACTTACATTTAAAATAATTCCCAACTGAAAATAAGTCACCAGCATTGATGTTCCACCATAACTTATCAGCGCCAAAGGTTGACCAGTCACAGGAATTAAATTTACCGCTACGGCAATATTTACGGCAACTTGCACGAAGATCATTATCCCGATCGCGAGAACCAACAATGACCCGAAAAATGCTGGCATCTTACTGGCAATTATTACGATCCGAATGATCATAATTAAATAAAGCGCAATTAAAAAAGTAGCGCCAATTATTCCATACTCTTCAACGACGATTGCAAAAATAAAATCAGAAACGGATTGCGGTAAAGTTGTTTTTAAAGCACTTTTTCCTGGTCCCATTCCAGTAATTCCACCGTGAACGATTGCCGCTTTGGCTTGCATGACTTGGTAATTTTTTGCTTTTAATGCTTCATCATCAACGCCGGCCGCTTTTTTTGGACTTGTGAAAGTTTCAACACGACTCATCCAGGTGTGAACGCGGTTTCCGCCTATTAAACTTGTATTTAATGCGACAACTAAAAATAAAATAATTGCCATAACTGAAACTGAAGCAAACCCGACAATGTACTTCCAATTCAGTTGACCGATAATTAAAACCGCAATAGAAACCATTAAAATCATTAAAGCGGTAGAACCATTATCTTTTGCCACCAAACCAAAAACCAGTAAAACCGGTCCGAAAATATAGAGTACGTTTTCAAAAGGAAGTCTTTCGCGTTTTATTTTTTTCGTTAAATAGCGACAGAGATAAATAATTAACATTAAATAAGCAAAAGACGAAGGTTGGAAAGAGATCGGCGTTCCGGGGATTTTTAACCAGCGTGAAGCCGATGCACCATCAATAGTTTGTCCGGTGAAAATTGTTAAAATTAGAAGTACAATGGTTACGCCCAAAAGGAAACTGCTTAATTTCCCCAAGTATTCATATTTTATAGTTCCCACACCGCGCATAATAGCCAAACCTACCACAACAAAAACCATATGTTTTATGACGTGACTTGTCGTAGTTCCATTATTCACAATGTATTGCAAATTTGAACTTGCTGAATAAACCGGGAAAATTGAGAAAACAGAAATAACAATAATGACCATCCAAAGCACTTTATCGCCTTTTAGATATTCAAATTTGTTTTCTGTAGTTTGGTTTTCCATATCCTCTCCCAAACCCTCTCCAAAGGAGAGGACTTTTTTACGGGTATTTTTTAATTGTGGTTTTTTAAAACCTGTTGTTTAAATTGATTGCCGCGGTCTTCATAATTTTTAAAAAGATCAAAACTCGCGCAACATGGTGATAATAAAACTGCATCCCCAAATTTTGCCAAAGATTTCGACACTTTTACCGCTTCTTCCATACTTGAAGTGCTGTAAATCAATTCTTTTTTATCTTTAAAGAAATCTATAATTTTCTGATTATCAATCCCTAAACAAACAATTGCTTTTACTTTTCTTTTTACGAGATCTTCAACTTCCGTATAATCATTTCCTTTGTCCGTTCCGCCAACGATCCAAATTGTTGGTTTTGTCATACTTTCTAAAGCGTAATAGGCTGCATTTACGTTGGTCGCTTTGCTGTCATTGATAAAAGTGACGCCATTTATTTCTGGTAAATTTTCTAATCGGTGCTCAACCGCCTGAAAAGTCATCAGAGAATTTCTGATATTTTCATTGCTGATGTTCAGTATTTTACTCGCAATTGAAGCGGCTAAACTATTCGCAATATTATGATTTCCGACTAAAGAAAGATCTTCAATTTTCATTGAAAAAGTGTCTTTAAAATTGACGTTTATAGTTCCATTTTCTATAAATCCACCTTCCGATAATTTTTCCTTTAATGAAAATGCGATCTTATTTACTTTTAAATCCAGTTGTTCTAAAAGTTTCTGGCTCATTTCATCATCTTTATTGTAGATGAAATAATTATCATTTTCCTGATTTTCGGCAATTTTAAATTTTGCCAAAGCGTATTCCTCGTAATTATAATTGTATTGATCCAAATGATCCGGACTTAAATTTAAAAGCAAAGAAATGTAAGGTCTGAAATTTTGAACATCGTCCAACTGAAAACTGCTCACTTCCAAAACATAGTAATCGAATTTTTCACTAGCGACTTGCTTTGCGAAACTTGTCCCGATGTTTCCGCCTAAACCGACATTTAGTTTGGCGTCTTTTAAAATGTGATAAATTAAAGAAGTGGTCGTTGTTTTTCCGTTGCTTCCAGTGATCGCGATAATTTTTGCATCTGTAAAAGCCGCGGCAAATTCTATTTCAGAAGATAATCTGATATTTTTTGCCTTAATTTTTGCAATTATTTCCGCTTTTTTCGGAATTCCTGGACTCTTAATGATCCAATCTGCGCTTAGAATTTTTTCTTCTGAATGTTTTCCTTCTTCAAATTCTATCCCGTTATCAATTAATAATTGTTTGTAATTTTCCAAAATCTCACCTTTGTCTGAAAGAAAAACTTCCAAACCTTGAGATTTCGCGAGAAAAGCCGCGCCAAAACCGCTTTCGCCGCCACCTAAAACTACAATTTTCTTCATATAATTAATTCTCTTTTCAGAGTTTTTATTTTTATCTAAAATCTTCAACTTTGATACTAATTGCAGCCCGACTTGAGTGGAAATCCTTTTTGCCTGCGAAAACCTTTCTTTCTAAAAAACCAATTTCGTGGCAAAAAGATTGGGAACGGAAGGCGGAAATGCTGCCATAAAAAAATAATTAGTAAGCATTCGACGTAGTCAAATTGCTGCCCAAATATTAAAGTTTAAAATTCATATTCTATCTTACTTTTAATGTTATTAAACAAATAATCGCGAGCATAACACCGATGATTATCATGCGGTTAACGATTTTACTTTCGTGGTAACCTTCTTTTTGATAATGGTGATGCAAAGGCGACATTTTAAATAATCTGTTATTCTGCGCGTATTCTAAACCAAATTTTTTCTTTCTGTATTTAAAGACAAAAACCTGCGCAATTACCGAGATATTTTCTATTAAAAAGACACCGCATAAAATCGGGATCAAAAGTTCTTTTCTTAAAATTATTGCTAAAACTGCAATGACTCCGCCAAGCATTAAACTTCCTGTATCGCCCATGAAAACCTGAGCCGGATAAGTATTGTACCAAAAAAATCCGATAACTGCGCCGACTAAAGCGAGCGCAAAAATGGTGGTTTCACCCATGTTTGGCAGGAACATTATGTTAAGATAATCGGCGAAAATTATATTACCCGAAACGTAGGCCAAAAACGCCAAAGTGAGCAGTATGACGACGCTTGTGCCGGAAGCCAAACCATCAATTCCGTCAGTGATATTTGCACCATTTGAAACTGCAGTAACGATAAAAATCACAATAGGAATAAAAACCAACCAAGACCATTCTGCGGCTTTTTCTGGCGACATCCAGAATAAAATTTTACTGTAATCAAACTCGTTATTTTTCGCAAAAGGAACGGTAGAAATTGTTGCTTTTTCGGCTTCCTGAAAGTTTTGTTCGACGTTATTTCTATTAATCACGGTTGCATCTGCATATTTTCTTTTGACAGTAATGTCTGGATGAAAATACATGGTGATACCGATTATTAAACCCAAACCAACTTGTCCGATCACTTTAAATTTCCCGCTAAGTCCGTCTTTGTTTTTCTTTACTTTTTTAAGATAATCATCAATAAATCCAATGATGCCCATCCAGATTACCGAAATAATTAGAAGAACGATATAAATATTGAGAACCCTTGTAAATAGAAAAACCGGAATTAGAGTCGCAATAATGATAATTAACCCACCCATCGTTGGGGTTCCTTCTTTCTGTTTTTGTCCGTCCAGACCAAGATCGCGAACCATTTCGCCCATTTGTTTTTTACGCAAATAATTGATGATTTTTTTACCGTAAACCATTGCGATAAGCAAAGATAAAAGCACAGAAATTGCTGCTCTAAAAGAAATATATCTTAAAAGATTTAAACCAGGAATGTAAATTCCGTGGCTCGTGAGATATTCGTAGAGGTAATACAGCATAGTTACTATAAGTGATTAATGATAATTGATGATTGATTACAGTCCTTCGCCTAACTTTTTCTTGTAAGCAGCGGTTATTTTTAAAATTTCCATTGCTTCATTTTTTAATTCTTTTAATATTTCGCGCGATATCATATTTATTTCTTCTGTTACTTCAAGCCAAAAAACTGTTTCGTCCGCTTCTTCGACAACAATACAAATTTTAGCATATTTTTCTTTTAGCGATCTTGCTCTACACATTGCTCTATAATTTGCAGCAACTGAACTCGAACATCTAAATAATTGTTTTCTAATTACCGAAACTTTATCTGAGTAAGGTAAGTTTGAAAAATTATTAATAATTTTTACGGTCAATAATTTTGTTCGGTCTGCAATTATTTGGTTAAAATTATTTTCCATTTTTTAATTATCAATTATCAATTATCAATTATCAATTATCTTTCATCATTTATAATTACTTACCCATAATATTTAGAAGTTCAGCAATAATTTCTTTGTCATCAAAATGATGTTTTACGCCATTTATTTCCTGATAATTTTCGTGTCCTTTTCCGGCGACCAAAATAATGTCTTTCGGTTCTGCGAATTTTATGGCTGATTTTATCGCATCTTTCCGATCTGGAATGCTTAAAAATTTATTATAGTTTTCCGGTTTTACACCGGCTTCAATTTCTTTGATAATTTCCTGCGGGTTTTCACTTCTCGGATTATCCGAAGTTATAATTGCCAAAGTTGATTTCGATGCTGCAACTGCGCCCATTTCAGGTCGTTTTGTTTTGTCCCGATCGCCGCCACAACCGAAAACACAGATCAATCTTTCATTTTTTGTCCGGATCTCATTAATACTGTCTAAAATATTTTCCAGCGCATCCGGCGTATGTGCATAGTCGACGATGAAGAAAATTCCGCTTGGTGATTTTATAGTTTCAAATCTTCCTTTGACGCGTTTTAACTGAGAAATTGCGGTCAAAATTTCGCTTTCCTCAAAACCACATTCTGATGCAATACCAAAAACTAAAAGCAAATTGTAAACATTAAACTTTCCAGTGATTGTTGTCCAAACTTCTTTGTTGTTGAAATTCATCAACATGCCGTTAAAATCCGCTTCCAACAATTTTCCGTGGAAATCTGCCATTGTTTTCATGGCGTAAGATTTTTTCTTTGCTAATGTATTTTGCAACATTACATTTCCGTTTTTGTCGTCCACATTTGTAATGGCAACGGCGGAAGAAGGCAATTCATCAAAAAATCTTTTTTTAGTATTTAAATATTCTAAAAATGTGTGGTGATAATCTAAATGATCGTGCGTAATATTCGTAAAACCGGCGATTTTAAAATGCAAACCTTCAATTCTATCCTGGTGAATTCCGTGGGAAGAAACTTCCGTAAAAGCATATTCGCAACCGATTTCCAGGGCTTTTGCTAAAATTTTATTAATGGTTAAAACGTCTGGCGTTGTGTGCGTCGATGGAATAATTTCGTCACCAATTCTATATTCAACAGTTGAAATTAGTGCTGAAGAATAACCTAAAATTTTAAAAACATCAAATAGCAGTGTGCAAACTGAAGTTTTTCCGTTTGTGCCTGTAACGCCAATTAACTTTAATTTTTCTGAAGGATTTCCATAAAAATTTGCGGCTAATTTGCCTAAAGTTTTAGAAGCATTTTCTACTTTAATGTAAGTACAGTTTTCTTTAAAATCATTTGGAAAATTTTCACAAACAATTACTGAACTTCCTTTTTCAATAGCAGAATTTATAAAATCATGACCATCAGAAATTGTTCCTTTTACTGCAACATAAAGAGAAGCTTTGAAGGCTTTTCTGCTGTCAAAAACAATTTCAGAGACTTCACGGTTTATTTCACCATGAATTTCTAAAGTTGGAATTCTATTTAAAAGTTCTTTTAATTTCATTTATAATAATTTCACCCTTTCAGGATTTTTGAATTCGCCAAAGGCAAATTCCTACATTAATTTTGTAAAGTCAAATATATTCTTTGATTCTTTTTTAAATCACTTCCCTGAAGTGGAAATTGTCCTTTAATTTTCCCAACGCCTTTAAAATTAACGCTGTATCCCAAATTTTCTAATTGAGGAATAATATTTTTACCAATTAAACCTGTGACATTCGGCATTTTGTTTGAGTCAATCACCACTTTTACCGGATTATGAACCATTTTGCTGAAATCTACTTTTTTATCTTTCAATAAGTCTTTTTCAATATTTAATGGTGTTTTAAGGAAAGTTTTTCCTGCTATTTCTTTAAAAACGGGCGCAGAAACTGAAGCGCCATAAAAACCAATCGATGTATCTGGCTGATTAATCATCACAACACAAGTATATTTTGGATTATCTGACGGATAAAATCCCATAAAAGAGGCCTGATATTTAAAAGGTCCGGGTTTCCAGTATTCAAATCTGGCGGTTCCGGTTTTTCCTGCGATTTTTAAATTTGGCGTGTAAATACTTTTAGCGGTTCCTTTTTCTACGGCTTGCGTTAAAGCAGAAGTCATCTCGGCGATTGCTTTTTCTGAAGCCATTTTTTTCACCATTATTTCCGGTTTTCCGGTAAATAATTCCTGACCGTCTTTCAAAATTTTATCAATGAAAAGAGGTTTTAGCATGACGCCTTTATTTGCAATTCCATTGTAAAATGCCGCCATTTGCAACAGACTAAATCTTGAGGAATAACCATAAGCCAATGACGCCAAAGTCGCTTTGTTCCAGCGTTTATTTTCTGGTGTTACAATAATTGGTTTTACAACGCCGGGAAGTTCAATGTCCATTTTATCAAACATTTTCCATTTTCTAAGATGGTCTAAAAAAACTTCCGGCTTATCGCGATAAGCACCAGTAATTAATTTTGCCGCGCCAACGTTGCTTGAATGCGCCAAAACATCACTAACGTCATAATTTCCGCTTCCGTGATCTGTAATTTTTTGTCCTTCGTAAGTCCAGGCGGTTGAAGTTTGAACGCGGGTATTTTCATCGATTAAACCATCGTCCATCGCCGCTAAAAGCGAAACAGTTTTAAAAGTTGAACCAGGTTCTGTTGCGTCTTTAATGATATAATTGTAGGCATCCGCGTAAATTCCGGGTTCTGTGCGACGGAGATTTACCATTGCTTTTACTTTTCCTGTGGCGACTTCCATTACAACCACACAGCCGTGATCTGCATTGAATTTTATCAATTGTTTTTCTAAAGCAGAATGGGCGATATCCTGGATTCTTAGATCTAAAGTTGTATAAACATCCTGTCCATCAACCGGTTCTTTTACTTTCCAGTAATCGATTGGTTTCCATTGGCTTGAGTTAATTCTTTGCTCTAATCTCGTACCGTCTGTTCCTGTTAAATATTTAGAAAACGCACCTTCCAGACCGGAAGAATATTCGCCATTATCCATTCCAATTGTGCCCGCGCCAATTTCTGTGGTTGCCAATTCTCTTTTAAAATTTCTGTCAATGATAAAACCGCCTTTATTTTTACCTTTATTGAAAATAGGGAAGTGTCTTATTCTGTCATATTCGTCAAAATCTAAACCTTTGATCAATTGGTAATACTGATTTTTAGCCTTTTTCTGCGAATCAAATTTCGCCCGGAAATAATTTCGGGGTTTGCCAAACATTAAACTTAAAGAATCAGTAAGCGCGGAAATATTATTATTATAAATAGTATCACGCATCGTTCTGAAATCTAAAAAAACATCGTAGCGCATAACAGTGGTCGCTAAGATCGAACCGTCAGAAGCATATAGATTTCCACGGGCAGCAGGAAGAGTTGCTTCTCTATAATTTTTATTGATATAATCGTCCTGAATTTCCTCAACATTGGTGTTTTGTAGAATAGCAATGCGCGCAATAAATATCACGAATACAACCAACGCCGTCAGTGCAAAAAGGTAACCCCATCGCAACGCGTTTTTTCGTTTTACGTCATATTCATTTTGCTTTTGCATCAGATGGATCTAGTTTTATCAGTAATTTATGTGGGTGATTTTCAAGTGTCAGTAAAGAATCTGCGACCATTTCTTTTCCAAGTTCAGATTCTAATTTTACCTTTATTAATTTACTTTGTGCGTACGCATTTCTTGATTTATATTCTTCAGTTTGTTCTTTTAACGCATTCACCTGTTCAATTTTTGTACTTACCAGATGATTGCTGTAAATCATGATCATCATTAAGACAAAAATCAACAGAAAATATTTGTAATGAATTTTTACTTCATCACGGTTGAGAAAATTTCCTTTTAAAATATCAATAAAAGTGAGTTTCTTCTGGGTTTTATATGTTGGTTTTTTTACCAATTTGTTTAAATTTTTATTCCAGTGCGCATTTTTGCACTTCTTGCGCGGCTATTTTCTTCTATCTCATTTTCATCTGGAATTACTGCTTTAGTCTGCAATAAATTAAAAAATTTAGGGAAATTTCCATAGATATCACGCGGTTGTTCGCCTTCAAACTTGCCATTTTTCAAAAATCTTTTTACCAAACGATCTTCCAAAGAATGATAAGAAATAACGACTAATCTTCCTTCTGGTTTTAAAATTCTGTACGATTGCTCAAGCATTTCTTTTAAAGCCTCTAATTCCTGATTTACCTCAATCCGAATCGCCTGAAAAACCTGCGCATAAAATTTATTCCTATTTGGTGCGGGGATATATTGAAAAATATCTTTCAATTCCTGCGTTGTTTTTATTGGTTTAATGAGCCTTTTTGTAACGATGTCTTTCGCTATTTTTCTGGAATTTCGCAATTCCCCGTAGTTGTGAAAAATATCAGCAAGGTGCTCTTCTTCATATTTATTGATAACTCTCTTTGCGTCCAACTGCTGTTTTACGTTCATTCTCATATCCAAAGGCGCGTCGCTTCTTGTTGAAAATCCGCGGGTTGCTTCGTCAAACTGGTGAGAAGAAACACCTAGATCTGCTAAAACTCCATCAACTGAAGAAATGCCGTAAGCCAAAAGCGAGTTTTCTAAAAACCGAAAATTCTGATTAATCAAAGTAAATCTTTCATCATCGATTGTATTTTCTAACGCATCCAGATCTTGGTCAAAACTAAAAAGTCTGCCTTTTGGTGATAATTTTTTTAAAATTTCACGCGAATGTCCACCGCCGCCAAAAGTAACATCTACATAAATTCCATCGGGATTTGTAATGAGATCTTCTACGCTTTTGTGCAGCAAAACTGGATTATGATACATTTTCATCTAAATTTAAAGTTCCCATCACGTCTTCTGCCAAAGCCGCAAAATCAATATCACTGCCGTAAATTACCTTTTCGTACGATTCTTTATCCCAGATTTCAAAAATTTCACCTGCGCTTGTGATCACAATTTCTTTCGTCAAATTAGCAAATGTCGTTAAGTCTTTAGAAATCTGTAAACGTCCCGCAGAATCAAATTCCACCATTTTGACACCTGCTGTAAAAAGGCGGATGAAGTCTGCATTTTTCTTAATGAATCGGTTCAATCCGTTGATTTTTGACATCACTTTTTCCCATGCATTTGGTGGATAAACTTCCAGACAAGCCTGAAAAACAGAGCGTTTAACTATGAATGTGCCATCGGTGAATGTGGCCATTTGCTTCACAAGTGAAGATGGCACTTTTAGGCGACCTTTGTCGTCTATCTTACATTCGTATGTTCCGATGAATTGATTCATTTGGGACAAATTTATAAAATATTTCCATATTCTCCCACTTTTTCCCACTTTTTGACTTAATGTGGATAAATAAATCTGAAAACGCCCGTGTTTACTTAATTATTTGATTTTAAATATTTTAGCAATCAAACTTTTATTTCAAACATTTATAAAATTTTGATATTTTTACCTAATAATCAGTAACATTAACAAAGCCAAAAAATGTTTATAAATTGGTGTTAAATTTGTATTTTTGCCAAGCCCCAGAAAAAGGTTATGAGATTTAAAATAAAAAAACAAAAAAAGTTCGATTTTATTCATGAAGGAGAAGGTCAGCCTTTGGTCTTGCTGCATGGTTTAATGGGCGGACTAAGTAATTTTACCAGTATGGTAAATTTTTTCTCAGAAAAAGGATTTTCGGTATTCGTGCCGGTTTTACCGATTTATGATTTACCAGTTTTAAATACAAACCTCACAACAATTGCAAAATTTGTAGCAAAATTTATTGACGAAGAAATTGGAAAACCTGTCACAATTGTTGGAAATTCTATGGGTGGACACGTTGGTTTGATTTTGACAACAACACGACCTGACCTGGTTGAAAATTTAGTTTTAACAGGAAGTTCGGGATTATATGAAAGAACTTTCGGCGATAGTTTCCCCAGAAAAGGCGATAAAGAATATATAAAGAAGAAAACAGAAGAGGTTTTTTTTGATCCAACAATCGCAACTGACGAGTTGGTGGATGAGGTTTTTGCTTTAGTAAATGACCGCATGAAAGGTATTAAAACTGTCATGCTTGCGAGAAGTGCTATCAAACACAATATGCTGAATGATCTTCCAAATATTAAATGTCCGGTTTGTATTATTTGGGGAAAACAGGATAATGTGACGCCGCCGGAAGTGGCAATTGACATGAATAAATTTATTCCTAATTCAGATTTGTACTGGATTGATGAATGTGGCCACGCCGCAATGATGGAAAAACCGGAAGAATTTAACGAGATTCTTCATAAGTGGATAGAAAATAAATAAAAACAATGGAGGATGTAAAAACCTCCATTTTTAGTATGGTAATAAAAACAGCAGAATTTGTAAAAAGCAGCAGTAGATGGCAGGATTGTCCGGAACCAAATATGCCGGAATATGCATTTATTGGTCGCTCAAATGTGGGAAAATCTTCTCTCATTAATGCGATGATGAATCACAAAGATTTAGCAAAAACTTCACAAACGCCCGGGAAAACACAACTGATCAATCATTTTTTAGTGAATGAAAATTGGTCACTAACAGATTTACCAGGTTTTGGATATGCGCGCGTTTCAAAGTCAATGAGAAGAGATTTTGAAAAAATTATCACCAATTATATTTTAAACAGAACCAATTTGGTTAATCTTTTTGTTTTAATTGATATTCGTCTGGCGCCACAAAAAATTGATCTTGAATTTATGGAATGGTGCGGTGAAAGTGCTGTTCCGTTTAGTATTGCCTTTACAAAAGCAGACAAATTAAAACCTGGCGCGGCAGATAAAAATGTGGCCGTTTATAGAGAAGAACTTCTCAAAACCTGGGAAGAAGTGCCTGAAATGTTTGTGACTTCTGCGGAGAAAAAACTGGGTGGAGATCTTATTTTAGACTTTATCCGCACGACAAATGAGATGTTGGTAAAAAATAATATAAAATTTTCATGACCGATTTAGTTTGGAAAGTTAAAAATTTTTCAGAATTATCTGCAGAAGAGGTTTATAAAATTTTAAATATTCGGCAGGAGGTTTTTGTGGTAGAGCAAACTTGCTATTATTTGGACGCTGACAATTATGACCAAAAAGCCATTCATCTTTGGGCCGAAAAAAACGGTGAAATCGTTGCTTATCTGAGAATCTTTAAAGAAAACATAAAATATCCGGAAGCGAGTATTGGTCGGGTCTTGACTTCGAAATCTGTTCGAGGTGAAGGTTTGGGTAAAATTTTGGTTGGTTATAGTTTGCAGATAATTTTTAACCAATTGAGAAGTAAATCAGTGAGAATTTCCGCTCAAGATTATTTAATTAAATTTTATTCTAATTTTGGTTTTGTCGACACAGGCAAAAAATATCTGGAAGATGATATTCCGCACACGGAAATGATTTTGAAGGTTGATTAATTTTTCAAAGGTTCTATCTCAAACAGATTTCAAAGATTTGGGCGGATTTAATTTTTCTAAATTATTCTTTTTTAAATTTCAAGGGAAAAAAATCTATCTCTAATTATTTACAAACCTTATTTATCGCAAAAACCTGCAGCCCGACTTGAGTGAAGCTCTTTTTGTGAAGCAAAGCGGAACAAAAAAGCGGGAACGGAAGGCGGAAAAGCTGTCATAAAAAAATAAAAGTTAAACATTATATAAAGTCAAACTTTACCAAAAAAAATTGAAGATGGAATTTTCCGTCTTTTTTTGTTTAATAATCTTTAATTAGAAGCATTTTGTTAAATTAGCGGAACTAAAAAATTTAATATGAAAAAAGTATTTTTATTATGCACTTTTCTTCTAAGCTTTCTGCAAATGCGTGCAGACGAGGGAATGTGGCTGATGATGTTGGTGAAAAGACTGAACGGAACAGACATGCAAAAGGAAGGTTTGCATCTTACGCCGGATGAGATTTATTCCGTAAATAATTCGAGTTTAAAAGACGCCATCGTAAGTTTTGGTGGTTTTTGTACGGGCGAGATCGTTTCTTCGCAAGGTTTGGTTTTTACGAATCACCATTGCGGTTATGATGCGATCGCAGCAGCTTCTACACCGGAAAAAGATTATTTAAAAAATGGTTATTGGGCGATGAAACGCGATCAGGAATTTAATGCGAAAAATCTTTACGTTAGATTTTTGGTAAGAATGGATGATGTTTCTAAACGCATCAATACTAAATTAACTAGTGACATGACGGCGGAAGCCAGAAAAGCAGCGATTGACGCAGAATACAAAGCAATCCAGACAGAAAATTCTGAAAACGGAAAATATACTGTTGTTGTAAAAGATTTTTTTAAAGGAAATGAATTTTATTATTTCGTTTATCAGGATTATAAAGATATTCGTTTAGTTGGCGCTCCGCCGGCTTCTTTAGGAAAATTTGGTGGCGATACAGACAACTGGGAATGGCCGCGTCATACTGCGGATTTTAGTATTTTCAGAGTTTACGCAGATGCGAATAATAATCCTGCAGAATACGCAATGGGAAATGTGCCTTTGAAACCAAAGCATTTTTTACCGGTTTCTCTTAAAGGTTACAAACCTGGTGATTTTGCAATGATTCTTGGATATCCGGGAACTACAAACCGGTATTTAACTTCATTTGGAATTCAGCAAATGACTACAAAAGATTATCCGGCTTGGGTAGAAGCTTCAAAATTATCTATGGATGTTATGAAAAAATACATGGATAAAGATGATGCAACGCGCTTAGATTATGCGTCACAATATGCTAGTGTAGCGAATTACTGGAAAAATCGTCAGGGAACAATTGATGCAGTAAATGCAAATGGAACTGTTGCCGAAAAACAACAAGCTGAAGCAGCTTATCAAAAATGGGCACTTTTACCGGAAAATGAACCGGTTTATGGTGGTGTTTTAAATGATATCCAAGCTTATTACAAACAAATTTCGGAGAGAAATGTAGAACGTAATTTTTCTTCGCAACTGCAGAGAAACGCAAAATATATTCCTGTCGCTTTCTCTTTGGGAAGTTTATTTAAAACTTATGCTGATCAGGATGCGGCCGGACAAGCAGCGATGAAACCAAAAGTGCAGGCAGCAATTGACAGACTTTATGATAATTTTCATGCTAATGTAGAAGGCGAGATGCTTAATTCTTTGGTAAATCTTTACCAGCAAAGAGTTTCTAAAGACGTTGCGTCGCCTGCAGTTTTAGGTGCAGATGCCAAAAACTTATCATTAGTTGCAGCATCTTCTATTTTTGCAAACAAAGAATCTGCAGTAATGTTTTTAAATAATCCTGACAGATTAAAAATTGACGGTGACCAATTATTTCAGTTTGCAAATGCTTATATCTCAGATTATAAAATGTTATCAGGAAGATTTGTAAAAGTGGATGAAAGTTTTGAAAAAAATAACCGTCTTTATTTAGCAGGTTTAATGATGGCAAGTCCGGACAAAAAATTCTATCCTGACGCAAATTCTACGATGAGGTTAACTTACGGTCAGGTTGACGTTTTGCCAAAAAGAGATGATAGAAATTACAAAGGTGTGAAAGAAAATTTCTACACCACAATGGGCGGAATGGTTGACAAGTACAAAAAAGGTGATGAAGAATTTGATCTTCCACAGAAAGTTTTAGATCTATACAAAAAGAAAGACTTCGGAATGTATAAAGACAGAAGCGGTTATATGCCAATTAATTTCTTAACAAATAATGACATCACGGGCGGAAATTCCGGTTCACCAGTGATTGACGGTTACGGAAGATTGATCGGTTTGGCTTTTGACGGAAACAGCGAAGCGCTTTCTGGCGACATTGTTTTTGAACCAAAATTGCAGAAAACGATTAACGTTGATGTTCGCTATGTACTTTGGGTAATTGACAAATATGCAGGCGCAGGCCACATCGTAAGTGAATTATCTTTGGTAAAATAGAGATTACAGTTTAAATATTTGATAAAAGAAAAGCCACAGAAATGTGGCTTTTTTTATTTTTCAATTTTATTTAAAGATCCGATTAAAAAAACCTTTCTTTTTTTCAGGTTCAGCTTTTTTATCATCAGCTTTTAATTTGTCGGTTACGTTTTCCACGGCTTTGCCAACGTCTTTAACTGTTTCTTTGGCATCTTTGACTGTACTTTTAACGTTATCGACACTTTCTTTAAAGTTGATGCCGATCAAATGTTTGGCTAAACCATTTTCCATTCCTTTCCAAAGAAGATTAAAAAAGGATTTGGTATTATCTCTTTTTACATGCTCAATACTCACGGATTCTGGATATTTTTCTGCATCTGTTTTAATAAATAAATTGGCGATCCCGGAAAGTAATTTCTTCTTTTTGCCTGAATCTTTATCTCTGATCGCGATTTTCAAATTATCATGATCCATTTTCATTGTCCCATTTATTTCCACAGGATTTCCGGTGAAACTGAAATTCAGTTTTTTGATAACGCCCGTCGCCGTGACGTGCAAATAAGGTTCAATAAAAGGATTAAGCCTTGGCGCAGGCATATTACCCACATTTCCGGAAATGGTAAACCTGTCATTTTGATCTAAAACATTAAAGCCCCAGTTTAAATGAAGCGGTGAACCATTCATAAAACCACTGTTTATGGTAATAGCAACCTGTGTTGGTTTCCCTTTCATTTTCCCGGAATTAATATTTTTTACATTCAAATTAAAATTATCAAATTCCAGTTTTCCAGGTCCGTCACTCGTCGCAATATCTTCTTCATAAACCAAAATAGAATTTTTTATATCTAAATTATTAATGAAAAGCGGAAATTTAATGGAACGCAGCATCTTTGAATAAAGCGGTTTTACCGTTAAATCATCTTTCGGAATTTTACTTCTAAAAATATTCGCGTTCATATTATTGAGCGTCACATTTGAAAGATTGATAATTTTATCCTGATTTAAAAGATCATAATTTCCAGCAAAAGAAATGGATGCTGCTTTTAAATTGTAAAGATCTTTTTCCGTCGGGATCATTTTAATAAACTGTGCTCTAGAAACCAATGGAATCATCGCAAAATTAGAAATATTTCCGCCTTTTTCAGTCACTTTTATGGCATTTGCCGAAATCTTATAGAATTGGCTTGGATTATAAATTAAACTGTTTGCGGTGAAATTATAATTGGCACTTTTCATCAGAAGCTGTTTTGCTTCGTTTTGATTTAATTCCAATTCATTAATATTTAAATTTAATCCATTCAAAGCCATTGGTTTTCCCTTGCTTTCAACATTTAAATCTGAGTTCTTTAAATTTATTTTATGAATTTTTAGTGGAAAATCTAAGAAAGAAGGTTTATTTTTCTTTTCAGTTTTAACTTTTGATGTTGCGATTTTTCCTTTAATTTCATCCACTAAAACATCGTCAATTTCCATTTTTAATTTAGAATCAACCATTTTCCATTCTTTCAACTTTATTGAAACTGACTTTGTGTTGACGTCAAAATAATTTTTATCAGAAGACTGATTTTCAGATTTTAATGCAATTTGATTTAAAACAATATTTTTTGGATCAACTTTTAAATTTAAAACCGACAAATGATCGTTTTCCGTAAAATAGTTGATATTTTTTCCATTAAGCGCAAAAGCTTCGTATTGAAAAGGTAAACTTTCTTTTGTAGTTTCACCATTCATTACAATTTTTGAAATATTTAAATTTAGATTTCCGCCAGTAAAAAGTGGCGTTTGATTTGGTTTTTCAACGTCAACAGTGGCATTATTTAAAATCAGGTTTCCTAAATTAACATCCAGCGTAAAATCCTTTTTATCTTTTGCTTTCGGTTTAACGCCAGTTGTATAAATTTTTACATTTGGCTGTTCCAAACGAAAACTTTTTAAATCTATTTTTTTATTTTTAAAATTAAAACCTTCAACAACTGCTTCAGAAGATTTAAGATTAAATAAATTACTTTTAGTTGGATAATAATGGGTGAATTGCGAATAACTTAAAAGCGGTAAAAAGGAAAATTTTCGAATATTTAAAACACCATCTTTGGTTTTGATTTGATCCGCTAAAAATAAATACACATTGTCCGGACGAAAATATACTTTATTAGCTTCAATAGAATAAGAGTCAAACCCAACAGGCAAGCCGTTATCCTGAGTTTCGGAAGATAATTCTAAATCGGTAATTTTAAGGTTAAGATCATTTGAACCGGCGATTTTTCTTTTATTGGCTTTGAAAACCTGAATTTTTCCATTTCTAATTTCTAGATTTTTTAATTCAATGGGATTTTGCTCTTTTTTACTCTTATTTGTCTTCTCGGGAAGTTGGATATTTAAAACTGGTTTAGCTAAAACTATACTTTTAGTACTAATTCTTTTGTTAAAAATTGCATCGTAAATGCCTAGACGACTGATCGTAATCGAATCAATTGTTCCCTGAAGTCCTAAAATTTTGTTTTGATTAGGATTTTTGTTATTAACAGTTATTCCTTGCGCGAGGATATTTCCTGAAAGCAATTCTACATCAAGTTTTTGATAACTGATCTGATAATTTGTATTTTTCTTTAAATAATCCGGAAGATTATTTTTAAGCCAAAAATTTATACTAAAATTCACAATTAATAAAAGAAGCAAAATACTTCCAAAAATGATGGTAAAAATGCGGAAATATTTCTTATTCATGATAAAGTTCTAATATAAATTTAAATTTCATTTGTGTTTTTACTCTTAAAGATAAAAAAACCGTGGAATAAAAATTCTACGGTTTTTTCACTTAATTTTTAAAAAATTAATTGGCAGGAACGCTGTTAAAGTTGAGAGAAACACGTAAATTCATATCAGAACTTGTTGCATTTTTTAACACATAAACCGTTCTCACTTTTAAATTATTGCTTTTTACAACATTGTCTAAATAGCCAGAATCGCCGATGTCTAAATTTAAAGAGTTGCCGGAATTGCTAAAATCAGAACGTGAAGCAACCAGTTTTTCAGCAGTTCCATCAGAGGATACATAAACTTTAAAAGATTTAAAATCTGCCAAAGAGCCGTTCGAAGGTGAAATCAAGGTAACTTTCGCCTCAGAAATTCTCACATCTTTAATCTGTGCATTGTTGTTTCCACCAAACCAGCTTTGCACATTTGAAGCCGTTGTTGAAGAAGAAACTTCCTGATTTGCAGGAATGCCCGTTGAAACCAAAACCGTTGCATTGTACGGAAAAGTGTTTTGAACGAGTGACTGAACTGTACTACAACTTACTAAAGTCGCTGAGGCAATGATGCCTGTTAAAATTAAATTTTTCATTTTGCTTTTTTAATAAATGTTATTTAAAAAGAAGACTCACAAATTGTACCAAATAAAATTACTCTACTTTAATACTGAAATGACCCTTGCCCGTACCGTCTGCCATTAGACTTTTACCAAGCATAATCCAATAATCACCTTTTTGTGGTGTTTGTAGATCGAGGGATTTTCCATAAGGTCCGTCAAGGCTCCCGTCTGGTTTTTTTATTTGATTAATTCGTATATTCATAGGCTTTTCAGAATCAACGGTTATTTTCAACTTAGATTTTGAAACATTTTTAAGCTTTAAAATAAATTTTTGACTGTCTGTCGTGAATTGATCCCCAATCGTGAAAGGCAACATGCTTCCGTCCGCAGTTCTCACAATTTCATTTTTGTCCACATCTCTGTTAACGCCCTCATCTAAAACTTTTTCTACTACTTTAGAATTTGCAATTAATGAATCCTGATTTGTCATTGAGTCTTTTGGCAAAGGTGTAGAAGTTTGATCAACCGCTAAAATAGTGTCAGAATTATTTGCTTTCACCTGATCTGTGACTTCTTTTTTACAGGCAACTAAAAGAAATGGAATTAATAAAATTAGTTTTTTCATGTTAAATATTTTTTTGACTTTCAACAAATTTTGAACCAAGATTTTTTTAAATTATTTTGCTTTTAGTCTTTCCTTGATTTTTGCAATATTTTCTTTGGCGGAATCTTCCAAAATTAATCTTGCACTCATTTCAATTCTTTCCGGCATTAATTTTTCAAAATTTGCAGAATTTTCCCAACTTACTTTCTTTATTAAAGCCAATGCTTCCGAAGTTCTTCCGCTTAATTTTGCTAAAAATTCTTCAATTTTTAAATCCATTTCTTTTATATCTTCAGACACAGAATTATAAATGTTATTATTTTCACACCATTCCGCACTTCTAAAATCAGCATCAATTGCCATTGCAGAAAAAGCAGAAATCCCGATTTTTCTTTCCACAAAAGGTCCGATAACGAAAGGCCCGATTCCTAAATTAAGTTCCGTTAAAGCCAAGGCAGAATTTTTTGTTGCAAAACAATAATCTGCTGCGCAAGCAATTCCAACACCACCGCCGGTAGTTTTTCCCTGAACTCTTACAATGACAATTTTACCACAAGTACGCATAGCGTTCAAAACTTTTGCAAAACCGCCAAAGAATTTTTTTGAAGTTTCAAGGTCTTCTATTTCTAATAATTCATCGAAACTTGCACCGCCACAAAAGGATTTTTCGCCCGCGGATTTTAATAAAATGGCTTTAACTTTTTTTTTGGAACCTTCTTCTAAAATTGTTTTTGCTAATAATTCTAAAATTTTTCCCGGTAAAGCATTGCTTTTCGGCGTTCCAAAAGTGATGGTTGAAATATTATTTTCTATTTCTGATATTACAAATTCGTCTGTCATATTTTCTTATTAGTAGGTTCTTAATGATTTTTTCTCCAAATTAAATCTGTGTGCATCTGTGAAAATCTGTGAGGATATTTACGCACAGATTTTCACGGATTTTCACAGATTATTTATATCCATTGATAATTCTCACGATACTTCCAGTAATATCGTTAGTATTAAAATTTACCAAAATACCCAAATGTAAATTTGTTAACTTTAAGTAATTTAGCAATTGCTTGTGATGAATTGGCGCCAAATCTACAACAGATTTTATTTCAATTATAATTTTTTCTTCTACTATAATAACAGTACGAAATCCTAAACCTAAATCTACGCCTTTATAGTTTACTGAAATCGGTAGTTGTACATTTACAACTAAGCCTCGGTTTTCAAGTTCAATCACCATCGCTTTTTCGTAAACGCTTTCTAGTAATCCTGAGCAAAGTGTATTGTAAACTTCAAAAATTGATTTTCTAATTGAGTAAGTGATTTCGTTTTCAGTCATAATCTTAAGATTTTTCAATATTTAAAACGAATGAATCTGTGCACATCTGTGAAAATCTGTGCGCAAATTATATCAATCCAAATTGCTCAAAATGATGCATAAAGTGTTTCCGTTGAAAAAGTTCCTGCATTTCCTTATTTAAAAGTCCAAATCTTGGATGATAAACTTCAATTTTAGGATTTTCTTTGTAAAAAACCAAATATTCTTTTAATGTTGAAAGTAAGTTTTCTTTGGCTTCCTCTAAATTTTTATACTTTGGCTGCATTGTTTCACCTTCTTTCAAAAGCGGGTATTTGGCGCCAGGTTTTATCTTGTCGTTTGAATATAACCAATCTTGCAACAATTCTAATTTTTCCGCTGGGATTTCTTTAAAATCTTCAGCTTTCAAATTCCCAAAACCATTTTTAGTCACGTCTTCTAAATGTTCCACCATTAATTGTGGCGTCATTTCACCAAATGATTTTTCTGTTGATTCAGTTAATTTATCTAAAGCATTTTTAACATCAACAATTTTCAATGGAATAAAAACAGATTTTTTCGCTACTAAAGTTAAAATTGTCGCCACACAAACTACTTCATCTCTTTGATTAATAACTTCCACTAACCATTTTACAACACCGGAAGGAATATTTCTGCCTTTAACGCCTTTATTCACTTTTTCTTTTGCAGTTAAATAAACCGTGATTGTGTCGCCGGCATAAACCGGTTTGAAAAAACTACAGTTTTCCAAACCATAATTTGCAATGACAGGTCCTTTTTTCCCGGAAACAAATAAACCTGCAGCCGCGGAAAGTATAAAGTAACCGTGCGCCACGGTTTTGTCAAAAATAGTTCCCGTTAAACTTGTCGCATCGGTGTGCGCGTAAAAATGATCCCAGGAAACATTTCCAAAATTGACAATGTCTGCTTCTGTCACGGTTCTTCCGGCAGTTTCTAAAGCATCACCAATCTCAACATCTTCAAAGAATTTTTGAAAAGGATGAAGATCTGCATATTTTTTCTCAGCACCAGTTTGGTAGATTTTTGTAATTGCAGTCAAAACATCCGGCGATCCCTGAATCGCCGTTTTTTGTAAGAAAAAGTGAAGTCCATTTAATCCGCCCATTTCTTCACCGCCGCCTGCTCTTCCGGGTCCGCCGTGCATCATTGTTGGTAATGGTGAACCGTGACCTGTACTTTCTTTTGCATTATCACGGTTTAAAACATAAATTCTTCCGTGCGTTGTTCCCATTTTCCAGGCAGTTTTTGCGATAAAATCGTTGTCGTGAGAAATTATTGAACCAACCAAACTTCCTTTTCCGCGTTTTGCTAAAGCAGCGGCTTCATCTGCATCTTTGTAAGGCATTAAAGTAGAAACCGGACCGAATGCTTCTACATTATGTGAAATGTTTTTGGTAAAAGGCGAGTCATTTAAGAATAATTTTGGCGACATAAAAGCGCCGTTTTCATAATCAGCGTCTATTAAATCTTGTTTGCCGTCGTAAATTAATTCTGTTTCAGTTTTTAATAATTCTATTTTTTCTAAAACTTCTTTGTATTGGTCCTTTCCCGCCAGTGCGCCCATTCTTGTTTCACGGCTTAAAGGATTTCCAATTTTGACTTGATCTAAAGATTTAGTTAAAGAATTTTTAACGTCACCGATTAAATTTTCCGGAACGATTATTCTTCGGATTGCCGTACATTTTTGTCCGGCTTTTGTCGTCATTTCGTTGCGAACTTCTTTTATGAATAGGTCAAATTCCGGTGTTCCCGGTTTTGCATCTAATCCTAAAATTGAACAATTGAGAGAATCTGCTTCCATATTAAATCGCACTGCATTTTTAGAAATGGACGGCATGGATTTTAATTTTTTCCCCGTAGAAGCAGAACCTGTGAATAAAACAGAATCGCCGTCTTGCATATTTTCCAATAAATTTCCGGCGCTTCCGCAAATTAGTTGGATTGCGCCTTCCGGTAAAATGCCACTTTCGATCATATCTTCAAAAACGGCGTGCGAGAGGTAACTTGTCGGTGTTGCTGGTTTTACCAAACTTGGAACACCGGCTAAAAGGGAGGTTGACAGTTTTTCAAGCATTCCCCAAACCGGGAAATTATAAGCGTTAATTTGAACCGAAATCCCTTCGCTTGGCGTTAAAATATGAGTTCCAAGCAAAGTTCCGTTTGCAGATAATTTCTGTGTATCGCCATCAACCCAAAATGGTGTATTTGGCAACATTTTTTTTGCTAAACCTGAATAAGTGAAAAAAGTTCCAAAACCACCTTCAATGTCCACCCAAGAATCTGCGTGGGTTGCGCCAGTTTTGTAGGAAATGTCGTAGTATTTTTTCTTACGTTCCAATAAATAAAGCGCAAGATTTTTTAGCATTTGTCCGCGGTCATAAAATGTCATTGAAGACAAATTTTTATAACCTAAATCGCGACCGTAATTTAAAGCGTCGGCTAAATTTAAACCTGAAGTGTCAGCAATTGCAACTTGCTCGCCGCTGACGGAATTGTATAATTTTGTTCCTTCAGAATTGCCTTCGATCCACTCGCCGTGGATGTAGTTTTTTAGTTTCATATCTTAATTTAACCTCATTTATTATAGAAATATTCTGTGATTTTTCGTGTGGTTAAGATACAAAAATTTAAGTTTTTTGAAAAAATAAAGAATTTAAGTAATTTAAAGACCTTTATTTGCTGGGTTCAAGTTTCCACTCATGCTCAATGTTTTTCATCAGTAAAGCATGATCAAAATTGACAGAACCTTTTGGGAAAATCTCTTCATTATAGAAAAAACTCGATTTCACGTTTGAAACCTTTAGAGAAGTTGCTTTCCAATTATATACTTTAAGTCTTAAGCCTTCTAACTTTTCCTTATTTGGCGAAAATCCAAGATCTCCTTCTTCGAAGAATTTTGAAGCATTTTCTAAATTGTTAAAAATTGAATCATTTGGAAACAAATTAGTTTCCTGCGCATCGACTGAGATTTCGGTTTCATCGCTGCTCTTGAAAGCAACATGGTAAGAATTGTCTTTTTGTAAAACATTAAAATTTGCGAAGTGATGTTTTCCCGGGAAAATTCGACCGCCAGCTAAAGTATTCAGTTTTAAAGAAGTATCTCTGCGGGGAATGTAAATGCCAGATTTTGTTTTGCCATTTTCATCCCATTCTACAGCGATTCTATGCGCTGCATTTTCAGAATTTATGCCAAGAAAATCCGGTAAACCTTTCGGCTTTATATTTTTAAGTCTAATTAAACAAATCCCAACTATTGCTTTGTTTTTATAAAGTTTTGGTCGGAACGGATGTGGGATAATTTTTTTCACAACTTCCGGATCTGCCGTATAATTTATTAGAATACGTCTGTCAATAAACCCGTGAATAGTTGGAATTTTTATCATTAAACAAATTTATAAATAATTTAAATTAAAAGACAACTTGAAATTTTTTGAAAACAATTTTGTTTTTCGCGAAATCTGCGCCCCGGCTTGAGTGGAAATCCTTTTTGCTTGCGGAAATATTCTAAATTATGTTATACTTTGAAGCAAAAAGATTGATTCCTTTTTTTATTATTTTAATTGAATCATCGAAACTCGTTCCTCGTTTTGGGAACGGAAGACGGAAAATGGCTCCCAAAAATAAAATAATGCACAAAAAAACAGGAATGTTTGCTCCTGTTTTATCTAAATTTTAAGTAATTTCTACAAAGAGAAATTAAGAATTTTTTGTTCGAATTTACTTTAAACGCGACATCATTTTTTCTGCAACCGCTTCTGATGATGCTGGATTTTGACCGGTGATTAAAAGTCCGTCTTCAACGACATGTACGCCCCAATCTTCGGTTTTGCTGTAATTTCCGCCTTGCTTTTGCAATTCGTCTTCTAAAAGGAAAGGGACAACGTCCGTTAATTTTACTGCTTCTTCTTCTGAGTTAGAGAATCCGGTGAAATTTTTACCTTTGATAAAAGCATCGCCGTTTTCAAATTTTACATTTTTGAAAGCACCCGGCGCGTGACAAACCGCACCAACTAATTTATCATTGTTGTAAAAATCAAGGATTAGTTTTGCAGAATCTTTGTCATTCGCTAGATCCCAAAGTGGCCCGTGACCGCCTGGATAGAAAACGGCATCAAAATCCGCTGATTTCATTTCAGAAAGTTTGTGCGTGTTTGCAATTACTTCCTGTAATTTTGAATCTTTGTGGAATCTTTCTGTGGCTTCAGTTTGTGCGGAATCTGCCTCACTACTTGGGTCTATCGGTGCTTTCCCGCCTTTTGGTGTTGCAACAGTAACGTCGTATCCAGCATCTGAGAATTTGTAATAAGGTGCGGCAAATTCTTCTATCCAGAAACCGGTTTTTTTACCAGTGTCGCCTAATTTATCGTGTGATGTAACTACAAATAAAATTTTCATATTGTTTCTTTTTTATTATTTATTATTGATTTTTCTTAAATTTTTGTTTTTAAATTGAAGGCCTGGAAGATGATCTTTAGTTATTTAGAAAATCTCCGGAATTATTTATTTAATATTTTGTTGAGTAAATTCTTAAGTTGGGTAAGATCTTCGATAGATATGTCTAAAAATTTCAACATCTCTGTTGGGATATCTTTTGCTTTTTCTTTAAGTTCTGTTCCGGTTTCCGTTAAGGAAATTAATACAACGCGCTCATCTTTTTTACTTCTGGTTCTATTAACTAAACCTTTTTGCTCCAGTCTTTTAAGTAAGGGAGTCAACGTTCCGCTATCTAATCTTAATTTTTCTCCTAATTGATTTACCGTTTTTTCAAATTCGTCCCATAAAACCATCATCACCAGATATTGTGGATAAGTGACATCCAATTTTTCCAGCAATGGTCTATAAAGATTGGTTAATTCTCTAGAAAAGGCGTACGCGGGAAAGCAAATTTGTTTTTCGAGTTTTAATAAATCTTCCATAATTATTATTTACAGAGACAAAGGTAATAAAAGTTTTGCACAATTTAGTTTTAATAAACTTAATTTTGTAAAATATTTAATTTTTCGTATTTTTGTAAGTGTTTAGAATTAAAAATATTTAAAAATGATAAAAGTTTCCATATTTTACCCAAATGGTAAAGACGCAGAATTCGACTGGGATTATTAAATAAAAAGCCATCTTCCAATGATTGCTGAAGCATTGGGTGATAATTTACTTGAATTAGAATTAGAAAAAGGAATTGCCAGCAGAAAAGCGGACGAGCCGGCTCCTTATATCGCAATAGTTAATATGAAGTTTGAAGATGCGGTTTCTTTCAAGAAATATTTCGGTCCGCACGCTGAAAAATTTACGGCTGATGTTAAAAATTTTACTAATATTATAAGTGTATTTCAAATGAGTGAAATTATAAAACTTTAAAAAAATGAAAGAAAAATTAAAAATAGATATTATTTCAGACGTGGTTTGCCCTTGGTGTACTATTGGTTACAAACGTTTAGAAAAAGCGATCAATGAACTTGGTATTCAGGATGAGGTAGAAATTGAGTGGCAACCTTTTGAATTAAATCCAAATATGCCGGCGGATGGACAGGATTTAAGAGAACATATCACGGAAAAATATGGTTCTACGCCTGAGCAGCAAAAAGAATCTCAAAAGAATATGGTCGATATCGGCGAAGAACTGGGTTTTAAATTTGATTATTTTGATGGCTTTAAGATGGTCAATACTTTTGATGCGCACGTTTTATTAGAATATGCAAAGGAATTTGACAAACAAACTGAATTGCAAAAGCGTTTAACCACCGCTTTTTTCAGTCAAGGAAAAGATGTTTCTAAAAAAGAGGTTTTAAAACAGGCTTTGCTGGATGTTGGCTTGAATGCTGAGGAAGGATTAGAAATGCTTGATAGCGAAGATGCGAGAAAAGACGTTCGTTACAATGAGGATTTCTGGAAAAAAGCCGGAATAAATTCTGTGCCGACTGTTGTTTTTAATAGAGAAAAAGCAATTACTGGCGCGCAACCTGTGGAAACTTTCAAAAAAGTACTTTCTGAAATGATGAATAATTAAAAAATTTCAGATAAAGAATTAGATTTAATTTTTAAAATTTAAATTCAACACTATTTTAAAAAAGCGCGAACTTATCACGACGCGCTTTTTTACGTAAAATAGATAAAAAAATGCCCGAAAAAAATCGAGCATTTTATCTTTAAGAATTATTTAGAATTTTTGTCAATGAAATTTTTAATTTCTGTTGAGCGATTATTCCACGGGAAAAAATATTGCAAAATCATCGGAATATGACTTTTATTGATGAAAATTGGTTTTACATCAGGCTGAAATTGTTGAAGTTTTGTGAGGAAATGTTCATTCGCGGTTTTTATTGATGGATAAGTTTTCTTGCCAACGTACATCATAAATGGCGGCGAATTTTTATCTAAAAAATTGATAGGCGAGGCTTGGTACCATTTCTCAGGATCTTTGCTCCAGGTTTTTATGTAATTATCAGCATAAGTTGGTGGATTTTTTTCTAAATAATCCTTCATGTCAATTCCGGCGCCGTCATTTAAAATAATGCCGGAAATTGATTTTTCATCAATACCGAATTTTGGATTTAAAACGGCATTTGCCACCAATTGTGCACCAGCGGAATGACCGGTTACGAAAATTTTATTGGTGTTGCCGTTGTAATTTTTAATATTTTCTTTTACCCATTTTATTGAGTTTGCGATTTCAATAGTCATCTGATCAACATTTGCTTCTGGGCTTAATGTGTAATCTGGAATAACGGTTACGACATCTTTTCTGGCAAAATTTCGTCCGAAAAAACCGTATTGGTCTTTGCTTCCGCTGTTCCAGTTGCCGCCGTGGACGAATATTAGAACGGGAAGTTGTTTGTTTTTAGAATGATTTGGAACGAAAACGTTGAGTTTTAAGTCTTTATTTGAAGCGGATTTTCCGTAAACGATATCTTTGTTTTTCACCGATGCGCAACTTACGAAAAAGAATCCCAGGCTTATTATAATAATTTTTTGCATGTTTAAAAATACGATTTTGTTTTCTGTAAAGTTTCTTTTAGACGGATTGATTTAATTTAATTTCGTAATTTTAAAAATATTAAATTCAATAAAACTTTAACTTTACAATTGATTTTAAAACTAATATTTAAAAAAAAAAGAATATGAAACTTTATCCTATACAATGTGGAAAATTTAAGTTAGACGGCGGTGCCATGTTTGGTGTTGTTCCTAAAACCTTGTGGCAAAGAACAAATCCTGCGGATGAAAATAATTTAATTGAAATTGGGTCGCGCTCGCTATTAATTGAGGATGGTAAAAAGTTGGTTTTGATAGATTGCGGTTTGGGAAATAAGCAGGATGATAAATTTTTTGGTCATTACTCACTTTGGGGCGATGATAATTTAGATAAAAGTTTAGCGAAATTTGGTTTTGTGAAAGATGATATTACTGATGTTTTTTTAACGCATCTTCATTTTGATCATTGTGGCGGTGCAATTCAATTTAATAAAGACAGAACTGGTTACGAACCAAGTTTTAAAAATGCGAGTTATTGGTCCAATGAAAATCATTGGGAATGGGCGACTAAACCAAATCCGCGCGAGAAAGCGAGTTTTCTCCCGGAAAATATTTTACCAATGCAGGAAAGCGGTCAGTTGAATTTTTTAGATCTGCCTAAAAACGGAAATTATCTTTTTGGAACAGACTTAAAAATGGATGTCATTTTTGTGGATGGACACACAGAAAAACAAATGCTTCCGGTGATAAAATACCAAAATAAAACCATCGTTTTTGCGGCAGATTTAATTCCGACCGCGGGACATATTCCTTTAGTTTATGTGATGGGTTATGATACACGACCTCTTTTGACCATGGAAGAAAAAGGAAAATTCTTGCAACAGTGTATTGACAATGATTATTTGTTATTTTTCGAACATGATGCGCACAATGAATTGGCAAGTTTAAAAATGACAGAAAAAGGTGTTAAATTAGATCAAACTTTTAGTTTTAATGAAGTTTTTGGATATTAAAACAGTTGATAGTTATCGGTTGATAGTTGATAGTTTTCAATTACACTAAAATTTTAAAAAATAAGTTTTTATGCATCTAATATGAAAATTGAGGAAAATCTGACAACTGACAACTATCAACTATCAACCAAACTCATTGGATTAACGGGCGGAATTGGTTCGGGCAAAACAACCGTTGCAAAATTCATCGAAGAAAATGGGTTTTCTGTTTATAATTCTGATATTCGGGCAAAAGAACTGGTGAATGAAAGTGGTTTTTTAAAAAATGAAATCATCAGTTTTTTAGGTGAAAAAGCCTACAACGAAAGTGGGATTTATGATACGAAATATGTTGCTTCTAAAGTTTTTGCAGATGCAGAATTATTAGAAAAATTAAATAAAACTATTCATCCTGCGGTGAAAGAGGATTTTGAACATTGGATATCTTTACAAAAGGGTACAATTATTTTTAAAGAAACAGCTTTGCTTTTTGAATTAGGAATTGATAAACAATGCGATAAAAGCTTGTTGGTGACTTCGGAAGATAATATTCGGATAAAAAGAGTGATGGATAGGGATTCTAAAACTTATAGGGAAGTGAAATCGGTTTTAGAAAAGCAAATGCCGGAAAAAGATAAAATAAGAAAAGCAGATTTTATAATTTTTAATAATACAAATTTGGAAGATTTGAGATCTGAAACAAAAAGAATTTTGCAACAAATTACATCCTGTTTTTCATAAAATTTTTTCATTAAATAAAAAAGGCCTGGAAAATTTATTTCTAGGCCTTTTAAATATTAAAGTGTTATTTATTTTTTAATGAATTTCACTTTGGATGTTTCACCATTATTCTCAATTGAGATAATGTAAACACCTTTTACTAAGTTTGATACCTGTACTTTATTTTCTTTCACATTGCCTTTAGAAACAATTTGTCCGGCCACGTTGTAGATTGAATAAACAGCTTTGTTATTTACTTTAGTGACATTTAAGATATCTGTTGCAGGGTTTGGATAAACCTGGAAAGAATTTTCTTTAGTATTTTCACCTGTAGCTAAATTAGCTGAAATTTTCACTGCGTAATCTTCTATTTCTCCAAATGAATAGCTAGTACAAGGATTTGTAGGAATTGTGTTGTATCTCATCATTACACGCATTCCGACAGTTTTAGAACCTGAATAAGCATCTGCTGGTACGGAAAATGTTGCCGTAACAGGAGTCGTTTGGTCTGCAACTGTTGACATTACTTTTTCTGCAACAGTATAAACACCATCTCTGTTGAAATCGATCCAAACTACAACTGCTTCGTTGTATTTCGTTGCTGTCCAGGTTTTCGTTATACTTATTGAGTTATTTACACTTCCTTTAACTAAATTGACAACTTTCGTTGGGTCATTAGCAAAGTTACTATATGGTGCTTGTCCTGATGTATTATTTAATACCGCAGCTCCAACTGGTGTAACAGTCACATTAGAGATATATTCGTCTGCACTGCTTCCTCCTGTAGCTGGACAATAAACTATTCCCAAAGTAGTGAAATTTGTAGATGCACTGAATGTTCCTGTTGTACCGGAACAAACTGCAGCAATTTGTGCTTCATATGCCACACTGTCATCAAGTCCGGTGATAACCGTTGAAATATTAGCAGTGTTTACAGTTGTCCATGGTGTTGTGCCGACAACTCTATATTGAAGAACATAGGTTGCGTTGCTGACCGCATCCCAAGATAATGTTACACCAGAGCTTGTAATATTTGAAGCAACCAAATTGGTTGGTGGTGTGCCATCACAATTTGGAAGAACGGCAGCAGTTACATTTTTAATAGCATAAAAAACATTACCTATAGATGACACTCTAATTTTTGCTGCAGCACCTGTCGCTAAAGTTGCAAATGTCAGATTTTCACTACCATCATTTGGTGTTGAAGCGCTTACGACGATCCAGTTTGCACCATTGTCAACCGTGTAATCAATTTTAACGTTTGGAGAGTTATATGGTGCGGCAGCTGTATTTACTGCATCCCAGGTAAATGGACCTCCATTGGTGTATATTTTTGTAGAAGTAATTCTAAATGGACCGTCATTACCAACAGTTACATTTTGCAATGCATTTTCGGTTTGTTGATAGCCTGGAGTTGATCCACCGTTATCTCTAACAGTTACTCTAAATTTAGATGCACGAGCCACTGTAGAAACTGCTTCCCAATCTGCTATGTTTTTAGTGTTTCCAGCTAAAACTGTAGATAATTTAGGAAAATATCTTACACCGCTGGCTGTTGGATTTAATGATCTAAAAGATGCGCCTGTTGTTGTATTTCCTAAGTTAGCATTGCTGATTGCGACCGAAGCATTATCAACTTCTTCCCAACAATATGTAAACGGATTGCCTTCAGCGTCTGTAGCACTTGCTGTTAATACAAAGGCTGTTCCCTTCGGAATAGTGACATCCGTTAATGCTGCAATAACAGGTGCATTGTTCGCCGTCGCCACTTCAACATCACATGTTTTATCTATTAAATTTGCCTGAATCTGTATCAAACTGGTAACTGAAAAATAAGGGTCGGAATGTGGCTGAACATCATTTGTAGCCCCTGTAATTCCCGCATAACCCATAATGGTGGATCCTGAACCTGGTTCAACATTTACGCCAGTTCCCGATTCTAACTGGAAAGAAAATGTGTGATTGCCCCCAAGTTGATGGCCCATTTCATGAGCAACATAATCAATATCAAAATTATCACCCTTTGGGATAGCATCTGCAGGAGAAGTGAATCCAGAACCTTTATTTTTATCTGTAAGTAGAGCGGTATCGTCCACGCATACGCAACCTATACAACCTGCATTACCTCCACCACCAGTTGCACCAAAAAGGTGCCCAATATCATAAGCAGAATTCCCTATTACACTAGTCAGAGTATTTTGTAACTCTGTATTCCAGGCGCCCTGTGCTCCTGTTGAGGCCGGAGAATAGGGGTCAGTAGTAGAGTCAGTATAAATTAATGTAGGAAAATCCTGTAAAATTAAATGTAAACCAAATTCATTTTCGAATACACCATTAACTCTTGTAATCGTAGCCTGTATCTGCGCAACTGCTCCTGCAACACCACCAAAATAGGTAGTATATTCACCAGTAACAGACATTGCCAAACGCATTGTTCTGAATTTTTTATCTGAATTTTTGCTAAAATCTGTAGGAACATTTGCAAAGTTTTTTCCACTTTCATAAAGCGCATCCATTTGTTTCTTGGAAATAGTGTTCTCAGAAGTACCACAAATAAATGGTTTAGAACCTGTAATTGTTGTTTTTTCATGAACGCCATATACACTTTTGTCCTTGTTTTGAGGTTCAATAAACTGGTATACACCATTTTTGATGATCATTGATTGAAAATCATTAGGAGCTACTGAAAATCTGACATATTTGCCTGGATCATCAATTCCAACGCCAACATATGATCCCAGATCATAGCGGTCCGCCAAAGACTTAACCATTACAGGGAAACTGTAAACGGCAAATTTTTCAACTTTTCCTTCCAAGGTTGGTAAGCTGATAACAACAGGTTTTGCACCTTTTCCCGTTTCTTCCGCATTACTCAAAGTAGATTTCAGCTGTTTGATATCCAGTGAATAATAGCTTTTTGAACTGCTGTTTGGTTTAATTTTTTCTCCACGCATCGTGGTAGGATTCCATTGGGCAGAAGTTGTTATAAATGCTGCCAAACAGAGTGATAAGGTAATTATTCTTTTCATAAATTAACTATTTTTAAGATTTCAAAATTAAAAAAAAAATTGTAGAAATCTTTATAATATGTGATTATATTATTTTTTTATTAAATAAAAGTAATCGTAATTATATTGTTAGTTAAATTATTAACAAAAATATGCGAAATATATATTTTAAATATGTTAAATTTTGGATAATGTATAGATTCTGTTGATTAATAACCTTCTTTCCTTAAGCTATAAATTAAGCAAAAATCTTAAAATTTATAAGCCAAATTCCAGGCAAAGCCAAAATTAAATTTAGTGCTGCTTTTACCAAAACCCGGTACAAGTAATGGTATTATTTCCTCCTGTTTGGTGGTGTAAGCCAAATATTTTGGTTGAAGATTGACATCAATATAAAATTTTGACTGGAAAAGCTGAACTCTTCCACCGATTGCTCCTTCTATCCAAAAAGAAGACTGAGTAGAAGATGGAAATGCCTGAGAAACATCTATACCTTGAAAACCACGCACCGGAACTGCAAAATATTGTTGATTATAATAACTCGCAGCTAGTTTTCCGCCTGCATAAAATCCATTTTCAGGATTTTCTCTGTCTGAAGCCAACATGTAGAAGCCTCCAATTTTTACAAATGGACCACTTGCCTTTGCATCGTAACCATTTTTTACATAAATATTTTTTTCAAAACCAGCATCAGCAACAAGATGGATCTTGTTATTATAGTTGGTGGAAATGAATCCTTGAAATAATTTTCTGTCAGCGAAAGCAGACACACCCGCATTTACAACATCAAATCCCACCATGAAATTTGGCTTATATTTGAACCTAAGTTTCGTACTGTCTGCGGTTTTTTGACCAAAAACCAAAAAAATGCTAAAGCTAAAAAATAAGATAAAGAGAAGTCTTTGCTTCATTGGTAATTTGGGTTTGAGTTTGCTCTAAATTTAAGACAGGATTTGGGTTTATCAAAACAGAATTGAGATTTTCATAAGTTTTTTTTATACCGCAAGCCGGTGACACATATTGTGATTTTGTCGTGTAGTTTATTCTGATTTTTGAAACATTTAAAACTTGACCAGCAGGAACTTTTGACGCAAGACTGACATAAATATCAGTGTACGGCGCATCATCAACCCGCAGAGGGATCACAATGGAATCTGTAGGGAACTTCTGTGCTAAAACGGGTTGTACTCCTGAGCCTAGATCGGCGCTGACAAATATGCTGTCTAAACTTTTTAGCTTATTATTCGCCTGCGTTTTAAATTTTATTTTAATACGCGGCGTTCCTTCTCCGCTCGTGCAAATATCATCTTCCGAACCGCAAGAAAAAAGTACGAGAGAAAAAAGTGAAAATAAAAATATTTTCTTCATAATTTATTTTGCGTGTGGCTCTAAAACATCATTTATTCTGAAAAGAAGATCCTGGTAATGGTATCTGTTCACCGCATTTTGATCGTTTACTTTTCCCTCTAAATCTTTTTTCAGATCTGCTAAATTTCCTCGCACAAAAGCCGGAACATCAGAATTGTCAGCGATCGCAGTTTTTGTGTTTATTAAATTAATCAAAGAATTTACATAATTTCTCTGAAGATTTCTTTTGTAAACATCGGGATTACTTTCCTGAAACATGTCGCTTTTCAAATCCGTTAAGTAAGTAGCCAAAGGATAAGCATCTTTATAAGTTACTTCAGATTTATACATTTTATCTAAAACTTTGTCATCTAAAATTCTTTTTAAAACTGACCCTTGCAAGCCTTCAACAACTGTAATTGCGTCCAAATTTGTTTTTTTGAAAACATCGTCGTTGATCAGCCATGTTGGTGTTTTAAAAATTTGATCATTTAAAAATTCTAAAGCTCTTTTTTGATCAGCTTTTGCCACAACTTCATATACAACGCCATTTTGTTCCTGTGTTTTTGGGGTTTCCATTTCGCCACCAATGTATTTTGAAACATGACCAAGATATCTTCTAAATTGCCCCGTAACTTGGTTATACATCATTCCAAGATTTTCATAATCTTCGTTTGGCTGCGCTGTCCATTTTTCAATGTTATTCATTATGGTTTGTAAATTTTTTACACCATAATTACTTGCGATCATTGCATCGTCACCAACCTGCTCACTTTGAGACCGCGGATCGAAATTATTGGATTCTGTGCCAAACCAAAGTCTGTTATTTTTAAGTTCGCCAATCACCCATTTGTTTAAATAAGTTTTTTCAGAATCAGGTGTTTTAAAATTATAAAATCTTTTATAACCCCATTCGATAGCCCATTTATCATAATCCCCGATTCTAGGCATTAAATTTTCCGGTGAAATGTGATCTTCGGGTTGTGCTACATAATTAAAACGTGCATAATCCATAATGGAAGGTGTGTGTCCGTTTTTAGTTAAAAAATTATTGTCTCGTAATTTTTCTACAGGAACAGTTGAACTTGAACCAAAATTATGACGCAAACCCAATGTATGACCAACTTCATGAGAAGAAACGAAACGGATCAACTGACCCATTAAAGCATCATCAAATTCGATTTTTCGTGCTCTTGGATCATTTGGCGAAGATTGTATAAAATACCAATTTCTTAGCAAAGACATCACGTTGTGATACCAGTTAATATGACTTTCCAAAATTTCACCAGTTCGTGGATCTGCAATTGAAGGTCCTGAAGCGTTGGGAACATCCGAAGGTTTATAAACAATTCCTGAAAATCTGGCATCTTCCAAACTCCATTCAGGGTCATCTTTTGTGTTCGGTACTTTTGCCACGATTGCATTTTTAAAACCAGCCTGTTCAAAAGCTTTTTGCCAATCATTTACACCCTGAATCAGCGAAGGAATCCATTTTTTTGGTGTCGCAGGATCAATGTAAAAAACGATCGGTTTTGCCGGTTCAACTAATTCACCTTTTTTATATTTTTCCAGATCTTCTGGCTTTGGCTCTAAACGCCATCTTTTAATTAATTCTACTTTTTTTACACCTTGTGGATCAAGATCAAAATCTGTGTAGCCAACAGTGAAAAAGCCAACTCTTGGATCAAAATATCTTGCCTGCATTTTATTATCTGGTAATAAAACAAGAGAAGTATTTATTTCTACAGTATAATTTCCGCTAATTTCCGGCTTATCCATCCCGGGCAAAGCTTTAAAATTACCCAAAGTTCTGGCGAAAGTTTTAGTGGTATTTATTTCAATATTAGTAGGAAAAGATTTTACAAAGTTTACAAAAGATTTATCTTTTTGCAAAGCACCAACTTTAAAGCTTTTTTTATAACGGGTATCAAAAGAAAACAGATCACTGTCTGCGTTGATAATAGAAGTGATTTCTACAACAGAAGATTTTTTTTCCTTGTTGTAAGCTCTCACTTCCAAAGCTTCTACGATGGATTGCTCATTGTTTCGGGAAACAGAGGCGTACATTTGCGAGGTAGAATCTTTAGCATAATCTACATAAGAAATAGTGCGCATAAAAATCTTATCTTCCGGGCCTTTTTCAAAGGAAACAACGTTTTGTGAAATCTGATCTCCTGCGTAACCTGACATTCCCGAACGCATTCCGGCAGCGGCTTTCGTTAAACGGCTCACCAAAAGAAATTCTTTTTTCAGCATTTTATCCGGAATTTCCAGATAATATTTTTCCTCAATTTTATGAACATCAAAAACGCCTGCATCAGTGATTGCTTTGCTGGTGATAACATCTTTGTAAGGTTTTATTTTTACAACAGGTTTGTCTTTTTTAGCAATAGAATCTACTTTCTTTTTTACTTCAATTTTTACAGAATCAGTTTTCTGTGCAGAAATTTGCCCCGTGAAAAGAGACATAGAAAAAATGATAAACAGGAATTGATTTTTCATAAATATAATTTAAAATTTTATTTTCTTATTAAAAGTGCGATATTTTCAACGTGATGCGTTTGTGGAAACATATCAACCGGTAAAATTTTTACTAAGGTATAATTTTCTTTTAAAAGAGCCATATCTCTGGCTTGAGTTGCAGAGTTACAACTAACATAAACTATTTTTTGCGGCGCTAAATTTAATATCTGCTCAACCACTTTTGCGTGCATTCCATCTCGTGGTGGATCGGTAATTAAAACGTCCGCTTTTGGATGATTTGCTAAAAATTCCGGTGTGAAAATATCTTTCATGTCTCCACAGAAAAATTCGCAATTGTCTAAACCATTCAGTTTGGCGTGCTCTTTGGCCGCCGCGATTGCTTCCGGCACAGATTCAATTCCTATAACATGTTTTGCTTTTCTTGCGACATATTGTGCGATAGTTCCGGTTCCTGTGTAAAGATCGTAAACGACATCATTTTCGGTGATTTCAGCAAATTCTAATGTTTTTCTATAAAGATTTAAAGCCTGTTGATAATTAGTCTGGAAAAAAGATTTTGGTCCAATTTTAAATCTCAAACCATCCATCTCTTCCATTAAAAAACCTTCTCCATAATAAATCTGAACATCCAGATCATAAATAGAATCGTTCTGTTTCGGATTAATGGCATAAACCAAGGTCTTAATTTCAACAAAATTTTCCAGTAAAAAATTAAATAATTTCTGTTGATTTTCCTTTTCCTCGCGATAAAGTTGAAACAAAACCATCCATTCTCCCATAGAATTTTGGCGCAACATTAAAGTTCTCAAAAATCCGGACTGGTTTTTAACATCAAAATAATCCAAGCCATTTTCATCGGCAAATTTCTTGACCGCTAATCTGATCTGGTTTGAAGGACTTTCCTGCAGCCAACATTCTTTAAGGTCTAAAATTTTACTCCACATTCCCGGAATGTGAAATCCCAAAGCATTTTTGTCAGCAATTTCTTCCCCGGAATTTATTTCTTCTAAAGTCAGCCACTTCGCATCAGAAAAAGAAAATTCCATTTTATTTCTGTACCAATATTGTTCTTCGGCGCCTAAAATTGGTAAAGATTGAAAGTCATCAAAACCGCCAATTCTTTTTATGTTGTTGAAAACTTCATCATTTTTAATGTAAAGCTGTTTTTCATAACTTAGATTTTGCCATTTGCAACCGCCACAGGTTCCAAAATGAATACATTTTGGCTCAACCCGAAATTCTGATGGTTTTACTAAATTTAAAACATCTCCCTCAAAATATTTGCTTTTAGATTTTCTTACCTGAACATCAACTACATCACCGGGAACGGCACCTTTTACCAAAACAGTTTTGCCTTCCGCAGTTTTTCCAATTGCTACACCTTTCGCTCCAGCGCCGTAAATTTCGATATTTTCCAGTATTGGATTTGGTTTTCTTTGCTTCATTTTAAATTTATCTTAAAAAAAAACAGGCAAAAGAGCCTGTTTCTATAGTTTGACTTTCCGGTATAAATTTCGGAAAATATTTTTAATTATTTCGTTGGTTGCGGCTGAGATTGTGGCGCTTGTTGTGGTTGTGCATTTTGCTGCATTCCCGGCATCATTTGCGGCATTTGTGGTGCCATTTCAGGTGCTTTTAAACCAGAAACTTTTGTCAAAATAGTTACAATTTCCGGGTCACCTAAGTTTACAAAATAATGACCGGCGATTTTACCGTCTTTGTCTAAAACTAAAAACCCAGGAAGTTTAAAACCATATAAACCGAAATTTTTTGCAAATTCAGAATTAAGTCCGCCTTCCGCATAAGCGTTTACACCTGGCAAACCTTTTAGCATTGCACTGCTGCTTTTTTGAAACTGTTCTTTTGAATCGTCTAAATTAATATAAGCAAAGTCAATTTTGGATTTGTAAAAATTCACAACCTCGTTTAAAACCGGTAAAGTGGAAGTTGCAATGCGGGGATTCCATGAAGCATAAAACATTACCAATGTAGGTTTTCCTTTCAGATCTGAAAGACTGTATTTTGAACCGTCGGCTTTTACTAAATCACTTTTTGGTAAAGCATCTCCTTCTTTTAAACCGCTGATCACAAATTCGATCTGTTTCAGATCTTTTTTTACAGCTTCGTTTTTAATTTCAGAATCAATGATCTTATTTACTTTCGCCGTAGATTCTTTTGTAGAATTCATTGTGAGGTCAGATTGAGCGATCACGTAAGCCAAAAGATAATCTTTGGTTGTTTGTGACATGTCTTTCTTTGTTTTCAGCAAATCAGCGAATATTTGTGAAGGTGAAAGTTGGCCAGTTGTATTATGTGCCGCAGAATATTTTTGAAATTCTTCTGTCATCGTGCTAAGTAAATAATTTCTGTATTGCGGATGATTTTCCACCAAACGGTCATTATTTTCCTTTAAAGTATTTTCATAATCCAGTAAATTCTTTGAAACTTTAAAAGAAGGATTTTGGATCGTTTGTCCGTGATTTACTTTGTACTGGCTTAATAAACCTAAAATACTGGTCGTCAATTCATCTTTTTTCCATTGAACAGCTTCTTTGTCAGCATCATATTTTTTAGCATTTTCGTCAATGTTTTTTGAAAGCTCTTCGTTAATTCTCTTTGCTTCTGATAAAAATGCCGGTTCGCCTTTCATGATGATTTCCTGCATACTTAATTTCGCTGCGTAGCTGTCTAAAAATAATTGAGAATTTTTAATAAAATCATTATTGTTTTTAGCATCGCCCGTTACGGCATATTCTGTAGGGAACTGAGCTGCATCGCCGGTGATATTAACTTTTTCACCGCCTTTAAGGTAAATCATACCTTGTTTCCCGGCAAAAGTTATCACATACATACCACTTTTTGGCGCGTCAAAACTTCCTTCAAAATTTCCGTTTTTATCAAGGCCCAAATTTACCAAAGGCAATGTGGCAACACCCGAGGATTCTATAAATTCGATACGTTCAAGTGGATTTGAATTGGTAAGTTTACCTTTAACTTCCACTTTTTTTGAACATGATGTCACGAAAAAAGCCAGAAATAAAACTGCTGTAATTTTAAATAGAGCAGAAAAATTGATTTTGTTTTTTAAATCTTTAATTATCATTTTGTTGAGTAAATTTTAATTTTGGCAAAAGTAAGTATTTAGTTTATAATTTGGCAGTTTAAATAAGATTTTAAGTAAAATTTAGCATTTTATTATTGACTTAATTCTTTAACTAAATTAAATATAATACTTTCAAAATATTAAATCGTTTGCAGCCCGACTTATCTCAAATTTAGTATTTGTTTTCTTTGAATCATCGAAATTAATTCTTCGTTTTTACAACGGAAGGCGGAAATGTCTGCCCAAAAAAAAGCCATTCATCATCTGAACGGCTTTAATTCTATAAAATATTTTCTATTAATCTATTTTCGCAGAAAAATATTCTCTGTTCATTTTAGCAATTACGCTTAAACTAATCCCTTTAGGACATTCAACTTCACAAGCGCCGGTGTTTGAGCAGTTTCCAAAACCTTCTTCATCCATTGCTGTAACCATATTTAAAACTCTGCGTTTTGCTTCTACTTTACCTTGTGGCAATAATGCTAATTGTGTCACTTTTGCCCCAACAAATAACATTGCAGAACCATTTTTACAGGTAGCGACACAAGCGCCACAACCGATGCAAGCCGCTGCATCCATTGCATGATCTGCATCAACTTTTGGTATTAAAATGCTGTTTGCGTCAGTTGTATTTCCGGAGGTATTAATTGAGATAAATCCACCCGCGGCCATAACTCTGTCAAAAGCAGAACGGTCAACAACCAAATCCTTTATCACCGGAAAAGCAGCGCTTCTCCAAGGCTCAATGTGAATGACTTCACCATCTTTAAAATGACGCATGTGAAGTTGGCACGTTGTTGTTCCAGTTTCCGGTCCGTGTGGTCTTCCGTTGATGTATAGAGAACACATTCCACAAATTCCTTCGCGACAGTCATGGTCAAAAGCGACAGTTTCTTTACCTGCATTAATCAATTGCTCGTTGAGCATATCAAGCATTTCCAGGAAAGAAGAATCTGTAGAGACGTCTGAAATTTTGTAAGTTTCAAACTGTCCTTTTGTTTTATTATTTTTCTGTCTCCAAATTTTCAAAGTCAGATTTAAGTTCTTTTTTGCACTCATTTTCTTATGATATTGTTTGGAGATTATTTATAACTTCTTGTTTTTACCTCAATATTTTCATAAACTAATTCTTCTTTGTGAAGAATTTCTTCGGAAATACTGGTGCCGTTATATTGCCAACAAGCTGCGTATTTATAATTTTCATCATCACGTTTAGCTTCTCCCTCCTGAGTAGAATATTCTGTTCTGAAATGTCCGCCGCAACTTTCATTTCTTTCTAAAGCATCTTTTGCCATTAATTGTCCTAATTCTAAGAAATCTGCAACGCGACCTGCTTTTTCCAGTTCAGGATTCATTCCGTCTGCAGTTCCAGGAACGCGAACGTTCGTCCAGAAATCTTTTTTAATTTCTTCAATTTCATTTATTGCAGTTTGTAAGCCTTCTGCATCTCTTGCCATTCCTACTTTATTCCACATTACAAGTCCAAGTTTTTTGTGGAAATAATCTACTGAATGTGTTCCTTCATTATTAACAAAAAAGTTAATTTTTTCTTTAACATCATTTTCAGCCTGATCAAAACTTGGTTGATCTGTAGGAATTTTTCCTGTGCTGATATCTGCTGCCAGATAATTTGCTATTGTATAAGGAAGTACAAAATAGCCGTCAGCTAAACCCTGCATTAAAGCAGAAGCACCTAATCTGTTTGCGCCATGATCAGAGAAATTTGCTTCTCCCACCACAAAACATCCAGGAATTGTAGATTGTAAATTATAATCAACCCAAACGCCACCCATTGTATAATGAACTGCCGGATAGATTTTCATCGGCGTTTCATAAGGATTATCGTCAGTAATTTTTTCATACATCTCGAATAAATTACCATATTTTTCCTCGATCCATGCTTTACCTAAATTGTAAACCTGCTGCTCAGTCGCGTTATGAATGTTTTTTTCAATAACTGCTTCGTGGCCTTTCTTAATGATTTCTGTATGGAAATCTAAATAAACTCCTTCTTGCGTATCGTTATTTTCAATACCAAAACCAGCATCACATCTTTCTTTTGCAGCTCTGGAAGCTACATCACGTGGAACAAGATTTCCAAAAGCCGGATATCTTCTTTCTAAGAAATAATCTCTGTTTTCTGGCGCTATATCTTGGGCTTTTAATTTGCCTTCTCTTACAGCCGCCGCATCTTCGATGTTTTTTGGAACCCAGATTCTTCCGGAATTTCTAAGAGATTCAGACATCAAAGTTAATTTAGACTGGTTTGTTCCATGAACTGGAATGCAAGTTGGGTGAATCTGCACAAAACAAGGATTTGCAAAATAAGCCCCTTTTTTATGAATTTTCCACGACGCTGAAACATTGCTGCCCATTGCATTCGTAGAAAGATAATATACATTTCCGTAACCACCAGAAGCGATAACAACTGCGTGTGCAGAATGTCTTTCGATTTCTCCTGTTACTAAGTTTCTTGCTATAATTCCGCGAGCTTTTCCATCAACTAAAACAAGATCCATCATTTCATGACGGTTGCAAAGTTTTACTCTTCCTTTACCAATTTGGCGACTTAATGCGGAATAAGCACCTAATAAAAGTTGTTGTCCTGTTTGTCCTTTAGCATAAAAAGTCCGTTTTACCTGAACTCCTCCAAATGAACGGTTATCAAGCTGACCGCCGTAATCTCTACCGAAAGGAACTCCTTGAGAAACACACTGGTCAATAATATTTGCTGAAACTTCTGCTAATCTGTAAACATTAGCTTCTCTTGAACGATAATCTCCTCCTTTAATAGTGTCGTAAAATAATCTATAAATAGAATCTCCATCACCCTGATAATTTTTCGCGGCATTAATACCACCTTGTGCTGCAATTGAATGCGCTCTTCTTGGCGAATCCTGATAACAAAACACTTTTACATTATATCCCTGTTCGGCTAATGTTGCTGCAGCAGAACCTCCAGCTAAACCAGTTCCGACAACTATAACATCAATCTTATCACGGTTATTTGGTGCGACCAAATTCATATGGTCTTTATGATTTTTCCATTTATCTTTAAGAGAACCTGATGGAATTTTTGAATCTAAAATGCTCATAATTTATTGATGATTATTGAGTTATAAAGTGAAATAATGCGATGATGATAAAACCTGCAGGTACTAAAATAGAAAACCATGTTCCAAATGCCTTTATTCCGGGAGTATATTTTGGATGTCTCGCTCCAATAGATTGAAAACTTGATTGAAAACCGTGTGCTAAATGTAATCCTAAAAGTACAAAAGAAACTACATAAAGCCCAACTCTAACTGGGTTTGCAAATTTCTCATGAAGATCAGTCCAAAATCTATTTTCCACTACAGGCAAACCTTCAATGTATTTATAATTCATCTCATGATACCAAAAGTCGTACATGTGAAGACCTAAAAATGCCAAAATGACCAGGCCGGAAATAATCATATTTCTTGACATCCATGTTGAATTTGCTGAACCATTATTTACGCCATATTTAATAGGTCTGGCAGCATTATTTCTCAGTTCTAAAATAAAACCCATAACAAAGTGAAAAATAACCCCGGCAACCAAAATTGGCTGCATAATATATTGAACGAGTGGGTTATATCCCATGAAATCTGATGCATTATTATAAGCATTTGGCCCAAATAGAGACAGAAGATTTACAACCAGGTGCAATATTAAAAATGAAAGTAGAAAAAAAGCGGAAAATGCCATTGCATATTTTCTGCCGATGGATGAGGATATTAAACCAGCCATAGTTGTGAAATTTGAATTTTCACAAAGTTAATTAATGTTAAACTAACTGAAAGTGAGAAATATCAGAAAAAATTAGTTTGTAATCTTTCTAAATAACATCTATTTGACAGAATATTTTTTGTTGTCAACCTGCACAAAATTAATATTTTTTTGATAAACTTTTACTTTATAATTTTTGCATCTTCTAACAGTTAAGTAAGGATTTATAATATATTTTTCAATTTTTGGAAGCTGTGAATTTTCCGGAATTAGAAATATAACATTTTCATCTTTTTTAATGGATAGAAATTGGCTTTTAAAATAATGATGAGTAACGATTTCAGACTTTTTATTTTCATTAAAATTTAGTAAAATCCTCACAAAAATGAATAAAAGTATTGAAAAACTAAAGTAAAAAGAATTTTTCCAGCTCTGTTTTCGTAATAAATTACCTAAAAAATAACAGATTAAAATCAATAAAATGATTTCCGGTATTTTGACGTCAATGTTGCTGTTCATCGCAAAATCTAAGCTGGCAAACCAATGGATCAGTTTTAACAAATTTAAAATTACCAGATCATAAAATGAATTTAGATATAAATTATTAAAATTTAATCCCAAAAGTATTGCTAAAAATAGCGAAAAAGTGATGATGATCTCAGCTAAAGGAATAATTAAAAGATTTGCAAAGATAGAGATGAATGAAAACTGATGAAAATAAAAAATCACCAAAGGCAAAGTAGAGATTTGCGCGGCAAACGTAACGGCTAAAATACCATAAATAAATCTTTTTGCTTTATATTTTGACCTGGGAATTTTATTTAAAATAGGTTTTCGAAGCCAGTATATTCCTAAAACCGCGCTGAAACTTAATTGAAATCCAACATCAAAAATTTCCCGCGGACTTGCTATTAAAATAATCAATCCAGCCAAAGAAAGTGCGTGCAAAAGATCAGGTTTTCTTCGCAAAAGAAAATAAATCATGTAAGTAGAAATCATGATACACGAGCGAACGACAGAATTACCAAGACCTATAAACAGTGCAAAACACCAAATAAAAACCAAGCTGAGAATAATGGCTTGACTGCGAAATCTTTTCGGAAAAATCTTTAAAAATATAAAGAAAACGACACCAAAAATAATTCCGATATGCGTGCCGGAAATCGCTAATAGATGTATCAAACCGCTCTTCTGGAAATCTGAAACAGTTTCTGCATCCATCTCTGTGCGGTCTGCGAGGATTATTCCTTTTAAAAATGACGCACTTTTTTCGGTTAAACTGCTTCTTGAAATTTTATCTAAAATTCTCAATCTTTCCCCTTTTATTTTTTCTAAAAAAGAGAGTTTTCTTTCTGAACTTTGTTTTAAAATTTTAGGTAAATAAGCGACATAAAAGATGTTTTTTCGGGCTAAATATTTTTGATAATTAAAAATGAAATCCGCGTATGGCGGTTCTGTTTTTTGAATATAAACTTCACCTTGATAAAAGTGCGAAAAATCAATCTCAGAATGTGTTTTTGGGATCGTCAAAACTGCATTGAAATCAGTTTTATCTTTAAAAAATTTTACCTCATAACGCCGGTTTTTCTCCGTGCTGTTCAGCTTTTTGTCTAAAATGAAAGATAAATTTTCTTTTTTATTTAATGAAATTTTGGGAGGATCAAATTGTTGAATTTTAAAAAGAAAAATCCCCAGACAAAATACCGAAATTATCAGCAAAATGTGCCGCAAATTTTGAATATAAATATGTTTAAAAAATATTAAAATAAGACTTAAAAAACTGATAAACAGTAAAGTATAAATTTGTGAAAACTTCAAGGTGAAAAATTCCTGAAAAATAATTCCCAAGATAAGAGCGATGAGCAGAACAAAAAATGGCTGCTTTTTCAAAGTTTACATTTTAATAGTCTTTAAAATAATATCTGCGGCACTGTCGCTCGCACCTTTTCCACCTAATTTTTCACGTAAGAATGCAAAATCTTCCAGCATTTTTTCTCGTTTTGGTCCATTTAAAATTTCCTTTAAATGAATGACTAAATTTTTAGTAGTTAATTGATTTTGAATAAGTTCAGTAACAATTTCTTTATCCATAATTAAATTAACTAAAGAAATATATTTCAGATTTTTTACCACGCGTTTTCCAATCTCGTAGGAAATCCTGCTTGTTTTGTAGCAAACAATTTCGGGAATATTGAGAAGCGCTGTTTCAAGAGTTGCTGTTCCTGAAGTGACCAAAGCCGCAGTTGAACATCTTAATAAATCATAAGTTTTATTGGAAATAAATGAAACATCTTTTTCTACAAAATGTTCATAAAATTCTTTACCCAAACTTGGCGCGCCCGCAATGACGAACTGATAATCAGGAAATTGCGATTTTACACTTGTCATTAAAGCCAACATTTTTTTCACTTCCTGCGCTCTTGAACCTGGAAGTAAAGCAATAATTTCTTTTTTATTTAAATTATTTTCGCTCTTAAATTGTTCAATATCAATTGGTTTTAAGTCTGAAATCGCATCAAGCAAAGGATGGCCTACAAAATGAGATTCAACTGAATGTTTTTTATAAAAATCTTTTTCAAAGGGTAAAATGACGAGCATTTCATCAACGAAATTTCTAATTTTTTCAACTCTTCCTTCTTTCCAAGCCCAAAGTTGTGGGGAAATGTAATAGATGACTTTTAAATTTTCTTTTTTGGCAAATTCGGCGATTCGTAGATTAAAACCAGGATAATCAATCAATATTAAAACATCTGGTTTATAATTTAAAATATCTTCTTTGCAAAATTTTATGTTTTTTAAAATCGTGGAAATGTTTTTTGCCACTTCTAAAAAGCCCATAAAGGCGAGATCTCTGTAATGTTTTACCAAAGTTCCACCAACGTTTTGCATTAAATCTCCGCCCCAGAATCGAAATTCTGCGTTTAAATCTTTTTCTTTTAACGCTTTCATTAAATTGCTGCCGTGCAAATCTCCGGAAGCTTCGCCGGCAATAATGTAATATTTCATTTAACTTAAAAAATATAAAAGTGCAAAGAGAAATTACTTTAAACTTTAATGATTAATTTTGTGTAAATATAAAGATATAAAAATGTCACAAGAATTTGAAATAAAAAATAAGATTGCAGAAAGTGGCTTGGTGAATTTTGATATTTCAACGCTTTCGCCGAAGGGAAAAAGAATTGGGATCGATTTAAAAGATTATATATTTCAAGGTATCGTTTTAAAGGAAAAAGAGTTTAGAGTTGATATTGAGAATTTAAATGAAGAAGAATATAGAGGTGCTTTCGTTTACATTTATTGTTCTGCAGATGCGATAATACCTTTGTGGGCTTACTTTTTAATCACTGCAAAAATAACTGATGTCGCTAGAAAAATTGTTTTTGGTAATGCTGAAGATCTTGAAGTTTTATTAATGCATAATGCTGTGCAAACGCATGATTTTTCTGAATTGCAGGGAAAAAGAGTTTTAGTAAGAGGTTGTTCTGAGCAAAAAATTCCGGAAAATGCTTATATTGAATTGGTGGAACAACTAAAACCAATGGTAAAATCATTGATGTTTGGCGAAGCTTGCTCAAACGTTCCAATTTTTAAGAATTAGTTAAAAAAAAATTACTAACTTCGTGAAAACTAAATCATAACATTATGGGAAAAGGTGATAAAAAAACCAAACGCGGAAAAATAATTGCTGGCAGCTACGGTAAATCCAGAATGAAGAAAGAATCGGAACCGCTTTACACAGAACCTGCAGAACCAAAGGCAAAAGTTGAAAAGGCGCCGAAGGAAGTTGCTAAAAAAGAAGCAAAACCAAAAGCCAAAGCAGCGCCGAAAAAAGCTGAAGATAAAGAGGTGAAAACTGAAAAAGCAAAATCAGAATAAATAAAAAAAGCCAGAGCATTGACTCTGGCTTTTTTATGTGATAAAATTACAATTATTTTCCTCCAAAAATACTTCCTAAAAGTCCACCAATGCCGCCACTTTGCGAAGATTGCTGATTGCCACCACCTAAAACACTTCCAAGAATATTCCCTAAAGGATTTCCTGAATCCGCGCTTGAACTTCCGCCGCCCAAAATGCTTCCCAAAATATCATTGATCGGGTTTGTAGATTGTCCCTGAGCCTGCGAATTGGCATTTCCTAAAATTCCGCCTAAAAGATCTCCTAATCCACCGCCAGAATTTACGCCACTTGATTGTTTTTCTTTTCCTATAAAACCCATAATAATTGGCGCCAACATCGCTAAGATCGGTCCGATTTTATCCATCGAAATTCCTGTTTTTTCGGAAAGTTGATTTTCGACCTGTGTTTTGTCGCCACCAAAAATATGATTTAAAATAGAACCGCCCTCATCTTGTCTTTCTGCTGCCTGAGAAGGATTGTTTAAGATACTTCCATCATGATCTTTTTCTAAAGCCGTATTCAGTTTGTCCGCTTCTTCAGGGTTATTCTGTGTTTTTTTATGCAAATAAGAAATTATCAAAGGCGCCGCAACAGCAAGAAGTGCAATGATTTGATTTTTGCTGATTCCAAATTTGTTTTCTGCTTGTTCAGCCACTTGATTTCCTGCGTTTCCCGTAATTAGATCAATTAAACTCATCGTTTTTGTGTTTATTTTTTGTTAATAATAATTAAATTTAAAAATTATTTTTTTGTTAAAAATTTATTTGGTCATAAATTTTAGTTAAATATTGAATGTAGATCTTTAGTTCGATTTATGGAACTGTTACAATTTTTAAATTTCCTATCAAAAGTCTATCTTTGCAATCATAAATTTTAGCAGAATTTTGCCGAAATTTTATCTAAATAAATTTTTTAAAAACATGTTCAGAACGCACACCAACGGAGAATTATCAAGCGCACAAATTGGTCAGAAAGTCACACTTTCCGGCTGGGTACAAACCATCAGAGACAAAGGTTTTGTTCTATGGATCGACCTTCGCGACCGTTATGGAATTACGCAGTTGGTTTTTGATTCTGAGAGAACATCTTCTCAATTATTAGAAGAAGCACGAAAATTAGGTCGGGAATTCGTAATTCAGGTTGAAGGAAATGTTATTGAAAGAACTTCAAAAAATCCAAATATTCCGACTGGTGAAATTGAAATATTAGTTGAGAAATTAACAATTTTGAATGAATCTTTAGTGCCGCCTTTTACAATAGAAGACCAAACTGACGGCGGCGAAGAACTTCGAATGAAATACCGCTATCTCGATATCAGAAGAAATCCGGTGCGTGAGAAATTGATTTTCCGTCATAAAATGGCGCAAAAAGTTCGAAATTATTTATCAGATCAAAACTTTATAGAAGTTGAAACGCCTGTTTTAATTAAATCTACACCTGAAGGCGCCCGGGATTTCGTGGTTCCAAGCAGAATGAATCCCGGACAGTTTTATGCGTTGCCACAATCGCCGCAAACTTTTAAACAATTGTTGATGATTGGCGGAATGGATCGTTATTTTCAGATCGTGAAATGTTTTCGTGATGAAGATCTTCGTGCAGACAGACAGCCAGAATTCACACAAATCGATTGTGAAATGGCTTTTGTAGAGCAAGAAGATGTGATCAACATTTTTGAAGGAATGACTTCAACATTGTTAAAAGATATTACAGGAAAAGATTTTAGCAAATTCCCGAGAATGACGTTTGATGATGCCATGAAAACTTATGGAAATGACAAGCCTGACATCAGATTTGACATGAAATTTGTTGAGGTTAATGATTTGGTTAAAGGCAAAGATTTTAAAATATTTGATGACGCAGAATTAATTGTTGGAATTAATGTTGAAAATTGCGCAGAATACACAAGAAAGCAAATCGACACTATATCAGATTGGGTGAAACGCCCGCAAATAGGCGCTTCCGGATTAATTTGGATTAAATTTCAAAATGATGGCGTTATTACTTCTTCTGTTAATAAATTTTTTAATGAAGAAGATTTAAAGAAAATAGTTGAAAAATTTGGGGCAAAACAAGGTGATTTAATTTTGTTAATGTCGGGCGAATCGAATAAAGTGAGAACGCAACTTTCCGCTTTAAGAATGGAATTGGGGAATCAATTAAACTTGAGAGATCCCAAAGAATTTGCGCCACTTTGGGTAGTAGATTTTCCACTTTTGGAATGGGACGGCGAAACGAAAAGATTTCACGCAATGCACCATCCTTTCACCGCGCCAAAACCGGAAGACGAACATTTATTGGAAACTGATCCCGGAAAAGTTCGGGCGAATGCTTACGATTTAGTTTTAAACGGAAACGAAATTGGCGGCGGTTCTGTTAGGATTTTCAACAAAGAAATGCAGTCCAGAATGTTTGATCTTTTAGGTTTTACCAAAGAAGACGCCGAAGCACAATTTGGATTTTTAATGAACGCATTTAAATATGGCGCACCTCCACACGCAGGTTTGGCGTTTGGTTTTGACCGTTTGGTGGCGATTTTAGATGGCAACGAAGTGATCAGAGATTATATTGCTTTCCCGAAAAATAATTCCGGAAGAGATGTGATGATCGATGCGCCGAGTGCAATTTCTGATTTGCAGTTGGATGAGTTGGAACTTAAGTTGAATTTAAAAGCATAAATTAGAAGCGAGGTTTTTATCCTCGCTTTTTTATTTAAAGATTTAAACTATTTTTACCATTACACAAACTTTGAAAAATGGAAAAATCTTTACAAATTCTACAACAATACTTTGGTTACGATCATTTTAGACTCAATCAAGCGAATGCCGTTGAAAATGTAATTGCTAAAAAAGATACTTTTGTTTTGATGCCAACCGGAGGTGGAAAATCTCTATGTTATCAAGTTCCCGCTTTAGTTTTAGAAGGAACTGCGATCGTGATTTCTCCATTGATTGCGTTGATGAAAGACCAGGTTGATGCGTTGCGAGTGAACGGAATTTCCGCCGCATTTCTTAATTCTTCCATGAATCCAAATGAGCAAAATGAAACTTTTCGTCAATTAAAAGAAGGCAAACTCAAACTTTTATATATTGCGCCAGAAAAGTTGAGCGCAGATAATGGTCACTTTTTAGATTTACTTAAAGACATTAATATTTCCCTTTTTGCGGTGGATGAAGCGCATTGCGTTTCGCATTGGGGACACGATTTTCGCCCTGATTATTTGTTTTTAAATGGCATAAAAGAGCAATTTCCAGAAACGCCAATCATCGCATTAACGGCAAGTGCGGATGAAATTAAAAGGCAGGATATCATTAAACAATTAAATCTTGATGATCCGACGGTTTTAGTTTCATCTTTTGATCGAGCCAATATTAAATATTTTGTTCAGCCGAAACGATCGGTTCTCAATCATATCATTCAATATTTAAAGGAACATCCGAATGATTCTGGAATTATTTACTGTTTATCCCGAAAAGGAACAGAAGATTTGGCGTATAATTTAAAGGAAAACGGAATTAATGCCGCATTTTACCACGCCGGAATTTCTTCCGCCGAAAGAGCGCAGGTTCAGGATGATTTTATTAAAGATAAAACTCACGTAATGATTGCTACCATTGCGTTTGGAATGGGAATCGACAAAAGTAATGTGCGTTTTGTAATTCATGCGGATTTACCAAAAAATATTGAAAGTTATTACCAAGAAACGGGAAGGGCCGGAAGAGATGGCTTGCCAAGTGAGGCGATTTTATTTTATTCGAATGCCGACGTGATGAAACTGAAAAAATTTGCTTTGGTTGAAGGCAATGAAGAGCAATCGAGTTTGATGCTTCGGAAATTGCAACAAATGACAGATTTTTCCGAAATGCAAAAATGCAGGCGTCAATATTTAATGGAGTATTTCGGAGAATCGCATCCCGGAAATTGTAATTCCTGCGATTATTGTCTAAGTGATTTTGAAAATTGGGACGCCACAACTGGTGCTCAAAAATTATTAAGTGCTGTTTTCCGCTTGAAGGAACGTTATGGAAAAAATTTAATAATTGATTTTCTTCGCGGTTCGAAAGGCGTAAAAATCACCGATTACATGAAAAGGATGCCGACTTATGGAATTGGTTCAAATTCAGATAAAACCTTTTGGCAAAATTTAATTAAGCAATTAACGATCAATGGATTTTTGCGGGATTCAGATGGTGAATTTTCTGTTTTAAAACTAACGGAAGGTAGTAATGAGGTTTTATTTAAAGGTAAAAAGGTAAACTTTCAAAAAGTAAAAGAACTCGCAAAAGCCGTCACGGTTGCAGAATTAGAAATCGCATATTCAACTAATGAACTGGATGCTAATATTGAATTATTTGATGAATTAAGACTATTGAGAAGACAGCAAGCCGAGCGGGAAAATGTGCCACCTTACGTGATTTTATCAGATGCAAGTTTGTTGGAATTGGCAAGTTATCTTCCTCAAAATAAAGAAGAATTGAATCAAATTAGTGGTTTTGGCGCTTTTAAAATAGAAAAATATGGCGATTTATTTTTGAATGCGATCTTAGAATATTGTAAAAAAAATAATTTGATCAGTAAAATTTCGGAGAAAGCACCGAAAAAAAATCATACCCAAAAACAGGAAAATAAAAATTTGGGAGGAACTTACACCACCACTTTTCAAATGTATAAAGATGGAAACAGTGTAGAAAAAATTGCGGAAATCAGGAGTTTATCGGTCCAAACTATTCAAAATCATTTAGCAAATTTCGTGATTTCAGGGGCAATTAAAGCAAGCGAATTGATGGATATCAGTAAAATAGAATCTGTTATTGATATTGCAAAAAATCAAAATTTAGTTTCTTTGAAAGCCATAAAAGAAGAATTGGGCGATAGTTATTCTTACTTTAAAATTAACATTGCGGTCGCTCACCACAAATGGCAAGAAAAAGATGCTGCGGTAATTTAGAAATACAAAATTTTGTAAAGGTTTGATTCTATTTTTCAAGGCAACTTCGCAACCAAACTTTCCGGTAAAACTTTTAAAATAAAATAGATCAATTTCCACTTTATATTTGGAACGATGGTAAAAGAATTTCCTGCTTCGACAATATGTTCCGCCACATAATTTGGTTGCATGATGAGGTTTTTATTTAAATTTAAACCTGCATTTATTTTGGTATCAATATATCCGCTGATCAAAACATTGACTATAATTTTTCTGGAAGATAATTCCTGTCGAAGTCCGGCTAAATATTGCGTGAAAGCAGATTTTGTACTGCCATAAATAAAATTACTTTTTCGTCCGCGAACGCCTGAAAGCGAAGAAAGCCCGATAATTCTTTCTAAATTTTTATTATTAAAATCTGTTGAAATAATATTTAAAATAGAAACCGCACCGATATAATTAGTTTTCATCATTTCAAAGGTTGCGTCGAAATCTTGAAGTGCTTTTTGATTTTCCACTAAAAATCCTGCGGCATAAATAACGATATTTGGTTTAATGGAAAGTTCATCATAAAATTTTTGATGAGAAGAAAAATCGCAGGCATCGAAATATTTTAAATCAATTTTTGTCTTATTTAATGAATTTTCTAAAACAAAATTTTCCAGTGATTTTAACTTTCTTGAAGCCGCAATTATTGAAAAACCCTTTTGAAAATATTGCAAAATACATTGTTTTGCAACGTCAGAATTGGCACCAAGAATTAAAACTTTTTTAGAAATCATGGTGCAAATATATTTATTTAAAATTTTTAAATATTAAAAATGACGGAAAGCAAAAATTAATAATTAAATAAAATATTTGGGTAAAAATTAAAATGACAAATCGTAAATTTGGGAAATAGTTTTTCTTACTTAAATTTAAAGCAAACAAAATGAATTTTACGTCAAAAATCGGGTCTTTTAAATTTGAAAATCCTTTAATGAATGCGTCCGGCGTTTGGTGCGATGATAAAGAAAAATTAGATGAGTTGAAAAATTCTTCCTCGGGAAGTTTTGTGACAAAAAGTGCAACGCCACAAATGCGCGAGGGAAATCCATCGCCAAGATATATTGAAGTTCCATTGGGAAGCATCAATTCTATGGGTTTGCCAAATTTGGGTTTTGATTTTTATTTAAATTATTCTTTAAAATTTCAGGAAAATAATCCGGGAAAAGTAAATTTTATTTCTATTGCCGGAATGAAACCGGAAGAAAATTTGGAAATGCTTCATAAAATAAATGACAGCGATTTCAAAGGTTTAACAGAACTTAATTTATCCTGCCCAAATCTTCCCGGAAAACCACAGATCGGTTATGATTTTGAGGCAACTGAACTTATTTTAAAACAAGCGTTCGAGTTTTTTAACAAACCTTTGGGCGTAAAATTACCACCGTATTTCGATATGGTTCATTTCGATCAAATGGCTGAAATTTTAAATCAATTTCCTTTGGCTTACGTGAATTGTATCAACTCTGTGGGAAACGGTTTGTACATTGACACAGAAAATGAAAGTGTTGTCATCAAGCCTAAAGATGGTTTTGGCGGAATTGGCGGTGCTTATGTGAAACCAACTGCTTTGGCAAACGTTCGAGCATTTTACACGAGATTAAATAAAAGCATTTCCATTATTGGTTGTGGCGGCGTAGAAAGTGGAAAAGATGTTTTTGAGCATTTATTGTGTGGCGCCGAAATGGTTCAGGTTGGAACGCATTTAATGAGAAATGGCACATTGGTTTTTGATAAAATTTTATCAGAACTCGCAGAGATTATGGAACAAAAAGGCTACAAAAATATTAAGGATTTTAGAGGAAAACTTAAGAGTTTGTAAATTAGATGGATAGATAATAGACGAAAAGATAAAAGACCAATAAAAATGTAAAATCTCGTGTCTAACTTCTCATATCTAATTTCTGAATTAAATCAACTTCGCAATCACATCAATTCCGCCTTTGGTTTTATCACCAATTTTGCAGGTAATTTCTGTGTCTAAAGGAAGAAAAATATCCATTCTGGAGCCGAATTTTATAAATCCAAATTCATGGCCGGCTTTTGCAGCGTCGCCTTCATTGCAATTCATCACAATTCTTCGGGCAACATAACCTGCAATCTGGCGGAAAACAACTTTGTGATGCAAAAGACTGTCAACTGCAATAGTCGTTCTCTCGTTATCTGTCGAGGATTTTTCGTGCCAAGCGACTAAATATTTTCCTTTGTGGTGTTTTTTATAGACTACATTTCCGGAAACTGGATATCTGCAGATATGAACATTAAGAGGTGACATAAAAATAGAAACCTGAATGCATTTTTCCTTTAAAAATTCATCTTCAGTAACTTCCTTTATCATCACGACTTTACCATCAACAGGCGCAATTACATTTTCTTTATGATCTAAAATATCACGATTTGGAACGCGGAAAAACCAAAAAACCAAACCCAATAAAATAAATAGAGGAATAATGACCACAAGCGACCACATTTGCAAAAAATAAATAGAGAGAAATCCTAACACCGCAATTGCAGTAATCGCAACAGTAAGTGTTCCCTTTGATTCTTTATGAAGTTTCATTTTTATTTAAATGATATTTTTAAACTAATTTTTCTAATATAAAATACAAATATACGACAGGTACGCAGATTGTAAAACTATCTAATCTGTCCAAAACACCACCGTGCCCTGGAATTAAATTTCCGCTGTCTTTGACCCCAAAACTACGTTTTAACTGGCTTTCTACCAAATCGCCTAAAGGTGCAAATATGGAAACTAAAAATCCAACGATCATCCAGTTGCCCCGCAGATCGGGATTATACTTTTCAATAAAAAAGCCCAAAATTAAAGTTAATATAACGCCGCCTGCAAAGCCTTCCCACGTTTTTTTAGGGCTGATCTTTGGTGCCATTTTATGTTTTCCAAATAATCTGCCCGTAAAATAAGCGAAAGAATCACTGCTCCAGATTAAAACAAAAAGAAAAAAGATCTCCAATGTGAAAGTCTTTTCAGGATTTAACTCGGAAAAAGCGGGTAAACCCAAAGCATAACTGAAAGGTAAAGCGAGATAAATAACAGAAAAAATCAATTTTCCATTGTCGAAATACAATTCTTTGGTGAATTTAAATAGAGTGATGCACGCGATTAAAATTAAAGAAAGACCTAAAATTTCTGCCAAATTGAACTGATAAAAAAATCCGTGGTGAAAATATTTAACGGAATATCTGTAGTAAACAATTAGCGCAACGGGAATTAGCGCGTACTTTTCCCAGGAATTGCCAAATTTCATCATTTTCATACATTCCCAAAGTCCGGCAATAAGGAAGAAAGTTATTAAAGCATAAAATAGATAATATTCTTTTATGAAAGGAAAAATTTTACCTAACCATAATTCGCCAAATGGCATTGTGCAAAGAAAAATAACAGCGCCATAAACTGCGCCTGAAATCAATCTTTGTAGTAAATTTTTATCCAAAATAAGTGTTTTAAAGGGGAACAGAATAATAATCAACCATTATTAATCTTCCAGCAAAAGTAAGAAAAGTTTGGTATTGTCTGTATTTCCGGTATCGAGTTTGGAATTGTTACCGCTGATTGAAGTTAGATTCTTTAAAGTTTCCCTCCGTTTTACCTTCATCATTGCGTCGGTAAGATTATTAACGATTTGAGAAACATTTGCCATTATGATTATTTTTTCCGGCAATCTGGAAGAATGATAGTGAAGAATGCTATTGTGAGAAAGCATTATTCTACCATCGAAAGCGATTAAATATTCGCAAGTAATAAAAGCAGCGTCGTTTGCGAGATCAAGTTCAGCAGTGTGAGGCGTGTTGATAACATTAAGAAAATTCTTAAGATCATCATCCCAGCAAAAAACGTTTTTAATACCTTCAATTTTGATGATCTGATTTAAAGTCTGCAATGCTTCAGCTTCATCTGAACAGTAATTAAAAAAGCCGCCAGAATGTGTAAAAAGCTGGGCAAATTTATAGTCAAGATCAGCATGTTTCAGCTGGTCTCCCAATTTTACCAAATTTGCAGAATCTTCTTCTTCCGGTTGGTTTAAAATTTTGTTTACTAATTTTTTAAATATACTCAAAGTTCGCTTTTTACGCCTAGTTCCTACAAAAATAGGAAATAATTACTATTTCCTATATTTATTTAACGATAATATTTTTTAATTATTTTTAGACATCCTTACGCCGGGAAATTTTCTTCATTAAGAACATTTCCTGCGATGGCTGGATTATCAACATTTGTGATCGGTCTTTCTGATAATTCAGGATCCCATGCTCTCTGTCCAAATATTTCTTCAAGATCTTCACGGAAAATAACTTCTTTTTCTAAAAGTTTATTGGCCAAGGCAGTTAGCTTATCTACATTCTCAGAAAGAATTTGAACTGCACGCTGATATTGAAATTCTATTATTTTAGAAATTTCTTCATCAATCATTTTTGCAGTACTTTCAGAATAAGGTTTATTAAAATTATATTCCTGCTGTCCTGAACTGTCGTAATAAGAAATGTTGCCAACTTTTTCGTTAAGACCATAAATTGTGACCATTGCCTGCGCTCTTTTTGTCACTTTTTCAAGATCGGATAAAGCTCCAGTTGAAATATTATTAAAAATTACCTGTTCTGCAGCTCTGCCTCCTAAAGTGGCGCACATTTCATCAAGCATTTGTTCCGTGGTAGTAAGTTGTCGCTCTTCAGGTAAATACCATGCAGCACCCAAGGATTGTCCTCTAGGAACAATTGTCACTTTTAAAAGTGGTGCAGCGTGTTCTACCAACCAGGAAATCGTAGCGTGACCAGCTTCATGGAAAGCCACTCTTCTTTTTTCTGACGGTTTAATAGCCATGTTTTTTTTCTCTAATCCGCCGATTATTCTATCCACAGCATCCAGAAAATCTTGTTTATTTACGGCTTCATGATTATTTCTGGCAGCGATTAAAGCAGCTTCATTACACAAATTTGCAATATCTGCCCCACTGAAACCTGGTGTTTGTTTTGCTAAAAACTCACGGTCAATAGAATCATCCAGTTTTATTTTGCGCAAATGCACTTCAAAGATTTCTTTTCTTTCATGAAGTTCCGGTAGATCAACATAAATAGAACGGTCAAAACGGCCGGCGCGCATTAAAGCTTTATCTAAAATATCGGCTCTGTTTGTAGCTGCAATTAAGATAACATTTGTGTCGGTTCCAAAACCGTCCATTTCTGTTAGCAATTGGTTTAAAGTATTTTCGCGTTCATCATTTCCACCGGTAAACTGACCTTTTCCGCGGGCTCTACCAATTGCGTCAATCTCATCGATAAATATAATCGCCGGAGATTTTGCTTTTGCCTGCGCGAACAGATCACGAACTCTGGAAGCACCTACTCCTACAAACATTTCCACAAAATCAGATCCTGAAAGTGAAAAGAAAGGAACTTTGGCTTCGCCTGCTACAGCTTTTGCCAACAAAGTTTTCCCAGTTCCTGGGGGACCAACTAATAAAACACCTTTTGGTATTTTACCGCCAAGTTTTGTATATTTTTCTGAATTTTTTAAGAAATCAACAACTTCCTGTACTTCTTCTTTTGCGCCTTCTAAACCGGCTACGTCATTGAAAGTAATATTAACTTTGTCTTTCTCGTCAAAAAGTTTTGCTTTTGATTTACCAATGCTGAAAATTTGTCCACCAGGTCCGCCACCGCTTCCCATTTTGCGGAAAAGTACAAAATAAAATAAAGCCATGATCGCGATCCAGAAAAGTGCCGTAAAAAGCAGACTTGTAAGCGGATTTTCTGCCACACCAAAATCCATTTTAGCAGTGATTTCCGGATTTTCGGTTTTTATTTTATTAAATCTTTCCTGAAAATATCTTAAATCTCCGTAAGTAAGCGTGTAATCTGCCTGCGGTTTTAGATTAATCAAAGAAAGTGGATTTTCTGCAGTTGAACTTTTTTTAACAAGCTCGTTTTTGCCAGCTTGCGTTAAAAAGACCTCAGCAGTAAAATTATCCCGGAAAACCATAACATCCTGAACTTTACCCTGCTCGACAAGTGTGTAAAATTCCTGCTCATCCATCGGTTTTGAAGTCTCACCACCAAAAAATTTTGATCCAAAAATAAGCAGCATCACTACAATAGCGATTGGAAAAAACCAATTAAAACCTTTATTATTATTCATAAATTATTGTATAGAAAACCGGTAAAACCGGTATTAAATTAAATATTAATTCTCAATATGCGTAATTTTCGCGTCGCCCCAAAGTTCTTCAATGTCATAATAATCTCTGGTTTCCTGCTGAAAAACGTGTACAACTACAGAAACATAGTCAACTAAGATCCATAAAGCATTTTCCGTACCTTCTACGTGCCAAGGACGTTCCTGTAATTCATTTCTAACTTTTTTCTCGATATTTCCTGCAATGGCAGAAACCTGAGTATTACTGTTTCCGCTACAGATAATGAATGTTTCCGCTACAGAATTTTCAATTCCCGATAAATCGAAGATCATCGTCTTATCGCCTTTAGTATCTTGTATTGCACCAATTATAGTGTCTATTAGTATTTGTTTTTGTAAAGTATTATCCATTAAATTTTATATAGTCTGCAAATTTACCGCTTTTTCTTTATTTTAGCCTTATGATAAACATGTTTAAAATCTTAAAGTTTTCTTAAATGAACCCCTTAATTTATTTGAAAATCAGCCCTTCAACCAATAACGACATCCAGAATTTTGATCTTGAGGACGGCGACTTTTTAGGTTTATACACATTTAATCAAACGCATGGAAAAGGACAATACAACAACTCTTGGGATATAAATCCGGAAGAGAATGTGGCTTTTTCATTTATGCTTAAAACTAAGGATGTAAAGATCTCTGAGATTCTCTTCAATTTCCATACCGCCACTTTGGTGCGGGGTTTTATAGCCAAACTGACGCGTAAGGAAGCGGAAATTAAATGGCCAAATGATATTATTTTAAATAAAAAAAAGATCGCCGGGATTTTAATTGAAAAGAAAAAGATAAAAAATACTGAAGTTTTTATCGTTGGAGTAGGACTCAATGTTTTGCAAACTGATTTCACTAATCTCCCGAAAGCAGGGTCGATACTGACACAAACGAACGAAAAGTTTGATTTAAAAATGGTCGCTGAAAAATTATTTAGCCATTTTCAAAAGGAAATTTTAAACGATCAAGGTATTCTTGAGAACTTTAATGAGCATCTTTTTTTTAAAGAAAAAATCGCTGTTTTTAACCTGAAGGGGAAAAGACAAAATGGCATAATAAAAAATGCGGATGAAGACGGTTTTTTGTTGATCGACCTTGAAAATGGAGGTTTACAGAAGTTTTTTCATAAAGAAATTGAACTTCTTTACTGATTGGCTCTTTTTAAATAAAGAAATGCAGCCAAAGGTGCAAAGACCATATTTGGTAGCCACATCGCCATAAGCGGCGTTAATGTTTTATTCTCTGAAACTACTTTTAAAGCCTCAAAGGAGAAGACAAAAATAAAAGCCAAAGCAATGCCGATGGCTAGGTTGATCCCAAGACCACCACGTTTTTTTTGGGAGGAAAGTGAAAGTGCCAAAAATGTCAGGATTATTATGGAAACCGGCATTGAGGTTCTTTGATAAAGCTCATTAAGGTAAGTATTTAAGTTTCCGTTGCCTTTTTCTCTTTCACGAGCAATAAATTTAATAAGTTCCGGAGTGGTTTTATTTTGCCCTAAAAGTTGATCCGGGAAAAGTTCTTCAGGCGGATGCCCGAAACTGATATTTCGCACAGCGCCGTCTTTTAAAATTTCAGCATCATTTTTTAAGACTGTTTTTTCCAGATAACCGTCGAGTTCGAAGTTATTTTTTTTGGCTTGCCAGGAAACATCACTCGCAGAAATCTGGTAGATCAGTTTTTTATTTTTATCATATTTCTGATAACTAAAACCAGAGCCGCGTTTTTCCTTTTTATTGTAGTTATTGATGAAAATATATTCGTTGGGAGAAAGTTGCGTGGTAATTGATACATTTCCTAAAATTTTCTCTCTGTTAGCATCGGAATAAGTATAGGCATCAAGAACATTTTTTTTGGTATTTGCCAAAGGCAACGCAAAATGGCTTACGCTTAAAAATATGGTAGCGATAAAAAGGGAAGTCATTAAATAAGGTCTTGCAAAACGGTGGAAACTTGCGCCACTGCTAATAATAGCAACAATTTCTGTATTATTTGCAAGTTTTGAAGTAAAAAATATAACGGAGATAAAGACGATGATCGCAATAAATGTCACCAACAAGTAAACGATATAAAAAGGATAATAATGGATCAAAAAGTAAGAAACCGTAAAACCGCTGTTTTGAATGCGCGGTACTTTTTCCTGAACATCAATAACCAAAACGATCACGGTAAGCAACAGCATAATGAACCCGAAAGTTCCCAGGAAATTTTTTATGATGTATTTATCTAAAATTTTCATTCTAAATTTCTAAAAATTTTAAAGTCTGTTACGCAAATTAGGAACCACCGAATTTTTCCATTCATAAAAATCGCCTTTAATGATGTGCTCACGCGCCACTTTAACTAGATCTAAATAAAAAGCCAGATTATGAATAGAAGCGATCTGTTTGGCTAAATATTCTTTTGCCACAAATAAATGACGAACATAAGCTTTTGAATATTCACTATCCACATAACTTGTGCCGAATTCGTCCAAGGGTGAGAAATCACGTTCCCATTTTTTATTTTTCATATTCATAACGCCTTGCCATGTGAAAAGCATCGCATTTCTGGCATTTCTGGTTGGCATTACGCAATCCATCATATCAATTCCGAGTCCGATGGTTTCTAAAATATTCCAGGGCGTCCCAACACCCATCAAATATCTTGGTTTATCTTTAGGTAAAACATCCGTCACTTCATCAGTAATTCTGTACATTTCTTCCTCAGGTTCTCCCACAGAAAGTCCGCCAATTGCGTTTCCTACGGCATTTTGTTCTGAAATAAATTCCGCTGATTTTTTTCTTAAATCTGAAAAACAAGAGCCTTGCACAATTGGGAAAAACGCTTGTTTATAGTTGTATAGTTCTGGATTTTCTGCATTCCATTTAATGCACCTTTTCAACCATCTGTGAGTAAGATCCATCGATTTTCTTACCTTATTATATTCTTCCGGATAAGCAACACACTCATCGAAAGCCATAAAAATATCGGCTCCGATCTGTCTTTGGATCTGCATGGAAATTTCAGGTGAAATAAACATGGTGCTTCCGTCAATGTGAGATTTAAATTTTACGCCTTCTTCATTTAATTTTCTGGATTTTGCTAAAGAAAAAACCTGATAACCGCCAGAATCTGTCAAAATTGGAAGATCCCAGTTCATGAATTTATGAAGTCCGCCTGCAGCCTGCATGATTTCCATTTTAGGACGTAAATTTAGATGATACGTATTTCCTAAAATAATCTGGGCTTTTATATCATCTTTTAATTCTCGCTGATGAACTGTTTTTACTGAAGCTACTGTGCCAACAGGCATAAAAATAGGCGTTTCTACTTTTCCGTGATCTGTGGTTATAATTCCTGCTCGGGCTTTTCCCCCGGAGGTTTTTTCTATTTCAAAAAATTTCTGCATTTCCTTTTTTATCTTCCGCTTCCAGGTAAAAGCGGGTTGTCTTTTAATTTTTTCTCTATAAAATCTTTCGCTTTCGGGTCTTTGTCAAAAATAGTTTCCTGTGCGTCGCTAAAAATTTTATCTAATTTATTCGTGCCGGTATAATAAGTATAACTTTCCTGAAAATCTTTTGCCTTTATCTTATGTTGTTTTAAAATAAATCTGGTTTGAGTTTCTACATTCGCGGTTGGAGCTAAGATCGTCATTTGATCTGCCAGGGCAAATTCTGCAATCAGATTGCTCATTTCTTTTTGTGAAATTAAATTTTTTGGTTCATTAACCGCTTGTGCGCAGGAATTTAGAATTATTACCAATAAAATAAATAAAATCTTCTTCGGCTGGAAATTATTTTTTTTCAAATTTCCCTTTAAATTTATCAACGGGGTCTTCATAATTTACCGATTAAAGATTTAAACTTTAAATTTAAAACACCAAAAACAGCCTCTTTTATAATGCCGCCATTCATTTTGCTTTCACCGCGCGTTCTGTCCGTAAAAATTATAGGCACTTCCACTATTTTAAACCCTTTTTCATAAGCCCTGAATTTCATTTCAATCTGAAATCCATAACCTTTAAGTTTTACTTTTTCTAAATTGATGCCCTCTAAAACTCTTCTTGAAAAACAAACAAATCCTGCGGTCGTGTCGTGAATAGGAACTCTTAAAATAAAACGCACATATTTTGAAGCAAAATAAGACAATAAAACCCTTGACATCGGCCAGTTGACAACATTTACACCTTTAGAATATCTGGATCCGATTACCATATCTGCACTTTTACACGCATCAAATAACTTCGGAAGATCTTCGGGATTATGAGAGAAATCGGCATCCATTTCAAAAATAAAATCATAACCATTTTCCAGAGCCCAGCGAAATCCATGAAGATAAGCTTTGCCCAAACCGTCTTTTATTTTTCTCTCTGTTAAAAATAAATGGGGTTCGTTTTCCTGTAAATTTTTTACAATTTGTGCCGTGCCATCGGGCGATGAATCGTCAACCACCAAAATATGAAAATCTTCCTTTAAATGTAAAACAGCGGAAATTATTGCGGCAATATTTTCCTTTTCATTAAAAGTGGGGATGATGACGAGTTTTTTCATTTTACTATAAGTCCGCAAAGATAGATATAAGATTTGAAACTTTTAATTTCCAAAGATTTATCCGCGTTAAATTAATCTTAAAGTAGAAAAAAAAATTTATTACTTTTGTAAATATGGCAACTAAAGCGCTTTTTAATTCTGTGGTAAACTGGTATATTCGGCAACGCATTGACCAGATCAATAATTTTAAAGAACATCCTTTAGAAACACAAAAAGGTGTTTTGTTTAGCCAGCTTTTTTTCGCCAAAGACACAGAATATGGCAAGAAATATGGTTTTAAAGATATATCTTCCTACAATGATTTTAAAAATCAAGTCCCAATTGTTACATACGAGGATTTTGAACCATATATAGAAAAAGCAAGACAGGGACAAAAAGATATTTTTTGGCCCGGACACATCAAAAGATTTGCAAAATCATCAGGTACAACAAACGCCAAGAGTAAGTTTATCCCGATCTCGGATGAAAGTTTAGAAAATTGCCATTTGAAAGCCGGAAAAGATATGGTCGCAATCTATGCGAACAACCATCCGGAAAATGAGTTGTTTACGCATAAAAATTTAAGATTAGGCGGAAGTGCAGAAATGTACCAGGATTTTAATACAAAATTCGGAGATCTTTCTGCCATAATTATTGAAAATTTACCTTTTTGGGTAGAAATTACGACCACGCCAAGTAAGAAAATTTCTTTGATGTCTGAATGGGAAACAAAGTTAAAAGCGATCGTAAATGAAGTGACAAAGGAACAAGTTGGAAGTTTTACTGGCGTTCCAAGTTGGATGATGGTTTTGCTTCAACAGATTTTAAAGGAAACCGGTAAAGAAAGTATCTCTCAGTTATGGCCACATTTGGAAGTTTTTTTTCACGGCGGTATTAGTTTTAAACCTTATCGCGAAGAGTATAAAAAACTGATCGGAAAAGATATTCGTTATTACGAAATTTTTAATGCTTCAGAAGGTTTTTTTGCCATTCAAGATGTTTATAAAAGTGAAGAAATGCTTCTAATGCTTGATTATGGCATTTTTTACGAATTTATTCCAATGGACGAATTTGGCAAAGAAAACCCAAAAACTATTCATTTGGAAGATGTTGAAATTAATAAAAATTATGCACTTTTAATAACGACAAATGGCGGATTGTGGCGTTATTTAATTGGCGATACTATTAAATTTACCTGTTTAAATCCTTTTAGAATCAAAATTTCCGGCAGGACGAAACATTACATCAACGCTTTTGGGGAGGAATTGATGATCGACAACGTAGAATCTGCTTTGACAAAATCATGCGAAGCCACAAATTCACGTATCTTAGATTTTACCGGTGCGCCTGTTTTTATGAAAGACGGCAAATCTGGCGCACATGAATATATTATTGAATTTATAGAAAAGCCAAAAGATCTTCAAAAATTCACAGCAGTTTTTGATGCAGAATTAAAATCTTCAAATTCTGATTATGAGGCAAAAAGGTACAATAATATGACACTTTCTGAACCAATAATTCATGTTGCGAAACCAAAACTGTTTTACGAGTGGATGGCTGAGCGCGGTAAGTTGGGAGGACAAAATAAAGTCCCAAGACTCAGCAATGACCGCGAATATCTTGAACCTTTACTTAAGAAAAATATATCTTAGTTATTTAATTTTAAAAGTTGCGATCACCGGAAAATGATCCGATAATCTTGTGCTGCGATCAACTTTATAACTAATTGGCGTGATCTCCTTCGATGCAAAAACATAATCGATCCTTATCGGAAATTTCCAGTCGTGAAAACTTGTCGCACTGCCGCTTCCGACAACTTCAAATGCGTCCTGCAAACCTTTGCCAGCGTGATAATATTCGTAAGAATTAGGCACAGAATTAAAATCGCCCGCCATAATCACCGGATAAGGAGAATTGTCTACCGCTTTTCTGATTTCTGCGACCTGTGTTTGATGGGATTTAAAAGCAGGGATCATCGTTTTGATCAAACTTTTAAATTTATCTTCGTTAATATCTTGATTTTCACTAGGTTTTACCATTGATTTATTGAGGTAAAATGGCTCCAGATAGATATTTATAAATCTGTAAATTTTTCCTCTGATACTTATATCGTAAGATTTTACATGCGCGTTATCTTTTGGAAGCCAGTCTTTGGAGTCTAAGATTGAGTATTTTGAATAGAAAAAAACAATATTTTCTGTCTTTTTATATTCTAAACTTTTAAAATTATACGGTTTAGAAATCGGTCCCGCTTCCTGCAAAAACAAAATATCCGGATCTTCTTTATCTATAAAATCTTCTATATTCTTTCGGCCTAAATCACCTGCGTGTGCATTTAAAGTAATAATTTTCAGGTTTGCATTTTCTTTTTTTTCTTTATTAAAATTAATAATTCTGCTTGTAGGTTTTATTAAAAAAAGACTTAAAATGATAAAAAAGAAAGCACGTTTTTTCCATAATAATATCCAGAAGAGAATCAAAATTAAATTTAAGATCATTAACACAGGAAAAGCCAGCGACAGAAAATTTAAATAAGGAATTGTTTTTGGCGAAACGTAAATATTTAAAAAATTGCCCAACAAAAGCGTAATTATTCCCAAATGAATTAAAAGGAATACAAATCTTAAAATTTTCATTTATTTAAAACTAATTAATTCTATAACGGTTTTTCGCAAAATGCCTCGCAATTAAAAAACCTGCAATTGCGCCACCAATATGGGCGAAATGGGCGATTCCTAGAGTTCTGCCAGTAATTTGCAGGAAAAAGGAAATTACTACAAAACCAATCACCATATATTTTGCTTTAATACCAATTGGAATGAACATCATATATAATTTTGAATCTGGAAATAATGTTGCAAAACCAGCAACAACGCCCATAATTGCGGCAGAAGCGCCAAGCATTGGACTCACTAATTCTCCATATAATTGCTGAGATTGGGCAATTGCAAGAGGTGTTTTTGCGGCAATATTCATGTCGCCAGAATAATGAAGATTTGCTTTTTGAAAAATTTCTGCCACATTTACACCTTCATTTGTTAGCGATGTCATCAACTGATGAATTTCGTAGTAATTCCAAAGATTAAATAAAACAAAACCAGCCAATCCACTTACAAAATATAAAATAACGTATTTTTTTTCGCCCATTATTTGTTCTAAAACTGGTCCGAAACTCCACAAAGTCATCATGTTAAAAAGAATATGCATAATTCCGTAACCTTGTCCTAAAGGCGCGTGCATAAACATGTGCGTAATAATTTGCCATGAATGAAAATTAGGTGAAAGGGGAAAATAAGCCTGAAAAAGTGGATATAAATTGGGGTAAATAAAATTGGCTATCACATAAATGATGACATTTAAAATGATAATATTTTTGGTAATTGGTGTTAGTTTCGGGAACATAATTTTAAAATTTGTTTTCTAAATCTTCTAATGAAATTTCATAAAAGCAACGTTTGCCGGAAGGTAAAAATTCTGGAAATCCTAAATTCTGATAATCTTTAATTAATAATTCTGCATCGGTTTTGTAGATAAAATCAAATCGCGATTTTCCCTGCATTTTATTCCATTGGTACTGGTAAAAATGTACAAATTCTTCTTCGGTTTTATAGTCTAAAATCTCAAATATCTTTTCTAAAAAAGGAATGACCTGGCTTTCTTTTAAACCTTCGGGAATGCTGTTGACACGCAAAACATTTTCATGTGCAATCACCATTTCAAAGCCTAAACCAGGCAAATATTTTTTAATGGAACGGTATTTATCTTTCTCAATTTCATTCATAAAATATTCCACGGAGAAAAGCAAAGCCTGACTTACGCCACTTATTTTTTTAAATTTATTTTGGCTTAAAATTACCAAACGGTGAATTCTTCCTAAATCGAGCATTAAAGTTTTGCCGTTTTTATTTAAGATCCAATAGCCGTTTGGAAGTCGCATGAGATCTTCTTCAAAATCTTCTTCCTCAAATAAATTGATTTTTGAAGGTGCTGTTGAAATATTATTTTTGTAAAATTCTGTGAGTTCTATTTTTTCTTCAGACGACGGTTTACTTTCCGACGCAAAAGGATTGTAATCTCTATCAACAGAAATTTCCGGATTTTTAAAATGAATATTATTTCGTGAAGGCGAAAGATTTAAAGCATTTGAATCTTTATCAAAATCTAAACTCGGCGCGACATTATAAATTCCAAGCGAACGTTTTATCGTGGAACGCATTAAAGCGAAAATTAAATTTTCATCTTCAAATTTTACTTCCGTTTTCTGTGGATGAATATTAACATCAATTTTTTCGGGATTAATTTCGAGATAAAGAAAAAAAGATGGAATATATCCTGGTAAAAGTAAACCTTCAAAGGCTTCTTGTACGGCTTTATTTAAATATGGACTGCGAAAAAATCTGCCATTTACAAACAAAAACTGTTCGCCACGAATTTTTTTTGCGCCTTCTGGTTTTGCCACAAATCCTTCCAACTTTACCCAACCTAAATCTTCTTTGATGGGAACCAATAAACTGTGAATTTTCCGTCCGAAAATATCCACAATTCTTTGCATCTGCGTGCCTTTTCGCAATCTAAAAATTGGTTCATCATTGTGAAACATTTCAAATTCTACCGTTTCGTGCGCCAGAGCAACGCGCTGAAATTCATCAATAATATGACGAAATTCTATAGTATTTGATTTTAAAAATTTCCGTCGTGCAGGAACATTATAAAATAAATTTTTAACGGAAAAACTCGATCCATCCGAAGTTTGAATCGGCTCTTGAAATTGAAATCCGCCACCTTCAATGTAAATATTGGTGCCGGTTTTGGTTTCCTCTTTTTTTGTTCTTAATTCCACTTGAGCAACCGCGGCTATTGAAGCCAAAGCCTCACCACGAAAACCCTTGGTGATGATTTTGAAAATATCTTCTGTCGTTTTTATTTTGGAAGTTGCGTGTCTTTCAAACGCCATTCTTGCATCGGTTTCAGACATTCCCAAACCATTATCAACCACTTGAATTAAGTTTTTCCCAGATTCGCGAATGATCAATTCAACTTTGCTCGCTTTCGCATCAATGGCGTTTTCCATCAATTCTTTCACCACAGAAGCAGGTCTTTGCACGACTTCTCCCGCGGCAATTTGATTGGCTACATGATCAGGTAAAAGTTGAATGATATCGTGCATAAATAAAAACTCTCACAAAAGTAAGAATAAGGAAGTTGGTAAAAAAATTTATTGGGAAATCGGGTTTTAAATAACTTCCAATTGATAGTTATTAACCAAAACAGACGCAGATATTTGCAGTTTTTTTTCTAAATCACGGATCATTTCTACCGTCAATTTTTTCTTGCGGTTTAAAATTTCTGAAACGCGACTTTTTCCACCAAGAATTCCAATTAAATCTTTTTGGCGCAAATCAAGTTCTTCCATTCTTATTTTTATGGCTTCTATTGGATCTGGCGCATCGATTGGATAATGGATATTTTCGTAATTTTCTATTAACATCGACAATATTTCAGCATCATCTCCATCTTTTGTATTAATTGGTGCATCAAAAATGATTTCTAAGTATTTAAGAGCATCTCTATAGTCTTGCTCAGATTTTATAGGTTTTAATTTCATCTTATTTTTTTAAATATTATCTGCGTCAATTTTATCATATTCGGAATGTGTCCCGATAAATCGAATAAAAGCCCATTGTTTTTCGTAATTAAATTTAACAACAAGTCGGTAAGAATTTCCTTTTATATTGAAAACTACTCTGCTATTTTTTAGAATACTTGCATTGATAAAAGTTTCTTTGATATCATTTGGCGAAAACCATTTTGAATTTTTTGCAGTTTCGTACCAAGTTTTTAAATATTGTTCAGAATCAGCGTGCTTTTCCCAAAATTCTCGGAGTGTACTTTTAGCAATAATTCTTTTCATTAAATCAATTCTTTAACAAATATACGAATAGTTCTCAAATAAAGAACTATTTATCAACACTGATGATTTTTATTGATATCCCGCAGCCTGCAAAGCAAATAATTCCGCATACAATTTCGGGTCTGCCATTAAATCCTGATGTGTCCCCAATTCTAAGACTTTCCCGTGTTGCAATACTAAAATCCGGTCTGCCATTCGAACGGTGCTAAATCTGTGACTTATTATAATGCTGGTTTTTCCTTTTGTTAAAGCGATAAAACGTTCAAAAACATCAAATTCCGCTTGTGCGTCAAGTGCGCTTGTCGGTTCGTCTAAAACCATAATATCCGCATCTTTCATATAAGCGCGCGCCAATGCGACTTTTTGCCATTGTCCGCCGCTCAGTTCTGTGCCTTTATAGAATCGCCGTCCCAATCTTTGTTCCAAACCGTCGGTCATTTCAGAAACAACTTGTTCGGCGAGACTTTTACTTGCGGCGTAATTTATAACTTCATCGTTTTCGACTTCATAAATATTTCCCACCGCGATGTTTTCTCTTAAAGTGAATTCATATTTAAAGAAATCCTGAAAAATCACGCCAAAACGATTGCGATATTCATCAACATCAAATTTATTAATATTAATGCCGTCAAGAAGTATTTCACCTTGCGTTGGTTCGTAAAAGCGCAGAAATAATTTAATTAGAGTAGTTTTTCCTGCACCATTTTGCCCTACGAAAGCCATTTTTTCTCCGGCCTTCATTTTAAAAGAAACACCTTTTAAAACTTCATTTTCACTTCCCGGATAAGCGAAATGAACATCATTTAAAACAAAACCTTCTTTAATTATTTTCGGCATTTCCGTTTTTAATTCTGACGTCTTTTCAATTTTTAAATCAATAAAATCAAAATAATCCTGAAGGTAAAGTGCGCTTTCTGAAATTCTCGTAAATCTTGAAAAGAATCCTTGCAAATTTGTTCGTAATCTATTAAATGAGCCGGAAAGAAAAGTTAACTCACCGATTGTAATTCCGCCGGAAAGTACGCGCAAAATAATATAAACATAAGCGCCGTAATAACTTAAAACGCCTAAAATATTAAATAATGAGCCGTAAAAACTTTGTCTTAAAGAGAGTTTTTTGTTAATTAAATAATAGTCGCTCGAAAGATTTTTAAAGCGTTCGGCGATAAAATCAGTCAAACCAAATAATTTAATTTCTTTCGCAGTTTGATTATTGGCGCCGATAAATCTTAAATAATCTAATTCGCGGCGTTCGGAAGTCCAACTTCTCGCTAACGAATATCTTGTGGAACTAAATTTTGCTTCGTTAATGAATGACGGAATAATGCTAACAATTAAAATCAGGATCAAAATCGGTTCAAAATATACCAAACCAGCAATTAATGAAACCATAGAAATCATGCTTTCGGCTTGACCTAAAGCGTTGCTCATTAAATCGACGCGACTATTTGTCTGCGTTCTTGCTCTTTCTAATTTATCGTAAAATTCAGGCTCTTCGAGTTGGGCAATTGTCAATTCCGCCGTTTTTCTGATAATCTTCTCTGATGACGCATTTGAGTAAAGATCGCCCAACAAACCGTCTGTCAGATTGATAACTCTTCCCAACAGATCGGATAAAATTGCGGCAGCAAATTCTATTAAAACATATTTCCAAAGTTGTGTGAAATCTTTATCAGTCGCAAAAACTTGTTTAATGATTTCGTCAATGATCATTTTTCCCACCCAAAGAATGACAACGGGCGTAAAAGCGTTAAATAAGCGGCTTAATGAATTGATGAAAAAAAGCGTTGGACTGCTTCTATAAATTTCTTTAAAAAACCTTGGTATTGTTTTTAAGGCTTTAAACGAATCTTGTACACTGGTTTTTTTTCCTTTTTCAGAAATTGAAGTTGGGATGGATCTTGCCAAAAGAATTAGCTATTTAATGGATTTAATTTTAGATAATTTTTTATCTTTTTTCTTGCTTTCACCTTTGACCATATTAAATAAAATCAATCCGATTGCAACTCCCGCCGCGCCTATCATTGCGTTTTGTGCGCCTCTTGATGGTGTAGGAATTGCCATTTCACCGTAAATCCGATGAGGTTCATTTGAGGAATGCAGAATATTTCCGTTCGTGTTTGTATCTGTATTTTTTTTCATTGCTAAACGTAGAAGTGAAGAAGCCGTATTGATAATTGTATGCGGAAAAATGCCATATAAAATTTTCATAACTGCTGCGTAACCGTCTGTGATAATTTGTTTTCTTGGGTTTTTTGCGGCTTTAACCATTTCTGAAGCTAATTGTCTCGGGTCAACGGAAAAAGGTGGTATTTTAAAATCTAAACCGGAATATTTTGCTGAATGTAAATTCCCCGTAGATTTTTGAATTCCTGGATACAAACCAACAATGTGAATATTCGGTTCGTTTGAAAGTTCACCCTGAAGTCCTTCAACCATTCCTCTTATTCCAAATTTTGTACTGGAATAGGCAGTAGAATATGGCGCTGGCATAAATCCACCAATCGATACATTATTTATTAAAACCCCTTCGCCTTGTTTTTTAAAAATCGGAATCACTGCGTGAGCACCGTGCATGTAACCTAAAAGATTAGTTTTAACTAATTGTTCCATAGCATCCACCGGAACATCTTCAAATTTCCCGCTTGCCATTACGCCAGCATTATTTACCCAAATATCGATTCTGCCATTAAATTGCAAGGCTAAATTTGCCAAATTTTCTACATCTTCAAACTTTGAAACGTCGGTGGAGACACCTAGGGCAACAACGCCCAAATCGTGACATAATTTCACAGTTTCGTCCAAGCCTTCTTGTCCGCGCGCAGCGATTACAATATTACAACCTTCCAAAGCGAAAGCTTCTGCCGCAGCACGACCAACGCCGCTTGTTCCTCCAGTTATTACGACTGTTTTCCCATGAAGATCTCCTAAATTATTTATATTTTCCATAATAGTTTAATGATTTTAAATAACAGTATCAACTATTATGCAAAGTTTGCTCAAATAATATTTTACGATTATTTAAAAGTTGAGATCAATTCTAAAAACTATAAAGGAGGAAGTGCCCTTCCGATACTTTCAGCAGTGTCTTTAACACCTTTCAAAATTACGTAAGCACCATAAATTACGGCCGCACCAACGGTAGCTAATTTTACCGTTGCGCCGGTTTGATTTTTAACAATGTCTTTAATATCTTTTTTAGCAATTGAAACTCTTTGATCTTTATTTGTTCCAATAATGCTGTCATTTTGAATAGAAGTTACATTTATAATTGATTTATTATCTTTTAAATCAAAAACAGAATATTTCTCACCGGCTTTTATTTCAGAAAAATTTCCTTTATCTTGAGAAAGATTATATTTAATTGATGCACAAGAAACCGTTGCAAGCAAAAGCAAAATTATTATAATATTTTTCATTTGATAAATATAAGAGTTTCTACTTTCCAAATTTTTCTAAAAAATCTGCGATTTTTCTGTCATTTGCTAAACGCGGGATTTTATTTTGTCCACCTAATTTTCCTTCGGATTTTGCGTAATCATGAAAAGCATTTTTCTGCAAATTGACAATTTTTAAAGGCTGTAAAATATTCCCGGAAATAAGATCATCATAATAAGAGTTTCGCTGTCGCATTTCTGTGTCTAAAGTTTTTCTAAACAAATCTAAATTTTCAGGTTCTTTCTCAAACTCAATAAACCACTCATGAAAAGGCAATTTACCTGTTTCTGGAGTAACTTGTGGCGCTAAATGAAACTCTGTAATTTGTGAAGGATTTTTTAAAACTGTCGCTTTTATCGCTTCTTCGACTTCAAACGCAATCACATGTTCGCCAAAAGCAGACGTAAAATGTTTCGTTCTTCCGCTTACCAAAATCCGATAAGGTTTTTTTGAAATAAATCTTACAACATCACCAATGGAATAAGCCCAAAGCCCGGAATTTGTGGTTAAAATTAACGCGTAATCTTTATTAAGTTCAATGTCTTTTAACGTTAATCTCGTTGCATTTTCCTTTCCGTATTCTTCTAATGGAATAAATTCATAAAAAATTCCGTGGTTGGTTTGTAATAAAAGTCCTTCTTTTTTATAATCATCCTGAAAGGCAAAGAAACCTTCACTTGCGGGAAATGTCTGTAAAATATCTACTTTTCCACCAAGAAGATTTTCCATTTTTTCACGGTAAGGTTCATAATTGACGCCGCCCGTAATTATCAATTGAAGATTGGGGAAAAGATCTTTTATTTTCTTACCATTTCTTTCAATTAATTTCTCAAAATACATAATTAACCACGGCGGAATTCCCGAAATTAAAGTCATGTTTTCGTTTTCGGTTTCCAAAACAATTTGATCCACTTTTTTTTCCCAGTCTTCAATTTCGTTGGTTTTAAAACTTGGAAGACGGTTTTTTTGTAAATAATTTGGAATATGATGCGCAACAATGCCGGAAAGTCGACCGGTTTTTATGCCAAATTCTTCTTGTAGTTTTGGACTTCCCTGTAAGAAAATCATTTTCCCGGTGACGAAATCAGCATTATTTTTTTGGTTGATGTAATGAAAGAGCATACTTTTCGCCGCATCGGTTTGGAAAGGCATTCCTTCTTTTGAGATCGGAATGTATTTGCTGCCGGAAGTTGTGCCGGAAGTTTTTGCAAAATATTCCGGATTTCCGGGCCAAAGAATATTGGCTTGCCCTCTTTTTGTGCGCTCGATGTAAGATTTTAAATCTTCGTAATCTGAAACTGAAACTTGTTTTTGAAAATTTTCAATTGTTTTGATATTTTCAAATTGGTGTTCTCTGCCAAATAGAGTTTTTTCGGCAGTTTTCACTAAATCTAATAGTAAATCCTGTTGATCTTCAAGTGCATTGCTTTTAAAATCTTGAGATTTTCGGACGTGGTTTTTCGCCCAGATCTTTGCCAGCGTTTTCTTTATAAATTTTCCGATCATTTTACAAAAATACAGAGTTTTCGGTAATTGTCGCAGTCTTCAAAATGTGAAATAGATTTGTCGTTAAAAAAAACTTGTGAATAATGAAACTTTGCAGCCCGACTTGAGTGGAGCTCTTTTTCTATGAAACAAAGCGGAATAGAAAAAAGCGGGAACGGAAGGCGGAAATGTCTGCCCAAATAAAATAAAAAATAAGCTTTCGACGCAGTCAAATGCTGCCATAAAAAATATAAAATGAACATTCGACAAAGTCAAATGTCTGCCAAAATAAAAATTTTAAAAGTTATATCTGTACCCTAAAATTAAGGAAGCAAAGTAAGCGCGTGAAAAGAATTTCTGTATTTCAGGGTTTTCATTGATGATTTTTGCGTCATAAAAATTGAATTTAGCGCCCAAATAAATTTGTTGAAAACCTTCAGGATCAAGTGTGTAAGCTAAATTTGAACCTAAATTGAAACCGTTATTGCCCTGCAAATAATTTTGTGAGGAAGAAATGTATTTGCTTTTTACGCGATAAACGCTTAAACCGACAAATTCTTCGACCAAAAGTTCTTCATCGAGTTTATTTTGGTGGATAATATTTGCTTCATAAAGGCTCATCTGTGGCGCGCTGAGATTGCCAAAAACGTTGATTTGATCAAGTTTTCCGCTGGCTTTTAGAAGAAAATAATTGAAACCTACGCCGAAGTTTTTAATATTGGTGAGAAAATTGAGACCAAAACCGAAACCTACAAAAGGTTCTAAAGTTTTGTTGTATTGATTGTTGCCAAATGATTTCATCACCAGCACTTTTCCGTCAAGTGAACCTAAAATCTCAATCGGTTTTTTCTTTTGACTTAAAAAAAATAAGGGCAGAAATATTAGAAATAAATAAAATTTCCTCATTTATTTAATGTTAATTCAAGATCATTGATATAGGTTTTCCCAGCAGGAAACTCGAGTATCAAAGAGTCTTTGCTGATTTTTAGGATTGCGCTTGCTGTGAATTTTTTGATTTTTTGATTGCTGACCAAAAAAAATGTTTTCCCTAAAAGCGGCCCGGAAAGAACGAAATTTTTCGAAGGGTCTAATGTTGTTTTTGATATGAGGACATTTTCGCTCTTCAGCTGTAGTTCTACGAGATTTGTTGAAAGTGACGTGGTTATTTTTCCTTCAATGTACGCTCTGGCCTGCTCATCACCATTGGTTTTGCAGCTGCAAAGCACAAGAAAGAGGGAAATAAAAAGAAATTTCATGTGCGGTAAATTTAAATAAAAAAAACCTTACATTATTGTTGTAAGGTTTATAAAAAAGGAATTTTTATTTATAGCGTTTGTCCGGCGTTCCGTCTTTTTTAAGATGTTGCGACGTTTTGTATCGCTTATCCGGCGTGCCGTCTTTTTTCATTTTCACACCCGAAGAAATGGCAGGTTTTGCAGCCATCATTTTTTTCTCAGGTTTTACCATTTTAGCCCCTGTTTTAGGCTTCATTTTTTGCATTTTAGACGTTGAAGAAGGTGCAGTTTGCTGTGCGCCTGCAAAACTTAGACATAAAACTACGGACAATGCGGTTAATAATTTTTTCATTTTGAGGAATTTTAGTGTTTGATTATAAAGTAAAGTTAGAATAAAAATCAATCCAAAATATTGGATTTTAAACTTTAACAAATTTTAATAATTGCATTTTTTATGTTTCTTCTCTTTTTCAAGAATTTAAATTTATTGTAAATTTGCACTTTAGAAACGGTCTCGGGGAAATCTCGAAATCGTTTTTTGCCGTTTTTATAAATTTAAAATTTCGGTATAATTTATTTTAAAATATGATCTTAAAATCCATTCAGGAAAGCCTTCTTCCGCATCTATTAAAGAACAATTTTGCAGAAGAGATCTTTAAAAATTTAGATAAAAAGAAACTTTCTGTCAAAGGTTTTGCAGGTTCGGCGACTTCACTTTTTACGGCTGAATTATTTTTAACACAGAAAAAAAATATTTTCTTTTTGGTTGATGATAAGGAAGAGGCGCTTTACATTACCACAGAATTAGAAGAACTTTTGGGCAAAGAAAATGTTCTCTATTTTCCGCAAACACATCTTGAACCTTATCAAATTGAGAAAACCCAGAACGCCAATCTGGTTTTAAGAACCGAAGTTTTAAATAAAATTTTAACTGAAAAATCGCCAAAAGTGATTATTTCACCGATGTTGGCGATTGCAGAAAAAGTGATTAAAAAAGAAGATTTCAGCGCTATTTCTCACACTTTAAAAGTGGGCGATAAACTGGATTTTGATTTTGTTGATGAATTGCTAAATCATTATCAGTTTTTACCCGCAGATTTCGTTTCAGAACCTGGCGAATTTTCCGTACGTGGCGGAATTGTAGATGTTTTTTCTTTTTCTAATGAGCAACCATTTCGTATTACTTTTTTTGGGAATGAAATCGAAAGCATCAAGAAATTTGATATTGAAACACAACTTTCCAAAGAAAAAGTAGAAGGTTTTCAACTGGTTTCAAATATGAGCACGGCGACGGCTTCGTCTAAAACTTCAATGTTGGAATTGCTGCCAAAAGATTCTTTTATTTTATCTAAAAATTTGGAATTTGGGGCGTTGAAAATTAAAGAGTTTTTTAAAAAAGCAGAAGAAAAATTTGAGACTTTAAATAAAGATATAAAGCATCAAAGACCTTCGGAATTATTTATTTCAGAGCAAGAATTTGAAAAAGATTTAAAGCCATTAACGCAGATTGATTTTGTTTCGATTGCCAATTCAACCTTTACAAAAGACTATTTTAATATAGAATTTCAGCAAACTTCGCAACCTTCTTTTAATAAGAACTTCGAACTTTTAACGGAAAATTTAGAAGAAAAATTAGCGGAAAAATATGACATTTGGATCTCATTTTCCGGGGAAAAACAGAAAGACAGATTAGAAAGTATTTTTCAATCTTTGGAAAAAAATGTGCCTTTTAAAAGTTTTAAATCTGAATTGCACGAAGGTTTTGTAGATGATGCGCACAAACTTTTAGTTTACACAGATCATCAAATCTTCGATCGATACCAAAGATTTCAGGCTAAAAATAATTTTGCCAAAAGTGAACAATTGACTTTAAAAGATCTGATGTCTTTAAAAGTCGGCGATTTTATTGCGCACATCGACCACGGCGTCGGGAAATTTATGGGTTTGGTGAAAGTCAATAATAATGGCAAAGTACAGGAATGTTTTAAATTAACTTATAAAAATAACGATCTGCTTTATGTTTCCATTCATTCTTTGCATAAAATTTCAAAATATAATGGGCCGGACGGTCGGGAAATTGTGCTTTCAAAACTCGGTTCGCCGGCTTGGAAATCATTAAAACAAAAAACAAAAGCGAAAGTTAAACAAATCGCTTTTGATTTAATTAAACTTTATGCGCAGCGAAAATCTGCGAAAGGATTTGCTTATACTCCAGACACGTACCTTCAAAATGAACTGGAAGCCAGTTTTATTTATGAAGATACGCCCGATCAGGAAAAGGCGACTTTTGACGTGAAAACCGATATGGAAAAAGAGACGATTATGGATCGTTTAATTTGCGGTGATGTTGGTTTTGGTAAAACGGAAATCGCCATTCGTGCGGCTTTTAAAGCAGCAACTGACGGAAAACAAGTCGCGATTTTAGTTCCGACGACGATTTTGGCATTTCAACATTATCGAAGTTTTACGGAGAGATTGAAAGATTTTCCGGTTACGATTTCTTATATGAACCGTTTTCGTTCGACAAAGCAAAAAAACGAAACGATTGAAGGTTTAAAAAATGGAAAAATTGATATTGTTATTGGAACACATCAATTGGCTGGAAGTGCGGTAAAATTTAAAGATTTAGGACTTTTAATTATTGATGAAGAGCATAAATTTGGAGTTGCCGTAAAAGATAAATTGAAAAATTTAAAATCGTCAATTGATACCTTAACCTTGACAGCGACGCCAATTCCACGGACTTTGCAATTTTCCTTAATGGCTGCGAGAGATTTATCGGTAATTAAAACACCACCGCCAAACAGACAGCCTGTGGAAACGCAATCAATCGGTTTTTCTGAGGAAATTATTCGTGATGCGGTTTCGTATGAAATTCAACGGGATGGACAGGTTTATTTTATTAACAATAGAATTGAAAATTTAAAAGATATTGCAGGATTAATTCAGCGCTTAGTTCCTGATGCTAAAGTAATTACAGGTCATGGACAAATGGAAGGAAAGCAATTAGAACGTAATGTTCTGGATTTTATGGAAGGAAAATATGATGTGTTGGTTTCAACGACAATCATTGAAAGTGGAGTAGATGTTCCGAATGCGAATACGATTTTCATCAATGATGCACAGCGTTTTGGAATGGCAGATCTACATCAAATGCGCGGTAGAGTGGGGCGAAGCAACCGAAAAGCCTTTTGTTATTTGATAACGCCGCCTTTTGATATGATCACTTCCGATGCGCGACAACGTTTAGAAGCGATTGAACAGTTTTCAGATTTGGGAAGTGGTTTTCAGATTGCGATGAAAGATCTGGAAATTCGTGGCGCAGGCGATCTTTTGGGTGGTGAACAAAGTGGTTTTATTAATGAAATGGGATTTGAAACCTATCAAAAAATCATGCAGGAAGCCCTGGAAGAATTGCAGGACGACGAAGAATTTGAAGATCTTTTTGAAAATGAAGACGACCGTAAAAAATTATTTAAAACAACAAAAGACGTTAATATTGACACCGATTTAGAATTAATGTTGCCAGATTATTACGTGAGTTCTGTGGAAGAAAGATTGACTTTATATCAGCAATTAGCAGAAATTCCAAACAAAAAGGAAATGGAAATTTTCGAGAAAAACCTGAAAGACCGTTTTGGTAGTTTGCCATCAGAAGCCGTCAATCTTTTAAAATCAGTTGAATTGAAATGGATCGCGGAGGAAATTGGTTTTGATAAAATTGTGGTAAAAAATGGTGTATTTTTGGGTTATTTTCCGCCAAATCCTCAAGATAAATTTTATCAAAGTGACAGATTTAAACACATCATTAATTATTTAAGCAGAAACCAGCACGAGGCAAAATTAAAGGAAAAACATACTTCGGATGGCAATCAACTCATGATGCGGAAAGAAAATGTAGAGCATATTGATGAGGTTAATGCTTTGCTGGAAAGGATTTTAAATCCTATGTTGGTTTAAAAATTTTCGATTACTTTTGTAAAAATTTTTTAGAATGAGAAAAATATATTCTTTTTTTTTATTGGTGCTAATTTCTGCGTTTTCTTTATCCTGTTCAAGTTTAGTGGATTACGATGGAGATCTACTTCTGGGAGTTAATCAAAACGGTGGATCTGGCGGAAATGGTGGTTCCGGAAGTGGCGGCGGTTCTTCGATGACCGGGAAAGTTTTAGTCAAAATGACTTCACATACTTTGAATGATGCCGGACAATTTGAAGATGCTACGGTTACATTTAATTATGTTAATAATAGATTCGTAAGCTATACTGATGAAGCAGGTAATGGATTGAATATAGAATATAACAGTTCTAATAAAATTTCCAGAATTTCTGCACCTGGCGCTGTCAACTCGGTATTTACTTATAATGGAAATGTTCTGTCAAAAGTAACCAGTGATATTACAGGTTTTGGTAATCTGGAAACCAGTTATACTTTTAATGGAGCAAATTTGGCTAAAACAGTTATTATCAGTACTGTTTCTTTATTTTCCGTTTCCATAAAATCCTATCTAGAAGATAATTATGAAACTACAGCAAATAATATTACAAAAGATGTCACTAAAATCGGGCTATATGATCCTACGACGGGTGATTTAATAATAAGTCCGGATGCTGCAACCAGTTCTTATGGTTATGATGCGAAATTTGCACCCTTCAGTTTATTGCCGAAAGAATTTTCGTTGTATTTTAGCAGTCTTTCTCCGCAAACAGGTTATATCAATTCATTAAATAACCCAGTAAATCAAACAGTTACAGATCAAGCCAACGGTACCGCTACTGCCACTATAACTTACGAATATGATACAGACAATTATGCAACTAAAGCATCCAGTTCTGATGGTGAATACTACATTTACCAATATAAAAAATTATAAGTAAAGTGATGAAATACCTTATCGTAGGATTAGGAAATAAAGGTGAAGAATACGCAGAAACGCGCCATAATATTGGTTTTAAAGTGGCTGAAAAAATGGCTGAAACGATTGAAGTACCTTTCAAATCTTCCAATTTTGGACTTTTAGCTGAAGGAAAATACAAAGGCAGAAAAGTATTTATTTTAAAACCGGATACCTATATGAATCTTTCCGGAAATGCCGTGAAATTCTGGATGCAGAAAGAAAATATTCCTTTAGAAAATATTTTAATAATTACCGATGATCTGGCGTTGCCTTTCGGCACTTTAAGATTAAAAATGAAAGGTTCGGACGCCGGTCATAATGGTTTAAAAAGTGTTGCAAATGAACTTCAAACCCAAAATTATCCCCGTTTAAGATTTGGGATTTCTGCTGAATTTTCTGCCGGAAAACAAGTCGATTACGTTTTGGGAAAATGGGAAGGCGAGGAAAAAGAAAAACTCCCCGAAAGAATCGAGAAGTTTTCTAAAGCCTCATTGTCATTCGTTTTCGCTGGAATTGAAAATGCAATGACTGGTTTTAACGGTAAATAATTCTATAAAATATATTCCTTATTGATCGGTTTTGTCGGCTCCGGAATATCATTTTCTTCCAGCATTTGAAGTAAATTGATCTCAATAGTTCTGGTGATTTGAGATATCGGAATTGAAGTAGGATGTTTTTTAAACGGCGTCACCAGATTCATCCCGTTGATCTGTGTAGAAACAAAAACAAAACCAACCAGCCAACCGACAAAAATGCTGTAATAACTTAAAAACGGCGATATCACAAACGTAAAAGAAAGCACAAAAACCCAGATAAATACTTTCGTCAAATAGCTGTAAGTTGTAGGAAAAATAGTATTTTTAATCCTTTCGCTCATTCCCATTTCGTTGGAAAATTTCACAAGCATGGCATCAATCTGCAAAAATTCAAAGTCATTGATAAGCTTTTTATCATAAATATTTTTTAATGCCTTTGTATTGTTAAATAAGATTGCGTTGTGTACATTACTTTGCCTTAAGACCTGCTGACGCTCATTTTCAGAGAGATTTGGTAATTGAAGTTTGTCCATCCGGTCTCTTAAATTGTGCTTCAGCGCATATAAAAAATCAATATGTCGAAGGATCATTTGTTTTATTAAATGGTCAGTTTCAGGGCTTTTTTTCGAATATGAAAGAAGATCTCTGGCAAAAGTTCGGGAATCATTTACGATCTCTCCCCAGATCTTCCGCGCTTCCCACCATCTGTCATACGCCTGATTATTATTAAAACCAATAAAAAACGCAATGGCCGTCCCAAGAACCGTGGGTATGATCGTTGGAACATCAAGATTATTGTCTAAGATCTGATCGTGAAAAAAATAAGCGCCAGCACAGGAAAAGATCATTATGAGATCGACCTTCCACGTTTGCGTGAGAATTTGGTTGTATATTTTTGTCTTTATTAACATAGATTGAGATGAATTTTAAACTTCTCACATTCAAACATCAAGTTTGTTATGAAAGTTTTTTTAGTTTATTAAATTATATTCAAAAATAGCGAATATTCTTAAAGATAATTTAAAATAAGAATCTGTTTAAATTGAAATTTACATGGCTCGGCGGTGCGTGATCTGAATATGAGATTCCTGATCATTTTCATAATCTCTGTACGAAGTTTTAAAACCAAGCAACTGAACGGAGATATCTTCTTCTTTTGCACGAATATTGGCAAAATCCTGAATCATTTCTAATACATCATTTGCAATATAGGACGTTGTCCGTGCATCAAAAATCACTTTGGAATTTGGTTTAATATTTCTAACTGTTTTTTTGATGGACGCTTTGTTTAAAAAAGAAACTTCTTCCGAGAGCTTTATAGTGATTTCATCAGCATCATTTAAGTTTTCTTTGCTTAAATAATAGGCCCGCTTCATATTCCCCTGTAAAATGTAAAAGATAGAAATTGCCAAACCAATACCAACACCTTTCAGCAGATCTGTTGCCACAACTGCTGCAACTGTTGCAGCAAAAGGAATAAACTGGTATTTTCCAAGTTTCCAGAAATGTTTAAAAGTCGCCGGTTTTGCCAGTTTATAACCAACCATTAATAAAACAGCGGCCAAAGTGGAAAGTGGAATTAAATTTAAAATAAAAGGTATTGAAAGTACACACAATAGTAGTAAAACACCATGAATTATAGAAGATGATTTTGAAGTAGCACCAGCCGTTGCATTTGCAGAACTTCGTACAACAACAGATGTCATTGGTAAACCACCGATAAAAGAACTAATCAGATTTCCGATTCCCTGTGCTTTTAATTCTAAATTGGTGTCAGTAATTCTTCTTTGACTGTCTAAACGGTCGGAAGCTTCAATACATAATAAAGTTTCTATGGACGCTACAATCGCAATCGTTGCGCCTACAATCCACACTTTAGGATTTGTAAAACTATTAAAATCAGGTAAGATCACTAAATTTTTAAAATCATCCAGAGATTTAGGAACCGGCAGTGAAACCAGATGTTTGGTTCCGATCGCTAAAGAACTTCCTGAAGCCTGAAAAATTTCATTGATCGCAATTCCTACAGCAACGGCAACCAAAGCGCCCGGTAATAATTTTATTTTTTTTAAAGCCGGAAATTTGTCCCAGGCGATTAATATTAACAGGGAAACTATTGTGATCAAAATCGCGCCCGGCTGAAAGGCACCAAATCTTTCAAAGAAATATCCAAAGTTGATTCCTTTCGCAAAAAGAACCTCATTCCCTTCAAAATCATTGTCAAAACCCAAAGCATGTGGAATTTGTTTAATGATGATTATAATTCCAATGGCTGCAAGCATTCCCTCAATTACATTATTTGGGAAATAGCTGGATATGCTTCCCGCGCGGATAAATCCTAAAATCAATTGAATTAATCCGGCTATAATTCCCGCACATAAAAAAAGTTCAAAAGCACCAAGATCAGTAATTGCGGTCAAAACAATTGCCGTCAAACCTGCGGCTGGACCGGAAACAGAAATATTTGAATTACTTAAAAAACCGACCACTAAACCGCCGACAATCCCTGCAATAACCCCGGAAAGTGGTGGTGCGCCGGAAGCTAATGCAATACCAAGACATAATGGCAACGCCACCAAAAAGACCACAAGGCCTGAAGGGAAATTTTCTTTAATTCCCTCTACCAAAGTTTTAGATTTTCTCATTATAATAAAAAAAACGTATGAACAGAACATTTTAATTGAATCAAAAGATCAATTAAAATTCTTCTTAAAAAAATTTTGAACACAGCGTAATTTTCACAGCCGAATGGTCATGAATTTTACTGAAAAGTTAAAAATCTATGCGTTTGGTGGTGGAGAAAAAATAAGTAAAAAAGGTGCAAGATGAAGAGAATCATCTGTAGGGAAAAATGCAACACCTTCTTGGTCTGCCTCAAAAAACTTAAGATAATCGAATACATCTAAAGTTTTTGGGAGGGCTTTTTCGTTAACAGAAAATGGAGAGTAGTTTGAATGAGACTCTTCTTCGTTCACAGTAATATTAGCAGAAGGTAATTTCCACCCAGCTAAAGCAGCAATGCTTGGCAAAGCTGTAAAGTTGAAAAAAATCACCAATGTTAAAATACTCCAGAATTTCATTCTAAAATTAAAATTATTTAATTTTACGACTCATCACCCATTGATCCTCGCTCAGATTGTAGATTTTTTGGATATCTTTCAAGACTTTCTCGAAATCAATTTCCAGATCTATGATCTTCCCGGTTCTCAAATCGAAAACCCAGCCATGCACAATTGGATACTCTTCTAAAATATACCTTTCCTGTACACAAGCCATTTTGATCACGTTAATGCATTGCTCCAGAACATTAAGTTCTACAAGTTTGTCGTAACGCAGATCATCATCTGCAATAAAGTCCAGCTCAGTTTGGTGCAATCTATAAACATCGCGGATCGTTCTCAACCAGGGATTTAAAATACCCAGATCCTGAGGTGTCATCGCTGCTTTTACACCGCCGCAGTTATAGTGTCCACAAACTATAATGTGTTTCACTTTTAGATGTTGCACCGCATACTCAATTACAGCTGTAGCACTCATATCTAAAGAGTTTACTACGTTCGCAATGTTTCTGTGTACAAAAACTTCACCCGGTTTTGCGCCCATTAATTCCTCCGCTGTCGCTCTACTGTCAGAACATCCAATATACAGATATTCCGGAGTTTGAGTTTTTGCTAATTCTTCGAAAAAAGTAGGATCCGCACTGATTCTGGACTCTACCCATTTTCTGTTGTTTTCGAAAATACCATCATACGATTGTGACATAATTTAAAAATATTTAAAGGTTAATAATATGTTTCGTTTAATCTTATTTTCGAATTTAATAGACTGAATCAATAATAGTGCAAAAATATAATTTTTAAATTATTATATATCTTATTTGGGAAAATTTAATATTGATTAATTTCATTATTTCAAAAAATGCTATAAAAACATATCATTTCATTAGAATAGTCAGCTTGAGATTAATAGTTTTGCAGAGAAATATATTTAAATGAAAAATATTATAGAAAGAATTTTACCAAATTTAAGCGCTGAAAATTATAACGAAGATTTTCAGAATTTAAATATTGATAGTATTGACCTTGTCTCAATGCGTGTAGATATTGAAAATAAATTAGGGAAAATGATTCCAAATTTTGATTGGCTTTCTTTTAAAAGTTTAAATGATATTTTAAAATACGCTGAAAAATCTGGTGCTCAAATTTCTGAAATTTCTGTTTTAAAGACTATTGAAAAAGCAGTAAAAAAGCAAAATTTCATCAACATGCCGCAAATGTGTCTTGAAGCACTTTCGGAAAACTGGCTTTTTAAAGAAGCCGGAAGTGAGCATTGGGATTTACTTTGCGACGGTTTGGGAACTTCATCTTCTGAATTAAAAGATGACATTGGAAACCGACTTTACGCCACTTTTGTGAGAATTCGAATTGACGGAACTGGAAATTTAAGTGAATTTCGGGAAAATGATCCATACGAATTTGATGCAAAATTATCACGTTTTGGGATGGGAATGTTTTTCAGCAACACCAATTTTAAATCTGAAAATAAATCAATTAAAATTGATATGATGACCAGTTTTTCTGTGAGAAAATCTACTGGCGACAATAAAAGTTTAGCCAAAAGTCAACCGACGATGGAAACTTGTAATATTCCGCAGGTTGCAGAATTTCCGATTTTTGGTAATGAATACCGGTTAATTAAGAAAAGAGATCTAAAAACATTTTTCTACAAAGATTATATCTTCAATATTTCAGAAACGGAATTATTTTCCTTTAAATATTCTTTAAATCCTTACTACGACTTAAACGGCGTCGGACTTTTATATTTTGCATCTTATCCGATCATCAATGATTTTTGCGAGTTGCAATATTTTGGTTCACTTGAAAATGAGGAAAAATGGGAAGAAAATTACTGCACTCTTTTTCGCGACGTGATGTATTACGCCAATTGCGATTCCCGCGATAAAATAAAATATGTTTTAAATTCCGTGGATTATTTATCAGACAACAAAGTAAAATTATGCTCAACTTTATTCCGCGAATCCGATGGAAAAATGATGGCAAAACTTTTCACCATCAAGCAAAAAAGAACAGTTTAAACTTTATTGTTAATGTAACCTTCCGTTGCGTTGTGAAGATTAAAAATACGGCAAGGATTTCCAATAACCAAAGAATTATCGGGAACATTTTCTGCTAAATAAGTATTTGGCGCAATCAATACGTTATTTCCAATTGTAATTCCGCCCACAATCACAGCATTTGGACCGATCCAAACTTCATCGCCAATTTTTGGACTTCCAATAAATTTTCCTCGATTTGCTTGCGCGATACTGACACCTTGCGCAATATTGCAGTTTTTGCCGATTTTCACACCTGGATTAATTGCCAACAAACCCCAATGTCCGAGATAAAAACCTTCTCCAATTTCTGTTTCGGGATAAATTTGAAAGCCATATTTGATCTGAAAATGCCTTAAAACAACACGCCAAAATATGCCGCCAAAAGATTTTTTAGGATGTTTCTGTGCTTTTCGCAAAATGAAAATAAAATGCAGATTCGGATTAAAACATTTTTTCCAGATCTCAAAATTGGAAAGATATTTCCCGCTTTCACGGAAGAAATCTTTTTGAATAATACTGTATTTTTGATCTGTCATTTTTTAAATAATTAAGCAAAAGCCACATTCAAAGCCTGGTTAATATCTTCTTTTATATCATCAATACTCTCCAAACCGACAGAAATTCTGATTAAATTGTAAGTAATATCAACTGAATTTCGTTCTTCTTCCGTCAGTTTTGAATGCGTCGAACTTGCCGGATGCGTCACAATTGTTTTAGTATCGCCCAAATTGGCGGAAATTGAACACATTTTTAAAGAATTGATGAATTTCACTCCTTTTTCCAGGCTTCCTTTAAAGTAAAAAGTAACCATTCCGCCACCTTTTTTCATCTGTTTTTTGGCAATTTCAAATTGTGGATGTGAGGGTAAAAATGGATATTTTACCTTCTCAACAAACTCACTTTTTTCTAAAAATTCTGCAATTTCCAAAGCATTATCGCAATGTCTGTCCATTCTTACCGCCAAAGTTTCTAAACTTTTAGAAAACATCCACGCATTAAAAGGCGATAAAGCCGGACCGCTGTGTCTGGCAAAGGCTTCAATTTTTGCAATTAACTCGTTGCTTCCAACAATCAATCCACCCAAACCTCTTCCTTGTCCGTCAATATATTTTGTAGCAGAATGTATTGAAATATCACAACCAAAATCTACCGGCGTTTGCAGATAAGGTGTTGTAAAACAATTATCTATAATTAAAATCAGATTATGCTTTTTTGCTAATTTTCCTAAAACTTCTAAATCAATTAAATCTAACGCAGGGTTTGAAGGCGTTTCAGCGTATATAATTTTCGTGTTGGGTTGAATTAATTTTTCCCAATCATCAAGGTTATGAATTGAAGCGTAACTTGTTGTAATGCCGTAATTTGGAAAAATATTAAAAAATAATTGATGCGTACTTCCAAAAACCGAACTTGATGATAAGATGTGATCGCCGTTTTTTAGCAAAGCCATAAAAGTGGTAAAAACTGCAGCCATTCCGGAAGAAGTGCACCAGGCATTTTCCATTTTTTCTAAACCTGCAATTTTTTCAATCAATTCGTTCGTGTTTGGGTTTGAATAGCGGCTGTAAATATTACCTTCAATATCCCCAGTAAAAAGATCACGCATTTCTTCCGCAGAGTCAAACTGGTAACTTGAAGTTAAATATATCGGTGTTGAATGCTCTTTATGAGGCGATTTTTCAATATTTTCTCTTATCGCAATAGTTTCAAAATTTTTTGATTTCATTTTTTAATTATTAATAACATAATCATAAGTAATCTTTGCGGTTTTATTTAACGTTAATGCAACCGAACAGTATTTTTCAAAGGTCAGATCTAAAGCCCGTTTTACTTTCGTTTCATCTAAATTTCCACTTAAGTAAAAAGTCACTTTTATATCCGTAAAAAGTGCGGGCGTTTTATCTTTTTGCCTTTCTGCATCAACTTCTACGGAAATTTCCTGAAGATCCTGTTTGCTTTTTTCAAGGATAGAAATCATGTCAATTGCGCTGCAACCTGCCAAACCGTAAAGCAGCATTTCCATTGGTCTAACACCTTTTTTTTCACCACCAATTTCCGGATTGGCGTCCATATTTATTGTGACGCCATCTTCATTTTGTCCTTGAAAATGGTACGCTTTATTTTTTCTGTCTATTTTTATTTTCATAAAAAATTATAAATTATCGATAATTTCACAAATAGAATTCACTGAATTTTCCAAATTAAAAGGCATTTTATAATCCTGTAAATTTTTAGTAAAATTATCGAAAATTATCGGTTCAGTTAGTGCTTTTTTCATTCCCTGATAAATTCCATCTTGCGAATTTTCTACTAGCAAACCTAAATTTCCATCCTCTAGCATTTCATTAACACCGGAAACTTCGGTGGCAATTATTTTCTTTTTTAAAGTAATCGCTTCAAACAAAACCGTCGGAAAACCTTCATATCTTGAACTTAAAATATAGAAATCTGCGGCTTTAAAATATGGATAAGGATTATCTGTAAAACCCAAAAGTGTTGAAGTTTCGGTAACATTCAATTCGTTTTGTAATTTTTGTAAGTTTTCAAAATCATAACCATCGCCAATAATTAAAATATTATGCTGAAAACCTTCATCCAATAATTTCCTGTGAACTTTCAAAAGCCGGTCAAAACCTTTTTGCGGAAAAACCGTCCCTATAGAAACGAATGTTGGTAAACGATTTTCTTCGATTAAATCTTGAGTCTTGACTATTTGTTTTTGACTCTTTAAAATAATTTCTTCCGTATCCAAAGGATTATAGATGCGAGTAATTTTATTTTTTTCGATTTCAGTTTTGGCTAAATCTTCGAAATCTTGCTTTATTTTTTGGGAAATCACCATAATTTTATCGTAATCAAAAAACTTTCTGATTTCTGAATCAGTATAATTATAAAGTTCTGTTTTCTTTAAATCATTATGAATCCAGATCAGTTTTTTTGAAGATTTCTGTGGTGAATTTAAAATATCATCGCGCATTCCATGAATCGCGGCAAATTCTATATCGTATTTTTTACCTTTTAAAATAAATTGATAAAGCAGATCCGGCAATTTTTTTAAAACCGATTGATAAATAACGCGAAATGCTTTTTTTGGTAGATCCTGCAAACGATTCGTCGTGATCATTTCACCTTTATTTAAATGCAAAACGTTAACCCAAGTCGGAACTTCCGCTAAATATTTCCCAGAATATAGATTTAAAAGCAGATCTATTTCATATTTATCTTCCGGCAGATTTTTAAGAAAAGTCACCAAAACTTTTTCCGCGCCGCCATGACGAAGAGAACCAATTCTGATAAGAATTTTCTTTTTTAAAGCCACTTTTTATTTTATTGGTTTAAAAGTATGAGGTAATTTTTTAGAAATATAAGCATCTAAATCTTTTCGTGTTTTTTCCAATTCACGCGGATACATCACGTTATTTTCCAACGCTTTATCACCGTATTCTTCGATTGTACAAATAAATTTTGCCGGAACGCCAGCGTAAACAGAATTTGCCGGAACGGAAGAATTTAAGACAGAACCAGCGCCTAAAATAGAATTATCACCCATTTCTACGCCTGGCAAAAAAGTACAGTTATTCCCAATAAAACAGTTTTTACCAATTTTGATACGGCCAAAATTTCGTGCATCTTTATATTTTTCCATCGATCGAACAACGTACATTGCGCCGTCGTGATTGATAAAAGTACAACCCGCCGTGATTTTTGTGTTGTCGCCAATTTCTATTAAATAAGGTTCCGAACCAAAAGCGGGCGCTTCAATAAATACGACGTTTTTACCAACTTTCATACCGCGCGCTTTACACATTTCGATGTAAGATTTACCAATTAAATTTTGATAAAGTGTGTGCATCTTTAAAATAATTCTATAAAAAAATATCATTTTAGAAAATTTTATTGGGCTTTTGCTAATTTAATGAGGATATTTTCAACACTTTCAAAAATCTTTTTATTATCAAACTGTGATTCAGATTTTTTTAAATTTTCTTTAATTTCTAATATTAAAATTTCATCGGTAAGGAATAGTTTCATTGCGTTTTGCATGACTGAAATTTCATATTCTATCAGTAAACCATTTTCCTTATCAATTATCATTTCTGGAATGCCACCCACATTTGTTGCTATAATTGGTTTTTGTAAAATTAGTGCTTCTGCGATAATTAAAGGCCAACCTTCAGATTCCGAGGGTAGAATAAAAAAATCCCCATTTTTAACATAAGGATAAGGATTCAGTAAAGTTCCCAGAAATTTAAAACTGCCAGAAACCCCTAAATCCTGTGCTTGTTTTTCTAAATTTTGACGTTCTTCGCCGTCGCCGATAATAATTATTTCATGGTCAAAACCTTCTTTTAAAAGATTTGAATGTGCTTCTAACAATTTATGAAAACCCTTTCTGGTGTGAAGTCTTCCGACAGATACGAATGTTTTTTTAGTAAAATTTACAGGAAATTCTTCGGCTTTTAATTTTAATTCTTTAATAGGAATTGCATTTAAAATTACTTCGTTTTCTGGTAAAATAAAAGTTGGATAAGTTTCCACAAACACATCATTTGCTTGTTTTGAACCCCAAATAAAATAATCAAACTGCGGAATTTGCTCTAAAATTTTTGGAACTAAAGGTTGTAGTTTTGGGAAAGAAATATCAGAATGAAACCAACCAATCTTTTTCGAGTTTCTATTTGACGAATTTAAAACTGATGAAAAAGAAGAATAAGTCGGCGCAATTTCAATATCAAAATTGTCATTTAAAAGTTTTTGTGCAATTTGCGGATTATTTTCTGCCTGTTTTAATTTTAAATTTCTAATTATTAATTGAAATTTCTGAAGTAAAAAATTCTTGGAAAAATCTTCTTTTCCTTTAGTTAAAAAAACTTTTTTTACGTGTTTTGGAATGTCATTTCTAAGTTCGCCCTGATTTAAATTTAAACAAATCGTCAGGTCAAATTTATCTCTGTCCAGATTATTCAGCAAACTTAGGATCACTTTTTCTACGCCGCCCATTTCCATTGAGCGGTGCCGAAAGAGAATTTTTATTTTTTTATCCGACATCTACACCAAGATTTTTATACTGTTCTTTAAAATGAGAAACCCATTTTTTAAATTCTAAAATATCAATTTTATCATTAAAAAAAGACTCAAAATAATCTAGTGAAAAATCATTTGGAAAATTTTGAAATGAATCAAATTTATCTGTAAACCAGGCTTCGTTGATTAAATAATTAAATAAATTAACATCGAAATTATAGCCGTAATTGTGATAGGAATTTGTCGCTGATGATTGAAAAGTCGTTTTCATTGATTCTTTTTTTAAACGCGCAATGAAATTAAGGTTGTTTTTATTTTTTTTAAAATAAACAGAAGCGTTGATCAGTTGTTGCTTTTCATCCACTTTTCCTGCCATATTTTTCCAGATCTTGAGCCAGTATTTTTTGCTGTAAAGTCCCATTAATATTGAGTTTAAGGCCCAGTATTTTTGTGGTGTTTCATTGTTTACGATCTTTAGTTTATACAAAAAACTGTAAAATTTATATTTGTTTAAAAAAAAGGCTTCCATCGTTTTTTGGCCTTTTAAAAATAATTTGTGAGGAATTATTCTGTCAATTTTATTATTTATTTCTGAAATATCTAAATGCTGATCATCTTTAAAATTACCAAGCCAACCTAATTTTAAAAGATTTATGTCAGATTTTTTCATCTCTGAAACCAAATCATTTATATTAATTTTTTCCGTAAACCAAACATCATCTTCGGTTATGATAAAATAGTCGGAAGCATTTTTTGCCGCTTCGATCCATAAATCTACAGGAATTTGAAAACCATTAATTTCCGTTTTATTTTTAAGGTTTTCAGTGATTGCAGACGTTTTTTGAGCGTAATTTTTAGATAATATAATATCAATTTCAGGATATTTTCCCCTGATTTTGTCTAAATATTGTTTTGGTGTTCCATCGTCCAATACGGAAATTTTAAAATCGCCTTCTACAAATTTAAAAATAGAAAACAGGCAACGATCCAGATAAAAAGGTCTGTTAAAAGATTTAATTAAAATATCCGTCATGAAAATTTCTTTAAAAATTTCGCCAGATAAGAATTTTGCTTTTTGTAAATAAATGTCGCTAAATCTTCAATTTCATTTACTTTTTTGCCATAAAGCGTTGAAATATTTCTACGTTTTAAAGTGTCTTTCAAAACAATATTCCAGTTGGAAACTAATTTTGATTTCTTACTTTTATCCTGAGAAACTCCGCTTTCATGTTTCCGATACAGATAAATTGGCTCCTCTATATATTTTAAAATTCCTTTGTCATATATTTTTAAATACAAATCCTGATCAACGGCGGAAGTTAGATTTTCATTAATTCCGCTGGTTTCCAGATAAATCGATCGTTTAAAAGTGAAGAAATGATTCACTTCAAAATTGATATTAAAAAATTTGGAATTGTTGGCTTTAACGGCTTTGGTATTTTTAAATAAATTAAGCGGTGAAAGTTTTTGATCACACATCATAATTTGGGAATGTGTCGCGATAATTTTGCTGTCAGAATATTGTTTTAAACTAATTTCCAAAGCATCATTTCTAAGTGCGTCGTCAGGATCTAAAAAGCCGCAAATTTCGCCTTGTGCCATTTCTACGCATTTTCTTTTGGTAAAACCGACACCTTTATTAGTTTCGTTTTTAAAAATTTTTATGCGTGAATCATCTTTCGTTAAAATTTTAATTTTTTCTAAAGAATCATCTGTCGAACAATCATCAACCAAAATAACTTCGAAATCCTGAAAAGTCTGGGATTTTATACTTTCATAGCATTCTACAAAAAAATCGTAATTACAAAAATGCGCAATAAGAAGGGAAAATTTTTTCATTTCAGACTATTATTGTCAAACTTAACAAATATATGTTAATTTTACGCCATAATTTTTTAATATGTGCGGAATTTCGGGTATTGTTTTAAAGGAAATTGACCAAAAAAACGGTTATAAAACCATTCTCAAAAACATGACGGATTCCATCAAACATCGCGGTCCGGACGATGAAGGTGCTGAATATTTTGAAAACTGCTATTTAGGTTTTAGAAGACTTTCCATCGTCGATCTTTCGCCGGACGGACATCAGCCGATGTATTCTCAGGATAAAAATAACTGCATCGTTTTTAACGGTGAAATTTATGGTTACCGCGACATAAAAAAGGAAATGCCGGAAGTTAATTTTAAAAGCAACACCGATACGGAAGTTATTTTAGATTTATTTAAAAAACACGGCAAAGAACTTCCAAAATATTTAAACGGAATGTTTTCTATCGCCATTTGGAATGAAACTTCACAGCAACTTTTTTGCGCACGAGATCGTTTTGGCGAAAAACCTTTTTACTACGCCATCGGAAAAAACGGTGAATTTATTTTTGCCTCAGAAATAAAAGCGATTTTAGCGACCGGTTTAGTGGATAATGAATTAAATGATGAAGCATTAAGCCATTTTTTGCGACATCTTTTTGTTGACAGTCAGCAAAGTATTTATAAAAATATAAAAGTTTTACCACCTGCATCACGATTAGTTTTTAAAAATGGGAAAATTGAAATTTCTCAATATTGGGATTTTCCAAAAGAAGAATCTAATTATTCAGAAGAACAAATTTATTCAAAATTTGAAAACTTAGTGAAAAAATCGGTTGAAAAGCAATTGATTGCCGACGTGAAAGTGGGCGCGTTTTTAAGTGGTGGATTGGATTCCGGGACTTTGGTAGCGCTTTCTTCGCAGGAAAATAAAAATCTGACAACGCTCGGTTTTAAATATGAAGGTTCGTGGGACGAAATGCCAGAAGCGCGGGAAATCGCAAAAAAATACGGAACCGACCATAATGAAATTACATTCACAAAAGAAGAATTACCAAAAATTCTGCAAAAAGTTCTATCGCAACTTGATGAGCCACTTGCAGATACGGCAATAATGGCAACTTATAAAATTTGTGAGGAAGCTGCAAAAAAAATGACCGTTGTAATAACGGGAAATGCCGGCGACGAACTTTTTGGCGGTTACAAATGGTATCAGGAAGAACTCAATATTTTAAAAAAAGGCGGTGAAAATCTAAATTTTTTAAATATTTTTAAAATGGGCGCGACTTTCGGAAAAGTAGTTGGTTCTAAAAAAATCCAAAATCATTTTTTAGATAAAGTTTTTAGAGCAAAATTTTCAGATATAGTTTCTTATCAAAAAAACAAAGTTCATAATAATTTTACGTCAGGTGAAACTGCAAAACTTCTCGGTAAAAATGTCAATTATGAACATTCTTACAGTTTTGATTTAGATAAAAAAAATCTGAATACCTGCATGAAAATGGATCTTACAAATATAATTCCCGGTGATTATTTAGTGAAAGACGACCGTATCGCGATGATGCATTCCATCGAACTCCGCACACCTTTTTTAGATAAAGATCTTGTTGAATTTTGCGCAAGTTTGCCTTCAAAATATAAAGTTGATCAATCGCAAACCAAAATCATTTTACGTAAAGTTTTCGGGAATTTGTTAACGGAAAACATTTTAAATAAGAAAAAACAGGGTTTTGGCGCACCTGTTTCCGAATGGATGAAATTCCCCGAAATTGTAGAGTTATCTGACAAAATCTTAAAAAATCCAAAATCCCAAATTTTCCAGAAAGTAGATTTTAAGGAAAGTCAGAAGTATTTAGATTTTACTTTTAAACACTGGTCTTTGCTGGTTTTGGGGATTTGGATGGAAGCGCATTTTCAGAGATAAATGTTATTTTATAAATTTCCACTTTAATTCTTTTATCATATAGTAAGCAATGCCTTTTAATCCCGCAAAATTCTTGTAAAGTTTTAAAATTGTATCAGGTAATTTATTTCTTATCTTATAATAATGTACGATTGAATGATATTGTTTTGTAAGAAAAAATAACTGTTTTGAGTTAAATCTTGATTTATAATCCGTAAAAATAATTTCATAAACCATAAATTCACCTCTATGTTTTTGATCCTTGAAAGAATCAATTCTGCTTAAATTAATTTCGGAAACCCTCACACACATTTGCGTTGAATTTAATCCAAAAATTTCACCGCCTTCTGAGAAATCAATCCATGCAATTAAAGGTGTGCCCCAAGCTAAAGGAAAGCCTCTAAAACGTTTTTCTTCAAAAGCAGTTCTACGAAAAATGTTTTCACTAATGCTTGTGTATGTTTCTCCATTTCTGTCCCGCCAAAAATAATTTAGTGAGGTATCAAAAGTTGGATGGTTTAAGTCTGCACCTCTAACTTTACCTTTTTCATTGATGGAAGTGATTGCGACTTTGATGACATTTATCTTTTTCTCGTCTAGCAAGTCTAAATTTTTATAAAATTCTTCTACAAAATTTGCCTTTGGGTAATCATCATCTGCAAGAATGCAAATCCATTCTTCATCTTTACTTAAATTTATACACCGTATCCATTGCCCTTCAAGATCTGTGGCACCTAAATTATTGTTGAATCTTTTGTACTGTAGGTCAAAACAATCCGCATATTTTTTAATTAATTCTTTGGGGTTGTTCTCGCTTTTATCGTCACCTATGTAGACATTAAAATCTTTATTGGTTTGTTGATCCAACGCCGATAAAGTGTCTTCAAAAAAATTTATTTTATAAAAAGGAATTACAAAGGCAAGTTTTTTCATTATTAAATATTTATAACTTTTGCAGTTTTTTAAATTTGTAAATAGTTTTTTAAAAGAAATGTCAAGAAATAGCTTTTATATTTAATTCCTGATTTAAAGTAACGATACTGTTGCTCGGTACGTCTTTATGGATAAAAACATTTACGCCTAAAATTACATTATCACCAATTGTGACACCTTTTAAGATCGTTACATTCGCACCAGTCCAGACATTATTTCCTATTTTTATTTTTCCCACATTAAAGTCCGTTTTTAAAACTGAAAATGGGTCTGTCGTGTATTTGTGATTATGGTCAAAAAGTTTCATTCCTTCGCCCAGAAGGCAGTTGTCGCCGATTTCAATTTCACTTAAACAAGAAATTGTACCTCTTGTAATGTAGGTGTTTTTCCCAATTTTTAATTTTGCATTATTTTTTACAGCTATAAAATTATGTTGGTTGAAAAATACGTTTTCTGCGAAAGTAAAAACAGCATCTTTTGAGATGTCTAAAACGTTACCTCCACCTAATTTAAAACTTGGATGAATACTACTTTCGGGATTTTTAAAAAAAAAATTTCTTTGTGCATTTATTTTTAGCGAAGTAAGAAAATTGCTCCATTTTAGGTACAATTGAGATAAAAATAAATTCATTTCGAAACTTTATTAGTGGTTGATCAACAAAGGTAATATTTTCATAATTATTTCTTTATTTTTGTGGCAAATATAAAACTGATGAGTGAAATTTCTAATATTTCTAAAACTTTCTTCGCCTACTTATCACGTCCACATCTTTACCCTGAACTAGCTAGAAAGATCTACAAAAATATTTTTAATAGGAAAGCAGCTTTTAAAGGAAAAGATGACGCAGCATTGTGGTGCGCGAAAAATGCCATTTCTCAGGAAAAAACGATTGCTGAAATTTTAGGTTTTAAAAATTATACAAAAATTGAAGAGCTTTATCCGGAAATCTTAGCTGAAGCAAAAAGTAATGAAAAAAATTGTCCTGTAAAAATGGGCGGTGCAGGCGCATTGGATCTTATATTTTACATCAATGAATATTTAAAAGCAGAAAATGCAGTAGAAACCGGTGTTGCTTATGGCTGGAGCTCACTTGCTGCTTTGCTTTCAATTGAGAAAAGAAACGGAACACTTTACAGTTCAGATATGCCTTATTTAGGAAAGGAAAATGACCAGTATGTTGGTTGCGTTGTGCCGGAAAATCTGACTTTTAATTGGCAATTGTTTCGGTTTGCCGACCGGGAATCTTTACCAAAAATTTTTAAAATTCAGGATTCAATAGATTTTGTGCATTATGACAGCGACAAATCTTATGATGGCAGAATGTGGGCTTATCCACTTTTATTTAAACATTTACGAAAAGGTGGTGTTTTAATGAGTGATGATATTGGCGATAATGCTGCTTTTATGGATTTTTGTCTGCAAAATAACTATGAATCTATCGTCGTGGAATTTGATGAAAAATATGCCGGATTTATTTTTAAAAAGTAGAAAATGGATCAGCCTTTGGTCACGATTTCAATTCCAATTTTTAAATGTGAAGATTTTTTAGAAGACTGTCTGGAATCTGTGCGTTCTCAAACTTACGGAAATATTGAAGTCACTTTAATAAATGACAAAACGCCGGATAGAAGCGTAGAAATTGCCGAAAAATTTATTGAAAAATACCAACTTCAAAACTGGAAAATCTACCATTTAGAAGAAAATTCAGGATTGTCTGTCGTGAGAAATAAAGGTATCGATACTGCAAATGGAAAATATATTTTCTTTTTGGATAGTGATGATCAACTTTTCCCCGAAACCATTTCACTTTTAGTAAAATCTGCCGAAGCCGAAAACCTTCAAGTGGTTGTCGGAAACACGGAAACGATCAACGCTGAAACGGGAAATGCTTCTGAAATGTTTGGTCTTGTTGCTACTGAAAATTCAATAAAAGGAAATCAAAAAATTTTAGAAAGTTTTGTGGAAGGAAATTTTCCGAGTTCTAGCTGGAATAAACTTATTCTGGTAGAATTTTTGAAATTAAACAAACTTTATTTCACGCGTGGATTATTTGCCCAGGACACATTGCAAAGTTTGCAAACGGCTTTAAAATTAGATTCTGTCGGGTTTATCCACAATAAAACCTACCGCTATTTTCTTCATAAAAATTCGGTGATACACAACCGGACGAAGAAAAATTTTGACAATTGGTTGACGATCGCGAAAAAAATTGATGAAATTTATAAGGAAGAATTAAATCCCGAAAGGCAGAATTTGATCCTAAAGTTTCTTAGTGATTTTAAAAACAGTACGCTTCTGATGAACTGGAAAGCGCAGAAAGACAAAGTTTTGTGGAAAGAAAGTTATACTAATTATAAAAAATTATCTGGTCTAAGTTTTCAGGATTATTTCAATAAAAACTTTTCTTTAGCCACGAAAAAAACAGAGATTTTCAATAATCTACCGACAGATTTAGGTTTTAAATTATTTAAATGGCGCTACGAAAGATAATTTAAGCATAATATTTTTGTAAGATATTCATGAAATAATCGTCTTTTGAAGTCAGATTATTTTCTCTAAAATAATTTTCCGTTTCTGGAATGTTAATGTCATAACCGGAACCACTTTTCACTAGATTTAGATCAAGTTTTTTGTGGTAAAAACGCTCAATAATTTCTAAAATTTCAACAACGGAGTAGTTGTGAAGATAGGCAAGATTTACGATTTTATTTAGATAATTTTCATTGAGTAATTTCTCGGTTATATTTTTAACATCTTCCGCATCAATGAGGTTTCGTGACGCTTTTGTATGAACATTTATGGTGTTTTCTTCTTTTGCCGAGCGAATTAAATAATTGATCAAAAGATTGGGATTTCCACCTTTTCCAACGGCATTGCTTACACGTAAAATTAGAAATTCTTTAGCAGAATTTTTTACAAGTTGTTCCATTTTTAATTTATGTAAAACGTAGGAACTGCCATTTTTTGAGGAATCATAAATACTGCAGGTCGAAAAATAGACAAAAATTTTATCAGATTCTTCTGCTAAGGTATCTTTAATTAAGTTTTCTTCGCGTTCAAACTGGCTTTCATTTTTTTCCAAAGAATTGGAAACACCGGAAGCAAAAAACACAACATCACTTCGGTAGTTTTCTTTAAAAAGTGACGCTATCAAGCCATTTCCTACGATCATAGATTTTTAATTTAGGTAAAAATAATAAAAAAGAACAGATCAGGCTATTTTTATTTTTTCAGCATAAAAATCCGGTAAAATTAATTACCGGATCTTGAAATTATATTTAAAAGAAATTTTCTTTGGTCAACCAAAAACAGTTGAAAATTAAAAAAAATGCTATGAACTTAAATTTGAATAAGAACTTTCAATAAAAGCCGTCAAATCTTTTCCTTTAAGTAAATTCTGAGATAATTTAGCCAAATTAAAAGCCTGCTGAACTAAAGTTTTTTGTTTATCTGCATCTTCTAAATGTAAAATTTTATCCGCCAAACTACTGTTAGAATTGATAACCAAATTATACATTTCCGGCATATTTCCCATTCCAAACATTCCGCCGCCGCCGCCAGTTGCCTGCATATCTTTCATACGGCGCATAAATTCCGGTTGTGTAATTAAGAATGGTGCATCAGAACTATCCAGATCTTCAACCTGAACCACATAAGTGTTATTTTCTAAATTTTTCTCAACCTCAATTTTTAATCTTTCTTTGTCTTCATCATTTAATTTTGAAATTGTCGGTTCGTCTTTCTCAATTAATTTATTTAAATGATCGGCGTCAACTCTTGCAAAAGAAATATTGTCTTTAGAAGTTTCTAGTTTTTGAATTAAATGCGGCGTAATTGGTGAATCTAGAAGTAAAACTTCATATCCTTTTTCTTTCGCTTTTTGGATGTAAGAATCCTGTGCATCTGCGTCTGTAGCGTAAAGTAAAACAGTTCTTCCGTTTTTATCAGTGTGTGAATCTTTAATTTTTTCAATCAATTCATCCCAAAGGAAATATTTTCCGTCCGTTGTTGGATAAAGTGCAAATTTATCAGATTTTTCATAAAATTTATCTTCAGAGATCATTCCGTATTCGATCACGATCTTAATGTCATTCCATTTTTTCTCGTAACCTGCGCGATCTTCGTTAAATAAGGAAACCATTTTATCACCCACTTTTTTGGTGATATAACTGGAGATCTTTTTCACGGCGCCGTCAGCCTGCAAATAAGAACGGGAAACATTTAACGGAATGTCTGGTGAATCAATTACACCTCGCAAAAGCATTAAAAAATCCGGTACAATTCCTTTTACCTCGTCGGTTACATAAACCTGATTTTGGTATAATTGAATTTTGTCTTTTTCAATATTTAAATTATTTGCCAGTTTTGGAAAAAATAAAATTCCCGTCAAATTAAATGGATAATCTACATTCAAATGTATATTAAACAAAGGCTCTTCAAACTGCGTTGGATAAAGTTCGTGGTAGAAATTTTTATAATCTTCATCAGACAATTCAGACGGGTTTTTCGTCCAAGCCGGGTTTGGATTATTGATGATATTATCAACTTCTACAGTTTCCGCTTTTGCGTCATCTGCTGCATCTTCGGGTAAAGGAAGTGTTTCAGTTTTTGTCCCAAATTTAATTGGAACGGGCATAAATTTATTATACTTGGTCAATAATTCTTCGATCCGGTAATCTTCCAAAAACTCGGTAGAATCGTCTGCAATATGAAGAATTATTTCTGTTCCGCGAGTCGTTTTTTCCGGGTAATCTTCCAGCGTAAATTCTGGCGAACCATCACAAACCCAACGAACTGCAGTAGAATCTTCTTTAAATGATTTCGTTAAAATCTCAACTTCTTTTGCCACCATAAAAGCAGAGTAGAAGCCTAAACCGAAATGTCCGATAATGCCGGAATCTTTCGCCGTGTCTTTGTATATTTCTAAAAATTCTTCCGCACCGGAAAAAGCAACCTGATTGATGTATTTTTCAACTTCCTCGGAAGTCATCCCCACGCCGTGATCAATCAGGTGGATTTTTTTATTTTCTTTATCAACTTTTACTTCAATTTCGATGTTGCCCAATTCACTTTTGGCTTCACCAATATTGCTTAAATGTTTCAATTTTAAAGTCGCGTCCGTTGCATTTGAAATTAATTCACGAAGAAAAATTTCATGGTCGCTGTAAAGAAATTTCTTAATTAGCGGGAAAATATTTTCCACCGAAACATTGATATTGCCTTTTGTCATAATTTTTAATTTTTGTAAAAACTATTTCTCAAAAGAAATACCATCGGAAGGAAGGTGACAAATTGGCGGAAAGAGGTTTTTTTTATTTTAAAATTTCAGCGAGAATTTTTTCGGAAGATTTTCCGTCGCCAAAAGGGTTTTGTGTACTTTCAAAAATATATTCTTTTTCGTTATTAAAAATTTGGTTAAAATTTTCTTTGATTTTTTGAATATCATCACCCACTAAAATACCGCAACCGCAGTGCAAAACTTCGGGTCTTTCGGTTTCATTTCTTAAAATTAAAACACGTTTCTGCAAACTTGGCGCTTCTTCCTGAATGCCGCCGGAATCTGAAAGCAATAGTTTTGCTTTTGCCATCATTTTTATGGCTTCAACATAATTTAAAGGTTCAGAAAAAACGATGTTTTGGGGCTTATTTTCGCCTAAAGCATTTAAGATAATTTTACGCGTATTCGGATTTGGATGCAAAGCCCAATGAAATTTAACGTACGGATTTTCTTCCGCTAATTCTTTTATTGCCGTAGAAATATTTTCTAAAGGTTTACCAATATTTTCCCGTCGATGCGCAGTTATAAAAACAGAATCTTCATATTCAACAGTAATATTTTCCTTTTTTAAAACATATTGGATCATATCAACAATCGTGTTTCCAACTAAGAAAATTTTATTTTGTGGAATATTTTCGGCTAAAAGATTTGCTTGGGAAAGTTCGGTCGGCGCAAAATTAATATCAGACGTCAGCGAAACCGTTCTTCTGTTAAATTCTTCGGGAAATGGCAATTTTATCGTTGAAGTTCTAAGTCCGGCTTCGATGTGGTAAAATTTCTTTTGTTCTAAAAAAGCCACAATTGACGAGGCTAAAACCGTGAATGTATCGCCCTGCGCAATGATTTTTTCAATATTTTCCTGATGAACCAAATTTGAAATATCATTGATCAGTTTTGAAATCAAATTTGAATTGGTAAATGCTGACGACTGAACCGATAAAGAAAAATCTGGCTTTACATCAAAATCTTTTTCCATTTCAGATAAAAGAGAATCATGCTGACCGGTATTTACCAAAGAAACCAACAAATTATTTTTCTTAAATTCTAAAATTAAAGGAAAAATTTTTAAAAATTCCGGACGTGTGCCGTAGATTATTGCGGTTTTGGACATTTAAATTAGTTTAAACAAAAGTACTGAAAATATTATTTTAAGATTTTAATTTCAATCGTTTTGCAATATGTTTGACCAACATTTTCAAAGGAAACTGTGAGAGAATATCATCAGAAGTCATCATTTTTTGATTATTAATGACATTGTGAATTTCCTTTTTTCCATTTGGAAGATTTTTTAATGATTTTAAATAAAAATGCGCGTGAACATAATCTTTAAAAGGATTTGGCGCTTCTCGTTTGTGCCAGGTTCCAATAAAATGATGTGCTGCGTAATTTTTTGGAAGATCTAAACAAAAATAACTGGAAGGATAAATCACGATTCCATCTGCCAATTCCTGATATTCATCTTTTTCGGGATTTATTTTGTATTCTTTTTCTAATAATTCTGAAACGAAAACCGTGTTTGTCGTCAAGTCAAAATCCGTTTTTTGATCATAAAAATCCAGAACTTTTTTTGGCCACGGATGGTTTTTTTCTGTTGCCCAAAGCGCGGTGAACGGACTTCCAGTAATTTCAAAACCTGAAAATGCGCGATGATGCAAAAATTCATCGAGATTGTGTTTTACTTCAACGTCGATGTCCATATAAATGCCGCCTTCATTGAACAACGCCAAGGCGCGCGCATAATCTGAAACAAAAGCCCATTGTTTTTTTTCAGCGGCGAGTTTCACGTATTCACAACAGGAAATATCAAAATTGGTTTCGTTCCACTCTATGATTTCATAATCCGGCAAATATTTTTTCCAGCTTGCATGACAGATTGCAAAAGATTCCGGCAAAGGATTTCCGCCAAACCAGCAATAGTGTATTTTTTTAGGGATCATGTTTCAATAAATTTAACTTTCAAAATTAAAATCTTTTATCATTTGCCAATTTGGGTCAAACTGGTAAAGATCCGTATTTTCCATTCTTCTGCTTCCAAAGATAGGGCAATATGTCTTTTCTGCGGAACCGTAAAGATAATTAGAAATATAAGCCGCCCAAAATGAGAATGTAGAATTTGATAAGATCAAATTTTGAGATTTTGAAATTCTCAAAAAGCTGGAAATTATAGTATTTTCTTTAAATTCTGGAAATTCTAATATTTTGGAATATCGATTTAAAAAGAAAAAATTTTCTTCGCACCAAATCATATCGTCAGAAATGACTGTGATTTTTTGCCAGTTTTTTTCACTAAATCTGGTTTTAAAAATGTGTTTTACAAACCCGATTTGATCGTAACCGTAAAGCGAAGTATTTCCTTTTTCATAAAAATCGCCTCGACGGATGTTTATGGTAAGCCAATCGTTTTCAGGCTCTGGAATGTTTTGTAATAAATCTTTTATTGAAGAAGTTAAGAGCTGGGTTTTAATAAAATCATAAAGATTATCTCTGCCGAAATCTTCTCCAAATATTTGATAAAAATTATTGGACGCATCTTTTTGATGATAAAATTTAACGTCTTTTTCAGTAATTGTAAATTTTTTTAAATCTGGAAACCACTTTAAAACCTCTGCCATATGCGTCGTGTAAAGCAGTTTAAAGTTTTTACCGTTTTTTTCTTTAATAAAAGCGTGAAGAAAAAAATAAAGAAGATTTCCCCATCTTGCGCCTTTTGGCGTAATGCAAATTTGCAGATCATCTTTCAAAAGAATTGCAATCGCTTTTTTTATATTATTTTTCAATATATATATATTTAAGACGATTTAATACTTTTAGGCTATTTTTTAAACCAAAAATGCTTGGATTAAAATATTTAATGGCGATTTGCAGGCTTTTTGATTTTGTGAAATTATAAAGTTTCATCATTGCTAATAATTTATAAAAATTTTGCAATTCAACATTTTGATCGATTTTTTGATTTTTATTAAAACCAATTATGGAACGAACTTTCAAAATATTCTGTAACCATTCTTTAGACAATGAGCCTTTAGAGAAATGTTTAAGCAAAACTTCGCCAGTTACATAATTTTGAAATTTTGCTGATGCTTTTAGAGAAAAAATTAAATCGTACCCGTGAAATCCTTCAATTTTTTCGTCAAATCTTGTAGCATCATAAACTTCTTTTTTGCAGGCCAAAAAAACCCCATCTAAAGCTTTTACTTCTTCTAAAACACTGTCTTTTTTAAAATTAAAATGGTCGTTAAAATGGTCCTTTCCAGAATTCTTATCAGCCTGAATTATGTTCATTTTTTTATAACCTTCGCTCCACCAACTTGCAGGAACGTAGCCGTAATAATCTCCCCCTGCGACGCCAACTACACCGCAATTTGGCAGGTTTAAGATGTTAATTAATTTCTCTCCCCAGTTGTTTTCTAAAAATAAAACATCTTCGTGCAAAAATAAATAGTTCTCAAATTTTGCGAGTTTTGCGCCTTTGTTATAAGTTTCACAAACGCTCATTAAACCGGGATTTTCTATATTAATAATCTCATACGGCACACCGCAGGTTTTATCAATATTTTGTTCTAAATCCTGAAAAAAAGCAGGTTGGTAAGTTGAAATAATTATTGAAATCATTTTTTTCTAAAACAAAAAATATTTAGTTGTTGGTTGAAATTTACTGGTTGCTCATTGCAAAAAGGGTATTTAATATTTTCTCCAGCCAGACGAATATAGTATTCAAAACCTGCATCGCGTAAAAGATTTAAAATGTCTCCCAGATTTTGTCTTTTTCCTGCTAAACCATGGTATTCTAAAAATAAATTTTTTACCAGAAACAATTTATCTTTTATGTCAAAAATCACCTCATTTTCAGCGCCTTCTATATCAATTTTCAGAAAATCAATTTCTTTTGTCATCAATTTTTTAAGATCAAATGCTTTAACTGTAGTTTTTTTGTTTGTTCCCAAATAATCCACCGTTGCAGAGCCTGCCAGTGAACCTTCAGAATAAACAATAAGTTCTGTGTCTTGTGTCCAGACTGCTTCCTCATAAATTTTTATATTCTTATTTGAAAAATTTGATACATTATTCTGAAGAATTCTGTAGATTTCAGGATCAGGTTCAAATCCTATAATTTCCGCGTTGGGGTATAACTTTTGAAAATAATATAAACTGATACCGATATTGGAACCGCAGTCTATAATATACGGCTCAGGTTTATCAGCCTCGAATTTATATACTTTTTCACTAAATACTTCGTCAACTGTATGCATAAAACCGCCAACATCATTGAAATAAAAATCAACATCGAAAAATTTTGCGGAACCCTTTTTTAGTTTTGGATAGTTTTTCAGCCTCATCCTTTCAGCATTTGTAATGCCTGTAGTTTCGTTTGGTGTTACTAAGTATTTAATATCTATCAGAGCTATTTTGGCATAGTTTGAAATAATTGAAAAATAAAGTTTTAAATTCATTATTTGTATTTTAATTTGTTAACCAACAAATATGGCAATGTAGAAAATTGATAACCTTTAATTTCGCAAATTGTTTTGTGAAATAATAGTACAGGAACTGGAAGTTTTATATTTTTAAGTAAATTTATGCAATTTTCTAATAGATAGATTTTAGATTTCTGAGAGCAGTTCGGGTTTTTTTCAACCTCCTTCAAAGTGTCCCAATTATAGAAGAAATAGTTGATCAACCGCTGCTTTTCGTCGATTTCTTTACCAAATTGAAATGAATCTTCATGAAATCTTCTTAGGGACAAAACTACATCTAAAGCAATTGCATTCTCTGTTTGCAGTACTAACTTTACAAAATAATTATATTCTTCCGCGGAACTGTTTTTTTCCGTAAATTGAATTGCTTTTGCAGTTTCTGCCTTTATTATTGGATCCAGAGTTAGCCAATTAATTTTTTTTTGTATAAAATTATCAGCAGTGATTGGAAGACTAAATAAGGAGCGGTAATTGATAGGGTATGCATCTTCTGGACTATTAAAGTACTCCGTTTTTGCTATAACAAAGTCATAATTGTGCGACTTAATCGTATTTATTTTAATTTCAAGATGATTTTCAAGCATTAAATCATCGCTATCAAAATAGATGATGTAATCGCCTTTTGCTTTTTTAGCTCCAATATTCCGGCATGAATTTGCACCTTTTGGTGATTTAGCATCTCTTTCGTACAGCTTGAAACGATGATCTACTGCTATGAAATTATTTATTACTTCAATAGAATTATCCTTTGATCCATCATCAATAATAAGGCATTCCCAGTTTTTATAAGTTTGGGCAACAATCGATTCCAGTGTTTCGACGATTAAATTCGCACGATTATAATTGGGTATGATGATGGAAACAGTTTTTTTCATTTTAAAACAAATATTTAAAAAAACGCAAACCGTTTAGTAAATTATCTTTTGTTATGAGATAAACCAATTTTAGATTTGGCTTATCATTAGAGTAATAATAATGTTTTTTAAGAAAATGTAAAATTATTTTTTTTTGTTCGGAATTGAAGACAATAAAATACTTTTCAATGATAAAATTATAAAAAGAGTTGTTAGCGCAAGACTTTTCCTCCTGATTATTTTGTAAAGAAGAAATATTGATGCCCGAGTTTCGTACTAAAACCGTACTTTTTTTATTGTTTAAAATTTTTTTATTCTCAGCATATTCGAAAATCATACAATCATCACTATGCCAAGCTAAGGGAAATTTTTGAATTTTATATTTTAAATATTGAATTCTTCTAAATATATTTTCAGAAAGTGATGAAGAGGAAGTTTGATCTAAACGGGATAATAAGAAAGCTTCTCTGCTAATAAAACTATCATCGTACGAGAAATCTTTTATTTTTATATTATTTTCATTAATTACTGTTAATGGAAATTTTATAACATTAAAATCATCTATCTTATTATTTAAACAATTATAAAATTCTTCAACAAAATTATATGCTATCATATCGTCATCACCTAAAATCTGAAACCAATCTTCTGTTACATTTTCTAAAATTCTTTCCCATTGTAAAGCAAGATTTTCACCACCCCAATTAACATTATAGTCAAAATAATTGAAGTCATCAATGGAAAAATATTTTTTAATTAGCGACAAAGGATTAATCGGAGCCGCATCGTTGCCGATGTATAAAGTGAATTTTTTATTAGTTTGAGAAGCAACGGATTTTAAAGTTTCTTCAAAAAATTCTATTTTATAAAAAGGAATTACGATTGCTAATTTATTCTGCATATTATTTAATCCAATATTTGTGTTTTAGCATTTTTTTCTCCACTAAGTGCCATGATAAGTAAGCCAAAATATAGCTCACAGGTAAACTTAGGACCAACAGGTAGTAAGCATTAAGTTTGATAAAACTCATGAAAACCTGTTGAATTAAAAATCCATAAATATATACACCGTAAGAAATATCTCCGATCTTAAGAGTTAATTCATTTATAATTTTTGTGTCTAGTGAGCCAATAAGTAAAACAAAAATTGGAATAAATATAGGAGAAACATAAGTGTAAAAATTAAATAATAAAGAAAAAATGATAAGTCCAAAAATGAATAATCTTATAAAAACGGTATTAATTGTTTTTAAATTTAAGAATGTAAGTAAACTCCCTGCTACGAAATAAGACGCTAACCGATAAATCTGACCACTATTCAAATAAATACCTGAGAAAAATTTGTTTAGAAATGTTGTTTTGCAATTAGAAAAATATAAAGAAATAATGAATGCAAAAAGTAGCAAAATAAATTCAAATTTTTTATTTTTAATAAAAAACAATAAGACCAAAAGTATATACATTGTGAATTCATAACTCAATGACCAGAGACTACCATTGATAGCTCCTTTATAAGGGTTACTTAGAAAAATGCCAGATATATAATAGTCAACCTTATAAAGCGAAAGACAATTTGCAGCATAAAAAATAAAGTTTTTAATATAAACTAAATAGTTCTCGCCAGAATACAGAAAAATTAAAACTATAAAAGTAAAGATCAACAAAACTATGAGCGCAGGATAAAGTCGCAATAATCTTTTCCATATGTAATTTGTAATTGTTTTACTGTTTTTTAGACTGATAAAAATGAAATAACCGCTTAAAGCAAAAAAGCAATTTACTGCTAAGCTTCCAAAATCCACTTGGTTGTTGGTTATAACAGCAAGAATTTCTTTTGTTTTTGTAAGCTGGAAAGAGTGTGAAACAATTACTAAAGATGCGAGAATTAGTCGGATGAAGTCAAAATTATTTTTGCGATTAATCTGATTCGATGCTTTCATTAGCTATAAATAAACAAATTTTTTACCTGTAATATTTTCTCAATAATTTTATAAAACTTTTGGTTCTTATTTTCCAGTAGCCAATGATCTCTGAAATTTTTTGGTTTTATATATTGAAAAAATTTAATCTGTTCTCCTTGTAAATTGTTGTTTTTATAAGATTTAATAATGTATTCTTTTAGGTACTTATTTACAGCATCATTGTGATCTATATGTTTTAATAATAACAGATAGTTCGATTTATACATTTTAGAACTCAATTTTTTATGACTGTTATTTTCATGAAATCTATACTTGACAGAAATATTTTCATCAAAAATAAAATTATAAATTTTTGCGATGCGAAGAAGCATATCATAATCTTCAAAAACCAGATCTTCATCCCAAAAACCAATATCGCTAAAAATCTTCTTTTTATATAAAATGCTCATCGCAGGGATAAAATTTCCTGTTAAAAGATCTTCAAAATAATTCTCGGTTTTTAAGCTTAAAAATCTTTTATGATACGCAATAAATTTATTTTGGTAAATTTGGCTTTTATCATCCATTAAATATGCATCTGTAAAAACAAGTGCTTCATTTTCCTGGCTTTTCTCTAAAATTTTTACGTGACGCTCAATTTTATCAGGTAGTAAAATATCATCTAACGCTAATAGTTGAATGTATTTTCCTGTGGCAAAACTTTGAGCATTGTTAAGAGATTTGCAGATGCCAATATTTTGAACATTTTTTATAAATCTGATATTTAAATCTTGATTTTTTAAAATCCAACCGTCAATAATTTCGACAGAGTTATCTTTGGAAGCATCGTCATAAATTATGATTTCCAGGTTTTTATAAGTTTGGTTTTTCACACTTTCCAAACTTTCAACTACAAAACTGCTTTGGTTATAACATGCGCAAATTATGCTTACCCACGGATTTTCTTCCATATTTTATTAATTCTTTATTGAAACAAATCACTAGCTTTTAAGATAGCTAAGCAAATATTTTTGTAATTTTCGAGAATGTTACCAATTAGCGTTTTTTCTAAAAGAATTATGTTTTTGTCAAGATGATTTTGATCAAATTTCCGCAAACAGTCCAATTTTTATTTTTCAAATTCATGTAACAAATTCTCTAAGTTTTTTATGTCTATTATAAACTCGCTTTTATCATGATCGTTTTCACCATTTTCATAATATAAATAATCAACCTTCACATTTAACATTTGCCCGATCTCCTCAAAAAATCTATAATTTTTAAAATTCTCAGGTATAAATATTATCGAGTATGAACTAGGCTCGCAAAATAAAAGGTTCGTCCATGACGCCCCAGTTGTACCCACAATTATTTTTGCATTTTTAAGGCAATTAATTTGCTCGGTGAAAGATAATGATCGCAAATCTGCACTCACAAAACCTTTTTGCTGTAAAAATGTAAAGATTTCTTTATCATTCTTTGCTATCCGGTGCGTATTTTTTCTTTCTAAAAATAATTTTTTGCAACAAGTTTCTGTGCCAGTTATCTTACTTTTAAAAATATTACTGATATTATTTAAACTTTCCTTTCTAAAATAGTATTTGTAAGAATCGGAAAATGTAATATTTTCCGAATTAAACATTAATTTATTGACCTCATTTATAAAAAAAAGCTTTTTAACATTGTATACTTTTCTAGGATGTAAGTAGACTATTTTTATGTTTAGATTTTCGGTTATTAAGTTTAACGAATCAGCCATACTTTTAATAGTTTGACAGGATTGATTAACTAAAATTACCTTTGTATGGGATGTATCGAAATATATTATCTTAGGTAAAATCTCGATCATCCAATGGTACCAATTATAACTTCCATTGCCTGCAAGAAAAAAACCTTCTTCAATGGTTTCAACTTCATTTAGAAAATAAACTGCTGTTTTCTTCGAATGATATAATATGAAACCTTCATTATATCTTTCTTTGTCATTGAAAACTTCATAATGTAAAATGTTTTTACTAATTACTGCCGAAGAGTATGAATTTACGAGCGCATTTTCGAAGAAATATAAATTTAGATCAGGAACTTTTATCATTTGATTATTTTGTGTTCTACTTTCGTAAAAATAACCATCTATAATTTTTTCTAAAATTTTTGTTTTTTCTAAACTTTTTATTTTTATTCTATAATATTTTCTCTGATGTACTTTACTGAGAATTTTTAACTGAATAAAACTTAAAAATTGATTATCAATGAACTCATGTGAATACAGCAAATTTTTGAGAAAAATTTTGACTTTTTTTATCATAACTTTTAAGTTATTATATAATCAAAATTTGGTCTTATTAAGCCAGGCAAAACCGCTACATTTGTTCCCAATTTTACGTTTTCTACCTCAAATGCGATTAAATTTTCATTGATGTATAAAACTTCTCTCTGGTTTTTGCCAAAAATAATTTTAAAATAATAGTTTCCTGCATTTAAAAACTGTGCAGGAATATCAAAGTCAATTTCATACATTTTTCTTTCTGAATCTTCATTTTTAGTGATAAATGCTCCGGTGTGAAAAATGACCACTTCTTCAAAAGTCCGTAATTCAAAGGTGGCATCTAAAGTAATATTTGGTAAAAAACTAAAAAATTTAAGTTTTACGCTAACCCCAGAATCGATATCAATCATTTTTCCTTTTGTAGGCAAGGCAGAAAATTCTGTAATTCTGATATTTTCATTTCCAATCGCATTATCGACTGGGCCGTTATGCACGTAACTCGATTTTTTTAAACTGTTTCTTTGGTATTCTATGACAGATTCTTCAACGCCGCCGGTAAAAGTCAATCTTCCCTGATCCAGTAAAATTCCCCTGGAGCAAAGTTCTTTCACAGCCGTTAAATTGTGACTCACGAATAAAACTGTTCTACCTTCACCTTTGGAAACAGAATTCATTTTTCCCAGACATTTTTTTTGAAATTCTGCATCTCCCACGGCAAGAACCTCATCTACAATTAAGATCTCGGATTCTAAGTGCGCGGCAACAGCAAAAGCCAAACGCACATACATTCCCGAAGAATAGCGTTTTACGGGCGTGTCAATATATCTTTCAACGCCGGAAAAATCTACGATTTCGTCAAATTTTCTTTTGATTTCTTTACGGTTCATGCCGAGAATGGCTCCGTTTAAATAAATATTTTCGCGACCCGTCATTTCCGGATGAAAACCTGTTCCTACTTCAAGTAGAGAAGCAATTCTGCCTTTAGTAAAAATTTTTCCAGTCGTTGGTTTTGTAACTTTACTTAACAATTTTAAAAGTGTTGATTTTCCTGCGCCGTTTCTACCAATAATACCAACTGCATCGCCTTGTTCTATTTCAAAATTAATATCCTGCAAAGACCAGACATATTCGCTTTCGCCTTTTACGGCGCGGTCATTTGCTTCTCCAATTTTCAGATAGGGATTTTCTTTTCCACGGATCTGGTGCCAAAAACGATTGAGATCGTGGCTCATCGTTCCTGTTCCAACCTGGCCGAGACGGTATTGTTTTGATATATTTTCTGACTTTAATGCGAGCATTGCGTGTTGTTTGTTTTAAAAAATATTATTTTACCTAAAGCCTAAACCGTATCCATAAAGCTTTTTTCCACTTTGTTAAAAACCAGAGTTCCTATTGCTAAAAGTATAAAAATGATGATCGTACTGGATATCAACATTTCTGGCCGAAAGCCATCTGTACCCAACCAGGCGTGTTTAAAACACTCAAAAATACCGGTCAAAGGATTATAATCTGCATAAGGCTGGATATTTTTTGGCAACGCTGAAACCGGATAAACAACCGGCGTGGCATACATGAATAAACTGACACCAAAACTTAACAGCATCTGAAGATCACGGTATTTCGTGGTCAAAGCAGAAAATATCATTCCTGCGCCCAAAGCAAACGCGGCCATCAAAATAATAAGGAAAGGCGTTGCTAAGATCCACCAGTTTGGCGATACCTCACCTTTAGAAAAATAATAAAAAAATCCAGCCAGAAAAAGCATAAACTGCACTCCAAATCGCATTAAATTAGACGCTACGATAGATAACGGCATTACTAATCTAGGAAAATATACTTTTCCAAAAATAGCAGCATTGCCCGTAAAAACATTGGAAGTACTTGTGAGACAAGCGGAAAAATAATTCCATAATGTTACTCCCGCGAGGTAAAATAAAATTTTTGGAGCGCCGTCAGTAGAGATATTCGCAATTTTGCCAAATACCAAAAGATACATTACCGTTGTAAAAACCGGATTTATAAAAAACCATATCGGCCCAAGAATGGTCTGTTTAAAACTGGATACAAAATCCCGCTTTACAAACATATAAACCAGATCTTTATAATCCCAGACTTCCTTTAAATTCAGTTTAAATAAAGAATGGCTGGATTCTATTGTTTCCGTCCATTCCTGTTTATTTTCGGTCATTTTTTCTTTTTGTGAGGTTGCAAAAATAAGATTTAAAATTTAATAATATTTTAACAATTACTTTAAACGATTATTATTGAAAAGCTGATTTTTAATATTGATATTTTACTTTAAACCAACTTTTTTAGATAATCTCCATAACCGCTTTTTCCGTATTTTTCGGCAGATTTCAAAAGTTGTTCTTTATTGATAAACCCTTTCACATAAGCGATCTCCTCAATACACGAGATTTTAAAACCTTGTCTTTTTTCTAATACTTTGACGAATTCTGAAGCGTCGTGTAAAGAATCAAAAGTTCCTGTATCAAGCCAGGCAGTTCCGCGGGACATTAACCCCACTTCAAGCTGTCCTTTTTCAAGGTAAATTCTATTTACATCTGTGATTTCCAGTTCTCCACGGGGAGATGGTTTTAAATTTTTAGCGATTTCTACCACAGAATTATCATAAAAATACAAGCCTGGAACAGCAAAGTTAGATTTTGGTTGATCCGGTTTTTCTTCAATAGAAATGGCTTTCAAATTTTCATCAAATTCTACCACACCATATCGTTCCGGATCAGAAACCTGATAAGCGAAAACGCAACCACCTTTCACATTCGTTTTACTGGATAAAAGCTGAGGTAATCCGGCTCCATAAAAAATATTATCACCTAAAACCAAGGCCACAGAATCACCACCAATAAATTCTTCTCCCAAAACAAAAGCCTGCGCTAAACCGTCCGGTGAAGGCTGAACTTTATAAGAAATTTCACACCCAATGGAAGAACCATCGCCTAATAATTTTTCAAATCCACCAATATCGTGTGGAGTTGAAATAATTAAGATCTCCTTAATTCCTGCCAAAAGCAAGGTTGACAAAGGATAATAAATCATTGGTTTGTCGTAAACCGGCATCAATTGTTTGCTCACGGCAATCGTCAATGGATAAAGTCTTGTTCCGGATCCGCCGGCTAATATTATTCCTTTCATGTTTTTCTATTATAATGTTAGATTGTTAAATAGTTAGAAATAACCGCTTCTTGATTAAGAATACTGTTCTTTATAATAGTCCTGATATTTCCCACTTGTCACATCATTCAACCAATCCTGATTTTCTAAAAACCAGTCAATTGTTTTTCCTAAACCCTGCTCAAAAGTGACGGAAGGTTTCCATCCTAACTCTTTATTAAGTTTATTTGCATCGATCGCATAACGCAAATCGTGTCCCGGTCGGTCTTTCACATAAGTGATCAATTTTTCTGAATGTCCTGCAGGTTTCCCCAACTTTTCATCCATTTGTTTAATTAATTCTTTAACTAAATCAATATTTTTCCATTCATTAAAACCACCAATATTGTAAGTTTCGCCAGTTTTTGCTTCATTAAAGATTTGATGGATTGCTTTTGCATGATCAATAACATACAGCCAATCACGCGTGTATTTTCCATCACCGTATATTGGCAAAGGTTTCTCGTTAATGATATTTAAAATACAAAGCGGAATTAATTTCTCCGGAAAATGGTTTGGACCATAATTATTGGAACAGTTTGAAATAATAAACGGCATTCCGTAAGTATTTCCATAAGCGCGAACCAAATGATCAGACGCCGCTTTACTCGCAGAATATGGCGATTTTGGATCGTAAGAAGTTTCTTCCGTGAAAAAACCTGTTTCGCCCAAACTTCCATAAACCTCATCCGTTGAAACATGATAAAAAAGAAAATCTCTTTCACTTCCGGGAAAGTTTCCGTGTTGATGATCTGGGTTTAAAGTCCAGAATTCTCTTGCAAGATTCAAAAGATTTGCCGTTCCGTTTACATTTGTGTTAATAAAAGCATTTGGGTCCGTAATACTTCTGTCAACATGACTTTCCGCCGCTAAATGCACGATTGCGTCTGGTTTATATTTTTCAAAAATCGGACGTAATTCTTCCGGTTTTGTAATGTCAGCCTTCTCGAAAACGTAGTTTGGTTCGTTTTCAATATCTGTTAAATTTTCAAGATTTCCAGCGTAAGTTAAAGCATCAAGATTGATAATTTTTGAATACGGATTATTTTTTACAAATTCTCTTACAACGTGCGATCCGATAAATCCTGCGCCGCCGGTTATTATTGTGTTTTTCATATTTTTATTTTTATTTGGGCGGCTGTTTCCGTCTTCCACTCCCGCTTTTTTTCTTCCGCTGCGCTTCAGAAAAAAGAGCTCCGTTCAAGCCGGGCCGCATTATAATTTGTATTTTTAAAGTTTTTATATTAATTATTCCCCAACCGTTCTTCTTCCGATAGATTTATAAAAAAATCCATTTTGTTCCGGTAATTCCAAAGGAAACATATTTCTGCCGTCAAAAATCGCTTTATTTTTTAACTTTTCTGCCATTAATTTAAAATTAGGATTTTTAAATTCGCTCCATTCTGTGGCGATCAAAAGACAATCTGCATTTTCCAACGCAGAATACATATCTGAAGCGTAAGAAATTTTATCACCTAAAATTTTCTTTACATTTTCTTCGGCGATCGCATCATAAGCGGTAATTTCTGCACCTTTTTCGAGTAATAATTTAATATTATCTAAAGAAGAAGCTTCTCTGATATCATCTGTATTTGCTTTAAAGGCCAAACCCCAAAGTGCAATTTTTTTACCTCTAAGATTTCCACCAAAATAATTTTCAATTTCTGAGACTAGTATTACTTTTTGAGAAATATTGACGTTTTCAGTCGCTTCTAAAATCTGAAAATCAAAATTCTCCTGTTTTCCGGATTTTATTAAGGCTTTCACATCTTTCGGGAAACAACTTCCGCCGTAGCCAATTCCCGGGAATAAAAATCGATTTCCGATCCTGTCATCGCTTCCCATTCCTAATCGAACTTTATCAACATCAGCGCCTACTTTTTCACAATAATTTGCGATCTCGTTCATGAACGTAATTTTCACGGCGAGAAAAGAATTGGACGCGTATTTTGTTAATTCTGAAGATTTTTCATCCATAAATATAATAGGAATACCAATATTTGTGAAAGGCTGATAAACTTTAGACATAAAACCTTTCGCTTTCTCCGAACTTGAGCCAACTACAACTCTCGAGGGATTCATGGAATCTTCTACGGCGAAACCTTCACGCAAAAATTCCGGATTAGAAACCACATCAAATTCCACAGACGTTTTGGCAGCAATTGTTGCACGAACTTTATCTGCAGTCCCCACAGGAACCGTAGATTTATTGACGATCACTTTATAAGAAGTCATCATTTCACCAATATCATTGGCCACTTTTAAAACATAAGAAAGATCCGCAGAACCATCTTCACCTGGTGGCGTTGGAAGCGCGAGATAAATAACATCGCTCTTTTCCAAAGATTCTTTGAGATTTGTGGTAAAGAATAAACGTTGCGCCTGAATATTTCTTAAAAACATTTCCTCTAAATTGGGCTCATAAATTGGAACTTTACCCAATTTCATGGCTTCGACTTTTTTCTCATCAATATCAACACAGTAGACGGAATTTCCCAATTCTGCTAATGTAGTGCCGGTTACCAAACCTACATATCCTGTCCCAACGATCGTTATATTCAAAGTTTTATGTTTTAATTTTTGCAAAAATACGAAATCTGTTTTATTATCTTGTTTTTAAGTAGTTTAATGTATTTGCATAACATTATTTTTTATTTTATCTTTGCAAAAGATTTACGGGATAAAATGGGAAGGCTTCGGAAGAAAGCCTTTTTTCGTAGATGAATTTTCAGCATTATTGAGATGAGTTTTAAAGAAAAAGTTGCCGGTTTAATAAATGATTTCTTAGCGGAAAGAGAAGATCTTTTCCTGATAGAAACGAAAATAACATCCGCACAAGATATTACAGTAATTTTAGATGGAGACAACGGCGTCACTCTTCAGGATTGTCTTGATGCGAGCCGCGCGATAGAATTTAATCTTGAAGAGGATGAAGATTTCAGTCTTCAGGTGATGTCCGCAGGTTTAAGCGAACCTTTAGAGACGCCGAGACAATTTAGAAAAAATATAGAAAGAGAGATTGAAGTTTGGTTGAATAATGATGAAGAAATAGCAGGAGAACTTATGGATGTAAGTGACACCGATATTACTTTAAAACTGGAATACAGAAGACCAAAACTGATCGGCAAGGGGAAAGAAGATGTAGTTGAAGAAAGAAAAATTTCTTACACTGACATTAAAAAAGCCCTTGTTGTAGTAAAATTTTAAAAAAATTATAAAGAAAAAGAGATGGATAATTTAGCGTTGATTGAATCATTTGGCGATTTTAAAGACGAGAAAGGAATCAGCAAGATAGATTTAATGGCTATTATCGAAGATTCCCTGAAGACTTTACTTAGAAAAAGATATGATTCTGATGATCATTTTGATGTGATCGTGAATCCGGATAAAGGCGATTTTCAGATTTTTCTTAATAAAATGATCGTGGAAGACGAAATGTCTGAAGACGATGATTTAGAAATAGAACTTTCTGAGGCAAAAAAAATTGACGAAAGTTTTGAAGTTGGAGAAGAATATACACAAGAGATTTTAGTGTCACAATTAGGAAGAAGAAGTGTTTTAACTTTAAAACAAATTCTTTCAACTAAACTTCAGGAATATAACAATGCGGCATTATATGACGAATTTCACGATAAGATTGGTGAGATTGTTGTAGGAGAAGTACATCATATCAGAAATAAGCACGTAATTTTGCTTGATGATGAGGGCAATGAATTTATTTTACCGAAAGAAAATCAGATTCCTTCCGATTATTTTAAAAAAGGAGAAAGCATACGGTCTATAGTTGAAAGCGTTGATTTTCATGGTTCAAAACCACAGATCATACTATCCAGAACCTCGCCAGTATTTTTGGAAAAATTATTGGAACTGGAAATTCCGGAAATTCAGGACGGAACAATTATTTTGAAAAAAGTAGTTAGAATTCCTGGAGAAAAAGCGAAAATTGCGGTTGATGCTTATGATGACAGAATTGATCCTGTTGGTGCTTGTGTTGGCGTGAAAGGTTCAAGAATTCATGGAGTTGTTCGTGAGTTGAAAAATGAAAATATTGATGTTATTCAATGGTCTAAAAATCCTGAAATAATGGTGAAAAGAGCTTTGGGTAATGTGACTGTTAATAAAATAGAGATCAACGAGGAAACTAAATACGCGCTTGTTTACACGCCAGTTGAAGAAATTTCCAGAGTGATTGGTAAACAGGGACAAAATATTCGTTTGGCAACATGGTTAAGCGGTTATGAAATTGATGTTTACAGAGAGAAGAGAGAAGATGATGATGTAAATATCGATGAATTTAGAGATGAGATCGAAGACTGGGTGATTGATGAGTTTAAAAAAGTGGGTTTACTTACAGCAAGAAGTATTGTTGATAAAGACACAGATGTACTCGCGAAACTAGTCGATCTGGAGGATGAGACCATCGATGATGTAAAACAAATATTAAAGGCGGAATTAGATATTTAAATTTTCACTTTTATAATAATAATTTAAATTAAAAAAAAACAGTTTTGTGCACTCGAGGCACGCTGAAGCAAACAAATTTATATGCCAAAAATAAGATTAAATAAAGCAGTAAAGGAACTTAACATTTCTATACCTCGTGCGGTAGATTTTCTACAAAGCCTGGGTATGGAAGTTGAGAACAATCCAAATACTGTGTTAGAAGAAAAGGCATTTTCTGCATTAGAGGCGGAGTTCCGTAAAGACGGAGAACAGAAAAAGGCTTCTCATGAAGTGGTGATCGCAAAAGTTCCGGAAGAAAAACTTCAGCTTGAAGTGCAAAGAGCACCAGAAGTGATCCGCGCTAAGGCTGAGCCGCAAAACGAAACAAAAATTTTAGGTAAAATAGATCTAAATCCGGTAAAACCAGTGGTGGAAGAGCTGAAGGTGCAAGCGGAAGTTCCTGTACAAAAAGAGGTGGTCGCGGAAAAACCTGTGGTTGAATCTATTAAACAGCCTGAAAAACAGGAGTTCAAAGTTTTAGATAAAATTGATCTTTCTCAAATTGAAGGAACAAAACCAAGAAATACTAAAAAAGAGGCACCAAAAGCTGAAATACCAAAAGCAGAACAAAAACCTGTAGAAGTAGAGCCTGTAAAAGCTGAAGCAACTGAGCCCGCAGCAACTGTTGAAATTACAACTACAGCTGAAGAACCGGAATCTCAAGTGATTGAAACGGTTTATAAAAAACTTGAAGGTGTTAAAATTTTAAAGCAAACTGTTGATTTATCACAGTTCAACAAACCGAAGCCTGCTGCAGGTGCAAATAAAAAGAAAAGAAAACGAATAGAAGTTCCTGGCAAACCAGGTACTGCAAATACTGGCACAACTGGAACAGCAAATACGGGAGGGGCAAACCGCCCACCGCAGCAAAATCGCCCGGGTGGTCCAGGTAATAACAATAATAATAATAATCGTCCCGGAGGCGGCGGTGGTCAACAACGACCTGGAACCAGCAGACGTGGAACAGGACCTTCAATGCCAGTAGAATTAACGGAAGAGCAGGTTAAAAATCAAATTAGAGAAACTTTAGAAAAATTAACCAACAAAAAAGGTAAATCTAAAGGTTCTAAATATCGAAAAGAAAAAAGAGTTTATAGAAGAGAGCAGGATGATCTTCAGAATGAAGCTGATGCAAGAGATACCACTTTAAAAGTAACAGAATTTATTTCTGTAGGAGAACTTGCAAGTTTGATGGAAGTGAGCCCGATGGAAGTAATCTCAGCATGTTTCTCTTTAGGCGTAATGGTAACAATGAACCAACGTTTGGAAGCAGACACTTTGCTATTAGTGGCTGATGAATTTGGCTTTAAAATAGAATTTTCTGATGCAGATCTTGAGGAATCTATAACAGAAGTTGAAGCGGATGCTCCAGAAGATTTATTGAGTCGTGCACCTATTGTTACCGTAATGGGTCACGTAGATCATGGTAAAACTTCGCTTTTAGATTATATTAGAAAAACAAATGTGATCGCCGGTGAATCTGGTGGAATTACACAGCATATTGGTGCGTACAATGTGGAACTTGAAGATGGTCAAAGAATTACTTTCTTAGATACACCAGGTCACGAAGCATTTACTGCTATGAGAGCGCGTGGTGCGCAGGTGACGGATATTGCAATTATTGTTATTGCAGCTGATGACGATGTGATGCCGCAAACTAAAGAAGCTATTGCTCACGCTCAGGCGGCAGGCGTTCCAATGATCATTGCTTTAAATAAAATGGACAGACCGGGAGCAAATCCTGATAAAGTTCGTGAGCAGCTTTCTGCAATGAATGTTTTGGTTGAAGAATGGGGTGGAAATGTTCAGTCTCAGGAAGTTTCTGCGAAAATCGGAACCAATATGGACGCTCTTTTGGAGAAAGTTTTATTACAAGCTGAATTATTAGAATTAACAGCAAATCCGGATAAATTAGGTCAGGGTGTTGTTATTGAAGCTTCGCTGGATAAAGGTCGTGGTTATATTTCAACAGTTCTCGTACAATCCGGAACTTTGAAAATTGGCGATTATGTCTTAGCAGGAACAAATCATGGTAAGATAAAAGCCATGCTGGATGAACGTGGAAATCCTTTGGAAACTGCAGGTCCAGCGATCCCGGTAACTATTTTAGGTCTGGACGGCGCGCCGACAGCGGGTGATAAATTCCGAGTTTTCACTGATGAAAAAGAAGCGAAAACAATTGCTAATAAACGTGATCAGTTACAAAGAGAGCAGTCTATAAGAACTAAAAAACATTTAACTTTAGATGAAATTGGTCGTAGAATTGCGCTTGGTGAATTTAAAGAACTTAATATTATCCTAAAAGGTGATGTTGATGGATCTGTAGAAGCACTTTCCGATATGTTAGTTAGATTATCTACTGAAGAAATTCAGGTTAATATTTTACATAAAGGTGTTGGTCAGATTACTGAAAGTGATATTCTTTTGGCAGCAGCTTCAGATGCTATCGTAATAGGATTTAATGTAAGAGCTGGTGCTAATGCAAAAGAATTAGCAGATAAAGAAGAGATTGAGATCAGAACATATTCTGTAATCTACGATGCTATTGATGAGGTAAAAGAAGCCATGGAAGGTATGCTTTCACCAGAAATTAAAGAACAGGTAATTGGTAACGTAGAAATTAGAGAAACGTTCAAAATCACGAAAGTAGGTACAATCGCAGGTTGTATGGTTTTAACGGGAAAAGTGACCAGAAATTCAAATATCAGATTATTGAGAGATGGTATTGTTAAATTTGATGGTAAACTTGAAAGTTTAAAACGTTTCAAAGACGACGTGAAAGAAGTAACAAAAGGTTATGAATGTGGACTTAATATTAAAGGTTTTAATGATATTGAAGCCGGTGACATTTTGGAAGTTTATGAAGAAATTTCTGTAAAGAAAACCTTAAAATAATATAATTTATAATATTTTGATAAATAAATGATCCCGCACAAAGTGTGGGATTATTTATTTATATATGTTTTACATAGGAACTTTTCATTTTATTGGTGTTCAAATAATATTGATAAAAATCAAGTTCTTTAAGTTAACCGATTGAAATTGTTAGCTAAATATATTGCATTAAACACAAATATTCTATTCATTTTTTAGTTATTTCGGAAACTAAAAATTATTGACACTAACTCTATTTTAAAATTTACTATACGGAAAATCCTGAATAACGCTGTGCTCGTCGTTATTTGAAGTATTAATGAAATCAAAACAAGTGAATTTAGCGTTAACGAAATCATAAAATAAATCTTGTAATGTTAAATATTTCAAAATTAGAAATTTAATTTTATTATCATTTTTTTTAGATTTTGATAAGTCAAATCGCTATAAATTGCTTATTTCGCTAGTATTACTAATTTTTTAAAAATATATTTTAAATGTTGTGTATGTTAATTTTATTTAACAACTTTGCGCTTTAATATTAAAATAATCTTAATATGAATTTAAAATTACGCGTAGTAAGTATGGCAGCAGTATTTTTTACTGGATCATTACTTATGGCTCAAACGACACAAAGAGCGAAAAGAGACACTATTACCAGTGAAAAAGCAATTGATGAAGTAGTAGTAACTGGCTATAAGTCTAAAAAAACAGACTTAATCACTCAGGCACAATCAGTTATCGGTGCAGATGAGCTGAAAGCTCAATCAAATACTTTATCCGTAACCAACATGCTTCAGGGTAGAGCTCCAGGTGTACTTGTGCAAACAAATACCGGTCAGCCGGGAAGTGCGGGTATTATTACAGTTAGGGGTTTTTCTAATTTTTCTAATACATCAGCACTGGTAGTAATAGATGGTCAGTATTCATCTGCGGCTCAACTTAATGCTCTTAATCCAAGTCAGGTAGAAAGCGTTGTTGTTTTAAAAGATGCAGCAGCCACCGCTCAGTATGGTTCAAGAGCATCTGCGGGTGTAATTGTAGTTACTACAAAACGTGGTGAGAAAGGAAAAACGAGATTTACTTTAGAATCCAGATATGGAACATCAAAAAAGATTTCTAACGATCAAATGAATTTCCAACTGATGGATGCTGCTCAGAAATTGTCTTACGAAAATGCTATTTCTCCATTTGTTGGAAATACGCCTAAGACAGCTGCACAGGTTGCAACATTAACAGCGAATAACCATGATTGGGAGAAAGATATATTAAAAAATTCTGGTGAAGAATCTTATTTAGTAACTGCAAGTGGTGGAACTGATAAAGGCTTATACTACTATTCATTGGGTTATGATCATAATTCAGGAATTGTTCGCTTTTTAGATGCGCTTAAGCGGTATACTGGTAGAGTGAATTTTGAAAATTCTTTATCTGATAAATTTAAAATGGGTATGAATGCCGATTTTAGTTTTCAGGTTACACAAAATCAGAGAGATTTAAATAATGCTCAGAATCCGTTTGGCTTTCTTTACCGTGCAAATTCGTACGATCCGGTATTTAATCCGGATGGAACATACAATTTATCTGCGGCAGGATTTCCTGTGTTGGAAGCTTTGCAAACGAATCCAAATAGAAATAAGAATTTACGGGTAAATGGTAATATATATGGGCAATACAAGATTTACAAGGATCTAACATTTAAAACAACGTTTTCAAATACATTTGCGCTACTTAAAGGTTTGTCCATTATTCAGCCAAAATCCTATCTAGACAATGCATTGGGTTATAACGGACAGGTAACACAATCCAGCAATGATCTTTATTATCTTACAGCCAATCAAAGGTTGGATTATATAAAAGATCTTGGCCTTCACCATGTTGAATTGACAGCTTTTTACGAATACAATAAAGAGAGAACAAATCTACTAAGTGCCACAGGTAGAAATTACCGCACACCAGGTTTAGATGTTCTATCTAATATGGTTACTCCTTTTGCAACAACAAGTTCACAAACAAGCACAGTAAGAACTGCAGTTGCCGGATTACTAGATTATAATTACGATTCCCGCTATATTTTAAGTGGATCCGTGAGAAGAGACGGTAGCTCCAGATTTGGATTGAATGAACAATTCGGAACATTTGGTAGTGGAAGTGTCGCTTGGAATGTCGCGAAAGAGAGTTTTTTAGATGGTTCTAAATTAAACAGCTTAAAATTAAGAGCATCTTATGGTATAGCAGGGAATGATGCTCCGATTCCAGATTATGTAAACCAACCATACGTAGCTTTTGGTTTGTATGGACCAAGTGCAACAACTGTTGTTCCAACGACTGTAGGTAATACTAATGTTAAATGGGAACGTGTAGCAATAACCAATTTAGGTTTAGATTTCGATTACGCACGAAGATTTAAAGGGTCGGTTGAAGTTTTTAGAAATCAGAGAAGAGACTTTTTGCAGTTGATTCCGTACGATAGACAACAAGGTAGTTATACAGTATATGATAATGCAGGAGATTTAGAAAATAAAGGGATTGAAGTAGATCTTTCTGCCGATGTTATCAAAACGCAAGACCTGAATTTTCAATTAAGAGGAAATTTTTCACATGTTGAAAACAAAATTTTAGCGCTTCGTGAAGGCGAAACGGAAAGAAATATTGGTAACAATAATAAATTGAAAGTTGGTGAAACGCCTTATTACTTTAGAATGGTAAAATATGCAGGTGTAAATTCTGCTAATGGTGACGCTTTGTATTACACTAATCGTACAACTGCGAATCCTGGTGAAACTTTTTCTACAGTAAATGGGATGACAGTTACTAATCTGTATACTGGAAGTGATATACAAGATATCACCAATAAATCACCGTATCCAAAAATATTTGGTGGTTTTGGAGGGACAATTTCATATAAGAATTTTGATATCACTGCAGATTTCACATATAAAGCAGGCGGCTATTCAGCAAATTATGAAGCTCTTAATTTACTTGACTCTTCACAATTCGCCACACAAAAGAGAGTTGATGCTGCGAATTACTGGAAAAATCCGGGTGATACAAATGTTCTTGCTAAACCTAGCGTAAATGGTATATATTTCACAGATTATTTCCTACAAAAAACAGATTACATAAGATTTAGGAGCTTAAATGTTGGTTATACTTTTAATAAAAAGTTTTTGGGTGAGAATGTTCCAATTAATTCATTCAGAGTTTATGCGCAGGCGCAAAATCTATTCTTGTGGACAAAGTATGAAGGTGACCCGGAAGTCGCGGCAGGTTCGGGAGAAGGAAATGCAGATGTTCCTAATTCATATACCTTATACACATATCCTACAACCAGAACTGTAACAGTAGGCTTTGAAGTACAATTTTAAATATAATAATAATGAAAAATAACATAGTAAAAATAATTTTATTTGGAGTTGCCGCTACAAGTGTGCTATCTTCATGTGACAGAGAACTTGTGCAAGTTTCATCAACTCAAGTTGCCTCAGCAACTGCATTTACGAGCTCAGCAAATTTCACACAGGCAATAAATGGTGCATACACCGCTATTAAAGGCTCAGGATACTTTTCCACAGACACTGGTAATCAATTAATCTTGCCGGACTTAACAACAGATAATTTAATTTTAAATCCTGAAGGAAGACAAAGCAATGGCCTTGCTTACAACTGGGGATTTTCTAATGATAATGGATCAGTTACTGGTTTATTCAATCAGGCGTATTTTGTCATTTCACGAGCGAATTTACCATTACTTTATTTAAATAACCTTCCGGCAGATGCATTTAGAAATAATATTGAAGGACAGGCTAGAGCTGTGAGAGCAGCAGCGCATTTTGATTTAGTGCGTGCATACTGTAAAATTCCGACACAATCCTCAGATGCGAAAGCTTCTTTAGGTATCGCATACATCAGTGCATTTGCGCCTGATGATAATACAGCTACAAGAAATTTAACAGTTGATCAGGTTTATTTAAAAATTATTGATGATCTTAAATTTGCAGCTGCTAATATTACTGATAATCCAACCGATAAATCTAAATTCAACAAAGCTGCTGTGAATGGGTTATTGTCAAGAGTGTATTTGTATTATGGAGATTATCCCAATGCTATTCTTTATGGTAATTTATGTATTGCAGCATCTCCATCAGTAGGATCTATCAGTAACTTCAGTTCAGTATGGAGTTCAAATAACACAGACGGTGTGCTTTTAAAAATTCTAAATTCTGTTAATGAAGCCATTTCTACAGGTGTTGCATATCAGCAATTCGCAACAGCAACCGGCGGAAACATTAGATCTGAGTATGTTGTGCCTAAATCATTGAATGATTTATTCGCAGCAAATGATATAAGAAAATCTGCCTATATCAGAACAAGTACTTATGTAAGCGGATCAACAAATGTTGTAAGAAATAATGTTATAAAATATGCGGTAAATACTGGCGGTGCAACCGCTTTGAACGTAATAGAACCAAAGTATTTAAGAACGGCTGAGGTTTACTTAAATGTTGCTGAAGCAGCCGCTAGAACAGGCACTAACGATGCGTTGGCAAATTCCTTGCTTAACACTTTGAAGGCACAAAGATATAGCGGTTACGTGCCGGTTACATTAACGGGTGCCGCACTTTTAAATGAAATTTTGCTTCAAAGAAGATTAGAACTTGCATTTGAAAACGACAGATTTTTTACTCTTAAAAGATTAGGCTTACCTATGCAAAGAACAGGTGAAGGTGCAAATATTGATGGTACAGGTATTCCTGCAACAGTTCAACTTATTGCTCCTTCAAACACAAAATGGCAATGGCCAATACCAATCAGCGCAATTAATATTAATCCAAAAATTGTTCAGAATCCTGGATATTAACATTAGTATTTTAAATTTTTAATTAACCACTCTTTTTAAGAGTGGTTTTTTTATTGTCTTCCATTTCTTTACATTTGTACTCCAATTACATTTGATGAAATATCTTTTTTTGAGTCTATTTTTTTGCCTTTCCTTAAAAGCGCAGGTCATTAATAAAACCGATGGCAATCAGGTGAAATCCAGCGACACTTTGGTAATAGATGCCGGAGTAAAAGATTCGCTCAAAATATTTAAACCAACCATTAATGATTACCTCTATCAGACGCAGTTATCTGAAAAGAAAATTTTTGACACAGTTCTTTCACAAAATAAAACTTTCATTTTTTCCCAATATAATAATCAGGATAATTTTGGTAAAATTCAATTTGCGAATATTGGATCAGGTTTTCAAAATATGGTTTATAGCGTAAATTCTGAGAAAAATTTAAGCTTATTGCCAGAAAATAAATCCTTCACTATTTTAAAGATCGATGATATAAAATACTACGATGTAAAAACGCCGACTGCCGCTTTCATCTATCATAATGCGGTAAATAATGGCGCTGTTTTAAATTCAACCTACACTCAAAATATCGGAGCAAGATTTAATTTTGCGATCGATTATTTTGGCTTAAGATCACTTGGAAATTATCAAAATAGTTTAGCGGCAAATAATAATACCTCAGTTTCCGCACATTACATTTCAAAAAATAAACGCTATCAGCTTTTTGCGCATTACATTAGCCAAAATGTGAATAATCAGGAATATGGCGGTATTACAGATGTGGGATTATTTTTAGCTGGCGACAGTAGATTTAGCGATAGACAAAATTTTCAGGTTAATTTACTTAATTCAAATAGTGAATTTCGATACAGAAGATATTATTTAAGTCAGGAATTTGCACCATTTAATGTAGAGAAATATCCATTTAAAATTAGAAATACCACTTTTAGTCAGGTAAATAAATATTATTTTGGAAGGGTTTTAGAGCCTTTTTATTTCAGTTCTCCTAATGATCTGATTCCTAATTTTCCTCCTTTCACTAAAAAATACTCTCAGAATTTTAGTAACACGACAAGTCTGGTTTTTGATAAAGAAAAATTTAAATTCGATGCCGGTCTTCGTTATCAAAAAATCAAAACAGGTGCGACACCCGGAGTAATCTCAGATCTGTACATAATTCCTACCGATATTTCTGAAAACAGAATTGGTGCAGTTGGAAATCTTCAAATAAAACTAATTAACAGGATTGATCTCAAATCATTTTTTGAATTTTCTCAGGGCAGCGCTTTCGGAACATTTATTAAATCAGAGAATTTACTAAGTGTAGAGCCAATAAATGGTTATAAAGTTGACGCTCACGTTAATTTTCAATCCTCTTCACCAACATTTAATCTGCTGGAAAATACTTCTGTTTATCGTAAATTTAATTACTATTTAAAAGATGCTAATAATGAAACGGTAACAGACATCGGTGGAAAAATAAATTTAAAATGGTTCAATGCGCAGCTTTTTGGTAATTACTACAGAATTGACAATTATACCTACCTTGATGCAAATGCGCAGCCGCAGCAAAGTGGCACATCGCTTAATATTTCGAAAGTTGGTGGAGAAGCAACATTAGATTATTCTAAATTTCATCTCAATGGAAAAGTACTTTTTCAGAGTGCTTTAACTAATAAAGATCTTCTGCCCATGCCCAATTTCATCGGAAGAGCGAATATTTATTATCAAACAAAAGCTTTTAAAAACGCGGCGGAAATTCAGGCAGGCGTGAAGGTCTATTACTTTTCAAAATTTGCTTCACGAGAATATTTTCCAATTTTAAATGAATTTATTTTACCCGACTCCAATTCAACTTCTATTGGAGGGCAACCAATTGCAGATGGCTACATTAATTTTAAAGTAAAAAGATTGATCTTTTTTGTGGAAGCACAGCATTTTGACACTACATTTTCTCAAAATAAATCGTTCACGGCGCCGGATTATCCATTGTATGATTTCAGGTTAAATCTTGGAATTGTGTGGTATTTGTTTAATTAAGATTAAAAGATCTTATTTCCTTTAAAAAATAATATTTTGAAAAAAAAATCCAGTTTAAATTTTACGGAAATCAATTCAATCCCGCAGCTCATCAAAGATTTTTTGAATGATAAATTCCCGGAATTTCGTGAAGATTCATTTAGCCTGGATAATTTTAAAGAAAAAATAGAAAATAAAAGGAATAATTTTTCCGATAAAACCCGTAGAAATCTTTGTAATGTTTTAGAAACTCAGCTTCAGGATCTTAATTTATCCCAATCTCAGCAGGAAAACCTTTCTTTACTTCAAAATAAAAATACTTTAACCGTCACGACTGGCCATCAGCTAAATCTTTTTAGCGGACCGGTATTTTTCGTGTACAAAATTCTGCAAACTATAAAAACGGCAGTCTATTTAAAAAAGAATTTTCCTGAAGATGATTTTGTCCCTGTTTTTTGGATGGCGACTGAAGATCATGATTTTGAAGAGATCAATCACTTTAAAACCAGTAATAATTTTTATGAATTTAAAGCAAATTCCGGTGGCGCAGTAGGTAAAATTAAGTTAGAGGATCTCGCCTTTATTTCTTCCTTTGAAGAGGAATTTAAAGATGATATTTTTGGAACAGAATTAATAATGTTGCTAAAAAAAGCTTATCAAAAGGGTGAAACTTTAACTTCTGCGACAAGATTTTTAGTCAATGAGTTGCTTTCTCATTATGGATTAATAATGATCGACGGCGATGATAAAATTTTAAAAACTGAAATGAAATCAGTTTTCAAAGCCGAATTGCTGACTCAGGATTTATTTAATTATTCTAAAAATGCGATTCAGAAATTAACTGATCTTTATGGAAAAGTTCAGGTAAATCCACGTGAAATTAATTTATTCTATTTGTCTGAAACAAGAAACAGAATAGAATTTGACGGGGAAAATTATTTAGTTTTAGACACAGATTTAAAATTCACTAAAGAAGAAATTTTAGAAGAACTTGAGCAAAATCCGGAAAAATTTAGCCCAAATGCAGTTTTGCGGCCGGCTTTTCAGGAAAGTGTTTTGCCAAATGTTGCCTACATCGGCGGCAATGCGGAAATTATGTATTGGTTGGAACTTAAAGATTTCTTTAAAAAAATAGAATTAGATTTTCCCATTCTTGTACCGAGAAATTCAATGCTTTGGTTATCAGAAAAAGTGTTTTCAAAACTTGATAAACTACATTTAAATATTGCAGATTACTTTAAAAATTTTGACGCATTAGTAAAGGAAAAACTTTTAGAAAATAATGACATATTATCAGAATTAGAAAATACGCACAAAGTTTTAAAACTTCAGTTTAACGCACTAAAAGATGAAGCTGAAAAAACGGATGTTACCTTCCGAAATCTTGTAGAAGCCGAAGAAACGCGTCAGTTGAAATCATTTAGCAGAATGGAAAAACGACTGTTGAGGGCAGAAAAAATAAAGAAATCAGAACTTTTAAATAGAATGGAGCAGTTATTTCTGGATATTCATCCGGGGAAAACCTGGCAGGAACGCGTTTTTAATTTTTCTGTCTTTTTCAGCACTTCAGGAAAAGAATTTATAGATAAATCTTACGAAGAAATGAATGTTGAAAATTCAGAATTAATAATCCTTGAGGTTTAATTTTAAAGACTTATTTTTGTAAAATATTAAGACTATTTAATGATCAAGCAATTCCTTTTTTTATCTGGCCTTTTAGTTAGTTTTGGCGTTTTTGCACAGAAAACACACGTTGTTATTAAAGGTGATAATCCGTATAATATTTCGAAAAAATATGGTATAACCATAGATCAGCTTTATAAACTGAATCTTCAGGCAAAAGGAACGCTAGCTTTGGGAGATGTTTTAAAAATTGATGCAAATACTACAAAAACTGCTGTAATATCTCCTTCAGTGTCAAGTAAATCTACAGGCAAAATCGTTTTGTTACCGAAACAAACTGTTTATGGCATAACAAAACAATATCATATTTCAGAGGCAGATTTGCGTAATTTGAATCCAAATCTTGATGCGAATATGAAGATTGGCGACGAAGTTATTTTGCCGTCAAATTTAATTTCAAAATACGCTGGAAGTCAACCTTTGGCTTCTGCCCAAACAAATGTTGTAAATCCTCAGGAAAATGTAGCTGAAACACCGAAAGTAACTTCAGAAAATTCATATACCGTAGAAGCGAAAGATAATTATTACAGGATTACCCGTAAATTTAATCTTACACAAAATGAGCTTTTTGCTCTAAATCCACAGCTTGAACAAAGTGGTTTAAAGCCAGGGAATGTGATCATCATAAAGGGTGCGGGACAGGAAATTTCTGACAAAGAATCAAAAAATACACAGAAAGCAGCAAAAGTTGAAGTTGAAAGTTCCGCTTCTTCTGTAAATACCCGAGTTTCAAGTTCTGACGATTTTGTCACTTACACAGTATTAAAAGATGATACGGTTTTTGGAATTTTAAATAAATTTGGAATTTCTCTTGATGAACTTATTTCCTTAAATCCTGAATTATCGCAAGGTTTAAAATCTGGAATGGTTTTAAAAATAAAAAAATTAGAACCTGGTTATGAGAAAAAAGCAGGTGATGCGTTGAACGTGGTTTTAATGTTGCCTTTTGGTTTTGATTCCAATGATTCAAAATACAGAAGTCTGTCTTTCGATTTTCTGACGGGCGCTAAGTTAGCGATTGAAAGAAATGTGAAAGCAGGTCAAAAATTAGACATAAAAGTAATTGATGCCGGCAACGAAAAGTCCTTTAAAAACAGTTTAACTCAGATTAATCCGGACAACACGGATCTGATCATAGGACCGTTTTTTAAATCAAGTGTTTTGGAAGTTTTGGATTTTGTGAAAAAACAGAATATTCCTGTTGTTGCGCCGTTTGCAAATTCTGCAGATCTTTACGATTATAGCAATCTTGTGATCATAGAAACCAATGATAATGTCTACGCGGATAGAATTGCAAAAGAAGTGAAAGATGTTTTTTCTGATCAAAAAATTTATATTGTAGCAGATCAGGATAAAATTCAGGCCAATTATATTAAAAATAATTTGGAGAAAAATTTAAAAACTCCAAATATTGTTATAGTTAATTCATCTTCAGAAATTTCTGTTGATAAGAATATGATGACTGGTCAGTCTGCGCCGGTGATTGCTATATTAGCTACAGATGACGAAAGTACAGGCGCGGCATTTGCTCAAAAAATGATTGAGATCTCGAAGCTTGCATCTGGTACAAAATCTTTTAGTATGTATTATAACAGTGCTTTCGAGAAAAATGTTGATGATCTGAGTGAGGCAAATCTCGTTTATTTAATGGATAGAAAGATCGTGACAGACGGAACTTTTGAAAAAGAAGTTTTAGCAGATTATAAGCTGAAATATTGTAAATCTCCGTCAAAATATTCTGTTATTGGTTTTGATGTTGTAAATGATATTTTGAGCAGAGAAAATAAAAAAGGAGAGCTTTTCAAGCAAATGGGAAAAGTGCAAACGCAGCTTGCAACAAAGTTCGAATTTGTACGAACAAAACCGAACGGTGCTTATCAAAACACAGGCTACCGCGTTGTAAGATTAATGCCACAAAATTAAGACTATTTTAAAAAATTTATGAAAGCACTTGTATTCCCGGGACAGGGCTCGCAATATGTGGGTATGGGAAAAGATCTGTATGAAGTCCGAAAAGACATCAAAGACCTGATGGACAGTGCTAATGGCATTTTAGGGTTTGATATTCTTTCAGTTATGTTTAATGGATCAGAAGAAGACCTTAAAAAAACGCAGGTGACACAGCCCGCAATTTTCATTCATTCCGTTGCAGCGGTAAAAGCAGCTTATACAATAGGCGCTGAAATGGTTGCAGGACATTCGCTGGGAGAGTTTTCCGCATTGGTCGCAAACGGCGTTTTATCTTTCGAAGATGGATTAAAATTAGTTTCTGCCCGTGCTAAAGCAATGCAGGAAGCCTGTGATGCAAATCCAAGTTCAATGGCAGCAATTTTAGGATTGCCGGATGAGAAAGTAGAAGAAATATGTTCAACGATAGACGGTATCGTGGTACCAGCAAATTATAACTGTCCGGGACAATTAGTGATTTCCGGGGAAACAGAAGCTGTTCAAAAAGCTTGTGAGGCTTTAAAAAATGCCGGTGCAAAACGGGCACTTTTATTACCGGTGAACGGGGCATTTCACTCGCCACTAATGGAACCTGCACAGGAAAAGTTAGCCGAAGCAATTGGAAAAACCAAATTTAACAAAGCGACTTTACCTATTTATCAGAATATTTCTACAACGGCAACTACTGATTTAGAAGAGATCAAAAAAAATCTGATCGCCCAAATGACCGCACCTGTAAAATGGACGCAGATCATTCAAAATATGATAAAAGATGGCGCGCACAGATTTGTGGAAGTTGGTCCAGGAAAAACTTTGCAGGGTTTAATAAAGAAAATTGACCCAACGGCAGAAACTTCATCAGCCATCTAGAAAATTTTAAAAGCCGCTTTTTGTGGCTTTTTTTAAATAATTAAACGTGATTTCAAAATCTTATTTTTCACCGGGAAAATTACTGATCACGTCCGAATATTTTGTTTTGGACGGTGCTTTAGCCTTGGCGGTTCCAACTGTCTTAGGTCAGGAAATGTCTGTCAATGAGATATTGAATAATGGAAATACGATTATTTGGGAAGCCTTTCATGAAAATAAATTTTGGCTAAAAGTTAAGATCGATTATGTAAACTGGAAAATTCTGGAAACAAATATTCCATCAGCTGCAGAATTTATTTTAAAAGTTTTTAAAGAAATATATCATTTATCCTCAGAAAAATTCTCCGGAAATTCTTATGAATTTAGAACAAATCTTCAGTTTCCACCAGATTTTGGACTGGGAAGCAGTTCTACTTTAATGAATAATCTTGCGGACTGGGCAAATATAGATGCTTTTTTGCTTAATGAGAAAAGTCTCGGCGGAAGTGGTTACGACATCGCAGTTGCTAAAGAAAAATCTCCAATTTTATTTAAAAAATCTGCTTCAAAATCAGAGATTGAAAAAATTGAATTTAAACCGTGTTTCAGCGATGAGCTTATTTTAGTGCATCTAAATCAAAAACAAGATTCAAGAAAAGGCATTGATCTTTACCGTTCAAAAATTAAATCTGATGGACTTGTCAAAGAATTTTCAGATCTTACTAAAGCAGTTTTAGAAGCAAAAAATATTGATAAATTTTCTGATTTAATGGAAATTCACGAGTCTAAAGTAAGCAGTTTTTTAAATATTAAAACCGTGAAAGAACAATTATTTCCTGATTTGCCGGTCTTTATCAAAAGTTTGGGAGCTTGGGGTGGAGATTTTGTTCTAACTCGCAAATTTCAGAATTATCAAGAATATTTCGCTAAAAAAGGTTTTAATTCTATGTATAAATGGAATGAAATTGTACAATTTTAATTAAATTTTCCATTAAACAGAGGTTTTATTATCTTTAATTGTTTGATTTTTAATAATTTTTACAAATAAAGAATAAATAAAATTTTCCTTAAAAATCTTATTTTCTCATAATGAGAAAAATCAGTAAATAATTCAATGCCACTTTTTCGTAATTACTTAGATTTGTAAGATTACCAAAATCAAACAAATTAAATTAAACTTTTATGAAAAATGTTCATCTTACTAACGATCTTCAAAAATTAGGGATAAAGACGGATCACGAAATCTGCTACAATCCAAGTTATGAAGAACTTTTTCAGGCAGAAATTTCTCCTAAAAATGAAGGTTTTGAAAAAGGTATTGTTACGGAAAGTGGCGCTGTTGCTGTAAAAACAGGAATTTTTACTGGCCGTTCCCCAAAAGACCGTTACATAGTAAAAGATGATATCTCCAAAGACACTATTCATTGGGATGGAAAAGTAAATCTTCCAACAACCACGGAAATCTTTACAGAATGTAAAACAATTGTTGTTGAGCAATTGTCAAAATCTGATAAATTATATATCGTGGATGCGTTTTGCGGGACAAATCCAGATACGCGTTTAAAAGTGAGATTTATAATGGAAGTTGCTTGGCAAGCACATTTTGTGACCAATATGTTTATTCGTCCTTCAGTTTATGAACTCGAAAATTTTGGTGAACCTGATTTTGTGGTAATGAACGGATCAAAAACTACCAATCCAAACTGGGAAAAACAGGGTTTAAATTCAGAAAATTTTGTAATGTTCAGTTTGACGGAAAAAATTCAGATCATTGGCGGTACATGGTACGGCGGCGAAATGAAAAAAGGAATGTTTTCCATGATGAATTATTATTTGCCTTTAAAAGGAATTGCGTCTATGCACTGTTCTGCAAATGTTGGTGAAAAGGGAGATGTAGCCGTGTTTTTCGGACTGTCAGGAACTGGGAAAACAACGCTTTCGGCAGATCCAAAACGTTATTTAATTGGTGATGATGAACATGGTTGGGATAATGATGGTGTTTTTAATTTCGAAGGCGGATGTTATGCGAAAGTAATCGACCTTACTGAAGAAAAAGAACCGGATATCTGGCGCGCCATCAAAAGAGATTCTTTGCTGGAAAACGTAGTAACAGATGAAAATGGAGTAGTTGATTATAAGGATAACTCAATTACAGAAAACACGAGAGTTGCCTACCCAATTTATAATATCAATAAAATCGTGCTTCCATCGAAAGCTGGACACGCAAAAAAAATAATTTACCTTTCGGCCGATGCTTTTGGCGTTTTGCCGCCGGTTTCAATTCTTTCAGATGAGCAGGCGCAATATCATTTTCTTTGCGGTTACACTTCGAAATTAGCGGGAACAGAACTTGGAATTACGGAACCTACACCTTCCTTTTCTCCAGCTTTTGGGGAAGCATTTTTGTCGCTTCATCCCACAATGTACTCAAAAACATTGATCGGTAAAATGAAAGAACATGGCGCAAAAGCTTATTTGGTAAATACCGGCTGGAACGGAACTGGTAATAGAATTTCTTTGAAAGACACGCGCGCAATTATTGACGCAATTTTGGATGGAAGCATTGATAAAGCGGAAAAAGAAACTATTCCTGTAATGAACTTAGACTTTCCGACTTCGCTTCCAAATGTTTCTGAAGGAATTTTAGATCCAAGAAAAACCTATGAAAATTCTGAAAAATGGGAAACTAAAGCTAAAAATCTTGCAGCGCGATACATTCAAAACTTTGAGCAGTACTGCGATACGGAAGAAGGAAAAGCCTTAATCTCCGCAGGTCCGCAATTATAATTTTAAAAGAAAAAGTAAAAAACTGCCTCATAAAAATGAGGCAGTTTTTTTATTTTATTTAAATAAAATTAAAGAAACTAAAGGCTGTTTAGTTTGGTTTCTAATGCTTTTAAATATAAATTTTTTGCTTCTGCTACAAAATCAAAATAAAGATCTGGTTCGATAAGTTCTACTTCCATGAGCAAAAATTGGCCGTTTTTTATTATTCCATCGACTCTTGCATAAAGTAAATCTGAATTAAATTTCTGAATGATTTTTTCGCCTGTTTTTATTAAATCTTCGTTGGGTTTGTATTCTTCATAATGTCCACCAAAAAGAGATTGCACTCGAAAATCACCTTTTTTGGGTGTTTTAATTACAGAATAAACATATTTTCCGTTAAAATATAAAAGTGATATTTCGCCATTCTCTTCTATTTCTGACATAAATGGTTGCATCAAAAAATCCGTTTCTTGAGCTAAACATCTGTATTCTGCTTCAACATCACTTATTTCGTCTTCAGAAAATAATCTGGTTAAATAAGAACCACCAGAAACTGCAGGTTTTATAACCGCTTTTCCCCATTGTTTATCTTTTATGAAACCCAGATCAAAGCGTGTGTTTTTTGGGATAAAAACTGTTGGAATTATTGCAATATCTTGTTTTTCTAAATCTTTTAAATAAAATTTGTGTTGATTGTACTTTATTATTGACAAAGGATTAAGTGTCTTTACGCCCAGTTTTTCGATTAAATTTAACCAGGTGTCAAACTCTTTGGGGTACTCAAAATAATCCCAGATTGTTCTAAAAACAAGACAATCATAAGAGGCCCAATCTACTTTTGGATCATTCCAGATTTCTATTTTTACCTTAAATTTTTCAGGAAGTTGAGATGCTAAAATCTTTTCTTTTTCTAAAATTTCGGGATATTTATTCGAGGTTAAAAATGCAATTTTCATTCAGATCTTTGATATTAATTTAAAAGTCCTAAAACTGCCAAACGATAACCATCCAATCCAAAACCAGAAATAATTCCATTTGAAACTGCCGCCGTTACAGATTTTTGCCGAAATTCTTCCCGCTTGTAAATATTGCTGATGTGAACTTCTATTTTTCTTTTATTGATGTTTTTTAAACAGTCCGAAATAGCGTACGAATAATGCGTAAAAGCACCAGGATTGATAATTAACGCATCAAAATCATCTTCCTGCAAACGGTTAATAATTTCACCTTCAATATTAGATTGAAAGTATAAAAAAGATTCGGTTGTGAATTCAAGTTTTAACTTTTCCAAATAATTTTCCATAGAAACGGAGCCGTAAATTTCTGGTTCACGAGTGCCTAAAAGATTGAGGTTTGGCCCGTTGAGAATAAGAATTTTCATCAAATAATTTTCACAAATATATAAAGTATTATCGGTTGCAAAAAATTTAAAAAAAGCATTTTTTTTAGGTGATGGCGCTACAACTTTTTATTTAAATTCAGTATATTTATCGCGTGAAAATATTCAATAAAATACTCAAATATACGGGCTACTTCCTTGCCTTTCTGATAGTTCTGATCGTAGTGGTGATTTTAAGTTTGCGGATTCCTGCGGTTCAAAATTTTGCAAAAGGTAAACTGGTTACCTATCTTGAAGATAAAATTCATACAAAAGTTAGTCTGGAAAGCGTTTACATTGGTTTTCCGAACAGTATTGTGATGAAAAATCTTTATCTGGAAGGTCAGAAAAAAGACACATTACTTTATGCTAAAAGCGCAGATGTTGGTATTAATTTGCCTAAACTGCTAAAAAGCACCGCAGATATTACATCTGTTGATCTTCAAACTGTGCGCGCCAATGTGGTAAGAAATAAAAACGGCAGTTTTAACTTCGATTATATTTTGAATGCTTTCGCCACAAAAGATGAAGAAAAAACACCTTCGAAGCCATTTATTATTTCTTTAGATAAAATAAAACTCACTGATATTGGCGTTAATTTTAAAGATAATCAGGCAAATAATGATATTAACTTTTACGTAAAATCATTTGACACGCGCGTTAAAACTTTTGATCTTCAGAAAAATAATTACGCCGTAAATAATATTAATGTTGATGGTTTAAAACTAAAACTTAAGCAAGGTTTAATAGAAGAAGTTGGTAAAAAAGTAGTTGAAAAGGTAGATTCTCTCAACGAAAAAGCACCGATGAAACTGGCTTTAAATGAACTAAATCTCACCAATTTCGACATCGATTATGGTGATGAAAATTCAAAAACTTTTGCAAAAATTAAGTTTAAAGAACTGTCTTCAAAGATAAAAAACATTGACCTTCAGAATAATTCTTACAATGTTGGTAATCTTAATCTAAAGGGCGCAAATATAGATGCGAAATTATTTTCTGCTGCTGTGAAGGCCGCATCTAAAGGGAAGGGCGTGCCGGAACCGGAAGTTACGAAAGGAAAATCACTTGGTCTTTTATTGAATAAATTAGTGTTGGATGATGTGAAAGTCGTTTACGATAATACAGCTACAAAGAGAATGTCGCGCGGCATCGATTTTAATCATCTCAATTTTTCTAAGATGAATCTGGAAGTGCGGAATTTTAAAATGAAGAATTCCACTTTTGCCGGAACTGTTAACTCTGCTGAGATTCAGGAGAAAAGTGGTTTAAATATTCAGGAATTTCGAACTGATTTCGTTTACAATGAAAAGCAAGCTTTTCTTAAAGATCTTTATTTGCAAACACCGAAAACAGTGCTTCGCGACGAGCTTGTTTTAAATTATAATTCTTTAGAGCAATTGACTGCAAACCCTGGCGCAATCAAAATTTCCGCAAATATCAAAAATTCTAAAGTTGGATTTTCTGATATTTTAATTTTAGCACAGGCTTTGAGAAATACTGCTCCTTTCAACAAATATCCGAATGCCGTTTTAAATCTCGATACGCGACTTAATGGAACGGTTAATAATTTAAACATTCAAAGTTTGCGAGTTTCCGGGCTTGATCAAATGAAAGTTATCGCGTCAGGAAATATCCGAAATGCGATGCAGCCCGATAAACTTTTTTATGACCTAAAAATTGGGGAACTTTCCTCTTCCGCAAAAACCATTTTTAATCTTATTCCAAAAGGGACAATTCCATCAAATATTGCTTTGCCGTCTTTTTTCAAAATTTCAGGTTTAGCTAAAGGAACAACGAAGAACGTAAACACCAATTTGAAAATCACAACAACGCTTGGAAATGCAGCTGTAAAAGCTTTGGTTGATATGCGTTTAAAAAACAGGGAGAAATATGACGTGGTTGCAAACCTGCAGAATTTAAAGATCGGGCAAATAATTAAAAACAAGGATGTCGGTCCATTCACGGGAAATATTAATGTAAAAGGACAAAGTTTTGATCCAAATAGTGCAAATGCTGTTTTTTCAGGAAACGTAAATTCCGCCGTTTATAAAAATTATAATTATAGAAATATGGCGCTGAACGGTAAAATAAACCGGGGCGCTTATCAGATTAATTTAGATTCGAAGGATCCAAATGCCAATTTGAAATTATATGCTGCGGGAAATTTAAATAACACCAAAGCGATAAAAGTAAATGGCTCGATAATAAAAGTAGATCTGAATAAACTTGGTTTTTATAAAGATCCTTTAATTTTAGCCGGTAAAATTGATGGTGATTTTACAAATTTAGATCCCAATGCGTTGAATGGTTATTTGCATTTAGATGATTTTGCGGTTTCTGATACAAAAGATGTTTATCCATTGCAGCAAATTAATTTAACGGCAGTTTCTAATGAAACAGGTAATCAGCTTTTGTTAAAATCTCAAATTGCCGATCTTGAATTAAATGGAAAATACAAACTGACAGAAATTTTGGCTTCTTTGCAGCAAACTTTAAATCAATATTATGAGTTTCAAAAACCTTCTGCACAAAAACTAAAAATAACGCCAAACCAGTATTTTGATTTTACAGGAAAGATAAAAGATGATAAAATTATAAGAAAATTTGTACCGGAACTTACAAGTTTTGAACCGATCACTATTTCTGGAAATTATGCCGCAGATACTCAAAAATTAAATGTGAAGGGTGAAATTCCAACAGTAATTTATGGCAAAAATTCTGTAAAAAACGCCACTTTAAATATTAATAATCAAGGAAATGCGCTGGTTTATGATGTTAATTTAGCAGAATTTAAAAATGATAATCTCGCGCTTCAAAAAGTGCAGTTGCAAGGTGATGTTCAAAATAACATAATAACTTATAACGCAACGACAAAAGATGAAAAAGACGTTACCAAATTTTTGATTGCCGGTAAACTTCAGAATGAAGGCGATGTTTCAAGATTAAGTTTAAACCCGGACGGATTAAAATTAAATTATGATAATTGGCAAGTCGCGCCAGATAATGTGGTTGAATTTGGAAAAAATGGTATAAATGCACAAAATTTTATACTTTCAAATAATGGAAGTTCAATAAAATTGCAGTCAGAAAATACCTCGCCAAACAGTCCGCTAAATGTGACTTTGACTAATTTCAAGATCGAAACGATCACAGAACTTATTAAAAAAGATTCACTTTTAGCCAAAGGAAATATAAACGGAACAGCTCAAGTTCGCGATTTTAGTAAGAATATGACTTTCACGTCCGATATTAATATTTCTGATCTCGTCGTCTATGGAAGTCCAATCGGAAATATGGCGGTAAAAGTGAAGAATATTTCTCCGAAAGTTTTGCAAGCCGATATTAATTTAAGTGGAAATGATAATGATCTGAAATTGTTCGGAACTTACAATACAGAAGCATCGTCATTAGATATGAATCTTGATATGAATCGTTTACAGATGAAATCTGTTCAGGGTTTTTCACTTAATGCCATCGAAAATGCGGAAGGATTTCTTTCCGGAAACTTGAAAATCAGCGGTACCACAAAAACACCTCAGGTTTTAGGTGCGGTAAAATTTAATGATGTTGGTTTAGGAATTACAAAACTGGGAAGTAAATTTAAAAATATCAATGATGAGATCAGATTTACAAATCAGGGAATTAATTTTGATAAATTTAAAATAAAAGATGACAGCGGAAATCCGTTTGTGATCGACGGCGATATTTTAACCCAAACTTACACTGATTTTAAATTTAATTTAGATCTTAATGCCAACGACTTTAAAGTAGTAGATTCTGAGAAAAAGGAGGATAAATTATTATACGGTATTTTGGCGGTGGATGCAGATCTTCAAGTCAGAGGAAATTTAGACCTTCCGAAAGTGAGTGGTAAATTAGCAGTTACAGATAAAACTGATTTTACATTTGTTTTGCCACAAAGTTCGCCGCAGTTGCAGGCGAGGGAAGGTATTGTAGAATTTATTGATCAGGATCAGATTGCGCTTCAAAACACATTGAAAGCCGATTCTTTAACAAGTCAAACTGCTATTAAAGGTTTGGACGTTAATATTAATATTGAAGTTAATAAAGAAGCGAAAACTTCTATCGTAATTGATAAAGCAAACGGTGATTTTATTGCACTTCAAGGTGAAGCGCAGTTGACAGCAGGCGTTGATCCATCTGGAAAAACTACTTTAGTTGGAGTTTATACCGTTGAAAAGGGAGCATATGAATTATCTGTAAGTGTTTTAAAAAGAAAATTTGAGATTCAAAAAGGTAGTACAATTACCTGGACAGGGGAACCAACTGCGGCACGTTTGGACATAACGGCGAATTATAAAACCAAAGCCGCGCCGTACGATCTAGTGGCGCAACAACTTGGTGCTGCTGTTCCGGCAAGTACTATGAATCAGTTTAAACAGCAGATTCCTTTTAATACTTTGCTAATTTTAAAAGGCGAACTTTTAAAACCACAAATTACGTTTGATATTACAACAGATGAAAACAATACTTCTGTTTCGTCTGAAGTTACCGACGCCGTGACGCAAAAATTAACAGAACTGAAACGCGATGAAGGTGAACTAAATAAACAGGTTTTTGCCTTGCTTTTACTAAACCGTTTTGTGGGTGAAAATCCTTTCGAAAGCACGGGTGGACTTTCTACTGCGACCATCGCAAAACAAAGTGTAAGTAAAATTTTATCTCAACAACTTAATAATCTTGCGGGTGATCTTATTGGTGGCGTTCAGCTTAATTTTGATCTTCAGTCAACGGAAGACTATTCTACAGGTACACAAAATGACCGTACCGATCTAAATATCGGTTTAAGTAAATCTTTCCTTGATGACCGTCTGAAAGTAACTGTTGGAAATAGTTTTGGTGTAGAAGGTGATGCGCGTGCAAACGAAAAAACAAGCAATATTGCAGGTGATCTTACTGTAGATTACGCTCTTTCAAAAGATGGAAGATATGCACTGCGGGCTTATAGAAAAAACGAATATCAGGTTGCGCTTCAGGGACAAATTATTGAAACTGGTGTTGGGTTTATCATTACTTTGGATTATAATAAATTCAGAGAAATTTTTGAAAAGCAAAAAAAAAACAGAGATCAAAAAAATAAAGTAAAGAAGTCTTCTAAATAATGAATTACAGTTTAAAAAAATATATAAAAATAGTATGCGCCATAAGTTTTGCTTTGGCAATATCGGCGTGCAGCAATACTAAATTTTTAGAAAAAGGTCAGTTTCTTTATACGGGAGCAAAAATTGAGGTAAAAAGTGACAGTTTAGGTAAAAAAGAAAAAGGAAATCTGAGTGATGCACTCACAGAGCAACTTCGGCCAAAACCAAATTCCTCATTTTTGGGTTTAAGACCAAGACTTTACATTTATAATATTGCGAAAGAACCAACTAAAGACAAAGGTTTTAAATATTGGCTAAAATATAAAATTGGCGAAAAACCCGTACTTTTATCAAGTGTAGATCAGGAATTTAATAAAAAAATAATCGTTAATTTTTCTGAAAATAAAGGTTATTTTAATGCGCAGGCGAGTTCCGATACTATTTCAAAGAACAAAAAAGCGAAAGTGATCTATACGCTAAAACCTGGTTCCAGATATGTGATCAACAAAGTAACTTTCCCGGCGGATTCTTCTTTGGTAAATAAAGAAATACAGAAAACAAAATCAGAAAGTTTCCTGAAAGTGGGAAATCCATTTGATCTGGATGTGATAAAAGCCGAGCGTGTAAGAATTGATAATAATTTAAAGGAAAAAGGATTTTATTATTTTAGTCCGGACGCTATAATAGTTCAGGCTGACAGTACGGTCACTAACAAACAAAAAGTTGAATTGTTTGTAAAATTAAAAAGTACGACACCAAAACTGGCAAAAGAACAGTTCACAATTGATAAAACGATCGTATTTCCTGATTATAATCTTCAGGATGTTAAGAAAGGAAAATATGGTGTTCCGATGCTCACAGATTCAATCGAACTCTATAAAGATCTGTATATTGTTGATCCTGAGAAGAAATTTAAACCAAGGGTTTTTGACCGCGCATTATACTTTAATAAAGGAGATCTTTATAACCGCACAGATCATAATTTATCCTTAAACAGACTGATCAGTTTGGGCGTATTTAAATTTGTAAAAAATGAATTTGTCATTTCAGATTCTCTAAATCATAAATTTGATGCTTATTATTTATTGACACCAAATAAATTTCAGAGTTTACGTCTTGAAACTTTAGGTAAAACAAATTCTGCCAATTACACAGGTGCTGAATTAAATTTAAACTACACGCACCACAATTTTTTAAGAGGAGCAGAACAATTTAAAGGTTCCGTTTTCGGTGGTTTTGATGTGCAGTTTGGTGGTCCGAAAGATGCCAATAATATTATCAGATTAGGTACAAAAGCGGAGTTGTCGATCCCAAGAATTGTAGCGCCATTTACATTTAATACTTCCGGAGCTTACGTACCAAGAACAAATTTTTCCCTTGCCTACGAATTTTTGAACCGCACGCAGCTTTACACCTTAAATAATTTTACAGCAACTGCAGGTTATTTGTGGAAAGAAAACGAACGGAAAGAACATGAACTTAATGTTGTAAATATCACCTACGTTTCACCTCAAAATGTAACTGATAAATACCAACAGCAAATTGACGGCTATTTTGATCCTGTGACAAAACAAAATATTCCGGCAAATCCTTCTCTGCAAAGAGTTATTGATAAACAGCTGATTTTTGGACCAACGTACAGTTATACTTTTACCAATACGATGCTGCAGAAAAAAAATACAGTTTATTTTAAAGGTTCCGCAGATCTTGCTGGTAATGTAACAGGTTTATTAAGCGGTGCTGACGCTAAAGCAGGTAATAGAAAAATAATCGGCGGTATTCCTTTTAGCCAGTATGTAAAAGTAGAAGGTGATTTTCGGGATTATTTTAAAATTAATACAAAAACAACTATCGCTTCACGGTTGATCGTCGGCCTTGGACTTCCTTACGGTAATTCTGTACAGATGCCGTATTCAAAACAATTTTTTGTAGGTGGAAGCAACAGTATCAGAGCATTTAGAGCTCGAACTTTAGGGCCGGGAAGTTATGATCCAAGATCGCAGCCAGCTTCATTTTTCTTTGATGAATCCGGCGATATTAAACTTGAATTTAATACAGAATACCGCGCTAATATTTATAAATTTTTGAATGTCGCAGCTTTCGTAGATGCCGGAAATGTTTGGCTTTTAAATAAAGATTCTACAAAACCAGGCGGCCAGTTTACAAAAGATTTTCTAAGTGAGGTAGCTGTTGGTGCCGGTTTAGGTTTGAGACTGGATTTTAATATTCTTGTCTTAAGGTTAGATCTTGCCACGCCTTTACGGATTCCTTATTATGAAAAAGGTGATCGCTGGACTTTTGATAAAATGGATTTTGGCGACAAGCAATACCGAAAAGATAACTTAATACTCAATATTGCGATTGGTTATCCTTTTTAGATTAAATTTAACATAGAAAAAACTCATTTCCAGAATTGGAAATGAGTTTTTTTTTAATATTTATTTTAATAAATTTTTTATTACATCAATTGAGTTGAACGACGATAAACTTTTCGGTTTTTAGATAAAAAATTTAATGATAAAAATTATCAATGCGGCAGTTTGTCTTTTATAATTCCATAAACAAATGTTCCTAAAAGCGATGCGGCGATAACTATTAAAATTGAGTAAAATCCTGCGTCCGCTAATATAAACATCGGTCCCGGACACGCGCCTGTTAATGCCCATCCCAATCCGAAAATCAAACCGCCAAGCAAATATCGACTGATACCTCTCTCTTTGGATTTTAAAACTATTTCCTTATTTCCGGCTGTTCGCAAATTCTTTTTTTTAATAATTTGAACACCTATCGCGCCTATAATAACCGCAGATCCTATAATACCAAACATATGAAATGAGCCAAACCGGAACATTTCATAGATACGAAACCAGGACGCGGCTTCAGATTTATACATGATGATCCCGAAAAATATACCAATTGCTAAAAATTTTAAATATTTCATTTAGTTTTGATTCTTTTATAGTCATTATTTTTTTGACTGTTACTTGTTTGCGCTTATTTAATTATTTTTTGTGAAGACTTGATCAACCAAAAATTAAAGGATAAATAAAATAAACCATGATCAAACCGCCCGCAAAAAAGCCAATAACAGCGACCAATGAAGGAATCTGCAAATTGCTAAGACCAGAAATGGCATGTCCCGAAGTACATCCGCCCGCATAACGGCTACCAAAACCGACTAAAAAACCACCCACAACTAAAATAGTAAGCGTAAAAGGATCACTAAGTTTTTCTACACTGAAAATTTCCGGTGGTAAATAGGCTGCGTTTGCACTTGAAATGCCATAATCTTTTGATAGTTCCGCAGCTATTTCCGGGTTTATTTTTACAATATTGTTCGACATATATTTTGACGCGAGAAAACCACCAATTACAGCACCTAAAACTACCATTAAGTTCCAGCGTTCTTTTCGCCAATCAAATTTAAAAAATTCAGAAAATTTTCCTGCACCACCAATTGTGCACATTGTTCGAAGGTTTGAAGACATTCCAAACTGTTTTCCTGTAAATAGCAAAACAAACATTGTCAATGCTATTAACGGTCCTACCACATACCATGGCCAAGGTTCATATATCCAATTCATATTTTTTATTTTAGAACAATTTTAAATATTTATTTTTTTAATAATTTCAAACTCTCCGATATCTTCCCCAAGGTCAAATACTTTTAAATCAGGAAACACATTTTCAATTATACTGCTTGCCACGGCACTTCTATAGCCACCAGCACAATGAACCACGATATTTTTATCTAAAGGAATATCTTTGGCGGTTTCCCGTAGATTGGTAAGTGGGTGTGCCAAAGCATTTTCAAAATATTGACCTTCATCTATCTCTGACTGATTTCTAACATCAACAATTGTGTAATTATTCGGATTTTTTTTAAACGCTTCAAGATTTAATTTTTCCATTGTTTTTAAATCTTCATTTGCCAATGTTATTACAGATTTAACAAGTGTTTCATAGCCGATTTTTGCGATTCTTTGCAAAATGTTTTCTTTATCATTAATATTTTCTACAACGACAGTAAATTTTTCATCTGGTTTAATAACTGTTCCCAGCCATGTTTCGAATTTTGAGGTTTCTGATGCTGCCTGAATATTTATGCTGCCTTTTAAGTGATTTTTTTTAAAGCTTTCCTCTGATCTCACGTCGATTATTAAACCATCAGATTTCGCATTTTCTTTAAAGGATATATTTTTGATAAAATTTTCTGAATGTTGTGCACCTTTTTTATTTAAATCAACATCAAAACCGAAATAAGCAGGAATTGATGGCTGACCGTTTAAAATTACATTAAGAAATTCTTCTTCAGTTTGCTTTTTAAAAGCCCAGTTGCTTTTTCTCTCATTTCCTAAAGTGCTGCTTGGCTTATCGCTCAAATTTTTTCCGCATAAAGAACCTGCGCCGTGAGTGGGAAATACAACGGATTCATCGCTTAAGTTGGCGAATTTAAAAGTGATTGTTTCATACATCATTTTTGCTAACTCTTCTCTTTTTGCTGTCATATTTCCGGCATTTTCCCGCAAATCAGGTCTACCAACATCGCCTATAAATAAAGTATCACCTGTGAAAAGTACAGTTTCGTTCTTATGTTTTGCAACTATTGTGATGCTGTCAGGTGAATGTCCCGGCGTATTCATTGCGCTAAGAATAACTTCACCCAACATTAAACTGATTCCATCATCAAAAGTTTCGTGTGGATAATCTGCACCTAGTTTTTCACTTACATATATTTTTGCGCCAGTTTCATCATGTATCTGCAAATGAGAACTGACAAAATCTGCATGTGGATGCGTTTCAAAAACAGCTACGATTTCAGCATTATTTGCTTTAGCAAAATCATAATACTGCTGTGGATTTCTTTCGGGATCTATTACAGCCATTTTTCCCTCACTTATTATGGCGTAAGAATAATGGGATAATGGTTTATATTCAAATTGTTTAATTGTCATAACTAATATTTAATGCAAAATTAGAGAAGGTTTTTTTATTAAATGGTAACTTTTGATACACAATGAAATCTTTCCTAATTGATTTTTTTAAAACTACAGAACTGAAAATTTTGTATGGTTGAAAAAGGTGTAATGTGATCAGAAGAAATACTATTAAAAAGAGAGAAATTTTCATTAAAAATCAAGTTTAAATCCCGCTCATCATATTGCACAATATTCAAACCGCTGCATTTTTTTGGACCGAGTTTAGAAAATGTACCAATAATTAGCGAATTTGAAATATAATTTGAAGTGAGTGATCTGTAATTTTCAATCTCTTTTTGGTCAGTTAAAAAATGAAAAGCAGCACGATCATGCCACAGATCATAACTTTCTTCCGGTTGAAAATCGTTGATATCAGAAACGATCCACTTTACATTTTCGGCAAATTCCCCGAGTCTATTTTTTGCTTTTTCAATCGCTTTAGAGGAAATATCAAGAACGCTTAAGTTACTGTAACCTTCTTTTAAAAGCCAGTCTACAAGATTACTGTCGCCAGCGCCGATATCGATAATTTTAGCGCTTTTCGGTAAATTAGTTTGTCTGATCAAATCCAGAGATATTCCCGGATTTTCCTGCGTCCAACTTACTTCGTTTGGTGATTTCGTTTCATATACGTTTTCCCAATGCTGTTTTTTTTCCATTTTAATTTTAAATAATATTCATTAATAGAAATTTAAAATAATATTTCCTTGCTCAAGATATAAGCGCCCATTATTAATACAAACCAACCGAAACTGGTTTTTAATTTTTTTCCGTTAATAAATTGATTCAAATAAATTCCGAAAAATACACCAATAATTGCAACTGTGGAAAATGATAATAAGAATTTCCAGTCAATTGAAACCTCGTTTACATCACCTAAAAATCCCAGTAAAGAATTAATTGCAATAATAAACAACGATGTTCCTACCGCTTTTTTCATCGATAATCCAGCCAGTAAAACTAAAATAGGAATTATAATGAAACCGCCACCAGCGCCGACAATTCCGGTTACTAATCCTGTTAAAAGTCCTAAAACCGAAAGGTTAAAACTATTATAATTGTTTATATTCGATTTTTTGCTTTCTATTTCTGTTGTGTTTTTTTTGATCATGGAAATAGCAGCAGTTACCATCAAAATTGCGAAAAACACCATAATGGCGATGTTTTTTGTTAAAATATAACCGTTAAATTTAATAATGACTTCGGGAATAACGGGGATCAAGAATTTTCTAACTGAATAGATAGAAATTACTGCCGGAACAGCGAACGTAAAGGCTGTTTTGTAATCTACTAAACCTTTCTGCAGATTTTTGCCCGCGCCAAAAAGAGAAACAATTCCTACAACGAACAGAGAATATGCGGTTGCAGTTACAGGTTCGATTCCCAATAGATAGACGAAAACAGGAGCGGTCAAAATGGAGCCTCCACCTCCGATTAATCCTAAAATCACACCGATTATTAACGCTCCCAAATAACCTAAAATAAGTACAAAATCCATCCTAAAATATTTTTCACAAAGTTAAAGTGTAGATTTTTACCAATTCGTAACTATTGTTACACAGGTTTTTTATTTTAAAAGATATTTAATACTGTTTCTGTTTAATTCAACGAGATTTTCTCTTTCAAGTGTTTTCAGTAAGCGTGAAATTACAACGCGGGAAGTATTTAGATCGTCAGCAATTTGCTGATGTGTTGTTTCTATAATATTGCTGTTTGATATTTTTACTTTATTGGCCAAATATTTTAGCAGGCGTTTGTCCATATTCAAAAAGGCGATGCTGTCAACAGTTTCCAAGACTTCCATAAAACGGTCCTGATAACTTTGCAATACGAAATTTCGCCAGGTTTTGTATTTTATCATCCACTCATCCATTTTTTGCACAGGGATCATAATTAGCGACACATCTGTTTCAGCAACAGCCCGAATTTCACTTTTTGCATTGCCAACGCAGCATGTAAGTGTCATCGCACAGGTGTTTCCTTTCTCTAAAAAATAAAGTAATAATTCTTTGCCATTGTCGTCTTCCCGGGAAATTTTGATGTTACCAGAAATAATTAAAGGTATAAATTTAACATAGTTACCAATTTCAATGATGATATCACCTTCTTTAAATTCTTTTGGAATTCCCGTTTCGCTAATTTCCCGCAATAATTCGGGCTCAAAAATGGATATGAAATTATCGATCATAACTATTATTAAATTATTTTATCAAATATAAAGAATAATCGGCTTTATAATAAAAGTGATCTACTTGATAAAATCTAAATTTTCAGATAATCTTAATAGCCCTGATAGAAGCGGCATCCTTTTTTTTATCTAAAATATATCTTTCAGTAACAATATCATCTCAAAAAAAAGATACAGCGGATAGCAGGATTAAGCTTCAAAAAAAAGTTTAAAAGTATAAAAAAGCAAAAAACCTTCAATTGCTTGAAGGTTTTTTTAGTAGCCCGTAGGGGAGTCGAACCCCTCTTACCAGGATGAAAACCTGAGGTCCTAACCGATAGACGAACGGGCCATCCGTCGTTTTATTTTATGCTAAGCCGTTTACGTGCTTAGTTAATTTGCTTGTTAAGTTAGCCGCTTTATTTTTGTGGATAATATTTTTCTTAGCTAATTTACCCAATAACGCGATTACTTTTGGTAATTGCTCAGATGCAGCAGTTTTATCTTCTTCATTTCTCAAAACTTTTACAGCAGATCTTGCAGATTTGTAGTAATATTTGTTTCTGATTCTTCTAACTTCTGATTGTCTGATTCTTTTCAGAGCTGATTTATGATTTGCCATATTTTCTAAAAACTTGGGTGCAAAGATAAATAATTATTTCTATTTTCAAAATCTTTTTTTGAAAAAAAACGAAAAAATAATCTTTACTGATTTTTTATTGTTTTTGTAGCCTATAGAGGAATCGAACCCCTGTTGCAAGACTGAAAATCTTGAGTCCTTACCACTAGACGAATAGGCCAAAATTTTCTGAGTGCAAAATTAGTAAAAATTAGGCGTTATGAAAAATTTAAATCTAATTATTTAGAACTTTTTCAATCACCGTATTTTTAATGCCCTTTTTCTCCAGATCATTTTGAACCTCAACAGCCTGCTCCAGCGAACGGAATTTACCGTAAGTGTAATAAAAAAGCCCTTTATCCTTATTTCGGTCTACATCTTTCAGTGCCGTTAAAATGTAAGAATTGCTATTCAGTTTATCTTTTGAAACAAGTAATTCTATTCTGTAATATCCGCTTCCCAATGTTTGGTTTGGAATAAATCCTACCGAAAAAGCATTCCTAAAGCCTGCATCTTTTGCCGTCTTGATATTATTATCCCGAATGGAAGTCATATTGGTCGTGCTGTAGTAATATTTATAAAGTCCGTTTTCTTTTAGGGTTAAAATATATTTTAAACCTTTTAATGCCGGATCATCTTCATTGTATTTTATCGGCGTGCTCATCAGCATAATTCTAAAATCATTCTTAGAAGGAATTTCGACAGGTTTTGGAGGTTCTACAGGCGCTGTAACGGCCATGACGTTTCCTTTTAAATTTTTATAGCTTATGATCGCGTCGTAGACTGATCTTGCGATTTCGTTTTGACCTTCATCCGATATCAAATAATGCGCTTCATCATTATTACTAATAAATCCTGTCTCAACAAGAATAGAAGGCATTGCATTAAGCCTTAAAACGTGTAAGTCTTTTTGTTTTACACCACGGGAAAGTCGTTTATTCTTATTGGCAAAATTATCCTCTACAAAACTTCCTATCGCTAAACTTGCCTCTAAATATTTACTTTGTTGAATTTTTAAAGCAATAATAGATTCCGGTGCACTCGGATTATATCTGGAAAAGGTTTGGCGGTCTTCTGCATTTAGAAAAGAAACATCATTTTCTTCTTTTGCCACTTCAAGGTTGGTTCTGTTTTGATCAGGTCCCTGTACAAAAGTTTCTGTGCCATAAGGAGTTGGTCCGGAAGCATTACAATGTATTGAAATGAAAAGATCCGCTTTACTTCGGTTAGCAAGATTTGTTCTTGAGGTTAAAGAAGGATATTCGTCAACAGTTCGGGTAAAAATAACTTTAATGTCTTTGTTTTTCTCTAAAAGTTTCCCCAATTTTAACGTTATCTGCAAGGTAACGTCTTTTTCATTCACCTTTCCAACATCAGAGTAAGATCTGTTCGCTCCAAAGTCTGACCCGCCGTGGCCTGCATCCAAAACCAAAACAAACTTTTTTTGAGCTAATGTAAATGAAGAAAACAGGAGAGAAATAAGAAAAAAGCACTTAATAATGTTAAATCTTGGATTAATCATCTTTCAATTTTAAAATTTATATTAATTTTGAGCCCAACTATCAACAACCAACTTTGCACAAAACAGTCTTCAAAAATATACTACATATTTTACTTATCCTAATTTTTAACAATTTTTTAGCACAAACCACGCCGAAAAATTCACCGGAAAACAGGATCATAACCGATACAATAAGATCAAAAGACACTTTGGTTGTGAAAGAACAGCTGGAAGACGTGGTGCAAAGTAAGGCAGAAAACATCCGAAATGATCTGCCAAAAAAGATGACTTATCTTAACAGAAAAGCCCAGGTCATTTATCAAGATCTGCAGATCGATGCAGATTATATTAGCATTGACTGGGACAAAGGTCTTGTCTTTGCTCGCGGAAAGCTGGATTCATTAGGCAAAATAAGAGAGCCTGTTATTACAACGCAAGCCAGTAAAAAATATGAAACAGATCAGTTTTCCTATAATTTAAAAACAAAACAAGCGATCGCTTTCAATGCTCGAACGGAAGAAAGCGAAGGCGTTATTGTGGCGCAAAAAACAAAAAAATACAATGATTCTGTTTTCTTTATGCGTCAGGGAAAATACACCACTGATGAGTATTTCATTAAGAAAAAAGATACTACCGCAGATTATTATTTATTGGCGCCAACTATTAAATTAATCAAAGGATCAAAAAAATCTCAGGTTATCACCGGTCCTATTCAGCTTTATATTGAAGATGTTCCAACGCCGTTAATTTTACCTTTTGCAATTTTGCCCTTTTCTGATAAACGTTCTGCAGGTATTTTAATTCCGAGCTTTGGTGAGCGCCAGGATGTGGGATTTTTCTTAAATGGTCTTGGCTATTATCAGCCGATCGGCGATCATTTTGATTTAAAAGTGCTTGCGGATATTTGCACAAAAGGCAGTTATAACCTTAAACCAGAATTAAATTATAAGAAAAATTACAGTTATTCCGGTAATTTTTCAGCGGATGTGGGAACGACTGTTCGTGGTATAAAAGGTTTGGACAGTTATTCAAAGTCCGGAACTTATAGAATTTCGTGGCGACATTCGCAGGATACGAAAGCCAATCCTTTATTGACTTTTTCCGCTTCCGTGGATATTGTAAGTACTAAATTTTATAATAACACGGTAAATAACGATTATATTTTTAACCAAAACGTACTAAATACCCAGCAGAATTCAACGGTAAGTTTGATAAAAAGATTTCTTACTTTGCCGGTAACTATCACAGCGACAGGTTCTTATTCTCAAAATTTTTCTACGGGTTTGACGGATATTCGTTTACCTCAGATGAATGTGGCGATCAATCAGTTTTTTTTACTAAAATCTAAAACAGGATTACGAAGTGGTTTACTGGAAAATATTACGGTAAATACTGGTTTTAACTTAAATAATTACGTTTCCGCGCCACAAAATCAGTTATTTTCAAAAACAATTTTTGATAAACTGCAAACCGGAATTACCAATTCCATCGCTTTAGGAACAAATACCACGCTGGCAAAATACTTTACGTTTTCACTTGCTGCAAATATTAATAATGCGCTTACGACGAAAACGTTAAACAGATATTATAATCCTGTTACCAATATTCTGGAGAATAATATCAATAACAATGTCGCTGGTTTTTCAAGTTTTTCTACCAGTTTAAGTTTGCAAACTACCGTTTACGGGCAAAAGAATTTTGCGAAAGGAAGTGCAATTCAGGCGATCAGACATGTAATTACGCCAAGTTTAAGTTTTAGTTATTCGCCTGACTTTAGCAAACCCCGGTATGGTTATTACAAAAATTATGTAGATAACCGTGGTGCTTTGACGCCATATTCTATTTTTGACGGCGGTATTATTGGGTCTCCAAATGCGAGTTTACAGGAAGCGATAGGTTTCAGCATTGGAAATAATATTGAGATGAAAGTCAGATCTAAAAGTGATTCTACAGGAACGAAAAAAGTAAAAATCTTTGAAAATTTAAATATTTCAGGGAATTATAATTTTGCTGCGACGACGAATAAATGGTCTGTTTTCAGTATAAATGGGCAGTCTTCTTTTTTTAATAACAAGTTGAATGTCAACACCAGTTTATCTCTTGAGCCCTATCAGATACTTTTTGCGCCGGGAGATGATTTGGGAATTAGAACAGATAAATTTGGTTATTTCAGTTTGCAGAGTTTTAATCTGCAGTTGAGTTATCCTTTAAGTTCAGATATTTTTGGTAAAGAAAAAGATCTTGCTAAAACCTATAAAGCAAAAGGCGAAATACGCAATGAAAATTATTATTTTGATGATGATAATTATGCGCATTTTAACCAGCCATGGACTTTAAATATCAATGCCAATTACGCATACACAAGAAATTTATCAAGATTTGGTCAAAAAGTAGCGTCCGTAGGTTTGGATGGAAGTATTAAACTAACACCTTACTGGAACGTGACCGGAAGTACAAATATAGATGTTGTTTCTAAACAATTAGCTTACACAAGAATTGGATTTTCCCGTGATCAAAGAAGTTTTACCATCAATTTTAACTGGGTTCCTTTTGGTCAGTATAAAGTGTATGATTTTTTCATCGGGATAAAAGCCAATATTTTAAAAGACGCCGTAAAATATAAAGACAGAAGTTTCACCCAACCAAACGCTCCATTTTAATTAAATAAATGTGAACGGATTGTGAAGTAAAATTTTATATTTGCGCTATCATAAATTTTAATGAGAAAAACCACCTAATTATGGCCAAGAAAATTATCTCGACTCAATTTGCACCGTCAGCTATCGGACCTTATTCTCAGGCTAATTTTGCGAACGGAATTCTGTATATTTCCGGGCAAATACCTGTTGATCCAGCTTCCGGTAAACTTGTGGAAGGTATTGTGAAGGAAACTCATCAGGTGATGAAAAATTTAAAAGCTGTTTTAGAAGAAGCAGGAATGGGTTTCAGAAATGTGGTAAAAGCGACCATTTATTTAAAAAATATGGATGATTTTGCACAAATGAATGAAATCTACGCTTCCTACTTAGAAGCAGATTCGTACCCAGCTAGAGAAACAGTGCAGGTTTCCTGTTTGCCAAAAAATGTTGACATAGAAATTTCAATGATCGCTCATCAAGATTAAATGAACTTTTTAAGAAATACTTTTGCAGTTATTGTAGGGCTTTTTGTAGCCGGACTCATCATTACTTTAGGTATAAGATTGAATCCATCGTGGGTTACTTACGATCGTTATACTGCATTTGAGCAATGGGAAAGTGTTTTAAAATCTGTGCAGCATAAACCTTATTTTTTTGTGGCACTTCTTATTTCAACCGGCGTTGCATCTACAATCGGTGGCGTTATCACCGCAATTATTGTGAAATATGCTAAAGTTGCTTACGCTATTTTGATTGGTTTTATTTTGCTTTTCATAGCAATGCTTGACATTATTATTTTTCCTTATCATCCTACATTTTACAAGATCACTATTTTTCTCACCTTTTTTCCTTTTGCCTGGATGGGCGGGAAGATAACGGAAGTGATATATAATCGTAAAAAAAGGGTAGAAGAGAGATTAGCACTACTTGTGAAAAGCGTACAATCTACCATTAAAAGTGATCAAAAAGAAGATTAAATTATCTTAACCGTTCACTCGATCAGATCATATTTTCAAATTTTATCCGGATTTTTTGCTTAAATATTTTCTTTTTTAAAATTTAAAATAATTTTTACCATTTAATTTTTGATAAGAATTTAAAATAAAAAAAACGCAACTTTTTACGGTTGCGTTTTTTATTAAATATGAATTTATCGGTTAAGGCATTTTAAAACCTTTCGTGTAAATTCTCCCGTATCCATCGACAAATTTCACAGATACATTTCCTTTATAACCCGCAAGGATTTTTTCTACATCTTTTTGAGAATTAACCGGTTTTCCATTAATTTCCATAATAACATAATTATCCTGAACTCCTATTTTTGCGAGTTCTCCTGCATCAACCGTATTTTGTACCAATACGCCGCTTTCTAAACCGTAATCTGTTTTCACTTTATCACTTAAAGAAAGAAAATCTGCGCCTATTTTTTCAGTCACCGTAAGATCTGCTTTACTTCTTGCCGAAGTGCCACCGTTTTGATCTTTTAAAGTAACGCTTGACGTATATTCTTTACCATTTCTCATGTAAGTTACGTTCAGTTTGTCACCAGGTCTTTTGCTACCAACGGCCACGGAAAGATCAGAGAAGTTTAAAATATTAACGTTGTCGATCTTTGTAATGATGTCGCCAAGTTTTAACCCCGCATCTTCTGCACCACTTTTATCAGTAACGCCTACTACATAAATACCAGAACCTATTTTTATATTGGTTTTTTTATCCTGATTATAAGCTGCAACCTGCTGATCATTAGATAAATCTAAGGAATTAACGCCTAAGAAGCCTCGCTGAACAAGACCATATTTTTTAAGATCTTCTACTACTTTTCTCGCTAAATTTGCTGGAACTGCAAAACCATAACCTTCATAATAACCTGTATTTGAAGAAATTGCGGAGTTGATACCAATCAAATCACCATTTGTATTTACCAACGCGCCTCCGGAATTTCCAGGATTGATCGCCGCATCTGTTTGAATAAAACTTTCGATCGGCGTTTTACTTTGTTGGCTTAAAAGGTCAATGCTTCTACCTTTAGCGGAAATAATACCTGCTGTCACGGTAGAATTTAAACCTAAAGGATTTCCTACGGCTAGAACCCATTGTCCTACTTCTACATTATCAGAATTGGCAAAATTTAAATAAGGTAATCCACTTTCCTCGATTTTTAAAAGTGCAATATCTGTATTTGGATCACGGCCAATTAAATTAGCGATGTATGTTTTTTGGTTTGAAAGTACCACTTCAAGTTTATTGGCGCCCGCTACAACGTGATTGTTCGAGATGATATAACCATCTGGAGAAATAATTACGCCTGAACCCAAACTTGTCGGCATATTTTTCGGTGGTTGCTGTCTTTGCTGAGGTTGCTGTTTTTGTCGCCCACCGCCTCCGAATGGATCATTGCCACCGCCAAAAAACCAGTCATACATATCCTGGTTAGAAGAATTGTCCTGCGACCGCGCGGTATTTTGATAATTTTTAATGGTAACAACCGCCGGAACGACCATTTTAGAAGCTTTTACAAAATCGTCGCTCGCACCTTCCGTATTCATGGAAGCAAATCTTGCATCTTTATTAGAATTATGGAAATAAGACATATCCGCATTATCCCTGGAAGGCGTGAAATAAGTGATGGCACCAAAAGTAGTACCCGCAGAAATTACCCCGACAATCGCTAGTGGTAATAACTTTTTTAAACTGTTCTTCATTTTACTGTACTTGGTTTTTATGATTTTAATATTCAAAATTAATGATAAATAGGTAGTATAAAAAGTACCTCTGTTTCATATTTAACGATACTTTAACAAGAATTATGCAACTTTAAAATTTAGCACTGTTATTTATTTAAAATTTAAGAAACTTTAGCATAAAATTTAAAATTAAAAAAAATTTAAAGGATGATGTAATAAAAATTTATCTTTAGTTGTCTTAATATTAGAAACTAAAACATGACTTCACAAACATTTGAAACTTCGGTATTTTCCCTAAAGGATGAAATGTACCGCTTTGCAAAAAAATTTCTGCAGAGTTCAGATGAAGCGGAAGATTTGGTGCAGGATCTTTTATTGAAATTTTGGCAGAAAAAAGAAGAACTTTTGGCATACGGAAATTTGAAGTCTTATATTTTAAAATGTGTTAAAAACGATTGCCTGAATAGATTAAAGCACCATCAGGTAAAAATGAATTTTGCGGAAGTAAAATTGCACACTTCAGATGAATTTCAGATGGAAACGAATAATTTAAAAGATTATATTCTACAATATATAAGTGAATTACCGGAAAAACAGAGGATGGTCATTCACCTGAAAGATGTAGAAGAGCACGAAGTTTCAGAGATTGCTGAAATTTTGGAAATGGAAGAAAACGCAGTGCGCGTCAATTTAATGAGAGCGCGGCAGAAAGTAAAATCACAGATCACACAATTAATGAATTATGAACACAGAACAATATCATAAATTACTTCAGAAATTTTACGACGGACAAACTACAGTCGCCGAAGAAAATGTACTGAAATCGTCCGAACATTTATCTGCAGAAGATTCTCTTTATTTTGAAACTTTAAAGGAAGAAAAAAAGGAAAAATTAAACTTAGATTTTGAGCAGTTCTTGGCTTTGGCCAATAAAGAGAAAAGTATTGCGCCTGAGAAAAAAGAATCTCAATTTAAATGGGTTTGGCTTGCTGCAAGTTTAATTTTTATCTTTTCCATTGGCGCTTTTTGGCTAAATAACAGCAAAAATGACCAGGAAAAAGTAAGCCCTCAAATAGCATCCGCAGACATTTATAAAAGACGAAAAGTAGAAATTATGCAGGAAAATACGTATGAACCTGTTGCGGAAAATGCCAAACCTGATGTGCAAAAAATGGCAAAAAGTGATGATGTTCTGGATGATATCTTACCTAAAAAATCCAGAATGAAGAAAAGAGTGATTCGCCGTTATGTAAGTAACTCAAAGCCGGAAAATGCAGAAAATAAAACTGAATATCAAAGCAATTATGTCATTATCAACGGTCATAAAATCACAAGTGAGAAGGAAGCGATCGACGTGACAAAATATTCTTTCCAAATTTTAGCAAATAATGTAAACCAAACCGTAGAGCAGGCAGACGTGCTTAACACTCTCAACATGGATAAATAAATCAATAAAAACCTACCAAATTTTAAATAAAATGAAAACAAATATTCAAACCCACAGTAATTTATTAAGTACGACAAAAAAAGCCTTCGTCTTAATTGCTTTTTTATTCTGCGCCATCTTAAACGTTTCCGCACAGAGAGAAAAATTAGACGAGATCTTTGATCGTTACCAGGATTCTGATGGAATTACTTCCATTAAAATCGCCAAACCAATGTTTAGTATGCTGAACAAATTAAATTTAGGCGACGGAGAATTAGATCAAATCAAACCATTATTATCAAAAATAAACGGCTTGAAAATACTGGTCATAGAAAAACCTTCCGGCAAAATGGTTGATGGTAAAAGTGTGAAATCCGGTTTAAATTATGATGGCGTTCAAAAAGACATTTCCTCTCTTTTAAAAGGTTTGCACTACGAAGAATTAATGAGCGTGAACAGTAAGGAAAATAAAATAAAATTTCTTTCCGCCGGTGCAAAAGATGGTATTTTAGATGATCTTTTACTCAACATTTCGTCTAATGATAATATGGTTTTAATGATGCTTGACGGGAAAATTTCAATGGATGACGTTAATAATTTGGTTAATGAAACACAGAATTTCACAACATCAAATTCCTCAAATTCAAATTCATCTTCCTCTAATGTTATTAACAGAAATTCTGAAGAAAGAAAAGTAGGAAAATTCACTGGTTTAAAAGTATCGTCCGGGATAAAAGTTAATTTCACACAAGGCAATGATCAGGAAATCCGCGTAGAAACCGACGAAGATAAGATGCAATACATTGCAACAGAAGTAAAAGCTGGAATCTTAAATATTTATGTAAAAGAAACCGGCAAGAAGAATCTTAATTTCAACAAAATTTTTGTGAATGTTGTTGCACCGGAAATCAATGATATTTCTGCGACATCCGGTTCAAGTCTCACCATTTTAAATACTTTAAAAGGAGATAAATTGAATATTGAAAGCACTTCGGGTTCAAATCTAAACGGCGATTTTAATATCAGTGAAACTGTTAATTTAGAAGTTAATTCTGGGGCAAACATCAGCGCAAACATCAACGCTGCAAACTTAAATTTTGAAGGAACAAGTGGAAGTAATGCCACGATAAAAGGAAAAGTTTCTAAGGCAAATTTCAAAGGAACGAGCGCCGCCAACTGTAATGCGCAAAATTTAAATGTAGAAAATGCCTTTGCACAAGCCACTTCTGCTTCTACGGTGAGCGTAAATGTGTCAGGCAACTTAAAGGCAGACGCTTCATCCGGTGGAAAAATACGATACAAAGGAAATCCTACTATAGACAGCAATATCAGCAAAATGTCCGGCGGTTCACTTGTAAAATTTTAAAAAAACAACACTATGAAATCAAACTTTATTTTAAAAACAGCCTTTTTCACACTTTTAATTTTCGCACTTCAATCCTGCATTGTTTCTTCAAGACCAAATATTGATTATTTCAACGGCGCGGAGGCAAAAAATTCTGAAGCGCAGTTCACCAGCGTAAATGTTCCGTTATTTTTGGCAAAACCGATGATCCGAAAAGCTCTAAAGGACGATAAAGACGAAGATTCTAAACAGTTAAGAAACCTGATCGGGAAAATCAGTAGAGTAAAAATAATGACTGTGGAAAATGGCGATACAAAACTTGTCAGTAATTATGCAAAATATCTTACAGATAACAACTATGAAGACTGGATGTCGATAAAACACAATGGTGAAAACGTCAACATCAAAGCACAACAAAGCGGCGATATGATCAAAAAGCTTTTGTTAACGGTGAATTCCGGTAAAGAGTTGGTTTACATAGACATTCGCGGCAAATTTACGCCACAGGATATCACAGATCTTATAAACGCGACAAATAAATAAATTTTTCATTCAAATTATTTCGCCATCCGACAGGATGGTTTTTTTTGAATAGTTTTTAACTAAGAAAATCTCAGTTTATCAACTGTTTTATTTATTTTATTTAAAATTTTAGCTATAAGATTTCTTTCTGAAGCAGTCGTTTTTAATACAAATTTTCGTTTTTTTCTGATGATCATAAAATGGTAATCTTCTTTTTGCCAAATGCTGTATTTTTCAAAGAAAATCATTTCCAGGCCGGTGTTTTGTAAATGCTGTAAAATCGGTAAAATTTCTACTTCCTGATCAATGATCTGCAACGTTTCGGGATTGTGAATTTTTGTAAAAGCGGTGTAATCCGGATTGGGAATATTGATAATAATTTTAGTTTTTTCCGTAGAAATATCTGCTAAATTTTGAAAAAGTTTTGGATGTTCAGTTAAAGGAATGTGTTCAATAACATCCATTAAAGTAATAAAATCAAAGTCGGATTGTTTTGGTTTGTAATAAACCACATCCGCAGTTTGAAAATGAATATTCTTTTTGGTTTTTAAATTATTTCTCGCAGTTTCAACGCTTTTTTCACTAAGATCAACCGCTTCAATAAAACCTTTCTCAATTTTTTTGGCTAAAAGTCCGGTGAAAATTCCGACACCACAACCTAATTCCAAAACCCTGGAGTTTTTATTTAAACCAAGTTTTAGCAATCTTTTTAGTAAAGAAATGAGTCGTTCGTTCGCACCAATTTTTAACTGCTTTTGAACGAAATTATCATAAAAATCTGAAATTTTTTCCTGTTCCATTTTGTAAAAATACAAATTATACTTTGTTACTATTTTATAATATTGATCTCAGTTTTCGTTAATTTATTTACCATTGTTTTTTACTACTTTTTAATTTTTGGTGTTTTATTTGATAGAAAATCTTTAACAATCAAAATAAATATTATGGATTCAATTAATCAAAATCAAGAAGAAAAAAATCACGAAGATTTAAATAATCAGGAAGCTGTTAAAAAAATTAAAGATCTGGTAAGTACCGCGGAAAGTTGTTTCTTTTGCACCAATTTAAAATCTAATGAACCATTTGCCACACGACCAATGGCCGTGCAAAAAGTAGATGACGAAGGAAATTTATGGTTTTTAAGTTCCGTAGACAGTCATAAAAATGAAGAGTTGAAAGATAATGATGCTGTTCAACTTTTATTTCAGGGTGATCCGCACACGGATTTTATGAGTATTTTCGGTCATGCGACAGTAAGTAAAGATCAGGCAAAAATTGACGAATTGTGGAATCCGCTTTTAAAAACCTGGTTTACCGAGGGCAAAGAAGATCCAAGAATAACAGTCATAAAAGTAACGCCTTCAGAAAGTTATTATTGGGACAGCAAACATGGTAAATATGTAGCTTTTGCTAAAATGGCTTTGGGTGCAGTTTTAGGGAAAACTTTGGACGATAGTATTGAAGGAAAATTAAACCCATAATTTCCTGTTAATATTAAAAAATCCGGTTGAAAATTTCAACCGGATTTTTTTTATTTTAATTTTTTTATTCCCATTTCGTAAAGCGCGAAACTAAGAATGTCAGAATTTTCACCGATGACTTGATCGGTAGATTTTCCTGCGCCATGTCCGGCATTTGTTTCAATTCTTATCAAAACCGGATTTGCGCAAGATTGTTTTTCCTGCAGATTTGCGGCAAATTTAAAAGAATGTGCCGGGACAACTCTGTCATCATGATCGCTCGTGATCACCAAAGTTGAAGGATAACAAACACCTTTCTTCACATTTTGAACTGGTGAATAAGATTTTAAATACTCAAACATTTCTTTTGAATCTTCTGCAGTTCCGTAATCGTAGCTCCAGCCTGCACCCGCTGTAAATTTATTATAACGCAGCATGTCTAAAACACCAACGCCGGGAAAAGCCACTTTTGCCAGATCCGGACGCATCGTCATTGTTGCGCCAACTAATAATCCGCCATTTGATCGGCCGGAAAGTGCCATAAAATCTTTGGAAGTGTATTTGTTTTTCTGTAAATATTCTCCTGCTGCAATAAAATCTTCAAACACATTTTTCTTATTCATTTTTATGCCGCCATCATGCCATTTTTTGCCGTATTCACCACCGCCGCGGATATTTGGAACTGCGTAAATTCCGCCATTTTCCATCCAGATCGCATTTACTACAGAAAAAGCCGGAGTTAAACTAATATTAAAACCGCCATAAGAATATAAAATGGTAGGATTTTTACCGTTCATTTTTAATCCCTTTTTGTAACTGATCATCATCGGGATTTTTGTACCATCTTTCGAAGTATAAAAAACCTGCTCAGAAACGAAATCTTCTGGATTAAATTTCACTTTTGGTTTTTGATAAACTTCAGATTTACCCGAATCTGCATTAAATTTAAAAGTTGTGCCCGGCGTTATATAATTGGTAAAAGAATAATAAAGTTCTTTTTGATCATCTTTGCCACTAAAGCCGCCCGCAGTTCCTTTACCTGGAAGCGAAATTTTTCGAATTAATTTACCATCATAATCCAGTTGATTAATGGTCGTCAATGCATCTTTCATGTAATTGGCGAAAATATAACCGCCACCTGTAGAAACTGAAAGTACGTTTTCACTTTGTGGAATAACATCCATCCAAACAGTTGGATTATTAATGTTGAATTTTACCAAACGCATATTCGGCGCGTCTTTATCAGTAATTGCGTAGATAAAATCACCTTTTGTATCAATAATATTTGTGTTGAAGTCATAACCTGTTTGAAGAGGAATGAAGTCAGTATTATTTTTTAGATCTTTTACGTAAAGTTCATTTCCGTTTGTGGCAACTGAAGCAGATAAAAATTCAAAGCGCTGATCTTCAGAAACAGCAATTCCCATGTAACGTCTTTTAAATTTTTCACCGCCAATTATCAGTTTATCAACACTTTGTTTTGTGCCAAGCTCGTGAAAATAGACTTTGTGCGTATCGGTTTTCGCCGTCAGTTCGCTGCCTTTTGGCTTGTCATAACTGCTGTAGAAAAATCCTTTTTCACCGAGCCACGCAGTCCCGGAGAATTTTACATCCTGAATGGTTTCATCAATTTTTTCCTTGTTTTCTGCATTTAAAATAATTATTTTATTCCAGTCAGAGCCACCTTCAGAAATTGAATAAGCGACTAAATTTCCTTTTTTATTAAATGAAATTCCCGCTAAAGACGTTGTGCCATCTGTAGAAAATTTATTTGGGTCCAAAAAAACTTCTGTTTTATTGGCTTTATCCGTTCTATATAAAACAGATTGTGCCTGCAATCCGTCATTTTTATAAAAATAAGTATAATTTCCTTCTTTGAAAGGTGCACCTATTTTTTCGTAATTCCAGATATCTTTTAATTGTGCTCTTATTTCTTCACGAAAAGGAATTTTGGTAAAATAATCTTTCGTGAAATCAGCTTCACGTTTCACCCAGTCTTTTGTATCTGCCGCCTGATCGTCTTCCAGCCAGCGATAAGGATCTTCAACGGCAGTGCCGAAATAAGTATCGGTGTGCGCAATTTTTTTAGTTTCGGGATATTTTAAATTTTTTTGCATAGTTTGAGAAGTAGCAGGAATCGCAATGGTCATCGCAAAAATGCTAAAAAGTGATTTAAATTTCATAAAAAAGTGATTTTACCAAAATTAAGAAAAAAATTATGATTTAATAAACGCTCTTTTAACAAAAATTTAATTCTTTCTCTTTTAAAAAGGAACATTATTTGTATCCCAGATTGGAAATAAAATTAAAGAACTTATGAAAAAGGAAACCACCATATTATTAGCAGGAAGTTTTGGCGTATTTGCTGTATTGGGATTTCTAGCTTTAAAGAAATTTTTGAGTAACAAAAAACTTGCTAATTATTACCATCAATTTAGATCACTTCAAGAGATGCAGTCTGCAGACGAAGGAATTGAATATTTAGGCTTAAAATAATAAAATTTTCATATCAATTATAGATGTCCAGTTATTATTAATAGCTGGATTTTTAATTTAAAAACTATGAGAAGCAATTTCTAATACCTATTTTTGTAGTATAATTATTTTAATCTTATGAAGCAGTATTCCGCCAAAAGAAGCATCCAGTTATTGGGGCATATTTTAAGTTCTTACGGCATTAAAGATATTGTGATTTCTCCCGGTTCCAGAAATGCACCTTTGGCAGTTCATTTTTCTGAACTTAATGATTTCAATTCTTACAGTATTGTTGATGAAAGAAGCGCAGCTTTTGTTGCTTTGGGAATGTCAAAAAGTACTAAACTTCCGGTGGCGATCACGTGTACAAGCGGTTCTGCGTCGGCAAATTATTACCCTGCGATTACAGAAGCATTTTATTCTAATATTCCACTTTTAATTTTAACAGCGGACAGACCAGCAGATTACGTGGACATTTTTGACGGTCAGACAATTCGGCAAAAAGACATTTATAAAAATCATTCTTATGGTGATTTTCAACTTTTAGAAGATTCACAGGAAAACGCGGAAGATGAAAATTTTAACATTATAAAAAAAGCGGTAGAACTTTGTATAGAAAAACAAGGGCCGGTCCACATCAATATTCCTTTAGAAGAACCACTTTATAATCTGGTTTCAGAAATGCCTGTCTTTTCGCCTGTTGAAAAAACAATTCAAAAAAAATCTTACGAGCTTCCTTCAAATTTAATCGCTGAATGGCATTTATCTAAAAGAATTTTAATTCTGGTCGGAACGCGCGATTTTAGTGAAGAACTGGAAATGCAGCTTAATCAATTGGTGAAAAATCACAGTGTTGTCGTTTTAAGCGAAGTAAATTCTAATTTAAAACACGATAAATTTTTCTCACATATTGACCGTTATATTTTTAATTTTTCTGAGGAAGACATCAAAACTTTTGCGCCGGAATTACTAATCACCATTGGACAAAATGTAGTTTCCAAAAAAGTAAAATATTTCCTGAGAAAAGCAAAACCAAAAAGCCATTGGCATATCGATCCGTTTTGGCAACCTGATACATTTTTTGCTTTGTCGGAAAAAATTGAGACGAAGCCCGAAACTTTTTTTGGTCAGTTTTTAAATAAAATCAATCTCGAACCGCAGGCTTATTATAATTTGTGGGATAGTTTACGCGATAAAAAAGACGCAAAACACGTTGAATACTGCAAAAAAATTGGCTTTTCAGATTTCAAATTATTTGAAAATCTAGCACTGACCATTCCGGAGAATCATAATATTCATTTTAGCAATAGTTCTGCAATTCGTTATGCGCAATTGTTTCATTTTGAGCAAAAGCATATTTATTGCAACCGTGGCACGAGTGGAATTGATGGTTCAACTTCGACAGCGATGGGTTTTGCGCTAAAAAATGAAAATCCGACTGTTTTGATAACTGGTGATATCAGTTTTTTCTATGATATTAATGGCTTGTGGAACCAATATATTCCACCTTATGTGAGAATTATTATCTTTAATAATGGCGGTGGTGATATTTTTAAAATTATTCCCGGGCCGGATTCTACGAATGCTCTGGATGAATTTATTTTAACAAAACACAACAGAACGGCCGAACGTTTGGCAGAAGATTTTAAGTTTGAATATTTTAAAGTGGAAGATGAACAAACTGTTGAGCGCGTTTTAGATCATTTTTTTCAACACAGTTATCAGCCAAAAATTTTGGAAGTTATTACAAAAGACGTGGAAAACGCACAGATCTTAAAAGACTATTTTACTGAAATGAAGTAGATTTTCTTAAATTAGTTATAGTATAATTTAGAAAATCTACTTCATTTCAGTAAAATAATTCAACTTATTCGTTGTCGTTTGAAAAATGACTTAAATTATTAATAAGTTCAATTGGATAGATTATTTCTTCAAAACCAATCATCGCATTGATCATTTGGAAGTGTGAAAATTCCTTTAAATTCCGCAGATTAATTTCTGTTTCTTTGATTTTTTTTGATTTTAAAAGCGCCTGTTTTTGCGTTCCATTTAATAAACAGGTATTTGGCGTAAACCATTGTTTTCCTTTTAAAAATAAAAGATTGGCATAAGAAGAATCTGTAATATGGTTATTTTTAACGATGATGATTTCTTCAGATCTTGATTTAATTTTCATCATTTCAAAGATTTTTCTTTCTTCAAATTTAAAGGAATAGTCCAGAGTATTATTTTCCACCAATGCAAATTCTTTTATTTCAGAATAGGCGTAAGGAATGATGTTTACAGTAAATTTTGAATTTAAATCATAAACAATTCTAAGTTTATAAAGACCGTCTTCATCGTGTTCCAGATCCTTAAATATTTGCTCTAAATCAATTAGATTTTCCTTTCCAAAATTTTCAAAAGTATCATTTACACGCTTTTGATGAAAATTGATATTAAAAATTTCCTGGTCTTCTATTTTAATACTTTCAATGAATCGGGACATAAATTTTATTTTTCATTTCTTGATATTCGTCGTTTAAAAGGCTTAAGTGCGTAATTCCGCCGCCACTTTTAAAATATAGTTTGTTATCTTTTTTTTCAATAAACCGGATCATCACGCAGGAATCTAAATTTTTACCGTCAAAATAACCACAAACACCAGTGTAAAAATTTCTTTCATGCGTTTCTGCATCTAAAATTATATCCAGAGTTTTCTTCTTTGGCGCACCTAAAATTGAACCAGCGGGAAGTAAAGTCTTTAAAATACTTCCGATCTTATTTTTAAATTCCGGTTTTAAATTCCCTGAAATTTCCGAACTCATCGCATAAAGATTTTTTTGCTTTGTTTTTATAAAATCGATCCGCTGAAATTCATCCACTTTTACCTGATCTGCAACCATTGACAAATCATTTCGCAACAGATCTACAACCGTGTAATGTTCGGCTTTTTCTTTGACATCATTTTTCAGCGTTCCAACAGCATTTTCCCTGGAAGCATCAATTGTGCCTTTCATTGGATGCGTAAAAATTTTGTCGTCTTTTATTTCAATAAAAGTTTCAGGAGAGAAAAAAACAAAGTCGTCATCTTTGCAGACTTTATACTTTTCATCAGCAAGATCAAAAAATTCATTTAGCGTAAAATTGCTTTCTATGGGCGTTTCGCAGGTATAATTCACCAAATAAGAATTGCCAAGTTTTAAATTATCCTGCACTTTTTTAAAACCGACTTCATAATCTGATTTTGTTGGCGGGAATGATTTTAAAGACAATATTTTTTCACTTTTATGCGGTTTTTTATTTTTAAAATCAGGAAAATAAACAGCAATATTTTCTTTTAGTAATTCATCTTCATTATAGATCAGAATATTTTCTATTTTAAAATCAATAAAAAAGAAGAAGGCTTTTCCGTTTTGGGAAAGGACGTCTATTTCTGTGAATTTATCTTTTATCTTCGAAAACATTCTGCAAAAGTAAGTATTGATGCGTACTTTTGCACAAATTATTTTATGGAAAACAAACCAACCTGGAAAAGTAATATAGAAGAAATTCTGCGAAAAGCTGTGAATTACTGGGCGATGACTTTAAATATCCAGATACTTTTCAGTTTGCTGTATTTTTCTATTATCTTTCTTTTGGGATTTTATTTTTTTAAATATTATGGACTTTTACCAGAATTTATGAGGTTGATGAAACTTTCGGAAACGGACATTCCAGCCGCACAAAAAGGAATTTTGGAATGGGCGAAAGTGCCGGATTTTGCCAGTTTTGTGATTGCGATGGTGGTTATAAAAGCCGTTATGTTTCCTTTAAATATTGGATTATTTCAGATCTACAGAAATATCGATGAAAAGTTGCCTTACAGCATTTCGGATCTTTATGCCGGATATCGGGGTTTTAACTTTTTCAAATTTTTAGGTTTTGGTATTTTTTGGGGATTTATAAATCTTTATGCACATGTTTCTGTGGGACTCGTCTTTATCTGGATTTTAATAACCGTTTTCTCCGCACCACTGATGTATTTTATGAATATTTCTATTTTTGAGAGCATAAGATTAACTGTGAAGGCGTACAAAATTGATTTTTTCACGATTTTTTCCTGTTGCGTTCTGGCTTTTATATTTAGTTATTTTGGTTTAATATTTTTCTTATTGGGCATTTTCTTCACGTTTCCTTTTTGGAACGCTGTGATCTACGCGATGTATCAAAAATATTTTAATGAAATCAAAAAGGAAGTTTTGGTATAAAGTTTTTTTAATTACTTTTATAAAAAAAAAACTATGGAAAATTTTACTGAATTTGACAATTTGTCAACAACGCCACAAAAAGACAGCAACTCAATAATTGCCCACGCTTTTGATAACTACAAAAAAGTAGTGTGGTACGGCGTTTTGATCATAGTGGGAGTTTATGTTATTTCTTCAATTGTCAGCAGTTTATTTGGATTTAATCAGGCTGAAGCGATCAATATTATTCGGGAAGCAGCAAGAACTAAAAATTATGAAGAAATTAGAAATATTGAAGGTCTGAGAAGTAATTACGGAATTTCAATTTTAATTAATCTGGCTTTATTTCCTTTATATGCAGGTTTTATGTATATTTTAAATAAAGCTAATTTTGGAGAGCAATATGCATTTTCTGATCTTTTTATCGGCTATAAGCAAAACACGGCGCAGTTGATACTTTATTATGTGATATCAGTAGTGATCACAACTATCTCTCTGATTTTATGCGTTATTCCAGTTATTTTTATAGCGCCTTTTCTCTTTTTAGGTCTGCCTATCGTCTTCTTTGAAAATGCATCGGCTACAGACGCGCTAAAAAAATCTTACGAAACTGTAAAAAATAATTATGCTACATTTCTAGGTTTAGCAATTCTAACGTTTTTAATCTCTATTAGTGGTGTTATACTTTGCTGTGTTGGATTAGTATTAACATCAATGTTTTCATACGCTGCAAAATATTCTGCATATTGTGCTTATTTTGGTGCACCAAAACCAATCTCAACCAAATAATTATTTATATAAACTAAAAAATGCAACATAATTTACCAATAAGCGAAGAGAAAATAAAGCAGGTGTTTTTACTTACACTTATTGTGATCTTACTTCTTCTAATAGGTTATAATCTAGCTCTTTTCATTCCTTCTGTTTTAGGAGCGATAACGCTATACGTGATAACGAGAAAATACAATCTTTATCTTCAGGAGAAAAAAAATTGGAAACCCTGGTTATCTGCATTATTCATCATTATTATTTCACTGATAATTTTGGTTTTGCCTATTTATTTCTTGGGAGATCTACTGGTTGAAAAGTTGGGGAATACGAAGGAATACATGTCAAAATTTAATGTTTTTATTGATAAAATTCATGACTTTGTATATTTAAAAACAAAATTTGATATTTTAAGTAATGAAAATATGACCAAGTTAAAAGACGCTGTCGGCAAATTTTCTACTTCGGCTTTAAGTGGCACTTTTAATACGGTTACGGTTATCGCATCCGCTTATTTTATGCTTTATTTTATGATGGAAAAGCCAAGGCTTTTTGAAAGACTTTTAAGAAGTTCAGCGCCATTAAAGAAAGCAAATATCACGTTAATAGGTGGGAAAATTCGCTCAATGGTAACTGCAAATGCCATCGGAATTCCAGTTGTAGCCGTTGGTCAGGGTTTGGTTGCTATTATTGGCTATTATATATTTGGTGCGCCTAATATTTTATTGCTTTTCGCACTCACGTGTATTACGGCGATGATCCCTATCGTCGGAGCAGCGATTATCTTTGTGCCAGTTTCTATTTTTATGGCTGCTCAGGGCGATTTAGGTGGTGGTGTTGGATTACTTATTTACTGTCTGGTTGTGGTAGGACTCACAGATAATCTGTTGCGTTTTACACTTTTAAAAAAATTAGAAGATATTCACCCATTGAATACTGTTTTTGGGATTATAATGGGTATTAATTTATTTGGTTTCATGGGTTTAATATTTGGGCCGATCTTAATTTCAATTACACTTTTGCTGATTCAGGTTTATCGTGATGAATTTAAAATAGATGACCACGAAATCATACTTCCTGAACCAAAAGAAATTGAAGAAAAAATAGATCTTTCAATCTAAAAATCACTAATTGAATCCGGAAATTTTACAGGAAATCTGTGTGCAAAAAATGCCTTTCGGTAAATATAAGGGCTACATAATAGCTGATCTGCCTATTTCTTATCTGGAATGGTTTCAGCGAAAAGGTATGCCGCCTGGCAAACTCGGTATGCAACTTTCCACTATTTATGAAATCAAACTCAACGGGTTGACAGAACTTTTGAGACCTTTACGTAGATAATTATTGGTTTAAAAAGCAACAAATTCTAAACAATTAAAATTTTTTTGAATATTTTTATTTTATTTAAAAAACTCTTTTTTATGTAAAATTTTTTTATGATATTTGTAGAGATAAATAGAAAATGATATTAATAAGTAGATAATAATTGAATTATTATTTAAATTTCTTTAATATTTTTTTTTATTGAAAATTTATTAGAATTTTTTTAAAATCTAGCTCAATATTTTTTGCTGATATTCATTTTAGACGTATATTTACCACGCATTTTAGGAGGCAATTGATTGTCTTTTATACTGCATAAATTTTTTTTCATCATTTGTGTTTTAGAATCGCATCGCAGGTGCGATTCTTTATTTTTGTCCTGCAGAACGCTCGTATTTAATAAGCATTACAGTGAAATACGAATACGTTATACTACCTTTTTGCTGATTTGATTTTAAAAATAAATTGTTGCTTACATCAAAAACAACATTCAAAAATCCATTGTGTTTTTTTACAAAATCTAAATCATTTTGTCGGTCAGCTTTCATTTTTGGGGAAAATTGAGAGATCATAAATTTTATAAAAGCAGGATCACTGTCAGCAACAAATGCCAAAAGACTTTTTAAAACAAATAAATCTGTTGAGTATTTTAAAGCCTTATTGCCGGAATTTTTTCCTGTTAAATAACCAATAAAATTAGCTTCATTTTCACGTGCAAAACCAAGTTGGTGCGAACTTTCATGGGCTAGAGTAAAGGGTAAAAATGTTGCAGGCAGATCTTCATTAAACTGTGCTTCCGCTGTAAAAGGATTGTAATAACCTAGAATTCCCGTAGAACTCATTACATTTCTGAAAAGACTTGGTTTAAAGTCATTAATTAAAGTAGATTTTTTTGTGGAAAATTGAGAAGGTAATTTTTTCTGTTCTTTTAAAATAGATTCTTTGACACTTTTAAGATCCTTAATTACAAAAATGCCCTGCTTATTTTCGTCCACATTTTCCCGGTCAGCGATGCATAATTTTAAATATTTAAAGGAAAGTTTTTTTGCTTCATTTATTGTCGCATCTTCCTTTGAAAGTTTATCTGATAATGACTTTTGGAAATAAAGCATTCCCCAGAAAATTTGGTAGATAAGGTAAAAAATGTTACAAAAAATTATTAGTGCAAAAGCACTTTTTGGACGTCTTTTCTTTTTAAAAAGATTCACAATAATTAATAACAGGAATATTACAATTAGAATATAAAACGCATCGCCAACTGAAAATTGAATTTTGCTAAAAATAATCTGATGAACATTTTTTTTTAATTCAAATAACTGGTTGAAGAATTCTATCGCATTTTCACTTTTAGATAAAATATAAAATAAAAAAAATTGGACAAGTAAAATACCTGCCCAAAATCTTTTTTTATAAATATTGAAATATTTGTTAGTGTGCACCATCACTTTTTAATTGATCAAGATTGATCCCTTGTCGTTTTAAAATTCCGGTAACTCTTACGGCGTAAAAAGCAAGGTAAAGAAAGCATGCAATACCAACTACGTAACTCATGTGAATGTTGGTCATATCTGCGAGCGTCCCTTGTAAATAGGAAATAATACCGCCGCCCATGATCATCATTATTAAATATCCAGAACCCTGGTTAGTATGTTTTCCAAGACCGTTTATAGCCAAAGTAAAAATACAAGGCCATAAAGTTGAACAAAATAAACCAACGCTTGTAAATGCGTAAACAGAAGTCATACCAGAAGTTAGCATTCCTGTAATTAAAGATAAAATTCCCATTGAAGAGAATATCAAAAGCATTCTTGCAGGATTTCCCTTGCTTGCAATATCAGCTGCAATCATAACCAAAATTACCAGTCCATAAATATAAAAATGAGAAAGATCGTGTTTTGCGATCGCATTTACCAAAAGAAAAACGCCAAAAGCCAGGTAAGGTGCAACGAATCTTAAGATTTTTTTAGCGCCTGCTGTAATATCAAACGCCTCAACAGATCCTGTCCATCTACCAATCATCAAAGAAGCCCAATATAATGAGACATAAGGAGCAATATCTTTGGTTGCAAAACCTAAAGATTTTTCCATGTAAGCTGGTAAATTACTTGCTGTAGAAACTTCGACACCTACGTAAACGAAAATAGCGATCATTCCTAAAACCAGCTGTGGATATTTCAAAGCAGAATCTCTATGTTCGCCAACTACGACGTCTTCAGTATTTTCTGTAATTGTGGGTGTAACTTTTGGTAATGAAGAAAATTTTATCAAAATTGCTACTAAAATAAATATGATCCCAAGTGCTACATAAGGAACTTTAATGGAACTCACATCAGCTTCTGTATTGGCTGCTGCGGCAGAACCAAAAATTGCAAATGCCACAATAAGTGGTCCTATTGTAGTTCCAAAATTATTAATTCCTCCAGCCATTATCAAACGTTGTGATCCGGTTTCTTTAGGACCAAGTTCAATTGCTAAAGGATTTGCAACAATCTGCAATAATGAAAATCCTAATCCTATCACAAAGAGTCCGGTAATCATAAGATTAAAAGATCCTAAATTTGCTGCTGGGTAGAATAAAAAAGCTCCAACGCTCGAGATTAATAACCCATATATTAGTCCATTTTTGTAACCAATTCTATTAACTACATCTTGTTTTATGGATTTAGATATAAACATATAAATAAGAGAACCAACTGTGTAAGCCACATAAAAGGCTACTGAAACCAGTTGACTTTCACCTTGTGAAAGGTTAAACGCTTTTTTGAAAACAGGAATAAGTATGTCATTACTTGCTGCCACAAAGCCCCAAAAAAAGAATACGGTAATTAACGTTAAGAACTGACCCCAATTGGTCTGTTTAGAATAATTTGACATGTTTTTTGTAGTTTTATTTAAACAAATATAATTAAATAATCGGTTTAATGTTTTTTTCTAAAGTATTTTTAATTATTTCCTGAGAAGTAGATTTTAAAACATTTGCTTTTTCATCGGGCGTTAAAATATCATTAAAATAAACCTTCACTTTTCCCGGATGACCAACCTTGTTATTAAAAGGAAACATTTCTTTTAAACCAATAAAAGTAAAAACAAGAATAGAAAACTGGTGTTTTGAGGCTAAAGTAAAAGCGCCATCTTTGAAATCACCTAATAATATAGAAGTATCATCCGGCACTCCACCTTCCGGAAAAATCACAATGCTTTGACCTTCGCGCATTCTTTCAGCGCATCTGGTATAAACTTCTGCCCGGCTTTTTGCACTGGTGCGATCGACCATGACACATATTCTTTTATAGATCTGGCCAAAAATTGGGATTTTCACCAGTTCTTTTTTACCAACATAAACTAAGGGATGATTTGGCATCAGCATGCAGGGAAGCATGATATCCATTATCGATGTGTGATTAGAAATAAAAATATACTGCTGATTTTTATCTATTTTTTGCTTTGTTTCTTTAATTAATTTGTAGCTAAAACCCATTCCGTAATAGGTCGTAAAACACCAAAGGCGAATAAAAAAGTAGGCGTATTTGTAATGTTTGGAACTGATCGTAAATATGTAAACGAAAATGCCGAAGAAAAGTGTAGCAATAAAGGCTAAAATAACAAACCAGAGTCGCCATATATAATTAAGTAAAACGCTCATTACAGAATAAATTTAGCCATTAAAAATAATTTTTTTCTTTACGGAATAGTTCAGAACCGAGACCACAATAATAGCGAAAATCTTGCTAAGAACTTCCGGGCTGAAAACGAAAATTAAGAAAGAAATATTGTCCAGAAAAACAAAATGAAAAAATAGTTGAAATATTGTCAAACTTAAAACCGTAGAAAAAGAAGACACGATCATAAAATAAGCAAACTCTCTTTTTTTTGAATGTTTCCCTTGTTCAAAAACAAATTTTATACTTAGGAAATAATTAAAAAAAATAGCACAACCAGTTGAAAGTATGTTGCTTAAAGGATATTTTATTCCGTAAAAGTTCAGTTCCGACGGCAGAATTTTTGGAAGATAAACACTGCTGCATTTAAAAAGGCCGATCTCTACAACAGCACTTAAACCGCCCGCTAAAATAAAAAGCATAATTTGCTTATGCCTGTTAAATATTTTTATCATAATAAGTTGCAAATTTAAAATTTAATGTTAAACATTAATAAATTGTTGTTAATTTTTTTATTGATATTCATTTATTTTCTACATTTATTCTATCAAATTTAAAGGTTACCCGTATTTTTCAGCCATAAGCATTGCTACAAGGGATTCAGGTGATAAATTAAATTTTTTTAATAAAAAACTTTTAAACCAAATGCCATGAAAAACCAAAGAAGCCTGCAAAGATTTTCGCCTTTAAAGCAAAAAATTGATGAACTGAAAAAGAACAATTCTCGTTTTAAGAGAGTTTATAAGGAATATGAATTCATGTCTGACGAACTTTGGGATATGGAAACTTCACTGGACATCTCAGTTTCAGACGATTTCTTAAACGCCGTGACCACACAAACCAATTATTTGGAAGAAGAAATTGACGGTTGGCTCAAATCTGAAACCGACCAAAATCCAATATAAAATTTAATTCTAAAGATTAATTCATATTTTAGCATTCTTAAAATTTGCTAAAATATGTTTGCAATTGTAGATGGCGGTTCTACCAAATGTGATTGGATCATTCTTGATAATTCCGGGAAAACACTTTTTAAAACCGTTACTATAGGTTTTAATCCGAATATTATTGATGCGCACTTAATTCCTGCAGAAATAAAAAAAAATAATCAGCTTTATGAAGAAGCGGAAAACATAGACTATTTATTTTTCTATGGCTCCGGTTGTGGCGTTGCAAAAAATTGCCTTTTGGTTGAACATGAACTGAAAAAAATCTTTACAAAGGCAGAAATTTCCGTTAAAGAAGATCTTACTGCCGCTGCTTATGCCGCTTATGTCGGAAAACCTGCCGTTATCTGTATTTTGGGAACGGGATCAAACTCCTGCTTTTTTGATGGTAAAACCATTCGTCGTGATCTGCCGTCTTTGGGATTTCTGATCGGAGATGAAGGCAGCGGAAATGCTTTAGGTAAAATTTTATTGAAGAATTACTTTATGAAAAAATTTCCTGAGGATCTTAACCGGGAATTTGAGGAAGCCTACAATTTAAATATCGAAAACGTGATCAGTTCAATGTATCACAATCCCCGTGCGAACGCCTATTTAGCAGATTTTAGTAAATTTATTTTAGAGCGAAAACAGCATCCATATTTGCAGCATTTGGTTTTTGAAGAAATCAAAAATTTCCTTGATTATCAGGTTTTGCCTTATGAAGAAAGTAAAAACTGTGACATCAATTTTATTGGTTCCATTGCGCATTATTACGAAGATATTTTGCGTGCCGCCGCCGCAGAAATGCATTTAAAAGTAGGAAAAGTGGTGCAAAAACCAATTGAGAGTTTAGCAGAATACCACATAAAATATATTTTACCTAAATTAAAAGACCAATCCAGCAATTCTTAAATTATTTTTCTGGATTTTTTGGGCAGACATTTCCGCCTTCCGTTCCCGCTCTTTTTTTTTCAAATGCAAAAAAAAAAGGAGCTCCACTCAAGTCGGGCTGCAGTAATTTGGTAAAATTAAAGATTAGATAAAAATATAACAGGTTGATCCCTGTTAAATAAAAAATATTATGAGTAATAAAACAAACAGAGACGAAAAAAATTTCAGACAAGCCGCCTTAGATTATCACCAGTCTGAGCCAAAAGGGAAAGTTGAGGTTATTCCTTCAAAACCACATTCTACGCAAAGAGATTTATCTTTGGCCTATTCGCCAGGCGTTGCAATTCCGTGTATGGAGATTTTTGATCATCCGGAAAAAGTTTATGATTACACAGGAAAAGGTAATTTAGTTGCTGTTATTTCCAACGGAACTGCTGTTTTAGGTTTGGGAGATATCGGTCCGGAAGCCTCAAAACCCGTGATGGAAGGAAAAGGTTTATTATTTAAAATTTTCGCTGATATTAATGTCTTTGATATTGAAATTAATGAAAAAGATCCTGATAAATTCATTGCTATTGTAAAAGGAATTGCCCCAACTTTTGGCGGAATAAATTTGGAAGATATCAAAGCACCAGAAGCATTTTACATCGAACAAAAATTAAAGGAAGAACTCAACATTCCGTTGATGCACGATGATCAGCATGGAACTGCGATTATTTCAGCCGCTGCGTTAATTAATTCGCTTCAAATTGCCAACAAAAAAATCGGCGATATTAAAATGGTTGTCAATGGCGCCGGTGCTGCAGCAATTGCTTGTACCAATCTTTACATGGCTTTAGGTCTAAAAAGAGAAAATATCTTAATGTGCGACAGTAAAGGTGTGATCAACCACAAACGCGAAAATCTTACCGCGGAAAAACTTGATTATGTTGCAAATACCGATAAAACCACTTTAGAAGAAGCGATGGAAGACGCAGATGTTTTTGTTGGTCTTTCTAAAGGAAATGTCGTTACGCCACAAATGCTAAAAAAAATGGCACAAAACCCAATCGTTTTTGCCTTAGCAAATCCAGATCCGGAGATTGATTATGATTTAGCGATGGCAACGCGAAGTGATGTTATGATGGCAACCGGAAGAAGTGATTTTCCTAATCAGGTTAATAATGTTTTAGGTTTTCCTTACATTTTCCGTGGCGCATTAGACGTTCAGGCGACAGGAATTAACGAGGAAATGAAGTTGGCTGCAGTTTACGCAATAGCAGATTTGGCTAAGGAACCAGTTCCCGAAGCGGTAGTTTTAACTTATAATCTTAAAAGTTTAAATTTTGGTTCTGAATATTTTATCCCGAAACCATTTGATAACCGTTTAATTACAAAAGTTTCTATGGCAGTTGCAAAGGCTGCGATGGAAAGCGGAATTGCACAAAAGAATATTGAAGATTTTGAGCAGTATGAAAATCAACTTTTAGACAGAATGGGTCGTGATGAAAAACTCATCCGAATGATGCAAAATCGTGCGAGATCAAATCCGAAAAGAGTCACGCTTGCTAATGCTGAAGAATATAATGTGTTGAAAGCGGCACAAATTCTCTTCGAAGAAGGCATTGCACATCCTATTTTATTGGGTGAAAAAAAATTCATCAAAGCGCAAATGGAAAAATATGGAATTGATCTGGATGTTCCGATTGTTGATCCAACAGATGATGATCAGGAAGAAAACCGCAAAAAATATAAAGAAATCATCTGGGATTTACGCAAAAGAAAAGGTGTGAATGAATATAAAGCAAAACGCTACGTTCGCCAAAGAGATTATTTTGGTCCATTAATGTTAAAAAATGGCGATACCGATGCTTTGATTGTAGGTTTTTCTAAAAATTATTCTTCCGTTTTAAAACCAATTTTAGAAATTATTGGTAAAGAAAAAGGTGTTGAAAAGGTCGCTTCTATGATGATGATCTTGTCAGAAAAGAAACCTTATTTCTTCGCAGATACATCAATTAATAAAAATCCGACCGCGGAAGATCTGGTTTCAATTGCAAAAATGTCTGAAATCACGGTGCGATCTTTTGCCATAGAACCAAGAATCGCAATGCTTGCTTATGAGAATTTTACAGCAAAATCCGAAACTTCTCAAAAAGTAGCAAAAGCCGTAAAAATGTTACATGAAAAATTTCCAAAAATGATCGTTGATGGCGAAATTCAGCCAGATTTTGCCATGGATAGTGATCATTTAAGCGATTATCCATTCTCAAAATTAGGAATAACGCCTGCAAATACTTTTATTTTCCCAAATCTTGAAAGCGCAAATCTTTCTTACAAAATTATCCGCGGAATGAAAGTCGCGCAAACGATCGGTCCAATTTTAATGGGATTAAATCAACCGGTTCACGTGCTGCAAATGCGATCAAGCGTTGAGGAAATTGTAAATCTTACGACCATTGCAGTTTTGGATGCACAGAAAAAAGAATCAGCAAAAAAATAAATGGTCACGGATTGCAAATCCGCGACATCGCAGTAGAATTTGTTGCCATTTTTAAATATTAAATGCTCAATATCAAAAAAACGTTTATTGAAATTCAAACGATAAAAAAATAGAATGGTTAAATTAAAAATAAATGGCGTTGATCTATTACCTTATATATTAATTTCATTAACTGCCTTGTCGTTCTTGTTCTTTCAATTAAGTGTTAGAGATATAATGAAACTAAAATATGAAAAAGTTTTAGGAGGACTTGGTTTTATATTGTTCCTGATAACTGCAATAAATTACATAAAAAAAATACATAGTCCGGAAGGTGTAAATCTTCCGGACCTAATTTCTACCGAGGATATTAGAACACCATCTTTTAAGTATGGCGGATTTGTAAATCAAGGACAAAATATTTCATTTGTAAAATTCTATTTTTCGCAGCAAGAAATTTACATGTATTACAGGAATTTTTTTCCAATAAAGATTTATTACGGGCCGTTCACAATTAACAAGAGAGGTTGTGTGTCTTTTAGCAATTTTTATATTAAAGAATTTGCGAAAACGAGCAATAATGAGGCTAAAGTTAGTATTGTATCAGAAAGTGGAGCGACAAAATAAATAAGTTTTTCACAATTTAAAACCGAGATCTCGTATTTTTAAACTGTTATCACAAAACCAACATTAAAACCCAATTCCCAATCTTATAATATTTATTTACATTTGCCCAAATTAGAAATATGATTTATTCTTTAAGAGGAAAAGTTTTAGAAATTCAACCAACATCATGTGTTATTGAATGCAACGGCGTTGGTTATGCTGTTGGTATAAGTTTACAGACTTCAGACAAAATTAAACCAGGTGAAAATGTATTTATTTATATTCAACAAATCATTCGGGAAGATGCCAATTTACTTTTCGGTTTTAACACTCTTTTAGAAAAAGAAATGTTTAATCTGTTAATAAGTGTTAATGGAGTTGGTGCCGTTTCAACGTTAATTATGTTGTCAACTTTTAGCCTTCAGGAGATCGCTTCGGCTATACAATCGGGTAACAGCGGCTTGATACAAAAGGCGAAAGGAATAGGTACTAAAACCGCTGAAAGAATTATTGTAGATTTGCGGGATAAGGTGCAGAAATTCGGGCTTTCTGAAGAAAATATTTCTCAAATATCAGATAATAAAATTAAAGAAGAATCGTTATCTGCTTTAGAAGTTTTAGGAATTCCTAAAAAGATGAGCGAGAAGATTGCTGACAGAATTTTAAAAGAAAATCCTGCCTTTACAACGGAAGAATTGGTGAAGCAGATTTTAAAAAAGATTTAACATTTGAAGAAAAAAAATATATTTTGGTACAAACTGATCATATTTGCATTTTTATGCTTCGGTTTTGCTAAAAGTTGGGCGCAAAATTTACCTGCAGACAGCACAAGTGTAAGGAGAAATTACAGCCTTCCAAATCCCGTGAGATACGATGCTTTCTACGATATTCAAAGCAATATGTATTATCTGTACCCGAAAGTGGGCAACTTAGTGACGGGAAATCCTGTCGCCATGACGCCTTCTGAATATTCTGCGTACATAAAATCAAATCAGTTAAAGTCTTATTATCAGGAAAAATCCACTAAAAATGATCTGCTTACAAGGAAAGATCAGACGGAAGCTTTAAAACAAGGCTTTGTTCCGAGTGTGAGGATCAAAAATCAGTTATTTCAAACTATTTTTGGCGGTGACAAAATAGAAATTATTCCGCAGGGTTTTGCGTCTTTTGATCTTGGTATTTTATATCAAAAAATTGACAATCCTTTAATTCTTCCTCAAAACAGAACGAGTTTCGCGGTTAATATTCAGCAAAGAATCCAGCTGGGTTTATTGGGAAAAGTAGGTGAAAATTTACAGTTAAAAGCGAATTATGATACTCAAAGTGGTTTTGCTTTTGAGAATAAATTAAATTTAGTTTATCAGGCAAAAGGAACCTGGCAGGATCTTCAAAGTAAAGGTTTAAACGATAAAACAACCGGAGGCGAAGATAAAATCATCAAAAGAATAGAATTTGGAAATGTTAATATGCCACTTTCTACGAGTTTAATTCGCGGTTCAGAAAGTTTATTTGGTTTAAAAACAGAATTTCAGTTGGGTAAAACAAGGGGAACTTTACTTTTGTCGCAACAACAGGGAGAAGCTAGAAATATCGTAGTTCAGGGCGGTGGCGTTGTAAACACTTTTAAGATAAACGCCATTGATTATGAAGATAATCAGCATTATTACATCGGACATTATTTCCTTGATAATTATGATACTTCACTTTTAAATTATCCGCAGATCAATTCCAGAATTAATATTACAAGAATTGAAGTCTGGGTTTTGGATCAGGGTTCAGGAAATTTGCAGGATCAAAAAGGCGTTGTCGGAATTCGTGATCTTGGCGACGGCGTTACTGGAACACCGGATAACAATCAAAATAATCTTTACCAGACTTTAGTTAATTTAGGTCCGGGTTTACGCGATGTAAATACGGCTTATAATACCATAAATAATCAGGTTTTACCGAACGCAAACGGCGGAACAGAACCTTATAAGGATGGTGAAAACTTTATTTTTAACCGAAAATCAAGACGATTAAGCAGTGGAGAATTTAAATTTAATGCGCAGCTTGGTTATATAGATTTATCCCAAAGGCTTAATGACAATCAGCTTTTAACCGTAGCCTATTCTTACACGATCAATGGAGACAACAGGGTTTATAAAGTTGGGGAGTTTTCTGAAGACAGCCCGGTAATTATCACCAAACTTTTAAAACCGAACAGCATTACAAAAACCACTTCGCCGATGTGGGATTTGATGATGAAAAATATTTACCCGATAAACGCCAATCAAATTAATTCTGATGGTTTTATCATGAATGTTTTTTACCGCGATCAAACTTCTGGCGGGAAAGTAAATTATTTGCCTAAAACATCTGTTCAGGATATCAACCTTTTAAAATTATTCAACTGGGACCGTTTAAATTTAAATAATGATCTGCAAAATAGTGGCGGTCAACTTGGTGACGGTATTTTTGATTTTGTGCCGGGAATAACCATTGATCCGGAAAATGGCAAATTAATTTTTACCAAAGCGAAACCTTTCGGACAATATCTTCAGAATGTTTTAGGAACGAATGATCCTAAATTTGTCTTTAATGATTTGTATAATTTACAAAAATCCGACGCGACGAACAGTAATCTTGCGCTGCGCTATACTTTGGAAGGTCGTTATAAAGGAACGCAGGGAAGCGGTATTTCTTTAGGCGCTATTAATGTGCCACAAGGTTCTGTAAAAGTAACCGCAAATGGTGTTCAGTTAGTTGAAGGACAGGATTACACGGTAGATTATTTGTTAGGATCTGTTAATATCATCAACGAAGCGGTGAAAAATTCCGGTCAGGCGATCAATATTTCGTTAGAAAATCAGCTTAATTTTAATACTCAGCGAAAAAGTTTTTATGGCTTAAATTTAGAACGCAAATTTAATGACCATTTAACGCTTGGCGCCACGGTGGTTAATTATGCAGAAAGACCTTTAACACAAAAAGTAAATTTTGGCGAAGAAGCGGTTAATAATACGATGGCTGGTTTTAATATTTTGTATAATAATCAATTGCCTTTTTTAACAAGACTGACTAATAAAATTCCTTTCGTAAAAACGGAGGCACCTTCTACCTTAAATTTTCAGGCAGAAGGCGCTTATTTAATTCCCGGACAAAATAAAGGAACAAATGATCAATCTTACATTGATGATTTCGAACAAACCACTTCAAAAATTTCTTTAAAAGAACCCGCTGCCTGGAGTCTGGCTTCAAAACCTGAACAAAATCTGGATGATCCGGTTTTTATGGATGCAGGTTCAAACGACAATATCAAAAACGGCTTCGGAAGAGGTTTAGTTTCCTGGTATAATATTGACCCAAGATTTTACGGTGTTGGCGGAAGAGCGCCAAACGGTATCAATGCAGACGCACTTTCAAATCATGCTTCCAGGCGCGTACAGTTATCAGAGCTTTTTAACAACAGAGATTTCGTTGCCGGTGACCAGACTTTTTTAAATACGTTTGACATTAGTTATTACCCAACCGAAAGAGGACCGTATAATTTTAATCCGGCTGCAGAAGGAACACAGCAAAGATGGGCAGGTTTAATGCGTCCGATCTCTGTTTCTAATTTTGTTAATTCTAATATTCAATACGTTGAATTTTGGATGATGGATCCTTATGCAGACGGGAAAAATTTAGGCGCAGCACCAAAACTTTTATTACAATTAGGAAATGTTTCTGAAGATGTTTTAAAAGATGGCAAACTTCAATATGAAAACGGATTGCCAACGCCGAATGTTCCATCAAATACAACGACAACAAATCTTGGTATTCAGCCAAATCAGTTTCCTATTTTATATGCTTTTTCTACGGAAGGTGCAGAACGAACAATTCAGGATCTTGGTCTAGACGGTTTAAGCGACGAACAGGAAAGTGAAAAATACAACTTTACAGCTGTCAATCCCGTGACGCAGGTAAATGATCCAGCGTCTGATGATTTTTTATACTTTTTATCAGATAGATTTCAGGGAGCACTTGCATCTTCTTTAACTGACAGATACCGATATTTTAGAAATCCACAAGGCAATTCAGAAAGTAATTCTCTTGAAGTTTCTACGCAAACACCTGATGCTGAAGATGCGAACGGCGATTATAATTTAGATCAAAGTGAAAATTATAACCAATATACGGTAGATTTAGCCAAAACAAATTTAGTAGTTGGCCAAAACAATATTGTTGATATGCGCCAGGTTCAGGTAAAATTTCAAAACGGACAAACAGGTACTAATAAATGGTATCTTTTCAGAATTCCTGTAGATCAGTACGACCAGGATTCAGGCGCTCATGATAATTCTATTTTAAACAATGTGCGTTTTGCCAGAATGTTGGTAAAAGGTTTTGACCAGACTTCGACTTTACGTTTCGGAACATTCGATCTTGTAAGAAGTGACTGGCGCGCTTATACAAAAAATATTTTTAGTTCCTCAGTTATCGCTCCGGATGAAGGAACCGCAGCGCCAATCACACAAAATAATAATTTTGATGTTGGAAGTGTTAATTTAGAAGAAAATTCCAGCGGAATGCCGCCTTACGTTTTGCCTCCGGGAATTGACAGACAGGTTTTAAGTGGAAATGCAGGTGCGCAAAGACAAAATGAAGCGTCACTTTATTTAAAAGTAACTGATCTGCAAGACGAGGCAAGAGGTGTTTTTAAAAATACGCAGCTTGATATGCGGCGTTATAAAAATCTACAGTTGTTTGTACACGCTGAAGATCTTAAAAATTTAACGTCCAGCGATCTTGATCCAAATGCAAAATTCTTTATCAGATTTGGTAGCGATGCCACGGACAATTATTATGAATACGAATCGTCTTTAAAATATACCGCGCAAAATGCAAGATCGCCTTTAGACATTTGGCCAATTGAAAATAATGTCGATCTGGAAATACAAAGATTTGTAGAAGCCAAGCAAAACAGAGATGATAATAAGGCATTTGCAATAACAGAACGTTACACAGATCCGACTTATGGCGATGCCAACAAAAAGATTTACGTAAAAGGACGACCAAGTTTAGGCAGTATTACAACGGTAATGATTGGGGTTAGAAATAATTTTGATAACCGTGGACAAAAAGCGGCGCCACTTCCGGGACCCAAAGATCTGGTACTTTGGGTGGACGAAATGCGTTTGTCAGGGATTGATAACAAAGGAGGTTATGCAGGAAATGCTACCTTAAATTTTAATCTTGGCGATTTTGCGACGGTGAATGCAAATGCTGCACTTTCAACTATCGGTTTTGGAAGTATCACGCAAAAACCTGCAGAACGTTCACAAAATGATAATTCAGCTTTCAGTATAAATACCGCGGTAAATATTGATAAATTTTTACCTGAAAAATTAGGTTTAAAAATTCCCGTTAATTATTCTTACACACAAACGATTGAGGATCCAAAATACAATCCTTTAGATAATGACATTGAATTCAGCAAAGCAAGAAATAATGCTGAATTAAAAAAAGTTGCCAGAACTTATACCCAGCAAAGAAGTATCGGCGTGGTAAATATGAGAAAAGAGCGTGTAAATACGGTAAAAAAACCTAAATTTTACGATGTAGAAAATGTCTCTTTAACGACTATTTACAACGATGATTTTTTCCGTGATATTTATACAACGAGAAATTACCGTCAGTATTTACGTGGTTTTGCAGATTACAATTATAGTTTTAAACCTTTTGTAATTCGACCGTTCAATAAAATGATCAGCGATACCGCAAAATCCTACAAATATCTTCGCTGGTTAAAAGAGGTTAATTTTAACCCAATTCCTACAAGATTGACTTTGCGCGCGGAAGTTGATCGTAATTATAATGAACTTCAGTTTAGAAACGTCGATGCGTTGATTTCAGGAATTCCAGGTCAGGATTTTGATATTATCAAGAACAATAATTTTTATTTTGGCTGGCAATATGGGCTTGGTTTTAATTTTACTAAATCTTTAAAACTTGAAATTAATTCTGCAACCCGAACTTTGAATGATAATTTTAACGTGAATAACTTAAATACCACGTCCATTTTCAGAGATCCTTTGCGCGCGGGAAGACCGGTTTTATATAACCACAGAGTTCAGCTGAATTACAGATTGCCGTTTGAATATTTCCCTTTTGTAGATTTTATTAATGCAGAAGTTGGGTATGGTTTTCAGTATAACTGGAGCGCGCGATCAACTGTTTTACTGAACAGTCCAGGTGGAAGTTTGGGAAGTATTGGTCAAAATACCAACAATATCGTAGCGACTTCTACAGTAGATGTTCCGAAATTTTTCAGCAAGTTTAAATACTTCCAGAAAATGAACATTACCCTGCAGAAACGCCGTCAGGAAATAGATTCATTAAATAATGTTTACACGCAGGCGTGGAGTAAAAAGAACAAAAAAAATACTTTTAAAAATTATAAATTTAAAAATAAATTAACGCCTTTTCAAGCTGTTGCATTTGCCTTAACTTCAATAAAGCAACTTGATATTTCCTACAATGAAAATAATGGAATAGTGCTTCCGGGTTTACTTTCTGCGCCAAATGCCTTTGGTTACGGTCAAACTTTGGGCGGCCCGACTTACGGTTTCCTTTTAGGTTCTCAGGCAGATATTAGAAGAATCGCGATCGAGCGGGGTTGGTTGTCCATTAATCCTTTGCTAAATGATCCATATTCAGAACTAAACAGTCAAAACCTCACTGCAAATCTCCAGGTAATGCCGATAAATGATCTTAGAATAGATTTTAATATTTTAAAAAATTATAACAGAAACTTTACGCAAGGTGGTTTTAATGTTGATGCAGATCAAAATGCACTAGGTTTTCAATTTTCTTATGGTAATGAATTCGTTTCTTACTCACGAACTGCCTGGACTTTTAAAACGGCTTTTGTAGATGGAAAAACTATTTTTAATAATATTATTACAAACGCTCAACAGATTTCACAGTCTTATGGCGGAACTGTAAATACAGATGGTTTTACAGATGGGCGTAGTTTGGCAAATGCCTATGTTTTAGTACCAGCTTTTCAAAATGCAATTGAAGGAAAAAAAGGTACAAATGCCGTGGGAGATGCTAAAAAATCCGGCTTTCCTTTACCAAACTGGCGTATTACCTATTCTGGTTTAAAAAATATTCCGATCATTAATAATCAGTTTTCTAAATTTGATATACTTCACTCTTATACTTCAACTTACACAGCAACGGGCGTCCAAAGCAGTATCGATTTTTACAATGTGCAAAGTAACGGCTCAAATAACCGCGATACTTTTGGGGATTTTTACAATAAATATTCCTTTTCGCAAGTCGGTTATGTTGAAGCTTTTGCGCCACTCATTGGAGCAGATTTTACGATGCGTAACAACTTCCAATTGCGGGTGATGTATAACAGAGACCGCGCGTTTTTACTAGGATTGATCAACCATACTTTAACAGAAGATTCCGGTAAAGAATATGTGGTTGGTTTTGGCTATATTTTAAAAGATCTGGTACTTAATTTTAATTTTCAGGGAAAAGAGAAAAAAGTAAAAAGTGACCTTAATGTTCGTGGCGATTTTGCAATCCGCGACAGCCAGACGAGAATTACCAATATTTTACAGAATGATTCTCAGGTGACAGGCGGTCAAAAATTGGTTTCGGTTAATCTTGCCGCAGATTACAACATGTCGAAAAACTTTAATTTAAAATTCTTTTACAACCAGTTAATGACCAAATATAAAATTTCTACAGCCTTTCCACTTTCTACTGTGAGAGCAGGTTTAACGGCAACATTCACATTTGGTGGAGCAGGATTTTAATAGATTTAAATATTATTTTAAAAGCCAGGGATTAATTTCTTTGGCTTTTTTCGTAAAAATAATGGAAAAATGAAATAATTTAATCTTTATAAACACGGATTTTCTTTTATTTTAAATCCTTATTTTTGTTATCTAAATTTAAACAATGCAGGATTTTTTAGATAATGATGATGACGTTTTCACCGGAAAAGAACACACGCCTTTAAGAGAAGATGCTTTCGATAAATTACCCGCGGAAAAAATTGAAATTATTCAACATCATTTTGGTAAAATAATGGAAACTTTGGGTTTGGATATGACCGATGATTCCTTGAAAGATTCCCCAAAAAGAGTCGCAAAAATGTATGTTAATGAAATTTTTGGCGGACTATTACCTGAAAATAAACCAACGATTTCAAGTTTTTCCAACAAATACAAATACCGCCAAATGTTGGTGGAAAAAGATATTACCGTTTATTCTTTCTGCGAACATCATTTTTTACCGATAATTGGTCGTGCGCACGTTGCCTATATTTCAAACGGTGAAGTGATCGGCCTTTCTAAGATTAACAGAATAGTTGATTATTATTCTAAGAGACCACAAGTTCAGGAACGTTTAACGATGCAAATTGTCGATGCTTTGAAAGAAGCCTTAAACACGATAGATGTTGCTTGTATTATCGATGCAAAACACCTTTGCGTGAATTGTCGTGGCATAAAAGACACTGCGAGTTCTACAATTACCGCCGAATTAAGTGGTATTTTTAGAAGCAATCCAATCACAAGACAGGAATTTTTACATTACGTTGGAAGCCACGCGAAAATTGATTAAAACTGACAACCGACAACTAACAACCAACAACTATAAGCAAAATGCAACTCAAAATATACAATTCACTCACTTCAGAAAAAGAAATTTTTAAGCCTATCCATGAAAATAAAGTCGGGATGTACGTTTGTGGACCGACGGTTTACAGCAATGTGCATCTCGGAAATGTTCGTACTTTTTTGTCTTTTGATTTCATTTTCCGAAGTTTAAAATATTTCGGCTACGATGTTCGCTACGTTAGAAATATCACTGATGCCGGACATTTAACTGATGATGGCGATGTGAATAACGATCGTTTTGTAAAGCAATCGCGTTTGGAAAAATTAGAACCAATGGAAATTGTACAAAAATACACGGTCGATTTTCATAAAGTTTTAGAGGAATTTAATTTACTTCCACCCACGATTGAACCAACTGCAACCGGACATATTTTAGAGCAAATTGAATTAACACAAAAATTGCTAGATACGGGTTTTGCCTATGAAAGCAACGGTTCGGTTTATTTTGATGTTTTGGCGTACAATGCAAAAGGTTTGAATTATGGCGAACTTTCTAAAAGAAATATCGAAGATCTGATTTCAAATACACGCGATTTAGATGGCCAATCTGAAAAGAAAAATCCACCAGATTTTGCACTTTGGAAAGGCGCTTCGCCGGCTCATATTATGCGTTGGAATTCTCCTTGGGGACCTGGTTTTCCCGGATGGCATTTGGAATGTACTGCAATGAGTACCAAATATTTAGGTGAAAAATTTGATATTCACGGCGGCGGAATGGATCTTAAATTTCCACACCACGAATGTGAAATTGCACAGGGAAAAGCCGTGAACGGAACTGAACCCGTAAATTATTGGATGCACGCAAATATGCTCACAATGAACGGACAAAGAATGAGTAAATCAACTGGAAATTATATTTTACCGGCACAGTTAATTTCTGGTGAAAATGATTTTTTTGAAAAACCGTTTCATCCTTCGGTTGTTCGTTTTAATTTTTTGCAGGCGCATTACAGAAGCGTTTTAGATATTTCAAATGAAGCAATGCTTGCGAGTGAAAAAGGTTTGCAAAGACTTTTAGAAGCGGTGAAAATAGTTAATAGTTATCAGTTGCCAGTTGATGGTATTTCTGACAACCAACAATCGACAACTTTCAACTTCAGTGATTGGAAAACAAAGTCTGATGAGGTTTTAGCCGATGATTTTAACAGTCCGATTTTAATAGCGCAACTTTTCGAAGCCGTTAAATTTATTTTTAATCTAAAAGAAGGCAAAGAAAAAATCACTTCCGAAGATTTAGAAGGTTTAAAAAAGGCTCTAAATATTTACATTTTTGACGTTTTAGGTTTACAAAATTTAGAACAAAATAATAATAATGCGAAACTAGACCAGACTTTGCAGGTTTTAATTGAACTTAGAAACCAGGCGAGAAAATCTAAAAACTTTGAATTGTCTGACCAGATCCGTGATCGTTTATTAGCCGAAGGAATTGAGTTGAAAGATGGAAGAGAAGGGACGAGTTATTCGATTAATTAAAATCAACCAATAAGAATGAATAAAAAGATTTACAAAATTATTCTGATTATTTTAATCGTATTAATTCCAATTTTTATTTTTGAAATATTTAATATGATGGTTAGTTTAAAATATGAAACAGAAAATATGAATGATTGCATTTCTTTAATAACGGGAGATGATTTGTGTAAAGAAATTAATGTCTTTAAAATTTTAAGTGCAATTAGTTTTTTATTGTTATGTCTAATGTCAATTTTTAAAAAGAAAATTGTAAAGATTTAACAAATTAAGTTTTAAAATTTAATTTGTAATTTTGATTTAAATAATTGTAAAATGGATATTCAAACTCGTAAAATCGAATTTGTTCAAGAATTTTTGAAAGTTCAAAGTGAGGAATTAATTTCTCGTTTAGAAAGTTTGTTGAATAATAGAGATGATGATTTTAAACCATTTACGATGGAAGAATTTAATGAAAGAATTGATAAATCATTAGAAGATTCTAAAAGTGACAGAGTCACAGAATCAAGTGAATTACTCTCTGAAATTAAAGAATGGCAGTAAAAGTTTATTGGACGCAATTTGCTAAGAACGAATTGAAAAAAATATTCGATTACTACAAATTAAAAGCGAGTCCTTCAATTGCACAAAATTTAGTAAAAGCAATCTTAATGAAAGGAAATTCGTTAGATTTTCAAACGGAAATCGGGCAAAAAGAAGAATTACTTTTAGAGAGAAAAGAGGAATTTAGATATTTGGTTTTTAAAAATTATAAAATAATTTATTGGTTTAATAAAGACAAAAATAGGGTTGAGATTACAGATGTTTTCGATTCGAGACAAAATCCTGTAAAACTTCAACGACGAAATTAGAAAAACACCAAACTCTTTTAAAATATTAAAAGAGTTTTTTTATGTCTCAAAGTGAGTCTTGTAAAGTATTGATTGTTAATAATTAAACTATAATTATTTTTTTAAAATAATCTTGATTTGTTGCTTTTAAACTTACTAAAAATCTTACTTTAGCACAGCAAAACAAACATTAAAAAATACATGAAACTGTACTTTAATATCAACTTTGACACAAAGTTTGGCGAAAAAATGATTCTTCAGGTTACAGACGAAAAAGCGGAAATCAGAGAATATGTTTTAAATTATACAGGCGCAAACACCTGGACCTTTGAGTTAGATCATTATTCAAAATCTATTTCTTACAGGTATATACTTAAAAATCAGTCTGATAATATTTTGGATGAAGAATATTCTGCGCATTATTTAAACTTTCCAAACAACTTTAAAGAGTTCAGGATTTATGATGTCTGGAATTTAAAAAACTTCCCAGAGAATTATCTTCACAACAAGATTTTAGAAAATACTTTAACACCTTTTAAGCAGGAGAAAGTAAGTATTTTAAAAAAACACACGCATCTTTTTCGTTTGGAAGCACCACTTTTTAATAAAAACTGGCGGATTGTTTTAATGGGAAATGTGGATGGACTGCAAAACTGGAATGCGGAAACTGCTTTAAAAATGCACCAAACCGATTTTGGCATCTGGGAAATTGCCGCAGAAATCTTGGTTGATTATCCTTTTCAATATAAATATTCCATTTTAGATGAAACTACTGGTAAGATCATTGCGATGGAAACTGGAAATAACCGTTGGAGCGCGGCAAATAAAGAAGAAAGTTTATTACACATAAAAGCCGATCATTTTTTTAGATTTGGAATTAAGGAATTATATCACGCAGCAGGCGTTGCCGTTCCGGTTTTTGCCTTGAGAAGTGAAAATGGTTTTGGTGTGGGTGAATTTTCTGATTTAAAATTACTGGGAGATTGGGCGAAAGAAAGTAAACTTTCAATGATCCAGATCTTGCCAATAAATGACACAACCGCAAATTACACCTGGACAGATTCTTATCCTTACGCCGCAATTTCTGTTTACGCGTTGCATCCGCAATACTTATCTTTAGAAAAGTTAGATTTTAAATTAGATTCTAAATCTGAAGCAAAATATTTAAAAGAGAAAGTTGATTTAAATAATTGTGAATTAATTGATTACGAACAAGTAATGTCTTCTAAATGGTCTTATCTCAAAATCATTTTTAAAGAACATAAAAGTCAAATTTTAAAGGAAAAAAACTTCAAAAATTTCATTAAAGAAAATGAATCCTGGCTTTTTCCGTATGCTGCATTTTGCCTTTTAAGAGATAAATATAAAACGCCAAATTTTAACGACTGGAAAACGCATAAAAAATATATTGCAGGCAAAATAAATGTAATGTTCGCCGAAAAGCACAAGGAATTTGAAACGGTAATGCTTCATTGTTGGGTTCAGTTTCAACTTCATTTGCAACTTTCTGAGGCGCGCGATTATTTACATGATTTAGGAATTTCCATTAAAGGTGATCTGCCAATTGGGATTTACAGATATTCCGTGGAAGCGTGGGCAGAACCGGAATTATTTGGGATGGATTTTCAAGCCGGAGCGCCGCCAGATAATTTTTCTGAATTAGGACAAAACTGGGAATTTCCGACTTACAATTGGGAAGTTATGAAGCAGGATAATTTCGCCTGGTGGAAGAAAAGATTCAAGGCCTTAGAACAGTATTTTGATGCGATGAGAATTGATCATATTCTTGGTTTTTTCAGAATCTGGAGAATGCCGATGAGCGCAACGCAGGGAATTTTAGGTTATTTTTATCCAGCAGTTCCGGTGAGAATGGAGGAGTTTGGCGCGAGAAATATTCCTTTTAATTTTGACAGATATTGCAAACCATTCATTAACGAAGATATTCTCTGGAAATATTTCGGCGATTCAAAAACTGAAGTTGCTGAACATTTTATGAACAATCACTTTAATGGAAATTACACCTTTAAAGAAGAATTTGACACGCAAAGAAAACTGAAAGATTATTTTGTAGAAAATCCACAGGATTGGAAAGAAGAAAAATTGTTCAGATTATGTGCGAATGTTTTGTTTCTGCAGGAAGAACGCGATGGTGATTATGTTTATCATCCAAGATTTAATGTTCACAAAACTGATTCTTACCGATATTTAAATGATTGGGAAAAGCAACAGATCTATAATTTATACATCGATTATTTTTTCAAACGACAATATGGACTTTGGTATAAAAGCGGAATGGAAAAATTACCGCCGATCTTAAATTCAACAAATATGTTGATTTGCGCGGAAGATTTGGGCTTGGTGCCAGATTGTGTGCCGCAAGTTATGGACAGATTGGGATTGGTTGCATTGAAAGTACAAAGAATGCCGTCTGACAATGTTCCGTTTTATAATCCAAAATATGCGGGTTATTTAAATGTGGTAACTGCTTCATCTCACGATAGTTCCACGCTTCGCCAATGGTGGCACGAAGACAGAGAATTGACACAGAAATATTTCAATAATCAACTTAATCAATATGGAACTGCACCTTGGGATTTAACGGCGGATTTGGCAGAAATTATTATGAAGCAGCATTTGTATAATGATTCAATGCTTGCGATTTTCCCGATCCAGGAGTTTTTTGCTTTAGAAAGTAAATTAACAAATCCAAAAATGGATAATGAAAGAATCAATCAACCTGATGTTTTTCCTCATTATTGGCGATACAGAATGCATTTATCATTAGAAAATTTAGTTAGAGAAAAAGATTTTTCTGCGAAGATTGCAAGTTGGATCGTTGATTCTAAACGGTCATAAAGTAAATAAAAAATATAATTTTAAAAGAAGTTAAACATTGCGTTTAACTTCTTTTCTTTTTTTACATCTTAATAAATGAGCAGGAAAACAGACTTTTCGGTTTTTTGTTTCAAATAATTTAAATTTAGAAATCATGTATAAAAAGATCCTTTTTTGTTCTTTGCTAATGGTGGGAAGTTTAGCTTTTGCACAGCAAAATCAGTCTTACAATGGTTGGGGAGACTCTAATAATAGTTACAATAATTCAAATAATTATGGTAATAGTTATGATGATTATGATAACGATTATCCAGATGATTATTATTATGATTACCCAAGCGATTATTACCCACAAAGTTATTATGAAAGCTACTACAATGATTACCGAAAAAGTATTGTTTCTATTAATTGGCCTCAGATATTCAGACAATACCGATTGAATAGAAATCAGATCAACCAGATCATTTATATCAACAACAGATATCAAAACTTTAATACCTGGAATGCGTACTACGGAGTTAATCCTGACAGATGGTATTATGAGAGATTTAATGCTTTAAAATTTATTCTTGGACCTACGATTTTTATAAATTTTCAAAATCATTATTACCATGGTTATAATCCGGTTGTTTATTTTCAAAATTACAGAAGAACTTATTATGTGCCGCGGTATCATGTGAGAACTCAATATCGAAATGTAAATATTGTAAAATATAGAGTTGATAGAGATACTTATAGAGATAACCGCGCAGGAAACGGTCTTTATGATCCAAATTACAGAAATAATTTGAGTCAGAATAAGTCTTCAGAAAGCAGCGGTTTTAGAAATGGTATAAAAACTGAAAATTCTCCATTTTTAAGAGACAATACTGTTTCACCAGAAGTAAGATCAGGTGGTTTAAGATCAGGTTCATCAGCTGAGAATAACACGCCACAAAGAAATGAAGTTACTTCACCAAATAACATTGGCGGTTTCAGAAATGGCAGAAATTCTGGCGAAAATGGCGAAAGACAAGTACAAAGTCAAAGAAATCAGCGGAATGATAGTGGTTTTAGAACTGAATCCGGATCCCGCAAATCAAGTGAAAATACTACCCAAAGATCAGGCGGAGAGAAAAGAAGTGAAGGAATTCGTGGAGGCGGCTTAAGATGATATTTTTAAAACAAATATTTTAGCAAACAAAAGCATTACTTAAAGTTTGCTAAATATTTAAAAAACTTTAACAAATTTTGTGATAATTCGCGATTAACTTTATAAACTTTATAGTATCAAAGAAACGAACAATAATTAATTATTAATTATAAAATAAATAAAATGAAAAAATTACTTTTTAGTATCGCCTTAGTAGGATTTGGAACTTTCGCAATGGCACAGCAAACAACAAACGCAACTTCCAAAATGAAACGTGGCGATGGAAAACAAAATATGGAAATGCGCGGACAAAAGCATTTTGATAAAATGAAAACTGAGCTAAACCTGTCAGATGATCAGGTAGCGAAGTTAAAAGTGCTTCAACAAAACAGAATGGCAGATCATCAGCAAAACATGGCGGCAGACAAAACTGCAAGAATGCAAAAAAAAGCAAATGCCGAGGCAGAAATGAAAAAAATCCTTACACCAGATCAATATTCAAAATGGCAAACCAATATGAAAGATAAAATGGCAAAAGGTAAAGGAAAAAAAATGATGCACAAAGGTGGATCGCCAATGACAATGGAATCTAAATAGATCGATAAATATTTGTTAATATTATAGCGGAGTTTTTTTAAACTCCGCTATTTTTTTGTTATTTATTCAATAATTTAATATTTTTCTATATATTTGTTTTAACATAAAATTAACAAATTAATGTATCGCAGATTATATATTCTACCGTTTTTCCTTCCTCTTTTTACTCTCGCTCAAAATTTTTCCATTGCCTCAATTTCTGATAGTTTACGTAAAAATGCTTACGCTGTTATTAGAAATCATACGGAGAATTATACTGTTAATTCAGTAAAAGACATGGATATTACGGAGGAAACTACCATCAGTATTCTCAGTTCAAGTGGTGAAAATTTCTCAGTGATCGGAATTCCCTACAATCCTACAACGAGAGTAAGTGATATAAAAGTCATTATTTATGACGAAGATGGTAAGGAAGTTAAAAAATTTTCCAAAAAAGATTTTTCTGACGTTTCTAATAATCCCTCAAATGCGCTGTATGTAGATGATCGGGTTTTGTTCCTAAAACCTGTTGTGGGAAAATATCCTTACACATTAAAATATTCTTTTACAACGAGCACATCAAATACGGCTTTTCTAAATTTCAGACCTTTAAATAAATATAATTTAGCGGTTGAAAAATCACAGATCACATTTAATAATAAATCAGGTATTCAGTTAAATTCTAAAATTTATGATACTTTTTTGGCTAAAGTTTCCAAGTCTGAAGTTGCTGGAATGTCGCAATATACTTATCAAAATATACCTGCTTTAGAGGAAGAAACTTTGGCACCAAGCATTGATGTTTTAGTGCCGCACGTAGATTTTGCGATGCAAAAATTCAGTCTTGCAAGAAGAGAGGGCGATAATACTTCCTGGAATTCTTTTGGTAAATGGTATTATAATGATCTGCTCATGCCAGTTTCCCAGATCACACCGGAAATTCAAAAAGAAGTGAACGATTTAAATTTAACAGGAACAACTGCTGAAAAAGTTAAAAAATTATATCAGTATATGCAAAGCAAAACCCATTACATTTTTGTAGCGATGGGAATTGGCGGATGGCAACCGATGGTTGCGGATGATGTCCGAAAAAAAGGATACGGTGACTGTAAAGCTTTAACCAATTACATGAGAACACTTTTACAGGCTGCCGGAATTAAAGCATATTACTGTGTAATAAATGACAATGAATCCGCAAAATCTTTTGATCCTGATTTTACTGAGATTGCCGGTAATCATGCTATCTTAATGATTCCTACAGAAAAAGAACCTATTTGGCTGGAAAACACTTCACAAAATGTTGCTTTTAATCATCTTATGTACACTTCGAATTACAGAAATGTTTTGGCCGTAAAAGAAGATGGTATTGATCTGATCAAAACGCCTGTTTACAAACCGGAAGACAGTAAGGAAATATTAAATTCTAAAATTAAGATCAATTTGGACAACAGTATTAATACGGATTCAAAATTTTCTTTTACCGGTGGACAGTATGATCAGAATATGGGACTTCTGTTTAAAGATAATTCTGACTTAAAAGAATCATTAAAAAACAGACACGGCAATCTTCATATTGAAAATTTAAATGTTGAAAATTTATTTAATAACCGGGATAATGCTGAAATTAATTATGAACTTAAATTTACGGCTTCAGATTTTTCTAAAAAATTAGGCGATGATATTTTTTTCCGCGTAATGCCTTTTTACAGCAGCACAATGTTGTCATCAGATCCTGATAGAAAGCTACCATTCGAGAATTCTTTTCCTTTTCAGGACGATTATAGCGTAGAGTTTGAGATCCCTGCAGGTTATAAATTTTCAGAAATGCCAAAGGATCAGGACCTAAAATCAGAGTTTGGTGCTTATTCAATATCTTTTAAAAATGAAAATGGAAAATTGATGGTACACCGAATTTTAACCATAAACAGAGGTAATTATCCTAAGGAAAAATATCAGAATTACGTCGATTTCCGCAAAAAGACTTCGAGCCTTGACAATACCAAAGTTTTAATTACTAAGCTATAAAATTTTAAAAAAAATATTTGAAATGAAAATAAAACTATTATTTTTATCAACTTTTATGTGCAGTGCAAGTCTTTTTGCCCAAAAACACACCTATTTGGTTGAACCAAAATTAACAGATGCGGATGTGCAAAATATGACACCATCAATCAAATCTGACGCGCCAGCAGAAATTTTATATAAATCTTATCATTACAGAATTGACTACAACGGCAATATGTATAACGACATTGTCAGCCGTGTGAAAATTTATGATAAGGAAAAAGCCAACGACTATCTTGATGTTGAAATTCCGTTGTATGAAAGTTCAACTGGGAGCGATCGTGAGAAACTCAGCAATTTAAAAGCTGCTACTTATAATTTTGAAAACGGAAGGGTAAAGGAAACAAAAGTTGAGAAAGATTCTAAATTTAAATCAACAGAAGACAAAAATTACAATATCACAAAATTTGCTTTTGCGGACGTAAAAAACGGTTCCGTTATCGAATATAAATATACGGTTGAAACACCTTTTTACTACGCTATTCCCAAAGTGATGATAGAAAGAGATATTCCAGTAAAATATATAGAATACGTTTTTGAGACGCCCAAACAGCTGGGATATACTATAAATTATCAAGGGTCACTTTCGCCAACATACAGGGAAGTTGAAGAAAAAACTATTTATGGTGGCGATCATTACAGTTATCGTTTTGCCTACGATAATGTGCCTGCGTATAAAGAAGAGAGTTTTGTAAAAAATAATGACAACTTTAAAACGTCAATAAAAGCCGAAATAAACTCCAGTGTCATAAATAATATCACTACTAACTTTTCCTCAACTTGGTTAGATATAAGAAAAAGACTTTATGATAATGAGGATTTTGGTCTTCAGCTTAAAAAAATGAACGCAGTGAAAGATATTTTACCTGCTAATATAAAATCAATTCCGGTAGATTTAGACCGTGCAAATGCTATCTTAAAATTTGTTCAAAATAAATATAAATGGAGCAATGAATTAGCTTTATATACTGATAAAGGCGTAAAAAGTCTCATCTCCTCAAAAATAGGCAATAGTGCTGAGATCAATTTGCTTTTAGTGATGCTTATGAAAGATGCCGGGCTAAAATGCGATCCAATTGTTTTATCTACTGTAGGCAAAGGTCTTCTTACAGCCTACGCACCTTCGGTGACACTTTTAAATTATGTGATCGCATGTGTACAAACTGGAGAAAAATTCTATATTTACGACGCAACAAGTAAATTTAGCAGTCAAAATACGATTCCGCCACGCGCTTTTAATTCATATGGTTTTTTAATGACAGAAAAAGAGGCAAAACAACTGAATGTCGTTTATCCATACGTTAGCGAGACCATTTTGGCAGTAGATGCTAAATTGAATGATGATGGTACTTTTAGTGGTCATTTTTCTGACACCGACAATAATATGTATGCGATGGTTAATAATGAATCTTATAGTGAAAATAAAGATACGTACCTCCAGCAATATAAAAATCAATATAAGTTTCCTTACAAAAATATAAAGTCCGGTCCTGCAGAGAATGAAGCATTTTCTACATCCTTTGATTTTGATTCTGATACATTTGTTGATGCGATTGGTGGTAAACTGGTTTTTAATCCATTACTTTTTTTATACACGAAAAACCATGATTATGATCAGACCGAGCCAAGAAAAGCCCCTTTAGAATTTTTATCTGCCTACAACAGAATAAAAAAAGTGACCATTACACTACCTGAAGGTTATGCTTTTTCAAATGTTCCAAAATCAAAAAAGATCCGTACAGAAGAGAACGAAATTGTTTATGAATACAATGTTGTTCAGGCAGGTAATAAACTTACTGTAACAACTACAACTTCCATTGATGATGCCACTTACCCGAAGGAATATTATCCTGCCTTTAAGCAGATTTTTGATAATATTACAAAACTGGAAGGTCAGGTTGTAACCGCGGTTAAAAAATAAAATTTTTTATTAAATACAAAAAACTCTGCTGATCAATTTAGCAGAGTTTTTTGGTTTAAACATAAACTATTTCAGTCTTTAAAACTGTTTTCCCCAGCTTTTCTAAAACCATTTTATAAGTCTGAACCTGTTTTTCATATTTTTTCTTTTTCTCATCGGTTTCTTCACCTGTTTTAAAATCAACGATCAACCAGCCATTTTCTGTTTCTATAAGTCGATCGGGGCGGTAATTTTCAGAAATACCATTTTCTGAAATTAAGATATCTTTTTCATTTATAATTTTAAGATCAGCATTAAAATAATCAGCATTTGCAGGGTTTTTAACGATTTCTAAAAGCCTTTTCGAAATAATTTCTTTTTCATTTCGTGTAATATTTCCATCTAAAACATACTGTTCCAAAACAAAATCAACATCTTTTTCCTGATTTATTTTAGCTAAAATTTCGTGTGCAAAAATCCCCAAACGTACTTTTTCATTTCTCACCTGATAATTTTTGGAAGGCGTGGCTATTTTTAAATTATTTTTTGCTGAGGTTTTTTCCGTTAACGAACTGATATTTTTGGTATTAAATTTTTTTTCTTTTTTAATATTTTGTTTTTTATAAGAGCCATCAGCTTCCGGATAAATTTCCAGTTCCATTAAGTTTTCCGGATTTTTTGTGGCAATGAAATCTAGCAATTCAATGGAATTTTCCCCGCTTTTGCTGTTACATTGCAGGTAAAAAAATAACTGTTCTACTGGTCTTGTTGTCGCTACATATTGCAGGCAATAACGGTCAATTTTATTTTTGTAAATATTTTCTGCGTTAAAACCAGCTATTTCATCATCATAACTTTCAAGTTTATCAGAAAACCCATCAATGTTTATTGATTTTAATTCTTCATAGCCTTCAAGTTGTAGCCAGTTATTGATTTTTTTGTCTTTATTGCTGTTTTTCATGGGAAGAAAAACGATCGGAAATTCGAGACCTTTTGCCGCGTGAATCGTCATCAATTTTATTGCATCTACATTATCACTCGCCTGAATAGAAATTTTATGCGCTTCTTCTTTCCAGTATTGCAGAAAATCTTTTAAAGTATTTCCCGCATTTTGACTGTAATTATAAAGCATTTCAAGAAAATTTAAAAGAAAATCGGTTTCAAAAGTTTTTACCGAAAATTCGTGCACGAAAAATTCTATTTCATTATAGAGGTTTAATTTTGGCAGTTCTTTCGGATTTAGATTAAGTTGAAAATTTTCTAAAATATAATTTTCAAGTTCTTCTTGATCAATGATATTCAAAACTTTCAGCATTTCCGCTGTAAAATTTTCAATGTAAACACGACCGGATTCATTTAAATAATAGAATAATTTCACCAAATGCTGTCGGTTTTTTGGCTGAATTTTCCAGTGCAAAAACTCAATTAAAGCTTTGATGGTTTTCGAAAGATCCAGTGTTAAACCTTTCTCAGAAATAGTTTTTATGTATTGTTCTTTGCCATTGTAAACTATTTTTTGCTTCCCTAAAAGTTGTGAAAATTCTTTTATTTCACTTCCGCCACGACAAAGAATCGTAATGTCAGACAAGCCAAAACCATTTTCCAGAATTTCCTGAATGTCTTTCTGCATCTGCGCTGTTGCCGTTTCGAAAAATTCTGCATTTTTTGAACTGTGTTCTTGAAGATTTACTTTTACGCGTCCTAAAAATTTTTTCTGAGGATTTTGAAACGCGCTTTCATTGAATAATTCCGCGTGTTCTTTGGCTAAATCTTTAGATAAAAATGCATATAGTTCATTATTAAAATCAACGATATTTTTTGCACTTCGCCAGTTATGTTCCAGGTTTTCTAAACTGACTTCAACATTAGTTTTCTCGATTTTATTTAAAATTTCAAGCATTATTTTACTTTCGCCACCGCGAAATCTGTAGATGCTTTGTTTGGGATCGCCAACTAAAGTAAAGGTATTATCTTCAGAGTTTATCGTATGATCGCGAAGCGGTAAAATATTGTCCCACTGCATTTTAGAAGTATCCTGAAATTCATCTAAAAAATAATGATCGTATTTTGTACCGACTTTTTCATAAATAAAAGAAGACGGTTCGTTTTTAAGATTTTCATTGATTAAAACATTAAATTTTGAGAGTAAAACCAGATCATTTTCTTCCTCGATTAATGCCAGTTGATCCTGAATTTCTTTGTTGATTTTTAATGGTAATAATTCCTGCAGGATTTTTTCTTTTTTAATGGCAGAAATGTAATTTTTAATAATTATTTTCCTGGCCTCTAAAAGATATTCCTGAATTTCAAAAATTAGATGTTCTTTACTTTTCCCTTTTGTTGAAGCGCCTTTTTCAAAAATCAAAAGTGCTTTTTGTTCATCACCGGGAAAAGGAAAATCTTTTCTTTTTCCGTTAAAAAACTTTAAATATTCTATAAAAAATTTAGCTAAACCATTTACATTTCCACCTGAAAAATCAGGAATTTCTAAACCTTTTTCCTTTAAAAGTTCGACAATATCACTGGCTTTTTCCTTTGTAATTTTTTGATGTTCTGCAATCTCACTTCTAAGTTTTATTTTTACTTTATCATAGATTTCCCAGTTAAAATCTTTGTTACTTTTTAGTTCTTCATAATGAACGTCGCTGACAAATTGTTTCGCTTTTTTATATAAACTTTGATTGATGTAAATGCGTTCTTCGTTATCAAGTTTGTAGTTAATAAAATCCATAAAAGCTTCAGAAATCGTTTCATCTGCGCCAATTTTATCCAGCATTTTATCGACAGCTTCAATTAGAAAAGGTTCACTTTGAATCTCTAAATTAAAGTTTTGCGCCAAACCGAGTTCATTAGAAAAACTTCGGACGAGTCGCGCATTAAACTTATCGATTGTTCCAATATTTAAAGTGGAATAGTGGTGCAGAATATAATCTAAAACTTTTTTTGATCGGCGGTGAAGTTCTTCAAGCGGAATATTGATGTTTTTTTCTTTAAATTTTGTTTGAATTCCGAGCAGTTCCGTATTTTCCTTAAAATTTTCTTTGGTAAAATCTTCCAGCCAGCCGAGAATCCTCGCTTTCATCTCATTCGCTGCTTTGTTGGTAAAAGTCAAGGCTAAAATATGACTGATTCCGTCTGACTTATCCGGCGACTGCAGGCAGATCATCAAAAGTTTTTGCACCAGATTATAAGTTTTTCCGGATCCTGCGGAAGCGTTGATGGCGAAATAAGTTTGCATTTATTTTAAATTGAATTACTGCAATTTAGGGAAAATTAAAAAAGTTATGGTAAGATCATATGATTAAAAAGAGAGAATTTTTACCAAAAAATCTTAATTAAAGTTAAGTCTGGTTAAAGTTTATTAGGAAGTCATTTTTAAATTTATTTTTACAAAAACAATAACATTTGAAAATAATTTTATTCTCTCTACTTCTACTTTTCCCCGTTTTTATTTTTTCTCAGAAAGCAGTTTCGGGGATTGTTTCTGATGAAAACCAGATTCCACTTTCCGGCGTTTTGGTCGTGAATATCAATTTAGATCAAAAGACACAAACAAATGAAAATGGCAATTTTGAAATCAATGCAAATTCTGGAGACGAACTGCGTTTTGTAAGACAAAATTATGAACGTTCATCAGTAATTATAAGATCTGATTCTTATTTTTTTGGTTTAAAAATTACTATGGTTTACGCACCAACCGACATTGAAGAAGTAATTGTAAAACCAAAACTTAGTGGAAATTTGTCAAAAGATTCTAAATCTTTAAATAAGGAAGATAAATTAGCACAACTTAATAAAGATATTGGTTTGCCGAAAGCGCCATTAAAAATGCGTGAAAAACCAGCGGATGTAAAAAAAGACGTGATTGCACCTCTTTTATCTTTATCTCTAAAACCTCAGGCAATCTATGACTTGATCAGTGGTAAGGCAAGAAGGCAAAAGCGACTTTATCAATACGATGATTTTCAGGACAAATTAAATTGGTTAAAATCTAATATTAAAGCAGATTTTTTTCTGAGAAATGATATTAAAACGGCTGATATCTCAGATTTCTTAAATTTTTCTCTTTTACAAAGTAATGATTTGCAGAATTGTTTTAAAACAAAAAATACTGATAAAGCGGAGTTTACACTTTTAGGTTTAATTCCTGCATATTTAAAAAGACGAGAATAAATATGAAATTAATAACTCTAATTTTCGTCGTTGTTTCATTGCAATTATTTTCTCAAAATACAGTTTCGGGAATTATTTTAAATGAAAATGGAAATCCTTTTCCAGGCGTTTTGGTAATTAATATGAAAACAGATCAACAGATTTTCACTAACGAAAATGGAAGTTTTTCAATTCCAGCAGTTCCGGGAAATGAATTGCGTTTTTTAAGAAATAATTATGAAAGATATTCTGTCACAGTAAATTCTGAAAATTATTTAAAAATTATATTAGCCAGAAAACCGGAAGATATTGAGGAAGTGATAATCACTTACAAGCCCACAGGAAATTTAAAGGAAGACATAAAACATTATGGAACGTCAAAAAAAGACAGCAAACTAAATCTAGATCTCGTTAAATATAACCGAAGTCAATCTTCTTCAGAAGTTATGAGTCCAAAAAGAGGTGAGTTTAAACAGCCAAAAGGGCCGGGATTTGAAACTTCAAAAAAAGGCTATCAATGGGACAAATTCACTATGGTAAACAATTTTCAAGATATTTTTGGTAATAGCTATTTTGAAAATCTAGGGATTGATAAAACGCTGATATCTTCTTTTATAGAATTTGTTTTGCAGGATTTTGAGACAGACAATATCAGGCGTTTCGGTAGAATAACATCGTCAGATATTTCAAAATTTCAAATTGCAGCGGAGGAAAAAGTTTCCATTTACAATAAGAGTGTAAATAAAAAATAATATTGTTGTTGCGATAAGTTCGTTACTTTTATACTCAAATTATTATCAAAATGAATAAAAATATTATAGCCATTGCGATTGCGTCAGCAGGTTTTATTATTGGATTGGCTTTTTTAGGAAGTGCCATTAAAAATAGAAATCAGGCAGATAATACAATTTCTGTGACTGGACTTGGTTCCAAGGCATTTACTTCTGATCTTATCACCTGGTCGGGCAGTTTTACAAAAAATAATTTTGATCTAAAAACGGCTTATGATGATTTGGCTTTGGATAGGAAAATCATCTCGGATTATTTAGTGTCAAAAGGAATTAAGCAAAATGAAATGGTTTTCTCCGCAGTAGATATTCAGAAAGCTTATAATTACGCAAATGATTCCAACGGCGCGAGTCACCAGACTTTTGCAGGTTATAATCTGTCACAGAGTGTTTCGATTGAAAGTAAAGAAGTACAAAAAATTGAGAATTTAAGCCGAAATATTACTGAAATCATCAACCGTGGAATTGAATTTACATCATCTTCACCAAATTATTTTTACACAAAACTGGCAGACGTAAAACAGGAAATGATCGCAAATGCGACGAAAGATGCCAAAGCGCGCGCGGAAAAAATTGCAGAAAATGCAGGTTCAAATTTGGGACATCTGAAAAAAGCAACGATGGGCGTTATCCAGATTACTGCGCCAAATTCAAACGAAGATTATTCGTATGGCGGTACTTTTAACACGAACTCAAAAGATAAAGAGGCGAGTATCACGATAAAACTGGAATATCAGGTTAATTAATTTTTTAATTACTTACCATAAACCACATCATAAATATTTTCTGTAATTTTTTCCAGATTTTTAGGTTGGAAATTTGCAAATAAAAGCAAATTTAAATCTGGTTTTCCTTCGCCGTAACTTGGTTGAATGTAATTTTCAGAAATGATTTTAAATCCATTTCTTTGATAAAATTTAATTCTTTTTCCTGCAATCGAATTAAAATGTTCCGGTTCACTTTCTAAAATAATTTTTGAATAATTTTCTTTCAATTTTTGCAAAACTTCTGAACCGAAATTATTGCTTCTGAACGCTTCAAAAATTTCAAAATGTTCCAAAAAAGCGAAGCCTTCCAAATCCCACATGATAAAATAACCGATAAATTGTGAATTATTTACAATAGAAAAAACCGATACTTTTTCCTTTTTAAATAAGTTTTCAAATTGCGATTCACTGCGTCTTTCATTTTCGGGAAAAGTGTCGCAGTAAGCTTCAAAGATTGATTTCACACGGAAATCCTCGAACTCATCGATAAGATTAAATTCCATTTTTATAGATCAAAAACATTGGGTCTTCTGATAAAAAAAATATCTTTTACCCACAGCGCGAAAGCCAAGCCTAAATAAATGAAAAAGAAAATTCCTGCGGTTGCGTAAGTTGAATAAATGAAAAAAACGCGTAGTTTAGAAACCGGAATTCCTAAAAAAGCACCTAATCTGGTGAGAACGCCAAACCATTCCTTCTCAATTTTAATGCGGAAATTTCTGCTAAATTGTGGTTCTCTTAATAATTTCATTTGTTTAATTTTTTAATAACTGCAAACCGATACTGCAATTTAAGCATTTTTTGGTAACGCAGAAATTCTTATAATGGTAAAGAAAAGCCTGACTGTCGATTGCATTTTTTAAAGGAACTTTCAAATTTTTCCAGTTAGAAATAATAGCATTTTTCTCTGTGGTAATTTCCGAATAAAACTTTAAAATATCTTCCGCAATTTCTTCTTCCGTGTTTTTGTGATAATGGTATTTTAAAGGTAAAACGGCGTTTATAATAATTAAATTAATAAAATCTTCAGTAATTGTTTTTTCATGATCGACTGTAGATATTTTACCAAAATTAAAATGATCATCCCAATATTCTGTCGCTTTTGTATTTTTAAAAATCAAAAAAAGATCCGCTTTTGACTTTGCATTAATGATTTTTGAAAATAAATTTGGTTGTGAGAAATAAAGATTTGCCAGTTGAGAAAGCCGAATTGTTGGGAAATTTGGCGGTCGTAATCTTAAAAATTTTGGTTTAAAAGTGAGTTCTTTTAAAATATATTTTACTTTTAAAAACTCAAATTCCCGTTTCCAGATTTGCATTTTTTCATCGTTAGGATTTTTCAACCAACCGAAGATTCCAAAAAATAATGCTTCTAGCTGAACTTCATTCTGACGAATTTTATTAATTACATTAAAATCAATTTCCATTGCAAACTGCTGAAAAATTTCTGCGTTTACTTTTAAGCCAAAAGCGTAAGCCAGATTTTGAAAAAGAACGGCTTCATAATTATTTTGCGAAGATTTTAATTGTACACTTATTTGTTCAGATTTTTCATCTAATTTTTTAAGCAAAGTTTCATCGGCAAAATTAAAAGGGATTTTTTTTGGGTCAAAAATATTCTCACAAGGAATGAATTGAACTTTGTCAAGTAATTTTTTATATTTCTGAATAATGTTTTCATCTATATAATTTTTCAGTTCAAGAGTTGGGATATTTTTGATTGAAAATTCCTCAATTTCTATATCGTGCTGATAAACGACGTGCAAAATTAAATTATCAAAATCCTGATTGCCGGAATGCTGATGAAAGATCCAATCAGAAGATTTTACGTGAAGTTCTATATTTCCGGCTAAAATTAAATCATTGAGTTTAATTTTTCCTTCCAGAAAATCGGCGCCAGAATTAAAATTCCAATTTCCAAAATTTAAAATTTCCAATGAATTACCTTCAATATCTTTAAAATCAAAACTGTTGAAAATTTTGAAATTCCAAAGATATTGAAGGAGTTTTTCATTCATTTAAAAGAAAATTTTAAATTTTACATTGAAACAGCATGAAATTTTTCCAAAGTTTCTTCGTACATTTTTTCGTAGATCGGCAGGATATTTTTAATATCAAATTTTATTGCCTGTTCTTTTGCATTGATCTTGAGTTGTGCCAAAAGTTCTTCATCTCGAAGAAGTTTGATCGTGTAGTTGCTCATCGCTTCAACATTTCCGATTTCTGCTAAAAATCCTGTAACACCCTGAATATTCACTTCCGGAATTCCGCCCGCGTTTGAACTGATCACCGGCGTTGAGGCTGCCATCGCTTCCAAAGCAGCGAGTCCAAAACTTTCCTGTTCAGAAGGCAAAAGAAAAACGTCCGATAATTCTAAAATTTTATAGAGATCGTTCACTTTCCCCATTAAAATAATTTTCGATATCAAATCCGGGTTTTCTTCCAGAAATTGCGTAATAACTTCCATATCAGGACCTTCACCGATAATGATGAGTTTTGATTTGATAACTTTTTCAACATTTTTAAAGATCTCTAAAACCTCATTAATCCTTTTTACAGGACGCAAATTGGAAACGTGGATCAGGATTTTTTCATCAGCATTTGCCAATTGTTTTCTCTGGCAAACTTCATAATTCGTAAATTCAGAATTATCAATAAAATTGGTGATAACCTGAATTTCTTTCTTAATATGAAATTTTTGAAGCGTATCAATTTTTAAACTTTCAGAAACAGAAGTTATGGTATCTGATTGATTTATAGAGAATTCCACCGCATGTTTATAACTCGGATGTTGCCCGACCAACGTGATATCCGTTCCGTGAAGCGTTGTCACCAAGGGAATATCGGCATTCACTTCTTTTAACATTTGCTTCGCCGTGAAAGCCGCATAAGCATAAGGAATTGCATAATGCGCGTGCAAAATATCGAGTTTATAAAGATTCACGACCCGATAGATCATGGACGAAAGCGCAATATCATAAGGTTGGTATTTGAAAAGCGGATATGTCTGCACATTCACTTTATGGAAAAAAATATTAGGATTAGCAATGTCCAATCTTGCGGGCATCGCACTTGAAATAAAATGCACTTCATAACCTTTATTCGCCAATGACATTCCCAATTCTGTCGCTACAATGCCACTTCCGCCGTAAGTTGGGTAGCAGAGAATTCCTATTTTCATCTTTATATTTCTATTTTTTTTGAAGCAGAAAGTTACTGCTATTTTTCAAGTGAAGTCCCGCTTTCCGCTATATCTTTTTCTTTTTTCAAAAGAAAAAGGATGCCGCTGCAATCGGGGCTATTTTTGAAGAGTATTTTTTTTGTCACTATTTCACTATTTTACAATTTCACAATAATTGAGACAAAAAAATTATTAATTTAATTTCCAGTTTTTAATATCAATTAAGGAATAATGCCAACTTTTTCCACCATCTTCCATAACTAAATGATTCAAAAGAATATTTTCATTTTTATCAATATAAAAACTAAAACCTTCCGCATCATCATTATCTGAAGAAAAATAATGTGGTAAATCTTTTCTGAAAATTTTTATGAAATAGAATGGATTTTCTTTTGAAGGTCTGGAAATAATTTCAAAATTGAAGTTAACATCACCAAATATATTTTGTTCAGAAATAAGGCTCTTGAATTTTTCTAATTTTTTTAATAATGATTTTTCATAATCATTATAACTAAATTGATAAGGAATATATTTTCCATTTTCAGTTTTAAAATCTTTATGATTTTGGGGGAAATTTGAAGGTGAAATTTCATTTCCTAATTTGTCAATAAAGCCCCATTTTCCGCCACTCAATGGTGGGTGCTCTTCATCCTTTTTTCTATCAAAGTAGCATCCATTGCAATATGAAGAAAAACCCATCCTGAAAGGTTCAGCAAAATCATATTTTGGTTTTATCATTATTTTTCCTTCTTTGTTTGCAAACCCGACTTTTCCCTTTTCATCTTTTATTCTTAAATAATTTTCATTGATATAATCGGGACTATTATCAAAATAAAAGGGATAAAAAAGAAAGTTTCCCTTTCTATCAACCGCATAATTTGATTTTCCTTTTGGATGAATATAAAAAAAATCATCAAATATTTCCTTTTTTTTAGGCATTATAGAATCCAAATAACCTAATGATATAAAGGGTTTAATAATGTAATTATTTTTTTCATCTTTATAACTAATCATAGAGTCATTTTCCCTTTGAAAATAAACTTTATTATTTTGCGAAAATAAAATTATTGGTAAAAATAATAGGGCTGATAATATTTTCATGATCAATCTTTTAAAATTTTCAAATCAATTCCCATTCCTTCTTTAATGTTCTCATTAACCAAAACCGGAATTCTACCGTGAATTTTTGTTTCGCCTAAAAGTGCTTTTGCAACCGCGGTTTGAGAATCATCATTATTTTCATACGCGACTAAAACTGTTGAAGTTTTAGAAATATCCACATCTTTTAAAGCATAAGGACTTCCAAAAAAAGTTAAAATTACGTTTTGGTTTTTATTTAATTTTGCTAAAATATCTTTGCTTTCCTGAGAGATTTTAAAAGATTTATAAGCCGAAGAATTGTCTTTATGAAAGCCAACTATCACTTTTGAATTTGCAGGAATCGTGGAGATTTCAGAGGATTTTTTTAAAATTACAGTAGTTTTAGAATTTAACTGATTAAGAAAAGTCTGATAAGGCGCTTCTTCCAGTGGAACGTAATAATAAGTTTCAGTTGGTTTTAACGGTAATAATTTTTCCTGATCTTTTATTAATGTCAACGCATTGCTGTAAAGCAGTCGTGCTAATTTTACGTGCTTTTTATTATTTAAATCATGATTGATATTTTCAGGATTTCTCGTTTCATATTTAGTTAAACCCAAATAATATTTAGTTAAAAGAATTTTTTTAACACTTTCCTCAATTCTGTTTTGAGAAATCTCGCCTTTATCGATTGCCTGCTGAATTAATTTTTTCGCCTCTGAAACACCATCTGAAAATAGTAAAATATCATTTCCCGCTTTAAAAGCCATCTCATCAACTTCGCCGGGTTTGTATCTCTTTGCAACAGCGCCCATATTTAAAGCATCTGTGATTATCAAACCTTCATATCCGATTTTTTCCTTTAAAAGTTTGGTAACAATTTCATGCGACAAAGATGCCGGAATCTTCTGTGTTTCCAAAGCTGGAACGTAAAGATGCGCGACCATTACACCACCAATTCCTTTATGCGCCAGTTTTTTAAAAGGCGCCAGTTCTACAGATTTTAAACGCGAAATATTTTGATCAATTACTGGCAGATCAAGGTGAGAATCTGTCGCTGCATCACCGTGACCGGGAAAATGTTTAATAGCAGCTAAAACATTATGATCCTGCAAACCTTTAAAGTATGCAGTTGAAGATTTTACGACATTTTTTACATTAGAACCGAAACTTCTGTTTCCTATAATTGGGTTGTCAGGATTTGTATTTACATCCACAACTGGTGCAAAATCCCAGTTGATTCCCATTCTCTGGCAATCTTCTGCTATCTGAGCAGACATTTCGTAAATGAGTTTTTTATCCTGAATCGCACCTAAAGTCATCGCCCAGGGAAATTTATGCGCCGCCGCAATTCTTTGAAAAACGCCCCATTCTGCGTCCATCCCGACAATTAAAGGAACTTTTGAATTTTGCTGAAATTCATTAACTAAATTAATGTGCTTTGCTGCATCATCCTGCATTAAAATTAAACCGCCAATTTTTTCTTTTTCAACTAAATTTTTAACAAAATCGATATGTTCATCTCCTTTGTTGGTGTAAAGAGCAATGATGAACAATTGTCCTAATTTTTCATCTTGTGAAAGAGAGTTGTACGTTTTATCAACCCAGTTTTTTGCGTCCTTTTCGTTTTTGCCTTTTATATTTTGGGGTTTATATTGTGCATTAGCTTTAAAACAAAATAAAAAAAATATAAATAATAAGATTTGACTTTTCATGCTTTTCAGTATCTATATATGTGTAGATGTACAAAATTAAGCATTTAAAGTTATCTTCATATTAAAGTTTAATGGTATATATTTTGAGTAGAGTTTATTAATAAAATTAAATATTATGAAAAAAATTTTTTCTTTAGCAATAGTTGGTTTACTGGCTTTCAGTGTAGTTAGTTGTGACCGTAATAACAATGATGTTGTAGATCAGGTTCAGGGAACTGATACTTATTCTACCGCTTACGATTTGAATAACGTGAGTTTTGTAAAAAATGCCAGTGGTATTTATGCTATTTCAAGAAATTTTAACAGTGCATTAATCGAAAGCGATGTTGTTTTAATTTATAGAAAATCAAGTACTTTATCGGACGGAACTGCTGTTTGGCAATCAATTCCAAGAACTTTGTTTTTAACACAGGGTGAATTAGATTACGATTTTGATTTTAGTAGACTTGATATTTTAATTAAAGCTGGCGGTACATTTGATCCTGCTTTAGCGCCTACTTATATTAATAATCAGACTTTTCGTATAGTAGTAGTTCCGGCAAAAACGGGCAAGAATGCTTCTGCAAATTCTGTTGATACAAGAGATTACAACGCTGTCGCGAGATTCTATAATATTAAAGACGCAAATTTAAAGAGTCTTTAAATATAAAATTTAAAATGAAAAAGACAATTGAGAAATCAATTGTCTTTTTTTTATTCTGTAATTTCATCTTCAAGTAAATGACCGAAATAAGATTTTTTGGTATCGAGATAATCTTTACTTTCCTTAGTCGAAGGAATTTGAAGGGGAATTCTGCTTCTTAAAATAATGTCACTTTTTTCAACAGCCTCCATTTTTAATGGATTATTTGTTAAAAGATTGATTTCCTTTATATCTAATTTTCGGAGTATATCAACAGCAACATCAAAATTTCTATCATCTGCAGGAAGTCCTAATTTTAGATTTGCTTCTACAGTATCAAAACCCTGCTCCTGTAGCGCATAAGCTTTTAATTTGTTGATAATCCCTATATTTCTGCCTTCCTGACGGAGGTAAATAATAGCGCCACCATTTTTATTCATGTACTGCATCGCGTAATCGAGTTGCTGCCCACATTCACATTTTTTTGAATGGAAAACCTCTCCTGTAATACATTCAGAATGAAATCTGATATTAACAGGTTTGCTTAAATCTGTATTTTCAGCAATAATTGCCATGTGAGGCATCCAGTTATTTTCAACTTCGGAGAATGCAATAATTCTAAAGTTTCCAAACTCTGTCGGAACTAAAGATTCTGCTTGTTTTGTAACCATTTTGTAAGTAGAAATTTTCTTTATAATTGTTTAATTAAGTGATTCTAAAAGATTTACGTTGGTTTTCAATCGAACCATATATCTGTTTAGAATGTTATCAAGATCGCTTGTAAGTGATTTGCGTAAATTTTGAATTTTAATGTATGAATTTACGTAACTTTTATAGAAGTTATTGCGTTTTTTGATGTCTTTATTTGATATTGCAGCAATATAGCCATTTAAGGCACTTTTTAATGCATCAACTTCCCGGTCAAGAAGCTTATTATTAAATTTCGGAAAAGTGGAAAGTAAATTAGAAATATCTGACTGGTAAGCTAAAGTTGCAGTCTTTTTGCTTAAATCATTTGAACTTTCATAAAGATCATTTCGAAGATTGTCAGATACTGGAGATAAATTAACTTTTTCCGAAGAACAACTCATCATTAAAAGTGAAAAGATGCATGCTGCAGAAAAAGTTAGTTTCATTTTTTTATTTTTTGATATAAGATAGGATTGAGTGATTCATCATTATACATTTTCATTTGTTTGTATAACTTCATCTTTACAGTTCCGTTCTCGATATCAAATATCAGCTGGTCTATAGCTTTTGACAAATCAATGTGTTGTTCAAGTAAAACCTTAAGTTTTTGTCCGCATTTAATTCTGTGGTCTTCAGAAGCACTTTCTCTCAATGCTTCTTCTCTCATATGATAAACCTTCAAACATAAAATAGACAAACGGTCTACTGCCCACGCAATTGTTTCTGTATTGATTTTAGCATCAGTCTTCGGTTCTATATTTTGGTATTTATCAAAAAACCAATTATCTACGTATTCAACAAGGTCTGTCCTTTTTTGATTAGAAGCATCAATCCTGCGTTTTAAAGCCAAAGCTAACTTTGGATCTATCTCATCTTCTCTGATAATGTCTTCTAAATGCCATTGAACGGAATCAATCCAGTTTTTTGCATACAATATTTGTTCCAAAGACGAGTCTGAGTAAGGATTTTCGATAATAAAATCGACATCATCATTTATATGATAGTTTTCCACAGAAAGATTAAATATCTTCCAGGCATTTTCAGAAAAAGACATAAGATTTTTTTAAATCGAGTTACCAGTATTTTCAGTAGTATGATTAACCGGCGTAGTCACAGGATTGTTAACTGGATTATTTACATGGTTGCTGGTTGGATTTTGCGGTGTAGGCACCTCATCTTCTTTTTTAACAGCATCTTTAAATTCTTTGATACCAGAACCCATTCCACGCATTAATTCAGGGATTTTTTTACCTCCAAAAAGAAGCACTAAAATTAAACCTATTACTACGATGTGTTCCCATGAAAGGGCAAGTATTGTAATTGTAATCATTTTTTTATTTTTAACAAAGTTATATTATTTTTTTTAATAAGAAATCCATCCTAAAGGATCTACGGGATTTGAGCCATTCCAGATTTGAAAATCCAAAGTATTTGTTCCATCGAAGTCAGTTCCTACCTGTCCAATCGCTGTTCCGGCTGCAACCTGTTGATTGGAAGAAACATTTACATTAGAGAGATTGCTGTAAACGGTGAAATAATCTCCATGTTTTACAATAACTGTTTTTAAGTTGCCATCTACCATCACGCCCGTCACTACACCTGGGAAAACACACTGCGCTTTTGTACCAGGACTTACAGCTATTTTTATACCATTATTATCTTCCCAAATATTTTTAAATATTGGGTGCGGTTGTCGGCCAAATCTGTGAGTGATCGTTCCTCTAACTGGTAAACTCATTTTTCCGCGGTTAGCAACAAAATTATTCCCTGCTAAATTTGTATTAACACCGTAACTTGTATTAGCCTTAGTTTCTGCTACTTTTTTTGCCTCATTTTTATTTTTCTCTAAAAGTACTTCGGCAGCACGTGCGTCCACGGCTTTGTTTTGTGCAATTTTCGCTGCATTTGCAGCAGCAGCAGCATCTTTTGAGGCAGCAACTCGTCTTTCTTCATCACGCGCACTGGCGTCGGCCTTTGCTGCGTCTGCACTTCTTTTTCTCTCATCGTCCGCTTTCCTGTTGGCAAGTTCAAGAGCTTTCTTTGCAGCAAGGTCTGCGGCAATTCTCTCTTTCTCTAAGGCATCAGCTCGTGCTTTATTTTCAGCATCGATTCTTGCTTTTTCTCTGTCTGCAGCTAATTTCGCCAAACGTACTTTTTCTGCCTCCGCCTTTTTATTTGCCTCTTCTCTTATTTTTGCTAATCTAATTTCCTCATTGATGAGATTTCTGATTTTTCCTTCCAAAGCATTAGATTGTATTTGCTTTTGCTTTAATTCCGCTGTTAGTTGCGTTTCGTTTGCTTTAAAATCTGCAAGTAGTTTTTCTTTTTGTTGTTTTTCAACGCTTATAGTTTTAAGATCTTTTTCCTGATTAGACAGCAAATTTTCCTTTTCCTGCATCGATTTTTGACGGCTTGCAATAGAGGTTTTTATCTTGACGGAAGCATCTGTAATTTCTGCAGATTTTTTATCCTGATAATCTGAATATTGTTTTAAATATTGAACACGTCGCAACGCTTCACCAAGATTTTTAGAAGATAAAATAAAAGTAACCTTATTTTGAACGCCTTTGTTTTTATATGCGTTTACTAAAACTGCTGCGTAATTTTTACGTAAAACTACTAACTCTCTATTCTGGCGGTTGATCTCAAGCTGACGAAGGTAAATATCATCTTCTATAAATCTTTTTTCCTTCTGAGTATTGGTGAATACCTTTTGACGAAGATCTATTTTTTGGTTGACTGCATTTAGGTAGGCAACTGAAAGTTTAGACTCATTTTTCGTTTTCGCCAGATTGGCATTTATTAATGAAATTTGCTTCTTGAGATCAGCATTTTGTTGCTGAAGTTGCTCTTTTTTCTGTGCTGAAAATTGACTTAACAACAAAAGACCTATAAAAATTAATATTTTCCTGTGCATTATTTAATTTCAGTTTTCTGATAATTATTGGGAACCGAATATGGAGTGTCCATTTTCGAGAAATCAAATCTCGTGTTTTCTAATAAAATTTCACTTCTTTTCTTCCCATTTATTATAATTTTAACGTTTTTAGGTAAAGAAATATTGTTATTAATTTCCCAATTACTGTATAAAACTTCCAGTTTATCCGGTGATTTGGCATCCTGGAGCGTTACTGTAGAGAGGTGAAAATCTGAAGTATAATTAAGATCAATAATATATTCACTGGTTTTCCCATTATTGGATATGATCTGATTCTTTACAGATTTAAGATTATAGCCTGCGCTGTTTTTTGTCAGTTTAAAGTCATTTTCATTGATTGGAATAAAAGTTTTACCTGTTAAAAGATTTTGCAGTGATTTTAAATCTATAAAGTTAACATTCAGTAAGTTATTTAAATAACCAAAATTAGAATCAATGTATGTTTTGTTGTAAATTTCATATCCTTTTACGCCTTGTTCATCTGCCAAACCACGTGCTACATTTATGAATAATGCAGAAAGATTTAGCCAGACTTTTTTGTCTTTTTCAAGATACAGAGTTGCGTTCAATGTTGGGATAAAACTGCCGTTTTCAATATCGACTTTGCTGTTTATTTTTAAAGCCTCGTAGCTTTCTTCCGCTAAAATTTTTTTGTAAAATGAAGCATCCGACGCTACAGGTAAATTACTGTTAACCGGTTTGTTCACCGTTGATACAGTTTTACAGGATATAATTGACAAAGCTGCGAAGCTTAATATAATATACTTTTTCATAACTTTTTTACTCCAGTTTTTACAACTTTTAAGCCAAATAAAATTAATCATAGGCCGAAAAATCGTCAAGATGGGCTTTAAATCTATATGTCAGCTTTAGATAAAAAATCCAAAACAGAGAAATCTCCCAAAGAAATTTCACGGGCAACGCCATAATAATGAGCTGAACTTCCGATCATTGAGTTGGTTAAATTCCCATGATCGATCACTGTATTTTCCTGTATTAAAGAATTATCAATGTTTGAATTAATTACCACAGTATTGTTTCCGAGAGAAACGCCAGGACCAATTTTTGAATTTTTTATTTTTACATTTTCGCCAATAAAACATGGTGGAATGATCAAACAGTTTTCAATTATAGCGGAAGCTGGAAAATGAGACATTTCTTCAGCTTCATATTTTAATACTTTAGAATTGGTTTCTACAGTTGCATTTTTATTGCCACAATCCATCCAGTCATCCACTTTTCCCAAAGAAAATTTCGCTCCTTTTTGACGTAAATTTTCTAAAGCTCTTGTCAACTGATATTCGCCGCCTTCCATTATATTATTGTCCATGATATAATTTATTTCGTCCATCAATTTTTCAGCAGATTTAAAATAATAAATACCGATAATCGCCAGATCTGAAACAAATTCTTTTGGTTTTTCCACAAAATCTGTGATAAAGCCAGATTCATCTAATTTCACCACGCCAAAAGCTGATGGATCATCCACTTTTTTTACCCAAATAACGCCGTCAGAATTTTTATCCAAATTAAAATCAGCCTTAAATAATGTATCTGCAAAAGCGACAACAACGTCACCCTGCATAGAATTTTCTGCACATTTGATAGCGTGCGCTGTTCCAAGCGGTTCATCCTGCGTGTAAACTGTTCCTTTAGCGCCAAGACTTTCTGCGATCTTAATTAAAGAGGCCTCCACTTCAGATCCGAAATCCCCAATAATAAAGGCAATTTCCTCAATATTTTCACCAGCTACTTTTGCAATATCTTCTACCAATCTTTGAACGATCGGTTTCCCCGCAATTGGGATCAAAGGTTTTGGAACTGTTAATGTATGAGGTCTTAATCTGGAACCGCGACCGGCCATTGGAACTATTATTTTCATATATAAATGTCTTATGTAATTTTTTGAAGTTTGTAAAAATAGTAATTTTTAATGATTTAGTTTCTGAGTTTTCTGAGAATAAAATCTTTTTCGCTGTAAATTAAAATGAATGAATAAGTAGCAAAAAGTAAATTAGATAGCCAAAAATTGTATTCAAAAACTTTAACTGTGATGACGCTAAAAATCATTAACAAAGCTAAAAAGAAAGAAATTTTCTTTATTCTGTAAGGAATTGGATAATATTTCTGACCTAAAAAATAAGACAAAACCATCATCATAAAATAAGCGCCAAAAGTTACCCAGGCGGAAACCATAAATCCGTATTTTTTAAGAAAAACCAAATTTAGAATGATGGTAAAAATTCCACCAACCCAGGAAATTAAAGTGCCAAACTTGGTTCTGTCAGTTACTTTGTACCAAGTGGAAAGATTATAATAAATACCAAAACAAAGATTTGCGACTACTATAATCGGGATAATGTCAATTGCCGTCCAATAGGTTTTATTTGGAATGAAAACATGTTTTAGCCAGGAAATATTGGTGATAATTCCGAGTGCTACAATGCAAGCAAAAAAGGAAAAATATTCTGTCACTTTTGCATAAGTTATTTTTGCATTTTCATTTTTCATTTGTTTAAAAAAGAAAGGCTCAATTCCCATTCTATACGCTGTAACAAAAAGCGTCATCAAAACTGCTAATTTGTAGCAACCGCCATAAGCACCTGCATCGCTTTCGTTGATAAAGGAATATTGAATGGCTTTGTCGAAATTTTCATTGACCATAAATGCAAAACCTGCAACCATTATTGGCCAGGAATATTTTATCATTTTTGAAAATAATTCCTTCGAAAACTGTAGTTTTATTTTTAAAATTATGGGTAATAAAAGCAAAACACCAAAAATACTTCCCGCTAAATTGGCATAAAAAGGATAAGAAACTTTCTCTTTCATTCCAAATTTTGATAAAATTTCTACCGGAATTAAAAGGAAAAAAGCAATAACTATTAAAGTTTGAAAAAGTGACTGAATAACTCTTATTAAAGAATATTTAATAGGTTTATTATGGAAACGCAGCCAGGCAAATGGAATCACGCAGAGATTATCAAAAAAAGCGATCATCGCAAACCATCTTATGTATTCCGGATGTTTTTCGTAGCCTAAAAAGTTGGCGATTGGCTGATTAAATAAAAGCACGCCTATTAAAAAAGCCGCGGAAAGCCCGAACAGAAATAGAAATGTTGTATTAAAAGTTTTGGCTTCATTTTCTTTATCCGCTGAAAATCTGAAATAAGTAGTTTCAAAACCGAATGATAAAAAAATATTTACAAAGGAAACAATTGCATATAGATTTGAAAATTGAGCAAATGCGTCTGTATCAATTTGATTGATGTATAAAGGATTTAAGACAAATAAAATAATTCTCGGCATTATCGCGCCAAGTCCGTAAATTAATGTTTCACCTAAAAGTTTTTTCAAAATTCCTTAATGTTTTTTGCAAATGTAAAGTTTTAATTAAATAGGAGAAAAATTGAAATGTGTTTTACTATTTTAATGATTTGAAAAATTAAAAAATTCATTAAATTTAAGCCATGAGAATTTTAATAAAAAATGCGACTTTAGTCAATGAAAATCAGATTTTTAAAAGCGATCTGCTTATTGAAAATGATTTAATAAAAGAAATTACAGATAATATTTCAGGAGAAACTGTTGATAAAGTTATTGATGTAGAAGGAAAATATCTTTTGCCTGGAATTATTGATGACCAAGTTCATTTTCGTGAGCCGGGATTAACGTGGAAAGGCGATATTGAGAGTGAATCCCGCGCGGCAATTGCGGGCGGAATTACCAGTTTTATAGAACAGCCAAATACAGTTCCAAATGCAGTGACGCAAGAATTACTTGAAGAAAAATATAAAATTGCGGCAAAAAATTCTTACGCCAATTATTCTTTTATGATGGGCGGAACGAACGATAATCTGGAAGAATTATTAAAAACAAACCCAAGAAATGTCGCCGGAATTAAATTATTTCTTGGTTCTTCCACGGGAAATATGCTGGTTGACAATCCAGAAACTTTAGAAAAGATTTTTTCAAATGTTAAATTATTGATTGCCGTTCACTGCGAAGATGAGGCAACCATAAAAGCAAATTTAGAAAAAGCAAAAGAAAAATATGGTGAAGAAATTCCAGTAGAAATGCATCCAATTATAAGAAGTACAGAATCTTGTTATATTTCTTCGTCAAAAGCAATTGAATTGGCTAAAAAAACGGGTGCAAGACTGCATGTTTTTCACCTTTCTACGGCGATGGAAATGGATCTTTTTCAAAATGATATTCCTTTAAAAGAGAAAAAAATCACGGCAGAAGTTTGCGTTCATCATCTTACTTTTTCAGATAAAGATTATGCCGAAAAAGGAAATTTAATTAAATGGAATCCAGCAATTAAAACGCAAAAAGAGCAGGATCAACTTTGGGAAGCCCTTTTAGATGATAGAATTGACATTGTTGCAACCGATCATGCGCCGCATACTTTAGAGGAAAAATCTAAAAAATATTTGGACGCGCCTTCCGGCGGACCTTTGGTGCAACATGCTTTAAACCAAATGCTGGAACATTACAAAAACGGAAAAATTTCTTTGGAAAAATTAGTTCAAAAAATGTGTCATAATCCTGCCATTTTATTTGAAATTGAAATGCGTGGATTCATAAAAGAAGGTTTTAAAGCAGATCTGGTTTTAGTAGATTTAAATGAAAAATATACTGTTTCCAAAGATAATATTTTAGCAAAATGTGGTTGGAGTCCTTTTGAGGGAAAAACCTTTCATTCTAAAGTAACGCACACTTTCGTTAATGGAAATCTCGTTTTTGAAAATGGAAATATTACATCAGAAAAATTTGGTGAAAGATTGCTTTTTGAAAGATAAATTGTTCGTATTATTTCTCGCAGATTTAACATATTAAGCAGATTTTCGTGTGGTGTTATAAATAGATTTAATAAATTCTATCCAAATCCAAAAAAGTTAAATAATTATCGGAATCAGATTCAAAAAAGTTGAAGACATAAATATCATTAATCTAAATCAATCAAAATTTTATATATATTTACTTCACATTAAAAAATATTACTAATATGATAAAAAAATCATTAGAATTTCTACTTCTATTTTTGGTAGTCAATCTTTTTGCTCAAAGTAAATTTGAGTGGAAAACTGCTACAGAAGGAGGTTATACGTATAAATACGTTTCAAATGATCCAATGAAAGCCAGGTTTTATACTTTGAAAAACGGCTTAACTGTGATTCTTAGTCCAACACCGAAAGACCCAAGAATTCAGGCTTATGTTGCCGTAAAAGCGGGAAGTAAAACCGATCCTGCGACAAACACAGGTTTAGCGCATTATTTAGAGCACATGCTTTTTAAAGGAACTGATAAATACGGCAGTTTAGATTGGTCAAAAGAAAAACCGCAATTAGACAAAATCGATGCATTGTATGAAACTTACAATAAAACGACTGATGACGCGGCGAGAAAAGCGATCTACAAAAAAATAGATTCCGTTTCCGGTGTGGCTAGTAAGTTTGCAATTGCGAACGAATATGACAAATTAATGTCTTCAATGGGAGCGCAGGGAACGAATGCTTTCACAAGTTTTGAAGAAACAGTTTACACGGATGATGTTCCAAGTTCTTCGATCGACAAATATATTACGGTGCAGGCAGAACGTTTTAGAATGCCGGTTTTAAGAATTTTCCATACAGAACTGGAAGCGGTTTATGAAGAAAAAAACCGTGGTTTAGACAGCGATGGAAGCCAGGTTTTTGAAACTTTGTTTGCTAATTTATTTAAAGAACATAATTACGGTAAACAAACAACGATCGGTACAATTCAGGATTTGAAAAACCCATCTTTGGTAAAAATCAGAAACTATTTTAACACCTATTATGTCCCAAATAATATGGGCGTAATAATGTCAGGTGATTTTGATCCAAATGAAGTGATCGCGAAAATTGATACTTCATTTAAAAATATGAAGTCTAAACCGGTTCCTAAATATACTTTTGCGCAGGAAAGTCCGATTAAAACACCAATTATTAAAGAAATTGTTGGTCCGGATGCAGAAAGTTTGACAATGGGTTTCAGACTTCCGGGGAATAAAGACAAAGATGTTTTGATTGCAGATCTTGTTGGTCAGGTTTTGACTAATGGTAAAGCGGGATTATTGGATCTTAATTTAGTTAAGAAACAAAAATTATTGAGCGCTTCGGCTTTTACTTATACTTTGATTGATCACGGCGTTCTTTATTTATCGGCATCGCCAACGACAGGTCAATCTTTAGATGAGGTTAAAACTTTACTTTTAGGTCAGATCGATAATTTAAAAAGCGGAAATTTTGATGCTTCTTTAATTACTTCTATCGTCAATAATATTAAAAAAGATAAAATTTACGAAAGCGAAACTTACGGAAGTCGCGCAGGTTCTTTAATGAGCGCATTTACATCTGAGCAAAACTGGAGAGATCAGGTGGCTTATGTTAATGACCTTTCTAAAGTGACGAAAGCGGATGTTGTTAATTTTGCCAAAAAATATTTAGGTAATAATTACGTCGCTGTTTACAAGAAAAAAGGTGAAAAAGCAAACCGTGAAAAAATTGAAAAACCAATTATCACAGCGGTTGAAACAAATCCTGATAAACAATCAGCGTTTGTGAAAATGGTAGATGATATGCCGAGTAATGCATCAACGCCGGTTTTCTTAGATTATAATAAAGACATTCAAAAATCTAAAATAGGTTTGGCAGAAGTGCTTTATGTTCCTAATAAAGACAATTCTATTTTCCGTTTGAAATACAGATACAAAAAAGGGACTTTAAACGATCTTAAAGCATCTTTGGCTGCAAGTTACATTCAGTTTTTAGGAACGGATAAAATGTCTGCAGAGCAGATCTCTAAAGAATTTTATAAGATTGCCTGTAGTTTTAATATCTCTGCGGGTGAAGAATACACCACGGTTTCCATAGAAGGTTTGCAGGATAATTTTGATAAAGCAGTTTCGCTTTACGAAAATATCATTAATAATGTAGATCCTGATGATGCAGCTTTGGCAAGTTTAAAAGCCAGAATTGAAAAAGGTAGAAAAGACAGAAAATTAAATAAAGGTGCCATTATGCAAGGACTTACGAGTTATGCAATTTATGGAAAAGACAATAAATTTAATTACACATTATCTTCCAAAGACCTGGCAGAAACTACTTCCCGCGAATTGGTTGACCGTCTTAGAAACTTAAATAACTTTGAGCAGACCATTATTTATTACGGTCCTAAACCTTTAAATGAACTGGTTTCAAGTTTAGAAAAAATGCACAAAGTGCCGGCAACTTTTAATGCAGATCTTGCTAAAAAAGATTTTCCGCAGGTTCAGTTAAAGAAAAATCAGGTGTTGTTTGCCAACTATGATATGGTGCAGGCAGAAACGAGATGGATCAGAAATACGGATGTTTATTCCCCGGACAAAACCACTTTGATCAACGTTTACAATAATTATTTTGGTGGCGGCATGGGTTCCGTGGTTTTCCAGACTATTCGTGAGAGCAAGGCTTTGGCGTACAGCACTTACGGCTATTATATGAGTCCGCAGAAAAAAGATCAGGATTATTACATCATGAATTATGTAGGAAGTCAGGCAGATAAATTTAATGAATCTACCGCGGCGATGAACGATCTTTTGACCACTTTACCAAACCTGGATGGCAACTTAAATCTGGCTAAAAACCAGGTTCGTAAAGATATCCAGACGGAAAGAATCACGCAGGACGGTATTATTTATAATTACTTAGCTGCAAAAGATCTGGGTTTAAATGAAGACATCCGCAAGAAAGTTTACGCAGATGTTGGGAATGTAAATATGGCAGAAATGAAAACCTTCCACGATACTTATTTCTCCGGCAAACCTTACACTTACGCAGTTGTTGCCTCAGATAAAAACGTAACAATGGATCAATTAAAAAAATTAGGTGACGTAAAAGTTCTTTCTTTAGAAGAGATCTTTGGCTACTAAATTTTTAGATATTTAATTAATAAAAAACTGCAGGATTAATTGTCCTGCAGTTTTTTTATGTTAAAATTAGAACAGAAATTATGGTTTTATTTTTACAATTTTATTATCGCGCATCACTACCAAAACGCTGTTTTTTTGCTTTTTAAACTCGATCAAACGTTCATAAACTAAATCCATTGCTTTAAGAATTTTAGCCTGCGTTTCAGTTAACTTATTATTTTCTATCATGATAACTTTTTAATTGTGAATATTTTTCTAAGTTTAAAATCTCAATACTACTGTTAAGAGTTTTAGAAGCTATCAAATCCGGTTTTCCATTTGAGTTATCGAAGATCATCGCCTCATCTACGATTGGTAAATAGATATTGAATAGATTTTTTATACCACTGTCGTATCGCCGTCTGATTACATTTTCAGGAATGTTGTGACCGCCTTCCGACACCCTCGTATTTACCCTGTCAATTGCTAATTCTACATTTTCTAACCAAAAAAAAAGAAGCGAAACTTTGTAATTATTATTTTGTGCTTCAATTATTTTTGACTTATAAATTTTTGTAGCCAAAGTAGTTTCCAAAGCAAAATTTTCATTCACAAAAAAAAGCTCGTTAATTCTATGCAGCATTATCCTTCCAGCTTCAAACGATACTTTCTCGGGTTGAAAAGGCGATAATCCTTTCGCAATTTCGTCCGCATTTACAAATTCTTTACAATCTAAAATCTCAGGCAAAATAGTAAATGAAGCGGTAGTTTTACCTGCGCCATTACAACCTGCAATTATGTATAGATTTTTCATTACACAAATATAATGAAAACAAGCAGTTAATCTGTTTTCAATTTTTTTGGGCGCCTTTATCCGCCTTCCGTTCCCGCTTTTTTGCTCGTCGTGCCTCCTAACAAAAAGAGCTCCACTCAAGTCGGGGCGCGGTGGTCGTATATTTCAGAAGATTATTTCAACTTATACAGATTTTGTCATTGGCTCCGCCGAATATTCTATTTCTGACGAAGGAAGAATCTCGCCTTTTTTCAATGAGTAACTCTTATTGGCGCGAGCGTCACGCTCGTGTCTTTTATCCCGCAAATCTTAAAAATTATTTCTACGTGTACGAGCGTGACGATCGCACCAGCGGGGGTTGTTAGTTTTCATCGGATTTGACTCTTTTTTTTTCAATTAATTCTTGTACTTCTTTAGGCACTATAATCTGATTATGTGAATGTGGTTCTTGAGTTTCATTTTTTGTGGAATAGGTTTTATAAAGACAATCTTCATATTTTGAAATCCAATTAGATAAAAGTCTTCCATTGATTAACATAACATTTTCGCTATCAGTTGAACATTTATCACAACCTTCATATATCGCATATATAACACCAATTGGGGGACAACTCTCACATACATTTGGTATTGGAGAACAAACAATTAATAAATTTCTGTTTTCTGCATTGATATTCTCTTCTAAATATCTTGAAAAATTTATTGACTCTAAAAATTTAGTAAGAATTTTAAATTGTAAATCATTTTCTGAATTAAAATGAGTTGAATCAATAGGTAAACTATCTTCTAAATTCAAATCATCTTTAAAAATAAAATTTTTACTAGCTTCAACTATGTCAGAATTATTTTTTACCATAATATTTTCAAGATAAACGCCGATGGTAAATTTTGATTTATCTACATCAAAAAAATAATTTGTTCTCTCAACTAAATCATTTAGAACTCCTTTTAATCCATCACTCAAATTTTGATGACATAACTGATTGCTTGGTTCTCCAAATGCAATCGGACAAGTATTACTATTTAATGAACGTATAGAATTATCTATAAACTCAAAAACTTTATTATGTCTATCAATTTTCTTTTTTGTTTCTTGTAATTCTTCTATTGCTTTTAAGTGCTGCAAAATTCCAATAGGAAAGTTGCGTTCCTTACTAAGCCTGATTGATTCTAAGAAAATATAAGTTATAAGTAGAAGTATAAAAATTAGTAATGCTAAAATTTTAATATTTCCAGAACCAAAATATTCTCTCAAAACATATCCAAATAATCCTCCACAAGCTAAAAGTATAATTGATTTTAAAATAGTTGTAAAAATTGAATTAATTCTTTCAAAGTTGAAATATTTGTCTAGCTTTTCATACAAAGTATAAAGATCTTCTTTCATAATTTTTTTTAAGATTTCTGCCAACGGTTGGGTATTTGCGAAGGAAGCCCCTATTCACTATGTAAATTTGGGGCTTCTTTTGCAAATACTTTGTTGGTAGCAGTTTTATCTATTTAGACCTATTTATTTGATTTAGTTGTAATTTGTATGATAAAGTTAATCACAGAAAAGAATAATGCTAAAATTACATACACATTATAACTATTTATTACTGCAATAATCAAAAGAATAATTGATATTATCAATACGACAATTGTAATTTTATTGTTCATAAGTTTAACAACTTAAGAATATTGAAGCAAGTGACAATCCTTTTCCCGCTAAAGCAACCCAACAATTTGGACCAGGAACAAAACATGACATTAATCCGTATGTAGATATTGCATTTGCAGCAATAGATACAGCACAACTTGCACTTATTCGTTTGGAAATATTTTTATTTGTTCCAGCCTTTGCGAAAATATCTACTCCATGACTCACGTAATAATCATTCGTAATCATAAGTTGGTTTACTAGAAAATTGTATTTCTGGAATTCACTATTCGAATAATTTTTATCTAATATTCTTGTTTCTAATCTAGTTTTTGCTTCGTCAAAATTGTACGTTTCTAAATCAGTAAAAAAACTATCCACAATATTATACTCATCCTGACTTATGTATCCTGATTGAACGAAATCGTCAATTGTTGAAGTTGGATTGTTAATTATGTATTCATCAAATTCTGTTTTAGAAACATTGGTTCCAAACTCGTCGTTAATTGTTGCTAAAGCATTCTCATACTCATTTAAATTTGTCGTTTTGGCAACATTCTTTTTCAGATTAACTTTATTAAGCGTGGTAAAAAGTGCGTTTTTGGCATTGTAGGCATCGTAATTAAATTTCTGATTTGGCAATGTGTCATTAGAAGTTCTGCATGACGACATTATTAATAATAAGGCTATAAAGGCATAATTTAAAGTTTTCATAATAATAAATTTTGTAAGTTAAAAAATAAGTTTTAAATGTTCAAGGTTTATTCATAGGCACTGGGTTTAATAAAATTGCTACCAACTTGTTTATATGTATGATAAAGTTATACATATACATCCGATTTCGTAGTGATATGTATGATAAACCCCATCTTTTAATTAAATTCAAATATAAAACAAAATCTCAACTGTGGAGGTGGTATTTTAATATTCACTACATTTTATCTGATTTTTCAGGTTAGAAAATTAAGCTTAAATTTAAATCAAAATAAAAACTATGAGTTTATACACACAACCCATGCTTCGCGAAGATGCCTTACAAGATAAAGTCGCCATCGTAACCGGCGGCGGAAGCGGTCTTGGCAAAGCGATGACGAAATATTTTCTGCAACTCGGCGCAAAAGTCGTGATCACTTCCAGAAATTTAGAAAAACTTCAAAACACCGCGAAAGAATTGGAAGAAGAAACGGGCGGAAAAGTTTTGTGCGTTGCTTGTGACGTGAGAAACTGGGATGAGGTAGAAGCGATGAAAGAAGCTGCCATCAAAGAATTCGGGCAAATTGATATTTTATTAAATAATGCCGCAGGTAATTTTATTTCGCCCACAGAGCGTTTAACGCATTCCGCATTTGATTCTGTTTTGGATATCGTTTTGAAAGGCACAAAAAACTGCACGCTTTCCATCGGAAAATACTGGATCGATCAAAAAGTTCCGGGAACTGTTTTAAATATTGTGACCACCTACGCCTGGACGGGTTCTGCTTATGTTGTTCCTTCCGCGTGCGCAAAAGCCGGTGTTCTTGCGATGACACGAAGTTTAGCGGTAGAATGGGCAAAATATAATATTCGTTTTAACGCAATCGCACCAGGACCATTTCCTACAAAAGGCGCGTGGGAAAGATTGTTGCCGGGAGATTTAGCCGAAAAATTTGACATGAAGAAAAAAGTACCGTTAAGAAGAGTAGGAGAACATCAGGAACTGGCAAATCTTGCGGCGTATCTGGTTTCCGATTTTTCCGCGTATGTAAATGGTGAAGTTGTTACCATTGATGGCGGCGAATGGCTGCAGGGTGCGGGAGAATTTAATATGCTGGAAGCTATACCTCAGGAAATGTGGGATGCGATGGAAGCGATGATCAAGGCGAAGAAGAGTTCCTAACTTACTTTTTAACTTTTACAGATAAAAAAAGAGATGCAAAAAACATCTCTTTTTTTTTTATATACAAATTACCGAAACCTACTTTTTTACGACCGCATTTTTTAAAGCACTGTCGATATTGTAATCTGTAGAATTATTGATCTTCACATTTTCAAAGTAAAGATTCGCGGCGTTTTTTCCCGTGATGCCTTTTTTGCTGGTGATGTTGATATTTTTAAAGTAAAGATTTTCAATTAATTTATTTGGCAGGCCGGTAAAGCTAAATGCCGTTTCGGCACTTTCACAGTTTACATTGCTGATGTGAAAATCATGAAAATAGGGCACTTTGTCTCCGGTCATTTGTGAATCCTGACTTTCTTTTGAACTTCCTGCAGGCGCATCGGCATAGAAAGTATCAAATAAAATCGCTTCATTAATAATGTTTTTCATCTCAATATTTTGAATAAAGATCTGGCTCACATCGCCACCACGTCCAGAATTGCTTTTTACACGAATACCGATATCCGTTCCATCAAAAAGACAGTTAGAAACAAAAATATTTTTCATGCCGCCATCTGTGTTACTTCCAATTACAAAACCGCCGTGCGCTTCATTAACAGTGCATTCTGCGATGATCACATTTTGAAGATTTGCTTCGCTGTCATCTTTTGAGGAACTGCTGGATTTCATACAGATTCCGTCATCGCCCGCATTTACTTTTGTATTATAAATGATCACGTTTTTGGAAGCACTTATATCAATTCCGTCGCCGTTTTGTGCCCATTTTGGATTATAAACGGTAACATTTCTAATTACTAAATTGGTGATATTTTTAGGATTAATGACAAATTTTGGTGAGTTGCGGAAAGTTGGCCCATCAATTAAAAGGTTGGTAACTTTAGCTAAAGTGAACATCATTGGGCGTAAATAAAGATGCAGTTTTTCATAATCTGCTGCGGTCGCATTTGGCAATTTTGAAATTATTTTTGAATTATTTTCACCGCTCATTGCGTCAATACTTGGCCACCAGATTTTGCCGTCTTCGCTTAGAACGCCGCCACTTTTAACCAGTTTATCCCATTCCTGAGAGCTTAGTTTAAACTTTTTTATTGGTCGCCACGCTTCACCTGCACCATCGAAAATTCCTTCGCCGGTGAATGCAACATCTTTAAGATTATTTCCCCAAAGTGGAGGCGTCACATCAAATTTACCTTTAGAATATTCACGAATCGGATATTGTTTGTAATCATTTGAAAACTGAATAATTGCCCCTTTCTCAACGTGAAAATTTATTTTACTTTTTACCTCAATTGGTCCTGTTAACCAGATTCCTGAAGGAACATTTAATATGCCGCCGCCTTTTTCGCTGATTGCACAAATTGCTTTTTTAAAAGCTTCTGTATTTAAAGTTTTTCCATCTCCCACACCGCCGAAATCTTTAATATTATAAGATGTTGCAGATATTTCAGGCAAAACCATTTTACCGAAGTCAAAAGGTGCATTTTTAATGTAATAATCGATGCTGTTCTTTTGTGCTGTGCAAAGAGCTGTTAAAAAGATAAAGAAAGAAACCGCTAATTTTTTCATAATTTTTTCAAATTGAAGTGTAAAAATATAAAAAACAAATAATAATGTAATCGTTTACACAGCAATTTTTAAAAATTTTAATGTTATATAAGTTAAACTTTAAAAATTTGTAACAAAAAGCCATTATTGTTCTACCTATATGAAAACATTCAAAAATGAACTTTAAACTATCTAAACCTTTTCTTGCCTGTGTCTTAGCGATTTCCGCTACAGCCTTTGCACAGGATCAAGTTTCCAAGTATGATTACTCGGACGCCTTTAAACAGGATTTTTACCAAAATAATGCGACTGAAACAAGGTCTGCAAGTGGACAGCCCGGTCACAACTATTGGCAAAACACGGTTAATTATAATCTTGTTGCCAGTTTAAATGAAGCAAAAAAAGAAATCACAGGATCTGCGGAAATTGCTTATACAAATAACAGTTTTGATGAACTAAGTTTTCTTTGGCTGCAGCTGGATCAAAATTTATTTAAAAAAGATTCCCGCGGTAATGCTGTAATACCGGTTTCTGGTAGTAGAAATGGTGCGCATGGAGAGACTTTTGATGGCGGTTACACTATTTCCAGCATAGAAATTATGTCGGAAAATGGGAAGAGCGTAAAAGTTGCTCCAAAATATACAGTTGTAGATACAAGATTACAGATCGATCTGCCACAGGAATTAAAAGCAAAAGGTGGAGAAATTAAATTTAAAATAAATTACTCTTTTGTGTCGCCGGATTATGGTTCAGACAGAATGGGAATAAATGACACGAAAAACGGTAAAGTTTTCACAGTAGCGCAATGGTTTCCAAGAATGTGTGTTTATGACGACATTATGGGTTGGAATACTCTTCCTTATTTAGGCGCAGGTGAATTTTATCTTGAATACGGAAATATTAATGCTGCGATCACTGTGCCTGCAAATCATTTTGTAGTAGCAGGCGGTCAGCTTGAAAATTCAAGAGAAGTTTATACATCAGCTCAAAATAAACTTTGGGACGATGCAAGAAACAGTGATAAAACAGTAACAATACGTTCTGCTGACGAAGTAAACAATGCTGCAAAAACTGCAAACGGAACAAAAACCTGGAAATTTAAAATAGAAAACACACGTGATTTTGCCTGGGCATCTTCACCCGCATTTATTTTAGATGCTGCAAGAATAAATTTGCCAGATGGTAAAAAATCTTTGGCAATTTCTGCCTATCCTGTAGAAAGTGTTGGAAATGAAGCGTGGGGAAGATCAACCGAATATGTAAAATATTCTATTGAAAATATGTCAAAAAGATGGTTTTCATTCACTTATCCAAATGCGACAAATGTTGCGGGTAATGAAGGTGGAATGGAATATCCAGGCATCGTTTTCTGCGATTATAGATCAAAAGGAAAATCTCTTTGGGGAGTAACAGATCATGAATTTGGACACAACTGGTTTCCAATGATCGTTGGATCTAATGAAAGACGTTACGCGTGGATGGACGAAGGTTTCAATACTTTTTTTAACGGAATTTCTGATCAGGACTTTAACAAAGGAGAATATGCATCACCTTCAAAATTAGGAAATGCTGCAAATTACTTAACAAGTGATAGATTAGAACCAGTATTAAATGCGCCGGATGGTTTAAAAGAATCCAATCTTGGTATTTTAGCATATGCAAAACCGGGTGCAGGTCTGGATATGTTACGTGAAAATATTTTAGGTGAAGCAAGATTTGACAAAGCATTCAAAACTTACATTCAAAGATGGGCGTTCAAGCATCCACAACCGGAAGATTTTTTCCGAACAATTGAGAATGTTTCGGGCGAAGATCTAAGTTGGTTCTGGAAAGGTTGGTTTCTTAATAACTGGAAAATTGACCAGTCTGTAGATGGCGTGAAATATGAAAAAGGTGACTTTAAAAACGGAGCCATCATTTCAATCTCAAACATGGAGCAAATGCCAATGCCAGTTGACGCGCAGATCACTTACGCTGATGGAACTGTTGAGAATAAAAGATTACCGGTAGAAATTTGGAAAAGAAATAAAACCTGGTCTTTCAGAGTTGATTCAACTAAAGAAATCAAAACAGTTACGTTAGATCCTAATAAAGCAATACCGGATTCTAACCGTAAAAATAATGTTTGGAATTCTGATAAAACTGCTAAAGCGGATGTTGTAAATGTGAAAGCTTATGAAGGAACTTATTCCTCAAAAATGGCGCCTATCAAAATTACTTTAAAAGCAGATGGCGATGTTCTGAATGCTCAGGCAACAGGACAACCGGAATTTCAACTTGAAAGTGATGGAAAAGATAAATTTACTTTTGAGCAAGCTGGTTTAGTGCTACAATTTGCACCGGATAAAAAAAGCTTTGATCTTTCTGTAAACGGACAAAATCTTAAGTTTACCAGAGACTAAATTTTTATTTAAATAATTGAGAAAAACTTCTTCAGCAATGAAGAAGTTTTTTTTTGTTTAATACTGATAAAGCAATTCAAAATTAAATACATTTGTTAATATAATGATTGTAAAAATTTAAGTAAAAATCTTCCCAGACATTAAAATTATATTAAATAACAAATGATGAAATTTTGGAAAATATAAAAGATTTTGGTAGGAATATTAAATTAATTATTTTATTAATATTTTTAAATTTATTTTCTCCGGCTCAAACTTGCGGCGGCACTTTCGGGAACCCAATTTTTACAGAAACATTTGGATCTGTTAACACGCCAAACCAGACCGTTTCTCCACCATTGGCTTCACCTGCTTCCACAACTTATCCTTATACAGCGACTTTTCCTGTGGTAGATGGTTCTTACACAATTGCAAATCAATCCAGATGGGATCCTTACGTTTGGCTAGATTCTTTCGATCACACAGTTGATACGCCTGGAACTTATGGCAATATGCTGATTGTAAATGCAAGTGCTTCAGCGGGAGAGTTTTACCGGAGACGGGTTTCAAATCTTTGTCCAAATCAGGTTTACAAATTTTCAACATGGATATTAAATATCGATAAACCCGGTATCAATAATATAAAACCAAATGTAACTGTAGAAATTAGAAGTACAACAAATGCGCTTCTCGGTACAATTAGTACGGGAGATATCGCTCAAGATGCCACCTGGAAAGAATTTTCTGTTGATTTTAAATCTGATGTTAGTTCTACTGATGTTCAGGTGATTCTTATCAATAATTCTCCCGGCGGCAATGGAAATGATATTGCCATTGACGATATCAGTTTTAGACCTTGTGGTCCATCTACAAGTACTTCGGCAAATGTTTCCAATATTTTTACAACTGGTGTTTGTGATAATTCTCAGGATGTTCAACTTACTGCAAATCTTAGTACCAATACGTTTTTAAACGTTAATTATATTTGGCAAAAAAGTACTGATAACGGAATAACCTGGATAAACCAAACTTTACCTACTTCAAATCCAAATTTGAATATTTTAGGTGGAACTTATCAAAATGGGGATCAATTTAGATTTATAGTAGGAGAGGCTTTAAATATATTGTCGACCAATTGTCAGGTAATTTCTACACCAATTTCTTTGAAGATAAATGGCTATCCAACTGCGCCAACTGTAACTTCACCAATAAATTATTGTCAAAATTCTGTTGCAACAGCTTTAACAGCAATCGGAACTGATTTACTTTGGTACACTTCTGCAACTGGCGGCACGGGAAGTTCAACTGCGCCAATTCCAGATACTTCCATTTTAGGAACAACTTCTTATTTTGTTTCTCAAACAACTACAGGTTGTGAAAGTCCGCGTTCAGAAATTAAAGTTATAATTAATCCAATTCCAACTGTCCCAACTGTAACTTCACCAATAAATTATTGTCAAAATTCTATTGCTATCGCACTAAATGTAAATGGCACAAATCTACTTTGGTACACTTCTGCAACTGGTGGAACCGCAAATACAACTGCGCCAATTCCAGATACTTCAATTTTAGGGACAATTTCTTATTTCGTTTCTCAAAACAATGGAAATTGTGAAAGCGCAAGAGCAGAAATTAAGGTTAATATTTTAGCAAATCCAAATCCTCCAACTGTAACTCCACAAATAAATTATTGTCAAAATTTGGTCGCAACTTCCTTAACTGCAACCGGAAACAATTTGCTTTGGTACAATTCTGACACGGGCGGAACGGGAAGCACCAATGCGCCAATTCCAAACACTTCTGCAGTTGGAACAACTTCTTATTTTGTTTCTCAGAATGACGGTAATTGTGAAAGTTCTCGTTCAGAAATTAAAGTTATAATTAATCCAATTCCAACTGCGCCAACCGTAACTTCACAAATAAATTATTGTCAAAATTCTATTGCAATTTCTTTAACAGCAACTGGAACAAATTTACTTTGGTACACTTCTGTAACAGGAGGATCGGGAAGCACAACTGCGCCAATTCCAGACACTTCCGTTTTAGGGACAATTTCTTATTTTGTTACTCAAACAATTGTAGGTTGTGAAAGTACAAGAGCAGAAATTAAAGTCAATATTTTAGCAAATCCAAATGCTCCAACTGTAACTTCACCTGTAAATTATTGCCAAAATTCCGTTGCAATAGCCTTAACCGCAAATGGGACTAATTTGCTTTGGTACACTTCCGCAACTGGCGGAACAGGAAGCGCCACTGCGCCAATTCCAAATACTTCAACAGTAGGAGCAACGTCTTATTTCGTTTCTCAAAATAACGGAAATTGCGAGAGTACACGCGCAGAAATTAAAGTCAATATTTCTCAGGAACCGCATTCCGCCACATTGGTTGATGCTACAATATGTAACGGCGAAACAATTGTGTTAGACGCCGGAAGCGGTTTTAGCAGTTATGAATGGAATACGACACCACCTATTTTTACACAAACATTACAGGTCTCGAAAATTGGCACCTATTCTGTTATTTTAACAAACGCAAATAACTGTTCTGCAACTCAAAGCGTAAAAGTAACGGCAGGCGTAACGCCAACAATTGTAAATATAATTTCTACCGAAAAGTCAATTGAGATTATTGCTTCTGGCGGAAATCCTCCTTATTCTTATTCGATAGACAATCAACAAAGCTTTCAAAACAATAATGTTTTTACCAATTTAATGCCTGGCATTTATACAGTTTTTGTAAAATCCCAACTAAATTCTTGCAGTATTTCGCAGGAAACGGCTGTTATTTTTATCCCAAATGTGATCACACCAAATAATGACTCGCTTAATGATATATTTAAAATTAATAATATTCAGTTTTTTCCAAATGCGAAGATCAGCATTTTTGATCGGTACGGAAAAGCAGTTTTTATTTCAAAAGATAAAGACAGTTTAAGTTGGGACGGTCGATATCTCGGCAGAATCTTAGCGACCGGAACGTATTATTATATATTAGATCTGGGTAATAATTATCAAAAAACCGGGTGGATTTTACTTAAAAATAAAAATTAAGAATAAAGTTTTTTCAAGCAAAAAGAAATCCCCTGACAAAAATCTAGTCGAGGGGATTTCTAAAACACAAATGATGAAAATCTGTTAAAGGATTTGCATAAATTATGCCATAAAATTAAATAAAAGTTTATTGTATTGAAAAATCTTTATTGTATTTAATTTATTTTTAATAATTAATCATTTAAACCTTTCCCATTCATTATTCTCACTCTGTTCTTTTCAATTCTGTCTTCTCTGGTTTTCATTTGTTTTGCCGCTGCGAAGAATAATAAATATGCACGCTGTCTTCCCGGCGTTAAGTTTTGAAATGCAATTTTAAGTTCTGAATCTTCATTTAAAACTTTTGCAAATTCTTCTGGCATTTCAAATTCTGAAGTTTTTTTTAAAACTACTTTTTCACCGGTTTTCTCAATTTTTATGGCTTCACTTAAATATTTTTCGATTGTTTTTTCTAAATTTTTTATGTCCTTTAAATTGGTAAATCTCAACTGCATTGATGATTGCGTATTTGAAGACTGTTGAATTAAAATTTTTTCAGGATCTTTCATCAACATTCCTTTAAAAAACAAAATGGCGCAATATTCTTTAAACTGATGAATTAAGAAAATAATTTTTCCTTCTAAAATATAGCAGGGTTGTCCCCATTTTAAGTCTTCCTGAAGTCCGGTCTTTAAAGCAATTTTTCGCAATTCCTGGATCTCAGTTTGAAACTTCGACTCTTTTTCAAAATAAAAATTAACTTTTGGATTCATCCTTTTAATTTTAAACTAATTTATATAAAAAAAATCCGTCCTCAAAAAAATTGAGAACGGACTTCAACCATTAAAAAATCTAACTATGAAATTTTGGTTTATTCTATTGCGCGGAAAACCAAACCGCTTTCTTCAAAATAATCTAATGTAATTCTGTCGCCATCATTCACTTTTCCGGCGAGGATTTCTTTCGATAATTTATTTAAAACTTCCTGCTGAAGAACTCTTTTTAAAGGTCTTGCGCCAAAACTTGGTTCGTAACCTTTATGCGTAATATATTTTATTGCGTCTTCTGTTGCCGTCATTATAATATTTCTACTTGCAAGCATTTTATTAAAACCATGCAATTGAAAGTGAACGATTTTGCCAATTTCTTTCTTCGTTAAAGGTTGGAAAATAACTGTTTCATCAATTCTATTCAGAAATTCCGGTCTCAAAGTTTTTCTCAATAAAGATAAAACATCACTCTTTGTTTTTTCTAAAATTTCACTGTGATTTTCTTCCGTTAAATTCTCGAAGTTTTCCTGAATTAAATGCGATCCTAGATTGGAAGTCATAATAATAATTGAATTTTTAAAATTTACCAAACGTCCTTTATTATCCGTCAATCTTCCATCATCCAAAACCTGCAATAAAGTATTAAATACATCTGGATGTGCTTTTTCAATTTCATCTAAAAGCACAACTGAATAAGGTCTTCTTCGAACGGCTTCTGTTAATTGTCCGCCTTCGTCATAACCAATATATCCTGGAGGCGCACCAACTAATCGCGACACAGAATGACTCTCCTGATATTCACTCATATCAATTCTAGTCAAATTATTTTCATCATCAAACAATAATTCAGCAAGCGCTTTTGCTAATTCTGTTTTTCCAACTCCTGTTGTTCCAAGAAATAAAAAGGAACCAATTGGTTTTTTTTCATCATTCAAACCAGCACGATTTCTTCTGATCGCATCGGCAACAGATTCAATCGCTTCTTCTTGCCCGACAACTCTTTTATGAAGTTCATCTTCCAAATGCAGTAATTTTTCCCGTTCTGACTGAATTAATTTAGTTACCGGAATTCCCGTCCATTTAGAAATCACTTCCGAAATATCTTCTGCGGTAACTTCTTCTTTTATGAGTTCATTTTCGTGATTTTGCATTTCCAGTTCCAGTTTTTGCAAATCACTTTCTTTTTCTTTAATTTTTCCGTATTGAATTTCAGCCACTTTCGCATAATTTCCTGCGCGGGATTCTCTTTCGGCTTCTAATTTTAAGGCTTCAATATCTCTTTTAATAGAATTTAAATCCTCAGATTTTTGTTTCTCTTTTAGCCATTTTGCATTAATTTCATTTCTATCTTCCTGAAATTTCGCAATATCTTCCTTTAAATGATTGACGCGAACATCATTTCCTTCATTAGAAATCGCCGCCAATTCTATTTCCATTTGAATCAGTTTTCTATCCAAAGTATCTAATTCTTCTGGTTTAGAATTAATTTCCATTCTCAATTTTGCCGACGCTTCATCAATTAAATCAATCGCCTTATCAGGTAAAAATCGGTCAGAAATATAACGTTGGGACTGTTCAACGGCCGCAATTATTGCTTCATCTTTTATCCGAACTTTATGGTGCGCTTCATATTTATTTTTAATTCCACGCAGAATCGTGATTGCAGATTCAGTATCCGGTTCTTCCACCATTACTTTCTGGAAACGTCTTTCTAAGGCTTTATCTTTCTCAAAATATTTTTGATATTCGTTTAAAGTCGTAGCGCCAACTGCTCTTAATTCACCTCTCGCCAAAGCAGGTTTTAAAATATTGGCTGCGTCCATCGCACCTTCACCGCCGCCTGCGCCAACTAATGTGTGAATTTCATCAATAAATAAAATAATTTGTCCGTCAGATTTTATCACTTCATTTACGACTGATTTTAAACGTTCTTCAAATTCACCTTTAAATTTTGCGCCTGCAATTAATGAACCCATATCCAAAGAATAAATGGTTTTGTCCATCAAATTTTCCGGAATATCACCGGAAATTATTCTGTGCGCGATTCCTTCTGCAATTGCGGTTTTACCAACGCCCGGTTCACCAATTAAAATCGGATTATTTTTTGTCCGTCTTGAAAGAATTTGCAAAACTCTTCTGATTTCTTCATCTCTTCCGATTACGGGATCTAGTTTTCCTTCTGCGGCTAGTTCATTAAAGTTTTTCGCGTATTTATTTAAAGCCTGATAAGTTTCTTCCGAACTTGACGAGGTTGCTTTTGAGCCTTTTCGCAATTCATTAATCGCGCTTTCCAAGGATTTTTTTGTAACACCCATATCTTTCAGCATTTTAGAAACGTCAGAATTTGTTTCAAATAACGCCAGCCAAAGATGTTCGATCGTCACATATTCATCGCCCATTTTTTTGGCAATATTTGGTGCATCGAGTAAAACTTTATTTGCAGTTTGTGATAAATAAATATTTCCACCTTCTACTTTTGCTAATTTTTCAATGTTTTCTCTGTTGCGTTCACGAATTAAATTTAACTCTGCTTCTGATTTTTTCATTAAAAAAACAGAAATATTTTCATCAGATTGCAAAATGCCTTCTAACAAATGTTGAGTTTCTATGCTTTGATTCCCAAATTCCATCGCAACTTGCTGTGCTTTTTGGATCGCTTCCTGGGATTTGGTTGTATATTGATTTAAGTTCATTCTTAGTTATGTTACTTGTGATTTCCAACTACATATCAAAAGGTATTCTAATTAAAATTTCATAATAAAGTAAGTCAATTTTTCCGAATAATATAAAATTAATCAAAATATTTAAGACATAATTTCCGAAAAATGGCATTTTAAGTTTATTTGAAGATTCGCTTTGCATTTCCTATATTTGTTAATAATCACTTTAAGTAAAAAAATGCATCATTTTCATTCGCTCAAAACTTCAATAGTCGCAAAAGAAACCAATGATTCGGTTCATATTTCGTTTGAAATTCCTCAGGATTTAAAGCCGCTTTTTCAGTTTAAGCAAGGTCAGTATTTAAATTTAAAAATGATGTTGAATGGTGAAGATCTGCGCCGTTCTTATTCTGTGGTAAATGCACCAACGGACGGAAACGACCAATTGGAAATTTTGGTTAAACATTTAGATGATGGTAGAGTTTCTTCTTTTTTAAATGAAAATTTAACTTTGGGTGATGTGATAGAAGTTTCGCCACCTGCAGGACATTTTTATACAAATTATCATAAAAGCAACCGAAAAAATTATATTGGTTTAGCAGCCGGAAGTGGAATTTCGCCGGTTTTATCAAATTTAATTGAAGCATTATACCAGGAACCGGAAAGCACGGCTTATCTTTTTTTTAGCAATAAAAGTTTAAATGATATTATTTTTAAAGAAAGAATTGACGCTTTGGTCGATAAATTTCAAGGTCGATTAAAAGTCGTTTATCTACTTTCCCGAGAAAAACATTTTGAAGATGAACTTTTCGAAGGCAGAATTTCTTCCCAAAAATTAGAATTATTATTTGAAAGATTCCCAGAAATTGATCCGAAAGAAAGTATTTTCTTTATTTGCGGACCTTCAGAAATGATAAAAGATGTGTCGACTTATTTAAAAAATGACAAAAAAGTGCCTTCACTTAAAGTCATGTTTGAATATTATGCTGCGCCAGACGACGAAGAAAATGCGGAAATGAGCGATGAATTTAAAGCCATTCCGAATTTAGAAAGTATGGTGACGCTTATTATTGACGATGATGAATATTCTTTTCACCTTAATTCTAAGAAAAGAAGTATTTTAGATCAGGCTTTAAATGATAAACTTCCCGTTCCTTTTGCGTGTAAAGGCGGCGTTTGCTGCACTTGTAAGGCATTGGTAATGGAAGGCGAGGTTTTTATGGATAAAAATTTCGCTTTAACAGAAGATGAAGTTGAGCGTGGATTTGTTTTGACCTGTCAATGTCATCCGACCACGAATATTGTGATGTTGAGTTATGACGTGTAAATCAATATAACAATTTAATAGTTTACCAATGTAACAATGATGAACTGAATTTGTTTTATTTTTTATAAATTTATAAAAAAGATCAAGTATTATTTAAGCACAACAAATATTGTTAAACTGTTACATTTTTAGATTGTTACATTTTTAGATTGTTACATTAAAACCAAAATTATGAATCCCTGGAAATTTGCTTCTTACATTGAGATCGATAAAGAATATAAAGTTGAAGGTTTAAATATCTGGAATTTTTATTGGCATTGTTCAGACAGGAAGATTGAGGTTCAGGAGCCAGATGAAGGTCATATTTATTTGTTTAATGAATATGAAATTGAAGATCAGGGTAAAAAAATTAACTTTATTGCAGGTGAATTTTCAAACGGAAAAGTAGGAATTTTTACTAAAGATAAATTAATGGAAGGAAAATTGCTATAATTTAATGCAATTGATTAAATTTGAATGCTGAATTGAAAAGATATTAAGCCAATTCAAATCTCTAAATAAAATTCGATATGGAAAATAATAAATTTTTAGATTACGTACAAGCCGAAAATAAAGTAGAACCAAAAGATGTAATGCCCGAAGATTATAGAAAACTTTTGGTTCGTCAGATTTCCCAACACGCCCATTCTGAAATTGTAGGAATGTTGCCTGAAGCAAATTGGATTTCCCGTGCGCCAAGTTTGAGAAGAAAAATGGCACTTTTAGCAAAAATTCAGGATGAAGCAGGACACGGACTATATTTGTATGCCGCTTCTGAAACATTAAATAACGGTGCAAACGGCGCGGATAGAGATTCTACTTACAACGATATGCTTTCTGGTAAAGCAAAATATTCCAGTATTTTTAATTATCCGACATTAAGTTGGGCGGATATTGGTGCAATTGGGTGGCTCGTTGATGGCGCTGCAATTATGAACCAAGTGATGTTGATGGGGAATTCCTACGGTCCTTATTCCCGGGCAATGGTGAGAATTTGTAAAGAGGAATCTTTCCATCAAAGACAAGGTTACGAGATTTTGATGACGCTTTGTAAAGGAACAAAAGAGCAAAAAGAATTGGCACAGGAAGCATTAAATCGTTTTTGGTGGCCGGCTTTAATGATGTTTGGACCAAATGATTCGGATTCACCGAACTCTCAAAAATCCATGAATTATAAGGTAAAACGTGAAAGTAATGATGATTTGAGACAAAGATTTATTGACGTCACCGTTTCACAAGCCGATTTTTTAGGTTTAAAAGTACCAGATGAAAATCTAAAATGGAATGAAGAAAGACAACATTATGATTTCGGGGCTTTACCTTGGGACGAATTTATGGAAGTTTTAAAAGGAAACGGACCTTGCAATAAAAAACGTTTAGAAACAAAAAATAAAGCGCAACGCGAAAACCTTTGGGTAAAAGAAGCCGCGATTGCTTTTGCTGAGAAGCAGAATGTGATGAGCAAAATAGCATAAATAGAAAATCCGGTTTAGAAATAAACCGGATTTTTTCATTTATAGTTAGTGTTTAATCTTTTAATTTTTCAACTTCACTTTTCATTTTTTGTTCCCAATTTTTGCCATTTCGTTTTTCTAAATAAGGTTTTACTACTTCTTTATATTTCTGTTGGCCTGCGGAATTGTAGTCATCAAACAAACAACCAGTGCTTAAATATGTGATTCCGTAAGTTTTATAGATATTATTGATTTTGTTTTCCGGGCTTTTAGTATATCGAATTGACAGTCCACCGGTGAATTCAAAAGTTACATTATCATTTTTTATATCGTTTTTTGCTTTGTCAACATATTCTTTTTCAATTTTAATTAATTCCTTCCTTACGTTTATATAATTCTTAATTATTAAGGAAAGCATAAAGATTAAAATTAAAACATTAAAAATACAAAATGTCTTCAAAAATTTCTGTTTGTAATTCAAGTTTTTGATCTTTATTATACTCATTAATAATGCAAAAACAATAGATGCACTTATAATTAATAATATTGCTAACCAATCAAAATCTGTGATAGACCACCAATATGCAAATCTTTGGTTGAGAGGTGAAAAATATGTTCCAAAAGTTGAGGCAAAAATTATCAAAATAATTAGTGCAATATTTAGTAAAATATATTTTTTCATCAATTATGTGACTTTTAAATTTTCCCCAAAACCATCTTCGTATTCGTGAATTCCTTCAAAGCATTTAGCGAAAGTTCTATTCCATAACCAGAACTTTTCGTTCCGCCGAAAGGAAAACGCGCATCAGATTTTGTAATTTGATTGATAGAAACTGTTCCGGATTCTAAACCATTAAAGAAAAATTCGAGACGTTTTTTGTCTTTTGACCAAACTGAATTTGCCAAACCAAATTTTGTATTATTGGCGATTTCTAATAATTCTTTATCCGTTTTTGCTTCTACAACCATTCCCAGAGGTCCAAACAATTCTTCATCTAAAACTGGATTTCCTGGATTCATTTTTAGTAAACCAGGTTTGAAGGAGATTTTATCGATTCGTTCCAAAGGTAAAATAATTTCAGCGCCGTTTTCGATTGCTTTATTATATTGTTTTTCCAGATCTTCTGTTAGATCTTCCCGCGCCATTCCGGCGATTTTTGTCTCTTTGTCCATCGGATCTGCAACAAAATAAGTTTTAAATTCTGCTATAAATTTTTCTAAAAATTCATCATAAACAGAACTTTGAATAATAAATCGTTTTGATGCAACGCAAGTTTGTCCGCAATTTTGCAGTCTTCCAAGCGCGGCGCTTTTGGCGGCTTTGTCTAAATCTGAATCATCTAAAACAATAAACGCATCATTTCCGCCTAATTCTAATAAAGATTTTTTGATATTTTTACCGGCAATTGCCGCGACTGTACTTCCTGCTTTTTCGCTTCCGGTTAAACTTACGCCTTGCACAAATGGATTTTCCAAAATAGTTTCTATTTCATCATGAGATACTTTGATATGTTTAAAGACATTTTCCGGAAAACCTGCTTCTTCAAAAGCTTCTTGTAATGCATCACCGGATTTTAAACAAATTGCGGCGTGTTTCATAATGACCACATTTCCGGCTAAAATTGCTGGAACTGCAAATCGTAGAACTTGCCAAAAAGGATAATTCCAAGGCATGACGCCAAGAATGATTCCCATTGGTTCGTGGTGGATTTCTGAATAATCAAATTCTGATTCTATTTTTTCTGGTGCTAAAACATTTTCTGCATTTGCGTAAAACTGCGCCATTGCTGCACATTTTTCAATCTCTGAAATAGATTGCGAAATGGGTTTATTCATTTCTTTAGTCATGATTTCACCAAAGATTTCTTTCTTTTTTAAAAGTATTTCTGAAAGTTTATGAAGCAGATCTTGACGTTCCGTAAATAGAGTTGTACGCCATGATTCAAAAGTTTTCTGAGATTTATCTAAATTCATTTTTTAAATTTTATGATGGAAAGATCGTGAATAATTAAATTGAAAGCTATTGAAATAGATTGATAATCTCGTTTTTAAAAATAGAGAGTGATTTTTACCACAAAGTCAAAATGAAATTAATTTAACTGTAAGAAAATTCAATCTATTTTGAACAATTTTTATATTCTGATAATTTATGTATTTCCTGAAAAATATAAATTTTATTTTTATACTTTATCTAACCTTCCATAAACCATTCATTAATTAGGCTTGCTGCCAAACGCGAGGTTCTTTCCTGTAGATCTATTCCTGGATTGACTTCTGCAACATCCAATGCTACCAATTTTTTATTATTTAAAATATGTCGGTAAAAGTGCATAAAAGTTGGATCGGCAAAAATTCCGTTACAGGCTTGTGCGGAAACGCCGGGCGCGATTGCAACGTTGAAAACATCCATGCAAATGGTGAGATAAATAATATCAACAGAATCCGAGAATTCATTTATTTTCTCATAAACTTTCGGTAGATTTTCAAAAAATAGTTCATCAGCGAGAATGTATTTCATGTTGTTTTGATGGGCGTAATCAAATAATTTAAGTGTATTTGAGTTTTTTTGAATGCCGATATGAAGTGAATTTAAAGTTTCATTTTCTGCGATTTGATAAAATCCTGTGCCGGAAGTGGCGCCGATTTCTGGTTGAATTTCGCGGTTATCAAAATGGGCGTCAATATTAATAATTCCGATTTTTGAATTTGGATAAGCTTTTCTAATCCCAGAATAGTGTGCAAACATGACTTCATGTCCGCCACCTAAAACAATTGATTTTGCTTTATTAAATAAAATTTGATGAACGTTCTTCGCCAGTTTTTGTTGGGCTTCTTCTAAATTTTGATCTTGACAAGAAATATTTCCGAAATCTTTTAATGAAAAATAAGCTGTCGTTACTGGAAAATTGCCCATATTTTTTCGGATATGATCTGGTGCCACTGCAGCGCCGACTTTTCCTTTGTTTCTTCTTACGCCTTCATCAACGGAAAAACCCTGGAGTGCGAAATCATTTTCTTTAATATTTTCGAAGTTATTTTCTAAAGTTACACGCTGGAAGATGCGGTGGTGTAATGGATCTTCGCCATCAAATCTGCCTTGCCAAATCATAAATTTTCTTTTTATTAAAGATAAGAAATTTTCAATGTAAAGGATATAATTTAGGCTGAGAATGAGTTTGGTTTAGAATTTTCAAAAAATAGTGAATTTACTTTTTGAAAATATTGGTGTGAAGAAGCAAACTCCTGCGTAAGCGATAGTAATGGAAAGCCCGGAAGAAAAAAAATAGAGCGCCGCTTGAAAAGCGGCGCTCTATTTTTTTTCTGAGGACTTGGAATGGATAGCGCGACCGTCATTGCTGCGAAAGCAGTAATGAGGGATACGCCCAAATTATTTTAAATAGTAGTCAGTCTCAAAGTATTTGTTTTTCCATCTGCATTGGCAGGCGTTGCATTAAGATTGATGACGTAATCTCCACCTTCTACAAAACCGTAATGGTGTGCCAAAGTATTGACCTGGACGATAGTTTCATCGGTGGATTTGTTCATATCGTAAAAATACGCACGTACGCCCCATAAAAGATTAAGCATCGTGATCACGCGTTTGTTGGCGCTAAAAACGATGATGTGTGAGTTTGGTCTGTGAGCAGAAATCTGAAAAGCTGTATAACCTGAATAGGTTAGTGTTACAATTGCTTCAACATTGGTGCTTTTTGCAATTCTTACTGCAGCAAGACAAATTCTGTTGGTAAGAAAACGCTCATCAATGCAATTGATATCTTTCTCAATAGGTGCGTTTTTATTTTGATAGAAGTCTGTGTTCTCAATATTTTTTACAATTTTGGTCATATTTTCTACGACTTCAACTGGATATCGGCCAACAGAGGTTTCACCGGAAAGCATAACGGCATCTGCGCCGTCAAGAACGGAGTTTGCAACGTCATTTACTTCAGCTCTGGTAGGAGTTAAACTGTTGATCATTGTTTCCATCATCTGCGTAGCAATAATTACCGGCTTTGAATGAAATCTCGCTTTTTCTACTAAAGTTTTTTGAATGGCAGGAACTTCTTCCATAGGAACTTCTACGCCAAGATCACCACGGGCAACCATTATCGCATCACATTCCATTAAGATTTGCTCAATATTTTTTACACCTTCCGGTTTCTCAATTTTGGCAATGATTGGTGTTTTTTGTTTATTGGTCGGATGGTTTTTAATGATTTCCTTTAAATCAATAATATCCTGAGCGTGGCGTACAAAAGATAAAGCGATCCAATCTAATTCTAAATCTAAGATAAAATTAGCATCTTCTACATCTTTTTCAGTTAATGCAGGAAGTGAAACATTTGTGTTTGGAAGGTTTACACCCTTTTTTGAACTAAGCGGTCCACCTTGAATCGTCTTTGCTTTTACAGTATCTATTTCATTGGTTTCAATTACTTCTAAAACCAATTTACCGTCGTCGATCAAAATTCTTTCACCGACTTTTACATCCTGCGGGAATTTCTGATAAGTCATGTAAACTTTTGTAGAATCTCCCTCAATTTTTTCATTAGTGAAAGTAAGAATATCACCTGGATTAAGATAAGAGCCTTCTTTCACAACACCGACACGAAGTTTTGGTCCCTGTAAATCTCCTAATATTGAAACAGTGTAACCAAATTCCTGGTTTATTTCTCTAATTGTATTTACGTTTATTCGCACCAAATCATAATCGGCGTGAGAAAAATTTATCCTAAAAACATCTACACCTGCTTTTACCATGTCCAGCATTACTTCTTTGGAGGAAGATGCAGGTCCTAAAGTGGCGATGATCTTAGTTTTCTTTAAAAATTTATTCATAATATTTTATTAGTTGGTAACGTTCATTTGTTGAACTTAAGGAAAATGTCTGAATATTAAACGCAGAATTTTCCGGCAACAAAATTAAGGAAAAATCATCAATATAGTCTGAGGTTTTTATAAGATAATCAACATCAGGTAATTCTTCGAAGATATAAGCCATTTCGGTCTCAGAATTAAACAGTTCTTTTTGCTCTTTTATTTTGTAGCTGACTTCAGATTTATTACTAATGATTTGAAGGCAGTTTTTATCTAAATGATGATAGGCTTGAAATCTTGCGAAATTGTACTGAAAAAAAGTACCCTGAACTACGAGATCTATAATTCTGGTAAATTTAAATGAATTTAATAGATTGATTTTAAAAAATAATTCATGAGCCGGAAGATCCTGTGCAAGTCTTAAAAGACCTAGGTTGAGATTTTCTTCCTCTTCTTCCTCAAGAAATAATTTTTTGGTTTTCAACGATATTTTCTTTTTTATTTAAAACGTAAAATGCGCGTTGTGCTGCTTTTTCTTCCGCTTTTTTCTTGGAACTGTCTGTAGCATTAGAAATTTTCTCCTGATCTAAAATGATGCAGCTTCTAAAAACGAGAATGTTATTGGCGTGAAATTCTTCACAGGTTTCGTAGCAGATCGCTACTTTCTTTTTTTGACTCCATTCTAAAAGCAAACCTTTATAACTGATGATCTTGTTTTCAAGTTTAAAGATGTCGCTTGCCTTTAAAAGTTTTTCGAGAACAATTCTGTGGCAAAGTTCATAATTAAAATCTAAATATATCGAACCTATTAAGGCTTCCAGCAAATTTCCTGAGATGTTTTCACTCAGTGTTAAGTTTTTTTTGTTTTGAATTAAATTTTTTAAACCTAATTCATCACCTAATCTATTTAGATTTTTCCGGTTTACAATTTTAGATTTCATCTGTGTGAGATAGCCTTCGTTGGAAGTAGCATATTTCTCAAAAAGATAGCATGAAATTATTGTTCCTAAAACTGAGTCGCCCAGAAACTCTAAACGTTCATAGTTTTTTTTGTTTTTTAATTTTGATGAAGTCCGAAGCGAAAATGCTTCTTTGTAAAGATCCAGGTTTTCTATTTGAACACCTAATATTTTTTCAATTTCAGTTTTAAATAAATAATCATCTTCAGAGTAATTTTTCTTTTTATCCTTTAAAAGCAATTTAGAAAAATACTTTTGAAACTGCATATTTCAGAATTTAGATCTTAGAAAATAAAACGCATGCATTATGACCGCCGAAACCGAAAGTGTTGCTCATTGCAATGTCAACATTTTTTTGAACAGCTTTACCAAAAGTAAAATTTAACCTTGAATCTATTCTCTCATCATCCGTAAAGTGGTTGATAGTAGGAGGTACAATTGAATGGGTAACACTTCCCAAAACGGCGATTGCTTCTATAACGCCGGCTGCACCTAAAAGATGACCCGTCATAGATTTTGTGGAATTGATCTGAATGTTATAAGCGTGATCTCCCAATAATTTGGAAATTGCATTAGATTCTGCTACGTCGCCAAGCGGAGTAGAAGTACCGTGCATATTAATGTGATCAACCTCATGAGTAGAGACCCCAGCGTCTTCTAAACAATTTTTCATTACGAGGTATGCGCCAAGCCCTTCAGGATGAGGAGCTGTCATGTGATAAGCATCTGCGCTCATTCCACCGCCTTTTAATTCTGCGTAGATCGTTGCGCCACGTTTTTTAGCATGTTCATATTCTTCCAGAATAATAGATCCTGCGCCTTCTCCTAAAACAAAACCGTCGCGGTCTTTGTCAAAAGGTCTTGAAGCAGTTTTTGGATCATCATTTCTGGTTGATAAAGCCATCATAGCATTAAATCCACCTACACCGCTAGCTGTTACTGCTGCTTCAGAACCGCCACAAACGATAATATCTGCTTTTCCGAGTTGAATAAGCATTTTTCCATCGATAAGTGCATTTGCTGAGGAAGCGCAAGCCGAAACGGTTGCGTAGTTTGGTCCATGAAAACCATATTCTATAGAAATATGTCCTGGCGTAATATCCACAATCATTTTCGGGATAAAAAATGGATTAAATCTTGGAATGCCCGTGGAAGCTGCCCATCCTAAAACTTCTTTTTCAAAAGTTTCCAGACCGCCAATCCCAGAGCCCCAGATCACACCAATTCTGTCCTTATTACAATTGTCTTCAATAATTCTTGAGTGTGCGACTGCTTCACGAGCGGAAGCAATACCAAACTGCGTATTCCGGTCCATTTTTTTTGACTCTTTTTTATCAAAATAATTTAAAGGATCAAAATTTTTAACCTCGCACGCAAACTTTGTTTTGAAATTTGTGGTATCAAAAAGAGTAATCGGAGCTGCTCCGCTCTCACCTTTTATTAGATTTTCCCAGTATTCTTGCGCATTATTACCTATTGGTGTTATCGCTCCAAAACCAGTTACAACTACTCTCTTTAATTCCATAAATTTTATTTCTGCAAATATTATTTGTTTACTACTTCTTCGATGTATGCAATAGCATGACCTACCGTAGTAATTTTTTCTGCTTGATCATCAGGGATTTGAATGTTGAATTCTTTTTCAAATTCCATGATTAATTCTACAGTATCTAAAGAATCTGCGCCTAAATCATTAGTGAAACTAGCTTCTGGAGTTACTTCTGATTCTTCAACGTCAAGCTTATCCGCAATGATAGCTTTTACTCTTGATGCAATGTCTGACATAATTTTAATTTTAATTAATAATTGTTAATGCTGCAAATATATAAAATTCTTTAAGATTAAATATTTTTTTGCTTTCTAAATATTAAAAAATTACTGCCAGATTTTTGGTCACTCTATTATATATGTGAAATATTGCATCTATTATATAGTGGCCGTGCACTTTACATTTCTAAAGGTTTTTTTTAAAAAACATATTTACCTAGGAAATTCATTGGTGTGTTGTCAATTTTAAATTAAATTTGCCATAAATAAACATTTAAAAATATACTTATGAATATTCCCGTAGAATTAAAATATACAAAAGACCACGAATGGGTTAAGATAGAAAACAACATCGCTACCATCGGTATCACTGATTTTGCGCAGGGTGAGCTGGGAGACATCGTGTTTGTAGATGTAGACAGTGTAGATGATGAGTTGGCTGCCGGTGACGTTTTCGGAAGTGTAGAGGCGGTGAAAACAGTTTCAGATCTTTTTTTGCCTCTAACCGGGAAAATTATTGAATTTAACGGTGATTTAGAAAATGAACCAGAATTACTTAACTCTGATCCTTACGGTAGAGGATGGATTGTGAAAGTTGAGTTGAATGATGGAGATATAGAAGGTGATTTATTATCTGCGGATGAATATCAGGAAGTAATTGGATAAGTTTCGTTCTTTATTTAAAATGCTGGTTTTTCCTGCATATTTAATCTTTCTTACTTATATGTTATTAAAACCTGGAGTAGAAAACCAAGAGTATTGGTTCATGTTTCAAGGGATTGATAAAATAATTCATTTAAGCATCTTTGCCTTTTTGGGTTTTTGTCTGTTAATGTCATTCCAAAAATTAAGTGTTGTTTATTTCTTTGTCATTATATTCATATATGGATTAAGCACAGAAATACTTCAGGAAGTGATGCATATGGGTAGATCGTTTGAGTTGCTTGATATCTTAGCAGATTTAGTGGGATCGTCGCTTGGTATGATAACATATAAAATAGCATTAAAGAGATTTTAAAATTATACCATATATAATACAAAAGCCTGATTTTTTCAGGCTTTTTTTATTTTAGTAATCAAAATATATCTGATTATTTTATAGAGGTGAGGAGTATCTTTTCCATAAACTCCTTCTCAAAAGGCTTTAATTTCAAGTTTTTTTCTGTTTAAAGAATTTATTTAAAGTGTTAAATTAATAATAGGGGATGGTTGGTAAAATTTTAGTTCTTGATTATTAGAATTTTAGGATTTTCGTATAAAATAATAGGGATATATTTTTGGTTGCTATGTTTGGAATATGTATTTTTGCACTCTCAAATCGGAAGGGATTTGTAGCGAAGGAGTAGGAGAGAAGGCGGTTAAATTTTTTAGATATTTATTTAAAAAAGTTTGTATAGCTGGGAATTAATATTTACTTTTGCAGACCTTAATCGAGA
>NZ_FOQT01000007.1 GCF_900113805.1 Halpernia frigidisoli | reverse complement strand
ATCGCAAGTTTAAACATTTTAGATATTTCGAATATTAATTTTTAATAGCAAAAGTCGGTATTTTTAGCCGCACCATCGCCAATACGCAAAACGTTGTAGGCAATTTTTTATGAACAGTATTCTAACAATAATAATTGGACTTTTATTTTCAGTTTGTTCTTATGGACAAGCCGCAAATATTGACAGAACAATTTCGTTTCAAGAAAGTATTCTTTTACGCAACTTTTGGACAGATTTTAGAAGCGCTATTATAAAAAAGGACAAAGACAAACTAGCGAAACTTTGTGAATTTCCATTTTATTGCAGACCTTGTATTGACGACACAACTCTTAAAATTAATAACCATATCACAATCAAGGTGACCAAGAAATTATTTTATGAAAGTCAATATAAGGAGTTTTTTGACAAACGTGTTAGCAGTGAAGTTGAAAAGCATAAAATTTTTGAGACTTACATTTTTTATCCAACTTTTGACGACAAAAACAAACATAATGGATTTATGTTTTCATACACAATTGTTGCGCCATCAAAAAAATGGGAAGGTTCACAAGGCTTTATTTATCTGAGTAAAAAAAGTGGAAAATTTAAAATTACCGGAATAGACACAGTGCCATAAAACTGCCTACAACATCGGTTTGGCAATATGGCGGGTTTTGTGCTAAATCGAAGATTTGTGTTATTTTCGAAGTTTAGTGATAATAGAAAGTTTCGGCTACTTTATCCGCCACATCGCCAAGCCGAGAAACGTTATGCCTCACCCTATGACAACCGACAGTGCTAACATTAAACCGACAGAAAAAATGAATAGAAATACATACAAGACAGAAAAGCCAACCGCACATTTAGCACATTTGGTTTTGCCCGACACACAAACCAACGCTTCGCAAAACCAAAAGAGCTAAATTTTGCCACCGCACGACACCTCTACAACTAATGATTGACAGTTCAAAAATAGCAGACATATTAAACAACTCACCAAGCGTTGACCTTCTGAAACTTCGGAACAGAGAGGTTATTATCACTTTTTTAGTCAATACTTTTTCAAATCAGCAAGGAACAATTTCATCAGAAAGAATACACAACCAACTAGCTGACTATTTAGAAGCTGTTCAAGTAGAAATTGATGAAGAAAGTGAAATTTTATTTTCTGACAACTACGAAATTAAAGCTAAGAAATTTGTTCAAAATTGGACAAACAAAGGCTTTCTGACAAACTACCAAGACGAAACAGGAGAAATATATTATGAACTTTCATCGCATTCAAGCAAAACGCTGGACTGGCTTTCAGGTTTACAAAAAGAAGAATATGTAGGAGCTGAATCAAAATTCAAAAATATCATAAATCAATTAAAAGAGCTTGTTGAGTTTACAAATGAAGATACTGAAAAACGAAGACAATTACTAGAAGACAAAAAACTTGAAATAGAACAACAAATACAAAGAATTGAAAGCGGAGAAGATATAAAAGTATTCCAAGATTTTGAAATAGTTCCTCGTTTCAACCAACTAACTAAATCAGCTAAAAAATTACTTTCTGACTTTAAAGAAGTTGAAGATAATTTCAAAGTAATAACAAGAGATATTTATCTTAAACACGCAGAAGGTAGCTTAACAAAAAGCAATATTCTTGAATTTACTTTTGATGCAATTGACGAGCTAAAAAACAGTCCACAAGGAAAAAGTTTTTATGCTTTCTACACTTTCATTCTTACACCTGCATTGCAGGAAGAATGGGGGAACTTGACAAAGGAATTATATAAAACACTTGAAGATAAAGAAATTGAGATTTCAGACTACTTTTTAAAGGGAATGAAGAAAAACCTGCACTCTTCTGGACAAAAAGTTTCAAAAGCCAACGATAAGATGGCAGAAAAGTTGAGCAGAATAATCAGGGAAAACGAAGCCTCAAAATCAGAGATTACAAAAAATATTATTCAAGATATTAAGAAATATTTAATCGAATTGAGTAAAGCAAAAATAAAACCTGGTGTTTCTTTTGAATTGGAAACAGACATTGAGATTAATATTCCATTTGAGAGAAAACTCACTTTTGAGCCAAGTGAAGAAATCACGTATAAAACAAAACCAAAATTAGCAGACGAAGACATTTCACACTCTAACCATTTAAATAAATTATTCAACCTTTCTGCAATTGACAAGGAAATCCTTAGGAAGAGAATTAAAGAAGTTCTTAGAGATAAATCTCAGACAACAATAGCGGAAGTGATTGAGAACTTTGGGGGAATTGAAAAAGGATTGCCAGAGCTTTTTGGTTACATTGGAATCGTAAAAGAATTCAAACATTCCATAAATCCTGATAAAAAACAACGAATTCAATTTGATATTGAAAATAAAAAATCAATTCAAATACCTGAAATAATTTTGACCAAATGAGCAATTTAGAAAGAAACACAAAACCATATTCCAAAGCAATTGTAAAATTGCTGAAAGGTGCTATTGAGAGAAATCGAAACTCGAATATTTGGGATGATGTCGTAAATTATCAAATAGAAATTCAAGATTACATCAGCCAAATTGGTTTGGAATTAATCGTTAAAAAAGAAGAAGGATTTGCATTTGTAAAACAACTTGAGGACAGTGAAGGCAATACATTAAATCTTGTAACAAGAAGGCAAATCGGGTTTGAAACATCAATTGTATTAGTCGTGTTAAGACAAAGCCTTGAAGAATTTGACAGCAATCCTACTCAATTTCAGGTTTTCGAAAAATTCATTACCGATTCTGAAATAAAGGAAGAAGTAGAATTATTCCTTCCCGAAAAATTTAACCGAGTTAAATTTTTGAAAGAGTTGGATGGTTACATAAATAACATTGTCAAGTTGGGTTATTTATCCGAAGTGAGCAAAAAGGAAAATGAAACTAAATACCAAATTCAAAGAATAATTAAAGAGAAAGTCACTTTAGACATTCTTCAAGCGTTTAAACTAAAATTACAAGAAAATGTTGAGTCTATTTAGTACAAGTTCAGACAAGGCTGGATTTAGACTTCAATATATGGAAGTTTACAATTGGGGCACTTTTCACGAAAAAATATTCAGAATAAATCCACAAGGAAATAATTCACTTTTAACAGGTGCAAATGCTTCGGGCAAAAGCACTTTTATTGATGCTTTGCTTACGTTACTCGTTCCTTTGAAGAAAGACCGATTTTACAATCAATCTTCTGGCGTTGAAAAAAAAGGTGACAGAAGCGAAGAAAGTTATGTTCTAGGTCATTACGGCAATATACAAGAAGAAGGCAAAATGAGCACGAGTACTCAAATGCTGAGAGCTAAAAATGATTATTCTGTGCTTTTAGCTTCTTTTTCTAATACAGATTTTAAAACAATAACCCTTTTTCAAGTGAGATGGTTTGGTTCAAATGGAACACTAAATACAGCTTTTGGAATTGCACACCTTGCTTTAAATATAGAACAAGATTTCACAGATTTTGATGGAAAAGGCAATTGGAAAAAGCGACTTGATAACAAATACAATTCCAATTCAAATAAAAAGAAAGTTGAATTTTTTGATGGTCCTACTTCGTATGGCGAAAGAATATCAAATGTTTTTGGAATGCGGTCAATAAAGGGATTGAGCTTATTTAATCAAGTTGTTGGTGTAAAGGTTTTGGAAGATTTGGATGAATTTATAAGAACCAATATGCTTGAAGAGTATAAAGAAGATAACGAAAATGCAGAGGAAAAATTCATCAAATTAAAATCCAGTTTTGAAACCTTAATCGATGCTAAAACGAACATAGAAAAAGCCAAAGAACAAATTGAGCAACTAAAACCAATCAATGAAATAGCAATTGAATTATCCAATATTCAAAATGAACTTAAAACGCTAAGTCTATCTAAAGAAATGGCGGTTTATTGGTTTGCAAAAAAATCAGTTGAATTGTTTGGATTAGAATTATCCAAAATCAATATCCACTTAGGTATTCTAAATGATGAATTGTCAAATCTCAAAGCAAAGGAAACCGAATTAAAGGGAGAAGAAAGAAGTATTGCACTATCTATAGAACGAGAAGAGGTTTATAATAAAATCAAAGAATTAGAAAGAGAGATAAAAAATCTTGAAAGATTAAAAGAAGCTAGAAATACCAAACTTGACCAATACAATAAACTGGCACAAAGCATTGAATTAAATACAAATCCAAGTGAAGAAAATTTTAAAGCAAATCGTGAAAGTGCAAGCAACAAAAAAACGGTATTAGAATCGGATAGATTGAAAAACGATGAAAGACTAAGAATAGCTAAAAATTTGCAAGATAGTTTCAAAAATCAAATAGAGGAAGGCATTGAAACTATTAAATCGCTACAAAAGAATAGAAACAACATTTCAGGAAGAGTATCTGAAATTAGAGATGACATTTTAGAACATATTGGTGCAAACAAAGAAGAATTCCCTTTTATAGGAGAACTAATTAAAGTAAAAGATGATGAAAGTGAATGGGAACTTTCGACCGAAAAGATTTTACACAATTTTGCTTTAAGGCTTATTGTTCCTGAGAAATATTACACAAAAGTGAATGAATATGTAAATAGGACTGACTTAAAAGGAAAAATTACATACCAACGTTACAAGGGTTTTACTTCTTTGTCTAATATGGCGGATAAAAACACCTCAAAAAATACACTTGTTAATAAGATAGAATTCAAACCAAAAAGTATTTATATAGATTGGCTTGAAGACATTATTACAAATCAATACAATTATACTTGTGTAAATGATTTAAAAGAGTTTAGTCTTTATGAAGAAAAAGCAATAACGAAAGAAGGTCTAATAAAATTTGGAAAAGGAAAGCACGAAAAAGACGACAGACTCCATACTTCAAAAAGAGAAAATTATGTTTTAGGTTGGGATAATAAAGACAAAATAAAGTTTCTTCAAAACGAAATAAAAGACCTACAAGAAAAAGAGAAAACGGCTTTACAAGAATCTAGGAGTATTAGCCAAAGAATTAAAGAAATCGAAGTTAAAAAAGAGGCTTACGCTGACCTCTTCAAGCTGTTCACGAAATATGATGATATCGATTGGCAAACTTATGCAAATCAAATTCAGGAAAAGGAAGTAGTAAAAAAGAAATTAGAAGCTACAAATGATAGAGTAAAAACGCTTCAAGAACAATTAAAAAAAGTAGAAGCCGATTTAAAACAATTGACAGATGTTGAAATTAATAACAAGAACAAAGAAATATTTCAGTTAGAAGAAGTTACGATTAAAGGAATAAATACTGATTTAGAGAGCAATCAAAAACTACTTGATTCGATTGGTAGTAAAGATATTTTGGAATTTGAAAATGTAAATCCTGAATTACTCAATGTTAGCTTTTCGACAATCAAAAAATCTCAAACTGATTTCCAAAACGATACATCAAGTAAAATTGGGAAATTGAATAATGAAAAAGGCAATAAAGAATCGGATGTTAGAATAAAAATAAATGCGTTCAAACAGCCGAACGAAAACATCACTACAAAATTCAAAGACTGGCGTTCTGATGTGAGCAAATTGCCTGAATCCACTAATTTGGATTTAATTGAAGAATATCAAACCTATTATAAAAAATTAGTCGAAGAAGATTTGGTTCGATTTGAAAAGAAATTCAAAGAATATTTACAAGAAACGATTACCAACAAAGTTGGCGATTTTAGAATGTTTTTTGAAAATTGGGCAGAATCCATAAAGTAAAATATAAATCACTTAAACGAATCATTAAAAGGGATTGATTTCAAAAGTTCGCCAGTTACTTATATTCAGCTTGTAGCTCCAACAAAAATTAGTAATGAAGTAAAAGACTTTAGAAATTTATTACACAATGCTATTCCAGACTTTAAAAAAATGGAAGAAACTATTGACGGTAGAGAAAATCATTTTAATAACAATATCGAGCCTTTAATTAACAAGTTAAGCAAAGAAGACTGGAGAAAAAAGGTAATGGAAGTTCGTTCTTGGTTTAGCTACAAAGCAGAAGAATTCTACAAGGAAACCAATCAGAAATTCAAAACCTATGAAAATATGGGGCAACTTTCTGGTGGTGAAAAAGCACAATTAACTTATACTATTTTAGGGTCTGCCATTGCATATCAATTTGGACTGACAAAAGAAGGATTACAAACAAATTCCTTTCGTTTTATTGCGATTGATGAAGCATTCAAGGCACAAGACGAAGATAAGGCTCGTTATCTAATTACTCTTTGTAAACAGCTTCATTTGCAACTTTTAGTAGTAACTCCAAGCGACAACATACATATTGTTGAAGATGCAATTTCATTTGTTCATTTCGTAGAAAGAAAAGAGGAGAAATACTCTTGGCTTTATGATATGCCAATTGAGCAATTTAAAGAAGAACGAGAAAATTTCATCAATAAATGATAAGTCCGAACGAAATAAAAACAAAGGCAGAAAGGAAATACTTTTCCTTTCTGCAATCTATTGTTCAAGCAATACCATTTTCAAGAATTGTTATTCTTGGAGACAAAACCTATAACAAAACCACAATTTCAGATTTTCAAAAGGAGAGTTTGGCATTGATGAATCAATCAAAAGAAAAAAAAGGATTTGGATTTACGTTAGATTATCAAACTATAAAAACAAAAACAATTGGAACACAACAGCTTCCGACAAGCATTTATTTTGATACTGAAAAAGACTTTTTAAAATTCTTAGGTAAAGAAAAAGAAGTAGAAAATTTTATAAATGACTGGCAAACAATTAACACCAATTTTCTTGAATTAAAAGACTGGCTAATTAAAAATCCAACAAAAATAATTCAGCATCAAGGCAAATGGGAAAGCATTTTAAAAGTTTGTAACTATTTCAAAAATAGTCCGAAACCAAACCTTTATATCAGGGAATTACCAGCAAATGTTCACACTAAATTTATTGAATCCAATCAAAGTATTATAAGCGAATTACTTGATATAATTATCCAAAACCATATTAATCTTAACGAAAAAGAATTTGAAAAACGTTTCAATTTGAAGTTTCGTGAACCATTAGTTAGATTTAAAATATTAGACAAAAACATAAGCGAAAACTATTTTTCAGGGCTTAATGATATTTCTATTCCTATTAGTCAATTTGAAAGTTTAAAACTTCCTTTAAAACAAGTTCTTATTGTTGAGAATAAGACGACACTTTATACGACTTTGACATTGCCTAAAATGGATAATACAATTGCAATTTTCGGACAAGGTAATGCAGTTACAAATATTCAAAACGCCAAATGGTTAGACGACTTAACCGTTCTATACTGGGGCGACATTGATGCTCACGGATTTGAAATACTATCAAGAATTAGAAAACACTTCAAGCACACTAAAAGTGTTTTAATGGACAAATCAACCTTTGACAAATACTTTGAAAATGATTCAGGCAAGCCGACTACTGACACAACAACCCTTAATTTGACTGACAATGAAAAAGAACTTTACAATCTTCTAAAGACAAATAATTGGAGACTTGAGCAAGAAAAAATACCATTTGACTATGTTAACAGACACTTTGACAATGAATAAGCCGACCCTTCGCAGTCATACACATTTGCAATTCGCACAAGCCAACGCACAGACCAAAAATTGCAAAAGAGTATGCCTGCCCAACCGCACAGACACAGAGACTTTGGACAGACAAACAACGACCGAGAAAGAAGGGCGAAGGCATAACAGGCGTTTGGCAAAAGTGGCGGTTCAGTGCTCCGCAGACACATTTGTGGTCAATCAAAGTTTGGTTCTCCGCATCAACATTTGTGGTGAAAATCGCCACCTTCGCCAAGCGCCAAAACGTTATCTGCAACCTCTACTAAATTGCGGACTAACAAAAATTTGAAAAGGTCAAAAAAATCAATATTAATAGTATTTAACTTAGAGTTAA
>NZ_FOQT01000002.1 GCF_900113805.1 Halpernia frigidisoli | reverse complement strand
AATAATACCAGAAATAATTTAATTATTGCTGATGATAAAAGTAATTTTAAACCGTCATATCAGTATAAATGCAGTAATTAACTTTCGTTTTTGATCTGTTCAAAGACTTCTAATAATGTTTCTTCAAACTTGTCTGTTTTAAGATCACATTCCCAAACTGTGATTACCTTCCAACCGAGATCAGTCAATTTTTTATTATTGATTTTATCCCGATTTGCAGTTCCGGTGATTTTATGTGTCCAGAATTCTGTGCGTGTTTTTGGGATGATAAAATACCTGCAACCTTCATGGCCATGCCAAAAACAACCGTTCACCTGAATGATAGTTTTGTATTTTCTTAAAACAATATCCGGTTTTCCTGGAAGTTTTTTATTGTGAAGTGAGTATCTGAAACGTTCTGCGAATAATGCTTTACGAAGTTTTACTTCGGGTTTTGTATTGCTACTGCGAACTTTACTCATGTTAAAGCTGCGCTGCTCTTTTGTGTGAACGTCTGCCATTAAAACTTTTATAATATTTTCACTGCAAAAGTAATCAACGTTTTGTAAACGCAGTATCAAGTGACAATTTTAATGGTCACTTTATGCGTCTAAATTCTATTTATTTCTAAATGAAAAGAACTTTAAAAACTAACAATATTAATTATTGTTGTCTATTGCCAGTTGTAGTATTGACAACAAAAGACAAAATTTACAATGCTTCAAATATATATTTATGAATGTAAAAGAAAAGCTAGGAGAGCGGATTTGCGAATTGCGAAGAGAACAATCATTATCTCAGGAAAAGCTCGCATTGAAAGCAAACATAGACAGAGCTTACATGCATTTGATCGAAAAAGGTAAGACTAATGTTTCCATAGAATTGATTGAAAAGATAGCAATTGCTCTGGAGATAAATATTAAAGATCTTTTTTGATTTAATGTTTAATGAACATTATAAAAATAAAAGTTAAAAATAGACTATATAAAAATGAACGGTAAGATAACAGCAGTAGATTTATTTTCAGGATGTGGAGGTTTTTCATATGGCTTTCAACAAGCGGGCTTTCATGTTGTTTTAGGTGTCGACAATACTGCAATTGCTCTAAAAACATTTGAAAAAAATCATAATAATTCGAAAACATTACAACTTGATTTGCATAAAGAAAGTGCAATTGATGAGATTTTAAGTGAAACTAAAGATATAGAAATTGATGTTGTAATTGCGGGTCCTCCTTGCCAAGGATTTTCACTTACAGGTACAAGAAAAGAAAACGATGAGAGAAACTCTCTTTTCTATTCTGTTTTTAGACTTGCTGAAAAACTAAATCCTAAAGCAATAATAATTGAGAATGTACCAGGTTTATTAAATCTTTACGGTGGAAAGCCAAAAAAGGAAATAATGCGACTCTGTGAGGAGATGGGTTATGCATGTCATCCACAGATACTTTACGCACCCGATTTCGGTGTTCCTCAAATTCGTAAACGTGTTTTCTTTGTCGCATTGAAAAAGGAGTTAGGGATTTTTGAATTTCCAAAACCAACTTACGATGTTGAGAATTATGTGGGTTGTGAAGATGCTATAGGAGATTTACCAGATTTAGTAAATAGTTTAGGAGGTGATAATTTGAAATATGACAAACAAACTTTTAGCGATTATCAAAAGATAATGAGAAATGGTAATAAAGTATTAAAAAATCATGTAGGAACTCAACATACAGAGCATGTAATTAATGTTATTTCTCAAGTTCCTGAAGGGGGGAATCACAAAGATTTACCGAAAGGTGTGGGAGATTCTCGGAAATTTAATGAGGCCTGGACAAGATATCACAGCAAGAAACCTTCAAAAACAATAGATACTGGACACAGAAATCATTTTCATTATAAATGGAATAGGGTTCCAAGTGTTAGAGAAAATGCGAGATTACAATCTTTTCCAGATGTCTTTGAATTTTTAGGAAATAAGACTGAACAATATAGACAGGTTGGAAATGCTGTACCGCCATTATTAGGAAAAATACTTGGAGAGCAACTTTTAAAATATTTAAATCATGAAGTTTAATGTAATAGATTTATTTGCTGGGTGCGGAGGATTAACTGATGGTTTTTTACAAACCGGAAATTACAATACATTGGCTACAGTGGATTGGGAGTTTCCTACCGTTCAAACTCTGAAAAAAAGATTAATTACAAAATGGAATTATGATTTAGAGGCAAATAACGTTTTACATTTTGATATTCAGCGAACTGAAGAATTAGTATCAGGCTATAATGATTCAAAATTCGGAAATAGTATTGGTCTTGATAAAATTATAGATAAACAAACTGTTGATCTAATTATTGGCGGTCCTCCTTGCCAAGCATATTCTATGGCAGGAAGAGTTAAAGACGAAAATGGAATGCAAGATGATTACCGTAATTTTTTATTTGAGAGTTATGTACAAATGGTTGCTCATTATCAACCGAAGGGTTTTGTTTTTGAAAACGTGGAAGGAATTTTATCTGCAAAGCCAGGTGGAGTTTCAATTATAAAGAGAGTTAAGGAAGCATTTGATGAGATAGGTTATGTAATAACTGAAAATTTGCGTGTCAACGCTTTGTTTGATACATCCTATTATGATGTTCCCCAAAAGAGAAAAAGAGTTATTATTTTTGGTGTTAAAAAAAGTGAAAATAGCGAAAAGCAAGTTAGAAGGTTTTACTCAATAATGAAGGAAAGTGGTAGTGTGAATCAAATTAGTTCTAAAATTGCTTTTGAAAATTTACCAAAAATTTTTCCCTATAAGAAAAATGCAAAGCATTCGCACTCAATAAAACTGAATGGAACGTCTCTTATTAAAAATCATGAACCAAGATTTCATAGTGAAAGAGATATTGAGATTTTTAAACTACTAGCGGAAGATATAAAAAGTGGTAGAGAAGAATACATCACAAGTAAAGCTCTAATTCAACTTTATAAAGAGAGGACGGGTAAAGAATCTAATTTTCATAAGTATAATGTTATTCGGGAAGATAAACCAAGTAATACAATACCTGCTCATTTATATAAAGATGGATTGAGACACATTCATCCTGACCCAGAGCAAGCCAGATCCATAACAGTTCGCGAAGCAGCGCGTATACAAACTTTCGATGATGATTTTGAATTTTTAGGTTCTAGAGGTGATCAATATAAAATGATTGGTAATGCTGTGCCACCAAAATTTGCAAAATTGATAGCTGAAACAGTCTTTAAAATTTTTGTAAATGATGATAATTTATACAGATTAGGAAACGAACTTTTCACAGAATTTAACGAACAAAAATCAAACTATGCTTTATCACCAAAACTTAGAGGAATTAATTTTCCAGAGACACGAGATTCTTGACACAGATGAATTAATTGTACTTTCTGGTTATTTAGGTCCAACTCCAGTTGAGCGATTAGAAGAATTACCTTTAAGCACCAGAGTAATCTACGGTATGTATGGATCAGAAGGAATTCAGACAAATTTGCATAATTCTCTACGAAGAATACAGCATTCAGTTAAAAATTTGAATATTTTTTATTCTCAAATTCCTGTTCACTCAAAATGCTATGCTTGGAGAAAAAATGGACAAATTATTCATGCTTTAATTGGTTCTGCTAATTTCTCTATAAACGGATTAACAACACCTTACAGAGAAATTCTAGCTGAAACTACAAAAGATACTTATAATCCTTTAAATGAATACATATCTCATATATTTAATAATTCTATTTCTTGTTTAGAAATAGGTTTACGCGGTATACAAGAAAAAATTCGAGGAGGTACTTTTTGCGACATGTCTTTTTTGATGGACAACGGTGAAACTCACAATGCAAGTGGACTCAATTGGGGTTTTATGGCTAATGGTTTACCATCCCCAAAAAGAGGTATTAATGACGCTTGCATACCCATTAGTATTAGTCATATTAGACAATTTCCAGATTTGTTCCCTCCAAAACTAACTGCGAGAGAGCTTGTTGATATTAGAGGAAGGAGACAAAGATCCAACGAGGCAATTGAACTTATTTGGGATGATGGCATCACCATGGAAGGTTTGTTGGAGGGTACTAACAACGTTGATGGTGTTGAATATCCTAAACAGATTAGTTCTTTTCCTGCTAAAAATCAAATGGGAGAATATTTAAAAATGAGGCTTGCTATTCCACTTGGACAACCAATAAGAAAACATCATTTAGTAAGTTACGGCAGAACGGATGTTACAATTTCTTTAATTGGAGATGGAATTTATAGTTGCGATTTTTCAGTGTAATAACTTATAACTTGTGTTACATATCTATATAATTAAATAAGTCTTTTTCTCATAACTGACTCCAACAAACTCGCCACTCCAATCATCAACAAACACCCAATCGGATTCAGCCACAAAAACTCCAGTTCAATCACCTCTTTAAAATCCAAAAAGTAAAGCAAAATAATAACAGGTTCTACAATCAGAATACTTCGCATTGTGGCTTTACCACCAATTTTTGGAAAGAGAAAGGCGATGGCGAAAACACCGAGAATTGTTCCGTAAAATAAAGAGCCTATAATATTCACGGCTTGAATTAAATTTTCAAATAAACTCGCATTCACGGCGAAAAAAACGGCAACTATTCCCCACATTAAAGTAAAAAATCGGGACGCATTTAAATATTGCTTATCCGAAATATTAGGCGCAAAATTTCTTTTGTAAATATCTACAACGGTCGTTGTTGCCAAAGCATTCAATTCTGAAGACGTAGAACTCATCGCGGCAGACAAAATAACGGCGATCAATAAACCGACAATTCCGGTGGGCAAATAATGTAAAATATAATAAATAAAAACGTAATCTTTGTCGTTAGATTCTATGTCGGGCGCATTTTTGTCAATGACTTTTTTGGCGTTGCTTCTGATCTCAGCTTCTTTTGCATGAAGATTTTTCAGTTCAGACATTACTTTTTCAGAATGTCCGTTTTTCCACTCGGCAATTTTCTTTTCTTTTAAATCAAAATTTTTCTCAAATTCTAAATTCAAATTTTTATATTCCGTATTATTTTGAAGTTTTTGCGAAAGCGGATTGAAATTTAAAGGCGTCTTTTCAAACTGAAAAAAGACGAAAACCATCACGCCAATAAAAAGGATAAAAAACTGCATCGGGATTTTAAACAAGCCATTAAAAAGCAAACCCAAACGTGCTTCCTTCAAACTTTTCCCAGTTAAATACCGTTGAACCTGACTTTGATCTGTCCCAAAATAACTCAAAAACAAAAATGTTCCACCCAAAAAAGCCGACCAAATATTGTAGCGGTTATTTAGATCAAATTCAAAATTCACCGGATTAATTTTCCCCATCGAGCCGGAATAAAGCAGCGCGTCATTTAAGTCTAATGGCAATTTTTGCAGAATGAGAAAAAACGCCAAAAACATCCCGATAAAAATCACGATCATCTGTTGTTTCTGCGTCTGGCTCACGGCTTCCGTACCGCCGACTATCGTATAAATAGTCACCAAACCACCAATTAAAATATTGGTAAAAATTAAATTCCAACCTAAAATTGTGGACAAAATAATGGCAGGTGCGAAAATCGTAATTCCCGCAGCCAAACCTCTTTGTATCAAAAATAAAATCGCCGTTAAAATTCGGGTGGAAAGTCCAAAACGTTTTTCCAGATATTCATAAGCCGTTAAAACATTCATTTTGAAGAATTTAGGCAAGACCCAAACGCACAAGATCACCATCGCAATCGGCAAACCAAAGTAGAATTGCACGAAACCCAAACCGTCATTATACGCTTGTCCGGGCGTTGATAAAAACGTGATCGCGCTCGCTTGCGTCGCCATTATGCCCAATCCGACCATCCACCAGGGATTGGTTTTTCCGCCCAGAAATGATTCTGAAGTTTTTACCTGTCGCGATTTATAAATGCCGTAAACCACGATAAACAGTAAGACAAAAACCAAAACTATCCAGTCTAACTGCTTCATTTATAGTGATTTTGAAATAGTAACATTGCAACGATCAACAGAAAAGTAAACACCAAAAGTGATATATAGAGTTTTTTCCAGTTTGTGTTTTTTTCTTCGTTCATTTCTTATATTTTTTTGGGCGCCAATTTCCGCCTTCCGTTCCCAATCTTTTTTTCAAATGCAAAAAAAGGATTTCCACTCAAGTCGGGGCGCAGAGTTGTCAAAATTTCAAATTTGTCTTTTAAAAATTAATTTTTTTTGAGAAAGACAATTCAAAAACTGTCAACGGACAACAATCAACTGACAACTATTTTTTTCCCCCCAAAGCCAACAAATTCATAAACAATTTATAAGCGCTCGGAACGCCCGCCGGCAATTCCCGGAAAAACGATAAACCCGTGTAAACATATTTTCCTTTGCCATAATTCGCAACCATTAACATTCCTCTTTGCGGACTTTCGCCCGTATCATTTCCTTCCAAAAGTGGCGTAAAATTTTTGTCCCAGGAATCCGCAAAATACAATCCTCTTTCCTGAACCCAATTTTCCATATCGTTTCGCGTGATCTTATTCGGCACATTAAAAACAGGACTTTCCGGAACTAAAAATTTCAGTTTTGCATCTTCTTCTGAAATTCTATTTGATGTTAAATGAATGTCGTAAGGTGCAATTTCATTGGTTAAAAGTCCGCCATTTACATTGTACTGATTTAAAACCAAGCCGCCATTTTGCACAAATGTCCACAAATCTTTATTGATCAAACTCATTTCAGGTTTTGTATTATAAATTCTAATTCCTAAAATAATGACATCGTAATTTTGTAAAAGTGCAGCATTCCAGTTTTTCAGATCCAATTCATCAACCGTTAAACCAATCGCTCGCAAAGATTGCGGAATATCATCACCCGAACCTTTAATGTAAGCAATTTTCACATTTGGAATTTTTAGATCTAAATTGAGAATTTGTGCTTCTGCTTTTTTAAGTAAAATTTGTCGATTAATATGAGGATAATCGACCACATCCAAAGATTGATTGTAATTATTTCCCTGTGATTCAATGTTTGCGCTTAATGTAGAATTGGCATTTTTAGAAAGTGGTTCGATGGTAAAAACCACATTTTTCTTTTCACCAATTTCTGCAAAATTTATCGTTTGCGGTGCAGAAACTTTCCAGTCTTTATTGGTGTCAAGAGAAACTTTTGCCGTCGAATTTTTTACAAAACTTTCTACTTCAATGCTGATTTGTTTTGGTTGATTACTAAAAATATAATTGCCTTGTTCAAAATTGGCAACGAAAGCCGGAACATTATAAAAAGGTTCATAACGCTCTCCAATTGAAGGATTTACTGTTTTTTGTTGCAAAGGAATTTCAAAATTTATTTCCTCAGAACCAAACTTTATTATAATGTTTTTCGTAATTGGATTTAAAATTTCTGGCTGACCAATATTTTCCTGATCATTATCAACATATAAATTATGAACAGGTTTTTCATTTAACCAATATGGCGAAGAATAATTGTCATTATCAATTTTAAATTTTTCTGCGGTTTTAAAATCATCACCTGCTAAAATTTCCTGTGATGATTTTCCGGAAATCGATACAGAAAGATTTTTTGGACTTCTATTCGTCATTTCCAAATTAGTTGAAATTTCTTCGTCTTTTGTTCCAAAAGCATCTTTTGTTGTCCACTCAAAATAAATTCCCTGGGTTTTTAGAATTAAATCTTTTAACTGTGATAATTCTAATTTTTCAGCGGGATTATTTTTAAATAAATTATACAACTGAAGCAAATTATTTAAAGACAATTGCGGATTATTAAACTGATAATCTGAAATCAATCTGTTCATTTTATCCTTAATTTCTTTATTGTCAAAAGTCAACGGAATTCCGTCAAAAATATCTGTGTTTTTTGGTTTGTCGCCTTTTAAAAATTTTAAATATTCAATGTCATTTCCGCGTTGCAATGCCATTCCAAATCCCTGACTTGCGTGACTGCTTCGGCTTTTTGAGGAAATTTCATTATTAGAAATCCCAAGATTTTGGTAATAATTTCCGACGTTTATAGAGTAGAAATCACTTTTACTGGCTTTGTCAAAATCATCCTGGCTTTTGTAAAAAAACGAACCTGTATTCCAAAATAATCTTTTAGGCTGCCAGATTTTCACATATTTTAATTGTTCTGGAAAGGCATTTTTATCGCCAGCCAAATCAAATGCTTCCATTGCTAAAATTGCAGAAGAAGTGTGATGACCATGGGTTTGCCCATTTGAATTAGGATCAAAACGCGTGATAATTATTTCTGGTTTATTTTTTCGAATTGCCCAAACTACATCTGCTAAAACTTTTTGTTTGTCCCAAAGTTCCAGACTTTCCGTGGCAGTTTTAGAAAAGCCAAAATCATTTGCTCTTGTAAACCATTGTCTGCCTTTGTCAATCTTTCTTGCCTGCAGAAGTTCCTGAGTACGCATTAAACCTAACAATTCACCTTTTTCTGTGCCGACTAAATTTTGTCCGCCATCGCCTCTTGTTAAAGATAAATAAACTGCATCAACATGTTTTTCGTGTGTCAACCAGGAAATAACTTTCGTGTTTTCATCGTCCGGATGCGCTGCCAAATACATGACGGTCACATTATTTTGCAGACGAAGCATGTCGTCGTAAATTTCCGAGGAACTGTTTGAAACCGACTGTGCAGAAAATAAAAGTGCTGCAAAAAGACAAATTCCAAGAAGATATTTTATCATGTGTTAAAGATAAAAAGTTATTCTTAGAATTTGTAATATAAAAATTTCTTTTAGAGAATTAAAGTAAATGGTATTGCTAAAATTTTAATGCAAGAAACTTTCAATTAAAGGAAATAGTTTTTCCGGTTCCTCAACTTGTGGATTATGCCCGGATTTTTCAAACATCACGAATTTTGCCTGTGGGCAATATTCTTTATATTTCACCATCATTTCCGGGACAGCAACTCTGTCAAATCTTCCGCCATAAATTAAGACTGGCAATTTTAAATTTTTTAAATCTTTCCGAAAATCGAACGTTCCAATATCGCTTCCCACAATAAAATCGCCGTCTCTTCCGACCATTTGATAATACAATTTAGAATTGAAAGGATTTGGATAAGGTTTGCCGCCACGTCCTACAAATATATCTGGATTATAAGCATATAAAAAACCATAAGGTACTTTTCCGTAAATTTCCTGATGACTGGCGTCGCTGGAAACGGCGCCTTTTTCACGAATTACCATTAATTCTGCCCAGACTTCCGGGTAATTGGTTTTTATTTCATGGTTGGAATTATCATCATTTTTTTGCCACATTAAATAACTGTGAAATGTGTCTGCAAGATTCAAATGATTAACGTTTTGTGGATATTTTACAGCATAACCTTGTGCAACCAAACCGCCGTAAGAATGCCCCAGAACATTGATTTTGTTTAATTTTAATGCTTTCCTCAAACTTTCAATATCTTCGATGTCACGCGCCAAGGTATATTCCGTCACTACTTTTGCGGTATCGCTTTTTCCCCTGCCAAATCCGTCATAATAAATGATTTTATTGTCTTTTGCAATGGCGTCAAAAGCACGGTATTTAAGATGATTACCTCCCGGTCCGCCAGGAATTATGATCATCGGATCACCTTGCCCGACTTCTACCACATAGAGTTTTGCGCCGTTTACTTCGACATATTTTCCGTCTGTATAACTGCTTGGATGGTTTTATGCGAAACTAAATTTTACTAAGAAAAATGCGAAAAGAAAGATTAATTTTTTCATGTTTTAAATGTTTAAAAATGTTCTTTTCATCTTATTTAATGAACAGAAATTGTAAGTAAAAGTTCTAATTTTTCTATTTTAATAAAGTTGAACATTCAATTGGAAAATCGAAAATCGTTCTTACTAGCCGCGGGTGAAGTGGCATCCTTTTTTTGCTTACTAAGTCTTTTTTTTTAAAGAATAAATTTCCAGCAAAAAAAAGATATAACGGAACACGGGAACCATCTTCGGAAATATGAATTCTTGTCTTGCTCCTTATTTTTCTATTACACCTGAATCACGCCCAAATTAAATTTCTCCGTGATCGGCGAATGATCGGCCGCTTCAATTCCCATGGAGATCCATTTTCTGGTGTCGATTGGATTAATGATAGCGTCGGTCCAAAGTCTTGCGGCTGCGTAAGTGGCTTCGGTTTGCTTTTTATATTTCGCGGAAATTTCGTCTAAAAGTTTTTGACGGTCTTCATCGGTTAAGATTTTACCTTTCTTTTTTAAAGTCGATTCCTGGATTTGTGCTAAAACTTTCGCTGCCTGACTTCCGCCCATTACAGCCAAATCCGCCCATGGCCACGCCACTATTAATCGTGGATCATATGCTTTTCCGCACATCGCATAATTTCCGGCGCCATAAGAATTTCCTGTAATGATCGTAAATTTTGGAACAACAGAATTGGAAACGGCGTTCACCATTTTTGCGCCGTCTTTAATAATTCCACCTTGCTCAGATTTTGACCCAACCATAAAACCCGTCACATCTTGAAGGAAAACTAGAGGGATTTTTCTTTGGTTACAATTCGCAATAAATCGCGTTGCTTTGTCAGCAGAATCTGAATAAATAACGCCGCCAAACTGCATTTCGCCTTTGCCGTTTTTCACTAAAGTTCTTTGATTGGCGACAATTCCGACGGACCAACCGTCAATTCTTGCGGTCGCACAAATAATTGTTTTGCCATAATCTGCTTTGTATTCCTCAAATTCAGAATTATCAGTCAGGCATTTTAAAATTTCTTTTGTGTCATATTGCTCGTTTCTCAAAGCGGGCATAATCCCAAAAATATTTTCAATCTTCTCGTTTGGTTCTGCGCTTTCAATCCTATCAAATCCGGCTTTTTCAAAATCACCAAGAGATTTCATAATATTTTTAATTCTATTTAAAGCATCCGCATCATCTTTTGCTTTAAAATCTGTCACGCCGGAAACTTCACAATGCATTGTTGCACCACCAAGTGATTCATTATCAATAGATTCGCCAATTGCGGCTTTCACCAAATAACTTCCGGCAAGAAAAATTGAACCGGTTTTATCAACGATCATCGCTTCATCACTCATAATTGGCAAATAAGCGCCGCCTGCAACGCAACTTCCCATCACCGCAGAAATCTGGATAATTCCTGCCGCGCTCATCTTTGCATTATTTCTAAAAATCCTACCAAACATTTCTTTATCAGGAAAAATTTCATCCTGCATCGGCAAATAAACGCCTGCAGAATCTACCAAATAAATAATCGGCAAACGGTTTTCCATAGCAATTTCCTGCGCTCGTAAATTCTTCTTTCCTGTAATTGGAAACCATGCGCCTGCTTTCACGGAAGCGTCATTTGCAACTACCAGACATTGTCTGCCGGAAACATAGCCCATTTTCACCACAACGCCTGCTGCAGGACAACCGCCTTCTTCCTCATACATTTCAAAACCTGCAAAAGCGCCAATTTCTATAGAATCTTTTTTATCATCCAAAAGATAATCAACACGTTCACGAGCCGTCATTTTCCCTTCATCACGTTGTTTTTGCAGGCGTTTTTCGCCGCCGCATTTATTTATTTCTTTTAGCAAATAATTGATGTCCGACAATTTCTGCTTGTTGATATCTTCGCGTTTATTAAATTCTAAGTCCATAATAATATTTATGTTTTAAAGATAAGGATTTAATTGAAAAATGAAAAATTCTTTAATGCTTGAGTTATTTAAATATAATATTTTGACTTTTACGGCGTTATAAAATTAATAGTTTATCCTAAGTTTATTTTTTTAATAGTTGAGAATCCCGAGAATTACAAAGTTCTTGGGATTTTTAATTTATTGAGTTAATTTTGGAAAAAATATCTTTTGGCTAAAAAATTAATCTCCATCATTGGTTCTACTGGAATTGGCAAAACTTCTTTAGCAATAAAAGTGGCGAAATATTTTGAAACCGAAATTATTTCCTGCGATTCCCGCCAGTTTTTTAAAGAAATGAAAATCGGAACGGCTGTTCCTTCAGATGAAGAGCTAACTGAAGTTTCGCATCATTTTATTGGAAATCTTTCGGTGGAAGATTATTATTCGATTGGTCAATATGAAATTGACGCTTTAAAAAAAATTGACGAAATTTTCATTAAAAATGATTTCGCCGTTTTAGTTGGCGGAAGCGGAATGTATGAAAAAGCCGTCGTTGAAGGTTTAAATAATTTGCCGGAAGCCAATGAAGAAAACCAACAGAAATTAATGCAGATCTGGGAAACTGAAGGTTTAGAAAAATTGCAAAATATTTTAGAAAATTTAGATCCAGAATATTTTAAAATAGTTGACAAAGATAATCCACGCCGACTTTTGCGTGCGATAGATATTATCTGGCAAACTGGAAAAACTTACACAGAAAATATTAAAGAACATCAACCAAAACGAGATTTTGAAACTTTCAGAATTTGTTTGGATGCGCCGCGGGAAATTATTTACGACAGAATAAATCAGCGTGTTGATGTGATGCTGGAAAATGGTTTAGAAGCAGAAGTTAAAAATTTAGAAAAATTTAAAAATTTAGTGCCTTTACAAACCGTTGGTTATAAAGAATTGTTCAATTATTTTGATGGAATTTGGAATCTTGATTTTGCAATAGAAGAAATTAAGAAAAATAGCCGCCGTTACGCAAAAAGGCAAACGACCTGGAATAAAAAATTAGAAAACATTGAAGTTTTGCCCTACGATTATTCTTGGGAAGACGTTCTTAAAATCTTACCTTTGAAGTCTTAAATTAAACTTTTAAAAAATTAAACCATGTCTGATACCAATTCTAAAATGCTTCCTTTAGGCACAAAAGCACCGTTTTTTGAACTTCCAAATCCTTCAAAGAAAAATGAAGTTCAAACTTTAGAAGATCTTAAAGGTGAAAAAGGAACTTTGGTTATTTTTATGTGTAATCATTGCCCGTTTGTATTGAGCGTAATCGATCAGTTGGCCGAATTGTACGAAGATTACGGCGAAAATGGTATTGAATTTATTGCGATCAGTTCTAATAATGTTGAGAAATATCCTGAAGATTCACCAGAAAAAATGGCGGAATTTCAAGAAGATGAGGGTTTTAAATTTCCTTATTTGTATGATGAAAGTCAAAGTGTGGCGAAAGCATTTGACGCGGCTTGCACACCAGATTTTTTCTTTTTTGATGATAAATTAGACTTAATTTACCGCGGACAAATGGATGATTCCCGCCCGGGAAATCAGAAAGAAGTAACCGGCGAAGATTTAATAATTGCTTTTGAAAATCTTTTAGCAGGCGAATCTCAGGAAGAAGTTCAAAAACCAAGCATGGGTTGCGGCATTAAATGGAAATAAGATGTTGACATCTTTCTTTTAATAAAATATTTTTACGCTTTTACTTATAATTCATTTACTTTGTTAAATGAATTTTTTGTTTAAAGACGCTAGATTTTATATTTAAAAGTAACCAATGAAGAACATTTCGCTTAAAATCGCCTTATTTATCAACTATTTTGTTTTCGCCGCGCTTTTAAACAGTGTTGGGATTTTAATTTTAAAATCGCAAAATGTTTACGGTGTTTCAGAGAATTTAGCTGGGTGGCTTGATCCAGCAAAAGACATGACTATTGCTGTTGTGGCTTTTTTTGTTGGTTCACTTTTGCCCAAATTTGGTCATAAAAAAGGAATGTTGATCAGTTATATAATAGTTTTTGTAGGCTGTTTAACGATGTATTTTGCGGATTCTTTTTTCACTGTCGCTCTATTATTCGCATGTACCGGTTTTTCTTTTGCTATCATAAAAGTTTCAGTTTATACCTTAATTGGCGTTGTTGCGGAAACTGACAAAGCGCACAAATCCTTTATGAGTATCATAGAAAGTGTTTTTATGCTTGGGATTGTCTTTGCTTATATTGTTTTTCCCTTATTTAACAGTGAGACTGATCCGAAAGCGTGGTTGAATGTTTATCTGGTTTTAGCTGCATTAATTGCAGTAGTTTTTATATTCATTGCTTTTTCAAAATTTGATCTTCCGGCAGAAGTTCCAAGTTCGTTAAAAGAAGATGTAAACACGATGGGAAATCTTTTAAAAAGACCATTAATTATTTTATTCGCCGTTTTTGCGTTTATGTATGTCATGACAGAACAGGGAATTATGAGTTGGCTGCCGACTTTTAACCAAAAAACTCTTCATTTAAATGAAAGTCTGGCGAGTCAGATGGCTGTTATTTTAATGTTGTCGATCGCGATCGGGCGTTTTGTTTCGGGTTTTATTATTAAAAAAATCCATTGGTATATTTACCTTACGAGTTGTTTAGTAGCGGCTGCGCTTTTGGTCATTTTTGCTTTACCGTTGGCTTCTGGTTTAGCAGTAACAAATATTTCAACACTGGAAAATGTGCCTTTAATTGGATTTGTTTTCCCTTTAATTGGTCTTTTTTTAGCGCCAATTTATCCCATCATCAATTCTACTATTTTGAGTGCTACCGAAAAAATACATCATAGTGCTGTAGCAGGTTTGCTGACATTTTTCTCTGCTGTTGGTGGTAGTTTTGGTTCTGTGGTTATCGGCAGATTATTTCAGGTAGTTGGTGGTGATAAAGTATTTTATTTTGCGCTAATTCCTTTGACAATATTAATAGTGGTCCTATTTTTTATAAATAAAACAACTAAAAAGACAGAAATAAATGCAGACTAATTTTCATACAGAAGCTATTTTTGAATTGTTTGATGCCGTTCAAACCGCAGAACTTTTTGCTGACCAAAAAACTTTTTGTGACGCCATTCCTAAATTTGAAGTGGAAATAATTAATCAAAAATTCAGCACAGAAAAAAATCTTAAAAATTTTGATTTAAAAGATTTTGTTAATGCCAATTTTGATTTTAAAAATGAAGATCTTTTAGTTGAAATTGTAGAAAATTTGCCAATTGAAAAACATATTGATCAACTTTGGAAAGTTTTAACACGGGAAGCAAAAGACAATAAAAGTTCACTTTTAGCCTTACCAAAACCGTACATCGTTCCTGGCGGAAGGTTTAATGAATTTTTTTACTGGGACAGTTATTTCGTGATGCTTGGTCTGCAGGTTTCTGGCGAAAAAGAAATGGCAAAAAATATTGTTGATAATTGTGATTTTTTAATACAAACAATTGGTTTTGTGCCAAATGGAAACCGCACTTATTTTCTCAGTCGTTCGCAACCGCCGTACTTTTCACTGATGGTAGAATTGCTGGTTGAGATTTATGGTGATGAAAGTTTGTATGAAAAATATTTACCTTCCTTAATTAAAGAATATGATTTCTGGATGAACGGTTCCGATGAATTTTCTGAATCGAACGCGCATAAAAGAGTTGTAAAATTAAACAATGAAAATATTTTAAACAGATACAACGACACAGATAATTCACCGCGACCGGAAAGTTATTTAATTGATATTTTAGATAAAAAAAAGACAGAAAATCCTGATTTTTATAATGATGTCCGTTCGGCGTGTGAGTCTGGGTGGGATTTTTCAAGCCGTTGGTTTTCAGATCCACAAGATATTTCGACGATACAAACGCAATCTATTTTACCAATTGATTTGAATTGTTTACTTTTTCATTATGAAAAAACTTTAGAAAACTTTTTTAGCAAAACAGATATTGAAAAATCAGATTATTACAAATCAAAATCTGAAAAAAGAAAATCTGCCGTTCAAAAATACTTATACGACGAAAAAACTGGAGTATTTTCTGATTATAATTTTAAAGAAAATAAAATCTCAAAAAGCATAAGTGCGGCAATGGCTTATCCATTATTTCTAAATATTGCAACCGAAGATCAGGCGATAAATACTGCAAAAAACATCGAAAAGTTTCTCTTAAAAGATGGCGGAATTATCACAACCGACATTATTTCCGGTCAGCAATGGGACGCGCCAAATGCTTGGGCACCTTTGCAATGGATCTGTTTTAAAGGTTTGAAAAATTATGGATTCGATGATTTAGCCGATAAAATTAAAAATAATTGGTGCGAAAATGTGGAAAGAGTTTACGCAAATACCGGCAAATTAATGGAAAAGTATAACGCAATGGACACAAGCCAAAAAGCAGGCGGCGGCGAATATCCAAACCAAGATGGTTTTGGCTGGACGAATGGTGTTTATTTGAAAATGAAAAATTCTTAAATTTGCATATGGAATCATTTGAACCACAAAATTATTTAAGGAAATCTGTCATTTTTGGTTTGCCAATTTTAATGATCATTTTTTCTGTTTTGATACTAAAATCCAGAAGTTATTTAGCCAGACCAGATTTGATGTCTTTTGCAGTTACTTTTGATTTTTTATTTACAATCCCAATAATTTATTATTTTTTGATTCGAAGTACTAAAATTACAAAAAATTCAATATCAATTTTATTGACGTTAAATATTATTTTAGCAACAATTTTCATCTCTAATCAAAATCAATTTTATTTAAATTTTTTCAAAAAATGGTTTCTGCCTTTATTAGAAGTGATAATAATTGGAATTTTAGTATTTAAAGTAAGAAAAGGGATCCGCGATTTAAGTGAACCTGAAAACAGACATTTAGATTTTTTTAATATTTTAAAAAAGGTTGCGGAAAGTATTGTTCCAAAAAGTTTGGTGACACCGCTTTCAACAGAAATTGCAGTTTTTTATTACGGTTTTTTAAATTGGAAAAAACCGATTTTAAAGGAAAACGAATTCAGTTATCATAAAAAAAGTGCGATAATAGCGATTTTAAGTTCGATTATTTTTTTAACAATTACTGAAACATTTGTTGTGCATAAATTATTGGTCAAGTGGAATGATGCATTTGCATGGGTCATTACTGCGATAAGTATTTACACGATAATTCAAATTTTTGGCATTTTAAGAGCAATTCCAAAAAGACCAATTGCAGTCTTAAAAAATGGAATTTCAATAAAATATAGTTTTATAAGCGAAACTTTCGTGGAGTTTGAGAATATTCGAAATGTTGAAATGTATAATTCGGAGATTTTAAAAAAAGGTAACATAAAATATTTTTCACCTTTTGGGAAATTTGAAGGAAATAATATTAAAATTGAATTAATGAATGAACAAACTGTAGAAAGTTTTTACGGCATAAAAAGAAAATTAAATACTTTTGTTTTAAACGTTGACGATGAAAATGAATTTATAAAACAAGTGAAACTGTCTTTGCCAAAAACATAATTTTATTTTTAAAAGTTCAAAAAATATTTTAATCTATTTAAAAAAAGTATTAAAATCTCTTTCAAAACCTATACTAGTCGGATTTCCGTGACCATTAAAAACCTGGGTTTCGGCGTGTAAATTAAACATTTTCATTCTGATACTTTCTAAAAGTTGTGCGTGATCGCCTTTATACAAATCGGTTCTGCCAATGCTTCCTTCAAATAAAACATCACCTGAAATGATCAATTTTTGCGCTTCATTGTAAAATGCAATGTGTCCCGGCGAATGTCCCGGAAGATGCAAAACTTTCAATTCATCTTCATTTAAATTTAAAACATCATCTTCCTTCAAATAAAGAATTTCCCCGACGAAAGCTTTAAACTGAAAACCAAAACGCATCGCATCAATTGGATTTCTGTCTAAAATTTCCCTTTCGATTTCATGCAACATTACCGGAACTTGATATTCGTCAAAAGCCCATTGCACACCTAAAACGTGGTCAATATGAGCATGAGTCAATAAAATGTGTTCAACTTTCAGATCATTATCCTTAATAAAATGTTTTAAAATATTATTTTCCTCATCAGTGAAATTTCCAGGATCAATAATATAAGCGTTGTTAAACTCGTTATAAACGACATAAGTGTTTTCTGAAAAAGGATTAAAAGTGAAAGATTTTATCTGAAGCATTATATTAAAATTTAAAATACAAATCTAAACTTTTTTAAAAATTATCAAATTGTCAAATTGAAGAATTGTCACATTAAAAATCTTATCTTCGTTTTATGAAGTTTTTTCACATTTTTTTATGTTTTTTTTCTCTGTTGATTTTTGGACAGAATATCCAAAGTATTCAGCTTTTTAATCCAAAAACCAATGACGAAACGCCGATAATTGGTTTTAATGATCAATTAATTTTAAAATTTGATGATCTTACAAATTCAAGTCAGATTTACCGTTATACTTTTAAGCATTACGACAGAAACTGGGAAGATGACAACTTATTTTTCACAGAATTTGCAACCGGAACTTTGAATGCGCTCATCGATCAGTTTCAATATTCTTTTAATACGACTCAACCTTACACAAATTATACTTTAACTTTTCCCAACGATAAAATTCAGCCGAAAATTTCCGGAAATTTTGAAATTATTGTTTACAAAGATTCTGCGGATAAACCGTTATTTACAAAACGATTCTGCATTGTGGAAGACGGTGTAAATCTGGCTTTAAATATCACTCGTTTTCAGGATGCATCAAAACCAGATCTTAACCAAAGAGTCGAAGTGCAGGCAGTTTCTAATGGTAAGGATCTTTCTTCAAATTTAAATTCTATCAGTTTAAATGTCATTCAAAACAATAATTTTCAAAACGGCGTTTTCGACCAAAGACCGAGTTCGAGTTTGGGAAGCAAAGTTTTATTTCAACAGTTAAGTCTGGCTTTTCCGGGAAATAATGAGTTTTATTATTTTGATAATAAGAGCATCAATCAGGCTTTCGATCAAGTAGCAAATGTTGAGAATATTGACGGTAAAAATCAAACATTTCTGTTTCCGGTCTTTGCGTATCCATTAAATTATCAAAATCAAGGTGATGTAAATGGTGCTTTTTATTTCCGCAGAAATGATCTCGGAATTGAACGTAATGCCGACAAAGAAGCTGATTATTCCTGGGTTTATTTTAATCTGGATGCTGATAAAACGGATAAACAACTTTATGTTTTGGGTCAGTTCAACGATTATATTCCCAACGAAAAAAGCGAAATGTTTTATGATGCTGCTAATAAAAGATATACGGCGAAAATTTATTTAAAACAAGGATTTTACAACTATCTTTTAGCTACAAAAGATGAGTCGGGATTATTAAATTTAGGCGAAATAAACGGTAATTTTTGGCAAACTGAAAATCTTTATCAGGCCTTTTTATACTACAAACCTTTCGGCAGAAATTACGACGGACTGATTGGTTACGGGGAAACCAGAAGAGCCGTTCGGTAGAAATTAAACCAAATAAAACTCATTTATTTTTTCCATACAAAGTGTTTTTACAACTTCGATCCAGCGGTCTTCATCGTTCAAACACGGAATATAATTAAAAGTTTCGCCGCCTGCTTCCTCGAAAATTTCTTTGCCTTCCACGGAAATTTCCTCTAATGTTTCAAGACAATCGGAAACAAAAGCCGGACAAACGACCGCTAAATTTTTAATTCCTTTTTTTGGCAATTCTTCTAAAGTAGCGTCGGTGTATGGTTCCATCCACTTATCTTTTCCCAAACGTGATTGAAAAGTCACTAAAACTTTTTCTTTTGGTAAACCTAATTTTTCGATCACTTTTTCCGTCACTTTAAAACACTGGTGTCTGTAGCAAAACTGATGACTCGGGTTTTCCGCGCGTGAACAGCAATCCGTTAAATTACAGGTATTTGTAGGGTCAGTTTTATAAATATGACGCTCCGGAACGCCATGATATGAAAATTGCAAAGCATCAAAATTTTCCGGTAATTTCTCACGGATACTTTCTGCCAAGCAGTCAATATAAATTTCCCGATTATAAAAAGGTTCTATATAATTGATCTTAATATCTTGAAAATATTTTTTGCGAACTTCTTCTGCTTTATCGATCACAGTTTCCGTCGTGCTCATCGCATATTGCGGATAAAGAGGGAATAAAACAATTTCTGTCACTCCTTGTTCAGTTAGTTTTCTGATTCCTGCTTCAATGCTTGGTTGCGCGTAACGCATCCCGATTTCCACTGGAACATCCACTATTTTTTGAAGTTTTTCCTGAATTTTTTGGGTGAAAACAATTAATGGTGAACCTTCCGGCGTCCAAACAGTTTTATAAGCTTCAGCCGATTTTTTTGGTCTGGTATTCAAAATAATTCCCTGCACCAAAAGCGAGCGGAAAAACCAGGGATAATCGATCACTTTTTCGTCCATCAAAAATTCATCAAGATATTCACGCACATCTTCTGTTTTGGTAGATCTTGGCGAGCCGAGATTAACGAGTAAAATTCCTTTTTTAGACAAAATATTTATTTTTTTTGGGCGCCTTTATCCGTCTTCCACTCCCGCTTTTTTGTTCCGCTTCGCTTCACAAAAAGAGCTCCGTTCAAGCCGGGGCGCAAATTATATTTTTTAATTTAATGATTTTATAATAATTAAAGTAAATTTTATCTTCAATCATTAATCATTATTTTTAGCCATTTACAGCTTCCACGTGTTCTACAACTTCCGGTAAAAACTGTTTCAAAATATTTTCAATTCCACCTTTTAGAGTGGCTGTTGAAGAAGGACAGCTAGAACACGCACCTTGTAAAAGCATTTTTGCTGTTTTACTTTCTGCAACGTATTCTATTAAAGAGATTTTTCCACCATCGTTTTCAACTGCCGGCGAAACATATTCATTTAAAATATCTGAAATTTTTTGCTCGGTTTCAGTATAATCTCTTTCAATTAAATTTTCAACCGGTTTTTCGTGAGACTGAGGTTTTGCATGAGAAACAGTTTTTCCTTCCTGCAAAAAATCTGAAATTAACGCGCGAACCGCAACCATTACTTCATGCCATTGTACAGTTTCATCTTTCGTAACTGCTACAAAATTATCAGAGATAAAAACTTCTTTTACAAAATCAAATTCATTATAAAGCGCTTCAGCTAAAGGCACAACAACAGAACTTTCCTTTGTTTTAACTTCCACAAAACCTTCCATCAAAAATCTGTTTGAAACAAATTTCATCACATTTGGGTTTGGTGTCATTTCAGAATAAACCTGAAAAAGTTCACGCTTTTTTTGCTGATAAATTCTTGGATTTGCCAAAAGTTCATCTTCAATAATATTTTTTAAACCTTCGATCACATGTTCCCATTCCACAGAATCCTGTTTTGCGATGGCGATAAAGTTAGCTGTAATAAAGATCTTTTCTACAAATGGAAATTTAAAAAGTTCTTTTGCTAAAGGTATTTCTGAAAGATCAGAATCTCTGTCAAGTTCCACAGAACCGGGAATTAGAGTGTAATCCGTCACAAATTTCATTACTTTTTTGTTTTCGGTAGGCTCTATTAATATTTGCTGCATTTTATTTTTTAAATTTACTTTACAAAAATACGCATTCAAAGTTAGAAGATTTAGATTGTCAGTAGATTTTTTAAATGATATATATTGCGTAATTTAGTTTCAAACTTTTACAGAATTTTTAATTAAAAAAAACAAAATGGCTTTTATAAGAGAGGTTTTAGGACACACACCAATAATTGGAGAAAATACTTTTTTAGCCGAAACTGCAGTGGTAATTGGCAATATCGAAATGGGAAAAGATTGCAGTGTTTGGTACAATGCCGTGATTCGCGGCGATGTCAATTTTATAAAAATGGGAGATAGAGTAAATGTTCAGGATAACGTTATGTTGCACTGTACATTCGAGAAATTTCCTTTGATAATTGGCAATAATGTGTCGATAGGTCACAACGCAATTGTTCACGGCTGTACGGTAAAAGACAATGTTTTGATAGGAATGGGCGCCATTGTGATGGACGATTGTTTGATTGAAGAAAATTCAATTATTGGCGCAGGTTCAGTTGTCACCCAAGGTACGAGAGTTAGATCTGGTGAAGTTTGGGCAGGAAGTCCGGCAAGAAAATTAAAAGATATTTCAGCAGAACTTTTGGAAGGCGAAGTGGAAAGAATTGCAAATAATTATGTGAAATATTCAAGTTGGTATAAATAAGTTCTCACCTCAAAAGAGAAATCTTAATTTTTAGAGAAAAAAAAGTAAAATCAAATTTACTTGGCACAAGTTTCGTGGCAAAATTTTTAAACTTATTTATGAATAAACTAAAACTCACCTGGAAACTTTTTAAAACAACTTACAACGATTGGTCAGGAAGTCCAGCGATGAAAGAAAGTGCTGGTATAGCCTATTTCGCGCTGTTTTCTATTCCTGGATTATTGATAATTATAACCTGGGTTGCAGGTATTTTTTTCGGCGACGAAGCCGTTAATGGACAAATTCAAAGTAGTATTAGCGGTTTTATGGGTCCGGATATTGCCAAAAGTATTCAGGAAATGGTGGCGAGCGCAGTTTTAGACAATACCAATATTTTGATGAAAATTATTGGAATAGGTTCTTTAGTTTTTGGTGCGACAACTTTATTTTTTCAGATGCAGCGTACTTTAAATCAACTTTGGGATGTTGAATCCGCGCCCAAAAAAGCCTTTCAACAATATCTTTTAGATCGAGCCAATTCCTTGGGAATGATCGTTATGATCGCATTTTTGCTTTTGGTCAGTTTGATTTTATCTTCGATTATTGGCGTTGCGAATAATTGGTTTACAAAATTTTTCGGCCTTGAAACTTTTGTCTTGATGAAAGTAATTTACTGGCTTATAAGTTTTGGAATTATCTGGTTGCTTTTTGCCATTATGTTCAAAGTTTTACCTGATCTTCAAATACAATGGAAATCAGTTTGGATGGGCGCTTTCGTAACTGCAATTTTATTTAATTTAGGGAAATTGTTATTAACATATTACTTCGAAGTTTCAAATCCAGCTTCTCTTTTTGGCGCCGCAGGAAGCGTAATTTTATTAATGGTGTGGATCAATTATTCCTGTCAGTTAATATTTTTCGGCGCAGAGTTTACCAAAGTTTACGCTCAGGAAATGGGTCACAAAATAAAGCCATCAAAACACGCAAAATGGATCGCTTCGAAAGTACTTCGTCAACAGGAATTAGACAAAGCAGAGAAATCTTTGACTCAGGAAGTATTAAATTAGACTAAATTTTCAATTTTTTAGATCTCATTTCCTATTTTTGTAGAAATGAATGATTCTCTATTTGATTTACTTGAATTTACCAACCGAAGCATTTTTCTCACCGGAAAAGCAGGAACAGGAAAGACCACTTTTCTGAATGATTTTGTTAAAAAAACTCAGAAAAAACACATTGTAGTTGCGCCTACAGGAATTGCCGCAATCAACGCAGGTGGCGTTACCATTCATTCTATGTTCAGTTTGCCTTTGCGGACTTTTCTTCCAACTACGGAAAGAATTGACACCAATTACGCGATGAATATTGCGGATTTAATGCCGCATTTCAAATACAGAAAAGATAAATTAAAACTTCTTCGTGAAATAGAAATCATTATTATTGATGAGGTTTCAATGTTGCGCGCAGATGTTTTAGATATGATGGACTTTTCTTTAAGATCTGTTCGCAGGAATCCACAGAAATTTGGTGGCGTTCAGATGCTTTTTATTGGTGATCTCTACCAACTTCCGCCGGTTGTTCGTGATGAGCATATTCTGAAAAAATTATATAATTCCCCGTTCTTTTTTGAAAGTTTAGCGATCAAAGAATTGCCGTTTATCACAATTGAATTAGAAAAAGTTTACAGACAAACGGATGAAGATTTTTTAGCAATTTTAAATGCAATCCGTGACGGCGACAAAAGGGATATAGATTTTGAAAAATTAAACGAACGCTATATTCCGGATTTTGATCCTAAAGAAGAATCTTATGTTTATTTGACGTCGCACAATAAAATGGCAGATGAAATAAACCGCAAAAAAATTCAGGATCTAAAAACAAAATTATACAAATACGAGGCAAAAATCACGGGTGATTTTAAAGAAAACCAGCATCCAAACGAAGTGGTTTTAGAATTGAAGGTTGGCGCGCAAGTTATGTTCATTCGAAATGATGCAACTGAAAAACGTTATTTTAATGGAAAATTAGCAGAAATCATTTATCTGGACGAAGAAGAAGTGCAGGTTGTTTTAGACGGAAGTGACGTTGAAATTACCTTGAAAAAAGAAGTTTGGGAGCAGAAGAGATACAGTTTGGACGGTCAAAAAAACATTCAGGAAGAAGTTTTGGGCAGTTTTGAGCAGTTTCCAATTCGTTTGGCTTGGGCGGTTACCATTCATAAATCTCAAGGTTTGACATTTGACAGATTGATTATAGACGCCGGAAAAAGTTTTGCTTCCGGACAGGTTTACGTTGCTTTGTCACGTTGCCGGACTTTAGAAGGCATTGTTTTAAAATCTAAAATCACGCCCGATGTTATTTTCAGCGATCCGAGAATTTCGGTTTTTCAAGGCGAAACAAATGCAAATGATCAATTAGAAACAATTTTAAGCGCAGAAAAATTTGATTACAGCATTAAAAAAGTTTTGAGATACACGGATTGTCGTTGGTTTCAGGAATCCCTAAATTCCTGGAATATTTCTGCGCAGGAAAGTAAATTTTTAGATAAAGCAAAAGCCAAAGAACTTCATTCAAAATTGAAAATTGACGTTGATAATTTGATTCAGGTTTACGATAAATTTGAAAAAATTCTGCTTCACAAATCACATCAATTTTCTATAAATAAAATTGAATGGCAGGAAATTGAAGATAAATCTGTGGGAGCGGTGAATTTCTTTTTTAAAAATATCAATGAGAAAATTTTTGCTGATTTAAAAGAATTTTATTCTGAAACGAAATCAATGAAAGGTTTGAAATCCTACAATGAAGATTTGCGAACTTTTATTGATGATCTTGAAGATTATCTAAAAGGTTTACGCGATGTGAAATTGCTGGAAAAGTATTTATTTGATTCTAAAAATAATGTTGAGATTTCCACAAAAATTATAAAAGTGCCATCACATATTTTAAGTTTTAAATTATTTGAAGAAGGAAAAACAATCCCTGAAATTTCCAAGGAACGTGGTTTGGTTACGGAAACGATTTATGGACATTTAGCACGTTTTGCCGAACAAGGCGTTTTGGATGTAAAACGGATTTTTGCCAAAGAAAAAATTAAAATCTTTGAAGATAGTTTCAATAAAAATTCTTTTGAATCTTTAAACGACTGGAAACGGGAATTGCCAAATGATTTTGAGTTTAATGAAATCCGATTGTTGCTCAATCATTTTACTTATTTAAAGGAAAAGGAAAATGCATAATTTTTACCGCAAAGTCGCAGGAGTATGATTTTTAGGCAAAAAATATATATTTTTATTACTTTGTCATTCTGACGAAGGAAGAATCTTCAGTAAATAAAGATTCTTCACTTCACTTTTTTTCGTTCAGCATGACAAAAATCAAAATTACCGCTGCAATTTCTCACCATAACTTAAATCACCTGCGTCGCCTAAACCTGGCGTGATATAACCTTTTGAAGTTAATTTTTCATCAATTACCGCGATCCAAAGTTTCGCATTTGGATAAGCATTTTGAATGGTTTCTACACCTTGTTGGCTTGCAATTGCGGCAACAATGTGCATTTCTGTTGGTTTTCCGTGGTTTAATAAGTCTTTGATTGCTTCAATTAAACTTGCGCCGGTTGCAAGCATTGGATCTGCGACGATTAAAGGTCTCCCGTTTAAGTCGGGACAAGTCAAGTAATCTTGTTTGATGCTAAAATAATCATTCGCGTCGTGTTTTCTGTAAGCCGCCACAAATCCGCAATCTGCTTTATCAAAATAATTTAATAAACCTTGAAACATTGGAACGCCGGCGCGTAAAATCGTTGTAATAACGGGTTGAACCGCAATTTCTTGAGAAGTGATTTTTTCTAAAGGTGTGGTGATTTCTACCGTTTTTTGTTCTAAAGTTTTGCTGATCTCAAACGCTGCAATTTCCCCAATTCTTTCCATGTTTCTGCGGAATTTCATTCTGTCCTGTTGAACATCGACGTTTCGCAGGTCGTTGATCCAGGAATTTACGAGGGAAAATTGTTTGGAAAGTATCGTTATCATCGGATTATTTTAGACTGCGAATTTCGGAAAAAGATTTTAAACTTTAAATGTTTGATTTTGTGAGAAGTCGGACAAAAAAATACATTTCAATTTAGCCCCGATTGAAGGGAAAATCCTTTTTTTTTTGTTAAAAACTTTCGTTTTAAAAGCAACTTTACTAAAAAAAAGATTGGAATGAAAGCGGGTTTTATTTTGGATAAAAGCACAAAACTTCTTGCTCCAAAAAAAACCTCCAGAAAATCTGAAGGTTTAATATTATTTTAAAATTTTTATTTCTGTCTAAAATAAATTTCAATCGGAACTCCGGTGAAACCAAATTCTTTTCGCAATTGGTTTTCAGTAAATCTTTTATACGCTTCTTTTACGTATTGTGGCAGATTGCAGAAAAATACAAACTGCGGCGACGGCGTCGGCAATTGCACGCAATATTTAATTTTAATATATTTTCCTTTATTGGCCGGCGGTGGCGTTCTTTCGAAAATTGGCAACATGACTTCGTTTAATTTTGAAGTTTTGATACGTTTTTTACGGTCTTCGTAAACTTCCATTGCCACTTCAACGGCTTTTAAAATACGTTGTTTGGTCAAAGCAGAAACAAATAAAATTGGAATATCTGTAAACTGACCGATTCTGTCTTTGATCTTTTCTTCAAAGTCACGCATCATATTTGTGGTTTTATCTTCCACTAAATCCCATTTATTAATCAAAATGACGATGCCTTTTCTGTTTTTCTGAGCCAAACCAAAAATGTTCATATCCTGACTTTCCCAACCTTGCGTGGCGTCAACCATGATAATGACAACGTCAGAATATTCTATGGAACGGATGGCACGCATCACGGAATAAAATTCTAAATCTTCTTTTACTTTGGCTTTACGACGCATTCCAGCGGTATCAACCAAGACAAATTCATGTCCGAATTTGTTATATAAAGTTTGAATACTATCGCGGGTTGTTCCAGCAATGTCAGTTACAATATTTCTTTCATCATCCAAAAGCGCGTTTGTCATCGTAGATTTCCCCACATTTGGACGACCAGCGATCGTGATTTTTGGTAAACCTTCAAAAGGATCTTTGTATTCTGTGGTTGGAAAATCTTTTACAACCTGATCTAATAATTCACCAGTTCCGGAACCACTTGCGGAAGATAACGTGAAATAACTGTCAACGCCTAATTGGTAAAATTCTGTAGCAGCGAGTTCTTCTTTATTCGTATCAACTTTATTGATGACCAAATAAATTGGTTTGTTGGATTTTCTTAAAAGATGAAAAATTTCTTCGTCAGTTTCCACTAAACCTTCGTCAACATTTACCATGAAAATAATGGAAGTGGCTTCTTCGACTGCCAATGCAACCTGTTTGCGGATTTCTATTTCAAAAACATCTTCTGTTCCGATATCGTAACCTCCGGTATCAATTACCGTAAAATCCACACCGTTCCAGTCAGATTTCCCGTAATGACGGTCTCTGGTAACGCCTGCTTCGGAATCTACAATGGCTTCTCTACGTTCTAAAAGTCTGTTGAATAAGGTTGATTTACCCACGTTTGGGCGGCCGACAATGGCTACAATGTTTGACATAAATTTTGTTTAATAATGTAATTATTAATGGGTTACTCCAGGTATTGAAGCCCAAAAATTTTTGCAAAGGTAAGGTTTAATTTGCAGAATCTTTTATCCAAATAAATATTGCTTAATCTCTAAGATTTTTACTTAAATTTATACATTATTAAAATTATGAAAAAAATATTAATTGTTCTGCTGCTTGCGTTTGTCATCATTCAATTTTTCCCAATCGACAAAACGAATCCACCGGTGAATAATGGAACAGACTTTTTAGTGGTTAAAAATACCCCGGAAAATGTAGCTAAAATAATTAAAACTTCCTGTTATGATTGCCATTCAAATGAGTCAAAATATCCTTGGTATTCAAGCATTCAGCCTTCAGCCTGGTTTTTGAAAGATCACATTGAGGAAGGAAGAAAACATTTAAATTTTTCAAATTTTGCTACCTATACGGTAAAACAGCAATCAAGAAAACTGGAAGAAGCTGCGGAAGAAATTCAGGGTGGCGATATGCCGTTAAGTTCTTACACGATGATTCACGGTGATGCAAATATGACCGCAGAACAAAAAGTGCTGGTCATTAATTATTTTAAGGAAATGTCAAATGATATCAGGATCTTAAATAATTTGCCTGCAGATCAGGTAAAAGTTAAAAAATAAACTGTTTTGAATTTAGTAAATAAATATGTCGTTTTTTACGATGGTGATTGCGGTTTCTGCAATTTCTGGGTGGGCTGGATCTTAAAAAATGACAAAAAAGACCAATTTCTTTTTTCAGCGTTACAGTCGGAATTTGGTCAGAAGTTTTTGAGTGAGAGAAACCTTGAATTGAAAAATCTAAGTACTTTATACCTTTTTTCTCCGGGAAAATTTTATCTAAAAAAATCAGCAGCGGTTCTCAAAATTGCCACACTTCTTGGCGGCAAATATTCTTTAATGGAAGTTTTTAAAATAATTCCCGCTTTTTTTAGTGATAAAGTTTATGATCTGATTGCCAAAAACCGCCAGAAGATCGCGTCGGCAAAATGCTATCTTCCAACGCAGGACGAGCGGAAGAAATTCATTCAAAATAATTAAATCTTCATAATTCCTTTTTACTATTTTAATAAATTGGCTGATGCTTCAATTGTAAGTATCTTTGTGAAAATTTAAAAAAATAGAATGTCAGAAGTTATTTTGAATACAATTCCTGAAGCGATTGAAGATCTTAAAAACGGTAAAATCATTATTGTTGTTGACGACGAAAATCGCGAAAACGAAGGTGATTTTCTTTCTGCAGCAGAATTAACGACGCCGGAAATCATCAATTTTATGACCATTCACGGTCGCGGTTTGATCTGTACGCCACTTCCTGAAAAACGTTGCGATGAATTAGGCTTAGACGTAATGGTTTCCAGAAGCAGCGATCCGAAAGAGACGGCTTTTACAGTGTCAATCGATCTTTTAGGCAAAGGTGTTTCGACAGGAATTTCTGCCAGTGACCGCTCTCAAACTATTTTAGCATTAATGGATAAAGATACAAAACCGGAAGACTTTATGCGTCCGGGACATATTTTTCCATTGCGTGCAAAGAAAGGTGGCGTTCTTAAAAGAGCCGGACATACTGAAGCGGCGATCGATCTAACAAAATTATCAGGTTTAAAAGAAGGCGGCGTTATTTGCGAAATCATGAATGACGACGGTTCTATGGCGCGTTTGCCAGAACTATATGTTTTAGCAAAAAAACACGATCTTAAAATTGTTTCTATCGAAGATCTTATTCATTATCAACTCAAAAAAGGAGATTTAATTGAGAGAATCGAAGAAAAAGAAGTGAAAACTTTTTATGGCGATTATCAATTTTACGCTTTTAAAGAAACGAGCACGGACCAAATTCACTTTGCTTTAACTAAAGGAAGTTGGGTTGCAAATGAACCGGTTTTAGTTCGCGTACAATCTTCAAATTCTTATTTTGATGTTTTAAGCCGTTTAAATTCCGGGGAAAAACCTTTGCTTGAGAAAGTTTTTAACAAAATAAATGAGGAAGGAAAAGGGGTGGTAATTTTTATTAACAATGTTTCAACTTCTGAAAATACGTTAAGAAAATTGCAACAGTTTTTAGATTTTCAAAATGGAAAAGAAGAGCGCCCGACTTTAGCCTCGAACTTTCACGATTATGGAATTGGAACTCAGATTTTAAAGAACTTAGGTGTTAATAAATTTAAAGTTTTAACACAAAATCCAGACTTAAAACCTTTGGTTGGTGGATATGATGTTGAGGTTACAGAAATGGTGCAACTTTAAAAACTTTTAAAAATTTAAATAAAAAAAGCAGGAAAAATTAATTTCCTGCTTTTTCTTTTATCAAAATGATGGCAATTATTTCACGATCATTTTTGTGACAGCGTTTCCTTTTTCAGTTCTTAACTGAATAAGATACATACCAGATTTTATGTTATTTAATTTTAAAACCTGAGTTCCGTTATCAGTTTCAGTTTTCGCAGATGTAATCAATTTTCCGCTAAGATCATAAATTGCAATCGTTCCGTTTTTGGCGTTGTTCAATTTTAATCTTGCTTCGCCGTTCGCTACCGGATTTTGCTCCAGCTGAAGTTTGACTGAATTTATGCTGGTTTTAGTTTCATCCGTTGCAAGAGCTGCAGAAGGTTTGTTCCCTAAAATGATAAAATCTCCTGGCTGTAAAGTAACTGCATCTGTTGTTGTACCGAAGTTTCTAACAGAGCTGTCCATTAAATTATACCAGGTTCCGGCGTAAGGTAAATTTGGAATTATGTTTTGTACCGTTAAAGTTAAATTAGCCAAGATAACAACATTTTTGAGTGTTGAAGCGTCCAGTGCATCATTATTAATGAAAATTATTGGCATTAAATTACCAGATTCTACGGTAAAAGTTTTTGTGTCAAAAACCTGATTTGCCAATCTGATCTGTAAAATTTTTGCCCAGGTGTCGTAAACTGCTTTTCTGTTTGCGTCCTGATCGTAACCTAAAGTAAAGGCAACTGGTTTTTCATCCAAGCGACAGTTGTTGTTTATTGATCCGTCCACACATCTGTTGATGCCGAAATCATAACCTAGTTCCCCAAACTGCCAGATCATTTTTGGTCCTGGAATTGGTAAAAATATTGCGCCGTACGCTTTTTGTCTTTGCAATGCGGTTGCTAAATCTTTCACATTGTAAGTACCATTTGTAGCGCCAAAATTAATGTCTTTATAGACGATTCTCTCTTCGTCATGACTTTCGCCATACGTCATATTTCTTCTTTCTGTGAAACCGTGGTTCTCAAAATCAGCTCTTCCAATATTGCTGTCTGAAGTGTAACCCATCGAGTTTTGGTCATAAGCGCCGGTGATATTATCCCACATCATAATTCCTTTTCCCTCGTTTATTCTGTAATTCGCCCATTCCTGTTCTTCAGCATCAGTTCCTAAATGTTCAAAAATAATGTAGGAATTTGGATCGCTTGCCCACTGATAGTCTGCATAACCTTTCAAAATATCCACACGATCTTGTTGGTAAGCATTAGTACAGGCTTGATCTGCGTCTGTGCACTTTTGTGTGAATCCTTTTGTAAGATCCCAACGGAAACCATCCACTTTATATTCATTGATCCATTGTGCTAAAACACGGTTCACATAATATTTAGTTTCAGGTTTTGAATGGTCAAAATCATAAAAAACACTGTATGAATGTTTCGCAGTCTGGTTAAAATAAGGATTGTTTGCGGCAACCGGTCCGTAACCGCTTCCATCATCTACGCTCCACATTCTTTCTAAAGGTGATTGTCCTGTCGCGTGATTTAATGCGATATCCAAAATTACGGCAATTCCGTTTTGGTGGCACTTATCAACAAATTCTTTAAATTTTTCTGGTGTTCCGTAAGCTTTATCTAAAGCATAATGGAAAGCAGGATTATAACCCCAGGAATTATTTCCATCAAATTCCATAATTGGCATTAATTCGATGGCGTTAACGTTCAATCCTTTTATGTAAGGAAGTTTATCGATCATTGCCTGCCAGTTTTTATTGGCTGTAAAATCTCTTACCAAAGCTTCATAAACAATTAAATTTTGTTTAGCAGGTTTGGTAAAGTTTGTAGTTGTCCAGTTGTAAGCAGGTTTTGCAGTTTGAATAATTGAAACATCAAATTGCTGTCCTGCAGGGTAAGCCGGCATATTAGGATAAGTAGTTGCTGAAATAAATTTATCATCATCCGGTGAAAGAATTAATGAAGAGTAAGGATCGGCTACTTTTACGCCGTCATTTGTTCTGTATTGAAAAGTATAGATCTGCTGCGCCGTCAGACCTATAATTTCAATCCAGTAAAGATCGGGGTTTGCCGTGTCTTTTTTCATTAAATAATTACTGTTCACAGACCAGTTATTAAAACTTCCAAGTACATGAACATAAGTCTTTAAAGGCGCATAAAGTGCTAAACCGACTTTCGTTGGATCTGCAGGATCGTAATTTATACCTTGTTTTATATAAGCTGGAATTGCGGCACTTTGTACAACCGGAGTATTACCAAAGGCAAATTTTGAACTTAAAACACTATTGTCTGCAGGATTTGTCGCAGTTAATTCCATATTGACATCAGTTGTTACCGAATATGGGTAAAAATATGATGACGTATTGTTTGCAGTATTAATAACCGTTCCATTCGCTTTTAAAACCCAATTTGCTGCAATTGAAGTTTTGTAATTGATAGGGTAACTTCCGCCAGGTGCTACAAATGTTGTTGTTCCGCTTTTAGGATTGAGATTGGTAAACTGAAATGCACCGATTGCCTGAAAATAATCAATAGTCTGAACCGTTCCCGTTTGATTTTTAATTAAAAACCCCATTTTATTAATACCGTTTCTGCCAAAAAAAGCAGTCGGCGTAAAAGTATAGGTGTAATTATTTGCGCCGGCGTTGTAAGTCATTTTATTTGTTGCCGTAGAGTTGCCGAAAGAAGATCCGTTTGTAGGACAGTCAACCTGAGTATTTGTCGCAGTGTCGAAAGACCAGGACCAGATATAAAGATTGGTAGTTGCCCATACAGCCTGATTAATAGTGCTGGCATCAACAGTTAGCGTGACACTTTGATTTTCACCAAACGTAGTTGGTGAAAAGGTGTAAGTAATGTTTTGTTTTTGAGAAAAAGCGAGCATCTGTATTAAAAACACAAACGTCAGAGCATATAATTTTTTGTACATAAATATTATTTTGGGGGTAAATATAAAAATAATATCGAAATGTAATCGGTTAATTAAATTATTTAACCATTAGCTCTTTTTGAGAAATTAAGGAAGGATTTTCTATCTGCCAGTTTTTGCCCTGTAAAAGTTCAATCAAAAGCATTTTCATCTGATCTGCAGCAACTTGGGGAAGATGACTTTTTTTTGCAGCTTCGATCACCTGCTTTTTTCCATTCTGCTGAATATTTGCCAGATCATCCTTACTGAAAAGATTAAAAAACTGTTCTTCAATGTTATAATATTTATAATCTGTTTCTGTTGAAAGAATTTCAGGTTCGGGAAAATAGAGGAGTTTTACGGTTTTAAGTTCATCGTTTATTTCCCATTTAAATTTATCGAAATCGTAGCCAACTAAAATTTTTGCCTGCACAATTACCAGTGCTTTTTTCTTTGAAGGAATAAAATTAAAAAGTTTCGTGGTTTCTTCGTAATTATAGATTTCATTGAAATGACCTTCCGCTGTCACTACTTTAAAAACCTTCCGCATACTTTCTGCGATCGTGTGCGAGCTTTCAGAAATAACCGGCGCAGAACTACCGAACTTTTTTGAGGCTAAAAACGCAATGATTCCGCCTAAAACCAATCCGATTAAAAGCATTATCACCGTAATTAAAGCGCTGTTTCCTTTAGAATTTGCGGCATTAAAAGCAACCAATGCTAAAATTAATATTAAAAATCCACCAATTGACCACAGAATTATTTTAAATTTTTTCAACCTCAATATTTTTGGCAAAGTTAATGATTATTGTAATTATTATTTTTAATGTTAATAGCCGATAATATTTAAATCTATCGCACTATGTTTTGAATATTAGTACAATTTATTACCTTTAATTTTATTTTAAAATATGCAGCAGAAAACAATTGTTAAAGATGAGATAAGAGACTTTGTATTGTCCATTATAAAAGATAAGATCGAACGGCAGGGAAATTTTTTGGAATTCACGCTGGAAGCAAGTCGAGAAATAAAGAAAACCGCGAAATACGATTCCATTCGTGAAGAAATGCAGGAAGAAATTTATCAGATGCAAAAACAGCAGGCTTTTTTACACGGCTTGAGGCGCGACATGGCTAAAGTTAGAAATAATTCCGCCGAAATCATAAGATTGGGATCGCTTGTGATTACCAACAAAGCCAGATTTTACATTTCTGTAGGACTGGGCGAGTTTTTCTTTGAAAAAGACCGTTTTTACGCCATATCAGAAATCAGTCCAATGGCGCAGATCATGAAAGGCAAAAAAGCGGGTGATTTTTTTACTTTAAATAACATTAGCCAAACTATCGAAGCGGTTTTATAGAGAATTTCGATTAATCGCGAACAGACGCAAGTTTTGTTTTGTTTATTTTTGTGCCTTTAAAACAATTATGGAAAACAGAGAAATTCTTAAAAAAATAATAGAAGACAGAAAAAGTCATTACCCGAAAGATTTTATTCCCGGCGATCTTAAAGAAGGTGTGATTGATGAGATCTTATATTCCGCACAGTTTGCACCCAATCATAAAAAAACCAAACCCTGGCGTTTTCAGGTCTTTGAAGCATTAGACAAAGATGTTTTGGGCGAAGAAATGGCGGAAGTTTATAAAAAATCAACATCGGAAGAAAAATTTTTAGAAAAGAAATACTTAGATATTCAGGAAAAAGTAAAACAATCTGCGGCAGTGATTGCAATATCTGTTAACTTCAGCGGGCTTTTACCTGAATGGGAAGAAATTGCGGCCACCTCTATGGCGGTTCAAAATATGTATCTTACTTGTACGGCAATCGGAGTGGGATGCTATTGGAGCACGCCTGCCGTCAAAGATGAACTTAGCAAATTTTTGAACCTTGAAGAAAACCAAAAGTGCATTGGATTTTTTTACATCGGGAATATTTAAAAAAAAGTTTTGAATATTTATAAAAATTTTAACGAAGAAGAATTAATTGACGCATATATTAACTTGACGGATTATGCAGGTGAGATTAATGATGATCTACTAAAAGTCATTAATGAAAGATCAGATTTAAAAACTATTAAAGAAAAGGCAAATCAGAAAAGAATCATAATTAAAGAAAAAGGCAGGATTTCTTTTGAAATTAATCAATTGATTAAGAATAATAAAACTTTAGATGAGATTGATGAAAATATAAAGTCAGATATTTTAACAGATCAGGAATTATCAGATTTTGTTTTAATTAAATATAATTTTCATAAAAAGGATGTAGAAAATAGGAGGCTTGATAATAAAACTCTTTATAAAAGCCTGATCGCGATACTGCTTTCAACATTTATTGGAGTTATTTTCCTTTTATTAATCGCCGTTAATTTAGAATTTTTCTTTTACTATTTTCTGGTTCCTTTATATATCTTTTGTTATTTTATTATAAAATTGATTACAGGGAAAAGCAGAGAAAATCTTTTTGTTTTTATTTCAAGTTTGGTTGCAACAGTTTTATCGGTAGTTGTTGTCATCCTCTTGGGTTTTAGAATTTCTAAATAGTTTTTTTATTTAATATTTTGGTAGAATCTATTCAAAAATAAAATGTTTGTAAAACGCAATTTTTTCATATCTTTGCGCACTTAATAAATAACGGGACGAGTTCCCACAAACTAAACTTATATGTCAGTAAAAATTAGATTACAAAGACACGGTAAAAAAGGAAAACCTTTTTTCCACATCGTAGTAGCAGATGCAAGAGCAAGAAGAGATGGTAGATTGATTGAAAAAATCGGTACTTACAATCCAGTTACCAATCCAGCAACTATCGATTTAGATGTTGATGCAGCAGTAAAATGGTTAAACAATGGTGCGCAACCAACGGATACAGCCAGAGCAATCCTTTCTTACAAAGGCGTGCTTTACAAAAAACACCTTTTAGGAGGCGTGGCAAAAGGTGCTTTTGATGAAGCCGAAGCAGACAAAAAATTTGCAGCTTGGTTAGAAGAGAAATCTAAACAAGTAGAAGGTAAAAAATCAAATTTATCTCAATCTAAAGCAGATGCTAAAAAAGCAGCTTTTGATGCAGAATCTAAAGTAAACCAAGATAGATTAGACGCAGCAGCGAAAATTCAGGCAGATGCAAAAGCGGAAGAAGATGCTAAAAAAGCAGAATTAAAAGCAGCAGCAGATGCAAAATTAGCAGAAGAAAAAGCGGCTGAAGAAGCAGCGAATGCTGCTGTTGAAGAAGAAAAAACTGAGGAAGCTCCGAAAGTTGAAGAGCCTGCAGCTGAAGATAAAAGTGTTGCAGAAATTGCAGCAGAAAACGTAAGTGAAAAAGCCGCAGCGAACGTAGATGAAAGCGCAGCTAACGGTTCTGATAAAACAGAAGGAACTGAAGAAGCAAAAGCATAAATAAAAAAACCATGATGCGAAAAGAAGATTGCTATTTTTTAGGCAAAATTACTCGCAGACATGGTCTGGCTGGAAATGTCATCCTGAAAATGGATACTGACCAACCGGAATTTTATAAAAACCTGGAATCAATATTCGTTGAAATAAACGGAATATTGGTTCCTTTTTTTATTAATAAATTGGGTTTTTCGAAACGGGATACACTCAATATTTCCTTTAAAAATTCTACTGAGGCTTTGGTTGATCAAAGTATTGGCAGAAACGTTTTCCTTCCGATGGAAACTTTGCCGCCACTTTCCGGCACCAAATTTTATTACCATGAAGTGATTGGTTTTGAAATTCTGGATCAAGACGGAAAATCTTGTGGCATCATCAAAGAAATTAATGATTATATCGCGCAACATTATTTTATCCTAAATCTTAATGGCAAAGAAGTCATAATTCCAGTAATTAAAGATTGGGTTTTAGAAGTGAGTCGTGAAGAAAAAACTATTAAAATGCAGGTTCCAGAAGGACTTTTGGATGTGTATTTAATTAATTCTAAAAAAGACGAGTAGAAACAATTCGTTAATAATCATACTTACAAAAGTTTAAAATTTCTTTTTTAAACCTTATTTTTTACCATCAAAAATTTTCCCCTTCATCAATAATTACGCCATTTTTTATTATATTTGTGAACCTTTTTAGATATTTAGAAATAGATATTTACAAAGCAAATATTTTAAAAACTACATGGAAAAGACAACGATAAAAAAACTTCTCGGAGATTATAAAAAATTAATTCACCACGATATCACCGTTCAAGGCTGGGTTCGGGCATTTCGCTCAAATCGTTTCATCGCATTGAATGATGGTTCTACAATTAATAACTTACAGATCGTTGTTAATTTTGAAGATTTCAGCGAAGAATTAATTAAAAATATTCATACAGCAAGTTCTCTTAAAATTACCGGAGAATTGGTTGAAAGTCAAGGTTCTGGGCAAAGCATCGAAGTTTTAGCCAAAAAAATAGAAATTTTAGGTGATAACTTTTTTGAAGAAATGCAAACTACGATTCTTCAACCTAAAAAACACAGTTTAGAAAAACTTCGTGAGCAGGCGCATTTGCGTTTTAGAACTAATCTTTTTGGAAGCGTTTTTAGAATTCGCCATGCCGTGAGTTTTGCGATACATCAATATTTTAATCAAAATGAATTCTTTTATTTAAATACGCCGGTTATTACGGGAGCAGATGCAGAAGGCGCTGGCGAAATGTTTGGAGTTACTAATTTTGATTTAAATAATTTACCAAAAAATGAAGAAGGAGAAATTGATTACGAGCAGGATTTCTTTGGTAGAAAAACAAATCTGACGGTTTCCGGACAATTGGAAGGTGAAACTGCAGCGATGGGATTGGGAAGGATTTATACTTTCGGACCAACATTTAGAGCAGAAAATTCTAATACCACACGTCATTTAGCAGAATTTTGGATGGTGGAACCAGAAGTTGCTTTCAATGATTTGGAAGACAATATTGATTTGGCAGAAGATTTTTTAAAATATGTAATTAAATATGTTTTAGAAAACTGCAAAGATGATTTAGCATTTTTAGATAATAGATTTGCAGAGGAACAAAAAACAAAACCAGAAAAAGACAGAGCAAAAGAAGGTTTAATAGAAAAATTGGAAAATGTTATTGAAAAGCGTTTCAAACGTGTAAGTTATACAGAAGCAATTGAGATCTTATTAAACTCAAAAGAAAATAAAAAGGGTAAATTTCAATTTCCGATCGAGAATTGGGGAACGGATTTGCAATCCGAACACGAACGTTATTTAGTGGAGAAACATTTTGAAAGTCCGGTTGTTTTGTTTGATTATCCGAAAGATATTAAAGCGTTTTATATGCGCCAAAATGAAGATGGAAAAACTGTTGCAGCGATGGATGTTTTATTCCCGGGAATTGGTGAAATTATTGGCGGATCTCAGCGGGAAGAACGTTATGAACTTTTAAAAACCAGAATGCAGGAAATGCACGTCGATGAAAAAGAACTTTGGTGGTATTTGGATACGCGAAAATTTGGATCTGTGCCGCACGCAGGTTTTGGTTTAGGTTTGGAAAGGCTGGTGCTTTTTGTGACAGGAATGTCGAATATTCGAGATGTAATTCCTTTCCCAAGAACTCCGAAAAATGCGGAATTTTAGTTTTAATTTAACCACAAAGTCACAAAGTTTTTTTATTTAAATAACAAAGAGGCACAAAGAATTATTTGAAATAAAATTTTAAGCCACGAAAACAAGATTTTTTAACTTTAATAAAAAAGTATTGAAACTTTAAATAAATTGCAGCCCGACTTGAGTGGAAATCCTTTTTTTTGCATTTGAAAAAAAAGATTGGGAACGGAAGGCGGAAATGTCTGCCAAAAATATAATTTAAAGTAAACATTCGATGTAATCAAATGTTTGCCAAAATAATAAAAAAAATCACTTCAAAAGTGAAGAAGCATATATGTTAAAACAAGGTTTTCAATTAAAATTAGGGCAGAAATTAGCGCCACAACAAATTCAGTTGATGAAATTGATTCAGCTTCATACATTAGAGTTTGAAGAAGAACTGGAGCGTGAACTGGAGGAAAATCCCGCTTTGGAGAAAGCCAAAGAAGAAAATAAGGAGGAATACGAAGACAACTCCGAAGATTATAACGACGAAGGCAGCGAAAGTATTGATACGGATTTTGACGTCAATGACTATATTTTTGACGATGAACCGGCCTATAAAACCAGTGCAAATAATTATTCTGCGGATGACGAGGAATTCGACAGTCAGGCACTTTTAACCGAAAGTCAATCTCTTTATGATTATCTTTTAGAGCAGATCAGGTTAAGCGCGATTGATGAAGATGATCTTCAAATCGCTGAATATATTATTGGAAATCTTGATAACGACGGCTATTTACGACGTGAGATAAAAGCACTTGTTGATGATCTTGCCTTCGCAAGAGGTCTTTATACAACAATTGAAAAAGTAACGGGAATTTTAGAAAATTACGTTCAGAAATTGGATCCGCCAGGAGTTGGCGCAAGAAATCTTCAAGAGTGTTTGCTTTTGCAGATTGAAAAAAGAGTAACAACTGATAAAGCAGTTTTTTTGGCGGCAAGTATTTTGAGAAATCAATTTGATGCTTTAACCAATAAACACTACCAAAAAATAGTGCAGAAATATGACATTGAAGAAGATGATTTAAAAGATGCGTTGGATGAGATTTCAAAACTTTCACCACGTGTTGGTGGAAATTTCGATACGCAAACCATCACCATTAACCAGGAAATTATTCCGGATTTTTTAATTCAAATTATTGAAAAAGGAAAAAATGGGGCAGAAGTTTTGGCAACGTTAAACAGTAAAAACGCGCCAAGTTTAAGGGTTTCAAGTGAATATAAAGATATTTTAAGTACTTATTCTCACGATAAAAAATCTAAAGAACATAAGCAGGCAGCACTTTTTATCAAGCAAAAATTAGATGCTGCGAAATGGTATATTGATGCGATCAACCAACGCCAGAATACTTTGTTGCAAACTATTAATGCTATTATTAGTTTACAGAAAAATTATTTTTTAACAGGTGATGATAAATCATTAAAACCTATGATTTTAAAAGATGTTGCTGACATAACTGGTTTTGATATTTCGACAATTTCCCGTGTTGTAAAAAGTAAGTACGCTGATACGCCGAACGGAATTTTATATCTTAAAAACTTGTTTTCGGATAGTTTGACTAACGATGATGGTGAAGAAGTTTCTACAAAAGAAATTAAAACGCATTTGATGGATATTATCGAAAAGGAGAGTAAAAGAAAACCTCATACTGACGATGCTTTGGTTAAACTTTTAAAGGAAAAAGGTTACAATATCGCAAGAAGAACGATCGCAAAATACCGCGAACAGCTTAATATTCCTGTTGCGAGATTGAGAAAGGAATTGCTTTAGAATATTAGGTTGTAGTTTTTTGGTCGTAGGCATTGGGAATATTTAGTTTATTGCTAATTCGTACCACCTAAAACCTTAAAGCAACGACCTAAATTTAATCCTTGATTCTCAAAAATTCTTTTGCTAATTCTATCATTTTAGGATCGCCGGTGTATTTTCCTTTTTCGTCGGACAATTTTACGGTCGCGATCCAGTCTTTATTTGGTGCTTGAACGCCAATTAATTTCATCACGATATTCATTGGTTTTAAGCCGACATCGTTGGTAAGATTTGTGCCAATTCCAAAAGAAATACCGATTTTTCCGCGACATGCTTTGGTGATTTCATCTACTTTTTCGAGATTTAAACCATCTGAAAAAATAATGTATTTGTATAATGGATTGATGCCGTTTTCCTCATAATGTTTAATAGTTTTTTGCGCAAATTCAATCGGATCTCCGCTGTCGTGACGAACACCGTCAAATAACTTGGTGAATTTTTTATCAAACTGTTTAAAGAAAACTTCCGTCGTAAAAGTGTCTGAAAGAGCAACTCCCAGATCGCCGCGATAGATATCTACCCAATGTTCGAGCGCGATTTTATTGGCCATTTTAAAACCATATTCTGCGGCGTGAAACATAAACCATTCGTGCGCGTGCGTTCCAATAGGTTTTGTCTGGTACAGCATCGCCATATGTACATTTGAGGTTCCGATAAACGTGGAAGTTCGATCACGGCTCAATGCATCTAAAACCAAGCGCTGCACTTTATAAGAATGTCTTCTGCGCGTACCAAATTCAGCAAAAGTAACGCCCAAATATTTTAGATGTCTTGCTTTATCTAACGTATTTTCTAAAACCGTTTCATTAGAATTTCTCTCCAGATTTTCCATTATATAATGCAATTCGCTTATTAAAGAAAGTAAAGGAACTTCCCACAAAATAGTGCGGTACCAAAGTCCTTCAACAGTAACTTCCAAATCATTTCCATTTTGTGAAATGTGAACTTCTGATGGATCATATCTGTAACCTTCCAGAAAATCTAAATAAGGCAAATCAATGTAAGGACAAGTTTTCGCCATGAATTTCTTTTCCTCTTTCGTCAATTGTAATTCTGCCATTGAATTGACCGAATTTCGCAATTCTTCCCCAAAATTTTCAGGAAACGTGTGTTGACCGCGGTTAATGAATTTGTACTTTACGATTTGGCTCGGGAATAATTTCACCACGGCATTTTGCATGGTAATTTTATAGAAATCGTTGTCAAGAATAGAATTAAGTTTAACTAAAGGCATTTAGGATAAATTTTAACGAAAGATAAGAAAATTCCAATTTTAATTAAAAACTTATTGCTTTTTTTTGGGCAGCAATTCCGCCTTCCGTTCCCACTCTTTTTTTCAAATGCAAAAAAAGGAGTTCCACTTAAGTCGGGCTGCAAAGATTTCTTCTAATTAAGTGCAAAAATCGTATGAAATTACTTCTTAATAAATTTAAAAGTTTTGGTGGAAGTCGGCATTTTTAGCAAAATGACATAAGCGCCACTTGGAAAATTATGAACATTCACGCGCAATTTAGATGGCCCTGAATCGGAAAAAATCATTTTGCCACTCATATCGAAAATGGAAATACTTTCCACCTTTTCATTAACTGCCCGGATAAAAAGCAGATCAGAAGTAGGATTTGGATAAATACTCAGATTTTTATCAATTTCAGAAGTGCTCAACGTGGAAACTAAAGTTACCGGTTCGCGGTAGAAAGATATTTCAAGAAAATAATCCGTATAATTTTTTGCAAAATAAGCTTCACAAGTATAATTTGTGTAATCGTCTTGTTTAATGCCATTAATATAAAAATTCTCTGATGTTGACGACTGTCTGTCCTCCAAATTTTTAAACCAGGAAAACTGATAATCGTCTCCTGAAAGTGATTGTTTTAAAACGACATTTTCTTCAAAAGCTGCCGGAACAGAAAGTGGGTCGTCATATCTTTGAGGAGAATAAGTGAAATCCGTTAATTTTGATTTTTTATCTAAAAAAGTTTTAATATCAGACAAGGAAAATCGGTTGTCATCAATAAAAGTAAGCGCCGGAATTTTAGCCGGAATGGTGCCCGAAAGTTGATTTCCCGTTAAAGATAACATTTGAAGTGTTGACAGTTGTAAAAGATCTGTGGGAAAACTATCCTTTAATATATTATGATTTAAATAAAGTTGCTCCAGATTTTTTAGACTTAAAAGTGCCGAAAAATTACCTGCAAGTAAATTTCTACCTAAATTTAAATGAACAAGATTGGTTAAAGTGCCAATATTTGACGGTAAATTTTCCAGTAAATTATTTTCGAGGGAAAGCCATTCGAGATTTTTTAAATTACTTAAAGGTGATTCAAAATTTGTGGCTAAAAGATTTCGGCTAAGATCTAAAGTCGTCAATTTCGTTAGAGTTCCGAGTTGTGTCGGCAATTTCGAAAGTTGATTTCCTGCTAAATTGAATTCTTTTAAATTTATTAAAGATGAAAGATTATCAAATCCTGTTTTTAGTTGGTTATCGCTGAGATCTAAACTTTCTAATTTTGTAAGTGTTGCAATTTTCGGCGGAACTGCATTCAGATTAAGTCCTGCAATATTTAAAACTTTTAGCTGTGAAAAATTCTGAATTAAAATATCAAGATCAGCGATATTAAATAAATTATGACCAATGGAAAATTCTGCTAAATTGGAAAGTGACGATAAAGCTGCAGAAGGATCGCCGGTTAATTTATTATCATTAAAACTTAAAGAAACCAAATTTGTTAAAGTTCCAACACTTAGTGGAACATCGCCCGACAGATTGTTATTGCTGAGATCCAAAACCTGTAAACTTGAAAACGCAGAGAGATTTGAAGGGAAACTACCTTTTAAAAAATTACCACGTAAACTAATCCCGGTTACGACGTGATTTTTAATTTTAATGCCGTACCAGTTTTGCGGATCTTTATTTAAATCCCAGGTTTGGCTCCAGTTGTTGCCATCAGTACTTTGATAAATTGAAAGTAAGGCATTTCTTTCCGCAGAAGTGATGCTGTACTGCGCAGGAAAAAAAGTTGAAAAAAGTATAAAAAGTAAAGTTATTTTCAATGAAATGTAATAAGTGGTTGTAGAAAAATGAAAAAGAACCAGCGGAAAACTGTTTTTTTTATCAAGTGTCAAATATATTTAATTTCACTGAGGTATAAACTTTTTTTAACACTGATTTATAAAAAGTTACACTTATTATTGTACAATCAAATTAATTTCTTATTTTTGCACCCTGAATTATTTAAAACAAAAAGCAATTAAATGCCTACTATTCAACAATTAGTAAGAAAAGGAAGAGCCACACTTGCCAAGAAGAGCAAATCGGCTGCTTTGGATTCTTGTCCACAAAAACGCGGTGTTTGTACGAGAGTATACACCACAACTCCTAAGAAACCTAACTCTGCACTACGTAAAGTAGCGCGTGTAAGACTTTCTAATGGGAAAGAAGTTAACGCCTACATCCCGGGCGAAGGACATAATCTCCAAGAGCACTCGATAGTATTGGTACGAGGCGGAAGGGTGAAAGACCTACCGGGAGTAAGATATCACATCGTGAGAGGTGCTTTAGACACTGCAGGAGTTAGTGGAAGAACACAGAGAAGATCCAAGTATGGAGCAAAAAGACCTAAACCAGGCGCTGCAGCAGCTGCACCGGCAAAAGGCAAGAAAAAATAATCATTAAATAAGGTACAGAAGCAATGAGAAAGACAAAAGCGAAAAAAAGACCGTTGTTACCAGATCCAAAATTTAATGATCAATTGGTAACTAGATTTGTGAACAATTTAATGTTTGATGGTAAAAAATCCATCGCATTTAAAATATTTTACGATGCATTAGAAATCGTAGAAAGCAAAAAAGGAGAAAATGAAAAAACTTCTTTAGAAATTTGGAAAGACGCACTTACTAATGTGATGCCTCACGTAGAGGTAAGATCAAAAAGAGTAGGTGGAGCAAACTTCCAGATTCCAATGCCTATTAGAGCTGATAGAAAAATTTCTATGGCGATGAAATGGTTAATAAAATATTCTACTGCAAGAAATGATAAATCTATGGCTAACAAATTAGCAGCAGAGATCATCGCGGCAGCAAAAGAAGAAGGTGCAGCTGTTAAAAAGAAAACAGACACTCATAAAATGGCTGAAGCTAACAAAGCATTTTCACACTTTAGATTTTAATTAAATGAGTAGAGACCTACAATACACACGTAATATTGGTATTGCTGCGCATATTGATGCCGGTAAAACCACTACTACTGAAAGAATTTTATTTTACACAGGTGTAAATCATAAAATTGGAGAAGTGCATGATGGTGCTTCTACAATGGACTGGATGGAGCAGGAAGCAGAAAGAGGTATTACAATTACTTCTGCTGCAACAACTTGTTCCTGGAATTTCCCTACAACTCAAGGTAAGGTTTTACCTGAGACAATGCCTTATCACTTTAACATTATTGATACACCTGGACACGTAGATTTTACGGTTGAGGTTAACAGATCTTTAAGAGTTTTAGACGGTTTGGTATTTTTATTTTCAGCAGTTGATGGTGTTGAGCCGCAATCTGAAACCAACTGGAGATTAGCTGATAATTACAACGTTGCAAGACTAGGTTTTGTAAATAAAATGGACCGTCAGGGTGCAGACTTTTTAATGGTTGTAAATCAGGTTAAAAAAATGTTAGGTTCTAATGCAGTTCCTATCGTTTTACCAATTGGTGCTGAAGAAACATTTAAAGGTGTTGTAGATCTTATCAAAAACAGAGCGATCGTTTGGGATGAAGCAGGACAAGGAGCAACTTATGAAGTAGTGCCAATTCCTGAAGACATGAAAGCAGAAGTTCTTGAATACAGAGAAAAATTAGTTGAGGCTGTTGCAGATTACGATGATACTTTGATGGAGAAATTCTTCGAAGATCCAGATTCAATCTCAGAAGACGAAATTAATGAAGCCTTAAGAAAAGCGACGATTGATTTATCAATTATCCCGATGACTTGTGGTTCTTCTTTCAAAAACAAAGGTGTTCAGTTCATGTTGGATGCAGTTTGTAAATATCTTCCTTCTCCAATGGATAAAGATGATATCGTAGGAACTAATCCTGATACCGAACAAGAAGTTACGAGAAAACCAAGCGTTACAGAACCTTTCGCAGCATTGGCTTTTAAAATTGCTACCGATCCTTTCGTAGGGAGATTGGCATTCTTTAGAGCATACTCTGGAAGACTTGATGCAGGTTCTTATGTTTTAAACACAAGATCTGGTAACAAGGAAAGAATCTCTCGTATCTATCAGATGCACGCTAACAAACAAAATCCTGTAGATTATATTGAAGCAGGAGATATTGGTGCAGCAGTTGGTTTTAAATCAATTAAAACTGGTGATACTTTATGTGATGAGAAAAATCCTATCGTTTTAGAATCTATGGTTTTCCCAGATCCAGTAATTGGTATCGCGGTTGAGCCTAAAACTAAAGCAGATCAAGATAAAATGGGGAATGCTTTGGCTAAATTGGCTGAAGAAGATCCAACTTTCCAGGTTAAAACTGACGAGGCTTCTGGTCAAACTATCATTTCAGGAATGGGTGAACTTCACCTAGATATTCTTGTTGACCGTATGAGAAGAGAATTTAAAGTGGAGGTAAACCAAGGTGAACCACAAGTTGAATACAAAGAAAATCTTACGCAAACTGCTAATCACAGAGAAGTTTACAAAAAACAATCTGGTGGTCGTGGTAAATTTGCTGATATTGTTTTCACAATTGGTCCTGCTACAGATGGCAAACCAGGTTTGGAATTCATAAATGAGATCAAAGGTGGTAACATTCCAAAAGAATTTGTACCAGCAGTTGAAAAAGGATTTAAAGAATGTTTGAAAAATGGTCCTTTAGCAGGATTTGAAGTAGAAGGTTTTAAAATCGTATTAAAAGATGGCTCTTTCCACCCGGTGGATTCTGATGCATTATCTTTTGAATTGGCTGCAAAGATGGGCTTCCGTGAAGCTGGGCGCGCTGCTAAACCAGTAATTATGGAACCAATTATGAAACTTGAAGTGGTAACTCCGGAAGAGTATATGGGAGATATCGTTGGTGACCTTAACAGAAGAAGAGGCACGGTAAACGGTATGGACGATAGAAATAACGCGAAGATCATTAAAGCTTTTGTACCTTTATCAGAAATGTTTGGTTATGTAACTTCACTTCGTACACTTTCCTCAGGTAGAGCAACTTCTTCCATGGAATTTGAAAAATATGAAGCGGCACCATCAAACGTTGCAACAGATGTAATTGCAAAAGCAAAAGGTTAATCTCTAAATTAAATTAAAATGTCACAAAGAATCAGAATAAAATTAAAATCTTATGATTACAATTTAGTAGATAAATCTGCTGAGAAAATCGTAAGAACTGTAAAAGCTACAGGTGCAGTAGTAAATGGACCAATTCCATTGCCTACAAACAAGAGAATTTTCACAGTGTTGAAATCTCCACACGTTAACAAAAAAGCAAGAGAGCAATTTCAGTTATCTGCACACAAAAGATTGATGGATATTTATTCATCTTCTTCCAAAACTGTAGATGCATTAATGAAATTAGAATTGCCTTCAGGCGTTGATGTAGAAATTAAAGTATGATGCAATTTGCTACGGCAAAAAATCAAAACTTATATTATAAAATCCCTTTTCGAAAGATTGGGGATTTTTTTTATTTAAAATGAATCCAAATTACGTTATTTTAGTTAAATTTTAAAAAATAACTTGCATAGTTTTAGTTTTAGTTTTAGTTTCGTACTACATTATCCAACAAAAATAATGTATTATGAAAAAAGTTTTATTATTAGCAGCTTTTGGAGTTGCAGGATTGATGAGTGCAAATCAAGTGAGTCAAACATTTGCTAAATCACATTTAACCGCTGAACAAAATTTAAATTTTATCAAATCAGCAAACAATAAATTTGCTCCACCAGCACATCAATTTGTTCCTATTCAATCACCATGTGGTCAAGTTTATTATTTGGATTTGAATCAATATAGCGATGATGCCGCTGGGCTAATACAGTTTGGAAATGATATTAATTATTTCAATGAGCAAAAATGTGGCAGCGGTGGCGGTTTTCAAGGACAATATACCTAATGTTTTTTAATATTACGTAGTATGATTTAATTTCATCTTAAATTTTTATAGTAATAGATGTCCTATGATTTATTTAAAATTTGCACTCTTTTTTTTTCCAATTATTTTATTGTCCCAAGAAACCACATTTCCCAAAGACTTTAAAATGAGAAGCTCTGCTTTTTTGGTCAAAAACTACGACGAAAGTATTTTAAATGTTTACTATATTTTTAATTCTATTGATAAGAGTAATTTAAAAGGTAAATCAGTTGAATCTGTCTGTATTCTGCAAATTGGAAAAAATTTTTCAAAATTTAGCGATACATCAAGGTTAAGATTAGATTCTTTAATGACAAAATATTCTCGTCAAGATAATATTGGGTCAGTAGAAATTAATGATCTTCTCAGGTATAAAATACTTTGGTCGGGTGTAAGTTTAAAAGATTTTAAGGAAAAAAAAGTAACCCATCAAAACACAGTAGCGGGAAAAATATACCAATATGACGAAGGGGTTCCCGAACAAATTTGGCAACTTAAAAACGAAGTAAAAATTGTTCTGGGTTATAAATGTAATAAGGCAATTCTCAAATATCGCGGAAGAATATATACAGCTTGGTACGCGCGGGAAATTTCAATCAATAACGGGCCCTATATATTTCAGGGACTTCCGGGATTAATCTTGGAAATACAAGATCAGGATAATTATGTTCATTTTACTGCAAAAGGTATTGATAGAAAATTAATGGATATTTATTTGGAAAACAATCAATCGATACTTAATGTTAACCGGGAGAAATATAGAGAAATAAGAAAAAATTATTTTGATAATCCATCGGCTTTTATTTATGGCACTGCATATAACCAGGATGGCACGCCAATAATTTCAAAACCAATTCATACTAGTGTATATAATCCACTGGAATTAGAATGAAACTATCAAATCCCTTTTCGAAAGATTAGGGATTTTTTTATTAAGAAGTTCGTCATTGTGAGGAACTTCCTGTCCCGCAACTTCGGGAAAACAATCCGTTCACATAAAGAATAATTCTTAGAAGCAACAAGATTTGCGATACTTTTCTAAGTCTCACCCGCTTTCCGCTATATCTTTTTCTGCGCTCGCTTCGCTCGCACAGAAAAAGGATGCCGCTACAATCGGGGCTAGATCACCATTTGGATATTAATCCAGGTAATGTAGAATACTATGACAGAGATTATTTTATAATGGATTCTCTAATGACCAATAATGCTCCGATGACAGAGGAGAATGTAAAATTGAATCTCGGTGATGTTGAAATTCACGATAAAAATTCCCAAAATTATGATACTTATGAATTGCTGCAATTTGATATGATTCATCTAAAATCTGTGGACAAACAAAAATGGAAACTTTCTAATGACAAAAAAATGATTGGGCAATATAACGTTCAAAAGGCAGAAACCAATTGGGGCGGAAGACATTGGACGGCTTGGTTTGCAGAGGCAATACCATTTTCAGAAGGTCCGTATAAATTTAATGGACTTCCAGGCATTATCATGGAACTATCTGACTCAAGAAAAGATTACAGTTTCAAAATGATAAAATCTGAAAATTTACCAGAAACTGCAAAAACGCCATTTTCTTTTTTTATTAAAAAAGCCGTCTTTATTCCAGGAGAAAAATATGTAAAGACCAAAATAATGTATTACAATGATCCTCTGGCTTTTTTAAAAAATATGAATATAACATTAACTCCAGATAATTGGGCGATGTTAAAGGATGGAACAAAAGTGAATTTAACCAATCAAAAAGAAGTCATAGCAACTCAACAAAAATTGATCAGAGATTACAATAATCCAATTAATTTAGACGAAGCGATTCAATATCCCTCAAAATAAATTTTTAAAATCTTTATTTCAGTTGTTCAATAACTTTTGCTAAAACAATCAGCAACAACTAAATGGAATTGTACGTCTATTTGAAAGATCAGGGATTTTTCTATTTATAAAATTCAAAAAATTTCTCGTACTGATCTTCATATTTTAAACGAAGCCTTTGCTTTGCTTTCTTTACTGCATAAAGAGTGACACCCAATATTCTGGCAATTTCCGCATTATTGAGTTCCAATTGTGTAAGGTAAATTACTCTCAAATTTGCTTCTGTAAGATTCGGAAAATTTGTTTCTAAATATTTTGAGTAGACTGGCTTTTCATTTTCAAAGGCAGCTTTAAAATTATTCCAGTTTTCTGCCGTTAAAAGATGGGATTTTAACAGATCGTCTAATTTTGTTTTATGATCTTCTTTTTTATTTCCCAAACCCCTCGTTTTTTGTACTTCTGCCTCCAATTCCTGAATTTGTCCTGTCTTTTCCAAAAGATAATTTCGATAAGAAACCAACGATTTTGTTTTTGAATTTAGCTTATTTTCAGAAATTAACTTTTCCATTTGCAAAGCCAGCAAACTTCTTTCGTAAGTTATTTTTTGATTTTTTCTTTTTTTTCTGGAGGTAATAATAAGAATAACTAAAGCGGTCAGAAAAATACCTGCAAATAAATAAGCAATTATTTTTAAATAAAATTGTTGTTGGTATTTATTTTTTTCGAACTCAACTTTATTTTCTAAATTTTTTTGCCCGATCTGCCAGCCGACAGCCTTAATAACATCCAGTCCATCTAAAGTTTTTAGTGAATCCTGCAAAATTTCCAAAGTTCGACGCGCTTTTAGTTCTTTTTCAGAATTCCCTTGTCTTCTTGCAATTTGAAGCATAAATTCATTTATTTCATACAAGGAATTTTTAAAATAAGGTTTAGACTTTGCATAAAACTCTGCTTTTATGATTGCATCTTCGGCTTCATTTACTTTGTTTTGCTTTAGATAAAACTTACAAAGCTTGATCAGAGCAAACATTGTGTTTTTATCACTTTTAAGATTTTTAGAAATGTAAATATCTTTTTGTAATTTATTTACTGCATTTTCCAGATCATTATTTCTAAAATCAATTTCAGCCAGATTGCCCAATACTTTTGCTTTTCTAATATCGTCCTGGAACTTCTCAGAAATTTGTAATGCTTTTTCAAAATAACTTTTTGCGGCGATCAGATTGTTTTTATTTAGAAAAGCAAGACCAAGATTATCTTGAATTTTTGCCATTTCTTTACTTTCTCTCTCCGCAATTTTCTCGGCTTTTTTTAGAAAAGAAATAGCAAGGTCATTTTCATTCGAAGTAATTAAAAAGAAAGATATTTTTTCAAAGGTATCAAGCGGATCTATCAGGTTTTTTTCGTTGTCTTCATTTATTTTTTTAATGCAAAACATAAAATAGGGATAGCAATCTTTATATTTACTGAAGCAGTAAAGATATTTTCCGTAGTTAAGATTGGTCCATATTTCAAAACTTTCGTCATTGGTTTCTTTTGATAATTTAATAGCTTTTAAAAAAAGTGCTGAACTTTCAGGATTGATCTTATCTAATTTCTCAGCATTGTTTTGAGCCTTGAAAATATTTTTCGCGATAACTTCTGCATATTTATTTAGCTCTGAATGATTATCCTTATAATTCTTTAGAAACTTTTTTAAATTATCGTTCTCAACTTTAGAATATTTGATTGCAGAAGTAGAATCTACGCTAACAGTTGGTGCACCAAAATGTATTTTGCGCAGATTATTTTTACAAAAACTGTAATGTATGAAGAGGAAAAATAGGATAAATGTGCCGTTTCGCCACATATTTCGATTATCCATTGCAAATATTACTATATTTTAAAAAGTTATTCTAAAATTATTATTCAATTAAGTTATTGATATACAGCTATTTAATAAATGTCCACCCCTTTGTCTACTACTATTTTAATTGCAGTGTTTTCTAAAATAATAAATTAGCATCAACAAAATAACACGATAAGTGTTTAAATGGCATAAAAAATGCGGTGATTCGTAATTATAAATAACAGATAAATTTATAAAATTTAAATTAAACAGAAATATATTTTTCAGAAGCTTTTTTTTGCTTTAAAAGTTAGTAACTGAATTACAATACGGGATTAACACAAATGATGAAAAAAAATTTAATCTCCTAGCCCTTTTCGAAAGAAGAGGGTTTTTTTTGTCTTAAAATTTTTAAGTACAAACTATTATTTACTCAGATAATATTGAAAATATAGACAAGTGCTTTGCAGGTTTTGAAAGGTTTTTGTGTCACCATAATTTTTCTTCAAATTTGCAAAAGAAGATCTGTACTGAGAATTTTTAAGTTGATCTAACTGCAATTGTTCTGCCTCAGATTTTGCTTGATAATCTTTGTCGCTGTAATCTGTTACTTTGCGATTTTTGCTTTCATATTGGTAATATTTTCCTTGTTCTGCGCTCGCCATTTGAAATAATATTTGCGCTTGTGATTCTTTATCTTTACTTAAAGACAATGCTTTTTTATAATAACTGATGGCGAGATCAAAATTATCAGGCTCAATAAAGCTCACGTCAGTGAAGTTTTTATAATAATACTGAAATGTATTCTGAGAAGTTCCAAATTGAAATTTTGGACCGTTTTCATTATCAATATCCATCACAAAAGTTTGTCTGTAATATCCCAGAATAGAAGTGTTATACAAAAGATTGCCAAGTAATTTATTAGCAAGAGCGCTTTTTTCTGAATTCCCCTGCGCTATTTTATATAACTGGATTGCATTTGCCGCAAGTTGTAATTTGTTCATTTTATTTTTAATGAAAGGAAAATCTGTAATATTTTCTGCTTCCATTGATTCGTTTTCCGTGCTTTCAAAACTTTCCCAAACGTTGTGGCCGAATATCAAATCTGATATATTATTAAAACCATCGTATTCCTTATCATTAAATTGCAAAGGTGATTCAGTTCGTGTATTTTCAGACCAATCATAAATTACTCTCGGAATTCCGCTAAAATTTTGTGCCTTTTCGTAAAAATTCTTTGCCTTGATGAAATCTGCTTGTCTCATAGCAAAATCGCCATAAATTACATTAAAAAAAGCATCCGTGTTTCCAACATTATTTAAGTTTTCCGCGATATATTTTTCAAAGCTGTTTTTATTCGGTTTTCTGTAAAAATCTTCTACCTTTTTTACCAGTTTAGAATTTGGATTATATTGCAGATCAGAAAGCTGATTGTTCATTAAAAATGCTTTTCCATCTTCGCCTTGTAGAAAATAACGGTTTGCAAGTATATCGCGAATAAATTCTTTTGTGTCCGGCAAGTCGCCGTAATCTTCCGTATTTATTACTTTTGGCGCATTAAAAAACGATGCGTAATCAGTCATCATTTTATTCTCAAAATCAGCATTTATTTTTGGCTGTGACACGATCTCGTTCAGCATTTTCATCCGGTTGATCTGCGTAAGATATTCCGGATTTGTAGTTTTGATTTCCTTTAAAATCTCTTCACTTTTTGTATAATCTTTTTTTAGGAAAGAAAGATAAGCGCTTGTAATTTGCCAAAATTCGTCAGTCGATTTTTCTTTTATTTTTGAAGTTAAATTTTCAAAATCATTCAGAAAATTTTCAGAAGGCTCGTCAGAATAAAGGTTATTATTTGCGCTAAAAAAAGGTATTCTATTGGAATTATTTAAAAGTTCACCATCATCGTCGGTGGTTTTTTTATTTTCAGTCTTACTTTTATCTGAGCTAAAAATATTTTTGAAAAAATTAATAAATCTTTGCCAGAAACCTACTTTTTTTACTGAAGAATTATCCTGTTTTCCTGAAACGTTTTCTTTCTTTTCTGAATTGTCTTTAAAGTTTTGGTTTAAATTATTCGTGTCTTTTTGATTATAATATGTTGGAAGAAAGTCGCGCTCCAATTCATTCACACTTCTCGCCGCAAGAACTTTTAATATTTCTGAATTCGGATCTATTTCAAACATTTTTTCCATCATCGGAATTGGGTCGTTGAAATCTTCATAAGCCAAAAGAAAATAGGCCATATTTTTTTCCTCCGGCGTTTGAGCACGTTTCAGAACATTATTAAAACTGGCAGAATCTGATAATTTCATAGAAACAAAAGCACTTTCTTTCCGGCTTTTGTTGTTCATAAATACTTTAAAAAAATTCCAGTTGGCTTCAGTTCCATTGCTTAATCCGCTTTGCGCGCCAGCGAGTTGATCCAAAGCCATAAAATAGGGCGCAGATCTGGATTTTAAAGGTTCAACATAATTTCTGAATGCTTCTTCAGATTTTGAGTAATTTCTTGTGTAATGATTAAAACGAACGATCTGAAAACCGTATCGCATTTTAATTTCACGGTTTTCCACGGATTTATAAAGCAAGATTAAAGCAGAAATTGTTTTGGTATAATCGAGCTGCGTTGCATTTTTAGTGTTTTCGCTGGCAGAATAATAAAAAGAATTAGGACTTTCAACATAATTGATTCGCATAAAAGGTTCTAAATATTTAGCTTCGATCAAGTAATCGATACCTTCAGAATATTTTTGATAGGAACCTAATTTTTTCAAGATCAAATTGGCAGAATTACCTTTTTTAAACAAATTAAGTTCGCTCATTGGCAATTGTTCCACCAGATTTTTAGTGTCAGTATAATTTAATGTTTTACCGAAATATTGTTGCCAGCTTTCAATGCTTTCATCAGGAATTTCAAAATGTTCGTGACCGTAAAAACGGTTGGAAAATGTGAGTAAAAAAGGCAGATAGCTTTTATCTTTGATGATGCCCTGTGTGAAGAGATTAAAATATTCATAATCCGGATCGTACCAGGAGCAGGCTTTCGTATTCCCAAATAAAATTATTGATAATAATAAAATTAGTTTTTTCATAATGTATGTGTTTTAAAATATCAACTATTTTAAATTGTAGTTTTTAATGAAACGGCTGTCAAGCTGATAATATATAATGTTGTAAAAAGTAATTTGTCCATTTATAAACGAAAGTGTTTCATCAAGATCTTTTTGTGAAACGGCTTCAATTTTTATTTTAAAACCTTTACTTAAATAATTTCCAAAGTAGAAACCATCTTTTAAAACTTCAAAATTATCATCAGAAATTTTCTTAAAATTATTGTTTTTTTTCAATTCTTCGGAAGATAAAGCGTTGATCAATTTATGTTTTCCTAAATGATTGGTGACAATTCCCCAGGAATAGATCGGAAGTGCTATGTCCATTTTCAGTGGATAAACCATTAAATGGTCGAGATAATTTTTTAAAGTTGTGACGTCTAAAATTGAATTTTTTAAAGAATTTTCTAAAGGTGAAGATGTGGCGTAACACATTAAATAAACTTTTTCAACCGGAGGAATTCCCATAAAATTTCTGTCTTTTACCTGATGCAACCTTAAAGTACAAGTAATGTTTTTGTGGGAAATTTGCTTCAGACTTTTAAGCAAATCAAAATATTCCTTATTTGTTCCTGAATTCCAATCGCAGTCGATCTGGATCTCGTCGCTTAAATTAAGTTGGAGTTGTTTGCCTTTTCTGATAATTAAATTAAAAATACTTTTTGCTAAAAAATCGATCTCATCAGGTTTGATGTCGTACAAAATTTCATTTTTTATAAAAACTACCGGCACAATTTTTTTATTGGTTTTAAAACTGTCGTCTTTTGTAAGAACACCAACGGGCTGAAATTTTCCCTCAATTTTATCAATGTCAAAAAAACGGGTATATAAAAAAGGAACTTTGGAATTATTGAGTGCTGTTTTTTCTGCCTTATTTAAACTTAGGTTCGTTCGCCAGTAGTAAAAAGTATGCTCGTGGGAAGTTAGTTTTCCGCACGATAAAAGAAAAAGTAAGCAGAAAATAAGAAGACGATTTTTCATTTTCAAATTTATTAAAATTAAAGTAAAATAAAATGGCTATTTAGTTTGAATACAAATTGCGAATATCTTGTTAAAAATTAAAAAAGAACTTGCATAATTTTAATTTTAATTTTAATTTTAATTTAGCACTTATTAACCAACAAATATTATTTATTATGAAAAGATTTATTTTATTAGCAGCCTTTGGAGTTGCTGGAATGATGAGTGCAAAAACAGCAGAAGTTAAAAATAGCACAACGTCTCTAGTAGAAAAAACAGTAGTGAAGGACGAGTGTCAATGGTGCGTTCTTGCTAATGGAAATCAGTATTGTGCTGAAGCTGCAACCTGTGGTGAAGCAAAAGATGCTGCGAGAAAAATGGCAATTGCTGAAATTACCCCACCACCAACACCAGGACAAGGAGCATAAATAACAATTATAAGGGCTATTATTTAGCCCTTATAATTTTAATAAAAGACAAATGAAATTATTATTACTATTGTCAATATTTTCAAATATCGTAGTTTTTTCACAAAGTGGGCTTGACGTTAAATACACAACAAATAATGAAGGGACTAAATTCCAAAGTGAATTATTTTATTCGAATGAAAGTTCCCTGTATATTAACTATACTAAAGATATAAAACCTGGTACGGCGCACTTCAATGATAGAGATGAGATGGTGGGTGAAATGATTGAATCCAGAGAAGAATTTTTTAAAGATTTCAAAAAAGATTCTGTTTATTCAGAGTCAAATATATCGTACGTTACTAAAAAAATTTTAAAAGAGTCTTTAAAATTTGATTGGAAAATAGATTATTCTAAAACAAAAACAATATTAAATTATAACTGTTTTCAGGCGAAAACTGAATTTAGAGGTAGGAGTTATACTGCTTTTTTTTCTAAAGATTTAAAGATACCAGATGGTCCTCGTAAATTTGCTAATCTTCCAGGTTTAATTTTAGAATTAAAAGAAGATTCTGGTAAATTGGAAATTACTGCTACTTCAATTTCGGATTTTAAGGGAAAAATTCATACGCAATTAAATATTAGTAGTGCAAAAAATTTAGACTCGCTAATATCAGAAGCTAAAAATTTGTATTATTCAACTAAAGAAAAAATTGAAAAGGAATCCAACAGTCATATTCACACAGATTTTTCTAGTAGATTAGAAGTGTTTGATTTAAATTAATAAAATGAAACTGTACATATTTATATTTATTTTAAGTGCTTCTTTTATGCATTGTCAGGGGTTGCAGGTAATATATGAAATTTCTTACAATCCGATCAAAAACAATCCTAAAAAAGAAAAGGAACTGATGGCTCTCGAGATAGATAAGAATAATTCTGTGTTTTATAGCTACGCAAAAGTTATATCTGATTCTCTTTATCAAAAAATTAATATTGCCAACGAAGCCAATAAAAATTATTTAAGAAGTATATTACCATCTCAATCTTTCAACGAAATTATTGTCAAAAACTATTTAGATAAAAAAGATCAAGTGATAGAAAGATTTAATGGTGAATATTTTAGTTATCCTAATTCTTTTAACGGTAAATGGGAAATTCAAAAGTCCAGTAAAATAATTAATAACTATAACTGTACTGCAGCAAAATTATTTTACGGAGGTAGAATTTGGGAAGCCTGGTTTACAAATGATATTCCAATTCAAGATGGTCCGTTTTTATTTCAAGGTTTGCCAGGTTTAATTCTACAGATTTCAAGCGATGATGGGGATTATTTTATCAGTAGTAAGTCAATTTTGAAAAAAAAGTCAACATTTGAGTTACCGAGTAAAATTGTGACAATTAAAACATTAAATAAGTTAATAGACATTAAAAAAAATTACATCCGGGATCCTAGTGCAAAATCTCGACAAGAAGATGCGATCGATGGAATTTCAGGAACTTCAATTATTAACGGTGTAAAATTTAATGCTGTGGAATCTTATAAATTTTTAAACAATGAATTATGGAATTGGATGAAGCTTCATAATAATCCTTTAGATAAAACTGATATATGGGTAAGGTAGATATTGAAATAAATACTCTATTATTTTTTTGAAAAAAGCATTTTCATTTGGAGGATGTTTTTTTTTCATCCTTTAAAAGAATTATTTCGCAATTTTTTTTAATTGTCTCATTGTCAATTAAAAATATATTCTTACATTTGCACACTCAATTTAAGAAGAAGTGTGCCTATTTCAAACATAGAAACTACGGAAACTTAAGTGAGACAACCAGAATATAAATAGATATATATAAACAATGTCAGGTATTATTGGAAAAAAAATCGGGATGACTTCTCTGTTTGACGCAAACGGCAAAAATATGCCGTGCACCGTTATTCAAGCAGGTCCTTGCTCGGTTTTACAGGTCAGAACCAAAGAAAAAGATGGGTATGTTAGTGCACAACTAGGTTTCGATGACAAGAGTGAAAAGAACGTTGGTAAAGCGTTACTCGGCCATTTTAAAAAGGCTGGGTCTGCTCCAAAAGCGAAGTTGGTAGAATTCTATCACGAGTTTGTAAAAAACTTAAGCGTTGGAGATGAAGTGAAAGTAAACTTATTTGCTGAAGGTGAATTTGTTGATGTAACTGGAACTTCAAAAGGAAAAGGCTTTCAGGGTGTTGTGAAAAGACACAACTTTGGAGGTGTAATGCAAGCAACTCACGGACAGCACAACAGATTAAGAGCTCCAGGTTCTATCGGTGCAGGTTCAGATCCTTCAAGAGTATTTAAAGGAATGAGAATGGCAGGAAGAATGGGTGGTGACAAAGTTACTGTTCAAAATCTTCAAGTGTTAAAAGTAGACGAAGAGCAAAACCTTTTAGTAGTAAAAGGCGCGATTCCGGGAGCAAAAAATTCTTATGTAATTATTAGAAAATGGAATTAGTAGTATTAAATACATCAGGAAAAGAAACCGGGAGAAAAGTAACGTTTGATGATGCTGTTTTCGGTATCGAACCAAACCAACACGCGGTTTACTTAGAAGTGAAGCAATATCTTGCCGCTCAGCGTCAAGGGACAAGCAAGTCTAAAGAAAGAAGTGAAATAACAGGATCTACTAAGAAACTTAAGAAACAAAAAGGTTCAGGATCTGCTAGATACGGTGATATTAAATCTCCAATTTTTAGAGGTGGTGGTCGCATTTTCGGTCCAAAACCAAGAGATTATAGATTTAAATTAAATAAAGCACTTAAAAGATTGGCTAAGAAATCAGTTCTTTCTCAGAAAATGAGAGAAAACAGCATTTCAGTTTTAGAAGATTTATCATTTGATGCGCCAAAAACCAAAGATTTTATCAAGTTGCTTGCGGCTTTAGAATTCACTGGTAAAAAAGCATTATTTATTCTTCCGGAAGCAAATAAAAATGTGTACTTATCTTCAAGAAATTTACCTAAAACAAAAGTGATGAACTACAATGAAATTAGTTCTTACGATATTGTTCATGCAGGTGAAGTAATTTTCTTAGAAGGTGCAATAGAGAAATTTCAAGAAAACTTAAAGAAATAAATCATGTCGATTATCATTAAACCAATTATTTCGGAAAAAGCGAATTACTTGCAGGATTTAAGAGGTGCTTATTCTTTCTTAGTTCAACCTAAGGCGAATAAAATCCAGATTAGAAAAGCAGTAGAAGCAATGTACGGTGTAAAAGTAACTGACGTTCGCACAATGATTTATGCGCCAAAAGTTTCTTCGAAAAACACTAAAAAAGGATTACAAGTTGGGAAAACCAACAAATTGAAAAAAGCAGTAGTTTCCCTTGCAGGAGGAGAAGTTATTGACATTTTTGCAACTAACTAAAATAAACAATCGTAATGTCTGTTAGAAAATTAAAACCTATCACCCCGGGACAGAGATTCAGAGTTGTAAACAACTTTGAGGAAATTACTACCAACAAACCAGAGAAATCTCTAACAGTTGGTCTAAGTAAATCAGGTGGTCGTAACAATACTGGTAAAATGACCATGCGTTACACCGGAGGTGGACACAAAAGAAAATACAGAATTATCGACTTCAAAAGAAATAAATTCGATGTTGAAGCAACGGTAAAATCTGTGGAATACGATCCAAACAGAACTGCATTTATCGCTTTATTAGAATATGCTGACGGAGAGAAGAGATATATCATCGCTCCACACGGTATCAAAATAAATCAAACAGTAGTTTCAGGAGAAACAGTGGAACCAGAAGTGGGGAACGCTATGAAATTGAAAAATATTCCTTTGGGAACAACAATTTCTTGTATTGAATTAAGACCAGGACAAGGTGCTATTATGGCAAGAAGTGCAGGTTCATCCGCACAATTGACTTCCAGAGATGGAAAATATGCTATCGTAAAATTGCCTTCTGGTGAATCTAGAATGATTTTGGTAGAATGTATCGCAATGGTAGGTTCGGTTTCAAACGGTGATCATCAGTTGACAGTATCTGGTAAAGCAGGTAGAAGCAGATGGTTGGGTAGAAGACCTAGAACCAGACCAGTAGTAATGAACCCTGTCGATCACCCAATGGGTGGTGGTGAAGGTAAATCTTCTGGTGGACACCCAAGATCTAGAAACGGTATGCCGGCTAAAGGTTACAAAACTAGAACTAAAAATAAAGCGTCTAACCGTCACATTTTATCTAAAAGAAAATAATTATGTCTAGATCACTTAAAAAAGGACCTTTCATTCACTATACATTAGTAAATAAGGTCGAAGCAAACAAAGAGTCTAATAAAAAGACGGTTATAAAAACTTGGTCTCGAGCATCTATGATATCTCCAGACTTTGTAGGTCAAACTTTCGCAGTACACAACGGGAAATCTTTTATCCCTGTTTATGTTACTGAAAATATGGTTGGCCATAAATTGGGAGAATTTTCCCCTACGAGATCTTTTAGAGGTCACGGTGGTAACAAAAATAAAGGAAGCAGATAATGGGATCAAGAAAAAGAGAAAGTGCTTTAGCACGTAAAATAGCAAACCAAGATGTGGCAAAATCGTTATATAATGATTGCCCTTCTTCCCCAAGAAAAATGCGATTAGTTGCAGACATCATCAGAGGTGTTGAAGTTGCAAGAGCATTATCTATCTTAAAATTTTCTAAGAAAGGTGCTTCTATTAAATTAGAAAAAGTTTTACTTTCTGCGATGGCCAACTGGCAATCTAAGAACGAAGGACAGGATATTGAAGCAGCAAACCTTGTTGTGAAAGAAATTATGGTTGATAGCGCGAGACAATTGAAAAGATTACGCCCTGCACCACAAGGTAGAGGACACAGAATCAGAAAGAGATCTAACCACATTACCTTAATTTTAGGTGATAAAACAGTAAATCAATAATCTAGTTATGGGACAGAAAACAAATCCAATTGGCAATAGATTAGGAATCATCAAAGGATGGGACTCTAACTGGTATGGTGGGAAAGATTATGGAGACAGAATCGCAGAAGACTATAAAATCAGAAGATACCTTGAGGCAAGATTGTCTAAAGGTGGAATTTCTAAAATTTATATTGAAAGAACATTAAAACTTGTTACAGTTACTATTACTACTGCGAGACCAGGTTTAATTATCGGGAAAGGTGGTTCTGAAGTAGATAAATTGAAAGAAGAATTAAAAAAATTAACTGGGAAAGATATTCAGATCAATATTTTTGAGATCAAAAGACCAGAACTTGATGCAATCCTTGTTGCTGATAGTATTGCAAAACAAATTGAAAATAGAATTTCTTACAGAAGAGCTGTTAAAATGTCAATTGCAAGTACTATGAGAATGGGTGCAGAAGGTATTAAAGTACAAATTTCCGGCAGATTGAACGGTGCGGAAATGGCAAGATCTGAGAACTTTAAAGAAGGTAGAATTCCTTTATCAACATTTAGAGCAGATATTGATTATCACATTGCTGAAGCAAATACTACTTACGGGAAGTTAGGTGTGAAAGTATGGATCATGAAAGGAGAGGTTTATGGTAAAAGAGATCTTACACCATTAGTTGGTCAGCAGAAAAAAGGCGGACCTTCTGATAGAGGACCAAGAGATAATGACCGCAGAGAAAGAGGTGATAGACCTGACAGAAGACCATCAAGAGATAAAAAATAATTAAAAATTTTAGGCCACAATTTTAAACGACCGTTACTTTTTTAAAATTCAAATCTAAAATTCAATCTAAAATTTAAATTATGTTACAACCAAAAAGAACCAAGTTCCGAAAAGTTCATAAGATGAAGATGAAGGGGATTGCCCAAAGAGGGAATCAACTTGCTTATGGAACTTTCGGTATTAAAGCGAACGAAGGCGCTTGGGTTACTGCAAGACAAATTGAAGCGGCGCGTATTGCTGCAACAAGATATATGAAAAGAGAGGGTCAACTTTGGATCAAAATATTTCCAGACAAGCCAATTACTAAAAAACCAGCCGAAGTAAGGATGGGTAAAGGTAAAGGTGCTGTGGAATATTGGGTATCTGTAGTGAAACCTGGTAAAATAATGTTCGAAGTAGGAGGTGTTCCTTATGATGTGGCTAAAGAGGCTTTGCGTCTTGCTGCTCAGAAACTTCCCGTAACTACAAGATTTGTAGTAGCGAATGATTTTGTTAAACCTCAATAATCTTAAAAGAAATGAAAAAAGCTGACATCAAAAATTTAAGCGCAGGGGATATTCAAAATAAACTGACTGAATTAAGAACTGATTTTAATAAACTTAAAATTACTCATGCAATCAGTCCTGTTGAAAACCCAATTCAAATCAAAGATTTGAGAAGAACAATCGCAAGATTGGAAACAGAATTAACACTAAAACAACAATAAGAATTTCATTTTATCATGGATAGAAATTTAAGAAAAGAAAGAATCGGAGTAGTTTCCAGCAATAAAATGGAAAAGACCATTGTTGTAAGTGAAACAACCAGAGTAAAGCATCCTATGTATGGAAAGTTCGTTTTAAAAACGAAAAAATATACAGCTCATGATGAAAATAATGAGTGCAACGAAGGTGATACAGTAGAAATTACTGAAACAAGACCTTTAAGTAAGAGTAAAAGATGGAGATTAGTAAGAATCATTGAAAAAGCTAAATAATGTTACAAACAGAATCAAGATTAAAAGTAGCTGATAACACTGGTGCAAAAGAAGTATTGGTAATCAGAGTTTTGGGTGGTACCAGAAGAAGATATGCTTCCGTAGGTGACAAAATTGTAGTAACAATTAAAGATTCTTCACCATCAGGAACTGCAAAAAAAGGACAGGTTTCTAAAGCCGTTGTTATCCGTACTAAAAAAGCGGTAAGAAGAAAAGACGGGTCTTACATCAAATTTGATGATAATGCTTGTGTACTTCTTAACACGACAGGAGAAATGAGAGGAACACGTGTTTTTGGCCCAGTTGCCAGAGAATTACGTGATAAAGAATATATGAAGATCATTTCATTAGCCCCGGAGGTTTTATAAATTTTAAATTTAAAAAAAATGACAAAGTTAAAAATCAAAAGAGGCGATAACGTAATCATCACCACCGGAAGAAAAGAAATCAAAGGTAAAACAGGTGAGGTTATCGAAGTGATTAGAAAAGAAAACAAAGACGCTAGAGTAATTGTTGCTGGTTTAAATATCGTGAAAAGACACACAAAACCTTCTGCTGGAAACCCACAAGGAGGAATTGTTGAAAAAGAGGCTTCTGTACATATTTCTAATGTAATGCTAATTGATCCTAAAGATAATAAAGGAACTAAAGTAGGTTACAAAATGGATGGTGACAAGAAAGTAAGAATTTCAAAATCATCTGGTAACACTTTATAATAATTAAGAAGATGGAATATATAGCAAGACCAAAGCTAAACTATAACGAAAAAATTGTTCCTGCAATGATGGAAGAATTTGGGTACAAATCCATAATGGAAGTTCCTAAATTACTTAAAATCTGTCTTTCTCAAGGTTTGGGAGAAGCAACTGCAGACAAGAAAATTGTAGATTACGCTGTAGAAGAAATGACACAGATTACAGGTCAAAAAGCGGTTGGTACAATCTCTAAGAAAGATGAGGCTGCTTTTAAATTAAGAAAAGGAATGCCCGTTGGCGCAAGAGTTACTTTAAGATCTCATAAAATGTATGAGTTTTTAGACAGATTAACTTCTTCTGCTTTACCACGTATTAGAGATTTTTCTGGTATTAAAGCCGCTGGTTTTGATGGTAGAGGAAACTACAATCTTGGTATTACTGAGCAAATCATTTTCCCAGAGATAGCAATTGACAAAGTAAAGAAAATACAAGGTATGGATATTACTTTTGTAACTTCAGCTAAAACCGATAAAGAAGCAAAATCTTTACTTGCTCATTTCGGATTACCTTTTAAAAAGAACTAAGAAATGGCAAAAGAATCAATGAAAGCGCGTGAGCGCAAAAGAGAGGCTACTGTAGCAAAATATGCTGAAAAGAGAAAAGCTCTAAAAGCAGCAGGTGATTTTGAAGGACTTCAAAAATTGCCAAAAGATGCTTCACCAGTAAGATTACACAACAGATGTAAATTAACTGGAAGACCAAGAGGATACATGAGAACTTTCGGCTTATCTAGAGTAACATTTAGAGAAATGGCTAACAAAGGTCTTATCCCGGGAGTGAAAAAAGCCAGTTGGTAATAATTTAGAAAAATCGAGGTGAGAAAGTTTTTTAAGATAAACTTATTAAATACTGCTCATCATAAACCAATAATTTAAAATGAAGAAATGGTAACAGATCCAATTTCAGATTTCCTAACTAGAGTAAGGAACGCACAAAGCGCAGGCCACAAAGTGGTGGATATTCCTGCATCGAAAATTAAAAAGGAGATTACGAGAATCTTATTTGAACAAGGTTATATCTTAAACTACAAGTTTGAAGAAAGCGCTGTTCAAGGGAATATCAAAATCGCCCTTAAATATGACAAGCAAACAACTAAAGGGACTATCAAGTCTATTCAGAGAGCTTCAAGACCAGGTCTTAGACAATACAAAGGATCGCAAGATCTTCCTAGAGTATTGAACGGTCTTGGTGTTGCGATCATCTCTACCTCTCATGGTTTGATGACGGACAAAAAAGCCCGTAAAGAAAAATTAGGTGGTGAAGTAATTTGCTATGTTTATTAATTGTAAAAAAGGAAGAAATGTCTAGAATTGGTAAATCCATTATACAAATTCCTGCCGGTGTTACAGTTAGCGTTAAAGATAACGTAGTAACAGTTAAAGGTCCCAAAGGAGAACTTCATCAGACTCTTACGGAAGGTATTATCTTAGAACAAGAAGATGGTGTCATCACAATGACGCGTCCTTCAGAATCTAAGTCACATAAAGCATTACACGGTCTTTACAGAGCGTTGGTAAACAATATGATTATTGGAACTGCAGAAGGTTTCACTAAAAAATTAGAATTGGTAGGTGTAGGTTATAGAGCTTCTAATACGGGTAACCGTTTAGATTTGTCTTTAGGCTTTTCACACGGTATCGTGCTAAATCTTCCATCGGAAGTTAGCGTAGAAACATTGACTGAGAAAGGGAAAAACCCGATCATTACTTTAAATTCTTATGATAACCAACTTTTAGGAATGGTTGCTGCAAAGATCAGATCTTTCAGAAAACCTGAGCCATACAAAGGAAAAGGTGTAAGATTCGTAGGTGAGATAGTAAGAAGAAAAGCCGGTAAATCTGCATAAAATTTAAAGAAAATGGCATTAACAAAAACTCAGAAAAGAAACAGAATTAAAAATAGAGTAAGAGGTAAGATTTCAGGATCTGCATCTTTACCGAGATTGTCTGTTTATAAAAGTAATAAAGAAATCTACGCACAATTAGTAGATGATTTAGACGGGAAAACTTTGGCATCTGCCTCTTCCAGAGAGAAGGGCGTAGACGTAAAAGGAACAAAAACGGAAATTTCTGCCGCAGTTGGTAAAAAAATTGCTGAAAAAGCAAAAGCCGCAGGTATAGAAAATATAGTGTTTGATAGAAATGGTTTCGTGTACCACGGTAGAGTGAAAGCTTTAGCAGACGGTGCAAGAGAAGGTGGTTTGAAATTTTAAAATTAAAGAATTATGTTAGGATTTGACAATATAGAAAGAGTAAAACCAGGAGGCCTAGAATTAGCTGATCGTTTGGTATCAGTAAATAGAGTTACAAAAGTGACCAAAGGTGGTAGAGCATTCGGTTTTTCAGCAGTAGTAGTTGTTGGAAATAGTGATGGTATCATTGGTTTTGGTTCAGGTAAATCTAAAGAAGTTGCTTCTGCTATCGCAAAAGGCGTTGAAGATGCAAAGAAAAATTTGGTAAAAGTTCCTGTTATTAACAGCACTATTCCTCATCAGACTGAAGCAAGATTTGGTGGAGCTCATATTTTCTTGAGACCAGCTTCTGCGGGTACCGGTGTTATTGCTGGCGGTGCAGTACGTGTGGTTTTAGAAAGTGCAGGTATCCATGATATTCTTTCAAAATCTAAAGGATCTTCTAATCCTCAAAATGTAGTAAAGGCAACTTTCAAAGCATTATTGCAGGTGAGAAAACCAGAAGAGATTGCAAGAATGAGAGGTATTTCATTAGATAAAGTGTTTAACGGTTAATATTAAAACAATGGCTAAAATTCAAATTAAACAAGTAAGAAGCGCTATTGGTAGAACCAAAACTCAAAAGAGAACGCTTGAAGCTTTAGGCTTAAAAAAACTTCACCAAGTGGTAGAACATGACGACTCACCAGCTATCTTAGGGATGGTAAATGCAGTTAGTCATCTATTGGAAGTAACTAAATAATTTTAAATTAAGAAGTTAGAAATTAGATACGAATATTAATTACCCTTCGGGATTTTTTAATTTTTTTTTCTGATTTCTAACATTTTATATCTAACATCTATAAAGAAATGAACTTAAATACAATAAGACCTGCAAGTGGTTCTACCCACAACTCAAAAAGACTTGGCCGTGGCCAGGGAAGTGGTAAAGGTGGTACTTCTGCAAAAGGTCATAAAGGACAAAAATCAAGATCTGGTTACTCCAGAAAAATCGGTTTTGAAGGTGGGCAGATGCCAATTCAAAGAAGGTTGCCAAAATTTGGTTTTACCAATATCAACAGAAAGGAATATAGAGGAATTAATATCGATACACTTCAGATATTAGCAGACACGAACAGCATCACAGAGATTACTCACGATGTTTTAGTTCAGCACGGTTTAGCTAAAAAAAGTGAAATCGTAAAGATTATGGGAAGAGGAGATCTTACGGCTGGTTTATCAGTTACGGCTCACAAATTCACAAAATCTGCTGAAGAAGCTATTTCTAAAGCTGGCGGTACAGTAGTTACTCTATAATATTTACAATGAAATCGCAAGATTAAATTTGCCTTAAAAAAATATTGACAAATATCAAATGAAAGAATTTATACAAACAATAAAAAACATCTGGAGTCTTAAAGAATTAAGAGATAAAATTCTTCTTACCTTGGGATTAATTCTGGTGTATAGATTCGCTTCTTATATTTCTTTGCCTGCTATTAATATGGCAGAGGTAGGTAGCCTTTTAGATAAATATCAAAGTCAAGGTGGAAGCAAACAGGGCGCAGGTCTTTTAGGTTTGCTTTCCTCTTTTACAGGTGGTGCATTTAGTCGCGCGTCTGTGATGGCGTTAGGAATTATGCCTTACATATCCGCTTCTATTATCGTACAACTTATGGGAATGGCTATTCCTTATTTGCAGAAATTACAAAAAGACGGCGAAAGCGGTAGAAATACGCTTAACCAGATCACGAGATGGTTAACGATTGGGGTTTGTCTTGTGCAGGCACCGTCGTATCTTACAAGTATTACAAAAGTATTTTTACCAACAACACAATTTGCATCTGCTTATTTGGTTGATCCTAATTCAATCATATTGTTCTGGCTGCCAAGTGTTATTATTTTGGTTGCAGGTTCAGTATTTGCGATGTGGTTAGGTGAGAAAATTACGGACAAAGGTATTGGTAATGGTATTTCTATTTTAATTATGGTGGGTATTTTAGCAAATTTACCTTCTGCTTTTATTCAGGAATTTACTACAAAAACAAGTACTGGTGGATCTGGCGCTATTATGATTTTGATAGAGGTCATTTTTTGGCTCGTGGTTATCATGCTCGCTATTATTTTATCAGTAGCTGTAAGAAAAATACCGATTCAATATGTTAGTAGAGCACAGGCAAGAGGCGGCGTAAACAGAAATTTAATGGAAGGCGCAAGACAGTGGATTCCTTTAAAAGTTAACGCAGCTGGTGTAATGCCAATTATCTTTGCTCAGGCTTTAATGTTTGTTCCAGGTTTATTAACGGGTATCGATTCAACCAATACGTTTTTAGCAGGATTTAAAAATGTTTTTTCCTGGCAGTACAATATTCTTTTTGCACTATTGATCATCATATTTACATTTTTTTATACAGCGATTACAATTCCTGTAAATCAAATGGCTGATGATTTGAAGCGAAATGGTGGTCTTGTACCAAAGGTTAGACCCGGTAAAGAAACCTCAGATTATCTGGATAGTATTTTATCAAAAATAACCTTGCCCGGTTCAATATTTTTAGCTATTTTTGCAATCCTTCCCGCGATAGTGCACGGTACTTTAGTTTCAACAGATGGATTCGCTCTATTTTTTGGTGGTACCTCGCTTCTAATCATGGTAGGGGTGGTTTTAGATACTGTACAACAGATCAATACTTATCTTTTAAATCACCATTATGACGGCTTGATGCAATCAAAATTATCAAGAACGTCCAATAATATTTAAATGGCTAAACAGAAACACATAGAACAAGACGGTTTAATTACCGAAGCACTCTCAAACGCACAGTTTCGTGTAGAGCTGGAAAACGGGCATATTTTAATAGCTCACATTTCCGGTAAAATGAGAATGCATTACATTAAACTTTTACCTGGGGATAAAGTTCGTTTGGAGCTTTCCCCTTATGATTTATCTAAAGGTAGAATTACATTCAGATACTAATTTCAGATTTTTTCTGAAAGTTATTATAAAAGCGAACAGACTATAATCGTAAGATTAAAGTTTGTTTGAAATTTAAACAAAATGGGAATGAATCCATAAGAACTCATTTAACCGTTGCAAAATTAAAATCATTATTAAATGAAAGTTAGAGCATCTATTAAAAAAAGAAGTGCTGATTGCAAAATAGTTCGCCGTAAAGGTGTTCTTTTCGTGATCAACAAGAAAAACCCAAAATTTAAACAAAGACAAGGCTAAATTATGGCGAGAATTTCCGGTATTGATTTACCTAAAAACAAAAGAGGCGTAATAGGTCTTACTTACATCTTCGGAGTAGGTAGAAGTACATCAGCCCAAATCTTGAAAAATGCTGGGATCAGCGAAGACAAGAAAGTCAACGAATGGAATGACGACGAATTGGCATTGATCAGAAACTATATCACTGAAAACATAAAAGTTGAAGGTGAATTGCGTTCTGAAACACAATTAAACATCAAGCGATTGATGGATATTGGTTGCCAACGAGGAATACGTCACAGACTAGGATTACCTTTAAGAGGACAAAGAACAAAAAATAATTCTAGAACCCGAAAAGGAAAGAGAAAAACTGTTGCTAACAAAAAGAAAGCAAGTAAATAATCGGTAAGAATTATGGCAAAACAGACTAAAGTTACAAAAAAGAGAAAAGTAAAAGTTGAAGCAATCGGCGAGGCTCATATCCAGGCGACCTTCAACAATATTATTATTTCTTTGACCAATAAAGCAGGAGAAGTTATTTCTTGGGCTTCTGCTGGTAAAATGGGATTTAGAGGTTCTAAAAAGAATACTCCCTTCGCAGCACAAATGGCTGCAGAAAATTGCTCACAAGTTGCCCATGATTTGGGTCTTAGAAGAGTAAAGGTTTATGTGAAAGGACCTGGTGCAGGTAGAGAATCTGCAATCAGAACTATTCACAATTCAGGAATTGAAGTAAGTGAAATCATTGACGTTACGCCAATGCCACACAACGGATGTAGACCTCCAAAAAGAAGAAGAGTATAATCTAAAGAATTTTAAATTATAGAATTTAAAGCTTTAAATGGAAACATTTATTTTAAATCTAAAATTTTAAATCTAAAATCTTAAAAATAATGGCAAGATATATAGGACCAAAAACAAAAATCGCCCGTAAATTTGGCGCTGCGATCTACGGAGATGATAAAAGCTTCGAAAAAAGAAAAAATCAACCACCAGGAGTTCACGGCCCAAACAGAAGAAGAGGTGCTAAAAAATCTGAGTACGCAATTCAGTTGATGGAGAAGCAAAAAGCTAAATATACTTACGGTATCTTAGAAAGACAATTCTCTAACCTTTTCGTGAAAGCGCAAAGCAGTAAAGGGATCACAGGTGATGTATTGTTACAGCTTTGTGAGTCTAGACTTGATAATGTAGTTTACAGATTAGGTTTTGGTAAAACAAGAGCTGGAGCAAGACAATTGGTTTCTCACCGTCACATCACTGTGAATGGAGAACTAGTAAATATTCCTTCTTATTCTTTAAAAGCAGGTGATCAAATCGCTATCAGAGAGAAATCTAAATCTTTGGAAGTTATTGCTGATTCATTGGCTTACAAATCTAATTATGAGTGGTTACAGTTCAATGACGAGACTAAAACTGGTACTTTTACTTCAGCACCTGAAAGAATTCAGATTCCTGAAGACATCAAAGAACAGTTGATCGTCGAACTTTACTCTAAATAATAATCAAATTTTTGCTCAACCCAATAATATGGCAATTTTAACTTTTATAAAACCCGACAAAGTAATACTAATCAAATCGGATGATTTTAAAGGACAGTTTGAATTCAGACCCTTAGAATCCGGTTTTGGTCTTACGATCGGTAATGCTTTGAGAAGAGTATTGCTTTCTTCTCTTGAAGGATATGCTATTTCTTCTATTAAAATAGAAGGTGTAGAGCACGAATTTTCAACTATCAAAGGTGTAATAGAAGACGTTACAGAAATTGTATTAAATCTTAAGCAATTAAGATTGAAAGCTACTTCTGAAAATGCTTCAGCTGAGCAGGTAACTGCAAAAATTACTGGTAAAGAGGTGATTACAGCAGGTGATTTAGGTTCATCAATTAACGGTTTTGAAATATTAAACCCAGATTTAGTGATCTGTAATCTTACCAAAGATGTTACTTTTGAGATTACTTTTAATATAGAAAAAGGTAGAGGTTATGTGCCATCAGATCAAAACAAAGCAGCGAATGCAGCTCTTGGAACGATCGCGATCGACTCAATTTTTACTCCTATCAAAAAAGTGCAGTACAGTGTAGAAAATTACCGTGTAGAGCAAAAAACTGATTACGAAAAACTTATACTTGATATTGAGACTGATGGTTCCATCTCACCTCAAAATGCTTTAACTGAAGCTTCCAAAATATTAATTTATCATTTCATGTTATTCTCCGATGAGAGAATTACTTTGGAAACAGAAGCAGTGAAAGCATCCATTCAATATGACGAAGAAACACTTCACACACGTCAGCTTTTAAAATCAAAATTAGCCGATATGGATCTTTCCGTAAGAGCTTTAAATTGTTTGAAAGCAGCGGAAGTAGAAACACTAGGTGAACTTGTTTCTTACAGTAAATCAGATTTAATGAAATTCAGAAATTTTGGTAAAAAATCTCTGACAGAACTTGAAGAATTAGTGCACGCGAAAGGTCTAAATTTTGGCTTTGACGTAGCAAAATATAAATTAGACGCAGATAAATAAATAACAATGAGACACGGTAAAAAATTTAATCATTTAGGAAGAACTACTTCGCACAGAAGCGCAATGCTTTCTAATATGGCTTGTTCTCTTATTGAGCATAAAAGAATTAATACAACAGTAGCAAAAGCGAAAGCTTTGAGAGTATATATTGAACCAATTCTTACTAAAAGTAAAGATGACACAACGCACAACAGACGTACAGTTTTCTCTTACCTACAAAGTAAAGAATCAGTTACAGAACTTTTCAAAACTGTAGCACCGAAAATTGCTGACAGACCTGGAGGTTATACAAGAATCATCAAAACTGGTTTCAGATTAGGTGATGCGGCAGATATGGCGATGATAGAATTAGTTGATTTCAACGACATCTATAATCCTAACGAGGCTGAGAAGAAAACTACCAGAAGAAGTAGAGCAACTTCAAAAGCTAAAAAAGTTGAGCCAGTTGCAATTCTTGCTGATGCAAAAGTAGAAGCTAAAACTGAAGAAACTGAAGCACCAGTTGCTGAAGTAGAAGAAGTAAAAGCTCCTGAAGCAGATACAACAACAGAAGAAAAATCTGCGGAATAAATTCCAAAAGATTTTTAAATATAAAATCCGTCCCTTTTTATTTGGGACGGATTTTTTTTGTTAAAAGTTTAATATCTAGTAATTACTTTATCTAAATAATTGAGAAATTTTCAATTAATATTTCTCTAGAACTAAAGGTATCACATTATCATCCTGCGTGATAATTAATGAGTCTTTCTTTATTTTCGCCTGCACGCCATTTCTTTCATACACTTCAGAATCCTGATCACCATCTTTTTTGTCTAATACATATTTCATATTATTTGCTTTAATAGTAATAGTATGGCTACCTCCTGCATTTTGAAAACTAAGATTTACGCGGTCGCTATTTGACGCCAGATAAGTATAGCTTCTACTTTCATCCATTTTTAAAGAATTCAATTCTGGGTCAGCAGCTGGAGTTGTACTGTTATTTTCTTTTTTACAGGCGATTAAACTTAATCCAAGAATCGAAGCAACTAAAAGCGTTTTTTTCATAATGTTTTATTTACGTTAAAGTTAATATATTATTACTAATTAGTGTTGTCTCAATCTATTTAATCTTAAATATTGTTGGGTTAATGCGACGGTTTTAAATGACATATTTTTAATTTCCCCCAAATTTTCCGTAAATTTGTTATTCATATAATTTATAAATCGATTAATCAATATTAAATCATGAGTTACATTTCTTACATTGAAGCACGTCAAATTTTAGATTCCCGCGGAAATCCAACCATAGAAGTAGATGTTTTTACCGAAAACGGTTCTATGGGAAGAGCTGCTGTTCCATCTGGTGCTTCCACCGGCGAACATGAAGCCGTAGAATTGCGGGATAATGCAAAAGAATTCGGAGGAAAAGGCGTTTTGAAAGCCGTAGAAAATGTACGAGAAATTATCGCTCCAGAAATAATTGGAATTTCTGTTTTTGAGCAAAATTACATTGATAAATTAATGATCGAATTAGACGGAACTCCTAATAAAGCCAATCTTGGAGCAAATGCTATTTTGGGTGTTTCCTTGGCAGTTGCGAAAGCAGCGGCTTTAGATTTAAAAATTCCTTTGTATAAATATATTGGTGGTGTAAATGCAAATACACTTCCAGTTCCAATGATGAACGTTATTAATGGCGGTTCACATTCTGACGCGCCTATTGCTTTTCAGGAATTTATGGTAATGCCTGTGAAAGCAGATTCATTTTCTCACGCTTTGCAAAAGGGAACGGAGATTTTTCATGAGTTAAAAGCAATCTTAAAAAAGAGAGGTTTATCGACTGCAGTTGGCGATGAAGGTGGTTTTGCGCCAACATTTGAAGGAACGGAAGACGCTTTGGATACTCTAACGCAGGCAATCGCAAATGCTGGTTACAAAGCCGGCGACGATATTATGTTCGCTTTAGATTCTGCGGCATCGGAATTTTATGTAGATGGAAAATACGATTACAGAAAATTTGAAGGGGAAAATGGAGCTGTCAGAACAAGTGCAGAGCAAGTTGATTATTTAGCAGAACTAGCCTCAAAATATCCAATCATTTCTATTGAAGACGGAATGGATGAAAACGATTGGGAAGGTTGGAAATTATTAACAGATCGTTTAGGAAAAACTGTGCAGATCGTTGGTGACGATTTATTTGTAACCAATACAGAAATTCTGGCGAAAGGAATTAAAAATGAAACTGCTAATTCTATCTTAATTAAAGTAAACCAAATTGGGACTTTATCAGAAACAATGGCAGCCGTTCAAATGGCTCAAAATAATAAATACACGACAGTAATGTCACACAGATCAGGTGAAACTGAAGATTCTACAATTGCAGATCTTGCCGTAGCAATGAATTGCGGCCAAATTAAAACCGGTTCAGCTTCCCGTTCAGATCGTATGGCAAAATACAATCAATTATTGAGAATTGAAGAAGCATTGGGCGATACAGCGGTATTTCCGGGACTTAATGCATTTAAGATAACACGATAATTGATAAAAATCATCGATAATCATTGTCTCAATTTTGTTTAATAATTCATTTTTACTTAAATTTATAAAAATATTTAAATTATATGTCAGATAATAAAGTTACACTTAATTACGACGGAAAATCATTCGAATATCCTATTGTGGAAAGCACTTTGGGAGATCGAGGTATTGATATTTCGAAATTAAGAGATCAAACCGGTTTAATTACTTTAGATTTAGGTTACAAAAATACAGGAGCTACAATTAGTGAGATCACTTATTTAGACGGTGACAAAGGTGAATTATTCTACCGCGGTTACCCAATTGAGCAAATCGCAGAAAAATCAAATTTTTCTGAAGTGATGTATTTGTTGTTACACGGAAATTTACCTAATAAAGACCAGTTTAGTACTTTTGAAAACGGCATTAAAAAATATAATTTCGTTGCAGATGAGATGAAAAGGTTGGTAGATGTTTTTCCAAGATCAGCGCATCCAATGGGTGTTTTGTCTTCCTTAACGTCCGCTTTAACGGCATTTAATCCTAAATCTGTAGATGTAAGTTCAAAAGAAGATCTGGATCACGCAGCAGAAATGCTTATTGCGAAATTCTCCCATCTTTGTGCCTGGACTTATAGAAAGAAAATGGGTTTACCAATTAACCATGGTGACAACAGCTTAAATTACGTAGAAAACTTTTACAAAATGGTTTTCCGTGTTCCAAACAAAGAGTTTGAACTTGATCCTACCGTTGTAAATGCGTTAGATAAATTATTAATTCTTCACGCAGATCATGAGCAAAACTGCTCTACATCAACTGTGAGAATGGTTGGTTCTGCGCACACAGGCTTATTCGCTTCTGTTTCTGCCGGTATCGGCGCACTTTGGGGCCCACTTCATGGTGGCGCAAATCAGGCAGTTATCGAAATGTTGGAAATGATCGAAAAAGATGGAGGCGATGTTGCAAAATATGTTGATAAAGCCAAAAATAAGGAAGATAACTTCCGTTTAATGGGCTTCGGACACAGGGTTTATAAAAACTTTGATCCAAGAGCAAAAATCATTAAAAAAGCAGCTGATGATATTTTTGAGGCTTTAGGAATTGAAGACAAAGCTTTGGATATTGCAAGACAACTGGAAAAAGTGGCGTTGGAAGATGAATATTTCATCGAAAGAAAACTTTATCCAAATGTTGATTTTTATTCCGGAATTATTTACCGCGCATTAGGAATCCCTACAGAAATGTTTACCGTAATGTTCGCTTTAGGTAGACTTCCAGGCTGGATTTCTCAATGGAAAGAAATGCGTTTACACAATGATCCAATCGGGCGTCCGCGTCAGGTTTACCAAGGTGCAACACCACGTGATTACATGGAAATGAATCAAAGATAATTATCTTAAAATATTATAAAAATCCCTTTTAAAATTTTTAAAAGGGATTTTTTTTTTCAATTTTTTAGCATTTTTAAATGTTATGTAATTTGATTTTGGCGCACATTTCCGTCTTCCGTTCCGACTTTTTTGCCATTGCTGTCGAAGATTTTTTATTAAAAGTATAGGTAAATACCGCAATGCCAAAAAGAGTTCCACTCAAGCCGGGGCGCAGATTTTGCGTAAAAGTAGATCATTTTATAAATTCAACTATATTTCATTTTTATAATATTTTTCTTTCAAACCATTGTGCAATTTTGAGCTAATTAGCGAGAAAAAGATTTTTAAAAAAATTATAAAATTTTAGTCTAAGTAAAATTTTGGATTATCATTCTTGTTTTTTTCTTCTTGCTTCTTTTACTTATATTTGTGTAATTGTCAACTAATAAAATCGCTTTGAGATTTTTTGTAAAATCATATTAAAAAACTTTATCGATAAAATTTGACCTTTAAAATTATAAGAATCTAAACATGAAACTCAACATTAAAAACGAAACCGGGAAATTAAGGTCTGTGGTTTTGGGACAACCAACTTCAATGGGTGGAACCCCAACTTTAGCCCAAAGTTACGATGCAAAATCATATAACACCCTTGAAAACGGCAATTACCCAAGCGAAACTGACATTACTTCGGAAATGACCGCTTTTGAGAATATTTTAAAAAAATATGATGTAGAAGTTTTTCGTCCAAATGTAATTCACGATTATAATCAGGTTTTTGCCAGAGATGTAGCTTTCGTGATAGAGGACAAAATGATCATTTCAAACGTCATTCACGACCGTGCGGACGAACAGGAAGCCTACAGAAAAATTTTTGAAAAAGTAAAATGGCGCGATATCATCAATCTTCCGGAAACTGCGCATATAGAAGGCGGCGACGTTATAGTCTGGAATGATTTTATATTCATCGGAACGTGTTACAGCGAAGATTACCGTAATTTTAAAACAGCCAGAACCAATCAATATGCTATTGAAATTTTAAAAGAATATTTTCCAAAAAAAAGAATTTTAGATTTTGAACTGAAAAAAAATGACCAGGATCCCTTCGTTGGCATTTTACATTTAGACTGCACTTTTAACCCTGTTGGTAAAGATAAATGCATCATTTATAAGAATGGTTTTGTTGATGAGAGTGACTACCAGTTGATCATTGATATTTTTGGGGAAGAAAACTGTTTTCATGTTACAGACGAAGAAATGTTTGAGATGTTTCCTAATATTTTCTCCATTTCAAACGAAGTAATTGTCTCAGATAAAAGTTTTAAAAGATTAAATGACCACCTAAGAAATGAGTGGGGAATGACCGTAGAAGAAATTCCTTACCGCGAAATTTCTAAGATGGGCGGGCTTTTACGCTGTTCTACATTGCCTTTGGTGAGAGAATAGTTTTTTTTTGGGCGCCTTTTTCCGCCCTCCGTTCCCGCTTTTTTTGTTCCGCTGCGCTCCACAAAAAAGAGCTCCACTCAGGTCGGGGCGCAACTTTTGAGCAAAATCAAGTGCCAATATAATTTGGAAAATTTAGAAAATTATATTTTGAAAATCTGCGTTATCTACAAAATCTGTGAGAATTATTTTTTAAAATTTGCAGAATAAAAAAACATTTCTATCTTTGCAGAAGAAATTACGTTCTTTAAAACATCGCAACTTATTCAGAAAAGTGGAGGGAATTGACCCGATGAAACTTTAGCAACCTGTTTAGAAATAAATAAGGTGCTACATTCAACTCGCATTAGCGGGCAAGATAAGTCAGAAACAGAAATATAAAATATCACAATATTTATATTAAACTCTTTTGATTTTATCGAAAGAGTTTTTTTTATGCTCTAACGGTAAAACTTTTCAAAGGATAAGTTGCAAAAAATTTAAAATAAAAATATTTAAAATATGAGCAATTTAAGATTTGAAACTTTACAACTTCACGCCGGTCAAACCGTAGATTCAACGACAAATTCCAGAGCCGTTCCGCTTTATCAAACTGCATGTTATACTTTCAACGATGCAGATCATGCCGCGAACCTTTTTGGTTTAAAAGAATTTGGGAATATTTATACTCGTTTGATGAATCCTACAACGGATGTTTTTGAAAAAAGAGTTGCTGCGCTTCATGGCGGTGTTGCTGCTTTGGCAACGGCTTCCGGACACGCTGCACAATTTTTAGCAATAACAAATATTCTTCAAAACGGTGATAATTTTGTTAGTTCACCGTATTTGTATGGTGGAAGTTACAATCAGTTCAAAGTTTCCTTTAAAAAACTAGGGATCGAATGTCGTTTTGCGAAAGATGATAATCCCGCAGATTTTGAAGAACAGATCAACGAAAATACAAAAGCCATTTATCTTGAAACTATTGGGAATCCAAGTTTAAATGTAGCGGATTTTGAAGCAATCGCAGAAGTCGCGAAAAAACATAATTTGCCGTTAATTGTCGATAATACTTTTGGCGCAGGCGGATTTATTTTTCAACCTTTAAAGCATGGTGCAAATATCGTGGTAGAATCTGCCACAAAATGGATCGGCGGTCATGGAACTTCAATCGGCGGAATTATCGTAGATGGTGGGAATTTCGATTGGGGAACGGGAAAATTCCCACAGTTTTCTGAGCCTTCTGAAAGTTACCACGGTTTGGTTTTTTCTGATGTTTTTGGCGTAAATGGTCCTTTCGGAAATATCGCGTTCATCATAAAAGCCAGAGTAGAAGGACTTCGCGATTTTGGTCCGGCGATTTCACCTTTCAATTCTTTTTTACTGATTCAAGGTTTAGAAACATTGTCTCTTCGTGTAGAAAGAACTGTTGAAAATACCCAAAAAATAGCAGAATATTTGGAAAATCATCCGCAAGTAGAAAAGGTTTTATATCCAGGCTTACCAAGTTTTCCGGATCATGAAAATGCTAAAAAATATTTTAAGAACGGTTTTGGTGGTGTTCTTAGTTTTGAGATAAAAGGTGGAAAAGAATCTGCCATCAAATTTATTAACAGTTTAGAACTGATCAGTCACGTGGCAAATGTGGGCGATTCCAAAACTTTAATTATTAATCCAGCATCAACAACGCACGAACAACTTTCTGAAGAAGAACAGTTAAAAGCGGGAATTAAACCCGGACAAGTTCGTTTGAGTGTCGGAATTGAGCATATTGCTGATATTTTAGATGACATTAATAAAGGTTTTGCTTCTCTTTAAATAAATAAAAAAAAGATTTGAAACATTTTAAAACAGAAGATTTTACTTTAGAATCTGGTTCAGAAATCTCTGATATAAATATTGCTTACCAGGTTTTTGGGGATTTTTCACCTTCAAAAAAAGTGGTTTGGGTTTGTCATGCTTTAACGGCAAACTCAGATGTTGAAGATTGGTGGAATGGCTTATTTGGGGAAAATGATTTATTTAATTCAGATAAATACACCATTGTTTGCGCTAATATTTTAGGTTCATGTTATGGTACTTCTTTCAAATCTGAAGAAAAACTACCGCTTATTTCGATTCGGGATATGATAGAAATGCATCAGAAATTAGCAGATTTTTTAAATATTTCAAGTATTGATTTTTTGATTGGCGGTTCACTCGGCGGAATGCAGGCTTTGGAATGGGCAGTTACAAACCCGGATTTTATAAGTAATCTGACGGTAATTGCTACAAATGCGAAACATTCGCCGTGGGGAATTGCTTTTAACGAAGCGCAAAGAATGGCATTAAATTCTGGCGAAAATGGCATCGAAGCAGCGCGTGCAATTGCATTACTGTCTTATAGAAATTATGAAACTTTCGATAAAACGCAGGAAGATAATGAAGAAAAATTAGAAAATTTTCGTGCGGCCACTTATCAAAAATACCAGGGTGAAAAATTAAGAAAAAGATTTACCAAGGAAAGTTATTGGATCTTATCAAAATCAATGGACAGTAATAATCTCGGCAGAAATAGGATTTCCATTGAAAATGCTTTGTCTAAAATCACGGCAAAAACATTAGTAATCGGAATTGAAAGTGACATTCTTTTTCCGATTTCTGAGCAGGAATATTTAGCAAAAAATATAAAAAATTCTAAGTTAGAAATCATTAAATCTTTATACGGACACGATGGTTTTTTATTGGAAACAAAACAAATTTTAACTGTTTTAAAAAATTATTTTATAGAATTAAAAGTTGAAGATTAGAAAAATAAAAAATGAGTAAGAAAAAATTAATTATAGGATTATTCGGTTACGGCGTAGTTGGAAGCGGTTTGTATGAAGTGCTTCATCAAGCCAAAAATCTGGACGCAAGCATAAAAAAAATCGTAGTAAAACATCCGGAAAAAATAAGGAATATTTCAGCGGAACATTTCACTTATGATAAGTTTGATATTTTAAATGTTGATGAAATCAATACGGTCGTTGAATTAATTGATGATTCTGAAGCCGCTTTTGAAATCGTAAAAATTGCGATGGAAAAAGGAAAATCTGTGGTTTCTGCAAATAAAAAAATGATCGCGGAACATTTTCAGGAAATTTATGATCTTCAAAAAAAACATAATGTTTCTTTTCTTTATGAAGCCTCTGTTTGCGGTAGTATTCCGATTATTAGAAATTTGGAAGAATATTATAATAATGATTTTTTACAATCTATTGAGGGAATTGTGAACGGATCAACCAATTATATCTTGACGAAAATTTTCGAAGAAAACATGAGTTTTCCCGATGCTTTAAAGGAAGCGCAGGAAAAAGGTTATGCCGAAAGCAATCCAATTTTAGACACGGGCGGTTTTGATGCGCGCTCGAAATTACAGATTTTATTGGCACATTCTTTCGGGATCATTACTGAACCAAAAGATGTTTTCAACGTCGGAATTCAGAATTTATCAAGTTTAGAACTGGCTTATGCAAAAGAAAAAAACCTGCAAATAAAATTACTCGTTTATGCGCATAAGAAAAACGAAAAGGAAATAATTACTTTGGTAATCCCAAAATTTATTTCCGCGAACAGTTCTTTTTCAAATGTAAATGATGTTTTTAATGGCGTAAAAGTTCAGACTGCTTTTGCAGATAAACAGTTTTTTTCCGGTCGTGGTGCAGGTTCTTTCCCCACGGCGAGTGCGGTTTTATCTGATATTTCTGCTTTGGGTTATGATTATCGATATGAATATAAAAAAATTCAGCAGAATGAGGATTTTTGCTTGACAGAAGATTTTCATCTGAAAGTTCTTTTTAGACATTCCGTAGAAAAAAGCGACTATTTTAAAAATGATTTTGAGGAAATTGAAGAATTTTATGGCAATAAAGAAGAAGCCTATTTCGTCGGAAAAGTTTCATTTAAAAATTTGAAGAAAATTTCAACTGAAAATCCTGATGATATTTCTTTTGTTTTGATTGATTTGTGCTAAAATATTTAAATTTTGTTTTGTCATTCTGAACGGAGCAAAGCGTAGTGAAGAATCTTTTTTTTTTGAGATTCTTCCTTCGTCAGAATGACAAAATTATAAATTTAGACTAAACAGAAAACCGTTTCATTTTCCTGATTTCCTCATCATTTGCAAACTGTTCATAACTTGGAATCGCTGAGGAATGAAAATGAGTTCCTTTAGTATAAATCTTAATTTCCTCAATATTTTCTGAACGAACATTTCCGCCAATCAGAATATTTATTTTACCTGAATATTTTTCAATTAAATTTTTAAGACTTTCTTTTCCTTCTAAAGCCGTTTTTTCACCACCGGAAGTAAGAATAGTTTTAAATCCAATTTCAATCAATGTTTCACAGGATTTTTCTAAATTTTTTGTTCTGTCAAAAGCGCGGTGAAATGTGCATGGAATTGGTTTCGCCAGTTCAACTAAGAAAGAATTTCTTTCAAGGTCAACTTCATTGTTTTCATCTAAAATTCCGAAAACAAAACCATTTGCGCCAAATTTTTTAAATAATTCAATGCTTTTTATCATTAAAGAAAATTCATCTTCATCATAAAAAAAACCGCCGCCTTTTGGACGGATCATCACATAAATTGGTTTTAAATATTTTTCTTTTAGAAATTTAAATTCTTCAATTTCCGGGGTTAATCCACCAAGTGTAATTTCTTTGCAAAGTTCGATTCTACCTGCAGACGATTTTAAGGCAATTTCTGCGGAAGTGATTTCAAAGCAAGCGATTTCTAACATTTTATAATTTTAAATTAAAAATTTTCCGGGAATTAATTTACTTCCAGATTGATCCTGAACGGCATAATTAAAACCTTTTTGCAAACAAAAACCACCAGTTTCACCGTTTTTGTTTAAAGCAATAAAACCGATCTGTATATCTTTTGGATTTTTTTTCCTGTTCAAAACCAATTTCAAAATTCTTTTTACGGCCTCTTCACACGCATCTTGCGGCGATTTTCCTTGTCGCATCAATTCTACAACGAGATGCGTTCCACAGGTTCTGATCACTTCTTCGCCTTGTCCAGTTGCTGTTGCAGCGCCGATTTCATTATCCACAAAAAGTCCGGCACCAATTATTGGCGAATCGCCAACTCGGCCGTGCATTTTGTACGCCATTCCCGAAGTGGTGCAAGCGCCGGAAAGATCACCGTTTTTATCCATAGCGATCATTCCAATTGTGTCATGATTTTCAATATTGACTATTGGTTTATATTGTGAAGTTTTGAGCCATTCTTTCCATTCTTTTTCAGATTCTGGCGTAAGAAGATTTTGTTTTTTAAAACCTTGAGAAAGTGCAAATTGAAAAGCTCCTTCTGAAACCAACATGACGTGTGGCGTTTTTTCCATCACTGCTCTCGCGACAGAAATTGGATTTTTGATATTTTCTAAGCAGGCAACCGAACCAATATTGGCGTTTTCATCCATTATGCACGCGTCCAAAGTCACTTTTCCGTCTCTGTCCGGTCTTCCACCGAAACCGACACTTCTTTCATTTGGATCATCTTCCACCAATCTTACGCCTTTTTCTACGGCGTCTAAAGATTTCCCACCTTTTGAAAGAATTTCAAAAGCCACTTTATTGGCTTCAACACCAAAATCCCAAGTCGAAATTACAATGGGTTGATTTAATTTTTTTGTGGGAAGAGAATTATTTTTAGCAAATAAATCGAAAGGATTTAGAAGTAATGTGGTTGAGGCAATTGCACTGTTTTTAAGAAATTTTCTTCTATTGCTCATTTTAAATATTGTATGAAATAAATTTAAACAAAATTATTCATTTTAAAGTATTTTCTTTAACCGCAGGAATTAGTTAATTTTACAAAAAAAGTAAATAGCAATGCAAACAACGGATACTGTTTTAATGATAGAGCCAGTGAATTTTGGCTTTAATGCAGAAACGGCGGAAAATAATTATTTCCAGACCAATACTGAAAACGGAAATACTCAGGAAAAAGCCTTAAAAGAATTTAATGCTTTTGTAGCAAAATTACGCGACAAAAAAATAAATGTAATAACTGTAAAAGACAGTTCTGACACTTACACGCCAGATTCAATTTTTCCAAATAATTGGGTGAGTTTTGATGCGGCGGGAAATACTTTTCTTTATCCAATGTTTGCAGAAAACAGACGTTTAGAACGAAGAAATGAAGTTTTAGATGCAATAGAAAATTGTGGATTTTTAATTAATGACATTATTGATCTTTCTGAAACTGAAAACGACGGAAAATATCTGGAAGGAACGGGAAGTATGATCTTTGACCATGACAAAAAACTGGCTTATGGCTCTGTTTCATTGCGTTTAGATGAAGATTTATTTAAAAAATATTGTGAAAAAATTGGTTATGAAGCGATAGTTTTTCATTCTTTTCAAACGGCGAATGGTGAAAGATTGCCAATTTATCACACCAATGTAATGATGTGCGTCGGTGAAAAATTTGTGGTGATTTGTTTAGATTGCATCGACGCGGAAATTGAACGTGAAAAAGTAATTGAAGTTATTAAAAATTCCGGGAAAGAATTAATTGAAATTTCTGAAGATCAAATGCACCAGTTTGCTGGAAATATGCTTCAGGCGAAAAATTCGGAAAATGAAAATTTTCTTATCATGTCTCAAACGGCTTTTAAATCTTTAAATCAAAAACAGATCGAAGCCATTGAAAAATATTGCGAAATTATTTACGCCGATTTAGAAACGATAGAAACAAACGGCGGCGGAAGCGCGAGATGTATGTTAGCAGAGGTTTTCTTGCCAAAAGTTTAGATTCTAAAATTTATATAAAGCAAAAACCACCGAAAAATTCCGGTGGTTTTTTAATGAAAAATATAAAACTAACTGAAACTATTCTATCTAGTTCTTCCTTTTATGTCGTCTGTTGCGCTGTTCAGATCACGGATTTTTTTCACTTTTTGATTTCCGAAACTGTAAACTATGGTCAGATCAAAACCGTTATTGAATTGCTGCTGATTCACATAATTAAAGTTTCCGTTGGCTTGCGTATCAGTAATTATGACCTTGCTGGTGTTGAAAACATCATAAACGCCCGCTTTAAATGTCCACTGATTCCATATTTTCTTGATATTTAAATTTAAACTTTGCAGCGCTTTCAATTGTCCTAATTCGATTTGCTGTTTATCCACAAAAAAGTAGTTTGCGCCAAGAAACCAGGTTTTCTTTTTATCAAGTTGCAGGTTGATATCAGATTGGATCTGTAAACTTGTAGAAGCGATACTATTGCTGTATTGAGGAAATATTTGTCCGTCAAGAGGATCCTGGTTTAAAGTACCGCTGTTAATATTTCTCAGCGCACCGATGTTAAAATTTAAACTTACATATTTATTGAAAAAAGATTTTTGCATACCAAGCATTAAACTGATTTCCTGTTTATCGCCAAAATTTGTCCGGATGTAGCGCAATTGATTCACGCCATTTACCAAGCCCTGAAGCGGAACCTGCGTGATGACGTCTTTCGTTTTCGTATAACTTCCAACCAAAAAATAGGAACTTTTAAACATGTATGTCAATTCCTGAGAATAAATTGAAGATGCTTTTACAAAAGGATTATTTTGGGTGTAATTATTTTGGGTTAAAATATTCTTTACCGGATTTAGTTCCCAAAAACTTGGTCTTCTCATTCTGCTCGAAAACGCATAGGAAATATTATTGTTGTCATTTATTGCGTAATTAAAGGTGACATACGGTAAAAACTTACTATAATTTCTTACAATATTTCTGAGGTTTTCATCTTGTGCATTGTCAGAATTTCCTTCACTTTTTGTGATTTCATAGCGGGAACCAATTTTACCTGAAAATTTTGGGGAAAATACCTTTTCAACGGTTAAATAGCCGGCATAAATATTTTCATCGTATATAAAATTATTAGGTAAGTTTTGTGAAAGATTTTGCACATAATCTATAGAATTGTATTTTGTGTCGTTATCGGTTTTTGTTTTATTATAATTTCCGCCTACTGAAACAGTCAGATCTTTTGCAAATTTTTGAATGTAATCTGCTTTCGCTGAAAAGTTGTTGATTTTCTGAGGTTGTTCCTGAAAAATAGTTCCAATTAATGAATTTGTGTTTTGCGAAACATCAGAATTAAAGGTGCGGTTTGTAGAATTCTGCATTCTTTTATAAATTAAACCTGCAACATTTAAAGTCAGTTTACTTCCTAGTGAATCCGTTTTTAATTCGTAATTCAAATTGGCTGAATTATTAGTAGAATGGGCATTTTCCAGATTTTTTGTAATATTATATCCAGTCTTCATTACGCCTAAAGAATCAGTCGTTTTGATGGTATTAAAAAGGTCAAAAACAGAATTATTACTTTTATTAGAATAGGAATTATACGTCAAAGCCAAACTGCTTTTATCATTTAACTGATAATCAACATTTACATAGCCACCGAGATTAAAATTGGGATCAAGCGTAAGTCCTTCAGATTGATTGCTTGAAAATGCATTACCGTTTTTAAGAATATACCGTTGAGCCTCAATATTTTTGCTCATATTAAAATTAGAACTAATTCCCAGTTTATCTTTTCTGTAATTAAGACTTACACCTGCACTTTGGGCATTAGCATAATTTTGAGCATTATTCATTCTCATATTTCCGCTAAGTCCGTTGCTGGATTTTTTCTTGAGAACAATATTGATAATTCCGTCAGAAGAAGCCACATCAAATTCACTTCCTGGAAGTGTAATAACTTCGATTCTTTGGATGTTTTCCGCCGGTGTATTTTTTAGAAAAGCAACCAAAGCATCTGCATCCATCATTGTTTTTCTGCCGTCAATATAAACTACAGCATTAGATTTTCCCGCGATTCTTAATGTTTTATCATCAGTTGAAGATACCAGAGGCGTTTCCTTTAAAAGTCCAAAAGCCGTATTTCCTTTTGCAACGGGGGAATTCGCAACATCGTAAACAAAACGGTCTGATTTTTTTTGAAATACTTTTTTAGTTAAAACCACTTCTTCAATTTTTTTAGTTTGGGTGGAATCTTTTTTTTCTGCTTTCTGCGCGAATATTAGTGAACTTGCAAGAACGGCGAGTGAAGTAATTAGAATTTTCATTTGTAGAGTTTTATAGTTTTAGTTTTTTTAGTCTTTATAATAAACCAGACATTTCAGGTTAAAGAAATATTACATTTAGAAATTGAATTTTTAGAAAAATTTATTTAGGTTCTGTCTTTAATTGAAGAATTTGCGCTTTCAGTTTTTCTAATTTTTTCTACTTTTTTGTTACCGAAATTGTAAGTAATTTTTACGCTCACATTTTTGTTGTGACGATTTTGATCAACACTATTAAAAAATCCTGTGTTTTGTACTTCCTTAAAATTTTCTCTGTTTTTACCGAAAACATCATTTAATTCTACCATAAATGTCCAGTCTTTATAAAGTTTTTTCACAGAGAAATCTAAACTTTGCAGTGATTTTAGTTTACCCAATTCAATTTGCTGAGGTGAAAGATAGAAGTAATGAACGCCTAAGAAAAGATCTTTTTTAGCCGACAATCTGATGTTATTATTAAATTCTAAACTGTAATAAAAAGTGGTCTTATTAATATCATAAGTCGGGAAATCTTCATTGGTAATGGGATCTTTTGAAACTGATCCTTTAAAAATATTATAGGATAAGTTTAAACTGTTATTGGCGCTCCAAATTCCTTTAAAAAAGGTTTTTTGCATACCTAAACTCATCTCAATTTCCTGCTTGTCGCCGTAGTTGGTGCGTATATATCTTAATTCTGTTTCGCCGTTTGCATTTGTTTTCTGCAACGGAATTTCCTGGTTTTCATCTTTTATAAAAGTGTGATTTAAAATTAAAAAATAAGAACTTTTGTACATATAGTTTAATTCATGGATGTAATAGGTTGAAGCCTTCATGAAAGGATTGTTTTGCAGATAATTATTTTCAGTAAGATATTGTCTGGAAGGATTTAAATTAGAAAATGACGGTCTTCTGATTCGGCTGGAAAATGTGTAGGAAAGCGTATTGTCTTTGTTAAAATTATAATTGGCTGTTGCGTAAGGCAAAATGTTAGCGTAATCATTTTTGAAATGATAAAATGGATCATTTTTACCTAAAACATCACCTTGGTTATGCGTTAATTCTAAACGGGCACCAAGTTTTCCGGATAATTTTTCACCAAATGATTTCTCTAGAGTGCCGTAAATTCCGGAAATATTTTCCATGTAAACGAAGTGATTGGAAAGGTCTGCATCGCTTCCTGTTGGCGGAATTAAATTTTCAAAAGTGGTGTCATTATCAGTTTTTGTGTGGTTGTAATTTCCACCAAATGACAGTGTTGTTTCTTGTTTTAATTTCTGAACATAATCTGCCTGAAAACCGAAATTGTTAACTTTTTGTGGCGTTTTTTGCAAAAATTTTAAATCAATGTTATTGGTATCAAGATTTTTTGTGTTGTTCACGTTTTGCTGAAGTCTTTGAAAATTCAGATAAGAGGAGTTTAAAATTAATTTACTTCCTTCCTCATCCGTTTTTAATTCATAGTTCAGGTTTAATGAATGACTTCCTGCGTGGGAATCTTCATCGTTAAATGTGTTAGTTTTCCTAATTGTATTTTTAGAAAAATCTACGGCTGTATTATTTAAATTTGTTTGAGAATTATTACTATTAAATCTTGTGTTATAAGAAAGTCCTATATTTTGAGTTGGTGTTAATTCATAATCTAAATTTAAATAGCCACCAAGATTTTTATTTGGATTTGTAATTGCGCCAATACTTGTGTTTTTGTAGGTGTCGTTTCCGTTGGTTAAAAATAATGTTCGTTCCTGTTTTTGCAAACTTGAATACACATTTCCATCAATGCCCAATTTTCCTTTTCTGTAGTTTAAACTTAATGCCGCAGAAGGCTGATTGTAAAAAGATTGTGTATCGGCCAGTTTTAATGTACCATTTAAACCATCAGTTTGTTTTTTCTTTAAAATAATATTGATAATTCCATCATTACTTTCCACCACAAATTCAGACGAAGGAACAGTGATAATTTCAATTTTTGAAATATTTTCAGAAGGCATATTTTTTAGCATTTCAACAACCGCTTCTGCGTCCATATTGCTTTTTTTACCATTGATGTAAATTATTGCATTGTTTTTTCCTAAAATTTTTAAAGTAGCGTTGTCTGTGGAAGAAACTAATGGCGTTTCTTTTAAAAGGTCAAAAGCGTTTGTTCCTTTTGCAATCGGTGAGTTGGCGACATCGAAAATCATTCTGTCTGCCTTCTTTTGAAAAACTTTTTTTGTCATTACAACTTCTTCAATTTTTTTAGTTTGGGTTGAATCTTTTTTTGAAGTTTCCTGTGCGAAAAACATTGAACTTGCAAGAAGAGCGAGAGAAGTAATTAAGATTTTCATTTGTAGATTTTTATAGTTTTTATTTGTCAAATGTTATCGCCAGAAATTTATTTCTCTTTAACAAAATTTGTTAGTGGCGATTTCATAGTTGTTAGTTTTAAAAAAAATAAAAGCCGCTGATTATTAGTTTGTTGATTTGGTTATCAGTTTGCGACTTTTATTTTGAGTTGTTTTAGTTTCTTATTAATTGACATTGCAAAGATATATAATTATTTAAGTAATATGCAATACAAAGTAGTAAATAAAATGTTTAAAGTATTTTAACCAATTGATTATCAGTTATAAAAATTTAATTATAATTTCCTGAATTTATATTTTGTAAATAATTTTGATTCCCAAACGATTATTTTTAAATCAAATATTATTTTTAAATCAAAAAAAAGAACAAAAAAAATGCTGAAATTTAATTCAGCATTTTATAAAAATATTTAAATAAATTTATTTTTTTCCTGCGGCTTGCATTGGATTAATTTTTCCTGCGGAAGCGCCTCTTATAGGTCCATTGCTTTTTTGTTTAAAAACCTGAAATTTTGAAACTGGTGCAGGAATTTCTCCCCAGAAATTATTCGTGATGTCAATATCTGCCGTTTCAAGCATTGGATCAAGCTGAATTGATTTTAGTTTTTTAGAAAAATAATAGGTTTTAGATACCTTATTTTCATTTAATCTCCAGATCTGTGCAGAAGATTTGTCGCTTAATCTTGTGCCATCCTGGAATGTGAACTGCAAAATAATTGGCATTACCAAACCGCCTTTATTACTAAAGTCAATTTGATAAGCGTACATATCTTTAAATTTATCTTTATCTGCAGCATCGGTGGTTGCAAAATAATTATCTTCTATGGTATAAGTTTTCAAAGAATCTACTTTCTCCTGACCGCGATCATATTTGTAATAAAAGTCCTGTACTGTTTTATCTTGTTCTACTTCAAATTTAATATTTTTATTATTTCTGTTTCTTATTTTCGAAATGTCATCATAAGTTGGCGTCAGAGCTTTGTCCATCTTATAAGTAGCCGTTTTAGCTTTTGGCGCAACAGGGAAATCAGGTGCTGCTACAGTAACTTTATCTATAGAAATATCAACAGCTTCGATTCCGTAGAACCACCCGCGCCAAAACCAATCAAGGTTTTCTGCACTTGCATCGTTCATTGTTCTAAAAAAATCTGCCGGTTCCGGATGTTTAAAAGCCCATCTTTTTGCATAAGTTTTGAAAGCTTTGTCAAAAAGTTCTCTACCCATAATGGTTTCACGCAAAATATTTAATCCTGTAGCAGGTTTTGAATAAGCGTTTGGTCCAAAACGAACAATATTTTCTGAGTTTGTCATTATCGGCTCCAACTGATCTTTCGGCAATTTCATGTAATCAACAATTGTGAAAGCCGGACCACGTTTTGACGGGAAATTATTATCCCATTTTTCTTCTGTTAAATATTCTACGAAAGTGTTTAAGCCTTCATCCATCCAAGTCCATTGTCTTTCATCAGAATTGATGATCATTGGGAAAAAGTTATGTCCAACTTCGTGAATGATTACACCTATCATTCCGTTTTTAATACCTTCTGAATAAGTGCCGTCCTTTTCAGTTCGTCCATAATTAAAACAGATCATCGGATATTCCATGCCGTTTGCCGCTTCGATTGATTGCGCCACGGGATATGGATAAGGAATAGTAAATTCTGAATATGTTTTGATCGTATGAGCAACTAGTTTTGTAGAATATTTGCTGTAAAGATTATAAGCTTCTTTTGGGTAAAAACTCATTGCCATCACCTCATTTTTGTTTTCAGGAATTACCACTTTCATACCATCCCAGATAAATTTTCGGGAAGAAGTCCAGGCAAAATCTCTTACATCATTGGCTTCAAATTTCCAGGTTTTCCTGTCTTTAGACTTGTTTTTTTCAGCATTTTTTGCTTCTGCTAAAGTCACGATTTCTACAGGCGTAGAAGAATTTTGAGCTTTTTGCCATCTGTCAAATTGCGCGTTGGTTAGAACGTCTTTATAATTTTTTCCCTGTCCGGTTCCAGTTACAATATGATCTGCAGGAACATTCATTGATACTTTAAAGTTTCCGAATTCCAGTGCAAATTCTCCGCGACCTGTGAACTGATTATTTTGCCAGCCTTTGAAATCGCTGTAAACACAAAGTCTTGGGTACCATTGCGTCATTGTATAAAGATCATTGCCATCTTCCGGGAAAAATTCATAACCGCCGCGTCCGCCTTTCTCAAGTCTGTTAGCGATGTTATAATTCCAGTTTATTTTAAAAACCAACTTATCGCCTTTTTTTAGAACTTTAGGCAAATCGATGCGCATCATCGTTTTATTTACCGTAAATGGAAGAGCGTTTCCACTGGCATCGGTCACTTTTTCTAAATTAACACCATATCCATTATCACTTTCTGGTAAAGCAGTTTCTGCAAGATTTCCGGTAGTAGTTATTTTTGGGATTGATGAACTGCCGTCGTAACCCGCGTTTTTCACAGAAGACTGTTGGTTTTCATCAAGCTGAAGCCATAAATAATCCAGATCATCCGGCGAATTATTGTAATAGGTAATTGTTTCAGAACCTTTAAGGTTTCTTTTGTCCTCATCAAGATATGCTGAAATGTCATATTCTGCACGATTAGTCCAGTATCCTTGTCCTGGGGCGCCGGAACCGGTTCTGTAAATGTTTGGCGTTGGGAGAATTGTCCCTAAAGCTTCAAATTTGTTCCCGTGATTGCTCGTGGGATTATTTTTAATGTCCTGCGCAAAAAAGCTGACAGGAATTAACAAAGAAAATAAGATTGATTTGATTTTCATTTTAAAAATTAAAAGTGAATGAACGGTATTCTCCAAAATTAATTAAAATAAATGAATTGTTAAGAAAACTTTAAGCTTATGAAAAAGGAATTCTGTTTAACACCATCGATAACGAAAAAATCAATGCTACAGATGACACAGCAATTAACCAGTATTTTTTGTTTAATTTAAAATATTTAAATAAAATAAATTCAAATCCCAAAATTAAAAGAACGATTGCGATCTGTCCTAATTCTAAACCAATATTAAACCCGAGTAATGGCGCGAAAATATTTTGTTCTCTCGCGATCATCATTCTGGCAGAATTTGCAAAACCCATCCCGTGAATAAGTCCAAAAATTAATGCTAAAAAATAGTTTAACTTCATTAACTTTTCTGTGTTTTTGAACATCAAAATATTTCCAATAGCCGTTATTGAAATAGTTACTGGAATTAAAAATTCTACCCAATTGCTGGGAAATCTCACCAGATCTAAAACACTTAAAGCGAGTGTCAATGAATGACCAATTGTAAAAGCTGTTACTAAAATTAGTATTTTTTTTAGATCTTTCATTGCATAAACCGCTACCAATGCCAAGATAAAAAGTTGATGATCCAAAGCATCAAAGGCAATGATATGAGACCAGCCAAGTTTTAAGTAAAAGAAAAAATCCTGCATATTTTAATCTAAATTTTAGAAAAGCGATAATACAAATTTTATCTTTACTTTTGATTATGCAAAAATTATTTCTTTTCCTTGTTTTTATTATTTCTTTAAATTTTAGCGCAAAATCACTTCATCCTTATCACGTGGGTTCTGTCGAATTTAAATACAATGAAAAATCCAAAACATTTGAAGTTTCAGCACGGTTTTTCCTCGATGATTTGGAAAATGCGGTCAATAAAAAATATGGAAAAACGGTACATTTTAATGACGCAAAATTTAAAGATCAAATTAATGTTCTTCTAAAATCTTACTGTGAAGATTATTTAAAGATTAAAGTTAATAACAAAGCCATAAAATTAAATTATTTGGGTTTTGAAGAAGATAAGGAATCTGTCGATATTTATCTTGAAACCGAAGCTGTTTTAAATCCTAAGAAGATAGAAACAGCTGTTAGTTTGCTTTACAGCTATTATGATGATCAAATGAATATCGTTCATATTATCGTAAAAGATGTTCGTAAAAGTTCTGAAGTCGTTTATCCAAACCGTTATCTGTATCAACAATTTTAAAATTTTATTTATTTAAAGTAAGAATTCCGTACATTTATTAAAAAATTGTATGAGAATTTTACTGACGGGCGTTACAGGTTACATCGGAAAAAGATTGCTGATTCAATTGCTAGATGAAGGTCATCATATTATTTGTGCGGTGCGTGATGTGCAGAGGTTTAATGAAAAACTAGATCACAGAAAAGGAACTTTAGAGGTTATTTACACCGATTTTCTCTTACCTGAAACTTTGGGTAATATTCCTGAAGATATTGACGCGGCCTACTATTTAATCCACTCAATGTCTACCGCAACAGGTGATTTTGAGAAAATGGAAGAAGAATCTGCTATTAATTTTAAAAGTTGTATTGAAAAAACGACTGCGAAACAGGTTATTTATTTAACGGGAATTGTAAATAACGACCAGCTTTCAAAACATTTAAATTCAAGAAAAAAAGTAGAAGAAACTTTAGGTAGCGAAAAATATGCTTTAACAGCATTGCGCGCCGGAATAATCGTTGGGTCGGGAAGTGCCTCCTTTGAAATAATCCGTGATCTGGTGGAAAAATTGCCGGTGATGATCACACCAATTTGGGTTCAGACGAAATGTCAACCAATTGGCATCCGGAACGTTATTCAGTTTTTGGTAAAATCTCTATTAAATCCTTATACTTTCAACAAATCTTTTGATATCGGCGGCAAAGATATTTTAAGCTATAAAGAAATGATGATGCAGTTTGCGGAAGTTCGGAAGTTAAAAAGAAAAATAATTACCGTTCCTGTCATGACGCCTAAAATATCATCTTACTGGCTCTATTTCGTGACTTCTACATCGTATCCATTAGCTAAAAATTTGGTCAACAGTATGAAAATTGATGTTGTGGCGAAACCAAATGATCTGGCGGAAGTTTTAAATATCGAGCTTTTAGATTATAAACAGTCGCTCGAGCTCGCTTTCGATAAGATTAAACAAAATGATGTGCTTTCCAGTTGGTACGATTCATTTACTGAAAATTTTCATGATCTAAATGTTTGGCAATACATGGAAGTTCCGAAATACGGCTGTTTCAGAGATATTAAACAAAGAAAAGTAATTGACGAAGAAAAAACTTTAGACCGTATTTTTTCCATTGGCGGGAAAAACGGCTGGTATTACGGCGACTTTCTTTGGTCCGTGCGTGGTTTTATTGATAAACTTTTTGGTGGAGTAGGAATTAGACGCGGCAGAAGAAATTTAAACTATCTGGAAGCGGGCGATACGCTTGATTTTTGGCGCGTCCTATATGCCAGCAAAAGTGAAAAAAGGCTGCTGCTTTTTGCAGAAATGAAACTCCCGGGTGAAGCCTGGCTGGAATTTAAAATTGTAGATGGAATCCTCTATCAAACTGCGAGTTACCGACCTTTGGGGATTTCTGGTCGACTTTATTGGTACAGCGTTTTGCCTTTCCACTACTTTATTTTTAACGGAATGATCAACAGTTTGGTAAAACCTTAATCGCGGTCAAGTTTTGTGAATTTTTTCTCGATCCAAATGGTTGCAAATGGAAAAAAAGCTGATAAAAAAGCAAACACGGAATCTTCATCATCCCAAATAAAAATTTTGCGCATTGGAATGCAAAAGATGAGGTAAAGCGTGAAAAAAAAGCCGTGAATATTTCCCACAATAATGATCAAAATAGTAGCCCATAATTCTTCCGGGAAGTACCTTTTTAAAGGCATTGCTACTAAATATAAAAAAAAGCAGGTTACGCCTTCACCAAAAGCAAAAAACTTAAAATATTTTATCAGTTTTTCATCAGAATATTTCGCGAAAAATTTGTCAATAAAATTCATAAATACCGTAGAATTTTCTGTGATTTAAAGTGTCGAAGTTAGCATTAAAAATCTTGATTTTTGCAGTTTAAAAACTGAAGTCTGTCACGTTATTTATAAAAACTGCTTCCATCAATAAAGTCAAAAACTTCGGGCGGCAACATTGGGCGTACATTTTTTCCTTCTTTGATCATAGCGCGGATTTCTGTGGCTGAAAGTTCAATAATAGGCGCTGAAATTCTATGAATATTTTCCTGGTTAAAAGAAATTTCGTCTGCTGTTTCTGTTGAAATCCTGGGATAGACAATAATTTGATGGTTTTTGATCAATGACTCAAAGTTTTTCCACTTTGGTAAAGATTTCAGATTATCTTCGCCCATAATTAGTGAAAAAGAATTTTCCGGATATTTTTCCTTTAAATAAGCTAAAGTATTTGTGGTGTAAGATGGCGTGGGTAATGAAAATTCCACATTTGAAGCCCGCATTTTCGGGTAATTTTTCAATGCTAAATTCACCATATCAAGTCGATGGTAATCTTTAAGCAAAGATTTTTTCTCTTTGAAAGGATTTTGTGGTGAAACTACGAACCAAAGTTCCTCCATATCAGTGTTTTCCAGAATATAATTTGCCAAAATCAAATGGCCAATATGAATAGGATTAAATGAACCGAAAAATAAACCGATTTTTTTCACTTAAAGTTTATACTAGTTAAAATCAGACGGTTCGTGAAATTTCACATCACGAATATTTAAGAAATAAGTCACATTTCCACGCCAGTGATTTTCATCGATCGTAAAAGCAAGATCGAAATTTTTTGACCGAAAATCATTCTCAAATTTACCCAGTTTGAAACCGAGACACTCCATATTTTTTCCTGTTTTTTCATTTAAAATATGAAATTTTATATGCGCATTTTCTTTTCCTATTAATTTTATAAAGCCTGATGTTTTGAGGTTTTTAATTGCCAAAACCGGCTTCATATTTTCTGGTCCAAAAGGCATAAGTTTTCGCAAAAAATTAAAAAAATCTTTGTCAAGATCTTCTACTTTTATTGCCGCATCAATTTTTAAAGAAGGTTTTTTTTGATGATCTTCAATCTGCGCAGAAACAACATTTTCAAATTTTACTTTAAACTGTTCAAATTTTTGCTTTTCCATCGAAAGTCCTGCAGCAGCGGGATGACCGCCAAATCTTAAAAAAAGATCAGAGCATTTATCTAAAGCATGGTGCACGTCAAAGTCTGCGACAGATCTCGCTGATGCAACCATTTCACCATTATTTCCATCGGTAAAAACAAGTGTCGGTTTATAATAAGTTTCAGTTAAACGCGAGGCGACAATTCCGATAACGCCTTTATTCCAGTTAGAACCGTAAACAACGGTTGAAAAATTATTTATTTGATCTGTTTCAATAATTTGCTCCAAAGCCTGAACGGTGCTAAAACCGTCAAGTTCGCGACGTGAAGTGTTGAGATCTAAAATATTATTTACAATTTCGTGTGCTTCCTTTAAATTGTCTGAAACCATTAGTTCTACTGCGGCTTTTCCGTGAGAAATTCTTCCCGCAGCGTTTATTTTTGGTGCAATTTCAAAGACAATATTTGAGATTTCAAAAGTTGAAATTTTATCTTCCGGAATTAATAATCTTAAACCGATATTTCGGGTTTTGCGTAAAATTTTTAAACCCTGTTTTGCAAAAACTCTGTTTTCTCCCGTCATCGAAACAATGTCTGCTGCGATGGAAACTGCGAGTAAATCAGTTAGTTCAAAAAGTTCGTTCTCGGGAATTTTGTAGATCGTGTTTAAACCTTGACAAAGCTTAAAGCCAACGCCACATCCAGAAAGTTCTTTGAAGGGATATCTGCAATCTGCTCTTTTTGGATCTAAAACTGCAACCGCTTTTGGAATTTCTTTTCCTGGTAAATGATGGTCGCAAATAATAAAATCAATGTTCAAGGAGCTTGCGTAGTCAATTTTATCTAAAGATTTTATGCCGCAGTCTAAGGCTATTATTAAAGAAAAATCGTTTTTTTTGGCAAAATCAATTCCATCAATAGAAATGCCGTAACCTTCTACATTTCTGTCTGGAATATAATAATCGATGTATTGTTTTTGAACTATTTTAGAAAGGTAGCGATACATAACAGCCACCGCGGTAGTTCCATCGACGTCGTAATCACCAAAGACAAGAATTTTTTCCCCGTTTTCAATTGCAGTTGCGATACGTTCTACCGCGATCTGCATGTCTGCCATCAAGAAAGGATTGTGAATATCCGTAAGGTTTGGTTTAAAAAAAGCACGCGCTTTGGAATAATTATCAATACCTCTTAAAATTAGAATTTTAGATTCTAATGTGCCGAAACCTAATGATGTACTGATCGAATCTACTAATTCTGCATCTGGTTCTTCGCTGAAAATCCACTCCTGACTCATAACACAAATTTAACGAAAATTTTGGCAAAAATTGATTTTTATCAGGTTTAAAATTACTTTTTACAAAAAAAATTGAAAATAAGGCAGATAAAAGTTTTTTTAAACAATAACAAAAAATGATGATTTTGACAACAATTTTTGAGAATATTAATATTTTTTATAAAAAATTGGCACAATAAATGTATGAATCGGAAAAATAAATTATTCTGTGATCTAAATCGTTCTTATTATTTCATGTTAATGTGAGGAATATCATATTATTTTAAAATTATTAAATCCGAGATTGAAGATACGTCGTAATTTGTAGAAACCGTTTTAAAACCATTAAAAAAAAATATTATGGAAAAACCAATCATTGTATCGAATAAAGGGGCGACCTTAGATACCAGTAGAAGAAACTTCTTGAAACTTGGTGGTGTTGGTCTTGCAGTTGCAGGTCTTACTCTAGCAGGATGTAGAGATGATAATTATCAATATGTACCAGATGGGGCAATTTTTGATCTTGGAAAGGGAGATGTAGGTATTTTGAATTTTGCTTATGCTTTAGAGCAATTAGAAGCTGATTTTTATACTAAAGTAGTTAACTCTTTTTACAGCGGCATCAGCTCTGTTGAAAGACAACTTTTTACAGACATCTATAATCACGAGATTATCCACAGAGACTTTTTTAAAGCAGCTATTTCAGGTGCAGCACCAACTCAGTTACTACCAACTCTAGAATTTAAATATGACGGTGTTGATTTTACTAGTAGAAATTCAATTTTAGCGACAGCTAAAGCATTAGAAGATACTGGTGTTGGAGCTTACAACGCAGCAGGTAAATATATTACTGATCTTAACTATTTAGTTATTGCAGGTAAAATTGTATCTATCGAAGCAAGACACGCTTCTGCTATCCGCGATGCTATTAATCCTAAATCAATGGATTTTGCAGGTGATGATGTAATTAACGTTACAACTGGATTAGATATCGTTTTAGAGCCGAAACAAGTTGTTGCAAACGCAGGTCCATTTATCAAAACACCTTTCACCTGGAAAGAACAAGGTATCGGATAATTTTCTAAACCCCAAAAAATTTACATTATGAACTTATTAAAAATATTAGATCAACTGTCTGACGATAAATTATTCGAGGCAGATGGTATTACAAGAAAAGCTGGTTTCTCACAATTAGCAAACTTTGGAAAAAAAGCTGTAGTTGCAGGTATTCCATTAGGACTTTCTTCTTTTATGTCTAACTCCGCGAAAGCTGAAGTTAAAAAATCTGAAGCTACTTTCGCAGCATCAGCAGCATTAGATGCTGTATCTGATGCACTAAATTTAGCTTTAACTTTAGAATATTTGGAAGACGAATTTTATAGAATTGGACTTGGAGCAGCAGGACTAGTGCCAGCAGCTGATAGAGTAGTAATTCAACAAATTTCTAAGCATGAAACGGCTCACGTTGCATATTTGAAAGCAGCCCTTGGTACTGCCGCGGTTTCAAAACCAACATTTGATTTTACAGGTGGTAAAGGTGGAACTAATGGTCCATTCAAAGATGTTTTTACAAATTACGCAACTTTCCTAGCTTTAGCACAAACATTTGAAGATACAGGTGTTAGAGCTTACAAAGGACAAGCTGGTAATGTTGCTTCCAACAAAGCTGTTCTTCAGGTTGCTCTACAAATTCACTCCGTTGAAGCAAGACATGCTTCTCAGGTAAGAAGAATGAGAGGTTTGAAAGGATGGATCATCGGTAACGACGGAGGTGGACCAGTTCCACAATATACTGCACCAAGTTATAACGGTGAAGAGAACTTAATACAAGCAGGTTTTAATACCAGTACAAAATTCGGCGTAGATGCTGGTTCAGCATCTTTTGACGAAACTATAACAGGTCAGCTTGCTACAACGATCGCAAGTACATTTATAGTGTAAGCTATATTAAATAAATCATATAAAAAAGCCTTTCAAATTATTTTGAAAGGCTTTTTAATTTTAAAACTATTTTAAAATAATATTATGCATACATTTCTTCCTGAAGTTCTTTTACTTTTTTATCAGTAAGATATTCATCATAAGTCATTTCTCTGTCGATAATACCTTTTGGTGTTAATTCAATAATTCTGTTACAAACCGTTTCAAGCATTTCGTGGTCATGTGATGCTAAGAGAATTCCTCCTTTAAAGTTTACTAATGAATTATTTAAAGTCGTGATACTTTCCAGATCTAAATGGTTTGTTGGTTCATTTAAAAGTAAAAAATTGGCTTTCTGCAACATCATTCTGGAAAACATGCAGCGCATTTTTTCCCCCCCGGAAAGAACCGTGCTTGATTTTAAAGCTTCATCACCGGAAAAAAGCATTTTGCCCAAAAAACCACGCATATATTCTTCGTGTCTTTCTTCGTCATTTTTTGTGTATTGACGCAGCCAATCTACTAAATTGATCTTTTCTTCAAAAAATTCTGTGTTATCCAATGGCATGTATGATTGGGTTGTTGTAATTCCCCAATTAAATTCACCATTATCAGTTTTGGCGTTTTCAGTTAAAATTTCAAAAAATTCCGTTATGGCAAGTGAATTTTTGGATATAACTGCTACTTTATCACCATTTTTTAAATTAAGATTAATGTCAGAAAAAAGGAGTTCACTATCTTTTGTTTTTTCTAAATTTTTTACTTCCAAAATTTGATCTCCAGCTTGTCTTTCTGTATCAAAAATAATAGCAGGATATCTTCTGGAAGATGGCTTAATATCGTCGATATTTAGTTTCTCGATCATCTTCTTTCTAGCAGTTGCCTGTTTTGCTTTTGCAACGTTTGAGCTAAATCTAGCGATGAAATCCTGAAGCTCTTTTTTCTTGTCTTCTGCTTTTTTATTGGCCTGTTGCTTTTGGCGCGTTGCAAGTTGCGATGCTTGGTACCAGAAAGAATAATTACCGGTATAAAGATTTAATTTAGAATAATCCAAATCGCCAATATGCGTACAAACTGTATCTAAAAAGTGACGGTCATGCGAAACGACTATTACTGTGTTTTCATAGGTGGAAAGAAAATCTTCAAGCCACGCGATAGTTTGTATATCAAGATCATTAGTTGGCTCATCTAATATAAGAACGTCAGGACTTCCAAAGAGTGCTTGAGCAAGCAGTACACGTACTTTATCTTTGTTCTCCAACTCAGACATCATCTGATAATGCATATCTTCTGAAATATCTACGTTTGAAAGCATTGTTTGTGCATCAGATTCAGCATTCCAGCCTCCCATTTCTTCGTAAATAACACCCAATTCTCCGGCTTTAATACCGTCTGCGTCCGAAAAGTTTTCCTTTGCGTATAGCGCATCCATTTCGTCTTTTATTTCATACAACTTTTTGTTACCTCTTAATATGGTATCTAAGACAGTGAAATTATCATAAGCAAAGTGATCCTGCTCTAAAACAGACATTCTTTTTCCTGGTTCGAGGGAAATATTTCCTGATGTGGGATCTTGTTCTCCGCTTAAAATTTTAAGAAATGTGGATTTTCCGGCACCATTTGCGCCAATTATTCCGTAGCAATTTCCTTTTGTGAATTTTATATTAACTTCGTCAAAGAGTACTCTTTTACCGAACTGAAGTGATAGATTTGAAACTGTTAACATTTTGTTTTGTAAATTTGGCGCAAAAGTACGAAAATTTAGATATATTATAAAGGACAACGTTATGGTTGCCTTAAAATGCAAAGAAATGAAAATACAGAAATCAGTTACCATCTTAAATAAGCGTGCCCGCTTTGAATATGAGCTGTCCGATGAAGTAGAGGCAGGAGTTGTTCTTACAGGTACAGAAATTAAATCCCTTAGAAGTTCTAAAGCTTCCATCACAGAATCTTTTTGTCAATTTACTGATAATGAGTTATATATAATAAATATGAGCATTGAAGAATATAAGTTGGGTACCTTTTATAATCATAAGGCCAAAAGGGAACGAAAGTTGTTACTGCACAAAAAGGAAATGTTAAAATTTAACAAAAAGATGAATGACGTTGGAAATACAATTGTACCTTTAAAATTGTATATAAATGACGCAGGACGTGCTAAGATATTAATAGCAGTAGGAAAAGGGAAGAAATTGTTTGACAAAAGGGAAAGCATTAAAGACCGTGAAAGTAAACGGAGTTTACAAAGAGTATTAAAGAAAAGTTAAAAAAACTCTGTAAATCTTTGTGTATAAGGAAAAATTATATTTATTTTGCATTATCAATTATTTAATCATTTAATTCTATGAAAAATCTAAAATTAGGAATTTCAGCATTGGCACTAACTGTGGCCTCTACTGTTTTCGCCCAGACTACGACAAACCCGTGGCTTATTGGAATAGGTGCTCATGCAGAGAACCATATTGCGGCAGGAGGCAAGGCTGGAGATGTTCTATCAACTGCTTTTGGCGGTAAAAGTCAAGGCGACTTGTACAGAATTGGTAACTTTTCAATTACACCTCCATTATCAAAACTGACTGTTGCAAGAAACATCAATAAATTTTTAGTTATTGACTGGCAAACAACTGTTGGTAACGTTGATAACAAAAGATTCAACTATGGTAAAGAATTTTTTCTGATGACAGGTTTAGGTCTTCAATTTAAAGTTAATGGACTTTGGAGTGAAGATTCTTGGTTTGATCCTTATGTTAGAGTTGGTGGTAACTACCTAAGACATGATTATACAGGATTAACTTTCCCGAGAACTGATGTTAATGGTATGGTTAACGCTAATTATGATGAGGATGGTAACAAAACAGGTAAGGCTGATCACTTTACATTATCTACTGGTATTGGATCAAATTTTTGGTTTACAAAAAATTTCGGTGTAGGTGTACAAGGTGATTATGTTTCAACACCAACTGACAAATCTACAGTTTCAAACTTTTGGCAAGCTTCTGCTTCCTTATTATTTAGATTTGGAAATACAGACAGAGACAAAGATGGTATCTTAGATAAAGACGATGCTTGTCCAGATACTCCAGGTATTGCTTCAACTAATCCAGAATTTAATGGTTGTCCAGATACTGACGGCGACGGTGTATTTGATAAAGTTGACAAATGTATCGATGTTGCAGGTCCTGCAGAAAATGACGGTTGTCCTTGGCCAGATACTGACGGCGATGGTGTATTAGATAAAGATGATGCTTGTCCTACAGTTGCAGGTCCAGTTGAAAACAAAGGTTGTCCATGGCCAGATACTGATGGTGACGGAATTTTAGATAAAGATGATGCATGTCCTACAGTTCCAGGTTTACCTGAGTACAACGGATGTCCAAAACCACAATCAGCTTACGCAGATGATGCTACAGGAGCTCTTAAAGGTATTTTCTTTAACTTTAACAAAGCTACTTTAAGACCAGAATCTTCTGACAAATTAGATCAGGCTGCAAGTATCGTTAAATCTTCAAATGGTGGAACTTTCTTAGTAACAGGTGAAACTGATAAAAAAGGTTCTGACGCATACAATTTAAAACTTTCTAGAGAAAGAGCTGCAAGTGTAGTTGCTGCTTTAGAAGCAAGAGGTGTTGCAACAAGTCAATTGAAATCTAAAGGTTTTGGTGAAGCAAACGCAATGGTTGCTGAAACTGCATCAGATGCTGAAAGAATGGCTGACAGAAAAGTCGTTGTTACTGCTGTTGATCAAGCTGCTTTTGATGCAATGGATAAATCTGATATGCCAGTTGTAGTTAAAAAAGCTCCAATGAAGAAAAAAGCTCCAATGAAAAAAAGAAAATAACATTTCTTTTTAATTAATAAAGAAAACGCTCTAAATTTTGAGAGCGTTTTTTTTTGGTTTTTATGTAAATTTGCACAAATATAAAAATTACAATGGGAAGAGCATTTGAATACAGAAAAGCTTCAAAAATGGCCAGATGGGATAAGATGGCTAAAACATTTTCGAAAATAGGCAAAGACATTGCATTAGCGGTAAAAGCCGGAGGTCCTGATCCGGAAGCGAATCCTGCGCTCCGCCACTGTATCAGAAATGCAAAAGGTGCAAACATGCCAAAAGACAATGTTGAACGTGCTATTAAAAAGGCAAGTGGAGCAGATGCGGAAAATTATGAAGAAATTACTTACGAAGGTTATGGACAGGGCGGTGTCGCGTTTTTTGTTGAATGTACTACCAATAATTCAACCAGGACCGTTGCTAATGTTCGCGCTATCTTTAATAAATTTGATGGTAATCTAGGTAAGAATGGTGAATTGGCTTTTATCTTTGATAGAAAAGGCATATTTAGTTTAGAAAAATCTGCGGTAAATTCTGATTGGGATGATTTTGAAATGGAAATGATCGATGCTGGAGCAGAAGATATAGATCAGGATGAAAATGAAGTTTTAGTAACTACAGCGTTCGAAGATTTCGGTGCGATGTCACATAAACTTGATGATTTAAAAATTGAGATTAAAAGTGGTGACTTACAAAGAATTCCAAATAACACAAAAGAAGTTACAGAAGAGCAGTTTAAAGTTAATATGAAAATGCTTGATCGTTTTGAAGAAGATGATGATGTACAAAATGTTTATCATAATATGGAAATAACAGACGAACTTCTCGAAATCATTTAGAAAAATAATATTCAATTAATATTTAATTAATAAGCAAGTAGTTTCTTTGTATAAAATCGTGACTGAAATCGCAATTCGTTTTTAAGTTATTAAAAATTGCGAAACGCGATTAAAGTTGACAATTCAAATACAAATAAATATTTGCAAATGAAGCGAAATGTAGAATTGGTAGTTATTTCAGATGTACATTTAGGAACTTATGGATGTAAGGCTAAAGAATTATTAAAATATTTAAATTCGATAAATCCCAAAACATTAGTGTTGAATGGTGATATTATTGACATCTGGCAATTCAAAAAATCTTATTTTCCCAAATCTCATTTAAAAGTAATTAAGAAAATAATTTCTTTTGCCTCAAAAAAGACCGGTATTTTTTACATTACTGGGAATCACGATGAAATGTTTCGGAAATTCACTGATTTTAAATTAGGTAAATTAAAACTCTGTAATAAGCTTTGTTTAGAATTGAATGGAAAAAAAATCTGGATATTCCATGGTGATGTTTTTGATGCTTCAGTTCAACATTCTAAATGGCTCGCAAAATTAGGCGGAAAAGGTTACGATTTGTTAATTTTGATAAACACGCTTATTAATTGGTTTTTAGAAAAAATGGGTAAAGAAAAATATTCATTTTCAAAAAAAATTAAAAGTAACGTTAAAAAAGCCGTCAAATTTATCGGTGATTTTGAGTTGACTGCTTCCGAACTTGCAATTGATAACGGTTACGATTATGTAATCTGCGGTCACATTCACCAACCACAAATTCGAGAAGTCTATAATAAAAACGGTTCTTGCATTTATTTAAATTCCGGTGACTGGATAGAAAATCTTTCTGCATTAGAATACAATAATGGTAGTTGGGAAATTTTCTATTATGAAGAAAATAAACATTTATTTATAAATGAAGAACAAGATGATATTCCCGACATAAGCAACGATGAACTTTTGAAAATTGTAACTCAATTTGCTTAATATGAAGGTTCTATATGCTTTTCAAGGAACGGGAAACGGACATGTTGCAAGAGCACAGGAAATTATTCCAATTTTAAAAAAATATGCGGAAGTTGGTACTTTAATAAGCGGTCATCAGTCTCAGTTAAAAACAGATTTCCCAATTGATTTTCAGTACAAAGGGATTTCGTTATTATATAATAAGAGCGGTGGAATTTCCTATAAAAAAACATTTTTTGAAAATAATTTCTCATTTGCATTTAAGGCGATAAGAGAAATTAATTTAAATCAATATGATTTAATAATAAACGATTATGAACCTTTAACAGCGTGGGCTTGTAAATTGCGAAATTTAAAAATGCTTGAACTCAGTCATCAGGCATCAATGAGTTTTAAAGAAACGCCAAAACCGAAATCAAAAGATTTTTTAGGCGAATTTATTTTAAAATATTACGCACCAAGTAAAAATAAAATTGGGTTTCACTTTGACAATTACAATCCTCAAATTAAAAAACCTGTTATTAGAAGAAAAATAAGAAATTTAGATCCAAGTAAAAAAGGATTTTACATCGTTTATCTACCAAGTTTTTCTGATGAAAACATTCTCAAAGTTTTAAACCAAATTCCAGTTCAATGGAAAGTGTTTTCGAAATATGCAAAAATTCAATCAAGACAAAATAATGTAGAAATTTTCCCGATTGATGAATTCCATTTTTTAAATTCTTTTGAAAACTGCGAGGGAATTCTCTGTAATGCAGGTTTTGAAGGTCCCGCCGAAGCACTTTTTATGAATAAAAAACTATTCGTAATCCCAATTCATAATCAATATGAGCAAGAATGCAACGCTTTTGCTTTAAGTGAAATGGGAATTAGCAATTCCAAAATTTTAGATGTAAAAGAAATTTCAGATTGGGTTAATTCTTACCAAAATATTTTGGTTGATTATCCTGATAATACCGAAGAAATTATACTTAATGAAGTCTTAACTTTCTAGCAAAATATCTTCTAAATCATTCATTCTTTTCATAACCGATCTTGCGTAACTGCAATGTGGATAAACTTTCCAGTTGTTTTCGCGTGCAAATTTAATTGCATCTTCCACCAAATATTTTCCCATTCCACGACCTTCAAATTTCGGATGAACCAATACAAAAGAAATGATCAGTTTATTTTCATCCGGAAAAATGGTGTAAGTCAATCTTCCAACTTCATCTGCTTCTTTATTTAATGTAATAAAACCGCCGTGGCCGTTTTTGTTATTTATGAATTCCATATTTTTTGTTATTAAGGGCTAATTTTAATTTGTTCTTTTAAGTTTCACAATAAATAAATTTTCTTTCCCCGACCCTAAAGGGAGGAAAATTTCTCACAAATTTTATCAAAAATACTCCCTTTAGGGTCGGGGAAATATTTTTGATAAAATTTGAATATTATTTTAAATTTAAAAAATTATTTATCAATTCTACCAATGAAAAAAGAAGACCAAAATTGATCTTCTTTAAATATATTTTTAAGATTGAAATTTAGTTTCCTAAAACCTCTTTCACTTTATCTGCCGCTTCTTCCAAAGTAATCGCAGAGTGAACCGGCAAACCGGAGTCATCAATTAATTGTTTTGCTTCAACAGCATTAGTTCCCTGAAGTCTTACGATCAAAGGAACAGGAAGGCTTCCCATTGCTTTGTAAGCATCCACAATTCCTTGTGCAACTCTGTCACAACGTACAATCCCACCAAAAATATTAATTAAAATGGCTTTCACATTTTTGTCTTGCAAAATAATTCCAAACGCTTTTTGAACTCTTTCAGCATCTGCAGTTCCACCAACGTCTAAGAAATTCGCTGGATTTCCACCAGATAATTTAATAATATCCATTGTCGCCATCGCCAAACCTGCACCATTTACCATGCAACCAACGTTTCCGTCAAGTTTCACGAAATTTAATCCCGCTTCACCTGCTTCAACTTCTGTGGCATCTTCTTCACGTGTATCTCGCAATGCTGCCAAATCTTTATGACGGAAAAGTGCATTATCATCTAAAGAAACTTTAGCATCAACCGCAATTATTTTATTATCAGACGTTTTTAAAACCGGATTAATTTCAAACAAAGAAGCATCAATTCCAACATAAGCGTTGTAAAGAGACACGATAAATTTTGTAAAATCTTTAAAAGCCTCACCTTCCAAACCTAAATTAAAAGCAATTTTTCTCGCTTGGAAACCTTGCAATCCAACTGCAGGATCAACCACTTCATTGTGAATCAAATGTGGCGTAACTTCCGCAACGTGCTCAATGTCCATTCCACCTTCTGTAGAATAAACGATCATATTTTTTCCTTGCGCTCTGTCTAAAAGAACAGAAACATAAAATTCTTTTGTTTCAGTTTCACCAGGATAGTAAACATCTTCAGCCACCAAAACCATGCTCACTTTCTTACCTTCAGCCGAAGTTTGTGGCGTTACCAACTGCATTCCAAGAATATTCCCTGCGTTTTCCTTCAACTTTTCCATAGTTGGCGAGAATTTCACACCGCCACCTTTTCCACGTCCACCTGCATGCACCTGCGCTTTCACAACCCACGCTTTTGCGCCAGTTTCGTCAGATAATTGTTGTGCTGCTTTTTCCGCTTCCTCTACAGTGTTGGCAACGTGTCCACGTTGTATTCTAACGCCATATTTAGCAAGAAGTTCTTTCGATTGATATTCGTGAAGATTCATAATTTATTTTAATTAATTATTTTTTTAGGATTTACAAATTTAAGAAAAAAGAAGCACTTTTTCCCATATTGAGTAATTGAAAATTTTATGGATTTAATAATTTTTTGGGCAGACATTTCCGCCTTCCGTTCCCAATCTTTTTTTTCAAATGCAAAAAAAAGGATTTCCACTCAAGTCGGGCTGCAGATTTTCGCTTCTTTCAATATCTTTTGAAGTTTGAATTTAGTTTAATAACTTTTTCCACAAAATTTAAATCAATCTGTGAAAATCTGTAAAATCCGTGCGCTAAGAATTTATCAAAGATGTTTTTGTTTCTTTTCAGATTGTGTGCTAATAAAAGGAATTTTAGGTGCTAAAAAATAACCCGTCAAACTCGCAAAAAGTATCGGAATAAAAAAGGTAAATCCAGTCAAAGTTGCAAGCAAGATCGTTGTACTCATCGGCGTTCGCGTTACGCAAGAATTTATCGCCGCCATACAACTTACGATTGCCAAAGTTAAATTGGTCTCTGGAAAAATGTGGTGAATTATTAATCCCAGAGCAGTTCCCACGAAGAATAACGGAATAATAAATCCACCGCGCCATCCTGAAGTTACGGTGATTGAAGTAGCTAAGATTTTAAATACTAAAATTACAACAAGCATCGTAAAAGTATAATTTGAACTTACTAATTGATTAATTTCGACATGACCAAAAAATCTCGTGATTGGAACATAATAAGAAATAATTCCCAATAAAATGCCACCAATTAAAGTTTGGATATAAATTGGTAAAGGTCTGGCTTCAAATAATTTTTTGAAAAATTTAGTTACATAAATAAAAGTCCAGCCAATAAAAGTGGCGCAAATACCAAAAAGAACCGCGTAAAGAAAATCGTAAACACCTGAATATTGATAATCTTGCAAATTCCACGTGGCACCCAAACCCAAATGAATAATTAAAGCAAAAACGACATAACTAAAACAACTGGAAACCAACGCCGGAATAATCGCTTTGTAATATTCAACGGCGTGCTCGTGATGCAAAATTTCCAAAGAAAATAGACTTCCGCCAAGTGGCGCGCCAAAAAGCGAAGTAAATCCAGATGCCATTCCAGCAATCGTTAAAGACCGAAGATCTTCACCTTTTAATCTGAAAATTTTTCCCAACCAAGTTCCTGTAGAACCTGTGATTTGGACCATCGGACCTTCTGGTCCCAAACTTCCGCCTGACGCAACGCAAATAAGCGATGATAAAAAAGCAGAAGGATTATTTTTAGGATCAAGTTTGCCTTTATTAAATCTAATATTATCAACTATTAAATGCATCTCACCAGGGTCGCCAATAAAGTGAATAATTAAACCTGCAAGAAGTCCAGCAATTGACATAAATGGAATAACTTCCCAACCTACAATAAAATGTGCTTTGTCCGTTAAAAATAAAAGTGCGATCCAATACAATGCTGCAATAAAACCACCTATCAAACCAACAGTTGCCCACATTAAAAAATTTCTACTAAATACAAAAGGGCTAAATTTAATTGGATGATCCAAAATATTTAGATAATGTACTAATTTTCGGCGTCGTTGTAATTTCATTTTAAAAGTAATTTTGAAAAATAATATTTAAAAGTTTTCAATTTTGCAAATTTAAGGAAAAATTTAAAACAGTCGTTTATTGCAAGTGGATTGAAAACATGATATAATATCATCAAAATATTTTAAGATAAATGCAAAGAATTTTTATAATAAAAAGATTAAAGGCTTTTTATTATCCTTTAAGTTACGTAAATTTGAAATCCAACGTTATTTTTAAAAAACGTTATCATTAGCAAAATGCAAAAAAGTAACTTATTAAATGATGGAATTCCAATTTCCCCTTCATTACATTCAACTCTCATAGCAGAGAATTTTGTAACAAGAAAAGGAGAGAATAAAAAAAGAATACTCATTATTTCTGGATTGGCATTACTTTTAGGAATTTGTGTAAGTTTAATCGCTAAATTTTTAATTCTTCTTCTTAACTTAATTACCAATATTTCTTTTTACAGCCGTTTTTCATTGGAGCATGCAACACCAGTCGGAAATTCTTTGGGAATTTTTGTAATTATAATTCCTGCAATTGGTGGAATAATTGTCGGTTTTATGACCATTTATGGTTCAAAAGCAATTCGCGGGCATGGCATTCCGGAAGCAATGGAACAAATTTTAACAAATGAAAGTAAAATAAAACCTGCAATTACTTATTTAAAACCATTGTCTTCCGCAATCGCAATCGGAACTGGTGGACCTTTTGGTGCGGAAGGACCGATCATTGCAACTGGCGCCGCCTTGGGTTCGACGCTTGGTCAAATTTTGAAAATATCCGATAACGAGCGAAAAATATTATTGGCTGCGGGCGCAACTGCAGGTATGGCTGCAATTTTTGGAAGCCCAATCGCCTCAATTTTTCTAGCTATAGAATTATTGTTATTTGAATTTTCCGCACGTTCCATTATTCCGGTTGCAATTGCATGTATCACGGGTGCGGCGGGACATCATCTTTTATTTGGCGCAAATCCAGTTTTTGAAATGCCTAAAATGGCGATTCCAAGCAACTTCGCATTATTTGCTTACAGTATGATGGGAATTATTATTGGCGTTTTATCGGTTGGCGTGAGTAAAATAGTTTATTTAGTAGAAGAAAATTTTGAAAAACTTCCCGTTCATTTCTTTTGGTTTCCCGCCATTGGTGGCTTGGTGGTTGGGGTGACCGGATATTTTGCACCAGAAACTTTAGGTGTAGGTTATGAAAATATCACCAATATTCTTTCAGGTAACTTGACGCTTTCAGTAGTGTTATCATTATGCTTTTTAAAATTTATTTCCTGGGCAATCGCTTTGGGAAGTGGAACTTCTGGTGGAACTTTAGCGCCATTATTAACAATTGGTGGCGCGGTTGGCGTATTATTAGGAATGGGAATTAAACTTATTTTTCCTCAATCAGGCGTTCTAATTCCACTTGCTGCATTAGTTGGAATGGCTGCAATGTTTGCCGGTTCTTCCAGAGCATTGTTAACTTCAATAATTTTTGCGTTGGAAACTACTGGACAATCGAGTGCGTTACTTCCTTTACTTGGCGCTTGTCTTGCGGCGTATGTTGTTTCATTTTTCTTAATGGAAAACACAATAATGACCGAGAAAATTGCCCGTCGAGGTGTAAGAACGCCAACTTCATATGAACCAGATTTACTTGAAAAATTAACGGTGAATAAAGTTTTAAAAAGTGTCGGAATGGTAATTAATGAGCATGAAACGATTAAAAACATAAAGGAACAATTGTATTTAGAAAAAGGGGAACAACAAAATTATTTTGTAATTGCTAATAATGAAGGAGAATATAAAGGAACCGTAAGTTTTTCTACTATTTTTGATACCAATAATTCTGACGAAGATGAAGTTAAATCTTTACTTAAAGGAAATTACGTTACAATAAATTTGAATGATTCTTTATTAACTGCCGCAGAAACAATGGCAAAAGAAAATACAGACGTTTTACCAGTTGTAAATAATAAAACTATTGTCGGAATTGTATCTTATCGTGATATTCTCTCTTGTTACAAACAGGGAATTTCTACTCACGAAATGAAAAATCCTAATATTTCTTTAAAACGAAAAAGTTACAAAATGTTGATTCGCGGGCAGAAATTAGTTCATAAGTTTCGAAAAAACTAAGACTTGTTATAATTTTTTTAAACTGATTTCGCAGCCTGTTTACAGATCTCTAAATATTTTTTCGGCATTTTCCCAAAATAATTATTCTCATAATATTCATCTGTTTTTGGAATATACAAACTGTAAGTTCGATGCAAAGGGATAAACGGAATAAAAAAGAAGTCAAAATAAAAGCGGTAAACTTTGATAATCCCAGTCACCATTTCGCCATTGTATAAAACCTTTTGGTCAATTTTCTGTTTTAATTTTTTGCTGATTCCGAAGATAAAGAACATATAATTTTTTTGTAAAAGAAGTTGTTTTTAAAATGACGATGTTTCAGCCGCTGAAATTTTGCCTGTTTTTTTGTTCTGTAAAAAAGCAACCACATGAAAATCTTTTTGATTTAAATTATCATCATTTAAATCTATTTTTCCAGTTTTTCCAGGATTTACAGACGTAAATTCTTTTACAATATCAACATGAGAAAGTGTTCTGTTGCTATTTTCGCCACGTTTCACTTGCGTTATTGCATGATTTTGAACTAAGGCGAAATTTAAAATATCATCAGGATTTATTTTTTCTAAATTATATTCTACAGAAATCTTGTCATTTTTAGAATCTGAAATTTTAATAGAAAGTCCACGATTTTGAATATTTAAAGTAGGATTTTTCAAAGCCTTCGAAAGTTCACTTTCATCTGAACCAACAAATTGCTTTTGTCCATCAACCACGATTTGCGGTGTGTAAATGGAATTCAAATTAAAAATACTGGAATACCAACTTTGTCTTTCTGAAAATTTCTTTTGGCTAAAAGTATCTTTCCAACCTAATCTGTCCCAATAATCTACGTGATAAGCGAGAATTATGACGTTTTCAGAATTATTTTTTTGAACTTCCTCAACCAATTTATCGGCAGGTGGACAACTTGAGCAACCTTCCGAAGTAAATAGTTCAATAACTTTCACTGATTTTGAGTCACTTGAAATTTGTGAGATGTTTTTTTTGGCGTTTTGCGAACAACCAAAAAGCGGTAAAATCAGAAGTATTAAAAGCGACTTGAGTTTCATAATATTTTAATTAAATATACTAAAAAACTTGATTTTCAGATTTTTAAGGAAAATTGAAAGAAGAAAAACGCTTCAAAAATAGCCCCGATTGAAATGAAAATCCTTTTTATAATTTTTTAAAATTATAAAAAGATTGTAATGGAAAGCGGGAACAATCTTCGAAATATAAATAACTCCTCTTGCTTCTAAAAAAAATTAAACACGATTTTTAGCGAAAAAATAAATCAACATTCCCCAGGAAATTATCATTAAAAGTCCACCAAGCGGCGTAATTGGACCGATTGCTTTTGTTGGTAAATTCGCATTTTCTGAAAACGCCAAAAGGTAAATGCTGACGGAAAACAAGAATGTTCCGGCGATCATCAAAATTGAGATCCATTTTTCTGTTCCCGTTTCAAATTTTAGAAAAAACCCAATAATAAGAAGAAAAAAAGCCGCGTACATTTGGTAACGAACGCCGGTTTCAAAACTTTGAAGTTTCTCCATTGTAAGAAATTTTTTGAATAAATGCGCCCCAAAAGCACCAAGAATTACGGAAATTAAACCGTAAACAGCGCCAAATATTAATGTAAAAGTCTTCATATTATTTGTTTAAAAAGAGTAGTGTTAATTTTCCAGCGAGTGTGATAATTCCCAAAAGGATAAATAGCCACGCGAATTTTTTAGAATTTTGAAATTCAGGTTCTTTCGTAATTTTTAGAAAAATACCAAATATCAAAATAACAACTGCGAGAATAATTCCGAACATTTTCTACAGATTTCTCATTTTATTAAACTCATCAATCACCTCGTGGTGCGAAACGGTTTTGTCTTTAAAATAGTTGACGAAATATTTTTTTTCATCTTCTGTCGCGCCCAATTGATTCAGAATATTAAGCAAATGCATTTTCATGTGACCTTTTTGAATTCCAGTCGTGATCAACGAACGAAGCGCTGCAAAATTTTGGGCCAAACCAGAAACCGCCAAAATACTCATTAATTCCTGCGCGGAAGGCTTGCCTAAAAGCGACAGAGAAAATTTAACCAAAGGATGAAGGTTCGTTAGACCGCCGACAACGCCCACAGAAATTGGCAGATCGATCCAAAAACGAAAAATTTCATTGTCAGTTGTACAATGCGTTAAACTTTTATATTTCCCGGATTTTGCGGCGTAAGCGTGCGCACAGGCTTCCGTCGCGCGGAAATCATTTCCTGTGGCGATCACAACTGCATCTACGCCGTTCATTACGCCTTTATTATGCGTGGTTGCGCGATAAGGTTCAATTTCTGCAATCGTCACGGCTTGTTTAAATTTCCACGCAAAGTCTTCATTTGAAATTCCGCTATCGTCTTTCAGATCTTCAATTTTACAAGAAACCTCGGCTCTTACAATACAATTTGGTGTAAAATTCGAAAGAATATTCATCACAATTTGTAAGGAATTTTTTTCTTCTTCTGTGAAACTTTCCTCTTTTGAAACTTCTTCTTTTAAAGTTTTTCCAAATTGTTCAAGACATGAATTTATGAAATTGGCGCCCATCGAATCTGCCGTTCCGAAACTGGCTTTTAACTGGAAATAATTTTCCAGATCTGCCGTTTTATCAATTAATTTTATATTTAAAATTCCGCCGCCGCGGTTTCGCATATTTTTTGTGATCGCTTCTGTGGCTTCTAATAGTTTCTTTTTTAATTTAAAATTAAAGAAATGCAAGACTTTGTGCGGTTCCACATTTAAAATAAAATGCGTGTGACCGAGTTTTTCGGTGTTGATAATTGTCGTTTTAAAACCACCTTTATTAAGCCAGAATTTTGCAGATTTTGAAGCCGCCGCAACTACTGAACTTTCCTCAACTGCCATTGGTAAAGCGAGTAATTTGCCATCGATTAGGAAATTAGGCGCAATTCCATAAGGCATGTAAAAATTGGAAATCGTATTTTCAGAAAACTCATCGTGCAGTTTCTGCAGATCGGCATCTTCATTATAATATTGCTCTAAAACTTTTTTAAAATCCTGATTATTTTCTAAATATTCCTGTAATAACCAATCGATTTTTTCTTGCTTAGAAAGTTTAGAAAAACCTTCCACCGGCGTATGATTCATAGAATTTCATTTGAATTTCAAAGATAAGGAAATTTAGGATTAGGATGAGATTTAGGTTAAGAGTAAGTTAGAGAAAATTTTTCATCAATAAATTTCATTTTCACCTAAATATTTTATTGCTAAATTTGTTTCAATAAATATTTTCTAATGAAAACAATTACATTGCATTACAGCGAATCCATATATGAAAAATTGAAAAATTTTTTGGATACTTTTTCGAAGGAAGATTTGGAAGTAGAAGATACGTCAAAATTTGAAAAAATAAAGTCTCAATTGCAAAGAGATTATGATTTATATAAACAAAATCCCACTGATGTTTTAAGTGTAAATGAGGCCGAAGCGGAAATGGATTTATTTATTAAAAATAATGAAAATTGATATTACACCGCAGTTTCAACAAAAACTGCAAAGACAAGTAATTTATATTTCTTATGACAAACCTATCGCTGCTAAAAACTTAAGTAAAGTTATTTAAGCTGAAATCAGAAAAATTATAAATATGCCTTACAAAAACAATCTAAATTTTTTAATGATAAAAATTTTAGAGAACTTATTGTAAAAGGTTATGCTTTAAATTTTGAGATTGTTCCAGAGGACAATAAAATCGTAGTATTTGGTTTACACAAATGGGAAAATGACCTGAATCTGTAATTTAAACCTCAACTTGATCCGCCAAAAACGACCATTCTTCCAAAGCAGAATTCAATTCTTCTTTTTTAGAATTGTAATTTTCCAGAGTTTCGTCCGAAGGATTTTCTGTGGTAAAAGATTTTTCCAGAGTTTCAACCAAAGTTTCTAATTCTGAAATTTTTTCTTCTACTTTTTTAATTTTATTGATCAGATTTTTCTGCTCTTTGCTTTGAATCACAATTGGCGCAGATTCTACAATGACTTCTTTTTTAGCTGCAACTGCCGTTGCGTCTTTTGCAAGTTGAAGTTTAGAACGTTCCGCAGAGATTTCTCGGATGCTTTCTTTTTGTCGATATTCTAAGTATTCATCAATGTTTCCAAGGAATTCTTTCATTCTTCCATCACGGAATTCGAAAATTTTATCAGCCAAACCTTGCAGAAATTCCCGGTCGTGAGAAATCACGATTAAAGTGCCTTCATATTTATTTAAAGCCATTTTAATAATTTCCTTCGACTGAATATCCAGGTGATTCGTCGGCTCATCCATAATCAAAACATTGAACGGACGCAGCAATAATTTACACAAAGCCAAACGGTTTCTTTCCCCACCGGAAAGTACTTTAGTTTTTTTCGTCACATCATCGCCTTGGAAAAGGAAACTTCCCAATAAATCCCGAACTCTTGGTCGTGTTTCTTCGGTCGCCGCATCTTCTGCTTCTTCTAAAACGGTTTTATTTGGCGTTAAAACTTCTTCCTGATTTTGAGCAAAATAACCGATATTTACGTTGTGACCTAAATTCCATTCGCCTGTATAATCTGTAATTTCACCAGATAAAATTTTAGCAATCGTTGTTTTTCCCTGTCCATTCTGACCTAAAAGCGCGATTTTCTCACCGCGTTCTACGAAGAAATCCACTTCATCAAAAACCTCTTTTTTACCGTAGGCTTTTCCTAATTTTTTGGCTTCAAAAATAACTTTTCCGGGAACAACAGATTGCACAAAACGAATATTGAATTTTGAAACATCGTCATTGTCAACTTCAATTCGGTCAATTTTATCTAATTTTTTAATTAAAGATTGCGCAAAAGAAGACTTGGTTGCAGAGGCGCGAAAACGGTTGATGTTGTCTTCCATCTGCTTAATTTCCACATCCTGATTTTTCTTTGCCTGAATTTGTTTTTCTTTTCGCTCTTTGCTGAGTTCTAAATATTTGGAATAATTCGCTTTATAATCGTCAACTTTTTTATTATTAATGTCAAAAGTCCGGTTACAAACCGAGGTCATAAATTGCTTATCGTGACTTACCAAAACGATTGCGCCGTTGTAAGTTTTCAAAAAATCTTCCAGCCAAATGATGGATTCCATATCCAGGTGATTGGTTGGCTCATCCAGAAGCATTAAATCATTTTTTTGAAGTAAAAGTTTTGCCAATTCAATTCTCATTCTCCATCCTCCAGAAAATTCATCGGTAATTTTATGAAAATCATCGGCTTTAAAACCCAATCCAAAAAGCACTTTTTCAACATCGCCTTCTAAATTATACGCGTCGTGATGCATTAACAAATCGTTTAAATCTGTCATTTTTTGAATTAAAAGTGCGTAATCATCACTTTCATAATCGGTTCTGGTTGTTAATTGTTTATTAACTTCTTCAAGTTCATTTTTTAAAATATTGATTTGTTCAAAAGCCTGCATGGTTTCATCCCAAACGGTTCTTCCTTTTACAAAATCTAAATCTTGCTTTAAAAATCCAATGGTAATATTTCCTTCGGGAACAATTGTGCCTTCGTAAAAATTAATGCCGCCGGTAAACATTTTTAAAAGTGTTGATTTTCCGGCACCGTTTTTCCCAACAAGACCGATTTTATCATCTTTTTTAATGGTAAAATTGACGTTTGAAAATAAATAATTTCCTGAATGATGAAGACCTAAACCTTGAACTGAAAGCACGCGATAATATTTAAAATTGAACTCTTTTTTGAATTTGCAAAAGTAGTGATTTTCAAGGGATTTGAAAATGTAAATTTAAAACTGTTTTTCTTAAAAATATTTGGTAAAAAAAGTAATTAAATGCCTTAATCTTTTTCAATATGAGTAAGATCGCATTTGAAATATTTAAAGTTAAACCAAAGTATATAATAATCGATTTGTCTTAAATGTGAGGAATCGAAATTCTCTATTAATTGAATAAATCATTCGGCATAAATTTGGCTACCTTTAGTTATCTAAAAAAATATTTTAATAAATATTTTTAGAATTCAAACTTACTATGTCAAATAAGAGTTTAATATTATTCAGTTGTTCGGACTTTTACAGTCTTCAAATAGCTAAAATATTAAATAAAAATTCTTCCAATTATCTTAAATATAGTTTGAATTTTCAAATTAATATTACAGATTTAAATTTTTTGCGCAAGACAAATTTGATTATAGATTCCTGCTAAATAAGGAATTTTATATTTATCAATTATAAGTATTTTTCTAAAATTTAAATCAAAAAATTACATAAAAAAAATGAAAGCAAAAGATCTCATCCAAAAAGGAATCGACACCGTAAGAATTATATCCGCCGATGCTATTCAAAAAGCAAATTCCGGACATCCGGGAACACCAATGGCTTTGTCGCCTTTAGGTCATGTTTTGTGGGCAGAAGCAATGAACTACAATCCGAAAAATCCAAATTGGGCAAACCGAGATCGTTTTGTTCTTTCCTGCGGACACGCTTGTATGTTGCAGTACAGTTATTTACATTTAACAGGTTATGGAATTTCGATAGATGATATTAAAAATTTCCGCCAACTTCACAGCATTACGCCGGGACATCCGGAATATGGAATGACGCCCGGAATCGAAGTTACAACCGGACCTCTCGGACAAGGTTTCGCAAATGGTGTCGGAATGGCGATCGCGCAACAATATATGGCGGAAAGATACAACCAGCCAGAATTTGATATTTTCGATTATAAAATTTACGCGATTTGCAGCGATGGAGATTTAATGGAAGGCGTTTCTGCAGAAGCCGCGTCTCTTGCAGGTCATCTTGGTTTGGGAAATATGATTTATTTTTACGACAGCAATCACATTACAATTGAAGGAAATACGGATATTGCATTTGATGAAAATGTGTCTAAAAGATTTAAAGCCTACGGATGGCATGTTCAGGATTTGCCAGATATCAATGATTTAAAAGCAGTTAGAAAAGCCATTAAAAAAGCAAAAAAAGAAACCAATCGTCCTTCGCTGATAAAAGTGAGCAGCATTATTGGTTACGGAAGTCCAAATAAAGAAGATTCTGCAGCAGCGCACGGTTCGCCGCTTGGTAAAGAAGAAGTTCGATTGGTAAAAGAAAATTTTGGTTTTGATCCTGATAAAGATTTTTTTATTCCTGAAGAAGTTGCCGATTTTTACAAAAAAGCAGGCGAAGTTTCTGCGGAAAATGAAGCAGAATGGAATACTTTATATAAAAATTATAAAAAACGCCATCCGGATTTAGCCAAAGAATATGAGTTAATTTCATCCGGTAAATTACCAGAAGGTTGGAAGGAGAAATTACCCGTTTTTGAATCTTGTGCAGGAATCGCAACCAGAAAAGCCTCTGGAAAAACCTTAAACGCAATTGCCGAATTTTTACCCAATTTAATTGGGGGTTCCGCAGATCTATCACCTTCTACAGATACTGTTCTTAATGATTATCAGTCATTTTCTGCTGAACATCGCGATGGTAGAAATTTCCATTTTGGAATTCGTGAACATTCGATGGGTTCGGTATTAAATGGAATGGCTTTGAGTAATTATTTAATTCCTTATGGCGCGACTTTCCTGATTTTCTCTGATTATATGCGTCCACCATTGCGTTTGGCTGCGATCATGAAAATCCGTCAGATCATGGTTTTCACGCATGATAGTATCGGTTTAGGCGAAGATGGAACGACGCATCAACCAATTGAGCAACTTATTGGTTTGCGAACTGTTCCAAATATGACGGTAATTCGTCCTGCAGATGCGAACGAAACTGCACAAGCGTGGCGCGTTGCCATCGAACATAAAGATGGACCGGTTGCCATTTCTTTGACCCGTCAGGAACTTCCAATTATTGATCAGAAAAAATATGCAAAAGCAGAAAATCTTGAAAAAGGCGCTTACATTTTATCAGATTCTGAAGGTGAACCGGATGTGATTTTGATTGCGACAGGTTCAGAAGTTCAATTAATTCTAGAAGCACAATCAGAATTGAAAAAAGATAAAATCGATGCTCGCGTTGTAAGTATGCCGTGCTGGAATTTATTTGATAAACAATCTGCTGCTTATCGTGAAAAAGTTTTCCCTAAAAATATCCGAAAAAGATTGGCTGTTGAAATGGGATCAAGTGTTGGTTGGTTAAAATATACCACCGATGAAGGCGATGTTTTAGGCATTGACAAATTTGGAGAATCCGCACCGGCAGAGGAAATTATGAAAGAATATGGTTTTACAGTTGAAAATGTGGTGAAAAAAGCGAAGGCTTTAATTTCTAAAAAATAATTCTAAAATCAACCTTTAATATAATAAAAAATGTCCGAAAATTCATCAAATAAAATAGGAATTTGCGCAGACCACGGCGGTTTTGAATTAAAGGAAAAAATAAAATCTTTTTTAAATATAAATAATTTTGAGTGCGTCGATTTTGGTGCAACTGAGTTAAATTCTGCCGATGATTTCCCAGATTTTGTTATTCCGCTAGCGAAAGCAGTTGCTAATAGAGAAGTTTTTCGTGGCATTGCGATTTGTGGAAGTGGTGTTGGTGCTTGTGTTGCAGCGAATAAGATTTCCGGAATTCGTGCGGCATTAATTACAGATTATTTTTCTGCGCACCAAGGTGTGGAAGACGATGATATGAATTTAATTTGTCTCGGCGGTCGTGTTACAGGTTTTGCAAGTGCTGAAGAATTAGTTTTGGCGTTTTTAAATGCGAAATTTATCGGTGCTGAAAGACATTTAAGGCGTTTAGAAAAAATCAAAAAATCAGAAAAAAATTAGAGAAAATTTTAATTGTTCTCTGCCAAATGAAATGCCTCTGCGAACTTAAAAGCATTAAAATAAATTAAAACTCTGAGTTCTCTGCGTTCAAAAAAACACAAGAACAGTTTACATTTAAAAATATTAACATTAAAAATTAAAAATATGAATCCATTAAATAAAGTAAGAAATTTAGGACAAAGCATTTGGCTCGATTTATTAGACCGCGAAATTATGCGCTCAGGAAAATTGCAAAGTTTAATTGATAATGACGATTTGCGCGGTTTAACTTCAAATCCGGCAATTTTTGAAAAAGCAATCAGCGGAAGTTCAGATTACGATAAGGATATTGTTGAACTTTCAAAAACGGAAAATGATAGTTCTGCAATATTTTTCAATATGGCGATTTCAGACATACAAAAAGCAGCAGATCTTTTTAAACCGGTTTACGATAAAACCAATGGTGAAGATGGTTTCGTGAGTTTGGAAGTTTCGCCTTATTTAGCACGAGATACTGAGGAAACAATTTCTCAGGCAAAAGATCTTTGGAAAAGAGTCGACCGAAAAAATGTAATGATCAAAATTCCGGGAACAAAAGAAGGATTGATCGCTATTCGTGAATGTCTGCGCGCTGGAATTAATATTAATGTGACTTTACTTTTTGGACTTCCGCGCTATAAAGAAATTACCGAAGCCTTTATGAGCGGTTTGGAAGACAGACTTTCAGACGGAAATTCGATAGGAAATATTGCTTCCGTGGCAAGTTTCTTTTTGAGCAGAATTGATGTCATGATCGATCCAATGTTAAAAGAAAAGGGCGCAGAAAATTTATACGGAAAAATCGCAATTTCTTCTTCAAAACAGGCTTATCAAATCTATCTTGAAATGATAAACAGCGATCGTTTTAAAAAATTAAAGGAAAAAGGGGCGAAACCGCAACGCGTACTTTACGCAAGTACGGGAACGAAAGATCCAACATTTAGTGATGTGGTTTATGTAGAAAGTATTATCGGGAAAGATACGGTGAATACGCTTCCGATCGAAACAATTGATGCTTTCAGAGATCACGGAAACGCAGCAGAAACTTTGACTCAAAATGCAGATGAAGCCAAAAAAGCCTTGGAAGAATTAAAGGAAAAAGGAATTGATTTAGATAAAATCACGCAGAAATTAGAAGATGAAGGCATTGAGAAATTCAACGACGCTTACGATAAATTGCTGAAAAGTATTGACGATCAAAAAAATAAAAAATCATAGAAATGAGTGATTTTGATGTTTCAAAAATAAAAGCCGTTTTCATGGATATTGGCGGCGTTTTGCTGACGAATGGTTGGGGACACGAATCCCGAATCGAGGCCGCGAAAGTTTTTGGTTTTGATTATGAAGAAATTAATATTTTGCACAATTTTATTTATGACGTTTTCGAGATTGACAGCATTTCATTGGATGAATATCTTAATACCATTTTATTTCATAAGCCGCAAGATTTCACGAAAGAGCAATTTAAAGAGTTTATGTTTGCTCAATCTGTAGAATTACCACAAATGTTAGAATGGTTAAAAACCTGGAAAAGACAAATTGATTTACCCGTGTTTGCGCTAAGCAATGAAAATAGGGATTTAAATGATTACCGAATTCAGAACTTTAAATTACATCAATTGTTTGACGGTCTCTTTTCATCTTGTTATATAAAAATCAGAAAGCCTGATCCCAGAATTTTTAAAAGGGCAATGGAAATCGCACAAGTTCAACCGCACGAATGTGTTTATTTTGACGACCGACCAATGCTCGTAAACGCAGCAAAAAAACTCGGCATGAACGCCATTCTTCACGAAAACTTTGAAACAACAAAAAATATTCTCGAAAATTTTATAAGAAAATAATATTATGAACGAACAAAATACAAATCAAAACGCTTTTGGAATGATCGGTTTGGGAACAATGGGTTCCAACCTTTTACAAAACATTGCAGATCACGGCTACAATTGCGCGGGTTACGACAATAGCAAACAAAAAGTGGATGCGCTAAATAATTTAGGAAGCGAAAATATTAAAGGCTATTCCACTTTAAAGGAATTTACCGACAGTTTAAAAAGTCCGAAAATCGTAATGATGCTCGTTCCTGCAGGTGAAATTGTAGATAGCGTGATCAAAGATTTATTAACAGTTTTAGAAAAAGGCGACATCATCATCGATGGAGGAAATTCACATTTTACAGACACCGAGCAACGTTTCATAGACTTGGAAGGAAAAGGCTATCATTTTGTGGGAATGGGCGTTTCCGGCGGTGAAGAAGGCGCAAGACGCGGTTCAAGTATGATGCCGGGAGGCGATGAAGAAGCGTACGAACATCTAAAACCAATTTTAGAAAAAATTGCTGCGCACGTCAATGGCGAACCAACTGTCGCTTTCATGGGCGAACGTTCCGCGGGACATTTCGTAAAAATGGTTCACAATGGGATTGAATATGCCATCATGCAGTTGATTTCAGAAACCTACGAGATCATGAAAAAAGGTCTCAAAATGGACAATGAGGAAATTCATCAAGTCTATAAAAAATGGAATGAAGGCCGACTAAAATCTTACTTATTAGAAATTACCACTGATATTTTCGCATATAAAAATGAAGGTGAGAAAACCCTTTTGCTGGATGAAATTCGAGATGCAGCGAAAGCAAAAGGTACTGGTAAATGGACTTCGCAAGCAGCGATGGATCTACATATTCCCACGCCAATTATCGACATTGCCGTTTCTATGCGCAATCTTTCTTCCCTAAAAGATCTAAGAGTTGAGGCTTCAAAAATTTATTCTGATTCTACCGAGATCAATTATAAAACCAATAATGAAGACTATTGCAACAAATTAGAAGATGCCTTTTATTTTGCGATGGTTTCCGCGTATGCGCAAGGAATGCACTTGCTTTATCAGGCGAATATTGAATTTGATTACAAAGTAAATTTAGACACGATTGCCAAAATCTGGCGAGGTGGCTGCATTATCCGTTCAGAATTTTTGGAAGATATTTATTTCGCATTTAATAAAAATCCTAAACTTCAACATTTACTTTTAGATAACGAAGTGGCAAAAAGTTTAACCGAAACTCTTCCGGGAATTCGCGCGATCGTCTCAGATGCGGCGCTTCACGGTATTTCTACGCCGGCTTTTTCTTCGTCTGTAAGTTATTTTGATAATTTTAGAAATGAAAATATGCCGACGAATTTGGTTCAGGCGCAACGCGATTATTTCGGTTCGCACACTTACGAGTTAAAAGGAAAAGAAGGCGTTTTCCATACAAAATGGATGATGGAAAATATTAAAGAATAAATTTAATTTTTTTATTTGGGCAGCGATTTCCGCCTTCCGTTCCCTCCCGATTTTACATCGGGATACACTCAAGTCGGGCTACGGATTTGCGCCAAAAATAAAAAGTTTTTCTAAAAACAACATTTAAACAAAAATTTAAAAATGCCAAATACTATAAATATAACAAAACCAACCGTGATCATCGTTTTCGGTGGAAACGGCGATTTAACAAAACGGAAAATAATTCCTGCTTTGTACAATCTTTTTCTCGAAAACCGTTTGCCAGAAAAATTCGCCATCATCGGCACTTCGCGAACAGAATTTAAAGATCAAAAATACCGAGATCTTTTATTAGACGGAATCAACGAGTTTTCCCGAACCGGAAAAGCAAAAAAAGAAGACTGGGCAAAATTTTCTGAAAAAATAACTTACCAAGCCTCAAATATTAAAGACGTCGGCTCTTACAATGAATTTGCAGATAAGATCAGCGATTATAAAAAAGAATGGAAAGAAGATATTTCTACGCTTTATTATTGCGCCGTTTCGCCGGATCTTTTTTGTACGATCGCAGAAAATGTTTCAAAAAGTAAATTAGAAAACAATCGGGAAACCACGCGGATGATCATTGAGAAACCTTTTGGTCGCGATCTGGAATCTGCAAAAACTTTAAACGCAAAATTGCTCACGATTTTTGATGAAAAACAAATCTACAGGATCGACCATTATTTAGGCAAAGAAGTCGTGCAGAATGTGATGGCTTTTCGTTTCGCAAATACCATTATGGAACCTTTATGGAATCGCACGCATATCGAACATGTTCAGATTTCAGTTACCGAAAAAATTGGCGTAGAAGACCGCGGAAGTTATTTCGATAACGCCGGAATTTTACGTGATATGATCCAAAATCATTTGCTACAATTGCTGTGTATTATTGCAATGGAACCACCAATTAATTTTGACGCAGATCTCGTTCGTGATAGAAAAGTTGAGGTTTTAAAAGCCATCCGAAAAATCGTTCCCGGCTCGGTAGATTCCATGGCGGTTCGCGGTCAATACGGTTCCGGTTGGGTAGAAGGAAAAGAAGTTCCCGCTTATCGCGATGAACTGGATGTCAAACCAGATTCTAATACAGAAACTTACGCTGCGATGAAATTTTATGTGGATAATTGGCGTTGGCAAGGCATTCCGTTTTATTTAAGAACCGGAAAAAGACTTTTTAAATCTGATTCTCATATCATTATTCAGTTTAAAGAAGTGCCGCATAATATGTTTCAAAATCAGGAAAGAAATATACCAAAAGCAAATCGTTTGATCATTAGTATTCAACCGGATATGGCGATCAAATTTCAACTGGAAAGCAAAACGCCGGGTCTGGAAATGACTTTAAATACGGTAGATATGGTTTTTGATTATTCCGGAAAAACAAAAGGCGATTCACCTGAAGCCTACGAAACACTTTTATTAGATGTGATTTCCGGCGATCAGACTTTATTCATGCGTGCTGATCAGGTAGAAGCAGCATGGGAAGTGGTAATGCCAATTCTGGATTATTGGGAAAATAATAAAAACGCCGATTTTCCAAATTATCCTGCCAATTCCTGGGGACCGGAAAATGCAGATGCTTTGATCGCAAAAGATGGTTTTCACTGGATCAATTTACCCGATAAAAAATAGAAAATGAACGAAGTAAAAATATTTAATGAAGTCAATGAGTTGATGAATGCTTTGGCAGAAAGCATCGTCATTGCCGCAGAATACGCTATTGAAGTAAACGGTAAGTTTAATTTTGTACTTTCTGGTGGAAGTTCGCCCAAAAAATTATACGAATTATTAGCGTCAGATTCTTTTAAGAATAAAATAGATTGGGACAAAACTTTTTTCTTTTTTGGCGATGAAAGGTTTCTGCCGGAAGATAATTCTGAAAGGAATTCGATGATGGTAAAAGAAGCCTTATTTGAACCTTTACATATTAAAAGCGACAATATTTTTAAAGTTAATCCTTCCGGTTCTCCGGAAGAATCAGCCAAAAATTACTGGGATTCTATTTTAAAACATTTTAACGGGAAACCAGTTGAATTTGATTTCAACCTTTTGGGTTTAGGCGATAATTCTCACACCGCGTCACTTTTCCCAAATACTTCGGTTCTTAATGAAATGGAAGCAACGGTAAAATCTGTTTTTGTCGAAGAAGTTGATATGTACCGAATTACGATGACAGCACCTTTAATTAACCAATCTAAAAATATTGTATTTTTAGTATTTGGCGAAGGAAAAGCAGAAGCCGTTTTTCATATTTTGGAATATCAAGCCGGCTCTGAAAATGAATTTCCGGCCAGGTTGATAAAATCTGAGGGAAAAGTTGTTTGGTTTTTGGATAGTGCGGCGGCGGGCAGATTGTAGGATATTCTAAATTTAAAATTTTTAATCATTTTATGACGGACTCTGCAAAAATTATTAATGAAACTAAAAATTATATTTTAGAAATTTTTAAAAATGGTTTAAGTAAGCAAAAAGATGTAGCATTAAACTTAAAGAAAGGAATAGATTTATTAGTTGGATCCGAATGTGAAGATATTGACTTTTTGAAAAAAAAAATTATTAAATTTTGCCATGAGGAATTAATTGAACTCTACAATAATCCAAGTTCTAATCAAGTTAATTTAGATAGAATTGCGTTAATTGAAAAGAATTTTAAAAAATTCGTTATTGATTTGAATATTGCTTCTATGAGTAATCTACATCAACTTCCTTTCGAAAGAAGATTAACTAATGAAGAATCTGAAATTTTAAAAAGTAAACTTAAAAATGATTGGGATTTTGATGGATGGAATAAAGGAAATTATTATTGGGAACCATTAGCAAAAACTAATAATAGAAATTCATTAATATTCTTTAAATATGACTTATTTGATGATGATGACGTAAAACGTATAATTAATTTAATAAAGAAAATATCTCACAATAAAATTTTATTCCTAACAGAAGATCAACTTGATTATGAAATTGACGTTATTGAATTTAATCTTGATTTGCTGGAATCTTCATACACAAATTGGGAAAATACTTGGTTAATTTATATTTCACATGAAGACATAATTACTATTGGAGGAGAAATTTTAACAGAATTAATGAAACTGGAATTTCCATTAAAAATAATTTCTAAAAATGATCTTTGGTAATTTTGCTAAATTATCAAACTAAAGCCCCATCGCAGCATAATAAGCAGCGCCCATTAAAGCCGTTTTATCATTTAACACAATTTTTACGGGAATGTTTTTAAGCAAATTTTTCATTCTTCCCACGTTGATAAAATTTTCGTAAAATTCTTTTTTATCAATTAAGGGAAGAATTTTTGGGACAATTCCGCCACCGATGAAAATTCCGCCCGTTGCTTTTCCTTTTAATGCCAATTCACTTGCTTCTACGGCAAGATATTTTAGAAAAAGTTGAATGGTTTCTTCGCAAACTGCGTCTTTTTTTTCTAATGCTGCGGCTGAAATTATTTTCGCAGAATTGTCAATTTTCAGTTGTTCTTTAAGCCATTTTGGTTCTTTTGCTTTTCTAAATTGTCTCAAAAATTCGTAAATATTCATAATTCCCCTGCCGGAAATCACTCTTTCCCAACTAACGTGATCGAATTTTTTAGTTAGAAATTTAAATAATTCGACATCCAAATCCGTTCTTGGCGCAAAATTACAATGTCCGCCTTCTGATGCATAAGGATTAAATTTTGAACCGTCCCAAAATAATCCGGCTTCACCAAGGCCAGTTCCCGGCGAAATTACAACGGCATTTCCTGCCTCTCTTTTACCTTTGGAAATGGTTTCAAAATCAGAAGTTTTTAGCGCAGAAAGTCCGTAAGCATTGGCTTGAAGATCATTAATTAAAAGAACAGTTTTTATTTTTAAATCTTTTTGCAATTTTTTCGCATCAATTTCCCACGCGAAATTAGTTCCGCTTACTTTATCGCCTTCGACAGTTCCGGCAACGCCTAAACAGGCACAATTAATTTTTAAAGATTTATCATCGTGAAATTCTTGAATGGCTTTTACAAAAGATTCATGGTCTTTCGTCGGATATCTTTGACTTTTAAGCGAGATTAATTTTCCATTTTTTATTTGAAAAAGTGCCAATTCAGTTTTTGTTCCGCCAATATCTGCAGCCAAAACGACTCCCGCTCTTGGTAATTTATTTTTACCGGAAGGAAAAGACATTGGTAAAGTTGTATCTGAAATATCAGGGAGGGAGATTGATTTAAAAGTTTTCATTAAATTTTAGATGAGGTTAAAAGGTAATTTTTGACAAGTTTTTTAAGTAAAAATTTTTCTAAAAATTGTAAATTAAATAAAAAGCTGAAGTTCCAAATCATCAAAAATGCAACCGAAAAGCATATCATTTTAAATTTTTAGATAAAATATTTCAAAATCAGAAATTGTTATCTATTATCTTTTTATGAGACAAAAATTTGAAATTGTTATGAAAAGGCTTGCTTCACGGGGATTGCTAAAGTGTTTTATTTTTCTAAAATTTTGAACTTTAATGCCATATTTCATGATATATTTAATCTATTAACTGTTTAAAACATTGATTATTAATAAGTTAAAATATTAATAACTATGTATATATAATGTATATAAATGTAGCCCAAATCTTTAAATTACATTTAGGATCTGGATATAATAAAACTGTAATAAAAATCTAATAACCCAAAAACACTTTTTAATAGATGAAAAAATATATTTATTTTCTATTCTTAATTTTCATTTCCTCCAATATTTTCTCTCAAACGAATAAGGTTGAGCTTACCACAGATAATGATGGAAACCATTTACTTGTAGATCAGCAAAAATTTATGATAAATGGGATGAACTGGGATTACTTTCCGATCGGAACTAATTTTTCATACAGCCTTTGGACGCAGTCTGATGATATTATTAAGAAAGCTTTAGATTCTGAAATGGCTTTGCTTAATAATATGGGCGTAAATACAATTCGCGTTTATACAGGAATACAGCCGAAATGGATAAAATATATTTACGAAAATTATGGTATTTATACTGTAATTAACCACACTTTTGGCCGATATGGATTGACCTTAGATGGCACTTACGCCCCGAATACCGATTATTCGGATTCTCGGGTAAAAAATATACTTTTAAAGGAAGTGCAGGATATGGCGAATGAGTATAAAGGGACGCCAGGACTTCTTATGTATCTTTTAGGAAATGAAAATAATTACGGTTTATTTTGGGAAGGTGCTGAGACAGAAGATGTTCCCATGGAAGACAGAAAATCTACTAAAAAAGCTGAAGCTTTGTACTCTTTGTTTAATCAAGCAACTTTAGCCGTAAAAAATATAGATAATTCCCGACCTGTTTCAATTTGTAATGGTGATCTATTATTTTTAGATATGATAAGTAAAGAATGTCCGGATATTGATGTTCTTGGTTTAAATGTTTACAGAGGAACTTCTTTTGGAGATGTATTTCAACGGGTAAAAAAAGTGGTGGATAAACCAATAATGTTCACTGAATTTGGATCTGATGCATTTAATAATCTAGAACAGGGTGAAAATCAAAAAGACCAGGCTGATTACTTAGTTAATAACTGGAAAGAAATATATGAGAATGCCGCAGGTTTTGGTAAAGCAGGAAATTCATTAGGAGGCTTCACTTTTCAGTTTAGCGATGGTTGGTGGAAATCCGGGCAAACTGTTGATCTCGACATTCATAATACAGATGCATCCTGGAGTAATGGCGGTTATATAAAAGATTTTGTTCAAGGTGAAAATAATATGAACGAGGAATGGTTTGGGATCTGTGCAAAAGGTTCTGCGGATGACAATGGTTTGTATCAGCTTTATCCACGTGCTGCATATTATGCACTAAAAGATGTACACCATATAAAACTTTTTGGTGAAGATCAATCGTTAGTAAAATTGGATGATAAGTTTAAAAATATAAACTCAACGGCTGCAGGTTTGCAGGCGCGTGGCGATAAAGCTGCATTAGAAGGAAACTCTTCAAAACTTTTGAGGTTGAGTAAATTTAATGCAAACTTCACTACTTATAATACTGGAGGCAGTTTAATAACAACGCCCAAACAGGAGGATGTCAACAAATCAGTTTATCCCAACAGACAGGGATTTGACCATATGGAATCCATTTATCTAGGCGTAGAAGCTAATCCTGCTTCAAATATGCGTGCAACAGCTGAGTTTAATATTGTAGGACATGTTGCCCTAAATCCTATTGACGAAATTTTTTATGAAAACAGAGCAAGACCTGTAAAAGTAAAAACAGTTGATGGCACAACTATTTTAAATTCTGAAGGCAGAGTGGCGCTTTATAGAGCAACTTACAACTGGCAGACTAAATATTTTGATTTAAATGGTTTTTACAGAACCGGACATTATCATTGGGAATATGAGGGCGATTTCTTCGGACTCTATCCGGAAGCTAATTATGGTGCAAACATAGACATATACAACGGAGAAGCGCCGGTAGGTTTTGAATTTACAGGTAAGAAGCATATTAATGGTTTAAAACTAGCTTTTGGTCCGCAACTGTGGTGGGGAGCAAATCCGGCATTATTGGTGAAATATTCCAAAATAATTGGAAAAACCCGATTAACAGGTATTTACCATGAAGATCTGGATAAACAACAAAATACAACAAGTTCATACGCTATTCCTCAACCAAAAACAAGACGTGTCACTTTAGCGTTAGACAGAACTTTTGGTAAATTTAAAATTGATTTAGGCGGAATTTGGGCTGGTCAACCTCTAAATGGTCGTCTATTTCAGGCTGTTCGTGGCGATGAAGGCAACTATTCGATTTATCAGGACTTCGTGAAATCAAAAGATAACTTTGGCGGTAAAATGAAATTAACTTACACTGGCGGAAAATTCAACATGTATGCCCAGGGCGCTGCAATGGGATTGGTTGCCTTTGGCGGAGCAGATTATACGCAGACTTTTACCGGATGGCGTTTAAAAGACAGCGGTAGTGGTAACCAGTATAATTTCCTTTCAGGTTTTACATACAATATGGGAAATTTCCAGATCGCACCAAACTTCTTATGGCAGAAACCTATTGAAGGACCTATCCCAATGAATGTCCCAAGTCCAGGAAGACCTAGAAATATTTTAGATGATCCTTTCAGCGTGCGGGTGAATCGCCAAATGACTGCTGGAGAGTTGCTGTTTACATATGACCCAACACCGGCAACATGGATGTATCAGTGGGATAATGACCGCACTGAATATGCACCTTTTGCTTTTAACGTTGGAGCAATTTACAGACATATGCCTACAACTCAGGATGCAGCGATAGGTATTTTTCCGGACGGAAGATCAACTTTCGCATTTCCGGGTGCACCGCCCGCAGCAAATCTTTGGGAAGTGAATGGAAAAGTAGTTATGAAATTTAACTCACAATTTGGACTTATTTCAAATTTCTATGGTGGTGATGCGCAGGCCAATGGAAGTGATCCAAGAAAAATAAAACGTTTAGGGATTGACTTAAGAACAATTTACAAAAAAATGAAATTAATAGCTGGGGCTAAAATTAATGATTGGGGACCTTACGATTACCACCGTGATTTTAACTTAACTTTTCCACTTCAGTTAGTATTAGATCTCTCTACAACTATTGGAAAACCGAATTGGTTCATTCTTCCAGGCACGCAGATCGGGATAAGAGGAACTTACAGAACTCTGGATCAATATTCTCCACGCTATAATCCTACATCTACATTTAATCCTGCTGGAGCTTATGTTCCAGACCCGACGGCAATAGGATTTCCAAATGGTAACGAATGGGAGATCAGGACTTACATTCAAATAAATATTGGTAAATAATATTTTTCAATAAAAATAAAGTATTCAATAAATTGGTCAACAAACGAGAAATTAAATTGACCATTAAATAAATAAATATTAACAAATGAAATCAAAAATAAATTTAATAAAATTCACTAAAATTTTGCTGTCATTTTCAGTTCTGATATCAATTGGATCGTGTCAGCGGGATATAAGTGAATTGCAGGAAGCTACAAATCCTACAAATGGAGATATCTTCATCGATGGATTTAGTTCAGGACTTCTTTACGCCGCATTTGGTGGATCGGTGCCAACAGCATTTGATACGGATAAAGATGTTACTTATAATAATTCCGCAATGTCAATGAAGTTCGCTGTGCCTGATTTTAATGATCCAAAAGGCGCATATGCGGGCGGCGCATTTTTCACTAATTCTGCAAGAGATCTGTCCCGTTTCAATACGCTAAGTTTTTGGATAAAAGCGACGCAACCTGCAAATATTGATATTATAGGTTTCGGTAATGATCTTGGCGCAAATAAATACCAGGCTTCTATCAGCGGGCTGCCAGTAAATACAAATTGGAAAAAAGTGTATATACCAATTCCGGATGCTGCGAAATTAACAGCAGAGAAAGGTATGTTTTTTATTTCCGAAGGACCTGAAAATAACAGAGGTTACACTTTTTGGATTGATGATTTAAAATTTGAAAATGTGGGAACAATTGGTAATGCTCAGGCATCTATTTTTAAAGGTTTGGATAAGGTTACAAATTCATTTATAGGCGTTACGAACAATGTCGATGACGTTGCTGCTATTTTTAATTTACCTGATGGCGTAAATCAGACGGTGAATGTTTCTCCAAGTTACTTTACTTTTAATACATCCACACCTGCCGTTGCAACTGTGAATAATGCGGGTTTAATAACAACAGTAGGAGCAGGAACAGCAAAAATTACTGCTAACTTAGGTAAATCTGTAGCGAAAGGAAGTTTAACAATTAATTCATCAGGTGCATTTTTATCTGCACCAAAACCCACACAAACAAGTGCAAATGTCATTTCAATTTTCAGTGATAATTATTCAAATGTGCCAGTCGATTATTATAATGGTTATTACGCGCCTTATCAAACCACACAATCTGCGGATTTTACAGTGAGCAATGATCATGTTTTAAATTATACCAATTTTAATTTTGTTGGAATTCAATTCAGTAAACCTACAATTGATGCTTCTACAATGACAAGTTTTCATATCGATATATTTTTACCACAAGCCCTGAAGCAAGGTGCAAATTTTTCAGTACAATTGATCGATTGGGGTGCAGATGGAGTTTATGGTGGAAATGATGACACTAATGCGACTAGAATTTTTTCATCACCAATTTTAGCGGGTCAAAAATGGGTGAGTTTAGATATTCCTTTTTCTTCGCTGGGTAGTTTGGTAAACAGAAAACATTTAGCTCAAATCATTTTATCGGGTACAAACATCGATAATTTTTATGCAGACAACGTATTTCTTTATAAATAAATTTTACAAAAATGAAAAAAACAATTTTATATAAATTCAGTTCAGTAATTTTTTTCACGACAGCACTTTTGGCCATAAATTCTTGCCAGAGAGAAGCTGTTCAGGATTTACCAGATCACAATTGGCAATTGGTTTGGAGTGACGAATTTGAAGGCGCTGCAGGAAGTGCGCCAGATGCAAAAAACTGGAATTTTGACATTGGAAACGGTATTTCCGGTTGGGGAAATCAAGAATTAGAATATTACACCAGTCGACCACAAAATATCTCCCAAAATGGCAGTGGTAATTTGGTTATCACGGCAAAAAGTGAGGTTTATAATGGAAGTCAGTTCACCTCTAGCAGGATTAAAACTAAAGGTTTATTTAAAACTACTTACGGTAAAGTTGAAGCAAGAATCAAAACACCGTACGGACCGGGTATTTGGCCGGCATTCTGGATGATTGGCGCAGATGAAGATACAAACAGCTGGCCTAACTGCGGTGAGATCGACATAATGGAACTTCGCGGACAAACACCAAATATGATCAACGGAACAGTCCACGGACCTGGCTATTCCGGAGGTGCTTCTATCACAAAACAATATGGTTTGCAGAATGACAGATTTGACAAAGACTTTCACAGATTCTCTGTAGAATGGTCACCAAATCAAATCGATTTTTTCGTAGACGATTATTTATACCAATGGATCACACCTGAAAAAGTAACTGGGAAATGGGTTTTTGACCATGATTTCTATCTGATTTTAAATCTAGCGGTTGGCGGAAATTATGTGGGATTTCCAACTTCTTTAACGCCGTTTCCGCAAGAGATGACGGTCGATTATATTCGTGTTTATAAATAGTTTTTAAATCTAAACTTTAGAAATTTTTGATGATTGATGCTGTTCCAAATATGACTGAGGAAAATATTTCTTCCGTGAAAATGTCTCAAATTAATATTGACAATGAAGTTTTTTTTAAAATTTCTAATGTTGATGAAATGCGTCCATTTTTCATGAGTATTGTAAGCGATTCCAATCATTGGATGTTTATTTCAAGTAACGGTGCTTTGAGCGCGGGAAGAAAAAATAGTGAATTGGCTCTTTTTCCTTATTATACAGATGATAAAATAACAGAATCTGCGGAAATTACTGGAAGCAAAACCATTATTAAAGTTTCAAAAAACGATGAGGTTTTAATTTGGGAACCTTTTTCAATTAGAAATCATTTTAAAAATATTAAAAGAAATCTGTACAAAAGTTTCTATGGAAATTCAGTAATTTTTGAAGAAATTAACGAAGATTTAGGTCTCGTTTTTAAGTACAAATGGAGCAATTCCAATGTTTATGGTTTTGTTCGCGAAACGGAATTAAAAAATATTTCAGATTTTGACATCAATGTTAGTATTTGTGATGGTTTGCAGAATATTTTGCCAGCCGGAGTCGGAAGCGATTTGCAAAATAGTACAAGTAATTTAGTTGATGCTTATAAAAGAAGTGAGTTAGATTCTGCTTCAAAAATTGGGATTTTCGCTTTGAGTGCTACAATTGTTGATAAAGCCGAACCAAATGAATCTTTAACTGCAAACATTGCTTATTCTCTGGGTTTTAAAAATTCTAAAATTTTATTGTCATCAACTCAACTTCAAAATTTTAGAGATAAGAAAGATGTTTCGCAAGAGACTGATTCCAAAGGAGAAAAAGGGGCGTATTTTATCATTTCAGATTTCAACCTTTCTGCTGATGAAACCAAAGAATGGACAATCGTTGCAAACGTAAACCAGAATATCTCAAATATTGTGAGTCTAAGTTCTGAGATTTCTGACAAAGAAAATTTAATTAAAAACATAAATTCTGATATTAAATTAGGAACAAAAAACCTTTTAAAATTAATCAATTCTGCGGACGGAATTCAGCATACTGCGGATTTGAGGGATGACACAAGATATTACTCAAACACGCTTTTCAACATAATGCGCGGTGGAATTTTTGATGATCAATACAATATTGAGAAGCAAGATTTTCTTGTTTCAATTAAAAAAAGAAATTCTAAAATTTTCACTCATTATTTCGAAGAATTAAATCAATTACCAGAAGTTTTTACAAAATTTGAACTCTCAGAATTAGTTGAAAAGTTAGGAAATGAGGATTTAAAAAGATTAAGTGTAGAATATTTACCTTTAAAATTTAGCCGTCGACACGGAGATCCTTCGCGTCCGTGGAATAAATTTTCCATTGAAACAAGAAGTGAAAAAGACGGTTCAAAAATTTTAAACTACGAAGGAAACTGGCGCGATATTTTCCAAAATTGGGAGGCTTTGGCGCACGCTTTTCCAGCGTGGCAAAACTCGATGTTGTTTAGATTTTTAAATGCTTCTACTTTTGAAGGTTATAATCCATACAGAATTATAAAAAATGGCTTCGATTGGGAAACCATTGAGCCAGATGATCCTTGGTCTTATATCGGTTATTGGGGAGATCACCAGATTATTTATCTTCTTAAATTTTTAGAATTTTCTGAAAATTATTATCCAAAATATTTGGAAGATCTTTTTCTGCAAAAATCTTTTGTTTACGCAAATGTTCCTTATAGAATCAAAAATTACCAAGAAATTTTAAAAAATCCAAAATCTACCATTGATTTTGTTCAAAAAGACGAGTTAGAAATTCATAAAAATAAAGCACTTTTAGGTGAAGATGCAACGTTGAAATTCAATCAAAAAAATGAAATTCACCACGTTACTTTTTTAGAAAAAATTCTGGCAACAACGTTAAGCAAACTTTCAAATTTTATCCCGGAAGGCGGAATTTGGATGAACACGCAACGTCCGGAATGGAACGATGCGAACAACGCTTTGGTTGGAAATGGCGTTTCTATGGTAACGCTGAATTACTTAAGCAGATTTCTAAATTTCTTTAAAACTATTTTAGAAAAATCGGAAGAAAAATCAGTTGAAATTTCTGTAGAATTAGAAGTGTTTTTTCAAAGTTTATTGGAAATATTTACCGAAAATCAATCTCTTCTTCAAAGTAAAATTACTGATGAATCCAGAAAAAAAATGATGGATTTGCTTGGAAATGCGGGAAGTAATTACAGAGAACAAATTTATAATAATGATTTTTCTGGAAATTTTAAATCCATAAAATCGTCAGAAATTTTAAAATTAATGACCGTTTCTTTGGCGTTTTTAGACAAAACAATTGATGCAAATAAAAAAGAAAATGGACTTTATCACGCGTATAATTTAGTTTCTTACATAGAAAATTCGGCAACAATTTCGCATCTAAGTGATATGCTGGAAGGTCAAGTGGCGGTTTTAAGTTCTGGTCATTTATCCGGAAATGAATCTTTGGAAGTTTTGGATGCGTTAAGAAAAAGCGATTTGTACCGACAAGATCAAAACAGTTATTTGCTTTATCCAAATAATCAAATAAAAGGTTTTTTAACTAAAAACGTAATTCCAGAAAGTGAAGTTTTTAGTTCTGATATTTTAAAAAATCATATAGAATCAGGCAATAAAACTTTAATAGAAAAAGACGTTAAAAACCATTATCATTTTAACAGCAATTTTAAAAATGCAGATGATCTAAAACAAGAATTAGAAGTTTTAAATATTGATAAAAATGAAATAATTAAAATCCTAAATATCTACGAAAACGTCTTTAATCACAAAGAATTTACCGGCAGATCTGGAACTTTTTTCGGTTATGAAGGTTTGGGTTCAATTTATTGGCACATGGTTTCAAAATTACTTTTGGCATTACAAGAAGTAACGATCAAAGCAAGAAAAGAAGGAAATTCTGCAGAAATTTTAAATCAATTAATCGATCATTACGAAGATATAAAAGATGGAATTGGCGCGCATAAATCACCGAAAAATTATGGTTCTTTTCCGACAGATCCTTATTCCCACACGCCTTTTCACCGTGGTGCGCAACAACCGGGAATGACGGGACAAGTAAAAGAAGATTTGCTTGCAAGATGGGGCGAACTGGGAATTGTGGTGGAAGGTGGTTGCGTAAAATTTGATCCTTTTTTATTGAGAAAATCAAATTTTATTGAAACTGAATCTGAAATAAAAATTACGGATGTCAACAATGGAGCAATTAATTTAAAATTGCCAGCAAAATCTATGGGTTTTACGCTTTGCCAAGTTCCTGTAGTTTATCTAATTTCAAATGAAAAGTTCATTAAGATAAAATATTCAGATCGGGAAGAGCAAATTTCTTCCAATACTTTAAATGAAAAACTAAGCGCTAAAATCTGGGAACGAACTGGTGAAATAAAAGCCATTACCGTGGGAATTTTAGAAGAACAATTGAGATAATGAAGATTTAAAAAGCAATAAAACTACAATCATTAAAAAAATTATATGGATCAAAACGCCTCTCTTACGCAAGGAAAAGTAGCAATGGGACAAAAAATTGCCTTTGGTTTTGGTATGCTCGCCAACCAAATGTTCCCCGCTGCCTTGGGGATTTTTATGGTTGTTTTGGTTCAAAATTTAGGTTTCCCAACCTGGATGTGGGGAACTTTGTTCTTTTTCCCGAGAATTTTTGATGCCTTTGTCGATCCAATTATGGGTTTTATTACGGATAATACAAGATCAGTTTGGGGTAGAAGAAGACAATATGTTTTTATTGGCGCCATCATTATGGGAATTTCTTTTTCCTTAATGTGGCAAATGACGAAAGCAGACGGCGTTAATTATAATTTTGTCTATTTTCTTTTGTGGTCTTTCGTGTTTTATTTGGGACTTTCCATTTTCAGTGTTCCTTATGTAGCGATGGGTTATGAAATGAGCGAAGATTATAATGAAAGAACCAATATTATGGCGATCGCGCAATGGATCGGTCAATGGGCGTGGGTAATTGCGCCTTGGTTTTGGGTAATAATGTATGATCCAAAATGGTTTCCATCCGGTGATGTGGCGACCAGAACTTTAGCAATTTGGGTTGGAATTTCGTGCGCACTTTTAGCCATGGTTCCTGCATTTTTTATTAAAAGTAAATCGACCGTTGACGAAACTTCGTATTCGCCATTATCTTTAAAGGGTGCAGGAAAAAGTTTGTCTGAAATATTTACAGGTTTTAAAGATGCTTTTAGTTATCCGTCTTTTAGAAAACTTTGCTTTTCTACTTTTTTAATTTTTAATGCTTTTAACACTGTTGCAGGTTTTACTTTTTTCATCATCGTTTATTATTTATTTAAAGGTAATGCAACAGACGCCGGACTTTGGCCAACATTATTTGGTTGTGTCGGTGCTTTGGCAACAACTTTTATTGTGATACCGATTGTAGCCTGGATGTCCAAAAAAATGGGTAAAAAAGATGCATTTATGCTTTCGCAAGGAATTTCCGTATTTGGTTATATTTTACTTTATTTTTTATTGGTCCCCGGGAAACCTTACCTGTTTTTATTTGCATTGCCGTTTTTCTCTTTTGGAATTGGAAGTTTATTTACCATCATGATGTCTATGACAGCCGATGTTTGTGATTTGGACGAATTGGAAACTGGCAAAAGAAGAGAAGGGATTTTTGGCGCCATTTATTGGTGGATGGTAAAATTTGGTTTCGCCATTGCAGGATTGTTAACTGGCGTAATTATGACCGTTGTAGGTTTTGTTCCAGATGCGGTAAATTCCCCGGAATCAGTTCATGGTTTAAGATTATTTTTCTCAGGATTACCAATTGCGGGAACTCTCGGCGCGATGTGGATAATGCGAAATTATGATTTAACAGAAGAAAAAGCCGTTGGAATCAGCGCACAAATAAAAGAAAGAAAAGCAGAACTAATTAATCCATCCGGATTTTCTGAAACGCTTTTGGGAGCGGGAATAAATTTTACATTTTTAAATGAAGCAGAATTAAAAGCGCAATATCCTTTTATGTCAACTTCTACAATTGATTTTAAAGCAATTTCTGCGCAGGATTTAAAAACAGAATTTCAAAAAGTATTTAATTCCGGAATGCATGGAATTTGTTTTAGCGCTTACGACGGTTTACAAAAACCTGGCGATCAAATTACAGAAGATCAAATTAGAAGAAAATTAGAAGTTTTAAAACCTCATACAAAATGGATTCGTGTTTTTTCTTGTCTAAATGGTCACGAAAATATTCCGAAAATTGCCAAAGAAATGGGTTTAAAAACCTTGGTTGGCGCCTGGATAAATGGTAAACCAGAAGAAAATGAATTAGAACTACAATCTTTATCAAAATTAATCAATGCAAATTTGGTCGATATCGCTGCCGTTGGAAATGAGGTGCTTTTCAGAAATGAATTGAGTGAAGAAACGGTAATTATTTACATCCAAAAAATTAAAAGTATCGCAAATGGAATTCCTGTTGCCTGTGTTGATGTGTATTATCAATTTATAAACAGGCCAAATTTAACCGCTGCATGTGATATAATTCTTGCTAACTGTTATCCGTTTTGGGAAGGTGTAGGAATTGATAATGCTGGATTTTCACTTCAGGAAATGTATCAAAAAACTAAAAATATTGCAAACGGAAAAAAGGTAATTATTACGGAAACCGGTTGGCCAAGTAAAGGAAATAAGGTTGGAAACGCAGAACCTTCCGCAGAAAATGTGATGAAATATTTTATTAAAATTCAAAATTGGGCGCAAAAAGAAAATGCGGAAATGCATTATTTTTCTTCCTTTGATGAGTCCTGGAAAACCAATTTTGAAGGGTCGGCTGGAAGTTTCTGGGGATTGTGGGATAATGATGAGAATTTTAAATATCAATAAAAAATTTACCAGAAGATGTCATATAGAATAGAAAAATATTTATCATTTCCTGAAGTAAATCAAGAAGATTATTTAGAAGGAAAATCTGAGGTAGAAATTAAAAATTTGTTCACAGAAATACTTCAAAATGGCGTTTATGGCTTTTGTTTTAGTTTGTATGAAGACGGACAAAAACCTGGTGACATTATTTCTGAGCAACAAGTAAGGCGAAGAATGGAGATTTTAAAACCTCATACCAATTGGGTTCGATCATTTTCCTGTATTGAAGGCAATGAATTTATACCAAAAATTGCAAAAGAATTTGGGATGAAAACCCTTGTAGGAGCGTGGCTTGGGAATGATCCGGAATTAAATAAATTAGAAATTGAAGCATTAATAAAATTGTCAAATGAAGGTTTTGTAGATATCGCAGCGGTTGGAAATGAAGTGATGTACAGAAATGATTTAAGCGAAGATGAATTATTAGATTTCATTGATAAAGTAAAACAAAATATCCCAAAAAACATTCCTGTAGGTTATGTTGATGCGTATTATGAGTTTTCAGCAAGACCGAGAATTACAGAGGTTTGTGATGTTATTTTGTGCAATTGTTATCCTTATTGGGAAGGTGCTTCGTTTGAAAATTCATTAAAATATATGAAGCAAATGTACCATCAGGCAAAAGATGCTGGAAATGGTAAAAATTCATCATTTCAGAAACGGGATGGCCAAGCAAAGGCGAAGGTTTAAAAGGTGCAAATCCATCTCATGATAATGCCTTGCAATATTTTATCAATTCTCAACTTTGGTCTTTGGATGAGGAAATACCGATGTTTTATTTCTCTTCTTTTGATGAATCCTGGAAGGTTGGCGTAGAAGGAGAAGTCGGTGCTTATTGGGGAATTTGGGATAAAAATGAAAAATTAAAATTTTAAAATCAGTCATGACAATTTTTGATAAATATCAACTTTTACCTGGAAACGCAATTTGCTATTCTGGTTTTCGTGCGGGTCAAAAACCGGGCGGGAAATATCCCTCTTATGAGGAAATTAAAGAAGATTTGAATTTACTTGGACCCTATTTTAAATATTTAAAGATTTACGATGTAGATGTGCATGCGGAAACCGTCTTGGAAGTCATTAGCAAAGAAAATTTTAATTTTAAAATAATGCTTGGAGCGTATATCGAAGCAGAAAAAAATAATGAAAACTGTCCGTGGGAAATGCCTTTTTTGTCTGATGAAAATTTAGATAAAAACAAACAAAGTAATGAAGTTAAAATTGAAAAATTAATAGATTTATCCAATTTGTATCCAACGATTATTTCATTTTTATCCGTAGGAAACGAAGCATGCGTAAGTTGGACAGATCATTTGGTTTCGCAGGAAAGTGTTGTTAATTATACAAAAATGGTTCAAAAAAATGCAAAGCAACCGGTAACTTTTTGTGAAAATTATTTGCCTTGGATCAATGAATTGCAAACTTTAGCAGAAACTGTAGATTTTATTTCAATACATTCTTATCCACTTTGGGAGCACAAAGATATTGAAGAAGCATTAGATTTCACGAAACAAAATTATTGGGAGGTAAAAAATAAATATCCTCACAAACAGATTGTGATTACAGAAGCAGGGTGGGCAACAAATGCCAATGGGAAAGGATTTCCCGCACATAATGCCAACGAAATTGCACAACAGGATTATTTTCTTGCTTTAATGAATTGGTGCAATACCGAAAGCATTTTATGCTATTATTTCGAAGCTTTCGATGAACTCTGGAAAGGTTCAGAAGATCCTCTAGAACCTGAAAAACACTGGGGTTTATTTTATGAAAACCGATCGCCAAAGCAGGCGGTCAATGATAATACTATTTTAAAATTAAATTATGTTTAAGCCTTTATTTTTTAGATTATTTTTTGTCAGTATATGCATTTCTATTTTTGGGAAAGCACAAGTAGATGTTGTTTATCAAGACCTGGTTTTCTCGGACGAATTTAATGTAAACGGTGCTGTTGATAACGGTAAAAGGTTTCACCAAACTTAAATTCCTACATCTACTGGTTGGTATAATGGTGAATTACAGCATTATACAAATCTACAGGAAAACAGTAATGTAGTTTCGGGCGTTCTTAATTTAGTTGCTAAAAAGAAAACTTATACAGATCAAGGTGTAACAAAAGATTATACGTCTGCAAGATTAAATTCTAAATTTTCTTTTAAATATGGCAGAGTCGATATCCGTGCAAAAGTACCTGTTGATAAAGGATCATGGCCAGCACTTTGGCTGCTCGGAAAAAATGTCAACGAACCCGGAGGTTATTACAATGCAGATTTTGGTACATCAAATTGGCCCGCGTGTGGAGAAATTGATATGATGGAATACGGTATTTTCAGTGGAAAACCAGCAAACTACATCCAAAGTACTTTGCATACACCATCTTCTTCAGGAAGTTCTGTAAACCACGGAAGTACAATTGCCGATAGTGATATACAATCAAATTATCATATTTATTCTTTGAACTGGTCACCCAATCAGATCACTTTTTTACTGGATGGCGTTGCTTATTATACGTATAATCCTTCTGTAAAAAATGCCTCTACCTGGCCTTTTGATAAAGAACAGTATTTACTTTTAAATATAGCAATGGGTGGAGTAGCAGGTGCAGTTCCGGCAAATTTTTTGGAAACTGCAATGCAGATCGACTATGTGCGGGTTTATCAAAATACAGCGCCCGACACTGAATCTCCAACTCTTTTCACTGCTAAAACGGGTAATATATCAAATAATTCAATAGAGCTTTTGTTAAATGCAACAGATAATTTAGGTACTTTAAATTATAAAATTTCCTATAATGGAATTGAAAATAACATAACTGGCGCATCTGGAGTAGATAAATCTGTAATTATAAATAATCTTGCACCAAATACAACCTATAATTTTGTAGTTTCAGCATCGGATAGTGCTGGAAATAGTGCTGCAAACAGTCCACTAAGTATTAGTGCAAAAACAACAAACAGCACAAGTACAGATTGCGCAGGAACGAGTGCTGTTGCGAGTCAGGGATCATTTAGCATCGGCTATAATTATCAGTTTCAAACAATAGGGAATGATGTGAAATTTACATTTAAATTACTGGATACTGACAAAAGTGGTGTGGTTGCTTATCTTTTTAGGGAAAATCCGTTTCAGGAAACGCCCATGAATGCTTTAGGAAATAATACTTTTACACAAACAGTCTCGAATCAGACTTTATACTCTACCATTAGCTACGCAGTAAAATTCGCTTTCGCAGGGGGACTTTCTGTTACAAAGTATTATCAGTATGTAGTAGGTAGTAATTGCGTCCTTGGAACGTCTGAATTATTTTACAAAGGTGCTAAAATTTATCCAAATCCTGTAAAGAACGTACTTCACATAGATTTAGAATCTGCAGAAAATGATATTACACTAGCTGATCAAAGTGGTAAAGTAATTTTAAATAAGAAAGCAGGTAGGAGTTTCACAGTTGACTTAGCATCATATCCAGCAGGTCTTTATTATCTCACAGTTAAAAATTTAAATAAAACAGAAACGCTCAAGGTAATTAAAGAATGAAAGTTTAAAACCGAAACAATCCACTATCTATACATTATATATACAAGTTCGTATTTTGCTGTATTACAATAATTTAATTGGGGCAAGTTGTTATATTTGAGAACCAATTTTTTAAAAATCATAATCAATTCAAAAATCAAAATAAATAAATAATATTAACTTAAATTTTAAAAATGAAAACAAAATTTCTATCTCTTTTAATCGCAGTTTTTGCTTTTGCCATTGGCTCTGCGCAGGAACTCGTAACGAACGGAAACTTTAATGCAGGAGGTACCGGATGGTCTGGTAATGCATTAAATGTAGTAACTGTTGGCGGCAACAGTTATAATGAAGCTAATGTTGCAGCTGCTGGAAATGCCTACGATTCAAATTTAAGCTATGTTCTTCCATTAACGGGAGGCACAAAATACACGCTTACATTTGATTCATGGTCAACAGCGCCCAGAGCTTTTATTGTTGGATTAGGATTAAATCATGATCCTTATACTTCTGTAACTACAACTCAAAATATTACAGCTACCCAAACTACTTATACGATGAACTTTACACCTACAGTTACTGATACTAACAGTAGAATAATTTTTGATATGGGAGCTCAAACAGGGATTGTAAGAATTGATAATGTTTCTTTAAAAGTTTTTGTAGCAGATCCAACTACAGATGCAACTTTAACTGACTTAAAAGTAAATGGAACTTCAATTATTGGTTTTAGTCCAGATACAACTACTTATACGTACAGTTTGCCAACTGGCACTACAACAATTCCACAAATTACATCTGTCACAAAAAGTAATGTTGCGGCGTCTGCTGCTATCGTTCAAGCAACTGCTTTGCCGGGAACTGCAACTGTAAATGTTACCGCTGTAGATGGATCAACAATGAAAACGTACACTGTAAATTACATTTTATCAGGTCCTGCTACACCAGCTCCAACACCGCCAGCAAGAAATGCGGCAGATGTAGTTTCACTTTTCAGCGATGCTTATACGCCAATTGTTGTAAATAGTCAGGATGCAGGATATTGTGGAGCAAACTCAATTGAAAATATTCAGGTTGCAGGTGACAATATTAGAAGATGGACAGGTAACGCTTGTCAGGGTATAGACTTTTCCGGGGCAGGTAACCACAAGAATTTATCCGCATTTGATCACCTTCACATCGATTTTTATACAGAAGATGTGAGTTTAGTTGGACGTGTATTCAATCTTAAATTAGTAAATTTTGCAGGTGGCGCGGGAGAATCTTCCTCATTACAGGTAAATATTAATGACGGAACAAATCCTGGTATTACTAAATTAGGTTCATGGATATCTATCGATATTCCAATCACTGCAGTTGGAGGTCTTGTTGCTGGTTCTGTAACAAGAGATGATATCGCGCAAGCAGTAATTTCCAGTAATTTGGGGAAATTATGGTATGACAACTTTTATGTTTACAAAGGATCGCCTTTGGCAACGGGAGAAGTTTCCGCAAAAAACAATTTACAGGTATATCCAAATCCTGTAGCTGCTAATTCAAACTTTAATATTACAGGTAAAGTTAAATCTGTAAAGGTTTACAGTATGAATGGACAGGTTGTAAAAACTTCCTCTTCTTCACAAATTAGTACTCAGGGAATGGCAAAAGGTATTTATATCGTAGAAGCAATACAGGAAGATGGTTCTGTAAAACGTTCAAAACTGATCGTAAAATAAATTAACAATTTTCTAAATAATAAAGCTGTCTGATTTTTTCAGGCAGCTTTATTTATTTAATTATCTTTAGACGTGAAAAAATTAATCCTATTATCTATTATTTTCTTAAGCACATTCGTTCATGCTCAAAGTATTGAAGTGAAAGGTGTTCCATTAATAGAAAATTTTGTGCCTGCGCAATACAAAAATGCGGGTAAAATCTGGGATATTAATTCTGCAAAAAATGGCATTCTCTACTTTGCTGCAGATTTGGGACTTTTAGAATTCGACGGTAAAAAATGGCAGCTTTTTAAAGGAAGTAAAGGTTTCACGCGTTCACTTTTAGTGGAAAACGATTCAACTATTTATACAGGCTCAGATGTTGACTTTGGAATTTGGAAAAAAGATAAATTTAATAGATTTAACTACCGTTCTCTTTATTCTAAAAAGAATAAATCTGCTAATGAATATGAAGAATTTTGGGGTGTTTATAAAAGTTCAGATCAAATAATTTTCGCTTCTCATGAAAATATTTACATTCAAAAAAACAGTAAATTATCTTTGATCAAAGCTCCTTCTAAGTTTTACGCCAGTTTTGAAGATGCAGGTAAGATCTACTTTGCGGATGAAAATAAGGGGTTATTTCTACTTGATAATGACAAATTAAGATTACTGTTCGCCTATCCGGAAAATAAAAATCTGCAGATAGTAGGCGTTAGTACAATAGAAAATAAATTAATTGTAGTAACCAGAAGTGATGGGCTTTTTACTTTCGCAAATAATAAATTGACAGAGGTTCACAACTCTTTATCAGACAAACTTAAAATTGAAAAAATCTTTAGCTTTAAAAAAATAAATAATTCACTTTTGACCTTTGGAACTATTATAAATGGTCTTTATATTACAGATCTTCAAGATGATATTCTGCATCATATTGATAAAAAGAAAGGCTTAGCAAATAATACAATTTTAAATTTAGAATGTGATAATGTAGGAAGTTTGTGGTGTGCGATGGATTTTGGTTTAAGTAAAATTAATTTACAAAATAATCTGTCTTACTTTTTTGATAATACGGGGAATTTTGGCTCGGCAACTAGCGCTGTAATCTGGCAAAATAAATTCTATCTTGGAACAAACCAAGGACTTTATATTTCTGATTGGAAAAATTTGGATGACTCTCAACCTTTAAATCAATTCAAGTTAATTCCTGGTTCTGAGGGACAGGTTTGGAGTTTGCAAAATATTAAAGGAGATTTACTGATAGGCCACGACCAGGGTTTGTTTCAAATAAGCGGTGAAAAATTTGAAAAAATAGATGCGCACCACGGTGTCTGGACAATGAATTTTTTAAAGGATAATTATCTTTTGACAGGAAATTATAATGGAATATCAGTTTTTAAAAAAATTAATAATATTTGGCAATTTCAAAAAAAATTAAATGGAATTGGTGGATCCTGTAATCAGATCGTTCTTCAAAATGATAACAAGCTTTGGGTAAATGTTCCAAATTACGGCATTATAAAAACTGATCTTGATGATCATCTAAATACATCAAACATCAAAACTTTTGTCACAGAAGACTTTGAGGGAAATAATTTTAATCTTTACCAAAAAAACAATAAGATTCATGTTCAGACAAACTTAAAAGATTACGTCTTTGATGATAAAACAAATAAATTTAATTCAAGTTATATACAGCAGAATTTAAATAATGAAAATCAACTTCTTAATCCCTTTAAAATTCCGGTTTCTATTTCGAAAGACTATCTTTTTCACTGTATTGACAACGGTTTTGCATTAGAAAAAGTTTATGCGAAAAAGACTGATGAATATTTTAATCCAACACTTTTCCGGAGTTTGGAAATTTTTAATAATTCTGAGCGGAAGAGCATTTCTTTAGATACAAAAATCGATTATGACTTTAATAATGTACGTCTCAATTTTATAGTACCGCAAACTGAAAATGCGGTTTTTCAGTATAGATTTGGTGGCGATAAAAAGTGGAGTTTTTGGACGGCAAATGACCAGTTTGTTTTTTTAAACTTAAAAGAAGGAAAATACGACTTTTATGTAAGAGCAAAAATTAAAAACCATATTAATGACGTTGTGAAAATTAGTTTTATTATCGCCGCGCCATTTTATAGGAGTTGGTATGCTTACCTATTTTACTTGCTATTAGCCATTTTAGCATTTATCCTTTACAGAAAGAGGGAAGAACGATTGCTTGCCAATCAGAAGAAAGTTTTGCTGGCAAGACAGCAAAAAAAATTAGAAAAACAATCTGAAAAATTTCAACAGGAAAAGGCTTTTAACGAACAAATTCAACTGGAAAAAGAAAAATTTCAGCTTCAGCAGCAGGTAAAAGATAAAACCATAGAGCTTGCGATAAAGGCAAAAGAAGATGATGATAAAACGCGAATGCTTGTGATCATAAAAGAAAAACTGGAAGACGCTCAAAGTAATCCGTCACAAAATGGAATTCGCCAAAAAGAAATCAAACGTCTTTTAGAATCCTCGTTAAAAGCAGAAGATCATACTTTTGAGATACAGATGGATGAGTTACATCAAAATTTCTTTAAACAATTACAGAACGCACATCCCGTGCTTTCAATTTATGATTTGCGTTTATGTGCTTATCTTAAAACAGGTCTAAATACTCAGGAGATTTCTGAAATATTGGGAGTTTTGCCTTCAAGTTTGTATGTGAAGCGTTCCAGACTTCATAAAAAATTAGATTTAGGACCCGACGATGACTTGTATGTTTTTTTGAATAATTTTTAAGATGTAAAACATTTTTTACTGTAAAATTTTGCAATTTCAATTAAGGTTAGAAAAATTACTCAGATCCAATGGTTAAAAATCTTATTAAGATTATAAAATATGATTAAATTTATTTGGTTAAATTTAAAAAATCAAAAAACGCACTGAAAATCAGCGCGTTTATAAATAAATTGTAGACCCACAGGGAATGCAACACCTTATTTACCTTAAATTATAACAAATTACTAATTTCTCTTTATTTTTCATAAACCCTCTATTAATGGTTATTTAGAATCAATTATAAATATTTTGTAGTAAGATGAGGTAAGGTTAATTAAGATTAAAATACAAATCGGCTGACTAAATGCTGACTAGATTAATTTTAATGTGTATCTTTGATTTGTTCAAATCTTACATTATGGCTACATTAAAATTTATCTTGCAATCCAAGAATGGAAACGCACCTATTTACGCAAGGTTATCAGTTTCCAAATTCCAAACCATTAAACGCAAAACAAGGGAAACAATAAATCCCGATAAGTGGGAAGCAAAAAAGGGCGCACCGAAAAATATAAAATCGGGCACGGCTGAAACTATTAAAGATTTAGAAAATTTAAAACAAAAATTATCGGCAATAGAAAGTTTTGTTTTGAATGCCTATAATCAAAGAAATGAAACCGAAATAATAAACGGGGATTGGTTAAGTGAAATATTAGAAGCATTTTATAATGGTGGGCGAAAAATTGAAAAATTAGATTTTCTTCCTAACTATTTAGATTATTACGAAACCTATATTTTACCATTCAGAAAATACAAAGGTTCACCCATAGCATACCGAACCAAACAAAAACAGATTACCATTATTTCTAAACTTAAATCTTTTTTGCAGACGTTAAATAAAAACGTTCGTGTTTCGGATTACGGGGAATCGATGGGAAACGAATTTGTAACCTATTTACGAATAGTAGATAATCTCAACGAAAATACCGTAGGAAAATATTTAAAGTATTCTAAAACCATCATTAAAGATGCTTATAAAATAGATATTCAAACCAACTCAAACATTGACCAAATAAAAGGTTTTACCGTAGAAACCCCAACCGTTATTTTTACGCCCGAAGAACTTGAAACAATCCAAAAACTAATTTTTTTAAATGTAAAATGGGAAATTACACGTGACTGGTTGATAATAGGATGCTATACGGGTCAGCGTGCGGGAGATTTATTTAGTATGAAAAAAGAAATGATTACCAAAGACCAAAACGAGCGGGAATTTATAAACTTAACACAGGCAAAAGTAAAGGCACGGGTAAAAATACCAATTGGTAAGGAAGTAAAAAAGATTTTAGAAAAATATAAAGGAAATTTCCCACCCGTTTATTCTCAAAGTTTAGAAAGTAATAAAACCATTTTTAACAAATATCTAAAACAGATTACCGAACGGGCGGGAATTGATAGATTAGACAAAGGGCGTATTTATGACAAGGAGCAGAAAAAATATATTTTTGGGATGTATCCACTTCACAAATTAGTTTCTTCGCATTTATGTCGCAGAACTTTTGCAACAATGTATTACGGTAAAATAGCAACACCAATAATAATGAGTGTTACCAAACATAAGACCGAAACAGAATTTCTAAAATATATCGGTAAAGACAGTGACGAATTAACCTCGCAAATGTTTGATTATTGGGATAAACTGGAAACCGAAAAAACGGAACAGGAAAACAAAGAATTAAAAAACGTTAATTAATATTTGTAACTAATTTGTTACATTTGCATTATATTTGATATGAGAAAAGTAGATTTTACCGATGAGGTTTTAGAATTTATAAACGGTGCAGACCCGAACGTAAAAATAAAAATAGATTACATTTTAGACGTCCTTATAAATCAATCGGTAATAAATACCAAAATAGCAAAGAAACTGGTTAATACCTATCTGTACGAAATTAGAATACAGGTAAATAATGAATACAGGATTTTATGTTTTTGTATAGATACTGAGAATATAACACAGGCAAAAGAAATTTTATTTATAAATGCATTTCTTAAAAAATCTACAAAGGATTACGATAAACAAATAAAAAAGGCAATTAAAATATTAGAACAATGGAACGACCAAAACTAAATTTAGAAAAACTAAAAAAGGAAACCCACAGCGCAAACGACTATTTAAATAAGGAACACGGAAAAATAGGAACACCCGAACGTGCAGAATTTAGCGCAAAGGCATTATCTTACTATTACGGGGAATTGATAAAAGAAAGCCGTAAAGAGCAGAAATTAACCCAAAAGGATTTGGCGCAAAAAGTAGGAAAAGAGCGGGAATACATAGCCAAAATAGAACAGGGCAAAACCGATATGCAGATTTCTAATTTTGTGCAGATTATTAATGCATTGGGTTTGAGTTTGCAGATAGCGTAAAATAAAATTTTTAAAATAAACTAAAAAATATGAAAAAATATTTACTTATCGTAGTGGTATTTGTAGGAGTATTCGCAAATGCACAATCAAATAAGATAGTTGTCGAAATTGATAGAAGTAATCAATATCTTTATGAGAGTACTTATAACAGAATAAAGGCTGATCAATACAAAAAACAGAGTGCAGACAAACTTAAAAATTTTGCAGATCGATATTTTGAAAATTTAGAAACAATTGCTACCAATTTACTTAAAAGTGGTGCAGACTATAATGCTGTGAATATAGAGGTTAAAAGATTAAAATTATTTGGAGATGAGATTATTAAGTTAGCCCCATATCTTGAAAGTGATCAATTGACGGTAGAACAGGTAGAATATACCGTAAAAAGGGCTAATCAAGAGTTAAATCATTCATATCAAGTTGGTGTTCTGAAACAATTAATGAAAGAAGTGTCAATTACTAAAGCCATCAACACTTTCACATATGAACAAATTTTACAAACAATTAAATACATGTCTGGTATAAATGAAAAAGAATTAAAGGAAAATTTTAGACCAAATGACAATTTAACTTATGAACTCTTTGTTAAGAATGTTTTGAAAGAACTCATGATGAAAAAAATTGATTAGTATGAGTTTATCGAAGTAAATACAATTATAGCGGAACTTATTGTCTATTTAGAATATCTGCAAATGAGTTTACTAACAGTTTTAGTTAGAATTATGAATTTAGAGTTACTTCTAATTAGAATTTAACCCTTAACTCAATGCAGATTTTTCGTAAAATAGTTTCTGCCTTAAACTAAATCCCGATTTTATTTTTATTAGAATATAGTAGTGGATGTACTACTTTTTTAAAAACGATTAAGCATAAAAAATGGAACTACCTCTTTACACAAGCCTAAGTGATTTTGAAAAATTTTATATGAAAGATTTCGCAGATCAAGAAAAACTTAATTATTTAGATTTTTTAATTAATCAGAGTGATTTATACAACATATTAGCACAAAATATTTTAGATGTTGGTAAGACAAAAATTAGTAATACTACAATTGAAAGTGAGGAGTTAGATTTATACGATAAAACAAATAATTCAGTAAATAAAGTATTAGAAATAATAAGGTTCATTGAAATTGAAAAAATAAAACATTCAGAATCTTTAAAATCCAATATTAAATCTGAAAATAGCGAAACACCCGAAAATGATTTTTCAGATAATAAACCATTAGAGCGAATGATAATTTTAGAAAAACTAGGCGTTATAAAATATATTAAATCTTTGCAGAATGATGGATTTAATGAAAAACAAACCGCAGAAATATTGTCTTCATTTACTGGCATAACTTCGGGAACTATTGCAAAAAATTTAGGTGTGATGTTACCACATAATAAAAAAGATACTGATAAAAATAGCCCTTATAAAAACTCTAAAAATCTACAATTAGCAAATAAGAGTATTAATAGATTCAATATTGATTTAACTAAGATTTTTCAATAAAGTAAGAAATGGGAAAATAGAACGTTCCCATCAAATTCCCATTAATTCCTTTGCACTATTAATTAAAAATAGTACAAATGGAAAACATTCAATTTATAGGTACAACACCAAATGCTCTTATTTCCGAAATTGTCGAGAAACTAAAAACCGAACTACTTTCGGAACTTACCAAAACTTTCAACGAGAACCAACCCAACAAATACATTTCTGCACAGGAAGTATGTGAGCGGTTTAATATCTCAAAGCCGACTATTCATGAATATCGGCGTAGAGGATTATTAAAGTCTTACAAATGGGGTTCACGTGTTTTCTATCGCATGTCAGATATAGAAAATGCAATGATTATTAACGATTAATATTTTATAATATGTTAATCGTAGAAAAAATAATCGCGTTAGAAAAGGCGCTTCGTTACTGCAATCCAATTTCAAAGGAATTGCATGCAAAACTCTATATCAAAATTATTAATCTAAACTAAAAAAAAGGGAATGCAAATAAATGTATTCCCTTTTGGCGTTCAAACCTTACAATTGCTTACGCTATTGTAAAAACAAAGATAATATTTTATAATCAAAATGATAGATTTTTTAAAGGCAAAAACGGAAAATCAAACCTACATAAATAGGTTGTTTTCTTATGCGGAAAATTATCTAAAACCGCACAGACCACAAAATAATAATTATGTTTGTTTTAGTAACGGTTCAGGCCGTTTTCGTTTGGAGTTTCGCAAGATCATTTACAAGGGAAAATTAGCGGGATTTTATAACTTGGAGATTTGTTTTAGTCCACATTATCTTTTTAATAACGACTTGCATAATGGAAATGATTTCGCGCCCTTGGAGTGCATTAAGACAATTAGAGAAACGTTTTTAAAAATTGGTATTGAAGAAAGTGAATTGATAGATTTTAAGGTAGTAAATTTAGAATATGCATTAAACCTTATCACAGGTCTGTTAATTGAATTAATAGTGAACGGTATTTTGTACACAAAGAAAACTTCTTTTATAATACCGAATCCAGCGCACCAATATTTTAAAATTTCATTCTCTACAAATTACAAAGAAATAAAGGCTTACGCCAAAGGTTTACAGTTTGCAAATTTTCCTCATTACGGAATTGACATAAATACTTTTCGTTTTGAAGTGCGAACCAAACAAAGTAAAAACATTAAAAAGTTAGGTATTAATACAATTGCAGACCTTCTAAATATTGAAGTTTATAATGCCTTATTTCAATCTTTGAATAATGAGTGGGAAAATGTTTTGATTATAAATTTAGAACTTACAAATAAAGAAAATACGCCCAAATTTTGGAGCGATATTTTGGAGCAGAAATACCGTAATAAATTCTCTAAAACTAAACTAAAATATTACGAAAATTTAGCCCTAAAAAACGATTTGCACCACCTAATCAAATGTAAAATTATAGATAAAATTACAGCATTACAAAAAGGTGCAAATTCCACAGAGAAAACTGCCATTCATAAAGGAAAGTTACCTAATGAGAAATCCCTATCAAATAGGATAAACTTGGAATATGCACCTTTTAGGGAAAAAGATGAGGTAAATAGTAGACTTTGTAAAGTAACCGGCTTGGATATTTCAATGCAGAAAAAGAGCAGTAAATATTTATGCTCGACAGGTTTAAAATGCTATAAAGAGAATGATCCAGAAACATTTGGAAAACTGTGTTTAAAATTTCTTACGGATAAAACAAGAGGACTTTCGTTGGAAAAACAGATTTATCACATAGGTCATAATATCAGAAATACAAAAACAAATCCCCAGAATAATCGAAAACGATTTGATCGGCATCACTATCATCCAAGCCAAAAACAATTTCAATTTACCTACAATTAATTTACAAGTATGAAAGACAAAAAAGAATTATCAATTGAAGAAATATAGGAACTTTTAGACGTTGCTACGGCTGAATTATTTAACTTCTTTATCCGTGAACAAATCATCACCATAAATAATCTAACCACGAAATATACTTTAGAAGACAATTGTAGTTTTGTAGAAATAAATCTAAGAGCAAAGCCTTTTAGTACAGATCCATTTGATAAAGTTATTCAAAACTAAATCTTTGTTTACCCTGCAATTCACAGGGTACTTCTTTGTTAATATCATTTTTTGCTTGACGATTCGTTGGAATGGAATTCTTAAATCATTATTCCGGTAGACAAGTTTTAATTCTTGCTCTGTACAAAATCGACTTTGAATTTGAAAAAATTCCATTTGAAATTTTGAGGGGTGGGTCTCAGAAATCTAAAGTTGGGGTGCGTTTTTATTTTGAGGTATTGTTATATATTTACAATTAAAATAATACTAAGAGTATAATTTTTTTAGAAAAGTACCTCTGTTACCAAAAATACACACGATAAAAATGGCTTTAAGTTGGAACGAAATTAAGGATAGAGCATTAAAATTTTCAAAAGAATGGCAAGATACCGAACGAGAAGAAGCGGATGCAAAACCCTTTTTAGTAGAATTTTTCAATGTTTTTGGCATTTCAAGTAAACGCGTTTCTACCTTTGAGCATCGTGTAAAAAAATTGAACCAAAAAGACGGCTATATTGATTTACTCTGGAAAGGCAACATTTTAATAGAAATGAAAAGTCGGGGTAAAAATCTCGATAAGGCATTTGAACAAGCCAAAGAATATACTTTTGGTCTGAAAGAATTTGAACTCCCAAAGTACATTTTGATTTGTGATTTTGAATATTTCAGATTATACGACCTTGAAGAAGATAAAATCATTGAATTTACTCTTAAAGAACTTGTCGATAACGTTCAACATTTCGGCTATTTATTAGGCTACCAAAAGAAAATTTACAAAGAACAAGATCCCGCCAATATTAAGGCTGCGGAATTAATGGGTAAACTTCACGATAGATTGGAGGAAATAGGTTATTCTGGCCATGCATTGGAAGTCTATTTGGTCCGTATTCTCTTTTGTATGTTTGCCGAAGACACCACGATTTTTGAGAAAGAACAGTTTCAGGCATTTGTTGTGCAGCGTACTTCACAAGATGGAAGTGATCTCGCCGGAAAACTACAAGAACTCTTCCAAGTTCTAAATACTTCCCCAGAAAATCGTTTTAAAAATCTTGATGAGCAATTAGCGAACTTCCCTTACATCAATGGGAACCTTTTTGCAGAAATTCTACCAACTGCAAGTTTTGACAGTAAAATGCGACAGGCTCTTTTAGATTGTTCGCGTATTGATTGGAGTAAAATTTCTCCCGCGATTTTTGGCTCCATGTTTCAAAGTGTGATGAACCCGAAAGAGCGTAGAAACTTGGGCGCACATTATACAAGTGAAACTAATATTTTAAAATTAATTAAACCTCTTTTTCTTGATGAACTATGGGCGGAGTTTGAAAATATAAAGGGAAACAGAAATAAACTACCAGAATTTCATAAGAAATTAAGTACACTGAAATTTCTTGATCCAGCGTGTGGTTGTGGGAACTTTTTGATAATTACTTACAGAGAATTACGATTATTAGAGTTTGAGGTTTTAAAGGCGCAGAATAAGTCTGGACAAGCCTTTCTTGATGTAAGCCAAATTTTGTGGATTGACGTCGATCAATTTTACGGTATAGAATACGAAGAATTTCCCGCAAGAATTGCTGAGGTTGCGATGTGGCTGATTGACCACCAAATGAATATGCTCGTAAGTGCAGAATTTGGACAATACTTTGCGCGTTTGCCTTTAAAAAAATCTGCAAAAATTATTAATGGAAATGCATTGGAAGTTGATTGGGAAGAAGTTTGCCCCAAAGATGAATTATCTTTTATTATTGGAAATCCACCTTTTATTGGAAAGAAAGAACAGACGATAGAACAAAAAAATGATATGCGACAAATTTTCGCAGGTTCGAAGGGAACGGGGGTTTTAGATTATGTTTGTGCATGGTATATTACAGCGGCAAAATATATACAAAAAACAAAAATTAAAGTAGCATTTGTTTCAACAAATTCAATTAATCAGGGTGAACAAGTTGGATTACTATGGAAACTTCTTTTCAATAAATATAATATTAAAATTCATTTTGCGCATAGAACATTTAGTTGGAGCAATGAAGCAAAAGGTAATGCAGCAGTTCATTGTGTTATTGTAGGATTCGCCAACTTTGATACTGTACAAAAAAACATTTTTGAGTATGAGGATATTAAAGGCGAACCGCATGAATTTCGGGTTAAAAATATTAATCCTTTTTTAGTTGTAGGAAAAGATATTACTGTTGAAAATCGGAAATCTCCTTTATGTGATGTACCTGAAATGAACTATGGGAATATGCCAATTGATGAAGGTCATTTGATATTGACAGATGAAGATAAAGAGGAAGCATTACAAAATGAGCCTTATATTTTACAAACTATTAAAAAATATACTGGAGGTGATGAATTTATTAATAACAAAAAACGTTGGTGTTTATGGTTGCTAAATGTTGAACCAAATATTTTAAAGAATTCAAAATTTATTCTTGAAAGAATCGAGAAGACTAGACAATTTAGATTAGATAGTGGAAGAGCCGCAACGAATAAACTTGCTGAGAAACCAATGTTATTTGGAGAAATAAGGCAGCCCTCTTCCAGATATATAATTATTCCAAAAATATCTTCAGAAAATAGAAAGTACATTCCAATAGGAATTTTGGAGCCAACAACTATTGCAAGTGGAAGTACGTTAATGATTCCTAATGCTAATTTATATTTATTTGGTGTAATGACTTCTGAAATGCATATGGCTTGGATGAGAACAACTTGTGGAAGAATGAAAAGTGATTTTCAATATTCAGCGAGCATTGTTTATAATAATTTTCCATGGCCTGAAAATCCCACAGAAAAACAAATAAAATCAATTGAAGAAAAGGCACAGCAGGTTTTAGATGTTCGTTTAAATTTTCCCAATAGTTCTTTGGCAGATCTTTATAATCCTTTAACAATGCCACCAAGTCTTACAAAGGCGCACAATGAATTAGACAAGGCGGTAGATCTGGCTTACCGCTCACAGCCATTTTTATCAGAAGCCAAACGAATGGAATTTTTGTTTGAACTTTATGAAAAATACACCGCAGATCTTTTCACAAAAGAGAAACCTAGAAAGATTAAAAAAACGGTTGAGAAGTAATTGAAGTTTTTGCCACAGATTTTTAAAATTTGTGATTTCTAAATTGATATATAATGTGAAGGTATAAAAACGTTTCTCGCCTTATATAATATTAAAATCTTAGATGGCGAAAGAACTCCTTTTGCGTAAGAAGTAATAGAGGAAATTTACTTTTAGAAATAACATAAAGGAAAAGTTAAGAAGTCGTTTAGTTTATCGTAATAGTTCTAAAATCCGACTATCAGTAAGACTATTAAAAAACGGCTAAAAGTATTAAATTTCCAACTTGCTGACTAAATGCTGACTAAAATAAAAAAAAACGCGCTGAAAATCAGCGCGTTAATAGTAAATAAGTAGACCCACAGGGACTCGAACCCCGAATGTCGGTACCAAAAACCGGTGTGTTACCAATTACACCATGGGTCTGTCTTTATTTTGGTGGTGCAAATCTAAAAATAATTTTTATACCAAGCAATTTTTATTTGATTTTTTTTAAATATATTTTTTTTGGTTAAAAACTGGATTTCTGAAATGCAATTAAAACCAAAAACAGATCTTTCACTATTTAGACTTAATTCTGAAAAAGTTTTTTTATGCTATAATTTGTAGCAACTTTCATTTTTAATTGTAAGTGAAATTCGAGTTTTATTCCGTATTTTTACGTTCTAAATATTATAAATGGCTACAGCAGAAGATAAGAAAAAAGCACTGAGTTTGGTGCTCGAAAAATTAGATAAAACGTACGGGAAAGGAACGGTAATGACTTTAGATGATGGCGCAACGATAGAAGATATCGAAGTAATTCCATCAGGTTCTTTAGGTATCGATCTGGCTTTAGGAGTTGGCGGATATCCAAGAGGTCGTGTAATTGAAATTTATGGTCCAGAATCTTCGGGAAAAACGACCTTAACTTTACATGCAATCGCAGAATCTCAAAAACAAGGAGGAACTGCAGCTTTTATCGATGCAGAACACGCTTTTGATAGAGGTTATGCTAAAAAATTAGGAATAAAATTAGACGAATTAATTATTTCTCAACCAGATAATGGTGAGCAGGCTTTGGAAATTGCTGATAATTTAATTCGCTCTGGTGCAGTCGATATCGTGGTAATTGATTCAGTTGCAGCATTGACGCCGAAAGCAGAGATTGAAGGCGAAATGGGGGATTCTAAAATGGGTCTTCATGCAAGATTGATGTCTCAAGCTTTAAGAAAATTAACCGGAACAATTAGTAAAACAAAATGTACTGTGATTTTCATTAACCAATTAAGAGAAAAAATTGGTGTAATGTTCGGTAATCCTGAAACAACGACCGGTGGAAACGCCTTGAAATTTTATGCTTCTGTAAGAATTGATATTAGAAAAGCAAGTGCGCCAATTAAAAATGGTGATGAAGCCGTTGGAAGTCGCGTGAAGGTGAAAATTGTAAAAAATAAAGTGGCGCCGCCATTTAAAATTGCAGAATTTGATATCATGTACGGCGAAGGAATTTCTAAAGTTGGTGAGATTTTAGATCAAGGTGTAGATTTAGAAATCATCAAAAAAAGTGGTTCTTGGTTTAGTTATGAAGGAACAAAATTGGGACAAGGAAGAGATGCCGTAAAGGAAGTTATAAAAGACAATCCGGAATTGGCAGACGAACTTGAAGGTAAAATTAAAGACAAGATCAAAGAAAATAAAAAGTAATTTTCTTTTAAATTAAAGCCGACTTATTTTATAAGTCGACTTTTTTTGTGCTAAATTTTATATTATTTCAATATTCTCAAAATTCCTGAAACCATTAAGAAAATCTTTTACAGACATTCTTTTTTTACCTTCTAATTGAACTTCCGTAGGTTTATAAATTCCATTTTTAGTAAAAATGTTAAACTCTTTTTTAGAAATCTCTAACTTTCCAGATGGCGAATTTTCCTCGTTTTCTTCAAAAGTTCCTGCAAATATTTTTAAAGTTTTTTCTTCATTATTAATTTTGATTGTCGTGAAAGCAGAAGGATAAGGCGAAAGTCCGCGGATGAAATTATAAACTTTTTCCGCTGGTTGATCCCAATCAATTTTCATATCATCTTTGAAAATTTTAAAGGCGTTTTTTGGATCTTCAACTTCAGGCTGAGGTTTTTCTTGAATATTATTTTCAGCTAAACCGTCTAAAGTTTTTACGATGAGTTTTGCGCCTAAATCCATTAATCTGTCGTGAAGTTCGCCAGCATTTTCCGTAGAAGAAATGTCTAATTCATCCTGTAATAAAATATTGCCTTCGTCAATTTTTTCGTTGATAAAAAAAGTGGTTGCGCCGGTTTTTGTTTCACCATTTATTATGGCAAAATTAATAGGAGCAGCACCGCGGTAATCGGGCAGAAGTGAGGCGTGTAGATTAAATGTTCCTAATTTTGGCATTTCAAATAAGATTTTCGGCATCATTCTAAAAGCAACAACTACGAAAATATCAGCTTCTAATTTTTTCATTTCAGCTAAAAAATCTTCGTCTTTTAATTTTAGGGGTTGAAAAAGCGAAAGATTATTTTCTTCGGCAAACTTTTTAACTGGCGAACTATTTACTTTTTGGCCGCGACCAGACTGTTTATCAGCGACTGTCACCACGCCAACTATTTCGTGTGAGGATTTATGTATTGCTTCAAGCGATGTTCGTGCAAAATCAGGTGTTCCGAAAAACACCACTTTTAATTTTTTCATTTATTGTTTTAAACTTAATTTAAAGTATAGGTTTTAAAATCTGCCATTTTTATTTTATCCAGATCTAAAAGTAATATTACATTTTCAAGTATTTTTTCTTTGTTAAATTCAGGCAATTGTACACAGATCTGCTCCAGCGAAAATTTATTTTTTGCAAGCAATTCTATAATTAGATCTGGTAATGTTTTAGGATTTAGGAACATTTTATTATGCTCGCAAATATTGCATATGCCACAATCTTGAACGTTCTTCTCGCCAAAATAGGAGAGTATCAGTTTCATTTTACAATAAGTTTGGTCTTCCATGAAAAATTTCATTTCTTCCCATTTTTGCAGCTTATTTTTTTGGATCTGTTCGAATAATTGCCAGTATGAATTTTCTGTTAGGCGTTCGTTTCTGTGTTTTAAAAACTTTATAGAAGCAGAATCTCCATCCTGATAATTGAGATAATTTTTTCTTACCAGATCTTTTAAACGCTCCTTGATGATATTTTTATTAATTTGAAGTTTTTCACTTAAATAATCTTCGTTAAAAGAGACTTTGTATGAAGAAAATCCTGAAATATTACGAAGTAAAAGTTCAATAAAATACGAATCTTTCGATGGAAGCTGATCGATCTCGTCGGAAGAAATCTTTAGTTCCAGCGTACTTTTTGATTTTTTATTTTGGTAAAAAATAATTTCCTGAGTGTGGAGAAAATTTAAAACATTTTTAATTTTTGCCGCGGAAAGTTTTGTGAAATTTTGAATATTTTGAATTTTTAGTTCAAATATTTCTTCAGGAAGATCGTGCTCTGCAATTTGAAATGTAGAATATAAAAAAGAATTAATTTTTAAAAATTCTTGTTTACCTGGTATCGCATTATATAAAATGTCATTTATAGAGCTGATCTCGGATTTATTCCAAAGTAAAAAAGCGTAACTCAAAATCCCATCTCTTCCGGCTCTCCCAATTTCCTGATAATAGTTTTCAATGGAAGCAGATGGTGACAGATGAATCACAAAACGAACATTATCTTTATCAATACCCATCCCGAAGGCATTTGTTGCTATAATCACGTGATTTGCGCTTTTAAGCCAGAATTCCTGTATCCTATTTTTGTCCTGTGCCGATAAACCAGCATGATAGAAATCTACACTCTTATTTTGCTTTTTTAAAAATGCACATAGATCTTCTGTTTCTTTGCGGGTTCTTGCGTAAATAATACCGGAGGAATTGGCGAAATTTAATAAATTTAAAATTCGTTCGTATTTATTTGAAATTTCGTCAACAAAAATTTTAATATTTTTCCTTCTAAAACTCTTTTGAAATAATTGTACTTTTTTTAGTTCTAATTTTTTTTCAATTTCATTTAAAACCTTGGGCGTCGCAGTTGCCGTTAAAGCTATACACGAAAGCTGAGAAAAATTGCTTCTAAATTTTGATATATTCTGATAACTTGGTCTAAAATCCTGACCCCATTCTGAAATACAGTGCGCTTCATCAACGGCAATAAATGATAGTTTAATATCATTTAAATGATTCAAAAATATTGGATCCATTAATCTTTCCGGAGAAACATAGAGGAGTTTGGTAACTTCATCTCTGCAGTTGTTGTAGATAATCTCCGCTTCAATATCATCTAATTCGGAGGAAATATATTCTGCTTCTATTCCTCTGTTTTTTAGCTGCGAAACCTGATCTTTCATTAGTGAAAGTAATGGAGAGATGACCAGACAGGTTCCTTCTAGAAGTAAAGCGGGTAATTGGTAGCACAATGATTTACCTCCACCTGTGGGCAAAAGTATAAGATTGTCATTGCCTGAAATTACAGAGTCAATAATTTCCTCCTGATTTTCTCTAAATGCGGAAAAGCCCCAAAAATGGAGAAGCGTTTTCATTTTCAGGTCTTGAAAATTAGTATTGGAAATCATTAGGTAAAAGTAAAGAAAATTTAGAAATCAAAAAAGCCACGCAATACGTGGCTTTTTATATAAAAATAATTATTTAAAATTATTTTGCTTCGAAGTAAACTCTTCTATTTGCTCTGTTTTTCCATTCAGGACATTTAGTAGCTGGATCACATTCTGGATATTTAAGGTCTTTTTCACCTCTACCGATTGCGTCTAATTTAGCAGCATCAGCTCCGTTTTTCACCAAGTAAGATTTTACGTTATTTGCTCTTCTTTCAGAAAGATTTTGATTGTAAGAATCAGATGCTCTTGTATCAGTTCCACCTATTACACTGTAAGATGTATTAGAAGAATTAATGTAACTGGCAGCACTATTAAGAATTGGAGTATTTGAAGATAAAACTCTGTCAGAATTTAAATCAAATTCGATTCCTTCTAAAGCTCTTTGTGGATCAGTAACAACGCCAGTTCCTGCAACAGGACAACCTTGATTTTCTACTGGACCTGGAACTACAACACATTTATCATAAAGGTCAATTACACCATCTAAATCTGTATCTAAAGCTACACCTGCACCGTCAACTCTTGCTCCGGCTGGTGTATCTAATTGTCTGTCCCAATCGTCACAAACGCCATCATTATCAGCATCACCTTTTTTACAAACTTCGATATCCTGATTTTTAGCAGCTAATACATCTAATTTGTAATAAATTTCCTGCAATGGATCATGCCACATTAAGTGAGATTCGTGTTTTCCTAATTTTAAAGATAAACCAACTGTTGCGTTGAAGAAATTATCAGAAGTTCCTTCTTCTCTTTGATTAACAGCACTTGTTGGAGCACCTCCACCATCAAACTGATCGTCAGTAGTTACAACATACATTAATCTAGTTTCAAGATCAATTCTTCTGCTTACTTTATATTTTAGACCTGCACCAGCTTGTCCAAAAAGTGAATTAAATTGAAAAGGTTTAATTTCTGTCATTAAAACCTGTCCTGCTGGAGTTTTTTGGTAAGCTCTGTAAGCTAATGTACCAATACCTGCATAACCGTGTAGAGCCCATCTGAAGTTTGATTTGTTATCAACTCTTCTTAATAAGTTAGAAAAGTTAAGATCTCCTAAAAGTGATATCGCATCATACTGAGTTCTTGCACCAATTTGTTGGTAAGGGTTACCAGTTGTTGGGATTGCATCTTTAGTATTGTAAAAACCTTGTCTTGTTTCTCCTCTGTCATACTGAAGATTTAAACCAAAAGCGTGGGTAATAGCTTTATCAATACTGATATATGCTGAATAACCGAAAAGGTTTTTACCGTTACCATTTTTGATAGATGTTAAATCTGCTGATTGCATTAATGGAACACCACCACCAAATGAAATTGCCCAGTCATTGAATCTTTTAGAATCCTGTGTGAATGGAGATACGTTGGATGAACCTGAAGAAAAGGTCGTTGGAGCCATTTCTGTTGCTACTGCCATCGAGTCTTGCGCGAAAATTGCAGTTGGTAAAACCAATGCTAGAGCTACGCTAGCTAAATTTAGTTTCATAATTGTTTATTTTATATTTATTATTTTTTGTTTTAACGAAAATTATGTTAATTTTTTTACTTCTTAACAAAAGGTGTGCCAATTTTTATTTTACTGGACAACCATTATTTTCTACAGATCCCGGAACTGTTACGCATTTGTCATTTAAATCAATAACACCGTCAAGATCCATATCAAGTGCTTTACCTGATCCATCAACCCTTGCACCTGCAGGAGTATCTAATTCTCTATCCCAATCATCACAAACACCATCATTATCCTGATCACCTTTTTTACATACTAAAAGATCTTCAGACCTGTTTTCCAAAATATTCATTCTATCGTAAGCATTTTGTAATGGATCATGCCAAGTCAGATGAGAAGGATGCTTTCCTAATTTAAACGTCAACCCTAAATTAACGGTGAACATATTATCAGCTCTGGCCGTATTAATTTTGTTGTAAGCATCAAATTGAGTAAATCCACCACCATCAAATTCATCATCTCCGGAGAAAATGTACATTGCTCTGGCTTCAAGATCAATTAATCTACTTACTTTAAATTTCACGCCCGTACCAAATTCATAGAAGAATGACTGTATACCAAGTTTTTGTTCAACCATGATTGGGATTCTTCTTGGCACTGTACTAAATCTTGAAGTATCATTATCAATAAGCTGCGTATTATAACCCATAAAACCAGCACCAAGGTAACCGTGAAGAGCCCATCTGTAATTAGAATGGTTATCAACACGTCTCATAATATTGGAGAAATTAATATCACCAATTACAGAGATCTGATCGAATTTTGTATATGCTTCTGCAACTCCTGCTTTAACGCCAGCTGCGCCAGGCAATTGTCCTTTTTGATTAGTTCTCCCTTTTTGGTAGAGTAAACTCATTCCAAAAGTGTGAGAAATTTGTTTATCTAAACTGATATAGCCATTATAGCCATAATTTATTTTTTTTCCATAAAATGAAGTCAGATCCGCGGAATGCATAAATGAACCGCCACCACCTACTGAGATGGACCAGTCATTGAATAGTCGGGAACTGTTGTCAAATTTTTGAATATTTGCACTACCGGAAGAAAATGTAGTAGCACCAGAACTTAGTGTGTCAATTTTTGACTGTTGCGCAAAAAACGCCATCGGCATGATAGCCGCTAAAAATAATTTTACTTTCATATTTGAGTGTTTTTAGTTGTCTACTAATTGCGCGATCAGTTTTTTAGAAAAATCACGCTCATTAAGATTTTTATCGTGTGGTATCGTTAATTTTTTACTCTTAAAAGTTAAATTATCAAATAACACGATGTCAATATCAATGATTCTGTCAGAATATTTGCCCAAATCTGCAGAATCAATCTGCCTTCCCATTTTTTTTTCATACTGTTTAAGCTTTTGAAGTAGCTTAAAAGGCGATAAATCGGTAAATATTCTAAGTGCAATGTTACAAAAAATATTGCAACTTTCAAATTCTACGGCGGAAGATGATAAATGTTCTGATTTCTGTTTTATTTCGCCAATTTCTTCCTGCAGAAAAAACAAAGCCTGATCAATATTTAATTTTGCATTACCAAGATTACTTCCGAGTAACAAAACCACCGAATGTTGCGACATATATTCCAAATTGATATAAAATTATGAAGAATTTTTTTAAGTTAGTCCTGGCAAATATAGTCGCAATAGCATTAATGCTGACAGGAATTGTTGTTTTTTTCTTTCTCTTTATCGCAGCTTCAGCTATAAATGGTAAAAAAGAGGTTACCGTAAAAAGCAATTCGATATTAACTTTAGACTTTAAAACAAAAATAATAGATAGTCCTGCAGAAGGAAAGGAGAATATTTTTAATTTTAATGATGATCAAAACAATGTCACCTTATATAATATCATTCAATCTGTAAAAAAAGCAAAAAATGATGATAAAATTAAAGGGATAAGTATTGAGACCGACAATATTAATGCAGGAATAACGCAACTGGAAGATGTTCGCAATGCATTACTGGAATTTAAAAAATCAGGAAAATTTGTTTACGCTTACGGAAATACGGTGAGTCAACCGGCCTATTATTTAGGATCGGTAGCGGACAAATATTATTTAAATCCAGCAGGTGGCGTAGAATTAAAAGGAATGGCAGCGGAAGTTGTCTTTTTTAAAGATTTTATGGATAAATATGGTATCAACGCAGAAGTTATTCGCCACGGTAAATTCAAAGCAGCGGTAGAACCATTTTTAAAAAACGAAATTTCTCCTGAAAATAAAGAGCAGCTTTCCACTTTATTAAATGATATTTGGGGAAGAACTTCATCAGAAATTGCAAAATCCAGAAATATATCACCAGAAAGTTTTAAAACAACTGTTGACAGTCTTTATTCTTTGATGCCGGATTTAAGTCTAAAAAATAAACTAGTAGATCAGCTTATTCAGGAATCTCAATACGAAGCTATTTTAAAAGCAAAGCTTAATATTAAGAAAGATGAAAAATTGAATAAAATTTCATTCGCAAACTATGTAGAATCTAATAAACAGGATGATTCTGATAAAGATAATCAGATCGCGGTATTGTATGCTTCCGGTGAAATTTATGGTGGAAAAGGTTATGATGGAATTTACGCTGAAAATTTTAAAAAACAGATTAAAAAATTAGCGGATGATAAGGATGTGAAAGCAGTCGTTCTTCGTGTAAACTCACCTGGTGGAAGTGCAAATGCAGCAGACGAAATTTTATTTGAACTTCAGCAACTTAAAAATAAAAAACCTTTAGTTGTTTCTTTTGGTGATTATGCAGCTTCGGGCGGATATTACATTGCAATGGCAGCCAATAAAATCTATTGTGAACCAAATTCAATTACTGGTTCAATAGGCGTTTTTGGCATAATTCCTTATTTTAAAGATATTGCCAATAAAAATGGAATTCGGTCCGACGTTGTTTCTACTAATGCGAACTCGTTGATGGTTTCTCCAATCAACGGATTAACTCCCGGAACGGTAAGCATCATGACGAGAAATGTAGAGGGAACTTACAAGCGATTTGTCTATTTCGTAACCCAAAACAGAAAAAAATCTTTCGAACAGATAGACGCACTTGGCGGTGGAAGAGTGTGGAGCGGAACAAGAGCAAAAGAAATTGGTTTGGTTGATGAATTGGGCACTTTGGACGACGCTATTTTATACGCTGCAGGTTTAGCAAAAGTTAAATCTTATGACATCAGTTCTTATCCGAAAAAGATGAACAAATTTGAGCAGCTATTTAAAGGCATGAATGAAGATGAAATTTCTACTAAAATTATTGAGAATGAGATTGGTAAAGACAATTATCAAACATTTGAGCAGATCTTCAATCCTAAATATAAAGAAGGAATAATGATGAAAACAATGTTTAATGTAAAATTTTAACGAAGAATTTAAGTAAAATAATTCCCGGTTTGATATCTCAGACCGGGATTTTTATTTTTGATGATTTAAAAGAGAGTTACAAATATGAAATATACTTTGAATAACATTGCAAATAGTAAAATAGAATTTATCAAATGTTTGAGCCGTTCTACAATCCTAAATATAAAGAAGGAATTAGGGTAAAAACGATTTAATGTAAAATTTTAATTTATAATTTAAGCACAAAAAAATCCCGATTTGATATTTCAAACCGGGATTATTATTTTGTCTTAATTTAATTAAGCTCTACCTTTCGTTAAAGCGCCATAAATGAACAAGACGACAATTGCTCCGAGTACTGCCATCGCAATTCCACCAAAAGTGAAACTTGATGCATCAGAACCGATACCTAGCAAAGTGCCTATCCAGCCACCTACTAATGCACCAATGATGCCTAAAATAATTGTGATGATCCATCCACCACCTTGTGCACCAGGCATAATAAATTTTGCAATTGCACCAACGATAAGGCCAAAAAGAAGCCAAGCTAAAATTCCCATAGTTTTAAAAATTTAATTGTTAATAATTTTTGTTTGTTAATAAAAGTGAAGTTAAAAAATAATTTTTAAAAAAAATAATTTCCACAAATTTATTTTAAAAATAATTTCTAATTCCGCTTCCTGAAAAAAGAATCCACAAACTCTGTGCCATTGAACAATTGTAAATCAGTCATTTTTTCACCAACGCCTATATATTTCACCGGAATTTTAAACTGATCAGAAATCCCAATTACCACGCCTCCTTTCGCTGTTCCATCTAATTTTGTGATTGCCAGTGCAGTAACTTCCGTAGCAGCCGTAAATTGTTTTGCCTGTTCAAAAGCATTTTGCCCGGTAGAACCATCTAAAACTAAAAGAACTTCATGTGGCGCATCCGGCAAAACTTTTTGCATTACACGTTTTATTTTGGTCAATTCATTCATCAAATTGACCTTATTATGTAATCTTCCGGCAGTGTCGATGATCACAACATCTGCATTTTGCGCGACTGCACTTTGCACCGTGTCAAAAGCAACAGACGCCGGATCGGATCCCATATTTTGTTTCACGATAGGCACGCCAACTCTTTCGCTCCAGATCACCAATTGATCAACCGCCGCTGCTCGAAAAGTATCAGCTGCGCCAAGAACTACATTTTTGCCGTCAGATTTAAATTGATGTGCCAGTTTCCCAATCGTCGTAGTTTTCCCCACGCCATTTACACCGACAACCATTATTACGTAAGGTTTTTTACTTTCATCGATATTTCCCGTTTGTGCGTGTGGATTATCAAGCAGAAGATTAGAGATTTCTTCTTTTAAAATTTCATTTAATTGGGAAACATTCGTGTATTTATCTTTTGCAACGCGCGCTTCTATTTTTTTAATGATTTTAATGGTCGTTTCGGCACCAACGTCAGATGCGATCAACACATCTTCCAGATCATCCAAAACCTCTTCATCCACCACACTTTTCCCTACAACCGCCTGAGAAATATTCTCAAAAAACCCCTGACTGGATTTCTCAAGACCTTTATCTAAAGTTTCTTTCTCTTCTTTTTTAAATATTTTTTTAAACCAACTCATAGTTTTTAATCCAGATTTTATTTAAATGATCTGGTTTTTATTTAATTATTAAAACAATTTTCTGTTGCCCCAAACCTAAAGGAAGAAGAATTTATCACGAAATTTTAACAAAAATACACCCTTTACGGTGGGGAAGTATTTTTGATGAAAATTAAACTAAATCCTAACTTTAGGCAAAAACAAATATAAAAAAAAACTATCCAAAAATTTTGGATAGTTTTATATTTAGTTAGACTAGATAATTATTTTTTCAAATATTCATCAACTTCTTCTGCGTTCATTACTTTTTCATTAAAAACGTAAGCACCAGATTTATCTGATTTTTCCATTTTTATTACTTTAGTCATTTTTTTAGTTCCTGCACCACCTTGAAGGGTTGCTACTACTTTTTTTGCCATGGTAAGTTATTTTATAAAATTACTTAATTTCTTTGTGAACAGTATATTTCTTCAAAACCGGATTAAATTTTCTTAATTCCAATCTCTCAGTCGTATTCTTTTTATTTTTAGTCGTGATGTATCGGGACATACCTGCTATACCACTTTCTCTGTGCTCTGTGCACTCTAGAATTACCTGTACTCGGTTACCTTTTTTTGCCATTATTTCTTATGCTTTTTTAATGAAACCGTTTCTAGTCGCTCTTTGCACAGCTTCTTCGATACCGATTTTGTTAATAATTCTTAATCCGTGAGCTGTCACTTTTAGAGTTACACTTCTGTTTTCCTCAGGAAGAAAAAATTTCTTTTCCAGTAGATTAATTTCAAAACGACGTTTCGTTCTGTTTTTAGCGTGAGAAACATTGTTTCCAACCATTGCACGCTTACCTGTAATTTGGCATATTCTAGACATAACTCGATGTTCTTTTTACGATTAAGTATTTGAGTTTGCAAAATAACGACTATTTTTTCACTCTTACAAATTTATTCAAACTAATTTTTTAAGAATTTGAAGCAAGAAAATTTTCGCTTTTTCCGAAGACCCGTCCCGCTTTCCGCTCTATCTTTTTTGGCGCTCGCTTCGCTCGCGCCAAAAAAGGATGCCGCTTCAATCGGGGCTAGAAGTTCATTTCTTTTTTTGTTTTCAAAAGATTTTCAACATTTTTTTCAAAAACTCAGCAAAGTGAAACGCCTCTGCGAACCTCAAATTGTCATCATGAAATATAAATCTCTGTGCACTCTGCGTTCAAAAATTAAAATTTGCAATAAATTAAAACCAAATCAAAATAGATAATGTAAATACAATTAACCTTTTATTAATCAGATAACTCTATAATTACCCAAGATAGTTTCCCTAACTTTGACCTAAATTCATCACCACAAAATGACCGATTTTCTCACTTATATTTTAATCTTTTTCGGCATTCTGCTTTTGCGTTATTTCGCAGCCGCAGGTTCATTTTATGCCTATTACCACAAAATAAAAAGTAGTGAATCAACAGACAAAATTTTAAGCAAAAGACCACCAAAAACCGCTCAGATCAAAAAAGAAATTTTCTGGTCTATAATTTCATCAGCTATCTTTGCATTTTTTGGCGCTGTTACATATTGGCTTTATTTAGAAAACTTCACAGCGATTTATATTGATCCATTAAAATTCGGGATATGGTATTTGCCAATCAGTCTTTTCTTAGTTTTGATCATTCACGAAACCTATTATTATTGGCTTCACCGTTTTATGCATTTTCCAAAAATTTATAAAATAATCCATAAAGTTCACCACAACAGTTTGAGTTCCACACCTTGGACGGCCTTTTCATTTCATCCCTGGGAAAGTATTTTAGAAGCCTTAATTGTGCCGATCATCTTAATAGTTTTACCTGTTAATATTTATGTCTTGCTTTTTTATCTTGTATTTATGACGTTTAGCAGTGTAATTAACCATTTAGACATCGAAGTTTACCCAGAATCTTTTCGCAAAAGTGCTTTCGGCAAATTATGGATCGATGCCACGCACCATCATTTTCACCACAAAGAATTTCTCACCAATTATGGTTTATATTTCACCTTTTGGGACAAAATAATGAAAACCGAAAGCCGCAAAATGGAATAAAGAATTTAGTATTTTAAATTTTTATCACTTTTGCAATCTTCTCCAAAAAACCAAAACGTTGCTAAGTAAAAATCTTCTATGCTCACAAATTGTTTAAAATTTTTCGCCCTTTAGGGTCGGGGAAAGAAAATTTTTGATAAAGAAATGCAAACTCCTTTTCAGTCTTAATTTTTGATCAATTGAAACAAAATCTTTCCGCTCTTTGCGTTAAAAATTTCAACATTATTTAATTTTAATATATCGTGATTAATTTCATGAAAATCAGCCATTTTCGAATATTGCATTAAAAAATAAAACCCTAATTTTGCACCCCGAAAATAGACCTCTCATATTATGAAAAGAATTGGCGAACACAGAAAAACACTTGGCGTAGATAAAACGGCAACATTAAAAGACTTAAAAACAATTTACAGAAACACCATGAAGGATGCGCATCCTGATAAATTTGTAAATGACGAAGCCGGGAAACTGGAAGCCGAGGAAAAAAGTAAAACCGTGATCGAGGCGTATCATTTTTTGGTAAGCATCAACCCGGAAACGCAGGAAAAATACAAAGAAGAATACACGGAAACCATTTCAAAATCTATGATCCAGGATTTTCATATTGAGAAATCAATTTTAAAAGTTCAGCATACGAACGGTAAAAAGTTTGAATACATCGGTGTTCCAAGAAATACGTACATCAAAATGGTCAATTCAGATTCGCCGAGCCGATTTGCCAGAAGACACATTTACGGTAAATTCATTTACAGAAAAAACGGCGAAGCGATGGAAGATTAATTTTTTTTATATAAAATTTAAAAAGCACAATTTCGAGAGAGATTGTGCTTTTTTATTTGCTCTAAAAAACTTTTAGAATTATTAGATCTAGATATGATAAAACTTTAATAATTGTAACTCAAAAAATGCAGAATTTACTTTAGAAAAAGTCCTGGCTATATAAATATTAGTAAATTTGTTAAAAAGCACTTTTATATGAAATTTGAAAAAGTTAGTGGAAAGATTTTATATTTTTTATTAGGAATATTTCTTGTTTTTTTCTGTAACCCAATTTTTATATTTCTTTTTACTAAATATATTAACGAATACTCTTCTCAATTTGAATCAAACGTATATTTTATTTTCATTTTCATCATAATCTGTTTTCTGATAACTTCCATAACAGTTAAAAAATGTTCCAAATCAATTCCAGATAAAAAAAACACATATTTTCTTTTACTGATTGTATTTTATTACTCATATCATAGATATTGTGGTGATGTAATTGAGTTCCTTCCATACGAAAGTAAAATCAAATATTTAGACGTAATATATTTGATATTTGCCTTAGACCTTGGAAAATACTTAAAGATACTTTCGCCGTCTAAAACTTTTCCAATTTCTAAACTTTATGGTGATTCTGCTTTAAAAAATATTGAAGATAATGAACTTGGGGATGGAATAGATAAGTTCGTAGAAAAGATTAATACAATTATAAGAGAAAATTGTTTTTCAACTGCTTATTCTATAGGTATTAATTCTCAATGGGGAGACGGAAAAACTTCATCATTGAATATTTTAAAAAATAAACTAAATGTTTCAGAAAACTCTGATGATTATGTTTTAATTGATTTCAATCCATGGTTAAGTTTCGATAATAAAATTCTTGTTGGTGATTTTTTTAAATCTATAACTGAAAATCTCTCGAATGATATTTTATCTAAACAAATAACAGAGTATGCAAGTAAATTAATTGATGAAGACAAATCTCTTTCTAAATTTATAAAAAGTTTTGTTCCCTTTTTGGATGATCATAAATCTTTAGAAACCATTTTTGATAAAATAAATAACAGTCTCACAATACTGAATAAAAAATTAATTATTTTTATTGATGATGTTGATAGATTGGATAATGAAGAAGTATTTCAGTTGTTAAAATTAATTAGAAACACAGCAAATTTTAGAAATACTTTTTTTGTAATAGCATATGATCGAGATTATATTAATAATGCAATAGTGAAAGTAAATTCTTTTCCTTCAAACAATTATTTGAATAAAATAATTAACATTGAATTGTCTTTACCTTATTATGATAAAAATATTCTTTCAAATATTTTTATAAAAAAAGTTTTAAATTTAATTGGTGAAAACTATAGAGAGCAAATAACAAAGGCAATTAGTTCATTCGATAAAATGGATCTTTTTCTTGATGGTTTAGATCAAAAGAATTCTTTTGGCTATTGGATTACCAATATTCGTGATATCAAGAAACTTGCAGATTCTATTTATATAAATTTCGATGGATTATTGGAAGATGTTGATTTTGAAGATTTATTAATTGTAGAAATTTTACACTTAAAATACCCTAATGTTTATAAGTTAATTTTCAATAAGAAAGATGATCTTTTTTATGAAAATAATGGAATACTTTATATTAAACCGAAGATCACAAGTCATGAGAATCGTACAAATGAAATTAATGATTTTTCTAAAACTTTTTTTAACTTTTATTTAACTGATTTGATTCGTAAAGGTTCACTGTTACGAGAAGACAAAGGGAAAGTAGTAGAACTTTTCAGAAAACTTTTTTCTTTAAAGGACAATTCAGGAATAGGTTTTACGAATTTTAGAGAAAAGAAAGAAAATTATTTGACTGTTAATAGAGCAAGAAAATTTGAAAGATATTTTGCGCAAATTATTTCTCGAGAAAATCTATCAGAAATTGAATGGAATCAACTCATTAATTCTAATGATAAAGAAGAAATGTTCTTATTGATAAGTAAGTATGTTGAGGAGGGAAAAGAAGAGGATTTAATTGAAAGATTGGAAAATTTTCAAAATTTTGTTAATTATGAACAATTTATAAATTTCATATACATTATTTTTCAAATAAGTAAAACACCATCTACAAATTTCAGCGGTAAAATAAATATCAGCACAAAGCAATTATTAAATTTATTTTCTTTCCCAAATGATTCTACAAAACAAATTCTTGAATTAAACAATAGTCAAATAAAAGATGTTTTTTTAGATGAATTAGAAAGTAGCAATAATCTCTTTAATCTTGATTTTTTAATATCTCTATATGAAAAAGGTCCATATAAAAATGTTTTAGAGTTCGAGAACAAAATTTTGAGTCGAGAAGAAGTTCACATAATATTGAAAAATTATTTTTTTAAATTTTTAGATGATCACGGTATAAAATCTGATGAATTTTGGAATTACTATCATGGTGCTAAAACAATAGAATATATTGAACACGAAGCAGGAAGTAACATAAAACGACTTGAGGAAAAAATATATTTAGATGACGATGTGAAAGAAAAACTAATTTTTATTGGTAGAAAGGATAATAATATTAATTCTTTTCTGCGACTATTTATTGAGACTAACAATAGAAACGAAAACAGTTTGCACATACGAAGAAGTTTTATCGATACTGTTTTTGACAATGTAGATAATTTCAAATTATTTTTGGAAGATTTAGATCAAATTAGAAATCCATTCTTAGAAGAATTCAAATCTTTCTTCCGAAAATGCGAACGAGATGATTTTAAAAATTTTATAAACTTTAATTTTACAACGTTGTAAGATTTTTCACAGATCCTTCCTTTTCAAAACCCTTCCCCTCGGTTCATTTCCCTCAAAAAGTGCAATATCAGAATGCAGAAATTGTGCGGCGGCGGCAGAATCTTTTACTTTTGTGGCGGTGCGTTCCAGCATTTCTGTTTCAAAATCTTTTAAAACATTTTTCCTTAGTTCTGTTTCGCGCCAGTGAGATAAAGGTTGGCAATTTTTATAAATTTCGCGCGCCAAAGACAAAGCGTCGAGCAAGGCCTGGTTTGCGCCCTGTCCTTTAAACGGACTCATCGGGTGCGCTGCATCGCCGAGTAAGGTGACTGAACCTGCATTTTTTAGCATTTCAGAAGTCAGCAACTCCCGATCATAAACTGGATAGCCGGTAATTTTATTTTCATCTGTTGCCATCAAAATTTCAGGAATAGGCGAGTGCCATTGTGTTCTGCGGATAGCTTCATTTTTAAGGGAAGATTTTCCCTCGGCACTCAGTTTTTTTGCTGCGGATTCTTCAATTGGAAAACTGAGTTGCCACATGATTGAATTTTGGTCGAAAGGCATCATGTAAATTCTTTCCTTTCCGTTTGCTGTTTGAAAAACCGTGGCAGAATCGAGTAAAGGATTTTCTAAATGTTGAAGTTTAGACAGGTCACAAATCCCTAAAATCACCATGCAATCTAAATATCTCAAAGGTGATTTTTCTTCAGGAATGATCGTATTTCGCACAGCACTTCGGATGCCGTCTGCACCAATTAGCAGATCTGCGGGATAAAATTTAGGAACATTATTTTCTAAAAAATGAAGGTGAAATTTTCCCTCAGCATTTTTATCGTAACCGACAAATTGATGGTTCCACTTTATTTGATCGTCGCCGTCCAATTGTTCCAGTAATTGAAGGCGAAGATTTTGTCGGGCAATGTGAATATTGCTTTTTTGAATATTATTTTGAGTCGTAAATTTGTCAACTTTTCCCAGCCATTTTCTCATTCCCCATTGTCCCACGATTTTTCCATCTGGCGCATGAACCACGTGGTGATTGGAAATAATGCCATTTTCTAAATTGAAAATCCCGAAATTTTCCAACGTTTTTCTGGCTTGTTGTAAGGTCAATCCGTAGCCTTGCGAACGCTCATTAAAACTTTGGTCTTTTTCATAAATGGTAAATGGAATACCACGATGCAAACAGCCGATTGCTAAAGCAATGCCACCAATTCCTGCTCCGATAATCGCAACGTGCGGAAAACTGTCATCGCGAATTGGGAAATTTTCAGAGGGAATTATTCCTGAACCAAAACAATTCTCGCAAGAATGTGAGTGCGCTTGCGGACGAATTGGTTCAATTCCTTCGTTGTTATTTTTTCTAAATTTTTCTAATTCTGCCTCATAACGCAGCCGAAATCTGTTTTTTATTCTGCCCTTTTTTTTGCCGAGACCTTTACATTCCGGGCAGACTGTGAAAGAAGTTTTTTTTTTGGTCATTAAATCGATTATAATTTTGAACCTGTTAAGATTTCTTTTGCAAAATTTTAGTTAACTGTCGTTCTGAAAAATCCACTTCCGTAATTTATAGAGTTGTCTTCATTATTACGAAACTTAATTTTTATTTCCCCAAAAATACTATCCTTAATATTATAATTCTTTTTATCTAAAATAAGTTTTTGAGAAAGAATTTTGTAGCCTTTTTTTGATGTGTTCTCAATCACATTATCTGAAACATCTTCCATTTCAATTCTAAATCTATTTCCTAATTTATAGATTTGGATAACATTTCCACCAAATCCGTTAGATTGACTAAGTCTAAAATATCCGATTTGACTGTGATTTTTATTTTGCGAGACGCTAAAATCGTGACAAACAGTATCATTTTTCTTTTTCCCTAAAGAAAAGTCAGTACTTATTTTTTCAGGTTTATAATAACCGAGATCCCAAAAAATTTTATTGTCAAGATTTTTTATTTCTTTGGAACTGGCAATTTTTTCTTGAAATTCAATTTTTGTAAATAAAATGAAATACAAAGAAGTAATCACAATTATAATAATAGCGATAATAATTACAAAGATTTTAAAAAATTTCTTCATTTTATGATTATAATTCTGTTTATTATTACACCGAAATATAAGAAAAGAAATTATGTATTTAAAAATAAAAATCTGCTGCCACCCGATAAGTATTCGCATGAGCATCAATAATAGTTTTTATTTCCGGTGAATAACCGCCACCCATACTAACTTGCACAGGAATTTCAAATTTGTTGCAGTTTGAGAAAACAATTTCATCTCGCTTCTTACAACCTTCGATTGTACAACCTAATTTTCCCAATTTGTCTGTCGCTAAAATATCAACGCCGCTTAAATAAAAGATAAAATCCGGTTTTTCCTGGTTAATTAATTTTGGGACAAATTCATTGATTATTTTTAAATAGTCGTCGTCCGAAGTTTTATCTTCCAACGCAATATCAAGATCAGATTCTTCTTTTCTAAAAGGATAATTGGTTCTTCCGTGAACAGAAAAAGTAAAAACTTTTGAATTTTTTTGAAAAATTTCTGCCGTTCCATTTCCCTGATGAACGTCGAGATCAATAATTAACATTTTTTTGGCTAAATTTTTATCTAATAAATATTGCGCGGAAATTGCCTGATCATTTAACATGCAAAATGCTTCGCCACGATCTGAAAAAGCATGGTGTGTTCCGCCCGCGATATTGAAAGAAATGCCGGTTTGAAGCGATTTTTCACAACCTGAAATGGTACCTTTTGTGATTCTTAATTCGCGTTCAACTAATTCTGCAGACAATGGAAATCCAATTTTCCGTTGTGCTTTTGCATCTAAAGTTAAATTCAACAAAGAATCGACGTAATTTTTTTCATGTATTGCTAAAACGTATTTTAAATCGACAATTTCCGGTGCAAAAAAATCGCTTTCTTCTGTGATTCCCTGCAAGATTAATTGTTGAGGTAAAAGATCATATTTCAGCATGGGGAATTTATGACCTTCGGGCAAAGGATGTTTGTAAATTGGATGAAAGGCGATTGGAAGCATTTGATTTTTTATTTTTTTCTCGCTGATTTGGCTGATTTGGCTGATTTTCTATGATAGTAATTTACAGTATTTTGTAATTGATTACGTCGAATCTTCGATTTCCATAGGAATCTAAACGGTTGAGATTCCTACGGAATGACAAAACTCTGTTGATGTTATGTTCTAATATAAAGCGCTAATTAACAAAAACTACTAAAGTTCAATTTCAAAAAAACAAACATCTGCATTTTGATAATGCGCTTGAAGTTTGGATGAATCTTTCAATTTGTGCATTCCTAAAAAATTAAAGCCGCAATTTTTATAATGGTTGATCAAAACCATATTTTTGCCGCAAGTGTCCATTCTTACGAACTTTTTGTTTTGTTCTTTGGCAAATTCTTTAGACCATTCTGTGATTCTTTTCACGAAATTTTGTCCTCTAAATTTTGGATTTGTTGTCTGTTTTCCTTAATTTCTTGAGTAATAAGATCAGAATCAAATTCTGGCCAGACATTTCCGGGGAAATGTTTTTTTTGATAATCTGTCGCTACATTATAAAGCCTGAAAATTTCTGGAAGATCTTCTAAATTGCTGTTTTTAATTTCCAATTATATAAATTTTTTTGATAGATTTTTTTAAATAATTTTGTCATTCCGTAGGAATCTCAACTGTTTTTATTCCTGCGGAATGACAAACACACTTACTTAAATTGCAATAGTTTAATTCCTTACAATAACGTTTCGAAAGAAAAAAAACTTTTGAAAAATAGCCCCGATTGAAATGGAAATCCTTTTTTTACGCGAGCGAAGCGACCGTAAAAAAGATTGTAATGGAAAGCGGGAACAATCTTCGGAAAAAGCGAAAATTTGTTGCTTCTAAATCTGAACGCGCTAGAAGCACGTTCTTACTTTTTACGTGCCAACCATTTTTCTCCGTAGTAATAAATAACCAAAAACCCGAGGGCAAAAATGCATATTCTGGATGCTAGATCGCCCGTTCTGCTGTAAAAAGTAAGGTTATTATACAATTGAACTGTTGCGGGAAGCGCGGTGATGTCGCCGTAAAAAGTGTCTTCTAAAACATCGCCACGCGCATTAATGTGCGCGGAAATTCCGCTGTTTGCTGCGCGTGCAATTTCACGGTGATTTTCTACTGCGCGAAGTCTGGCATAAGCCATTAACTGCTTGTGGCCCAGAGAATTTGCCCACCAGGAATCGTTGGACATTATTGCAAGAAAATTAGCTCCATTTCTCACATATTCTGTAACATAATCGCCGTATATACTTTCATAGCAAACGATTGGCGCCAATTTTCCTTTGTTGAATGGATTGGTAAAAACTTTCCGCGTTTTGTCCATTCCGAGAGAAGCAGTTGTGCCGCCAAGATCGATCATGGCGTTGCCCAAAATTGGTTTTAAATAGTTGATGTAGGGAAACATTTCTACGCCGGGAACTAGTTTCGCTTTGTGGTAAACTTCCACATTTTTATCGGGCATTATTTGAATGGCAGAGTTAAAACTGTCCACATAAAATCCCTGCGGCGTAAGATAGGCAGTTTCAGATTTCGATTCTTCGTTTGGGTAAACTTTATGGGAAGAAATGCCGGTTACGAAAATAGAATTTGGTGTATTTTTAATAAAATCTTTGACATTATTTAATAGTAAACTTTGCTGAAAACCGTTCTCAGAAATGGAACCGTAACCGGGAAGTGCCGTTTCAGGTGCAATAAAATAATCCACTTTAGCGCCTGGTTTAACTTCTGCAATTTTGAGAAGATCTTTTAAAATCTGAATACTGTCAACAGTGTATTTTTCATTGTAAGGATCAAGATCGGGTTGAAGCAAAACGACGTTGGCTTTCCCGATTGGTTTTTCATTAAAATTTTCATATTTTATAAAAGAAATTATAATCGGTATAAAAATGATTGCACCTAAAATCGCTAAGTTTTTAAATAAATCTTTTGGTTTTCGTCCGGCTTCCCAAATTCTTAAAGTATAAAAGGCGAAAACATTAATTAAAAGAATCCAGAATGAACCGCCGGTTGCGCCAATTGTGTCGTACCATTGAATGACTTTCGGATAATCTGCGAAAGCATTTCCTAAATTTAACCAGGGCCAGGAAAATTCCCATTCAAGGGTGAGTTTTTCCATTGCCATCCAAATTACTACGAAAAAAACCAGGCCGAAATAAGTTCCTGCGGCATTTTTGTATTTGTGGTAAATTAAGAAAGTGATTGACATTAACGCGGAATTAAATAGAACCGGGAAAATAGCGGCCATCAAAGAATGGCTTCCGTCAGGATTTAAGGCGTTGTAGAGCCAGCCAGTCGTTACGATATTCCAGATCATAAAAGCCAAGTAACTCAAGCCAAAAACGACCAAAGGTTTTCTTTTTATTTTGCTGAATTTTGAAATTTCGTGTTCCATTATCAACAATGGAACGAAGGCGAAAAATATAAAAAACGGAATGCCGTAAGTGGGCCAGGAAAGGCTTAAAAGCACGGCAGAAATTAGACTGAGAACAATATATTTCATGTTATTTCATAGAAAAATTAAAGCGTAAAATTACAAAATTTTACGCTTTGATTTTTTGATTAGATTTATCAAATTCTGAAGCTGTGATTTCAATTTCTTGGCTCACAGATTTCACAGATTAGCACAGATTTACTTTTTCAGTGTTTTAAATTTACTATATTACAAGTTGTTTATCTGTGAAAATCTGTGCGACTCTTATTTGAGTTTAAAAAAAATATATTAAATTGCTACAACTTGATTTAAGTTATTCACCGCCGTTTTTAAAATTTCATAAGATCGCAATTTGGCTTTTTGACTGTAAATATGTGATGTGATCATCAATTCATCCACATGAAAAGTGTCCTGAAATTCTTTTATTTGATTTTCTATACTTTCTGCATCACCAATAAAACTATATTTCAGTTTTTGCAAAATTGCCGCTTTTTCCATTGGACTCCAGATATTATCCATATCAGTTGAAGGCGCAGGAAAAGGTTTTCGGTCATTGCGGATTATATTTAAAAAGGCCTGATAAAGTGTGGTTGCTAAACTTTTTGCTTCGTCGTCAGTTTCTGCGGCAATTCCATTAACACAGGCAATAATATAAGATTCATCCAAATATTCTGAAGGCTGAAAGTTTTCTCTATAAATGTAAAAAGCTTCACGCATCATTTCCGGCGCAAAATGTCCGGCAAAAGCATAAGGCAAACCCATTTCAGCTGCCAAATAAGCGCTGTCGGTACTCGAACCTAAAGTATAGATCGGAATATTTTGACCTTCACCAGGAATTGCTCGAACTTGCGCTGACGAATTATCTTCAGAAAAATAATTTTGAAGTTCAAAGATTTGTCTTGGAAAATGTTGATTTATATTTCTTGCATCTCTTCCCAAAGCCTGCGCTGTCAAACCATCTGTTCCGGGAGCTCTTCCGATTCCAAGATCAATTCGGCCGGGAAATAAACTTTCTAATGTTCCAAATTGTTCGGCAATAACCAAAGAACTGTGGTTTGGAAGCATAATTCCACCGGAACCAACCCGGATTTTTTTCGTTCCATTTGCGACATAACCTATTTAAATGGAAGGCGCAGAACTTGCGATACTTGCCATATTGTGGTGTTCTGCGAGCCAGAATCTTTCGTAGCCAAGATTTTCTATATGTTGGGCAGACTCTAAAATTTCATCAAAAGTTTGTTTTAAACTTCTGTTTTCTTTTACAGTCGCTAAATCTAAAGTCGATATTTTGAGTTGGGTATTTTTCATAGCTTAAGTTTCTCAAATTTTGAACCAATTGATTTTTCTGTAAAAATTCTGCCAAAATTTCATTAATCTTGAATTTTTGTATTCGTTAAATCTTTTATTGAAAATTTATAGTAAATTATTTTAACTTTACTGAACTATAAATCTATCACAATGGAAGGAAAAGAGGAAATTGTTGAAAAACACCCGCTAGCAATAAGGTGGTTTCATTGGGTAAATTTTCCCATTTTGGCGTTGATGATCTGGAGCGGTTTGCTAATTTATTGGGCAAGCAGCGTTTACAATATTAAAATCGGCAATACTGTTATTTTTCATTTTTTCCCGAAAGAGTTTTTTACAGCTTTGGGAATTCCTTACAGACTGGCAGAAGGGATGAATCTGCATTTTTTCTTTATGTGGTTCTTCTTTTTTAACGGAATTATCTACGTGCTTTACCTGATTTTTTCAAAAGAATATAAATATTTGCTTCCACAAAAAAGGTCTTTTAAAGAAGCTTTTCAAGTCGTTTTGTATGATTTAAAAATTAGAAAAACAAAACCAGAACAAACCAAATATAATGCTGCACAAAGAATTGCTTACACTTTGGTTATTTTAATGGGAGTAGGTTCTTTATTAACGGGTTTGGCAATTTATAAGCCAGTGCAGTTGAGTGGTTTGACTTATATTTTCGGAGGTTATTCTAATGCAAGAATCATCCATTTTGTCTTGACAATTCTATTCTGTTTATTTTTCCTTGTTCACGTTATACAGGTGATTTTGGCAGGCTGGCAGAATTTTATTGCGATGGTAAGAGGTTTTGAGGTTAATAAAAAGAAAAAAATTAAAGATGAAGAATAAGCAGGTCTCTAAATCATACATCGCAAGAACTTCAATTATTTCCGGCGTCATATTTTTGATATTTATTTTTGGTTCAGTATTTTTATTTAAAAAATTGAAAGCTGAGAAACAAGATAATGGAACACCAAACACTTTGCGCAAAACTTTAGATTTAAATGAAAAAATAGCAAACAATGCTTTTAACATAACAAAAACTACCCGAGTTTTTGATAAAAGCGAAGCCGCAAAAAACGTTCGCGTAAATGGTTATGTAGGAATACAAGATGCGCCAGATCGTGAAAATTATTTTATTAGTATTGTAAAAAATAACGGCGACACTTTAAAAGTGAGCGTTGATGAACTTAAAAAATTACCAAAAACAGAAGTTACTTTTAACTTTAAATGCATTGAAGGTTGGAGTCAAATTACCAATTGGAGCGGCGTAAAATTCACGGATTTTATAAAAGCCTATCATTTGGAAAATGAAAATGCATTAAATTATGTAGGAATGTCAACGCCGGATAAACAGTATTATGTAGGAATTGACCATAAAAGTATGATTCAGCCACAGACAATTTTGGCTTACGAAATGAACGGCAAAACTCTGCCTGCAAACCAAGGTTATCCGATCAGATTAATAATTCCTGTAAAGTATGGCGTGAAACATTTAAAAAGAATTGGAACAATTGTTTTCTCTAATGACCGTCCAAAAGATTATTGGTACGAAAGAGGTTATGATTATTATTGTGGATTTTAGATTTTGAAGTAATTCATTATAATCATCGTAATATTTTTCTCGCAGATTTAGCAGATTTTTAAACTATTGAATTTTAATCTGCGTCATCTGTCAAATCTGCGAGAGAAAAATCTATTATCTATCAATCTATAATCTAAAAGTCTTTTAAATAATATTCACTTCCCGTTCCAGTAATATTCCAAATTTTTCCTGAACAGAATCAATGATCATTTGTGAAAAATTATAAATTTCTTTACCTGTCGCATTTCCGGTTGCATTGATTATGACCAAAGATTGGTCTTTGTGACTTGCCACATTTCCGATTTGTTTCCCTTTCCAACCACATTGTTCGATCAGCCAACCTGCAGGAACTTTAATGCCGTTTTCATTTGGATAACCTGGAATGGTGTCAAAATTCTCTTTTAACTTTAAATAATTTTCTTTTGAAATAGTCGGGTTTTTAAAGAAACTTCCCGCGTTTCCGGTTTTTCGCCAGTCGGGCAGTTTGCTTTGTCTAATTGCAATTACGGCTGTTGAAACATCTTGAATCGTTGGGTTTTCAATTCCCATTTCTTCCAATTCCACTTTTATCGCGCCGTATTCTGTTTTGATGAGGTGATTTTTTGTGGTCAATTTAAAAGTCACTTCCAGAATTACATATTTGCCTTTGCCTTCTTTTTTGAAAATTGAATCGCGGTAACCGAAATCGCATTTTTCTTTATCAAATACTTCGACTTCTAAAGTTTCTAAATTTAAAACCTGGCAACTCACAAAAGAATCTTTAATTTCCACGCCATAAGCGCCAATATTTTGCATTGGCGACGTTCCAACATTTCCCGGAATTAAAGATAAATTTTCAATTCCGCCATAATTTTTAGCCAAACAATATTGAACCAGTTCATGCCAATTTTCTCCGGCTTTTACAGTGACTAAAACTTCATTTTCAGAAATTAGTTCTTCTGAAATTCCTTTTAAATTTAATTGAATAACCAAACCATTATAATCTTTGGTGAAAAGAATATTGCTTCCGCCACCGAGAAATAATGGTGTTTGGTTTTTGGTTTCTTGTTTTTGGTTGTTTAAAATTTCTATTAATTCTTCAACAGTCGACACTTCCGCAAAATATTTTGCCGAAACATCAACGCCAAAAGTGTTGTAGTTTTTTAAAGAAAATTTTTCCTTCATTACTTTTGTGCAGCCATTTTTTGAAGAATAACTTTCAAATTTTTGAGTTGTTTAGACTTTACTGGATCAGAAACGTTGGTTAATGTGTACGTTTTGTTGTTTGTCACTATTTCATAAATCTCATCCGGACCGTCATAATAACCTCTGCTTTTTCCACTTTGCGTATTTTTTATGTCTTCCAGATTTAAACCTGCAACAATTGAGTTCCAGTTTTTGATATCAATCTTGCTGCTTTTTGTCGGGATTTCTTTCGTGGCAATGCTGTTGTTCACAGAAATTAAAGAATCTTTGGTCGCCGTAATACTCACTGTTCCGCCTCTGCCAAAAGTATTGGTCACGGAAACAGAATTGATCGTGCTTAAATTTTTGTTTGTTTGCGCCGTCGTATTACAACTTAAAAAACAAAGCAAAATGACACTCAAAAATCCTGATATTTTAATCAATTTTATCATAAAGAATTATTTCACTGAATTATATTGAATAAGTGCATTGTGAAGCAATTCCACACTTCTTTTTAAATCAGTTTCATTTAAAACATACGCCATTCTTACCTGTTTTTTTCCTAATTCCGGATTGCTGTAAAAACCGCCCATTGGCGCAACCATAATTGTCTCGTTGTCGTGAGAATAGGTTTCTAAAAGCCATTGCGCAAATTTATCGGTATCGTCAACCGGCAATTCTGCCACGCAATAAAAAGCACCTTTTGGTTTTGGGCAAATAACGCCGGGAATTCCATTTAATAAATCTACCAAAAGATTTCGACGTTTCGTGTATTCTTCACGAACGCTTTGGATGTAAGCGTGGTCATTTTGATGTGCCGCCGCCGCAATAATTTGTCCAATTAAAACCGGACTCAATCTCGCCTGTGCAAAAAGCATCGCGGCATCATGGATTTTTTTCGAACGCGTCACCATAAAACCAATTCTTACGCCACACATACTATAACGTTTTGATTCAGAATCTATTATGATGCAATTTTCCGCCAGTTCTGGAAATTCTAACATTGAAACTTGTTGTTTTCCATCATAAACATATTCGCGGTAAACCTCATCAGAAATCACGACGATATCATGTTTCAAGGCAATTTCCGCTAATTTTTGCAATTCTTCTCTCGTGTACAAATAACCTGTCGGATTTCCCGGATTGCAAATAATGATTGCGCGTGTTTTATCCGTAATTTTTTTCTCAAAATCTTCAATCGGTGGCAAAGCAAAACCTGTGTCAATCGTTGATGGAATGGCTACAACTTTCACATTATAGGCTGCTGTAAAACCATTATAATTCGCATAATAAGGTTCCGGAATAATAATTTCGTCACCTGCGTCGCAAAGCGTGGAAATTGCAAAATTCAAGGCTTCCGAACCACCGTTTGTCACGATGAAATTATCGGTTGTTAAATCATTAAATCCCAAAGAATGGTAATAATTATTGAGCGCCGTTCTGTATTCCAGATTTCCTTCAGAAAGTGAATATTCCAAAACCTTTAGATCGATGTTTTTCAAGGCATTCAAAGCAGTTTCCGGCGTTTCAATATCGGGTTGACCGATGTTTAAATGGTAGACTTTCGTGCCTCTTTTTTTGGCTTCGATAGAGTAGGGAATCAATTTTCTTATGGGTGAAGCGGGCATTTCCTGCGCGCGCCGGGATATTTTTGGCATTGCAATTATTTTTTACAAATTTAAGGATTTTTAGAAGCAAGACCAAGATTTTTCTGTTTCAAATTGGTACCGGCTTTCCGCTATATCTTTTTCTTTTTTGTAAAAAAAAGAAAAAGGATGCCGCTTCAATCCGGGCTAAATAGATGGGTAATTTTATTTTTGAAGGGACGAAAAATGCGGTTAAAATAAATTGCGAATATTATATTTTGCTGGCGCGAGCGTCACGCTCGTGTCCAATCATTTTATGAAGATTTTTTATTTATGCACGGGCGGGACGCTCGCGCCAGCGGGGGGGGTTAAGATGGTGGGTTTTGTTCGGCATTAGCGGGACGCTAGCGCTGGCGGGGCAATCGTGCGGCAGCGGGTGCTATTTTTAAAATTCAAAATTAATAATTCCTAAAAAACTACAAATTCCAAATGCTCAATTCAGCATTTCTACCCCTATTTTGCCAAACCCACGTTAGCAGCACTTATTTTGAGTTTTTGATACATTCTGTATATAATTTGAATTTTTCAGCACTACTTGGATCAACATCTTCGTCATAAATATATAGTCTGAATTTTTTAATTTTCTTTGTTGAAAATGTCAAAAGGTCTGTTGATGTCAATGTAATAAATGATGAATAATCAAAACCATTACTTCCTGCATCAACATCAATTTTTGAAGATCGTGTCCATTTTGTGCCATCTTGGAATAAAATTATAACGCCACTTTCATTAACATTCACTGTACTTCCATTTGTATGCAAACTCAAATAATAAACTGATTTTCCTTTATTAATATGCTTATAGATTATCATCGGTGATATTTGTCTACCACTCATTAAAGGGGAACTAAATTTGAGTTCACTTGTGAATTCATCTTTTTCTTTTTCGATTTTAGAGCAAAAATAGTCTGTTGGATACTTTATCTTAGAGGTGTTGAATGGAAAATTATGCTCATATTCTTTGTCATACTTATAATAAATTTTCTGTCCGCTTGCAGTATCTTTCAAAACGAATAGTGGTTTAGCAAAATAATCCGTTTTAGAAGATTCATTCCACTCTTGTCCTGTTTTATCAATAATATTTTCTACAAGGAATTTCTGTTTTTTAAAGAATCCTTAACAGTAACAAAATTATATTTCGTGTCTGGATATATTACATTATTGTCATAGGCAGACTGACAATACTTTATGTCTGAATAAAAAGTGTGGTCAAAGCCTGAAATTGGATTGTCAATTAATTTCAGAAGAACTCCTTTGTAAAGTGAAAATTCATCGCCAAGGTAGTTTTGCTCAAATGTTGTCTGTGCTTGAACTTTCAAAAAGGTCGTCCAAAGCACAAGAAATAATAAAAATCTTTTTGTCATACTAATTGTTTGTCTATGTTACGGGTTTTTATATTTGCTACCAACGCTTTATGTCTTTGCGATGGTGCGGATTAATATGATAAATCTTTCTTTTATAAACTAAACATCGGAATATTTAAAATCTTTAAATTTGCGAGAATCCCGCACTATTGCAAAACCGCTGCTAGCGGTAGTTTTTTTACCAAAGTTCTTTTTCAGGAAATAGAGTTCTTAAGCGTTTATCAATTTCGTTGGTCAGTTCTTTATAGCCTTGTTCGATTGGATGATATACTAATGCTCTGTGATGTTTCAAATCTGAAGGAATATCATTAATGGATTGAGTAATTGGTATTACAGTTTTTCCCAAAGTATGAGCAATTCCAACTTCATAAAATACATTTGGATTTTTTCCTGTAAAATCAGCAATCATTACTTTAGAAGTAAAAATAAGCTCAAAAATATCTTGAATAAATGTAGTGTTTTCCCAAATATCATCTGCTTTTTTGCATTCTAAACCTAAATTGTCACAAGCATTTTTTACAGCGTTAAATGTTCCTTGTTGAGAAAATGGTAGCATAACTGTAACTAATTTATCATTTTGAGATTTAGTAGGAATACTAAAAACTTGAGGAGAAAATGTCATCATTTTTTTAGGCACTTCAGTATGTGCTGTTGAAATATATTCAGAAACTTGTGGATTAGAAAATTTTTCAGAAAGATAAATCTTTATCTCTTTAAAATTATTGGTGTCAAGTTTTATTATTTCGTCCAATACAGTTAAAACATTTCCCTCATAATCTTCATCTCCAAAACTTAAACTTCTCAATAATCGAGGATGATTTTCAATTATATCATTACATCCTAAATAAAATCCCAATTCTAACCATTCTGACTGACCGAATTGTTTCAATATTATGTTTTTAATTTCTAATAGTTCTTTTCCTTGAGTTTTATCCATTTTCTAAAAATGTTGAATTTTCCTGTTTTTTTTTAAAATTACCGCTAACGTTTGGGTATTTGCGAAGAAAGCCCCTATGCACAATGTACTTTTGGGGCTTTTTTTGCAAATATCTTGTTGTAAGATGTTTTCTTTAAGTGGTCTTTAGATATTTATAAATAACTAATGCAATTAAGTAGAACCAAATTAAAGTGCCTATTGCAATAAATACATTACCAAAAAATTTGTACTGATTGAGTTTTAATAGTACTCCAATAATTGATGCAAATATTGATGATAATAATAAAATTTTGTTTCTAGTTGTCATATTAATTTATATTTTAATTTTTTATCCATGAATTTGGCAATATGCCGCAGCTACAAGTGGAACAGCAGAGTTAGAATACCAAGCGACACAGCCTATGAAACCATCGCAGATATCATTGTATGCTTGGTCGAAACATTCTCTAAATGGTCGTCTCCCGTATGCAAGTGTTGAGTTGATTTCTTTACCATTTTCAAAATATTGTTTTGTTTCTCCTTCTCACATTTGTATAAAACATTTCACCATTACCTTTATTATCAACCAAATTTTCAATTATTACCCCGTTATTAACATCAAAGGTCTCATTTTTCTTAACTGAAACTACCAAAAATTTTGTCGTACTATTTTTAAATACAATTGTATAGGAAATTGCGGCGTCTTCCCAAACTGTTTCAGTGACTTTAGTCAAATCCAAATCATCTGCCGAAAAAGCATTTTTTGAAAAACTGTTTGATGATTTAATATTATTAAATGTCATTTTATCGGTTTTGTTAACATAATTACTTATAGAAACAAATCCGTACTTTTTTTGTAATAATGTGCTTTCTTTTTTATTATAAAGTGATTCAGTCGTTGATAACATTTCTGTATTTCCATTTTCACCACTTCTACACGAGTAGATTATAGATAATGTTAATACTGAAAAAATCGCTAAAATTGAAAATGTTCTTTTCATAAAATTTATTTTAATGTTTTTTCCTACTTATTTTGTTATAGTAACTTCTCATTATGAAGGCAGGTTTTCGGTTAATTCCAACCCGTTGCACAATTTTTTTAATTTGAAATCTTTGTTGTCAAAGCGTTTCGACAGTTTTGAATATGAAAAATCAAAGTTTCATTAGACAATCTTTCGATAACGTTCCATCCTAAAAATATCTTACAACTTGTATATATGTATGACAAAACTACACAAAGCCACCCATTTATGGGTAGATATGTATGACTGCTGACTTTATTAATAAATCAAATATAGAAAATTGAATTGAATAATAATTACGGAATACCGTAATTTGAAATTACTATTCTTCCTTTCGAACGAAAAATACCCAAACTTTTAGCCCCGATTGAAACGGCATCCTTTTTTGTTATTGCGATTGCGATCATTTTCAACGGATTGCTTCGTTCCTCGCAATGACAAAAAAGATATAGTAGAAAGCGGGTACCATCTTCAAAGAAGCGAAAATCTTGTTGCTTCTAAGTTTTTATAATGTCAAGGGATTGCTTCGTTCCTCGCAATGACGAAAAGATTGAAAAGTGTCTCGCAATGACAAAACTTTGCTCGCAATGGCTTGGGGAAATTGTTTATCTTTACTTTTAAATTTTAAAACTATGGTAATTCTTTTGGTTATTGTCGCACTGGTTGTGATTTTTGTGATGTATGGCGTTTCTATTTACAACAGATTGGTGAAATTTCGCACGATGGTGCAGGAAGCGTTCAGCAGTATGGATGTGATGATGAAAAAACGCCACGATCTGATACCGAATCTGGTGGCGACGGTGCAAGGCTACGCGACGCATGAACGCGCAACGCTTGATAGTGTGACGCGCGCGAGAACGCAGGCCGTGAACGCAACGACTGTGGAAGAAAAGCAGGCGGCGGAAAAAAATCTTGGTCAGGCAATGGTCAATTTAAACGCGGTAGCGGAACAGTATCCGGATCTGAAAGCGAACAAGAATTTTATGCAGTTGCAGGGTCAATTGTCTGACCTGGAATCTGACATCGAAAAATCCCGCAGGTACTACAACGGAACGGTGCGTGAGAATAATATTCTGGTGGATACTTTCCCAAGTAATTTTATCGCGAATATGTACAAGTTTGTGAAATCACCTTTCTTTGAACTGGAAAGTCCGGCGGAAAGAGCGGTTCCTGAGGTGAAATTTTAAGGTTTGAAATCGTTATTTAATAGGTTTGAAAATAGACATTCGCGAAATTGGGCGTTTGCCTGGTCTTTTTTAAAACAGTAAAAACTTTATATGAAGCGGTTTTTTGTCTTTTTATTCCTTAGTTTTTGGGCATTTTCTTTTGCGCAGACGGATTCATTAAATACGGAAGAAAGAATTATTTCTTTCCATTCTGATATTGTGGTGAATCAAAAAGGTGGCATTCAGGTTTCGGAACATATCAAAGTTTATGCGACAGGAAATACTATTCGTCGCGGGATTTTTAGAACGCTTCCGGAAACCAGAAATTTAAATAATAAGGAAGAACAGGTTCGGTATTCTGATATTTCTATCACGAAAAATGGTGAAAAGGAAGATTATCACACGGAAACAAATAATGGAAATCTGGTAATTTACGTCGGTAAAAAAGATGTTTTCCTGACGCCGGACGTTTACGATTATGTGATCAATTACACGGCGAAAAATCAAATTGGTTTTTTTCCGAAATATGATGAATTTTACTGGAATGTAAATGGAATCGCCTGGGATTTTAAGACTGAAAATATTTCAGCCAATATCAAATTACCGGACGGCGCAAAAATCATTCAAAATTCCTGCTACACGGGAAAGTATGGCGAGAAAGGACAAGATTGTACTTATGAGAAAATTTCTGATAATGAAATATCTTTTTCGGCAAATAATTTTTCTGAAAATGAAGGTTTAACGGTTGCGATCGGTTTTGAGAAAGGTTTGATTATTCCGCCGCCACCGCCCACTTTTTTAGAAAAATACAGCATTTTAGGGGCAGCAATTGTGTTTTTAATTGGCCTCTTTATTTTCTTTTATCAATCGTGGGACAAATATGGCAGAGATCCGGAATCACCGACGATTTATCCGCAGTTTAATGTGCCGAATAATTTGTCGCCGGCTTCTTTTGGTTATCTGAAAAAAGAAAGATTTGACAATAGTTTTATCACGGCAGGCGTTGTAGATTTAGCCATAAAAGGTTATCTAAAAATTACTGAAACCGAGGAAGGTGGACTTTTCGGTCATTTTAAACAGAAAAGATATACGATCTTAAAAGTTCAGGACAGTGATAAAAATTTGCCTGCGGAAGAGCAGGAAATTATCGACCGTTTATTTAATGGAAATGAAACTTCCATCACTTTAGATAATCAATATGACAGCGGGATTGAGACGATGGTCAATTCGGTGAAAGCGAGTTTAAATTTTCAGCACGATGCTTTTTTAACGGCGGGAAATAATCAAAACAAATTAATTTTGCCAACTTTAGCGATCCTGGCTTTTTATGGAATTGCCTTATTTACAAGTTATTTCCTTGATCCGGATTTTGGAAAAATAGTGTTGGGCGGACTAATTTTCGTTGCCTTGACTGTTGTATTCTTCATCGTTCAGTTTTTTGGAAAGTTTAAATTTTCTGCTAAACTTTTTTGGATCGTGCCGTTCTTTTTCTTTTTTATCTCAACGATGGGTTTAAAAGTCGGTTTGACTTCTTTAAATGATCAAAATTTTAATTTTTGCTATTTATTTTTAATGATCGCTTTTTCTGGTTTGATGGTTTACAGTTATCTCATCAGAAAACCAACAGTCGAAAAATTAGAACAAAAATCTTTGATCGATGGTTTTGAAATGTATCTGAGCGCGGCGGAAAATCAGTTGATGAAATTTCACAATCCGCCAAAAATGACACCTGAAGTTTTTGAGAAATATTTGCCTTTTGCGATGATTTTGGGTGTGGATGAAATTTGGGGCAAAAAGTTTGAAAATACGCTTCAATCGATGAATCAGCCTTATCAAAACAGTTGGTACATCGGTGGGAATTTTAATAATATGATGTTTGCCAGTTCTTTTGGCAGCAGCATGACCAATTCGCTAAGTACGGCTGCAACGCCACCTTCAAGTTCGGGAAGTGGTTCCGGCGGCGGCGGATTTTCTGGCGGCGGTGGCGGTGGTGGCGGTGGTGGCGGTTGGTAGGATTATTTTAAATAATTCTATTCGCTTTTTGTAAACGCATATTAGAACCGAATTATTTGGTTTTTTTAGAAGCAAGAAAAAGTTTTTTTTTGTTTGAAATTAAGTCCGGCTTTCCCTACAATCTTTTTTGTCATTGCGAGGTACGAAGCAATCCGTTGAACATTTTTATAATCGCAATAACAAAAAAGGATTTTCGTCCAATCCGGGCTAAAAAGAAGGTTTATTGTTTTTTTTCGAAGGGACGAAAAGTATGTTAAAAATAAAGTGAAATATTTGCATTTGCTTGCGCGAGCGTCTCGCTCGTGTCCAATCTTTTTTTTTAACTTTTTTTTAAGGCACGAGCGAGACGCTCGCGTCAGCGGGGTGAACTTCGGAACAGAGATTATTCTGTTAAGATAAAATTTCTTGCGAAAGAAAAACTTGAATTTTTCACATATTTCGCAATCTCGCAAAACCGCTGTTGGCAATAGTTATTTTAGTCATTTCCATAGTCAAAATCTGGTTCAATATTTTCAATTTCAAAATATTCTCTTGGGTCAAATATTTCCTCAATTTTATATTGGCCACCAAGTTCAATTGAGTCTAATTCTTGGTGGTTTGTAAGTTGCAAATCACAACATAAACAAATAAAATAGGTTGGTAAAATATTTAAGTTTTGGGTAATATCAGAATCACTTGCTTTACCTTCTGAAATCGAAATTAGTTTACCTGTTAATATACCATTATTTCCACAAGAAGGACAAATCTCATCTTTTCTATATACTCGACTTCCAAACCATTTGTCTCTTTCTGAATTTGAAATTTTTTCAGTTTGTATTTCAATAGAAAGGGCCTTGAAACTCTTTTTGTGTCTTGAAATCCTATCTTTTATAGTTTTTTCGAGATTTGCTTCTCTCTCGGCAATCATTTCTTCAGCTGCATCTGCTTCATCACTTCCTAAAAAATCCAACAGTGTTTTTTCTTGAAATTCTAATAATATTTTTAAAGTTTTATAGTATTTTGAAAGCCATATTTTTGTGGGGAAATTATCGAATCCTAAATTTCCACTATGAAGTTCTTCATTTCGCTTGATAGTTATTTCTTTACAAAATGTTTTTTCATTTTCTGTAAAATTTGGAACAATCACTTCACATCTTTCTAAAACTGTTTTGGTTGGAACAGAAATAGGAATATATAATGGCTTTTTTTGGAAGCCAAAAACATAAAGGATATTTTCTCCTTCTCTTGGGTCAGCTAGTAAAACAGGATGAACTTTTGCTAAAGTTGCTCTTGCAATAAATTCAAGTGCAATTGCTGAAAAAAAAGGAAACATTTCACTTTCTCTGTCTTCTGAAAGTGCTTTGCTTATATAAACTTTAGCTTTTAACCATAATTTTTCGTAAGTCCAAGCGCTATCAAAACTCATTGTATCATAATTCTTTGAATGTTTCTAAAATCAATTTCATTGTCTTTAACCTCTGGTCTTGTATGTAAATATTTCCAATTATCAATAATTACTGTTTTATTAATTTCCCAATTTATTATTTTTTTAGGCAGTGAGGAAATCAATTTTTCTAAATGTGTAGAGTTATCATTTTTCATATCAATAGGTTGCATTATACAATTATCAAATCTAAAAATTTTTTCATCCTCTGATAATATTGATGAATAAAATGATGAATCTTTTGATTTAACTTTCCAAACGGAATGTTTTAGTATTTGTTTATCAAAAGAATTTATGTTTTGTAAATTACATAATATTGTTGGTGTTGGCTTTGAAATTCCATTAGTGTATCTTAATAAGATAAATTTTGGTGGAATTTTAAAATATGCACCATCAGTATGATAAGGAAAATCACTAGTACCAAAATTTGCAGATAAAGATTGTTTATGAGCATTTTCTTTTTTTAATGGAATCAAATTATCAATCAAACTTCCATTAATTCTTGAAGATATTGGCCTGCCTAATTCACAAGCAAGCTTTAAAAAATCATCTTCATTATCTATTTTAAGTTCTGTCATTTTTTTTAATTACTGCCAAATTTTATATATGTATGGCAAAACTATATATAACCACGCAAATACGTGATGGTTTTTATGAATATCGAAATACTTTATATCCAACCAAATATAGAAAAAGGAATTCGATAAAATTGTAAAAACCATAATTCAAGAAATTACTCTTCTTCTAGTCGGGCAATAAAAATAAAAGAACTTCTAGCCCCGATTGAAATGGAAATCCTTTTTTGCGCGAGCGAAAGCGAGCGCAAAAAAGATTGTAATGGAAAGCGGGTACAATCTTCAAAGAAGCGAAAATCTTGTTGCTTCTAAAAAGAAATCTTATTATTTATTTATATGATTTTCAAATAGTTGCTTTAATCAACGGATTTTTTCACCTCAATAATCACAGATTTACTCGTCGGCGTATTACTTCCATCACCCACTGAATTTATGGGTACCAAAACATTAGTTTCGGGGAAATATGTGGCGCAACATTCCTCGGGAATAGAGTAGGGAATTACCAAAAATTTTCTGGCAACACGTTCCACATTGCCGTAATAATTGAATAGATCGACAACGTCCAGTTTTTTAAGTCCGCGTTTTGCCATGTCTTTTTCATTCATAAAAATAACGCGTCTTTCATCTTTGATTCCGCGGTAACGGTCATTCATGCCATAAATAGTGGTGTTAAACTGGTCGTGACTTCGGATGGTGATCATGATCAACTCATTTTCTTTCACTTCTAAAGTATCGGCAACAGAAACGCTAAAATTGGCTTTTGAATTTTCAGTGTTAAATTTACCTTCGCGGGCTGCATTCGGCAAATAAAATCCTGCTTTCAGTCGCACTCTTTCGTTATAATTATCAAAACCCGGAATCACTTTTTCAATATCGTCGCGAATTAAATCGTAATTTTCATTATAAGATTTCCAGTTTACTTTTGTTTTGTCACCTAAAACTTCGAGTGCCATTTGACAAACTATAGCGGTTTCACTCAGCAATTGTTTACTAACCGGTTCAAGATTTCCCTTGCTGTTTTGTATAACGCCCGTTGAATTTTCTGTGGAAATAAATTGCGGTTTACCATTTTCAAGAACAATATCACTTCTGCCGTAAGTTGGTAAAATGAGTGCTTCTTTACCGGTTACTAAATGGCTTCTGTTAAGTTTTGTTGAAACATGCACTGTCAATTCACAATTCTGAAGCGCTTTCGCAGTGTATTTGGTGTCTGACGTGGCGCTTAAAAAATTACCGCCCAAGCCAAAAAATATTTTTCCATCGCCTTTGTGCATCGCAGTAATGGAATCTACCGCGTCAAAACCGTCTTTTTTGGGTGGCACAAAACCGTAAACTTTTTCGATATTTTCTAGGAGCCAATCTTCGGTTTTTTCATTGATACCCATCGTCGTATTACCCTGAACGTTGCTGTGACCGCGAACAGGAAAAGTTCCGGCGCCGGGTTTTCCGATGCTGCCTTTCATTAAAAGTAGATTAACCGCTTCTTTGATCGTGTTTATTGAATTTTTATGCTGCGTTAAACCCATCGCCCAGCAGATCACAATTTTATTTTTAAATTTTAATTTCTCTGCTATTTCTTTTATCTTATCCAAAGGAATACCGCATTTTTTAGATAAAATGTCAAGATCCTGCTCTATAATATGTTTTTTAAAGGCTTCGAATCCTGCTGTTTCTTCCGTAATAAATTTTTGATCTAAAACTTGTCCTGGATTTTCATCTTCAAATTGGAACCAAAATTTTGCGATAGCTTGCATCAAAGCCATATCGCCATTAACTCTGATTTGAAGGTAGTAATTAGAGATCGTAACTTCCCGACCTAAAATTCCCGCAATAGATTGTGGATCGGTGAAATTTTGCAAACCAGCCTCTTTTAATGGATTTACAGCAATAATTAAAGCATCATTTTCTCGTGCTTTTTTCAATGCAGAAAGCATTCTTGGATGGTTTGTTCCAGGATTTTGTCCTATAATAATTATCGCTTCGGCTTCGTAAAGATCTTGTAAAGTTGTAGAACCTTTTCCAATCCCGACGGTATCTTCAAGCGCGATCGCACTACTTCTATGGCATAAATTATTACAATCTGCCATATTATTTGTCCCAAATTCTCTTATAAAAAGTTGATAAAGAAACGCTGCTTCATTACTTGTACGACCACTATTGTAAAAAATTGCTTCGTCTGGCGAATTTAAACCGTTTAATTTTTCGGCGATTATTTTGAAGGCATTTTCCCAGGAAATTGGTTCGTAATGCGTCCCGTTTTCCGGAAGATACATCGGTCGACCAATTCTTCCGCTTTTGCCGATGTGATAATCATCTAATTTCGACAATTGTTCAACAGAGTGCAGAGCAAAAAAATCTTCCCAAATTACTTTTGTGGTCGCTTCTTCTGAAATTGCTTTTGCACCATTTTCGCAATATTCTGCAACTGCGCTTCGATCATCATCCGGATCTGGCCAAGCACAACTTGGACAGTCAAAACCGTCGTAAGCATTCAATTGATTTAATGCTTTAAATCCGCGAACTGGATTCATCGCCTTTAAAATATGTTCCGCAGAGACCAAAACGGCTTCTTTTCCTGCAGCGTAAGTTTCTGGTTCTGATAATTTTAGATCGGTAAAAGTTGCAGGATTTTCTGCGTTTGGATTGTGATGGCTTTTATTTTCGGACATTGCGGTGAGTTTTTAGGTAAATTACAAATTAATTAGCAAACTGTTTTCGTGTTTTTAAACATGTCGCTTTGGTCTTCAGTCGTAGAATCAAGGCATTCCAGATCTTTCTCTATCAGAAGTAAAAGTCCTTTTTCTGTTCCATTTTCCTGATTTCCCTGAACTGTGATCTCGTTGGTTTCAGTTAATGTTTTAGCATTCTTCTTAGATAAGAAAACGTTTATTTTATTTTGATCAAATCTCGCTGAAATTTCAGAGATATTGTCGTCAATTTCCAAAGTATATTCAAAAATATTGGTATCGTTGAAAACTGTTTTTTCTTCAATTTTGCCAAAATTTTTCAGGTTTTTTACGTCGGTTTTTGTCAAGCGCAATCTGATGCTGTTTCCTTTTATTCTAATTTTCATTTTCTAAGTTTAAATCTAATTTGTCTGCACCACAATAAATATTGGCATTTCCATTTTTTAAAAATCCGACCAAAGTTATTCCGAAATTTTCTGCAGTTTCTACGGCAAGCGAACTTGGTGCGCCAATCGCGCAAATGATCGGAACTCCTGCCATTGCACATTTTTGTATCAATTCAAAACTTGCTCTTCCGCTTAAAAGGACAATTCTGTTTTTTAAGGAAAAATCTTCGTTTTCATATTTTAAAAGTTCTGAACCAATTAATTTATCTAAAGCATTATGTCGGCCAACGTCTTCACGATAATTTATCAAATTTCCTTCCAGGTCAAAAAGAGCCGAAGCATGAATTCCACCAGTTGATTCAAAAGTTTTTTGGACGTTCAACAATTTTTCTGTCAATGAAAAAAGGGTTTCCATTTTTACTGAAGTTTCCGGTTTTAAAATTGGGATTTTGCAAACCTGTTTTATGGCTTCAATGCTTTCTTTACCGCAAACGCCACAACTGCTCGTAGTGTAAAAATTTCTTTTTAATTTTTGAAGATCTGGATTAAATTCTGAAGAAAATTCGACAATCAATTTATTTTCTTCAACCTGCGCCGAAATTTTGCCGGAAAGATTGGATTTTTGATTTATAATTCCTTCTGTAAATAAAAAACCAATCGCTAAATCTCTGTCATTTCCCGGCGTTCTCATCGTAACAGAAAGTGGATGAATTCCTGTTTTTGAGGCAATTTTCAATGAGATTTCAAGAGGTTCTTCAATGGCTAAATTGTCGTTTTTTGAAAAATTTTCTTTTCCAAAACCGACGACTTTATTTATTTTAAATTCTTTGATCATTTTTATTTTTTAAATCTAAAAACGCCTCTTCTGTGTTGATGTTTTTAAGAAAATTTTCACCGTCAATTTTTATTCTTCTAGTTTTAATTTCCTCTAAAAAATAACGTAAAGAATCATTTCCTTTAACAAAAAATTCCTGTAATTTTATAATACTTTCCTTTTCTATAATTGAAATTAGTGGCTGTAAAAATCCGTCATTTTCAAAACAAATGGTCTGAAAATCTTCAGATCTTTCATTAAATAATTGTTTTAAATTTTCACTTTTTAATAAAGGAAAATCTGTTGCCACAATGAAAAATCCTGAATTTGAATATTTTTCGATTACGCTCAAAACACCGGAAATCGGTCCGTGGTTTTTATACTTTTCAGCGTCAATTATAAACTTTCCTTCTTCATTTTTTGCCCAGTTTTTCCATTGGTTTTCATTGATTGAAATTACGACTTCTTTGCAAAAAGGAATCAACATTTTCGATACAATTTTCCACTGAGCGTCATCGTGATATTCCAATAATGCTTTGTCGGTTTTCATGCGTTTGCTTTCGCCGCCGCAGAGAACAATTCCGATCAGATCTTTTTTTATTGTGAACATTGGAAAGATTACATTAAGGTTTCTAAATTTAAATAAAAATCTTTAGAATCAATTTAAATTCTCTCTTAATTTTACAGAAATCTATGTGTTATTTTTTGTTTTTGAACGCGCCAGAGGCAAGTTCCTACAAAGATTTTAAAATTTCGAACAAAAAAAATACCTGGACTTTGTAGCCCCGATTGGAACGGCATCCTTTTTCGTTATTGCGAGTGTGTAAAAGTTCAACAGATTGCTTCACTTCGCTCGCAATGACGAAAAAGATATAGTGGAAAGCGGGAATAATCTTCAGAGAAACTAAAATCTTCTTGCTTCTAATTAAAATATTAAATCCTAACGATGTTCGCGCCTAAGGCTTTCAATCGTCCGTCTATGTTTTCATAACCACGGTCGATCTGTTCAATATTATGAATGGTAGATTTTCCTTCTGCAGAAAGTGCTGCGATCAAAAGGGCATTTCCTGCACGAATATCGGGCGAAACCATAGAAGTTCCGCGCAAAGGCGATTCGTGATTTAAGCCGACAACTGTTGCTCTGTGCGGATCACACAAAATGATCTGCGCGCCCATATCAATGAGTTTATCGACGAAAAATAAACGGGATTCAAACATTTTTTGATGAACGAGCAAAGTTCCTTTTGCCTGAGTTGCAACGACTAAAATAATCGACAGCAAATCTGGCGTAAAACCCGGCCACGGCGCATCTGAGATGGTTAAAATAGAGCCGTCAATAAATTTCTGAATTTTATAATGTTCCTGTGCGGGAACGAAAATATCTTCTCCACTTCTTTCTAAAGTTATTCCTAATTTCCTGAATGTGTTTGGAATGACGCCAAGTTCGTCGTAATTAACATTTTTAATGGTGATTGCAGATTTTGTCATCGCCGCAAGTCCGATCCACGAACCGATTTCGACCATATCCGGAAGCATCGTGTGCTCTGTACCGCCCAAATGATTGACGCCTTCAATGGTCAATAAGTTTGAACCAATTCCGGAAATTTTTGCGCCCATTCTGTTGAGCATTTTGCAAAGTTGCTGCAAATAAGGTTCGCAGGCAGCGTTGTAAATTTTAGTTTCACCTTTGGCTAAAACTGCGGCCATCACAATGTTTGCTGTTCCTGTAACGGATGCTTCTTCTAATAAAATAAATTTACCACGAAGTTCTTTGGCTTTTAAAGTATAGAAATAGTCGTTTTCATCGTAATGAAATTCTGCGCCCAGTTCTACAAATCCCTGGAAATGCGTGTCTAATCTACGTCTTCCGATTTTATCACCACCTGGAGTTGGCATATAAGCTTCACCAAATCTGGCTAACATCGGACCTAAAATCATGATCGAACCACGCAGTTTTGCGCCGTCTTTTTTAAATTCAGGTGATTTTATGTAATCGAAATTAATTTCGTTGGCTTTAAATGAATAATCTCCAGAACCGTTTTTTGTTACTTTTACCCCAAAATCACCTAAAATTTCTATCAGACGGTTTACGTCCTGAATATCGGGAATGTTTTTTATCCTAACTTCTTCATCTGTCAATAAAACTGCACAAAGAATTTGTAAGGCTTCATTTTTTGCGCCTTGTGGCGTTATTTCACCATGTAATTGTTTCCCACCTCTTATTTCAAACGCTCCTGTCATTAGTTTCTGTTATTTTTTGGATTGAAACTACGTCTTTTATTCTGGTTGTTATTGGTGTAATTTCTGTTTTTATTATTGCTGTTATTCTTGTTTGTGGCGTAGTAAATTTTGCTTTTATCTAAACTTTCAATGTTGGTCAAGTCCAAACGGTTTTCAGAAAGTTCTTTTAAATGTCTAAAAATAACATCATCATGAACGTGCTCTTTATTGTAAACATTGTATGATTTCTTCATATTATTTGCAATCACTTCTATTAAAGCCTCTTTTTCTTCGCCGGGTTCTAATTCTATTGCTTTTTCGATTAAGGTTAATATACTTTTACCATAAAATTTAAAATCACCCTGTAGCTTCGGGTAATCCATTCTTTTTGGTGGCGTGTGAAGTTCTTCCTGGCTCGTAATCGGATAAGGTGAATCTACATCTAAGTCAAAACTTGCCAATATAAAAAGATGATCCCACAATTTGTGTTTGTAATTTTCTTCATCGCGAAGTTGCGGGTTTCTTTGCCCCATAAAATCAACGATCGCATTTGCCATTTCATTTCTTTCCTCTTTCGTCGCAAGTGTTTTGCATCTTTCTACTAAAATCTGTATAATTCTGCCATATTCTGGCATATTTAGGTGTGTTCTGTCTGTATTATATTCCATAAATGCAAATATACTAATTTGGATGCTAAATTTTAATTCTGAAAATGAGTTTTTAACCTTCGTCATTCGCCATTACTAAAACACTTATTTTATTATTTTTATTTTTTAAAATTTCCCAAGCCATCGTGCTCATCGTGTTTCCCGTGGTAAAAACATCGTCTATTAACAAAACATGTTTCCCGGAAATCGATTTATTTAATGAAAATAAATTTTTAGTAACCACACGTTTTGAGAAAACTTTCAGTGCTTGTGCTTTAGTGTGAAAATTTCTGCGCATTATATCTTTGTCGTAAGAAATGGCGTAATGTTTAGAAATATTGTCAGCGTAAAGTTGAAGTTGGTTGTATCCGCGTTTTTTCTGTTTCCTTTTGTGAAGCGGAACTGTGATTATTAAATCTGGTTTTTCTTTAAAATGCAAACGTTCAATGGTCCATTCTGCAAATAAATTTCCGATATTTTCCCGGCCTTTATATTTTAAATTATGCATTAATTCTCTGGAAAGACCTTCTTTTTGAAATTCCATCAAAGCAAAAGCATTTTCTACGGGAAATAAACTTTTACATTTCTCTTTGACGATATTTTCACTTTCAAAAGAATCTGTTGTAAATTTTATCTGGCTAATGCAGATTTCACACACAAAAACATTTGCCGCAATAATCGTATTGCAATTCAAACACCGATCTGGGAAAAAGAAATCTGTAAACAAATTATAAACTTTTAAATAAATTTAAAACAAAAAATCTAATTTGCCTTATAATATTGAGGGCATGTTTTTCGCCACCGCAATTGCCCCTTCAAAAAAACCGCGCTATCCGTTGCAATCTTTTCTACTTCCGCTTTGCTACAGCAAAAAAGGATTTTCACTACTATCGCTCACGCAAAACGCACTCAGTTTAAAATTTCACTTATCTTTGCAAAATGATCAGGATTACTAAAATTTTCACTTTTGAAACAGCGCACGTCCTTTACAATTACGACGGAAAATGCAAAAATATGCACGGACATTCCTACAAACTTTTTGTGACTGTTAAAGGAAATCCCATCAATAATTTAGACGATACTAAAAATGGAATGGTGATGGACTTTGGTGATTTAAAAGCGATCGTAAACTCTCAGATCGTTAATGAATGGGATCATGCGGTGATGTTAAATGGTAATTCGCCACACAAAATTTTAGGCGAAACTTTAGAAAAAGACGGTCATAAAGTTATTTATTGCGATTTTCAACCGACTTGCGAAAATATGCTTTACGAAATCGCCTCAAAAATTAAAAATAATTTACCTTCAGAAATTCAATTGGCTTATTTAAAGTTAAATGAAACTGAAAATTCTTACGGCGAATGGTTTGCAGAAGACCAAATTTAATTTGAAAATTTGTTGATGAGGTAATTTGAAAATTAAATACTGTAAAATTTTCTTATTTTCACTTTAAAAAGCAAAAACATAAACTTTAAAATTCTTAAAACTTTTGTTCCTTTTATGGTTAAAATTCACCAATGATAAAAATCGATTTACAGAAAAATAAAAAAATCTACTTCGCTTCCGATCAGCATTTTGGTGCGCCAAATCCTGCTGAAAGTAAGATTCGAGAAACTAAATTCATTTTATGGCTCGACGAGATTAAAAAAGACGCACAGGTTTTATTTTTAATGGGCGATCTTTTTGATTTTTGGCATGAATGGAAACACGTTATTCCAAAAGGTTTTGTGCGTGTTTTGGGAAAATTGGCCGAGATAAAAGATGCGGGAATTGACATTTATTTCTTCGTCGGAAACCATGATCTTTGGATGAAAGATTACCTCGAACAAGAAATCGGTGCCGCTATTTTCTTTGAAAAACAATATTTTGAAATCAACGGCAAAAACTTTCTTTTAGCGCATGGCGACGGACTTGGTCCCGGCGATAAAGGTTATAAAAGGATGAAAAAAATCTTTACAAATCCTTTTGCACAATGGTTTTTCAAATGGTTGCATCCAGATATTGCTATGAAAATGGCCATTTATCTTTCCACTAAAAATAAATTAATCTCTGGCGATGAAGACAAGTCGTTTTTAGGCGAAGACAAAGAATTTTTAATTATTTATTCCAAAGAAAAACTAAAAACTGAAAAAATTGATTTCTTTATTTACGGACACCGCCATTTGCCGATGGTTTTAGATTTAGAAAATGGAAGAGCAAAATACATCAATCTTGGCGACTGGATTTCTTATTTCACTTATGGTGAATTTGATGGTGAAGGTTTTGAATTGAAAAGTTTAAAAAAATAATGGAAGAAGTTCCAATCATTTTCTATCCAAGTAAAATAAAAGTGTATTCCACTTTTATAATTAGTTTAACATTTTTAATTTCTTGTTTTTTTATTTTTGAGAATAGAGGATCTATTGGTTTGTGTTGCGTAATTTTCTTTGGATTGGGTACAATAATTTCTTTAATACAAATTGTTTTCCCAAATTCTTCTTATTGGCAAGTCACGGAAAAAGGAATTAAAATTAAAGGTTTAATTAAATCCTCTTTTTTACCTTGGGAAAATATTCAAGATTTTAAAATAGGAAAAAAATTTGTAAAATTCACAAATGAAAAAAGAGTCTTGATTAATCTTTATATGTTATATAATAAACAAAATTTAAATAAAACATCATCAATTTCTATGACTGGATTTGAAGGGGAGTCGTTAGATGATTATTTTTTAAAATACGATGAAGTAAAAAGAATTTTAAATAAAAAAGGATTTAACCAAAATTGAAAGATATTTTTAACATAGAAACCGAATCAGAATTCCAGCAAAAATGCCTGGAAATTTTCCGTTATCAATATGAAAACGTAGAAGTTTACCAAAAATTCGTAGATTTTTTAAACATTGATATTTCAACAGTTGATGAGGTTGAAAAAATTCCATTTCTGCCAATTGAAATGTTTAAAAATCACCATATTTTAGATAAAAATAAAACTGCGGATCTTTATTTTCAAAGTTCTGGCACGACTTTGCAAACGCGCTCTAAAAATTATATTGCTGATGAAAATTTATATCAAGAAAGTATTGTTAAAAGTTTCGAGCAATTTATTGGAAAAACTGAAGATTACATTTTTCTAGGACTTTTACCAAACTATTCAGAAAACGAACATTCGTCCTTAATATATATGGTTGATTTTCTGATGAAAAAATCAGGAAAACCAGAAAACGGCTATTTTCTTTACAACCACCAGGAATTGTTTGATTTGCTTAAAAAATTGTCTAATGAAAACAAGAAAGTGATTTTATTCGGCGTTTCGTTTGCGTTATTAGATTTTCTTGATTTTATAGAAAGTTCCGAACAGAAAATTGAAGTTTCAAAGCAATTAACAATCATTGAAACTGGCGGAATGAAAGGAAGAAAACAAGAAATCACCAAAGATGAATTATTGAAAATCCTGCAAAATGGTTTTAAAACAGAAAAAATTTATTCCGAATATTCTATGACAGAATTGCTTTCTCAGGCCTATTCTTTGGGAAATAACACTTATAATTGCCCAAATTGGATGCGGATTTTGATAAGAAATGTAGAAGATCCATTTTCTTATGAAATTGCAGGAAAAACCGGTGCTTTAAACATTATTGATCTGGCAAATCTTCATACTTGTAGTTTTATTGCGACACAGGATTTGGGAAAATTAATTGAAAATAAAGCGGAAAATAATCTTCAATTTCAGGTTTTGGGAAGAATTGACCATTCAGATATTCGTGGTTGTAGTTTATTAGTTAGTTAAAAAAATGATCAAAGTAGAAGAATTAACACACGCTTACATTTCTCAAAAATGTGATTTTGAACATCATTTAATTTTATCAAATCACTTTCACACGGATTGGGAAGCCGATATTTTAATAATTGACAAAGAAGGTTTTAGTCATGAAATTGAAATAAAATTATCAAAAGCAGATTTTAAAAATGATTTTAAGAAATCTTACACCAATGAAAAAACGGGTGAGAAATTTCTAAAGCACGATAAAATCAGTTGTGGCGATTATGTTTGTAATAATTTTAGTTTTTTACTGCCAATGGGAATGGTCGATATTGAAAATATTCCTTTGCACTGCGGCATTATAGAGTTTTATCACAATCCAGATTCCTGGGAAACTGAGTTTTTTGAAATTCGAAAACCAAAAGAAATTCACAAAGATTCTTATTGGAAAATGATTGATAAAGAAGCATTTAGCAGAATATTAGCGCGAAATCTTTTATTCAAAAAATTTCAATTAAAGGGAAAAAAAGAAGAACTTATTTTTAAAAATCACTTTTTAGATAAGTCATAAATCATTTTCAAAATCACTTTTTTAAAACCTGCGAAATCTCACTAAAAAATACTTTGAATTTTAGGCAATTTTTTTTTAAATCTAAATTTAATTTATATATTGCGGGCAATTAATAGGACGAGTATGACCAAAGTAAAAGTGCAATATGAATATACAATGCACTGCCTTTCAGAGATTTTGTATGAATATATGGCGAGTGCGGAAGGGCTTTCTGAATGGTTCGCAGATGAAGTAGACGAAAGAGGAGACGATTTTTATTTCACCTGGGAAGGTGGTGGCGAAGAAAGGGCCACTCTAATACGTTATAAACCAGAGAGTTTCGTACGTTTTCGTTGGGAAGAAGATGAAGGAACAAAATATTACTTTGAATTGGTTATTACTATAGACGAAATCACAGATGATTTATCTTTAAATATTACAGATTTTTGTGAAGAAGACGATCGGGAAGAAAATAAATTATATTGGGAAAATCTAATTGAAAATCTTCGCCTGAAATTAGGCGCTTCATAAGTTTAAAAGTGGTAATTTTTTATCACTTTCTTTTTTTATATCAATTTTAAATTATTTTTAATGAGTATTTCTGACTTGCAAAACAGAGCCTTTTTATTTGGTGATGCGGTTTGGGTGTCTTTTTATGTGAGAAATGGCGCGCTTTTTTTAGAGGAAGAATGCTATTTTTTCTTAATGTCTTCCATGCGAAAAATGCGGATGAATATTCCGGCAGATTATACTTTAGAATATTTTCAAAATATTTTTCAATATGATTTTATTGATAATGATTCTCAGGAAGGAATTATTAGAATGATGGTTTATCGGAATTCTGACAATGAAAATTTAGCAAAATCTGGTGTTTCTCATTATTTTGAATTTATAGCCAAACAGGATATTTTAAATATTGAAAAAAATATTGAGATAGATTTAATTAAAGAAATAAACGTTAATAATAATTTATTTAGCAATATTTATACAAATTCACCGGAAAATATTTATGGCGAAATTTATGCGAAAGAAAATGATTTAGACGATGTTATTTTTCTTAATCCGCAAAAGAGAATCGCAAGAAGTATTTTTGGAAATTTATTATTTCTTTCTGAAAATTCTGTTAAAATTCCGAAGCAAACTGAAGGCGCTTATATTTCGCCTTTGATGGAAGCATTTGTCACCTATTTGCATAAAAGCAATACTTTAAAAATTGAAGAGGTAGAAATGATGGCTTTCGAATCTCAAAAATCTGAAGAAATTTTAATAATTTCGGAAGCAAAAGGAATTTTTTCTGTTGACAAAATCCGAAATAGAAATTTTGAAAATAAAAGGTTTTCAGAATTGCTCAACAACTGGAAATTAAGCTTGGTTTAAATTGACAAACCCGGGAAACAACCAGTTTAATAGTTTTTTACCGAGTTTTATGAGTTAAATATTTTCGAAATAAATTCTGAATATTTGTTTTAGTATCTTTAAAACGGAAGACCAATCTTAAAAATTATTTAAGAGAATAATAAAGTTTTGTTAAATTAATTCATGCTCACATCTTCCGGCGCGTTTGCCCAAAGCAAATATTCACCACCAAGATTTTGCATGATATTTTTCCAAAGATTTTGATCATTTGGCGAAGTGTAATCCAAGTTATAAACTTCTACAATCGTCCACATTTTTGCTTTAAGTTCTGTCTCCAACTGTAAAGCAGCCCAACCGGAATATCCGCTAAATATTTTCACATTTTCCTGTAATAACTTTCCCGAAGAAAGCGCTTCAATAACCGAATCCTGATCTTCAGTTAAATGGTAATTTTCATTGATCTCAACTGAAATTTCAGAAACCTTCAATCCATTTACAATAAAAAATGTTTTAAAATTTTCCACAGGTCCGCCATCATAAACATCGACAGGAAAGCCAAATAAATGAAGTAACTTTTGCGAAGCCTGATCGTTTTTTTTATTTAAAATCAATCCAAAAGCGCCGTTATCATTATGTTCTACAACTAAAACAACAGATCGTGAAAATATGTCACCGGAAATATCGGGTGTGGAAATTAAAATTTTACCTTTGCAAGAATAATTCATATTCAAAATTAATAAATTTTCTATGGAAAACCTGCATGACAAAAGAAAAAGTTACGAAAAAGCAGAACTTTTAGAATCAGAAATTAAAAGTTCACCTTTAGAACAATTTAAAATCTGGTTTAAAGATGCAGAAAATTCGCCCGAAATTTCAGAGCCCAATGCTATGTCAATTTCAACAGTTGATGAAGACGGTTGCCCACGAACGCGCGTGGTTTTGCTGAAAGAATACGATGAAAGTGGCTTTGTTTTTTACACCAATTACAATAGCCAAAAAGGAAAAGCAATTGCTGAAACCGGTAAGATTTGCCTTCATTTTTTTTGGCCAAGTTTAGAGCGTCAGATTTCCATTAAAGCAAATATTGCAAAAGTATCTGAAGAAAATTCAGAAAATTATTTTCATTCCCGTCCACGTGGAAGTCAGTTAGGCGCAGTAGTTTCTCCACAAAGTTCAGAAATCCCGAACCGTGATTTTTTAGAAAATAGATTAGAAGATTTAGAGAAAGAATTTGAAGGAAAAGATATAGATCGTCCAGTAAATTGGGGCGGTTTTATCGCAAAACCTTACGAGATAGAATTTTGGCAAGGTCGCCCAAATCGTTTGCACGATAGGATTGTGTACAAGAAAATGTCAGAAGAAAACTGGGATATTTCCCGTTTAGCACCATAAAAAAATGCCGCAGGAAATGCGGCATTTATATTTTAAAAAAAAATTATTTCTTTTTAGCAGGTGCTTTTTTAGGAGCAGCTTTTGCGCCCATAACAGCTGTAGATAAATCAGATCCAGCTTTAAATTTTGCTACATTTTTTGCAGCGATAGAAATTGGTTTTTTCGTTGCAGGATTAATTCCTTGTCTTGCAGCACGGTGCGCTACGGAAAAAGTACCAAAACCCACTAATGAAACCTTACCATCTGCCGATTTCAAGGCGTCTGTAACGTTTGATACAAAAGATTCTAATGCTTTCTTCGCTGCTACTTTAGTGATGTCTGCATCAGCTGCCATCGCATCGATTAATTCAGATTTGTTCATAATGATAAGTTGTTAGAGTTAATTATTAATTGATATTAAGCAAATATAAAACAATTTTAATAATAAGCAAATTTTTTTAAGATTTATAATAAAAAGTTTATATATAGTTAATAAATAGATAGAAAATCATAATTTGATCATTTTTATTAACAAAGACTTTGCCACGTTTTTATTGTTAATAAAGTGCCGTCGTCTCTAAACAAAATCTGTTTTTAAAAGCGAATTTTGCTATTATCAAATTCGCAATTTTTACTATTTATAAATTCGATATTTTTCGACAAATTTTTTTTAATACATTTATTTTCTTCTTAATGTTTCGTTGTTTTTTAAATCACAAATTTGATTAAATTTGCGCCATGTTAATAGAATTATTCAAATCTAAGATTCACCGTGTAAAAGTAACGGAGTCGGATCTCAATTATATTGGAAGCATCACAATCGATGAAGATCTTTTAGACGCTGCCGGAATTTTAGTTGGTGAGCGTGTTTATATTGTCAATGTCAATAACGGCGAGCGCTTCGACACGTACACGATCAAGGGAAAAAGAAAATCTGGAGAAGTTTGCTTGAACGGTCCGGCTGCCAGAAAAGTGCAAAAAGGCGATGTCATTATCATCATCGCTTACGCTCAAATGACACCGGAAGAAGCCAAGACATTTCAGCCGAAAATAGTTTTCCCAAATGAAAATACCAATCTTTTAACCTAAAATATGGTAGAAGATCAGAAGAAAAATCCGGTTAAAACTCTTATTACAATTGTTTTATCGATCGGCATCGCTGCTCTTTTTTTGTGGCTTGCACTTCGGGGTTTGGAAAAAGATAAAATTTTAAATTCTCTGAAAAATGCCAATTATTTTTGGGTTTTTGCCGCCATGCTTTTTGGTTTGGGCGCTTACTGGTTCCGTGCAATCCGCTGGAATTTATTGCTCGAACCAATGAATTATAAAATTTCAAATTCCAACGCACTTTGGTCGCTTTCTTTTGGTTATTTAATGAATTTAACGATTCCCAGAAGTGGTGAAGTAGCGCGTGCAACCGCACTTTACGGCGTAGAAAAAGTACCAGTAGAAAATTCTTTCGGCACCATTATTTTAGAAAGGATCGTCGATCTATTGTGCATGTTTTTGTTTTTAGCACTTGCTTTAATATTTAAATTTAAAGCAATTTCTTCTTTTTACACATTTGCAACGGCTCAAAAATCCTCAACTTCAACTTCAACATCCTCAACTTTATATTTTATTTTAGGCGCAATAATTATTTCAGTTATCTTGCTTTATTTTATTTTTAAATCCAAAATTGAGGCGCATTCTTTCTACAAAAAAATTACGAATTTCGGCAAAGGGATTTTAACAGGATTAAAATCTATTTTACATTTAAAACAGAAAGTCAAATTTATCATTCTTTCGTTAGCCATTTGGATCTGCTATTTTTTCGCCTCTTATCTGGTTTGTTTTGCACTTCCGGAAACGGCAAATTTCACTATCGCAGACGGTTTTTTCATTATCGTTGTCGGCACTTTGGGAATGATGGTTCCCGCATCCGGCGGCATTGGTGCGTTTAATTATGCGATGAAACTGGGATTTATGGCGCTATTTCTGTCAATGGGCAAAAATCCAGAAGCAGGCGGCGAAATCGGACTAACTTATTCATTTATTTCGCTTCCGTTGCAGATTCTGATCATGTTGGTGATGGGCTTAATTTCCATTCCAATGCTTGCAAAAGCCCGTAAAAAGTAAGAAAGTGCTTTTGGCGCGTTCAAAATTAGAAGCAAGACGATTTTCGCTTTTTCCGAAAAGTCTTCCCGCTTTCCGTTGCAATCTGTCATTGCGAGGCACGAAGCAATCCTTTGAAGATTTCAGCACGCAATGTCAGGATTTCCACTGCAATCGGGGCTATTTTCGACGTTTCGTTTTTTATTTCAAATGATTCTTAATGCAAAAAAAACTATTCAGACTTTAAAGTCTGAATGGTTTTAAATATTTAATGAGATCTTTCGAAAAAAAGAAATTCCCGAATTTCTAGCCGCGATGGAAATGGAAATCCTTTTTTGTCCGCCGCGGCGGATAAAAAAGATTGGAATGAACAGCGGGAAGACTTTTCGGAAAAAGCGAAAATCTTCTTGCTCCAAATTATCCAAATGCTCTCTTCAGCAAACTTTCTACTTTCGGCTCACTTCCACGGAAATTTTTAAACAATTCCATCGGATCTTTTGTGCCGCCGGAAGACAATAATACTTTATATTTTGCCGCTATTTCTTTATTGAAAATTCCGTTTTTCTTGAAAAATTGGAATGCGTCTGCATCCAAAACTTCCGCCCATTTATAGGAATAATAGCCTGCAGAATAACCGCCCTGAAAAATATGTGAAAAACTCGGACTCATCGCGGTTTCTTTATTCATCGGATAAAGTTGGGTTTCTTTTGTTTGCAGATCTTCAAATTCTTTGACATTTTCAATTGGTTCCAAAGTTTTGTGATAAGACATATCGAGCAATCCTAAGCCAATTTGCCGCATCGTTTGGTAACCTTCCATAAAGTTTTTGGAATCCGATAATTTCTGAATTTTTTCGTCTGGTAAAACTTCGCCGGTTTTATAATGTTTTGCAAAAGTTTTCAAAAATTCCGGTTCATAGCAGAAATTTTCTAAAAACTGGGAAGGCAATTCTACAAAATCCCATTTCACAGAAGTTCCGGAAAGTGTCGGATATTCTGTATTAGCCAAAATCCCGTGAATCGCGTGTCCAAACTCGTGGAATAAAGTGGTGACTTCCGTAAAAGTCAATAAACTGGGGGTTTCAGAAGTGGGTTTAGAAAAATTACAAACCACAGAAATGTGCGGACGACTATTTTCTCTGTCTTTTATGGATTGACTTCTAAAACTTGTCATCCAGGCGCCGGCTCTTTTTCCTTTGCGTGGGAAATAATCGGCGTATAAAACGGCTTTGAATTCACCATCTTCCAAAACTTCATAAGTTTTTATTTCCGGATGGTATTTTTGAACATCGGTAACTTCTTTAAAAGTTAAACTAAATAACTTTTCAGCCAAATCAAAAACTGCAGATTGCACTTCTTCCAAACAGAAATATGGTTTTAATTCTTCGTCATTTAAATCATATTTTTCTTTACGAAGTTTTTCTGCATAATAAGAATGATCGTAAGATTGCAGATCTTCAATGCCATCTTTTTTTGCCAAAGTTTTTAATTCATCAATTTCTTTTTGTGCGTAAGGTTTTGCTTTGGTTAAAAGTTCTTCTAAAAAGTCTAAAACTTTTTCTGGCGATTTTGCCATTCTTTCTTCCAAGACATAATCTGCGTAGGATTTATAACCTAAAATCTTTGCTTTCTCCTGCTTCAATTTTAGAATATCTTTGATCAAATTTTGATTGTCAAACTCATCATTCGCAAAAGATTTTTTTCCATTTGCCAACGCCAGTTCTTTTCGCAATTCTCTATTTTTAGCATAAGTCATCGCGGGAATATAACTTGGATATTGCAAAGTAATCACATAACCAGCCAAATCTCGTTCTTTCGCATCGTGCGAATATTGTTCTAAAATTGCATCGGGAATTCCTTCTAATTCATTTTTAACTAAAATATGTTTAAAATATTGATTGGTTGAAGCCAAAACATTTTCGCCAAATTTTAAAGTTTTAGATGATAATTCAACGTTTATTTTTTCTAATTCCTGCTTTTTTTCGTCGTCTAAATTAGCGCCACTTCTTACAAAACCTTTGTAAGTTTCTTCTAAAAGCATCTTTTGCTCATCATTTAAATCCCTATTTTTTTGACTGTATACCGATTTTATCTTAGTAAACAATTTTTCGTTTTGAGAAATTTTAGATGAAAATTCTGTCAGTAAGGGCGAAACTTCCTGCGCGATTTTTTGGATTTCGTCGTTGGTTTCCGCTGAATTCAAATTAAAAAATAAATTAGAAACACGATCTAATTGTTCGCCTGAAAAAGCAAGTTCTTCAATGACATTTTTAAATGTTGGTGCTTCTGTATTTGAAACTATTTCGTCAATTTCTGCTAAACTTTCGTCAATTAATTGTTTAAAAGCCGGCACAAAATCCTGCTCGGTAATTTCGTTGAAAGGTGCAGTTTCATGCGGCGTATGGAATTTTTCTAAAAGTGGATTTGTCATTTGTAAAGGTATTTTTTAACTAAATAAAAAAGTCAAAATTAATGCCTTTACGCTGATTTGTGACAAATCGTTCCATATTTTAAGATGTGTTTTTAAAAAAATGGTTTTGTAATACAAATTTAAATTATTAAGTATGTAATAAAGTTCAATGATTTATTTAAATTAATTAAAGTTTATTTAAATTTGATAAACATTAAAAAAAATTATCATGAAAACTATTTTAAAGATCTTTTTAGCACTTATTGTTATTATTGTAATCGCCATGTTTGCAATTGGTGAAAAATACCATTTTGAAAAATCTATTGTCATCAATGCGCCTGCGGAAAAAGTGTACGGACAGGTGAATTCTTCAAAGAAAATAAACCTATGGAATCCCTGGATGAAAATGGATCCAAATTTAAAATTACAATATTCAGGAAATCCTGGAGAGGTAGGTGATAAATATTGTTGGAAAGGAAATGATCAGGTTGGCGAAGGTTGTCAGGAAATTACGGCTCTTGCTCCGAACCAAAAACAAAGCACGAAAATGACTTTTTTAAAGCCGTTTGAAAGTATTGCAACTTCTGACATTTTATTGTCGCCGAATGGAAATCAAACAAAAGTAACCTGGACGATGGATTGTGAATTGGAATATCCGAAAAATTTAATGAAGATATTTTTGAACGGACAAATGGATAAATCCTATGGCGAAGGTTTAGCAAAACTGAAAGAAATTTCTGAAAAATAGTTTTTGGGTGAAATCTAAAAATAAAAAATATATATTTGCCCAAATTAAAAACTATGAAAAAATATTTATTATTTGCAATCTTAATGCTTACTGCGGTTAAAACTGCTGCGCAAAAACAAATTTTTGAAGCAACAAATCTTCAGGAAAAAATAAAGGAAGAAAAAACAGTTGCCATTTTACCTTTTGATGTAACGATTACATACAAAAAAATCCCAAAAAACTTTGATAAAGAGGAAAATGACGCGCAGGAGATAAAAATGTCAAAAAATATTCAAAGTAGTATGTACACATTTCTGTTAAGAAAAAAAGATAAGTATTCTGTGACTTTTCAGGATGTAGATAAAACAAATATTTTGCTTAAAAAAGCAGGATTAATGGACAAAATTGATGAATCCACGAAAGATGAAATCGCAAAGGCTTTAGGCGTTGATGCGGTTATTGGTGGTAAATATGAGATTGAGCAAACGAAATCAGAAGCTGGAGCAATTGCTTCCGCCGTGCTTTTAGGCGGTTTTGGTGGAAAGACTGGAACCGGAACTTTAACTTTAACAATTAATGATGGACAAAGCGGAGATTTGCTTTGGAGATTTTTCAAAACTTTGGATGATAATATTATGACATCAACTGATGATGTAGTTGAACATATGATGAGAAAAGTTTCAAGAAATTTTCCTTACGACAATAAATAAAATGACTAAATATCAACCCAAATCCTTTCAATTTGAAAGGATTTTTTTTGTTTTAAAAATCAAAAGTTTAGTTTTGCAACTTCAATGGCAAAAATAAATTATCAAAAAAAAACCCGGAAAAAGATCCACAAAAAACGAAAAAGAAGTTTTTGGTTTAGACGCGAAATTTTATTGGTGGTTTTTGCCTTTATTTTGTTGGGAACCGGTTTTTACTTAAAGGAGAAGATCGGGTTTTACTTTGCGATGTATTTTAATAGAAATGATCACAAAAAACTGACAAACGACGAATTTGAAACTCAAAGGATTACCAAAATAATTGGTGAAAATACAGATAAAGTTTTCGGTTTTGATGTGTCCCATTACCAAAGAAAAGAAGATATTAAATGGGACAGTTTAAGTTTGGCAAACCAAAGTATTCCGTTGAAGTTTGTTCTGCTGCGTGCTACCATGGGAAATCGAAATGCTGACAAACATTTTCAGGAATTTTGGGAACTGTCTAAAAAAAATAACTTGATCAGAGGCGCTTATCATTTTTACCGCGCAGACGAAGATCCGGTAAAACAGGCGAATAATTTTCTGGAAAATGTAAAACTGGAAAGTGGTGATTTACCACCTGTTTTGGATATTGAAAAAATTCCGCGACGTAAAACCAACGAAAAATTAAAGGAAGATTTAAAAGTCTGGTTAAAAATTGTGGAAGAAGCTTATGGTAAAAAACCAATTATTTACACGTACTATTATTTTTACAAAGATTTTTTAGCTGAAGATTTCGGAGATTATCCGCTTTGGTTGGCGAATTACAATGATGTTCCGGCACCAAACCCGGAGAATAAATGGGATTTTTGGCAGTTTTCTGAAAAAGGAATTGTGTACGGAATCAATACAAAAGTAGATATCAATGTCTACAATGGCGGATTGTGGAGTCTGAGAAATATGACGATTGACTGACTTATTTTAAAAATGAGATAATATCTTTTATCAATTCTTCAGAATGCTCAATCGGGATTGAATGCGTTGCATCTTTGTAAATTTTCATCTTGGCTTTTGGGATTTCTTTCGCGATCAATTTCGTGTGAGGCCGAAGAATTACATCGTGATCGCCTGCAATAATCAACGCTTTACTTTTTATATTCATCAATTGTTGTTGCGTGATTTTTGGTTCATCAATCATTAATTGTAACAATCGGATGTCTTTTTGTGGTTGATTTTCTGCCTTCATTTTCGAAACATCTCTTTTCATGTTTTCAACTTCTTCATTTCCAACGCCTAAAGGATAAACATTGGCACCGCTTGTGATAAATTTTCGTAATGTTTTAGAGTATTTTATGGCAAATTCGATCGCTGTATTTCCACCGTCGCTCCAGCCGAAAATATTTATTTTTTTTAAGTTTAAAAAATCGGCGAGTGCTTTCACGTCATCAGCAAATTTTATGTAAGATAAAGGTTCTGTAGATAAATCCGTGCTTCGTCCTTGCGCCCGCGTGTCCATCGCGATCACCATAAAATGTTTGGATAATTCCGGGATTTCCTTTGCAAACGCGCTCATACTTCCGCCGTTTCCGTGCAGTAAAAATAATGGTTTTCCTTTGCCATAAACTTCGTAATAAATATCTGCATCTTTCAAGTGTAGAAACTTACCTTTTAAATTTTGATCTATCGTACCCAATACTTTTTCAGACGCAGGATTTGCGCAGGAACATAAAAGTATCAGAAGAAATAAAAGTGATAGTTTTTTCATTTTTTCAAAGCATAAAAGTAATAATTTTCTTGATTTTTTATGTTTAAATAATTTTTTTATTTAAAAGGTTGTCTCGCGATCCAGGGTTTTGATGGATTTAAATTTGAGATCGATTTTGCCAAAATTAAATTTAAAAATGAATTTTGGTGTTTTACGATGCCGAAAATTTGCTGCGGTTTTGCGCCGATTGTAGATTTTATTTCAAGCGCTGTTCTTCCGAAAATGATATTTTTCTTTTGGTTTAAAATTCCAAAATTCACCATATCTAAAAGCATATTTAGATAAAGTTGTTTTGACTTCTGATAAATTTTATCATAACCTAAAAAATAAGTATCGACATCTTCGTGGTTAATGAAAAGTGTGTAAAAAGAAAGAATTTCACCGTTTTCGAAATAAGCAAAAACTTTAAAATTGTCTTTTAAATGCTTTTTTACAGTAAAAAAATGATTTTCCGGAATTATAAAAGTATTAAAATCTGCGTCGTTCGCGACATTCAAATAGAGTAGATATAAGATTTTTTGATTTTCTTTTATTTCCGCTAAAGTCAATTCTTTCTTTTCAATTTTGCCTAATTTCTTTATTGCTGACTTTGCTCTTGTTCTATATTTCGTTGTGAAATTTTCCAAATAATCATCGAATGTTTTCCAGTTTTGTTTTAATTCCAAGATCATATTCGGTTGCACAGAAAATGAGTTAAAATCTTTCATTAAATTACTTTTTATAGTTTCAGAAAGTTCCTTTTCATAATCTTTTAATAAAATTAAACTGGATTTTTTAATTTTTTGCTGAATAAGATTTGTTGATTCTTCCAGTAATTTTATAGCTTCAATTTTTGAAATTAGATTTAAATCAAAGTAAAATCCATTTTGTCCCGTGACCAAATTATTGCCGACAATTAAAACAGAATTTGCAAAAAATTTCACTGTCAGATTATTTAAATTTAAAAAAGAAGATTTCCTGAAAATCTCATGTTTTTTAAAATCTAAATATTGCAAAAGTGCGCCGCCAATTAAAATTTCATCTTTATAAAACGCCGCAAAATAATTCTGCATATTTTTTGGCTGACTTTCCTGCAAGGCTTTTAGAAATTTGGTAGAAAGAAGAATGCTATTTTTCGCAACAATTGAGTTCCACTTTGAAGGTAATTCATTGGCATTTAAAATTAATTCCGTGCGAAAGTTCATTTTCAAATATAATTATTTTAAAGGCGAAAATCTCAGTTTTTTAAAATCAAAATACCGCTTATATATTTCGTATTTTTGCCGCTTCAAATATTCAACTTTCTATTTCTTTTTTTATGAATTACGTTACGGCAGAAAATCTCACGAAATCTTACGGTGTAAAAACACTTTTTAAAAATATTACTTTCAACGTCAATGAAGGTGATAAAATTGCCATTGTTGCCAAAAACGGTACCGGAAAATCTACTTTATTGAAGATTTTGATGGGAAAAGAAATTGCAGATAGTGGAAATGTGATCATTAATAAAGATATTCAGGTTGTGTTATTTGACCAGGAAATTGACTTTGAAGGCGAACTTTCCATCGATGAATTTATGATGACTTTAAGTTCTGCGCCGATTATGGCTTTAAAAAATTACCATTCTGCTTTGCATTCCGAAAATCCGGATGACATGGAAAATGCTTTGGCGGAAATGGAAATTCACAAAGCCTGGGATCTTGAAAATGAAATGGCTAATATTCTTTCGCAGTTAAAAATTACAGATCTTGACGCAAAAATGCGCACTTTATCTGGTGGACAAATTAAACGTGTGGCTCTTGCAAAATTGTTGGTAGAAACCAGAGCAGAGCACAAACACACACTTTTGATAATGGATGAGCCGACCAATCACCTTGATGTTGATATGGTGGAATGGCTGGAAAATTATTTAGGCAAAGCGCGTGTGACATTGCTTTTGGTAACCCACGACAGGTATTTTCTGGATGCAGTTTGTAATATTATCTGGGAAATGGAAGATCATAAAATGTATTTTCACAATGGTGCGTACGACACATACTTGGAAAATAAAATGATCCGTGAAGATAATTTAAATTCGACAATTGATAAGGCAAATAATCTTTACCGAAAGGAATTGGAATGGATGCGCCGCCAACCAAAAGCGCGAACGACAAAATCAAAAAGCCGACAGGACGATTTTTATGAAACTGAAAAAGTGGCCAAAATGGACACTCGAAAACAAAGTCTGGAACTTGAATTCGAAATGAAACGTTTGGGTTCAAAAATTTTAGAACTACATAAAATATCAAAATCTTATGGTGATAAATTATTGCTAAAAGATTTTTCTTACCAATTTCAGCGAGGGGAAAAAGTAGGAATTATTGGTAAAAATGGCGCGGGAAAATCAACTTTATTAAATATTATTCAAGGTTTAGAAAAGTATGATTCTGGCGAAATTGAGACAGGAGAAACGATAAAATTTGGGTATTTCTCACAGAAAGGTTTGAAATATAAAGAAGATCAACGTGTGATTGATTTTATAAAAGATATTTCAGAAAATTTCCCGATCGCAAATGGACGAACGATTTCTGCATCACAGTTTTTACGTTTATTTTTATTTGAAGACCAAACACAATATTCGCCGATCTCAAAACTTTCAGGCGGTGAAAAAAGACGTTTGCATCTGATGTATGTATTGTATCAAAATCCAAATTTCTTGATTTTTGATGAACCAACGAATGATTTAGATTTGCCAACATTAACAGTTTTAGAAAACTTTTTACAGCAATTTCAAGGGACATTAATTATTGTTTCTCACGACAGATATTTCATGGACAGAATTGTTGAGCATTGTTTGGCTTTCGAAGGTGAAGGAAAAATTAAAGATTTTGTCGGTACTTTTTCGGAATACCGTGAATTTGATAAGAAGCAGGTTTCAGAAGGAAAAGAGGTGAAAATTGAAAAAGTAATTGAGCCTGAAAAAAAAGAAGAACCAAAACCAATTGAGAAAAAAGTCGAAGTTGCTTCGAGAAAATTATCTTTTAAGGAAAAGTCTGAATTAGATAAATTAACAAATGAAATCCCGGAATTTGAAACAAAACGCGAGGAACTTTCGAAATTATTAAACAACGAAACTGATTATGACGTTATTTCAAAATTGTCTGATGAGTTGCAAAAATTGTCTGATGATTTGGATGAAATGGAATTGCGCTGGCTGGAATTGCAGGAATAATTGCAAAATTTTTTAAAATAAATTAATCTTCTGGAATTTTTCAGAGGATTTTTTTTTTGCGGTAAATTCATTTCAAATCTTTAAATTTTGTTCTAATATAATTTAAATCAGAAAAAGTGATTAAAATCATAACTTATTAATTAATTGTAAATCAATTGATTAAAAATTATTTCTTTTATTGTTTTTAATTGTTCTAAATAAACTTTGTTCAAATCAATTTAAAATTTATTTTTGCAGTGTTATTTAAAACTATTCTAAATAAAACCATGAAAAAAACAATTATATGCCTTGGAATGCTCAGTTTAAGTGGATTCGCAGGCGCGCAGATGAGATTTGAATTAGTGAGCGATACGTTAAAAATTCAGGAAATTGAAGATGTGCAACTTCATAAATCCGGAAATCCTAACAAAGCGAAAGTTCAAAGCGGAAAATCTCAACTTACAGCAATGGAAACGCCGCAAGCAATTTCCATCGTCACACACGAAATTATTGAGCAGCAACAATCAAAACAGTTAAGTGAGGTTTTACAAAATGTGAACGGTCTTTACGTTACTTCTTCTCGTGGAAGTTCGCAGGACAGTTTTGGTGGAAGAGGATTTAATTTTGGAAATGATAATATTTTTAAAAATGGCGCGCGTGTAAACAGCGGTGTTTTTCCAGAAGTTTCAGGTTTAGAACGCGTGGAAGTTTTAAAGGGAAGCAATGCTATGCTTTATGGAAATACTGCTGCAGGCGGAATCGTGAATTTAATTACAAAAAAACCACGTTTTGAGCAGGGTGGAAGTGTCTCTTTAAATGCAGGAAGCTGGAATAATTATAAACCAACGGTAGATCTTTACGGACCACTTTCAAAAAATATTGCATTTCGTGTGAATGGCGCATATGAATATGCGGAAAGTTTTCGGGATGTCGTGACCAACAAAAAATATTATTTTAATCCTTCTTTTGTCCTTAATTTGGGAGAAAAAACGCAGATCATCGTGGAAGGTGATTATTTAAAAAATGATTTCACACCTGATTTTGGTATTGGTAGTATTACCAATAAAGACGGTAGTTACAGGATCAATGATCTTTTAAAAAGAAGCGATTTTGTGGGCGCAAACTGGCAATATCAAAATGTGCAACAAGCAACGTCTGACATAATCGTTAATCATAAATTTAATGATAAATGGTCTTTAAATTCTGTTGTTTCCTACCAGAATTACACGAAAGATTATTTTTCTACAGAACGCACGCAATGGGCTTTTGACAATAATAACCGTCTAAACTGGAACCGACCTTTAAACAGAACTTATAATGAACAAAATTACGGTTCTGCACAAGTCAACATTAATGGGGAATTTAACACAGGGAAAATTAACCACAAAATATTGATTGGCAGTGATGCAGATTACAGTCAGTCAGATTCTTACACTTATTTTAATCCTGATAGTAATAAAACATTTGGAACCAGTTATTTTTACGGCACAAACGGCAGCGCAAACGGAACCGTTTATTTGGATGATCCTTCTTCATGGGCTTCGGGAGCGATTCCAAATTCTCAAAAATTAGAAAAAAATAGAATCAGCACAAGAAGATTTGGCGCATTTGTGCAGGATTACATCAGTTTAACTAAAGAATTTAAGGTAATTGCAGGACTTCGCTGGTCTTACATTGAAAATTTAGCAACCTTAAATACAAAGTTTAGAACAAATATAAAAACACAACTTAATAATACAGGAACTTCCGATCAGGCTTTTTCGCCAAAATTAGGTTTGGTTTATATGCCGAATGAGAATCTGTCAGCTTTTGCGACTTACACCAATTCGTTTGCAAGCAACGCCGGTTATACTTCTGATGGCATTAGTAATTTAAACACAACAGGAACGGCAGCCCAGATTTTAGATCGCGTGAATAATTTGTCTAAAAGTGGAATTAATCCTACAACTGTTGATCAATATGAAGTTGGTGGAAAGAAAAATTTCTGGAATAATGCAGTTGCTCTAAATGTAACTTTATACCAAATTTTATATAATAATTTTTATCAGAATTATTTTTACGTTGATGCAGCAGGTTCCATTCAAACGCCGGATTCTAATTTAAAAGAGTTTGCCGGAAAATTGAGAAGTCGTGGTTTTGAAGTTGATATTACGGGAAATCCTAATAAGAATATTTCTATAATTGGTGGTTTTTCTTATAACAATTCTGTTTACGTCGACACGCCGGAGAAAGGTTATGTTGAAAATCAAAGATTAGTAAGAACACCTGCTACCACAGCAAATGCGTCAGTTTTTTATAAATTTACAGATTATGGATTAAGTGGTTTAAATGTTGGAATCGGCGCTTATTTTATCGGTGACAGAATTGCCGGCTGGAATGACTCTAAATCTACAAATATCAGTAGAAAAGGAGTTACCAGAAGTTTTGATGTAAATGATTACACGACGATAAGTTTATCTGCAGGTTACGATTGGAAGAAATTTTCGATTCAGGGAAAAGTGGGAAATTTATTTGATGTTGTCAATTATAATGTTCATGAAAATTATTCCGTCAACCCAATCACACCAAGAAACTTTTATTTTACTTTAACTTACAAACTTTAATATTTTTCATTTATATTAGATTTTTTCAGGCGGCAATTTCGGTTGCTGCCATTTCATATTTTAAAACAAAAAATTATGGCAGAAATTAAAAACACAAAAAGTTTTATGCGCGTGACGCATCGTTATTTAGGATTTTTTATGGCAGGGATCATGGCGATGTATTCCATCAGCGGAATTTTATTAATTTACAGAGATTCCGATTTTTTAAAGAAGGAAAGCATTATCGAGAAAAATATAGGCAAAAATTTGTCAGATAAAGATTTAGGAAAAGAGCTGAAAATCAAGAATATGGAAGTTTTAAAAACAGAAGGAAACATTCTGTCTTTTAAAGAAGGCGTTTATAATAGTGAAAGTGGAGATGTAAAATATACCAAAAAAGAATTGCCTTTAATTTTAAAAAAGATGACAAATCTGCATAAAGCGCAGTCCAAAGACCGACTGTCATTACTGAACGTTTTCTTTGGAATTTCTTTATTTTTCTTTGTACTGTCCAGTTTTTGGATGTTTAATGTAAAATCTAAAGCATTCAGACGGGGAATGTTATACACCGCAGCGGGATTAATTTTAAGTGTAATTTTAATTTATCTTTCTTAAATTTTTTTATTTTAACTAAATGATAATTGTCATATAGGTGGTAAAATGGCACAAAAATTGAGTTTTGAAGAATATTAAATTTAACATTATTAAAATATTAACATTATGAAAAAATTAGTATTGGGCATTACTTTTGCAGCTGCTGGATTAGTTTCTACTGCAAATGCTCAAATTCAAAAAGGAAATACATTGGTGGGTGCATCATTATTAACAAGTAACTTTGGTTTGAATACAGATGCTGGTTATGACATTTCTTTACAACCAAGAGCTGCCTATTTTATTGAGGATAATATTGCTTTAGGTGGATATGTTACACTTGGTACAAGCAAAATCACAAAAGATAGCGGAACAAAATTTACTTACGCAGTTGGTGGTTTAGGTAGATATTATGTTTCTCCAGGTGAGCAGGGCATTGACAATTTACTGAAACACGGGCGTTTCTTCATGGAAGGAAATGTGGGTGTTGGTGGACAAAATACCAAAGGTGGTACAAACACAACTGGATTAGATTTCGGTTTCGGACCAGGTTATTCTTATTTTATTACACCAAATATCGGTATTGAAGGTTTATTAAAATACAACGGAATCACAGGTTTTGGAAATGAAGGTTTAACGTCTAATCTTTCAATTAATGTCGGATTCAGTATTTATTTGCCGTCAAAAGTGCCTGCAAATGTAAAATCTGAAATGTAATATTAAGTATCTTAAGTTTTAAAAGGGTTGAAAGCGAAGAAGTTTTCAACCCTTTTTTATTTACTTAAATTTGCACAATTAATTATTTCAAAATGAATTATATCGATACCGTTTATTCCGTTCTGCAAAGATGGACCTCAGAATTTGCCGCTTTTACGCCGCGCCTTGTGGTTGGTCTTGTTGTATTTCTGATCATTTTTGCTTTAAATACTTATTTGAGTAAAGTTTTCTTAAAAATACTTCATAAATTCTATCCAAAAAGTAAAAAAGTAGAAACGGTCACAACTTTACTTGGTGTTTTTAAATTTTTGATCCTTTTGATCGGTGTTTTCATTTCTCTGGAAATAATGGGATTGGGCGGGTTTGTTTTTAAATTTTTAGGAAGTTTGGGAGTTGCCGGTGTAATTGCCGGTGTAGCGTTGAAAGATCTGGTTTCAAGTATATTTTCCGGAATGTTGGTTGGAGTTGATAAAGCCTTTAAAGTTGGAGATTATGTGACTATCGATGGTGTTTCCGGCACTGTTTTGGAAATTGGTTTTTTAACGACGAAAGTTTCTGCAGATGATGGGCGGAAAATTTTTATTCCAAATCAGCTGATATTTTCTGCGCCATTTGTCAATACAACGGCCTCCGACGGACGAAAAATTTACATCAGTTTAGAAATTCCAAACACCGAAAATCTTACGAAAGTAAAAGAGGCCTTAGCTGATGAGGTTTCAAAATTAGAAGGTTCTCAAAAACCTGAAGAAACCCAGATCATTGTAGTAAAACAAAGTTTGGGAGTTTATTATATTGACGTTCGTTTTTGGATGGAAACCGGCGGAAGTTTCCTTAAAGTAAGAAGTGAAGCGTACGTGCAATTGAAGTCGAGGTTGGATAAAGAGGGAATCTCAATGGTAAATCCGCTTCAGAATATGACTGCTGCTACTTAATATTTTATGGTTTTACTTCTACACCTTTCCAAAAAGCAACATAATTTTTAATATTTTTTGCTTTATCGGAAGGTTCTGCATAAAACCAGGCGGCATTTTCATTGGTTTTTCCATCAACTTCTAAAGTGTAATAACTTGCCCAACCTTTCCACGGGCAGTTTGTTTTGTAAGTTGATGATTTATAGAATTCTTTTTTGATAGAATTTTCGGGGAAATAATGATTGTTTTCTACAACAATTGTGTCATTACTTTCGGCGATTGTTTCGCCGTTCCAAATTGCTTTCATAATATTTTTTTTTTTTTAAAATTATTTATCATTATAATGACCAAGCGCCTGAATAACGATAATTAAAGTCTCTTCTTCAAAAATTTCGTAAACTATTCGGTCTTTTTTATTAAGCTGTCTACTCCAAACTTCGCCGTCATAGTATTTCAAATGTTCAGGTGATCCTAAGCCTTCACGCGGCAAATTTTTCAACTCTATAAAGATTTTTTCAATTTTTAAAATATCCAGTTTTCTACCGGATTTCTTAATTTTTTGTAAATCTTTAAGTGCGATTTTTGATAGGCGAATTATATACTCTCCCACAAATTCTCCGCATCAATGGTTATTAATTCACCATTTTCTTTTTCCTTTCTTGCTTTCTGAATTTTTTTTGTGAGTTCTGGATCCGGATCTTTTAGATTTTCACTTTTAAACTGAATTTTCATTTCTTGCAACAAAGATTTTAAAAGAGAAAGTTGTTTTTCATTTTTAGGAATGACTATTAAGTTTTCCATTTTCTTTTTTATCAAAGTTAGATAATTATTTATGATTTGCAACTTCAAAATATCATTCTATTGCAAAAGGGATAGAAGCGGCATCCTTTTTTTGCTGTGGGAAATTTTCTATTTAAAAAATAAGCGTCGGCAAAAAAAGATATAGCGGATAGCCCGACCCAAGCGGCTGGAAAAGCATTGGCGAGGGATTTGCCCAAAAAATTAAAATAAAAAAACCTCTGAAAATGAATTCAGAGGTTTTCGTTTTATTTAAAAATTCCTTACAAAGTTGAAGAATATTCTAAAAGATCTGTCAGTTTATTTGAAAAACCTGCTTCGTTATCATACCATGAAACTACTTTTACGAAGTTTGGTGATAACATAATTCCCGCTCCTTTGTCGAAAATAGAAGTTCTTTTGTCACCGATGAAATCCTGAGAAACCACCTGATCTTCTGTGTAACCAAGAATTCCTTTTAAATCACCTTCTGAAGCGGTTTTCATGGCTTGTGCAATTTCATCGTAAGAAGTTGCTTTTACTAATTTCACGGTCAAATCTACCACAGAAACGTCTGCTGTAGGAACTCTGAAAGACATTCCTGTTAGTTTTCCGTTCAATTCAGGAATTACAACACCAACTGCTTTTGCAGCACCTGTTGAAGATGGAATAATATTTAAAAGTGCTGAACGACCACCTCTCCAGTCTTTGTGGGAAGGTCCGTCAACTGTTCTTTGAGTTGCAGTTGTTGCGTGAACGGTTGTCATCAAACCTTCTTCAATACCGAAATTATCGTGAAGAACTTTAGCAATTGGTGCTAAACAGTTTGTGGTACAAGATGCGTTTGAAAAAATATTAACGTCTGCAGTTAAATTTTTGTGATTTACGCCCATTACGAACATCGGCGTGTCATCCTTTGAAGGTGCTGAAAGAACTACTTTTTTCGCGCCAGCGTTGATGTGACCTTGTGCGGAATCTTTTGTTAAAAATAAACCTGTAGATTCTACGATATATTCTGCGCCAACTTCATTCCATTTTAAATTGTTTGGATCTCTTTCTGAAGTTACTCTGATGCGGTTTCCATTTACAATTAAATCATTTCCTTCAACGCGAACTTCGCCTGGAAATCTACCGTGAACAGAATCATATTTTAACATATAAGCCATATATTCTGCATCAATTAAATCATTGATACCAACGATTTCGATATTTTCTCTCTCAGCCATTGCAGAAAAGACAAGTCCGCCAATTCTACCAAAACCGTTAATTCCTACTTTAATTTTAGACATAATTTATTATTTATAATTATAATTTAGTTAATTTAAATTGCTAATATTTCTGAGATTTTTAAAAGATCTTCATCAATAGTGTTGTGCTTTTTGATCGCCTCTCTGAAAGGTGTGAAAACTAATTTATTCGCCTGCAAACCTGCCATCACATTGGTTTTTCCATCCATTAGACCAATCACAGCGCCATATCCCAGTCTGCTTGCTAAAACACGATCTGCACAAGATGGTGAACCGCCCCGCTGAATGTGACCCAATATTGCCACCCGAATATCATAATGAGGAAATTTTGCTTTTGTCGCTTCCGCTAAACTGTAGATACTTCCCAGTTTTTCATCTTCTGCAACGACAATAATACTGGATGATTTTCCAGATTTTTGTGCTTTGTTAAAAGTTTCAAAAAGATCTTCGATGCTGTCACGCGTTTCTGGAATAATGATATCCAATGCGCCAACAGCGATTCCGCTGTTTAAAGCAATAAATCCGGCATCACGACCCATCACTTCCACGAAAAATACACGATTATGCGATGTCGCCGTATCTCGAATTTTATCGATAGCGTCCATCGCTGTATTTAAGGCGGTGTCGTAACCAACCGTATTATCAGAACCAAAAATATCGTTATCAATAGTTCCCGGAATACCGATTGTTTTTATGCCAAATTCTTCGTTAAAAATTGTAGCGCCGGTAAAAGTACCATCACCACCGATGCAGACCAAAGCATCAATTCCTTCTTTCAGACAGTTATCGTAGGCCTTTTGTCGACCTTCTTTTGTTCTGAATTCCTGAGAACGTGCGGACTTCAAAATAGTGCCGCCGCGGTTAATAATATTTTTTACGGATCGTGCACCCATTTTTATGAACTCACCTTTTATTAAACCGTTGTAACCTTCCCAAACTCCATAGCAGTCAATATCAAAATGATTTGCTGTTCTCACCACTGCCCGAATCGCTGCATTCATCCCGGGAGAATCTCCACCGGAAGTAAAAACTGCAATCTTTTTCACCGCGCTCTCTGCCATATAATATTTTTTCAGTGCAAATTTACAAAATTCACTTTTAATTAATAATGAATAAAAATTAATGTTTCGATTTATTTAATAACTTTGCAAAGTGATACGCAATAAAAATTTCAAAAAATATCTCTCGGTGCTTTTTACGGGCATCTATCTTTTTGCTTTTTTGTTTGCTTCAAATATTCACAATCACAATGGCGGGTACTTTTACAAAGATTATAATTTTAAAGGTTCATCGTCAAAATTCAGTAAGCAAAATACGGTAAATAACAACGATGATTGTTTGTCCTGTCATTTTGCATCAACATCTTCTCTATTGCCAACTTCGGCAAATTTTTCTATTACAAAGTCGTTTTTTAAAAGTTCTGTTCCTGTGCTATCTTGTGCGGAAAAGACTTTTGCTTCTTATTTCAACTTCTTTCTTCGAGGTCCGCCCAACAATTTTATTTAAAATTTGATCGATTTTATCTAAGTAATAGTTTCCTGAATTTTTCTGGATTCTGTTTCATTTATTATTGATACTGCACAAAATTTATTAGTTATTCCTAATAATATTTATTGTGGAATTTCCAGCAACCTTTTGGCAAATAATTCAATTTTGCCTGAATAATTTTAAATAAAAAAAATGAATTTTAAAAATATACTAAGCCTTATATTAGGTTTATTTCTTAGCGTTTTAGGCTATTCTCAAAATACTTTATCTGGTAAAGTCATTGATATTACAACCAATACGCCGATCGCAAATGCGAAAATTACGATTTCAGATCTGCATAATTCTACTCAAAGTGATGCTTCAGGTAACTTTAAATTTATGGATATCCCGTCCTCAGAATATTTAGTGACCGCTACAGTTCCCGATTATAAGGCCACATCACAAACGGTAAATGTAAAAGGTGAAACTGTGATCGATTTTAATTTAGATAAAAGTTCTACAGAAATCGCCGAAGTGGTTATCACAGGCTCATCAAAAGCTACGCAGATAAAAAAATCACCTTTGCCGATCGTGAGTATAAGTCAGGCTTATCTCAAAACAAATTTATCGACAAATGTGATCGATGCCATTTCAAAAATTCCAGGTGTCACGGCAGTAACAACTGGTCCGAATATTTCAAAACCTTATATCAGAGGTTTGGGTTTTAACAGAATTTTGACTTTATATAACGGTGTTCGGCAGGAAGGACAACAATGGGGTGATGAACATGGGATCGAGGTCGATAATTATGGAGTTGATAGAATTGAAGTGATCAAAGGACCGGCAAGTTTAATGTATGGTTCTGATGCTTTGGCCGGAGTTGTCAATTTGATTCCCACGGAAACTGGACCCGAAGGAAAAATTTCAGGTTCTGCAACAACTGAATATCAAAGCAATAACGGAATGCTTGGCGGTTCTTTATTTTTAACGGGAAATAATAATGGTTTTGAATACGGGGGAAGAATTTCACAACAATTTGCCAAAGATTATAAAAATAAAATTGACGGCAGAGTTTACAATACAGGTTTTAGACAAACTGGAGCCGATGCTTTTTTTGGAATTCATAAAAAATGGGGTTTTAGCCATTTGAATGTATCGCTTTTTGATGATACCCAAGAAATTCCGGACGGAAGTAGAGATTCACTTTCCAGAAAATTCACCAATCAAATTACTGAAGATGATTTATTTCGACCAATCGTGAGCGATCAGGATCTAAATTCTTATAAAATTGCTGTAATTCATCAAAGGGTTCAGCACTATAGAGCTTTTTTACGCAACAGTTTCTATTTGGGTGACAGCCGACTTGATGCTAATTTTGCCTTTCAAAGCAGTCAGAGAAGAGAATTTAGTCATCCGGAAAATCCTTATCAAGATGTGCCGGGTTTAGATCTTAAACTAAAAACCTTTAATTATGATCTAAAATATTATTTACCGGAATTTGATAAATGGGCGATTGTAGTCGGCGTAAATGGTATGAGTCAAAATAATAACGTTCTTGGAGGTACCGAATTTGTGATCCCATCTTACAATCAATTTGACCTGGGTGCTTTCGCAACGGTGAAAAAAGACTGGAACAAATTTACTTTAGCGGGAGGAATAAGATATGATCTTCGTCATTTTAAAAATGATGCATTATACACAAAACCCAATTCTGAAAGTGGTTTTGATGAGCCGGTTTATGGAAATGACAGAGTAGGAGCAGATCAACCTTTTAATGATTATTCTACAAATTATGATGGCGTTACGGGAAGTTTGGGCGCCACTTATGCCTTTAATAAACAATGGGCGATAAAAGCAAATTTAGCACGCGGCTACAGAGCACCAAATGTTTCGGAGATTTCGGCGGATGGTGTTCATCCCGGAACTGGTTTTTTCCAGATAGGAAGTTCAACTTTTAAACCCGAATTCAGTAATCAGGCTGATTTTGGAGGCACTTATTCTTCGCAATTTGTAAATGCGGGTCTTAGTTTATTTGCAAATCATATCAACAATTACATTTATAATACCCGTTTGCAGGATGCGGATGGCAATGATGTTTTAAGCGAAAGTGGCGGTCAGCAATATCCAACTTATCAATTTAAACAAGGCAAAGTTTTGCTTTACGGTTTAGAAGGAAATATTGATTTTCATATTGTTAAAAATTTACATTTTGAAAATTCTGCTTCTTTAATTTATGGAAATAATGAAAGTTTTACTGGTGCGGAAAGAAATAACGACAATAAATACGTTCCTCAGATGCCACCGTTTAGATTGCTTTCAGAATTGCGTTATGATTTGGGTGAAAATTCAAAAATGTTTTCAAAAGCTTTTGTTAAAGCACAGTTACAATACACTGCAACGCAAAACAGAGTTTACAGTTACGATGATACAGAAACGGCAACTCAGGGTTACACATTATTTAATTTAGGTCTCGGAACTTCTCTTTTAAACAAAAACGGAAATAATATTGTCGATGTTTATGTTTTGGCTAATAATATTTTCGATGTCGCTTATCAGGATCATTTAAGTCGTTTAAAATATTTTGAAGACTATTCTGCTTCACCGAACGGTCGTTTAGGGATTTTTAATATGGGCAGAAATATTAGTTTAAAATTAATTAAAACTTTCTAATTTCTTACCTTAAGTCAAGGGAATGAAGTTTGAAATGATGCTAAATTTGCATCATAATTAACCACAAAAAAATAAATATTATGGCTACAACATGGAAATTAGATCCCGCGCACAGTGAAATTACTTTTAAAGTAAAACACATGATGATCTCAAATGTAAAAGGTAATTTTCAAACTTTTGATGCAGAAGTTCAGTCAGAAGATGATTCTTTTAAAAATGCTAAAACTACTGCGACGATCCAAACGGATTCAGTTTACACAAATAATTCTGATAGAGATCAACATTTAAAAGGGGCGGATTTTTTTGATGCTGAAGCAAACCCAACGATCACTTTCAGCACAGATTCTCTTAACGATGAAATCACAGGACATCTTACTTTAAATGGCGTAACAAAACCAATACAGTTGGATGTAGATTTTGGTGGTATCAACGTAGATCCTTACGGGCAGACGAAAGCTGGTTTTTCTTTTGACGGAAAAATTAACAGAAAAGACTTCGGTTTAGTTTGGAATGCAGCGTTGGAAACCGGTGGCGTAATGGTAAGCGATGAGGTAAAAATCTCTGGTGATTTGCAGTTTATCAAACAAGCGTAAAACACAATTCTTTATATAATTAAATTCCATGATTTTTTATTAAATCATGGAATTTTTTTAATTTTTACCTACTTTTACTTTAATGAATTATTTAGCACATTCTTTTCTGGCCTTTTCTGAACAGCAAATTGTTGGTCAGTTTTTGGAAGATTATGTCAAAAATAACCAGCGTGGTAATCTGCCGGAAGAAATACAGCAAGGCATCATTTTGCATCGCGCCATCGACACATTTACCGATTCTCATCCGATAATTTCTGAAGCAAAAGTCATTTATCAACCGTTAGTTCGGCTTTATTCGGGCGCTTTTGTTGATGTTAGTTTAGATTATTTTTTAGCGAACAGTTTGTCTGAAAGTGATTTAAAATTTCACACCGATCACGTTTATTTGGCTTTGCGAAAATACCAGCATTTTTTTCCGATCAGTTTTGATAACCGTTTGAATGGCATGGAAAAAGACAATTGGCTTTATAATTACAAATTTGACTGGGGCATAAAATACAGTTTTCAAAACGTTTTAAACAAAGCAAAATATTTAGAAAAAGACATTCCAATAATTGATGTTTTTCTTAAAAATAAAGATTTTTTACAAGAAAAATTCGACTTATTTTTCCCGGAATTAGAAGCGCATATTTTAGAAATTAATTCTAAATTTTAATGTGAAATTTGCTCGTAAGTTATACGTATATTTACCGTAAATAAATAGATATGCTACAAACTAAAAATAGAAAAGAAATTTCTTTAGATAACCAAACTTTGGCAATTTTGCAATTGCAGGCAGATAAGGAAGGTAGAAAACTTAAAAATTACATGGAATCTATTCTCAATGAAAAGGCAAATAATTTTGAACTGACTGATGAATATAAATCTTTGATTGATGATATGTTGGAAAAACATCAAAACAAAAAAATTAAATATTCTTCCTGGGATGATTTTAAAGTTGAAATTTCTGAATGAATTATCAACTAAATATTTCAGACGAGGCAAAATTAGATATTAAAGATGCTAAAAAATATTATGCAGATATTGACAAAATTCTCGCAAAAAAATGCATCACAGATATTTTAAACACAATTGACAGACTTGCGCAAAATCCGCTACATCATCAAGTTCGTTATAGGAATGTGAGGATTGCTTTTGCAGCTACATTTCCTTACGGAATACATTATATTATTGAAAAAGAAAACATTTTTGTTTTAAGAGTTTTTCACACTAAAAGATTTTTTAAATAATTTACTTTTCAAATTCCTCCAAAACCACGTTCCACAAAGGTTTATTGTAACTTCTGAAAAAATTAATATGTCCGATTTCCATTTTTGGTGAATCTGATATTTTTAAAGTTTTATACGTTGGTTTTAAATTAGGAAAAGTTTCTACCAATAAATTTTCTACACCTTTTTTAGTAAGCCATTCATCGTCTTCTGCGCGAAAAACCAATACTTTCTGGCTTAAATCTTTAGAATAATTTTGCACAACTTTTTCTAAAAGAGCGTTTGTTGATTTTTTATTTAAAATTAATTTTCGCCAGTCAAAAGCCACATTTTTTGGTAAACTTTCGCCCAAACCAAATCTGTGCGCCGGAAAATAACCGAATAGTTTTGTTGTTAATGGTTGAACAATTCCAAATCCTAAATAGCCTAAAATTTTTATTTTTGATTTTAAATGTCCGACAAATGCTTTTTGTGTGCTGATAAAAACAAAACTTTTGAATAGTTTCGAATCTTCATTCATTCCTAAAATTAATGCGCCAACAGAATGTCCGATCAAATATTTTTCAAAATCTGGATAATTAATTTTTATAAAATCGGTCAAAGTTTTGTAATCTGAAACGCCCCAACTTCGCATGCTACTTTCAGATTTTTTTAAATCTTTCGGTTTAGAAAGTCCAATTCCGGAATAATCGTAATTTAAAACCGTGAAACCATTTTCTGCAAAATATTGTGAAATTTTAAAGTAAACCTGCTGTTTTACGCCGGTTGCAGAATTAATTAAAGTTAGTTTCCCATTTGAATTTTCAGGCTCGAAAAGCGTCGCGAAAATGGGTTGGTCTAAATTATTATTTAATTTTAGTTCTTTCATTAAATATTTACAAGAAATTAAAGATAAACTTTTTATAAATAGTTTTCAGATTATTTGCAATTCGATACATCGTTTCAAAAAAAGAAATTCCCGTCTTTTTAGCCCGGATAGAAATGGAAATCCTGTCATTGCGAGGCACGAAGCAATCTGCTCACCGGATTGCTTCGTGCCTCGCAATGACAGATTGTAATGGATAGCCGGACAAATTTTCGGAAAATGCAGGATTTTCTTGCTTCAAAATAAAAAAGAGAACTTCAAAATTGAAATTCTCTTTGATTAAAATAAGCTTAAAATTTTAAACCAATTCGTTTTTTAAATAAGGCAAACCGCTTTGTGAACCGCGGTTTTCTGCGACTTTTAACGATATATCATTACCAAATTTCACGCAGTTTTTTATTTCATTTTTATGGCAATAAGCGATCGCAAAACCGGACGTAAAGGCATCACCCATTCCCATTTTGTGGGCAGTTTGCGCGGGATCATTTCTATAATAACTCATTTCTGTGCCGTTAAAATAGATGGTAGAATTAGTATCATCTCTAACAAATAACTTATTTGGAAGCCTTTTCATGATTTGTTCGCGACTTTCAGGACCGAAAATTTCAGCAAGATCAGCCGTTTTCGCAAGTATAAATTCTGACTGATCAATGATTTTTTGTGAAAGTTTTTTCGCGGGTGAAGCGTAAAGTGCAATTTTCACATTGTGTTTTTCACATTTTTTGTAAAGATATTCTACAGCTTCCAGAGGAATTTCAAGTTGAGTAAGAACAAGGTCAGCTTGAGAAATCGCTTTATCAGCTGCCTCAATGTCCATTGGTGAAAGCAAATTGTTAGCCGCAGGAACAACGACAATAGCATTTTTGCCTTCTGCTGCCGTTACAAAAGCAGTGCCTGTAGAACTTTGAGATTTTTCTGCTACAAAGCCAATATTAATATTTTCGTCACGAAGATTTCTTAAAATTTGCTGTCCGTGCGGATCTGCACCAACCGCGCCCACAAAATAAACGCTTGCGCCTAATCTTGACGTGGCAACAGCCTGATTTGCGCCTTTTCCGCCAAAAAAACTTTGCGACTGATCTGCCAAAACAGTTTCATTTGCCTGAGGCATTTTTGAAGTATTTAAGACTAAATCAATAGAACAGCTGCCTACGACAACTATTTTTGGCGAGAAGTTTTCATTGAAATTGATGCTGCGAAAATCCATTTTGTTACTAATTAATCTTTATTTGCAATCTAAAATTACGCCATTTCTATAAATTCCGAGATAATTTTCACTGGCTTATCTTCTGCATCGAAAGCAATATAACTGGCATAAAATCCTTCGCCGTAACCAGTTTCAAAGGCAATTAAATTTTCTTCTTTTTCTGAATCAGGTTTTAAGGTTGCAAATTGATTAACCAACCCATCAGTATCGTAAAAAAAAGGATGGAAAAATTCTTCGTAGATGCCCATAAAGTCTTCACCTTTTCTTACGTAAAGTTTTACTTCAAGCTGATTTAAAGCAGTTTGCGTTTCTAAATCCATAAAACATCCCATTCCACTTTCTACAGGATATCCGAAAATTTCACCTTCTTTAAGCGATGATATTTTTTGATCTTCACAAACTGCAAGTTCCCATTTTTTAATACTATTTTTAGAAAAAGTCACTTCTACGTAAGCAATGCAGTTGCTTTCTTTTTCTTTGTGAATTAAAACAGGAAAATCACCAACTGGAAATTGTGTTAAAAAAGGCACTTTATCGTTTGTGATCACAGGATCGCAGGCGATTATTTGTCCAGAAGAAATGTGTAAATCTTCAGCTTCAAAAGTATCGATTAAGATATTATCTGCTAGATTTTGACTGAATAATTTGGTTAAATTTTCGATGTGTTTCATGATAAACTTGTCAGTTTTTCTTCCAGTAATTTGATTTTATCTTCCGCATCTTTCTTCTTGTTTTGCTCGTTTTCTAAAACTTGTTTTGGCGCGCCGGCAACAAATTTTTCATTAGATAATTTCTTTTCTACGGAAATTAAAAAGCCTTTTAAATATTTTAATTCTTCTTCAGTTTTTGTTTTTTCTTCCGCTAAATCTAAGTTTTCACTTAATGGAATTGAGATTTCTGTGCCGCCAACTAAAAATGTGAACGAAGGTTTTTCTGTTTTTTGGTTAAAATTAACCTGCTCGAAATTTCCTAATTTCTTGATGATTTCTTCATTTTTAAATGAATCTGAGTTTGTGAAAATCTCAATAGTTTCTCTCGGAGAAATACCTTTGGATTGTCGGTAATTTCTAATCCCGGAAATTATTTCCTTTGTAAAATCAAAACTTTTAACCAAATCTTCATTGAAATTTTCTGCTTTCGGGTGCTGAGAAATAACCAATGCTTCTTTTGTGTTTCTTTCGCCCATTTGTTGCCACAATTCTTCGGATAAAAACGGCATAAAAGGATGCACCAATTTCATTAATTCCTCAAAGAAATAAATGGTTTTGGTATAAACTTCCGCTGAAATTGGATCGCCATAATTTGGTTTAATAATTTCTAAATACCAAGAGCAGAAATCGTCCCAAATTAATTTATAAATCAAATGTAAAGCATCAGAAATCCTGAATTTTTCAAACTGATCCGCGACTTCAATAATTGTTTTATTAATTTGATTTTCAAACCATTCAATGGCTTGTTGATCAGCATTATTTGCTTCAATATCGCCAGATTTTTCCCAGTTTTGAACCAAACGGAAAGCGTTCCATATTTTTGTGGCAAAATTTCTGCCTTGAAGCATTAATTCTTCATCAAAAAGCAAATCATTTCCAGCCGGCGCGCTTAATAAAATCCCAACTCTAACGCCATCTGCGCCGTATTTTTCAATTAATTCAATAGGGTCTGGCGAATTTCCAAGTTGTTTAGACATCTTTCTGCGCTGTTTATCTCGCACAATTCCGGTGAAATAAACATTTTTAAAAGGAATTTCATTTCGAAATTCTAAACCTGCCATTACCATTCTTGCGACCCAAAAGAAAATAATATCCGGACCAGTTACTAAATCTGCAGTCGGATAATAATAATTTATTTCCTCATTATCGGGATTGTTTATACCATCAAAAACGGACATTGGCCATAACCACGAAGAAAACCATGTGTCGAGAGCGTCTTCTTCTTGCTTCAAGTTGTCGGTCGTCAGTTGTTGGTTGTCAGTCTTTTCTTTTGCTAAAATTAAGGCATCTTCAATATTTTCTGCTACAACAAAATCGTTCTGACCATCGCCATAGAAAAACGCCGGAATTCTTTGTCCCCACCACAATTGGCGGGAAATATTCCAATCGCGGATGTTTTCCATCCAATGTTTATAGGTGTTTTTAAATTTTTCCGGGAAGAATTTGATGTCTTCGTTCATTACGACATCCAGCGCAGGTTTTGCAAGATCTTCCATTTTTAAAAACCATTGAACAGAAAGTTTCGGCTCAATAATTTCACCTGTTCTTTCTGAAGTTCCTACTTTATTGACGTAATCTTCGGCTTTTAAAAGCAAACCTTTTTCTTCAAGTTCTTTGGCGATTTGTTTTCTTACGACAAATCGATCTTGTCCATTATAATGAAGTCCGTGTTCATTTAAATTTCCATCATCATCTAAAGCATCAATAATTTGAAGATTGTGTTTTTTTCCAATCTCGTAATCATTAATATCGTGCGCTGGCGTAATTTTTAAAGCACCAGTTCCAAATTCAATATCCACATATTCATCCTCAATAATTGGAACAACTCTGTTCACAATTGGAACAATGACATTTTTACCTTTTAAATGAACATATTTTGCATCATTTGGATTGATACAAACCGCTACATCGCCGAAAATCGTTTCAGGTCGGGTAGTAGCAACGGTCATAAATTCTTCCGAACCTTCTATTTTATATTTTAAAAAATAAAGTTTTCCGTTTAATTCTTTGTGAATGACTTCTTCATCAGAAATATTGGTTTTGGCTTTTGGATCCCAGTTTACCATTCTGAAACCGCGGTAAATTAAACCTTTATTAAATAAATCAACAAAAGATTTTATAACTTGTTTAGACAAATTATCTTCTAAAGTAAATTTTGTGCGTTCCCAATCACAAGAGCAACCGAGTTTTTTTAATTGCTTTAAAATAGTTCCGCCATATTGATCGGTCCATTTCCAGGCGTGTTTTAAAAATTCTTCACGCGTTAAAGTTTCTTTTTTTATGCCTTCTGATTCTAATTTGGCAACCACTTTTGCTTCTGTCGCAATCGAGGCGTGATCAGTTCCAGGAACCCAACAAGCATTAAAACCCTGCATTCTCGCACGACGAACCAAAACATCCTGAATAGTATTGTTTAGCATATGTCCCATGTGAAGAATTCCCGTCACATTAGGCGGCGGAATGACAATGGTATAAGCCGGTCTTTCGTCTGGAACAGAGTGAAAATAATTATTTTCAAGCCAGTATTTGTACCATTTATTTTCGGTTTCGGTCGGGTTATATTTTTCTGAAATCTGCATAAAATTTATATCTAAAAACGTAATGTCTGCAAAAATAAGATAATCAAAAATTATATGTTCTATTTATTAAATAATATTTAACTTTGCTTTATATTAATTCAAATTAAAATAATCAAAATGAAAAATATCTTAGCTGGTTTGTTCTTAACTGCATCATTTGCAGTTGCTTCAGCTCAAACTATTTCTTTTAATGAAACGACTCACGATTACGGAACGATTGCAAAAGGTGCAAACGGTCAAACTTTTTTCACGGTAACAAATACTGGTGATAAGCCTTTAATTATTAGCAAAGTTCAGCCTTCTTGTGGTTGTACTACGCCGAAATGGGATTCTAATCCGATTATGCCGGGAAAAACTTCAAAAATTGATGTAGGTTATAATACGCAACTGGTAAATCCTTTTCAGAAAATGATCGAGGTTTATTCCAATGACCCTAAGAATAGTAGATCTGTACTTTATATCAAAGGAACCGTAACTCCTGAGGCAACAATGTCGGCAACTGCAAGTACATCAGTTGAATTAATGCCTGCAAAAAAACAAATGACTGCTTTGAAAGCGCAGACAAAAGTTAAAAACTAAACTTAAAAGTTTAAAAAATAGAAACCGTTCCAGTTATTTGGGACGGTTTTTTTTGGTATATTTATTAAAAATTAAAATTATGAGTTACAGTTTTTCAAAAGATTTTCGTGCAGAGGATAAGTTTAAAATATCAAAATCTGAGACAAAATATAACGGTTCAATTTCAAAGAAAGACGGTAAAAAAATGCTGGAAGACGAACAAAAAATGCTTCGTCTCTTGCAGGAAAAACTCTACGCAGACGGAAGTCAATCGCTTTTAATTGTGATCCAGGCTATGGATGCGGCGGGAAAAGATTCTTTGATAGAACATGTTTTTGGTGGTATTAATCCGCAGGGTTGCGCAGTGACTTCATTTAAAACGCCTTCTTCAAAAGATTACAGTCACGATTTTCTTTGGCGCCATTATCTGGCCTTACCGGAAAAAGGGAAAATTGGGATTTTTAACCGTTCGCATTACGAAAGTGTTTTGATCTGCAAAGTTCATCCTGAATTTAATTTAAGTGAAAAAGTTTGGGATGATGTCTCAGATTTTGATGATGATTTTTGGAAAAACCGCTATGAAAGTATTAGAAATTTTGAAAAGCATTTAGTAGAGAATGGAACAAAAATTATAAAATTATTTCTTAATGTGTCTAAAGAAGAGCAGAAGCAAAGATTTTTAGACCGTATCAATGAAGAAGATAAAAACTGGAAATTTGGTTTCGGTGATATGAAAGAACGTGCGCTTTGGGACGATTATCAAAAGGTTTATGAAGAAGCGATCAATGAAACATCGAAAGATCACGCGCCCTGGTATATTTTGCCGGCAGATAGTAAATGGTTCACAAGATTGGCGGCATTGCAGATCATTATAGAAAATTTAGAAGAAATGGATTTAAAATTTCCTGTTTTATCCAACGAAGATCTTGGTGAATTGGAAGCTGTAAAATTGACTTTGGAAAAAGAATAAAATGAATTTATGGAAAGCGCTCTTATTTACAATTATTTTCATTTCATGTGATGCAGTAATTTATCTAATTTTTGTTTCCCCTTTTGAATTAAATTTGATTGAGGATTTAAAATTCTATTCAGGTTTGCAATTGCTTTCGAAAATCGTTTTCTCAGTCTAAATAACTCACAAGTCATTAATTGGGATTTTGTTTTTTATATATTAATTATTGCTTTTGGACTTAGATGTTTTAACCTATTATTTTTTAATATTTATAATTTTCTATTCCATTATAATGACCTGATCAAGTATAGAGATGTACATAAATTCAAATTTGACATTGATTTTATTTGCTACTGGATAGCAGCTTTGATAGTTGCTCCTATTGGTGAAGAATTATTTTTTAGGGGATTTATTTTTAAGAATCTTCGAAGATCAAACAGATTATTTAAATCAATTATCATTTCCAGCATTTGCTTTTCATTAATACATCTTCCAAATTATGGAAATATTTTACCAACTTTAATTTTAGGAATTTTATGTGCTTACATTTTTTATAAAACTAAAAGTATTATTTATCCAATAATATTGCATTTTTTGTATAATTTATCTTCCTTAGTATTTCAAGTAAAATGGATATTGCCAAAATTTTTAAATGACAATTTATTCGGAATTAAATATTTATTTTTTTATACATTCGGAATTATATTAATGTATATAGGCATTAATTTGTTGAACGGAGAAGTAAAAGAAAAAAACCACGAGAAAAACGATAAGCCGGATTCTGTTTTCAAAATAAATTGAACGCCTGTTATTTATCTACATCCTGCATTGCTGCAGGATTTTAGCTGTTTACCCCTCGATTTTCAGCGCCAGCAACGCCTATTTTAGATAAATCTAAAAGAATCGATGTACTTAACATTGCACCGCAAAGAGTTTACCTGGTTTCACTATAAATTAATATACATACTTTCTGTTGCACTTGTCCTGATCTCGCGACCGACGGCTGTTAACCGCTTTGCTGCTCTGTGGTGTCCGGACTTTCCTCCTTGAATAAATTCAAGACAACAGGCTGTTTTTCTCGTGGACGGCAAAGATAGAGAATTTTTAAATTTTAGATGTTGGATTTTGAATTAAGAATTGAAAATAAAGCGAAAAAAACCGTCCTAACAATTAATGTCAGGACGGTTTTGATTTTATATAAGTTAAATGAATTTAAAATTTATAATCCAAAATTTAAAATTATTTCTTGCCTTGTACTTTTTGTTGTTCTTGCGCTTTTTCCATCATTTCACGCATTTTCTTACTAAATTTCCCTTCTTTTTTCGGCTCTTTTTCTTTGTTTGCCTGAATTTGTGCGTGGATTTTTTTCTCATCCAAAATCCAGTATTTAATGATCAGAATAATGACGATATTCAAAGCATTGGATACAAAATAATACCAGGAAAGGCCTGATGCAGATGTATTTAAAAAGAATAAAAACGTCACCGGGAAAATGTACATCAACACTTTCATATTCGGCATTCCGGGTTGTTGCGGTTGCTGCATATTTCCGGAAGTCATGATCGTGTAAATTAAAATAACAATAGTACACGCAATGGCGAAAATACTTAAATGTTCTCCTAAAAATGGTATGTTCCACGGCAATTTGATAACATCATCGTAAGCCGTTAAATCTTTTGCAAACCAAAAACTTTGTCCCCGAAGATCTAGGTTATTCGGAAAAAATCGAAACAGCGCATAAAATATGGGGATCTGTAGAACCGCGGGGAGACAGCCCGCCATCTGATTGACGCCCGCCTTTTTGTAAACAGCCATTGTCGCCTGCTGTTTTTTCATCGCATCTGCATCTTTAAATTTCGCATTAACTTCGTCTATTTCCGGACGAATCACACGCATCATTGCACTTAGTTTGTGCTGTTTAAACATTACCGGCGATAAAATAATTTTTGTAATGATCGTCATTAAGAAAATCACCCAACCTGCCGCAATTCCCCATGAAGTCAATAAATTATAAATAGGAATAAAAAAATGTCTGTTTAAAGATCCAATGAAAGACCAACCTAAAGGTAAAATTTCATCAAAGTTTTTATTGTAAGATTTTAGTAATTTAAGATCTAAAGGCATAAAATACCAGGTGAAATCCTGGTTTAATTCGTTACCGGCCATTTTAACTTCGCCATCAAATGTGAATTTCTTTAGAATTTCACCGTCTTTTGGCTGATCCTGATTTCCTTTAGAATTTGTAAAACCACCGTTCGCCTCAATTACAGCGCCAAAAAATTGCTGTTTAACGCCAATCCAGTTTAGGGTTTCCTCCGGCTCATCCATCGTAGTTCTTCCATCGTAATCGAAAGATTTATAATCATTAAATCCGTAAGAAAATTCAGTGTGTGTCGCTTCCTGCGCGCGTCCTTTTTCTTTCCCACGAATATCGTAATTCCACAAAAAGTTTGCTTTTCCATCATTTACGATCTGCGCTAAACCTTGTGTTTTTACTTTAAAACCAACCTCATATTTTTCGTTTAAAGTATAAAGAAACTGAATAATAGCACCATTTACATTGGATTGCATCGTTACTGTATTTCCATTTACAGTCGGACTAAAAACCAAATCTTTTGTGTTAAAAACTTTTCCGGTTTTGTCTTTAAACTGAAAACCGTAAGACGCATTATTTTTATTAAATAAATAAAGTGGATCGGTATCTTTATCGGCTTTTTGGTTGTAGGCTTTAAATTTTACTAATTCCACTGATGAAATTTGTCCACCCAAACTTGAAAACTGCACATCCAAAAGGTCATTTTTTAAACTAACAGTTTTAATGGAATTTTGAGTAATTGCAGGATTTAAATTCTGTACTTCCGCAACTGGTTTTGCCGTAACCAGTTCCGTTTGTGCTTTCTGTTGGGGATTTGTAGCTTCTTTTTTCGCCTGTTTACCTTGAAAGTAAAACATAAAACCAAATAATATCAGAGAAAATAAGACAAAACTGATAATTTGATTTTTGTCTAAGCCGTTATTTTGTTGCATTTTGTTTGTTTAAATCAGGAAGTTTATGCAGTTTAAAGCAAGGTTTTTCCCTTAAAATTTGGCTGCAAAATTACTATTTTTATTTTAATATTTTGCAGCTGAAATTCTGAACTTTTTTAAGTTTAAATCTTTGATAAATTTAAAAATTACTTTCCGCTCACCGCCTTTATAAAAGCCAAAAATAAAGGATGCGGATTGGCAACCGTACTTTTATATTCAGGATGATATTGTACGCCGACGTAAAATGGATGGTCTTTTAATTCCAGAGTTTCTACTAATTCTGTATCCGGATTTATTCCGGAAGCGATAAAACCGTTTTTTTCAAATTCAGTTTTGTAATCACCATTAAATTCATAACGGTGCCGGTGACGCTCGGAAATATTTCTTGTCCCATAAATTTCCTGCAATTTTGAACCACTTTTTAAAGTACATTTCCAGGCGCCAAGACGCATTGTGCCGCCTTTCTCTACTACATTTTTCTGTTCCTCCATCAAAGCAATTACGGGTTCTTCAGTTCCCGTGTCAAATTCTACGCTATTCGCTTTAGTTAAATTTAAAACGTTTCTGGCAAATTCTATGGTCATAATCTGCATTCCCAGACAAATTCCAAGCATCGGAATTTTATTTTCACGTGCATACTTTGCAGCCAAAATTTTACCTTCAATTCCTCTGTCACCAAAACCCGGCGCGATCAACATTCCATCGACGCCTTTCAATTGCTCTTCCACATTTTCAGAAGTTAGTTCACCGGAATAAACCCAGCGAACCTTCACTTCAATTTCCTGCGCTGCACCTGCGTGAATAAAAGATTCAGAAATAGATTTATAAGAATCCTGAAGACTCACATATTTTCCAATTAAAGCGATTTCTACACTTTTTTTCGGATGGCGGTATTTTTTTAAAAATTCTTTCCAGTTTTTAAGATCGGCTTCTTTTTCATTTTTCAGATCTAAAACCTTTAAAACAACATCATCAAAATTTTGTTTTTGAAGATAGATTGGCACTTCGTAGATCGTGTCCAGATCCATACATTCGATCACATTATCCAGCGACACATTACAAAACTGAGCCAATTTTGCGCGCTGTTCCTTTGGAATTTTGTGTTCAGTTCTGCAAACCAAAACATCAGCTTGAATCCCACTTTCCATTAATTGACGCACAGAATGTTGCGAAGGTTTTGTCTTTAATTCACCGCTTGCAGCCAAAAAAGGTAACAAAGTTAAATGGATTACCATAGAATTATGCTCGCCCAATTCCCATTTCAACTGGCGCACAGATTCTATATAAGGAAGCGATTCAATATCGCCCACAGTTCCGCCAATTTCAGTAATGATAATATCGTAATTTTTATTTCCTAAAATCTTAATCCGCCGCTTAATTTCATTTGTAATATGCGGAATAACCTGCACAGTTTTTCCTAAAAAATCACCTTTTCGTTCTTTTTCAATCACGGTTTGGTAGATTTTTCCGGTTGTTACATTATTATTTTGTGAAGTCGGGGAATTTAAAAATCTTTCGTAATGTCCAAGATCCAGATCGGTTTCCGCGCCATCTTCCGTCACGTAGCATTCGCCGTGTTCATAGGGATTTAGCGTGCCTGGATCGATGTTGATATACGGGTCAAGTTTTTGAATTGTGACATTAAAACCGCGTTGTTTTAATAGAAGTCCGAGAGAAGCGGAAACGATTCCTTTTCCTAAAGAAGAAGTTACACCGCCGGTTACGAAGATGTATTTCGTTTGTTTTTTGCTCATTAGTTTAGGTTTGCGCAAAGTTAAACTATCTCGTTTGACTGGCAAATCTCAACCGGATTTAATTTAAAGTTATTACAAAGATTCGAATAAATGTTTTTGGCAAATCCCTCGCAGCGGCATTTCCCCTTTCTCGGGTCGGGCTGTCCGCTATATCTTTTTTTTGCCGAAGTTTATTTTAAAGATTGAAAATTTGTCAACAAAAAAAAGGATGACGCTTCCATCCCTTTTGCAAAGTTTGCGTAAAATAAAATTTAATCATAAAAAAACTTCTATAATATTTCGATTATAGAAGTTTAATATTTCCTTTAATAATTTTTGAAATTGAGAGATGTAAATCTTTCAATTTATTTCTCGCAGATTTTTCAGATGACGCAGATTGGAAAAAATGGTTTTAAAAAATCTGCTAATTCCGCAAAATCTGCGAGAGTTTCAAAAAAATTCTGTTGAATATTTTCAAAATCTTATTTCAAAATTTCCGCTAAAAACATCATCGTGTGATCCCACGCTCTTTTTGACATTACATCATTATAATCCGGACTTTCTGGATTTGTGAAAGTGTGTTTTGAATTAGAATAAGTGATCATTTGCCAGTCCGTTTTCCCAACATTTAATTCTTTGGTTAAAGCCGCAACAACTTCGGGAGTAACGCCGCCGTCATCTGCACCATTTTCCACCAAAACTTTGGTTTTGATTGGCATGTTTTCTCTCGCCGGATCTTTAGCCAATCCGCCATGAATTGAAACTACACCAACAACTGGAAAATTCGCTCTTGCCACTTCTAAAACGCCTGTTCCACCGAAACAGTATCCAATTACCGCGATTTTATCAACATTCGCACCTGCTTTTTTTAATTGATCTAAAGCCAAAGAAATTCTTTTTTGGTAGGCTTTATAGTCCTCTTTATATTTTCCGGCAATTTTTCCTGCTGAAGCGTTGTCAGTTGGAACATTTCCTTCACCATAAATATCTGCAACAAAAGCAATATAACCTGCTTTTTGTAATTCTAGAGCGGCATTTTTTGCTTCTTTATCAATTCCCTGCCATGCTGGAAGTACTAAAACGCCTGGTAATTTTTTACCTGTATTTGAAGTCACAAATCCGTTGAGTTTTTGCTCGCCATCTTTATATTGAACTGGCTTTAAGGTCTGTGCAACTGTGAATTGAATTGCCATTAGCATTGTTATTAGTGATAATGAAAGTTTCATAAAAAGTATTTTTAAAATTAGTAGTGTAAAGATATTCTTTAAAAGTTTACTAAATGTTATAATTTATAATCGAATCTTACTATAATTGTGTTGTTGAAATTTTTTTTAGATTTATGTAAAATTTATTGAATGAAAAATTTTGCTCTGTTTTATTTAATGCTTATTACTTTTGTTGGTTGCGAATCTACCAATTATCGCGTTATCAGAAATGGTGTTCGTGTTTCTAAAACAATTCCGACTTCTACAAACGAGTTTGAAAGATTAATGGAAAAGGATAAGATCGGAAAAACCCAGCGAAATGGGGAAGTTGTAAGTCAGTTGATCAATGAAAAACCCAGCGATAAATCTGCGGCAATTACGATAGAAAATACGACAAATTGTAATATTGTTGTGAGAATTTTAGGTGCTAAAAATTATCTGCTTCCTATTTATAAGAATGATAAAAATTTTATTTTGATCGATAAAGGAAATTATACCTTCAGTTCTGATTTTTGCCGGGCAAAATATTACAAACAGAAAAGTATTACTGAAAGCGTCGTGATTACTTTGTCTGAGTATTTAAAGTAAATTTCATCAATTGGAAATATAAAAAGCCCGTCTTTATAGCCCGGATAGAAATGGAAATCCTTTTTGTAAGAGCTTGCCTTTTGGCGCGTTCTTGCAAAAAAGATTGTAATGGATAGCCGGAACCATCTTCGGAAATGGCAAAATCTTGTTGCTTCTAAAAATTAATTATTTTCTTTAAAAAAAAATCAGGAAATTTGTAAACTATGGCAAAAATAAAAACGGCTTTCATCTGTCAAAATTGCGGTACAAATTACTCGCAATGGCTCGGACAATGCAAAGCCTGTGGCGAATGGAACACTCTGGTAGAAGAAATCGTAGAGAAATCGCCGCGCTCTACTTATGATATTTTAGGTTCCGGAAAGCAGAAAATCGTCAATATAATCGATGTTGAAACCGGAAATGAACAACGGATTTCTACACCTTCGGAAGAACTGAACCGCGTTTTAGGCGGCGGAATTGTTTTGGGTTCTGTCACATTAATTGGTGGTGAACCGGGAATTGGGAAGTCGACGCTTTTATTGCAAATTGCTTTAAAAATGCGAAAAAAAGTCCTTTATGTTTCCGGTGAAGAAAGTGCGTCGCAGATAAAATTGCGTGCGGATCGTTTGACCGAAATTCATCAGGAACACTGTTATCTTTATACAGAAACTTCGGTTGAAAAGATTTTGACGGAAGCGAAAAAACTGAAGCCAGATTTTGTGATCATTGATTCTATCCAAACTTTGCAAAGTCAAGTGATCGAAAGTTCGCCTGGAACAGTTTCACAAATCCGAGAATGCTCTTCGGAAATCATAAAATTCGCAAAAGACACGGGAACGCCGGTTTTTTTAGTTGGACATATTACAAAAGATGGACAAATTGCCGGACCGAAAGTTTTGGAACATATGGTAGATGTCGTTTTAAATTTTGATGGCGACAGAAACCACATGTTCAGATTGCTTCGCGCAAATAAAAATAGGTTTGGATCTACGGCTGAAATTGGGATTTATGAAATGGTGGCGCAGGGTTTACGGGAAGTGAAAAATCCGTCAGAACTTTTGATTACGAAGAAATTTGAGGAACTTTCCGGGAACGCAGTCGCAGTAACTTTGGAAGGAAATCGCCCAATGTTGCTGGAAATTCAGGCTTTGGTAAGTTCGGCTGTTTATGGTACGCCGCAGAGAAGTTCGACGGGTTTTGATGGTAAAAGATTGAATATGCTTTTGGCTGTTTTAGAGAAAAGAGCAGGTTTTATGCTCGGTGCAAAAGATGTTTTTTTAAATATTACGGGCGGAATAAAAACAGATGATCCGGCTTTAGATTTGGCAGTTATTGCGGCAATTTTATCAAGCACGGAAGATGTCGCGATCTCTGAAAAGTTTTGTTTTGCGGGTGAAATTGGTTTGAGTGGTGAAATCCGGCCGGTTCCACAGATCGAACAACGGATTTCTGAAGCGGAAAAATTGGGTTATGATAAAATTTTTGTTTCGGGTTTAAATAAAATTGCCAAGAAAAAATTGGGAATCGTAGTGGAAGTGGTGAATAAAATAGAAGATTTTCATGAAAGATTGTTTTAAAATTAATTGCAGAATTAAAAAATATGTGTATTTTTGCAATCCAAAATGAGATGTAAACTATGTTAATAATTCCAGTAAAAGATGGCGAAGCTATCGACAGAGCCCTTAAAAAATACAAACGTAAATTTGATAAAACGGGAACTGTAAGAGCCTTAAGAGGTCGTCAACAATTTAATAAACCTAGTGTTGTTAAAAGACAAGCGAACTTAAAAGCGTCATACAAACAAAGATTAATCAGTAAGGAAGAACAAGGATAAGATCCGAGGTTTTTACCTTTTCATTATAAATCACTTCTTAAATACGTATATTTGAGAGGTGATTTTTTTTACTTATGATCCAAAAGTTTTTAGAATATTTAGAAATTGAAAAACGGTATTCTGTAAATACCGTGAAAAGCTATGCCAAAGATTTATATGATTTTCAAAAATTTGTTTTGGAAACAGAGGCAATGGATGATATCGTAAAAGCTCAAAAATTGGTGCTTCGCAACTTTATTGTTGATCTGTCGTTAAAAAATTATTCTAAAAGAAGTCTTAACCGAAAAATTTCGTGTTTAAAATCGTTCTATCTTTTCCTTTTAAAAATCAGGGAAATTGATATTGATCCTGCTGAAAGCCTTTCAGCTTTAAAATTTTACCCCGAAAAACAGATCCCAATGTCAACAGATGAAATGGATGATCTGGAACGGATTTTCGATGATAAATCAGATTTACTTGGAGAATGTCTTGTGGAAGTGCTTTATCAGACCGGCATCCGAAAAGCCGAGTTATGCAGCATTTTAAACAAAAATGTAAATTTCGAAAACTTTGAAATTACAGTTGTAGGAAAAGGCAATAAAGAAAGAATTATTCCTATTTCTGAAAATCTTGCTTCAAAGCTTTTAGTTTATTTTAAAGAGGAAAGAAAAGCATTGAAAGATAGTGAGATGTATCTTTTTGTGTCTAAAAAAGGCCGTAAATTAAATGAAAAATTTGTCTATTCGGTTGTTAATTCCTATCTTAGTCTTGTAACTCTGAAGAAGAAAAAAAGTCCACATATATTACGGCACACGTTCGCAACTCATATTTTAGAGAATGGTGCGGAGATAAGCAAAATAAAAAAAATAATGGGGCACAGCAGTTTGGCTTCTACACAGGTTTACACTTCGGCAAATATTGAGCAGTTAAAAAAAGTTTTAAATGCTTCGCATCCGAGGGCAAGTAAAAAAGAATAATAATTTAATCTTAATCAAAATTTACTAAAATAAGATCGCTATTTATAAATTTTCTAAAAAATAGTTGAAGAAAAGCGATAAACCAATTACCAGATAAAACAACAAAAATTTTAATATGAAAATACACGTAAAATCCATCGGATTAACGCCGCATGCACCGCTTGAGGAACATTTAGAAAAAAAATTAAATAAACTAGACACTTATTATGATAAAATAATAGATTGTAAAGTTTTTTTAAAGGTTGAAAATAATTCTGATAAAGAAAACAAAACAGCAGAGATCATATTGGGCGTTCCGGGTGAAGATATCGTCGTAAAAAAGACCAGCGCAAGCTTTGAGGAAAGTTTAGATCTTTGTACTGAGGTAGCTAAAAAACTGCTAATCAAGAAGAAAGAATTAGCTTAAAAAAAAATATAAAAAAAAGCTAAAAAATATTTGTAGATTTAAAAAAAACTATGTTATATTTGCACTCGCAAAAACAGTTAAGTAGTTCTTTAAAATCTTTGCCTCCGTAGCTCAGCTGGCTAGAGCAGCTGATTTGTAATCAGCAGGTCGTGGGTTCGAGTCCCTCTGGAGGCTCTGTTTAGAAAAAAGATATTGGGGAGATACTCAAGCGGCCAACGAGGACTGACTGTAACTCAGTTGTGTAAACTTCGCAGGTTCGAATCCTGCTCTCCCCACATTTTTTTTTATAAGAAGTTTTATTTATAGCGTTTGCGAAACGTTTACCATCATTTTTGGAAACAAAAATTGCGAAAGTAGCTCAGTTGGTAGAGCGTCAGCCTTCCAAGCTGAATGTCGCGAGTTCGACCCTCGTCTTTCGCTCAAAAAAATCACAAAAGTTTGTTCATTTGTGATTTTTTTATTTTTTGCCGACTTAGCTCAGCGGTAGAGTGCTTCCTTGGTAAGGAAGAGGTCACGGGTTCAATTCCCGTAGTTGGCTCACTTGTTAATCTCTCACTTTTGAGGGATTTTTTTTATTTAATTCATTTAATTTTTAAAAATAAAAAATCCGGAATAAATTAATATTCCGAATCTTTTTTAATGAAAATTTGATATGAATTAAAATCCTAAACCTACAGAGAATCCTCTTACAATGTTAGGAAAACTTGATAATACAGTTGATGCGCCAGTCGCAGTATTTACCGTGTATAATTTTGTGTCAATACCTACAGTTGCCATCAAATAAGCTTTTTGGCTTGTGCTTCCGATATCAAAACCGTTTGTTGCTGTAATGGTAATGCCTAAAGCGCCAACATCAACTAAAGTTCCGCTATTTGCTGGATTTTGTTGGTATAATCTTCCTGTAACTGCATCAATTACAAATAATGTTGTAGTTGTAGCACCGGCAAAATTATTAGTATAAGCTGCGGAGCTAAGTGACGGCGTTCCTGGATTGATCGATCCGTCAACAGTCAAAGTTCCGTCAATAGGATTTAAACGTAAATTTTGTCCTGTATTACTTACCACTCTAATTCTGTCAACAGTTGGATTAAAATCAAAACCGAAATCAGTTCCGTTTAATAATGTTGTCAACTGACCTCCAACTACTGTTGCAGCGCCAGTTCCTAAATTCAGTGTGTAGATTCTACTTGAGCTTCCTAAGGCATATAATTGACCATTTAAAGGTCTAAAATCAATACCTAAAACATTTTCACCAGCTTGTAAACCTGTGATCGCTTTTGAAACTGGAGCTGCTGGGTTATTTGGATTAAATATCTGCAATGCATTACCCATAGTTACTGAGTATGCAACTGGATTTGTTGGTAACGCTACATCAATAATTTTTTGTGTAAGATCTCCAATATTTGTGCTTTTACCAGTATTTAGATCAATAGTGTAAAGTCTGTTGGTCATGCCGGTTGTTGCTGCAACGATTGCTGCGCCGTTATCAGGACTGATATCAAAAGCAGCCTGTCCTGTAAATGTAAATCCTAGAGCACCAACTTCTACTAAAGCACCATTATTTGGTGGATCCTGTTTGTACAGTTTTCCGGTTGTTGCATCTAAATCATACAATACTGTTGCAGATGCGCCAGAAACACTATTTGTGTAAGCAACACCTGAGATTGAAGGTGATGCACCACCATTTATGTTTGTGTCAACCGCAGCGATTACACCATTTTCAGGATTTAAACGAAGATTTTGACCTGTATTGGTAACTAATCTCACACGATCAACCGTTGGGTTAAAGTCAATTGATGCGATCGTTCCGGAAATTGCAGGAACGAATGGAGTTGCGCTTACTAATCTTGCAGCGGCTGTAGATGTATTGATAATATAAAATTTGCTAGCATCCGAAACTCCATAAAGTTCACCTGTTGCAGGTCTAAAATCAATACTTAGAATTTTTTCTCCAGCTGTTACACCGATTATTGCAGTTTTTGATGTAAAAACTGATGGTTTATTAGCGTTAAACAAAACAAGCTCGTTGGTTTGCGTAAGGCCGTAAACTAAAGTGTTTGGACCCACGCTCGCAGGAATTTCTGCAGGGATCATTTCGTTCATGTCGTTGTTTTGACATGATAATGCCGAGACGAGTACAAAAGCTGCAAGGCAGGTTTTAAATAAATTTTTCATAGTTTTCTTAATTAAAGTGAATAATAAATTTCGATTAAACATTATTTGCGGAATAGTTCAAATTATGGATTTAGTTTTTCACAATATATATAGATTATTTGTTTTTAGTGAAAATAAATCATCAGAAATCGATTAAATACTATAAGGACTATGTTTTCATATTTTTAAAAATTTTTGTACTTTTGCACTTCAAATTTTTCTTTAGGTGCAAAACATTTTAAATTTGAATACAAAAAGTTATTAAATTAAATCAAATAATTTTTTTTATTCAAAATTTCACTATATTTGCGCACTGAAAAATCAATTAAGTAAAATCAAAATAAATATTTAAAATCATGGCAAAGGAAACGTTTAATCGTAACAAACCCCACTTGAACATTGGTACTATTGGTCACGTTGACCATGGTAAAACAACACTTACTGCAGCAATCAGTAAAGTATTATCTGATAAAGGATTCGGAACAGCAAGAGATTTCTCTTCTATCGATTCTGCACCAGAAGAAAAAGAAAGAGGTATTACAATCAATACTGCTCACATCGAGTATGAAACTGCAAATAGACATTATGCTCACGTTGACTGTCCAGGTCACGCGGATTATGTAAAAAACATGGTAACTGGTGCTGCTCAAATGGACGGAGCAATTTTAGTAGTTGCGGCTACTGACGGACCAATGCCACAAACAAGAGAGCATATTTTACTTTGTCGTCAGGTAAATGTACCTAATGTACTTGTATTCATGAATAAAGTGGATATGGTAGATGATGAAGAATTATTAGAATTAGTAGAAATGGAAGTAAGAGATCTTCTTTCTTCTTACGAATATGATGGTGATAACTCACCAGTTATTCAAGGATCTGCTTTAGGTGGTCTTAATGGAGATCCAAAATGGGTAGCGAAAATCGAAGAATTGATGGATGCTGTTGATACTTGGATTGAATTGCCAACCAGAGATGTTGACAAACCATTCTTAATGCCTATTGAAGATGTATTCTCTATTACAGGTCGTGGTACTGTTGCAACAGGTAGAATTGAAGCAGGTGTTATCAACACTGGAGATGGTGTAGATATCGTAGGTATGGGTGATGAAAAATTAACATCAACTGTAACAGGAGTAGAAATGTTCCGTAAAATATTAGATAGAGGTGAAGCTGGTGATAACGTTGGTATCCTTTTAAGAGGTGTTGAAAAAACAGACATTAAAAGAGGTATGGTTATCGTAAAATCAGGTTCAGTAAAACCACACAAAAAATTCAAAGCTGAGGTTTACGTTCTTTCAAAAGAAGAAGGTGGTCGTCACACTCCATTCCACAACAAATACCGTCCACAGTTTTATGTAAGAACTACAGACGTTACAGGTGAGATTTTCTTACCAGAAGGTGTAGAAATGGTAATGCCGGGAGATAACTTAACTATTACTGTTGAATTGTTACAACCAATCGCTCTTAACGTAGGTCTTAGATTTGCAATTAGAGAAGGTGGTAGAACAGTTGGTGCAGGACAGGTTACTGAAATCCTAGACTAATTTACATTAAATTAAAAAATTCCGCAGGGAAACTTGCGGAATTTTTTTAATCTACGGGCATCGTCCAATGGTAGGATACCGGTCTCCAAAACCGTTGATCTGGGTTCGAATCCTAGTGCCCGTGCAAAATATTATTATGAGTTCATTAGTAGAATTTTTAAAAGGTTCTTATACAGAATTTACACAAAAAGTAGAGTGGCCGAAATGGTCGGAGCTGCAGTCTTCTACAACTGTAGTTGCTGTGACTTCGGTGCTTTTAGCATTATTTACATTTGGAGTCGATTCAGCATTTAGCACGTCGATCAAAAACGTGGTAGGTAGCTTAATTAACCTGTTTCATTAAAAATATTATTTTCCAAAAGAGATGAGTGAAATTAACTGGTACGTCCTAAAATCCATTAGCGGGCAAGAAAATAAGGTGAAAGCCTATATTGAGAATGAAATGAAAAGGCTGGGTTTCGAGAATGATGTTACTCAGGTTGTTATTCCGATGGAAAAAGTGATCCAGATGCGGAATGGTAAGAAAACACCACGCGAAAAGCCGTATTATCCTGGTTATTTAATGGTGGAATCTAATCTTCACGGTGAAATTCCTCACATTATTAAGAATATTCCTGGTGTTATTTCTTTTTTGAGTTTAACAAAAGGTGGTGATCCAGTTCCAATGCGTAAATCTGAAGTAAACAGAATGCTTGGCAGAATGGATGAACTTTCTGAATTTGCAGTTGATATGGAAATTCCATTCATAGTTGGTGACAGCGTAAAAGTAACAGACGGTCCTTTCAATGGTTTCAATGGAACTGTAGAAAAAATTCATGAAGAGAAGAAAAAAATAGAAGTTTCAGTAATGATTTTCGGAAGAAAAACACCAATGGAACTGAGTTTCATGCAGGTAGAAAAAGTTTAATTACTTTAAAATTATATAAAACCATCTTTTTTTAGATGGTTTTTTTTTGTCTTAAATTTCATCATTATATTTATTTAATGTTTAAAAATCTTACATTAATCAATATTTAAATATTTACATTTTTCAAATATTTAAAACTAGGAATTTGTATCATTTTTAAAGTGAAAATTTCAAAAACAGCAGTATATTCGTATTAATTAAATTTAAATAAATGAAAGCGATAGGATTTAAAACTTCATTACCAATAAAGGATGCAGGCAGTTTTATAGAATTTGAAATTGAAAAACCAAAACCAAATGGAAAAGATTTACTGGTAAAAATCGAAGCAATTTCCGTAAATCCCGTAGATTATAAAATCCGGCAAAACAGTTTTAAAGACAAAGTTCAGGATAAACCAAAAATTATTGGTTGGGATGCAACAGGAATTGTGGAAGAAGTTGGAAATGAAGCAGAATTATTTAAAAAAGGTGATAAAGTTTTCTACGCCGGAGATATTACAAGACCTGGTTCTAATCAGGAATATCAATTAGTAGATGAAAGAATTGTCGGTTTTGCGCCAAAAAATATTTCTACTGAAGAATCTGCTGCAATGCCTTTAACTTCATTAACCGCTTATGAAATTCTGTTTGACAGATTACGTTTATCAAAGGAAAAAGATGCCGGAAAATCAATTTTAATAATTGGCGGTGCCGGCGGCGTTGGCTCTGTAGCAATTCAATTGGCTAAAAAACTTTTAGATTTAAAGGTAATTGCAACTGCTTCCCGCGAAGAAACCGAAGATTGGTGTAAAAATTTAGGTGCAGATTTCGTGGTAAATCATAAAAATCTTGTTGAGGAAGTTAAAAATGCAGAATTTAAAGAAGTAGATTTTATCCTGGATTTTGTTGATGTTAATGAATATTGGGATGCTTTCGTACAACTTATAAAACCGCAGGGAAAAATTGGATCAATCAGCGATCCTACAGAACCAGTCAACTTAAAACAGTTAAAAGGTAAAAGTGTGAGTTTTCACTGGGAGCTGATGTTTACGCGCGCCATGTTTCAAACTGAAGATATGATCAGACAACATGAAATTTTAAATATTATTTCTAAGTTACTAGATGACGGAACTTTAAAATCTACTTTAAATAAGACAATAAAAGGTTTTTCTGTAGAAAATTTAAAGGAGGCACATGCACTTTTAGAATCGGGAAAAACAATTGGTAAGGTGGTTTTAAAATTTTAAAAATATTATACCAGCTTTTTAAATAATTGAAAATAGAACATAAAAAAACAGCAGAGATTAAGATCTTTGCTGTTTTTATTTTAAAAATATAATTTTAATTTAAAGTCGCCTTCAAAGTAATATCCATATTCAAGGCCTGACTAACAGGACATGTTTCTTTAGAATTTTCCACTAATTCCTGAAATTTTTCTTCAGAAATCCCTTCAATTGTTGCGGTTAATGTCAACTCAGATTTAGAAATTTTTCCATCTTCTAAAGTTACCTCAGAAGTAGTTTCTAATTTTGTAGGTGTGAAACCAGCTTCAGCTAAATCGCCGCTCACTTTCATTGTGAAACATCCGGCGTGCGCAGACGCGATCAATTCCTCAGGATTTGTTCCCGGACCATCTTTAAATCTTGAAGTGTAGGAATAAGGCACTTCGTCTAAAACTTTACTGGAAGTCGTGATATTTCCTTTTCCTTCTTTGATAGTACCATTCCAAATGGCTGTTGCAGTTCTTTTCATTTTATTTTTTTAAATATTAATATTCTTTATTTCGTTAAACAAAGATGTTACCAATTTTTATTTTTTAGGAAATTATCAAACATTTGTAAAATCTATTACGTAAAAACCGCATCGCTGTCACCAGCTGAAATCTGAAATTTAAAATCTTGTCCAAGTTCACTTTTCAGAGTTTTATGCATCAAAAATTTTCGATTACGCTCTTTTTTATAAAAGAAAATATTTTTATCCAAAAATTCATTCAAAGTTTTTTCAAAGGAAATAAAATTAGATACATTATTCTTTCTTAAATAGTGAAGTAAAATTTTTGATGATGTTCCATTTTGCTTGCCAAAAACGAAATGAAGTTTAGCGTTTTTGTCGCGGATTGAAATAATAAAAATACTTTCCAGTTTACCTGAATTATAAATTTTTAAAAGTACATACTCAAAATTTTCGCAATAATCTGAGAAATGATAGTTTTCGTCCTTTTGCTTTGAAGATAAGATCCAGGGATAATTTGTGATCCAGTTTATTTCTCTTAAATCTGTGTTAAAGCTGTTTTTTTCTGAATTTAATTTAATAAAATCTTCAGATTCTTTATTTAAATGGCTTTCAGTTTTAAAATTTAATCTGTTATTTTCTTTAAAATTATTTGCAGCTTTTATGATTGAGTTAACACTGAAATCGAAAATATTTAAAAGTGGATAAACAGTTTGCCATTTCTTATTTTTATGCGGAAGAATGTTTTTTAAATTTGAAAGAAGATGATAGGAACGGCCTTTTAGTGAATCCTGATAATCAAAATAGCCACTTTTTTTGTACATATTTTCGGCTTCAGGCGTAAATTCTGTAATTAAAATATGGCCGCTGTATTCATCGCAGGCTTTTGATAAAAGTTGTTGCGCAATTTTTTTTCCTCTAAAATTGGGATCGATCCATAACGTGCTAAGCCAACCGCAAGCAAATAACTGTTGATTTTTATAAATTTCATCCGGTAAAATACCGATATATCCGGCCAATTTATTTTCACTGAAAGCCAGGATTAAAAGTGTCTGATCTTCTTTTGCACGTGGATTATTAATGTGAGAAACGGCGCGATGAATTGTGATTGGTTTGAAGGGAAAATTCTTAAAATCATCAGATTTTATGAGGCTTTCTAATTCTGTTTTATTAAAAGTTTTCAATTCTATCATGATCGCTGAAGTATATTTTTATTTAGTAAGTTCTTGATCTGATAATAATTTTTCTCAAATGAAATTTCTTCTTTCGCAGAAAAGCCATTTTCCATGGGAATTCTGTGTAGATTTTTAGGGAATTCATCGATTTTAATTCCGGAGATTCCAAAAGTTAATTTCAAATTTTCATTGTGGTCAAAAAGTTTTTGAAAAAAATATTTTGACACTTTATGATCGGTAAAAGGAAAAGCAAAAGCATCATTAACAAAATTGTTTTCAGTCATAAAATCTAACGATTTTTGGGTATTTTCAAGTTGTTGTTCCAGAGAAAGTTCAAAATAATAAGGATGATCCCAACTGTGTGCGGCAATTCCAAAGCCGTCATTTTTAACAAGTTGTAAATCTTCTAAACTCATGTAAATTTTGTTTTTCGACTGATAATCTTTAAAATTTAGTTCAGAGTAAACAGAAAGAATATCTAATTTTTCTTTTTCTAAATAGGAAATAGATTGAACTTTTCCCGTGATTTCTTCGCGCGTATTTTTAGTTAAGTTTAAAAACTTTTGAATGCTTGGTGAAACTTTGTAATTATTGTTTTTAAATTTTTCCAGAATTAAACTTGCTTTAAAACGAAACATCATTTCAGAATTATCTACAAATGCGGGATTTACAAAATTGATAGCATAAATTCCTTTTCTTTTTAAAACAGGTAAAACAACGTCTTTGAATTCAATTAAACCATCGTCAAAAGTCAACATAGCAATAGGCTTTTTATGGCTTTTGTTGTAATTTTCTTTAAAAAAATCCCATTCTACAAAATCAAATTTTTTCGACATTTCATCCAGATCTTTTTCAAATTCTTTGGTGTTTTTATAATTGATAACTTGTTTTAAATGTGGTAAATGTTCATCAGAAATGCAATGATACAAAGGAATTACAAACGGCAAAGGAAATTTAGCCTGAAAAGGAATGAATTTGTTTAGTTTTTTAAGATTTTGCTTGAGCATTTGTTTTAATAATCTTCTAAAATATAAAAATTACTCAGAGTTTTCTCATCAAAATTTAAAAATATGAAATTCAGTGGAATAAGATTTTACTTTTTAAAGTAAACTCAAAATTTGAAGCAATTATATCTTGCATAATCCAAAAAGATTCTTAATTTTGCAGTCCGAAATGTAGAGTTACCAAATGCAAGGTAAACTGCAGATTTATAAATGCTTCCACATTCATAAATTATTAATTTTTTTAAAAAAAAGAAAATGGCTAAAAAAGTCTTTAAAATGGTGAAACTCCAGGTGAAAGGTGGCGCTGCCAATCCTTCTCCACCAGTTGGCCCAGCTTTGGGTTCTGCAGGTGTGAACATCATGGAATTTTGTAAACAATTTAATGCTAGAACTCAGGATAAAGCCGGACAGGTTTTACCGGTTTCTATTACAGTTTACGAGGATAAATCTTTCGAATTTGTAATTAAAACGCCTCCAGCAGCGATTCAGTTGTTAGAAGCTTCAAAACAAAAGAAAGGTTCTGGTGAACCAAATCGTCTTAAAGTTGGAACTGTTTCCTGGGCACAAATTCAAAAAATTGCTGAGGATAAAATGGCAGATCTTAATTGCTTTACAATGGATTCTGCGCTTACAATGGTAGCAGGAACTGCAAGATCTATGGGTTTAAAAGTATCAGGAACTAAACCAACTAACGCTTAAAACTAATAGAAATGGCAAAAATTACAAAAAAGCAAAAAGAAGCTTTAAGCAAAGTTGATGCAAATAAAATCTATAATATAGATGAGGCTTCTTCTTTAGTGAAAGAAATAAATACGACGAAATTTGACGCGTCTGTTGATATTGCTGTAAGATTGGGTGTAGATCCAAGAAAAGCAAATCAAATGGTACGTGGTGTAGTTTCTTTACCTCACGGAACTGGGAAAGACGTAAAAGTTTTAGCCTTGGTAACTCCAGAGAAAGAAGCAGAAGCAAAAGAAGCTGGTGCTGATTACGTAGGTTTAGATGAATATTTACAGAAAATAAAAGAAGGCTGGACGGACGTTGACGTTATTGTTACTATGCCTGCTGTTATGGGTAAATTAGGACCTTTGGGTAGAATTTTAGGCCCAAGAGGTTTAATGCCAAATCCTAAATCCGGAACTGTAACTATGGATATCGGAAAAGCTGTTGCTGAAGTAAAAGCTGGTAAAATTGATTTTAAAGTTGACAAATACGGTATCATTCATGCTGCGATTGGAAAAGTATCTTTTGATGCTCAGAAAATCAAAGAGAATGCAATCGAATTGATCCAGACTTTAAATAAATTGAAACCAACTGCTGCGAAAGGTGTTTATGTAAAAAGCATTTATTTGTCTTCTACAATGAGCCCGGGAATTGCAATTGATACTAAAACAAACTAATACCTGAGAAACAATGACTAAAGAAAATAAAGTAACTGCGATACAGGAAATAAAAGATTTGTTAAAGGGCGCAAAGAATGTTTATGTGGCTAACCTTAATGGTTTGAACGCTGCTGTAACTTCAGATTTCAGAAGACAGGCTTTTAAAAATGATATCACGCTGAAAGTTGTAAAAAATACTTTACTTCAAAAAGCAATGGAGCAGACAGAAGGTGTAGATTATTCTGAAATGTTTGAAACATTTAAAGGAAATTCTGCATTATTAATTTCTGATATTGCAAATGCACCGGCAAAACTAATTAAAACAGTTAGAAAAAAAGGAGATTTTCCTTCTTTGAAATCTGCAATATTAGACGGTACAGTTTACGTTGGTGATGAAAATCTTGAGACTCTTGCAAACATTAAATCGAAAGAAGAAATGCTTGGTGAGATCATCGGATTACTACAGTCTCCAATTAGAAATGTAATTGCTGCATTGCAAAATCAAGACAAAATGAAAGGTGATGCTGCTTCTGAAGAAGCAACTGAAGCTACACCAGAGGCAAATGTTGAAGCTCCGGCTGAAACTGCAACTGAAGAACCTGCAAAAGGAGAAGATACTCCGGCTGCAGAATAAAAATACTCAAAACAAAATCAATAAATCGTTTAACAACAAAACATTACAACAATGTCAGATTTAAAAACTTTAGCGGAATCGCTAGTAAACTTAACAGTAAAAGACGTAAATGAATTAGCAACTATCCTTAAGGATGAATATGGTATCGAACCAGCTGCTGCAACTGTTGTTGCAGGTGCAGGCGGAGGTGCTGAAACTGCTGAAGAAAAAACAGAATTCGATGTAATTCTTAAAGCTGCAGGTGCTTCTAAATTAGCAGTTGTGAAATTGGTAAAAGACTTAACCGGTGCAGGCTTGAAAGAAGCTAAAGACATGGTTGATTCTGCTCCAACAGCAATTAAAGAAGGAATTCCTAAAGATGCTGCAGAAGCATTGAAAAAACAATTAGAAGAAGCAGGTGCTGAAGTAGAGATTAAATAATTTCTTTTCACACTTTACTAAAAAAAACCTTTTCGAAAGAAAAGGTTTTTTTATGTCTTTTATTTTAAAAATAATGATTTTAAAACTATATTTCATTTTTTTCGTATATGGATTTTGGCTTGTAAGTCATAAGACTGCGATTTATAAAATTCATAATAATAATAGCATATTTATTGATTATTTATATTTACCTTTGCAGTCCGAAATTTCGGGTCAACAACACAAATCAACGACTTAAACACAATTTGATGAAAAATAATATTGTTCTACTGGCCGTGCTATTTAGTATTTCCACATTTTCGCAGGTCGCAATCGGAAAAAATTCAACCACAAACAGTTCCGTTTCTTTAGAATTTGGTAATGCAAATAAAGGCGTTATTCTACCTTGGGTTACTTCTTCTGCAGCAACAAGCGGTGCGGTTGATGGCACAATGATTTTCGACATCGTTGATAAAAAAATTAAATTTAAAAGTAATGGTTCCTGGATGGATTACACCACAGATCTAACAGGTGTGGTTGATACTAAGATTCAAAATACTTTACAGGAAAATTTAACGGCAAAAGTTGCAATTGGTAAAGATAATTCAACAGACACGGCTCCCGGAATTTTAGTTTTAACGGATACCGACAAAGCAATGATTCTTCCAAAAGTGGCAAATCCTTACTTAAATATTATCAATCCTTCTGCAGGAATGGTAGTTTATGATACTGTAAGCCATCAAATGGCAACATTCAACGGAACTGTTTGGTCTTTTTGGAAACCTTCTTAAAATCTACAATTTTTCTCTTTTTTTATTTAAAACGAATTCGCTTTAAATTTCATTATTTTCAGTTTAAATATTGATTTCTTGAGCATAATAAAATTACAATGGTAAAAAAAATATTACTTCTTTCTTTTATTCTCACTACGATGTTCAGTTTTGCACAGGTCGCGATTACAAAAGTTTATTCTGATTTTGGTGGTTACTGGGAAAGTGGTACATCAATAAAACCTAATAATGATCATAATCTTTTGGCTTTCACCTGGAATCAGTCCACTTATTCTACTGGGATCAATGATGTGCTTTTAGGAACTAAAGGTGTTTCTTTTAATCCAACTTCTTTTAGAGCATTTTCTACATTTTTGTCACAAACGGTTTTATCGAATAATACCTTTATAGGAGTAGGAGAAGCTTTTGGCGGTTTAGGAAATGTGACGCCGGTTCCGGTTCAAAATAATTTAACAAAATACCTTATCGATGGTCCGAACGGACTGGATTTGGGAACAGGAATTTTTAATTTTCCAAAATCCGGTCAGGTATCTTTTGAAATTGTGAGTATTGATGCTAATTCAATAAATGATGGCGTTCCTGATGTTGTCATCACACAGATTGGAGATCCGGGAAATTCTTCGTCTTTAGATGAATACTATTTTGTTGATGCTAATAACAATATTGTTGGGAATAAATATATCGTTAATTTCGGCACCGTAAAAAGTGTTGGTGTTGCTAACTGGAAATTTTATAACGCAAATGTTGATCCGCCGACTTACAATACTGGTGTTTCTTCTTCCCCAGGCAGAGATCTTCGTCTATTGGCTTTTGATTGGTCTGAGCTTGGCCTTACCAAACAAAATCAAAGTCAGGTCGTAAAATTGGTGCAGGTTTTTTCTGGTGACAGTGATACAGCATTCACGGCTTATAACAGCAGATCAATAAATATAAAACAATCGATTACGGGTGTAGTTTTTAATGATAATAATGCAGGAACGCCCGATGGAAATGGTTATGCTAATGCAACTTTAAGCTTAAAAAATTCTGTTGGAAGTGTAATTAAAACAACGACAACCGGCGCAAATGGAAATTATGCTTTTACAAATGTGTCAAGTGGTATTTATACAATTGAACTAACCACACCAAGTGGTTTTGTAATAGTAGGAAATGCTGACGTAAACACGACAAATGTTTTGCGAACTGTTGTTGCAGATACTCCAATTACTGAGAGGAATTTTGGTATAAATCAACAACCAGTTGCAAAAGATGATGTTTATACCACGCAATTCAATACGATTCTTTCCTCAAATATTTTAGCAAACGACCTTGATCCAAACAGTGGCGTTTTGATTCCTGCTTCAATAAATTTAACAGCGCCTTCTGGAGCGACAAATTTGATTATAACCAATGGTCTTTTGAAAGGATTCACAATTGCCGCGCAGGGGAAATGGTTCGTTGATAATACCGGTATTTTGACATTCACTCCAACTGCTGGTTTTATTGGCAACCCTACATCAGTGCAATATATTGTAAAAGATAATGCTAATTTGACGAGCAATATAGCAACAATCTTTATTAAAGTAGAAGAATTTTGCTATAAACCTGCTGCAACAGGCGGTACTTCATTAGATACAACTCAGGGAATTACATCTTTGGGAAGAGCCGGCGCGGCTCAGGATAACTGGCCAATGGTTAGGAAAGGTGCCTGGACAGCGATGGAATCTAAAACCAAAGGTTTTGTAGTTAATCGAATTGCTAAAACGGCTACGGTTAATGCCATTCCTAATCCAATTGAAGGAATGCTCGTTTATGATCAGGAAGCAAAATGTCTGAAAATTTACACAACTGTTGACAATGGTGCTACTTTCAGCTGGAAGTGTATGAACAAGCAAGCTTGTCCGTAGATATAGTTTTACAAAAAAAATGGAGACCTTTTTGAGAGAAGAGGTCTTTTTATTTTTTAGAATGTGTAATATTTTAGTGATTATAGTTTACATCGTTTTATAAAAAATTTATTTCAAAGGTGTTTTCATGATTTGAAATTTTTCTGAGTTATTTCTTATTATTATTATTAACTCGTCTAACTTATCGCTAACTTTTTCTATATTTGCAGTGAAATATATTTGCAAAGATATATTGTCATAAACACAAACACATTTGATCGAAAAATTATTTCCTAAGGAAGTAATACCTAACTGTTGTAAGAGTAGAATTTCTTCTCTCTACACTCCGTTGCTATTATTTTCTTTTTTCTTAAATCCAGTTTTTATTAATGCGACAGCTTTAATAAATTGTGCTATTCCACCTATTCAAGATAAAATTATTACAGTGCAAGGAAATGTATCTGTTTATAATTCAGCGATCGTTCTTACCTCCAAAGCAATTAATGGTCCTTCAGTATTGACTAATATCCCGACAATAAAGATGGACTCGGAGCAAATTTATTCTGTCAATGGAGTTAATATAATTTTTTCGGAAGGAGTCTATATTTATAATTCTGATGAGATTTTTTTTTCAGTTAAAAAAAATCATAAGAATCCCGATTATTCAATAAAAATTTCACAAAAAGAAATTAATTCACCTGGAATTATTACAAAAGATATTGCGAAAAAAAATAAGAGCAAAACGACAATAATAAAAAATATTGAACATATTGCATCAGAAATATCAATTATTAAATTTTCAAATTTACCTTTTTCTGATTCCGATTTTATTCAGAAATCATCATTTTTCTTAAATGGTGTTATTGTTCCAAACAATTTGATAAAAGAATATTTTCTCTCGGAATCAAATTATATATTTTTCATACATCATTTTGTTTTAGTAGTAAAACAAAAATTCTATCCCAAATTTGTTTTTTTGCAGGTCTGCAATCGTGCAAATCTTTCTCTTAGAGCTCCGCCAAACGTCTTTTCCAATTCAACTAAGTTATAAAGATTTAAATTTAGACCATTCACAATAATAAGATGTTTGGTTGCTCGAAATCATATACTTTAAAAATATCAGATTTATAAATTATTTCAAATTTATAAATCTTAAAAAATATTTTTCAAATATGTTGGTATTAAAATAAAATTTAACCTTGGTCGGATCAGAAAATTTTCTTCTTAAAACACAAAAAACACAAAATGAAAAAAAATTTAATCTATAAAATAGTGTTCATCATTGCGCTGTTTGTTTTACAAAAAGTTGATGCCCAAAACAGTAATCAACAAAATAAAAATAATTCTATCGAAAAGGTTTCTAGTTTAGGGTTACAGAAAGCCACTGTTGATTCTGACGGTGACGGAATTCCGGATAATTGTGATCTGGACGATGACAATGATGGAATATTAGACGTTAACGAGGTGAGTTGTGATGTTTCATTATCACCAACTGTTAGGGTCGGTTACATACCTGATTCTAGAGATAACCTTACTTCTGACAGAGGCTATACATTTGATGGATCTCACATGAAAAATTCAAGTGTATTAAAGCTTCTAAATGCGGCAAATTTTGGTCCTTCTGGTACAGCCAAATTTAAATTTGAGTTAGTGCCAATGACAGGAACTATTACTAAATCGTCAATTACAGGTTTAAATTTAAATGCAATTTTTATTGGTGGAATTGATAATCCAACAGCAGGAATATCGTACTTGTCTACAGCCGAATTAGATGCTATTAAAGATTGGTCTGACGACCAGCCTGCGAATTTTGTAGTTTCCACCCAGGTATCTACTAAATCATATGGATCCACAATAACAAGCGGAAATGCAAATCCCGATTCTCCAACTTCTTTTGGTGCTGGTACTGAAATCTTTAATGGTCCTTTTGGTATGGTGACATCTTTTAATCAAGGAGGAAGTTACCAAGCATATTTCGCAACTCTAAACAATTCATGCGCTACAAAAGCGGTTGCAAAAGATAGCAGTAATAGAACTGTTATGTATATTGACGGGGATTATAACGATCTGTTAATCTCTGATGTTGATATTCTAACTGATTTGGGTGGTGTTACAAATGGTGCTTCTGTAACCTCTAATAATGACAAACTGTTTGCAAATATTTGGGCATTTGTAGCAAAACAGTCACTCTGTGTGGATGCGGATACAGATCTAGATGGTATAGTTGACAGATTAGATCTGGATTCCGACGGAGATGGCTGTCCTGATGCAGCGGAAGGAGGTGGTAAGTTTGCAGTGACAAGCTTAGTAGTATCTTCAGGTACAATTTCCGCACAATCTGTTAATAAAAACTTTGGAGTTGGTGTTGATTCAAATGGTATACCGACTACAGTTGGTGCACAAGGCCAATCTGAAGGTAGTTCACAAAATGCCTCTATAAATGGATGTATATGTTATAATGATCCATATACAGGAGGAATTAAAGAAGATACAAAGCATGGTATTACCTTATTAAAACGTGCGGGCTCAGGAAATACTGACAATTGGCCTATGATAAGAAAAGGTGCATTTACTGTTTTAGAATCTAATACTAAAGGTTTTGTAATCACAAGAGCAAAAACTTCTGAGATTAATGCCATCAAAACGGGTGGTCATGCTGTTGAAGGAATGATGATTTATGACACAGACTTAAAATGTTTGAAATTATATGATGGAACTAACTGGAGTTGTTTCAATACACCAACTTGTCCATAAAATTAAAATATTAAAGAAGTTTTTTTAATTTAAAATTCAGAAACTTCTTTTTTTTAATTTAAATAAAATAAAAAAAAATGAAATCAAAGATTTATTCATACTTACATAAAAACACAAATATCATGTATAAAAAATCATTATTATTATTAACCTTAATGATAATCACCGGAGTCAACGCGCAAGTGATTATTGGTAATAGTACAGGAGGAGCAGAGGCGGATAAAAGCGCAGTACTACTAGAATTTGCATCAGGAAAAAACAAAGGAATTATTGTGCCTTATGTTAGAATATTGCCAACAATTGCAAATGGATTAGTGGGAGGAACTATAGTGTTAGATGCTTCTTTACCTGCACTTACTCCGGGGACCAACTCAAGAGTAAAATTTTATGCAGGAGCGGATGGTTGGAAAGATTTAAGTGGACAAGATGCTAATTTAGTTAGTACTGATCCATTAAAAGAAAATTATATGGCATCACAACCCGCCTTGTCTATAATAGAAGGTGCCAGTACAAAAGCAATTATCGGAGACTTACCCTTATTACCTTCAAATGCAGATGGCGTTTTAGTTTTAAACAGCACTAAAAAAGCGATGGTTCTACCAATAGTGGCAGATGTGCAGAATATCACAAGTCCGTCACCGGGAATGCTGGTTTATGTAAACAAAAGTGGTGCAAAACGTTTGGCTGTGTACAATGGATCTAAGTGGAGCTTTTGGAAATCTTAGTTAGTAAATAATCAAATATTTAAACCACTTCGTAAGAAGTGGTTTTTTTTTAAACTATTGCATTTTTGCAGTAAATTTTATTGCGTTTTTTATTACATTCAAATTCAAAAATATTTTATAAAATTCAAAAATAAATGCATTATTATATAATTATTAATAAAATTTATAATTATATAAACATTAGTAATATAGATAAGTGCTTATTTTAAGCAATTTTGTCTATTTTTGCTACATGATCTATGATACGTTACAAAGCAGATTGAGTGAAGCTTGGATAAAAATTTACTTTTTGTGAACTCAGGATTTTTAATAAACATTAAAAAAAATGTTTCAAAGCTTCTGTGCATCATATGTTTAGTGGTTTTCCTGATTCCACAATATTCTTTCGGCCAACAACTTCCACAACAACAAAATGATCAAAATTCCAGTGTTTTATATGTCGCGAACGGTGCTACAGTTTATGGTGCTACTGACATTAGCAATGTTAAAATTGTAAAAATAAAAACCGGGCAAAAACAAAACATCCAAAAATCCAAGATTTCTGTTAAAAGAAAAGTGGCAGTTTTTGCAAAAAAAGAAGTGAAGCAATCGCCAGAAAAATTTGCTAAAACCGAACATGTTCAAGCGTTTAAATTTTTAAGCAATTCTTCCGATCAGGATATCCAAGCCTCGGGTGGAATAAACACGAAATTTTCCGTAAATAATTCAAATTATACAGGTAAAGCATTTACAGCTAATCATTTTTTACTGGCTAAAAAACTGAGTTTTTACAAGGTTAAAAGCTGTGAATTCAGAAGTTTTTCTAAGATGACTTCCTTAGTACCCATATTAAGTATCAGACCGCCACCAGTAATTTAGATCAAAAAAAGTTTATAAAACTTTAAAAATTCTTAATTACAAATTCTTAATAAAAAATAATGAAATTAAATTTCTTTAAATTAACATTTGCTCTTGGAATGATTTGTAGCAATATGTTTTTTGCACAGATTAATCCAGATCTTGAACTTACAACTGGTGGTGGAGATATATCTAATGGTCCTGCTACGACGACCACAGTAACATTTAGTAAAAATTCAGATAATCCAACTGGTTCTACTTATAGTGCTTATAATATTTCTGGTGGTTTAACGGCAACTTACACTTTACAAAATTTTACAGCTGCTTATCAGGGAACGACAATTTCGGGAGGAAATTCTGTGAGTTTTGGACATACAGCTGCAACAGTAGCTCCAAGATTTCAGCAATTCATTCAGGGGGCACCATCAAATACAGATTTTACTTCCTCAACAAGCGCAGCCGGAACTGGTATAATTACAAACGGAACGGCCGCAACAAATAATTATGGAGTTAATTTGAAAGCATACACTAGTAAATTAAACACTGCAGGTGTTCCTAGAAATGGAAGAGTAAAATTAGCAGAACTAAAAATACTTTTTAGCAGGCCTGTCAACAATCCGATTTTGCAGATAACTGGTTTAGGAGGTACTAGTGGTACCGCTGGATTTTCTGCGGAATTTACTCTAAACTCAACCTTATCAAGTGCAATAAGTAGTATAGCCAGATTATCTGGTAGTAGTGCATTAGTAGTTAGTGGTTTATCTATTAATAATGGTGCCTCTGCTCTAACCGCAACGGGAGCGGGAATGGCTGCCGGGTCGGTTAGAATTAATGGTTCAAATATTACTACCGTAGTTTTAGATATATATGTGAGAGGTGATGGTGTTGGAACAGCGGCATCTTGGGGAGATGGCACGAATGCTGATACTACTGGAGATGGATTATTAGTTGGTTTTACCGCAACTGAATCAGATTTATCAATAACAAAAACCGTTGATGTTGCAGCGCCAGTGGCAGGTAATAATGTTGTTTTCACTATTACTGCAGTAAATAACGGTGCCTCTAATAATACAAATGTTAGTGTACAGGATTTGTTACCTTCTGGCTTACAATATGTGTCGCATACGGCAGCAACAGGAACAACTTATGTCCCTGGCTCCGGTGTATGGACAATTGGAAATTTGAATGATGGTTCAAATGTCGTTTTGACTGTCACTGCCAAAGTTTTAAACACCGGCAATTATCAAAACACTGCTGTAGTAACTTCTACAAGTGGGATTTCTGACCCAACAAGTGTCAACAATACAGGTTCTGTTACATTAGCTACTATATGTTATAATCTTCCAAATACAGGAACTGCTGGAGTTAATACACGTCATGGAATTACTGTATTAAAAAGAGCGGGTGCAGATAATGGTAACTGGCCTATGGTAAGAAAATCTGCTTTTACAGCGTTGGAATCAAATACAAAAGGTTTTGTAATAACCAGAGCAACAACGGTTCAAATAAGTAATATTGTGTCGCCACAAGACGGCATGATGGCATATGATACCGACTTCGGTTGTTTAAAATTATATGATGGAACAGCCTGGAGTTGTTTTTCAACACCAACTTGTCCTTAACAAAATTAAAATAAGTTGGAATTATTTATAGTATAATAATTCTTTCGTATTTAAATATTAAAAATTTATAAAATGAAAAAATTAGTATTAGTTCTGTTAATTGCGATGATGTCACTCTCGCAGGCTCAGGTAATTATAGGAGATGCTGTAGGAACAGCACCCGTAAAAACTTCAGTTTTATTGGATTTCGCAAAAAATGATAACATAGCACTTCCAAACCAAAGTAAAGGAATTATTGTTCCTTACGTTCGTACACTTCCAACTGGTGCTGCATTAGTGGGAGGCAGTATTATTTTAGATGCAACATCAGCAACTGCGTCAAGAATGAAATTTTACAACGCAAAAACTTCTACCTGGATTGACATTAGCGGTCAGGATGCAAATCTTACAACTCCTGTAGATTTTATGACAGTGCAGCCTACTTTGGTAGCTGATGCTTCAGCGCGCGCAATAATTGGTGCAGCAAACAGCACTGCAGACGGCGTTTTGGTTTTAGAATCAACAACGAAAGCGCTGCTTTTACCAATCGTTGCGGACGTTCAAAATATCCCATCACCTTCACCAGGAATGATGGTTTATGTTAATAAAACTGGTGCTAAAAGGCTGGCTGTTTTTAACGGAAGTAAGTGGAGTTTCTTTAAACCATAAAATAATTGTAATACAAAAAGCCGGTTCTGCAAAGAGCCGGCTTTTTTATTTTACAAGTTAATTTCAAAATTTAAAATTGACTCCTATTTTTTAAAAAAATAATCTTAAGATTTAAGGAAATCAGCTAAAATTTCATTAAGTTCCTCAGTATGGGTGATGTTTAAACCGTGTGGACCGTCTTTTATTATTTTAAAAATATTATCGGTGATACCTTCAGCCGCCTGGTTTCCAGCAGTTCCAATTGGTACGATCTGATCTGCATCGCCATGAACGATAAGGGTTTTTACGTTTACGTTTTTTAATTCTGGTCTAAAATCTGTGCCTGCCCAACTCTCAGCCGTTTTTATAGTTGCTAAAGGTGACGCATGCGTAGAAATACTCCAGTCGTAGTTCAACTGAGCCTGGCTTACTGAATGACTTAAAATACCATAGTTGTAGAAATTTTTGTGAAAACCTTCCAGAAAAGTAACGCGGTTATTTTTCACCTGATCTAAAATTCCATCGAGATCTTTTTGAGGGACGCCATCGGGATTATCTTCTGTTTGTTTTACGATCGGGATGATGGATGAAATTAATCCAATTTTAGCAATATTTTCGCTGCCATAATTAGTTAAATATCTTACAACTTCTCCGCCTCCCATTGAAAATCCGAATAGGATAACATTTTTTAAATCTAATTCTGTAATTAAATTGTGCAAATCTGCGGTCAAGGTATCATAATCAAAACCAGATGTTGGAAAAGATGATTTTCCAAAACCACGTCTGTCGTATGCAATTACACGATAGCCTAAATCGACTAGTACCGGAATTTGACTTTCCCATGATTTACTGCTTAAGGGCCATCCGTGTGTTAAAATGATTGGCTGACCAGAACCGTGATCTTCATAGTATAATTTAAAATCGTTTTCACTTTGTGATTGAGTGTAAGCCATAATTTATTTTTTATTTAATTTGATAACCAAAGTTTAAGCCATAAGTCAAAATTTTATTTTCAAAAGATGTGTCGCAGTTAGTATATTTATACTTTATAAACTTTAACAATATTTGGCATTGATATTTGTGCCAAATTATTTTTTGTGAATATTTTTTCGTACTTTTGCAGTCCTGTTTGAAGCTACTAAAATATTACTGATTAAAAATCAACGACTTACTCTTTTATTTATTTAAAGGGGTGTTCTTGTTTTTATAGTAATTAATGTTTAAAACTTCCCACAGTGAAAAATATTTTGCACTACTCCGTGAAAAGATATACCGGTGTTGCAGTGAGGTCTTTAGATAATAGACTTTAAGATAATAGATTACAGGCAATTCAGAGCTGCTGGAGATTGGCTTCAAACACCTTTCAAATCTCAATCATTCAGTTTTTATAGTCTTCATTTATCCATCTTTAATCTAACTTTCTAACTTCCCGTATTTTTAAAATCAAAATATTTTTTAACCCAATTATTCTTAATTTTTTTTATGAGTAAATCTAAAGCAGTCGCTCAAACTCAGGAAACCGCAAGGATTAATTTTTCCACAGCAAAAGGAAAAATTGAAACACCTGACTTTTTGGACATTCAGATCCAGTCCTTCAAAGAATTTTTTCAACTGGATACCCTTCCAGAGCAAAGAATGAACGAATCTTTGTACAAAACCTTTGAAGAAAATTTCCCAATTACCGATTCTCGAAACAACTTCGTTTTAGAATTTCTCGATTATCTGGTAGATTCTCCACGTTATTCAATAGACGAATGTGTAGAAAGAGGTTTAACCTACAATGTGCCGTTAAAAGCACGATTAAAATTATACTGTACCGATCCGGAACATGAAGATTTTCAAACCGTAGTGCAAGACGTTTATTTAGGACCAGTTCCTTATATGACGCCTTCCGGTTCGTTTATCATCAATGGGGCAGAACGTGTTATTGTAACGCAATTACACAGATCTCCAGGTGTTTTCTTCGGACAGACTTACCACGCAAATGGTACAAAATTGTATTATTCCCGTATCATTCCTTTTAAAGGATCCTGGATGGAATTTACAACGGATATCAACAGCGTAATGTATGCGTATATTGATAGAAAGAAAAAATTACCTTTAACAACTTTGTTAAGAGCAATCGGTTACGAATCTGATAAAGATATTCTTCAGATTTTTGATCTTGCAGAAGAAGTGAAAGTTTCTAAAGCAGCACTTAAAAAAGTAGAAGGTAGAACTTTAGCAGCGAGAGTTTTAAACACATGGTTTGAAGATTTCGTTGATGAAGACACTGGTGAAGTAGTTTCTATCGAAAGAAATGAAATTATCCTTGACCGTGAAACTATTTTAGAAAAAGAGCATTTAGATCTAATTTTAGATTCTGGTGCAAAATCTATTTTAATTCACAAAGAAAATTCCAATGAGTTTTCTATTATTCAAAATACACTACAAAAAGATCCAACAAATTCTGAAAAAGAAGCCGTTGAATATATATATAGACAATTAAGAAACGCAGATCCACCCGATGAAGAAACTGCAAGAGGAATTATTGAAAAATTATTTTTCTCTGAGCAGCGTTACTCTTTAGGTGAAGTTGGTCGTTACAGATTGAACAAAAAATTAGGTCTTAAAATCGCCGAAGACAAGCAGGTTTTAACTAAAGATGATATCATTGCAATTGTAAGATATTTAATTCAGTTGGTTAATTCTAAGGCTGAGGTTGATGATATTGATCACTTATCAAACAGACGTATCAAGACTGTTGGTGAGCAACTTTCTGGTCAGTTTGGTGTTGGTTTGTCAAGAATCGCGCGTACCATTAAAGAAAGAATGAACGTTCGTGATAATGAGATATTTACACCAACAGATTTGGTTAATGCTAAAACTTTGACTTCTGTAATTAATTCCTTCTTTGGAACGAATCAGTTGTCTCAGTTTATGGATCAAACCAATCCACTTTCTGAAATTACGCACAAAAGAAGACTTTCTGCCCTTGGACCTGGTGGACTTTCAAGAGAAAGAGCAGGTTTTGAAGTACGTGACGTTCACCATACGCACTACGGAAGAATTTGCCCGATTGAAACGCCAGAGGGACCAAACATTGGTTTGATTTCTTCTCTTGGTATTTATGCGAAAATTAACAATTTAGGTTTCATTGAAACGCCTTATAGAAAAGTAACTAATGGTAAAGTTGACTTAAATGCAACGCCAATTTTTCTTAATGCTGAAGATGAAGAAGATAAAGTAATTGCGCAGGCGAATGTTGAAATGAAAGATGATGGAACAATTTCTACCGAACGTGTTATTGCACGTTTAGATGGCGATTATCCAGTTGTTGAGCCTCAGCAAGTTGATTTAATTGATGTTGCACCAAACCAGATCTCTGGTATTTCTGCTTCGTTAATTACTTTCCTGGAACATGATGACGCGAATAGAGCCTTGATGGGATCAAATATGATGCGTCAAGCGGTTCCTTTATTGAAACCAGAAGCACCTATCGTAGGAACTGGTCTTGAGCAACAAGTTGCAAAAGATTCAAGAATTTTGATCAATGCAGAAGGAAATGGAACTGTAGAATATGTAGATGCTGATAAAATTGTCATCAATTATGAAACTACAGAAAACCAGGATTTAGTAAGTTTTGATACTTCTGTTAAAACTTATAAATTAACAAAATTCCGTAAAACGAATCAAGGAACAACCATTACTTTAAGACCAAACGTTAGAGTAGGTGAAAAAGTAACTGAAGGACAGGTTCTTTGTGACGGTTATGCAACTGAAAAAGGGGAGTTGGCTTTAGGTAGAAACTTAAAAGTAGCCTTCATGCCTTGGAAAGGATATAATTTTGAGGATGCGATCGTAATCAATGAAAAAGTAGTTCGTGAGGATTGGTTTACTTCAATTCACATTGATGAATATTCTTTGGAAGTAAGAGATACGAAATTAGGTATGGAAGAATTAACTTCTGATATTCCTAACGTTTCTGAAGAAGCAACCAAAGATTTAGATGAAAACGGTATGATCCGTATTGGTGCAGATGTAAAACCTGGAGATATTTTAATTGGAAAAATTACACCAAAAGGTGAATCTGATCCTACGCCGGAAGAAAAATTACTTCGTGCCATCTTTGGTGATAAAGCAGGTGATGTAAAAGATGCTTCTTTGAAAGCAGATTCTTCCTTGCGTGGTGTGGTAATTAATAAAAAATTATTTGCACGTAATATTAAAGACAAAAAGAAAAGATCTGAAGAGAAATTAAAACTTGAAGAAATCGAAAATTCGTTTAAATCGAAAAATAATGATTTAAGAAATATTTTACTAGAGAAATTAAATGTTTTGGTAAGTGGAAAAACTTCCCAGGGTGTGACTAACGATTTAGATGAAGAAGTTCTTGGTAAAGGGGTGAAATTCACACAAAAATTACTTTCAAGTGTTGAAGATTACGTTAATATCAGTGGTGCAAACTGGACGGTTGATCAGGATAGAAATGAGTTGATTGTACAATTAATTCACAACTATAAAATCAAATACAACGAATTACAAGGTGTGAAAAACCGCGAGAAATTTGCGATTTCCATTGGTGATGAGTTACCAGCAGGTATCATGAAACTGGCTAAAGTTTATATCGCTAAAAAACGTAAGTTAAATGTTGGTGATAAAATGGCGGGTCGTCATGGTAATAAAGGAATTGTTTCCCGTATTGTTCGTGAAGAAGATATGCCATTCTTAGAAGATGGAACCCCAGTTGATATCGTATTGAATCCACTTGGTGTACCTTCCCGTATGAACATCGGTCAGATTTATGAAACGGTTCTTGGTTGGGCAGGTAAAGAATTAGGTTTAAAATTCGCAACACCAATTTTTGATGGCGCAAATATTGACCAAATTACTGAGTATACTAAGCAAGCAGGCGTTCCGGAATTTGGTAGCACTTATCTTTATGATGGTGGTACAGGTGAAAGATTTGCACAGCCGGCAACAGTTGGTATCATTTATATGTTGAAATTAGGACACATGGTAGATGATAAAATGCACGCACGTTCAATCGGACCTTATTCATTAATTACGCAACAGCCTTTAGGTGGTAAAGCGCAATTTGGTGGACAAAGATTTGGTGAGATGGAAGTTTGGGCACTTGAAGCATTTGGTGCTTCTAATATCCTTCGTGAAATCTTAACTGTGAAGTCTGATGACGTGATTGGTAGAGCGAAAACTTACGAAGCCATCGCAAAAGGTGAAGCAATGCCAGAACCTGGTATTCCGGAATCTTTCAACGTGTTACTTCATGAGTTACAAGGTCTTGGTTTAGACGTAAGACTTGAGGAATAAGATACAAGATATTAGATTCAAGATACAAGATTTTTTTCTTGGCTCTTGTTTCTTAATTCTTGATTCTTTTAATCTTTAAAAATAAAAAATGTCAAATAAAAATAAAACAAGCAATTTTACTAAAATCAGTATTGGTTTGGCTTCCCCGGAATCTATTTTACAGGATTCTCGCGGTGAAGTTTTAAAACCAGAAACGATTAACTATAGAACGCACAAACCTGAACGTGATGGTCTTTTTTGCGAGAAAATTTTTGGTCCTGTAAAGGATTATGAATGTGCTTGTGGAAAATACAAGAGAATCCGTTATAAAGGTATCGTTTGTGACCGTTGTGGTGTTGAAGTTACTGAGAAAAAAGTACGTAGAGAGCGTATAGGACACATTAGTTTGGTTGTTCCTATCGCGCACATCTGGTATTTCCGTTCTTTGCCAAATAAAATCGGTTATCTTTTAGGTCTTCCGTCTAAGAAATTAGATATGATAATCTACTACGAAAGATATGTCGTAATTCAGCAAGGTATCGCGAAAACAGCCGATGGTGGTGATTTCGAAGATAAACAATTTTTAACTGAAGAAGAATATCTTGATATTTTAGAAACACTTCCTCAGGAAAATCAATATCTTGATGATAACGATCCAAATAAATTCGTAGCCAAAATGGGTGCGGAAGCAGTTGAAGAATTATTAAGAAGAATTGATCTGGATTCTCTTTCTTTTGATCTTCGTCACAAAGCACACAATGAATCTTCTAAACAAAGAAGAACTGAAGCGCTTAAAAGACTAAATGTTGTTGAAGCCTTAAGAGGTGCAAACACCAGAATGATCAATAAAGCAGAGTGGATGATTATGCGCGTTTTGCCGGTTATTCCACCAGAATTGCGTCCATTAGTGCCATTAGATGGTGGTCGTTTTGCGACTTCTGATTTAAATGATCTTTACCGTCGTGTAATTATCAGAAACAACCGTCTTAAAAGATTGTTGGAGATCAAAGCACCGGAAGTAATCTTAAGAAACGAAAAAAGAATGCTACAGGAATCTGTAGATTCATTATTCGATAATACAAGAAAATCTTCTGCTGTAAAATCTGAATCAAACAGACCATTGAAATCACTTTCAGATTCATTGAAAGGAAAACAAGGTCGTTTCCGTCAGAATTTACTTGGAAAACGTGTGGATTATTCAGCGCGTTCCGTAATCGTTGTAGGGCCAAACTTGAAACTTCACGAATGTGGAATTCCAAAAGATATGGCTGCAGAACTTTACAAACCTTTCGTTATTAGAAAACTAATTGAAAGAGGAATTGTAAAAACTGTAAAATCAGCAAAAAGAATTATCGACAGAAAAGAACCTGTAGTTTATGATATTTTGGAAGGGGTTTTAAAAGGCCACCCAGTATTATTAAACAGAGCGCCTACTTTGCACAGATTAGGAATCCAGGCATTTCAGCCAAAAATGATTGAAGGAAAAGCAATCCAATTGCACCCTTTGGTTACGACGGCATTTAATGCGGATTTTGATGGTGATCAAATGGCGGTGCATTTACCTTTGGGTCCAGAAGCAATTTTGGAAGCACAATTGTTAATGTTAGGTTCTCAGAATATTTTGAACCCTGCAAATGGTTCCCCGATTACTGTACCTTCTCAGGATATGGTTTTGGGTCTGTATTTTATGACCAAAGAATTATCTTCAACTGAAGACATGAAAGTAAAAGGCGAAGGTCTTGCTTTTTATTCCCCAGAAGAAGTTGAGATCGCTTATGCAGAAGGACAAGTGTCGCTGAATGCAAAAGTAAGATGTAGAGTTCCTGTTAAAGTTGATGGCGAATTAGTTGTTAAATTAACTGAAACTGTAGTTGGTAGAATTTTATTTAACCAAATAGTTCCGAAAGGAGTTGGTTATATTAATGAACTTTTAACAAAAAGATCTTTAAGAAATATTATCGGTAGAATCTTAGATGATACGGATTTCCCAACAACTGTAGTGTTTTTGGATGCTATGAAAGATTTGGGTTATGCAAATGCATTTAAAGGTGGTCTTTCTTTTAGTTTAGGTGACATTGTGATCCCTGCGGAAAAGAAAAAAATGATCGTTACTGCAGTAGAAAATGTTGATGAAATTAAAGCCAATTATAACATGGGTTTAATTACAGATACAGAACGTTACAATCAGGTTATTGACGTTTGGACCAACACAAATGCTGGTCTTACGGAAATGATCATGAGCAGAATGAAAGTTGACCAAGGTGGATTTAATTCTGTTTATATGATGCTTGATTCTGGTGCGAGGGGTTCAAAAGAGCAAATTCGTCAGTTATCTGGAATGCGTGGATTGATGGCAAAACCTCAAAAAGCCGGTGCAGGTGGTGCTGAAATTATTGAAAATCCAATTGTGGCCAACTTTAAGGAAGGTTTATCAATTTTGGAATACTTTATTTCTACCCACGGTGCGCGTAAAGGTCTTGCGGATACCGCTTTGAAAACAGCAGATGCTGGATATTTAACAAGAAGATTGGTAGATGTTGCGCAGGATGTTATTATCACGGAGCAAGATTGTGGTACTTTAAGAGGTACTGAAATCGCTGCTTTGAAGAAAAACGATGATATCGTTGAGAAAATTTCTGAAAGAATTTTAGGTCGTGTGTCATTACATGATATCTACGATCCTGAAACAGATGAACTGATGGTTCACGCTGATGAAATTATCAATGAAACTTTAGCAAAAGCGGTTGAAGCCGCAGGTATTGAGACCGTAGAAGTACGTTCACCATTAACTTGCGAAACAGCAAAAGGTATTTGTGCTAAATGTTATGGTAGAAACTTAGCCACTGGAAAACCTATTCACATGGGTGAAGCAGTTGGTGTTATTGCAGCACAATCCATCGGTGAGCCGGGAACTCAGTTAACATTGAGAACTTTCCACCAAGGGGGAACTGCAAGTAATATTACTGAAAATCCTTCGATTGTTGCAAGACGTGACGGTATCGTAGAAATGGATGAGGTAAGAACAGTAACTTCTGAAGACGAAAATGGTAATAAAGCGGAAGTTTTGGTATCTCGTTCAACAGAATTTAGATTGGTAACTGATAATGAAATGAGAACGCCAATAATGGTAGCCAACGTTCCTTACGGTTCCATCTTATCCGTGAAACCAGGTGATAAAGTGAAAAAAGGAGATCTTATCGCAAGATGGGATCAATATAACGCGGTAATTATTGCGGAAAGTGCCGGTAAAGTAGAGTATGAAGATATTATACAAGGTATTTCTTTCCAATTAGAGATCGATGAGCAAACTGGTTTTGAGGAGAAAGTAATTTCTGAATCAAGAAACAAGAAAGCCGTTCCTACTTTGAAAGTAATGGATGGTAAAGGTGAAGAGATCAAAGCCTACAATTTACCGGTTGGAGCCCACATTATGGTGAACGATGGAGAAAAAATCAAGGCTGGTAAAGTCATGATCAAAATCCCTCGTAAATCTGCAAAATCTGGGGATATTACCGGTGGTCTTCCACGTGTAACTGAATTATTTGAAGCGAGAAATCCTTCAAATCCAGCAGTTGTAACGGAGATTGACGGTGTAGTTTCTTATGGAAAAATCAAAAGAGGTAACCGTGAGTTGATCGTTGAAGCAAAAACTGGTGAGATCAGAAAATATTTGGTTAAATTATCAAATCAGATTTTAGTTCAGGAAAATGACTTTGTACGCGCTGGAGTTCCATTGTCAAATGGATCTGTAACGCCGGATGACATCTTGAAAATTAAAGGACCAACTGCCGTTCAGGAATATTTGGTTAATGAAATTCAGGAAGTTTACCGTCTTCAAGGGGTGAAAATCGATGATAAACATTTTGAAATTATCGTTCGCCAAATGATGACCAAAGTTGCTGTAGTTGATGGTGGAGACACCCAGTTCTTAGAAAATGCTTTAGAACATAAATTTGATTTCTTATTAGAAAACAACCGTGTTTTTGGTCTTAAAGTAGTTGTGGAAGCAGGTGATTCGAAAGAATTCAAACCTGGCCAAATGATTACCACTAAAGAATTAAGAGATGAAAATTCTAAATTGAGACGTGAAGATCAGGCTTTAGTAGAAGTACGTGAAGCATTATCTGCAACTGCAACACCAGTTTTACAAGGTATTACAAGAGCAGCGCTTCAAACGAAATCTTTCATGTCTGCGGCATCGTTCCAGGAAACAACTAAAGTGCTTAATGAAGCCGCCGTTTCCGGTAAAATTGATTACTTAACAGGTCTTAAGGAAAACGTGATCGTTGGTCATAGAATTCCTGCAGGAACTGGTTTAGCAGTTTACCAAAATGTGATCGTAGGTTCTAACAAAGAATTTGAAGACCTTAACTAAAATTAAAAAAAGTTTGAAATTGTTTGAAAAGTTTAATTTTGTTTAAACTTTTCAAGCGAAATCAAATAAATTAAACGAAATCAAACATTTAATATAATTAAAAGAAAATGGACAATAATCAAAATCAAGATCCAAATCAGGATCCAAACAACATCAACATTAATTTAAACGAAATGGTAGCGCAAGGTGCTTATTGCAACCTGGCTTTAGTAAACCATTCTCCTTCAGAATTCGTAGTTGATTTTATTCAATTAATGCCAGGCGTTCAGCAAGCAAACGTAAGATCAAGAATTATTCTTGCACCTTTACACGCAAAAAGAGTAATGGCAGCTTTACAGCAAAACATTACTAATTATGAGCAGCAATTTGGTGAGATCAAAGAAATGGAACCTTTCGTTCTTGGTCAAAACAACAACGTTCAGGCTTAATTTTAATTGATCCTTTTCAATATAAAAATCCCGATTCTTCTGAATCGGGATTTTTTTTGTTTAAATTTTCTTCCTAATTCTTCGAAAAAGCAGTTTACAAAAGACCATCAAAACAAATTACTTAATTAAAATGGAATAACACCGATTAAATTTTTAGACGATTTTAGTATGTGATGTATATAATTATATTTATCTTAGCAAAAAATACGAATATGATAAATAGATTATTTTCTGGTGCGTTGCTATTGCTGTTTGCAGGCGGTTTCGCACAGAATGACAATACAGCTAAGAAGAGAAAAATGCTCGAAAATCAATATACAAAACTTGATCAAAATTTAAAAAAAGAACATTCTAAGCTAAAAGCCGCGGGAATACCACCTAATGAATATAACGAGCAGGATTTTAGAAATACAATGGATCCTGAAACTGGAGCGCCCGCTTTTTCTTCCTTATTAAAATTAAGAAAAGATTTAAATTCCGGAAAATTTGCACCAAAAGTGGGATTAAGCCTTTTTGGAAATGCTGCCGCAGATGCAAATGGACGAACAATTATTAATCAAAGCTGGGTTGAAAGAGGTCCGTATTCCGTGGGAGGTAGAACTCGTGCGATAATTTTTGATCCAAATGATGCGACAGGTAAAAGAGTCTTCGCGGGTGGAGTATCAGGCGGTTTATGGGTTAATCAGGATGTGACAACTGCAACAAGCGAGTGGAAACCTTTAAGCCAGTTTTGGGCAAATACCTCAGTTTCAAGTATTGCTTTTGATCCAAATAATACACAGGTCATTTATGTAGGAACTGGCGAATGTGAAACTGGTGATGCTATCGGATCAGGTATTTGGAAATCAACTGATGGCGGCACAACATGGAGCAATATTTTTACAATTCCAGTTACTTATAATGGGAATGTGAGATATGGAAATTTTTATGTTAATGATATCAAAGTAAGAAATAATAAAGGTGTATCAGAAGTTTATGCCGGTGTTAGTGCTGGTAATGCTACAATTGGCGGTGCTTTTAATGGCCTCTATCAGGCTGGTCTCTACAAATCAACAGATGGCGGTGCTACTTTTGCTAGAAATACTACTTTTGACGCATACATTAATGGAGGCACTAGAATAGGTCATGGAATACAGCAAATTGAAATCGCACAGGATAATTCCGTTTGGGTTTCCACTAGAAGATCAGTTTTTGGAGCATCAGTGCCGTCTGGTGGCAAGCTTTTTAGATCTGCGGATGGCTTGACATTTACAGCGGTATATAATTCAGGACTTGCAGATAATAGGGTTAATTTCTGTTTATCAAAAACCAATCCTCAAAAAGCATATATTTTAATGCAGGGAAATGGAGCTGCAGAACCTGTAAGGATTTTAAAAACAACAGATGGTGGTGCAAACTGGTTGGCAACAAATGATGCTACACCAACAATAACTTTACCTGCTGACGCTGATACTAGTATTCCTGCAAATGATTTCACGAGAGGTCAGTCTTTCTATGATTTGATAATAGTCGCAGATCCTACCAATGACGATCAGGTCTATGTTGGAGGAATTGACATTTTTAAAAGTATAGATGGTGCTACGAGCTGGACACAAATTTCAAAATGGTCAAATAATAACAATCTTTTAAACTTAAATGTAGCAAACGTTCACGCAGATCAACATACACTTTTATTTAATCCAAAAAATGCAAATCAAATGCTTTCCGGTAATGATGGCGGAGTTTTTTACGTTGCAAATAAAACAAATTTCACGGGTGCGACTGGTTTTGCGGTAAGAAATTCAAGATATAATGTGACGCAGTTTTATCGTGGTACACTTAATCCAACTTCGACGCCATCAAACGAAGAATTTATTGCCGGAGCTCAGGACAATGGAACTCAAGCTTTGTTTGGTGCGCCATTAGCAAATAATTTTTATGGTGGAATAACTTATACAGGAGGTGATGGTGCTTTTACGGAATATGATGACAATGCACAGTATATTTTAAGCAGTTATGTTTATAATACTCATTATTTAGATTCAACACCAAATAATTCCTTCGCTTCAATATTTCCTTTAAAAGCCGATTACGATCTAGGCCATTTTATAAATGAAATGACAGTAGATAGAAATAAAGATATTTTTTATTCTTACCGCGTTGGTTTAACAATTAATAAAGTTACAGGTTTACTCACTACAGGTCCGCAAACATTGGTTCGAACAACTTTTAGTCTGGGTACTCCGGATACAGGTGAGCAGGTTTCTGCCTTGAAAGTTTCGCCTTACACTACGGCGTCTTCTACACTATTTGTAGGTTCAAGTGTTGGTAAACTTTACAAAGTTACAAATGGAGATACTGCAACTCCAACATCAACATTAATTAATACCCCGTTTGTCGGAAATATTTCGGACATCGAATTTGGAACCTCAGAATCTCAGATTTTGGTTACAATTTCAAATTATGGATCTTCAACAATTAATGTTTTTTATTCTGCTGATGGTGGCTTAAATTGGTCAAACAAAGAAGGTAATTTACCTGATATGCCGGTAAGAACTATTTTAATGAATCCTACAAAAACCTCTGAAGTTATCATTGGAACAGAACTTGGAGTTTGGGGTACCGCAAATTTTATGGATCCTACACCAATTTGGGCGCAATACTCAGGAGATATGGGTAATGTGCGTGTTACTGATCTTGATTACAGACCGGCTACATTTACAGTTTTAGCTTCTACTTACGGAAGGGGTTCCTGGACGAACACGATCTCTACAGAATTAGCAACATCAGAAAATACCGGTAACCGCAGTTTCACGAGAGTCTATCCAAATCCTTCAAGAGGAATTCTTCATTTAAAATATGACAACACGAAAAATAAAAATGTGACAGTTACCATTTTTGATGCATCAGGAAAACTGGTTTTCACAAAAGAAAATGTTGCATCAGATCAAGAATTTCAGACAACTTTGCCTAAAGGATTCTATGTTCTTAAAGCAACAAATGGATCTGAAACAGTATTTACCTCTTCAGTAATTATGAAATAAATGTTAAATTTTAATTTCACATATCTTTTTACAACAGTGCTTCTTTCATGCAGCCCCGTACAGAATACTGCTGAGATGAAAAATGATTTTACACTAATCTCTGCCAAAAAATCAACGTGGTTTGGTGGCAGAGAAGGTGTGAAAGGAGCGATTTATAATATTGTTTTAAAAAATAACCAAAGCAAACCTTACGTTTTCACAAAATTTAAATATGGAAAAAATTCTGTTCCCTTCATTATAAAAAGTACGGGAAGCAACATTTATATTTCAGCTAATATTAATATGAATTCTCCTCTACCAGAAATAGATATGCAAACAGGTAAAAGAGTGGACCAGATTGCGGAGGAAAACGACGTCAGTGAAATAGTTTTGGAATATCAAATATCTTCATCAAAAGAAAATAGATCTCTTAAGATTACAAGTATTTCCGAAGTTGAAAATTCTTCGTCCAAAGACGCTCTTCCAAATTAACCAAACATCATTTTGTCAAAATCATCTAAGGAGCAGATATTTCTGCTCCATTTTTTTTATTCAAGAATTCGTTGTTGAAATTCACTTGAAGTTCATAAAAGATAAATTTTACCGTAAATTAATAGTACTTAATTGTTAAAAATTGTTAATTTTGTGAAATCAAGATTTGGAGTTTCTTTATTAAATGAGCTTATAAATTTTGGTTTTTAATATACATTTTTGAAATTTAAATTAAAATTTTACCATTTTTTCATCATTCTTTTCATCGGTTTTTCGGTGATATCTTTGCCTTTTGTTCATTATTTAAAAAATGAAATCAAAAAAGAGGTGAAAATTATTATTTTGCAAAATAAATTATCTCATACAGATCTTGTCCAGTTTTCTGAAAAAGACCTGAAAAACGCCAGTTTTATTGATAAAAATGAATTTTTACTTAAAGGTGAAATGTTCGATATAGTCACTTCGAAAGTAATTAAAGGAAGAAAGATTTATTATTGTTTTTTAGACAAAAAAGAAACAAAGATCGCCGTTTTGGAAACGAAAATTCACAACTTCTTTTCAATCTCAAACCTCAAGCAGATTAAAGGAAAAACCTACGTTTTAAATTCACCAAAAACCGGGAAATTCTCCGAAAATATAAAAATATTTGCGATAAGTTATTATCAGGATTTAGAAAAGAGATCTCAGTATAGGTCTTATAATTTTTACAGAAAATCTTCAGATTACGTCAAAAAAGCAGTAATTCCACCAGAAGTTTAAACTAAATTTCACACAAATTTTTTTAAACTTTTAAATATTACAATGAAATCACAACTATTTTTAGGTGCTGTTTTGGCATCATCATTCGCTATGGCGCAGAATCAGGAAAAGTCTATTGACACGGTTCAGGTCATGGGAAGAAATAAATTAAAGCACGAACGTGCAGAATTTAAGCGTCATGCACAAAGCACCGAAACGCTTGGTATTTATGAATTAAACCGAAATAATTCTGCTTTTTTAGAGCAAAGTTTAAGTACCATGTCCGGCGTTCAGGTTGATAAAAGAACTGCTTTGGGTGGCCAAAGAGTCGTTGTCCGAGGTTACGGCAATGATCAGAAATTTAATAACTGGGGTGTAAAATTTTATCTCAACTCAGTACCGATCACTAATGCAGACAATACAACAACCTTAGAAGGTATTGATTTTTCTTTGATCAATAGTGTTGAAGTTATCAAAGGACCAGCCGGAACGATGTATGGAAGTGGAGTAGGCGGCGTTGTACGTTTTTACATGCGTCCCGAAACTGAAAAAGGAGTAACAGTATCACAAAAATTGGCAGCTGGTTCCTTTAAATTACTGCAATCAGCAACCAGAGTTGATGCGGTTGGTGATGATTATTCTGTCATGTTTAATTACAGCCATTTGCAAAGTGACGGTTATAGGGTAAACGGCTCAAGTTTACGTAATGATTATGCTTTTTTAGGTAATTTTCAATTAAATCCAAAAGAAAGCCTTTCGGTTTACGCCAGTCAAAATTATTCTCATGAAGGCGTTTCCGGTCAGATTTCTTACCCGGATTATTACGCAGGTATCGACAATGGAAATACGGCTTACATCAGAAAAAACTCAGGTAATAAGTTTGCAACAACGCGTGCAAGCGTCACGCACAACTATCAGTTTTTGCCGAATTTCAGCAATATGACGTCGATTTTTTATACAAATTTAGATGCTAACAGCGTTTCTGCGGGAGCTTTGGGTAATACGGTAAGTCCAAATTACGGTTTTAGATCCACGTTTCATTTAAAAAATAAGATCGATGAAAACTTTAAAAATGATGTTGAATTTGGTGCAGAATACATGCAGTCGCGGTCAATTGGTACAAGCTACAGATTTACCGGAAGCATCACAAATCCTTTAGAGGTAACGGCGATTAGCGGTTCAACTTATGCAAGAAATTTCAACCAGGCACTTTCATTTTTTGCCATCGATAAATTGACTTACAATCCGTGGGATCTGACTTTAGTTGCAGGTTTAAGTGGAAATAATACTAAATACAGCCGCGAAGATCTTCTGGCAGTTCCAGGCTTAATTCCGGGTCACAAAGACAATTCTTTCAGCAAAAATTATGGCACAGTTTACACACCGCACATCGCTTTGCAAAAAGTTTTTATGGATCAGATCTTTAACTTAAGCTACAGCGAAGGTTACAATGCACCAACTTCCGCCAGTTCATTTATCGCAACTTTAAATGTTCCTAATGACAATTTAAAAGCTGAACGCGCAAAAATGTGGGATTTCAGTATTCACGGACTTTTAAGCCATACAAGATTTGATTATCAAATTTCTGCATTTAGAATCAATGTCAGAGATAAATTGACGCAACTTTCAAGTCTTTCCGGTACAACGGCTTACACGTATTTTGCAAACACCGGCGATCAGAGAAACCAGGGACTGGAATTAAGCATGGGTTATGTCCTTTCCCCAAATGATGGCTTCTTAAAAACCGTCCGTCCTTTTGCAAATTATTCCTATTATGATTTTAAATACACGGATTTCAAAACCATTATTGGCGGTGTTTTGAGCAATTTTGATCACAAAACAGTTGTTGGGGTTCCAAGAAATAAGCTGGCATTAGGTTTAGATTTTGACACCAATATTGGTCTTTATTTAAACAATACTTTCAGCTATTTGGGAAATGTTTACACAGATTTTGCCAACACCAATTTAGTAAAAGGTTACACGCAATACAACGCAAAGTTGGGTTACAAAATGCGTTTCGGAAAATTTGATTTTGATGTTTACGCCGCGGGTAATAATCTTACCAGCCAGATAAATTATACTTTTCTGTTCCTTGGAAACAGTATCAACGACAGTGACACAAATTCCAATTATCCGGGTCAAAAAACCGATATCAATCCCGGACCTAGCAAAGCTTACTTTTTTGGTGGAGCAAACATAAAATACCACTTCTAAGCACATTAATTTTAAATAAAAACCGTCCTAAATTCTTTTAAGGCGGTTTTTTATTTAGGAGCAAGACAGGGTTTTTTCTGTCCCAAGACCCGTCCCGCTGTCCACTATATCTTTTTTGCCGCTCGCTGCGCTCGCGCCAAAAAAGGATGCCGTTTCCATCGCGGCTATAGATCAAGTTCCTCTTTTTGTTTAACCGTTTCTTCAAATCCACTGAATAAATTAATATTTATTTAACCCAACTTCATTCTCAAATTAATTAAATTTGTTCTACAATACAGTTCCATGAAAAAATACTTTTTTTTAATATTATTTATCACTTTTAATCTGATCTTTTCTCAAAGTGACACCGCGCAGATCGTAGTTCCACAGCGAGAAAATTCAAAACTTTCTGAAACAAAACCTTACGTCATTCTCATTTCCGCTGACGGTTTCCGATACGATTATGCTAAAAATTACAAGGCTGAAAATTTATTAAAATTCGCAGCAAACGGTGTTGCAGCAGAAGCGATGATGCCAAGTTTCCCGAGCATCACTTTCCCGAATCATTATTCCATAATCACCGGTTTATATCCAGCGCACCACGGTTTGGTTGATAATTATTTTTATGATTACACCCGGAAAGATTTTTATTCTATGAGCGCAAAAGATAAAGTAAGAGACGGAAGTTGGTACGGCGGTCAGCCGCTTTGGTCACTCGCAGAAAAGCAGGGAATGCTGGCTGCATCAATGTTTTGGGTAGGATCAGAAAGTGACGCAGGCGGAAAACGCCCGACATATTATTACAATTACCAGGAAAAATTTTCACCCGAAGATAAAGTAGAAAAAGTAATGAGCTGGTTAAAGTTACCACTTGATAAACGACCGCATTTTATCACTTTATATTTCCCCGAAGTTGATCATGAAGGCCATAGCTTTGGCCCGGATTCACCACAAACGGAAGCGTCTGTAAAACTGATTGATTCAGCAGTCGGAAGTTTGGTGCAAAAAGTTAAAGAATTGGGTTTACAGAATGTCAATTTTATTTTCCTGTCAGACCACGGAATGATAAAAGTGGCAAAAGAAGATCCGATCGCAATTCCTGAAATGCTTTTAGACAAAACAAGATTTGATTATTATAATTCGCAAACGCTTTTAAGAGTTGTGGTAAAAAATCCTGCTGAAGTAAAAACTGTTTATCGTGAACTGAAAAAAAATCAAACCAAAGATTACAAGGTTTATTTAGACAAAAGATTTCCGAAAAGATACCACTTCAGTGAAAAAGATGACCGCTACAACAGAATTGGTCAAATCTTACTTGTACCAAAAGCCCCGGAAATTTTTCTTGAAAAAGGCAAAAAATCTTCTTTCGGCAAACACGGTTACGATCCAAAAACAACACCGGAAATGCGCGCTACTTTCTACGCTTTTGGCCCTGCTTTTAAAGAACATTTAGAAATAAAAAAATTCTCAAATGTGAATGTTTATCCTTTAGTTGCAAAGATTTTAGGCTTAGAAATTACCGAACCAATTGATGGAAATATCAAAGTTTTAGATAAGATTTTGAAGTAAATTTTCCAATTAAAATCTACAACCTAGAAACCTTAACCTGCAATTAAAATCTACAAAAACGAAGAATCAAAAGAAAACGGCAACAAATCCCGAATAGATTTTGTTTTAAAAATTTCACCATCCAAAGACGCAAAATAAATTTCAATAAGATCTTTCTGTTTCGCTTCGTATTCCAAAATGCTTTGTCGGCAAGCGCCACATGGCGGAATTGGTGTAGAAGAAGTCGCAGCTTTAGGTGCACCAATAACGAACAGTTTTTTTATCTTTTGATCCGGAAAATTAGCTGCTGTCCAAAAAATCGTAGTTCGTTCCGCGCACAAACCTGAGGGATATGCCGCATTTTCCTGATTGGTGCCGGTGTAAATTTCACCGTTTTCAAGTAGAATCGCACAACCAACTAAAAACTCCGAATACGGTGCGTACGCAATTTTTCGAATATCAATCGCGGCGTCAAATAACTTTTTTTCAAGATCATTTAGTGAGGCATAATTTTCAATAGCTTCAAAACGAATATTTATTTCTTTCTGCATTAGTTAAATTAAGGGTGGTAAAGATAGATTTTTTTTATCGATAATGACAAGCGCTTTCATCCGTGTAATTGTACTTTTGCAGGGCAATTTTAAAAATAATAATATGCTTTATAATCCGATAAAATTTAGAAATTTAGAACTTCCCAACCGTTGGGTAATGTCTCCAATGTGTATGTATTCCTCAGAAAATGGTGTTGCGACAGATTTTCATTATGTGCATTACGGAAGCAGAGCGCAGGGTGGAACAGGTTTAATTATGGTGGAAGCTACCGCCGTTGTGCCTGAAGGAAGAATTACCCCAAAATGCATGGGAATCTGGAATGACGAACAGGCTGCAAAATTAGGCGAAATAGTAAAATTCATTAAAAATAATACTAAAAGTAAAACAGCAATTCAACTGGCACACGCTGGAAGAAAGTCATCAACCTGGGAAAATAAGCAGCTTACTTTGGATAACGGCGGCTGGGAAACTTCGTCTGCAAGCGACATTCCATACGACGAAAGTGAAAGAAAACCCAATTCTTTAACAGTTGAAGAGATCAAAGAAACTGTGCAGCAATTTAAAATAGCAGCACAAAGATCTGTTGATGTAGGTTTCGATATAATTGAAATTCACGCGGCGCATGGTTATTTAGTTCATCAGTTTTTATCGCCTTTATCAAATACAAGAATGGACGAATATGGTGGAAATTTAGAAAACAGAAGTCGGATTTTAGTAGAAATTGTGGATGCCGTCAATGAAGTTTTAGATGAAAACCATCCTTTATTTGTGCGTATTTCTGCGACAGAATATGCTGAAAATGGTTGGGATTTAGAAGAAAGTATTGAACTTTCAAAAATTTTAAAATCTAAAAATGTAGATTTAATCGATGTTTCAAGTGGTGGAAATATTCAGGGTGCGAAAATTCCGGTTTTCCCGGGTTATCAGGTTCCATTTTGTGAGGAAATTAAAAAAGAAGCGGATATTGCAACTGGTGCAGTTGGATTGATCACCTCAACGGAACAAGCAGAAGGAATTTTGTTGCAAAATAAAGCAGATCTTATTTTTGTAGCCCGTGAAATGTTAAGAAATCCATATTTAGCAGTTGAAGGTTCATTTATAGAAAGTGAAGATTGCTTTTTTCCGCATCAATATGACCGCGCGAGAATTTAAGTTTAAAAACCATTAAAATTTCATGCACATATCAAATTTTAAGAAAATTTTTCTTTTCCCAAACCCTAAAGGGAGGAAAAATCCTCTTAAAATTTATCAAAACTACTCCCTTTAGGGTTGGGAAAATAATTTTGATAAATTTTAAACAGAATGTCAATCATAAAAAAAGTCACAAAGTTTAAACTTTGTGACTTTTTTTATGATTTTTGTAAAACTTTGTGTCCTTAAACTCAAATAATTATAAATTATTTGTGACTTTGTGGTAAAAATCAAATTCACCATTATTTTTTTTAGCAAAAAATATTAGTTTAAAAATTCAAATTTCCTCACCGCTTCCAAAGTTTTATCAATTTCATTTTCATTAATTGAATTAGAGATAAACCAGCTTTCATAGCCACTTGGTGGCAAATAAATACCTTTTTCTAAAAGTTGGTGAAAGAAATTATTAAACAAAGCATGGTTTGCATTTTTTGCTTGTCCAAAATTTGACACCGAAGAAATATGGAAAAATATCGACATCATAGAACCCTTGCGGTTTATACGATGCTGAATGCTTTTTTCATTTAAAATCTTACCGATCTCAAAATCTAAAGTTTCAGTAGTTTTAGCTAATTTTTGGTAGAAATTATGGTCTTTTTTAATAAGTTTTAAAGTTTCAAAACCTGCGCGCATTGCCAACGGATTTCCACTTAAAGTTCCTGCTTGATAAACTGCGCCTTTTGGTGCAAGACAATCCATTATTTCATTTCTCGCGGCAAAAGCCCCGACTGGAAGTCCGCCACCAATGATTTTCCCGTAAGTAACAATATCAGCTTTTACATTATAAAGTTCCTGCGCACCACCAAAAGCCAGTCTGAAACCAGTCATCACTTCATCAAAAATTAAAAGCGCGCCATATTCGTCGCACAAAGTTCTCAATTTATGAAGAAAATTATTTTCAGGTAAAACGCAACCCATATTTCCAACAACGGGTTCTATAATTATCGCCGCAATTTCACCAATATTATTTTTTAAAATATCTTCAACCTGCTCGATATTATTGTATTCCGCCACCAAAGTATCTTTCGCAGTTCCTTTCGTAACGCCCGCAGAATCAGGATTTCCGAAAGTTACCAAACCACTTCCTGCCTTTATTAAAAATGAATCAGAATGTCCGTGGTAACAACCTTCAAACTTGATAAATTTTTCCCTTTTAGTAAAACCTCGCGCCAATCTGATTGCGCTCATACAGGCTTCCGTGCCCGAAGAAACCATTCTGATCTGATCGATATTTGGTACATTTTCTACAATAAATTTTGCAATTTCCGTTTCCAGTTCGGTAGGTGTTCCGTAGGAAAATCCGTTTTCTGCTTGTTTCTTAATGGCTTCTAAAACTTCAGGATGCGTATGTCCCAAAATTGCCGGTCCCCACGAGTTTATATAATCGATATATTGTCGGTCATCAGCATCAATCAAATAAGCGCCTTGCGCCTTTTTCATGAAAAGTGGCGTTCCACCCACGGATTTAAAAGCACGAACTGGCGAATTTACACCGCCCGGAATATATTTATAAGCTTCGTCAAAAAGTTTACTGCTTCTTTCGTATAACATTAATTTCTTGGTTTTTTATTATTCAGATAGATCAACTGTCCAACTTTTGGTTGCTGACCGTCATCCATTCTGTTTTTAGAATATAATTTATTTACTTTTATACCAAATTTCTGCGAAATACTGTGCATATTATCGCCCAAAACTGCTTTGTAAGTGTCTACACTTCCGCTGGAATTTTTCGATTCTAAAAATAAAATATCGTTTTTAGAAAGATTTGTTGAGGTGAGTTCATTCCATTTTGTTAAACGACTTTCGCTGATATCAAATTTATCTGCAATCTGACTCAACTGAATATCTTCCGGCACGATCAAAAATTTTAAGCCACCATTTGGATGATTTTTTACCAAAATTGAATTTAAAGTTTCTGCACGTGTTTTTATTTTCTCTACACGTTCCTGTTGCTTGGCGTAAGAAACTGGTTTATAGGGAACAACAATCGTTTGGGGTTTCGAATTTGCAACATTCTGTCCCAACTTCGCCATAAAAATTTTATCATTATTAAGTTCCGGATACTTTTTCAAAACCGCATAAAGAACCGTTTTAGAATCCGTATTGTCAAAATCTTCTAGATGATAACGTTCAATTTTTCCGATTAAAATGTTTGCGTAGCGAGGATTCGTCGCGTAACCCGCTTTTTTCAAACCATTTGCCCAGGCTTTGTAATCCTTTTGATCAAGTTTAAAAAGATTCACGTAATATTTCCGGAAAGCCAAAAATTTTGAATGGTCTTCGTATGAATCTTTTGGATCATCATAAACGCGGAAACATTCATTCGGCGCGTCATCCGTATGTTTCATGGTTTTCCCCGTCCAGTCTTCCTTGCATTTTATGCCAAAATGATTATTTCCCTGTTGCGCAAGAATACTTTGTCCGCCACCAGTTTCTAAAAGTCCCTGCGCCAAAGTGATGCTCGCAGGAATTTTATATTTTTCCATTTCTTCTACGGCGTAAGGCGCAAATCTTTGGATATATTGATCTTCCGTTGCCCAACCTTGAGCGCCCAATTTTGATAATATCAAAAATCCAATTAACTGGAATAATCTTCTCATAAATATGTTATCTTTTATAATTGCAAGCAAAGAAATCTTTTTCTTTATTTTATTTGGGCAGCTTTTCCGCCTTCCACTCCCGCTTTTTTATTCCTCGTTCCTCGTCATAAAAAGAGCTCCGTTCAAGTCGGGCTGCAATTTTTAGCGCAATACAAAATTATCTAATAATTAAAAAGTAAGTTCTAAAATCTAAAATCTGATTTCTTCTCTCTTCTTATTTCTTAACATCGCATTTGCGCCTTCTATTCCCTGTAATCCGCCTGTGTGAAACGCTAAAATTTTACTTCCAGATTCAAAATAATTGTCGTCAATCATTTCAAATAATTTTTGCATCATTTTTCCCGTATAAATCGGATCCAGAAGAATTCCAAATTTGTCATTAAAATCATTTATAAAACGAATGTTTTCATCCGTTATTTTGCCATAAGAGCCAAAACCCGCTGAAATCAATTCAAAATTCTTTTTTCCAGACCATTTGAAAATCTGATTTTCCAATGATGAATCTTCAACCACTTTAAAACCCAAAACCTTCTGTTTTTCCGCTGCAGATCTGGAAATTCCCGCTAAAGTTCCGCCCGTTCCAACTGCGCTGCAAAGATAATCAAATTCTTTTGTATCGTTTGTGAGCATGTGTTGTATTCCTTCCACAGCCAGTTCATTAGAACCACCTTCGGGAATTATTAAAGCATCCGGAAATTCTTCTTGTAATTTTTTAGTTAAATTTTCTTTATCCCGATAATCTGCGCGGGAAACAAAGCAAAATTTCATTCCATTGTCGCTGGCTTTTTTTAAAGTAAAATTATCCTTCCATTTTTCCCTTAATTCTTCACCGCGAATGATTCCCAAAGTCGAAATTTTATAAATTTTCCCTACCGCAGAAATCGTAAAAATATGATTGGAATAAGCGCCACCAAAAGTAATTATCTTTTTTTCAGGAGCTAGTTTTTCTAAATATTGATTAACATTATTAAACAATTTCCAGTACTTATTGCCCGAAATTTCAGGATGAACCAAATCTTCCCTTTTTAAAAACAAACGCACAGTTTTTTCTAAAGGAATTTCAACAATCGGAACTGAAATCAAAGGAAGTTTCATCTTGTAAAATTACTGTTCTTTAATAAAGAAAAAATAGGTCAAATCACTAAATTTTTTTGTCGCGGATAAATAGAGTTTTAATGAAAATAGAAAGTTTGAAGTTATTTAAAATTTAATTCCAAAAATTTTAGTAGTTTTTTTACTAACAATAATTACATCATTGCAAATTAAAATCTTCGAAAGCACCATCTTTTCATCCAAAAAATCCAATTATTAATATGGCATATAAATGTTAAAATTTATAAATAAAATTTATTTTTTTATAATATAAGTTAAATTATCAATTAAAAAATTATATTTGCATTTAATAATATACAAATTTATATGAAAAAAACATTATTTTCTATTTTTTGCATTTCGTCTGCGTTTATAAGTGCGCAAGTAACGGGAAGTAAAACAGTTGGCGCAGATTACGCAAGTTTGGCCGCAGCGATCAATGATCTTAACACCAATGGCGTTGGTGCAGGAGGTGTTACTTTTAACATACCAGCAGATTATACCGAGATTGCACCTTCCGGTGGATTTACAATTACAGCAACAGGAACAGCCGCGAACCCTATCAAATTTGTAAAATCAGGTATCGGTGCAAACCCAACATTCACAGCTTCTGATATGCAGGTTGTTAGTACGATCACTGATGCGGTTTTTAAAATTGTTGGAGGAGATTACATTACGCTTGATGGTTTGACCTTGCAGGAAAATGCTGCGAATACAGTTCTTGTTGATGCAGCAACCAATAATATGACAGAATTTGGGGTAGCTCTTCTTACTGCCTCTACTACAGACGGTGCGCAAAATAACACTGTACAAAACTGTACGATTTCCTTAAACAGACTTTATCGAAATTCATTTGGTATTTACAGTAATGTTTTACATTCTTCGACAGATGCTGTTACTCTGGCAAATATTACAAGCGCGACAGGTGCAAACAGCAATAATAAATTTTATACCAACGCAATTAGCAATGTAAACGTCGGATTATCTTTTATCGGATCTCTTACTGCTGCATTTATGGATACGGGCAATGATATTGGGGGAACATCCGCAGGAACAGGTAACACACTTACCAATTGGGGCGGAAACTCAACTTTTTCTGCATACGTTGCAATAGTAACCAACTCATTAGGAATTTATGATACTAACCAAATGGGTGAAAATTTCTCTTATAATACTGTTACGAGTGCATCATTAACAAGTCCGGTAACGATATTTGGAATTTTAAAATTTTACAATGGTGGTCAGCCAGCAGGTACTTTCACATCTAATGTAAATAATAATACCGTAAGCGTTGCAAATACGCCAACGACTGCTACGGTTGGTACTATTGTTTGTGTCAGCAGCCAGGGATTAACGCCTCTATTGGCAACTGCAACATTAAATATTAATAATAATATTGTACAAAATTCTACAATTAGCGGTGCCGTGTCAACAACCGTTGGAATATCAGGAATCAGCAATTCTTCTGTTCCTGGAATAATTAATTTAACAGGAAATATTGTTCAGAATAATTCAATTAACGCGACAACTTCGACTATAGGCGGCATTACGTGTTTGTCTAATAGTGGTGCAGCAGGTACAGCAAATTTAACAGGCAATTCAATCTTAAATAATTCCATTACTTCACCAGCTGCAACTGGTGCGATAATGCTTGGGATTATTAATAGTGGAGCAGTAGCAACATCTAATATTAACAATAATATTTTAAGGGGTTTTGCTACAACTTCAACCTCTGGTCAGATGCAGTCAATTCTTTCAACAGGTGCCGTAACTACAGCAGTAAATATAAACAATAACCAGCTAGGGAATACTGATGGAGGATTGTTAACGGCTAGCGCAGCAAATTCCGGAACCTTATTTGGTGTTCTGGCACAAGGTCTTTTACCGGCGGCTTCTTTAAGTATTCAGAATAATGATATCCGTGGAATTGTTTATAATACTACATCTAGTGCTTCTCAAAATTATATTCAGTTTACGCACGCATCTGCCACAACAGATAATATTTTAAATAATACATTCACGAATTTAAATATCAATTCTACTGGCAGCGTAGGATTTATTGTTAGAGGTACAACTGGGGGGAATATGACAGCAACAGGCGTAGAAAATGTTAATAACAATAGCATTGTTACTGGTTTTAACAAAACGGCTGCGGGTGGTACAATATCTTTGTATAGCGCAGCGGCTTCATCTGTATCTGGATCTATAATGAACCAGACTGGTAATAATTTCTCTAATATTACATTTACTGGTGCAACTGCAATGAATGGCTGGAATAATACAGAAGGTGCTTCTGGAACTAATTCGCCTGCTAAAAACATTTCCGGAAATACATTTACAAACTGGAATGGTGGAATAAGTGCAGTTCTTGCTATAACTTCAAATTTCGGTGCTAATAATACTATAATTGCAAATAATGTTATTGATGCAATTAGCTCTCAGGGAACTTTAACAGGAATCTCTATTGGCGCAAGTAATGGTGGTACTCAATCTTTAAGTGGAAATACGGTATCTAACTTATTGACATCTGCAATTTCTGCAACAGGTATTCTATTTGGTGCAAGTAATGGTCAAAATGTATTTAAAAATAAAATTGTTAACATTAGTGCAACTGGTGCTGCAACTGCTGCAAACAGCGTATCTGGGATTTCGGCCACAGGAATACCTTTAACTTTTAATATTTACAATAATGTTATTGGTAAACTTTCAGCACCGGCTGGTAACGGTACAGATGTAGTACGTGGTATTTCTTTCACCGGAACTACTGCTCTATCTACCATTAAGCTTTACTATAACTCTGTTTATTTAGATGCGGTTTCTACAGGTACTAACTTTGGTACATCTGCTTTGTATCATACATTTAGTACAACTGCAACATCCGCAAGTTTAGATTCAAGAAATAATATTTTTATAAATAACAGTACGCCTGCAGGTACGGGGACAGCTGCTTCATTCAGAAGAAGTGCTGCTACTAACCTAAATAATTATGCAGCCAGTTCTAATAATAACCTTTATTATGCTGGGACGTCTGCTGCTGGGAATATTATCTATTCTGATGGTACCAATAATGACCAGACTTTAGCTGCTTTTAAATCTAGAGTTTCAACACGGGATGCAGTATCACAAACAGAAAACACGACATTCCAAAGTATAGTTGGTCCAGATCCTAACTTTTTAAAGATTGCTGCAGGAACAGTTTCTTTAGCAGAATCTGGTGCACAGTCAATTTCAACTATCACAGATGATTATTTTGGGATTGCCAGACCTTTCTTTAATCCAACTAACGGTGGCACTGCAACAGATATCGGTGCTTCAGAATTTGACGGTAAAATAACTACCTTAGCAGTGAGCGATACTACTTCTAAACAAGGAGTATCAATTTACAGAGAAGGTCAAAACTTTACTGTAAGATCATCTTCTGCGAAAATCACCACTGTTGAAGTGATTGAAGCAACAGGAAGAACTCTTCTGAAAAATCAATCCAATTCTGACTCAGTTTCTATCCCTGCGGAAAGACTTAACATTGGCGTTTATTTAATTAAAGTTACATTGCAAAACGGTACGCAGACTTTATTAAAGATCAGAAAATAATAAAATAAACATCATTTTTTATAAAGAGCACTTGCAAAAGTGCTCTTTTTTAATATTAGCTTTTAATTATATGGAATTCTTCATGCTTGTAGTACTTAAAAGAAAAGAGGGTTTGCAATTTAAAATTCTCAGACTCTCATTAAAATAAAACTGTAATTTTACTTAATGGAACAAAAATCAAAAGACCCTTTGCATGGAAAACGTTTGGATGCTATTCTTGAAGAACTGGTTGATTATTACAACGGCTTTGAAGATTTAGGAAAACAAATTAATATCAGATGTTTTACAGACAAACCAAGCATTAATTCTTCCTTAAAATTTTTGAGGAAAACCGATTGGGCACGCGCAAAAGTGGAAAGTCTTTATTTGTATGTTCTTCGGCAGAAAAAGAAAAATCTCAACTAAGCAAAATAGTTATAAGCGCTAGAAATTGCGCCCCGAGCTGAGTGGAGCTCTTTTTATATGAACGAAGTGAAATGTAAAAAAGCGGGAACGGAGCGCGGAAATGTGCGCCAAAATAAAATAAAATATACACATTCAAAAAGGTGAAAAGGCGCCCAAAAAATTATAAAAATTGAGGTTATCAGTTTTCTCACCCATAAAATTTCAGTAATTTCGCCACTTGGTATTTAACCGGAAATTAGATGCCAATTATCAACACTTTATGATCGGAATTATATGAAAAGATGGTATCTCTACCCTTTTTCTTTAGGTTATCATTTAGCGACATCGCTCCGAAATCGCTTCTACGACCTGGGAATCTCTAAATCAACAACATTTCACACACCCATTATTGGCGTGGGAAATTTATCTGTTGGAGGAACAGGGAAGTCGCCAATGGTGATGTATTTAGCAGAATTATTATCAAAAAGTTACCGAGCAGGCGTGCTTTCCCGCGGATATGGAAGAATTACGAAAGGCTATGGCATTGTTAATTATGACAGTAATTACAAGATGGTTGGCGATGAGGCAATGCAGCTTTTTGAACGTTTTAAAAATCGATTTGTCATCGGTTTGTCAGAAGACCGCGTTCCCGGTGCGAAAAAACTGATTGCAGATATGGGTTTAGAGGTTTTGGTGTTAGATGATTCTTTCCAACACCGCGCTATAAAACCCGGTTTTAATATACTTTTGACCGATTATAATGATCCATTTTTTAAAGATTTTATCCTTCCAGCAGGTGATTTGCGAGAAAGCAGAAGCGGAAAAAAACGGGCAGATTTAATTGTCGTAACAAAATGTCCCGAAGAATTAACAGAAGAAAAAAAGCAGTATTTTATAAGCAGAATTAAGCCTCAACATTATCAAAAGGTATTTTTTTCATCTATTAATTATGATGAAAATGTTTATGGTTTAGATAAATTTTTGCCGGATAATAATCTTAATTATTACGACATCTTATTGATCACAGGTATTGCAAATCCGACTTTGCTGCTTAAACATTTAGCTAAATTTAGTTCTAAAGTGAAGCATTTAAAATATCCCGATCATCATAATTTTACGGAAGAAGAGGTGAAAAAAATTGGCGAAGAATATAAAAAACTGGGTGAATATAAATTAATTTTAACGACGGAAAAAGATTATGTCCGCCTAAAAACTTTTGATTATCTGCGCAATAAACTATACTATTGGCCAATAAATGTCAATATTCAGGACAAAGAAAATTTTGATAGAACGATTTTAGATTACGTAAAAAAGAATTAGATAGATTAAATTCTATCATTTAAAATTAAAGTCCGTATTGAAGTTGTCTTCATACGGATTTTTTGTTTTTATCTTTGTTAAAATAATTTCTTAGTTAAATGGAACTTCCACAGCGCAAAATAATTCACGTTGATATGGATGCATTTTATGCTTCCGTGGAGCAGATGGATTTTCCTGAACTTCGCGGAAAACCTTTGGCAGTTGGCGGTGGCGAACGAGGAGTTGTTGCTGCAGCAAGTTATGAAGCAAGAAAATTTGGCGTTCGTTCTGCGATGCCAAGTAAAATTGCGAAAGAAAAATGTCCGCAACTTATTTTTGTAAAACCACGTTTTTCGCGTTACAAAGAAATCTCTCAACAGATACGAACAATATTTTTTGATTATACAGATTTGGTAGAACCTTTGTCTTTGGATGAAGCTTATCTGGACGTGACGGAAAATAAAAAGAACATAGATTCTGCAAATGATTTGGCGCGCGAAATTAGAAAAAGGATTTTTGATGAGGTTGGTTTAACAGCTTCGGCAGGAATTTCCGTTAATAAATTTTTAGCAAAAGTCGCTTCGGATATTAACAAGCCAAACGGACAAAAAACAATTCACCCATCAAAAATTTCTGAATTTTTAGAAAATCTTAAAATCGAAAAATTTTACGGCATTGGAAAAGTCACCGCGAATAAAATGCATACGATGCATATCTTTAATGGTGCAGATCTGAAGCGAAAAAGTTTAGAAGAATTGATCAGTTTATTTGGGAAATCCGGCGGATATTATTACAATGTCGTTCGCGGCATTCATAATGGTGAAGTAAAAGCCAATAGAATTCAGAAAAGCGTCGCGGTGGAAAGAACATTTTCCGAAGATCTTAGTGATGATCTTCAGATAAAAGAACGTCTGGAAGCTTTAAGTTTGGAACTCGAAGAGCGACTTGAAAAGAAAAATATTTTAGGTAAATCTTTAACCTTAAAAATTAAATACAAAGATTTTTCGCAATATACAAGAAGCAAAACTCAAGAAGATTTTTACAGTTCTTCAAAAGAATTTTATCAAACGGCACTTCAACTTTGGCAGGCAAGACCTTATAATAAAGCGATCCGGCTTTTGGGTTTGTCATTTTCAAATTTAAATACAGAAGAAAAAAAGCAAATTTCTGTTCAGTTAAAAATCCCTTTTGAAGAATTTCAATAGTGATATTTCAAGATATTTTAAGATTACATTTACACTAAATTTTTATTATGCTGGAAAACTTTACATTTTACCTTTCGATGGTATTATTAATTACTTTTCTAATTATTTTATCTAAAAAAATACAGATCGCTTATCCGATTTTATTGGTAATTGCGGGTTTGGCAGTAAGTTTTATTCCGGGAATTCCCTCAATTAAAATTGAACCTGAAATAATTTTTGTGATCTTTTTGCCACCGCTTTTATATGAAGCAGCTTGGAGTTCATCTTGGAAAGAATTGTGGCGGTGGCGCAGAATTATTTTTAGTTTTGCTTTTGTAGTGGTATTTTTTACTGCGCTTTCAATTGCCATTTTTGCCAATTATTTTATCCCGGGATTTTCTTTGGTTTTAGGGTTTTTATTAGGAGGAATTATCTCACCTTCAGATGCCGTAAGTGCAGGCGCAATTTTAAAAACATTAAAAGTTCCGAAAAGATTTACCTCAATTCTGGAAGGTGAAAGTTTACTTAATGACGCCAGTTCATTGATCATTTTTAGATTTGCTTTAATTGCCGCCGCGACTGGTCAATTTATCTGGCTTGATGCCGCTGGAAGTTTTATCTGGATGTGCATCGGTGGTGCAAGTTTCGGAGTTGCAATCGGTTATGTTTTTCTGAAAATGCATAAATTTTTACCAACGGATGCCAATACAGATCTGCTTTTATCTTTGGTTGCGCCTTTTGCAATGTATCTCGGAGCCGAGGAAATCCACGCTTCCGGTGTTTTGGCGGTAGTTTGTGGTGGTTTATTTTTGTCTTATAGAAATCATGATTTTTTAAGCAGTTCCTCCAGACTTCGCGCAATTACAGTTTGGGAAAGTTTTTGCTTTTTGCTAAATGGTATCGTTTTTCTTTTAATAGGTTTAGATCTACCCGAAATTGTATCCGGCTTGGGCGATACAAATATTTTTTCCGCCATCGGTTACGGTTTTGCAGTGACCGGCGTTTTAGTTTTAGTGAGAATTTTATCGGCGTACGGCGCAGTTCTTACGACTTTAGTTATGAGAAATTTTATCACCGTTGCAGATCCTGTAGCGCCCGACTGGAAAAGTCCATTATTATTGGGTTGGGCAGGTATGAGAGGTGTTCTTTCTCTTGCTGCGGCACTGTCTATTCCTCTAACCTTGTCAGACGGGTCACCTTTTCCACAAAGAAATCTTATTTTATTTATCACTTTTACGGTGATTATTTTAACGCTTTTGGTGCAGGGATTTACGCTTCCTTTCTTGCTTAAAAGATTTCCTTTGGAAGATCGGGATTTTACTAAAACTGAAAGGGAAACCGATCATGAACTGCGAAGCGCACTTGCTAAAATTGCCATCGACAAATTAAATACAGATTTTCCAGAAAAAATTGCAAAATTCCCAGCTTTAAAAGAGCAGATGGATATTTGGGAAAGACGTTTTAACAGTTCGGAGATTATCATCAATTATCCGGAATATTTAAAGATTTACTCCGAAATTCTCGCAGAACAAAGGAATTTTCTTGTCAGTAAAAATAAGGAGGAATTATTGCTGGATGAAGAAATTATTAAAAAACATCTTCGTTTATTAGATCTTCAGGAAGAAAAGCTAAAACTAAGTTTGTAAGAATTTTTGCTAAAAATTTTTTTTTAGAAAAAGTTTTGTATAGTTTTTGATGAAAGAAAATTTAAATTAAAAACTATGAATTCTACGATGATTCAATTTTTCCATTGGTACACCGATGGAGATTCTCAACTATACGATCAAATAAAAAATTCCGCAGATTATCTTAATGATCTGGGGATTGATCACGTTTGGTTTCCACCCGCCTACAAAGCTGCTGGTGGCGGTTATTCAGTAGGTTATGATCCATACGATCTTTTTGACCTTGGTGAATTTGACCAAAAAAATTCTGTTCCTACAAAATATGGGTCGAAAGATCAATATCTGAATTCCATCAAAGCTTTAAAGGAAAATAACATCAATGTAATTGTAGACATTGTTCTCAATCACAAAGCTGGTGGAGATGAAAAGGAGACGTTTCAAGCCATAAAAGTGGATGAAGAAAACAGGAAAAAAGCCATAAGTGAAGTTCATGACATTGAATCCTACACAAAATTCACTTTTCCGGGAAGAGGTGACACTTATTCAAATTTTAAATGGAATTTTTCTTGTTTTTCTGGTGTAGATTATGCGGAAGGTCAGGACAAAGCAATCTACAGAATCATCAATGATTTTGGAAAATGGGATGACATGATCGATGATGAAAAGGGTAACTATGACTTTTTAATGTATGATGATATCGAACACAGAAATCCTGCCGTGCGTGAAGAATTAAATCACTGGGGAAAATGGTATCAGGAATTAACTGATTTTGATGGTGTAAGATTAGATGCCGTAAAACATATTTCCAATGATTTTTATAAAGAATGGCTTGCTTTGTTGCGCTCAAATTCCGGTAAAAATATTTTTGCAGTTGGCGAATATTGGGCACCTGGACAATTGACTTTGCTTCAAAAGTATATTGATTACACGGAAGGTTGCATGAGTTTATTTGATTCTTCGCTTCAACACAATTTTCACGTGGCTTCAAATGAAGGAAATACCTATGATTTAAGACAAATTTTTAACGAAACACTGACTTTAGCAGATCCTATTCATTCTGTTTCTTTGGTTGATAATCATGATACACAACCTTTGCAATCGCTTGAAGCGCCGGTTGATCAATGGTTTAAACCTTTGGCTTATGCTTTAATTTTATTAAGAGAAAATGGTTTTCCATGTATTTTTTATCCGGATCTTTTTGGTGCAAAATATACAGATAAAGATAAAGAAGGAAATGATCAGGAAATATTTTTGGATAAAGTAGAGAAGATCGAAGAACTTTTGAAAGCCCGTAAAAATTTCGCGTACGGAAATCAAAAAGACTATTTTGATGATGCCAATGTTTTAGGTTGGGTTCGTGAAGGAAATGAGGAACACGCAGGTTGCGCCGTGGTTTTAAGTAATAAAGATGCTTCCGAAAAATCTATGGAAATGGGAACTTTATATGCCGGAAAAACTTTCTATGATTACGTTGGTTGGTTTGAAAACAAAGTAACAATTGATGAAAACGGTTGGGGAAATTTCCCGGTTCCGGCGGGCAATGTTTCAGTTTGGGTGGCGGAGAATTAAAAATAGATTTTATTGAAAGAATTACAAATCGAAGGATCGAAAATCAGCAGCATTAAAAGTTTTTACGAAGAAATCAATAAAGTCTTTATGCAAAATGAAGTCTGGAAACTCGGCGAAAGTCTGGATGGTTTTAATGATTTACTTAATGGTGGTTTCGGAGAAATAAAAGGAAATGAAAAAATAGAACTGATCTGGAAAAACTTTGAAGAAAATAAGAGAGCGTTGGGTTTAAATCCGACGCTTGCCTTTTACGAAAATAAACTAAAATTGCCGGAAGTTTATAATATCGATTTTATTCAGGGGAAAATTTCAGACCTAATACGCGGAAAAGGACAAACTTATTTTGAAATCATTCTTGAAATTATTGCGGATCATCCGAATATTGAAATTATTAAACAATAAAATTTCGAAAATTATTGCGCGATAAAATCATTTCGGAAAAAGAAGAGATCTACTTTTTAGCCCGGATAGAAGCGGCATCCTTTTCTGCTGAAACAAATTTTCAACTTGGTACAAACCTTCGAAAGCAGAAAAGATACAGCGGATAGCCGGAACAAATTTCGGGAAATCTAAAATTTTGTTACTCCCAAATGTTAAAATTTTCGCAAAAAATAAATTTATGATATTTTCAATTTTTAAGGTCTTAAATTTACATTTCAATAAAATAAAATTATGAGTACAACTACAGTAAAAGCCTTTGGTGCAGAATCCAAAACGGCGGATCTAAAGGAAATGAATATCGAAAGAAGAGAGGTGACGGCAAATGATATCGAGATCGATATTCTGTTTTGCGGCGTTTGCCATTCCGATTTACACACTGCCAGAAATGATTGGGGCGGATCAAAATATCCGGCTGTTCCTGGACACGAAATTGTGGGAAGAATATCTAAAATTGGTGCAGATGTTAAAAACTTTAAAGTTGGCGACCTTGCGGGCGTTGGCTGCATGGTAGATTCCTGCCGTGAGTGTGAAAACTGCAAACAGGACCTTGAGCAATATTGCACACAGGGAATGACGGGCACTTATAACGGCAACGATACACATTTGGGAGGACACACTTTTGGTGGTTATTCTGAGAAAGTAGTTGTTGATCAAAATTACGTTTTGAGAGTTCCTGAAAATCTGGATCTTGCGGCTGTAGCACCTTTGCTTTGTGCAGGAATCACGACTTATTCACCACTGAAACACTGGAATGTGAATGAAAATTCTAAAGTTGCAGTTGTTGGTTTGGGTGGTTTGGGTCACATGGCGATCAAACTGGCAAAAGGTATGGGCGCACACGTGAGTTTATTTTCACGTTCCCCGGAAAAAACGCAGGACGCAATGGATCTTGGTGCAGATGCGGTGATTATTTCTACCGACGAATCTCACATGAAAGATGTTCAAAGTAAATTTGACCTTATTATTGACACAGTTCCGTATGACCACGATCTTAATGAATACATCCCAACTTTAAATGTAAATGGTACAATCGTTTTATTAGGTTTCATCGGAAGTCTGGAAGATAAACTAAGCACAGTTCCTTTGGTTTTGGGTAGAAAAGCAATTGCCGGTTCTTTGATCGGCGGCATCGCAGAAACTCAGGAAATGCTGGATTTTTGTGGTGAGAAAAATATTGTTTCAGAAATTGAAATGATCGATATGCAAAACATCAACGAAGCCTACGAACGCATGTTGAAAAGCGACGTGAAATACCGTTTCGTGATCGATATGAAAAGTTTGAAAAACTAAGAATTTTTCAAATATTATTTTAAAGCACTTCAGAAATGGAGTGTTTTTTTTGTTAATTTTTAAACTGATGTGCTCTAATGCTTACTAAAATAGAAAAGATTTTAAGCAACTAATGTGTTAAAAAAAATCGATAATTTGACACATAAGTTGATTTTTAAAACTTTGATTAAGAAAACATAAGAGTACATAAGTTTTAAATTTTCTCACATGAAAGGTTTTTTAATTAAATTTGGTTAAAATTATACTCATGAAAATTTATATTATTTTCATTTTAATGATTATTTCTTGTAATAATAAAATCAATTCTAATAAAAATATTAGTGACGAAGATATTGCACTAAAAATTGCCGAAGATAAATTCAATGAAGTTTATGGTAAAGACAAAATAGCAAATGAGCAACCATTTAAAGCCAAAAAAATAAATGATAGTATATGGTTTGTTGATGGAACTTTACCAAAAGGATATAAAGGTGGCGTTGCTTACGGTAAAGTAGATGTTAAAAATAAAAAATTCATAAAATTTTCTCACAGTAAATAATTTTAAATTATGTTTCAAAATTTTCTTTTCCCCGACCCTAAAGGGAGAAAAATTTCCCGCAAAAATTTCAGCCAAAATACACCCTTTAGGGTCGGGGGGAAATTTTTTTGATGAAATTTAAGCAAACCTTATTTTTGTTATAAATTTATCAAATGAAAATCTACAGTTTACTTTTCGTCATTGTTTTTCCTTGCACCAAAAAGGATGAGTTTTTAAAGTACAATTATTCCGTACTTTCCGATGAACAAAAATCTGAAAAAGCCGTAGAAATTGCTGAAATAGAATGGAATAAATCTTACGGAAAAGAAATGATATCGAATGAGAAGCCATTTAGTGCCAAAAAAATTAATGATAGTATTTGGTTTGTTCAAGGAACTCAACAAAAAGTACAGATTGGTGGAGTTGCTTTTGGGAAAGTTGATGTTAAAAATAAAGCAGTTCTTGAATATTCTCACGGAGAATAATTTTGAATTTTCTTCCAAGAAAGTTTCTTTCCCCAACCCTAAAGGGCGGAAAATTTCCTACAAAATTTTATCAAAAATACTCCCTTTAGGGTCGGGGAAATATTTTTGATTAAATTTTAAAAAGGATATAAAAATCACCATTCCCCAATTCACATTTATTATCTATCTTCGCCAAACTTTTGGTTTCCGTGTAAAAGCGGGATTAATAGGGAATGAAGCGTAAATCTTCAACTGTCCCCGCAACTGTAAATCACATAAAAGATTTTTTTGCAAAACCAGCCACTGTCGAAAGATGGGAAGGCGCAAAAAAAGTGAAAGTCAGGAGACCTGCCAAATTTGTTTATAATTTTTATGCTTTCGGAGGAAAAGCCAAATTCTGCTGAACTTTTTCGGTTCAGTTCTATTTGCTTTAATTTTTCCGATAAGTCATACTTTAACCAAATTTATTTTCAAAAAAAATGAAAAAACAAATTTTAGTTGGAGCCATGCTTGTCGTAAGTTCATGCGCGTTTGCCCAACAGGAAACTGGAATTCAAGAAGTGACAATTGCTTCAAAAGTTCCACAACAAATCTTCAAAACCGGAAAAAATGTACAGTTGCTTTCGGCAAAAGATTTAGAAAAATTTAAAGGTCAAAATGTAAATGACGTTTTAAACCAATTGACAGGTTTCCAGATCACGGGAAACAATAACAACGGAACCGAGCCAAAATCTATGAAAATCAGAGGCGGAAAAAGTGCTAATGTTTTGATTTTAGTGGATGGCGTTCCTTTAAAAGACGTCACCGGAAATGATTATACCGTTTCGGATCTTCGTCTAATTGCTTTAGAAAATATTGAAAGTATCGAAGTTTTAAACGGCGCATCTTCGGTCTTATATGGGAGTAATGCAACGGTTTCGGTGATCAATATTAAAACCAAAAAATCCGCACAGAAAAATATCGAAGGTCAATTATCTGCAAGAGCAGGTTCTTTTGACACTTATGGACAAGCTGTTTTGCTAAAAGGAAAATTGTCAGATTTCAATTATCAGGTTTCTGGATTTAATGAAAAATCTGAAGGTTTAAGTTCTGCAGATGGAATAGATTTTAAAAAAGACAGCTATGAAAAACAAAATTTTGCTGCAAATGTGGGTTATAATAAAGATAACTTTAGCCTAAATGTAAACGGTGGTTATAGTCATAATTTATATGATTATGATGGCGGTGCTTTCACAGATGCAGATAATCGCGGTGATGATTTTCAAAAATTTGCAGGTTTAAGTTCAAAATACAATTATAAAAATGGCGAAGTTCATTTTAATTCCAGAATTACTTCAACTAATAGAGTAGGACAAAGTTTTGACGGAAATTATTTTCAAGATCAGTTTACTTATGCCGGAACAAACTTTTTTTCTGAATTATTTAATCAATACCAGTTTTCAAAAAATATCAGTTTAATTGCCGGCGTTCAATATGAAACTCAAAAATTAGGCGCAACATCGCTTCCTTTTGGTGGAACTGCTTTGGAAGATGTTTTATTAAAAAACGATACCAAAAATAATAATTTTGATGTTTTCGCACAGGCCAATTTTAATCTGGAAGGTTTTAATTTAGACCTTGGAATTCGAAATACAAACCAGTCAAAATTTGGTAATCACTTCGTTTACAGTATAAATCCGTATTATTTGAAAGAATTTGCGGACCAATATTTAAAAATCGGTTATTCCTTTTCTACGGCTTTTATTGCGCCGACTTTATACCAGAGTTTTGGTTCTTTGCCATACACTCTGGCTAATTTTGATTTAAAACCGGAAACCAATTCTTCCAACGAAATTGACCTCGCTTTTGGTGAAAAAGACCAAAGTTTCGTTATCAATGTGTCACTTTTTCAACGTCAGGAAAAAGAAGCTTTTGCTTATCAGACTGTAGATTTTGTGACTTTCGCAGGGCAATTTTTAAATGTTGAAAATAATAAAGTAAAAGGCTTTGACGTTGGTTTTAATTATAGAATTAACCCAATTTTCAATGTCGGAGGAAATTTTAGTTACGTTGAAAAAGAGAAAGAAGCGACAATGCTTCGCCAGCCAAAACAAAGAATTAATTCTTTTGTGGAAATCACAGCATTTAAAGGAAATCGAATTAATTTGACGCAACAATTTGTCTCAAAAAGAGCCGACGCTTATTTCGATTCTAACACTTTCGCAATTGTGCCGGTTGATTTAAAATCTTATAATTTATTTAATTTAAACGTTAACCAAACTATTGTAAAAAATCTTTCCATATTTGCAAACGTATGTAATTTATTTAATACAAGTTATGTAGATGTCGTTGGTTTTACCACGAAACCACGAAATTATACAGTGGGATTTGATTATAAATTTTAATTTTGTAACCATGAAAAGTTTTTAAAACATTGAGTGATTTTTAAAGAAATGCTTCCACGTCTGGAAGCATTTTTTTTATTACTAAATTATTATTCTATTTAAATTATAAAATTCTTAATTTTGAATAAACTAATAACCTGTTAATTATGAGTACTTTAAAAGAAATTGCTTTTTCAAAAGAAGAACTTTTAAAATGTAAAGGTTTTATTGAGAATTTTATTGATGATAAAATTACCGTCTCTTCTGCAAATATTTTAAATAAAGATCAAAAAAAAATTTTACCAAAAGTAGAAGGCAACAAAAATGGAATTTTAAATTATACGAATTTAAGTGTGCATTATAATTCAAACCGAAAAATTCCTTTTTTCTCGGCGTACAATATTAATGGTGCTGACAAAAAAGATAAAATTTCAAGGGCAAATTCATTTCATCACGATCCCAGAATTCCTAAAGAAGTTCAACTTTCGGAAGATTTTTATAGTTTTAAATACAAAGATTCGAAAACGGGAAAATTTCGGATTATTTTTGAAATTGGACATGTTGCCGCACATAACGAAATGACTTGGGGAAACGATGCGCAAATAATGGCTTACCGCACATTTCATTTCCCAAACAGTTTTCCGCAGGCGGAAATTCTTAATAGCGGTTTGTGGCGAAGTCTGGAAAATTATATCATTAATGAAACGTCAGAAATTGATAAAAATAAAAAGATTTCGGTTTTCACTGGTCCGTTTATTTTAGATTCTGATCCAGTTTATAAAAATGTGGAAAATTTTCAAATCCCGATTTTATTTTTTAAAGTTGTCGTTTTCAGTACAGAAAAAGGTATTTATAGTACGGCATTTGTGATGAGTCACGAAAAGAAAATAAAAGAGTTAGGAATTATTGAAAGTAAAGAAATTTTAAAAAGAGCTGAAACTGTTACCGAATTTTCAGATTTTAAATATAAAAAAGTTTTTCAGGTCGATATAGATTTTCTACAGAAGCAAAGTGGTTTAAATTTCACCTGGAAAGGCGTAAAAAAAATAAAAATCAAAGATCAGATCAATCAACTTCAACTCATAAAAGACACTGGAAACGCTGATGATGCGGGAAAGAAATTAAAGCCAGAAGATAAAAAATCGACTTTAAAACTAAATTTAATTTTACCTTAAAATTTTTATTATTGATTAAAATCTGCGTCACCTTTTAAATCTGCGAGAGATATTTTAATTTTTAGATAATATCAAGCCCAGTTTTTCACCTTCAAATATCACAAAATTTCTCGCTTCAAAATGATCATTAGAAATTTCGCCTTCCAAGATCGCCTCCTTCACTTTTTCCTTTAAAATCCCGATTTCCCGTCCAGGTTGTAAATTAAAAAGTTCCATAATTTCTTCCCCGGAAATCGGTGGCTGAAAATTCCGGACGTGGTCTTTTTCTTCAACTTCTTTTATTTTTTCCGCGACATATTCAAAATTTTTCTTGAATTTTTCCTGCTTTTTAGAGTTCTTGGTCGTGATATCGGCTTTGTTTAAAATAAATAAATCTTCCAGATCTTCACCTGCATCAAAAAGTAAACGTCGTAAAGCAGAATCCGACGTTCCATCGTCAATCAAAGCAATTGGTCGGGAAGATAATTTCACCATTTTTTGCACAAATTTCATATCATTTCCCAACGGTAACTTCAATTGGTAAAAAATATTTTTTACCATTTTTGAACCTAAAAATTCGTGTCCGTGAAAAGACCAGCCAATGCCTTCAATGAATTTTTTTGTCGGCGCTTTTCCAATATCGTGCAATAAAGCCGCCCATCGCAACCAAAGATTATCGGTGTTTTCAGAGATATTATCGACGACTTCCAAAGTGTGCCAAAAATTGTCTTTGTGCGTTTGTCCTTCTTTTTCTTCGATGCCTTTTAAGGCCAATAACTCCGGTAAAATTAGATTTAACAAACCCGTTTCTTCCATTAATTTTAAACCGACGGAAGGTTTTTCGGAAAGCATAATTTTGTTAAATTCCACCATCACGCGTTCCAAGGAAACGATTTTAATTCTTTCCGCTTCATTTTTAATGGCTTTTAAAGAATTTTCTTCAATTGTAAAATTCAAGGTTGAAGCAAAACGCAAAGCGCGCATCATCCTCAAAGGATCATCGGAATAAGTTTGCAAAGGTTCTAAAGGTGTGCGTAAAATTTTATTTTGCAAATCTTCCTGTCCGTTAAAAGGATCAATTAATTCGCCAAAATTTTCTTTGTTTAAAGAAATTGCCAACGCATTAATAGTAAAATCCCGGCGTTTTTGGTCGTCCTCCAGACTGCCATTTTCTACGGCAGGATTTCTGGAATTTTCAGAATAACTTTCTTTTCTGGCGCCAACAAATTCTAAATCCAAATGGTTAAATTTTACCATCGCAGTTCCGTAAGTTTTAAAAATCGAAACTTTCAAAGTTGGGTCTAATTCTTTGGCAACTGCTTTTGCAAGATCAATTCCGCTTTGTTCCGTGACGAAATCTATGTCAGTTGGCGCTTTTCTTAGCATCAAAAGGTCGCGCACAAAACCGCCCACAATAAAAACCGATTGCTCATTTTTTTCTGCAACGGAAGAAATTGTTTTAAATAATTTAAAATTTTTATTTTGAGTAAGATTGATGGTCATTTTGAAATTTAAGACTCTCGCAGATTTATCAAATTAAGCAGATTTAAAAAAGAAAAATCTGCTCTATCTGTAAAATTTACGAGAAATATTTTTGCAAAGATAAGTTTTCTCTTAAAAATTAATTTTTCCAATTGCTGAAAAGTGAACTTTTGCTATTTAAAAGAAATCTAAAAAAATTAATTTTGTCATTCCGTAGGAATCTAAGCGGTGATTTTTACTGCTGAGATTCCTACGGAATGACAAAAAAACTTTGAAAATTTTAAATTAATTATTCTCTAATAACCTTAATTCTGCTATCATTCCAGATCTTTATAATGGAAGAACCCGAAAATTCTGAGACTTTATCTTCTAAATCTTCCACCACAAAATCAACCGCATTTTTAATTTCATCAGAAATATCAGAAAATTTCAGTGGACTTTTAAAACCGCTTAAATTGGCAGAAGTAGAAACCAAAGGCGCATTTAATTTAGTAATTAATTTTTTACAAAAGTCATTTTTCACCACACGAATTCCAACAGAACCGTCTTCTGCTAAAAGTTCTTTGGGTAAATTTTTCACTGTTTCATAAATTATTGTCACTGGCTTTTCACTCAAATCCATTATTTCCCACGCCATTTCCGGAACATCAACTAGATCCTGCAAACGCTTGTCATTTTCTACCAAAATAATCATAGATTTTGAGGCTTCTCTTTTTTTGATTTCAAATATTTTTTGAATCGCTTCTATATTTGTTGCGTCACAACCAATTCCCCAAATCGTATCTGTTGGGTAAAGAATAGTGCCGCCTGATTTTAATATTTCTATAATATTTTCCATTGATTATTTTAAAGTGTAAAAGTAATAATTTTATAGTGAGGAAAAACTTTGATTACAATGATAACTTTTGCAGCCCGACTTGAGCGGAAATCCTTTTGTGAGGAGGAACGACGAACAAAAGATTGGGAGCGGAAGGCGGAAATGTCTGCCATAAAAAAATAATAAATAGACATTCGGCGTAGTCAAATGCTGCCCAAATAAGAATCATCATTCAATGGTTTAAATTTCTTGAATTATAAACTTCCTTCCTATCTTAGGTCAACATTTTTTAGATTTCGATGCTTTAAATTTGTAATATAAAATTAGAGAAAATGGAATTAGGAATAGGAATGTTTGGCGATGTGGCTTTTGTTAAAACCACTGGAAAATATAAAGATGCAGGCGTAAAACTTCGTGAGATTTTAGAAGAAGTAAAATTAATGGACGAGGTCGGGATTGATGTTTTTGCGATCGGCGAACATCACCGCCCGGAATATGCAGTTTCTTCGCCGGCAATTTTATTGGCTGCCGCTGCAAGTATTACAAAAAAAATAAAATTAGCAAGTGGCGTAACGGTTTTAAGTTCGTCCGAACCCGTAAAAGTGTATCAGGATTTTTCAACTTTGGATTTAATTTCAGATGGAAGAGCGGAAATTTACGTCGGACGCGGTAGTTTTATTGAATCTTTTCCCTTATTTGGCTATTCTTTAAACGATTACGAAGAACTTTTTGATGAAAAATTAGATTTATTATTAAAAATAAATTCCGAAGAAAACGTTTCGTGGAAAGGAAAACTGCGCGCGCCAATGGAAAATCAAACGGTTTATCCAAGAGCAAAAAATAACGGGAAATTACCAATTTGGCGCGCCGTTGGTGGAACGCCACAATCGGTTTTAAATGCTGCAAAACTCGGAATGCCTTTGGTGGTCGCTATTATTGGCGGAATGCCGATTCAGTTTAGAAATTTAATTGAATTTTATAAACAGGAATATTTGAAAGCAGGATTTCCGGAATCTGAAATGCAAATTGCTATTCATTCCCACGCTTTTGTGAGTGAAGATCAAAATGTAATTGATGGTTATTTTGAAAATTACAAATCTCAAATGGACAGAATTGGGTCTACGCGAGGTTGGGCGCCTTACACGAAAATGCAATATGAAGGCGGAAGAATGAAAGATGGCGCTTTGTTTATTGGAAATTCTGAGCAGGTTGCCGATAAAATTAATTACATGAAAGAGATTTTTGGCATCACAAGATTTATTGGTCATATGGACGTTGGTGCGCCTGAACACGATATTATGATGGAATCTATCAAATTATTTGGTGAAAAAGTTGGCCCGAAAGTGAAGTAGAATTTCATCAATAGAAATGGGCTTTAGCCCATTTAAAGAAAATGATTTACAATTGGCTTCAGCCAAAATTTTAATCAATATAATTACAGATAATTTTCCACTTTTCTAATTTTTCGACAAAAGAAATTGTGTGAAGCGGACTTGTTGAAGGCAATAAAAAAATAGGGATTCTAAAGTTTTTTCCTAAAATATTCTCTAAACTTTTAAAAGATTTTCCGCCATTGCAAAAGATGGCGGAAATTTTTTGATGATTTTCCAAAAGTTCCAGAATTGGATTGGCTTCTTCGTTTTTTATTTCGGAATCCAAACTTCCTTTTCTTTCGCAGGAATCAATTACATCCCAAAGTGCGATGTTATTTTTCTTTAAAAGATTGATTTTTTCGGTATAATTTTGGGAAAATTCTTCATTAAATAAATCGAAGATTATCTTCCAGAATTTATTTTGTGGATGACCGTAATATTCTTGTTTTTCTAAAGATCTTACGCCGGGAATCGAGCCTAAAATTAAGATTTTAGAATGTTTATCGATAATTGCAGGAAATGAAGAAATGCGGTTTTCCAAAATTTAATTTTTCAAGATTCTTTTCATTTTACTTTTAAAAAAGTACTGAGAGAATAGAACTGGAAAATTTAAACGAACGCCCTCTTGTATTATTGTAAAAAGAATACTGTAATCTTTTATAAAAACTAAAGTTGTTTTTTCATGATTTCCAAAATCAAAATCATTTGTAGGTTTATTGAGAAAAATTAAATTATTAGAAATTTTGGTTATTCTAAAATTATTGTTCTTTCCAAATTGTAAAATCCTCATTTTTGCATCTTCGCTATGAATATTGAAAGTTATTTCTTTTAAACATTTTTCTGAAAATTTGCAGTAAAAAGCATAAGCGGATATTAAGATAATAAATGGGAAAATGTAGTATCCAACAGTATCATTTTTTGAATTTGGATCAATTTCGAAGATTGACATTAGTGAGAAAATTGCCATTGCTAAATAAATGAGATAGTTCGTGTACAGATCAATTTTATCCAGCCAACTTTCTTCAAATACTAATTTTTTTGAGTTGATGCTTTTAACATCATTTAAATTTTTTAGAACTCTCATTCAAGGTTATAAATATCTTTCTTCGATTACATTCAAATGATGCAAATTATGACCAACAATTAATTTCCCAATTGTTTCCACAGAAATTTCGTTTCCATTTGCAAAACCTTTATTAGAAAGTGTTTCTTTTTTAAAACTTTTAAACAAAATTAAACTTGAAGCGCGAACTAAGGAATGTTCTGCAATTAAATCTTCTAAATGTCGCTCATCGGCATTTGAATTTTCAGCAAATAATTCTTCATCGAAACCAGGCAAATTTTGTGTGTCGCCGCGCGAAATTGATAAAGCACGGTATTGAAAAATTCGTTCGCAATCTATTAAATGCTGCAGAACTTCTTTAAAAGTCCATTTCTTTTCTGCGTATTTAAATAGAGAAGTTTCTTCATTTAATTTTGAATAAATTTCTAATGTTAGCTTCTCACAATTCACCAATTCTTCCATCCAATTTTCGGTTGGAATTAAATCTAAATAGCGCTGAATGTATTTTTCAAATTCTGTCATAGTATTAAATTTACCAATCAAAAAGTCTAACAGTTTACCAATTTTAAAAATATTGGTAAATTGTTAAACTGGTGTATTATTACATTATTTGGAAAAAGCATTTTCTAAATCTTCCAATAAATCTTCTGCATCTTCAATGCCAACGCTTAATCTTACTAAATCATCAGTGATGCCCAATTCTGCACGTTTTTCAGCAGGGATTGAAGCATGCGTCATCAATGCTGGATGATTTGCCAAAGATTCTACGCCGCCTAAAGATTCCGCTAAAGTGAAAACTTTTACATTTTCTAAAAATTTTACAGCGTCTTCTTTTTTGCCGGATTTAAAAGTAAAAGAAACCATGCCGCCAAAATCTGACATTTGTTTTTTTGCCAATTCATTTTGCGGATGAGATTTCAAACCCGGATAAAAAACTTTGTCAACTGCTGCATGATTTTCTAAATATTCCGCGACTTTCATTCCGTTTTCTGAATGTCTTTCAACGCGTAAAGCCAAAGTTTTAATCCCTCTTAAAACCAGATAAGAATCCATTGGTCCTAAAATTCCGCCACTTGCAAATTGTATAAAGTGAAGTTCTTCCCCTAATTTTTCATCTTTTGCAACCAATGCACCAGCAATTACGTCAGAATGTCCGCCCAAATATTTTGTTGCCGAATGCATCACAATATCGGCACCAAGATCCAAAGGTTTTTGTAAATAAGGCGTTGCAAAAGTGTTATCAACGGCCACTAAAATATTTTTTCCTTTAACTAAATCGCAAACGGCTTTTATATCCACCAATTTCATTAACGGATTTGTAGGCGTTTCAATCCAGATTAGTTTTGTTTTATCAGAAATTTTATCTTCTAATTTTGAAACATCATCAAAATTCATAAAAGTAAATTTCAAGTTATATTTTTCAAATAACCGAACGAATAACCGATAAGTTCCGCCGTAAAGATCATCAACGGCGATAATTTCATCGCCTGGTTTTAATAATTTTAAAACACAGTCAATTGCTGCCAAACCAGACCCAAAAGCCAAGCCTTTTGCGCCATTTTCTATGCTTGCCAAACTGTCTTCCAATGCTTGTCTTGTAGGATTTGCAGCGCGAGAATATTCATATTCGCTGATCGGTTGTCCAGGTGAAGTTTGTGCGAAAGTGGATGTCAAAAAAACCGGAACATTTACCGAACCAGTTGTTGGTTCTATGTGTTGATTTCCGTGTATTACTTTAGTGTTGAATTTCATAATTTCTTATTTTAAATTAATAGAAGCAAGATTTTAGAGTCAAGATGCAAAATTTATTTTTTAAATCTTGACTCTAAAATCTTGGTTCTTTTTTACATTTTTATTGCCGCTTTCACTGCGAAAGTCTCCGCGGTTTCTTCCAGCCATTGTGCGACATCTTCTTCGCCAGTTGCTTTTTCGTAAGTGTGGCTGATGGATAACAAAATTTGGTGAAGGAACATTTTCATATCGTCAACAGGCATTTCTTTTGTCCAAAGATCAATTCTTAAGGCTTCTTTTTTTGCATCATCCCAAACGGAGATCATCGTCGCTTTGGTTTCTTCATTTTCGATTCCACCGTCTTCAGCGTTCCAAAACATTTTTTCTGGAACCTGGTTTTCGTCTAGTTCAACGCGGATATTTATATTTGTTGTTCTCATATTCTTTTATTTAATGTACCAATTTATCGATGTAAAAGTTTACCAATTTTGTGAAAGCATTAGTATTGCTAGACTTTTACATTGGTAAATCTTTATATTTATAAGTTAATTTTTAGGTCTGTATTCTGCGGTGTTAAAAATAGTTTGCGCGTCCATTTTTAGAAAATCCTGAAGTTTTGTTTCCGGTTTTACGCTAAAATATTTTTTACAAATTTCCCATCCGGTGAAACGTCCGATTTGTGGAGAAGATTCATTATCAATTTCAGTATAAAATTTTGAAAACGGACCGACTGATAAAAAACGTTCCGATAATCTTGGTTCATCACTGTAAACTAAATTATTCTCTACAAAATAGTTCCAGATATTTTCCTCATTTTGCTTTGACCATTCGTACTGTTTTGCCGTATAATTTATTTTTAAATAATCTGGTTCAGTTGGCATAAAAGCATCTTGAAGTGTTAATAATTTGCCTTCATAAATAATTTGATCTAAAAATTTTTGCTGTCTTCCAATAGGTTGAACCATATTTTCGGAAAGTATCTCGGAAACTTTAGGCAAAATATTCTGCGGATTCATCGATTTTTGGAAATAATTCTCCATTCCTTTATAATTGGGATTATTTTCTCCCATAAAACCGGTAATGTCTATAAACAACAAATTATTTTTTGATTCTAAAAAAATTGGATCCTTCGCCATTTGAAGAGCCGAAGAAAATAAAAATACTTTAGGAATTTTAAACTGCGGAAAATAATGCTGAACATGCGCAAAAAGCAAAGTCAGATCTTCATTAAGCTTTTTCTGGTCTATTTTTCCGATGGCTTCTTTATAAATTTTTATCTCGTCTGCGTCGGTTCTTCTGATGCTATAATCTTCATCCGGAACACTTCCCTGAAACCAGGGAAATTCTGTTTTAAATTGATCTAATGGGATTTTTTGATCGTAAAATGCTTTAGAAATATCTTTAATTTCCACCTTTGGAAGCGCGTCGTCAATTTTAACGTCCCAAAAATTTGCTTCATCTTTTTTGCAGGATTGCATTATTGAAATAAAGGCAATGTAGAGGATAAAATATTTAAAAAACTTCATTATTTTTACATAAAATTTAGAACCGCAAAAATAGTGAAAATTTAACGGAATATATTTTTGAGCAATAGAATTGATGAGAAAGAATCATTTTAAAATTTAATAAATGCAATCACAAAAAGTTATAGATCACATCGTAAACTGGCTGAAAGATTACGCCGAAAAAGCGAATGTGAAAGGATACGTGATCGGAGTTTCCGGCGGTGTAGATTCCGGCGTGGTTTCGACGCTTTGTGCGATGACGGGTTTAAAAGTTTTGGTCGTAGAAATGCCAATTCGCCAAAAAAGTGATCAGGCAAACCGTGCTTTGGAACATATCGATTTTCTGAAAAATAAATTTCCAAACGTGGAAGGAATGTCTGTCGATCTGAATGAGCCTTTCGAAGCTTTGTATAAAACTTTTGATGTAAAAGACGAAGAATTTCCGGCAGAAAAACTTGCTTTTGCCAATACAAGAGCGAGATTGAGAATGTTGACCTTATATTATTACGGTCAAATAAACGGACTTCTGGTTTGTGGAACAGGAAATAAAGTGGAAGATTTTGGCATCGGTTTTTACACGAAATATGGTGACGGTGGCGTGGATGTTTCACCGATCGCTGATCTTTATAAAACGGAAGTTTTTGATTTGGCAAGAAATTTAGATCTTCCGGAAAGTATTAAAAATGCCATTCCAACTGATGGACTTTGGGATGTTGACCGAACTGACGAACAGCAAATCGGCGCCACTTATCCTGAATTAGAAAAAATTCAGAAAGAATTTGGAACTAAAACTGAAGCCGATTATTCCGGTCGCGATTTGGAAGTTTATAAAATATTTTCGCGAATGAATAAAGCGGCGCAACATAAAATTCAGCCGATTCCTGTGTGTGATATTCCGGAAGAATGGCGTAATTAAATTCTAAATTATTGATTTAGGTTTTAGATTAAATTATAAAAAATTTTAAATACAATTGATGAATTCTGAAAAAAGAAAAATCTTCCTCGCTTTTTTATTTGGTGGAATGGGAATGTTTGCTGTGATGTACATGTTTAATGGTTTTCCTAAAAAAAATATTACAACTGAAACTCAAAAAAGTGTAAAAACTGAAGTTTTAAAACAAGACATCCAGAATAAAAAAGGTAATATTTTTGAAATTACAAAAGCTGAAACAGTAATTTCTTATGTAAAAGACAATCACCATTTGCCTGATTTTTATTTAACAAAGAACGAAGCAAAAAAACAAGGCTGGATTCCTTCAAAAGGAAATCTTTGCGAAGTTTTACCGGGGAAAGCAATTGGTGGCGATTTTTTTGGCAACAGAGAAAAACAACTGCCAAAAAGTGAAAAATATTTTGAAGCCGACGTCAACTACCATTGTGGAAACAGGCAAGCCGACAGAATTATTTTTACAAAAAGCGGCGAAGTTTATTTGACTACTGATCATTATAAGAGTTTTCAGAAGCAGTAGGGAATAATAAATATTGATTGTTAAAAGTGAATTTTTGAAAATATATTTGAAATGTTTTTTGATTTTAACTTTATTTTTATCTTGCTCAAAGGATAAATTTATTTTAAAATTGAACAAAGAACAAATTATTCTTATTCAGCCATTTAAGGATTTGAATATAAAAGATGCGAATGAAATTGCAATAAAAATTAAAGAATTCTCTCCAAAAGTAGAAATCTTAAAACCAATTGATTTTCCTGAAAATTCATATTATTTACCACGAAATCGTTACAGAGCAGATTTAATTATTAAATATTTAAATAAAAATACTGAGTTTGGCTTTGTGAAATTAGGGTTAACATCAAAAGATATTAGTGCAACCAAAGGCAAAAATCTTGATTTTGGAATTATGGGTCTAGGTTATAGACCGGGAAAAGCCTGTGTTGCTTCAAATTTTAGATTAGATAAGAGAAATAATGAGCAATTTTTTAAAATTGCAATTCATGAATTAGGTCATACTTTGGGATTAAAACATTGCCCAAATAAAACTTGTTTTATGCGTGACGCAGAAGGGGGAAATCCTACAAATGAAGAGACAGGTTTTTGCGATAAATGCAAAGCCTATTTAAAAACAAATAACTGGAAATTTAATTAAATGAAAACAATAGAAATAGACTTCACAAACATCGGTGATTACGAAGAATTTTATGAAGTTTTAAAATCAAAAATAGAATTGCCTGCTCATTTTGGCGATAATCTGGACGCACTTGCAGATATAATTTCTGGTGAACTGGAAATGCCTCTCGACATTGAGTTTACAAATATGAGCGTCGATCAGTTGGAAACTTTCGAGGAATTACTCGAAACATTGGAAGATGTAGAATTCGAAAGTGACGAATTTTCTTTCAGTTATTATCTGGAACAATTTGAAGATTTAGATTAAAAATTTTAAACATAAAAAAATCCTGCAAAATGCAGGATTTTCTTTGATATGAAAAATGAAAAACTTAATTTGAATTACAGGTTATAATTGGTCCAGCCAGCATACCAAAAATCATTGGAATCTTTTACTGCTCCTCTATAAGTAACAGAAGTAAATCCGCTTAAAAGAGCATTTGTAAATAAACCTCCAGTTAATAATGGCGAACCTGCTGCAGGAGAAAAGTTAGGAGTTGTTCCTGCCGGAGCATAAGCTCCTGAAAATTTGATATCCGCGCTATACGTTAAAGCACTATTGTTATTTGCATTAAAGAAATCCTGAACGCTTTGTGTGGAATAACCTGTTGGCGTCGTGGATGAAGCTGCATATTTGAAATTCGTAACACAACCTGCGATCACATTATTTTGAAAAACAAGTTTTCCACTTGTGATGTTGTTGTCTGTAGTTGTTCCTTTCGAAGCATCGATAAATAAACCAACTGGATAACCCACAAATGCTGAATTAAAGACAGAAATACTTGAATTTCTTCTGATCTGTAAAGCATTTTGAAAAAGAGAGTTAATTCCTGCAACGTTTGTAGAAGCTGAAGTAGACTGAATTGGTCCGATGATCGTCACATTTGAGAAAATTGCAGATGTTTGTGGCGTTAAAGCAGAACCATTTGCATCATTATCAGATTCAAAAGCATTTGAGCCAGAAACGTCCGCTACCAAAGGATCTCTTACACCAATCGCAAACTGCACTTTTCCAGAATATCCGTTGTCTGTGTCAAAATCATCATCCAAACCTTTGTAAGCAATAATGTGTGTACAATTAACTGTTCCACCAAACCACTCAAAACTGTCGTCGTTTGCGTAAGCAACTTCAACATAATCTATCGTTGTGCCGTTACCAACACCTCCAAAAGTCAATCCGTTGATCTCTTTGTCCGGTAAAAATGCGTAACCTGCGTATTCTATTCTTACATATTTTAAAACACCACTGTTATCAGCTGCGTTAGTTCCACCATAAAGTCCGCTTCCCGCAGAATCATTTACACCGCCTTCAATTTCTCCAACACCTTGAACTCCATTGAATGATGCATTTGTAGGCGCAGCTCCCAAAATGATTACACCTGCCCAATCGCCTCTTTTTGGACTTGGTTTATCAGATGTAAAAATGATTGGATTACTTGCTGTTCCCTGTGCCATTATTTTTGAACCTCTCGTGATGATCAATCCACCGTTTTTATCGGCTTCACCAACAATTTTAGTTCCCGGTTCAATAGTTAGTGTTGCGCCATTGGTCACATATACCAAACCTCTTAATTTGTAAGTATTATTAGCTTTTAAAGTGATACTTGTTGTGATTTTCCCTGTTAATATAAGGTTCTCTGTTGCTGGCGAAGTTCCGGTGCCAGTGTTGTTAGTGATTGTTTCACCATCTTCTTCAATTTGTCTACAGGAGGAGACAATTGCTAAACTTCCCGTAAGAAGGTATAAAAAAGCATGTTTTAGTTTCATTTTATTATTTTTTATTGTTTTAATTATTTGATTTATTATTTAAAAATTATATCCTAAAGTCAAACTGATATTTGTTCCCGTTGTTCTTTCGATTGCTAAAGCATCGCTGCTATCGTATTTTTTATTGGCATTCAGATCGTGGTAATATTTTGCTTTTTGATTAAGAATATCAGAAATATTTAGTTTGATCTCACCTTTTTTATTCCATATTTTTTTTGCGATTTGATAATCTAAAAGTGGTCTTGGGTTTTCCCAGATTGGCGGAATCTGATCATTTCCTACATATAAAATTCTTCTTCCGATCTGGTTAAATAAAAGTGTAGAACTGATGCCGGAGTTTTCACTGTCATATTGAAGTGTAAAATTTACTGTGTAAGGCGATTGACCCTGCATTGGTCGGTCAATATTGGTTGTTTGATCCGTTACTTTGTTGTCAATCAGTGCGACATTGCCACCAAAAGTGAAATTCTTTAAAGCTGAAACGAAGTCAAGTTTTTTTCTAAGTTCGAATTCGATGCCGTAAGCATTGGCTTTATCAGCATTTAAATAATTAAAAGTATTACTCGTCCCAACGCCGGATTGATTAAAGTAAAGTTCAATAGGATTTTTAAAATTCTTATAAAAACCTGCTACAGAAATAATTTCACCATTTCTCGGGTAATATTCCCATCTGATATCCGCACTTGAAATTTTTGTCCGTTCAAGTTCTTTATTTCCCACAACCGTTGCGCCCAGATCAAAATCGTAATAAGCAACTGGTGAAAGCTCTCTAAACTCCGGTCTTACCACAGTTTGCGATCCTGCTAATCTTAGATTCATTTTGCTGCTCAGTTTCGCTGTAAGATTTAAAGCAGGCATATAATCTGTCACATTGGTATTTACAAATCGGTTATCTGATCTTTTTGTACTTCCCACTAACTGATCAAAATTTTCAACTCTTAAACCATAAATTGCCCGTAACCAAGGATTAAAATTACTGTCAAACTGTAAATATCCTGCGTTTAAAATGGTGTTTGCAATATATCGATACTGATTTCCGGAGATTTCATCAAAGCTGAACTGCCCTGGATTTGTTCCGAAATTTTCAGCGTTAAAAATGGTTTCAAATGGTTGGGTTAAAATATTTTGGTTAAAACCATTCATTTGTGCTGAAAACGGTCTTGAATTATAAATTCTATCTTTTACCTGAAATAAATATCCACCTTTTACCGTTTGTTTTTGTCCAAATAATTCGAATGATTTTGATAGATCGCCGCCGCCATTATAAAGATAATCGTTTAAAGTAGAGTAGAAAAAACTTCCTGATTTTTGTGATAGACCACTTGAAATTAAAGCGATATAAGGACTTCCCGTTAGATTTGGATATTCGTTATATTGTAATCTCTGCAGTTGCGGAATATATTGATCCAAAATACCAAAACTGCCATACCAGTTAAAAGTAACACCACCCAAAGCATCAATTTTATGATTACCTGAAAGCGTTGTGTTGTAAAACAATGTTTGTTTAAAGCTAAGTTCTCTAGCTAAAATATTTGTTCCGTTCACCGGATCAAATTCAAAATCCTTTCCAGTTCTCATTGAAACACTGCTTGTTCCGGTATTTGTGATGATGTTTTTAAGGGAAATTTTATTGTTGCTGTTAAATTTAAGTGAAAGATTTAAAAGTCCGCCCAAAATAATATCGTTGCTGTATTTTTCAGTATTATAATCAAAATTAACATTCGCATTTTGATCATTTATCGTGAAAAACCTATTAACTGTCTCTGTCCTTTTTTTGTTGTTATTGTAATTAAAAACAGCGATAACACCCAAATCTTTACCAAAAATTTTTGTGTTAAAACCTCCGTCTAACTGCAAACTTTCATTTTCTGGGTATCCAATTGTGCCGAAACCAAAATTTTTCGCGTATAAACTTCCAAATTTTGTTTTCTGCTCGTCACTTAAAATATTAAATTGATTTTTTGAAGGAAAACCTGCAGGCAATTTTCTGTAACCGCTGTCAATTCCAAGAAAATCAAATTTTCCGCCTTTATTGGTTAAAAATTCGCGGTTTATTGTGATAGAGTTTGCACCCACACCAACTTGGGCGTTAAAAAATTTCTTGCTTGGGACATCTTTCGTGTTAACCTGAATAAGTCCGCCTCCCCATTCACCAGTATATTCAGGAATGAAGGTTTTGTTGATGACAAGCGTTTCTATGACACTAGAAGGAAAAATATCGAAAGAAAAGGTTTTTCGGTCCGGCTCTGTGCTGGAAAGTTGAATACCGTTCAACATTGCCTGGTTGTACCGATCTGATAAACCTCTTACCACAATATATTTTCCATCTACAACACTGATCCCGGAAACTCTTTTTAAAACTTCACCTGTATTTCTGTCTGGACTTCTTTTAATAGCTTCTACGCCGATCACCTGCGATACAACACCAGAATTTTTTTGAAGTGAGATTGTAGAAGCGATTGTTTCTCTCCGTGCTGTTGATTTTATCACAACACCTTCAATCGCATTTTCTTTCGCCGAAACTCTGCCTAAAACAATATCTAAATGTGTGTTTTCTTCAGGTTTTATAATAACGTCGTCGATTTCTTTACTTTGATAACCATTCGATGAAATTGCTAAAATGTAAGTTTTATTAGCATCCAGAGAGATTGAGTAATAGCCGGAAATATCTGTAACATAATCGGTGTTATTTACCTTTATCACAACACCCTGAATTGGCGTATTGTCATTTTCATCAAGAACTCTGCCTTCTAAAACATGGGTTTGGGAGAATACAACGCCACTTGTAAATAGTGTAAAAAATAGGGCGGCTTTCTGAATGTTACGATTCATTTTTGTTTTATTTTCAGTACAAAGGAATTGGTTTTTTTCAGCAACTGTATTGAATCAGTTTTAAGGTTTTGTTACCGTTATTTTAATAATTTCGGGTTATGTTAAGAATTTGTAAACTTTGATATTTTAATTTAAACCAAGCTTCTAATTTTTTACCTTTGAGGTTAAACTAAAAATGAAATCGTCTGTAAAAAAGTTATACAGAAATCCTGATGACGAAGGCGGTGTCATAAGACCTTGAAAAAATAAATAATAAGCATGAAAGGCAAGAAAATTCTACTGATTGATGATGAACCGGATATTTTGGAGATCATTTCTTATAATCTGCAGCAGGACGGTTATGAAGTTTCTACCGCGCTGAACGGAATAGAAGGTGTAAAAAAGGCAGAAGAAATTATCCCCGATCTCATTTTGCTGGATGTGATGATGCCCGAAAAAGATGGCATAGAAACCTGTCAGGAGTTGCGCGCCATTAAAAAATTAGACAAAACACTCATTGTTTTTCTTTCCGCACGAAGCGAAGAATATACACAATTAGCAGGTTATCAGGCAGGTGCAAATGATTTCATCGTAAAACTGATAAAGCCAAAAATTTTACGTTCCAAAATAAATGCTTTATTAAAACTGACAAATCAGGAATTTAAGAGTAATTCTGTTATTGAGATAAAAGATCTTGTCATTGATAAAGAAAATTTTCGCGTTTCAAAAAATGGTCAGCTTTTTCTTTTGCCTAAAAAAGAATTTGATCTGTTGCATCTTTTAGCGTCAAACACAAATAAAGTATTTACACGTGAAGAAATTTTAGAGAAAGTTTGGGGAAGCGAAGTGGTTGTTGGTGAGCGAACAATTGATGTCCATATAAGAAGATTACGGGAAAAATTTGGTTTAAATTTTATTCAGACTTCCAAAGGCGTCGGTTACCGTTTGGTACTTTAAGTAAAAATATGCGGTTTCATAAACTTACTTTTTTTGCGGGTCTTTTTCTCACAGTTGTGATGCTTTTGGTGTCGCTTCTATTTGATTATTCGCACACCATAAAAGACAGTTTTGACCGTGATTTTTTATACAGCATTATTGGCGCTTTTGTATTTATGCTGGTCGTCAATTATACTGTTTTAGATCTACTTTTCAATTATTATGGTAAGCGCCAGATCCGCAAAATGTCAGATTTTTTACCTGAAGATCTCGTAACACAGGAAAAAGTTGTCAGTTTTCAACAATTAGGGGAAAGAATTACTTCGATTGCCGAGCAAAATGCCACAGAAGTTGGGTTTTTAAAGGAAATGGAAATTTACCGCAAGGAATATGTCGGAAATGTTTCGCACGAGCTGAAAACACCGCTTTTTTCAATTCAGGGTTACGTGGAAACTTTGCTTGATGGCGGCGTTGAAAATTTAAATATCAGAGATAAATACTTGGAAAGAATTGATAAATCCGTAGAAAGACTGCTTTCAATTGTGCAGGATTTAGATATGATAAACCAATACGAAAGTGGCGAAATTTCTCTTAATATTTCCAGTTTTGATATTAATATTGTCGTGAAAGAGATCATTGAACTGCTTGAATTTGAGGCTCAAAAAAAACAGTCTAAAGTGACGCTTCAAAATTCCCAGCCAGTAATTCTTGTAAGTGCCGATAAGCAAAAAATTTCTCAGGTTTTGATCAATTTAATATCAAATGCCATATATTATTCCAACCGCGAAAAAGCGCAGATCACCATTAAAACCAATGTTTTAAAGAATAAAGTCTATGTAGAAGTTTCCGATAATGGTATGGGAATTAAACCTGAACTTTTGCCCCGTATTTTCGAAAGATTTTATCGCGTTGAAAGCAGTAGAAGTAGACAAAACGGCGGCTCAGGACTTGGTTTGGCTATTGTGAAACATATTTTGGAAGCGCATCAGGAAAATATCCGTGTGGAAAGTCAGTATTTAGAAGGCACGAAATTCAGTTTTCTTTTAAATCTAGCCTAAATTTTCGGCACAATTACAAAAATTATTTTTAGAAAAAAAGACCTTTTTATTATTTGGTCAATTTTCAATTGTCTTATATTTGCAGTCTCAATACAAATAAAAATAAAATAAATTTTCAGTCATGGTATATAAGATTAGGGTGATTTTAGATGCTAAGGAAAGTATATTTCGGGACATCAGTATTAAAGATAAACAGACTTTATGGAATTTACATTTGGGAATAAAAAGTGCGTTCAGTTTACCTGGAGATGAGCTTTCTTCTTTCTTTTTTTCTGATAATGACTGGAATGAATTGCAAGCCGTTCCGTTGGAAGATATGAGCGATGATGGAGATGGCGAGATCATGTCAGACATTTATTTAAATGAAGGCTTTCCGGAAATTGGCGCAAAAATGCGTTTCACTTATGGTTTTATGGATCTTTGGGAATTTTTCTGTGAATTATTAGAAGAAGAACCGGAAAAACCTGCTGTTATTTATCCGATCACGATATTCAGATTTGGAAAAGTGCCTTTAAAAGCGCCTAATAAAAGCGGTTCATCTAATTCTAAAGTGGTAAAATTACCTACGGCAGAAATGAACTTTGATGATTTGGACGATGTTGATTTCAAAGAAGACACAGATGATTTTGATGATGATGAAGACGATTTCGATGATGGATACAATGATGAAATAGAAGAAGATATTTAAATATAAAACCCGATTTTTTCGGGTTTTTTTATGTTTAAAAATTAATTGAAGCAATTTCCACGAATAAGCAAATCTTCAAATATTATTTGCCTTTTACATTTATAAAGCTTCTATAAATTGCAAAATTTTACTTCAATAATTTTAAAAAAATTCGCTATCTTTCGATCTGTTTTTTACAATTAAATAGACATAATTTCACTAAAAATGAAGAAAATAATTTTGCTTGCCATCGCAAGTTTAGCAATAATAGCCTGTTTTAATGAAAATAAAACTAAAATGAAATCACAAAAAGAGCGGAAACACACAACCAATATTTACGAAGTAAATGTCCGCCAATACACTAAAGAAGGTACTTTCAACGCGTTTGCGAAAGAAATGCCGCGACTCAAAAAAATGGGTGTAGAAACTTTGTGGTTCATGCCTATTACACCGATCGCGCAAAAAGAGAAGAAGGGAAGCATGGGAAGTCAATATGCGGCGCAGGATTATACCACCATTAATCCCGAATTTGGAACTTTAGAAGATTTTAAAAAATTGGTTATTGAAGCACATAAACAGGGTTTCAACGTCATTATTGATTGGGTTGCCAATCACACCGGTTGGGATCATGTTTGGACAAAATCACATCCAGAATATTTTTTGCACGACGCGGACGGCAGTTTTCATCGCGCAAGTGGAATGGACGATATTATAGAACTCGATTACAGCAAACCAGAATTGCGAAAAGCAATGATAGATGCGATGAAATATTGGGTGAAAGAAACCAATATTGATGGTTTCCGTTGTGATCTGGCAAGTTGGGTAGAAGTTGATTTTTGGCAACAGGCAAGACCAGAAGTTGAAAAGATTAAACCTTTATTTTTCTTAGGGGAATTTGATGAACTTGAAAATCCTGAATATGGAAAAGTGTTTGACGCCAGTTATTCCTGGACCTGGATGCACAAAACGGCTGATTATTACAGTAAAAATGAACCTTTACAAGAATTACGCGATCTTTTAAGCAAATATTCTGCGCTGGGTGACAATTCTATGCGCGCCTGGTTTACTGCAAACCACGATGAAAATACCTGGAACGGCACAGAATATGAAAAATATGGCGTTATAGCAAAACCTTTGGCCGTATTTTCTGCCACCTGGAACGGCGTTCCGTTAATGTATTCCGGACAGGAATTGCCAAATATGAAACGTTTAAAATTCTTTGATAAAGACCCAATCGAATGGAACGGAACCTATCAATTAGCCGATTTTTACAAGACTTTATTTGCTTTAAAATCAACAAATTCCGCGTTGCGAGGTGGAGATTCTAATGTGAAAACTTATTTTGTAAAAACTTCCGCCGATGATAAAATTTTGGCTTACATCCGCAAAAATGGAAAAGATGAGGTTTTTGTAGTTTTAAATATGTCCAAAGAAGATGTCAATTTTACGATAAATGATTCGGAAGTTTCAGGGAAATTTAAAGAATTATTTAGCAAAGAAAATCGAGATTTTGATTCTAATAAAAACTTTGAAATGAAAATTTCGGGTTACGATGTTTTTGTGAAATAAATTAATTTTCAAAATATAAAGATCAATAGAAGCGGGCTTTAGCCCGTTTTTATTTTAAAAAATTTGCAATTGGCTTTAGCCAAAATTAATCTTATTTTTAAATGTTTAATATTAAACCAATATTTTTGAATTGAAAATTTTAAGACTTAATCTCGACAACTTTCATAAAGCATAAATAAGCAGTAAAATGAAAAAATTTATAATAATTCTTTGTATTTCAAGTATTTTTGGGATTTCAAAATCTCAAAATTCATCTTCTAATAAGATTTCAACTGATAAAAATCAAACTTTTACAGAATTTGAAAATAAATTTATGAATGATTATTGGGCGCAGTTTCCAGAGAGTTCTGTGTATAGCGGACTTCATAAATATGACGCGGTGCTGACAATTCCTAATTTAGAGAATAGAAATTCTGACCTTAATTTTGCTAAAAAATACCTTTTAAAATTAAATGAATTTTCATTAAATGAATTAAGTGATTTAAACAAAATAGACTTCCATTTAATTGAAGATCAACTCAATGAAATTGTTTGGAGCACAAATGAGTTGAGAAGTTGGCAATGGAATCCGGGTTCTTATAATGTGGGAGGGATTTTTGCACAAACTCTATTTGGCAAATATGCACCGCTGGAAGTTCGGCTAAAAAGTTTTCAAAAAAAGGCAGAATTAGTTCCGCAATATTTTAAAAGTGCAAAAGAGAACATCAAAAATCCGGTGGAAATTTTGCAGAATTTGGGGATTGCTCAAAACGAAGGTTCATTAGAAATTTTCGAAAAAAACATTCAGGATTCTGTAAAGGTTTCCAAACTTTCGGAAGCAGATAAAAATTTAGTTTTAAAATCTTCAAAAGCCGCAGCAACATCGATCAAAAATTACATTGCTTGGCTAAAAAATTTAAAACCGACTGAAAGACGTGATTTTCGTTTGGGAAAAGAATTGTATGATCAAAAATTTAGATATAATATTCAGTCTTCTTTTTCAGCAGAAGAATTATACCAACTGGCATTAAAGCGAAAAACTTTTATCCACACAGAAATGGCAAAATTGGCGAAAGAAATGTCGCCAAAATATTACGGTAATCAAAAAACACCAACTTCAGATTTCCAATTAATACGTAAAGTTCTCGACACGCTTTCTTCACAACACGTGAAACCGGAAGAATTTCAATCTGCCATTGAAAAACAAATTCCTGATTTGGTAAAATTCATTAATGATAAAAATTTACTTTATTTAGACCCTTCAAAACCGTTAATCGTACGAAAAGAACCTGCGTACATGGCAGGAGTTGCCGGCGCTTCAGTTAGTGCGCCCGGTCCTTATGACAAAGACGGTGACACTTATTATAATGTAGGAAGTTTGAGTGGCTGGTCTAAAGAAAAATCTGAAAGTTACTTGCGGGAATACAATAATTATATGTTGCAAATTCTTGATATTCACGAGGCAATTCCTGGTCATTACACGCAATTGGTTTACGCAAATCAATCGCCAAGTATTATAAAATCTGTGTTCGGAAATGGCTCTATGATTGAAGGTTGGGCAGTTTATGGCGAACAAATGATGCTGGAAAATGGCTATGGAAACTCTTCGCCCGAACTAATGTTAATGTGGTACAAATGGAATTTGCGATCTGTTTGCAATACGATTTTAGATTACAGCGTGCACACCAAAAATATGAGTAAAGACGAGGCGATGAAACTTCTGACTGATGAAGCCTTTCAGGAAAAAACTGAAGCAGAAGGAAAGTGGAATAGAGTTTCGGTAGGTAGTGTTCAATTAACAAGTTATTATAATGGTTATCAGGAAATTATCAATCTACGAAACGAAATAAAAGACAAAGAAAAATCTGCTTTTAATGTAAAAGCCTTCAATGAAAAGTTTTTGAGTTATGGTAATTCACCGGTAAAATACATCAGGGAAATGATGTTAAAATAAATTTAAAAACGATAAATTTCATACGGATTTTAACTAAAAACTTAAATGGAAAAAGCCGAAATTTTAAAAATCGTTCACGAGAAATTAAATCTAAAAATTAAAACTTTAGAAGATTTGATTTCCGAAACGCGCGCTTCCAACAACGAAACAAAAAGTTCGATGGGCGATAAATATGAAACGACGCGGGAAATGGTACAGCAGGAAATTAATAATCTGCAGGTTCAGTTAAATGAAAATTTAAAGGCCAAAAATTCTCTAAAATTAATTCAAATGTCGCCTTCGCAAAAAGTTGGGTTTGGTTCTTTGGTAGAAACGTCGACAGGTTTATTTTATATTACCGTTTCACTCGGAAATATTGATTTTAATGAAAAAAAAATATTTCTTATTTCGCCGGAAAGTCCTTTGGCAAAAGCAATGATTAATCATAAAAATAGTGAAGAATTTTCTTTAAATAATGTAGAGCAAATCATTAAAAACATTTGGTAAATATTTCATTATTTTTGTAAAAATTACCGATTTAAGATTACTCATTACTCATAAAAACTCATGCAAAATTACCTCAATCTTCTCCAACATATAAAACAAAACGGAACTGATAAAACCGACCGCACCGGAACAGGAACGCGAAGCATTTTTGGCTACCAATTGCGTTATGATTTATCTAAAGGTTTTCCTTTAGTCACAACAAAAAAAGTCCATTTAAAATCAATTATTTATGAATTACTTTGGTTTTTAAAAGGTGATACTAATATTAAATATTTAAAGGATAATGACGTAAAAATTTGGGACGAATGGGCAAATGAAAATGGCGATTTAGGTCCAGTTTACGGCGCACAATGGCGCAGTTGGAAAGGCGCAGATGGAAAAGTGATTGATCAAATTTTTGATGTTATTGATCAAATTAAAAAAAATCCGGATTCCCGCAGATTAATTGTTTCCGCCTGGAATGTTTCTGAAATTCCAAATATGGCTTTAGCGCCTTGTCACGCGTTGTTTCAGTTTTATGTGGCCCATGAAAAATTATCGCTTCAATTGTATCAAAGAAGCGCCGATGTTTTTCTTGGCGTTCCTTTTAATATCGCGAGTTATGCGCTTTTATTAATGATGGTTGCACAAGTTTGTGATTTAAAAGTAGGCGATTATGTGCACACTTTTGGCGATGTTCATATTTATAATAATCATTTTGAGCAGGTAGAAAGACAACTTTCTCGCACGCCAAAAGAATTGCCAACCATGAAATTAAACCCCGAAATTAAAGATATTTTTGATTTTAATTTTGAAGATTTCACCTTAGAAAATTACAACCCAGAACCGGGAATTAAAGCACCTGTTGCAGTGTAGATTTTTTATGAGCAACACAATTTTTGTATTTGTTCAAATCAGGTCCCGCTTTCCGCTGTATCTTTTTCTTTTTTTAAAGAAAAAGGATGCCGCTTCAATCGGGGCTAAAAAGAAATCTTATGCTTTTTCCGAATGAATTTTGTAACTATTTTATAAAATATCCAACAAATTATCAAATGAAATCCCTAAAAATAAATCTCGAAGATAAAGCCAATGCAGAAAAATTAATTGATCTTTTAGTTCAAATAAAAGGCATAAAATCTGTGGAAATTTTTGACGAAGAAAATATTGAAAGTGATCTTAGAAAAGCAGTCAATAAAAGCAAAGAACAACTTAAAAACGGAGATTACGAATCTTTAGTTAACGATGTTTTCGAAACTTTTTTAAACAAGAAACCATAATTTTAAATGAAAAAATTTATTATTTCCGTAAGTCTTCTCGGAATTTTAGTCAGCACAAATGCTATTGCACAAACCGATACTTCCGGCGCAACCGTCTACAGACAGACACATACAAAACACACAGAATTAAAACACACCAAACTAAAAGTAAGTTTTGATTACGCAAAAGAACAAATGGCGGGCGAAGAATGGTTGACCGCAAGTCCCTATTTTTACCCAACCGATTCTTTGGTTTTGGATGCAAAAGGAATGTTGATCAGCGAAGTGGCTTTAACGCAAAACGGAAAAAATTCGCCCTTAAAATTTGATTATAAGAATGATATTTTAAAAATTAATTTAGATAAAACGTATAATAGAAATCAGGATTATACAGTTTACATTAAATATACAGCGCGACCAAATGAAGTAAAAGGTGGAGGAAGTGCTGCGATTACAGATAATAAAGGTTTGTATTTCATTAATCCACAGGGAAAAGATCCGGATAAACCAACACAGATCTGGACGCAGGGCGAAACAGAATCTTCTTCCGCCTGGTTTCCAACGATTGACAAACCAAATCAGAAGACAACGAACGAAATTTATATGACCGTTCCTTCGAAATATGTAACGCTTTCAAACGGCGTTTTAAAAGACTCAAAAGACGAAGGAAATAATTTACGAACCGATCATTGGGTGATGGACAAACGCCATTCTACCTACCTTTTATTTATGGGAATTGGTGATTTTGCCATTGTAAAAGACAAATGGAAAAATATGCCGGTTGATTATTACGTAGAAAAAGAATACGAAAAAGACGCAAAAGGAATTTTTGGCAATACGCCTGAAATGATCGATTTTTATTCCACAAGATTAAATTATCCTTTTCCATGGCAAAAATATTCGCAAATGGTCGGTCGCGATTACGTTTCCGGCGCTATGGAAAATACAACGGCAACTTTGCATGGGGAAGGCGCTTACCAAAAAGCCGGTGATCTTATTGATGAAAATAAATGGGAAGATACGATCGCGCATGAACTTTTTCACCAATGGTTTGGCGATTTAGTAACTGCCGAAAGTTGGAGCAATTTGACTGTAAATGAAAGTTTCGCGAATTATTCTGAATACCTTTGGGAAGAGCACAAATACGGAAAAGACGCCGCCGATTATCATGAAATGAATGATATCAACGGATACAAGCGCGATCCAAAAAATGCAGATAAAAACCTGGTTCGTTTTCAGTACGATTCCCGCGAAGATGTTTTCGATGGCGTTACTTACAACAAAGGTGGTGGAATTCTAAATATGTTACGCCGTTATTTAGGCGATGATGCTTTTTTCAGTGGCTTAAATGATTACTTAAAAACCAATGAATACGGCAACGGCGAAGCGCAACAATTGCGTTTGTCCTTCGAAAAAATTTCTGGTAAAGACCTTAGTTGGTTCTTTAACCAATGGTATTACGGCAGCGGTCAGCCAAAAATTTCCTACACTTATTCTTACGAACCGGTCAAAAAAGAAGTGACGGTTTCTATTGCGCAAACGGATAGCAAATTGTTTCAATTTCCATTGGATATTGATGTTTTCGTAAATGGCGTTGCAAAAAAAGAATCCGTTTGGGTTGATGCAAAAGCAAAAAACAGTTTTACATTTTCCGCGGCAAAATCGCCGGATTTAATTAATTTAAATCCTGATGGCGTGATCGTTTCAGATATTACGGAGACAAAAACGCCTGAGCAATATTATACGCAGTTTTTTGGTTCTAAAGACTTTAAGGCAAAATATTTAGCAATCGAAGATGCGTCGAAAAACGCTTCAAAAAATCCTTCAGCCTTGAAAACATTAGTTGCAGGTTTAAAAGATCCGTTTTTTAGATTGAAAATTCAGGCTTTGGAGGGTTTGGATCTAACAAATGCCGATGAAGCGAAAATGGCTTTAAGTGAAGTTGAAAAATTAGCGCAAAATGATCCAAAAACTTTGGTTCAGTCCTCCGCAATTTCTGCTTTGGTAAAAACGAAGAACGCCAAATATTTACCTTGGTATGAGAAAAATATGTCCGCGCTTTCCAATGCTGTAAAAGCCAGTTCGCTTGCCGGAATCGCCAGTTTAGATCCTGCGAAAGTCGTTGCTTTGGCAGATAAATTAGATCTTTCCACGGCATCGGAAGATTTGATGATGACACTATTGCCAACAATTGTTGATAATAAAATCACCGCTCAAATGCCCGCAATTGGAAGTCTGGTCGCATTCTATCCTTTCTTAAAATTTCAAAAACTAGAGTTGGGAACGAAAGCCGAAGAAGGTTTCAACTGGATCATGACTTCGGATAATACCAAAGCCACGCACAACATTACGAAAGTTTTGATGCAGGCAAAAGGACAAGTTGAAGCAAATCCGCAAGCCAAAATGATGATCGTAAAAATGTTGCAGGACGGTTTGGCAAAAAAGACCGAAATTCTCAAAGCAAATCCTTCCAGCGCGAGTTTAAAAGCCCAGGTTGAAGATTTAAATAAAACAATCGAGGCTTATAAATAATCTTTTTAGGAGCAAGACGGTTTTGCTTTTTCCGAAAAAAGTTCCCGCTATCCGTTCCAATCTTTTTACAAAAAATGAGCGCGCCTTTTCGGCGCGCTCAGTTTTTGTAAAAAGGATATCCACTTCTATCGGGGCTAATTTTCAATAGTATTTTTTCTATTCAACGTAATGAAATTATGGATTTTAGAATTTCAAAATATAGTTTCTACTTTTAGAAAAATTGCCTATTTTTGATGGATTTCTGCGTTTATAATCAAACATTATGGAAGATTTATTATCAATATTCAAAATTACAAAAATTGATTTTTCGAAAGTTATTATCAAAAATAACTCTGAAAGATCAAGTGTAGAACATTTTGATTTAAAGCCCAGAGATTTTATTAGATATGCTAAAGATGATCTAAATAATAATGATAAAAAAGGATTTGTAAATTCTTTAACTAACTCAAAAAGAGCAATCGATTGTCAAATTGACACAATCTTTTATAATTATGGAATTTCCTTCGATAAAATCCCAAGCGCATCTGAAAAATTAATTGAAAGTCTCAATGTTAATAATGATTTGCCACACAAGTTGAAGATGATCCAAGCATTAAAATTTTCACCAAGCAATCTAACAACAAAAACTAGAAACTTCAGAAATAGACTTGAACATTATTATCAAATTCCTAACGAAAAAGAAATTCGGGAATCTTTGGAAATCGCCGAACTATTCATTCAATCTTGTGAAAGTAAAATCAAATGGGTTGAAGATGATTTTATTATAACAAACGAATCTTTTGGATATTTATACCCTCATCCTTTTGCTCCAGTTGAAAATAGCCATATTGGTTATTTACAAATGACCCTGTATAAAAATAATGTTTCAATTACATTTGATAACGAAAATAAATACTTTAAAATAACTCCAACAATTGATAAAATGGAAAATGAAGCAATTGTTTATTCGCAAGATAATCCGGAATTCTATTTTCTAATAAGAATTTTAAATTCAAAAGATGATCAAATAGATTTAAATGAATCCTTCGCTTTATTATTAAAATATAAAGATTATCCATTACCTCAAAAAAATATTAATATAGAAAATTGGTATTAAAAATCATATCTAAACAGTGCGTCGATAGCGCAGATTTATAATTAGTGCTTAAAAAATAATATAATTTTCATCTTTCCATTATTTTGTCATTCCGTAGGAATCTCAACTGCTGCTATTAACTTTGCAAAGATTCCTGCGGAATGACAAAATATAGTTTTAAACCCCAATCAGATAGAGCGAATTTGCAATCCGTGATCAAAAAAATATAAAATATTTTAAAAATTCTCTTTTTTTACACACTTCACAAATCACTGAGCGGTTCCGTAAATTTCTCACCTAAAAGTTTGGTTGTCACCATCGCCGCGACAGTATCACCGGTCGAATTTAAAACAGTCGCTAAAGGATCAACCAAAGTACCGATGATCATCACCGCCGGAATGGCTTCCTGTGGAAGATGATAGACAGAGATCATGAGCATTTCACCAATATAACCACCATTCGGAATACCGCCTGCAACGATACTTACAAAAACGGTGATAGCCAAAGCCAAAATTAAATTGGACGGCTCGAAAAAATCCCGTCCTATTATTAAAAATGCGACATATATTTTAATGATAGAAGACATAGAAGAACCGTTTTTGTGTAACGTACTTCCAATTGGGATGACGATATTGGCGATAAAAGAAGGAACGCCAATTTTTTGCGCCGCTTCTAGATTTGCAGGCATTGTTGCAAAACTACTACATGTACTTAAGGCGGTTGCACTTGGATAAATATTGTTTTTCCAGAACAGTTTAATGCCTTTCGAACCAAGCGCAAACCAGGCATAAATAGTGAAAAATATAAAGAAATAAAGAATTCCGGCAACATAATAAAGTCCTAAAGGTTTCGCATAAAACCCGAAAAGTTGTGGTCCAATGCTGGAAATTTGATAGGCAAAATAAGCACCCAAACCAACGGGCGCGGCTTTCATAATTAAGAGTAACAAATTTTTCATTACTTCATAACCAGAATTTAAAAAGACTTTAAAAGCATCGCCGCTTTTTCCGGATTTCCGGACAGAAGTTCCCACTAAAAAGGCAAAAATTAAGAGCGCTAACATATTTTTTCGGGAAAATAGATCCGCAAATTCCCCAACCGTGAAAAAACTTACAATTTGATTTCCCCAATTATCATCACTTTTCAAAAGTTCTGAAGGTGTATTATTTTGAAAAGAAAGCGCTTCTGTCGGGAAAAGATAAACCGCTAAAATGGTAAAAAGTGCTGCAATTAAAATAAAAGCCAAAAAAGTAAAGCTCATTGACAATAAAATTTTCCCAAATTTTGACTGTTCTTCCAGCGACGCAATGGAATTAGCAACAGCAAAAAATACCAGCGGAACAACACTTACAAATAAAAGATTTAGAAAAATATCACCTATCGGTTTTAAAGCAGGTACAACATCAGGAAAAAATATTCCGATGAAACTTCCCACAACAATACCTAAAATTAAAAGTAATAAATTAGAATAATTCTGTAAAATGCTTTTCATTTAAATAATTTGTATCAAAGTTAATTCTAATCATTTGATGTATAAACTTATTGTCCAACCGGTTTGTTTTTAGAATAAGCAGGAATAACGATCGCTGCTGCGACGATGCCAACTAACAATGGAACTGTTTTCCCCGCACTAAATTTTGCGATTTTAGTTATATTGGTTTTTTCGATGTTCAGATTTTTCTCTTCCAGTTTACCGATCAATTGCGTTTCGTTTTGATCTAAATATTCAAAACTTCTTATTTTATTTCCATCTTTTGTATCTACGATATATTTTGACTTAGATTTTAAAACTGAAAAATCAAAGTTATTTTGTAAGCTGACTTTTGTAGAAACGCAGGAAGTGAATAAGGTCATTAGAATGACAAGAGCGAAAATTTTTTTAAACATATTTTTTTTACGAAAATATGAAAATCGACCGTAACTTTTATATAGGATTTTTTTAAAATATTATTAATGATTGTTAATATTAAAAGAATTTCATATAATTTATCATCTATATTTTTATTACGCTCTTAAATTTAAGCGCCCAATTTTCCCTACCTTTATTTAAAAATTAATAAAAAATGAAAATTGGAATTGAGGCGGCAAGTTTTTATGTGCCGAAATTATATTTAGAAATTAGAGATTTAGCAGAAAAAAGAGGAATTGAACCCGCAAAATTAGAGAAAGGCTTGGGTTTACACAAAATGGCTTTAGCCGATGTGCACGAAGATGCAGCCACTTTTGCCGCAGAAAGTTTATACAAACTGATCACAGATTACGACGTAAATCCTGCAGGAATTTCAAGAATTTATTTGGGAACGGAAAGTGCTTTGGACGCCGCGAAACCAACTGCAACTTTCGCGATGCAAATGGTTGAAGAAAAATTAGCAAAGAAATTTGGCGAAAGAATTTTTAAAAACTGCGATGTTGTAGATCTCACTTTTGCCTGCATCGGCGCCGTAGATGCGCTTCAAAACTGCATTGATTTTTGCAAAGTAAACCCTGGAAAAAAAGCAGTTGTAATTGCATCAGATTATGCAAAATATGAACTCGCTTCTTCGTGAGAATATACGCAAGGTGGCGGTTCTGTCGCACTTTTAGTTTCAGATGATCCGCAACTTTTAGAATTTGAAAATACCTGGGGAATTGCCACAGAATCTGTTTTTGATTTCTTTAAACCAAGAAGAATCATTGACAAAAACCAAATTCAAAATTTATCGGAAACTGCGCCGGACAAAATAGAAATTTACACAGACGAACCGGTATTTGACGGACAATATTCAAATCAATGTTACCAAAATAGAATCCGTGAAGCTTATGAACATTATAAATCTCAAACAAATATTGAAAAACCTTATCAAAACTGGCGTTTTTTAATTTTCCATTTGCCGTATGCGTTTCATGGAAAAAGAGTTTTTACGGAATTGTTTGCGATTGAAAATAATTTACCTTTTGAAACTTTGGACGACCAAAAAGCCGTTGCAAAATCTGAAGATTATTTAAGATTTATTAATGAAAAAATAGAAACTTCACAACGTGCTTCGTCCGAAATTGGAAATATGTACACCGCGTCCATTTTTATGGCTTTGCTTTCTGCATTACAAACTTCTTTAAATGAAAACGAAAATTTAACAGGAAAAGAAATAGGATTTCTTGCTTACGGAAGTGGTTCTAAAGCCAAAGTTTTTACAGGAAAAATATCAGAAAACTGGCAAGAAATTGTCAAAAAATGGAATTTATTTGAAGTTTTAAACCAAAGACAAAAAATTGATTTTGAAACTTATGAAAAACTACATCGAAAACAATTAAAAATTTCAGTTCAGGAAAATTATTCAGGTTTTGGTTTAGATAAAATTGAAATGGAAAATCCGTTGTCACATGGCGCGAGATATTATAGTTTTAAATGAATTTAATTATAATTTAAATTATTAAGTATTAAATTATAAATTTAACAAAATATACTTTTTTATTCAGTAAATTTGATAAGACAAAACAAAAATGGCATTTATAGATTATTATAAAACTTTGGGCATCGCAAAAGCTGCAACCGCGGATGAAATAAAAAAAGCGTACAGAAAAATGGCGCGCAAACTTCATCCGGATTTAAATCCTGGTGATAAAGTAGCAGAGCAGAAATTCAAAGAATTGAATGAGGCGAATGAAGTTTTAAGCAATATAGAAAATCGTAAAAAATACGATAAATACGGCGAAAACTGGAAACACGGCGAAGAGTATGATCGACAACAAAAACAACAGCAAAGACAATATCAAGGCGGGCAATCCGGCGGTTTTGGTGGCGGCGAAGACTATTCTGATTTTTTTGAAAGTATGTTTGGCGGACAAGGTGGCGGTTTTGGCGGACAAAGTAGAGGAAGCGCTTCTAATAAATTTAAAGGACAGGATGTTTCGGCTGAAATTAATTTAAGTTTAAAAGATGCGGCGAAAACGCATCAACAAACATTTACTATTAATGGAAAAAGCGTGAGAATTACTATTCCCGCTGGTGTTTCTGACGGACAAAAAATCAAATTAAAAGCACATGGAAATCCCGGACAAAACGGTGGACCAAACGGTGATCTTTTTATCACTTTCAATATTTCTGCTGATAAGGATTTTAAAAGAATTGACGATAATCTTTTCGCCGATGTTGAGTTAGATTTATATACTGCGATTCTTGGTGGTGACGTTTTAATTAAAACATTAGACGGCGAAGTCAATTTAAAAGTAAAGCCAGAAACGCAAAATGACACGAAAGTCCGTTTAAAAGGAAAAGGTTTTCCTGTTTATAAAAAAGAAGGCGAAAACGGCGATTTGATGGTGACTTATAAAATAAAATTGCCAACAAATTTAAGCGCAAAAGAGAAAGAATTATTTGAAGAACTTCAAAAAATTAAATAAAATGCAGGAAAAAATATCACACTCAGATTTAGTGAAATTTTACAATGTAGAAATTCATTTTTTAGATTCGTTAGAAGAATTTGGCTTGCTAAAAACTTTTGAAGAAGACGATATAAAATACATTTATTATGAAGAATTGCCCAATTTGGAACGGTTTGCAAACTGGCATTATGACCTTGAAGTAAATCTTCCGGGTTTGGAAATTATACATGATCTTTTAAGTAAAATGGAAAATTTAATGGAAGAAAATAGAAATTTGTCTCAGTTCAAATTACATCTTGATTCATATACTGACCGCTAAAAATGTAAAAATTTAAATCTAATGCTATGAAAACGAAACCACATTTATTAGTACTTTTATTTGTGGTTTTTTTTGTAAAAAATCTGGCGCAGCAAACCTGTAATTTACCCAAAATTACTGACGATCTTGGAAATGAAAATCCAGTCGTTGACTGTAATTATCCTTTGACTGGAAAATGTTTAAATCTAAACGCCACATTTCCTAAATTTTATGAAACTTCGTCTTACAGCGTCACTTCTGAAAATTATTCACCGTATGGAACCTACAATTCCGGGACAGCATTAAATGCAAATGCGGACGATCTTTTCATTAAAAAAATTGTTTTACCTTTTAATTTCTGCTTTTTTGGAAATTCTTTTAGTGAAATTGTCGTTGGCACAAATGGTATTGTAACTTTCGAAAGTTCACAGCTCGGAAATATTAATTATCCCAATATTCAGAATCAAAATCCGAATATATCGCTGCCGAAAAATTCGATTTTTGGGGTGATGCAGGATCTTATTTTTTCTGATCAGGACGATTCAGAAATTTATTATTCTACAATTGGAACGGCGCCTTGCAGAAAATTTATCATTAATTTTTATAAAGGTAGGGTTGTGGGTTGCGACCAAACTTCCACTTCGCAAATTGTTTTAAGCGAAGGTTCAAATGAAATAGAAGTTTTTTCGGATGAAAAAGAAATTCCCTGCGCTGAGGCAAAATTTAAGGAATCTTTGATTGGAATTATTGACGGCAATGGCAATCTCGGCTATTCCCCACCAAACAGAAATACGGGTATTTGGTCCGCCAATAAGGAAGCCTGGAAATTTACGCCGAGTGGAAATGAGATTTTACCTCAAATTTCCTGGTTAAATTCTTCAAATCAAATTATCGGAAATGGTCCCAAAATCACAGTTTGTCCCACAAAAAATGAAATTTATAGGGTGAATGCAAATTATGCAACTTGTGCAAACTCAAATTTTGTTTTGCAGCAGCAAACTTCCGTTAGTTTTGCACCGGATTTTCCCTTGGCCGATGATCTCACAAAGATTTTTTGCACTTCAACAAATATTAATCTTGATACTTTTCAACCGGAAATTACACCACAAAATCCCGCGAATTTAATTTTTACCTTTCATAATTCTTTAGCAGAGGCACAAAATAATCAAAATCCACAGCCGAAAAATTTTGTTTTAAATAATAATAAAACATTTTTTGTTCGTGTTCAAAATCCTTCTAATTTAAACTGTTTTAGAACTTCTGTTTTAAATTTAAATCTAATTGCCAACAGTTTGATTTCCAATAAAGTTGAGATCTGTGATGTAAATAATGATGGGATAGAAAATAATTATCAACTTTCGTTATTAATACCAAAGTTATTTTTGCCTTCGCAAAATACAGTTAGCTTTTTTAATTCCTCCGCCGACGCGACCGGAAATACGAATGAAATTACGTACGCTAATATCACGAAGGGTTCACAGTTTTATGTGAGATATAAAACACCAGATTGTTCGGAAATTTTTGGTCCAATAACTATTAATTTTTTACCGTCACCCAATTTAAATTCGCCGCTGGATTTCCCATTTACGATCTGTGATTTTAAAAATGACAATACTGAGCCTTTTGACTTTGCTTTAACGATCGGTCCATTAATTTCTACCGATCCAAATCTTGTCTTTACTTTTTATAACACTTATAATGAGGCTTTTGCGGGCGTCGGTTCTAAATTAAACTCAATAAAAGAAGGGCAATATGTCGTTTATGCGCGCGCAGAAATTCCCGGTGGTTGTTTTAGTATTGCAACTGTAAATCTTGATATTACTTTTACAAAAGTTGTTGCAAATGATAATACGGTTTATCTCTGTTTTGATGGAAGTCAGGATGTTGATGTAAATCTCGATGATTACACCCAAAATATGCTCATTGATCCTTTGGTTGGCATCACGAAAACCTATTATTTAACGGAAAATGATGCTGTTTTAGATGTAAGTCCGATTTCGAATTTACAAACTTTAACGGGCAACGGAGACTTTGTTTCGAATGTTTTTTACGTTAAATTCTTAGATAATTCCGGTTGTTATGCTTTGCAAAAATTGACTATAAATCTGGTGCATGTGGTAATTTTTCAAAGCCAGTTCAATGTTTGTGATTTTAAAAATGATGGTGTAGAAAACGCGGTTTTAAGTAATTTTAATGCAAATATTGTGGGCACTCAAAATGCTTCTGTTACTTACTTTGTATCTCAAGATGATGCGACAAATAATGTCAATCCGATCACTAATTTTAATGTTAATAATACCGCGAAATTATACGTAAGAATTTCATCTTTCAACTGTATCGGTATTTTTGAAATTAATTTAAATCTTGTTCCAACGCCCGTTGTAAATCCAAATATTTCTGTGATCCGAAATTCTGTGTGCGATAATAATAATGATGGTCAGGAAAATTTTGATCTGACTTCCCTTCAACCACAAATTTATAATGGTTCAGACAAAGTTGTTTTTGAATATTATACTGGTTTTGATCCCCTTACCAACTTATTTTCAGGGCTTATTTTTTCACCGCAAACTTATGCTGTGGCGGGATCTTCTACGGTTTATGCAAAAATTATTTTCGTAAATGGCGGTTGTTATTCTTCAAGTAAAATTGATATTAAATTAAACTTTTTACCGCCAATTATCTTAAAATCCGGCAATCTGGCGAAGTGTGATTTTGATTTTAATCTAAATGAAAGTTTTACTCTTGAAGATGCTCTGCCACAGGTCTTTATTCAAAATGATAATTCAATTTCGCTAAGTGATCTTACTATCAATTTTTTTGCATCTCAGACGGACGCAAATTCCGGTGATCTGTCAATAGAAATTTTTTCCCCTTTTATTATTTCGACCTCATCGGAAACAGTTTATGTGAGATTTACAAGTAAAACGACATTTTGCTATTCTGTAGCGCCTGTTTTTCTTAAAATTTATTTACCGCCAAAAGCCTTAAATTCAACAATTGCGGATATATGTGATGAAAATCTGGACGGTTCATACGATGTTGATTTAACTGCTTTTACCGCTAATATGGTAACTCAAATAAGCGTTGATAATAATTTTAGTTTTTATTATTCTAAAACTGAGGCTCAAAATTTACTAAATCCCATCTTAAACCCAGAAAAATTTAATATTAATAATCTGCCACAGACACTTTGGGTTAGGGTAGAAAATATTCCTGGTTGTTTTGATGTGGCCTCCGTTGATCTGGTCGCAGGATCAAAAATTACATTAAATAATGCCGGACCTTTTCAGATAAATGTCTGTGATCTAGGAAACGATAGTATTGAGAATTTAGATCTTACGCATTTTGAAAGCACTATTTACAGTGGTACCGCCACTTTCGATTATTTTTTAACGCTATCTGATTTAAATAATTTTACTAATAAAATTACGAATCCGCAGAATTATTTGTTTAATGAAACGACAGGTAATAATAAAATTTTCATTAAAATTTCTGCAACTGGTTTTTGTCCGGAAATGGTTGAGATAGATTTAAGTTTAAAGAAAACACCGATTTTTTTGCTTCCTGATTACTATTTTTGTCCGGACGGTTTTGTAGATATTCAGCCCGATTTTACAGGTTTAAATATTTCAAGTTTTGAGTGGCTCGATTCTTCCGGTAAAATAGTTTCTACGAATAATGAACTTTTAAATATTAATACTGAAGGTACTTATCAAATAAATGTAACCGCACAAAATGGCTGTACTTTTTCGACAAAATTCGAGGTTATAAAATATGAAGTTCCCATAATCACCCAGTTAATTGCAGAAGGAAATTCCATCACAATTATCGCAACTGGAAGCAAAACCATTCTTTATTCCAAAGATGGAATTACATTTCAGACTTCGAATGTTTTTGAAAATTTACCGGCTGGAATTACCACTTTTTATGTAAAATTTGTAGATTCAGACTGTCTTGGTTTAACAAAATCTGGTTTAATTTTAAATATTAATAATGCATTTTCACCAAATGGTGATGGCATAAACGACACCTGGTTTATTGACGATCTCAACGTTTTTGACGGACAAAAAGCAATTTTAAAAGTTTTTGACCGGTTTCAAAAATTAGTTTTTCAGCAGGAAAGCAATTTGCGTTTAGAATGGAATGGCATGAGTAATCGACATAAAATTTCTACTGATTCTTACTGGTATATTATCACTTTGCCGGACGGCAGAATTTTTACCGGTTGGGTTTTATTAAAAAACAGAAATTAGTTTTTAAAGATATTTAATCTATATTAAATTAATTTAATAGTTTTTTTTACCTGAATTCTTGAAAAATATTTAAGTAAAATTTTTTGAATTTATTTTAGATTACTGTTTATCAGATAGTTAAAAACATTTCAGTCAATAATAATGGGCAAAATAGATTATTAACAAAAAATTATTTTAAACTTAATTATAAATTTATTAATAATAATAGGTTATTTGATTATTAAAGCGTAAACTTGTCTATTATAAGTATTAAATTATTTATAAAAACCACAATATAGAAAAACGTGTGGTTAACACAAATGCCGGAAAAATAAATTATTGTCTTTTAATAAAATAAAGAAATGACAAAATATTTATTCTTTTATATCTATCTTTTTGCGTCGGCAACTTTTAACGTAAAAGCGCAAGCTTCTTTTTTTCAGCCAAAAATAACAGATGCACAGGGGAATGAAAATCCTGTGATCAACTGCAATTACCCATTAAATGGAAATTGTTTACCACTTTCGGTAAATTATCCCAAACTTTTTGAAACAACAAGTTATGCCGTAGAATCTGAAGATTTTAAACCTTACGGCGCTTTTAACGCAGGAACGCCACTTTTGGCAAACGCTGATGATTTATTTTTTAAAAAACAGATCATTCCTTTTAATTTTTGCTTTTTTGGGAAGAATTATAACGAGGTCATCATCGGAAGTAATGGTATTGTGACTTTCAATAGTAGTCAGTTGGGAAATGTAAGTTATCCAAATATTCAGGTACAAAATCCTGATATTTCTTTGCCGTTAAACAGTATTTTTGGCGTCGCTCAGGATCTTGTTTTTTCTACAAAAGACGATTCAGAAATCTATTATTCTGTTGCCGGAACTGCACCTTTCAGAAAACTGGTCATTAATTTTTATAAAGGAAGAATAGTAGGTTGCGATCAAACTTCAACGTCTCAAATTGTTTTAAACGAAGGCACAAACGATATTGAAATTTTTATCGATGAAAAGCCACTTCCCTGCGCAACCGCAAAATTTAAAGAGTCATTAATCGGAATCATCAATGAAGACGGCACAAAAGGTTACTCGCCTGTCGGAAGAAACACGGGTGTTTGGACAGCAAAACAGGAAGCCTGGAAATTTAAAGCAAATGGAAATGAAGTTGTTCCGCAGATTTCATGGTTTAATTCGGACGGTAAAAATATCGGTTCTGGAAATACAGTAACAGTTTGCCCGGAAAAAAATGAAAAATACACGGCAAAACTTCTTTATGCTTTGTGTGGCAATAATAATTTTGAACTTCAGGCAGAAAGTTTGGTAAGTTTTACAGCGCAATTTCCTTTAGCAAAAAATTACACGAAAATTTTGTGCGGAACAGCACCCATAAATATTAATCTGGATGATTACCGGTCTTCTTTGACGCCGCAAATTCCAAGTGATTTAATTTTTAGTTTTCATAAATCTTTAACCGAAGCGCAAAACAACCAAAATGCTTTGTCTAAAGTGTTTCAGCTTAATGACAATATGGTTTTTTATGTGCGAATTCAAAATCCTGCCGATCCAAACTGTTACAGAACTGCGGTTTTAAAATTAAATCTGATTTCGAAAAGTTTGCTACGTTCCGTAGCTGAAATTTGTGATGTTAATAATGATGGCGTTGAAAAAAATTACCAGCTTTCACTGCTTAATCCAAAATTATTCAATTTGCCACTTGATGGAATTGTACATTATTTTAAAACAAAAACTGACGCAGAAAATAATCAAAATGAACTGATAAGTTTTGACATTAAAAATAACGAAGAGTTTTATATAGCTTACCAAACTGTAGATTGTAAGCAGATTTTCGGACCAATTACCGTAACGTTTATAAGTTCGCCAGTCATAAAAACACCGATCGATTTTCCCTTTACTACTTGTGATCTGAAAGATGATAAAACAGAACCGTTTGATTTTAAGCTTATTTTGTCACCATTGATCGCTACTGATCCGCTTTATGTTTTTAGTTATTTTAATACTTATGCGGAAGCATTTACCGGAACAGGTTCTCAGCTTTCAACAATTAGGGAGGGGAAATATACTATTTATGCCCGCGTTGAAATTCCCGGTGGCTGTTTCAGTATTGCTACTATAAATCTGGATATTACTTTTACAAAAGTTGAAGCAAAGGACGAAACCGCTTACATTTGTTTTGATGGAAAGCAGGATATTGATGTCAATCTGGACGATTACACAAAAAATATGCTGATCGATCCGCTGGTAGGAATTACAAAAACTTATTATTCTATTGAAGACGACGCTGTTCTAGATGTAAATCCTATTTCTAATCTGCAAAAATTGACGGGCGACGGTGATTTTGTACCAAACACATTTTTCGTTAAATTTTCTGATCCAGCCGGTTGTTATGCTTTAAAAACGGTGACCATAAATCTGGTACATCCAGTCATTGCGCAAAACCAATTTGATGTTTGTGATTTTAAAAATGACGGGACCGAAAATGTAAATTTAAATACATTCAGCGGTGCAATAATTGGTTCCCAGAATGCGACTGTTTTCTATTATCCTTCAATGAATGATGCGCAGGCTGATTCAAACCGAATTACAACTCTCACATTGGTCAATACTGAGAAATTATTTGTGAAAATTATTTCTTTTGGCTGTTCAAATATTTATGAGATCAATTTAAAACTAACAGCGACGCCAATCATTAAAGAAGCAGTAAATGTGGTGAGAAATTCTGTTTGTGACAATAATAATGATGATGTAGAAAATATTGACCTTACAAAACTTCAGGCTGAAATATACAGCGGTCCAAAAGCTGCAATATTTAATTTTTATACTGGTTTCAACGCTGCAGATAATTCTTTAACCGGATTAATTTCGTCGCCCGCCGCTTTCCCTGTTAAAGGTATTTCTACGGTTTACGCGCAGGTTACTTTTGCCGATGGTGGTTGCTACACGGTAAGTACGATCAATATTACGCTTAATTTTTTACCGGGAATTGTACTTAAAAAAGCAAGTTTGGCAAAATGCGATTATGATTTTAATTTAAATGAATCTTTCAATTTGGATGAAGCCATTCCGCAAAATTTTACGCAGTCGGAAAATTCAGTTGCACTTTCAGATATTGATGTTTCCTACTTTGAAACTGAAGCCGATGCCAATGATGGTAATCTTACGAAACAGATTAAAACGCCTTACATCACGAAGGATTCTGATGTGACGGTCTGGGCAAGATTTACCTCAAATAAAACACTTTGCTATTCTGTTGCTTCAATTAATTTAAAAACTTACTTGCCGCCGAAAGCTTTAAAATCAACTATTCCTGATATTTGCGATGATAATTTAGATGGAAAATTTGAAGTTAATCTACTGGATTTTACTGCAGATATGAGCGCTCAAACCAGTGCAGACAATCATTTTTCATTTTATTACAATGAATCTGATGCTAATAATAAAATAAATGCCATTGCAGATCCGGAAAATTTTAGCGCAAATCCTTTACCAGCTTTACTTTGGGTAAGAATTGAAAATATTCCTGGTTGCTACGATGTTTCTTCTTTTGATTTAAAATTAGGTACAAAGATTCCGCTAAAAAATTATGGACCGTTCAGCGGAAAAGTCTGTGATGAAGGAAATAATGGGGTTGAAGCAATTGATCTGACTCAATTTCAATCAACAATTTATTCTGGCAATGCCACTTTTGAATATTTTACATCAGTCGCAGATATTAATACTTACATGAATTTAATTTCATCGCCGCAAACTTATTCTTTCAATGAAAATTCTGGTACTAAAACGATCTTTGTAAAAATATCTGCGCCAGGTTTTTGCCCGGAATTAGTTGAAATTAATTTAAGCCTCAAGAAAACACCAATGTTTACTTTGCCCGATTATTATTTTTGCCCGGATGGCTTTATAGATATTCAACCGGATTTTTCAGAATTGGATATTGTAGGTTTTCAATGGCTCGATCCTTCAGGAAAAGTGATTTCAACAAATAATGAAATTTTAAATGTTAAAACTGAAGGAACTTATAAAATAAATGTCACAGCTTCGAACGGTTGTACTTTTTCAACCTCATTTAAGGTTAAAAAATATGAAGTGCCTGTGATAAAGGATTTAACGGCGGATGGAAATACAATTACAGTTAACGCCACAGGAAGCAAAACGATTTTGTATTCCAAAGATGGCATCACTTTTCAGTTAAGCAATGTTTTTAGCGATCTGCCGGCCGGAGTTACTACTTTTTATGTAAAATTTGTAGATTATGAATGTCTTGGTGATAAAAAACAAGGTCTTATTTTGAATATCAGAAATGCATTTTCACCCAACGGCGACGGAATTAATGACACCTGGTTTATTGATGAACTTTATGTTTTTGACGGAAAATCTGCTAATATTAAAATATTTGACCGTTATCAGAAAATGATCTTTGAGCAGGAAAGTTCTACAAAACTGGAGTGGAATGGTAAGGTTACGGGCGGTCGTGCAATACCAACTGACAATTACTGGTATATGCTTACTTTGCCTGATGGCAGAATGTTTAACGGTTGGATCGTGTTAAAAAATAGAAATTAAGATGTTTTTTTTAACACAATTAAATTTTAGAAACAACTGCATAGAAAATAACTTTTGGATAAATTAAAGTTTCGCAAAGCCTTTATTACCTTTGCATAATGAAATATGACGTAATAATTATCGGCGCCGGACCAATTGGTTTAAACTGTGCTTTGGAAGCAGAAAAAGCAAATTTGTCTTATTTGATCATCGAAAAAGGAACTATCGTAAATTCACTTTACAATTATCCGCTTTATATGACGTTTTTTTCGACGGCAGATAAACTGGAAATTGCAGGAATTCCGTTTATTTCAACCGCACCAAAACCGGGTAGGAGAGAGGCTTTGGAATATTATCAGGGAATTTCCAGAGGGAAAAAGGTTAATATAAATCTATACGAAGAAGTTCTGGAAATTACTAAAAATGAAAATTTTCAGATCAAAACTTCCAAGGATAATTACGAGTCAGAAAACGTCATTATTGCTACAGGATTTTATGATTTCCCTAATTTAATGAACATTCCCGGCGAAGATTTGCCTAAAGTTTTTCATTATTATAAAGAACCATATCCTTTCGCAAATCAAAAAGTTGTAGTGATCGGCGCCAGCAATTCTTCCGTTGATGCCGCTTTAGAAACTTACCGAAAAGGTGCAGAAGTCACAATGATTATCCGTGATTCTGAGTTTTCAAAAAGTGTAAAATATTGGGTAAAACCAGACATTGAAAACCGCGTGAAAGAAAAATCGATCAACGCGGATTTTAACTCACAAATTTTAGAAATTACAGAAAATTCTGTTATTTTTAAAAATGGGAAAGGAGATGTTGAGGAAATTGAAAATGATTTTGTTTTGGCTTTAACAGGTTATTTACCAAATTTTAAATTCCTTCAAAAATCCGGAATTAAACTTGAGGGAGATAATCTAAATCCCTTTTATAATCCCGAAACTATGGAAACAAATGTTCCTAATTTATATCTCGCCGGCGTAGTTTGCGGCGGGAAAGACACGCATCTTTGGTTTATAGAAAACTCGCGGATTCACGCAAATATCATTGTAGCAAATATTTTATCTAAAAAATCAATGTAACGTTTTTTTAATTTTTATTACTTATTCGTTAAATTAAAAGATGGAATTTTCAAAAGCAAAAATCGGCAGGTTTATTTTTATACTCGGCATTTTTCTAATTCCAATCTCATTCTTGTTCAAAAGGTATTTTAATTTATCTGACAACGAATATTTTTCAATGCTGATCGTTGGTCTTATTTTAGAATTAATTGGTTTCTTTTTACTCAAAAAAAAGAGCGCTAATTAATTAACGCTCTTCCATTTTATATATAAAATACTTTTATCCTGGTTTAAAACCATCTTTTAAAGTCACCGTTTGGTTAAATACCAAATGATTTTCTGATGAATCTCTGTCTTTTGTAAAATAACCCAAGCGCTGAAATTGCAAAGGTTCTTCCTCTTTTACTTCTGCTAAATTTGGCTCTCCAAAACCGTGAACGATTTCCAAAGAATTTGGATTCACATAGTCTAAAAAGTCAGTTTCTTTTTCCGCATCAGGTTGTTCTACCGTAAAAAGTCGGTTATACATTCGAACTTCAATTGGAAGCGCCGTTTTCGCTGAAACCCAATGGAGCGTTCCTTTTACTTTTCTTAAACTTTCTTCCGTTCCGCTGCCTGACTTGCTTTTTTCGTCATAAGTTGCATAAATCGTAGTGATTTCTCCATTTTCATCTTTGTCAACTCTTTCTGCTTTAATAATGTAACCGGATTTCAAACGAACTTCACCACCCAATTTTAACCTAAAAAACTTTTTATTTGCTTCTTCTTGAAAATCTGCTTTTTCAATGTAAAGTTCTCTGCTAAAAGGAATTTCGCGCGTTCCCGCATTTTCATCTTCCGGATTATTTTCCGTTTCCAGCATTTCAACTTTATCTTCTGGATAATTTTCAATAATTAATTTTACCGGATCCAAAACGGCCATCATTCTTTTTCCAACTTTGTTGAGATCTTCGCGAACGCAAAATTCCAAAAGTGCGATGTCTATTAAGTTTTCGCGTTTTGCAACGCCCACTTTTTCAATAAAATTTTTGATGGAAGTTGGTGTGTAACCTTTTCTTCGCATTCCCGAAATCGTCGGCATTCTTGGATCGTCCCAACCAGTAACAACATTTTCGGCGACCAATCTTTGCAATTTTCTTTTTGAAGTAATTAAATAAGAAACATTCATTCTTGCAAATTCACGTTGTTTTGGTGCTAATTTATCTTCAGATTTTACATTAGACAAATACCATTCGTAAAGCGGACGGTGATTTTCAAATTCTAAACTGCAAAGTGAATGAGATATCTGTTCTAAATAATCACTTTCGCCGTGCGCCCAATCATACATCGGATAAATTTTCCATTTTTCGCCAGTTCTGTGGTGTGCTCGTTTTAAAATTCGATACATAACAGGATCACGCATATTCATGTTTGGTGATTTCATGTCGATTTTTGCGCGCAAACTCATTGAACCTTCCGGAAATTCGCCATTTTTCATTTTCTCAAAAAGCGCTAAACTTTCTTCGGTCGGTCTGTTTCTAAACGGAGAATCTACACCTTCTTCGAAAGGACTTTTTCTTTGTTCAGTAATTTCTTCAGATTTTTGTTCGTCGATGTAGGCTTTTCCGTCTTTTATCATTTGAACTGCCCAATCAAAAAGTTGATCGAAATAATCCGAGGCGTAAAGTTCATTTTCATATTTAAAACCCAGCCATTCGATATCTTTTTTGATAGAATCTACAAATTCCTGCTCTTCTTTTTCAGGGTTAGTGTCATCAAAACGAAGATTTACGGGCGCATCATATTTTTCACCCAAACCAAAATTGATACAGATCGCTTTTGTATGACCAACGTGAAGATAGCCGTTTGGTTCTGGCGGAAAACGAAAGCGAAGTTGATCTTTAGATAAACCGTTAGCTAAATCTTCTTCTATTATTTGCTCAATAAAATTGAGGGATTTGTATTCTTCTTCCATAGGATTGTTCATAGTGCAAATTTAGATAAAAGTGGGGAAAGGAAAAATAGGGAAATCAGAACTTTTTAACTTGTTTTAAAAGAAAGTTGATCACCTTTCAAATCTAAAACAGAGGGAAAATTATTAGTAAATAGTGCGCCGGTTCCTAAACCTTGAGGCATTTTTGAGTTTTTGGTAAAAGTATATTGTGCGATTGCGTTTAAACCAATATTGCTTTCTAAAGCAGAAGTGATCCACCAACCAATATTTGATGTTTCTGCTAATGAAATCCATTCGTCAGTTCCGGAAAATCCACCAATTAAGGCTGGTTTTAGAATAATATATTGTGGTTTTATTTGTTCTAAAAGTGCTTTTTTATCTTCAAATTTTATTACACCAATTAATTCTTCATCTAAAGCAATCGGGGTTTCTGTGGTTGCGCAAAGTTTTGACATTTTTAAGACATTTCCCGCTTTTATGGGTTGTTCAATAGAATGAATTTTTAATTCTGCCAATTCTTTTAAAACTGTTTTTGCTTCTTCAAAGGAAAATCCACCATTGGCATCAACGCGAATTTCTAATTGATTTGCAGGGAATTTTGAACGTAATTGTTTGATGATTTCTTTTTCAGAATTCCAGTTGACACCGATTTTTAGTTTGATGCAATCAAATCCTTGCGATAATTTTTCTTCAATTTGGGTTTGCATAAATTCTGCATTTCCCATCCAAATTAAGCCGTTGATTTTTATCGACTTTTTTCCATCGGTAAATTCACTTGGAACATAAATATTCTGAGCAAGGTGTAAATTTAAAATGGCTTGTTCAAAACCAAACCAAATGGACGGAAAATTCAGTAATTCTTGTTTTAAAACTTCTTTATCTTCATTAATATTTTCGCACAACCACCTCAATTTTTCTTCATAATTCGGTACATCATCAAAACTTAAACCCCGAAATAATGCACATTCGCCGATTCCTTTTTTTTCGCCGTCGAAGATTTCTAAAAAAAAAGTTTCTTTTGTATTTAAAACCCCACGCGAAGTGCCGCTTGGATTTTTAAAATTGAGAATGTATTTATCAAAAATTGCAGTCATCTTTTTCAAGGCAGTTTATTCAGAAAGAAATTCGTTTGTATTTTTTATTTCCGCATAAAAAGAATTAAGACCTGCCAAAAATGCAGTTTGTACAAATTCTGCTTTTACTGCAATTCCGTTTAATTCAAGATCTCTGGTTGCTGTTGCATCGCCAATTACGGTACATTCGAATTCCAGATCTTTTGCTGCTCTCACAGTTGCGTCAATGCACATTTGGGTCATCATCCCGACGAAAACAAGTTCTTTGATGTTTTGTGATTTTAAATATTCTAAAAGTCCAGTTTCTCTAAAACTGTTTGGATAATTTTTTGCGATTACTTTTTCACCAGAAAGCGGTTTCACATTTTCATGAATTTTCTGTCCTTCTGTATCGGGCAGGAAAAATGTAGAATTTGGTGCCACAGAAAGATGCTGAATGTGAACCAAGGGAAGTTTTTCATTTCTGAATTTTTCCAGTATCAGTTTTGCATTTTCGCTGGCTTCCAGAGAACCCACAAGTTCCATAGCGCCATTTTCGAAATAGTCGTTTTGTATATCAATGATAATCAATGCTTTATTCATAATTGTGTCGTTTTAGCTTATTAAAATTCTGAAAAACACTAAATTTTATTTATAATTTAGTGTTTTTATTTATTGTCGTATTGCAAAGGTAAAATTAGTTTCATCTTGGCCAAAAAACGATTTTTAATAACCGATTCTTTTTTATCAAATGTGATGAAACCAAATTTTTTATAAAAGTTTTCTGCGTTTGGTTCTGAATCAAGTATTATAATTTTTTGCTTTAAATTTTTTGCTTTTTTTAAAAAATCTTCCATCATTAATTTTCCAAAACCTTTGCCTATGTATTTTTGAAAGAGAAATAAATTATCCAGTTTTATTTCACTTTCATTAATCATTATATAGGAATAATAACCAGCGATTTCTGAATTTAGAATTAATTTATAAACGCAATTTTCAGTAATGTAATCAGGTGAAATAGTTAAAAGTTCTGTCCATTCTGAAAGTTCTGCTTTAGAAAATCCCCAAAATGCTTTGCCGTCAAATGTTATTTCTGTGAGGATTTTGGCGTCTTCCGGGTTTGCTTTTTCAATTATCATTCTTGTTTTCGAATTATTTGAGCACGGATTACAAATCCTCGCTATCAAGATTGCAGATTTTCACTATCGTGAGTAATTTAAATTATAACTCGCCGGTAATATATTGTGCATCTCCATGACCAAAACTCCAGTCTTCTTTATTATTGGTCATAATTGAAATAAACAAATCTTTTCCATCTAAGCCGCATTTTTGATTTAACTTTTCTGACATCAATTTATAAAACTTTTGCTTCATTTTGACGTCACGAGGACTTGTGAACACCTGAATGACTACTAAATTTTTGCTTCGTTCAAAACCGAGTCCCGTATCCAGAAAAACCATTTCGTTTTGTTTATGTTGCGTTACTAATTGATATCGATCCCGGTCTGGAGTCTCGAAAGATTGCTCAACACAATCATTAATGGTATCTAGCAATATTTTTATTTCATCTTGGCTTCGACCTTCTACCAGATCAATACGTATTAATGGCATATTTATAATTTTGTTTTTTTATGTAAAAGAGTTTAGTGAAATCGTTAAACTTAATATTTATTTAAAAAAAGTATAGAGGAATACTGAATTGAAGTTAAATATTAAGAATTATCTGCATTTCTCATAAATTCTTCGGCTTTTTCTACCATTTTTGAGCTTCCGCAAAAGAAAGGCACTCTTTGGTGCAATTCTGTCGGTTCGATTTCTAAAACGCGTTGAAAACCGTCGCTGCATTTTCCGCCGGCCTGTTCTGCTAAAAATGCCATGGGATTACATTCATATAAAAGACGCAATTTTCCGTTTGGTGACTGGGATGTTGATGGGTAGATGTAAACGCCGCCTTTGATCATATTTCTATGGAAATCTGAAACTAGAGAACCGATATATCTTGCAATATAAGGACGATCATCTTTTTCTTCCTGGCAATATTTCAGATAATCTTTAACGCCTTGTGGAAATTTAATGTAATTTCCTTCGTTTATTGAATAAATTTTTCCCGTTTCGCTGAAAGTCATATTTGGATGAGAAAGGTAATAAGTGCCAATTGATGGATCCAAAGTAAAACCATTAACGCCATTTCCTGTTGTATAAACGATCATTGTAGAAGAGCCGTAAACGACGTAACCTGCGGCCACCTGATTAACACCTTTTTGAAGAAAATCACGCAATTCTACCGGTTGTCCGGGTTCTGAAACGCGGCGGTAAATTGAAAAAATAGTGCCTACAGAAACGTTGACATCAATATTTGAAGAACCATCTAAAGGATCCATCAAAACTACGTATTTGCTCAAATGTGCGTTGTTTCCCGTTTTTATTTCGATAAAATCATCATTTTCTTCCGATGCAATTCCGCAAACCACTTCTCTTTGTGAAAGGGCTTCAATAAAGATTTCATTGGCTAAAACATCCAGTTTTTGCTGGTCTTCGCCCTGAATATTTTGATTTCCCGCTTGTCCGATAATTTCTGCGATGCCGGCTTTATTTACTTCCCGGTTTACGACTTTTGAGGCAAGACGAATGGCGCTTAACAAGCGCGAAAGTTCACCGCTTGAGTATAGAAAATCGTCCTGTTTATCGATTATAAATTCACCTAAAGTCTGAAAAGATTGCTCGGCCATGTTTGCTTTAATTTTGATTTTTACAAATTTGGTGAAACTTTTTTAGATTAGTGGTATTTCCTGAAACTTTATCGTCTAAAAAAAAGACATTAGTTTTTAAAGAACTGTTTTAAAACTTAAGTTTTCATATCTCATTCTAAATTAATATTTTTGAAAGTTGAAAACTTTTTCAAAGTAGTTCTGTATTAAAATAATCCTCTGATTTACAATCTTTTAAATGAAAATCTTTAAATTTGGTGGTGCGTCTGTAAAAGATGCCGAAAGTATAAAAAATGTAGCTGTAGTTTTGAAAACAGAGCATTTTTCCAATTGTTTGATCGTGGTTTCTGCGATGGGCAAAACAACAAATGCTTTGGAAAAGGTAGTTCAGTATTATTTTGAAAAGAAAAATTATGAAACAGAAGTAGAAAATATTAAGGAAAATCATCTTAAAATAACGGGTGAATTATTTTCAAAAAACCATCCTGTTTTAGCTGAAATTGCGGTTTTTTTTGATGATATTAATTCTTTTTTGCGACGCAATAAATCGCCGAATTACAGTTTTGTTTATGATCAGGTTGTTGGTTGCGGTGAAATGATTTCTTCCAAGATTTTAAGTGAATATTTAAATGATATTCATTTTAAAAATAGCTGGATTGACGCCCGCGATTTTATAAAAACAGATTCCCAATACCGGGAAGGAACCGTGAATTGGGAAGAAACAGAAAAAAACATAGAGCTTCTGAACAAATCTGAATGTTTCGTAACGCAAGGATTTATAGGTTCTGATGATAATAATTTCACGGTTACTTTAGGTAGGGAAGGTTCTGATTATTCTGCTGCAATTTTCGCGTATTGTTTAAATGCCGATCATCTTACGATCTGGAAAGACGTTCCAGGAGTTATGACGGGTGATCCACGTAAGTTTGAAAACGTAAGTCTGCTATCAGAAATCTCTTATGAAGAAGCAATTGAAATGGCATATTATGGTGCCTCGGTGATTCATCCAAAAACTTTACAGCCTTTAAAGCAGAAAAATATTCCTTTTTTTGTAAAATCATTTATTGACCCAAAAAATGCGGGCACAAAGGTAGGTGTGAGCGAGAAAAATGAATTTGTAGAAAGTTATATTTTAAAGGAAAATCAGCTTTTAATGAGTGTTTCCACGCGCGATTTTTCTTTTATTGCAGAGGAACATTTGAGTCTGATTTTTTCACTTTTGGCGAAATTTAAAATTAAAATTTCTCTGATGCAAAATTCTGCGATTTCTTTGGCGATGTGCTTAGAAGATAAATTTAATAACATAGATTTGCTAAAGGAAGAAGTGGATCATTTGTTTAATACAGAACTGACAAAAAATGTGTCCTTATTTACCATTAGAAACGCAGATTTAAAAAATATAGAAAAATTTTATACCGGTAAGAAAGTTCTTTTGGAGCAGATTTCTAAACAAACTGTACAAATGGTAACCTGCTAATAAAAACTATTCATGAGCTTAATTTCAAAACAAGATATTATTTCTGCCGCAGGCCTGCAAAAGATCGGATTTCTAAAAAATCCCATTGCAGCTGCAATTATGAAATTAACCAAAATCGACCAGGTCAATTTAATGCATGAAAAAATCAGCCAATTTCATGGTAAAGATTTTTTTGAGGCTTTCGTAGAATACCGCAATCTTAAATATATTGTTTTTGAAGAAGATTTAGCAAAAATTCCGAAAACAGGTCCTTTTATTGTCGTAAGTAATCACCCACTTGGCGGAATCGACGGTGTTTTGATGATCAAAATCTTGATGGATATCCGTCCCGATTTTAAAGTAATGGGTAATTTTCTTTTAGAGAAAATAGAACCGATGCAGCCTTACGTTATTTCCGTAAATCCTTTTGAGCAAAAAAAAGATGCTTATAACAGTGCGACTGGAATGCGTGGCGCTTTACAGCATTTGCAGAATGGCGGATGTCTGGGTATTTTTCCGGCTGGGGAAGTTTCTAATACCAATAATGAATACGGTGAAATTTTAGATAAAAAATGGGAATCTACGGCTTTAAAACTTATTAAAAGAGCTAAAGTTCCGGTTGTCCCGATGTATTTTCACGCCAAAAACAGCAATCTTTTTTATAAAGCTGCAAAAATCAGTTCCAATCTGCAGACGCTTCTTTTACCGTCAGAAATGATGAATAAAAGAGAAAAACCTATCAGAATACGAATTGGTAAATCTATCAGTGTAAAGGTTTTAGATCAACAGGAGGGAATTGAAGAACTTGGAAATTACCTTCGCAATAAAGTATATAGACTGAAATCCTATTATGATAAAAGAAAAAGTCTCACAGATATTTTAAAACTTCCTAATTTAACTTTAAAATTTCCTCTTTTAAAATCCGGAAATATTGTTCAAAATATTATTGACGAGACGCCAGTTGCAGACCAGATTGAAGATGTAAGAAAACTTAGAGAAAATGACAAGATGCTTTTCAGTAATGGTAACTATGAAATTTATCTGGCAAAATATGAGGATATTCCGTCAATAATGCGCGAAATCGGCCGTCAGCGTGAATTAACTTTTCGGGGCGTTGGAGAAGGAACTAACTTGCCATTTGACCTTGATAAATACGATCAATATTACCGTCATCTTTTTTTATGGGACAGTGAGGCAAAAAAATTATGCGGCGCTTATAGAATGGGTCTTGGTAGCGAAATCATGAAAAAATATGGTATCGACGGGTTTTATACAAGCTCGCTTTTTGAATTTGATATTGAACTTCAGCCATTTTTCAGAAAGGTGATCGAAATGGGAAGAGCTTATATCTCAGTGGAATATCAGCAAAAACCATTGCCTCTTTTTCTATTATGGCGGGGTATCGTTCATGTCTGTTTAAGAAATCCGGAACATAAATTTTTGATGGGCGGCGTGACGATAAGTGATAAATTCTCAGAGTTTTCAAAATCTTTAATGATAGAGTTCATGCGTTCTCATTACTTTGATGCGGCTGTTGCGCAATATGTGCATCCGAAAAATGAATTTAAGGTTCATTTAAAAGAAAGAGATAAAAATTTGTTTTTTGAAGAAATGGATGCAGATTTAAATAAGTTGGATAAAATAATTGATGATCTGGAACCAGAAATGCGTCTTCCGGTTTTAATTAAAAAATATATCAAGCAAAACGCCAAAGTAATTGCTTTTAACGTTGATCCTACGTTCAATGATGCAATCGACGGTTTGATGTATATTAGAATCAGCGATCTTCCTGAAAGTACTATTAAACCTGTTTTAGAGGAAATGAGTGAACATTACAGAAGAGAGCAGGATAATATTGAAACTGAAAATCAGTAAGTTTCAGTTTTTTTTGCAAAAATGTGAAAAATCATTTGGGACTTATGGTAAAAGTTTTTACTTTTGCACCACTTTAAACAACAAAGTAATGGTTCCTTAGCTCAGTTGGTAGAGCAATGGACTGAAAATCCATGTGTCCGCGGTTCGAACCCGCGAGGAACCACTTTAAAGTCAGTCACTTACAGAAATGTAGGTGACTTTTTTTTGCACTATGCACGATTCGATGCACGAAAATTGTCATAATTTGTCAAAGTATAACTAACCTTCCGCACTAATACTTGATAATTCATTTTGATTTTTAGAAAATTCTAAATATTAACATTTGTTTTTTAATATTTTATCTTTGTGTTCGAATCAGCAATTAATGAAACTTTATGGATGATAATGAAAGATTACAATTTTTAATTGAAAAGGGAAATGATGTTTTAAAAACATATAAACCAAACCCTCCTAATACGTTTGGGTTTGAGACCTTGGATAGCGGACAATTTATAGGGTGGAAAACTCAAGCGCTTACCTTTATACAATCTATTCTTCCGTCAGACAGTCCTTACATTGAAATTTTTAAATCTAATGTAAAGAAAGGTTTTAATACTGATGTCAATGAGGGGATAGGAATTTTAGAATCTGTGAAAGAAGATTTAAAATTGGGTTTATATAAAATAAAAGACGAACCTACCTTCCAACCTGCGACACCGTTAATAAATATTTTTGAAAAATTTCATATTATATCTCGTCAGTTAAGAAACCGATATAACACCCGACCAACTTTAGATGTACAAGATGAATATGACTTGCAAAACTTACTTCATTCTCTATTACACTTATATTTTGAAGACATAAGACCTGAAGAGTGGACACCAAGTTATGCAGGTAAAAGTAGTAGAATGGATTTTTTGCTCAAGGATTTTAAACTTGTTATTGAGGTTAAGAAAACACGGAAGGGCTTAACAGAAAAAGAGTTGGGTTCTCAATTAATTGATGATATAGGTAGATATAGATCCCACCCCGATTGTAAGACATTAATTTGTTTTACCTACGATCCTGAAGGTCTTATAGGAAACCCAAGAGGTCTTGAAAATGATTTAAATAGAGTAGATGAAAGTGGCTTAATCGTAAAAGTCATCATCAGACCATGATGAAATTAAAAGTAAATTGTGTTTAGTTATAATATCTCTAAATCTTCTGAATCTAATTTACCCCAAGCATTTTGATAAATCCCAAGTTTCTTCACTTTTTTATAATCTAAATAAGTTCGTTTGTTTTTTTCCTTTGGAGTGTCGGTAAATAAGTCTAAACATTCTGCTGATGATAAAATAAAAAACTCGGGTTTCTCGTTGGTTTCGTTAACATGAAGATTTACCAAAACATAGAAAATATTATCTAAAACTTTTGTTTTATCTAAATTCCAACAAATAGATTTCGTTGTTTGAATCCCTTTTACTTGTACCGCCTTACTTTTACCATTTTTCTCAACCAATAGATCTATGCTTTTCGTATTACCAAAAGTAACAGAAACATTATAACCAAGTCTCCCAAGTTCGCCCGCAACATAAAATTCTGAGGCAATACCTGTCTGATTTTTTTCTAATTTTATCATTTTCTAATTTGTATATTTGAATAAATTTACAAAAAAACTGTCGAAATGTACGATAACGGAGACTCATTTATTGCATTTACTGCGTTGGGAAGCGTTATCCTGTTTATGTACCTTGCTCATAAAAAAAGGAAAAAGATGCAAAAATTTTTATCGCAGGATTACGAGCATCAATTATAAATAAAACTAAATCAGTAATTGAAAAACATAAAAAACAGTTAATAGTCGAACGTAAAAAATATGTTTATTTTGATGCTTACGGTAAAGAAAATACTGATAGATGGGTGAATAAAGAAATACCATATTTTATTGAAAATTATTTATTTCCGCTTCTAACAGTAGATGAAATTTCAAATTTTTATTTAGCATCAAATTCAATTTATAATAAAATTGAAACTATTGCGAAAGTAAAGATTTCTGAGAAATTAGAGTTTAGAGAAAAAATGAATGGTTTTGAATTTGAAATCTTTTGTTTAGAAAAATTGACGGAAAAAGGGTGGAATGTTTCTAAAACTAAAAATGGTGCAGATCAGGGTGTCGATTTAATTGCAAAAAAGGGCAAAAGAAATGTTGCTATACAATGTAAAAAATACGCAAGACCCGTAGGTAATAAGGCAGTTCAAGAAGTTAAATCGGGGTTAGAATTTTATTCGCTGAGTGAAGGTGTAGTAATATCTAATGGTGATTTTACTAAATCGGCTAAACAACTTGCGAGTGCAAATAATATAAGATTACTTCATTACTTAGAAATTGAAAAAATTTAAATTGAAAAATTTATTTTTTCACGTATAAATTTTAAACTGTTATATTTTTCTCTTCTTAACTGAAAAAACTCTATTTCTTTATATTGTAATTTTTCCATAATGTAAGTCTTGACATCTTCTGAAGAAGAGATGCCAAAAACTATTGATTTAATAATGGTTGGTTCATGTTGGTAAGAACCGCAAACTTTTGATATTATCCGAAACTCTTTCTCGTATGACCACTCTTTTGTTTTACGTATTATTATTTTTTTGAAATCTTTTGGTGAAAAATTCACATCGGTGAGTTCAAAAATTTTATTATCATATATTACCTTTTCGAAACTATCGAAATCTTTTAGGGAAGAACAGTTTAATTCATTTAATTTAAGATCAGCCAATTTATTAAATTCATATTCAATGCAATATCCTTTGTGGCAGTTAGCGTAATGTGACCACATCAAATTATTAAGATTATCAGTTGTTAAGGAAAAAATCCCCACCAACTTTTTATGTAAATTTATTGCATTCTTAACTGCCATTAAATAATCATTATTAACTTCGTCGTCATGTTTTTTTAAATTCAAGACATCCATTAACTTAGTTACACCATCAACATTATCCTTGAATTTATCTAAACTATGTAAACCCTCATTCTTGTCATTTAAAGACTCTAAATCGGAAAACCACATATAACTATAGTAAATAGACTCAACGTCTCTATCTAACAGTTTTTTACCATCTATTGATTGTAAATCAACATTGCCTCTATATTTGTAAAATTTACTCATTTTTAATTGTTCTCCACAATCCCAATTTCTTCTTCCGTCAACCCGTATAGTTGGTAAACCATTTGATCTATTTCCTGATCTGTAGTGGTGATCTGAGATTGAATTTGTAATGCTTTATTTTTCTCCTGTTCAAAGTAGGTTTCCCAATCCGCCTTTTGGGATAATGTAAGTACTACTTTTTGTTTTTTAAGTTCTAATAAGAAATCATTGTAAGATAAATGATACCAACTCTGTAATTTTTTTGAGAGAATTTTTATTAGAAATTCTCTCTCTAAAGTTTTATAGAATTTTTCATATTCGATTTTTAGATCAGAATGTAATTTTAAAATGTGATTACAAAGATTAATTAATTTAGACTTTACATTTTCATTAGATTTAACAATCGGTATATTCTTGAGAAGTTTACTATTAAAACTTGGATAACTTTTATTACTGCTTTTGGGTGATTGTTCGTTAACATAAAAATTGATTAATTTAGAATTTAGAATAGGAAGTAAATATTTTAAAGGATAATTATCTGTTTTCTCAATTATTACCGCCGCAATATTTTTCACGACTGATTTTTCTTCTATGTAAGTTGCGAATATTGTAGGATTTATTATTTCTCTTATTACTATTTTGGGATTATCAAAATATTCAACATTTCTTGGTTCCGCTAACCATTCGCCATACTTTATAAATTCGTTTTGAGTGTCATAATTATATCTTCTGATTCCTTGAGATATAAAATTGTAATTGAACTCATCAGATTTAATCTTAGAGATAAAAACATCATTATCAATTTCAAAATTTGTCTGTTTTGGTTTACCTTTTCCTTTTTGATATACTTTAACTCCCATAACTTGATCATATAACTCTATTAATGGAGTTGTGTTTTTTGTTTTTATTATGCTATTTAACACAACAAAAGAATTTTCGTAATTTGGGAAACTTGTTAAGTAATTATTATTTTCCAACAATTTATTTAATTTATCTACTAAATTTACTTTTGACAAATCAAGATAAAAGAAATTTGTATCACATTTCGACTTACTTTGTAAAATAATTATGGCGGTAGGTAAGTTAACTTCATCAAAGACATCATCTCCAAGTTTCACATTATAAATATTTTTGAAACAATTTGAAATAAAAATCCTTAAATCTTTAAAGTATTCTTTTTCAATATATGAATCGGGCATAATATAACTCAACGTACCATTTTCTTTGGTAATTTGAACTCCCAATTGAACAAAATACTTATATGAATCAATATTGCCGAAACTTGTTTTAGAATATTTTTTTTTAAGCCATTCCTTATTAGAGAGTTCTGCACCATACGGGGGATTACCAATAACTACATCAAAACCACCTTTACTAAAAACAAAAGGAAATTCTTGCTCCCAATTAAACGCTTTTTCCCCCGCAATTTCAGGATCATCAATTAAAGAATTTCCACATTTAATATTATCATTCAAACTGTTAAGTTTTCTGTTTGGTTCTGCCGTCCGTAACCAAAGTGATAGTTTTGCGATCTCAACAGATTCTTCATTAAGATCAACTCCAAACAGATTATGCTCTAAAATACTTTCAGAATGGTAACTAAAGATAATTGGCACATTCAATAGTTTCGCTTCCAACTCATCAATGTATTGGTGTTCCGTAATAAGGAAATTTAATGCTTCATTTAGGAATGCACCCGATCCGCACGCCGGATCCACAATCGTAATTTGTAATAACCATTTACGGTACTCATCCAATCTACCTAAAAGATTTTCTTTGGTCTTTTGTTGTCTTTTTTTATCTGTGAAATAATCTTCTTCAATAATTTTAAAATCGGTTTTCTTTTCCTCACAAAGTTTACCGACCGTATTCTCAACAATGTATTTGGTGATATATTTTGGCGTGTAAAACACACCGTCTTTTTTTCTCTTGGTTTTAGATTTATCAACTTCACTGCCTTCCAACTGTGCCTTAATCTCATCAATCTCATTAAGGGAATTTTCAAAAATATGTCCTAAAATATTAACATCAACTTCACTTGCGAAGTCATACTGAGACAATCTGAAGGTGTGGTTATAAAGTAGATCATCATCAATCTTAATGTTATCTAAAACTTCATCATCCTTAAAAAGTCCACCATTGTATGCAAAAACATCGTGGTTTTTCCCTTTAAAACCTGTATTCAGGTATCCGAAATATTTTTTATAACGATTATAAAGTGGATCATAGGCATCCATTTCTTTTAATTTATCCCATTGATCCAAGATTTGTCTTACAGAGTTGGGTGGAAGCAGCCCTCGATCTTCACCAAAAAAAAGAAAAAGAAGTCTATCCAATAATTTTTGAGATTTTTGAAATAATTTTAATGGATCGTGTTCGGGATTTAAAAGTGTTAGATTTTGAAACAATTCCCGTTTAAATACGGAGTAATCATTGTATAATTTTTTGGTAACAATATCCTCCTGATTTAGAGATTCCTCCTTAATTTTCTTGGGAATATTGTTTTTAATATTATCGAATGATAGAAGTAAGTGGAGTAGATTAAAATCTTCTTGTTTTAGGCTGAAAAGATTAAATTCTAAGAAGGTTACCGAATCATCTATGTAAATCCTAATCTTTTCAAAGTTAGATGTAATTACATAGGTGCATCCACTTTGGTTGTTTTTATAATTGAATGCCTGTTCTTCAATCTTACCAAGGTCAGTTGTGTTTGTTCCTTTAAGTTCTATAACGGCAATAACTTTATCTTCAATGATAATTGCACCGTCCGCCTTTTTACTGTCCTTAACGTTTTTATATTCTGTGGTGAGATTAAAACCGATTGTGGGATTTAAAGTATAACCGAAAATATTTACAAATAAATCTCTAAAAAACCCTTCCTGATATTGTTCCTCTTTAGAATTTTTAATATTTTCCTGTACCTGCAGATTTTGGAAGTGGGCACAAAAAAGATCCCATTGAGAAATGAGATTATCTTTGTTTTGCGTTTTTAGATACTTGGAAATTATAGTTTTTTGGAACATGTTTAAATTTAAACAATAAAAATAAACATTTGTTAAATGTTCCGCAACTAAACTGTTGTAAAAAAAATTACCTCATACCAAAACTGAGTTGACTTCAAATAATTTATCAATATCCATCGAACCTAAATAATGCTGAGTTACGGCGGTATTAGAATGACCCAACATTTCGGAAATCCTACTGATTGGTATATCATTTCTGTTTAATGTTGTAGCATAACAATCTCTTGCCTTACTTAAGGTCATCTCAATTCGTAAATCTAATTTTATTGAAATGGCACGAAGATTTTTATTTATTTTACCTTGGTATTTATGAAGTTTGTTCTCAAAATATTGAGCCGTATAATTATCAACAAGTTTTCCTAAAACAAATTGACTTTCTGTGTCACCTACTTTATTTAATAAATTTTGAATCCGTTCTGTAATAGGAACAACGATTTTTTGTTTATGATTTTTACGGGTATTCTCCGTTTTTTTTCTAAAAAATTTAAAACAGTTATCTTTTTTCTGATCCCATCTTAGTCTTAGTAAATCTGCATAATTTATTCCGTTACACAAGTAAAGTAGTTCCCAAGTATCCCGTGCATATTCTTCCTGCTTATTTTTAAAATAATTATAATTAAGAAACCGTTTAATATCCTCTTCATCTAATACATCTTTCTTGGTAAAGGAATTACATATTTTAAAACCATCAGCACCAAACGGGTATTTATAATTTAAAGGAATTATTTTTTTTGTTTTAGTGAAATAATTTATTACCGCCCTTAGATCTCTGAAAATTCCACTCACATAATTATCTGAGTTACCTAACTTCAATCTTGTTTTTTGAAAATCATCTAAAAAATCTTTATCAATCTCTAAAATGGTCATTTCTTTATTATCACCTACAATGGTGTTTTTAGACTGATTCATTTTAGAAATTGTTCTAACCGCAAGATTAGATTTGTCTGTAAAATAATTATCAAATAAATCCACCACCTTTAAAGAATCTCTATTTTTACTTTGTTTTTCATTATAAAAAAGTTCCCTTAGAAGTTGACGGTCAAATATTAGCATATCATTTATTATTTCTTCAGCACGATACAAATATTCCTGACATTCTTTTTTGAAATCTAAATTATCGTTGTTCGCAGATTTTTTGGAGAATACTTCACTGTATAGATCTTTTGTCATTTTACCTATGTTCAGGAAACATTTATTCTTCCCAAAATTAACCTCGATAGCTAAATTATGTTCATTTTTTTTGTCAATCTGACGGGTGTCTAATACCACTTTACAGGTAGCCATATTTATTTCTTTATTTTAATTAATTTGGGAAGTTTATTTTTTCTTGTCCTACCGCCTTTTACCCACTCATCAATTTCAATTCGATCGAAAATCAATTTCCCCCCAATTTTATCGAACGGAATAGTTTGTTTACATACCATTGTATAAATTGTTGATGTTTTTAGCGGAATGTATTCTACTATGGATTTCATATCCATGAATCTTTGTTCTCTCATTTTATTTTTTATTTTTAAATTTTAATAAAACAAAGACGTAGGCTATTCTACGGCTTTGTTTTTAATTTGCCAACCCTATTAAGGTATTTTGATTACCATAATTTCATTAAATTCTACTCGAGAACCATTAGGTATACACTCGATTAAATCTGATAATTCGTAGTGATTATTTAAAATTATAATTTCATCATCATCGTTTAACAATAACTCGTACTGATTAACTAATTCATACACCATTTTATGACACCAAGAATTTCTTTCCATCAGTATTTCTGAAGATATTTCAGTATCATTTAAATGCCCATATTCAGACATGTACACTTCTCTCAACATAAGTCGATATACATATACCGCCTTATTTAAATCGGATACACCAACAAACGAATTTGGTAGTTCGCTAATTATCATTGTGGCATTTAAGCCGTTGAATGGACTATTATGCGTCCCTTTTATAAAATAACTCATATTTAATTTTTTTTTATTTTTAATATTTCTGTACTTATGAAATTTTGATTCTACCAAATTTGTTTGTACTAATTCAAATTTAGTTTCAGGAATTAATTTATCCGTATTGAGATGAAAATCAAATTCTATTTTCTTACGGGGCTTCGTATTCTTACCATTTTATTTTTTAGTTTATATATTTATATTTTTTTGTCATTATGTTACCTCTTTAAGGTGTCTCAAAAACTGAATTGTAGTACACTTAATAATTGTACAACATGAAAATTGTGCAAAAAAAAGGTTTTTAACCTATAGTTTTTAGTTTTATATTAGATATGTTTTTTTGTATAATTCCCAAAGATGAAAACGCACAGAATCAATAATATACTCTTTTCGTGAAGTAATTTTTGCTTCAAACACCCACTGTTCCCCATCAATTTCTGCAATTAAATCAGCACTGAACTTGCCGTCTTTGGTCTTTACGTCAACTTCCGATATTATGTTCTTACCATTCATTCTTTCTCTAACCATTTTTTCAAGTAGAAGTAAGGAATTCATCTCACCACTTCTACCAAATATTTTTGTATTGTTTAAGTTTTTCTTACCATCATCATCTAACCATACAATTCTTGCTCGAAGATATTCAACGTCGTAGGGTTTTTTCTTGAGAATTGATTCGGTGATCTTAGGTTCTAATAATAAATTCATTCTTTCGACTTGAATCATTTTCTTTTTAGTTTGCTCAAAAATATTTGTCATTGACAAACCATCCTTACAGAAAGTTTCTACTATAAAAGGATCATTATAAAAAACTTCCATTTCATTGCAAAGTCTTTTCTTTTCGTGTTCAATTTCTTTATGATAGTTATTTACACTAAAATCATTGTTATTCGGATCAGAAAGTAAGTTACTGATCTCATCGGTTCGTAAACCTTTTATTTCTTTCAGTTTTAAGCCAACAAAAAAATAACCTTTTTTAATTGGTTGATTAAGAAGCGATTTAACTTCAGACAAAGAAGGAACAGTCATATGATTAATTATAATGATGCAAAGATATAAAAATTTATTTACCGTACAAAATTAAAATGTATTACTGCTTATATTTTTTTATAATTTCTTGATAATCAAAATTAAATATTTTTTACAATCTATTTTATAATTTATATTGTATGTTTTTTGGTATTCGAGCGTTTTGTACGATTGCACTCCTTTCTGTTCTTGTTTTCGTCTCTCCTATACTTTCTGTACCGCTTCAACATAGTTAACCAACTTTCATCAACTATTTTTTCGATTGTATCCATTGGATTAAGTATTGGTTTTATTTTAAAACCAATTGGCAAACCCGTAACTAATTTGATAGATTTACAGAGAATTTCCTTTATCTCGTTGGCGTAAGATTCATCTACTATTATTGAATCATGGACGGTAATGAAATTAAGATCAGGAATTTCACTTAGAACATTTTTAATACCAACCTCTAAAAATAAGTAGGACTCCACACGTTGTAATAAAGTTGATAAATTCCTAAGATCTCCTTTGTAACCATTAATCATCTCAATAATATCAGAAACGGTTGGATACCTCCTACTCATAGTCGTTATAAAAGAATTCCTATTCCTCTGATTTTTTAAGTTTAAGAGCATCATAACGCTATTTTTAACATACCCTCTTCCTTTCTCTCCGTCGAACAAAGTTTGATCAACGAACTCGTAAACTCCTTCGGAAAAAGGCAATGATCTATATTCATTTATATCATTATTATCAAAAATCCCCAACATATATAATAGCATTGAATTATTATATAATGATATTGATTTAGATTTATATTTAATTTGATTAGAAATTATTATACGACCAAATCTTGATTCATTTAAATTATTACTTAAGATATTAAAATAGTTTTGTTTTAATTTAAATAAAGAAAAATTATCTTTTTTATTATAAATAAAGTTTTTATCTAATATTGATGCTAACATGTAAAGATGACTATTACATATATCTATTTCAACGAGATTTCTACTATCTTTAATTTTTATAAATTTTCTTATTATCTCATCACAATAAGTTGGTAGTGAATATAACCTTCCATTATTTTTATGAACGAATTCATTGAATTCACCACCACGAATTTTTGAAACAATTGATAATAAATTTTTAATTTTATCTTCACTTTTTTTTGTTAGCCATTCCTTCTTATCTGTTCTATTTAAATTACTTAGTTTACTATCAAGTAATTCCTTATAATTTTTAATAAAATCATCAACCTCATCATCAATGGTTAATATAGAAGTATCATACTGATTGAGGAGATAGTCGAACCCTTCATTACCAACCACCGTTGCATGATCAAAATAGAGAGGTTGAGCGGTAACTTTTGCCAAATAATTACGGGAAATACACGACTGTATTGTGACAGCCCTGGGCGGACAACCACCAATACAAAAATCTAATCTTAAGCGATAAGATTTACTATATTTATTTGGCTGATAACTCTTATTTTCATCAATTATAGGATATTTGGGATCAGTTAAGAGATCAACCACTGTAGTTTTTAATTTATCCGTAATATCACTAAACTCTCGTGAGATTATCCCTTTCCAAAAACTTCTTTCTCCATATTTAAGTTCAAAATTTTCATCAGGATACAAGTATGACAGGAATAGGTAAATCGCCTCTTGTACTCTTTTAATTTGCGTGGGCGTTACTTTTTTAGGTTTCACTTTTTTTATACGTCTCGCAGTTAAGTGTTCTTCGATTTTTCCGAAGATTCGATTGTAATCAATATTGTCAGGGACAATGAAGTTTACAGGTTGATAATATTTAGCCATTTTTAAATTTATATAATGAATTTATTGTTATATTATATTGATTGTCAGATAGATAAAATATAAAGAAAATAAATTTTAATACCAAATACAGGGATAAATTTATCCGAGAAACATATATTTTATTAATAAAATAGTTTCACGATCAAGAATTGATAATAGCAAAGAAGAATTAATTTATTCCATGTAAAGACTGTACTTTCATAGTAGAATTTCAAAATTAAACAACACTTTTTGTCGTACGTGGCGAAAATGAACTTATTAGGATTTAAAACTAAAAACTAAACAAGTGCTTAATTAATATAGGTGAGAGGTGGAAAATGAAGAGCAACAAAGAATTGATGTGCCTAAAAAACATTGACCTGACCCTGAAATCAATAGATAATTTAATTTTTTTCTGCGACGGGTGAAAAGTGAGTTGTTTTGCCTTATTGTAAGGAAGGAATTTCGTTTAATGATATGTCCCTCCCAAATTTAAATATTATTATAACCCAACGATGATGGTCTAAATTAAATCCTGCAAAATACGTCTGCTCCATTTTTAGATTATAGTCTATATTAAATACGCAAATAATATCATCAATACCAAACCAAATCATATAAGATGTTACAAATAAGGGTACCCTAAATTTGGCACACCTGCCGTTAAGCGTTAACTTAGCCTAAAGCATTTATATGAAAGCAAGATACGTACGGGTTTCAACGGGAAATCAGAATGTGGCAAGGCAACTTGAAAAGTCTTACCCTGATGAAAAAATATACATCGATATAATTTCGGGTGCGGTGCCATTCTCCAAAAGACCTATGGGAGAAAAAGTTATCGAGGATATTAAAAATAACAAGATTAATTATTTAACAGTCAGTTCTATCGATCGCTTGGGAAGAAACTTAATAGATATTTTATCCAACATCGAAATACTAAATTTATATGCAATAAATTTAAAGGTTGATAACTTAGGGTTGGAAAGTTTAATTAAAGGTAAACCAAACTCAGCCTTCAAATTGATTGTCAGTGTCATGGGAAATATTGCGGAAATGGAACGGTCAAATTTACTCAAAATCCAAGAAGCCGGGATAGCCATAGCAAAAGCACAACATAGATACACAGGTCGTGTAAAAGGGTCTGTCGAGTCTGATGATAGTTTTTATAAAAAACACCATGAGGTCGTAAAAAATTTAAAAAAGGGAACTTCTATCAGAGATGTAGCAAAAATTTGTAATGTTAGTCCGTCGACTGTTCAAAAAGTGAAAAATAAAATTGGTTGTAAATTATAATAATTTTAATGTTCTGCGTTCATTAATATTTTTCACTTCATTCTCTTAAGCAAAACAAAATTTTGCGCGCATTTGAAGACCAACATGCGCTAAAAAAAGTGCGAGAGTTTTGAACTAATTGTTAGATTGATCGAAATTTTTTAGTGTGAAAAAACTTAAATAAAATATAAGAATTGTATAAACGGTGGGGGACTCCCTGTCAGAGGGGTGGAGGAATCCCCTCTCTCTCCCGAGCCTGTATAATTTATTGGTTTGTATAAGGGGGTCAATATGGTAAAAAAAATTTTTATATTTTTTCCTTCGAAAATTGAGAATCTAAAAAAATATTTTTAATTATTTTTGAGATTATTGGTCAAATTTCACTAAACTTTTAAGTCTAATCGTTAAAGAATTAGATTTATTAAATTAGTATATTATGGTTTACAACGATTATTTATTCTGATTTTTTGACATTCGAAATGGCTTTATCTACTGAATTCCGAAAATTTTCATAATTCCGAAATTTATTTGATATATAAGTTAATAAAATTTTGTAAAATTGATTAATTTTATATGACCCTGAAAAAATCTTGATATGAAAAATTACTTTAGAATATTTAACCCCAACTACAAATATTTAGATGATATTAATTTTAAAATTGACTCCATTTTGAAGCATAATAGCATCCTTAAATCACATTTAGAATTTAAAAAATCATTCAATTTAGAAAATGAAATAAGAAACATTTCATTACTAACTAATAAAATTGACAGTGCTGATAATGAAATTAAAAATTTAGAATCAAGTATAATCATTAAAACAAAAATGCAAGTTAATACCCGAAGCCAAATAAAATCTCGTTTCAACCCCAAATATTACTTGTCTAAATCTCAAATTTCCTTGCGTGCTGAAGTAAAAATGTTGCAGAATAATATCGAGAATTTCTATTTAGAAATTGAGCAAATTGGTAAGGCTAAGATTGAATATTTTGGATCAATAACGACTATAGAATCGGAAATTAACCGCTATAATTCTTTGCAAATTTTCAAAGTTAAAGACGATCTAAGTGAGAATGAGTTAATAATACAAAAGTTGAAAAACGGTTTGGATGCGATTAAGCCGAAAAAAGAAAAAATCGATCAATTATTAGATCCTACTATAAAAGAATTAAAAAGACTTGACCAAGATATAGAAAAAACAAATGAAATTATCCGAATTGCCGAAAATTATAGAAGGGATTTAGGAAATGCTACTAATACTTATGAGGCAAGAGAGGTTCACCAAAATTGTAGTGCAAGTTTAGGAAATGGTAATCCCGATTCAATCATTACTTGGAAATTAAAGTACAGGGAACAACTTTACAAACAAAGAGATAAATATTTGGTTACCGCAGAAAAAATTCGTGCTGATGTGCCGTAAACTTTAACCGTATTTTGATTAAATCTTAAAAAATATAAGAATGAAAACCAAATTTATTTTATTTATTGTAATCTTTTTCTTTTTGATTAACGGTTAATAGTAAGTATTTTATTAAATGCTTTTCAATTAAAATATTTCCGTTCGGATAACTAATTCGATCCACTTCTTGGTATGGGATATTTCCTTTGAATTTATTAAAATTAAAGTTAAGTTGTCCCTTTCCACGATGTCTTAATATTGATGCTTTATTATTTTCTACCAAAATCATAAGATTGCAATTAGGACATTCCAAATTCTTATCATTTTCTCTCATATAATACTCTTCATCATATAATTCACATTGGGGACATTTTCCTGTAAAAGAGATTGTTTTCATATAAATTAGTTTTTATGTGTTTTTTAGAAGTTCGTTTTCCAAGGGTTAGACACTAAATTAGAATAAGTGAGATAGGCTTTTAACCCCGACCCGAATAATAATCAAATTTAATTTTATGCTTATCTAAAAAATCGGTAAAAATATCAAAGGCATTATTTTTATTCTTAACCATATCGTGAAGGCTTTCTTCCACCTTAGCAATATCCACATCTAAAGCCTTACATACTTCTTCAGTATTATGAACAGTTGCACATCTTTCATATTCTGATGTCGGAGATAAATCCTGTAAATCCATTCTAATTTTTGATGTACTTACCTCCAACCAAATACACCGTCCGAACTGATCCGAAAATATCTCCATAAATGTTTTATTGTTTTACATACAATCCGTTTCAATAAATCTCTGTAACTCTTCCTCTGAAATGTCACCCCACATCTTATAATCTAAATCAAAATTCGAGTTAATCTTGTGAATTAATAGAACTAAAATTTAATAGTTCAAATTTTTTTTTAATTATTAGTATCTTTTAAGGTCTATTATGTATTAAATATCAAATTATTACAATAAAATTTTATAGTTTTATTAAATTTAAATATTACATTAGCGTTCATAAAATTACATTTTAAATATCCTTTAGGTATATGAAATTTTTAAATTAATTAAAATTACTAAAAAATATCATGAGAAAACTATTTTTAACTGCAATACTCCTATTAACTTTTAGTATTTCAAACGCTCAGAAAATATATTCAACTAATTCAGAAAATTCGGCTGATGTGAAAGTATTTGTTGTACAAAATGAAAACCAAGCGGATTTATTGGTTTACAAAGAAAAGTATGAAAACCAAGCAGGAAAAAATGATGGTAAGTGGTTTTTTACAGATAACTCCAATCAAGCGAAAAAGAAAATATATTTTGAGAAATATGAAAATCAAGCCGATCTAAAAATCTATTTTGTGGATTATGAAAATCAAGCGGGGTGGAGAAATTCTTCTAAAAAAGCATTGATGTACTAATATTATAATTTAAAAATAAATACATGAAAATTAAAAATATACTTTTTGTTATTATTCCCTTTTTTTCATTTGGTCAGGATAATTTATCAACTATCGTTAATCCAAAAATGGCATTATCCATAGATTTTAAAAGAATAAAAAAACCTAATGATAAGGCTTTAACCAATAACGATTTAAGTGGTGATATAATCAAATATGAGGAGATTAACAAAGTTCCATTTTTCACAGGTGTGCCAAACTTTTATTATAATTACGAAATTGTTAAAAAGAAAATTAGTTCCGAAAAATTTATTATTGAAATGTTGGACACCCGAAATGGAGATTTGTATGATTTAAGTAATTTAATAACTTTTCCCAATGATATGTACTACGAATCCTTCGGAAAAGATATTTTTTTTATGAGGAAAAAATTGAGTTTAAAATGGAACGAAGAAGAAAAAAAATTCATTTTGTCACAGATAGGTAAAACAGTAATTTCGAGTAATATTAGTCCAAAATTAATCAGTGATTTAAAAAAGAAATATAAAACAAACTTTAATGAAGGTGAAGGAGGCTTTTTACAAGTTCAAGGTGATAATATAGTACTTAAAGTAAATAAAAAAGAAATGTTATTTGACATTAATGGAAAAGAACTTTCTAAACCCATATATGATGAAATTTATTCTTATTATGCTCCTTATGTTTATGTTAGAAATGGCAAGTTAAATGGAATTTTAGATAATGAAGGCAAAACAATTTTTCCTGTTAAATATAATAGTACGCTTGTGGGAATTGGTGGTGGTTTGTTTACGACACAAGAAAATAATGGGTACAAGATAATTAATCTAAAAGGTGAAGATTTTAAGAAAGATATTTTTAATTCTGTTGGGCACTTTAATTCAGGTCTATTAAGGGTCCAAGTTGGAGATAAATGTGGTTATTTTGATATAAACGGTGATGTAATTGTTCCGAAGATTTATCAATATTGTCAAGACTTTAGTGAAGATATAGCGAGTGTGAGTAGAAACGGAAAATGTGGATATATAAATATGTATGGTACAGAAATAATACCTATTACATCTTTTGATAATTGTAGTAGTTTTGAAGATGGGTTAGCAGAAATTATTATTAAAAATAGAAGAGGATTAATTGATAAAACAGGAAAGATTCTCGTATTACCAATATATGATCTTTTACAAATTTTAAACAATGATTATATAAAGGTTATAAAAAATAATAAATGTGGCTTAGTTAACAGACATGGAGATATTGTAATACCAATAAAATACGATGATATTCAAAAAACACAGAAGAAAGACTTATTTATTGCTAAACTTGGAGATAATTTGGGTGCAATAGATGATAAAGGAAATGTTATAGCACCATTTGAGTATAATTATTTTGATCCTGATTCAGGATCTCTTTTACAGAAGGATTCAAATCATAAAGTTATTAAAAGTTTTGAACTTAATTTTTAAAAAAATTGGTCAAAATAAAAATGTATAATATTTTAAAAAAAAATTTAACTATGAAGTGTCTTATAGGGTTTTCACTTATTACATTACTAATTGCCAAACCGATTTTCGCACAAGAAAATAAATTAACCGAAAGAATTGCCATGAAAGGCAATAAAGAATGTAAATTTTTTACAACTTCTACAGATCCTGCACTTTACTCAGAATGGGATGGAAAGTGTAAGAAAGGTTTGGTTGAAGGGGATGGTATTATCAAAATGTATACAGATAATAAATCTAAGTTGAATGTTATACAAACCACTTTTAAAGATGGAATAATGGAAGGACGATCAAACAGATCAATTTTTTTTAATTCAGATTTAGTTACTAAATCAACTTATACATATCAAAATGGATTCTTGGTTGGTTTAGAAACGGGGGATTTCTTTAATACGGATGAAAATAAAAAAGGTTTAAATGAAGTATTTTCTTCATATTCAATTACTTGGGAGAGTGGCGGTAAAAAAGGATTCGGGAATTTAAAATTAAACGGAGGGAGCAAATATGAGGGTGAATTCTCTTATGGAGGATTACAACCAAATGGACATGGGAAATTAATGTACCTCAATGGAGATATTTACGAAGGAGAATTTAAACTTGGATTTTCGGAAGGAAAAGGGAAATATACGAGTAAAGATCTGATATATGTTGGAGATTTTTTAAAAGGAAGTATTAATGGTGTAGGTATAGGTAAATATTTTGGTGGTTGGGAATATAATGGAGAATGGAAAGATAATTCATTTAACGGAAATGGTACACTAACATCAGATATAGGGACTTTAAAAGCACAGTTTTCTAATCAGAAAGTTAATGGAAAAGGTATTTTTACATTTAAAAATGGGAATATTTACTCAGGTGAATTTAATACTGATTTTGAGCCTGATGGTTATGGTATCATGACATATTCAGATAAAGATACTTTTGAAGGGTTATTCGAGAAGGGGCGTATGAAAAAAGGATTATATACAGGAAAAAATTTAATCTATGACGGATCTTTTGATTCAACAGGTCATTTCTATGGTAAAGGAATTCTCACAAAAACTGACGGGGGAAATATAAAAAAAATTGATGCGAACTTCATTAATAATGATGATGGAGATGGTAAGATTTACTATAAAGATGGTTCAATATATGATGGGAAATTCACCAATAATGAAAAAAATGGTAATGGAACATTAATTATTGATGGTATTAAGAGTGTCGGAAACTATGTGAAGGGAGTTAAGGAGGGTGCTTTTGTTCTTTATCCAAAATCAGATGATGATACAGAAAGAATGGAATGCAATTTTAATAACGATGTTATAGATGGCTTAGTAAATTATTACCACAATGGAACAATGACAAAATTAGTTTTCAAAAATGGAGTAGCGGATAAACAGGCGAGTATTAAATTAAATACTTCTAATGATAGTCCAAAACAAAATAATAATTTCAAATTTGGCATTTATAAAGTGAATCCATCTATATCTAATTACTCATCAATGTATATAATGTTTAATCAAAAACATACTGTTGTAACTTTTTTAGGATCTGATCCATCTGATATACAAGACTCATCTAAATGGAAAAGTGGTGGAACATTTATTTTTGATGGAAATAAAATTAAAATGACAATAACCACTCCTCAGAGAACTAATACTGAATGGGAAATTATGTCAGATGGCACTTTACGGAATGGTGATTTATATTTAACTTTTTCTTCAAATAATTAGATATCCATTCATATAATTTCAATGCACGAATTAACGCACGATTTAAATCCAAAACTATCATAAAACATCTAAAACTAACATAGTAAATAAATTTTTCACCTTATTAAAATATTGATAATCAATAATATATATAAAATATTACATACACTGAAAATCCATGTGTCCCTGGTTCGAACCCTGGAGGAACCACAAAATTTAGTTTAAATTTAAATCCCCGCATTTTATATGTGGGGATTTTTTGTTTTAAAGATTTATCAAAAAACTTACAATAGGTATAAATCGTATTTAGCTGTAGCACTTAAAAATTTGTTTTAAATATTGAGTTTAAAAAAAGTTCTTTAACAAACTTTATAATCAAACGAAGTGTGGATAGGCAAATTAATTTTTAACTTCGCGGCTTACATTATTTAAATGAATAAAATAAAATATATCCTTTTTCTACTGATTTCATTGCAGGTTTTTTCACAGGAATCAATTAATTTTTCCCAAAAACCATTTGCAGAACTAATGGCTCAGGCAAAAGCTGAAAAAAAACTCATCTTTCTTGATGCGTATGCTTCATGGTGTGGACCGTGTAAGTTGCTGGAGAAAAATGTTTTTCCAAAACCCGCAGTGCGCGATTTTTTTAATAAAACCTTCATAAATACCCATATTGATATGGAAAAAGGGGAAGGACCCGGAATCGCGCAAAAATATATGATCCGCTCTTACCCAAGTTTATTGTTCATCAACGGAGATGGAGAAATTATTCAAAAGGCTTTAGGCTACATGGGAGAAGAAGATTTTTTAGCTTTAGGTAAAGAAGCAGGAAATCCTTTAAATGCAAAAGAATCCCCAAAAGCTTTATTTGCTAAAGGTGAAAAAAATCCACAATTTTTAGAGACGATCATTAAAAATAACGCCAATTCAGATTATAATTTTGCTAAAAGTGCTGCAGAGCGCTATTTTGAAGTAAAAAATACTAAGGAACTTTCAAAAGAAGAGATTTCTTACATTCTATATTTTGTAAAATCAACCAAAGATCCTTTATACAAGGAGTTTGTAAAAAATAAAGAGGAAATTACAAAGTCGGTTCCTTTGGAAACTTACAATCAGTTTGATCAGCAAATTAAACTATCCGAAGTTTTAGAAGCTTCCGTAAACGAAAGCGATGGTGGTATAAATGACGAGTATTTCTTTAAAAACGCTGTTCCGATTGTTGGGAGAGCAGATGCTGAAAAAGCACTGAACCGTACAAAAGTGGCGCTTTATCCACAAACTGGAAATTTTGAAGGTTATGAGAAAGCAGCGCTGGAATATTATAAGGATGCAGATTCTTTTGATGCTAAAGAACTCGACAAGGCTGCGTGGATTTTTAGCCAAAACATCACAAATGTAAATTCACTTAATGAAGCTAAAATGTGGTCTGAGAAATCTGTAATGAAAGGAGAAAATCCTGAAAATACTTATATTTTAGCCAAGCTTTATCAGAAAACCGGTGATACTGAAAAAGCCAGGTCTTTTGCTAAAATGTCAGCAGATATTTCAGCCCAAAGTGGTAAAGATGCGAGTTTGGCAACTGCTTTATTAACAGAATTAAACAAATAAGTGAAAAAATCTATTTCCCTATTTCTACTTGCTTTAAGTTTTTGTCTTTCTGCACAAAAAGTAAATTCACTTTACGTAAAAGCAAATGCATTACTTTTGCCAATCGGAGTTATTAATGTCGGTTTAGAACAACAATTGTCGGCCAGATATACAATTCAGGGTGATATTTTTATTTCTCCCTGGAAATCATTCGCAGTACATGAATTTCAGTATTATTCTGCTTCGCTGGAAGGACGGTATTATTTTGATGAAGCTTTTAAACACTGGTATTTAGGTGCAAATATTTCCACCGCAGCATTTGTGCTGCAAAAATGGAATTATTGGGGCGATGGTATTTACACCAATTCAAATAACAAAGAATTCGTAAGATCAAATCTTTACCAAAAAGGTATTTCTTTCATAATCGGCGCTACCGTAGGATATCAGTTTAATTTATCTGAACGCTGGAATATGGATGTTTATGCTACTGTCGGCACTTCTCAGGATTTATATAAAGGCTATGACAGAACGACTGGCGAAAGATATGATGTAGCGAAAAATTTTAATAAAAGCGGTGAAATTTTACCTTATAGAGGCGGAGTGATGATTTCTTATAAACTTAGATAAATGGATATAAAAAGTAAAAGATATTTATTAATTGCTCTTATTACATTCATCATATTGTTCCTGATGAATTATATCGGAAGTACTTATGAAGATAAATTATCAAGAGCTTTAATGACCGGTGGCGCAGGCGTTGTTGGTCTCACCGTCGCCATGTGGTATATGCACAGAACTAAAAAAAATGATACTTTTGACGAGTTTGATTAAATTTTTTAATCCTCGTAAATCACATACTTTTTTCTGATTTTTTTAAATTCTTCCAAATCTTTTTGCCACGATTTTTTAATTTCTTTTTCGGGCATTTTTGCTAAAATTTGTTTTCTTAAAACATCGCTTCCGGCAAGCTTATCAAAAAACAAATTTTTAAGAAAGAAATCCTGGTCAGGATTTTTGTAATCTTCATAAGATTTTATCAGCCATTTTAAATTGATTTCCCGAAGATTTAAATTTTTATCTGAAAGATTTTCTCCAAAACAAAGTTGACCGTTCAGAAAAGGATCTTTTGCGCCAGAAGTCGGTTTTGGTGTAAATTGGTATGAAAAATCTTTCGTCCACGGACTTCCAAATATTTGAAAGGGCAGATCTGTTCCTCTTCCAACAGAAACCTGAGTACCCTCAAAAAAGCAGAGCGATGGATATAGATTTATGGAAGTTGCATTTGGTAAATTTGGGGAAGGTTTTTCTGAAATTTCATACCGCTGCTTTTTATGATAATTATTAAGTTTGATCAAAGTATAATTCGCCTGAATTCCATTTTTCAACCATTTTTCACCGTTAACCATTTTTCCGTATTCGCCGATGGTTAAACCATAAACCACCGGAACTTCGTGTAAACCCACGAAACTTGAAAATTCCTTCTTTAATACGGGTCCGTCAACAAAACCATCATTTGGATTTGGTCGGTCTAAAACCATAACTTCTACTTTGTTTTCTGCGGCGGCTTCCATTAAATAACTTAAAGTTGATATATAAGTGTAAAATCGCACGCCGACATCCTGTATATCGAAAACAACAATGTCAACACCTTTTAATTGGTCTGGTTTAGGTTTTTTATTGTCCCCGTAAAGTGAAATAATTGGAATTCCTGTTTTTAGATCTTTTCCATTTTTCACATGTTCGCCAGCATCTGCATCACCGCGAAAACCATGCTCTGGAGCGAAAATAGTTTTAATTTTAATTTTATTTTTGACCAGAAAATCCACCAGGTTTGTTTTGTCTTTCAGCAATCCGGTTTGGTTGGTTAAAACAGCAATTGTCTTGTTTTTTAAAAGCGGTAAATAAAGTTCGGGTTGGTCTGCGCCAGTTTTAAAATTTTTTTGATCGGAATTTTGCGCGTTAAAAAATGAAGTGAAGCTAAAATAAATTAGGCAAATCAGAAGTAAAGCTTTAATTTTGAGTTTTAAATTCATCTTATTGAAATTTCCATTATATTTTTCGAAAAAAATAGCGTTTTCCAAAGATAATAAAAATAATCTCTCCCGTGTGATTGTCTTTATTGGTCGGCTTTCTGTGGCTTTAGGAATCATTGTTTCCTTGATCACCGTTTCTACTGGTTTGGGTTCAAAAAAAGCAATTAAAGAAAAATTGTCAGATTTTAGCGGTCATATTTCCATCAAATCCACACGATCCAATTCTTCTTATAACTCCACAGTTTTAGATAATACAAGTTTTTATCCGGAAAAGATAAAGAGTTTGCCAGAAGTGGAAAGCATTCAAAAATATGCGACAGTAAGCGGAATTTTAAGGAATAAAGATAATTTTGCAGGTATTATTTACAAAGGTGTTGGTAAAGATTTTGATGCCTTACGTTTTAAAAAATTCCTGGTAGCGGGCGTTTCGCCAAAAATTTCCGAAGAAGGCTACAGCAATGAGATCGCTGTTTCTCAAAAGATTGCGACTGATCTTAATTTGAAAGTTAAAGACAGCATCGTTGCAATTTTTTCAAAAGAAAATAAAAATCCTATTTATCGAAAGTTTGAAGTTGTCGGGATTTACAAAACGGACATCAAAATGATCGATGACCTTTTTATTATCGGCGATATTAATCAGGTTCGGAAAATACAGGAAATGTCGCAAGATGAAATCGGTGGAATGGATGTTTTTTTAAATAATATCGACAATATTGATGACGCATTTCCAAAAGTTGAAAAACTGATCGGTCTAAAAAATTATGCTGAAAAAGCCACAGATAAATATCCTGAAATTGTAGAATGGATCAATATTTTTGATGTTAACATCGCCATAATAATTGCTATAATGCTGATTGTTGTCGTCATTAATATCATTATGGTTCTTTTGATCTTGATCATCGAACGCACAAATTCTATTGGGATTTTAAAAACATTGGGAACAAGCAATGGACAAATTCGGTCAATTTTCATTAATTACACTTTACTTATTATGATTCCAGGAATCATTATTGGAAATGTTTTGGGAATTGGTTTGCTTTTGCTTCAAAAATATTTTGGTTTAATTACTTTAAATCCCGAAAATTATTATGTGAGCGTTGTTCCGGTTGATCTAAATCCACTTTATATTTTTATGATCTCTGCGGGAATTCTTTTGGTTTCTGCTATTTCACTGATTTTGCCAAGCTTTTTGATAAGTAAAATTTCTCCAGTAAAAGCGATTAAATACAGTTAGGGTTTATTTTGTGAAATAAGTCACTTAGCCATCAAAAACAAATTTCTTATTTTTGCAGTTGGAAAAAGCAAAGTCTACTTTTTTAGCCCCGATTGAAATGTAAATCCTTTTTTTTGTGATTCTTTTCTGTTAAAGAAATAATTTTATAAAAAAAAGATTGAAATGGAAAGCGGGACCAATTTTAAAAAAAAATACACTTTTCTTGCTCCTTAAAAAATTAAAAATTAAATCGCTTTACAACTGTTTAAAATTGGTAGTTAAATTCCTGAAGCGATAATATTTTTCAAATAAAATAAATTAGTAGTTTAAGATGAAATACGCAGAAAATATATTAGAAACCATTGGTAATACGCCTTTGGTAAAAATAAATAAAGTTTTGGGAGATGATTTTCCGGCTTTGGTTTTGGCTAAAGTTGAGACTTTTAATCCTGGAAATTCAGTAAAAGACAGAATGGCGCTGAAAATGGTGGAAGATGCTGAAAAAGACGGACGTCTAAAACCTGGCGGAACCATTATTGAAGGGACTTCCGGCAACACTGGAATGGGTTTGGCTTTGGCGGCGATCATTAAAGGTTACAAATGTATTTTTGTAACTAATGCGAAACAATCTAAAGAAAAATGTGATATTTTGCGCGCGATGGGCGCACAGGTGATCGTTTGTCCAACGGATGTAAAACCAACAGATCCAAGAAGTTATTACAGTGTTTCCAAGCGATTGGCGTCAGAAACCGAAGATGGTTGGTATGTAAATCAATATGATAATTTATCAAACAGAACGGCGCATTATGAATCTACCGCACCGGAAATTTGGGAACAAACAGAAGGAAAATTAACGCATTTTGTGGTAGGCGCAGGAACGGGCGGAACAATAACAGGTTGTGCAAAGTTTTTTAAAGAAAAAAATGAAAACATCAATATTATAGGTGTTGATACTTACGGTTCAATCTTAAAAGAATACCACGAAACGGGCATTTTAGATTTGTCAAAAGCCTACACTTATATAACTGAAGGAATCGGCGAAGATATTATTCCGGAAAATTTTGATATGTCGTTGATCGATCACTTTGAAAAAGTCACGGATAAAGACGGCGCTATTTATGCAAGGAAATTAGCCAAAGAAGAGGGAATTTTTTGCGGTTATTCTGCGGGAAGTGCAATGTCTGCGTTGGTTCAGATGAAAGATCAGTTTACCAAAGATGATATTATTGTGGTTCTTTTGCATGATCATGGTTCGCGTTATGTGGCAAAAATCTATAACGATGAATGGATGGAAGCGCAAGGCTGGTTGTAATGATCAAGCTGTAAATTAAAATCTACAGATTATTTTAAAAAATAAAATCCCCATTAAGAAATAACTTAATGGGGATTTTTAAAGTGAAAAATTTAGAAACTATAATTTACTCTAACAAATACATAGCGACCATTTTGTCCAAACTGAGAAACATTTCGGGAATATTCAAACTGGTTGTTATTAGAAAGATCAACTACAGCCGCGCCGGATTTATAATCTGCGGGTAGGGTAGAAACCGGTCCGCCAGGTCCTTGCAGAAATACAGTTGCGCCACTTGTATTTACGTATTTGTATTTTCCGTTTGCATCCGGTCTAAAAACAAGTTGGGTTTTTAAATTTTTATCTGGATAAAGATCAAATATATTGTTGCTACCGACAGTAAATTTAATTTTTTTGTTTAAAGAGTACGTCACTGAAAGATCTGTGATTGTTCTGGATTTAAATTCAGGATGTTCAGTTTCTACAAAAACACCATTAATGGATGTTGCTGCGATGTAGCCGTCTCCATTGACATCGGCAGTGTTTGGATCAGTTACTTTCCCAAAATAACTTTGGCGTATAAAGAAATCAAATTTTTTGTATTTTAAACTGTTAATTAAATTTGCTTTAACCCGCGGTATTGCTTCTTCCATGTAAATCCTCGTAGCTTCAGAATAATATTTATTGATCTGTCCACCAGCTACTAAAGCTGGAGAGCCGTTAATATCACCAATTCTCTCCGTTTTACTCATCGTTCCGGCAAGACTTGTGTTTAAGGTAAATTCATCAAAAGCAAATTTATTGCTGATGACAACGTCTAAACCTCTTGATTGCGTGTCTACAGCATTACTAAAAAATGTTGCTGTATTTGCATTTGCCTGATTAAAAAGAGTTGTTAGTTGAGGCGTTGAAGGTGAAAATCCGTCTGTAAGTACAACACGATCGTTAATTTTAATATAATAACCATCAACAGCAAATGTTAAATTTGTTTCAGGGATTTTATAAGTGATACCCAAACTGTAATTGTTGGATTCTTCTTGTTTTAGTTGTGGAATTCCTAGAATATTAGCTACTGTTCCACCATTTCTGAAAGTTCCCACTTCGAAAGGTACACCTCCAATAAATTGCGTAGACGTTGAGCTGTAATTGATCTGAGCTAAAGAAGGTGCTCTAAAACCTGTGGAAATAGCACCGCGAAGATTTAAATTGTCTGTTAATTTTATGCGGGAAGCGAACTTATAATTAAATGTAGAACCAAAATCTGAGTAATTTTCATAACGCAAAGCACCGCTTATTAGCAACCATTTTGTGATATCAAGTTCAGTATCAATATAACCTGCATAAGATTCGCGACCGTTATTTACCTGATTCGCCGGTCTGAAACCAGGAAAAACCTGCGCGCCACCAGGTCTGAAATTCCCGAAGAAATCTGTTGGTCTCAAAATATTTGGTGTAGCTGGACCGGCGTAAACTGTACCGTCAGAATTATAAGTTGCATAAGAATTTTCATTCCCTGCTTTTATGATGTACCGTTCCAGTCGGGCTTCTGCACCAAATGCAATATTAAATCCACCTAAAAGATCCAGCTTTTTCACGAAATCTAAGTTCGTTGTGTTTTGTTGGAATTTTAATTTACCTGCGTTAAAATCTGTTGGTGTGTTTGTGCCTAAAGTTACGTTTGCAGTATTTTCCACTGTGTAATCAAATGAATTGATGCCGAAAGTATTGCTTAAATCATAATCAAAACCTGCGACTTTACCTTTTACACCGCCCGCAATTGAGTAATCAATTACTCTTGAGCCTATTTCCGGTAAAAAACCATCCGGATAAACTGAAGTCAAAGATCTGGACTGCTCCGGTCTTCGGTAGAATCCAGCCGAATTTCCATCTCTATTACTATAGCCGCCAAATAAATAAACTTTATGCTGATCATTAATTGGGTATTCTGCATTGGCAAAAAACTGTGTGCTTGTCAATTTTGACTGACCAACACGCATATTAAAATCTTTACGCTGAAGACCTCTCGCAAATAATTCATTAGCTGAAGTATCAAACCTTAAAGCATCTTGTAATTGTGTTAAATTTCCTGCATTTTGAATTGCACTTTGCTGTGAAGCAGAAAAATAATTAACCTGATTAGCGCTGGTTTTTATAATGTTAAATAAATTACTTTGCGCCGTTCCTGTCAGCGCGTTGATGTTTGAAAACATGGAAGTAATATTATTTCCATTTGCTAAAGCAACACGTTCCACGGAATTATAGGCATTATAAATTGTTCCGTTGTAATCCGTTGCGCGGCTTGTGTCGTCCCGGAAACTAAAGCTACCTGTCACATTTATAAAACCTTTACCCTGATAAAGATGGGTTCCATAATTGGCATCCAGCTGGGTTTTAAAACCATCAAATCCGCCCCGATGATCGTTGGAACCATCAGAAATATTTGAACCACCAGTTAGGGATAAATTTAATTTATTGGTTGCGCGCTTCATTACCAGATTGATAACACCCGCGATTGCGTCAGAACCGTATTGGGCAGCAGCACCATCACGCAAAACTTCAATATTTTCCACCGCAAACGCCGGAATTGCATTTAAATCCGTACCCACTGAACCTCTTCCCGGCGAACCATTAACATTTACGAGCGCAGAATTATGTCTTCGTTTGCCATTAACTAACATTAAAGTTTGATCTGGTCCCAAACCACGTAACTGTGCTGGATCCACGTGATCTGTCCCATCTGCAACTGTCGTCGTATTGGATGTGAAAGATGGCGCAACGTAATTTAAAATTTGTGTTAAATCTGTTTGTGGAGCTGCAACGGCAAGTTCACTCATTTTTAAAACGTCGATCGGGACGGGAGAATCAGTAATAATTCTGGATTTATTCCTTGATCCTACGGTGATTTTAACCTCCTCAACATCGTTCGTTTTTATGGTATCTTTTACCTGCTGAGCATAAGAGAATGCACCGATTGACGTAAATGAACCTAAAAGAAAAGCTCTCTGAAAATAAATTTTCCACATATGATAATTATTTAATGTTATTAAGCAAATGTATAATAATTATTATAAAATACTGTTAAAAATTAAATAGATATTGTTAAAAAATATTAAAATGATTAATAAATAATAATTATATACTCTTTATTTGTTTGCATTTTATTTCCTGTTTGCTACCAAGAAATTAGAAAGTGAAAATAATACGCTTGATTATCAGGCATTTAAATACATTAGTGAAAATATTTTACTACTTTGTATTGCATAATACTATTTTTATTTTATATCTTTGCATAGTACAATTAAGATAGAGTCTATTTAATTTTTAAAATTTAATAATAATAACCAAATTATGAACACAGAGAACACCAAAGCGCAAATGCGAAAAGGCATTCTGGAGTTCTGTATTTTAAGCCTCATTGATAAACGCGAAATGTATGTTTCAGATTTAATTGAGGAACTAAAAAAAGGACAACTGGATGTAGTGGAAGGGACACTTTACCCTTTATTAACGCGGCTGAAAAACGCTGAATTTCTTTCTTATCGATGGGAAGAATCAACCGGCGGACCACCACGAAAGTATTATATGATCACGGAGAAAGGCAAAATGTTTCTTGCTGAACTTCAGATCACCTGGACGGAATTAACAGTTTCCGTTAATAAAATCACTCAAACTACTAATATTTAATACCATGAATAAGACACTCTCAATAGGACTTGCAGGTTTTTCTTTCACCATCGAAGAACATGCTTATATAAAACTCAGCGATTATTTAGCAGCTCTAAGAAACACTTTGGATGCTAACGAAGCGGATGAGGTGATGCACGACATTGAAATCCGCATGGTCGAGATTTTCAAAGAAACTTTAGGTAAAAGAGAAGTGATTAACGACGACGATGTAGAAAAAGTTATTGCACAGATTGGTGCTCCTGAACAAATAGAAGAACAAGAAAAAGCCTATTATTCGGAACAAACATCATCAACAAAAAAAGAAGAAAGAACCTCTGCTTTTTCAGGTCAAAAACAATTGTTCAGAGATCCTGAAAATGGAAAAATTGGCGGTGTTTGCGCTGGTTTAGCTAATTATTTTGGAATTGATCCGGTTTGGATAAGATTACTTTTAATATTCTTTGTGATAATGAAAGGTTTTGGGATTTTACTTTATGTAATTCTATGGATCGTTCTTCCTCAGGCAAAAACGGCTTCAGACTATTTAAAAATGAAAGGGAAACCAATTAATTTTGATAATTTAAAAGAAGAATCCGGAAAAATCGTTCATTTTGCGAATGAATCCAGCCAAAAACTTGGACAAGCATTCCAATCCCAAAAAGGCAATATTGACAATGTCGGTCATGTTTTATTAAGCATCGTGCGTATATTTTTCGCTATATTTTTCGGGATTTTGGGTATTTCATGTCTTTTGGGTTCCTTTGCCTTCTTCGGAATAAGCTTCGGTTCTGACGCGGTAAATGTACCGGAAGGAATTTCATTTTTTCTAGGAAATGATATGCCTAATTTTCTACTGATAACCATATTAGTTTTGACTTTACTAATCCCGGCAATAATTTTTATGCTAATTTCAATAAAATTATTTGCGCCAAATTCTAAACTAAGATATACAGGTTATGTTATCGGCGCCTTGGTTTTCCTTTGGTTCGGTTTGCTTTTAATAGGCGGTTTCACAGCGACGAAAATGTTTACTAAATATTCCGGTGATAATGATGAAACACAAAACATCGCTATTAATACAACGTCTGACAGTATTTTGGTTGATGTAAAAAAAGTAGAAATTCCGGCTAATTACAAATCATATTTCGGGGATTATTTCTCAGACGGGAAAATGATCTACCAGGAAGATTATCCATATATTGAAGTAAAACATCAAAATGTAGATCAACCTTATTTGATCGTGAAAAGAGAGGCGAGAGGTTATAACCAACCAATTCAATTGAAAGTTCCGGTAGAAATTAGAGATAATAAAATTCTTTTACCAAATTACTTTATTTATTCTTACAGAGATAGAATGAGACATTATAACGCTAATTACCAGCTTATCGTTCCTAAAAACTTTAAGGTAATAAAATTAGGAGACAGAATTAATTTTGATGATGATATGAATAAAGATGAGGATGATAATGATAACTCTGATGATGCGGATAATTCAGCAAATATCAATATCAACGGGACATCGATCAATATTCCCTCGAATGATTCTGATTCTATTATTATTAACGGCAAGAAAGTTGGGAAAGATGAAGCTGAAAGTTACGTTAAGAAAGTGATTTTAAATCCAAAAAATATAAATGGAGTTAATATCGACGTAAATTCTGACGATAAAAATAATAAAATTATAATTAAAACAAAATAAATTGAGAGTGGTGGAGTAAAAGTGAGTGGTCTTTATAACTAAATTATACACTCACTTTGCTCACTCTCAAATTATTTATCAGATCTTTAAATTAACAAAACTTTATGATGGTAATTAATTACAAATTATTACCTTCGTTAAGTTAATTATCACAAATTAATAAAAACAAAAACTATGGTACAGCTCGTTTTAGATGTCGTTCTCACGATAGTGAACTTCATCACCAATTTATTTTAACCAAAATCAGTCACTTATATTTGGAGTATAACCACTAGTTGGTTATACTTTTTGTTTTTAAAATTTAAAATGGAAAGTATTTTTTTAATATTTTTAAAGGAAATAAAGCAATAAAATCATTTAAAAATAAGTGGGTAAAAAATTATTATTAAAATTTATATGAAAAAATTTATAGGGCAATTGGGTTTAAAGATTTTAGGCTGGAAGATTGTTTTAGACGGCGATGTGGAAAACCTGAACCGCTGCATTCTAGTAGTAGCACCACATACCGATAATATGGAATATATTTTAGGAAACCTTGCTTATTGGGTTTTAGGTAAAAAATTAAAAGTGATCATAAAAGACGAGCACACAAAAGCCTGGTATGGCTTTGTTGTAAAAGCTTTAGGCGGTATTGGGATCGACCGTTCTCAAAGAAATGATCTTATCAATTTTGTAGATAACGAGTTTAAAAAAGACGATTTCAGCTTGGTTATTACGCCCGAAGGAACCAGAAGTTGGGTTGCTAAATGGAAAAAAGGTTTTTACCTTATGGCAATTAAATCCCGTGTTCCAATCGTTTTAGGTGCCGGAGATTTTGGTAAAAAAGAAATTCACATGGGAAAAGTGATTACCGTCGAAGAGCTGGAAACTAAAACTTATGAAGAAATAATGGCAGAACTTGAAGAATACTATAAAGTGATCACGCCGAGTGTGCCTGCAAACTGGAATCCCAAAATATATTAATATGACAGAGCAGGAAAAAGCAAAAACTTTAGATTTTTTAAATAATTGGGGCGAGGGTTTACTGGCTAAAAATCTTGGTATTTTATTCTCTGAAATCACAGATGATTCACTTTCTGCAACAATGCCTGTGAATGAAAATGTACATCAACCTTTTGGTATCATGCACGGCGGCGCAAGTTGCGTTTTGGCCGAAACTTTGGGTTCTTGTCTTTCTAATGTATTTATTGACACTGAAAAATTCTACGCAGTCGGTACAAATATCAATTCAAACCATTTACGAAGTGTAAGAAAAGGTGTTGTGACTGGAACTGCCAGATTTATTCGAAAAGGAAAAACGATGCACGTTTCTGAAATAGAAATACGCAATGAAAAAGGTGATTTAATTAACCATACGACGATGACAAACAATGTGATCGCAAAATAAATCATGACTCAAATTCTCTTTCGGCTTCCGTTTTCATCTAAAATTTTCGTTAATGATCTAAATTCTGAAAATGAAAATATTGGTTTCACGAGTTTTGACACTTTAAAACAATTGAATTTTAAAGGAAATTTTAAAGAAGTTTCACCGGAACAATTATTGGAAAATCAATGGTCGTCTTCTGATTTTAAATTTACCTTAAATGATTTAAAGGAAGAATCTGAGGAAGATTACATTCAGAAATTGGGAAACGTAATTTCGTTTATAAAAAAAAATAAACTTCCCAAACTTGTTATTTCGCGCAGGAAAATTATCGGTTTAGAAAATCAAAAAATTAATTTATCGCAAAGTTTTCTAAATTTAATTAAATCCTACGATAATGCTTTTATTTATTTATTTAAAACTGAAGAAGAATCCTGGATTGGAGCATTTTCAGAAGTTTTAGGAAAATTTAATAAAAAAACATCTGAATTTGAAACCATGAGTCTCGCCGGAACTTTAGGTTTGGATAAAGAGTGGACAAAAAAAGAACTGGACGAGCAGAAAACGGTGAGTAATTATGTGGAATCTGTCTTAAAGAAATATTCTTCTCAAGTAAAAATATCGGACACAAAAGACCATCATTCCGGAAATATTAAACATCTTCGAACTGATTTTAAATTAAAAATTGATGAAGAACATTTATCAAATTTAATAACTGATCTTCATCCAACTCCTGCTGTTTGTGGTATTCCGAAAGATTTTTGCAAAAAAGCGATCTTAAATTTTGAGAATAAACCAAGAGAATTTTACGCTGGTTTTAGCAGAGTGGAAATGTCAGATGATGTTTATTTTTTCGTAAACCTTCGTTGCGCAAAAGTTTACAAAAATGCCGCAGAATTATTTGTTGGCGGTGGAATAACCTCGCAAAGTAATCCTCAAAAAGAGTGGCAGGAAACAGAATTAAAGTCTGAAGCCATACTGAAAAATCTCAGTATTAGCTCTTAGAAGTAGAAAGTTTACTCATTGTATTGAGAATAATTACGAACAATACACCCAAAACTCCGGCTGCTAAAGGAAGCATGAATTTGGCATTTTCACCGCTGAAAAAGCCAAGATTCCAGTCGATCATATAAAGATCGATGGCGATAAGAACTACAAATAATGCTAAAAATACTTTATAAATGGTTTTCATATCTGACTGTTTATTTATCAAGATTATTTTTAATTTTTAATCTTAATTCATTATTTCTATAAAATTAATATTAATGGTGATTCCATTATATTTTTTAAAAATGAATATACTGCGCGAACAGCATTGCAAAGTTAGCGGTAAATAATTTAATAGCGATGGCTAAAAGGATAATTCCGAAAACTTTTTGCAATACCTGCAAACTTCCCTGACCCATCTTTTTTTCTATCCATGTGGCAGATTTTAAAACAAGATAGACGAAAAGAGTATTAAGTAAAATTGCACAAATAATATTTATATCATGGTATTCTGCACGAAGGGAAAGTGTGGTTGTCAACGTCCCGGCTCCGGCTATTAATGGAAAAGCGATAGGAATAATGGAAGCAGAATTACTTTCGCTGGCTTTATTAATTTCGATTCCTAAGATCATTTCCAGAGCGATAATAAAAATTACAACTGCACCTGCGATCGCAAAAGAATATTTATCGATCCCGATTAATTTTAAAATGTTGTCGCCAATAAAAAGAAAAGCAATCATTAAAACACCAGCAACAATTGAAGCTTTTTCAGATTCAATGTGCCCAAATTTTTTGCGCAGCGAAACAATAATTGGGATCGAACCTAATATATCAATAACCGCAAAAAGTACCATTGTGGCCGTGAGCGTTTCCTTTACCGAAAATAACTGGAACATAATAATTTATTAATTTCGCAAAATTATGAATAAAAAATAACTATTCTTTAATTTCAGAGATTATATTCTTTAATTTATTGAAAATAACATTAATGTTTTCAGGATCATGAACAGGCGTATATTTTTCCATGGAAAATTCATGAATAAGATTTCTAAAATCTTCGGCGAATTTTGCACCTTTATTTTGAATTAAATAATTGTTAAAAGTAAGATCAGACTTGCGTTCGCTATAAATTTCGAGATCTTTTTGAAAGTTTTCAAAGGATGTGAAAAAAGTTGTAAAATCCTGATTATGATTTAAAACTTCCAGATAACTGATCTCTGAGGCAAAATCAAACGGTTTATCTTTAATTAAACGCGCTTCGGCTTCTGCGATATTTTCTACTGGCGCTGCTTTTATATTTTTTGCAAAACTTACTTTTTTTCTTTTTTTATCTCTGTATTTAAATATCAAAAATAGTAAACCGCAAAGCAAAGCAAGATTTCCCAGAATAATTTTATAGTTCAACTCATGTGCTTTGGGGATTTGAAGCTGCTGCGCAATGATTTTTGGCGTATGAACTGTCGATAAAACGTTGGTCGTATATTCATTTACCTTTTCAATTGCAGTTTTTGTATCATTCAATTCGTCCGATGTAAGTGAAGCAAAAGATAAAGTATCTGAAGGTAAATTTTTATAGGCTTTTTTTTCAGGATCGAAGTAGGAAAAATCTTCAGTTTTTAAGATTATTTTGCCTGTAGTTTTTGGGATAATGATGTAATTTAAAACAATATTTCCTGCAGATCCTTTCTTTGAATTTTTAACATTATAGGTAATTTTTGGCGCAAAAAAACTGTATTCAGGAGATTCCGCGAGCTTAGGAAGATCCATCGTGTGTAAATTTCCTTCACCGCTTACCTTGACATTCAAATTAATAGGTTTTCCTACAAGATTATTTTCTTCAACGGTAGTTGACATATCAACATTAAAATTCCCAACCGCATTTCTGTAATTTTCCGGTGCTTTTCCTGGTAATTTTTTTACATTTAAAGTTACTTTTCGGGATCTTAAAACAGCGCTGGAAGAATTATTTCGAACTGTAGCTGAAACTGATGGAATCTTTATCTCACCACTTTCTGAGGTTGTGATAAGGAAAACGCCGATGACCTGCGATGACATATTAGAATCTTCATCTTGTTCAATATCCGATTTTGCAAAGCTTATCTGGTGGAAATTAACATCACCATTTTTTGGAAATTTTATTTTCGAAACATTTCTAAAATTGTCAAAATTTTTGCTGTAAGCCTTTAAAACTGCAATTGTCGGCTGGTTTTTGTAAATGGTTTTGTCCTTTACCTCAAGATTGAGATACATTTCGTTGGCAATACTAGGTTTCACGATCGCCTTTTTTGTCGCATTTGTTACGTAAACGTCAAATGGCTCTGTCTTATAAATTTTGTTATTTGCCGTATATAAAACAGATCCAACTTTTATTCTGCCCGTTTGTTTTGGCTGAAGTAAAACTTGAAAAACAATGGTTTTGGTTCGGATATTAAGATCCGTATTATTTTCTGAACCCGTTGTTAAAATGTTAAACTTAGAAAGATCGGGCATTTGAAGAGGTGACTGAATATTGAAGTCGTTGCCCTGAATTTCTAGTACAACAGTTAATTTTAATTCCTGATCAATACTTAGGTCACGTTTGTCTGGAATTACGCGTAAATCGACTTGGCCGTGAATTGATATCACAGAAATTAAGAATAATATGTAGCTGAAGCATATTTTCATTACCAGTCTTTCTCATTGCTTTGCGGCATTGAGTTTCCGTTTTTGTTTAAAATCTTTTGTGCAGTTTCCTGCTCTTTGTTGGAGGTCCGGTCTAAAATGGCTTTTTCAAGATCTTTTGGGATATTATTTTTACCGGAATTTTTTCCATTATTTCCGCTTCCGGAGTTTTCTTCCGAATTTCCGCCTGATTGTTGAGTTGGGTTTTTGCCTTTTCCGTCTTTATTGTCCTGATCTTTATTATTTCCACCGCCACCGCCGGATTTACCTTTTTGTTTATCCTGTTCGTTTTTTTCTTTTTCCTTTAATTTCGCGATTTGATAATTACGCTGTGCGCTTTCATTATTTGGTTGCTGTTTTAAAGCTTTTTTGTAATACTCTGCAGCTTTTTCAGGATTTTTACCTTCCATGAATGTATTGCCAATGTTGTATTGGGCAGCCATTTTATCAGGTAATGAAGTCGCGAAACTTTCTGCTTTTTGAAATTCTGCACGCGCTTCGTCGTACATTTTTCTTTTGTAAAGAGAATTGCCAAGATTGTAGTGAGAAGTAAAATCTTTTTCCTTGCCTTTAGAAGCTTCAAGGAATTTCGTAGAAGCACGTTCGTAATTTTTACTTTTAAATGCAGAATTTCCTTCATAAACCAAGGAATTATAACTTTCCTGAGCGTTTATAAATGCACTGATTAAAAAGAATAACACAAGTAAATTTTTTCCCATATTCATCATTACAAAATTACTCTATTAAGTGTTAAAATGTAAGCAAAAAAAAGTTAAATAAGGGTTAAAATATTGATTAAAAAGACCTTTACGTTAAATTTATCATACTAAATATTGAAATCACGTTTCGGATTTAGTAAAAAAATGAGGAAAAAAAAGAACAGTGAAACTGTCAAAGTATATTGGTAATAATGAACAGCTGTTTGAGAACTGACGTAACTTTCAGTTGAAGAAGCACTTTTTTGAAGATCTACGTCCATTTCCGAAACTGCGTTTTCCAGATTATTTCCATCCAGATACGAACCGCCGGTATTTGTAGCAAGATCTTCGAGCGCAGCAGTTTCCCTTTTTGAGATTACGGTTTCACCTGAGGAATTCATCTTATATCCCATTAATTCTCCAAAAATGTACTCCGGCACCGGCGCACCTTCTTCCGTCCCGATACCTACCGAAACAATTGAAATACCTTCTTGTTTTGCCAGTTTCAAAGCATTTGGTTCATTTCCTTCATTATCTTCGCCATCACTTATCAATACGACTTTCCGCGAACCTTTCGGGATGTTTTTAAATTTTTCAACTGCGACCTGCATGGCTTTTAAAAAATCCGTTCCCTGCGTCGGCATTACGCTGGTTTCAATACCATTTATATAAGTGGAAGCTGCGCTATAGTCTGCTGTTAAAGGCATAATCGATTGTGCGTCACCGGCAAAAACGATGAGGCCAACGCGGTCATTTTTCATTTTTGTGAGACTTTGCACCATCAGATTTTTAGCAGCATTTAATCGGCTTGTTTGAATATCCTGAGCGTTCATGGAGTTGGAAACATCCAAAAGAAACATCACATTATTGATCTTTTGTTTAGATTTTACCTGTTCTGTTCCGCTTAAAAAATCGACTATTGACAAAATTAAAAACAAACCTGCCAAAATATACAGGAAAGGCAAAACTTTTGAAAATCCTCTATTTTTAGGAAAAAATTCACCTTGGAATTTAGATTCTGCAAAAATATTTTTTCTTTTCTTTTTCCAGTTGATATATCGGTACATAAATATTCCCACTATTGGCAAAAGCAATAGCAGAAGTAAATACCAGTAATTTCCTAAAGTTAAATTCATTTTTATCTAAAAATCTTTTTAAGGTAAATCATTTTTAAAATCAATCAATATTTTTTATTTTAAAACCTAATTTAAAACTTTATAAAAAACCCATCTCAATATCGCATCAAAATATAGTATTCCCAACGCGACCAACAGAAAAATTCTAAAATATTCCTTGTAATTATAAAGTGTTGTTGATTTTAAATCTGTTTTCTCCAGCTGATTGATCTCATCGTAGATAAGTTCAAGATTTTCGGTAGAGGTGGCCCGGAAGTATTTCCCACCGGTGATCGAAGCGACTTCCTGCAAAGCGTTTTCATCAATTTGAACGGGTTGTTCCGTGAAAACAAGTTCACCAAAAACGTCCTGCGCCGTTGGAAAAAGAGCGTAACCGTTTGTCCCTATGCCGATGGTGTACACTTTAATGTTATTATTTTTAGCTAATTCGGCAGCAACTTGTGGCGGCATGGCATTTTGGACATTACTAACGCCATCTGTCATTAAAATTATGATCTTACTTTTTGCTTTGCTGTCTTTCAAGTGATTCACAGCAACAGCCAAACCTTCTCCGATCGCGGTTCCCTGGATCAACTCAAGACCGTTCAGATTATTTATTTCATTGATCAAAACTTCGTGATCGGATGTAACAGGCACTTTTGTGAACGCTTCTGCAGCATATTCTACCAAACCAATTCTGTCATTGGGCCTTTTTTCAATAAATTTTTTGGCAATATCTTTCAACGCCGTTATTCTGTCTGGCTGCAGATCTTTTGCAAGCATGCTGAGAGAAACATCTACGGAAAGCATTATGTCGATTCCTTTGGTATCATCCCGATTCTGCGATACCGTGAAAGTTCTTGGTCTGGCGATCGCGATAATAAGACAAGATAATATTAAATATTTTGAAATTTTTAGAAAAAAAAGCACCGGAACAATACTTCCATTTTCTTTCATATTCCGGACAGATGGAACTTTTAAACCAATAGATTTTTTCTTACTTAAATCTCTGATCAGTAAAGGAATAAAAAGAGCAAAAAGCAGTAGCAACCACGGACTGTAGAATATAAAATTTAAATTAAACATCGCTTCTTACTTTTTCAAATTCAATATCTTTTGTAGACCGTTTTACGAAATCCTGTATGCCTTTAAAATCATTTTGCATGGTTTCTTTGTCGGGAAAAGTTTTAGCAAATTTTACCAGATCGCCTCTTAAAAATACATCTTCTACAATCGCCTCATTTTCTTTTGAAATGGTATTATTGTTTTTCATAAAAGAAATAAGATCATCCGTCAAAAGCACATCTGCAGGAAATTTATATTGTGTTGAAATGAAATTCCGGCTGATATCAATCAACTCTATGTAAAAAGCACGGTAATTATTATTCTCTATATATTTTTTCTTTTTTAAATTTTCGAGATCTCTCAAAGTCTTGTTCGTGACAATTTTAGGGGAATTTTTATCTCTTTTGCTGTAACGGATAAAATAATAAATAATAATTATGAGTGCAATTAAAGCAATAAGTCCTAAAATGTAAAATTTATAGAGTTCCCAATAATCATTGACATCGAGTTTTACCTCTTTATTATTCATGATATCGCTGATCTCATCACCTTTTTTGGCGGTGTTTACAACTTCAACTTCATAGGGAATCGTTTTTAAAACTTTATCACCAACTTTAAATTCTAAAACCGGAATTGTATATTTCCCTTCATCAAAAACTGCAAATTCTACAGTTCGAGAATACGAGTCTTCTTTCAAACTAATTGAATCTTTTATACCTTCAAAATGAAAGGGTAGAAGTGAATTTTTGGCTGCAGAATTTACTTGTTTGCCTTGCAGATTATCAATATTTATTTTAAGAACTGCAGGTTCTCCCAAAGCCAAAGTCTTCTTGTCCAAAGTCGAAGAAAGTATCTGCGCGTTCGCAAAAACACTAATAAATACGATAAATAATAGAACTTTTTTTTTCAAACTAATTTACTTTCTTTTAAAATATTGGTATAAAATTTTAGAATAATCATCGGCGGTATTAATATTTAAAAAATGCCCCGAACTTTTCTCAAAATTTTCCTTAATATTTTTTATTTTTTGTTTCTGTTTCTCTGCAAAATCATAACGCCATCTTGCGCTTGAAGTATTTGCCCAGATTTTTTTCCCCGTTTCAGAATCTATAAAATGCGCAAAACCAACATCCGGAATTTCCTCATCTTTCTCATCAAAAATTCTCAAACCAAGCAATTGATTTTTCTTCGCCGCAATTTTTACTAGTTTCTCGTTATACTCATCTTCAAAATCTGAAAACAAAAAAACCAAAGATTTTTTCTTAAAAATATTCATTAAATAGTCCAGCGCAACATCAATTTTACTTTCCGCAGGAACATATTCCGCTGTTAAAATCGAACTTAGAATCGCCAAAATATGCTTTTTTCCTTTTTTCGGCGGAATTACTTTATAAACTTTATCCGCAAATAAAATCAATCCAACTTTATCATTATTTCCCGCCGCAGAAAATCCTAAACTTGCCGCAATCTCCGCCACAAAATCTTTTTTCAATTCATTTCTCGTTCCATAATTCATCGACGCAGAAATATCTACCAAAATCATCATCGTCAATTCCCGCTCTTCTTCCATCACTTTCACGAAAGGTTCCCGGAAACGCGCGGTTTTATTCCAATCCATCCTGCGGATTTCATCGCCATTTTGATAAGGCCGAACTTCTGAAAACGTCATTCCTTGTCCTTTAAAAGCGCTGTGATATTGCCCCATAAGCGTAGATTCCGTGCGACGACGCGTCCGGATTTCTATTTGCTTTACTTTTTTTACAATATCTTTTACTTCCATTTTGTCATTGCGAGGAACGAAGCAATCTGTTGATTACTATTTTACTTTTAATTAGTAGCAACACTATTTTTTTATATTTTCAAAACCCGTCCTGCTTTCCGCTACAATCTTTTTTTCAAATGCAAAAAAAAGATTTCCACTTCAATCAGGGCTAAAAAGTCGGGTATTTTTTCTTTTCACTTTTTTGAATGCGCCGAAGGCACGTTCTTAAAATATTACTTATTACTCATTAATTATTATTTAAGGCGCCTGAACTTTCCCCAAAATTTTATCAACAATTTCGTCTGAAGAAATATTTTCTGCTTCCGCTTCAAAACTCAACCCAATTCTGTGGCGTAAGACATCTTTTGCAATCTCCTTCACATCTTCCGGGATCACAAATGCGCGACCTTTTATAAAAGCATAAGCGCGGGAAGCAATTGCCAAATTTATCGAAGCACGCGGCGAAGCACCAAAACTGATGTAATTTTTCAGATCTGACATGCCGTATTTTTCCGGATATCTTGAGGCAAAAACCATATCGAGAATATATTTTTCAATTTTTTCGTCCAGATAAATTTGGTTGATGATAGCTTTTGCATCCGTAATTTGATCCAAAGAAATGACCGGTCTAATTTTCGGAATATCTTGTGTAGAGATCATTCTCATGATTTTTCTTTCAGATTCAAAATCAGGATAATCAATCGTACATTTTAACATAAAACGGTCGCTTTGCGCTTCCGGCAAAAGATAAGTTCCTTCCTGATCAATTGGATTTTGTGTCGCTAAAACTAAAAATGGTTTCGGCAAAAACATCGTTTCATCGCCAATCGTCACTTGTTTTTCCTGCATAACTTCCAATAAGGCAGATTGCACTTTTGCCGGCGCACGATTGATCTCATCCGCCAAAACAAAATTCGCAAAAACCGGTCCTCTTTTTATGGAAAAATCATTGTCCTTTACGCTGTAAATTTGCGTTCCAATAACGTCTGCCGGCAAAAGATCCGGAGTAAACTGTATTCTCGAAAATTTTCCCTGAACGGCTTCCGCCAAAGTTTTTATCGCCAAAGTTTTAGCCAAACCGGGAACACCTTCCAAAAGAACGTGACCGTTTCCTAAAAGTCCGATCAATAAACGGTCAATCATATATTCCTGACCAATAATGGCGCGGTTTATTTCCTGTTTTAAAAGAGAAAAATAAATATTTTGCTCTTTCACTTTTTCCGTTAAAAGTCTAATATCGTCTGCCTGATGTAATTCTGCCATAGCTGATTTTAAAATAATGGGTAAATTTCCAATAAAATTGGGCATTAATCAATATAATTAATACTAATTTTGAGTTAAACTTTGTTAAAAATTTAGAGCATAATTTAATTATTTAACTTCACAAAAGACAAATTTTTATTAAAAGATGTTAATGTGTTTTTGATAGACGCTTAAAATTTATGCAAATCCATATAAATGAAGTATTTTTGAAGATTAAAAAATTACTCCTTTGAATTACCATTTTGCGATACACCGGCAAACCCGCCGAAATTTATTAGAAATTTTGCAGGAAACTCCACAAGAAGATCTGCTTACGATTCCAGATGGTTTCAATAATAATATTTACTGGAATGTTGCACATTGCGTTGCGACACAACAACTTTTACACTATTATTTGAGTGGAAATCCTTTTAGAATAGATACTTTTTGGATCGAAAAATACAAAAAAGGAACATTGGCAAATTTAGACGTAAAAGCCTCTGAAATTGAAGATCTTGGTTTTTTATTAACTGAAACTTCCAGAATTTTAATGAAGGATTTTGATGATAATTTTTTCCCGGATTATACGCCTTATTCTACAAGTTATGGAATTGATCTCAAAAGTATTCAAGATGCCATTATTTTTAATAATATGCATGAGAGTTTACATTACGGCTACATTTTAGCCCAAAAAAGAGCGCTTTTAGCGGAAAGAAATTAATTAAAAAAGATACTCAAAAGAGTTTTTATGAAATTGCCAACCAGAAAGATGGTTTAAAATAAATAGTATTTATGGTGATTACAGTTACTTTTAAAAATTGAAAAATTTTAAATGAAAGAAAAAGATGACTTTATTTTCGGATTGCGTCCAGTGATGGAAGCCCTGGAAGCTGGAAAAACGATTGATAAAATATTTTTGCAAAATGCTTTGCAAGGACAAATTTATGCCGAGTTAAAAACTGCTTTAGCGAAATATGGAATTCGGGCAAATTATGTCCCGATTGAAAAACTGAATCGTTTTACACGAAAAAATCACCAGGGTGTGGTGGCGTTTATTTCTGATATTCCTTTTTATAATATTGAAAATCTTTTGCCGCAATTATTTGAGGAAGGGAAAACGCCGTTTTTATTGATGCTTGATCGTTTAACAGACGTTAGAAATTTCGGTGCGATCTGTAGAACTGCAGAATGCACGGGAATTGATGCGATAATTATCCCGGAAAAAGGTGGCGCGCCAATTAATTCTGATGCTATAAAAACTTCCGCAGGCGCACTTTACAATGTTAAAATTTGTAAGGAAAAAAATCTTTCTCACACGGTAGATTTTCTACAGCAATCTGGCGTTCAGGTTTTTGCTGCAACAGAAAAAGCGCAGAAATTAATCTATGACGTCGATTTTTCTGGTCCTTCATTAATTGTGATGGGAAATGAAGAAACAGGAATTTCCAAAGAAGTTTTACACCATGCTGACGAAAAAATCAAATTACCGTTGGAAGGAAAAACACAGTCTCTAAATGTTTCTGTGGCCTGCGGCGCTATTTTATACGAAGCTGTTCGCCAAAAATTGACAGTTTCTCAACTTTAAATAAAATAAAAGGCGGTTTAACTCTGCATTTAAAATAACTCAGACAAATCTTTATGAAAAATATATTAGCCATTGCGCTTATTTCTTTGACACTTTATTCATGTAAAAAAGAAACAAAAACAATCACTAAAACCGATCCGAAAACTGGTAAAACGATTACTATAGAAGTTCCGGTGAAGGATTCTACAGAAAATTCTTCAAATTCTGAAAATTTTGCAATAAAAGATTCTGCAGGAGTTTACAGACAAAGTTTTAATTTAGAAGTTGGCAAAAGTTATCCGCTTGTGACTTACCAAAGGGATCTTCAGGAAATAACAGATCCAATGGGTAAAAAAGTAAGTGGTACGAACGAAGCTACAGATGAAATGTCTTTTACCGTAAATGACCTTAAAAATAATGTTTACGATATAAGCATCAATCTTTTAAGCAAAAGAAATTCTCAAAGTGCAAATGGTAAAACTTCTGTTGTTGACACCAAACTAGCAATTCCGGAGGAAGATCAACTAAAAATGATGTGGACAATAAACCGCGCTTTGGTAGGAAATAAGTTAAATATGAAAATGGATAAATCAGGGAAAGTACTTTCGATCACCGGTTTTGATCCTGTTTACAAAAAAGTATCGGCCGCCACATCATCCATGATAAAAGATGCGCAAGCGCGTACAGGATTTATTGCTAATTTTAAACAAAACTTTAACGAAAAAATTCTCAAAGATCAGTTTACAAAAAACCTCTCTATCATTCCAGCGAAGGGCGCGAAAGTTGGCGATAAATGGAATATTTCGGAGAATGCTTCACCAGATGGAAAAATGAAATTAGTGACTTATTATACTTTAAAAAGCGCTGATAATGGCGTTGCAACAATTGCTGTAAATGGTGGAATTCCTTTGAAGTCAGATAAAAAAGTAGCGGATGGCGTTACGCATACTGTTAGTTCAGAGCTCTCGCAAAACGGGACGATCACATTTGATCAAAATTCCGGGTGGATCAAAAACCAAAACATTTCTGTAAAAACAACTCAAAAAGAAGGGATTTCTGACGGTAAAAAATCACAGTCTATGACGAGTGTTTCGACGTCTTCCGTCATGGTAAATCCTTCTGATAAATAATTTTAAAATTTAAATTAGTTATGCTTAAAGATATTTTAGATGTAATTATTGTTGTGATCATCGTGTCATTTGTCTGGAGATTGCTAAAAAGATTATTTGTAGGAAGTGTGGTTAAAAATTTTCAGCAAAAAAATCCACAAAATAACCCTTCAGCTGATCAACCTCAGGAACCACACATTACCAATAGAGTTCATTGGGATGCAGAAACTGTGGACTATGAAGAAGTGAAAGAGCCTAACAATAAATCAAATTAAAGGAAAAATTTCAATGCTGAAAAACAAAAGATATATTTTTATCGCAGCCAGTTTATTGCTTTTTATCATTATGGCTGTCGTTTATGCCAATCCGGTGTTAAATGGAAAACAGCTCTTTCAGCATGATATTGTCCAATACAAAGGTGGTGCAAAGGAACTTTTAGATTTTCGTGCTAATAATAATTCAGAAACTTACTGGAGCGATTCTATGTTTGGCGGAATGCCAACATATCAAATGGGCGCGCAGTTTCGCGGAGATTTGATACGAAGCGTGGACGATTTTTTTATGCTTTTGCCAAAACCTGCAAACTATTTATTTTTGCTTTTTTCAGGTTTTTTTCTTTTAGGTTTGGTCGTTGTTAAAAACTGGAAGTATGCACTTTTGGGTGCAACATTTTTTGGTTTTTCAACTTACTTTTTTATTGCACTTGCGGCAGGACATAATGGAAAAATACACACAGTTGCTTATTTTGCGCCACTTTTAGCAGGAATTTTATTAGTTTATGTCAGAAAAAAATATGTTGTTGGCTTTATCGTGACGACACTTTTTATGGCGTTGCAGATTTTTGCGAATCATGCGCAAATGACCTATTACTTTTTCCTTGCGATGGGTTTTCTCTTTCTATCAGAATTCTTACGAGCAGCAACTGGAAAAATAGACTGGAAACATTTTGGAATTTCTACAGGGATTTTAGCCGTTGCTTTTGTTTTGGGCGTTGGTATGAATTCCCAAAGAATTTTGGCCAATTCTGAATATATAAAAGAAACCGTCCGTGGCAAACAAATTTTAAATTCTGATGGTCAAACTGCTGGAAAATCTGGAATTGATAAAGAAGGAATTTTAATGTGGAGTTACGGCAAACTGGAAACTCTAAATTTATTTATTCCCCGTTTAATGGGCGGCGGAAGTCAGGAAGAAGGTTCTGCAGAAATGATGCAGAAAACCCAGGAGTTGGTTCAGCAAAATGCCACTTCTCAGCAGGAAGTTGATAATCTTCAAAAAGGCTTTGGCAGCGCTACTTATTGGGGCGATCAACCGGGAACTTCCGGACCGGCTTATCAAGGTGCGGTCGTTGTTTTCCTCGCCATTTTAGGATTTTTCTTCGCCTGGAAAAAATATAAGTATTGGATTTTTGGCGCGTCAGTTTTAACGATTTTTCTTGCTTGGGGAAGTCATTTTCTCTTAGTTTCAGATTTTTTTATTGATTTTGTACCTTTTTATAATAAATTTCGCGCGCCTAGTTCTATTTTGGTTGTAGTCGAATTACTGTTTCCTTTGATCGCGATGGTCGGTCTTTACCGGTTTTTTAATTCAAATGAAAGCATTGAAACTTCTGAGGAAAATATTTTAAAAGAAGACTACAAAAAGAAAATTTTAATTTGGATAAGTTCTATTGTTTTAGGCTTCACTTTAATTTTATTAGTTTTTGGTAAAAGCTTACTCGGATTTCATACTGATGCAGAGAAAACTTATTTTCCGCCATACCTTTTGGATTATTTTGTTGACGCAAGATATTCCGTTTTTAAAACTGATGCATTAAAAGCAATCCTGTATGTTGCGTTGGTTGCCGCAATTTTATACTTTTCCTTAAAGAAAAAAATATCGCAAAATATTGCTTTAATACTAATTGGTGCCATTAGTTTATTTGATCTTTGGTCAGTTAACCATAGGTATTTAAACAAAGATAATTTTGTTGATAAAACCTTTGCCGAACAACCTTTTCAAACCGAAACTTCAGATTTACTTGTTGACAAAGTTGGCGATAATCAAAATTTAATTTCACTTTTAAATGATGTTAAAGTAAATAAAGTTTTAGAGACAATCGCCCAAAAAGACGAAACACATTATCGCATTTATAACAATGTTTTAAGCACATTCAGCGAAACCAATACTTCTTATTTTAAATCTTCCGTTGGCGGCTATCACGCGGTAAAACTACGCCGGTATGATGATTTGATAAACAAATATTTCTTTAGTTCTGACACAAAGGTGATTCCAAAGATTTTAAATTTACTTAATGTAAAATACATGATTTTCGGTAATCAGGAAAAGCCTGAAATCGTTCCAAATCCTGAAACCAATGGAAATGCGTGGTTTGTTTCTGATGTGAAATTAGTAAAAACGCCAAATGAAGAACTGAATTCCTTGGGTATAATAGATTCTAAAAAAACTGCGATTGTTTCAATAAATGATGCAAGGTATATCAAGCATTATATTTTGCAATCAGATTCTACCGCAATTATCAATTTAACAAAATATCAACCGAATTCCTTAGAATATAAAACGCAGTCTAAAACGCCACAACTCGCAGTTTTCTCAGAAATTTATTATCCTGAAGGCTGGAAAATGCTGATTGACGATGTTGAAGTTCCTTACATTAAAGCCGATTATTTATTACGTGCGGTTGTAGTTCCCGCCGGAAATCACACGTTGCAAATGGTTTTTGAGCCAAAAGTAATCGCCACGGGAAAAATTATTTCGTTGATTTCGCTTTTGATATTTTTAATTTTAAGTGGTTTGGGGATTTATTTTATTTATCGAAAAAGAGATAAAAGTTTTAAGAATGTCATTCTGACGAAGGAAGAATCTCTTGTATGAGTAAGATTCTTCGTCCCTAAGGGTAACATAAGATGATTAACAAAATATTAATTTTGTATGATAAAAACTTTAGGAACTCATAATTACTACGTTTAAATTCTAACAAATAAAATGAAGACTGTTCTTTATACAGGAGTGACTAATGACTTAAAGAATAGACTTTATTGGCACAAAAATCCAGAGGCTATTTCCAGACATTTTACCACAAAATATAAATGTTTTTTCTTGATTTTTTTGAACATTATCAGGATATTGATATCGCAACTAACAGAGAAAAGCAGATTAAAGGGTGGACGAGAAAAAAGAAAGATGATTTAATTTCTGAATTTAATCGTTCTTGGCGATTTTTAAACGATGAAGTTTAAGATTGAAAATAGAGATTCTTCCTTCGTCAGAATGACAAAAGCACATTTATAGTTTGAACCAACCAAAAAAAATATTAATCATTTCCTATTATTGGCCGCCAGCAGGTGGTCCTGGCGTTCAGCGTTGGTTGAAATTTGTGAAATATTTACCGGAATTTGGCTGGAAACCCACGCTTTTTATTCCCGAAAATCCAAGTTATCCGATTGTTGATGAAAGTCTTAAAAACGAAGTTTCACCGGATTTAGAAATTATTAAAACCAAAATTTGGGAGCCTTATCAATTAGCAGAAAAATTCGGAAAAGCCAATAAAAAATTCAAAGCCGGACAGTTTGACGTTAAAGAAAACCAATCCTGGAAATCAAAATTATCGATTTTTGTACGCGGTAATTTTTTCATTCCGGATGCACGCGTTTTTTGGGTAAAACCTTCGATTAAATTTTTAGAGAAATATTTAGTAGAAAATCATTTTGATGCTTTTGTCACAACAGGTCCGCCGCATTCAATGCATTTAATTGGTTTGGGTTTAAAAGAAAAATATCCAAATTTAAAATGGATTGCAGACTTTCGTGATCCCTGGACGGAAATTTCTTATTATAAACATTTAAAACTCACTAATTCAGCCGATTTAAAACATAAAAATTTAGAAAAAAAAGTTTTTGAAACTGCTGATATTACTTTGGCAACAAGTTTTTCAGACGCTGAAAATTTTCGTAAGAAAGGCGCAAATGCAGTTTGTATTACGAACGGTTTTGACGAAAATGTTTTTAATGTTCAGGAACAAATTAAAAATGCAAAATTCACTTTAAGTTATGTTGGTGTTTTAGAGCAACTTCGAAATCCTGAAAATCTTTGGCAAATTTTAGAAGATTTGGTAAAAGAAAATGAGGATTTTAAAAATGATTTTGCATTAAAATTTGTTGGTAGAATTGATGATAAAATATTAGAAAATTTAAATCAATCTGAACTAAAAAATTCGATTAAAAACTTGGGTTATTTGTCTCACAAAGATTCTAATTTTGAGATGCAACAATCAGATTTATTGTTGATTACTAATTTTCCGGAAGATAAATCAAAAGGAATTATTCCTGGAAAAATATTTGAATATCTACAAACTGGAAATTCCATTTTAAGTTTCGGACCAAAAGATGCAGATGTTGAGAAAATTTTAAATGAAACAAATTCTGGTAAACATTTTTCTTATGAAGATTTTGAAACTTTAAAAGAATTTATTTTAAAAAAATACCAAGAGTGGAAGAGCGGTGAAACTCACTTAATTGAAAGACATATTTCAAAATATTCCCGCAAAAATTTGACTAAGAAATTGATTGAGGTTTTGGAAAATTATCTCTAAATTTTCTCGCAGATTTTGCAGATGACGCAGATGCAAAATCGTTATATTAAAAAAACCTGCCTGATCTTTAAAATCAGTGAGACTAATTTATTTTTTTAAATCTTGTTTCTTGACTCTTAAATCTTGATTCTAAATCAAACCCTTTCCAATTCATCACCAGAAATCTGAGTTTTAAAAGTGCTATAATTTACCGTCACTTTATTTTTAGAAATCTGCTCAATTGTTCCCACGCTTGCGGAACCTTTTATGCGAACTCTTTGTCCTACTTTCATCCAAACTTCGCGGTCTTTACTTTTTTTCTCTTCAATTTTGGTATTGGTTTCTGAAATCTGTTCCTGAACATCAGTTTTTTTCAGTTGTTGCGTGATTTTTCGCTTTACGATCTGAAGTTTTTTTGATTCGTTTTTATCACCACCTAAACGCCGAAATTTTTCCTGTTCCAAAATTTTCACAAATTCTGTCACCAGATCTTTTCTTGATCTACCTTTTGTATAAGAATCAATAAAACCTTCTATTTTATTCCCAAATTGCAATTTTCGATGTTCATCTTCGTAGAGTTTTTGAAAATTAAAAAGTTTCTGTTCCATTTGGTCATTCAACTTTTGCAGATTGTCTTTCTTATTTTGCGCCGAATCTTTTTGCTCAGTTAAATTGGTTTTGAGTTTTTCAACTTCAAATTTTTCCTGCTGAAGTTTCACAATGGTTTTATCTAAATTGATAATATCATGCTTCACTTTTTCCTTTGCAGAATCCAAAATAAATTTTGGGATTTTATTTTTCTGTGCCACTTCAAATGTAAATGAACTTCCGGCTTGTCCGATTTCCAGTTTGTAAAGAGGCAGCAAGGTATGTTCATCAAAAAGCATCGCCGCATTTTGCGCATTTGGAAGTTGCTCAACAACCATTTTTATATTGGTGTAATGCGTCGTGATAATGGAAAAACTCTTCTTTTTGTAGAAAAATTCTAAAAAGGCTTCTGCCAAAGCACCACCTAATTCTGGGTCAGAACCGGTTCCAAATTCGTCAATTAAAAGCAATGTGTTTTCATCCGTTACTTTTATCATTTCCGCCATTTTTTTTAGGCGCGAAGAATAGGTAGAAAGTTGATTTTCAATGGATTGATTGTCGCCAATATCCGTTAAAATATTATCAAAAAAGAACATTTCACTTTTTGGATGAACGGGAACTAAAATTCCACTTTGAATCATTAATTGCAATAATCCAACTGTTTTTAAAGTAATCGATTTTCCGCCCGCATTTGGCCCGGAAATACAAATAATCCGGTTGTGTTCCGTGAAAGTTAAAGATTGAGAAAAAATTTCTTTCTTTTCTTTTTGCGTGCTGATCCACAATAATGGGTGATAAGCATTAAGCAAACGCATGGTTTTATGCTTATTTATTTTGGGTAAAACGCCGTTTATTTTATAGGCAAATTTTGCTTTTGCGCAGGTAATGTCGAGGTCAAAAATATAATTTTGATAGTCAGAAAGTTGCGGGAAAAATTCTGAAATTTCTAAAGTTAATTTCCGTAAAATTTTATCGATTTCTTTCTTTTCCTCTTCTTCGTTTTCCCTTAATGTAAAATAATGTCTCACTACAGATTCCGGCTGAATGTAAGTAATAGAACCCGTTTTTGAAAGCCCTAAAATTCGTCCGGCAATTCTTTTTTTGTAAGCCGATTTTACCGCTAAAACACGTTGATCATCGATAACGGTTTCTTTAATATCATCTAAATAGTCTGTTCCTGCAAAAGAGGAAAGTGCTTTGCTAAAATTTTGTTGAATGGCTTTTTTTGCATGGGAAATTTCTGCACGAACTGCTTTTAAAGTTGGTGAAGCGTCGTTTTTAACTTCTTCAAATCGGTTAAAAACTTTGTCCACTTTATCAATGATGATTTTTTGATAATCCAAAGTCAAGACTTCTTCTGTCAAAAGTGGAAAATTATCAGACAATTTTGAAAAGAAATTTTGAAGTTTCCCGATTTGAGTAGTAATTTCTTTTATGCGAATAAATGCCTTATTTTCCAAGCGAAAATTCTCTATGTGCATCAATTTTAGTTCAGATTCAATATCATCATAATTATGAAATGGAATCGCGTTTTCGCTTTCAAATGAACTAAGATATTCAGAAGTTTTTTTAAGTGAAATTTGCGCTTCATCAAACTCTAAAGGTTTAATTTCCAATATTTTTTCCACCGTTTTAGGGGAAAATGCCTGAGGCGCAATTTCTGCTAAAAGTTGGTCAAATTCTAATTCCTGTAAATGGTCTTGGGTTATATGCACATGCAAATTTACTTATTTACAACATGATTCACAATTGATTTTATTAATGTTGATTTTATAAAAATGTCTAAATTTGAAAATGGATTTTGAAACTAAAAGATTAATTCTCAGAAGTATCACAAACAATGACACGCAAGATGTTTTTGACATTCGAGGTAATGAAATTGTTGACCAATTTATTAAGCGAAAGAAACCAAAAAATCTGAAAGATGCGTTGGATTTTATTCATTTAATAAACAAAAATGAAGAAAATAAAATAGGTTTGTATTTCGGAATTTGTGAGAAATCAAGCGATAAAATTATCGGAACTGTTTGTCTCTGGAAGTTTTCGGAAGATTTTAAAAAAGCAGAATTAGGTTATGAATTGTTGCCTCAATTTCATCATTTAGGTTTTATGTCAGAAGCCGTAGAATTTATTATTGATCATGGTTTCAATGTTTTAAAATTAGAAAAAATTGAGGCTTTTACTGAAAGAGGAAATCAAAATTCTATAAAATTATTAACCAAGTTTAATTTTATAAAAAATGAGAATAGAGTTGATGAAAACAAATCTGAAAATGTTATTTTTGAATTAAATAAATAAAAAATATTTTATCAAATATGACCTGGAAAGAAGTTCTCTCACCAATTAAAGAATCAATTTATTTCGAAAATCTTTGGGAAACAGTAAAATCAGAATATGCAAAAAGTCCATGTTTTCCGCCACCAAAACAGATTTTTCGTGCTTTAGAACTGACTTCTTTTGACGATGTAAAAGTCGTAATTCTCGGACAAGATCCTTATCACAATGATTTTCAGGCAAATGGCTTGTGCTTTTCAGTTTCTGAAAGTGTTGCAATACCGCCTTCATTGAAAAACATTTTTATAGAACTCGAAAATGATTTACGCATTAAAAGAACAAAAAAAGAATTGGATGATTGGGCGAAACAAGGCGTTTTACTTTTAAATTCAACTTTAACGGTTCGTGCACATGAAGCCAATTCTCATCAAAAACTCGATTGGGAAAAATTCACCGATTTTATAATCAGAGAAATTTCTGATAAAAAAGAAAATGTGGTTTTTGTTTTATGGGGAAGTTTTGCGCAGAAAAAAGCAGTTTTAATTGATGAAAGCAAACATTTAATTTTAAAAGCTGTTCATCCTTCACCACTTTCTTCTTACCGCGGTTTTTTTGGAAGCGCGCCTTTTTCGAAAATTAATGTTTATTTAAAAGAAAATAATAAGAATATTATTTCGTGGTAACCGGATCTGAGGATTGATCAACTTTAATATTTCCTTTTTCCATTTTTAAAACAATTTCATACTTACCTTTCAGCTCAGATTTATTAATTTTTTGATTTGGGTAAGGTGACACTTTATCTAAAATTACATGGAAATCTCCGATATTGTTGGCTTTTATTAATTTTCTTGATGGCATATCAACTGTGCTCAACTGCATTTGCATCGGTCGGGAAGTAGTCGTCATTACAGTTAAATTTGCGGTTGCTGCGCCTGCCCAAATGCAGTTTACTCCTTCAGGACAACGGGAATCTTCAGTAATTCCTACAAAAGTAATATTTGCCTGTAATTCTTTTATAAATTTCGTTTCACCTTCTTTTAAATAAATTAGATTTTCACTTTTTACGTCGACAACATTTTTAGTAATATCAGTAGATGTATTTTGTGCTACTTTTTGCGTTTGGCAATTTATCAATGAGATGAAAAAAAGATTCGAAATTAATAATTTATAAATCATGATTTTAATATTTAAAAATGTCTAAAACTACAACCAATAACATTGCCAAACCGACCAGGAAATTAAAACCCGTACCGTAAAGAAATCCAATAAAAGCACCTTTCATACTATTAAACGCCTTTTTTCTGTCACGGGAATCATGTAATAATTCCCCGAAAAATACGCCTGCAAACATTCCGATTAAAAAGCCAAAAGGAATTGGAATAAATAAAATCCCCAAAATAGTTCCGATAAATGAACCAATACTTCCGTACCGCGTTCCGCCGTATTTTTTATTCGTTTTTGCTGGAATTACATAATTTAAAACTGTTGAAATGATTGTGAGAATTGAAAAAATCCAGATCCACCACATACTTAATTCCGAATTTCCGCCAAATTTATAGATTAATAAGCCACAAAGACTCAGTAAAAGTCCAGGTAAAACTGGTAATAATGTTCCCAGAAGTCCTATAACTAAAAGGACTATTGAAATAAGCAAAATTAAACTCTCTTCCATTATTTATTGTTTAAAAGATAAATTTAGTTAAATATAAATGCTTAGCAAAAGTAAATCGTTAATTTTGCAATTATGGGAGAAGACTTAATTACAACTAAAGATTTTTTGCAGGATATTAGCGATCAGATTCATTATTTTGTAAAGGGATATTTCCCGGAAGATCTGGTTTTGTGGATGCAGATTATTGCAAAGTTTTTGCTCTTAGCAGCATTAATTTTTTTAGTGAGCAATTTCTTTAAGATTATATTTAAAATTATTTTTAAATTTTTCGTTAATGAAGAGCGTTTTCCGATTTTAACATCAATATACAAATCAAGAATTACAACATCTATAGCGAGGTTAATTGCAATATTTATTGGAAGTTATGCTTTATATTCAATATTTTATCGCCATCCAAAAAGTTTTGATTTTCTTGAAATCATTATAAAGATTCTTTTCATACTTGTTCTTGGAAGTATGATTTTTAAAATGTTGAAAGCAGTAGAGTTTTATTATTTATGGAAAAAGGATTTTTATATGATTATGGCTTTAAGAGCAATTAATCAAACGGTAAAAATATTTGGGATCTTTATTTTTTCAATTATTTCGCTAAGTATTCTATTTAAAATCAGCGGCTCTGCAATTTTAGGAAGTTTAGGTGCAATTACCGCAGTTTTAGTTTTGGTTTTTAGAGATACGATTTTAGGATTTGTCACGGGAATTCACGTTGCAACCTCGAAAAATTTAAAAGTAAATGACTGGATCGGAATTCCGAAATATAATTTGGAAGGAACAATAATGGATATCAATCTTCTAACCACAAAAATTCTAAATTTTGACAAAACGGTTTCCACTATACCAACTTATGATCTGCTTTCTACGGAAATAAAAAATCTTCAGGTAATGTCGGAAACTAATACGAGGCGGATTAAAAAATCAATTTACTTTAACATTAATTCTTTTAAATTTATTGATGAGGAATTACTAAATAAATTGAAAGACATTAATTTGATCAGCGAATATTTAACAGAAAAAACAGCAGAAATTTCTGAAAGCAAAAAAAATATGAGCCATTTTGATAAAACAATTAATGGCGCGCAACTCACGAATATCGGTGTTTTTCGGTATTATGTTATTCAATATTTAACGCAAAATAAAAACGTTGATAATGAAGGGACTTTATTAGTTCGGCAAATGGAAATTACGCCGCAAGGTTTGCCTTTAGAAATTTATTGTTTCACAAATGATTCTAAATGGGAACATTTTGAGCAGATTCAGGCCGATATTTTTGACCATATTTTAGTGGCAGCAAAAGAATTTGATCTTCAGGTAATTCAATACACGAAAAATTAAAAAATGACAAAACTCAGCGTAAATATTAATAAAATTGCCACTTTGCGAAATGCACGAGGTGGCGAATTTCCAAGTGTTACAGAAGCGGCAATAAAGTTGCAGGAATTTGGCGCACAGGGAATTACAATTCATCCAAGACCCGATGAAAGACATATTACTCGAAAAGATGTTTATGACCTAAAATCTGTTGTAAAAACCGAGTTTAATATTGAAGGAAATCCACATCGTGATTTTATTGATATGGTTTTAAAGGTAAAACCCGAGCAAGTCACTTTGGTTCCCGACGCAGACGATGCGATTACGTCAAACGCAGGTTGGGATTGCAAAAAACACCAGGTTTTTTTAAATGAAGTTATTTCTGAATTTAAAAATGCAGGAATCAGAACGTCCGTTTTCCTTGATCCAAATCCAGAAATGGTAGAATTTGCGGCAAAAACCGGAACCGACAGAATCGAACTTTACACGGAAGCTTACGCAAAAGATTATCCAAAAGACAAAAATTTAGCCATAAAACCTTATTTTGAAACCGCTCAAAAATGTTTAGAATATAATCTTGGAATTAATGCAGGTCACGATTTAAGTTTAGATAATTTAAAATTTTTAGCCGATGAAATTCCTAATTTGTTGGAAGTTTCCATTGGTCATGCTTTGATTTCAGAAGCACTTTACATGGGAATGGAAAACACGGTTCAGGCGTATTTAAAGCGCTTGGCAAAATGGTAAAAATTTAATTTAATAAATTATAAGTTATTGGAAGAAAACATATTACACTCAAAAATTTACGGCAAAGAAAAACCAGGAATTCCACTTTTGGTTTTCCATGGTTTATTTGGAATGCTCGATAATTGGGGAAGTTTTGGTAAAGATTTTGGGGAAATGATGCCCGTTCATTTATTAGATTTAAGAAATCACGGCAAAAGTTTTCATTCTGAAAATATGTCGCATGACGATTTAGCGGAAGATATTTTAAACTATATGAACGCCAATAAAATCGAAAAAGCAAATTTGCTCGGTCATTCTTTGGGCGGAAAAGCAGTGATGCAATTCGCCATGAAATATCCGGAAAAAATCGAAAAATTAATTGTGGTGGATATTGCACCAAAATCTTATCCGCCGCATCATCAAGGAATTTTAAAGGCTTTGAATGATGTAAATTTAGATGAGGTAAAAAGTCGGGGAGAAGTGGAAGATATTTTGAGCCAATTCATCCCCGAGAAATCTGTGGTTTATTTTTTAGCCAAAAGTTTATATTGGACGGAAAATAGAAAATTAGCGTGGCGGTTTAATCTTAAAACTTTAACTGAAAAATATGCAGAATTTGTTTCAAATGCAACAAAGTTTGGTATTTTCGAAGGTGAAACTTTATTTATTTCCGGCGAAAAATCAAATTATATTTTGCCGCCAGATTCATTTTTGATTAAGCAACAGTTTCCAAATTCTAAAATTATCTCAATAAAAAATGCCGGACATTGGGTGCAAGCTGAAAATCCAAAAGACTTTCATGATGAAGTTTTAGAATTTTTAAGTAAATAAAAATGCTTGAGAAAAATACTTTGATATTGTTCTCACTAATAATGATATTTTTGTTTTCTTTTAATTTTAATGAAAACTATCTAAATAAAAATATTGAGAAAATTAAAAATAGAAAACAGGTTTGGTTTCGTAATGATTTTTTTTCGTTTGATCTATTTAAGTTAGAAAGAACGGATAGAAACTTAAAAAGTTTCTTTAAAGGACAAAGTATTTTCGTGATTATTATTATGACTATCGCTTTAATTTATACTATTTTAAAATCGTAATTTAGCGCAACAAAATTTAAAGATTTGATCCTCGTAACTGGCGCCACAGGAATTCTCGGTAGAGTCATCGTTTTAGAACTTCTAAAACGTGGAAAAACTGTTCGTGCAGCAAAAAGACCGACAAGTAATTTGGATGAAGTTCGGCATTCTTACCAATTTTACACAGAAAATCCCGATGTTTATTTTGATAAAATAAATTGGGTTGAGTTAGATTTTGAAGATAAAGATTCTTTAATCAGTGCTTTAGAAGGCATTTCCGAAGTTTACCATTGTGCGGCGAAAGTCAGTTTCCATCCCGATGATAACAGTGAAATGCTGAAATGCAACATCAATTTTACGGAAAATTTATTGTACGCCTGCGAAAATTCGGGTGTTAAAAAATTTCTTTTTGTCAGTTCCATCGCGGTTTTAGATAATGTAAATGAAAAAGGAATTTTAGACGAAGATTCTAATTTTAACCCGAAAGAAAACCATTCAGATTATGCTTTATCTAAACATTTTGCAGAAATGGAAGTTTGGCGCGCTTCTGCGGAAGGTTTGAACACAATCATCATTAATCCCGGCGTAATTGTCGGTTCCGCAAACTGGAAAAACAGCAGCGGAAAATTGTTTAAAGAATTAACTGATAACCAATTTTCATTTTCTGGCGGAACTTCTTATGTCGATGTTCGGGACGTGGTGAAAATTTCTATTGATTTAATGGAAAAAAATGTTTTTGGCCAACGTTTTATTGTCATTTCAGAAACTAAAAGTTATGAAGAAACTGCAAATTTTTTACGTCAAAAAGTAAATAAATCAAATGTTAAAATTCTTCCGATGTGGATTTTAAAGATTGGTGTATTTTTAAATTTTCTTTTTGGATGGCTTTTCAAACCTTTAAAAATGGTAAATTCCGTCAATATAAAATCGGTCAGTTATCAATCTGAAATTTCAAACGAGAAAATTATAAAAGAACTTAATTTCAATTTCATTCCCGTTTTTGAAAGCCTTGATTTTCATTTTAAAAATTATTTAAAAGACCACACTTCCGTTTAAAATTATTACATGAATTTAACAGAATTTCTAAATATAAATTCCGACAAATATTTAAAAAATCCCGCAATTGGATTTAAAAAGCGCGATGATTGGGAAACAATTTCCTGGTTGAAATTAAGGACTTTGGTTTTTAAAACGGCTAATGCGTTAAGAAAATCAGAAATTTGCGCAGGCGATAAAGTGGCGATTTACGCCGATAATTCTGCGGAATGGATCATTTTTGATCTGGCAATTTTATCTATGGGTGCCGTCACAGTTCCCATTTATTCCACCAATAACAAAGAACAGGCAGCATATATTTTAGAAAATTCTGAAACTAAAATTGTTTTGGTTGGAAATCAGCAACAATATGATGACTGTCTTGAAATTTTACAGGAAAGTCAGTCTTTAAAAGAAATTATCGTTGCTAAAAAAGCCGTTTGGATCAAGCAAGATCGCTCTGCTTTTCTGGAAGATTATATAGCAAAAGTGTCGGATGAATTTGAGATTGTTGAAAGAAATGACGAAGATTTAGCGACCATAATTTACACTTCCGGCACAACAGGCGTCCCAAAAGGCGTAATGTTATCGCACGGAAATTTCTTAAAAACGTTTCAGGCACATACTGACTTTTTCAAATTTGAGAACTTTGACAGACAAAAATCTTTGGCATTTTTACCTTTAAGCCATATTTTTGAACATTGCTGGACGCTTTATTGTCTTCAATCAGGCGTGAAAGTTTATTTTTTAGAAAACACAAAATTGATCGCAAATGCTTTGGTAGAAGTAAAACCTACTTTTATGTGTGCTGTTCCGAGGTTTTATCAAAAGATTTATGCGGGCGTTAATCAAACCATTGATCAAGGTTCAGAATCTAAAAAGAAAGTTTTCAAGTGGGCAATTAAAGTTGGAACTGAGATTTCTGAATTAAAAAGACAAGATAAATCAGTTTCTTTAGGTTTAATTTTTAAAAATTATTTTGCTAATAAACTGGTTTTTAACAAAATAAAGAAGAAATTAGGCGGTGAACTTTGGTTTATGCCTTGTGGCGGCGCGTCTTTGTCCGAAGATATTACGCGATTTTTTGATGCAATGGGAATTCATATTACTGTTGGCTATGGTTTGACTGAAACCACGGCAACTTTGACGGCTTTTCCATTTAAAAATTATCGACATGGAACGGCGGGAAAATCAATTGGTGACGTGGAAATAAAAATCGGTGAAAATGATGAAATTTTAGTCAAGGGAAGTAGCATCATGCAGGGTTATTATAAATTACCCAAAGAAACTGCCGAAGTTTTCACGGAAGATGGTTGGTTTAAAACGGGTGATGCTGGTGAAATTGATAATGAAGGAAATCTTAAAATAACGGATAGAATTAAAGATTTAATGAAAACCTCAAATGGCAAATATATTGCGCCACAACCGATGGAAAATGCCTTGTCTAATGATGCGTTTATAGATCAGGTGATGTTAATTGCAGAAGGAAAATCATTTGTTACCGCGGTAATTGTTCCGGATTTTGAAAATTTAGAAAAAGAATTACCGAAATTAAATATCAACTTGGATTCGTGGGAAAATGTGGTAAAGTTGCCGGCAATTCATAAGTTTTATGAAAATAAAATAAGTGAAATTCAAAAATCAATCTCCTCTTTTGAAAAGATTAAGAAATTTATTTTAATGCCTGAGGCTTTTGAGATCAGCGCTGGTGAAATTACACCTACATTAAAAATTAAAAGAAATGTGGTGTTGAAAAAATACCATGATTTAATAGAAGAAATGTATTAAGAAGATTTTAGATTTTAGACTTGAGATGTTAGACTTTAAAATAAGAAAATGACAAACGAAGATTTTTTTGGCGAGCAAAACTTTCAACTTTCCCCGCAGAAAGTAGAAAATTCCTGTCCGTCAAATATCGCTTTAATAAAATATTGGGGAAAATTTGAAAATCAGATTCCTGCAAATCCAAGCATTAGTTTTACTTTAAACGAATGCCGAACGGTGACGCAAATGCAGTTCTTTCCGAATGAAGAATTTTCTGTCGAAACCTTTTTGTCCGGAAATGAAGAAAAGAATTTTGCTCTAAAAATTGAAAAATATTTTAAAACAATTGAAATTTATTTGCCATGGATTTTAAAGGGAAGTTATAAAATTTCGACAGAAAATACATTTCCACACAGTTCTGGGATTGCGAGTTCTGCTTCAGGTTTTGGTGCGATCGCAAAATGTTTGATGGATTTGGACAATTTATTTACCGACAACCGACAACTAACAACCACCAACCAAAAAGCCTCTTTTTTAGCAAGATTGGGAAGTGGAAGTGCGTGCAGAAGTTTATATAATGGTTTGGTAGTCTGGGGCGAAACGCCAGTTGTAGAAGGAAGTTCAGATCTTTTTGCGGTAAAATATCCCGACACAGAAATTCATCAGATTTGTAAAAATTTTAAAGATTGGGTTTTATTGATTCACGAAGGTGAAAAAAGTGTTTCTTCAACGGTTGGTCATGGTTTAATGAAAAACAATCCTTACGCTGAAACACGCTTTCAGGAGGGGCGTGATAACTTTGTGGTCATAAAAGAAATTCTTAAAAATGGAAATTTAGCAGAATTTATCACTTTAGTTGAGCATGAAGCCTTGACTTTACATGCGATGATGATGATGAGTGATCCAGCATTTATTTTAATGAAAACCGGAACATTGGAAGTTATCAATAAAATTTGGGTATTTAGAAAAGAAACCAATTTGTCTCTATTTTTTACTTTGGACGCTGGCGCAAATGTGCATTTGTTGTTTCCAAATGATAATGATTGCGCAAAAATCGAACATTTTATTGAAAGTGAATTATTACAGTTTACTCAGAAAGGCGGCGTTGTGAAAGATGAAATGAGGTTTTAATATGAAATAAAACTTAAAGTGCTTTTAATTGTTTTAATGATTCTTTTATTAATAATTTTAATTTTTTACAAAATGGAAGTTATTGAAGTTGGAACAGGAAGTTGGGGAAAAAATAGAACAATTAATTGGTAAAATGGTTTTAACCACATTTTTGTCATTCCGAAGGAATCTAAGCAAAGTAAAAATGTAATTATTTCAGTTCAAAAAGATGATTTTGAAAATCTAAATTTGGGTTATATTTTCGGATCATGTCCATTTTCTTTTGACGGGAAAAACTTTTAATTTCTTTTTCTCTCAAAATAGCATTTTGAATCCAATCAAACTTTTCATAATGTACTAGAAAGTGGACATTATATCTACTTGTAAAACTATTCAGATTTACATTCGTTGAATGCTGCTGTAATCTGATATGTAAATTATTTGTTACACCAGTGTAAAGAACCGTTTTACGTTGATTCATTAAAATATAAACGTAAAAAGTGTAGATTCCATCGCTGGTTTCGATCATCGTTTTATTATTCTTTACTATGCTTAGATTCCTTCGGAATGACAAAAATGATTTGTAATTATTATTTTTTCTTTAAAATTACATTATTTTTGTACAACTTTTAAATCATGCAAAAACTTTTCTACATTATTGTTGGCGCAACACCAAAAGGCAGAAACACGGAGCAACACGATGTTTTTTTTGGTATTGCTGAAAATATAAAAGATCTGATCCCGGAAATAAAAGCGTTTTGGCCGGAAACGAAAGGTAAATTTCATTTGGATGCTTATCAGGAAGTGCGGTTTGTAGATGGTTTTGAAGTTAAAATTGTTCCAAGAAACAATGAAATAACTGAAACTGAACATTTATTTTTCATCAATCTTGGTGGATACAAACCGAATTTTTTTGATGAATTTCACGAAAAGTATTTAATGGTTGGCAAAAAAATGTCGGAAATTATTAGACGTGTGAAGAAAACTGAGTTTTATAAAACAATGGGATTCTCTGGCGCAGAAAGTCATATTGATGATAAATATGGCGTTGACATTGATGATATTTATAAAGTTGAAGATCTACTTTCAGCGGAAATAAAAGAAAAATTTTCTATTGTTGTGGAAAAAACCAACACAGAAGTTCAGAAAAATGTGACAAATATTGGATATTTCAGTTTAAAAAGTTTAAAATAATTTTTAAAACCTACAACCTAAAAATATGAAAATCGGAATTCTTGGTGGCGGACAATTGGGCAGAATGTTTATACAGAATGCTTTAAAATATGATGATGAAATTTATACTTTAGATCCTTCGGAAAATGCGTCTTGTGCAAATATTTCTCATTTTTCAAAAGGTGATTTTAATGATTATCAAACTGTTTTAGATTTTGGAAAAGACAAAGATGTAGTTAGTATTGAAATTGAACATGTGAATGTTGAAGCGCTTTTTCAATTGGAAAAAGAAGGTATAAAAGTCATTCCTTCCGCGGAAATTATTAAAATCATTCAGCAGAAAATTTTGCAAAAAGAATTTTATTTACAAAATGAAATTCCGAGTCCTGATTTTCAAATTATTCAAAATAAAAGTGAATTAAATTTTCCATTTCCTTTTGTTCAAAAATTAAATACCGGCGGTTATGACGGAAAAGGCGTGCAAATTATTAAGTCTGAAAATGATTTAGAAAAACTTTGGAACGAACCTTCAGTCATTGAAAGTTTGGTTGATATTGACAAAGAGTTATCCGTGATTTTGGCCATTAATGAAAATGGCGAATCTCAAACTTTTCCTGTGACAGAAATGGTCGCCGATCCGGAATTAAATTTGTTGGATTTTAATATTTGTCCGACTGAATTATCTGAAAATATTGAGTCGCAAATTTCTGAAATTGTTGAAAAATTTAAAGTAGCGGCAAAATCTGCGGGTTTATTTGCCATTGAATTATTTTTAGATAAAAAAGGAAAAATCTGGGTGAACGAAACGGCTCCGAGATTGCACAATTCCGGTCATCAAACGCAGGAAGGAAACTCTAACTCGCAGTTTGAGCAAATGTATCGCATTTTGAAAAATCTTCCTTTGGCAGACACAGATTCTTTCGGATTTAGCGGCATGTTGAATCTGATTGGTGCTGAAAATTATTCGGGAGAAGTAAAATATGAAGGTTTGGACGAAGTTTTGAAATTGGAAAAAACTTACGTTCATCTTTACGGTAAAAATGATACAAAACCCGGACGGAAAATGGGGCATATCAATGTTTTGGCTAATTCACGGGAAGAACTTTTAGAAAAATTGATTCATATCAAATCTGTGGTAAAGGTAATTTCTTAATGAAAATTTAATTGATCAAATTTTTTCTCGCAGATTTTATTAGATGGCGCAGATTTTTTTGATAATAACTCTTCAATTGGAAAAATAAATTTGAATACACGAAAAACCGCGCCCCGACCTGAACGGAAATCCTTTTTGCTTTAAAAAATTTTCTTTTTTTTAATGTTCATGTTTGCAAAAAGATTGGGAGTGGAGGGCGGAAATGTGCGCCCTAAAAAATTAAACTTTGCTGATCTTCGGTTTGTAATTGGTGATAAAAACGCCGGTTATAATTAGAACGGCCGCGATCAGAAATTTCACGGTAATTTCTTCATTTAAAAGCAACCAGCCTAAAAATATGGCGATAATGGTATTGACGTAAGAAAGTATGGCGACTTGCGTTGGAAGCAATCTTTGCAGCAAGTAATTGAAGCAGAAAAAGGCGATCAAAGAGCCGAAAATACCGAGGTAAATTATGGCTAAAAATCCTTTTTGATCCCAACTTTCAAAGTTTATAACGGGTGAAAATAAGAAGCCAAAAATGATCTGAACCACGCCGGCGAAAGAAAACTGGTAAAATAAATTCAGTATAATATTTTTGTTATTGTTTAAGACTTGTTTGCTGTAAACAGTGCCGATTGCCCAACCTGCGACGGCGAAAAGCATTAAAATTAATCCTGTTCTGTAATTTTCATTAACCAGATCTTTCAAACCGTCCCAAAATATTAGAATAATACCGGAAAATCCCAGCGCCACGCCAATTAACGAACGGGTTTTGATTTCTTTTACGATAAAAATAGCACTTAAAATAAATACTAAGATCGGTGAACACGAGGAAACTAAAGACGCCAAACTTGAAGTCACGTTTTTTTCGGCCAAAGTCGTTAAGCCGTTGGCACCGACCAACATAAGCGTTGAAATTAAAAATTGCTGCGACATACCTTTCCATCCCAACCACTTTAATTTTTTGGAAAATATGAGATAAAAAAATAGGATTGCGCCTGCCAAAGATTGTCGAAAACCTGCTACAAACCAAGGAGGAACGGTTTGAACGGCGATTTTAATACCGAGAAAAGTAGTGCCCCAGACTGCAGCAACGATGACGATAGCCGCAATTAATTTAAAGTTCTTCAGATCTAAAATTTTCACGGTACGAAGATATTTATTTTCAGGCGATGTTTAGTATCTTTACGGTGTTAATCAGCAAAATAAAATAGAAATGGTCGGCATTATAATGGGCAGCAAAAGTGATTTGGGAATTATGGAACAGGCCGCAGATTTTTTAAAATCTTTAGAAATTCCGTATGAATTGACAGTTGTTTCTGCGCACAGAACGCCAGAAAGATTGTTTGATTATTCAAAAACGGCAAAAAAAAGAGGTTTAAAAGTAATTATTGCTGGTGCCGGAGGTGCTGCACATCTGCCCGGAATGGTCGCAAGTTGCACGACTTTACCCGTAATTGGCGTGCCGATTTTATCTTCAAATTCTATTGATGGTTGGGATTCTGTTTTGTCTATTTTGCAAATGCCTTCGGGAATTCCTGTGGCAACGGTTGCTTTAAACGGCGCAACAAATGCCGGAATTTTGGCAGCAAAAATTATGGCAACTTCTGATGAAAATTTAGCGAAAAAACTGGAAGATTTTCAAAATTCTTTAACGGAAAAAGTTCTGGGAACTGTGGATGAAATTAAAGATTTGCATCCAAATTCTTACGATTAGGTTTTAATTTTCTCGCAGATTTCACAGATTGAGCAGATTTTTTTATCTGTAATGTCTTATCTGCAATATTTGTGAAAGTGAATTCTTATTTATTATTTTCAAACAACCATTCAAAGGCTTGTCCGAATTCCTGTGACCAATAAGATTCTGAATGTGTGCCGTATTCGCTGAATTTATCTCTGATATTTTTTTTAGGAACGCCTAATTTTATTAATTCTGCTTCGGTTTTTTGAATATCGGGAACCATATCTTCAGATTCTTTTAAACCGGCGTAAAAATAAATTTTTGAGTTTTTTAATTTCTTGGCATTCTTGCGAATATAGAAAGTCAGATCTTCGGGTGCAAACCAAAAACTTGGACTAAAAATTCCCAGTTTGCCGAACTTGTTTGGATATTTTACGCCGGCGTAAAACGAAATTAATCCACCCATTGAACTGCCAATCAATCCCGTATATTTTGGTTGTGCTAAAGTTCTGTAATTTTTGTCTACGAAAGGTTTCAAGGTATTTGCTAAAAAATCAACGTATAAATCGCCTTTTCCTCCGCCGTATTTTTTATTGATCCAGGGGGAATATTCATTGAGTCTTTCTGCGCCGCCATTTTCAATTCCGATAACGATAGCATCTGTTTTATGTTGGGAAAAAAGCGCATTTAATGTTTCATCGACTTTCCATTCGCCGGAAAAAGAAGTCGCATCATTGAATAAGTTTTGACCATCTTCCATGTAAACAACGGGATATTTTTTCTTTGACGTTGCGTAATTTGGCGGAAGATAAATCCAAATCTTTCTAGTAGTTTTTAATTGCGGAATACTGAAATTTTCACTTAAAACTGTGACGTTTGAAGACAAAGTATTTTTTTTCTCTGCAAGTTTTTGCCAGGAAAGTATCTGAATATTTACGGGATTTTTTTCCGTTAAAGCATTGTATTTTCTGTTGCTTAAAGTGTTTCCATATAAATCGCCTTCTGCAAAATCCCATGATCCTTCGGTGATTTTATATTCAAAATTTTCTGTATTTTCTGGAATTTCTAATGAAAAAGTTTCGTCGCCGTTATTTATAAATTGAAAATTTGGATCTGAAGGATTCCAATTATTTGATGAAGAGGCCATAAAAAATTTAGCATCTTTTGGCGTATTTTCAGGTAGCGAAGTTATTTTAAATGCAATCTGGGCGGAAATTAAAGCATTGATCAAAAGTGCGAAAAGCAAAAAATAATATTTCATTTAGTGAATATGTTTATTTCAAAGTTAGGGAATTTTGATTGTCTAAAATTTACAAAAAAACGAATATTCTTTTGGAATATATAAATTTTCAGAATTCTTATTGTACTAAAATGCTTCTTTGCAAAAAAAAGAAACGCTTGTCTTAATAGCCCGGATAGAAATGGAAATCCTTTTTTTAAATGACGGAGGAATTTGAAAAAAGATTGTAATGGATAGCCGGAATAATTTTCGGAAAATGCAAAAATGTTGTGCTCCAAAAATTATTTATTAAAGAATTCCATCAGATCCATATAATTTTTTTGGTTGACACCGTGTCCACTCATGTATTCTCTAAAACTGAAGAAACAGCCTTTGTGATAGAGATAATCTGCAGCTTTTCTGCCCCAATCCAAGGGAATTACGGCGTCATCTGTGCCGTGAGAGATGAAAATTTTTAATTTTTCAAGTTGTTTTTTGTCCTTTGAGATGTTATCGAGTAATTTTTCTTCGGGATAAGAACTCAAAATTGCGATTTTTGAAAATAATTGGGGATTATTGAGAGCCAAAGCGTAAGTTAAAATGCCGCCCTGACTAAATCCGGCAAGATGAGTTTCGTTCTCGGTTAATCCATAACGGTTTGAAATTTCTAAAATTGCTTCTAAAATTCCTTTTTCTGCTGCTTTTGCCTGATCAATATCCATTGGATTTTCTTTGTTCATCAAGTCCAGATCAAACCAGGAATGGCCACCATATTCTAAAACCAGCGGCGCGCGAAAGCTGATGATCAGCCAATCTTTTGGCAAAGTTTCCCTGAAGCTAAAAAGATCTTCTTCATTGCTTCCGTAGCCGTGAAGCAAAATTAATAGCGGAGTTTTTGAGATAATATTTTCGGGTTCACGAACGAGATATTTTAAATCCATAATTTTTATTTGAATTAAATTTGATTCAAAACTTTAACCAAAATTTTTTTTCTGACAATTAGACATAAAAAAATCGGGCACTGAACCCGATTTATTCTTAAAATTTTTCTCTAGTTGGTTTTATCGCAATTCTGTTGAGTTTTATCAGTTTTAATTTTTCTAAACCTAACATTATTACATATGTAGGATCAATTTCGTGCCATCTTACGCCACCAAAATTTGGTCTGCCGCCGTGTTTGTGGTGATTGTTATGATACGCTTCACCCATCATTAACCAATCAAAACGCAATAAATTTTTTGAAGTATCGCTTACTTTAAAATTGGTGTAACCGTAAATGTGTGCAAACCAGTTGATAATTACACCGTGAATTGGTGCCATCATATAAGCCACAGGAAGTAAAAGCCATTCCCACCAATGATTGGCAAAAATCACAAAAAATACGGTGTAAAAAACGCCCCAACCGATTCTTGAAACCCAGGAACTTGCAAATTTGTCAAATGCTTTCCATTGGGGAACATTTTTGGTGAATTTTTGCTCAACATCTATTTTTTCATTGTTGATGTTGTAGTATATATTTTTGGTTCGCCACATCATTGCAAATAAATTTGGGTCATATTTTGGGGAATGCGGATCTTCTTCTGTATCGGCAAAAGCATGATGCATTCTGTGCATAACGCCGTAGCCATAGGCAGAAAGATAGTTGGAACCTTGAGTAATCCACGTTAAAACGAAGCATAATTTTTCTCCGAATTTTGACATTCTAAAACTTTGATGTGCCGCATATCTGTGCAGAAAAAAAGTCTGGAAAAACAGGCCGGAGTACCAGAGGACGATGATGAATATTACGATTGTCATAATTGATTTTTGATTTTAACAAAGTTAATGAATTTAGTAAACGCAAAGTATGATTTTACTCATAAGTACGATGTTTAAAATAAGATTTTCAGCAAAAAAATAAGAAGCCTTTTTTAAAAGAACTTCTCATAATATACTGATTAAAAATTGCTTTAGATTTAAGCTAAAAACTCAAGGTCTTTGTCTTTAAAATTATTCTTCTCTACCAATTTTGTCATGGTTCTAAGCATTTTGATGCGTAGTTTTGCCATTTTACGGATATTAGAATCTGCGCTGTAATTAAAAATAGAATCTTTAAAAGTAAAAGTATCTCCTTCCTTAAATTCAATATCGTCATTTTTCAGTTCTCCAAGCAGCATTAAATTGGTCATTTGCTCTAAAACTTTATGCTCCATTTTTAATAGTGATCTTAAAGATTTTAGAAGCTCTTTTTTATATTTTTTCTTACTCATTTTGATAAGTTTAAGTATTTTATTTAATTGTTTTTAATTATTTAAAGATAAAAAATTTATTGTTTAAATTAAAAATCCGGTTGGCAAACTTACTATAATTTTGTGTAACAAAAATTGCTTTTTTTCAAGGTAAAATTTAACTAAATTTGGCTTTTAAAATTTTAATCTGAAATCCCAATTTATATCATGAACAACGATCCGATATTTAACTTAATTGAGCAGGAACGCGACAGACAGACGCACGGCATAGAATTAATTGCATCAGAAAATTTCGTTTCAGAAAATGTGATGAAAGCTGTTGGAAGTGTTTTAACGAACAAATATGCAGAAGGTTATCCCGGCAAAAGATATTATGGCGGATGCGAAATCGTAGATGAAGTGGAAACTTTGGCTATCGAGCGCGCCAAAAAATTATTTGGGGTAGAATATGCCAATGTTCAGCCACACTCTGGTTCTCAAGCAAATGCAGCGCTATATTTGGCTTGTTTAAAACCTGGCGATTCCATTTTAGGTCTTGATCTTTCTATGGGCGGCCATTTAACACACGGCAGTTTTGTTAATTTCTCGGGCATTCAGTATAAAGCTAATTTCTACGGCGTGGAGCGCGAAAGTGGTTTAATAGATTACGATCATATGCGAAAAGTGGCTTTAGAAACAAAACCAAAAATGTTAATTGCCGGATTTTCAGCGTATTCCAGAGATCTTGATTATAAAAAATACAGAGAAATTGCAGATGAAGTGGGCGCTACTTTATGGGCAGATATTGCACATCCCGCTGGTTTAGTGGCAAAAGGTTTGCTGAATTCTCCCTTCGAACATTGCCATATTGTAACTACCACGACGCATAAAACTTTGCGCGGTCCACGCGGTGGAATGATCATGATGGGTAAAGATTTTGAAAATACTTATGGTCATAAAACGCCGAAAGGTGAAATGAAAATGATGAGTGCCGTTTTAGACAGCGCCGTTTTTCCAGGAATTCAGGGCGGTCCTTTGGAGCATGTGATCGCAGGAAAAGCAGTTGCATTTGGGGAAGCTTTGGAAGATCATTTTTTAGTTTATCAAAAACAGGTTATTGCCAATGCAAGAGCTTTAGCTAAAGCTATGATAAGCAATGGTTTCGATATCGTAAGTGGCGGTACGGATAACCATTTGATGTTGGTTGATCTTCGAAATAAAAACGTGAACGGAAAAGAAACTGAAAAGGCCCTCGTGAAAGCAGACATCACGTGTAATAAAAATATGGTGCCTTTTGATGATAAATCACCTTTTACGACCTCAGGAATTCGTTTGGGAACTTCAGCAATTACAACGCGCGGTTTGAAAGAAAACGATATGGAAATGATCGCAGGGTTAATTTCGGAAGTTGTTTCTGATCTATCAAACGAAACTGTTTTAGCAAAAGTAAAAAAAGACGTTAATCAATTAATGGAAGGGAAGGCGTTGTTTAATTATTAAATCAGAGCCAAGAATTTAGAGTCAAGAGCCAAGAAATTAAAATCTCATTTGGAACAAAAGTATTACACATTACCAGAAATAAAATTAAAAATGGTAAATTATTGTGTTTACCAAGATCGCTGTCATAAAGAAGTTGAGCAAAAATTCAGAGATTTTATTTTAGTTCAGGAAGCAAAAGATGAGATCATGCTTTATTTGCTTAGAGAAAATTATTTAAATGAAGAACGTTTTACGCGAAGCTATATCAGAGGAAAATTCTACCAAAAACACTGGGGTAAAAACAAGATCACCAGCAGTCTAAAATTTAAAGGAATTACTCAGAAATTAATTCAGAAATCAATGGATGAGATAGATGAGGAAGATTATGAAGACAGTATCCGGAAACTTTATTTACAACATTTTGAACTTCAAAAGGAAAGTAAGGTTTTTATCAAAAAGCAAAAAACTTTGAAATATTTAATTGGTAAAGGTTACGAATATGAAATTATTTTAAGACTAACTCAAGATTTGTCTTAAGTAGCTAATTATTTATTACTTTTGAAAAAAAATAAAATACTGATAGATCAACCAAGGTATCATAAAAATTTAAAATGAAGAAAATTCCACTTTTTTTAATGCTCACATTTTCCTGCTGTCTTTCTGCACAGCATTTTAAATACGGCGTTTCAGGTGATTTTCATAAAGGATCGATCGTGAATGTGCATGATGCATCCAAAGGAAAATACGGTGGTGGTTTGGGTGGATTTGTGCAATGGCCTTTGGTGGAAAATGATGTGTTTGATTCTGCTTACCTTTATTTAGAACCTCATGTAGATTTTAATACGCAAGGTGAAATTGCGAAGGCGGAAAATGAAATTCAGAAATATAGCAGTAATTACGTGTCCATGTCAGTTTATTTCAGATTTTTTTTCCATCAGGGAAATATGAAGCGAGATCTGTTTTTATTTGCCGGTCCTCGTGTTGAATATTTGGTATCATACAAAAGAGATACATCGCAGTTTTATGAAGATGCCTATTATAAATTTAATTTGGATAATAAAGTAAACAGACTAAATTACGGTGTTACCGTTGGCACAGGTCTTCAAATTTCCCAGCAGTGGGAAGCTTTTTTAAGATACGACAGAGGTTTTGCAAAGTTTTATTCTGATAATCCGGCAAATACTTACAATAGACTTTTAGCAATAGGTTTAAATTATTACATTAAAAGTAACTGGTAAAAATATAAGAAAAGCTGAACTTTTTTCAGACCAATTTTACATCTCATGACAAAATTTTTTTTCTTTTTTATTTTGATCGGCATTTTTTTGTTACAATCCTGCAGTCCGAAAAAAAATATGATCTACATGCAGAATAATAATTTCGAGCAGGAGGTCGCGAGGGCAAAATATGAGGGTCTTCATATTCAGGAAGGTGACATTTTATTAATTAATATTTCTGCATTTGACGAAACTGCGGCGCGTCCTTTTAATCTTTCCACACTTTCCCAAACTGGAAAGCCGGAAGGTAGTTCGGGTGGAAGTGCTTCAGTTGCTGATGAATATACCGTGAACGCCGAAGGAATGATTTCATTTCCTGTTTTAGGTAATATTTATTGTAGAAATTTAACCAAAGAACAACTTAAAACTGATATTGCAAACCGTCTAAAAATCTATCTCACAGATCCGGTGATCAATATTACTTTAAAAAATTTCAGCATTAGTGTATTGGGTGATGTGGGAAGTCCGGGGCAGAAAACATCCACTTCAGAAAAGTTAAATATTTTCCAGGCAATAGCGCTGTCAGGCGATTTGCAGCAATCAGCTAACAGAACTAATGTTAAGATTTTAAGGTATAATGAAAATGAAGGCAAAGATAAAATGGTGTCAGTCGATCTTTCAGATGCTTCCATCGTAAACTCACCTTATTATTATCTTCAGCAAAATGATATCGTTTACGTTGAACCTGACAGAAATAAACAGATCGAAGCCAATACGACGAACCCAAACAGAAATCTATTTTTACAGCTTGGAGGAGTTGCACTTGGTTTAATTACGTTAGTCATCAGTTTAACCCGTTAAAAAAAATGGAATTACTTGAAAATGCGGTTCCGGAATCACGGGCAATATCTATTAATCTTAAAAAAGAATTAGGTAGATATGTCAAAAAATGGCCGTGGTTTCTTTTGACAATGCTTATTTTTTATACAGTTGCAAAAATCTATCTTCGTTATGCGCAACCTCAGTATTTCACGACCACGACTTTAAAACTTCAGGAATCCAAAGCGCAGAATGCGGCTTTAAGTGATCTTAAAAATTTAGGAATGGGTGTTTCCGGAGATGAAGAATTACAGGGCGAAACTACCATTATCGTTTCAAAACCTATTTTAGAAAAGGTTGTAAAAAATTTAAATTTAGACGTTACATTTTTTAGCAAAGGATCAATTAAAGAAGTTGAATTGTATGACGATTCGCCTATTTTAGGTAAAATTTTAAATTTAAAAAATCCTGTCGGTTTTGGTGGTGCATCTTTTTTTGTAAAACCGCTGAATGGTAAAAGTTTTATTTTAGCCGGCGAAAATGGTGGAGCGCAGAAACAGTATGATTTTGGTAAACCTTTTCAGCTGGATTTTGGCACAGTGCAGTTTGATTTAAAACCTTACAGTGAATTTTCCGGACCAATTAAAGTTTTATTCAGCAACAGCGCAAATGTTGCAGGTAATTTAGAAGGGAGAATCAGCGTTTCTTTACCGCAAAATAAAGGTTTGCTGATGCAGGTCGATCTTACTGGGCCAGTTCCACACAAATCAGAAAATATTTTAAATAATCTCGCAAAAGAATATATAGTTGACGGTATTAATGATAAGAATATCGAAGCGCGAAACACGCAAAATTTTATTAATGACCGTCTTGATATTATTTCCGGAGATCTTTCCGGTATTGAAACGGAAAAAGAAGGTTTTAAACGAAATAATCAGATCACAGATCTTGAAGCGCAGGCAACACTAGCTTTAAGTAATGCAGACGCCGACACGAAGGCGGCTTTTGGTTATAATACACAGCTAAATTTAATTAACTCAATTTACAACTCAACAGGTGGTGAACAGCTTTTACCAAGTAATATGGGACTTCCGGCGAGTTTAGACGCATTGATCACACAATATAATAATTTATTGCTTTCCAAAAACCGGCTTTCAAAACAAGCTACGAGTTTAAATCCGGAAGTCGTTGAGATGAGCAAACAAATTGCTTCGGTGAAAAATTTGATCCGCAAAAATCTGATAGAGTCCCGTGAAAATTTGATGGTGCAGCTTGGTCAGACCAAAGGGCAAATAAATGTTGCAAAAGATAATCTTAATAAATATCCAACACGAGAAAAAGTTTTTAGAAGTATTGAGCGCCAGCAAACTTTAAAAGAACAGCTCTATCTTTATTTACTGCAAAAAAGGGAAGAAAACGCTATTACTTTGGCCGTTACTGCGCCAAAAGCAAAAATAATAAATCCTGCTTTCACAACCGGAATCGTGAAGCCAAACTACAGCCAGATAACAAATGGTGCTTTATTGATGGGTTTTTTATTACCTTTAGTTTTATTTTTAGGATTTAATTTTCTGGACAGCAAGATCCACAATAAAAATAATATACTAAGTTTGATTCCTGATGCGGTTGTGATTGGTGAAATACCTGTCAACAAGGAAAAAACTCCAAAAGTTCATGATAATGATTTTTCTGTCTTTGCAGAATCATATCGCATTTTAGTATCTAATCTAAGATTTTTTCTTCGCGCAAAAAACATCAACAGCGGAGGCGTTATCTTAATCACGTCATCCATTAAAGGGGAAGGAAAAACAACAGTTTCTATGAATACGGCGCTTACGCTTGCCGGAAAAAGTAAAGTGATCATTATCGGGGCAGATATCCGAAATCCTCAACTGCATCGGTTTATTGAAGGTGAAAATTTTGGTTTGACTGATTACCTCATTTCAGAAAATGAAAATTTTGAATCTTATATTAGAAAATCTAATTTATCCACAAATCTTGATGTGATGTTTAGTGGGCAGATTGCGCCCAATCCCAACGATCTGCTGGATATGAAAAAGTTTGATGATTTGATTATTTCTTTAAAGGAAAAATACGATTATGTCGTTTTAGATTCAGCGCCTGTAATGTTGGTGAGTGACACATTGAGTTTAATTGCTAATTCTGACGTCATTCTATATGTTATAAAATCTGCGTTTACAGAAAAAGAGATGCTCAGTTTTGCGGGTGATTTTAAGAAAGAAAACCAAATAAAAAGTCTGGTTTTTGTATTAAATGCGGTAAAACCTCAAGACACAAAATTTGGAACAAAATACGGCTACGGCTATTATTCTTACTACAGCAACAGTAAAAAGAAATGGTGGAAAAATTGGATTTAAGATGAAGGAAGAGCAACCAACTTATTATATAAATTCCAGACATCGTATTTTTGATTTAGAGCTGAAAGAAGTTTGGCGCTACCAGGATCTTCTTGGTTTATTGGTGAAACGGGATTTCATAACTTTTTATTTTTAATATTGAATATAGTTAAAACCAATCATCCACTTGTTAGTGTTATAGTTGTATCGTACAATCAGGGCAAATATATTACCCAAATGTTAGATAGTCTAAAAAATCAGACTTTTTATAATTGGGAGCTGATTGTAGCTGATGATGCTTCAAAAGACAAATCCGTAGATATATTTAACAGTTGGCTTTTAAATAATAAAGTTTCAGCAAAGAAAATATACCATGACAATAACAAAGGACTTGCAACAGTATTGAATAAAGCTGTAGAAATTTGTGATGGTGAATTCATCAAAATTATTGCGGCTGACGATTATCTCCATTCTGAATATTTAAAAAAATGTATAAATTTTTTAGTGGAAAAAGGTGAATCATATGGAATGGTTTTTACAGACACATTCGCCGTAAGTGAAGAAAATAAATTATTACCAGACATTGCAGATTACAATAGTTTAGCCAACTTAGATCCAATTTATTTTAATGAGATGCTATTATTTGGAAACAGGATAGCTGGTTTAACGGTTTTAATTAGAAAAAAAGTTCTCATAGAAACGGGAAAATATGACATTAAGTTTTTGATAGAGGATTATTACAGATGGCTTAAAATAAGTGAGAAATATTTAATAGCATACATTCCAAAGAAGCTAACTTATTATAGGTTACATGAAGAAAACATTTCAAAAATAAAAGCAGAAAGAATAGGCTTAGAAGCAAATTTTCTTCCCCTTCTATTTGATAAAAAAGGTCATTTAAAGACAAAAATTGATAATTATATTCAAGAGTTGTATTTAAATAAAAAAAAGATACCAATGTATTTATTGAAAATTTATTTTAGTTATCCATATGCAAAACACACATTAAAGTTCTGTATAAAAAATAAAATTCCTTCTTTATTTTATCGCGCTTTTTTCAGTTTATCAGTTCGGCTAGGTTATAAATTTTAAATATTTAATAAAAATATCTAATTTCATAGGTTTATATAGTTTACAAAAAATATGTTGTCCACAAATATCTCTATTATCGTTCCCTGTTACAAGCAGGCAAAATATTTGGATGAATGTTTGCAATCTGTTTTTGATCAAATTTTCACGGATTGGGAATGTATTATTGTAAATGATGGCTCTCCCGACGACACCGAATTTATTGCCAAAAAATGGATCGAAAAGGATTCACGATTCAAATATTTTTATAAAGAAAATGGAGGATTGTCTTCAGCAAGAAATTTCGGTATAGAAAGCGCGGTGGGAGAATGGATTTTACCGTTGGATGCTGATGATTATATCTCTGATGATTATCTTCAATTAGCCAAAAGCCATTTTAAAAATAATAATTTAAAGGTTATTTATTGTCTGGCCAGGAAATTTGGTTTACAAACTGAGATACTTAAACTCGAAAAATTTTCTTTAAAACAGCTTGCCTTAGAAAACGTTATTTTTTGTACTGCATTTTATAAAAAAAGTGACTGGCAAAAAGCTGAAGGTTACGATGAAAATTTAAAATCAGGCTATGAAGACTGGGAATTTTGGATTAATATTTTAAAAGAAAGCGGCGAGGTTTTGAAGTTAGAAAAAGTTTGTTTTTTTTATAGAATAAAAGAAGATTCAATGCTGATAAATCTGAAAAAAATTAATGACGAGAGCACAATTCAGTATATTGAAAATAAACATAGATTATTTTTTGAAAAAAATCTGGGTTCAATAAGAAATTTATACCGTGAAAATGAGCAAAATAAAAAAGTTTTGGATGCAATAAATAAAAGATTTTTTAGCAGAGTAGTTAACAAACTCTATTCTATAAAAGAAAATTTTTTCAATAGGTTTTAATTTAAAATCATGAATAAACTTGCTGTCATAATTCCTTTTTATAGATTACATTATTTCAGAGAAACATTGTTATCATTGGCTTCACAAACAGATCATCGATTTAATGTCTATATTGGTAATGATGCAAGCGCGGAAAACCCGAATGAATTGTTGAAAGAATTTAAAGGAAAATTTAATTTAACTTATAAAAAATTTGAAAAAAATACTGGAGTAATTTCTTTGACAAAACACTTTGAAAGATGTTTGGAAATGGTAAACAATGAAGAATGGTTCATGATTTTGGGAGATGATGATTGTTTGACAGAAAATGTTATTAAAGCTTTTCACGAAAATCTTCAGGTTTTTAGGGATAGATCGAATGTGGTGCGCTTTTCCTCGCAAATAATGAACGGCAAAAGCCAAAATGTTTCAGGCGTTTTTAATAATCCCAGGTATGAAAATGCTATCACTTCGTACTGCCGGAAACTTCAGGGAAAAACCCGTAGTTCTTTATCAGAATTTATTTTTCGCAAAAAAACTTTTGATAAATATGGTTTTAAAGATTATTATCAAGCCTGGACTTCCGATGACCGGGCAATTATTGATGTTTCAGAAGCGAAAGATATTTTTTCTATAGATGAGATTGTACGTGTTCGTAATTCTGAAATTAATATTTCGGGCGGTAATAATGCTACACAACCAAAAATAAATGTAAGGTTAAAATCTGCTAGAGAGTTGATTTCAGACTATAAAAAAATAATGACTTTAGAAGAACGTGTCATCATTTTTGGCGCTTTTGAAGGACAGTTTTATTTAAAAAAAAATCCTGCAATTAAGTATTATCTATTTTTGTGGAAAGAATCCTTTAATATTAAAGGTTTTAAATATCTTTTTTTGCAATTAAAATCGTGTTTTTACAAAATAATTGGAATGTCTAAAAAAAATATTGAATCCTGATGGTCTCCATTATTGTACCGATATTTAATGCGTCTGCTTTTTTACGGCGAACTCTTAAAAGTATTACAGACCAAACTTTTACAGATTTTGAAGTTATAATGATTGACGATGGATCAACAGATGATTCGGCGGAGATTTGTAAATTGTATGTAGAAAAAGACAAAAGATTTAACTATTTTTTTAAATCTAATTCCGGTGTTTCCGATGCCAGAAATTTAGGTTTAAATAAATCAATAGGCAATTATATAGCATTTTTGGATGCAGACGACACCTATGAAAAGCTGTTTTTAGAAAAACTTGTAGATTTAATTACTACCAATAAAACTATTTCAATTGCTGTCTGTGATATTACTGTTATTGATAAGGACGGAAAAAAAGTTTGCTCAGATTTTAAGATTGAGCAAAAAGCTGTTATAATGACTGATTATGAATTTTGCGCGAAGCAAAATTTCTTAGGCGCTGCAACGTTATGGAATAAAATTTATAGGAAAGAGGTGTTTGAAAACCTTAGATTTCCGTCTGGATTACTGTTCGAAGACAATTATGTTTTCCATGAAATCTTTGGAAATTTAAAATATTCGTTAGTGCTTCTAAATGAGTATTTGTATAATTACCATCATAATTCTTCCAGCATTACGCGAAAACAGTTAACTTTTGGTAGATATAAAGATTACATCAAAGGTTTGACGAGGAGATTTGATTTTTTTACGTCAAATCCTGTTTTTTCATGTGCTGCAAGTCAAACAAAGAATTTAATTCTTTATGAAATTGTGCAAAATTTTATAAGTAATGAAATAGTTAGGAATGATCTGACCTCCCGTAAATTTTTATCTAAATTTTTATTGACATCTAATGTTCATTATAAAACAAAAGCGCTGGTATTTCTGAAATTATTTTTATCATCAATTTCATTTAAATCAAGAAATTAATATTTAGAAAGTTGCTTTAAATGAAAAATTACATCTATTATATTTACTGGTTTTACCGCACTTTGCCTTATAGGTGGAACTTTCCGAAGTACAAAATAATGTCCGTGGAGGAAACAATTTCTGATATTATTAGCCAAAAAAAAAGCATTTCCCGTTTTGGAGATGGAGAATTTCTTTTGCTATTAAAACAGCAGGATCTTGGTTTTCAATCACAAGACAATCTTCTTGCAGATAAATTGCTTGAAGTTTTAAAAAACAGAAATCCAAAATTTCTTGTTGCCCTGCCCGATAGTTTAGCGCGGACAAAAGATCTGCAGCGATTTGCCCGTGTTTACTGGCTTTTATTCATTAATACACACGGTAAAAAGTTAAAGGAAATTTTAGATTTAGATTATAATTACGGCAATTCAAATGTGACACGGCTTTATTCAATTTTAAAAAATAAGTCAAGATCGAAAATATATTTTGAGCAAATCAGAACAATTTGGGAAAATCGAAATATTTTAATTATTGAAGGCTCGCTTTCAAGATTAGGTGTAGGAAATGACCTTTTCAATAATGTAAAAACTCTACAAAGAATCATTTGTCCGCATAAGAATGCCTTCGAAAAATATGTCGACATAAAAATGAATGCAGAAAAATTTGGAAGGGATAAATTAATTCTTTTTGCTTTAGGACCGACGTCGACAGTACTCTGTTCAGAACTTGCAAACGGTGGTTTTTGGGCAATTGACATCGGACACATTGATGTAGAATATATGTGGATGCTGATGGGAACAAAAGAAAGAATTGCTATTAAAGGAAGGTTTGTAAATGAATCTGACAACTCAAAAGGTTACGATCTCGATCATGAACTATTGGAAATTTACAGAGAATCAATTATTTTAGATTTGTCAGTTTAAATTTTCTATTTTTGAAACCATCGTATTAAACATTTTTTTTAATTAAATCATGACCAAAGTTTCGCTCATTACCGGCTGCTTCAACGGGGAAAAATTTATTCCGCGGTGTTTTGCGTCTATCTTAAGCCAAACTTATAACGATCTAGAAGTTATTTTTGTAGACGATGGCTCTACCGATACCTCTTTAAAATTAGCAGAAACCTACCGTGAAAAGTTTCTGCAAAAAGGATTTAGTTTTAAAATTGTTTCCCAAAAAAACATGGGTTTCTATCCGCAATCGGGTATAAAGATTTCTACCGGGAAATATATAACAACGCTTGATATCGATGATATTTTGTTGCCAGGATCTATTCAGAAAAGAGTAGATTTTTTGGAAGAAAATCCGGATTTTTCTGCAGTGAGAACAAATGGCGCGATCGTTCAGGAAAATGACAATTCAAAACCGATTTCCTATTTTATGGATGATTTTTATGAATCGAAAAATGTTTTTGAAGATCTTTTGGAAGGAAAAACAACGAATATACCGGGAACTTATATGGTATGCGCTGATATTCTTTTTAAATATTATCCAGATAAAATAATTCCCATGAACCGTTTTACACAAAATCTACAGATCCTGTTGCCTGTCACATATCAAAGAAAAGTAGGTTACATTCATGAAATTTTAATGCATTATATGCGTCATAATGAAGCATTTACAGCAGATAAAAATGATTATTTTACTACAAAAAAACAGTATGAATCTTTCAAAGAAGTACGAAAATCTTTACTTTTAAGAATGAATTTACTAACGTCTGAAAGACAAAATAAACTAGATCAAACTTACAATTCAATATTTCTGGAGCTTGCTTATAAATTTAACAAAAAAGATGAATTTAAAAATTTATACAAAACTTTAGAAAGACCCAATTTTGAATCTCGTGTAAAACATGCACTTTTCTCCCGAAAAAAACTTAGCACTTTTTTGGTTAGATTGGAAGGTAAAATTAAAAGAAGAAAACATTAAATTTACTTTTTACTAAAAACCGTGAATTCATCAAAAGTCATTCAGCTCGTCGTAGAAAACAATCTTTGCATAGGTTGCGGATTGTGCGTTTACAAATGCCCATCTGATGCTTTGGAAATGAAATGGAACAGTGAAGGTTTTTTAGTGGCAAATGAAATAAAATCCTGTGATTGTGAAGGTAAATGTTTGGAAGTCTGCCCGTTTAATCCCTTTCCGAAAGATGAAGTAAAAACAGAAAATGAGATCTCAGATTTATTTTTGAAAAATTCCCCTAATTTTCATAAAAAAATCGGAAAATATAACAATATTTACGCAGGTTTTTCTGAAGAATTCAGACTTAATTCCTCTTCCGGCGGACTTGGAACTTACATTCTCACTGAATTATTAGAAAATAAAATCGTCGATCATATTTTTTCAATTAAAGAAACTAAAAAATCGGGCGTTTTTTATGAATATTCTGTAAGTAGTTCTAAATCTGATTTGTTAATTGCTTCAAAAACAAGATATTTTCCGGTAACTTTATCCACCGTTTTTTCTAAAATCGATAATTTGGAAGGAAAAATTGCAATAGTTGGCGTTGGTTGTTTTATAAAAGCCATCCGTCTCGCGCAAAATTCTGATCCGAAATTAAAAGATAAAATCCCTTTTTTGATCGGCATTATTTGCGGCGGTGTTAAAAGTAAATTTTTCACGGAATATTTAGCCTCAAAAATTAATATTAAATCAGAAAATATTCATAATCCTCAGTTTCGAAAAAAAAATATTGAAAGTTCTGCGAGTGATTATTCTTTTGCCTGCGAAAATGAAGATGAGGTTGAAAAATCTATTCGTATGAAAACAGTGGGTGAAATGTGGGGAACCGGACTTTTTAAAAATAATGCCTGTGATTTTTGTGATGATGTCACTACAGAATTGGCAGATATTTCTTTGGGCGACGCCTGGATGGATCCTTTCGACAAAGATGGAAAAGGCACAAATGTAATTGTAACCCGTTCTTTACTGGCAGAAAATTTAATAAAAAAAGGTATTCAAAATAAAAGTCTAAAGGTTGATTTTTTACCACTTGAAAATTTTTTAGCCTCGCAAGAGGGTAGTTTTAATCACCGGCATTTAGGTTTGCCTGCAAGGATTGAAATTGCTAAAAAAAATAATCAGTTAGTACCACCAAAAAGAAATGAAAAAGAAAAGGTACCTTTTGATTTCAAATTGGTTCAGAAACAAAGAATAAAAGTTCGGGCAGAAAGTTTAGAGATTTGGAAAAGTAATCCAGACGCAAAATCATTTGATGCAGCAATGGAAAAACCTTTAAAAAAATTGAAATTATACACTGAAATTTACCACAAAAGAAGAAGGCTAAATTATTTGAGATCGAGATTTTATGAGATTTTAAAAGAAAGAATTTTATTTAAAAATAATCCTAACTAGTATTATATGGATAAAATTTTAAGCGTAATTGTCCCAGTTTATAATGTAGAAAAATATCTGCGTAAATGTCTGGATTCAATTTTAAATCAAACATTTTCCAATTTAGAAATTATCCTCGTAAATGATGGGTCTACAGATTCATCACCTGAAATTTGTGAGGATTATGCAAAAAATGACAGCCGTATAAAGCTAATTCATCAAAAAAATGCAGGTGTTTCTGTGGCAAGAAATATTGGGATAATTTCCGCAGCCGGCGACTACATTACTTTTGTAGATAGTGATGACTGGTTGGAGCCTGACATCTATGAAAAAATGTTTAGCATTACTTCAGAAAAGTTTTCCAGTGATATTATAATGTGTGATTTTTTTAAAATAACAAATAATTCATCTGAAAAAATATCATCAGTTCTCCGTCGTGGTTTTTATTCAAAATCTGAGATTATTGAAGAATTATATCCAACCTTAATTGTTACCGAAAAATTTGGCAGAATACCGATTATTTCGGTTTGGTCTTGCTTGTTTAAAAGATCATTATTAATTGATAATACGATTAATTTCGATGGATCATTGATGTATTCTGAAGATTATCTTTTCATGGCAGAATCAATATTGAAAGCAAAATCTTTCTATTATCTTAAAGAAAATTATTTGTATAATTATCTTCATTACGAAGAATCCCGCTCGAAAAAATACCAGCCTGACTGGTGGGAAAATTTGCTTTATTTAAATTTAGAACTTAAAAATTTGCTTCAAAACAACGGTGATTATGATTTTGCAAGACAACTAAAATTACAACTTTTACACTCAACTTTCTATGTTTTGGTAAATATTCACCGCAATGAAAGAATTACATTTAGGCAAAAATGTAAAGAGGTCAAATTTGTTATTGAGCAGCCTGAATTAGGAGCTGCATTTGAAAATTTGAGTTTCAAAAATCAAAGTTTTTCTCAAAAAATAATTCTTTTTTTTATAAAACACCGGATGGCAAAATCATTTGTGATTTATGAAAAGTTAATTTCTTTCATAAAACATGTGTAAAATTCTTATACTCGTTAATGATTTGCATATCGGCGGCATTCAAAAAAGTTTGATTGAATTTCTGAATTACCTTTCTAAACGAAATTTAAAAATCGATTTAATTGTTTGGGAAGCAAATGGTGTTTTAGAAAAAGAAATTCCGGGATCTGTGAATGTAATTTATTATCAATATCCAAAAACATGGAAAGCTGTAAAGGATGAAAAAAAGATTTTTAAAAAGATTTTGGCTTTTAAAGAATTACTTACATTCAAATTTTTTGATAAAATTATAAAGAAACCATGGTTGTTTTTCCCAAAAATTAAAGAAGAATACCAAAAAGTGATTTGCTATAATCAGGATGGATATTCGCGTTTTTACGCTGTTGACAATGTTTTATACGGTGAAAAGTTTCTTTGGTTTCACCATGGTTCTTATGAGTTTTCTAAAAGAGAATACGCTTTAGATCAAAAATATTTTAACAAATTCAGGAATGTTATTACTGTTTCGGAAGCCAATAAAAAAATGCTGTCGGAACATTTTCCGCTGCATATTAACCGATTTCACGTTATCCCGAACATTATTAACGCAGAAAAAATTATTGAAGATTCTCTTTCTGAAGTGGCAGATCTGAAAAAAGCGGTTGAAACAAAAACTTTTATAACGGTTAGTCGCTTTTCAAAAGAGAAAGGAATTCACCTGGCGATTGAAGTTGCCGATGAGCTTAAAAATAGGGGATTAAAATTTAAATGGTATTTCATCGGTGACGGTGATATTTTTTCAGAGATTGAGAAAATAATTCAACAAAAAAATCTGTCTTCGGAATGTGTATTGTTAGGAATGAAAAAAAATCCATACCCGTATATTAAACAAGCAGATCTATACATTCAAACTTCTCTCGTAGAATCTCAATCAATAACCATACATGAAGCTTTGGTTCTGAAAAAACTAATTGTAACAACTAATTTGCCAGCTTTAACCGAAGCTTTGCAAAATGGAAAATTAGGTGTACTTTGTGAAAAAAATAAAGAATCTTTTGTTCGTCAAATCATGAATTTATTAGAAAATCAAAAAGCACAAGATACATTAAAGTTATCTGTTGATGAATATGTGGTGTCTAACGAAAAAGCTTATCGGGCGATTGATAAACTGTTTTAACTTTTATCTATATTAAGATTAATGAAAAAAATAGGTATAATTACACTTTTCGGGTATCAAAATTATGGAAACAGATTACAAATGTTTGCCGTGCAGAAAGTTTACGAGAAACTTGGTTTTACTTCCGAAATATTAAAGTACAAATTACCCGAAACTAAAGATTCTTTGTGGATCAGAGCAAAAGTTTTTTTACATTATTTATTTTTTTTAAGGTCTAATCTTGCAGTTTATTTTTTAAAAAGAAAAAGAATTTCAAATTTTAAAAAGCATGCTTCACATTATTATAAAGAAACAAAGTATTATTTTGATCCTTTAAAAATTGAGAAAAATTTCCATGTAAATTATTCTTTTTTTAGTGTTGGAAGCGATCAGATCTGGGGGTCATTTGCAAATAGTATGTCAGATTTTATTTTTTTAAAATTTGCGCCAAAAATTAAAAGAATTGCTTTTTCGCCCAGTTTTGGCAGTTCAGATATTAAAGAAAAATTCCGGAAAAATTTTACAGATGGATTACTCGGTTTTGAAAATCTGAGCGTGCGTGAGGAAAGTGGTGCAGAAATAGTGAAAAATTTTACAGGAAAAAACGTAGAAATTCTTTGTGATCCAACGATGTGTCTTTCCAAAAATGAATGGCTGGATTTCTCTGCAATTCCAGAAAATAAACCTGCAGGTAAATATATTATCACTTATTTTCTAGGTGAAATGCCACAAGGTGCCACAAATGTTTTAAATAAAATTTCCAATGATTTTGAAATTGTAGAATTAAATAATTTAAAAGTTTCAAAATACTACGATATTGATCCTTCAGAATGGGTAGATCTTATCAATGGTTCAGCGCTGTTTCTAACGGATTCTTTTCACGGTGTTGTTTTTTCTATTATTTTAAAAACACCATTTGTAGTTTACACAAGAATTGGTGGGGAAAATATGCAGACGAGAATTACAAATATTTTAGAAAAATTTAATCTGCAGAACAGATTTAAAATGGATTTTAAAGATAAATCCTTATTTAGGGTTGATTTTTCCCAAACAGAAAAAATTATTGAGCAGGAAAGGGAGAAGGTTAATAAATTTCTCCAAAATTCTTTAAATATTTAAAATTTAGTATTGATAAGTGAATTAATTGAAGTTAATAAATCATTATTTTTGTCTTCATTTAAAAAGTGATAAGTTCAACAATTTCCAGTTTGTGATATGATACCTAAAATAATACATTATTGCTGGTTAAGTGATGAACCAATTCCGAAGAAAAATGCAAATTGCATCAAGACATGGAAAACAATTCTTCCTGATTATGAGTTTGTGCTTTGGGATTTGAAAAAAGATAATGTGGGAGAAATTCTGTGGGTGAAAGAGGCTTTTGAAACAAAAAAGTATGCTTTCGCCGCAGATTTTATTCGGATTTACGCGTTATACCAATACGGCGGTATTTATCTTGATACGGATGTAGAAGTAATTAAAAATTTTGACCCGCTTCTAACATTGCCGTATTTTGTTGGAACGGAAGGCGATGGATGGATTGAGGCTGCAGTACTCGGTGCGGAAAAAAATGCCGATTGGCTTTTAAATATTTTGGAATATTTCGACAAACCATTCATTAAAAAAGATGGATCACTCGACATGACCACTTTGCCACAAGTCATGAATAAAATAATTTCTCGGGATAAAACTATTAAAGTTGTAGATGAATCAGTTCTACTTCAAAATATTAGACAAAATTATAATACGCATTTTTATTTATTTAAAAAAGAATATTTTAGTGCAAAAGATATGGGAACCGGCATTATCACGAAAACTTCAAATACTTATTGTATCCATCATTTTGCCATGAGCTGGATACCCAAAAAAGATAAAAATTTATCTAATTTTAAGCGCCGACTGATTGGTTTTTTTGGCACAAAAAATATTCTTCTAATTATAAAGTTGTTACATTTGAAACAGTTGAAAGATAGGTATTTATGAAAATTCTTTATCTTACAGATCAGGTTTATCTGCACGGCGGCGTAGAAAAAGTACTTTCACAAAAAGCCAATTATTTAGCTGATATTCATGACGATGAGGTTTATATCGTGACACATAATCAACAAAATAAACCGCCCGTTTATAAATTTAGTGATAAAATAAACTGGCTGGATCTCCAAGTCAATTATAAAATTGAGAAAAGTTACTTTAGCAAAGAAAATTTAAAAAAAATTCCAAAGCACTGTAGGAATTTAAAACGGATTTTTGCTGAGATAAAACCTGACATTATTATCAGCGCTAGTTTTGGTCCGGATTTTTATTTTTTGCCATTTTTATCTAAAAAGATTCCTAAAATAAAAGAATATCATTCTTCAAGATTTTTCGATAATTTACAACCAGCTGATCTTAAAGCTAAAATTTTTCAAAAATTAAATATTTCTATTGAAAAAAAATACCACGCAGTTGTGGTTTTAAATAAAGATGAAAAAAAATATTACTTCAATAAAAATATTTCCGTAATCCCAAATCCTGCGGAAATTTCTGAATACCGTTCAGATTCTAATTCAAAAAAAATATTGGCTGCGGGAAGAATTTCGCCCGTTAAAAATTTTGGAGATTTAATTGAAATTTTTTCAAGATTATCTCATGATTTTCCGGAATGGGAACTGCATTTTTGGGGTGAAGATTATGTTGGGACTCAAAAATTGTTGCAGAATAAAATGTCAGATTTTAATTTGTCTGACAAAATTAAATTTAGAGGTGTGACGAAGGATTTAAAAAAAACCATGGAAAATTACAGCATTTATGCGATGACGTCTGCCACAGAATGTTTTCCAATGGTTTTACTGGAGGCTCTTTCTGTTGGTTTACCCGTAATTTCATACGATTGTCCCACCGGTCCCAAAAATATATTGACAAACGACGAAGATTCTTTTATTATTTCTTACAATAATTTAGATATTTTTACAGAAAAATTAGGCTTTCTAATGCAGCACGAAGATGAAAGAAAAACTATGGGCGCTGCTGGAATCGAAAATATTCAACGTTTCTCTATTGATATTGTGATGGGTAAATGGATAAATTTATTTAAAAAATCACTTTGACCACTTTGAACATTAACAGCTAATAATCTATAAAATAATTGTACGATTGGGTTCCTTTGGGTAGTTATGCTACGGTTTATTACAATGTGATGATGGTATATATGCTTGTCATTCTTTTTCACGCATTTAATTTTGATGTTTTAGATTCCGGAATTAAAAAATTTACTACAATTTTAGGAGTTTTTCTTGTTTTTTTTGTGATTTCATTCGTCGGTTTACGTCCTGTGAGAGATGAATTTGGAGATATGTGGACTTACGATCAGTATTTTAAACTTGCCTCTACCGGAAAGGATATCATCATTAAAAAAGAGTTTGTTTTTAATTATTTTCTGATAAATTCGGCCAAGATAATGACTAACACCATGTTTTTTCTTTTGTGCGCCATTATATATATCGTTCCCTGTTATATATTTTCAAAAAAATATGGGGGTAATTATTGGTTTTTCGTTTTCTTTATTTTTGCAGGCTCTTATATGTTTATGGGTTTTGCAACTAATGGTATCAGGAATGGCTTGGGAACGTCGATATTTATTCTCGCACTTTGTTATTATCGGCAAAAAGTTATAATGTACGCCTTAATGGCTGTTTCTGTGGGTATTCATAATTCATTGATTATCCCGATAGCCGCATTTTTATTTGCTGGTCTGTATAAAAATCCCAGAATCTATTTATACATTTGGCTGTTCGCAATTCCGCTTTCGCTAGTAGGAGGCAGTTCGTGGGAATCGCTTTTTAGCACATTGGGTTTTGCTGGAGATGAACGTGCGCAGAGCTACCTCACAAAAGGTAATATTGATAATGTGTCATTTGCTCACACAGGTTTTCGCTGGGATTTTTTATTTTATTCTTCGTTTGCAGTTTTTGCCGGGTGGTATTTTATTTTTAAGAAAAATATAACCGATAAATTTTATATTCATCTTTGGGGTGTTTATATGATTGGAAATGCTTTTTGGATCCTTGTTATTCGGGCTAATTTTTCAAATCGGTTTGCTTACCTCTCCTGGTTTTTAATGGCGCCAATTATTGCCTACCCAATTTTAAAATATAAAATATGGCCCAATCAATACCGAAAATTAGGTGTGATCATTTCAGTTTACTATTTATTCACTTACATTATGTTTTTAAAAGGTTTGTAGGATGGTAAGGAGAATTTATATGGATGCTGCCTGTAAGATGAATTATGCTTCGTTTTACATTCATGGGTTAAAAGAACTATTCGGTGAAAAAGCTCTTTTTTCAAAATCTCATTTTCAAAATTTAGGAGAAAGAACGCAATGCTTTTTATTTGTTGTTGAATATGAAAGTGAAATCTTAAAAATTGCGGTGGATTTTCATGATTTCAGAAAATTAGAATTAGAAATGCTTGGATGGGCAGATATTTATGCTAAAATTAATTTGAATGACCTTTCTTTTGAACCTTTAGAATTATTATCTGCTTCTGATTGTGACAGATTAAAAAATAAAATAGTAAGTATTCCTCCAAGTTTTGGCATCAGGATTTTTACATTGTCACAAACTGTAACGCATATTTTTCATCTTTTATTTAATTTTTGGAGAAGTAAATATTTAAAGCTTTACATATTCGATACTTTAAGAATGTATGTAAAAAGATTGCCGATTTCCTCCTACAAACCCGCAAAAAGCAAAGGTGACTATATTTTTTTTATTGCTTCGATTTGGGATAAATCAACAGATTTTATAAATATTACGAGAGCCTATTTTATCAGATCATGTAAACAATTGAAAAGAATAAATTTCGAAGGTGGATTTGTGAATATTGGCTACGAGTGCAAATACATTGATGACCTTGAAATTCTGATGTACAGAAACAAAAAAGTACCATTGAAACAATTCATCGAAAAAACAAAAAAATCGGCGTTAGTTTTTAATAATCCTTCTGTTAATCATTGTCACGGGTGGAAACTGGCAGAATTTCTATGCATGGGAAAAGCAATTATTTCGGTGCCTCTTTCAAATAAACTGCCTGTAGATTTAATTCATGAGAAAAATGTGTACTTCACAGAAAACACCCAGGAATCAATCTCTAAATCTATTGAAGAATTATTAGATAATACCGAACTGATAGAAACTTTAGAGAAAAATGCGCAAATTTATTGGCAAAAATACGGCTCTCCGGAGGCAGTTATCAATAAATTACTTGAAAGTAAAAGTAACGCCCAACAATTCTAAGGAATATTCTTTTTTACAAATAAAGAAATGAGCTTAATGAGATGAAAAAAATATTTGATATTCTTCTTTACATGATTTTGCACCCTTTTCGGGTGATGAAAATTGTCAAGTTATACTTTAAATTAAAGGGCAAATATAGATTTACAATAATCTTAGCTCACATTTACAAAGAAGTTTATTACAGAAAAAAAAATAAAGAAAAAAAGACTTTTAATATAACTTCAGATATTGATACTGGAAAGCAAGTTATCATCAATGTACAGGAAGGTCTTTTTCATACGGGTGGTATAAGTGACAGGTTAAAAGGAATTTGTACACTTTATATGTATTCAAAAAAATACCATTATATTTTTAAAGTTCATTTTATTTTCCCATTTAAATTAGAAAAATATCTGCTGCCAAATCATTATGACTGGTGTATTGATGAGAAAAATATTTCCTATGATTTAAATTCTACAGCTGTTTACACTTGGGAAAATGAACTATTTGTGGAGGATTTTTTTCAGTCTAATCGGTACAAAAAACAGTTGCATGTCAGTTGTAATTCCTGGGAATGTCTGCCGAAATATTCTGAATTATTCAATGAACTTTTTAAACCTTCGCCCTATTTAAAAGAAGAAATAGAATTTCACACCAAAAATCTTGGTGGAAGTGGTAATTATATTTCGATTTCTTTTAGATTTCAAAATTTACTTGGTGAGTTTAAAGAAGGAGAAAGTATGTCTTTAAATACTGAAAACCGCAAAATCCTGATCAATAAATGCTTACTTGCGATAAATGATCTGAAGCAACAATATGATAACATTGATAAAATTTTGATCACTTCTGACAGTAATGTTTTCCGTGATATAGCTGAAAAAAAGTACAGTTTTGTTTATACTTTTACTATCGCTGAAGAAACGGGACATATTGATTTCGCAGGCGTTGGAAAAGGTAAGGAAATGACGGCATTTCTCGATATGTTTTTAATTTCCGGAGCAAAAAAAGCTTACCAGATTAGGAGCGCTGAAATGTACGACAGTGATTTCCCAAATGTATCAGCTAGAATAAAAAAAGTGCCTTATGAAATGATCCTAATAGATTAGTTAATTTAAAAATTCAAAAATAAAATTTAGAACTAAAAAAACTTTATTTTTGTTAATAAATATAGAAAATAAAGGCAATCGCATAATTTTTCATTTTCTTTTCTACTATTATATATTTGTCCGACAATTTTTATTAAATGAAAAAACTCACTGTTTTTACGCCAACTTTTAATCGGGCTTATTGCTTACATCAGGTTTATGAAAGTTTATGCAGGCAAAAAAATCATGGTTTTTTATGGCTGATTATTGATGATGGTTCAACTGACGGAACAAAAAACCTTGCAGAAAAATGGCAAAATGAAAATAAAATTGAGATAAAATATATTTATCAGCAGAATGGCGGTATGCATTCTACATACAATACTGCTTATAAAAATTGCGAAACTGAATTAATAGTTTGTATTGATTCTGATGATTATATGTCGGAAGATGCCGTAAATAAGATCATTTTATTTTGGGAAAAAAACGGTTCAGAAGAGTATTCTGGTTTAGTTGGCTTAGACGCAGATTTTAAAAATCGGGTGATTGGTAAAAGATTTCCGGAAAATCTAAAAAGTTCGACGTTAGAAGATCTTTATCAAAAATATAAAATACCTGGTGATAAAAAACTCGTTTATAGGACTGAAATTTTAAAAAAATATCCAAAATATCCATCTTTTGACGGCGAAAATTTCGTGCCGCACGGTATATTATTTTTACAGATCGACAAAGATTTTGAACTTCTTTTGTTAAATGAAATTTTAGTGAATGTTGAATATCAAATGGATGGATCAACTTTAAATATTTTTAAGCAGTACATTCGCTATCCAAAAGGTTTTCGTTATTCGAGATTAATTGAGATGAAATTTTCCTCTTATGTAAAGGTTAGATTTAAGGCTGCTATTCATTATATTTCAAGTAGTATTCACTTAGGAGAATATAATTTTTTTAAAAATAATCCATTTTACATCCTTACTTTTTTCGCAATTCCTTTTGGTGTTTTGCTAAATTTTTATATAAAATACCGCAACAAAACTACAATTAGAATTAAGTAAAATGTGTGGAATAGCCGGATTTATCGCCTCGAAAAACTTGGATTATAAAACAATCCTGGAAACTATGGTTTTGAAAATGAACCATAGAGGTCCGGACAGCAACGGAACTTGGTTTGATGATAATTTGAAAGTTGGTTTAGGACATGCGAGGTTGTCAATTGTTGACCTGTCAGAATCCGGACATCAACCGATGAGATCTAATTCCGGCAGATATATTATGGTTTTCAACGGTGAAATATATAATCATCTTGATATCAGGAAAAATTTAGATAAAAATCTGCATATTAACTGGAAAGGAACTGCTGATACTGAAACGGTTTTAGAGGCGATTGAAAATTGGGGGATCGAAAAAACGATTGAAAACTGCATTGGAATGTTTGCTATCGCTTTACTTGATAAAAAGACAGAAAATTTAATGCTAATTAGAGACAGAATGGGAGAAAAACCCATTTATTATGGCTGGGTTAATGATAATTTTGTTTTTGCCTCTGAACTAAATCCTATAAAAAGTTTTCCGTTTTTTAACAATCAAATCAACCGAAATGCGATCGCTTTGTTTTTGAAGCATTGCGCCATACCTGAACCTTATTCTATTTATGAAAATATTTACAAGTTAGCAGCCGGAAGTTCGATCACAATTGATATTAAAAGTAAAAAGTTTGAAAAAAATCAATACTGGAATACACAAAAATTAGCTAGTAAAAGTTTTACTTCCCCTGTTTCCGTTACTGCAGAAAATGCGGTTGATCAGCTTGACGAATTATTAAAAGACGCTGTTCGTTTGCAAATGAATGCAGATGTTCCTTTGGGCGCTTTTTTATCAGGCGGTGTAGATTCCAGTGCTATAGTTGCTTTGTTACAGGCGCAATCCGATTCTAAAATTAACACATTCTCGATAGGTTTTGATCAAAAAGAATATAATGAAGCGCATTTTGCTAAAAAAGTTGCTTCACATATCGGAACAGATCATCATGAAACTTATATTTCTGCTACAGATGTTTTAGATATTGTACCGAAAATTCCAAAAATATTTTCCGAACCTTTTTCGGAAGCCTCACAAATCCCAACATATCTTGTTTCAAAAATAGCGCGGCAAAAAGTGACCGTCAGTCTCTCCGGTGATGCCGGTGATGAGCTTTTTTGCGGTTACAGCAGATATCAGACAGCAGAAAAATACTGGAGTAGAATTTCAAAAGTTCCTTTATCTCTTAGAAATGGTGTTGGAAACATTGTCAAAAATTTACCGTCAGGTTTTTTAAATTCTGTTCTTACTCCTTTTGGAGATTTAAAAGATAAAAATGGCGTTTCAATTAATAAAGTTGACAGATTACTGAAAGCCTCAGATCTGCTTTCATTTAAAAACCGAAAGGAGTTTTACGGAAAAGGATTTATGACGCACAATTTAGAAGCGGAAGAATGGGTTTTAAAAAGTGAAAATTTAGAAACACTGTTTGATAAAAACGATTTGCATATTGAAAATTATTTTTCGGAAATGATGGCAACAGATTTAGTGACCTATCTTCCAAACAATAATTTAACAAAAATTGACAGAGCGGCAATGGCAAATTCGCTGGAAACGAGAGTTCCTTTTTTGGATCACCGCGTCGTAGAATTTGCTTTATCACTTCCGATGGAATATAAATTAAGAAATGGAACTGACAAATGGATTCTTAGAGAAGTACTTTACCGTTACGTTCCGAAAAGTTTGATAGAAAGGCCAAAAATGGGTTTTGGTGTTCCGCTTGCTTTTTGGTTAAGAGGTCCGTTAAAGGAATGGTGTGAAAATTTATTAAACAAAAAGAGGCTCGATGAAGAAGGTTTTTTTAATTCTAAAATAATCAGAAATAAATGGGAAGAACATCTTTCCTTAAAACGCAACTGGGAAAATCAATTATGGGACGTTATTGTTTTTCAGGCTTGGCTAGATGAGCAAAAGAATAAATAAAATGAAAATACTTCGCGTAATAAATTCATTAAATATCGGTGGTGCAGAGAGATCTGTGCTGGGAAATGTTCCTGTACATATTCAAAATGGATTCGATGTAGAAGTTCTTTTATTAAATGGAACGAAAACTTATTTTTATAAAGAATTATCAGAAAAAAAAGTAGAAATTATCTGTCTCGGAGAAAATAATAATATTTACAATCCTTTACTCATTTTCAAAATTTGCAAATTGATCAAGAATTACGACGTTCTACACGTCAGCCTTTTTCCTGCATTATATTGGGTCGCTTTTGCAAAATTTTTCACCCGAGCAAAAACAAAACTGATCTTTACCGAACACAATACGCATAATAAACGGATGGGTAATTTGTTTTTTAAAGTTTTAGAAAAATTTATTTACAACCAGTATGACCGGATCATAGCAATATCTCCGGAAACAGAAAAAAATCTAAAAGATCATTTAGGAAACAAAATACCTGTAAAAACGATTTATAACGGTGTTGATGTAGATAAGATTTTTTTAGAATCCATAGAAATCTCATCTTTTGATATTTTAACTAAAAGTTATAAAAATAAAATAATTATTCTTCAGGTTGCGGCTTTCAGAAATCAAAAAGATCAGGATACTTTAATAAGATCTTTATCATTACTAAATGAAAATGTTCATCTATTATTCGCGGGTGACGGACCTCGCCTTAAAATTTGTAAAGATTTAGCACAAAAATTAAACGTTTTGGATCAAATTACTTTTTTGGGGATTCAAAGCAATATAAATGCACTTTACGGTATTTCTGATATAGTTGTAATGTCAAGTCACTATGAAGGTTTTGGAAGGGCAGCGGTAGAAGGAATGGCGGCTAAAAATCCGGTTATTGCATCTGATGTTGACGGTTTGTCGGAAATCGTTCGAAATTATGGTATTCTCTTCGAAGCTGGAAACCATATTGATCTTTCAGAAAAAATAAATAAACTTATTGAGGATAAAAATTACTCGCAATTTGTTGCAGAAAGCTGTTTTAACAGAGCGAAAGATTTTGATATAAAAAAAATGATTTCCGAATACGAAGAAATTTATACGACAGTTTAAATTTTAAAATAAATGAAAAAACTCTTTCGTATTTCTACGGTTCCGATGTCGCTCAATATTTTGTTGAAAGGACAGTTGCGTTTTTTAGATCAGTTTTATGAAGTCACCGCCATTTCTGGTGCAGGAAAATATTTGGAAGAAGTTGAAAATAGGGAAGGTGTAAAAACGCATGTTTTGGAAATGCAAAGACAGATTTCGCCTTTAAAGGATCTGGTTTCACTTTATAGACTTTACATTTATTTTAAAAAAGAAAAACCAGATATTATACATTCAATTACGCCAAAAGCAGGTTTGCTTTCTATGATCGCCGGAAAATTAGCGAATGTTCCTGTTAGAATGCACACTTTCACGGGTCTTATTTTTCCCTCTAAAAAAGGTTTTTTAAAACTTATTTTAATTAATATGGACCGTCTTCTTACTTCTTGCGGGACGGATATTTTCCCGGAAGGTGAAGGTGTAAAAAGTGATCTTTTAAAATATAATATTACTAGAAAACCTTTAAAAATAATTGGAAATGGAAATATTAATGGCATTGATCTTCAATATTTTAAAAAAGAAATTATTTCAGATGAGGTGAAGACAAAAATTACATTTGAGCTCAAAATTTCTCCTCAGGATTTTGTTTTTATTTTTGTCGGCAGGTTGGTCGGAGATAAAGGAATTAATGAACTTACAAAGGCTTTTAAGGAAGTAAATAAAAATTTTCCGGACTCAAAACTTCTGCTTGTTGGTCCTTTTGAGCATGATACGGATCCTTTAGAATCAAAAACAATTTCAGAAATAGGAAATAACAAATCAATTTTACATCTTGGTTATCAGGACGATGTGCGTCCATATTTTGCGGTTTCTGACGTATTAGTTTTTCCAAGTTACCGGGAGGGTTTTCCAAATGTTGTTTTGCAGGCTTTGGCGATGGAAATTCCGGCGTTGGTCTCTGACATTAATGGCTGTCGCGAGATCATCACTTCCGAAGAAAATGGTTGGTTTGTTCCTTCGGAGAATGTTAAAATTTTAAAAATGAAAATGTCTGAAATTTTACATTCACCGGATTCTGTGCAAGCAATGAAATCTAATTGCAGGGAAAGCATTTTAAAATATGATCAGAAAGTTCTTTGGGACAAGCTTCTTCGTACTTATCAATTATCACGTTAAAAAATTTTCTGTAATTTTTTTATCGAAGGAAGTAGCTTATTATCTGCTTTATCTACACAATTTTTAAATTATTTCATCAAAAATACTTTAGGACGGTTAAAAAAATGATCGTATTTTTCAAAAATTCACATTTTTGATTATAATAGATATAATGCTTAAATTTTTATTTATTACTACTTATAAACACTTATAAAATTATCTATTACAATAATAATTGATTAATTTTTAACGAAAATTATATTGTGTTGTCATTTTTTTTTATATTTACCACTTAAAATATCGGTTACAGTAAATTTTGAAATCGTTTGTAAAAGATGATTTTTAGTGATAATTGATTGATATCAGCAACACAAATGCAAAAAAAAATTTATAAAAATGGGTTAGAAGGTCTCTGACACATGTATAAATATAATTTGTATGCTACAAAACTATTTTCTTGTACAATTTTTTAAATCTTTAAAAAATTATTTTACATCGTTTCCTTGCATTTTTGGTAGAAAATATTTACCATTTTTATTCATTTTTTTTGGATTTTTCAGTGCTTTTGGGCAAACAACTGATTTTTTCACCGCTGAAGGCGCTGCAACATGGACAGCTCCAGCTGGTGTAACATCGATTACTGTTCAAGCCTGGGGTGCTGGTGGATCTGGTGGTGGAACCGCAACTAATTTTGGATCCAATTCTGGGGGAGGCGGCGGTGCTGCGGGCACTTATGTCACATCACCACTGACAGTTGTACCTGGAACCACTTACAATTTATATGTAGCTCGAACCACGGTCGGGGCAATAGCTGCCGGAGCGAAAGGGCAAGGTTCATGGTTTAACACTTCTTCGATTTTATTTGCAGAAGGTGGCAACGGCGGAGCTGCTCCAAACGGTGCTTTATCAGCTGGTGGTTTGGGATCTATAACATCATCTATAGGAACTACAAGAACTGCCGGTGGTAATGGAGGAAACGGAACTGCCGGTTCATTTAGTGGTGCAGGTGGAAATGCTACAAATGGTGGTGGAACAGGTGGTGCATCTAGAACTGCCATTGGAGATGGTCTTCCTGGGAATGCCATTGGTGGTGGTGGTGGTGGTGCAGTGGTGCAAAATACAGATAGACCTGGTGGAAGTGGCGCACGTGGTGAAGTTAGAATTACATATACTAGCGCTTCTACCTATTGCAGACCAACAACAGATGTCCCGGGGAATTCTTACATAAACAATGTTCGCTTCTTAGGCACTCTTAATGATGTATCAAATAATAATAACAATTATAGTAACGGCTACCAGGATTTTACTGGATTGACGAACAAAACCAGTCAGGTTGATGGTGAAGGTATAAATATTTATGTAGAAAGTAATGGAGTAGATACTGTTTTCAAGGCTTGGGTCGATTGGAACAGAGACAATCTTTTTGATAATTCCGGTACTGCTCCAACCGCAACTTCAGAGTGGGTTTATGGTTCTGGTTCAACGAGAGCTTTTTCAACTACATTCGGGATAGTTATACCTCCCGGAACACCTCCTGGCGATTATCGTTTAAGAATAAGGAATTATAGAGCAGTAGATACTGGTCAAGCCTCAGGATTTGGTGGTACTGATGCATACACATCATGTCAAAATTTCACCGGTACTCAAAATATTACCGGCACCCAAGTGGGGGAAGCGGAAGATTACATAATTAAAGTTTTATCAAATTGTGCTGCAAATATAGTTTCTGTTACAGATGCTGTCAATTGCGGACCTGGGGCTTTGATTTTGTCTGCAACAGCAAATACTGGTACTACTAGATTACGATGGTATGACGCAGAAACGGGCGGTAACCTTTTGGCAACCACTAATGTTAATGGTGTATTCACAGCAAGCTTTAGCACACCATCGATCAACGCCACAACTATTTATTATGTAACTGCTTTTAATGGAACATGTGAGTCAATTTACCGCACACCGGTAGTTGCCAGAATAAGTCCTATTCCGGTGATCACTTTCGATTTACCACAGGCAAGCGCAAATTTTTGTGGTGATAATAATACTTTGAGATTAACTTCCACGGGAAGTAATGAATCTGTAGAGCTTTTTAATGAAAAGTTTGATTCGGGGTTAGGTATTTTCACTTCAACGACCGGTACAAATGCAGATTTTACAGCTACCACAAATACTTCAGGTACTTTCCCAAATTCTGGCGTCAACACAAGTGTAGCTGCAAATACGGGTTGGCAAAATAAAACAAGTACCTATAAACCGGTGGGTTCTATTTGGAGACCTGCTATAAGTTCGGGATTTGGAGTAAATAAATTTGCTTACGCTACTTCAGATTATGCAAATACAACAACTCACACTATATTAACAACTACATCGTCGTATAATACTACTAATTTTCTGAATTTATCTTTGAGTTTTTCTGCATATTATTCCTATTACGGCGATACATCTGCTGCTGCGGGTGGTACTGTTGAAGGTCTATTTGTGGAAGTTTTTGCAGATGGTGGGGCATGGACAACTGTTCAGGCATATAAAAGCAGTTTAGGTTTTGGAACAAAATTTAATACTTATACTATTCCATTAAATTTATACATAGGTATTGCCAATCTAAAGATAAGATTTCGGCATTTAGCGTATTGGGGCGACGGTTTGGCAATTGATAATGTGAGATTAACAGGAGACAGGCCTTTAACTGCATCTTTTGTTTGGACTGCCCCAAACATCGGCATATATAACGCTGATTGTACAACACCATATGTAAATGGTACTACAACTGATAACGTTTGTATAAAGCCGACTGCGACACAACTTCAGACAATTCCTAGTTGGAATATCTCGGCATCAGTTACAATAAGTAATGGGTGTGTGGTTCCAAACTCTATAACTGTTCAAAATAACAATAAATATTGGGATAAAAATACCACAGATTGGAATTCTTCTTTGTGGCTTCCGGTAAATTCTGTTCCTGATATTACAAAGTGCGTCTTTATAAAACAGCCTGTTATTCTGCAATCAGGTGCAGATGGAGCAGCAAAAAATATTTCAATAGAACCAGGAGGATCACTTAGAATTAAATCGCCAAGATCGTTAACTATTGATGATTACTTAAGAAATAATAGTACTGTTGACAAATTTATCCTTGAAAGTGATGCAAATTTACTTCAAAACAATGCTACAGCCGTTAATGTTGGTTCTATCACAGCTGAACGAAGTGTTTCTGGCTTAAGAAATACGGTTGGTACCGCGGTCGATTATATTTATTGGGGAGCACCTGTTACGGGTCAGCAGACAAAAGGTTCAGGTGGATTTTCTCCTGGTACACCAAACGGTAGTTTTTTCGCTTATCGTGAGTCTAATGACCGTTTTTATGAAACGGCAGATCTAACATTTACACCAGGAAGAGGTTATGCTGTTCAGGCAGAAGCTGGGGTTCCAGCCAAAATTTATTCCTTTAAAGGAAACCCAAATAATGGTGATGTAAATTTTAGTATAACAAAATCTGCGGATAATCCGGTTGGTACAGTTCATGGTTACAACCTGGTCTCAAATCCCTATCCTTCAAATATTGCGTTTAGCGAATTGTATTTCGGTAATTCGGGGTTGATCTATAATACAGCTTGGTTCTGGACTAATTTTATTTATGAAAGATACCAACAGGGTTCAACTTACAATGGTAATAATTACTCTGTCATAAACGGAACCGGTGGCGTTGCTGCAACCTTTTCAACTTACACAGGAGGCGTTTCATCAAACGGAATTATAAAAGTGGGGCAGGCATTTATAATTCAGGCAAAAGGATCAGGAAGTTTAGCTTTTAAAAATACATTTGGCGCAGGACACGTGTTACGTACACGGTCGACAGGTACTGGATTTTTCCAAAAAAATAATCAGAATATCAACAGGTTTTGGCTAAATTTAGTTAATCCTGGCAATATTTCCAATCAGCAGCTTATTGGTTACATAGACGGTGCCTCAGATAGTTTCGAGCAGGATTTCGATAATGAAGCTTTTGATAATTATTCAGATCTTTTCTATTCTGTTTTAGATGATAAAAAGTTAGTTATTCAGGGGAAAGCAAATAATTTTATCACAGAAGATAAAATTAAACTTGGCGCTAATTTTTACGAAACAGGAACTTACACGATCGCGCTTGAGAAAGCCGAGGGTTTGTTTGCGAATGGTCAAAAAATTTACTTAAAAGATAATTTATTGGGGATAACCTTCGATCTGACGGCTCAAAATTATACTTTTTCAACAGTGGCAGGTCAGTCAGAAGGTCGTTTTGAGATCGTTTATAAGCCTGAATCATTTTTAGGTTTAAATAATCAAACAAAATCGGAATTAATTCTCTACCGTGATGGTAATCAATTTGTTTTAAAATCTCAAAAAGAAATTATAAAAATCGAAATCTATGACGGTTCCGGCAGATTAATTTCAGTTAAAAATTTACAAAATAAAAATACAGCGGTAAGCGCCGAAAACTGGTCTCAGGGCGTTTACATAATTAAAATTATTTTTAAAAATGGATCTGTTCAAACTAAAAAAGTTTCCAAATAGACCAACAGTTTAATAATTAAAAATCCTCTGAAAAGAGGATTTTTTTTGCAATTTAAAATGATTTGTCTTAAAATGATTTGTCTTAAAATTTTTAGATCTTTTATATAATTTATTTTTAAATAGATAATTTTGATATTATGTATTAATCCGATAAATCCGCAAAATATTTAGGAATTTTTAATTTTTGTCTATATTATTTTTTATTTAGATAAAAATTTTATGTGATCCTTGAAAAAATAATAGAAGTGGAATGTGATTTTTTGTACTTTTGAAGTCACAAATGACTTCAAATGAAAAAAAATCTACACTTTAAGGAGGGTTTTTGCTGCGAACGCGCGCCTAAACAAGACATCTCCCCATTCTTCAAAAACTTTTTTTTTCTGATTTTTACTTTTTTTTCGGTAGGGATTTTTGGGCAATATTCATATTCATTTTCAACATCTGTTTTTTCTACAGGTGTTAACAGCGAAACAAAATCCCTTGGTTCCGCGAATTGGACTCTCACGACATTACCTGCCGGATCAACATTTAGGTCATTTGATTCAATTAAAGGATTGCAATTCGGTTCCGCAGCTGCACCTGCTACCACTGCAACATTAACAACCTCTTCTATTGCTGGTACAATTACATCTGTTATTATTTATACCTCAGGAGCGGCAGCTGTAGCTGGTAACTGTAATGTGACAGTTGGTGGGAATAGTTTTACATGTGCAAATACTTTATTAACGGCAACAAGCACAGCATATACTTTTATAGGATCGTCATCGGGACAGATTAATATTTCGTGGAATCAGACATCAAGTAAAGCGCTTTATATTAAGCAAATAGATGTTAATTATGTAGCAGGTAAAACTTCTAATGGAACCGGTGGCGGAGACTGGAACAGTCCGTCAACATGGATCGGCGGAGTAATACCATCGTCAACTGATAATGTAACGATTTCTTCTGGCGATGTGGTTTTCACCTCCACTACCTTATTGAGAGCTGCGACTACAAATGTTAACGGCAGTTTTCAGCTGAATACAGGAGGATACGCGTCAGGCACCAATTTTTCTTACGGCACGACGGGCACCTTAATTTTTAATAATTCGAGTTCTTACGGCGTAAATAATACGGATATTTATTGGCCTTTCACTAATGGTCCGGTCAATGTAAAAGTTTTACAAGGTGGTTTTACGTTAAATACCGGCACAACAAGAACAATCACAGGAAATTTAGATACCTCCGCTGGAATCACTATTGCTGCGGGAGAAAATTTAACTGTTAATGGCGTTGTAACAATTAACCCAAATGGATTTTTTAGCTCAACGCCAATTTATGGGTCGTCCTCTACTTTAGTTTATAATAATTCTCCGGGTTATAATGTGGGAAATGAGTGGACATCAAATGCATCAACTGCAGGAAAAGGTACGCCGCAAAATGTTTCTCTTTTTTCAAGTATTGTTAATTTACCTAATTCAGACAGAAGTTTAGCGGGTAATCTTATCATTGATTCTGGAAGTACTTTAAATTTAAATGGAACTTCCGGAGATCTTTACATTGCCGGAAACTGGACTAATAATAAAACTTTTAATGCCAATAATAGAGCAGTTTTCTTTAATGGATCAGTTAATCAAACTATTTCTGGTGCCACTACTTTTGATTATTTAACGCTAAATAATTTAGCAGGCGTTACTTTGCTAAATTCAATAATAAATAATAAAACTTTAGATTTCATAAACGGAAAATTAACGCTTGGCGCAAATAACTTAACCATCGGAAGTGCTGGAACAACCGTAAATACAACATCTGCAAAATATATTGTTACTAATTCTACAGGGCAACTGAAAAGAATTGTGGGAGCGAGCAATATTTTATTTCCAGTTGGTAATTCTTCTTACAATCCAATTACATTTAATAATTCCGGTACAACGGATGTTTACGGCGTTAAAGTTTTAGATGGTGCGCTTACAACGGGAGTTGATAACACAAAAACAATTAACAGAAGTTGGATTACAACAGAGACAGTTTCTGGTGGGAGTAATTTATCGGTTTTTGCACAATACAATTCCGGTGAAGAAAATTCGGGATATTCTGCATCAACCAACAATTTTATTGGGTTTTATGATGGTCTATCATTTACACAGGTTGCCGCAACTTCTGCGGGATCTAATCCAGTTATAGTTTCATCTAATTCTAATTTAAATCCTATAGATTTAACTTCCGGAACTCAATATTTTGCTATTGGTAGAGATAATGGTTTATTTGCGCCACCTGCGACAAAGCTATCATTTGTCAGCGTTCCTTCCACCGGAATTTCCAGTACAAATTTATCGACATTTACTGTGGAGGCGCGCGGTTCCACCAATTATGTAGATCCTAAATACACGGGAAATATAACTCTATCTAAAGCATCTGGAAATGGAAATTTATCAGGAACATTAACAGCACCAGCCGTAAAAGGCATTGCAACTTTTAATGATATTCAGTTTGATCTCGCAGATATTTATTCATTATCCGCAACTTCGGGAAGTTTAACATCTGCCACAAGTGGTACTATTACAATTTCCTTAAATCCTGCAAACGCATATTTCAGAAGTAATGTGACAACAGGAAATTGGTCTTCAACCTCGAGTTGGGAAACTTCTGCAAACGGAAATACAGGATGGTCGGCTGCAACATTATCACCTACTTCTGCGGCGAATACGATTACCATAAGAAGTGGAAACACAATCACTATTAACGCACCAGTCGTGATTGATCAGGTTTTAATTGCTAATGGAGGAATTTTGGCGCCGAGTTCATCATTCACTGTTTCAGATGGTGCTGGAGATGATATTATTATACAGAATGGTGGAATTTTAAGATATTCAACAAATTCTCTACCTACCTTTTCCGGTTCTGCCACAATTTCAGATGAAACCGGTGGAAATATTTTAGTTTCGGCAGGTGGAGTAATAAATAATATACAGACCCCAAATTATATTTATAAAGATGCATCAATATTGGAGTATAATTTTGGAAGTAATGCTTTTGCTGTGAGTTCGAATCTTTTTCCTAATGTTAATATCAGCACAATTCCTGTTTTTAAAATTTCCAGCACGCCAAATGGAGTAGGGGGCAGTTCTGATTTTTTGGTTAATGGGTTGATGGAGGTTACAGGAAGTGTAAGTTTTTCTGCATCAGGCTCGAAAATTTTTAGAAACGGAATTCGCGGAAATGGAACAATTACCCAAAACTCAGGTTCAGGAACAATAATTTTAGGGGATGCGAATAGTATTCCTTTGCTTATAGGATCACCAATCCTTAATGTTTTAAGTGCAGGTTTACAAATCCCAAACGGGTTAAATATTCCTTTAGGATCATCGCCAACTATAACCAGCGGTGCTGAAAATAACAGTATTACCAGAACTGGTGGCAATATAACGATCGATGGCGTTTTAGATATTACAAATATCCGTGTAACAAATACAGCTGCGGGAAGTATTATCGTGAACGGAACTTTAAAAACTGCTAATAGTGGTGGAATTTACAACAACAATTCGGCTATACCAAGTGGTGCTTTTATATTAAATACAAACAGTACCATTGAATATAATGCTGCCATTGCTCAAATAATAAGTTCCACTCCAAACTATTTTAATATCACTTTTTCAGGCGGTGGAACGAAAACAACTCAAGGCCCAATCAATGTGGACAAAAATGGATTGGTAAAAATTACTGGTAATACCACCGTCAATGCTTTAAATAATATAACATCAATTACAGGAAATAATACTGGTTTAACAATGGATAGCGGGCGGTTAATTTTAAGTACTGGCGGAACTTTGCCTCTTTTAAATGGTAATTATAATTTAACAGGCGGAACTGTCGAATTTGCATCTTCTTCTGTAACAATTATAAAAACGAGTACGCCACCAAAACAGTATTATAATATTGATGTTACGGGCAGCAATGTGACCTCAGGCGGAAAAAATCTTATAGTAAATAATCTTTTAAATCTTACAAACTCTACAGCAGTTCTAAATATACCCGAAAGTAATGACAGTGCTAATCCAGCTCTGGTTTTTGCTAAAAATGGATTAAATGTGACGACAGGCGCAGTTTTTCATTTGTTGAATAATGCCATTTTACTTCAGGACGATGCTGCAGTTAATACCGGTAAAATTTTAATGGACAGAAAAGCAATATTACCGCTCTTGGGCTATAATTATTGGAGCGCACCTGTCAGCAGTCAACCACTTACAGGAAATACTTTTTCCCCCGGAACGCCGGATGCAAATATTTTTCGTTACAATGAGCCCAATGACAAATTTTATCCTACAGGCGATACCAGCTTTCAAACCGGAAAAGCTTATGCAATTCGTGGCGGGTCGGCAGATGATGGCATTAATCCCCACACATTCACATTTACAGGAAATCCAAATAATGGTTCTAAAAATACACCGGTATTGAGTTACACAGATGATTCGCACGGATACAACCTAATTGGAAATCCTTATCCATCAATATTAGATTTTGATACATTTTATAATGCAAATTTTACAGCAATGTACAAGATAGCCTATTTTTGGACCAATAATACATACACTCCAGGCGTTCCACAACAAGGTTCTTCTTATAGCGGTGCAAATTATGCAATTTACAACGCAACTGGCGGTAATCCCGCTGCTACACAAGGCTCACTCATTACTGTGACGCCCACTTCACTTATAAAAGCCGGCCAGGGATTTATTGTACAGATGAAAAGTTCAGCATCATTAAATTTCACCAATGCAATGCGCCCCACCAATCCAGGAGGCTCAGCGTTTTTTAATAATAAAAAAGATTTTGTAGAAAAAGACCGCTTTCATATTTCTTTAGCAACACCTTCCGATATTACCAACACTTTGCTTGTAGGTTATGTGGAAGGCGCAACTAATGATTATGACAAGGATTTTGATGCGGATCTTATCATTGAAGGATCAGATTCTTTTTATTCCAGATTAGGTACAGGAAAATTAGCAATTCAGGGACGCCAGTTTCCTTTTTTAGATGATGACGTGGTTCAGTTGGGAGCAGTTTTCTATGAAACGGGTTTGCATAAAATTAGTATGAGTGACAAAGAAGGTATTTTTAATGGTATTCAAAATGTTTATTTAAAAGACAACTTATCTGGTGAAACAGTGAATTTATCAGAAAGTGATTATACTTTTTCAGCTGTGCGAGGTTCAGATGAAAATCGTTTTGAAATTATTTACCAGACTGATAAATCACTTGGATTATCAGATGCTTTGAATAAAAATGACATTATCGTTTATAGGGATAAAAATAGTTTTATTGTAAAATCAGGTGGTAGTTTAATAGATAAAATTGAGATCTATGATGTTTCAAGGAAGAAAATCGATGTCATAAAAGTAAATTCAACCCAACAAAGTATTAATGCTGAAGAGCTGAATTTAGGAGTTTACCTGCTGAAAATTTTTAGAGATAAAGATGAAATTATCAAAAAAATTATGAGGTAAATAATTAAAATAATGTCGAATAAACTTCGTGATAAATATTTTTAGAAATTTTTAAAATTAACATTTGTTTATTTTAATAGATTAATCAAAAAATATAATATTTATATCTGTTAAAAAATGATCGATTTAACAAAATTTGGCAAAAATTTTATATATTTGATAAAAATTTTGATGCATAAGTCAGCGTATTTATTTTTGTTTTGTAGTTTTATGGCTTTTGGACAGGTTAATCCTGATAACCGCTTTTCTCAAGGCGAAAATCAATCACAACAACAGTCTACCGATGCAAATAAGCAGGGTGGAAATTCTTATTCAAAACCTGATCCTGCGGGAAAGCCTGGAAATCCTGGGGAAACAGTTCCTATTGATCAGCATTTTGTTGTCCTATTCCTTACCGGTCTCAGTTTAACAGTTTTAATAACTAAAATAAAGATCAGCAAAAAACATATTTTATAAAATAATATGTTATTTTTTAAATAAAAATAACTGTATATATTTAGAAATTTGAATATCAAAAATAATATCAAAAAATAAATTATGAATAATTTTAGTATTTTTGCAAAACTTTGGTCTTGTATTTGACTGGGAACATAGTAAGTGAATATGAACTTTAAAACTGTTAGCGGCAAAATATACGATGGCGATAATTTTTTAAAATTGTCGGACGTCAGATATTTACCACGCTGGATCGTTATCTTAATAGATGTGATCCTTATAGCAATTTCTTTATTTATCTCTTATTTTGTGGTGGCAAAACTCAATGTTAGTCCTGCAACTTTTCTTAAATTTTATCAGAAATTTTTTATTATTCTCGGCGTTAATCTTGGCTTTATGTTTTGGTTTCGCACTTATTCCGGTATTATCAGGCACTCCACTTTTGTAGATTTGTGGAAAATTTTTCTAACCTGTTTTTCTACAGGTTTAACTTTAACTGTGATAAGTTATATTTCTCTCTGGTTTTTTGGACATAAACTTTTTTTTATACCTATACTTTTCATTTACTTTGCGCTTTCATTTACATCACTTTTTGTCTTTAGACTTGTAGTAAAGGAATTTTTTCAGATCATTCGTGAAATGAAAAATGACCGTCAACGTACAAATATTCTTATTCTTGAAATTGGTGAAAGTTCTGTTGCGATTGCCCGTGCAATTATCGCAAATCCGAATGTACCATACAGTTTAAAAGGATTTGTAACATCACGAAAAGACAGTACAAGAGCATTATTATTAGGAAAAAAAATCTACACAAGACGATTAATTGAGAAGAGCACCAAAGAAGAACTTGGTTTAGATGGAGTTATCATTATAAAAGAATTGATTTCGCCCGCAGATCTTGAAAGTTGGGTTTCTCTTTTTTTAGAAAAAGATCTAAAAATATTCAAATCACCATCGGTACAAAAATTCCGTGACAATGATTTCGCACAGTCTATCAAATCGCTTCAGATTGAAGATTTACTTAATAGAAAGGCGATAAAAATAGACAACGAAGCGATACAGCCAAGACATCTTGGTAAAACTATTCTTGTAACTGGTGGAGCAGGATCAATTGGTTCTGAAATCGTTCGTCAGGTTGCCAAGTTTAGTCCGGCATGCATTGTCGTGTTGGATCAGGCAGAAACACCTTTATATGACATTGAACTGGAAATGCTGGAAAGTTTTCCAAAGATCCGCTTTGAATTTATTTTGGCAGATATTTCTAACAGACATCGGTTAGAACCGGTTTTCCAGAAATATAATTTCTCAATGGTTTATCACGCTGCGGCATATAAACATGTTCCTTTAGTGGAAAAAAATCCGCATGAAGCTATTTTAGTTAATATTTTGGGTACTAAAAATCTTTCGAATTTATCCAGCAAATATAAAGTCAACCGTTTTGTCATGATTTCCACAGATAAAGCTGTTAATCCTACAAATGTCATGGGTGCATCAAAGAGATCAGCAGAACTTTATGTGCAGTCTTTGCAAAATATTGAGGGAAATGTTACAAAATTTATTACCACTCGTTTTGGTAATGTTTTAGGCTCAAATGGCTCTGTAATTCCTCATTTTAAGAGACAGATTGAAGCTGGTGGACCAATTACCGTAACCCATAAAGATATTGTTCGTTATTTTATGACCATTCAGGAAGCTTGTGAGCTCGTTTTACAGGCAGGAACAATGGGAAAAGGTGGTGAGATCTTCGTTTTTGATATGGGACAGCCGGTAAAAATTGTAGAACTGGCAAAACGTATGATCAGACTTTCCGGTCTAAAACCGGACGAAGATATTGACATTGTATTTACAGGTTTACGTCCTGGCGAAAAACTTTATGAAGAGTTACTGAGCGACGATTCCAAAACACAACCTACACATCACAGTGGCATTATGATCTCAAAAGATCCATCAGCAAATTTTGAGGAAATTACTAAGCTGACAAATCTTATTACAAAAGCTGCATTGCGACGTGATAATGCAGACATCGTAGTTATATTAAAGAAAATTGTTCCGGAATTTAAAAGTCAAAATTCAGTTTTTGAAAAGCTTGATATATAATCGGATGTAAAATCTTTATCGAAAACTAAAGTTTTTATAAACCAGTTGATCTAAAATTTATGGGCTACTTTTTACCTGAGAAAGATGACTCAAAATTTAACTCACTTTCCCAAAAAAGAATTTTAGTAACTGGTGGCGCAGGTTTTATTGGTTCCAATCTGTGTGAAGCTCTTCTGGGTTTTGGTGCAATCGTTACTTGTCTTGATAATTTTTCCACTGGAAAAAAGAAAAATATTTCAACATTTCTAGAAAATTCAGCATTCACTTTAATAGAAGGTGATATCCGCAATCTTGAAACCTGCAAAAATGCCTGTTTGAATATAGATTTTGTTCTTCATGAGGCTGCTTTAGGTTCTGTGCCGCGATCTATTAATGATCCTGTTACCACCAATGATGTCAACATTTCAGGTTTTTTAAATATGTTGGTTGCGGCAAAAGATGCAGGTGTAAAAAGATTTGTTTACGCGGCAAGTTCATCTACTTATGGTGATTCTGAAGCTTTACCAAAGGTAGAGGATAAAATTGGCAAACCGCTTTCTCCGTATGCTATTACGAAATATGTAAATGAATTATACGCAGATATTTTCTTTAAAACTTATGGTTTCAATACCATTGGATTGCGTTATTTTAATGTTTTCGGAAAAAGACAGGATCCAAAAGGTGCTTACGCAGCAGTAATTCCAAAATTTGTGATGCAGCTTATGGCGCATGAATCGCCGACTATTAATGGTGACGGAGAATTCTCACGTGATTTTACTTATATAGATAATGTTATTTTAATGAACTTGCTTTCTCTAACCACAGAAAATGCAGATGCTCAAAATAATGTATACAATACAGCTTACGGCGACAGCACGACATTAAATGAATTAATCTCTTACCTTAAAGAATATCTGGCAGTTTTTGATCCGGAAATTTTAAATATAGAAGTAAAATATGGCGATATTAGAAAAGGCGATATTCCACATTCTTTAGCAAGCATCGAAAAAGCAAAAAAATTACTAAATTACAATCCGAAATTTTCCATTAAACAAGGCTTAAGAGAAGCAGTTGATTGGTACTGGGAAAATTTAAAATAAAAGATGAAACATAAAATTACGATTGTTGGCCTCGGATATGTTGGTTTACCGCTTGCGAGGCTTTTTGCCACAAAATATGCTGTTGTAGGATTTGATATTGATGAAGACCGTATTTATCAATTACAAAAAGGTATTGATGATACTCTGGAGATTTCGGAGGATTTACTGAAATCAGTTTTGCTTGAAAAAAAACATTCAGATGAGCAGGTTGGTCTGTTTTGTACTTCAGATTTATCGCAAATAAATGACTCGAATATTTATATTATAACTGTTCCAACGCCCGTTGACAAACATAATCACCCGGATCTTTCACCCCTTTTCACCGCGAGTGAAACGGTAGGAAAAATTATAAAAAAAGGAGATATTATTATTTATGAATCCACAGTTTATCCGGGAGCAACAGAGGAAGAATGTATTCCTATCATTGAAAAAATTTCCGGATTAAAATTTAACACCGATTTTTTTGCAGGTTATTCACCCGAAAGAATAAATCCCGGAGATAAGGAGCATACCGTAGATAAAATTTTAAAAGTAACAAGTGGATCAACGGCAGAAAGCGCTGATATTATAAATGAACTTTATAAATCAGTGATTACTGCAGGCACACATTTAGCACCAACGATTAGAGTGGCAGAAGCTGCCAAAGTAATAGAAAACTCTCAACGAGATATCAATATCGCTTTTGTCAACGAGCTGGCTAAGATTTTTAATTTAATGGAAATTAATACTTCTGATGTTTTGGCCGCGGCAGGAACGAAATGGAACTTTTTACCATTTAAACCAGGACTTGTTGGTGGCCACTGTATTGGAGTCGATCCCTATTATCTGGCGCAAAAAGCACAGGAATTTGGCTATAATCCGGAAATTATTTTAGCAGGAAGAAGAATTAATGATTCAATGGCAAAATATGCAGCTAGTGAAATTATTAAATTAATGATCAAAAAAAATATAGCGGTCAAAAATGCTGAAATTTTAATACTTGGCTTTACTTTTAAAGAAAACTGTCCCGATGTCAGAAATACTAAGATCGCGGATTTGATAGCTGCATTGCAGGAATATGACATTGATATTACTGTTTTTGATCCTTATCTTTCGAAAATACAATGTGGAGGATATGCCAACTTTAAATCAGTTATTAGTGAATCTGACCTCGATAATAAAAAGTTCGATTTAATTATAAAAGCGGTCGATCACAATAAATTTCAGGGTTTTCATTTTAAAACTTTCCTTAAAGATTCTGGCATAATTTTTAATCTAAAAGAATTTTCTGAGTTTTTACTGTTATAAATTTTCTTCATTTGAACAAGAAAAACTATATTTATACGTTAAAATCAGGGAAAGCCAGTTACATTTTAAGATTTTGTTGGGAATGATAAATTTTTAAATTGTGTACATTTGCAAACTCAAAAAAAGTATGAATAAAATAATATTAGTTGCTGTTCTCAGTTTTTTATTAGTGTCCTGCACAACAGCGAGGGTTGACAGCCTTAATTATCTTAATAATCTGGAATCTGTAGCCACAGAAAAAGCCCTGGAAAATAAAAATCCAAGTCTTCAGATTGGGGATGAATTGATCATTATTGTCAACGCACGCGATCAGGATGTGGTTAAACCTTTTAATAAAAATTACTCTTCTTCTGCTATAATTCAGGAATCGGGAGCGAGTAAAAACACAATACCGAGTGCGCAACAGAATTTCGTAGGTCCTACTTATGTGGTGGACAGTAATAATCAGATAGATTTTCCGCTTATCGGGACTGTTGATACAAAAGGCAAAACTATTCTTGACCTTAAAAATGAATTGGAAAAAAAAATAAGCACTTATGTGAAAAACCCTACAGTCAATATCAGGATCACCAATTTCAGGATCACCGTCTTGGGTGAAGTGAGCAGACCGGGTGATTACACTGTTGCAAGTGGGAAAGCTACAGTTTTGAACGCATTGGGCTTAGCCGGAGATTTAACTATATATGGTAATAGGGATGATGTTCTGATACTTAGAACAGTAGATGGAGTTGTGACAAAAAAACGGATAGACGTTCAGGATGCAAACTTTATCAACTCTGATTTTTATGAACTAAAACAAAATGACGTTATTTTAGTTTCTGCAAATAAAACGAAGCAAAAAACAGCAAAGCTGGATCCAAATACTCCAATTTACATTTCTGTCGCCGGTATTTTAGTAACAATAATTGCCCTGATCTTCAGATAATAAAGTTTGTCATACATGAATCAAAAAAGCCTTATTGAACAGCCGGAAGCTGAATTAAACCTGCAGGAAATTATAAAACCATTTATAAGAAGATGGTATTGGTTCGCAATTTCTGCATTTATAATTTTAGCGGTCAGCTACGTTTATTTAAAATTTCAGCCTACAGTTTACAGCACAAAATCTTCAGTTTTGATCAAAGATGCCAAAAAAACACCCTCCGCGGTGGGTGATTTTGGACTGACGGATCTTTCAGGTCTTGGCGGCATCAATACCAACGGTGTTGAAAACGAGATCGAAATTTTTAAATCTAAAAAATTAATGAAAGGGGTGGTCGAAAATTTGAATTTTCAGACTTCTGTTTTCAGCAAAGGGAAATTTATTGACCGCGAACTCTACGACGATACTTCGCCTATAAAAATACAAATCATTAATGAAAAGCCAGATACAGAGCTTGTTTCTGGGCCTTTTATGCTTGATATCAAAGGTGATAAAATTGTTATAAGCGCTGAGAAATTAAAAAAATCTATTACCACAACATTTAATAAAACCATAAGTCTACCGAATGCAAATGTGATGATTTTGCGTAATCCTAAATTTAATCAAAAAAAGGCAGGTGAGATAAAGAATTTATCATTTACATATATTCCAACCTTAAATGCCGTTGACCGCTATCAGGGCTTATTGAAAGTTTCTTTAGTGAATAAAGAGGCGACTGTTATTGGTTTGACAATGGATTATCCTAACACTGAAAAGGCAAAAGCACTTTTAAATAATTTAACTGTCGTTTACAATGAAGATGCGATATCAGATAAAAACTCTGAATCTCAAAAGACAAAAGCTTTTATTGATGGTCGGATTGACTTGATTTCAAAAGAATTAGGCAATGTTGAAAATGAAAAAGAGCGTTTTAAATCTGCAAACAAAATTACAGATCTGGAGGAAGAAGCTAAAATAAGTTTGCAGACTTCCGCAGATGCCAGACAAAAACAACTTGAGCTCGAATCTCAGCTAGAATTAAACACCTATTTGATCAATAGTGTTGCAAGACAGGATATTTCAGATGTGATGCCATCCAATGTTGGTTTGATCAGTCCAAACGCTACGGCCAGTATTTCTGCATATAACCAGTTGGTGTTAGAAAGAAACCGCTTACTTGAAAATGCAACCACAAAAAATCCATTAGTAGTCGATCTTACAAAGCAAATTTCTTCGTTGAAATCTTCGGTTTTAGAAAGTCTTCAAAAAAACAGATCTGGTTTACAGCTGTCGAAAGACCAGTATGTAATGGAACAGAATAAAATTTCTGGTAAAATTACTCAGATCCCTCAACAGGAAAAACTGTTCCGAAGCATTGAAAGACAGCAGCAAATAAAAGAGAATCTTTATCTATTACTTTTGCAAAAAAGGGAGGAAACTGCTATATCTTTAGCAGTGACAGCAAACAAAGCACGTGTTGTAGATTATGCATACAGTTCTGATTCCCCGGTTGCACCAAAGAAAACGGTGTTTTTGGCGGGAGCGTTAATGGTTGGATTATTTTTACCTTTTTTATTAATTTATTTACTTGAATTATTGAATAACAAGATCAAATCTAAACATGATCTGGAAAAAATTTCTGGAATTCCTGTTTTGGCGGAAATTCCCCATGTAATGAAAAGTGGTGAAGATGTTGTTCAGATCAATGATCTGTCGCCTTTAGCAGAATCGTTTAGAATTCTGATCACAAATGCTAATTTCATATTACCGAAAAAAACTGAAGGTAAAGTGGTTTTTGTTACATCGACGACAAAAGGTGAAGGAAAAACTTTTACTTCAGTCAATCTAGTACTGACAATGGCATCGCCAAGTAAAAAAGTAATTATTATCGGTGCAGATATCAGGAATCCACAACTGCAGCGCTATAATACGGAAAGAAAAGGACTAAGCGGTCTTACCGAATATCTTTACGATGATCAGGTTGCACTTTCCGGAATTATACACCAGTCTTCATTTAATAAAAACTGTGATGTAATTTATTCGGGAAGCATTCCACCAAATCCTACAGAATTGCTACTTAATGGTAGATTTGAAATTTTGCTTAAGGAATTAAAATTGGAATATGACTATATTATTGTTGACACAGCACCTATGATGCTGGTTACAGACACTTTCTTAATAGCAGATCTTGCAGATTGCACACTTTATGTAACGAGATCAGGCTACACGGAAAAAGCTTTGATAGAATTTGTCAATAAAAACGTAACAGAAGGTAAAATTAAAAATGCAGGTTTTGTGTTAAATGATGTTCGTAAAGACTATTTCAGTTACGGTAACAAATACGGCTATGGATATAAAGCGCAGGATAAAAGCTTTCTGCAAAAAATAAAAGATAAGTTTTAAAATAGATTTAATGGAACACGATTTTAGACCTTGGGGAGAGTATTGGGTATTGGAAGATGGGGAAACCTATAAAGTAAAGCGAATTTTAGTAAACCCCGGTCAAAGGCTATCTTTGCAATACCACCACAAGCGAGCAGAAGTTTGGACTATAGTTTCCGGACTTGGCACGATCACTATTAATGAAGATATTAGGGATTATTATGTAGGTGATGTTGCGCAAATAAAGCTTGGTGCACATCACAGAATTGAAAATAAAACTTCGGAGCCCGTTGTTTTTATTGAAGTTCAATACGGGACGTACTTTGGTGAAGACGATATTGTTCGTGTCGAAGATGATTATAATAGAATTTAAATAAGATTATTTTAAAAAGTTGTTATTTTCTATAAAGTCTGTTTAAATGTTTTTTAAATAATTAAAATGCTGAAACCTCAAATCATCAGTCTTCCAAAAATTTTGGACAAACGCGGAAATTTATCTTTCTTCGAACATCCAAACCAGTTACCGTTCGAGATCGCCCGCACTTACTGGATCTACGATGTTCCGGGTGGAGAAGTGAGAGGAAGTCACGCTTTTAAGGAGCAGCAGGAATTTATTGTGGCATTATCAGGCAGTTTTGATGTAATAATAAACAATGGTGAAAAAGAAACAAAATTTTCTTTAAATAGATCTTATGATGGTTTATATGTTCCAAAAATGTACTGGCGAAGATTAGAAAATTTTTCCACTAATTCTTTGGCTTTAATTGTTTCAGACAAGCATTTCGACGCGGATGATTATATACGAGATTTTGACCGGTTTAAAACTTTAAGGAATGAAATATAATGTAGAAGACTGCACTTTGGTAGAACTTCCTATAGTTCATAATGAAAGTGGAAGTTTAACGGTATTGGAAAATGGTGATAATATTACTTTTGATATTAAAAGAATTTATTATTTGTATGATGTACCGATGGGTGCAGAAAGAGGCGGTCACTCTCATTATGACCTTCAGCAATACGTTGTTGCGGCAAGTGGTTCATTCACTTTTATCCTCGATGACGGAATGAACAAAAAAGAAATTTTCCTGAATCATCCAAATATGGCACTTCACATAAAGCCTGGAATATGGCGGGAAATGAAAGGATTTTCCAGCGGAAGTATCTGCTTGGTGTTAGCATCAATGGAATATATAGAGAATGATTATATAAGAGATTACGACGATTTTAAAAATTACCGAAAAAATGGCTAAAATTCATCCACTTGCAGACGTACAATCTCAAAATATTGGTGAAAATACCTTTATTTGGCAATTTTGTGTTGTTTTAAGAGAAGCTGTTATAGGAGATAATTGTAATATTAACTGTCAGGTTTTGATTGAAAACGATGTTGTGATCGGTGATAATGTTACAATAAAACCAGGCGTTCAGATCTGGGATGGCGTCACTTTAGAAGATAATGTGTTTATTGGTCCAAATGTGACTTTCACAAATGACCTTGTACCGAGATCAAAAAAATATCCTGAAGTTTTTGCTAAAACTTTAGTTAAAAAAGGCGCCTCAATTGGTGCGAATGCAACTATCATCGCGGGAAATGTTATTGGTGAAAACGCCCTAATTGGCGCTGGAAGTGTTGTTACAAAGAATGTCCCAGCAAATACGGTATGGTTTGGTAATCCTGCTAAACATAAGGGAAATATTGACGGTAATGGCATTATTACAAATAAAATCTAATTTAAAAAATGATTTTAAATGGAAATTTATGTGGTAAGAATGTTATTATAAGATCGGTTGTTGTTGATGATGCAGAATTTATCCTGGAATTACGGCTTAATCCTGAGCTTAACAAATACCTTAATACGACGTCACCTCAATTAGAAAAACAAAAAAATTGGATCTCCGACCAAATAAAAAAAGAAAATGATTATTATTTGATGTTATTATCAAAAAGCGGTGATAAAGTAGGAACGGGAGGAGTATACGATATTAAGGATCAAATTTTTACCTGCGGAAGGTGGATAATAAAAAAACATACCTCACCGGTTATTGCAGTTGAAAGTATTATTTTAACGTATAATTTTGCTTTCTACGATTTAAAATTGCAAAAAGCCGAATTTGAAGTAAGAAAGGATAATAAAAAAGTGATAAATTTTCATTTATCATACGGAGCAAAAATTTATAAAGAAACAGACACAGACGTATATTTCGAATTTTTTAAAGATGATTTTGAAAAAATGCTTGTCAAGTTTCAAAATTTCCATACAATTAATAAGTTATGATCAAATTTTTAGACCTACAAAAAATAAATCTTCAGTATCAGGAAGAAATTGAAGCAAAACTCTTAGAAACCTTCCGTAGCGGCTGGTATCTTTTAGGTAATGAAGTGAAAAACTTTGAAAACCATTTATCAAAATATACGGGTTCGCCAAATGCCATTGGCGTGGCAAACGGTCTGGATGCTTTAAGATTGATCTTTAAATCTTATTTAGAGCTTGGACAAATGAAATTTGGAGATGAAGTGATTGTTCCGGCAAATACTTACATCGCTTCGCTTTTAGCCATTACTGACAATCGTTTGAAACCTGTTTTTGCAGAACCGGATATTGAAAATTACAATTTAGATGTTAAAAAAATTGAAGCCCTAATTACGCCAAAAACAAAAGCAATAATGGTTGTTCATCTGTATGGACAGATTTGTTGGTCGGAAGAATTAGAAGCTTTAGCTAAAAAACACGACTTAAAGATAATTGAAGATAATGCGCAGGCGATCGGTGCAGAATGGAACGGTACAAAATCCGGAAATCTGGGTGATGCTGCAGGATTTAGTTTTTATCCGGGTAAAAATCTGGGTGCGTTGGGCGATGCCGGCGCAGTAACGTGTAAAGACGAACTTTTGGCAAAAACTATCCGGGCTATAGCGAATTATGGTTCTGATGAAAAATATGTTAATAAATATCAGGGTTTAAACAGCCGTCTGGATGAAATTCAGGCTGCTGTTCTTGATGTTAAATTAAAATATATTGACGCAGATAATGAAAAGCGCCGAAAAATAGCAGAACGTTACGTTTCGGAAATTAATAATTCAAAGATCACGCTTCCTCATTTGCCGACCGATCCAAAAGCGCATGTTTGGCATTTATTTGTCATCCGCACAGAAAATAGAAAAGATATTCAGGATAAACTTTTAGAAAAAGGAATTCAGACTTTAATTCATTATCCAATTCCGCCACACAAACAAAAAGCTTATAAATACTACAATAATTTAAGTTTTCCGATAACAGAGAAAATTCATGATGAGGTCGTGAGTTTACCTGTCAGTCCTGTGATGTCAGAAGACGAAGTTTCCGAAGTTATTTCAGCCCTAAATTCACTTTAAATGTTAAGAAAGATTCTATTCTTAATTTTAAATCCATTTTTAGCATTAAGAATTTTTATCTGCAAAATAAAATCGGTATACTACACAGCTATTTATGTTGATGATGGAGGCGGAAAAATCAGTTTAGGTGATCCTTATTTAAAATTCAAATTTATAAAAGGAAAAAATTCAAAATTTATTCTTCGAGGAACTCTGAATATTATCCCTCACATATCAGGTACAGAGAATGTTGTAATATCTTTAGCAGAAGAAAGTTTATTAGATATTAAAGGTGATTTCGTCATAGGTAATGGAGTGAGAATATTTTTGGAAAAATCTGCTTTTTTACAAATTGGCGGTAGAAGATTTGAATCTGGTTCTGGTATCACTGCAAACTCAATCGTGATGGTTAATAAAAAAATTACAATAGGAGAAGATTTTTTATGTGCGTGGCAGGTTTTTATTACAGATTCAGATTGGCACTCAATAGCAGGCCAAGAACATCAGAAAGAGGTAAAAATTGGTAATCATGTTTGGTTAGCAAACAATGTAAATATTTTGAAAGGCTCTACTATTGGAAATAATTGTATTGTAGCCGGACAAAGTAAAATTATCAATAAATCATATCCAGATAATGTTTTAGTAGCAGGTAATCCGGCAAAAATTGTGAGAGAAAATGTTTCATGGAATAGAGATATTACTAATTAGCTATTAATTAAATTTTACAATTACATATTTAAAATTTTAAAATGTCTCAGGAAAACTCTTCTTATAAACAGATATTTAAGGCAACCTCAATTTTTGGAGGTGTTCAGGTTTTTAATATTCTGATCTCAATACTCCGCGCAAAATTTATTGCGGTAATAGTCGGGCCAATTGGTATCGGTTTGTACGGACTTTTAACCTCAACAATTGGCTTGATCACTTCCGTCACCAGTTTTGGTTTGGGCGCGAGCAGTATAAAAGATATCGCTTACGCCAATGAACAAGCCGATCAGGGAAAATTACTGGAAATTTCAGGTGTGTTAAATAAACTGGTTTGGTACACAGGCGGTTTGGGGATGATTTTAACGTTAATTCTCTCGCCTCTACTTTCTAAACTGACGTTTGATAATTACGATTATACCTGGTCTTTTGTGTTACTATCAGTAACGCTTTTTCTTGGTCAGTTGACCCTTGGTAAAGATGCGGTACTACAGGGCACGAGACAACTAAAATGGCTGGCATATGCCAATATGGCAAGTTCTGTTATCTCATTGGTAGTGACTTTTCCGCTTTATTTTATTTATGGAATTAAAGGCATTGTGCCGGCGATGATCGTGATGTCTGCCATGACTTTAATTGTAACGCAGTTTTTCTATGCGAGATTAAAATTTGTTTTACCAAATCTTAATTTTAAAGAAACCTGGGCAAAAGGGCAGGGAATGCTGAAACTGGGATTTTTTTTAAGTTTAAGTGGAATTATAGCTACCGCATGCTCTTATGGTGTCAGAATTTTTATCACTCGTTTTGGCGGTCTGGAGCAGGTTGGTTTTTACACTGCGGGTTTTGGAATTATCAATTCTTACGTTGGCATCGTTTTTACAGCAATGGCTACAGATTATTTTCCTCGTTTATCTGCATCAATTTATGATAAATCAAAATTTTCATTGATAGTTAATCAGCAGGGAAATGTAGCATTAATAATTTTAGGCCCTATACTTACGGCGTTCGTGGTTTTCGTTAATTTTGCTATAATTATTTTATACAGTAGAGCATTTTTACCGACAGAATCCATGATGCAGCTTGCAATGGTTGGAATGTTTTTTAAAGCAGCGGCATGGCTGCTTGGGTTTATTGTGATTGCTAAAAATGACACAAAAGTTTTTTTTTGGAGTGAACTTGTTGCAAATATTTATCACTCAGCTTTTAGTTGTGTCGGATTCTATTTTTGGGGTTTAGAAGGGTTAGGTTACTCCTTTGGTTTAGGATATGCTTTACATTTAGTTCAAATGTATTTTATTGCCAAATTAAAATACGATTTTAAATTTAACCGCGAATTTTTAAAGATTTTCGCTGTTCAGTTTATAATTGCGCTCGCCGCTTTAATTGTCATGAAGACGATATCAAATGATTTAATTTCCTACGGAACCGGTTTACTTTTAATTATGGCAACCACCGTATTTTCAGCATATAATCTTAACCGTATTATCAACATAAAAGATCAGGTCAATAAAATTTTAAAAAAAAATAAATGATGGAGCCACTTGTAAGTTTTCTCATTTCCTGCTACAATCATTCTGCGTACGTAAGTCACACGCTGGATTCCATCAAAGCGGATTCTTACTCCAATAAACAAATTGTGATCATTGATGATGGTTCAAAAGATAATTCCGTGCAGATTATCCAAAACTGGATTAAAAATAACCCGGAAGAAAATGTGCAGTTTTCTTACAGGGAAAATAAAGGATTTTGTGCGACTCTTAATGAACTGGTGAATATTTCCGCAGGTCAATATCTTGTAGTGGTTGCCAGTGATGATTTGCTGACGAACAACACGGTTACTGAACGGGTGAAAATTTTGAAGAACAGCGATAAAACACTACTTTTATCAGATGCCGAAGTGATTGATAGCAACGGAATCGTGACGCATAAAAGTATGCTTAGAGATTTTCATAAAGCCAAAACCGAAAAGTATGCAACGGAAAAGGGAATTTTAGATGAAATACTATTTAATTTCGCTATTTCCGGCGCAGTAATGATGATGGACAGGAAAATATTCTCACTAACCGGAAAATTTCCCGAAGATCTAAAAGGTGAAGATTTTTATTTTTATATCAGTGCCGCTTCAAAAAATCAAATACTTTTTTTTGATAAAGTGGTATCCAAATATAGAATCCACGACAGCAATACGTCGGGTGAAAACCCCGCGCTCCATGCTGATGCTTTAAAAACCTATGGAAAATTATTTTTCAAAGTTCCTGGAATAAAACGTAAGGCAAAGATTATAAAGAGAGTGGCAGGTTTAATTATTTATAAAAATCTTGCAAAAGTCAAAAAATAAAGGAAATTTAAATGTAAAATTTTCCTCAAAGTATATTTCGTATGAAAGTATCCATTATCATCGTTACTTATAACACAAAAGACCTCACCAGTGCGTGTATTAATTCTGTTGTAAAATTCACAGAAAATATTGATTACGAAATTATTTTAGTCGATAATGCTTCTACAGATGGCAGTAAGGTTTATTTTGAAAATAATACTTTAATACAATATATTTATTCACCGGAAAATCTTGGTTTTGGCAGAGCCAATAATCTGGGGGCAAAAACTGCGACGGGCGACTTTTTATTTTTCCTAAATTCTGACACAGTTTTTAAGGAAAATTCAGTAGAAAAACTCCACCATTTTTTTACAGAGAACGAAGAAACTTTAAAGATAGGAAGTCTCGGCTGTACACTCATTAACAATGAAGGGCAGTTTAATGGAGATGGTTCTGTGATGCCTAGCTGTAAAACAGAAATTGAAAAACACAAAAGCGTAATACCTTTAATTAAATATTTTGCCAAAAAAGAATCCCAACAGGAACGAAACACTGAAAAGAATTTTTATGAGATCGGCTACGTTATCGGCGCAGATCTAATGATGAGGGCAGAAGTTTTTAAACAATTAAACGGTTTCGATCCGGCTTTTTTTATGTATTACGAAGAAAGTGATCTTCAGTTTCGTCTGAAAAACCTGGGTTTAAAATGTTTTATCTATTCCGGCACAGAGATCATCCATCTGGAAGATGGCAGTGGGAAAGCAATCAGACGCTATAATAACAGAAAGAGAATAATAGTGCACACCAGCAAAAATATTTTTTTGAGGAAAAATGATCCCGATAATTTTGGTGCGTACAAATACTGGGATAAATTTTATTTATATCTTAGCGGTTTTAGTAAAAATTACACCAAAGAGGAAAAAGCAGAATTTGAAACTGCAGTTAGAAAAACGTATTAATATGAAGGTAGCCTTATTAGGAAGTAAAGATTTTGACAGTTTAGAATACCATTTACAGGATTCTCTGGTTTTTTTAGGTCATGAGGTTTTTCATATTGACATTAAAGATGTCGTTAAAATTCCTTACCGTTTCAATTATTGGGCAACAAAACTCTTCCCCAAATATGATCTTTCAGTTTTTAAAAAAATAGCAGAAAAGATCGTGGAGCAAAAGCCGGATCTTGTGATAGGAACTTACCGCTTTATAAATCCGGAATGTATCCGGATGATAAAAACAGCCCTCCCAAATACTCCTGTTTTTCATATCAATCCGGATCAGCTCACAACGCTGGAGCATCAGCAGATCTTTGCCTCACCTTATGATGCCTATTTTACAAAAGATCACTTTATGGTTGATTTTATGAAAAATAAAATGAACCTTAATACGCATTATTTACCCGAAGCTCTAAATGCAAGGCTTCATGTACCGCCCGCAGAGACTGACCGAAAATTGTTGGAAGATAAAATAAATATTGATGTAGTGGGTTTTGGTACCATGTATCCATACCGTGCTGCGATGGTTTCTGAACTTATTAAAAATGGTTTGGAAGTCAGTTTATTTGGAACGCCGGATAAAAGATTTCCCCGGAAGGAAATTGAAGATAATTTCCAGAACGAATTTATTACCGGAAAGCGAAAATCCGAAGTTCTGTATGGTTCAAAAGTGATTTTTAACAACTTTCATTACGCCGAAATTACCTCAGCTAATGTGAAATTTTTTGAAATTTATGGTATTGGCGGTTTCCAGATCTGCGATTATAAACCTGCTTTGCAGGAATATTCTGCGGTTGATGTAGAGAAATTTACTTACAAAACTATTGGCGAAGCAGTAGAAAAAATAAAATATTATCTGGTTCACCCTGAAGAGCGCTACAGCATTGCAGATCAGCAAATTAAGCATTTTCATAAAAACCATACTTATGAGCACAGAATAAAAGAAGTTCTGGGTTTTTTATAACGTACTTTTATTATGAATTTTAAATTCTCTTTAAAATATTATCAGTTATCGCTTTTTTTCGTGTGGTTTATTTTTTTAAGCCGGGCGGTTTATCTGATGATCGTAACGGACCGTAGTTTTATTTTTTTTGAACTGATACTTTCCGCTGTAATAACCCAGCTTTCTGTGGGTTCTTTCTTGCACACCGCTTATAAATATAAGATGGTCAGGTTTATAAATGTTTTTAAAATTGCGGCATTTGTTTATCTAAATTTAAATTATCTCAGCATTGCAGATAATATCGATTCTGCTGAGAACAGTTTTTTCCAGTTTTATTTCATCAATCCTGATTATGTGATCAGAAGTCTTTTGACCATCATCATCGGAATGCTTGCGCTTGATTTTGCTGATCTTCTTTTCAGATTAAAATTAAAGAAGCTGAGCCTTATAAAAAGCCGGATCACTTTTTCAGCAACTTCCAATCTGGTTTTAAAAAGGAAAAACTTATTTATAATTATATCTTACATCTACCTTTTTATTCTTATTGTAATGGTTGCCACCGGTATATCAGGTTATGCGGATAGTGTCGAAAATATTGAAGGCGCAGCGTTAGGTCCATTTTCCGCCGTATTACAGTTTTACGGTTTTCTTGCGCCGATGATCATCCTTAGCTATCTTGCGGTTGTGTTTTTAAATAAAGACAAGGATTTAAGATTTAACAGATATTTCAAAATATTTTTTATATTATATATCTTTTCTACATTATATGCTGGTTCCAAAGGGCCTGTTATTATAATTTGCATACAATTGCTGTTGTTTTATTTGGCGGCAGGTAACAAGTTTCCTAAAGTTATTGTGCTTGTGGCAATACCTATTGTGCTACTTGTTTTTCCCGTTGTTACACAATACCGCGATCAGTTGCGTACAGATACAGGGAAAAGTCGCTTGGAACTTTTGGGCAATGCAGTAAACTCCACAATAACGGGTAGCGAAAAGAAATCTGAAAGCAATGAATCTACGGGAAAGGCATTGAATAGCAGACTTTCTATGTTCAATATTTTTGTTTACTCGGTTGAAAATGAACAACTTTGGACGGAATATAAACACATGGATAGATATCCGTATCTTCCTGTCTCGTTCGTGCCCAGACAGCTTATTCCAAGTAAACCAACGAGCGACATAGGTGCAAAATTAAATTACATGGTTTTGGGTCTTTTGGGAAGTTCCGTTACACCTACCACATTTGGATGGGCTTATTTTGAGGGAGGTGAAGTGTATGTTTTTATCAGTTTTTTTTTATTGGGATGCTTTTTAAGTTATATCCAGTATTATTTACCCACAAAAACGCCTTTTTACTTTGTCTATTCTTTGGTAACGCTTTTTAACATGATCACCGTCGAAAATGATATTTACTTCATGATCGCAGGACAACTGATAAGTATTTTTGTCTGTCTTGTTTTTGTCAAAATTTTCTTTAAAAATGAAAGAAAAGATGTTACGGAATTGGTATATGAATATTAAAACTTTTTTCATGCTCTGTTAGTGATCTGATTTCAAAGCAATCTTTTTTTAAAAAACCAGAACAATGTATTTTTATTTTATCACAATTTTACTGCTTTTTGTTCCGGTTTTTTTAGAAATACTTTTTCCAAAATTAACAGCAAAACCGCTTTACAAAAATCTATTGATCATATTCGCCGTCGGGATATGTATTCTGGAACTCGGCTTTCGCTGGGAAACAGGCACAGACTGGAAGCAATACATAAGGCATTTCTACACACAAAATTTATCCACCCCTTTAGTTAATAATGAAAATGGTTATGAGCCCGGCTACAATTTGATTGTTTCCTGTGTTAAATTTGCCATTTCTGATTATACTTTCTTTTTACTTGTTCATGCCACGCTTTTTTTTCTGCTTTTGCAGAAAACCTACCGCTATTTTACCCCTTATTTTTTTGTAGCAATTGTTATTTTTTATGCCACATTCATGGGAACCTGGGGCGCAAATCGCCAGTTTTTAGCCGCGGCATTTGGTCTTTTAAGTGTCTTTTATCTTTATGAAAAAAAATTATGGGCTTATTTTCTTTGCATTCTGATTGCTTTTCAGTTTCATACATCTTCAATTCTCCTTATTTCTTTCGTTTTTTTAACAAAAAAATTAGACAGTCGGTTGATGATTTTGGCTGTTGCACTTTCTTTAATGGTTGGCTACACCCAACTTCCTTTCAAAATTTTTACATTTTTTGGTAGTTTCAGTGATTATTCAGCTTTTAAAGTCAAGCAGTATCTTGATATTGCCGCGCATGATTCTAAACCTATTTCTACCTTAGGATTTTTGAAGAGGATTACAATTTTTACTTTCTTTTTTATTTTAAGAGAAAGAATTTTAAAATTACAGCCGAAGTTCACGCTAATCTTCAATATTTATTTTTTAAGTCTGTGCTTTTATTTAATATTTGCAAAAACTTTAACGGTAATGATCAGCAGGGGAAGTTTTTACTTCAATATCTTTGAACCTGTTCTCCTTTCCTATGTTTTTTACTTACTAAAGAGTAAAAAAATGATTTTGATAACAGCTTGTCTTTTTTTAATATACAGTCTAGTAGTGGTTAATAGATCTATTGGTGTTTATCCCGATCTTTTTGTTCCCTACAAAACCCTTTTCTTTAACTCAGATTACCACCGAAATATGCATTAATATGAAAATACATTTTTTTAACCGACAATTCATTGCTGAAAGGATCAGTATCGAAAAGGTGTTTTCCGTCATACAATTGCAGTTACGTGAAAAAGGTTTTATTGTTAAAATTATTAATAATCCTTTTCCACTCTCCCAAATGTTTAAAGCCATGTGGTTCTTTAAAAAAAATCAGGGCGATATTAATCATATTACTGGCGATATTCATTGGGCAGCTATATTTCTGAATAATAATAAAACAGTTCTTACCATTCACGATAATGTGAGCGCCGACAGTTATAATTCCTGGTGGAAAAAGCAAATGTATCTTTTAATTTGGATCTATCTACCCGTCTGGAAATTAAAATATATCACGGTAATTTCTCAAAAAACCAAAGATGAGATTTTAAAATATTGCCCGAACGCTGAAAATAAAATCAGGGTCATTCCCAATCCGCTTACTTTCGGTTTATTCAAAAGAGAAGTTGTTGAAAAATCTGCGGAAGAAACAAATTTACTTTTGGTCGGGACGAGAAGTAATAAAAATATTGAGCGCGTTTTGCAGGCTTCAAAAAATTTGAAATGCCATATCACAATTGTTGGAGAATTGAGCGATGAACAGACAAAATTAATTGCAGAAAGTTCTGCCAAATTTTCCTTAAAAAAGTTTATATCTGATCAGGAACTGGAGCAACTTTACCAGATTTCAGATATTTTGTGCTTTCCGTCTTTATACGAGGGTTTTGGAATGCCCATCATAGAAGCGCAAGCCGCAGGTTGTACCGTGATCACTTCTGATGTTGAACCAATGAAATCCGTTGCCGGCAATGCTGCTTTATTGGTAGATCCGCTTGACAAAGATGATATTGAAAATAAACTTGGATTATTGATAAATGATTTAAATTTGCGCCGTGAACTTGTGCAAAAAGGTTTTGCAAATGCAAAGCGCTTTCTACCGGAAGAGATCACGCAGAAATATATTAATTTATACAAAGAAATAGCAGATGGAGCCGGAATTATTGATTGATGCCATGTACATAAACAACAGTGGCGGAAAGATTTTACTCGATTATCTTATTGTCGAACTGGAAAAAAGCGGTAAAAAGGTATTTTATCTTTTAGATAAAAGGGTAGAGGATTCTGTGCCTTATTTGAAAGATACAAGGAACGAAGTTTTGTTTTTGGAAGGCTCTATTGTTAAAAGACATTTTTTTTACAGAAAATTTAAAGACCGTTTTTCTTCAGTTCTCTGCTTCGGCGATCTTCCACCAAATATCCGTTTGAAAGCAAAAGTGTTCACTTATTTTCATCAGCAGCTTTACATTAAAGTACCGAAAGATACGCCTACGGTTCATAAAATTATGTTTTCCTTAAAAAGAATGGTTCTGCGCTTTTTATTTAAAAATACAGATTACTGGATTCTTCAAACGGATGTCATAAAGAAAAATTTTCAGAATAAATACCACAGCAAAGATGAAACGCTATTAATTTTGCCTTACTTTCCGGAAATTAAAAAAGTCGAAAATGTGACGCGTGAAAAAAACAGTTTTGTCTTCATCAGCAGTGCGCCTCCACATAAAAACCATGTCAGATTGATCAACGCTTTTTGCGCCTTTTATGATGAAAATAAATCTGGCAAGCTGATCATCACCGTAAGTGAGGATTTTGCAGAACTTTGCACAATGGTTCAGGAAAAAAAGCAGGCCAATTATCCGATAGAAAATATTGGCTTTGTTGACCGCGATTCTTTAGGTAAAATTTACCAATCCTGTGAATTTCTGATCTTTCCTTCTTTAGCCGAAAGTTTCGGTCTTGGTATTGTGGAAGCCATAGAAAATGGTTGTAAAGTGATTGGTGCAGATTTGCCATATATTTATGCCGTTTGTGAACCAACGCTCACTTTTGACCCTTTGGATGAAAATTCTATAAAAGATGCTTTTTCTTATGCGGTGACTTCAGAAACGAAAATGTCGAAAAGTTTAGTAGAAAATAATATTAAGGAATTAATAGAAATTTTATAAAACATTTTTAAAACAAACTAAAATTTGATGATAAAACTATAATTAGATTACAAAGTTTTATTGAAAATACTATATTTATAGCAGATTTTTAAAGTAACGGTAATTAATGATGAGGCAAAAGCAGATTTGTACTAAAACTATAATGGACACGACCGATATCGGAATCACCTTTAATGAAAAAGGTTAAAGTGATCATTACATTAACTTTCAAAAAAATATTCTTCCCCACTGGAATTATGGCGAAGGAAAAATTGATGAGTTAATGAAAATTGCTGCAAAAATCAAAAAAAACCGAAAAAATGATGATTTTGACTGTATAATTGGTGTCAGCGGCGGTTTAGACAGTTCGTATGCATTGTATGTCGCAAAAGAAATCATGGGACTTAGGCCTTTAGCATTTCATGTTGATGCTGGTTGGAACACGGATCATGCCGTTAGTAATATTGAAAATCTCGTAAATAATTTAAAAGTAGATCTCTACACAGAAGTGATCAACTGGGAAGAAATGAAAGATCTGCAGATCGCTTTTTTCAAATCTCAGATCCCGGATCAGGATCTTCCGCAGGATATAGCATTTTTCTCTGCGCTTTACGCTTTTGCAAAAAAGAATAAAATAGAATATGTTATTACAGGTGGTAATTACAGCACGGAATGCTGCAAAGAACCGGAGGAATGGGGCGCTTATCCAGGTATCGATAAAAAATTGATATTAGATATTCATTCAAAATTTGGCAGAATAAAACTAAAAACATTTCCAATAATTGATATTCTAAGATATAAAATTTATTATAAATATTTTTTTGGAATGAAGGTATTTAAACCGCTTAATTATGTGGTTTACAAAAAAGCTGAGGCAGAAAAACTGCTTAATGAAAAATTTAACTGGAAACCTTTTCAACACAAACATCACGAATCCCGCTTCACAAGATTCTTTGAAGACTATTGGTTACAGAAAAAATTTGGTTATGATCGCAGAAAAGCGCATTTCTCCAGTTTAATTATGACTAAACAAATGACAAGAGAAGAAGCGCTTGAAAAGATCACCAAACCGGAACTTTCACCAGAATTTCATCAAAAAGAATTTGGATACATTGCCGATAAATTAAATATTACCCGAGCAGAACTTCAAAATTTATTTGCAGCTAAAAATAAAACCTTTAATGATTATAAAAATAAAAAATGGCTTATAAATCTCGGTTCTGGTGTTTTGACCAGACTGGGAATTGAAAAAAGACTATTCCGATGATCACAATTATAGATTACGGTTTGGGAAATATTAAAGCAATTTCAAATGTTTATGAAAATTTTAATATTAAAACTAAAATTGCAAAAAGTAAAGATGATTTAGAAGATGCCCAACGCATTATTTTACCGGGCGTTGGTCATTTTGATCATGCGATGGATCTTTTAAATAAATCCGGCATGAGAACAAAATTAGATGAACTCATTTTGATACAAAAAAAACCGATATTAGGTATTTGTGTTGGAATGCAGATCATGGCCAATTCAAGTGAAGAGGGAATTCAGCCAGGTCTTAAATATATGGATGCTGAAGTGAAGAAATTTGATGTTTCAAAAATTAAACACCAGACAAAAATTCCTCACATGGGTTGGAATAATGTTAAAAATAGTAATGGTGATGCGCTTTTTAACGAAATTGAAATTGATGCATCATTTTATTTTTTACACAGTTACCATGTAGTTTGCAAAAATGAAAATGAGGCAATATCAGTAACAGATTACGAAGGAAAATTTATCTCTGTATTCAGGAAAAATCATATTTTTGGTGTGCAATTTCATCCTGAAAAAAGTCATAGGGCCGGTGAATTATTATTGCGTAATTTTGCAAAAATTTAAAAAAACGCTTTTATGCTAAAACCTCGGATTATTCCCAGTCTTTTACTGCATGAAAATGGTTTGGTTAAAACTGTAAATTTTAAGAATCCAAAATACATTGGAGATCCTATAAACGCAGTAAAAATATTTAATGAAAAGGAGGCAGATGAACTGGTTATTTTTGATTTTGATGCTACGGTAAAAAATATTGAACCAGATTTTAGTTTAATTCAGCGGATAGCAAGTCAGTCAAGAATGCCTGTTTGTTATGGCGGCGGTATAAAAAATTATGAACAGGCGCAGCGAATTCTAAATTTAGGAATAGAAAAAGTTGCATTATCGTCCGCGGTTTTGCAAAACCCAAAATTGATCACTGAAATCGCTGAACGCGTTGGATCTCAAAGTGTGGTAATTGTTTTAGACATAAAGAAAAAACTGTTTGGCGGTTATGAAGTTTATACGCATAACGGGAAAAAATCGACCGGAATTGACCCTTTTGATTTTATAATGAAAGCTGAAAAATCAGGTGCAGGCGAGATCGTGATAAATTCGATTGACAAAGATGGGGAAATGACAGGTTTTGATCTGGTATTATTAAAAAAATCACGGGAAATGAGTACCTTGCCCATGACATTTTTGGGTGGCGCAGGTTCTTTGGACGATCTAGCGATAGTAATAAAAGAGCAAAAAATAGTGGGCGTTGCAGCGGGCAGTTTATTTTTATTTAAAGGAAAATATAAAGCGGTTCTCATCAACTATCCAAATAAAGAAGAAAAAGAAATATTATTCACATAAGATTATGAAAATTAAAGATAAAACCCTCCTGATCACTGGCGGTACAGGTTCATTCGGAACTGCTGTACTAAACAGATTTCTGCAAACTGATCATTTTAAAGAGATCCGTATTTTTTCACGTGATGAAAAAAAGCAGGATGACATGAGGAATTTTTATAAAAATGATAAAATTAAATATTACATCGGCGATGTGCGCGATTTCAATAGTGTTGAGTATGCCGCAAGAGATGTAGATTACGTTTTTCATGCCGCAGCCTTAAAACAGGTTCCTTCCTGTGAATTTTTCCCCATGGAAGCTGTGAAAACAAATGTTGTTGGAACACAAAATGTGATCCGCGCTGCAGCTCAAAATAAAGTTCAGAAAGTGATCTGTCTTTCCACAGATAAGGCCGCTTATCCGATTAATGCAATGGGAATCTCAAAAGCAATGATGGAAAAAGTAGCTGTTGCGGAAGCCAGAAATTTAACAGAAACCACAGTTTGCCTTACCCGTTATGGAAATGTGATGGCATCTCGCGGTTCAGTAATTCCATTATTTTTAAACCAGATCGAGACTGGACAGGATATAACGATCACTGATCCAAACATGACAAGATTTTTAATGTCGCTGGATGAAGCCGTAGAATTAGTACTTTTCGCTTTTGAAAACGGAAATGCAGGCGATCTTTTTGTTAATAAAGCGCCGGCTGCCACAATTGGTGATCTGGCAAAAGCTGTATTAGAATTGAAAAATGCTAAAAATACAGTAAAAATAATAGGAACGCGTCACGGTGAAAAACTTTATGAAACGCTTTGCACCCGTGAAGAAATGATAAAAGCAGAAGATATGGGTGATTTTTATAGAATTCCGGCCGATAACAGAGATCTGAATTATGCCAAATATTTTTCTGAAGGAAGTGAGGTTTTACCAGAAGTTGAAGATTACAATTCTCACAATACACAAAGAGAAAATGTCGAAGGCGTGAAAATTCTACTAAAAAAGCTGGATCTTTTTCAGGATTAAAAATTAAGTCGAAATACTATGAGTAAGATAAAAGTTGCCACAATTTTGGGCACGCGCCCGGAAATCATCAGATTGGCAGAATGTATAAAAAAGTGTGATCAGTATTTTGATCATGTTTTAATTCACACAGGTCAAAATTACGACTATGAATTGAACGAAATTTTCTTCGAAGATCTTGAACTTCGCAAACCGAATTATTTTTTGAATGTTGCAGGAGAACATTTAGGCGAAACTATCGGAAATGTGATTTCAAAATCCTACGATATTTTATCTAAAGAAAAACCGGATGCATTATTGGTTTTAGGTGATACAAACAGCGTTTTAAGTACGATCGCCGCAAAAAGATTAAAAATTCCTATTTTTCACATGGAAGCAGGAAACAGATGTTTTGATCAGAATGTTCCGGAAGAAATTAACAGAAAAATTTCCGATCATATCAGTGATATAAATTTAACTTACACAGAAAACAGCCGCAGATACCTTTTGAGCGAAGGTTTTCGCAAAGACCACGTTTTTGTAACGGGTTCACCGCTGCTTGAAGTGTTAAAAAAATACGATTCAAAAATAAAAAGCAGCGATGTCGTAAGCCGACTTAATCTTCAGAAGGAAAAGTACATTGTGGTAAGCGCTCATCGTGAAGAGAATATTGATCTTGGAAATAATTTTGAGGTTTTAGCAGAATCTATAAATGCTGTGGCGGAAAAATACAATATGCCGGTCATATTTTCTACGCATCCCCGGACAAAAAACAGGATCGAAAAAAATAATATTAAGTTTCATCCTTTAGTACAAAACGTTGCGCCGCTTGGATTTTTTGATTATGTTGAACTTCAGCGCCAGTCTTTTATTGTACTTTCTGACAGCGGGACTATTAGCGAAGAATCTGCGATGATGGGTTTTCCTGCCGTAAGTATTCGTACAAGTACCGAAAGACCGGAAGCAATCGACGCGGGAACAATTGTTCTTGGTGGAATTTCGAAGGATCAAATGCTTAATTCCATAGAAATTGCGAAAGGTTTATTTGATGTTGATATTAAACAACCTTTTGAATATGAAGTAAAAAATACTTCTGACCGCGTTATAAAAGTGATTCAGAGTTACACGTCGATCGTCAATAAAGTAATTTGGGACAAATAATGAAAAAGGTATTAGTAATTGGCATCAAAGGAATGGCGGGGCATGTTATTTTTAGATATTTAAATAAGATTGAAACTTTAAAGGTTTTTGGTATAGCACGAAATGTAGATGAAAATGCTGCTGTTTTCAACATTGATGTTTCTGATACTCAAAAATTAAAAGGTCTTTTAAAAAAAGAGAAATTTGATGTCGTCATCAATTGTGTAGGAATTTTAAATAAAGATGCAGAAGATCATCCTGCAAAAGCAATTTGGTTCAACAGTTATTTTCCTCATTTTTTAGAAGAAATTACAAAAAATACTTCCACAAAAATTATCCACATCAGTACAGATTGTGTTTTTAATGGAAAAAAAGGTAATTATTCTGAAAGTGACATAAAAGATGGTGAAGGTTTTTATGCGCAATCAAAAGCGTTAGGAGAATTGGAAAATGCAAAAGATTTAACAGTCAGAACTTCAATAATTGGTCCTGATCTAAATAAAAATGGCATCGGACTTTTCAACTGGTTCATGGCGCAAAATGGAGAAATTAACGGTTATTCTTCTGCTGTCTGGAGCGGTGTAACAACCCTGGAACTTGCTAAAGCAATTGCTTTTCTTCTTGAAAATCCTGCGCAAGGTTTAGTACATTTGACAAACGGAATTCCTATAAATAAATTTGATCTAACCAGTTTATTTAAAGAAACATTCAAAAAAGATAATATTACGATCAATCCTTACGATGGTAAAATTGTAGATAAATCTTTTCAAAAATCAGAAAAAATCACTTACGATGTGCCGTCTTATGAGAAGATGATTTCAGAAATGAAAAACTGGATAGAATCTGAACACCTCTATTTTTACTAAATGAAAATTTTAATTATTTCTCAGTATTTTTTCCCTGAAAGCTTTAAAATAAATGATATTGCACTAGGACTTGTAGAAAAAGGGCATGAGGTGAGTGTTTTAACTGGTGTTCCAAATTATCCACAAGGCGAATTTTATGAAGGATATTCGTTCAACAGTAAAGATGAAATATGGAATGGCATTAAAATTTATCGGTCAAAACTCCTTCCAAGAAAGCAAAATGGCATCAGTCTTTTTATAAATTACATTTCTTTCGTTATTTTTGGCTGGATGAAAGTCTCCCAAATTACAGAAAATTTTGATCAAATATTGGTTTATGGTCTTTCGCCTGTCACGGTGGGACTTCCTGCAATAAAGGCATCAAAAAAATTTAAAGCACCCTATTATTTTTGGGTTCAGGATCTTTGGCCTCAAAGTTTATATTCTGCCGGTGGTATTAAAAATAAATATATCATTTCATTTTTTGATAAAATAACCAGATTAATTTACAGAAAAGCGGAAAAAGTTTTGGTTCAGTCAAAAGGTTTTAAAGAATATATTTTAAAACAGGACGTACCCGCAGAAAAGATTGTTTTTTACCCAAATACAACCGAAAATTTTTACAAAAAAGAATCAGTTTCTGCAAGAATTGAGCAAACAATGCCTGATGGTTTTCGTATCATGTTTGCCGGTAATCTTGGTGAAGCGCAAAGTCTTGAAACGCTTATAAATGCAGCTGAAATTTTGAGGAATAGATCAATTCCTGTCAAGTGGATTTTCCTTGGAGACGGCAGAAACCGTGTTCAGATAGAGAAATTGATTTTGGAAAAAAATCTTAAAAATGAAGTGTTCCTTTTAGGATCTTTTCCCGCGACAGAAATGCCGCATTATTTTGCATCGGCCGACGCGCTGGTACTTTCACTTAAAAAGGATGAAATTTTCGCATTGACTATTCCGTCCAAACTTCAGTCTTATTTGGCTTGTGAGAAACCAATAATTGCTTCTTTAAACGGAGAAGGTGCAAAAGTTGTGGAAAAGGGAGAATGTGGTTTTGTATCACCGGCGGAAGATTTTCAAACTTTAGCGCAAAATATTGAAAAGTTGTATTATTTATCAACAGCAGAGAGAGACGAAATGGGTAAAAGAGCTTCTGATTATTTTAATAAAAATTTTGGACGGGATAAATTGTTGAATGATCTGGTAAATTTGATGGATAAATAAGGTAGAAAAAATTTTATCAGGAATTCTGTTTAATTGCTTTTACATTTGAGCATATCCTTCGAAAAAAATCTTTATAAGTTTTAAAAAATGATTTTATATTTAGTTGTTGCGGTTTTACTTTTTATCTCGATGTTACTTTATTTTAAAGTGGCTAATAAGTTTAATATCATCGATAAACCTAATGAGAGAAGTTCTCATACTGAAATTACACTTCGTGGTGGCGGTGTTATTTTTCCGCTTGCGTTTTTATTTTTCTTAGCGACTAAACTGTTTTTAAAAAATGATGAGACTTCATCAGAAATTTATTATTTAAATGATTTTTTAATTTTTGGAGCCGGTCTTTTTTTGATCTGCGGGATAAGTTTTGTGGATGATCTGATGGATCTTTCCAGTAAAATAAGACTTATTTTCCATTTTGTTTCCGTTTCTCTTTTGCTTTATTTTATAAATGCTTTTCAAATCGCTCCTTTTTGGCTGATTCCTGTTTTTTACATTTTGATCATCGGTATTTTAAATGCCTTTAATTTTATGGACGGTATTAATGGTATCACGGGCTTTTACAGTTTGGTCGTATTAGGCGCTTTGCTTTACGTAAATGAATTTCAAATAAATTTCACGGATAATAATTTTATTATTTTTCCAATTTTAGCGAGCGCGGTTTTTCTGTTTTTTAATTTTAGAAAAGGGGCAAAATGCTTTATGGGCGATGTTGGAAGTTTGGGAATCGCGTTTTGGATAGTGGCACTTTTGGGTTTATTGATCATAAAAACCGGCGATTTTAAATACATTCTTTTCCTTGCAGTTTATGGTCTGGACGTAATTATTACCATTTTGGAACGTTTAAAAATGAAGGAAAATATTTTTAAACCACACAGAAGACATTTGTACCAGCTTTTTGCGAACGAAAAAAAGATCGATCACCGAATGATCAGCGTAATTTATGCATTGATTCAAACTTTGATTTGTTTTGTCGTAATTAAAACTTCTTCAGCAAATTATTGGATATTTATCGTCCTCATGATCATCGCTTTTATATTTTACCTATTTTTGAAAACAGCAATTAAAAAGAATCTAAAGCTTTAAAATTTATCTTTAAAATCTAAAATGTATAAAAGCGTCATTAAACCTTTAGCAGATTTTATTTTTTCGGTTGTTGCATTTATCATTTTATTGCCGGTTTTTCTGATAATTACAATTTTTCTCATCATCTGCAACCGAGGCAATCCTTTTTTCTTTCAGCGCCGTCCAGGTAAAAATGATGAAATGTTTTTTATTGTTAAATTTAAAACAATGACGAATCAAAAAGATAAATACGGACATCTTTTACCAGACGAAAACCGCACTACAAAATTGGGGAAAATCATTCGGCAAACTTCTTTAGATGAAATCCCACAGCTTCTTAATGTTATCAAAGGAGATATGAGTTTTGTCGGACCGCGGCCACTTTTACCTGAATATTTACCGCTTTATAATTCTGAGCAGAAAAAAAGACATTTAGTAAAACCCGGAATTACCGGCTGGGCACAGATCAACGGGCGGAATGCCATTTCCTGGGAAAAAAAGTTTGAACTTGATGTTTGGTATGTCGAAAATTTATCCTTTTTTACAGATCTGAAAATTATTATTTTTACAATAAAAAAAGTGTTGATCTCTCACGGAATTTATCAGGAAACCGGCAAAAGTGTGGATGTATTTAAAGGAAGCAGCTTATGATATTATTTGGCGCAGGCGGACATTGTAAAGTAATCATCGATTTATTAACATTAAACGGTCAAAAAATTGATAAAATTTTGGACGATGATCCTTTGGTTTCAGAAATCTATAATATTCCTGTTTTTAAAAATGATAGAAAAATCCCTTTAGAAGACACGATTATCTCTATTGGTGATAATAAAAGCAGAAAAAAGATTTCAGAATTATATGGTTTAAATTATATTTCTGCCTACCATCAGACTGCTTCAATTTCAAATTTTGCCAAAATAGATTCAGGAACAGTGGTCATGCCAAACAGTTCGATCGGTGCAGGCGCAATCATCGGAAAACATTGTATTATTAATACAAATGCTGTGGTAGAGCATGATTGTATAATATCAGATTTTGTGCATATTTCTCCAAAAGCATGTTTGGCCGGTCAGGTAAAAGTAGGTGAAGGTACGCATCTGGGAATTGGTGCAAATGTTATCCAGCAAGTTAATATCGGGAAATGGTGTGTTATTGGCGCGGGCGCAGTTGTTTTAAATGATTTGCCTGATTATTCTGTTGCGGTAGGAAATCCTGCAAAAATTATTAAAATAAACGATGATAATTAAAAGGATATTTGATATTCTATTTTCACTTTTAGCGCTGTTTTTTTTATGGCCGCTGATTTCGCTGTTGATATTAACTGCCAGTTTTGACACCAACTCTTTCGGCATTTTTTTGCAGAAGAGAGTAGGACAGTTTGGTGAATTATTCACCATTTTTAAAATAAAAACTGTTCATCCGAAAACGCGTATTATTTCACCTTATGGTTTGTTTTTAAGGAAAACGAAACTCGATGAACTTCCACAACTGATCAATATTTTAATAGGAGATATGAGTTTTGTTGGTCCAAGACCGGATATTTCAGGTTATTATGATCTTTTAAAAAGTGAGGAAAGATTGATCTTAAAACTAAAACCCGGTTTAACTTCTGAAGCGTCGATGAAATATAAAGATGAAGATGATCTTTTAAACAAAATGGACAATCCTTTGAAGTATAATGATGAAATTTTGTTCCCCGATAAGGTGAAAATCAATCTGGATTACTATTATAACAGAACTTTTTTATTAGATTTAAAAATAATATGGAAAACAGTTTTTCTATAATCTATACTTAAATAACTGATTTTTAATGATTCTTATTTTTTTTTACTAAATATATGTTATTTTGTATAAACTTTTACTAAAATTTTAACGTATATTTAATATTAATACACGAGAAAACGTCTTATTCGTTAAAATTTTATTAAATTTGCTTGCTATCAAAGGCTAAAACTAACAATGAACAACCACAAAATCTGGCTTTCTCCACCGCATATGGGCGGAAGTGAATTGAAATATATTCATCAGGCCTTTGCGGAAAATTGGGTAGCACCGTTGGGTCCAAATGTGAATTTATTTGAAGATCTTGTTGAAGATTTTTTGGGAGAAAACAGCCAGATCACGGCTCTAAGTTCAGGAACTGCAGCATTACATTTAGCTTTAATTATTCTTGGTGTAAAAGCCGGTGATGAAGTTATTTGCCAATCAATGACATTTGCTGCCTCCGCTTTTCCCATAGTTTATTTGGGTGCAAAACCTGTTTTTGTTGACAGTGAAGAAGACACCTGGAATATTTGTCCGGACCGTTTAATGGAAGCTATAGAAGATCGAATTTTAAAAGGTAAAAAGCCAAAAGCGATCATTGCTGTTCATCTTTATGGAATGCCTGCAAAAATGGATGAAATTTTAGCAATCTCCAAAAAATATGATATACCTGTTTTGGAAGATTCTGCCGAGTCTTTTGGAAGTTCATACAAAAATAAAAAGTGCGGCACTTTCGGTGAGATGGCACTTTTAAGCTTTAATGGCAATAAAATAATTACAACTTCTGGCGGCGGTGCAATTGTTTGTAAAACCAAAGCTCATAAAGATAAAGCACTATTCCTCTCCACTCAGGCGCGCGAACTTACAACGCATTATGAGCATTCTGAAATTGGTTATAATTATAGAATGAGTAATATAACCGCCGGAATCGGCTGTGGTCAGATGGAAGTTTTGGAAGACCGTATTTTTCAGCGTCAGGAAAATCATCTTTTTTATTCAGAATTTTTTAAAGATAAACCCGGAATTAATCTGCATTCTGAACCCAATGAAGATTTTAAATCGAATCACTGGCTATCAACAATTACGATTGATAAAGAAATCACAGGTTTTTCCAGTCATGATTTATGTAAAAAATTTGCTGAAGCTAACATTGAATCTAGACCGCTTTGGAAACCGATGCATATGCAGCCGGTATTTCAGGACGCAGATTTTTATGGTGGAGATATTTCAGAAAATTTATTTAAAAATGGTCTTTGCCTGCCATCCGGCTCAAATCTTAGTGACCAGGACCGTGCGCTGATTAAAGGAGTTTTAGAAAGTTGTTTTGTAACGGAAAAAATTAAATAAAATTTAATACCTTTCGCGCTAAAATTTATCATGGATTTTATTTATACTTTCTTATTTTCCAGATTAATTACTCTTTAATGGAAAATAAATTAAAATTTGCAGTTCTCGGTTACGGACATATCGGTACAAAACATGCAGAAATGATCAGTCAAAATCCTGATTGTGAAAATGTTGCCATTATTGATACCAAATTTTCTACAGAAGAAACTAAATTTTCTGATTTAATTCCTAAATTCTCTTCTCTTGAAAGTTTTTTAAAAAGTGAAATTCCTGTAGATATTATTGTGGTTTGTACGCCAAATGGACTTCACTTCAAACAGTCTGAAGCTATTCTTAATTCAGGAATAAATGTGATCGTTGAGAAACCGATCGCATTAGATTCAGCGGAAGCAGAAATTCTGGAAGCTTTGGCGAAAAAGAAAAATCTGCAACTTTTTCCGGTAATGCAGAACAGATTTTCACCGCCGGCAGTTTGGCTTAGAAGTCTTATTGATACCAAAGTTTTAGGTAAAATTTTTATGGTTCAAATTTCCTGTTACTGGAATAGAAATGATAAATATTACACAAGTGACAGTTGGCGGGGAACAAAATCATTAGATGGCGGAACGTTGTACACTCAATTTTCTCACTTTCTGGATATTTTGTATTGGCTTTTTGGTGACATAACTAATATCAGATCTAAATTTGCGGATTATAATCACACGCATTTAACCGATTTTGAAGATAGTGGAATTATCACATTTGATTTTCTAAATGGTGGAATGGGAAGTTTTAATTTTTCTACCTCAGTCTGGAATGAAAATTTAGAAAGTTCGCTCACAATTATCGCTGAAAATGGCTCTGTGAAAATTGGTGGACAATATATGAATGATGTTGAAAAATGCATCATTAAAGATTACCAAATGCCAAATTTAGCAGAAACTAATAAACCTAATGATTATGGCAATTTTAAAGGTTCGGCTCAAAATCACCAATACCTTTACGAAAACATTGTGAAAGTTATGCGTTTTAACGAAAAGCTCGAGATTACGCCCTATGAAAGCATTCAGGTCATAAAAATGATCGAAAATATATATTCAAAAAATTCTGATAATATTAAGCATGAAAATTAAAGAAACACCATTAAAGGACTGTTATATTTTAGAACCAACCATTTTCGAAGATGATCGCGGTTATTTTTTCGAAAAATTTAACGAAAAAACATTCGCTGACGGCACAGGGATGAATGGTCATTTTGTGCAGGATAATATTTCAAAATCATCCTATGGCGTTTTGCGCGGTCTTCACTTACAAAAAGGTCACAATGCCCAGGCAAAACTAGTTTCTTGTCTCGAAGGAAAGGTTTGGGATGTGGCAGTTGATCTTCGAAAAACTTCACCAACTTTCGGTAAATGGTTTGGTATTGAACTTTCGGCAGAAAATAAATTGCAGTTTTATGTTCCAAGAGGATTTGGCCACGGATTTTCCGTGTTAAGCGAAACTGCTGTTTTCTCTTATAAATGTGATAATTTTTACTCTAAAGAATCTGAAGGTGGTGTTCTTTACAACGATAAAGATTTAGAAATTGACTGGAAATTACCGGAAAATGAAGTCCTTTTATCAGAAAAAGATAAAATACAGGCGTTATTTTCAGAAGGAAATTTTTAAAATCAGCAGAATAAAAAACAAACACTTTTTGTTTATCTTTGCGGCATGGCAGAAGCAGTTACTATTTCTATTTGCGTTCTTTTATTAATATCTTATTTTTTTGATATTACCGCAAAATTTACTAAAATTCCGTCGGTAATTTTACTGCTTGCGATTGGCTGGCTGCTCAATCAGATCATCGGTTTGTCAGGCATCAACATTCCTGATCTGAACGTAATCTTACCCATTCTAGGAACCGTTGGTTTGATCTTAATTGTTCTCGACGGATCACTCGAGCTAGAACTGAACAGATCTAAAAAAAGTCTGGTAACCAGAACTTTACTTATTTCTACTACGTCCGTATTAATAATGACTTTTGCTTCCGCAGCTTGGCTGTACTACGAATGGGGCATTAGTTTTAGGCAAGGTTTGATCAACGTAACACCTTTCTGTATCATCAGCAGCGCTATCGCTATACCAAGTGCTATCAATCTCACAAGTGCGAAGCGTGAATTTATTATTTACGAAAGTAGTATTTCTGATATTGTCGGCGTTATTTTTTTCAATTTTGTCACTTTTGGCACCGCGATCACGATTTCAGGAGGTTTTCATTTCCTCGGTCAGTTTGCTTTAATGATCATAATTTCGATTGTCGCTTCTTTGGTTTTAGCAATTTTATTGGGAAAAATTGATCATCATATAAAATACGGTCCTATCATTATTTCAATAATTTTAATTTACGAAATATCAAAAATTTACCATCTTCCAGCCTTAATATTTATCCTATTTTTCGGTTTGGTTTTAGGTAATATTGATGAGTTGCGTGGCGTTAAATTTTTAAAAAATGTAAGATTTACAAAATTAAATAAGGAAGTAAGTTTATTTAAAGATGTTGTGATAGAAGCAACTTTTGTCGTTCGTTCACTGTTTTTTTTAGTATTAGGTTTCGTTTTGGAAACTGATGATATTATCAATGTTAACTCTCTTCAATGGTCTGGCGCAATCGTAGGATTAATATTTGTAGTGCGTTTTATCTTACTTAAAATCACTAAAATGGAAATAACACCGCTGGTTTTCATAGCGCCGAGGGGATTGATCACAATTCTTTTATTTTTGGCGATTGTTCCGACAGATAAGATTCCATTTATTAACCAGTCGATAGTCATTCAGGTTATTTTGATGACAACAGTTATTATGATGATCGGGTTAATGTTTAGCAACAAAAAAGATGAAAAAATAAAACCCGTAGAATCTGTTGAAGAAATAACGGTTTAAATATTTTTAAAAAATAAAAAAGCATCTAATTATTTTAGATGCTTTTTTTATGGTTTTCATTAAAAGGAAAATTTAATTTAATTTTTCCATTTCTGATTTAATTTTCTTCTGCAAACCTTCCGATGCAACTACAAGAGGTAATCTCAAATAATTTTTAATAATTCCTTTTTCGGCTAAAATAGTTTTTACACCGCACGGATTTCCTTCTGCAAATATCAATCGCGTGATCTCAACCAAAGAATTATGAATTTTATAGGCTTCGTCCACTTTTCTGTCAAAAGCCAGCTTCACCATTGTTGAGAATTCTTTCGGATAAGCTTGTCCAATTACAGAAATCACACCGTTTCCTCCTGCTAAAGTTACAGGAAGCGTAAATTCATCGTCTCCAGAAACTAAATTAAATGCGCTGTTTTTTTGTCTCAAAATATCAAAATACTGCAAAATATTTGGCGTTGCTTCTTTGATCATCACCAGATTTGGAAATTCATTTGCCAATCTTAACGTCGTTGAAGCTTCAACATTTTGTCCGGTTCTACCCGGAACATTATAAATAATTATATTTTTTCCTGTGCTCGCAATCATTTTATAATGTTGGTAAAGACCTTCCTGATTGGGTTTGTTGTAATAAGGTGACACAGAAAGAACGGCTTCAAAAGCTGAGAGATCAGCATTTTCAATCTGCTCTTTTACTTCCATCGTGTTGTTTCCGCCAATACCCAAAACCAATGGAACGCGTTTATTATTAATTTCAACAATATGTTTAATTACCGCTTTTTTTTCCTCAGAACTCAAAGTTGCAGCTTCGGCTGTCGTACCCAAAACTACAAGATAATTTGTGCCATTGTCAATATTATAGTTAACAAGTTTTGTCAAAGAATCAAAATCTACGGATAGATCTTCATTGAACGGCGTTATTAGCGCTACACCTACACCTTTTAAAGTATTCATTTAATTAAATTTTTTGTCAAAATTAGTGTTTTTTTAAATTTTTTCTTCTAATTATTTATCGCTAATTATTTTAAATTAATAAATGGTAAACAAAAAATTCATTTTACAATTAATTGTCTAACTTATTTTATATTTGCCTTAATTAACTTTAAAGAATGAAGTCCAAAATTTTTCTGTTTGTTTTTTCTGCTTTTATCATTACTTCTTGCACGTCAAGGATTAACATTGCAAATGTTGAAGCTCAAAAAAATCAGGTTATTTCTTCAGATTTAAAGGATGATCCAACTTTTGATAAAGTGATTGCTCCTTACAAAGATAAATTAGCCCAAACCATGAATTCCGTGATTTCTCATACCAATGCAGATCTCACAAAAAGTGGTGATAATAGTAATTTAGGTAATTTGTTAGCAGATTATACTTTCGAAGGTGCTTCTGAATGGGCAAAAAAAAATAATAAACCTGCGGTTGACGCCGCTGTAATAAATATCGGAGGAATTCGTTCTACAATTGGGAAAGGCGATGTACTTTTAAGACACGTTTATGAAGTAATGCCTTTTGAAAATGAAGTGATGATCGTAAAATTGAAAGGTTCAGATCTTCAGGGTCTTTTTGATTATTACGCAACGACGCAGAAAAATAATCCGGTTTCTCATTTATACATTGAGACCGATGCAGGAAAAATTACGGCGGAAACCATAAACGACGAAAAAATCACAGCCGAAAAAGAGTATTACATTGCAACCTCAGATTATTTAGCATTAGGCGGCGATAGTATGAATTTTTTTAAAAAAGGTGAAATGATTTCTACAGGGATAAAACTTCGTGATTTGTTTATACAAAAATTTAAAGCAAATCCTGAAATTTCGGCGCCAAACGACGTCCGTATTTTATTTAAAAATAAAAAAGCAACTGAAAATGAATAGAAAAACTTTTCTAAAAACACTTTCTGGGGGAACTTTAGCGGCGGCGTTTTTACCAAACATGCTTTTTGCTGAAAATTTTAATAATATTTCCAAAAAAGCTTCAAGAAAATTGACCGTTCTTCATACGAACGATCAACACAGCAGAATTGAGCCTTTTGATTCGTCTTATACAAAAAATCCAAATCAGGGTGGTTTTGCGAGACGTGCTAGTTTAATTCAAAGCATCAGAAAAGAGGAAAATAATGTACTTTTATTGGATTCCGGTGATACTTTTCAGGGAACACCTTATTTTAATTTTTTTGGAGGTGAACTGGAATTTCGTCTTATGAGCATGATGGGTTACGAAGCTTCCACACTAGGAAATCACGATTTTGACAATGGTTTGGAAGGATTCTTAAAAGTGCAGCCAAACGCAAAATTTCCTTTTATTTGCTCAAATTATGATTTTAAAAATACCATTTTAGACGGACAAACTGTTCCCTACAAAATTTTAGATAAAAACGGAATAAAAGTAGGCTTGTTTGGAGTGGGAATTGAACTTGAAGGTTTAGTTGGTAAAAAAAATTACGGCGAAACGAAATATCTTGAACCTGTAGAAATTGCAAATCATTACGCAGATTTTTTAAAAAATGAAAAAAAATGTGATCTTGTAATTTGCCTTTCTCACATTGGTTATGATTATGAGAACGAACCAAATAAAATTTGTGATAAAAAACTAGCGGCGCTTACTGACAATATTGATTTAATTTTAGGCGGTCATACGCATACATTTTTAAAAGAACCGGAAGTTTTTAAGAATAAAAGTGACAAAAATGTGTTAGTAAATCAGGTTGGTTGGGCAGGTTTACTTCTCGGAAGACTGGATTTTTTCTTTGATGAAAATAAAAAAGTACAAAATGTTGCCTGGAATAATCAGGTGATTGGTGATCGGATCTTGGTATAAAATTTATGAAAAAAAATATATTTATTTGTTGCTTATTCTTAGGTTTAAGTTTATTTAAAAGTCAAAATATTGGGTCTGGAAAATGGAGTGATCTTTTTTCCTACAACAATGTTTTAGCGATGCGGGAAGACACAGACAGAATAATCGCCGCCACTGAAAACGGTATTTTTTATTACACGCCTTCCACCGGAGAAATCACCAAATTATCTAAAGCAAATGGTCTACATGAAGTAAAAATTTCTGCTTTTGACTACAATCCAGTTACAAAAATTGGTTTGGTAGGCTATGTTTCCGGTTCGATGGACGTCATTACACCAGACGGAATCACTTTGGTAGTTGATATTCCTATTGCTACTGGCTATAATGGCAGCAAAAAAATTAATCATATTTCAATTTCGGGTAATAATGCTGTGGTTTCGGTAGGATATGGGGTTTCCATTTTTAAACTTGATAAAAAAGAATTTGGTGATACGGCATTTTTTAATAATAATGGAATTTATACTGTTGTAAATGAATCTGTTATAAAAGACAATACCGTTTATGCGGCGACTTCTGATGGTATAAAATCCCATGATATGAATGTTTCATTTCCGATTTTCAGTACTTGGACAACACCAGTCAGCGGAAATTTTACGCAAATCGCTGTTAATGAATTTATATTTGCCTCAACACCTAATCAAATTTATAAGGGAAGTGCAGCGTCTTTCAGTCCATTTGGAGGTGGTTTAAATGGTATAAAAGATTTAATAACAAATAGCTCAACAGTTTTGGCTGCTTACGGACAAAGTGTTTCAAGATACGACGTAAATGGCGCTTTGCAGAGAACTATCAGCGCAAACGAAGAAGTCAATACAGGTTTGCAGTTTCAAAATCAAATTTATACGGGTACGGTTCTTTCGGGAATTTTTAATGAAAGTTTACAACCGTATAAACCGGACGGCCCCTATTCTAATATTTCTTATAAAATTGATCTTGTTGGCAAGCAGATCGTTGTTTCCACGGGAGGAAGAGAAGCTTATAACAACCCTTTGGCAAGAAATCTTGGTTATTACCACTTTGATGGAACGCATTGGAAGTATCCTGATTATTTCAAGAATTTCACAGGGCAGTTAAATACCATGGATGCTGTAATTAATCCTGCAAAACCAAGTGAGATATTTTTTGTGAATTATACTTTTACCGATGGTAATATGGGTATTTACAAGATGGAAAATGATGTTTTTTCAAAACTATATTTAAGTACGGGAACATTTTTTAACAGAATTGCAGGTTTGTCTTTTGACGAAAATAATCAGCTTTTTGCATCTTCTACGGACGTTAGCAAATTAGGATTTTATAATTTTGATAAGGCTACGGATACTTTTAACAGAGTACTTGTCGTTAATGGAAAATCGGTCCAAAAACCTTTTACAAGTAATGGAATTCTTTACGTAATGTCTCCTTACACAGGTGGTGGAATTTTAATCTATAATTATAATAATACACCAACTTCATTAGGTGATGACAGCTTAATAATGTTACGAGAGCCGAACAATTTACCTTCACAATCCGTTATCTCAGCTGCCTTAGATAAGCAGGATGTTCTTTGGATCGGTGCAGCTACAGGTCTAAGAACATTGCAAAATCCGGCAGGTGCAATTACGCAGGATTCACCGCAGGCAGAAAGTGTTGTGATATTGCAAAATGGTTTACCTGAAGAGCTTTTTAGAGATAATGCCATCCTTCAGATCGCAGTAGATTCAGGTAATCAAAAATGGGTTTCAGTTGATGGCGGTGGCGCTTATTATTTAAGTTCGGACGGACAGCAAACTATTCAGCACTTCACAAAAGCCAACTCACCAATCCCAACAGATAATATTACAGATATTAAAGTGGACGAAAAAACCGGGAAGGTTTATTTTGTCACGCTTGATGGCATTGTCGTTTATCAGGGTGATGTGGTAAATGTAACTTCAAATTTTGGCGATGTTTTAGTCTATCCAAATCCTGTGGTTTATGCAAATTATAAAGGAACCGTTAAAATCCGTGGTTTAGCGCAAAAAACCAATATCAGAATAACGGATGCAGCAGGAAATCTGGTTCATCAAAATGTTTCGAGAGGTGGTTTTTATGAGTGGGATCTCAATAATCAGCGGGGCAGAAGAGTAGCATCAGGTATTTATTTTGTTTTAATGACTAATGAAGATGGCACAGACACAGCAACAGCAAAAATCGCGGTGGTGAACTAAAAACATTGATGACTAAAAAAAAAGGTTTCCTTTTATCTTATTTAAAGTATGGCGATAATGACGCAATTCTCCACTGTTTTACCGCAGATGAAGGGTTTGAAAGTTTTTATATCCGTGGGATTTATAGTTCAAAAAACAAGAAAAAATTCTTACTAACGCCCTTATCAGAAATTTTCTTAGATGTTAATTTAAAAAGAAAATCAACAGCTTTACCACTTCTCAATCAGATTGAAAGCGTAGATACTGATTATTTTGAATTTGATATAAAGAAAAGTTCTGTACTTTTTTTTATTTCAGATCTTTTAAATCAGGTTTTAAAAAGTGAAAATAGTCAAAGTAAGATTTATAATGAAATTGAACTTTTTATTTTCCATTTAAAACAGGATAAAAAGCAGATCCATCTTCTTTTTTTATTTAAAATTATTCAGTTTTTAGGTTTCGCGCCATTGATCAACGACGGCAAATATCTGGATATCGAAACTGGTGTTTTTACTGAAAATCTATCTCATCAAGTCTTTGACGAAGAAATATCTTCAATCTGGAAAAATATTCTGGAAAACGAGGATATTTATAATTTTAAAATACCGCAAAATAAAAGCAGAGAACTTTTAAATTCTCTGCTTATTTATTATCAGTTTCATCTTGAAAATTTCAGAATACCGGTTTCACTTGAAATAGTAAAAGAAATTTTTAATTAAGAATTAAGGATTTGGTCTCGTATCAGTTTTATATACCTGAAAATCAAAAACAAAACTTCTGTCGTTTAAGCTAAATCCAGTATAATTAAAATGTGAATCTTTGCCGAAAGCTGCTCTAGATGGTACAATTATAACGCCTTGAAGTGTGTAATTATCAGAATCCGGAATATCATAAGCCTTAAATTTTTGTAAAGCTTCTGAAAATCCTTCTATTTGATAATAACTTCTTTGTTTTGAAGCATCAGTTGTAGCAGCTGCCAAAACAGAATTTTTAACATAAAAATACGTTGGATCAACTTCTGGTACACCAGTCCCGGAAACTCCATTACGGAAGGTTTGAGGAAAGTTAAAGGTTACGACATCATTTATATTCGTTGCCTGATAGGTCAGCGTGTTTGAAAGCAAACGGATAACATCAGTATTTCCTATTACTTTGCCTGTAGCTGGTTGTGCGCCAGCTCTCATTATATAAATTACGCCAGAGGGTAAAGTCACAGGATTTAAATCTGCAAGTTTTACGTTGGTAGCGCTCGGTACATCTGTTGTTGTGAAAGGCTTAATATTACCGCGGGCATCTAAAAAATAATCATTGAGAAATTTTACAGCGGCCTGATCATCATATTTATTTTGTGTTGCAGCATCATAGACCGTTGCAGTAACTGGTGTTTCTGTAGAATCATTTTTGCAGGAAGAAAGTGCAAGACTAATAATTGCAAAACTGAATATTATTTTTTTCATTTTAATTTAATGATTAAATTGCTTAAATATTTAATTCAGCAAAAGTAAAAAAAAGATATGAGAATAGATAAGTTTTTATGGAGCATCAGATTTTACAAAACCCGGACATTGGCGTCGGATGAAATTAAGAAAAATCGGGTTTCCATAGGCGACAACAAAGTAAAAACTTCTAAAGAAGTAAAAATCGGTGACGAGATCACGATCAGAAAAAACCAGATTGATTATAAAATTAAAGTTTTGGAGATCCCAAAAAGTCGGATGGGTGCGAAATTAGTTCCATTACACATCAGAGATATCACTTCGAAAGAGCAACTCGATCTTTTAGCTGCAAGACAGGATAGCCAGAATTATTACCGGAATAAAGGCGAAGGAAGACCTACCAAAAAAGACCGCCGTGAAATGGACGGCTATCTTGAAACAGACGACGATGAAGTAGATGACTGGGACAACTTTTTTAAAGTTCCAAAATCAGACGAAGATTAAATTTTTAATTTCTTCTGTGATTTCTTCTGCAAATCTACCATCTGTTGAAACAGTAAATTTTGATTGGTTGTAATAAAAATTTCTTTCAAACAAATGTTTTGCGATATATTCCGGAAGTTCATCTTCCGGAATATTTGCAATTATTGGCCGTGTAGATTTTTCGCTGATCAATCTTTCTACCAAAGTTGAAATATTGGTTCGTAAAAATACACTTATCGATTTTTGATTTATCAGATCAATATTGTTATAATAGGCGGGCGTTCCGCCACCAAGACTGAGGATAATAGCCTCTTTTTGCTCCAAAATTTCTTCTAAAATTTCTTTTTCCTGCTTTCGAAAGAAGATTTCACCCTGATCAGCGAAGATTTCCGGGATACTTTTTTGATTTTTTTGCATTATTTCGGCATCTAAATCAATTAATTTATAATTCAATTTTTTGCTTAAATTTTTGGAAATGTGTGTCTTACCAGAACCCATGTAGCCGAGTAGGGAAATAATCATGTTTTTATTTTGCACAAATTACTTAAAAAATTTTGAGATTTTAAAAAAACTCTTATCTTTGCACCACTTTATTAACAGCATCAAATGCTAGAAGATAAAGACTCGATAGCTCAGCTGGTAGAGCAATACACTTTTAATGTATGGGTCCTGGGTTCGAATCCCAGTCGGGTCACAAAACAGAAAAGTTCCGTAGACAATACGGATTTTTTTTGCCTGTGTGGTGAAATTGGTAGACACGCCATCTTGAGGGGGTGGTTTCCTAAAGGATGTGCTGGTTCGAGTCCAGTCGCAGGCACAGAATCGCATAAGCAATTAGTAATAATTAATGGGTAATTACTAATTTGAGATTAATTATTACTCATTTATAAAGACCGACTCGATAGCTCAGCTGGTAGAGCAATACACTTTTAATGTATGGGTCCTGGGTTCGAATCCCAGTCGGGTCACAAATTTACTTCACAGTAAATTTCATAATATTTAGTGATTTGGTTATTAAAAGCTTTCTCCTAAAAGGAAAGCTTTTGAGTTTCTTACATTCTGATCAATCGAGATGTTTGTTATCAATCAATCTTACATCGCCCAAATTCACTACTAAAAAAGCACGGTAATTTTTATCTTTATAAAAAAAGTCTGTTTCCTTTAAAGTTTTCTCATCAGCAATAATAAAATATTCCAGTTCCATTCCATTGGCTTTCATAAAAATTTCTTTTACTCTTTCATTAATTTCCTGCACAGTAATAACCCTGAACCAATCATTAACCTGGATTAAAGTTTTATTTAATAATTCTGCCTCCTTTTTTTGATGAGAGGTTAGTCTTTCATTTCTTGAGCTTAGTGCGAGGCCGTTTTCATTTCTAAAAATAGGAACGCCATGAACTTTTATAGGTAACTTTAATTTTTGCACCAGTTTTTTTATAATAGCAAGCTGCTGAAAATCTTTTTCCCCAAAATAAGCCTGATCCGGACGTACCTGACGAAAAAGTTCTTCCACTATCGTTCCCACACCATCAAAATGTCCTTTTCGGTATTTGCCTTCCATTTCGTTTTCTAATCCATCAAAATCGTAATGCTTACTTTCTGCGCCGTTTGGGTACATATCTTTAAGCTGAGGAATATAAACAGCATCAACATCTTTAGAATCTTCAAGCTTTTTTAAATCAAATTCTAAAGTTCGGGGATATTTTTCCAGATCATTTGAATTGTCAAACTGCGTGGGATTAACAAATATCGATGAGATCACGAGATCATTTTCGTCTTTTGCTGCTTTGTAAAGAGATAAATGACCTTCATGAAGTGCTCCCATCGTGGGCGCAAAACCGATTTTTTTCCCCATTTCTTTTTGTCGCTCTATGTAATTCAGCAGCGTGGTCTTATTTTTTAAAATCTCCATGGCTTTATTGTTTGTTGTAAAATTAAAAAAAAAATATAAATAAAATTAGGGTCTTTAATTTGAAATTAATTTAGATGTTTTTATTATAAAGCGCGCTGCAAGTGCCTTTGTATTAAATAAATGTTAAATAAAATTTATTATTCTAAATTTTCGTAATTTTGCAAACTAAAGCCGGAGGACGCTCCTGCTAGGAAGTAACTACAAAAATAATATGCAGAATAAGAAAATACTATACGTAACCACAGAGTTGCACCCTTATCAGGAAGACAGCAATATGGGAACTATGGTAAATAAGATGGCATTGAAGATGCATCAGGCAGGTAATGACGTTCGCGTTTTCATGCCCCGATTTGGCAGTATCAGTGAGAGAAAGTTTCAGCTTCACGAAGTGATAAGACTTTCTGGAATGAACATTATCATCAATGATCTGGATCAACCTTTGATTATAAAAGTGGCTTCCCTGCCCGGAGAGAGACTTCAGGTTTATTTCATCGACAATGATGAATATTTTAAAAGAAAACATTATTACGGAGATGATGAAACATCTTTTTTCGAAGATAATGATGAACGCGCCATATTCTTTGCAAGAGGTGTGATAGAAACAATAAAAAAATTAAACTGGGTTCCGGATGTTATTCACTTAAATGGCTGGATGTCTGCGTTTATTCCAATTTATTTAAAAACTTTTTACAAAAAAGACTCCTATTTCAACGATACTAAAATCGTTATGTCTTTGTATAATGAAGACAAAGTGCCTTTCAGTAATAATATAGAGGAAAAACTAAGATTTGATAATATATCAAATTTTACGTCTCTAGAAAATCCAAGTTCAGAAACCTTTCTGCTGGAAAGTGTAGAGTTTGTAGATGTTGTCTTAAAAGGCGACGAATTTTTAGAGGGTGACCTTGATGAGAAATTTAACTCTACAACCGTTCAAAAATCAGAATATTTAGGCTCTGATTCTTTCAATAAAATTTACTAATAGAATTTAAATAAATGACTAAAAAAATTCAAAGACTGTTGCAGATTTCATTATTTGCAATTATGGGCAGTCTGTTGCTTATAAATTGTGAATCTGACGCTGATAATCTCGGTGCGCAATTTTTTCAGCCCGGAGCGGCACAGGATGGCGTGGTTTTAAATGATCTTACAGCCTATAATATTTCTCATAATGACACGGTAAGAACAGATGGGTTTCAAATTGGTGCTAGCAAAGTGTTGGATTCAGTTGTTCTTGGTGCATTTAATGTCCCACAATTTGGCGTTCAGAAATCTTCCTATTTTACGCAGTTAAGACTGCCAACTTATCCTCTTACTTTTGGAACAAATGCTACAGTTGATTCTGTCATTGTTACCATTAAACCTCAATTTTCCGCAGATTCTATTAAAACTACAACAAATACAAGTTTTAATTATCCAGATGGAAATGTACTTTCTACAAAGGTCGTCAACACTTATCCAATTAGTTTGAAATATGGAAGAACAAAGATTGGAGGTAAAACAAATCTTACGATCAATGTCAATGAGGTAAATGATTTTATGGGATCAAATCAGACTAAACTTTTTTCTAATATGAATTTTGCAGAAGGCGCGCTGATCGGTTCAAAAGTATTTAACGGAGATATTACTTCCGTGAATATTAAAAAGAACAGTGATAACTCTGTTTTGGTTGACCGAACTGCTTCATTAAGAATTCCTTTAGATGCAGCTTTTTTTCAAAGTAAAATTGTAGCTAAATCCGGATCTTCGGAGTTAGGTGATGTTTCAACATTTATTAGATATTTTAAAGGTTTAAAAATATCCGTAGCAGAAAATGATGGTTATTTATTTAAATTTAATCCAAACGAAATTACACTACAGATCTATTATAAAAATGATCTTGTTGCAGGCGGTACAACTACCAGACCTCAGAGTACTGTTTCTCTAGACTTGGGTGCGAACAATGTTCATTACCAAAAAGTGGATTATAACAGAAGCGGAACTGCCGTTGCAAGTGCTTTGGCAACTTCAAATCCTCTATTTGGTGATAAAAAATTATTTCCACAGGGAATGGGAGGACCTGGTATTGGTTTAAAAATTCCAGATTTAACTATCACATCACTCAGAAATTTATATTTAAATCAGAAAGCTGGTATTTTGTCTGCCAAGATAAGGTTATACACGGATGCATCCTGGACTAATAATTTTAAAAAACCCAAAAGATTTTTAATTCAGCAAAAAGATGTGGGGACTTTTCTAAAAGAATTTTCAACGTATTCTTCAAATCCTAATTTCAGTGTGTTCACAGTGAATAATCTCTATTCAAATCCTGCATATTATGATATTGATCTTACAAAAACTGTAAAAGATATCATTGAGACCGGCGCACCGAATAAAGACCTTATTTTAAATGTAGGTGATTATCTAAGAGATTTATCTTCTGGACAATACGTTGGTTTAGCACCCATACTTTATCCACAGTTTTTACCTTACGGTCAAAATTTCAATGATCGTGCTTACACACCAAACGCTGTAGTTTTAGTGGGATCTGATCCTGCTTCAGACAAGCGCGCACAGTTAAGAATAATATATACATCAAAACAATAAAAAATAGAATAATATGTGTGGAATAGTAGGTTACACAGGTTTTCAGGACTCATATAATATCGTTATCAACGGTCTTAGAAGGCTTGAATATAGAGGATACGACAGTGCGGGTATAGTTGTTGAAGATGAACAAAAAAAACTTCACACAGCTAAAACAAAAGGCAAAGTTGAAGATCTTGTTAAAATTTCTGGTGATTTAAAAGGTATTTCACATACGGGAATGGGTCACACAAGATGGGCAACTCACGGCGTACCAAGTGACAATAATTCTCATCCACACAGCTCTAATAATCAAAAAATAGCTTTGGTTCACAACGGTATCATAGAAAACTACGATACTATAAAAACCATGTTGCTGGGTAAAGGTTATACATTTAAATCAGAAACTGACACGGAAGTTTTAGTGAACCTGATCGAATATTTCATGGCAAATGATTCTTCTCTTGATTTTCCTACTGCGGTAAGATATTCATTAAATGAAGTTTATGGCGCTTACGCAATTACGGTAATGCATGAAGATTATCCAGGTGTTTTGGTCGTGGGAAGATTAGGATCTCCTTTGGCGATTGGTTTGGGAGATGGTGAGTTTTTCATTGCTTCCGATGCGTCACCTTTTGTAGAATTTACGAAAGAAGCTGTTTATTTGGAGGAAGGTCACATGGCTACAATCTCTTTGGAAAATGGTGTTGATATTAGAAATATCAAGGATAATGTTAAAATCACACCTGCCATTCAGGAGTTAAAATTGAGTTTAGAGCAAATTGAAAAAGGAGGTTACGAGCATTTTATGCTAAAAGAAATTTTTGAGCAGCCAAAATCAATCCACGATACGTTAAGAGGAAGATTGCTTGTTGACGAAGGTATCATTAAAATGGCCGGGATATGGGATAATTTAGAACGTCTTACAAAAGCAGAAAGAATTATCATCATCGCCTGCGGAACTTCCTGGCATGCTGGTTTGATCGGCGAATATTTAATTGAAGAATTTGCAAGAATTCCTGTTGAGGTAGAATACGCATCAGAATTTCGCTACAGAAATCCTATTGTAACTAATAAAGATGTTGTTATTGCGATTTCTCAGTCTGGTGAAACGGCAGATACAATGGCTGCGATAAAGCTCGCTAAAGAAAAAGGAGCATTTGTTTTTGGTATTTGTAATGTGGTTGATTCCTCTATTTCTAGATTTACAGATGCAGGTTCATATACACATGCTGGGCCTGAAATCGGTGTTGCATCCACGAAAGCTTTTACTTCTCAGTTGACAATTTTATCATTAATTGCCTTAAAATTAGGTAAACATAATGGTAATTTGAGCAATGTAGAATTTATGAGATTAATTACAGAACTTGATGCTTTACCTAAAAAAGTGGAAGAGGTTTTATCTACAACTCATGATCTTGTGAAGGAAATTGCAAAAGATTTTGTTGACGCTCAGAATTTTCTTTATCTGGGAAGAGGTTATAATTTCCCTGCAGCATTAGAAGGCGCTTTAAAATTAAAAGAAATTTCTTACATTCATGCAGAAGGATATCCAGCCGCAGAAATGAAACACGGACCGATTGCGTTGATAGACGAAAACATGCCGATCGTTATTATTGCACCAAAACAAGGTCATTATGACAAAGTTGTTAGTAATGTTCAGGAGATCAAGGCAAGAAAAGGGAAAGTAATTGCGTTAGTAAATAAAGGTGATGTTCAGGTTGCGAATCTTGCGGATTATGTAATTGAATTCCCGGAAACTTCAGAATGTTTTTCTCCAATCATAGCTTCTGTTCCATTGCAATTATTGGCTTATTATATTGCTGTGAAGAGAGGTGCAAATGTAGATCAACCAAGAAATTTGGCAAAATCTGTAACAGTTGAATAAAATAATAATATTATTATAAAATATTAAATAGTTTTTCCCGTTTCTCTTAAAAAAATCTAAATTGTTTTTAAAAAAATTATATATTTACCGCTTAATTTCAAAGAATAGCATGAAAAGAGTATTTCTTTTACTATTAACTACAAGCTTAATAATTTCCTGTGGCAAAGGAGGAAGTTCCCGTGCCGAAAAGCCTGGTTCGAAAACGAAAGGTGAACTTGTTTCCCGTGAAAAATCTAAAAGTTTCGTTGCTGAAAGACCTTACGGAATGGTTGCAATTTCTGCAGGTTCATTCGTAATGGGTATGGCAGATCAGGATTTTACCAATTCGCCTGAAAAAGCGCCGCTTAAAACCGTAACAGTTTCTTCCTTTTTTATGGACGAAACTGAAATTACTAATTCAGAATACAGAGTTTTCATAAATTATGTTAAAGATTCTATCGCCAGAAGTTTGCTTGCAGAAGCAGCAGGTGACGGCGGATCAGATGGTAACGGAACGGGAATCGCTGATTACGCTTATTTAGCTAAAAAAGCTGGCGGAGAAGCAACACCATACCAACAATATCTGGAAGAAAAAGGCGGAAGAGACGGTTATGATGAATCTAAGAGATTAGACTGGACAGTTCCTTTAACTTACAATACTTCAAGTTACCCAGATGCAAAATATGCAGAAGTAATGGAATCAATGTACTTGCCACCAGCTAAAAGAATCAATAATGAGAGAGTTATTGACGCTAATAAACTAAAATATTCTTACCAGTGGGAAGATGTTGAAGCTGCTGTGAAAGATAAAGGCAGAGGAACTCAATATTTAAAGAAAGAAAGTATCGCAGTTTATCCTGATACTACAGTTTGGGTTAAAGATTTTAACTATGCTTACAATGAACCTTTATATGATGGATATTTTTGGCATAATGCTTACAAAAATTATCCTGTTGTTGGTGTAACTTGGGATCAGGCAAGAGCTTACTGTAATTTTAAATCCAAATTAAAATCGGATTACAACGAAAGTTTAAAAAAGAAAAAGCAAAAACCAATGGCATTTCGTTTACCAACAGAAGCTGAGTGGGAATACGCAGCGAAAGGTGGCATCGAAAATGCAACTTATCCTTGGGGAGGCCCGTATTTGCAAGATGATAGAGGATGTTATTTGGCTAATTTTAAACCAAAACGTGGTAATTATATCGAAAACGAAGACGGAAAAGCTTCCAAACAAGGTTATACTTACACAGCTCCTGTAAAATCATTTCCTAAAAACAATTTCGGACTTTTTGATATGGCCGGCAATGTTTCAGAATGGACAGAATCACCTTACAGCAACTCAACTTACCAGTTTTCATCAACTTTAAATCCGTATTTGTCTAATCAGGCTTACAGAGATGTGAAGAAAACGGTTCGCGGAGGTTCCTGGAAAGATGTTTCTTATCTTTTGATGACAGGTTACAGAGATTGGGAAAGAAAAGATTCTGCAAGAAGTTACATCGGGTTTAGAACCGTGCAAGATATTCCCGAAGGAACAGCGAAATACAGAAAAAAAACTAATTAATAAAACTTAACAAAAAAAACTTATAAAAGCATGTTTAAATCTAAAGAAGGTGTTTACAATTTTATTTATTCTATCGGTGCAGCAATCGTAATCCTTGGAGCATTATTCAAAATGACCCACTGGCATTTAGGGCCACTAACGGGAAATGTTACTTTGGCAATTGGTCTTATAACTGAAGCTATTATCTTTATTATTTTTGCGTTTGACGCGCCACGTTCAGAAGAATCTTACGCCTGGGAAAATGTTTACCCGGAATTATTGGATGCAAATGCAGTAGCTGTTCCGCGCAAAACTGTAGCTTTCGCTTCAGATGATTTAAATGTTTCACTTTCTGATAAATTAGATAAAATGTTAGCAGATGCTAATTTAGATGTGTCTTTATTTGAAAGATTAAAATCAGGATTGGATAAATTTTCAGATTCTGTTCAAAAAATTAATGAAACAGTTGATGTTTCAGCTTCTACTCAAAAATATAATGACCAATTGGTTTTAGCTTCCTCACACTTAGAAAGTATGAATGCACTTTATGCACTTCAATTAGAGCATGGAAGAACGCAATCAGAATACAGCAAAAAATATGTAGAAGATATGCAGAAATCTGCGCAACACTCTGAAAATTTCAATACAGAATTACAGGGTCTTACTTCTAATTTAAGTAATCTTAATAGAGTTTACGGCGGTATGTTAAACGCAATGAAAGCTTAGTTTTTCTTTAATTTTAATTACTAACGTATAACAAAACTTTATTTAAATGGCTCAAGGAAAACAAACACCTCGTCAGAAGATGATCAACCTGATGTATCTGGTTTTCATTGCAATGCTTGCAATGACGATCGATCAGGACATCATCAGATCTTATCAGGATACAAATCAATCATTACAGGATACACGAACATTAACTCAAAATAACAATGGTATTTTTGAGCGTACTTTAAAGGCAAAAGCCGAAAGTTCTCCGGAAAATTTTCAGGTTCCTTTACAAAATTATGAAAGTCTAAAAGCTAAAGCTGATATCTTGGTTAGCAACTTAGATGGGATTAAAGGAGAACTTATTAAACAGGCAGAATTTGATCCAAATTTAAATGTTGAAGAGAATTTTACCTCTTTAAATAATACAGAACCTTCCACTAAAATGTTTTTTGCAGACGGCGATGAAAATTCACCTTCTAATAAAGCAAAAGAAGTACAAAATCAAATAAATGAATTTAGAACTTTTGTAAACCAAACTTTTGGAGGTAATAAAAACATGAGTAGCGTTGTGCAAAGAGCGAACGCACAAATGATTACAGTTTTACCTTCGAAAATTAAAGGAAAAAACTGGATTCAATATAAATTTTACAATCAGCCGTTAATTGCTGCTTTGTCAAATATGGAAGTTATTCAGTCTTCAGTAAGAGGTATTCAGGCAGACGCTTTATCACTAATGCTACAGGAAAAAATTGATGCTGATATTAAATTTGATGCGTATCAGGCGATCGTTTCTGCACCAACACAGGTTGTTCAGGGCGAAACTGCAGTTGCTAAAGTTTCTATTGGTAATTATTCCAATTCGGTTCCGGGATTATCTATGCCAGGTTTAACCGTAACAAACGGTCAGGGTATTACAAATTTAAATACAAGTTCCGCTGGACAGAAAACTTTTGCAGGTAAAATTTCTTTTTCGGACAAAAGAGGTGTTGTACACGATTTACCATACAGTCAAATATATAATGTCGTAAACGGTGTGAATGAATTAGTAGCTCAAAAAGGTGCTTTACTTTCTGCAGATAAAATGAATGTTTTATACCGTGGTTTACCAAATCCAATAACGGGTTCAGTGTTGGGAGCAGACACAGGCGGACTTTCGCTATCTGCGCCAGGCGCTTCTGTAAGTGGTGGTAGAGGTAAGTGGGTAGTAACGCCTGGAGGTGGCGCAACTGTAACTTTAACTATTTCAGGTAAAGATTCGAAAGGGGCGACAATATCTCAGGCATTTCCTTTCAGAATTAAAAGTGTACCACCACCAGTAGGTGAGGTTCAAGGTAAATCTGTAGTTTCGATGCCTGCAAGTTCAATCGCGAATCAAAAAGTTAGCGCTGTGATGCCTGATTTTGACTTCCCTGTAAGCTTTTCGGTAAACAGTTTTATGTTTAAAGTTCCTGGTAGAGCTGCGTTGTTAGTAAACGGAAATTCACTTTCAGGTGTAGCTGCTTTGACAAAGAATTTAAGAAATGGAGATGTTGCTTATATTTACAATATTTCTGCAACTGCAACAGGTTTAGGAAATCAGGTTTTAAAACAAATTCCGCCTATTGTAATAAACGTTCAATAATTGCGTTTAATTAAAAAAAGATAATTTTCTATAAAAATGAGAAAGATATTATTTCTGCTTTTAGCTTTTGGTTTTCTTGGTTTAAATGCACAAAAAAGAAAAACCACTAAACGTAAAGCAAAGACCACGAAAGCTGTTCAACCTAAGGTAGAAACTGGAGCGGACACTGCTGCTGTTGAGGCAGCCGCTGCCGCAGAAGCTTCAACTCCCACTGTTGCTGATGTTCCTGAAGAGCCTGTTAACTCAATGTCAATTCTGAATGCTAAATCTCCGGAATCATTTAGAAAATATAGAGAATTGGGAATGATGAAGCAAGGTGATTCTATGGTTTCCACTAAAACAGAACCTTTAAAGTATGGCTTTATTGAAGATAAGGACGTTCTAAAAAGTATGTTGACCTGGGAAGTTCTAGATATGAATGAAAAGCTAAATCAGCCTTTTTATCATAATGAAGACGGTCTTGTTTCTCAAAATAAATCTTTGTACCAAATTTTATTAGATGCGGTTAATAATGGAGAAATCAAAGAAGTTTATGATGATGAATTGTTTACAACGAGATTAAGTCCAGATGCAATTGCAGCCCGTACGAGAAACGCTGTAATTACTGACGCTGGAACTGATTTGATCAATCAAAATGGTAAACTTACTGATGAAGAGAAAAAAGAATATACAAATGTTTACGAAACCAAAACTGAAAATGTTAAGGTTTTAAAAATAAAAGGTATGTGGTACATCAACAAGAGAGATGGTGAAATGAAATATCGCCTTCTTGGGATTTGTGCAATGGGTCAGGATCCTTCAACAATGGGACAGTATGGTCCGGACGGTCAACCCTTAGCTTCTAAAGACGAATTAATCGACCTTTTCTGGGTATATTATCCGGATGCTCGTAAAGTTTTAGCTAATAATATTGTATTTAATAGTAAGAATTTATCTACAAACGTTAGTTACGATGATGTTTTAAATGCGAGAAGATTCTCCTCAATTATCTACAAAGTTGATAATGGTTTGGGAACAGGAGTTATTAAAGATTATATTCCAAAAGACGCGCAGGCGCAATTGGATGAAAGTGACCGTATAAAAAATCAGATCCTGCAAATGGAAAATGATATGTGGTCTTATTAAACCAAGTAAAATTATTTAACAAAAACCTGAGTATCTTTGCTCAGGTTTTTTTATTTTAATTTTTTTTTTCAAAATTAATTTTGGCAATTTCTATTTTTTATGACTTCACAAATAAATTCACCGGATCAAATTAAAAACGTTGATTATATAATTGTTGGCGACGGTTATGGTGCCTTATTTTTCGCTCACCAATTAATTAAAAATAACAAAACATTCATTTTGTTTTCTGGTGGTGTAAAAAGTGCTTCTCATATTTCTGCCGGTATTATTAATCCTTTGGTTTTAAAGCGTTTTACGAGATTTTGGTTAGCGCAGGAGCAGCTAGATGCACTCCAAAAAACTTTACAGGAAATTTCGATTTACACGGGAAAAAATTACTGGATCAACGAACCAATTCACCGGATTTTGCATGAAGAAACTGAACGTGAAGTTTGGGCGAAAAAAAGCATGCGTGCAGATTTGGAATCTTTCCTCCACGCAGATTTCGAATCTCTGGAAATGGTAAAAAATCCTTTTCAAACAGGCGAAGTTATGCAATCCGGACGTCTAAATGTTGAAGATTTTTTTAAAGATTTTTTCCTTTATTTACTTGAAAATAACCATTTAATAGAGGAATTTTTTAAATATGAAGAATTGGATGTAGAAAGAAATATTTACCAAAAATTTAAATTTAAAAATATTGTTTTTGCCGAAGGAATGGCAGTAAAAAACAATCCTTTTTTTAATAATATTCCTTTAATTCCGAATAAAGGTCATCAGCTTAATTTGAAACTCTCTAGATCTTTGGAAAATAAAACATTTAAGAAAAAATATTTCCTTTTTCCAATGTCAGAAGATCAATATTATTACGGCGGCACGCATGACCGCGATCATTTGGAAAATGAAATAAATGAAAATTCTGTCGAAGATTTAAAAAGTTCTCTGGAAGATTTCTATGAACATCAATATGAAATCACAGATGTCAATTTCGCATTTAGACCCACCGTCGCGGACAGAAGACCAATTATCGGCCGACATGAAAAACATGAAGATCTTTACGTTTTTAACGGTCTTGGAGCTCGCGGTATTTTAAATGGAAACTTCTTCGCTAAAGATCTTTTTGATTTTATAGAAAAAGATAAACCGCTTTTAGAAGAAATCGACTTGAAGCGTTTTAAATAAAAATTTACATTTCTACCATTTTTTTCTACGCATATAAATAAAAATGGTGATCTCAATTGTCAACATTAAACCTAAGACGTAAAAATAACCATGTTTTAAATGCAGTTCCGGCATAAAATCGAAGTTCATTCCATAAACGCCGGCGATAAATGTGATCGGTAAAAAATAAACCGAAAATATGGCCAAAAGTTTCATAACCTGATTCGCTTTTTGATCGGAAAGCGCGATGAACATGGAAATTAAATTGGTAACCTGCGAATTTAAATGGTCAAAATCTGCAATTACGTCTTTATGTTTGTCCTTTAAATCAACGATTTCAGAATCAATCAAATTAAGTAAACTAAATTTTTCAACCCACGAAGTAGAAATATTTAAAATTCTGGTATTAAGTCCAGCCTTTCTTTTTATTTTGTAAAGTCTCCGGATCTGGTTGCTGTCGTGTGCATTTTTAAGAAAGATCTGGTCTTCCATTTTATCTAAAACATCCAGTAGATGGCTGCCTTCGCTGTCATAAGATTTAAGCACTTTCATTCCTAAAAGAAGTGCAATATCCTCTTTTCGAATTGCTTCAGCCTTTTTTTCGGCTTCTACCTTTGTTTCCTGAATGCTTCGGTTTTTCATGCGGTGAATTGTGATAATGGTTTTTTCAAAAATGAAAACTCCAAGTTTTGTACTTACATCACTAATGCTGCTCAGGTTCGTGCGCTCAAGTTCCGTATTTTCGCGCATCAGATAAAACATGACTTCATCTACTTTTTCAAATTTAGGAAGGTGGTTGGCATCAATTGTATCTTCTAAAAGCAAATGATTTATGGAATAACGCTCGTGGATAAATTTTAGGTCTTCTGCAGTTGGTGCAACTACGTCAATCCACTCACAGTGTTCATTTTTAAGGAAAATTTCTATCGCCATTTCACAAATTTAATGTAAAAATCTCTTTTTAAAAGGATATTTTTTTCACAATTAATTACTTTACCCGAAACCTGTTGATTATATAATTTCGGAAGCATTTGATTTCCTAGAAAAGTCGTTTTTTATTTTTTATGGCAGCTTTTTCCGCCCTCCGTTCCTGCTTTTTTGTTCGGCTTTGCGCCTCACAAAAAGAGCTCCACTCAGGTCGGGCTGCAGTTGGTCGCAATCAATTATGTTTGTCATAATTAATTTAGATTTTCTTATTTTTACACAAATAAAAAAAATGCCTAAAAGTATAATTGCCGGTATCGGACATTATGTACCGGAAAATATTGTCACAAATGATGATCTTTCAAAATTGATGACCACAAATGATGAGTGGATCACCGAAAGAACAGGAATTAAAGAAAGACGACACCGAAAAAATAGAAATGATGCCGAAGAAACCACTGCATTTTTAGGTTTTAAAGCTTCAGAAAGTGCTCTTAAAAATGCAGATTTAAGCGCAAAAGATCTTGATTTTATCATTTTCGCCACATTAAGTCCGGATTATTTTTTTCCAGGTTGTGGAGTTTTAGTTCAGGAAATGTTGGGTTGTGACACGATCGGTGCATTGGATGTTAGAAATCAATGTTCAGGATTTGTTTATGCGATGAGTGTAGCAAATGCTTTCATTAAATCAGGAGAGTATAAAAATATTTTAGTGATCGGTGCAGAAGTTCATTCTTTTGGTTTGGATTTTTCTGATGCCGGACGAGGTGTTTCCGTTATTTTTGGTGATGGCGCCGGAGCTGTAATTTTATCAGCCTCAAACGATGAAAAAAGACAGGGAATTTTAGCAACAAATTTACATTCCGAGGGAAAATACGCTGAAGAACTTTGTACAAAATTTCCAGGTTCCAAATTTGGCTGGAGTGACCGAACTATTTTAGAACCCGGAGTTGTAACGCCGGAAGAAATTTATCCGATAATGAACGGTAATTTTGTTTTTAAACATGCTGTAACCCGTTTTCCTGAAACTATAATGGAAGTTTTAGATAAAGCCGGAAAAACCCTTGAAGATCTTGATATGTTTATTCCACATCAGGCAAATTTGAGAATTGCGCAGTTTGTACAGAAAAAATTAAATTTACCTGAAGAAAAAGTATTTAATAATATTCAAAAATACGGCAATACAACCGCGGCTTCAATTCCTTTGGCTTTAAGCGAAGCAGTGGAACAGGGCAAAGTAAAACGTGGTGATCTTATTTGTTTATCAGCTTTTGGCAGCGGTTTTACCTGGGGAAGTATTTTATTTGAATATTAAAAAACGAATATTTTAATTAAAATTTAAAGAAAAACTGTTTTTGTGAAAATCATTTTTAAAATTGAATTTAAATATAAAAACGGTTATATTCTTGGTCGATTATTAAAGTCAGAAAATTTAAATTTAGAAATAAATTCAAAATTAGAAGTTTACAATCTTAAAAATATTGTGCCTTCCGACGCTTTAATTGGTGGAGAAAATAAACGGAATGACTTGTTTATTTTCTCTCTAAAGGATGATTTACATTTTGAAAATTTAAAAATAGAAGAAATAATTGAGTTGACTTAAAATTTCAGCTCAATTTTTATTTTAGCCTTTTCTTAAAAGATGTTTTACCGAGTTGTAATCAATAAAATAAGTAATTTTTAAACTTAAAGTATTGTTGACAGGTTCGTCAAAAAGATTTTTAAAATTATTTCTAAATCTGATGCCCGAATAATCTAAATTATTTTGAACCGCATTCTGGTAAAGCAAAGTAAGCTGACTTCCGGGCGCAAAATACCACGAATAACGCAGATCAACATTCCAGGAATTGTAAGTTTGGTTGTTTCTTTTATAATTGCCAACATCAGAAACACGTCCATTTTCCTGTAAAATTCCAAAATTTTTGTAATTAACTTCTGTGTAATAATGACGCAGACTAAAGTTAAAAGACATCGTGTTGCTCAAAGTATATTTTGAAGTAAGACCGTTTGTGTAAGTATTTCTGTTTCTGGTTCCTATATAAATATTAGAATTTTGATTGCCCGCAAATCCTTTTTCCTGATTACTGATATCTGAGGAACCATCGTATCCAAGGGAAAAATGATCGGAAAATCGGTAACTAAAACCAAGTTCGTTATACATTCTGTTTCTTGCGGTTTGATCGTACATGTAATAATCAATGGCGAAATTATAGGTTAATTTTTTACGGTTGTCAGAGTTAAAATAAATATAAGGATTGATGCTTGCAGGGATAAAAAGATATTTCCCGAAAGTCCGCGGTTCATAAATATCATTTTCACCGATTGGATAAACGTGCAATCCTAAAGTGTAATTCCGAAATTTTTTATCCTGTAAACTAAGATTACTTTGATAATCTAAAACTTTAAAAAGATCTGTGTCAATTCTACGGGCGTAATTTACATTGTTATTCCAGTTGACATTGTTATAACTTTCGTTAGGCTGCAACATATGATAGCCGTAATAACCGTGAAAATTATAATAATTTGTCGGACCTGTGTAGCCGAGATCATCAATATTATAGTTTTTTGAAATAGATTCAAAATCTAGATAATAGCGACTTTTTCCAAATATTTTCCCCGCACCGGCGGAAATGTCCGTTCCAAATATTTTGCTGTTATCCTTTACGTAACTGCCTTTCACATTGCCGTAAATATTATATCTGTTTTTTTTGTCCGTTAAATTTGCTAAAATAGCGGTAACATTTGCATCGCGAAAATCGCCGGCGCGCGTCACGTTTGTGTTTACAAAAGATACCGAAGAATTTCCATTAAAACGCTGATCTAAAACGATCACATTATAATTTGCAAGAGGTTCTAAAGTTTCCGTCCGCAATTGTCCCGTCACATTATTTATAATATTGATGTCGGTTTTTTTTGTAATTCCGTTAAAAAAACCAATTCCTAAACCTTTGTTTGTTCTTCCTGAAATTTTTGTTGCGTTTAAAAGTTTAACTTTTTGCACGTTTTCTACCAAACTTTCATCATCGCTTAAGTTTGGATTTCTGGAAGGAAAATCGCCTACACGACGGGAATAAAAAAGATTTCCTTTGTTAAATAATTCTGTCCCTTCTGTAAAAAAAGACCTTTTTTCTGTAAACTGTTGTGCGAAAGGACCAAGATTTAAAACATTATCATCAAAAGCAGTTTGTCCAAAATCAGGAATTAAAGTTGTGTCCAGGGTAAAAGCGTCCGTAATCCCATATTTTACGTCCATCCCGCCATTTACGCTTGCTGTTGTCTTGCTGTCGTAATTATTTAAATAGGTGGAGAAATAGGGTAGAAAAGATAATCTCACCGGCGTATTTATGTTTTCGATACCGTTTAAAACACCATCAAAGAGAAGCAGAGAATTTTTCTTGTTGTCAACAAAATTCCATGTTGTTTTCACTTTATTTCTTCTGGTAAAACGGATAAAGTTCATTCCCCATTTTTGAATGTCTTTTTTTGGAAAACGCAATTCAGAAAACGGAATTTTCATTTCGACATTCCAGCCATTTTCCGTTATTTTTGCGGCACTGAACCAAACTGCGCTCCAGTTTTCGTCTTCGTTATCATTGGTCAGTTTTGCATCGAATTGCACGCCGCTTGGCATAACGATAAATTCTAAACTTTGCTGTTTATCGTTGTAACCATTTATTAAAAAATCAAAAAAGTCATCATTCCCGATATTGTCACGTTCCACTAATTCTTTTGCAATTTTAGAAGGTTCGGGATCAAACATCATCGCGCTGATGTATAAAGCCGTATCATCGTATAGAATTTTCACTTCTGTCCGAAATTCCGGTGCTTCCGCTTTTCCGTTCTCCGGTTGAAATTCTACGAAGTTTTTTGCGACAGGAACATTTTGCCAGACTTCATCATCTAAAATACCGTCAATTTTTGGTGCCTGAGAAGTTTTAACTGCAGAAATTTCTTTTCGGAAAATACTGTCATTGTCCTTTTTTTGAGCAAAAGTAAACTGGCAAAAAATAAAGAAAAAGATCAGGTAACAAAGTCTCATGGTTTGGTTTTAAAATAAGACAACCTAACATATGGAAGTGTTACATTCAAAAGAAAATTACTTAGAAAAAAAGTTTTTGGTTACTTTATTTTAAAATATTTCTCACTGAATTATAATCGATGAAATAAGTTAATTTTAAACTTAAAGTATTGCTCATCGGATCATTAAATAAATTCCTGAAATTATTTCTAAAATTAATTCTGGAATAATTTAAATAATCTTGCGCTGCGTTTTGATAAAGTAGAGTAATTTGACTTCCCGGCGCAAACCACCATGAATACCGCAAATCGACATTAAAGGAATTATAAGTTTGGTTATTTGCCTTAAAATTATTTGTATCAGAAACTGAACCGTCATTTTGCAAAGTTCCAAATTTCCTGTAATTAACTTCAGAATAATAATAGCGCAGACTAAAAGTAAAAGACATTCTGTTATTTAAAGTATATTTTGACGAAATACTGTTGATAACGGTTGAACGGTCGCGCGTGCCGATAATTATATTGGAATTTTGATTGGCGACAAATCCTTTTTCATAATTACTGATGTTATAATTGCCGATATAATCAACGCTAAAATAATCTGAAAGCCGGTAACCGAGATCAAGTTCAGTGTTAATTCTTTCAATTTCTTTCTGAAAATAAATATAATAATCAACCGAAGCGTAATAGGTGAATTTCTTTCGGTTATCTGAGCTGAAATAAAGAAAAGGATTAACGTAACCGCCAATAAATAAGTATTTGCCAAAAGTTCTTGGCTCGTAAAGGTCATTTGTACCAAAAGGTTCGCTTAATAAACCGCCACCAAAAGTTTCAAATTTCTTATTTAAAAGTGAGAAATCTGTGTGAAAAGTGAAGGCTTTAAAAAGATCTGTATCAATTCTTCGGGCATAATTAATATCGATATTCCAGAAAATACTGTTAAAATTTTTATTTGGTTGCAAAAGTCTGTAACCATAGTTTGCATGGGCATTTATAAAATTCGTTTCGCCTGTGTATCCAAGATCGTCAATATTATAATTTTTTGAAATAGCTTCACCTGATAGACCATATCTGCTTTTTCCAAAAATTTTACTAATTCCTGCAGTGATGTCTGTTCCAAAAATTTTAGAATATTCATTAACTAAACTACCTTTGAAGCCGCCCGAAAGTTTATATTTATTTTTTTTATCTTTTACATCCAGCAAAAAAGCCGTTGCGTTGGCATCCCGAAAATTTCCGGCGCGCATTACATTGGTGTTGATAAAACTGACCGAGGAATTTCCATTAAATCGTTGATCTAAAACCAAAACATTGTAGTTGGCTATCGGCTCGATAATTTCCTGACGGATATTTCCGTTCAACTCATTTTTAATTTCTACTTTATTTTTTTCCGTTAAAGCATTAAAAAAGCCGATTCCGAGACCTTTGTTTGTTCTCCCGGAAATTTTAGTCGCATTGTAAAGTTTCACTTTTTGAATGTTATCGACTAAAGATTCATCAGCTCCCAGATCAGGACTTCTCGAAGGGTAATCACCCACACGCCGGGAATAAAAAAGATTGCCTTTGCTGAAAAGTTCTGTTCCTTCAGTAAAAAATGAACGTTTCTCCGTGAATTGTTGTTCGAAAGGACCAAGATTTAGAGTGTTGTCGTCAAAAGCAGTTTGTCCAAAATCTGGAATCAAAGTGGTATCCAGCGTAAAAGCTTCGTTGATGCCGTATTTTACGTCCATTCCGCCGTTAATTCTCGCTGAGTTTGCACCGTCAAATCTGCTTATATAAGTAGAAAAATAGGGTAGAAAAGACAGTCGAACGGGCGTTTTAATATTTCCAATTCCGTTCAGTACGCCGTCATAAAGAGTCGTTCCACCTTTTTTGTTGTCAATAAAATTCCACGATGTTTTTACTTTTGTTCTACGAATATATCTGATAAAATTAATACCCCATTGCTGGATATCTTTTTTTGGAAAACGAAGCTCAGAATACGGAATTTTCATTTCTATAGACCAGCCATCGTTGCTAATTTTTGCGGCACTGTACCAAACTGCGCTCCAGTTTGCATCTTCTGTTCCGTCCAGATTTAATTTGGCGTCAAACTGAACACCGGTCGGCATTAGAAAAAATTCCAGACTTTGTTGCTTATCGTTGTAGCCGTTGATTAAAATATTAAAATAATCATCATTTCCGATATTATCACGCTCTGTAAGTTCTTTTGAAATCTTTGCGGGCTCTGGATCATAAAGTTTTATGCCAAAATAAATGCCCGTATCATCATATAAAATTTTGACTTCTGTGCGAAACGCCGGATCTTCAGGTTTTCCGTTCTCAGGATCTTTTTGAATAAAATTATTTGCTACTGGAGCATTTTTCCAAACTTCATCATCTAAAATACCATCAATTTTAGGCGAAGATGTAGTTTTTACGGTATTTAAAATTTTTCTTGCGATACTATCTTGCGCTGTTTTTTGACCAAAAACAATACTGCAAAAAAAATAAAAAATCAGGATTGTAAGAAATTTCATTCCTCAAAATTAAATAACGACACTTTTTTGAAGCAAATTCGTTATTTACTTGAAAAAACACAGCAAATATCAGCTTTTTTGTCAGTATTTAAAAGGAATTACTTAGAAAAATTTAATGGATACTTTACATTTTTAAAACTATCAATGTCAGCTTTCAAAGAGCCAACCGCAAGATCGGCTTTTACCGCAATTGGTAAGTGGTTTTTATCATTTGTGATCCACATCGTGACACTTTCATCAGTTTTAAAAACACGTCCGCTTATGACTGACGGTAAAATTTTTAAACAGTTTATAGTGCCAAATTTTGTTTTAACATTCTCGGCTGCAACTACTTTTAACTGAAATGGAAAAATCTCTTTATCGATCCAGATATTAATTTTAATAATAGCGCCAGGTTTAAGCATTATAGAATCTAAACTTCTTAAATAGTAAAAAGAAGATAACATGTCCTGTACGCCTTTTACAGTTTTAATTACTTTTGAACCGTTTGCAGGCGTTTTTTTATCTGTTAAAATTACAGTTTGATTTTGATGATTAAAGACACTTTCAAAATGTTGCGTATATCCACCTTCTTTAACATTTCGAACATAGAAACTTGGTAAACCAGTAGAAATATTTATAAAACTTTCATACAAATCGTTTGTTGGAAAGAAAACCCGAACTGCGCCAGTAGTTTTTCCAACACCTTTTACATAATAATGTGGAACGCCTTTGTAAGTTGTTTGCAATGAGGTTAAACTTGCGGTTCCTGCATTCAGAAAGCCGTAATGTATCCTATAGTTCAATTGTTCACCGGAAATGATATTGTCTACTTGGGCAGAATTTACCACAAACAAAAGGAATGTAAAAATCGTCAAAATCTTTTTCATAGTCTAAGTTTTACAAATACACTGCCAAATTTAAACACCCATTTAATTCTGCAGAACGGTTGCAAAAACTGGATTTTTTGGCTGACATTTGTCAGCGGGCTTTCCTTTAAAATTTAGTAAATTTGCAAATATATTTTTCAGTTTAATATACTACTAAATGATTACCACAGATTTATTAATAATTGGAGCGGGTCCAACAGGCTTATTTGCAGTTTTTGAGGCAGGTTTACTAAAGATGAAATGCCATTTAATAGATGCACTTCCACAACCTGGCGGTCAATTAACTGAACTTTATCCAAAGAAACCTATTTTTGATATTCCAGGTTATCCTACTGTAAATGCAGGTGAATTGGTAGATAATTTAATGGAGCAAATCAAACAATTTCAACCGGGTTTTACTTTAGGCGAAACAGCTGAAACAATAAATAAACTGGAAGACGGCACATTCGAGGTTACAACTAATAAGGGAACAGTTCATCATGCTAAAGCTGTTGCAATTGCCGGTGGTTTGGGAACTTTTGAACCAAGAAAACCACTTTTAGAAAATATTGAAAAATTTGAAGAAAACGGTGTAGAATATTTTGTAAAAGAACCGGAACATTTTAGAAATAAAAAAATCGTAATTGCTGGTGGAGGCGATTCTGCCTTAGATTGGGCAATATTTTTATCTGACGTTGCGAGTGAAGTGACTTTAATACATAGGAGAAATGAATTTCGTGGCGCACTTGACTCAGTAGAAAAAGTTCAGGCTTTAAAAGATGCTGGAAAAATCAAGTTAATTACACCAGCCGAAGTTGTAGCTTTAAAAGGTGATTCTCATATTACCGGACTTTCCATAAAATCCAATGATGAGATTTTAGATATAGATACCGACTTTTTTATTGCGCTTTTTGGTTTAACGCCAAAACTGGGAGCAATCGCAAACTGGGGTTTAGATATTGAAAAAAACGCCATTAAAGTAAACAACGCCTTAGATTATCAAACCAATATCGACGGTATTTATGCTATTGGTGATGTCAACACTTATCCTGGAAAATTAAAGTTAATTCTTTGCGGTTTTCATGAAGCGACAATGATGTGTCAAAGCGTCTATAACCGAATTAATCCGGGCAAAAAATACGTATTAAAATATACTACGGTAAGTGGAGTTGACGGTTTTGACGGAACCAGAAAAGAAGCCGAGAAAGCTGTTGTTATGAAAATCGATTAATTTTATTTTCAACTATTAATAAAAAATGCAGGACATTAATATAAAAATTACAGACAGAAACGGCGAACTTCACGAAGTGGTGGTTCCAACTGATATGTCAATGAATTTAATGGAAGTGATCCGTTCCTACGAAATCGCAGAAGAAGGAACTGTAGGAGTTTGTGGCGGAATGGCGATGTGCGCTTCTTGTCAGGTTTATGTAGAAAATGATTTTGATTTACCAGAAATGGACGCTGAAGAAGATGCAATGCTTGGGGAAGCTTATCATGTGCAGGAAAATAGCCGTTTAGGTTGCCAGATTCATATCAATTCTCAACTTGATGGTTTAGAAGTCATTGTAGCACCTTATCCATAATTAATTAAGTTTTTTTTAAGACTTTTTTGAAATGGCAAGTTATTTGTTAAAATCTTTTAACAAATATTAAAATCAAAAAATAATACTATGAAAAAGTTTACATTATTAAGTTTAATGGCAATTGCGATGTTCAGTTTACAAAGCTGCGAAGTAATTGGAGATATCTTTAAAACCGGAATGTGGTTTGGCGTTATAGCAGTAGTTGCTGTCATCGGACTGATAGTTTGGCTGTTTGGAAGAGCAAAAAAATAAAAAATAAAAAGCACTGTTTTAAAAATGGTGCTTTTTTTATGTTCTTATTTTACCATTTCTTCAAATAATCTCTCAAAAGTTTTATCTAAATCTTTACTTAAACCAACATGAGGTCGCGAAGTTTGAATACAAGAACTTCTAACAGCATTCAACCAGCGAAAACGTTCAGGAATTTCTAAAATTGAAATCTTTCCACCACATTTTTCACCTTTTGCAATATTTAAAAATGATTTTAAATTCGTTTCAAGATCTTCCAAATTCTCTTCTGAAAAAAAACATTTCAATTTCTCTTTATCTAAAAAATAATCCGCGTGAATGTATTTTTCTTTTTTGCTGAATAAAATCAATCCAACATTAAAGAATTCCTCACGCTCCACTTTTGGCAAAGCGCGAATCACAGCGTATTCATAAAGTTTAAACTCTTGCATCTTCCGCCGCTTTTACAAATATTTCAGAATTCTCTAGCCGAATGCTTAAAAATTCAATATAAACTTTTCTAATTTCATTTGGCGAAAGTTCCGTATCTCGCCATTGAAGCCATTCATCAGGAATTAAATTCACAATTGAAGTTAGAACTTCTATTGTTATTTTTGATTTAAATTCTTTATCGATTTTCTTTAATTCAGTTGCTTTTTCCAGTAAAACGTGGTCTTTAATTAATGGAAAAGGTGTTTTCGCTTTTTCTTCCCAACCATCCCAGGAATGGTGAAAATATAATGATGCGCCAAAATCAATCAACCATAATTCACGGTTCCAGATGAGCATATTAGTATTGCGAAAAGTACGGTCGATGTTTGTTAAAAACGCGTCCAACCAAACAATTTTTGAAGCAGTTTCCGGATCAACTTCCATCACATTTGGATCAAAATTAATCGATCCAGAAAGAAAATGCATCGCTAAATTTAAACCTGTACTTCCTTTCAATAAATCCTGTATTTCTTCGTCTGCTTCAGTTCTGCCAAAATTTTCGTCCAGATTTGCAAACACCAATTCAGGCATCTTTAAACCTAAAAATCTTGCCAGTTCACCGCCAATTAATTCTGAAATGAGCATTTTTGTGCCATGTCCCGAACCACGAAATTTTAAAACATATTTAAAATCATCATCTGCTTCCGCCAAAGCCGGCAACGAGCCGCCTTCGCGCAAAGGCAAAATATAGCGCGTTACAATTACGGTTCGTAAATTTAAATCTGTGGAAATCATTTGTGTAAAAATACGATTTTTGATTTAGTTTTTTACTTTAAAACGGTTTTCCATTCCTCACTTTCGGCGAAAATTTTAATGATGGAATTTCTTTCTTTTAAAAATTTAGTTAAGTAGGATTTTAAAAATATTTTGTCAAATAGTTTTCCGACAATTCCAAAAGGTGAAGAGAAAATTAAAATATCTTCCATGATTACAAATCCATCTTCTTGTTTAAAAATATGCTGGTGTTGAAAAGTTTTAAAAATTCCTTTTAATTGTTCATCCTTAAAATAGTTTGGACTTTCAAAAGCCGTTATTTTCGAAGTTAATTTTTGCTTAAAACCTAAATGTTTTGCTTCCCAGGTTACCCATTCATCCATTCCTATTAAACCTGAAGTCTTTCCGGCGATGGCTTCTTCATTTGTTTTAACAGTTGACATTTTGTGTAAGTCGATACTTCTTGATAAATCAAAACAAACCTCAATTGTAGAGTGAATTTCAGTTGATAAATGAATTGTTGCCATTTAAATATTTTCGAAAAGTAAAATTAAACGAATAAATTAAGGTCCTTCAAAGTGAAAACTTTTAAGTAAAATTAAACCTAAATCTCAACCTTAACCTAAAATCTTTATCTTTGCTTTATGACAGATTCTACCGACAAAAGACTTTATTTAATTGATGCTTACGCAATGATTTTTCGTGGTTATTACGCCTTAATTCGCAGTCCGAGAATGACCAGCAAAGGAATGGATACTTCTGCGATCTTCGGTTTTACAAATTCTTTGATTGAATTAATTCGCCGGGAAAAACCGGGTCATTTAGCCGTCGTTTTTGATGTGGGAGAGGCAACTGTCAGAACTGCAGATTTTGCTGAATACAAAGCCAATAGAAGTGAAACGCCGGATGCGATAAAAGTCGCGATTCCCTACATTCACAAGATTTTGGAAGCGATGCACATTCCGAGTTTGGGCGTTGCAGGTTATGAAGCCGATGATGTCATCGGAACGATTGCCTGTAAAGCGGAAAAATTAGGTTACCAGGTTTTTATGGTAACGCCGGATAAAGATTTTGCGCAATTAGTGACAGAAAATATCAAGATTTACAAGCCAAGCATGAAAGGCAGTGAAATTGAGATTTTAGGAATCGAAGAAGTAAAAGCAAAATTTGAAGTTGAAGATCCAAAACAAGTTATTGATTTCCTTGCAATGATGGGCGATGCCGTTGATAATATTCCCGGTTTAGAAGGCGTTGGCGAAAAAACGGCGAAGAAATTTTTAAAGGAATATGGTAGCATCGAAAATCTTTTGGCAAACACGAGCCAACTTACCGGAAAAATTAAAGAAAAAATAGAAAATTCTGCTGAGCGCGGGATCTTGTCTAAAAAGTTAGCGACCATTTTGTGCGATGCGCCAATTGATTTCCATTACGAAAATTACACTTTAGATGAACCCGATTTTGAAGCCGCAAAAATTATTTTTGAGGAAATAGAATTCCGCCAGTTGTATGAAAGATTGTACCGCGCTTTTAAAGAAAATCCTGAAGTTCAGGTAGAAAATTTTTCCGAAAAAGAAGTTAAAAAAGTTCAAAATACTAGCGGACAATTAGATCTTTTTGCCAATTTTGAAGAATTAGATCAGGCGACTTCTACAAAATCAAGTATAGCGGAAAAAGATAATTTATATCAAAATATTTCCGGACCGAAAGCACAATATTTTTTGGTTCAAAATTTAATAAAACAAAAAGCGGTTGCTTTTGAAGCCATAACTTCAAGCGATGATGCGATGATTGCGGAATTAATTGCGCTCAGTTTTTCCTATAAAAACGGTTTGGCTTATTATATTCCGATTTCAGAAAATAGGGAAGAAGCGGTAAAAACTTTAGAAATTTTCAGACCGTTTTTTGAAAAAGAAGACGTTTTAAAAATTTCCCACGATCTTAAATTTGATTTTAAAATCTTAAAAAATTATGGTTTTGATTTAAAAGGAAACTTTTTTGATACCATGATCGCGCATTATTTATTAAATCCCGATGGAAGACACGGAAGCGATTATTTAGCAGAAATGTTTTTAAATTATAAACCGGTCACTTTAGAATCATTGGTTGGAAAAGGAAAAAGCCAAAGTAATTTCAGGGATTTAGATTTAAAAGTACAAACCGATTTTGCAGGGGAAAATGCAGATATTACATTTCAATTATACCAACTTTTTGAACCTCAATTAAAAAAAGAAAAACTCGAAAATGTCTTTTATCAGATAGAAATTCCTTTGCTAAAAGTTTTGGCTAAAATGGAACTGGAAGGTGTTGCTCTCGATGAGGAATGGCTTGCGAAAGAAAGTAAAGATCTGGAAAATGATTTGGCAGCTCTTGAAAAAGAAATTTTCAGTTTGTCCGGTGAAGAATTTAATATGAATTCCCCGAAACAATTGGGTGAAGTTTTATTCGATAAAATGAAACTCGATCCGAAAGCAAAAAAGACAAAAACCGGTCAATACGCAACGGGCGAAGATATTTTGCAAAAACTTTCATTTGAAAATGAAATCATCAAACATATTTTAGAATACAGAACTTATCAAAAACTGAAATCAACTTATGTAGATGCGTTGCCTTTGCAACTTGACAAAAACGATAACCGCGTTCACACAACATTTGCGCAAACTGTTGCTGCGACGGGAAGATTATCGAGCATTAATCCAAACCTGCAAAATATCCCGATCCGAACTTTACGTGGGCAACAAATCCGTGGAGCATTTGTTTCTGCCAAAGGAAAAAAAATCATTTCTGCGGATTATTCTCAGATAGAATTGCGTTTGATCGCAGAGATTTCCAAAGAGACGGAAATGATGAAAGCCTTTCAAAACAATGAAGACATTCATGCTTCGACCGCGGCAAAATTATTTAATATTCCTTTAAATGAGGTGACGAAATTACAGCGTTCACAAGCGAAAACGGTTAATTTTGGAATTATTTACGGCGTTTCTGCTTTTGGTTTAAGCGAGCAAACCGGACTTTCGCGCGCTGAAAGTAAAGCAATGATCGAGGCTTATTTTGAAACTTATCCGCGGCTCAAAGAATACATGAAAGAGCAAGTTGAAAAAGCCCGTGAAAATGGTTTTGTAGAAACCCTTTTAGGCAGACGGCGACATTTGAAAGATATAAATTCCGGAAATTTTGTGGTAAAAGGTCACGCTGAAAGAAATGCTGTGAATGCGCCAATTCAGGGAAGTGCGGCAGATATTATAAAAATTGCAATGATAAATATTGACCAAAAATTTGCCGAAAAAAATCTGAAAACAAAGATGCTTTTGCAGGTTCATGATGAACTTTTATTTGAATCGCCAGATGATGAGGTAGAAACCGCGAAAGAAATTATCAAACAGGAAATGGAAAACGCGGTAAAAACTGAAGTGCCGCTTTTGGTGGAAGTTGGCGAGGGTAAGAATTGGTTAGAAGCGCATTAAAATTATTACATTTGTTAAAAGAATCTAAAAATGGAAATAGATATCAACATAAGAAAAATAAATTTAGCCAAAAGAATATTGGATCTAAAAGATGAATTTTTGCTGGAAAATTTAGAACTATTTTTTAGTAAAACAATTTCCGAAGAAAAAATAATTCCGATGACTCAGAGAGAATACGTGGAGAGAATAGAGCAATCTGAAAAAGATTTTGCAGAAGGAAGATTTATTGTTGCAGAAGATTTATTAGAAAAATATAAAAAATGAATCCAAATGTAGTTTGGTCACAATTTGCTGAAAATAAATTAGATGATATTTTTGATTATTTTTATAAAAGAGCGAACAAAAAAGTTGCGCAAAAAATAGTTGATGGTATAATTTCAAAATCTATTTCCTTAAAAAATCATTCTTTGATGGGTCAAAAGGAATTACTTTTAGAAGTTAGAAACGAAGATTTCAGATATTTGGTTCATAAAAACTACAAAATCATTTACAAAGTCGAATCAGAAGAATTGATAAGAATTTACGATGTTTTTGATTGTCGTCAAGATCCAGAAAAATTGGAAAATTTGTCAGAATAATTCCAATGAAATTCCTAATCATCATTCCCGCGCACAACGAAGAAGAATTTATCTTTTCTTGTCTGGATTCTTTGCAAAAACAAAGTTTTCAGGATTTTGAGTGCGTTGTTGTAAATGATGGTTCAACCGACAAAACACAAGAAATCGTTGAGCATTTCATTTCCCAAAATCTAAAATTTAAAATCTATAATTTAAAATTATCATCTCATGAACCTGGCGCGAAAGTAGTGCAAACTTTTTATAAAGGTTTAAATGAAATTGGTTTAAAAGATTTTGATGTTATCTGTAAATTTGACGCAGATATTATTTTCCCCGAAAATTATTTGGACAAAATAAACAAAATTTATGAGCAAAATCAAAAAGCCGGAATGGTTTCAGGTTTGGTTTATATTGAGAAAAACGGCGAATGGATCTTCGAAAATTTATCTTCAAAAAACCACGTTCGTGGTCCCATAAAATCTTACAGAAAACATTGTTTTGAAGATATGAACGGAATTCGCGCTGTTCTTGGTTGGGACAATATTGATGTCATGCTTGCTAAAATGCACAATTGGGAAGTTATTACAATTAAAGATTTATTGGTAAAACATTTGCGACCAACAGCATTTAAATATAAAAATCAAAAGGCGAAAAAACTGGGTGAATATTTTTATAATATTGGTTTAAACTTTCCTTTAATGTTGATTTCTTCCGCTAAATCTTCATTTAAAAATAAATCATTTTCTGAGTTTTTAATTACGGTAAAATCTTTTTTAAGTCAAAAAAATGAACGTGTTTTAAGCAAAAATGAAATTAAATACATTCGTGATTTGCGCTGGAAACAAATGTTGAAAAACATAAGAAATTGACAAAAATCGCTTACATAGAATTGGACACGCATGCAGAAATTGCAGGAAATTTTATGGAATTGATTCAAAGTTCCAAAGAATTTCAAGTTGATCTTTATTTTTCTGAAAAGATATTATTGCAGTTAAATTTGAAGGAAAATCAGTCGGTATTTGAAAGTTCTTCTTTTCAAATATTAAAGCAACTTTCCGAAGTAAATTATGAATTAATTATTATCGGAACGGTTCACCGAAATTTTAATGTTTATTTAAAAATTGTTGAAAATTATAATTGCACGGTAATTTGCCATAATTTAAACTTTTGTAAAATTTCAAAATTCAATTTATTTAAAAATGTTTTTAAACAGGACTTTCAATACCGTTTAAAATTGTTAATAAAAGAAGGTTTGCTTTCTGCGCCGGAAATTTTTGAGAAAGCCAATCATTTATTAGTTTTAGATGAAAGTTTAGTCGAAAATAAATTTAAATTTTTGCCTTTATTTTTTAATAAATTTAATGAAAATGAAATTGAAAATACAGAACAAATAATCGTAATTCCCGGAAGTGTTTCGCAGGAAAGACGGGATTATTTTAAAATAATTAAAATTATTTCTGAATTAAAAACTAACTCAATTTTTAAATTTATTTTTCTAGGAAAAGCGAAAGGAAAAGAGTTGAATTGGATCAAAGATTTAGAAAAGAAATTACCGAAAAATATTAGTTTAAAATATTTTAAGGAGAAAGTTTCGCAGGAAGAATTTGATAAAAATATGAATTCTGCGAATTTTCTTTGGTGTCCAATTCAGGAAAAAACCGAATTTTTTAGTCAGGAAGAAATTTACGGCAAAACTAAGATGTCGGGAAATATTGGTGACGCCATAAAATATGGAAAAACCGCTATTTTCCCGAAACATTATCAAACTTCAAAACCTTTTATCATCAAAGAAAATGAAGATTTTGAAAGTCAAATATTAAGTTTAAAGCATAAAAACACCTTTGATTTTCAGGAAAATTTTAACAAAGAAAAGGTCCGGACAGATTTAGAGAGTGTTTTAAAATCTTTACTTTAAAACTTGAAAATACTTTTTATAAATTCTTTATTTAAATATTTTTCTAAAGGAAAAATCTTCAAAAAGTGATTTCCTACTAAAAATAATATTAAAACAAATGCTGGTTTATAAAATAAGTTGATCAGATTGCTTTTGAAATCCGGAAGCATTACGGCAACTGTAATTCCTAAACTGCCAATGATTGAGGCGTAAATCATTTCGATGGTGAAAGGCTGAACTTTAAATTTAACATAATTAAATATGATTTTAATTATGTTGTATAAAGTTAACGAAATCCCAGTTGCCAAAGCAATTCCCATTAATCCTAAATTGGTATTTTTAATAAAGTAAAGATTTAAAGCAATTGTGACCACAGCCAAAATTACCATTACAAAGGTTGAAAATTTGTAGAATTTTGAGAGCGAAATCACGTAACCGTTAAAACCTGTTGCCAAATCAAAAAGCATTGATATTCCTAAGATCCAGATCACAGGTTCTGCTTGTTTCAAAAGTTCGCCATTCTTCATAAGACTTGTGAGAAAGGGAAATCCAACGCAAATACATGAAAATAATACCAAACCTAAAAAAAATAAAGTGAGTGAAGTTTTTTTATGAAAAACATCCAATTCTTCGTATTCTTTCAATTCTAAATGTTTATTTATCAAAGGTGCAGAAATTGCGTACAAACCCATTGAAGGAATACTAATCAACGAAATAATAGCCAATAAAGTGCTATAAACACCGTTTTCCTGAAATCCTAAATAATCACCAATCATCACATTATCAATTCTTAAGGCGATATATGTTCCGATATTCCCTAAAAAACCGTAGAAACTATAATTGAAAATCTGTTTGTATAATTTATCTTTTTTAAAATAACTAGTTGAGAAATTCGGCGTAAACTTTTCAAGTTTATTGGTGTAAATGTAATAAGCAATTAATCCCAAAACAAACATTCCAAAAAAGAAAAAAAGCGCTATTTTTTCTGGAAATGCCAAAAAGAAAAACAAGAAAAATGCGCCTAGATTAGCAATTTTAGGTAAGACATTATCTAAAATATTAGGAACTACTATTCGCTTAAAATTCGAAATATATTTGTTGAAAACTGTGCTTAAACCGAGAACCAAAACCAAAGGTAAGATCATCATTTTCATTTTCCAAAGTTGCGTCACTTTTAATTCAGGGAAGAAATAAGCCGCAATAAAAAAGCCGGCTATAAATATTAAGAAATTAATGCAAACTGCAATCAAACTTAGTGATAGAAGGTTTTGATGCTTGTTGTCATTTTTTGTCGAGAAGAAAAATTTTACGTTGGAATAAGATAATCCGAAAACGACGATTGGCAAAATAATTTCTGCCATTGGCATAATGTAGCGCAGTTTTCCATAAAATTCCATGTTGTACGGAAAAATGAAAATCGCGGAAAGTGTTCCCAAAAGGAAACCCAAATATCCGATTATGGAATATTTAAATCCTTGTCTGGCAATCACACTCATATTTTTGCCGAATTTGAGATGAAAATAAAATTGTTGATATAGCCAGTTTTATCTTCAATTTCAGCGTTTTTCTGACTTAAATAAATGTCGTCTGAAATTGGTTCAAGTTTAAAAGTTTTCCTGTTTAAATAATTTGCAGAATATCCCCAATCATGAATTTCTTTTACTAAATTTTTTAAATTTTCTTCGTGGTGTCTTTGTTCCATTTCTACTAATAAAATTGGTTTAAAATTAGAAATTACTTCCTTCGCGCCTCGCAAAGTTTTCATTTCGTTTCCTTCGACATCAATTTTTATAAGGTCAATTTTAGAAATATTTTTATCTAAAATCCAGGAATCTAAAGTTTGGACTTTTACCTTTTCAGTAATAAATCTTTCTTCGTTATTTTCGGAAAAATCGGTTATCAAAGTGCCACGAGAATTTTTTTCTTGTCCATTAATAACTGGAACTTTAAATTCTGCTGTCGTATTTTCGTCAGAAAGCGCAATTGAAAACAAATTTACTTTTGGAAACAAACGTTCTAATCTTTTAAAAAGTCTTTGATTAGGTTCAAAAGCATAAATATTTTCTGATTTTAAAATATTTTCAACCAACCTCAAATAACTTCCAACATTACAACCAATATCAAAAAAAACAGCGTCTTTTTTTAAATGATTTTTTAGCCAAAGCATTTCTAGCTCAACATTTCTGAAGATTAAGTTGGCAGAATTTAAACCGTCAATTTTTTTAAAATACCGACTTTTATAAAAAGCTGGGGAGATGAATTGTAGCTGCTCGGCAAGTCTTGCATATAAAGACATAAACTGAATTTAACGACAAATATATAAAATGTTAAAGTAATGTTAAAATTAAATTTTAAACTTTTTGATTTAAAGATTTAAGGATTTATAATTAACTTTCACTTTTTAAATCTAATTATGAAAAAACTGATATTAATTGCTCTTCTTGCGATTTTAAGTTCTTGTAAAACCTTAACGAAACCAAAACAATCTTTCAATTGGGATGGCGCAAATCTCTATTTTTTAATGACGGATCGTTTTAAAAATGGTGATAAATCAAATGATGTCAATTTTAACAGAACTGAAAAAGCCGCGGTTTTAAGAGGTTTTGAAGGTGGAGATCTACGTGGTATTATCCAAAAAATTGATGAGAATTATTTTTCAGATTTGGGAATTAATGCTATTTGGATGACGCCAATTGTAGAACAAATTCATGGTTATACAGATGAAGGAACTGGTAGAACTTTCGCTTTTCACGGTTATTGGGCAAAAGATTGGTCTGCTTTAGATCCTAATTTTGGAACAAAAAAAGAGTTGAAAGAACTAGTCGAAAAAGCACATAAAAAAGGAATCCGAATTGTTTTGGATGCCGTGATTAATCACACCGGTCCAGTTACAAACGAAGATGCGGTTTATTCTAATGATTGGGTGCGAACTTCGCCGAAATGTACTTATGATTCTTATTTAATGACAACTGCCTGTACTTTAGTTGACAATTTGCCGGACATAAAAACGGAAGATAATTCGCCAGTGGAATTACCAAAAATGCTGACTGATAAATGGAAAAAAGAAGGAAGATATGATTCTGAAATGAAATCTTTGGATGCTTTTTTTGCAAAAACCGGGTATCCAAGAGCGCCGAAATATTACATTATGAAATGGCTTTCCGATTATGTGAGAGAAGATGGAATCGATGGTTACAGAATTGACACAGCGAAACATACAAATACAGATGTCTGGAAAGATTTTCAGAAAGTTTGTCAGGATGCACTTGATGAATTTAGAAAAAATAATCCGTCAAAAGTTTTAGATAATTCAACTTTTTACACAGTTGGGGAAGTTTATGGCTACGGAATTTCGCAAAAACAACTTTACGATTACGGTGATAAAAAGGTGAATTTTTTTGACAATGGTTTTCATTCTTTAATTAATTTTGATTTTAAAGGCGATGCAAATAGACCTTATGAAGAAATATTTTCAAATTATGACCGATTGTTACATTCAGATTTAAAAGGAAAAAGCGTTTTAAATTATCTGACTTCTCATGACGACGGTTCGCCTTTCGATAAAAACAGAACACGAACTTACGAATCCGCCACAAAATTATTGCTTTCGCCCGGCGTTTCTCAAATTTATTATGGTGATGAAAGTGCAAGACCATTGGAAATAAAAGGGGCAGAAGGCGATGCTAATTTGCGTTCAAATATGAACTGGGATGATGAAAAAAATAATCTGGAAACTCAAAAATTGCTGAAATATTACCAAATTTTAGGAAAATTTAGAGCAACTCATCCGGCAATTGGGGCGGGTTTTCATAAAATGATCTCAAATTCACCATATTATTTTTCGAGAATTTTAAAAGATGATAAAGTGGTTATTGGTTTGGAATTAAAAAGTGGAGATAAAATAATTGATGTAAGTTCGGTTTTTTCAAACGGAACTGAATTGCGTGACTTTTATTCAAAAAAAACAATGGTTGTGATAGATGGAAAGGTTGATCTGGACACGGAATTTTCTGTAGTTTTGCTTGAGAAAATTTAAAAATGAAAAAATACGCATTAATATTATTGGTTTTAATTTCAGGAATTACTTTTGGACAAGAAGTTCCAAAAGTGTTGAAAACTGGTTTTTCCAAAGAAGCATTGGCTCAAACGATCACAATGCAAGATGGAAAGAAAACAACAATGTCTAAAATTTTGGCAAAGCATAAAGGAAAAATTGTGCTTGTAGATTTATGGGCAAGCTGGTGTGGTGATTGCGTAAAAGCGATGCCGGAAGCGGAAAAACTAAAAGAAAAAAATCCGGATATTGATTTTATTTATTTGTCATTAGACAGAAAAGAAGACTCGTGGAAAAACGGAATTGTTAAACACAAAATTTCAGGCAGCGAAAATTATTGGTTTGCTGACGGTTGGAAAAATGAATTTAATAACTACATTGATTTAAACTGGATTCCGCGATATATGGTAATCAATCAAAAAGGAAAAATTGCAAAATATTATGCGATCGTTCCGCAAGATCCTGAGATTCAAAAAACGATTGATAATTTAACTAAAATGTAATCAAATAAAAAAAACCACAAAGTCACAGAGATTTTCTTTGTGACTTTGTGGTTTAAATTTTACATTTTTTCGCCATTTTTATTAATTGATTTCTCTATAAAATCATTTAAAGGTTTTATTGCTTTGCAGATTTCAGCGATTTTTTCCGGGCCGGAAGTTTCCATTAAATCCTTGTCTTTTAAAGAATATCTTACCACGAAACTTTTTAGTTTTAAATAATCTTCCATCGGGTTTTCTTTTTCAAAACCTTGGGGAATTCTTTTTAACTTATCTTCTTGTGATAAATCTGAAAAAGTTTTTTTGAAGTTTTTATCATTAATTATTTTTAAAAACTCATCCGGATTTTCACTTACATTCGTTCTGATTTTCTTTAAAAGTTCTTTTTCCGGCATATAAACGCCGCCCGCAATAAAAGAATTTCCTGGTTCGATATGTAAATAAAAACCAGAAGTCTTTCCACCTTTTCCAAAGCCTAAACCTGCACCGAAATGATTTTTGTACGGCGATTTATCTAATGAAAATCGAACATCGCGGTAAATCCTGAACAAAGCCTTTTTAGCAGAAATTTTTAAAATCTCTTCATCAAATTCCGAAATATCTTCAATTAGTTTTTCTAAAAATTGCAAAACATTTTCCTGCGCTTCCAAATAAAGATCTTTATTTTCATTAAACCATTCCCGGTTATTGTTTTCGGCTAATTCTTTTAGAAATTTTAAAGTATTTTTTGAAATTGCGTGTGGCATTATTTAAAATTTATACTTCAAATTTATGAATTTTAGTGATTAAATCTCAAATTAGCTGCAACTTTAATATGAATTAGGATTAACGAAACTTTAATAAAACCTCATTAAAATTATCATTATAAAAATTGTACCTTTGCAAAATATTATATATACTTAATGAATTTATTTACAGAATCCAATTTAAGCCCTGAAATCTTACAGGCGATTGGTGAAATGGGGTTTGAAACTCCAACGGAAATCCAAAAACAGTCTATTCCTTTTATACTTTCAGACGACAGAGATCTGATCGCACTTGCGCAAACCGGGACAGGAAAGACTGCAGCATTCTCATTGCCTGTTTTGGATATGATTGATGATGCAAGTCGCAAAATCCAGTTCTTGGTTCTTTGTCCGACTAGAGAATTATGTCTTCAGATTACGAAAGACATTAAAAATTACTCAAAATACAAACAAAACATCAAAACCACTGCGGTTTATGGTGGAAGTAGTATTTCAGATCAAATACGTTCTTTGCGTGATAAACCACAGGTTATTGTGGGAACGCCAGGTCGTGTAATTGATTTAATTAACAGAAAAGCACTTGATTTTTCCGAAATCCAATATTTGGTTTTGGATGAAGCAGATGAAATGCTTTCCATGGGTTTTAAAGAAGATTTAGCTACAATTTTAAGCGAAACACCTTCTATAAAACAAACTTTTCTTTTTTCTGCTACCATGAATAAAGAGGTAGAAAGAATTTCTAAAAATTATTTAAATAAACCGCACAAAATTACTGTTGGTCATATAAATGAGGTTAAGAAAAATATCAAGCATGAATTTTATGTGGTTGGTTACAGACACAAAAAAGAGGCTTTAAAAAGATTAATTGATTTTAATCCAAATCAATATTCTATTATTTTCTGTAGAACCAGAATGGAAACGCAGGAAATTGCAGATTTTTTAATGCAAAACGGTTACGCCGCAGACGCACTTCACGGCGATCTTTCGCAAGCGCAAAGAGATACGGTGATGAAAAAATTCCGTTTAAAAAATATTGATATTTTAGTTGCGACTGACGTTGCAGCGCGTGGTTTAGATGTAGATTCTTTAACTCACGTTATTCACTTTTCTTTACCAGATGATCCAGAAGTTTTTGTTCACAGAAGTGGAAGAACAGGTCGTGCAGGGAAAGATGGTATTTCAATGTCTTTAATTAAACCTGAAGAAAGTAGAAAATTAAAACAAATAAAATCTGTTACCAAAATTGATATCGTTGAGAAAATGGTACCAACCGGTGAAGAAATTATTAAAGCCCAAGTTGGCGGTGTTTTTGAAAAATTATTTACAGAACACGTTAATGTTTTCACCTTTGATGACAGTTTAATTCCTGATTTATCAAAATTCACGAAAGAAGAATTGGCTCACCAAATGCTTCAACTTCAATTAAAAGATCTTGCTCTTTTTTACAAAGATAAAAATGACATGGCTGATCAGAAATTGAGTCGTGACAATGGAAGAGATGACAGAGGTCGTGACCGTGACAGAGGAAGTGATCGCGGTAGAGATAGAGACCGCGGAAATGATAGAGGTAGAGATCGTGGAAATGACAGAGGCAGAGATTTTGACAGACCAAGAAATGATCGTTTTTCCAATGATAGAGGCGGGGACAGAAATGAAAGTAGAGAGAGACGTCCGGCCAGAAATAATGAAGATATGGTAAGATTTTTCTTTAATCTTGGAAAAAGAGATAATTTGAAAAAGATGGATGTTTTAGATATTATTAATAAAGCCACAGAAGGTTCTCGCAAAAAAGCAGATGTTGGTAATATTGAAATTCTGGAAAAATTCTCTTTCTTTGAAGTAGAAAAATCATTTAAAGATACCGTTCTAAAAGGAATGGAAACTCAGAAATTTAAAGGAAAAGAGGCGCGTGCAGAAGTAGCAGGTAAATCTTAGAAATTAGCAAATATTTAAAAAAAGATCCAATAATTATTTTATTGGATTTTTTTTTGTCAAAATTTGTTTTAAATAATTAAATCAAAGGATTTAGTTTTAATAAAATTGTGGAAAAAAAATTCCTATTATTAACAAAAATTAATTTCGCAATAGTTGTTATGAATTTTTAAATAAAGATATTTGCACCACAAAAATTACAGAAATGGGAATAGGAAATATTTTTCGTGCTTTTCAACCAAAAGATAAAGTTTTCTTTGTTTTGTTTAATAAAGTTGCGGATAATTTAGTCGAAATGTCAAAAGAATTTCATGACGGAATGATGGAATTTGATTTAAATGACGATTCTTTATTGAAAAGAATGAGTGATTATGAGCATAAACTGGATGATCTTACGCACGAAATTTTTGTACAGTTAGGCGAAAATTTCATTACGCCTTTTGACAGAGAAGATATCAACATGCTGACAAGCGGTTTAGATGATATTGCAGATTATATTTACGCTTCAGCAAAATATATTTATCTTTATAAAAGCCCGCAGACTGCCGCTTATTCTGAGTTTTCTTTGCTTATCTACAAAGCCTGTTTAGAAGTGCAGAAAGCAGTTGTGAATCTGGATGGTTTTAAAAATCCTGGAGTTGTAAAAGAAGCTTGCATAAAGATCAACAGTATTGAAAATATTGCGGATGATGTTCTAAGTCAGGCGATTGTGAAGCTTTTTGAAACCAATGATCCTATTAATATTATCAAAGTAAAATCTGTTTTAGATTACTTGGAAATTGTGACGGACAAAGCAGAAGATGTTGCAAATACTATTGACAATATTTTAATAAAATACGCTTAAAAAGCTTTTTTAACTCAAATTTTTTTGAATGGATCTTCCAATACTTCTTATAGTAATCATTGTTTTAGCAATAATTTTTGATTTTATAAATGGTTTTCATGATGCTGCAAATTCTATTGCAACAATCGTTTCTACTAAAGTTTTAACGCCTTTTCAGGCAGTCTTATGGGCCGCACTTTGGAATTTTGCTGCTTTTTTTCTTGCCTATTACGTGATTGGCGAATTTTCTATTGGAAATACGATCGCTAAAACGGTAAATGAAAATTTCATTAATCTGGAAGTGATATTTTCCGGTTTAATTGCTGCAATTGCCTGGAATTTATTGACCTGGTGGTTCGGAATTCCTTCATCTTCCTCACATACGCTTATCGGTGGATTTTTAGGTGCTGCTTTAATGCACGCTTTTATGTTAGATTATCACCAGATAGGAATAACTAATCCAGAGTTTTCGCTTTGGCAGCATTCGATAGAAACTTTTAAACAGTTATTTACACAAAACGTTGTGAAATACAGCAAAGTAATTCCTATTTTTCTTTTCATATTTATGGCTCCTCTTATCGGGATGATCATTTCAATTATCATTACTTTAATAATTGTAAATTCTTTTAAAAAGACAAATCCGCACAAAGCCGAGAAAATATTCAAAAAATTACAGTTGGTTTCAAGTGCGGCTTTAAGTTTAGGTCATGGTTTAAATGATGCACAAAAAGTAATGGGAATCATTGGTGCGGCCTTTATTTATTACCATGTTACGATGATTGCGGATCCGGTTTATCTTGCAATTTTACCTGCAGATCGATTCAACTATTTTGCTCAACATTACTATTGGGTGCCTTTGGTTTCTTTCTTAGCGATAGGTTTGGGAACAATGAGTGGTGGATGGAAAATCGTGAAAACGATGGGAACAAGAATTACGAAAGTAACTTCACTTGAAGGTGTTGCTGCTGAAACAGCCGGAGCAATTACCTTGTTTTTAACAGACAGATTGGCAATTCCGGTTTCTACAACACATACTATCACAGGTTCGATTATTGGTGTTGGATTAACGAAAAGAGTTTCGGCGGTAAGATGGGGAATTACAGTTCAGCTGCTTTGGGCCTGGATTTTAACGATTCCAATCAGTGCGATTGTAGCGGGATTGACTTATCTTGTTATCAGTTTTTTTTCTTAAAATAATTCAATTTTAATTTCTTAAAACTGCAATATTAAAACCTGCAGAATAAAATTCCATTCTGAAGTTGGAGTCCATTCTGTATTTTAATTTCTTAAATATTTGGGTAAGATAGTTCAAGCTACTTTCGTTTGATGAAAAACCAAATGGCGAGGAGTTTTCTAAGAAATTTAATCCACTTTCATCGCAGATTATATTTTGAACACCAAAGTTTTTATAAATATTTTCTAAAAAATTTTGATCTTCAACTGATAAAATATTTTCCATAGCAGATTTTTAAATTAGATTTAATTAAAAATTGATTACAATTGTTGTGCCTTAACGAAAGACTCCCATAAAAATTCAGACGAAATTTAATTTGATTTACAAATCATATTCCGTAGCGGATTTATAAGAATTGTGGATAATAAGAATTAAAAATCCAAAAATTACTGCTCCAAGTATCAATGCGTTATTAATAGCGCCTTCCACTGAAAAAGATAATTTTATTAAAATAGTAGAAATTACAAAACCAGAGTTTCTTATTATTTTATGAAAACTATCAGAGTAAAAGAAAGAAAATAGAAGTAATATAACGTCAATAATGATCAGGAGAATGAAAAAATCTTCGAAGAATATATTGTTGATATTTTTAAAATTCGCCACGTCGCCCAAATCTGTTTTTCCGCAGGTAATCAACCAGTTTATTAGCGAATAAAACGCCAGTATAATCACTACGGGTACTAAAAAAGCAGCGATTGTTTTTTTAAACTGTATAAATTTATCCATCCGTTTCTTCGCAATATCTTCCATTATTTTTACGATTCCTGATGTTTCTTTCTTTTCTAAATTTTTGTAAAATTTCTGTATTAAAAAGAATAAAATTACTGCGGTTGCAAGATCGTAGGTTATTTGAAGATCATGTCCTAATTTAAACCAATCGTCTGACAGTTTCATATAGCCGATATCTTTAAATATTCTCCTTATTACTATCAAAGTAATAATTTCATATTGTTTGCCAATGTAGCTGGAAATAGAACGCGGAAGATAAAATACAAGCAGAAAAACTTCATAAACCAAAATGAATGAAAAAGGCGTGTAGATAGCAGAAATTGGATTTACTGTAAGTTTCGAATTTAGTTGAATAATATTTTCATTCAATAGAAAAATCAGGAGTAAATGTAGTAAAAAACTTAAAATTGCTATCCAAATAATGACACGCTCAAGAGTTTCTCTAAAAGCTTCCGATAGAAAATTGTCGATAATTTTTTTCATTTATGTTCCTGTATTTTATATCAAAACAAGATCTAAGAAAGGCTTTTATCCTCCATAATTGGACTGAAAAATGCGGTATTTAAAGAGTCCAACAACAATTCCGCCACCAATACTGTTTCCAACTAAGGCTAAAACCAAAAAGAGAAGATAATCTGAAATATTAACAGAATCAGAGTAAAGTAAACCACCAAAAACCTCGATATTTCCCACGATACTATGGTGAAAACCGCCAAAACCTATAACGCCCGTGATAATAACTATCAGCAAAATTCTGGTAAATGAATTGGTAGTACTATTTAGCAACCAGTTTAATAAACCCATTAGCCATCCTGCGACAATCGCACTTAAGAAAAGGGTCAATGAATCGTGATGAGCCACGTGAGCTCCAATAGTTGCCATTGTTTCATGAGTAAATAAATTTAAACGTGGCGCAAGCATTCCGATAAAAAGAACAAATAAAATACCGCCAACCATATTACCTGCTATCACTAAACCCCAGATTCGTAAAAGTCCAGATATTTTCCGCTGACCATTTAACACCGGCAATGTTAAAACCGAAGTTTGCTCTGTAAATAATGCTGATTTCCCAAGAATTACAAAAATAAATCCCAAAGGATATACAAATGAAAATAGTTTAAAAATAGAATTTTCTGATAATTTGCCTGCAAGTAGCGTGAAAAGCGTACACATAAGTAAATAGCTAAAACCGATTTCAAGCCCGGCAATAACAGCACTAAGCGTCAATGCTTGACTCTTAATTTCAAAAATCTCTTCACCTTCTTTTATGACGCGGCTTAGAATATCTTTGTAACCATCAACGCCATCTATTTCCGTAGATTTTTGTTCTAAATCTTTCTGAAAATTTTCTTGATCTTTATCTTCAGGTTTTGTTTCGTTTTCCATGGATTTTGTAGAGTTTTTTTCAGAAAGAAGATTATTTTACTTAATAATTTATAAAGATAATATTTCTTACTAATTAAAATATTATTATTTAGTAAAATTAGAATATTATTCTAAAATTCAAAAAACTAAAACCAAAGTTTAGACCTGAAAACCAAATCTAATTTCCGTATTTTTGTTATTCTAAAATTTTAAAATTTAATGGATTATCTTCAAGGTTTAAATGAACCACAACTTGAGGCTGTAACTACAATTGAAGGACCTTTGATGGTTCTCGCAGGCGCAGGTTCGGGTAAAACCCGTGTTCTCACCATGCGAATTGCGCATCTTATCACAAATCTTATTGATCCTTTTCATATTCTTGCGCTCACATTTACCAATAAAGCGGCAAAAGAAATGAAAGACCGTGTTGCAAAAGTGGTCGGACAGAGTGAAGCCAAAAGTCTTTGGATGGGAACTTTTCACTCGGTTTTTGCAAGAATTCTAAGAAGTGAAGCCCATTACATTGGTTTCCCTTCAAATTTTACGATTTACGATTCTCAGGATTCCGTTAATGTTTTAAAAAAAGTCATTAAAGAATTAAATATTGACGGCGACCTTTATAAAGCGAAGAAAGTTTTAGGTAGAATTTCTCAGTATAAAAATAATTTAATTACCGTAAAAGCCTATTTCAATAATCCGGAATTAATTGAAAATGACGAACGAGCCAATCAAAAACACATTGGTTTAATTTATCAAAAATACGTTGAAGCCTGTTTTAAAAATGGCGCAATGGATTTTGATGATTTGCTTTTAAGAACGAACGAATTGTTAACCAGATTTCCGGAAGTTTTGGCAAAATACCAAGATCGATTTCGCTACATTTTGGTTGATGAGTACCAGGATACCAATCATTCTCAATATTTAATTGTAAAAGCACTGGCTTCAAAATTTGAAAATATTTGCGTTGTTGGTGATGATGCACAATCTATTTACTCTTTTCGTGGGGCAAATATTTTAAATATTTTAAACTTTAAAAAAGATTATCCAGACGCTGTCACAGTTTCTTTGGAACAAAACTATCGTTCAACACAAAATATTGTGAACGCTGCAAATGTTGTTATTGGTAAAAATTTACAGCAATTTAAGAAAAATGTGTTCAGTGAAAATGAAGTTGGTGAAAAAATAAAAGTGTACAGAAGTCTTTCAGATGCTGATGAGGCGGCTTTTGTGGCGTCAAATATTTGGCAACTTCACAATTCTGAGCAAATGAATTTTGATCAGTTTGCTATTTTATACCGAACCAATTCCCAAACGCGTGCTTTTGAAGATTCACTTCGCAAAAAAAATATTCCGTACAGAGTTTATGGCGGTTTAAGTTTTTACCAAAGAAAGGAAGTTAAAGATTTGGTCGCATATCTAAGACTTTTGGTTAATGAAAATGATGCGGAAGCTTTATTTAGAGTTATCAATTTTCCGGCGCGTGGCATCGGTGAAAGCACACAAAATAAGCTGATTGTCTTTGCAGATTCTCAAAACATTACGGTTTCGCAAGTTTTAGGTAATCTCGGACAATTTGCACCAACTTTACAATTAAACAATGGCATTATCACGAAACTTGCCGATTTTTGGGCTATGATAAAAGCCTTTCAAGTGATGCTGAAAGATGAAAATGCTTATACTGTTGCGATGGAAGTGGCGAAAAGAAGTGGTTTAATTAAAACTTTAAAGGACGATCAAACGCCGGAAGGAATTTCGCGTGTAGAAAATATTCAGGAATTGATGAATTCCATGCAAGGCTTTATTGATGAGCAACAGCAAGTGGAAGATGGCGATTCAAGTTTGTCTAATTTCCTGGAAAATATCGCACTTTCTGCCGATACGCAAAAAGACAAAAAAGACGATAATACGCCGAAAGTATCTTTAATGACGATCCATTTATCCAAAGGTTTAGAATTTCCGGTTGTTCATTTGGTTGGTTTGGAAGAAAATTTGTTTCCAAGTTTTATGAGCAGTTCAACACGTGAAGAATTGGAAGAAGAACGCCGGTTATTTTACGTGGCTTTAACGAGAGCGGAAAAAAGAGCATTTTTTAGTTATGCGATTTCCCGTTTTCAATGGGGGAAAATTACCGATGCGGAACCTTCGAGATTTTTGAGTGAAGTAGATTCTGAATATTTGGAATTGATAAATCCAGCGCTGGAAAGCAGATTTATGAATCATTCCGGTTTAAAATCTAATATTTTTGACGAAGCACCGATGGGAGAAACGCGGTTTTTTAAAAAGAAAGAACCAAAAAAATCTTTGGAGAGAGACGAACCAACGATAATTCCAAAAAATTTAAAACCTGTTGCAACCGCAAAAATTATCAATCCAAGTGGAAGTTCTTCGCAAGATATTGAAGTGGGTGACAGAGTTCGCCACGATCGTTTTGGTGTGGGCGAAGTTCAGTTTTTAGATGGAACAGATCCCAATAATATTAAAGCAAAAGTGATTTTTCAGCACGAAGGTGAGAAAAATTTAATTTTGAAATTTGCGAAGTTGACGAAGATTTAGAGTTTAAAAATAGTCCTTTAATTTTGAAATTCTAATTTTGCAATTGCTTTTCATTGTCTTTTCCATTTATTAAATTCCAGGCGATATTTGGAAAAAATCGGTTTAAAAAATAAATGCTTTTTGTATCACCAACTCGAATTTTGTAGGTGTTATTTTTTATACCTTTTACAAGAGCATTTACCAATTTTTCGGGCGTGATAGATTTTGCATTTATACCATCTGCCATTGCAGTTGCAACAACTGGCGGAGAAAGTTCAAATACTTTAACATTGGTTTTCAAAATTTGCAAATGACTGCGCAATGCGTCGGTGTAAAAACGGATCGCCGCTTTTGAAGCAGAATAAGTTGGCGCAGTATTTAGCGGAACATAACTCAAAATAGAAGCCGTATTGATAATTGCACTTTCTTTTTTGGTTTTCAGCATTTCCATAAACAAATTATTCATTCGGATCACGCCTAAATAATTAATGCTTATTTCAGATTCTGCGTTTTTAAAATGAAATTCATCGGCAATTCCAAAATTTTTAGGCTTGGTAATAATTCCTGCATTGTTATACAAAATATCAATTCCACCCAATTTTTCTACTTTTTTTAGTAAAATTGCACTGTCTTCTTCATTGGAAACATCACTATTAAACACATTAATTGATGGATATAATTTTTTAGCAGCATCTAATTTGTTTTGACTTCTACCGGTAATAATTACTTTACAACCGTTTTCAATAAATTGTTTCACGGCTTCTAAGCCAATACCAGAACCACCACCAGTTATTAATATTGTTTTGTTTTTTATTTCCATTTTTTAATTTAATTTTAAATTTGTAAATTTGCTTTCAAATTGCAAGTACAAATGTATATAATTAGTTTTGATTTGCAAGTGGTTTTTTTAAAATTATTTTTAAAAATATAAATGAAAGAATTAAAAAAGCGTTCAATTTGCCCTTTGAGTGGCTCATTAGATATTTTTGGTGATAAATGGTCTTTGCTAATTATAAGAGATCTGATTTTCTTTAATAAAAATACTTATGGTGATTTTCTAAAATCCGATGAAAAAATAGCAACTAATATTTTGGCTTCGAGGCTACAAAATTTAGAAGAAAACGAGTTAATTTTAAAATTGGAACATCCAGAAAGTAAAGCGAAAGTGCTTTATCAACTCACGCCAAAAGCGATAGATTTAGTGCCTGTTTTGGTAGAAGTTTATTTGTGGTCAGAAAAATACTTTGAAATTCCTACTGAAATAAAAACGATGATAAAGAGCGCAAGGAAAAATAAAGATGAATATATAAAATCAAAAATGAAAGAATTAAAAAAAGACATCCAAGTGCAGAAAATTGTGACTTAATGCTATAAATTTCTTTAATTTAAATTTTAAACTTCGCGATTTAGCAAAAAAAATTCAGCAATAATTTGCTGAATTTTTATTTTATATATTTTGAATTAGTCCGGAATAATTTTTTGCTCTTTTAGCTCGTCGAATAATCTAAAGAATGATTCTCTCGTATCCTGATATTCTTTAAAACCTAATTTTCGATTCTTAGACATGTTTGTCATCACTTCGATAGGTCTTCCTAAATCAAGGTCGGTATGCCAAGGTGAAGCCAATCTATCTAATTTTGGTTCTGCCAATTCATATTTGTCTGCAATCTTTTGCCATTTGTCTTCATCACCTTTCATCAGTTCTTCTAAACTTTTATTATTTTCAGCATATCCTTGATATTCTACACCGAAATATTCAGCAATCTGTTTCCACAATCAACTCCAACGAAATATATCGCCATTGACAATATTGAATGCTTCATTTGCAGCCTCAGGTGTAGTTGCAGCCCAAAGAAATTGTTTAGCTAAAATATGAGCGTCTATTACATCAGATATTCCGTTCCATTGCGCTTCTGAACCTGGCCAAGTGAAAGGTGTGCCGTTTTCTTTACAAATAGTAGCGTAAACAGCTAAAGTTGTTCCCATATTCATTAGATTTCCAACAGCATGTCCAATCATAGTGTGCGCGCGGTGAATACTCCAGGTGAAACCATCACGTTTTGCCGCATCAAAAATCTCGTCTTCCTGTGCATAATAAAAATTATTTAATGCAAGTCTTGGATGCTCTGTTCTAACTGGTGTTTCAGGTGTAAATCCTGCTTTAACGTAATTTTCGAAAGGACCCAAATAATGTTTCAATCCAGTGACCAATGCAACGTGACGTACAGATTTTTTTGGTGACAATACTTCAAGTATATTTCGTACCATTCTGCCATTCACTTCAATATTTTCTGCTTCCGTATCTTTTTTCATCCAAGCTGTAAAAAATACATGAGTTGGATTTATATCTTTTAGGGCTTTTTCCAGCGATTCAGTGTCAAGCAGATCCGCTTTTATATTTTTTAGTCCTTTAAGTTCGACTTCAGAGTTACGCGTAATACCATAAGTTGTCCAATTATTTTCAATTAGTTCTTTAGCAAGATTGTTTCCGGAAATACCGCTTGCTCCAACTATTAATGCTATGTTTTCCATAATTAACTTTTTTTGTTTCTAACTTTAAGACAAAATTACATAAAGCGCAATAGCTGTGCATTGATATGGATCAAGAAATAATTTTGATTAAATCAATCCTATCCTATAAGTTTTTTTTAATTCTGCTTATGGTTTCAGGCGTTAGACCCAGATAAGAGGCAATTAGGTTCTGTGGAATGCGCTGTGATATAAAGGGATATATTTTTATTAAATGCAGATATTTTTCTTCGGCAGTGTAGGTGTTAGAACTTATCAATCTTCTGTCTTTTGTAACTAAACTATTTTGATATAAAATTCTAAAATAGCGCTCCATAGAAGGAACTTGCGTTAAAAGCTGTTCGTAATTGGAATGCGATATCAAAAGCACTTCACTATCTTCAATAGCATCGATGAAAAGTATCGCCTTTTCATCACAGATAAAACTTTTAAAATCTGAAACCGACCAACCTTCCCAAGCCAGCAAACTAATAGTTCTTGTCCTTTATCATCAATGGTGTAAGATTTTAAAGCACCTCTTGATACAAAAGCCAGATTTTTGCAATAATCGCCTTCGAGACATAAATATTCTCTTTTTCGTAATATTTTGGTGTCAAAAAAGCTGGGAATAACTTCCTTTTCCTTTTCAGTCAAAACAATTTTTTCTTCAAGTTGTCTAAAAAGTTTATCGTACATATTTATTTCTTTGTAGTTCATTTTTTAGTTTACAGATAAATTATTTATATGTATAATTAAACTATACAAAAATACTGAATAGTAGATGTGCTTTATCACAAATCTGATAATTGAAATTTAAGATTATACCTTTATAATTTTCAAGAAGATTCTCACATTATATTTAAAACTAACTATTAGATTAACTGTCTTTTGAATCTGCCCCAAAAAGAAACATCTCACTTTTGACAATGAGATGTTTTTTTAAATAAGTCTTATTTTTTCTCCGGAATATTCGCTAAAATTTCCTTCAAAAATCCCCAGAATTTTTGAGTAGAAGAAATGCTCGCTCTTTCGTCTGGCGAATGCGCGCCACGAATTGTTGGTCCAAAAGAAACCATTTCCATTTCTGGATAATTGGCACCGATTATTCCACATTCTAAACCTGCGTGACAAGCCACAACGGAAGGAGTTTCTCCAAATTGTTTCTTGTAAATTTCTGTCATTATGGTGATAATTTCTGCGCCAGGTTTTGGTTTCCAACCAGGATAAGAACCACCGAATTCTACTTTCATTCCAGCTAATTCAAAAACAGATTTTAATTGGTTTGAAACAGCAGTTTTATTGGATTCGACAGAAGAACGCGAAAGATTTAAGATTTTCAAATCACCCTTTTTTAATTCAACTCTTGCAATGTTATTAGAAGTTTCTACCAGATCTTTTACGTCTGGCGACATTCTGTAAACACCGTTTTGCGTGGCATTTAAAGCAAAAATTACTTTTTTGGAATCTTCTTCTGAAATTGCTTTTTCATGTATAGTTGAACTTTCAATATTAATTTGCAGATCTTTTTCAATTGTGGCAAATTCTTCTAAAATTTCCGATTTCAATTCATTGGCTTTTTCAATAAATTCAGCAGAATTTTCAACAGAAAAAACTGCATTTGCTTCACGCGGAATGGCGTTTCTCAAACCGCCGCCATCAATGGAAATCAGTTGAATATTTTCATCTAAACCTAAAAATAATAGCCTTCCCAAGATCACATTTGCGTTTCCAAAACCTTTAATGATGTCCATTCCAGAATGTCCGCCTTGTAAACCTTTCACGGTAATTTTTACTATTTGTCCGTGAGAATCTTCTAAATTATAAGTTTGAGAAGCGGTAATATCAATTCCACCAGCGCAACCGATATCGATCTCGTCATCTTCTTCGGTATCAAGATTTAGCATAATTTCGCCATGAAGTTCGTGAGGTTTTAAACCAATCGCACCAGTCATTCCGGTTTCTTCATCTATCGTAAAAAGTGCTTCCAAAGCAGGATGAGCAAGATCTTTACTTTCTAAAACCGACATAATCGCCGCAACTCCCAAACCATTATCTGCGCCTAGAGTTGTGCCTTTTGCTTTCAGCCAATCACCTTGAACTTCCATTTGAATGCCTTGGGTTTCAAAATCAAAATCAACATCGTTGTTTTTTTGGCAAACCATGTCGAGATGACCTTGCATCACGATTGGTTTGCGATTTTCCATTCCTGAAGTGGCGGGTTTTCTGATTATGACATTTCCAACTTCATCAACTTTCGTTTCTAAGTTTAAATCTTCACCGAATTTTTTCATGAAAGCAATCACACGTTCTTCTTTTTTTGAAGGTCGCGGAACGCTGTTTAAAGCGGCAAAATTTTTCCAGATTATTTTTGGTTCAAGTTGAGAGATATCCATATTTTTTTGATTTTTGTAAATATACGGACTTCCATTTTTTTATTGAGTTAAAGAAGATTTAAAGTTTAGAAGATTTATATTAATTAATTTAAACGTTAAAGAAATCTTAAAATTTTTAATTTTTGGTACTCTTTTTGAAATTGAGTGAAAAACTTATCCATGAACTTTAGATCAAATAAATTTCTAAACATTTTTGCACTTGCTTTTCTTTTTCTATTAGCCATTCAATGTAAAAAAGATATAAAAAAAGAAACATCATCAAACACTTCCACGCCTGTGGAAGCTGCAAAACAAGTCAGAAATATCAACAAAGAAGATTCTTTGTCCAAATCAAAAATTCAATATTCTTCTTTTATTTTTCCTGCAAAAAAGAAAGATTCTGCAATGTCTGCTTTTAAAAAGCAATATTCTGAGAACGAACGTTATACAATTTTAGCTTTAAATAGATTAGATGCAAAAAATTCGTGGCGCGCGGATACTTTAATAATTCCAAATAAAATTTCAGACAATTTTTTAGATTACAGTCCTTTTCCGGTGCAGATTGCACTATTGAAAGATGTGAAAAAGTTTGTTTATTTTTCCTATCCAATTCAGGCTTTTGCGGTTTATGAAAATGGTGAACTAAAAAAATGGGGACCAACAAGTATGGGTAAAAAAGCGGCGAAGACGGCAACCGGACTTCATTTTGCGAACTGGAAATCAAAAATAGCAACAAGCACGGTAGATTCTGACTGGAAGTTGCCATTTAATGTCAACATTGCTAATCAATTGGGAATTGGATGGCACGAATATGATTTGCCGGGATATCCAGCATCGCATTCCTGTTTGAGATTACTTAGCAAAGATGCAGAATGGATGTATAGTTTTGCGGATCAGTGGATTTTATCAGAAGGAAAACTTAAGGCAAATGGAACACCGGTAATCGTGAACGGTGATTTTAATTGGGGACAGCAAAAACCGTGGAGGAAACTAGTTCAAAATTCAATGGCAAATTATTTGTCAGAAACTGTAATGTCAAAAAACATACAACCCGAAATTGATAAAATTCTAGCTGAACAAAAAAATAGGGAAGAGGTAGTTATAGCTCAGAAGTAGTACTTTTTGATTCAAGGTGAAGTGTTGATTCCACCACAAAATTTCGCAGTTTTTCCATTTCTTCTTTCCCTTTTTTCCGGCCAATTCTTCCAGCTATGTAAACGAGGAAAATTAAGCCAAGAAATATCATAGATGTGGGAAAAGCCCATCCGAAACCGTCGTGTTTTATTTGTTTTGCAACATAAAAAAGAGTGATACAAAGCATCCAGCCGATTCCTAAGAAAAAGAATAAAAACATAAAAAAAGTCCAAACTGCAGAACTCGGTCCAAAAACGCCACGGATACACGTGCTGTTTTCTTCCTGGTCAAATTCAGTTCGTAATGCGACATAAGGCTTCCAGTATTCGTAATACTTGGATTTAACGTTGATCAAAGCCGTTTCCCGGTTAATATTACCTTCAAACTCGCTTTCGTGTGCTTTTAAAAAATCTCTCAGATGCACTGTATAATCAGATTTTTCTACAACAGTATAAAGTTTAAATCTGGGACGGGTGCGGATCTGATCAAATGTGCTTTGTTCCATTGTTAATTTTCGTAGGGAATTGGATCCTCAAGTGTAAATTTAAAACTTAAAATCTGAAATTTACGCCGAACTTCTATGTTTATTTGCTTTCCTTCAGAAGATTTTAGCAGATCGAGAATTTGCTGAAGCGTAAATGTTGAGGCTTTTTTATTATTAATTTTTACAATTTCATCATCTTTTCTGATACCCGAATTATAACCTGGTGAATTTTCTCTGCTAGCAGCTACAGAATATATTGGTTTTAAGGTAAATTTATACTGAAACTCGTTCACGGCGCTGTATATTTTTTCATTGCCGTTATTTGTATTTGCTTCTTTTGTCTCTACGCGAACCAGATCGCTGTCCCATTCCATGCCATCATTTTTAATATCCAGCCCACTCATATTAAAGAGGAATGGCTCGTCAAAATTTCTATTTTTTTTGAGATAAATTTTTTGATTGGGATAATCAAAAATAACATTAAACCGCCGTAAAATATCGCTTCCGACAGAACCCACTCTGTTTTTAACCATCTTTAAATGTTGGAATGACAATTCGTCTGGCATCGCCGTTAAAGGTTTTGTAAAAGAAAAATCACCTATTGACATTTCTTTTATTCTGCTTCGTTTGCCGTAAATATCGCCATTAAAACCGCGACCCAGATAATCCTGAATATTTGGACGATTGTAAGAAAAATTTTCAATCATTTTTGGAAAAAGCCAGATCGCATCGCTGTTTCCGAGATCTAAAAGCATTTTAGAATTTTTTGCTTCACTGATTAATTTTACATCAACATTGATGTATGGTTTTTTATCTTCCAAAGAAATGTCAAAACTTTTATACTTTTTTGCTCTTTTCTGAAAAGCTTTATTGTTGCTATAGATTGTTATTTTCTTTTTGATGTAATCAATTTCTACCGGATCATTTTTAAAAAAATTATAGCCAATGATGCCGTTCACTGGAATGCCGACGTGGGAAGAAAAATTAAATTCTTCATTTAAAATTATAAAAATGGTGTGTGATCTGTCTTCAAAATTTTTGCCGATCTTAAAATCATTATTGATTGATTTTAAACCAGATAAATCAACATTTCCTCCCAAACCTGAAAATTTGATTTTTTCTGTATTTTTAAAAGTGACATCTTTATTTTCTAAACTAAATAAAATACTCTCCTGAACTCCTGAATCTAAAAGGAAAGTGAGCTCAACGCCATTGATACTAACTGGAATAAATATCAAATTATTGATGAGTTGAAAAGGAATAACCATTTTATTTGTCGCACTCAATTTGAAGCCTTCATTCTGCCCCGAAAGGAAAGAACAAAAAGTGATCAAAATAAAGTTTAACAATGGTTTCATGTTTTGAAATTACAACATTTAACTGATATCTGAACAAAAAAAATCCGCCTCATTTGAGACGGATTTTTTTATGTAAACTGACTTTTCATAGCCCTGATGGAAGTGGCATCCTTTTTTTATCTAAAATTTTTCTAATTATAAAATTTTTCAATAAAAAAAGATACAGCGGACAGCAGGAATCAGCTCCTGAAAAAACTATTAATATCTGTAATATTCTGGTTTGTAAGGTCCTTCAACCTCTACACCAATATATTTAGCCTGCTCTGGAGACAAAGTTTCCAACTCAATTCCTAATTTTGCTAAATGCAGTTGTGCTACTTTTTCATCTAAATGTTTTGGCAACATATAAACCTGATTTTCGTAAGCATCGGAGTTTGTCCAAAGTTCGATCTGAGCTAAAGTCTGGTTTGCGAAAGAGTTACTCATCACAAAACTTGGGTGACCTGTTGCGCAACCTAAATTCACCAATCTTCCTTCTGCTAAGATGATCACATCTTTTCCGTTGATGTTATAAAGATCAACTTGTGGTTTGATTTCATTTTTGGTATCACCATAGTTATCGTTTAACCAAGCCATATCCAGTTCATTATCAAAATGGCCGATATTACAAACAACCACTTTATCTTTCATTTTTTCAAAATGCTCACCACGAACGATATTGTAATTCCCTGTAGTTGTGATCACGATATCTGCAGTCGCAACAACGGTATCTAATTTTTTAACTTCAAAACCGTCCATTGCAGCTTGTAGCGCACAAATTGGGTCAATTTCTGTAACAGTTACGATAGAACCAGCACCTTTAAACGAAGCCGCAGTTCCTTTTCCAACGTCACCGTATCCACAAACAACAACTCTTTTTCCAGCCAACATTAAATCTGTTGCTCTTCTGATCGCGTCAACCGCAGATTCTCTACAACCGTATTTGTTATCAAATTTTGATTTTGTAACTGAATCATTTACGTTGATCGCAGGCATTACCAAAGTTCCGTTTTGCATTCTTTCATATAATCTGTGAACGCCAGTTGTGGTTTCTTCAGAAAGTCCTTTTATTCCTGCAGTTAATTCCGGGTAATGATCAAAAACCAGGTTCGTTAAATCTCCACCATCGTCAAGAATCATATTTAATGGTTTTCTATCTTCGCCAAAAAATACTGTTTGCTCAATACACCAGTTGAATTCTTCTTCTGATAAACCTTTCCAGGCATAAACAGGAATTCCTGCTGCTGCGATTGCTGCTGCTGCGTGATCTTGCGTGGAGAAAATATTACATGAAGACCAGGTAACATCTGCACCAAGCGCAACCAAAGTTTCAATTAAAACTGCAGTTTGAATAGTCATGTGAAGACAACCCGCGATTCTTGCACCTTTCAAAGGTTGAGATGGACCGTATTCTGCACGTATTGCCATTAAGCCTGGCATTTCTGCTTCAGCCAAAGTGATTTCTTTTCTTCCAAATTCTGCTAAAGAAATATCTTTAACTTTATAAGGTAAGTAAGTTGTTTTTGTATCGTTCATAAAAGTTTAATTTATTTATTAATAATTTTGTGCAAATTTACGAACTAAAATTTTCTTAACCAAAATATCTGAGATTTAATAAAGTATTTTACTTAATATTTTTTTAAAGTAAGATTTTTTATTATTTAAAATTAATTATTCTCTATGCCATTTTATAAAGATTTTTCTGATGAAAAAGCGACGATTCTTATCTGGAAGTTTTCTGATGATGAAATTCTAAACGCAAATGAGCTTGTAGAGGTGGAAAATTTGGAGAAAATTAAAAATTACCATCCTACAAAAATTTTGGAAACCCTTTTGGTAAGAAAAGCTTTAAAAAGTTTTTTGCCAACCCACAAAATTTTATACAAAGATAGAGAGCCGTATTTGTCGCCGCAGGATCATTTTATTTCAATTACACATTCTTTTCCATTCGCAGCTGTGGCGGTTTCAAAGGAGAAAATTGGGATTGATATGGAAAAATTTAATGAAAAAATTCTAAGAATTGAGCATAAGTTCATTTACTCAAATGAAGCCAATTTCTTTCTGGAAAAGGAAAAAGTAGAGTATCTGACAGTAATCTGGTCAGTAAAAGAAAGTTTGTATAAAATTCACCATTCTAATTATTTTTCTTTAAAACAGAATTACAAAGTAGAAGAATTTGACCTAAAAAATCTACACAAAATAAACTGCAGCGTTTATGATGAAAATAATTGCGACCATTTTTCAGCGCGGGTTGAATTTTTTGAAGATTATTGTTTTACGATCGTCGATTGATTTTTAACAATAAATGTCTGAAAACCCGCCAACGCTTTTCTTTGTTCACGCGCGACATCTGACATTAATTCCAGTAATTCTGTGATATTTTTCAATTCCGTTAAATGCGAAATTTTATTGGGATCGCGGTGATCGAACTTTTCGTTTTCCTGAAGTTCAAGTTTTCTGTTATTTAATAAAATTTCAATTTCGCTTTCAGGTGTGATCAAGTCATTTTCTATGTCAATTTGCGGAATATCATTTAATATGTTAAGGGAATTCTCAAGTTCTGATTTTATTTTTTGTGTCCATTTTTCCGCATCGATCTGTGGGTATTTTTTTAAATTTTTGCCATTAAAAAACTGGGAAAGTGATGCGCTGTACGCTGTGAATAGGTGGGAAGTTGTCACAAACTGATGTACTTTTTCCAGCTTTTTTTGTTGATTTTTTGGATCAGAAAGCATTCTTTGAAAATTGTCAGATAAATTTGCCAAAGAAACCATTGCTGCCTTCCTTTTCATTTTATAATCCTGAGTACTTTCCTCTGTTTTTTCTGTTTCAAAATTTTTCATTACAGCTTCAAAATAATTAATATTATCTTGAGTAGCCGTTTTCATCAGATCAATATTTTGTGTGTGTTCCCAAACCGGTAAAATAAAATAGGAAACAAGGTAAACAATAATACCGGCGACAAATGTATCAAAAAGACGGTCTTTAAAAATAACATTTACATTGCCGGGTTTTAAAAAATTAAAAGATAAAAAAACATAAATCGTTATAAAAAATACTGCCCAAAAATATTTACCTTTAAGAAAACTAAAAGCCAGGATCATACTTGTCAGCAACAAAAACAGTAGTATTACATTATTTGAAATTTGCCAAAGTATAATGTAAGCGATCAAAGCGCCGGAAATGGTTCCAAGTAATCGAACGTAATTGCGGTGTTTTGTAATGCTGTAATTGGGCCTGATGATCGTTATGATAGTGATCAAAACCCAGTACGCGTGACCAACAGGGAAAAATGAAAATCTGGTAACGCCATAACCGATAAGCAAAGCTAATGTGACGCGGATCGCGTGGCGGAACTGCATTGATTTTAGGCTTAAATTATTTCTAAAAACCTTAAAATTTATTTTTTCTTCCGGGTTTAGAAATTGACGAAGATCTAAACCGGACGACAGACTTTTTGCCAGTTTTATATCCTGCGAAAAAATTTTATAAATACTTTTAATTTCGGAACTCAAATCTGTAATGCGCATTAATATCTGTCGTAAAAGCATAAAATTTTCCAGATTACCGGCAGACATTTGCCTGTTTCGATAGTCATAGTAAACGGTATAAAGTTTTTCAAGCTCGCCGTCGATATTTGATATGGGTTTTGCTTTAACACCGGATTGCAAATCAATTCCAATGTTTGTGATCTCTGCAGAAAGATTTAATAAAAAGACATTCATCGCCGTGAGAACTTCTGTGTTGCGACTGTCCAGATGCAGTTTTTTGTAATCACTTTCAGAGGTCATTAGTTTCTCATGAAGATCCATAGAATTGAGAAACATCAACATCAGCAAACGGCTTGTGGTGGTAGATTCTTTGATGATCTCGCGTGTACGGAAAACGGTTTCCCGTGTATCTTCCTGTAAATTTTTTATTTTGATCTGATGAGAAATGATTTCATCAAAAATTCTGGTATAATTTGGTTCAGGTAAATAAAGTTGGGAACGGATTTTTAAATATTCGCCTAATAAAATATAATTTTCACCAATTTGCTGGCTTGCCAATTTATAAGGCTGAAGTCTGGTAACTATTAAAAAAATTAAAACAAACCAAAAACTGCCGGCTAAAAAAATGGTGAGACTTTTTAAAACATTTGTTCCTGTTAAATGTCCATCAACAAAAATCGCCAGAACAACTAAAGTCAGCGCACCAACGGCCGACAAGCGTTGTCCGTAAACCCCGATCATGCTGAAGAAAAAACCAAAAATAAGAAGTTCTAAAAAAATAAAAGCTGGATTTCCTTTTGCTAAACTAGCGACTGTTGCAGCAATGAAAAAACAAATCACCGCCAAAAGCATCGAATTTCTGCGTCTGATAATTGGGCCAGGTTGATCGGTAAGCCCTACAAAAACAGTTGCAAGAGGAAATAAAAAAAATTCTTTTAAAACGCCAAAATAAGCCATGATAATACTCGGGAATACAACAGCCAAAGTCACTCTCACTGCGGCGAAAATGTACTGGCTGGTTACAAACCTTTTAAAATCTGAAGTATATGACATTGAGTAAAATCTATTTGCAAAATTAAACATCTTTAACTAAAAAGAGCCTCAATTAATGAGGCTCTTTTTGAATGTAGAATTAATTTTAATTAATAATCCTGTGCGTTTGATGTTTCTTCACCAATTGTCCACGTCAAACCAACTCTCAACGTATTGTCTAAAGCAGAATTTATTTTTGAAGTATTGATAAGATAAGACAGATCCAGACCAAAAGCCTGATAAGACAAACCTAAACCAACTGTCGCGTATTGTCTGCCACCTTGCTCAGCACTTTCGTGAAAATATCCTGTGCGCAAAGAGAAAGCATTATCATAAGTATATTCTAAAGCGCCGCTCAACATCATGCTTTTTTTATTATTAAAAGATTTTCCAACACCCTGAATAACTCCAACATTTGGCACATCATATATTGGATTTCCGTCAATATCAGCACCTGTGATTTCCGGACCGGGAACTAAAAGTTTTGAAGCTTCTAAACTAAGACCAACTTTATTTTGATCATCGATGTATAAATCGTAACCCGCACCTAGTCTTGCCGTTGTTGGAAGATAAGATCTGGATTGATCATCGCCCGTATAATCCAGTCTTGGTCCTAAATTTTGAATGGCAAAACCACCTCTTGCCTGACCTTCGTAATCGCCGAAACTTTGTCCTTTATTGCTTAAAAAATAGCCAGAAACATCTACAGCAAAAGAGTTTGCAGGTTTTAAAGTGTTATCTGAGTTGAAACCTCCCGAAAGATCCGATCGAATATAGCGACCGGTAACAGCCATTGAGAAATTATCAGTTAATTTTAAACCGTAAGCCAGATCAAATGAAAATTCGTTTGGTTTTGCAGTTCCTTCGGAAACGACTTCTGTACCTACCAATTTAGTAAGATCCACAGAACCCAAATTAAAATAATATAAACTTGCAGAAATTGTAGAACGCTCATCGTCGCCTAAAAACTGGTGATATGAACCGTAAAGTAAAAAAACATCGTTTGTTAATTTACTTAAATAAGGCGTGTAAGTTACCCCAACTGATGATGTTGATCTGCTGAAAGGATACTTTGCTGCATTCCAAAATTGGGAAAAAGCATCAGAAGATGTAGTAACACCCTGATCACCCATTCCTCCTGCTCTTGCATCCGGTGAAATCCTTAAAAATGGAGCGCCAGTGAGCACTGGTCTTATCTGGTCTAAATTCTGCGAAAAAGCGGTTATGCTTAAACCCAGACCCAAGGTCAAAAGTAATTTTCTATCTAACGTCATAAGTGTTTATTTTATATTTATTTTAATAATACCATTTTTTCTACAGCAGTTGCGCTTCCTCTGCACTTGTCCTGATTTTGGCTGCGGGCGAATATTTTAAAAATATAAACACCTTTTGCAACTGTATCTCCGAAGTCATCTTTGCCATCCCATTCAATCGCCGTTCTTGGCGTTCTAAATCCCTGAAAGAAGGGCTCCGCCGTCACCTGTGTGGAAATTGTTTTTACTAATTTTCCTGTTATAGTGAATATCTGCGCATTTACATCCAAAGCATCATTACAATTATGCTCAAACTGAATGTAGGTTTTGTCTGTAAAAGGATTTGGCCAGTTTAGTAATCTTTTTACAACTAAATTTTGGTCTGTCTCGTCTTTTACTATAAAGTTTAACGTTTGCGAAGTCGAATTATTGTTGATGTCCCAAACTTTAAATACCAGCTGATGTGCGCCCGGTGTTAAATTTCTAAAAGGATAAGAAACATTTCCTTTTTGAAAATCTTCTAAAGTTGCATTTACGCAGCCATTTCCTTCACCTGAAAAATAGAAATCGTTCAGAACAGTTGTGTTAATTACCTGTCCGTCAAGAATTACAGTAATATCGTGACCAATGCCAGATCCTGTTGAATTTATTCCTGTGTCGTCATTTACACAAGCTAAAAGAGTAGGATTTTGATTGGTGATTCCACCATCAGCAAAATTGGTGTTATTCATAAACAAATGCACAACTGGCGGAGTCGTATCATTTAAACCATTTGGATTAATATCTCCGATCTGATAGGACTGGTTTACAAAAACATCGAATTTTTTGTTGTCGGCATAAGCTAAAATTCTACCAGTTCCCACAGTGTAATTGATATCTTTAGGAACATAAAATTTCACAGTATAAAGACCGTTTTTAACTTCGCCGGAAGTTTTTACGATCGGACTTCCTTCTTCTGTATAGTCGAGAATCGGCAACAGAAAACCATCATTATTCAGTGTTTTTTTATTTAATCTTTTATCATAAATGTTAATGGAAATTCTTCCTGAGAAAAAGGTGTCAATTGAACCATCTGGTTTATTTACCTTTCCTGTGATGGTAACGAAATCCAGCGCTCGCAATTGTCCGGGAACGGGAGAATCGATCGTTTCTATAGTGACGAGTTTTTTTGGTCTGCTAAGTTTCATCGCAGGATCACCCAGAAAATTTACCTTTAGGTGATTTGAATTTGGTCCCGTGACTCTTTCTGCTTCTAAAAAAGCAGTTCCCAAACTTCTGAAATCATCATTGTCAAGTTTAAAAACCTGATCTACAAATGTTCTGGTAAAATTTATTCCATAATCCACGCCAACAGCGCGACTGGAAGTGATCATCGTTGCAGCTCCTCCGGTTTTAGATTTTATTACCTGTTCTCCGGTCGAATTGGCGGAGGGATCATCCCAAAGTGTAAATTCACAGGTAATTGTTGAAACCAAAGGAAATCGGCTGTAAACTGTATTATAGTTATTAAAATTTTTTACTTCAGTACTTGTTAAAACACGCTCCTGCGACCAGCCATTAATACCGCCATGTCCGAAATAAAATAAAAACAAACTGTTACTTACATCGCTGCTTATTGCCTGATTAACCTGTGGATAACGTTGTCCACCTGCAGAGTTTGTCGCTGGGTATGAGTCAAGATATAATTTGCGGACGTTATATTCAGGTTTATCACTTGCAGTACCTTCAAAATTAAATTTAATGGCATTGTCTGCTGCTGTATGAAAAGCAATTCCACTTGGCGGACTCTCATTTTGAAGATCATCGTCTACTACAAAATCAAGTTTCATGCGCCAGTCGCCGAAAGGTGTGGATTGATTTGGTAGCTGGTTATAATAGGCTAAAGTTTTATCAATTAGTAATTTGGCTTCTGCTGCATTTGCTGCGGGTAACCTGCCAACCGGAAGATCTGAAAGCATACCCTGGATATTACTTGAAGTTTGCGGTGAGGTCATAGTAAAATAATAGTCAGTCACAAAAGATGAGGTAAAGCTTTGGCTATATTCACTTTGGTAACTTGGAATGATATCTGAGTCTGGAAAAAGAATCCCTTTATAATCAAAAGAAGTATCTCCTAAAATCATCAAATATTTTAAACTTCCGTTGGTAGAATTTAATCTTGTGACGAAATCTCTTATTGCTGTGATATCTTTGCTGCCACTGGAAAACTCATTGTAGATCTTGGTTGCATCTACAACAACAGCATTGTAATTATTAATATTTTTATGGTAATCAGCTAATCTCTGAGCTTGTCCCACCATTTCAGGTGATGTCACAATTAAATAATCAATATTACTAAGACCGGAAAGATCTTGTGGAGCGATTTTTCCAACAAAAGCCGGAGTGAAAGCAGCTGAGTTTTTAAATGCAACAAATTCATTATTAAAACCTGAATTGTCCGCGGTGTAACCAAAATTGTAATTGTCGCCGGACGCTTTATTTACTTTCTTTTTTGCATTTGTAACATCAGAAACATCCCAAATGGCTTCGGCAGAGGAAGCGCCGGAAAGTGAAAATCCATAATCAGTATTGCTGTTTTCCTCAATGTCGTATGATCTGAAGTTCATCTGAGAACCATTAAATAAAAGATCCTGTTTGTAAGAAACTTCAGCATAATTTAGATATACAACACCATTCGGATTAGAGCTTATCGTTGGAGAATAATTAAAAGTAATTTGATTTCCCGTGACACCGCTGATATTTCCTAAAAAATCTGCAAAAATATAATCCTGACCACCAGGTGCGAAAGAATAATTATTTTCATTTTGATTATTAATATTTATTTTAATTGAATTTCCCTGAAATTGATAGGGTGCAACTTCTGTTTTATAAGTGATAATATCATCTGCTTTAAGTGGCACCCTGGTTGTAAATGTTACTGATTTATTATTATTAAAAAAATCGCCTAAAAAAACACGTCCAATTTTTAATAGGTTGACTTTTTCTTCATTAAGTACCTGATAATCATCGTAAGTTGATATTAAGTCTGCAGAAAGCGGAGTATCCGAACTCTGAACTCTTTTACCGGGACCAGTATCAAAATTGATAAAATAATAAGAAGCATTTTCATAAATGTTTTTTACGTTAAGACTTCTGTCGGAGCGTGTCTCGGTTCTCCGGTTTGTCGCATCACCGACGGTGCCTTTGAATAAATTAAAGCCATCCGGTCCTTGTGCGTAAAACAATGCGTAATCACCGTCATTCCAGACGCCGTCATTTTCGCCACTAACTTCAATAGCATCTTCCTGCAAAGATTTATAATAATTATCACGGTTATATTCCGGTAAAATTAAACCACCATTACCGTAAATTCGAAAGTTTTTAGGATTAATATCTGCTGGATTAATTCCGTTTGAACGTAAAAATTGGGTTGTGATCTTAAATATCCCTGATTTGTCAACTTTTATTTTATAAAAATTTCCCTGTTTAAGTGGATTATTAGTAGTTCCGGCCCGCTGCGTAAAATTTTGTGTTTGAGGTTTAGTATCTTTTACCAAAGAAAAACCGGCAAGTCTGAAGATCTGATTTTTTTCTGTTTTAAATGCTTCGATTCTTACAGAAGTATAATTCTCGCCATTATTTAAATAAGAACTAACATCAATATGATTTCCGGATTTTACTTCATATTTAGAAATATCGAATAAATCTTTTTCAGAAATCTTTTCCCACTGAAGATTTTCTGCCTTTAAAAGGTCTGCGGATTTTAAATTAACTCTTATAATGACATTTCCTTCTTCAAAATTAAAACCATCATTGGAAAAATGGGGCAGGGTTTTACTTTCAGTTCCATAATCGATTTTCTTTGTGCCATCCCATTTTAAGGAGATATTTTGAGCATTTACAGCAGAAAAAAGACTGCAGAAAATAATAAATAGTAAATTGCGTTTCATAATTGTATATCAATTACAAATTAAACGAAAAAATTAAAATAATCATATGATACAATAAAAATATATTTAACCACGTTTTTCAAAAAACTGAAATCATTAATTGGTTAATTGGAATTTTTATTTTTTCTTTGTATCCTGAAAATATTTAACATTAGTATGAACAAACTCAAGTTGTTTTCTTTATTAACATTATGCGCTGCTTTAATGCTCACAAGTTGTGGCGGAGGCAATTCCAAAAACGGCGGCGGAACAAAACGTTTTACAAGTAAAACAGGCTGGAAACCAAACGACTCTAAAGGTTGGTTTTTTACCGGGAAGCAGCAAAAACAAAAAGGCTGGCCAGGGATGGTTTATGTTGAAGGCGGTACCTTTACGATGGGTTTGGTAAAAGATGATGTAATGCACGACTGGAATAATACGCCACGCAGAATGCAGGTTAGTGCTTTTTTCATGGGTGAAACTGAAATTACCAATTACGAATACAGAGAATACGTTACCTGGTTAAAATTTGTTTTTCCACCTTCTGATCCTAATTACAAAGAAATTTATAAAGGAGCTTTGCCGGATACCTTAGTCTGGAACAATAAATTATCCCGAAATGATTTTGCTGAAACCTATTTCCGTTCCCCGGAATACGATTATTATCCTGTTGTTGGAGTAACATGGTTGCAGGCTTCAAGATATTGCGACTGGTTAACAGAAAGATCAAATGAAAAAGCATTAATTGATAAAGGTGTTATAGCAAAAGATTATTATACGAACGAAGCTAATAATGTTGGTGCAAGCGCTTTCAATATGGATAAGTACAAAGGCAATGATGCAGACCTTGAAGCAATTTTAAATAAAGATAAGCTTAAAAAAGCTACAGGAATTAAAACAACAAATACACGTATTCTTGCGGCAAATAAAAATGCATCTGCAGGTTTAGTTGAAAAATTTAGATTACCAACTGAAGTTGAATGGGAATTTGCAGCTTTAGGCCAGCAAAAAAATAGAGAATATAATCTAGTTAAAGGAAAAGAGCCGCAAATTGATAAAATTAAAGGAAAAAAAGGAAAAAACCGTGGCATGTATCTTGAAAATTTCAAGATGGGACAAGGTGATTATTCCGGTGTTCCTGGATGGAAAAATGATGGTTCGCCTACAACTTCGGACGTTAAACAGTTTCCTTCAAATGATTTAGGTATTTATGGAATGTTTGGCAATGTTTCCGAATGGACTGCCGATGTTTACAGACCAATAATTGATGAAGAGGGAAGTGACTTCAATTATTTCCGTGGAAATGTGACAAGAACTGTGGAGAGAAATGAAGACGGAAGTGTTAAGAAAATTGAGGACAATGCCGTGAAATATGATACACTTTCAGACGGCCGATTGGTTTACAAAGGTTTACCTGGACAATATGCTCGTGAGACAACTTCTGACGACAGAAATTTTAGAGATGGAGATTTTCAGTCATCTTTAGATGCAGGTTATGGAAAAGAGCAGGACAGTGCAAATGCCGCTTTCAGTATGTACAATGGTAATAAGAAAAAATTCATCGTCGACTCAAGAGGACGTGTAATTCTTCAAAAAGATGCCGTTTCCCGAACTACAAAAATTTCTGATGAAGTTCGTGTAGTGAAAGGTGGTTCATGGCTAGATACAGCTTACTGGCTTGATCCTGGTCAAAGAAGATTTAAAGATGAATCCAGATCTTTTGGATGGATTGGTTTCCGCGTTGCGCAGGATGCAAAATCTCAAAGTAAAGGAAGATCTAAAAGATAATTTCATTTAAAAGTATATAAAACCTAAATCATTTGATTTAGGTTTTTTTTTTGTTAAAATTTAAACTTCAAAATTTAAGCGGGTTTATTTTGAATGATTTTGCTATATTTATCTTTTAAAAATAAAATTTATGAGTACAATTCACGTCGTGGCAGATCTTCGTTTTAAAGAAGAAAATTTAGAGGAAGTGATTTCCCTTTTAAAAAAGATGGTCATTGATACAAAAAAGGAGAAAGGATGCCTTAATTATGAATTAGTTCAAGACTTTAATGACAAAAAAGTCTTTTACACCATTGAAGAATGGGAAAGTCAGGAAGATCTAAGTGTACATCTGAATTCTGATGGAGTAAAAAATTTAATGTCAACAGCAGCTCCGTTTTTTCTACAGGAACCTGAAATCCACCAGTGTTCAAAATTATCCTAAAATTTTTAGTTTCTTATAATTAAAAAACTATGAAAAATATTGTTCTTATCGCGCTTTTTTTAGTATTTAATTTTGGAAATGCACAGCAATTTTCGGATTATAAATATGTATATGTTCCAAAAAATTTGAAAGACTTTAAAAATAACAAATACGGATTAAATGCAAGTGTTGTAAAAAGCCTTGAAAAGAAAGGTTACACAGTTATACAAAGTGAACAGAATGAATGGCCGCAGGAATTGAGACAAAATCCGTGCGAGGTTGCAATAGTTAATATATCCGACACTGGTAATTTTTTAAAAAATAAAATTACGTTTGAAGCAAAAGACTGCCATGAAAAGGTCGTTTTATCACAACAGGGCGTTTCCAGTGAAAAAGATTTTGAGATTGGTTTTAAAGAATCTTTGGAGAAAAGTATGGCAAGTATTTCAGCTTCAACACCCACTAAAATTTCAGCAATTTCAAATGAAACTTTACCTGTTGAAAAATCTGTAGAAGTAGTTCAAAAGACAGATTTGCCGAAACCTGTGATTATAGAAAAAGTTAAAATAAATGCTTCAAATAATTTTTCCAACGGCAATTTAACTTTGCAAAAGGTAAATATTAGTAATGATAAATTTATTTTAGTTGAATCAAAGAGCTCGGTTCCGTATGCAACTTTCAGTAAATCGACAAAAAACGATGTATTCCGTGTATTGTTGGCAGATGGAACGCAAACTTTGGGCTATTTTGAAGATGGAAATTATGTAATTGAAATGGTAAATAAAGGCGGAGAATATATTCGGGATATTTTCAAAAAATAATAATTGAACTGATTTTTTGTTTAATTTTTTTTTTTGGAAAAATTTATGGATAAGGTTAAATGTTAGTTAAGATTTTTTTTTATAATGATTTGGCTTGATTTCTGAAAAGATTGTTTGAATCAAATTAAATTTAGAAATTATGAAAACCAAATTATTATCATTAGCAGCAATAGTTTTATTATCAGCAGGATTATCTGCACAAACTGTAAAACAAGAAGTTAAAAAAGATGCAAACGCTGTAGGAAACACAGTTTCTGATGGCGCTGAATGGACAGGTAAAACTGCCACAAAAGGTTATAAAGCAACTAAAAAAGGGGTTAAAAAAAGCACGAAATGGACAAAAAAAGCTGCTAAAAATACCGGACATTGGACGAAGAAAGCGGCAGTGAATACAAAAGATGCAACTGTTGATGCTTATAAAGACACAAAAGATTACGTGAAAAAAGAAATTAAATAGTTTTTGCAAAACATTTAAAATCAAAAATCAACCTAAATTTTAGGTTGTTTTTTTATCCAGTAACAAATAATATTACAATAGGTATAAAAGCAAAGAACGCAGTTATAAAATAAAAAGTTCTTTTTTGTTTTATCATTATTGCCGCAATAATAAATCCGAGAAAGAATACACCATTTATTATCAGATTACTGAATCCCCATAATTGCGTAGCCAACGAACCTGCATAATTATTATCGTAATCAAATGTAATCCATTTGTAAAGGATTAATAAGTTAATACTTATATAAAGTGTAATAATTATTAAATAATTATTGCTGAAATTATTTCTATTCAATTTTTTATTTTTATCTAAGTTCTCACCCATTTCCAGAGTTCCTTCATCGTGGCTTTATTTCCGTACATTAAAATCCCCACTTTATAAACTTTTGCCGCAACATAAACCATCGAAAGGGTAGTAGCCAATAAAATCGCGATCGATAAAATAATTTGCCAAGCCGGAACGCCAAACGGAATTCTTGCAATCATCGCAACTGGCGAAGTAAAAGGGATCATCGACAACCAAAATCCCATCGGTCCATCCGGATTTCCCATAATTGAAAAACTGCCGTACATTCCCAATGTTAAAGGTAAAATTGCGAAAATTGTAAACTGTGAAGTTTCCGTTTCATTATCAACTGCAGAACCGATCGCGGCATAAATTGAACTGTAAAAAATATAACCAAGCAAAAAGAAAATAATAAAAACGCCGATTATTAAACCATAATTCAAATCTAATAATGTGTGAGAAATTTGGGTTGCAATTTGCTGAATATCAAATTTATCCATCATACTTTCGGAACCTTCACCGCCAGGAATTTTCCCTTTTATAGCAGAAAAACCAGTATTTAAAAACAGCGCGCCAATTATCGCCATTGTGATCCAGGCAGAAAACTGAGTGAGTGCGACTAAAGTTACACCGATAATTTTCCCCATCATCAGTTCAAAAGGTTTCACAGAAGAAATGATGATCTCAACAACGCGGTTGTTTTTTTCCTCTAAAACGCTTCGCATTACACGAACGCCGTAAATTAAAATAAACATAAAAGTGGCGTACATTAAAAGCATGCTTAAACCGGATTTTACACCGTAAGTCAGATCAGAATCAGATTTATTATCATCGATCAGATTTTTCGTTTTTAACTCAAAACTTTTATCCAGATTTGTTAATTGTATTTCAGTAATCCCAAGGTTTTTTATTTTCTCTTTTTTGATCAAACCAGAAATATCAGACGCGATGTTCTGTTTCGTGTCAAAACCAATTTTATTATTTAAAAGTAATTGCGTTTCGCTCTCAAATTTTGCATAATCATTATTTTCAAGTTTAGGTAAAATCAAAATTCCATCCGTTCCTTTCATATCTTTCAAGGCAGAAACCAAAGATTTTTCCGCACTTTCTGGGACATAAACATAATTAATATTATCTGTTGATTTTAAATGTTCCGCAAAAATGCCAGTTTTATCTACCACGTCAAAAGTAGATTTCGTTTTGTTGGCTTTAAACATAAAAGCGATTGTTGCCCCAAAAGCAATCATTAGTATTGGCGCCAAAAGTGTCAAAACAACGAATGATTTTTTCTTTACTTGCGTAAGATATTCCCGTTTTGTAATTAATAAAATATTGTTCATCTTCTTAATTTTTTTCACTTACGGCGTTAATAAAAACTTCATTCATACTTGGGATTTTCTCGTCGTAAGTGCGGATCGTGCCACAATTAATTAAATCCAAAAGAATATTTTTTTGCGGAATTTCACTCTTTAAATTAAAAGAAATCAAATCATTTTCATGTAAAATATCCTGAATTTGATATTTATTTTTAAAACTCTCAAAAGCCTCACTTTTAACTTCAGAAATAGTCACTTCAAAAATATTTTTCTTAAATTTTTCCCTCACTTCAAAGACTTTTCCGTCGATGATTTTTTTTGCATTATTTACCAAAGCAACGGCATCACACATTTCCTGCACACTTTCCATTCTATGCGTCGAAAGAATAATCGTTGTTCCTTGTTCCTTTAATTTAATAATCTGATCCTTAATTAAATTGGCATTTACCGGATCAAAACCTGAAAAAGGTTCATCCAAAATTAGCAACTTTGGCTTATGCAAAACCGTCACCACAAACTGTAATTTTTGCGCCATTCCTTTGGAAAGTTCGCTCAGTTTTTTCTTCCACCATTGATCGATCTGCAATTGCTCGAACCAGTATTTTGCCTCTTTCAGCGCGTCATTTCTCGTCATTCCTTTTAGTTCCCCAAAATATAACAATTGATCACCAACCGTCATATTTTTATATAAACCGCGCTCTTCCGGCATATAACCAATTTGGCGAATATGAGAAGGATTAAGCAAAGTTCCGTTAATAAAAACCTCGCCAGAATCGGCTTGCGTAATTTGATTTATAATGCGTATAAAAGTCGTTTTACCCGCACCGTTTGGACCAAGAAGTCCGTAGATAGACGCTTCCGGCACATCAATTGAAAAATCTTCCAGCGCCAGTTTTTTCCCGGCATTATAAGTTTTGGTAACATGTTCCGCTTTAAGCATCGTCAGTTTTGATTTATTAGTATAAAAATAACGTGTAAAGTTACGGATTTTAGAAGGTTTTTTAGAAGCCGGGAACCTGCTTTTCGCTATATCTTTTTTATCTCGATTTTTCAATCGGGACAAAAAAGGATGCCGCTTCAATCAGGGCTGGTTACAAGTTTTTTTAAGAAGGAATTTTGTTTTTTTCAATAAACTTATTCTGCAATTTTGAGAAAAATATCAACGCAACCAAAGCACCGATCAATGCTGAAAACATATCTGTTTGTGTGTCCCAAATATAACCTTGCGTTCCTAAAAAACTATCGCCAGCGTCGCCCGAGAAAATTGAAACCCACCATTCTATAAATTCATAAAAGGCAGAAATTGCCAAAACTATTGAAACAACGATGTAAAACAGCCATCCTTTTCCATTGACAATTTTTTTTCTGATCAAAATTTCTCGTGCAATTAATGCCGGAGAAAAACCTTGAATAAAATGGCCGATCTTATCGTAATTATTTCGCGTTCCACCAAAAATATGACTCATCCAGTCAACTCCGGGAACTTTTGCATAAGTGAAATGCGCGCCAATCAGCAAAATTAAAAAATGAATGAAAATAATGATGTAAACGAAATTCGTGAACTTAAATTTTCTAAAAAATATTAATGCCAAAATTCCAAGAAAAACAGGCGCGGCTTCTAACCACCAGGTGAATGGTTCTGCTGCACCAATGTATGAAACAACAGTAAAAATTATGATTAAAAATAATAAAATTACTCTTAGTTTCATATTTTTTAATTAAAAACTAAACTCCGCATAAAATTCTTCAGTTTCTGCAATAACTTCCACCATTTCTTCCATCGTAAAAACTTCTAAAAATTTCACGCGAAAATCTTTAAAATGGGGAATTCCTCGGAAATAATTACCGTAATGTTGCCGCATTTCTATTAAACCTAATTTTTCACCTTTCCATTCTGTGCTCCATTCTGCGTGTTGGCGAACGGCTTCTAAACGTTGCGAAATTGTTGGTTTTGGTAAATTTTCTCCGGTTTCAAAAAAATGCTTTACTTCATTAAAGATCCAGGGATAGCCGATCGCACCACGACCGATCATAATACCGTCACAGTCGTATTTTTGTTTGTATTCAAGCGCTTTTTCTGGCGTATTGACATCACCGTTCCCGAAAATTGGAATTTCAATGTTGGGATTGTTTTTTACTTTTGAAATATAATTCCAGTCCGCTTCGCCTTTATACATTTGTGCGCGTGTTCTGGCGTGAATGGTCAAGGCTTTTATCCCGGTTTCCTGCAAACGTTCCGCGACTTCCATAATATTGATGGAATCATTATCCCAACCCAATCTTGTTTTTACAGTCACAGGCAAATGTGTAGAATTGACGACGGCTTTTGTAAGGCGGATCATTAGATCAATATCTTTTAAAACGCCAGCTCCGGCGCCTTTACAAACCACCTTTTTTACGGGGCAACCGAAATTAATATCAACGACATCGGGCTGAACGGCTTCCACAATTTTTGCAGAAAGTGCCATTGCTTCTTCATCACCACCGAAAATCTGAATTCCAACCGGACGTTCATAATCAAAAATATCCAGTTTTTTCTTACTTTTCATCGCATCACGGATCAAGCCTTCAGAAGAAATAAATTCTGAATACATCATATCTGCGCCATGCATTTTACACAAACGGCGAAACGGCGGATCTGAAACATCTTCCATTGGTGCAAGAAGCAGGGGAAAGTCGGGGAGTTCTATATTTCCGATTTTTATCATACTGCAAATTTAAGATTAATGTAACAATATAGCAATCTAACAGTTTATCAATTTAAAGTCAATAACTTTTCGCCATATCTGCGGGAATAACCAGGTTCAAATTTGTTGGTTTAAAGTCTTTTACTGGAAGAGATAATTTTAAATCATCACTTTCATAAACAGAAAGAACAGCAATTTTTAAATTTGGGTATTTTTGTTTTAAATACCAGTAAATGCCGCCAAATTCTTTGCTGTGATAATCGCCGTTAAAATGTAGAAAAGTGTAATTTGGTTTTAAATTTTGCGTTATGGATTCTGCCATTGTTGCATCTTTTACCGCTTGTGCTGCGACAAAATTCATGGCTTTATCGCCGGAATGTTCCGCCATCATTTTGTTCATCTCTTCGTAACCCGGCGTTTCTAAAGTTACTAAAATTGGTAATTTGGCGACAAATTTTTTATCATCTTCCGGAAGATCATTTAAACTTTGCAAGCCTTCTTTTGCTACTTTTGATGCATAAATTCTTGGAATATTAGTGGCAATAAAATCCAATTTTTTATCTTTTGCAAAGTCAACTAAAGGTCGATAATCTGTTTCGTAATTATTCCAAAGTCGAACGGAATCTTTTAAGTTTTTTACTAAAATTTTTCCATCTAAATAGTTTTTTAATTGAACTTGGTTATCACGCTCAAACATTTCTGCGCCTAAAATAATTTTTCCATTTTTTTGCTTGTAAAGTTCTTCGGCCACTTTTAATTCCAGCCAATGAATGATCGAATTATTATGGTATTCGCCAAATAAAACCACATCATATTCAGATAAATTTTCAACTAATTTCTCGGTATTAATTTTTTTTCCACCTTGATCATAAAGCTGAAAAGCTTTTAATTCTTGAGATTTTAAAGCAAAAAAACTGCAGATAAATAGTAAAAAGATAAATTTTTTCATGATTTGAGATTAGTGTTTAAATTTTTAAAAACTCGCTTTCACCTGAACACTTCCAATGTGAATAGTTCTTTCGCCGGAATTTCTGCCTTCGTAATTTAAATCTAAATTAATAAAAGAATTGATCGGCTGTTGCAAAAATAAGGACCAAACCTGATTCTTTCCCGGTTTTAAACCATCCAGCATTTGATTGCCGACGATGCTAAAACTGTTTCCACTAAAGTTGTTGTTGATGAATGAAAAATTTGCCCGAAGTGAGGTTTTCCTCCATTGCCATTGCAAAGTTCCTGTGAGATCCAAAGTTTTTAAAGCTTCCGGTCCATCCAGTCTTGTTTTTTGTTTTAGAGACGTATATAATTCAGTTTGAAGGGCATCCGTAAATTTGTAAGTCGCTTTTGGTTTTGTTTCAAAGTTTTCCAGCTGATAATCCCTTGTAATAAATAGTTCTGACAGGTTCTGAATTTTCGCTGTACTATTTTCCCAGTCGATCCGGAAATCTTTATTAAATAAATAACCCACGGTTATTAAATGGGAAACTTGAAGACGCTCTTCGTTGCTAAAATTGGCATTGATTAAATTATCATTTTTAATAAAACGGTAACTGCCGTTCCACCCGGATTTATCCGTGGGATTAAACTGCATCGAACCCAGAAAATTTTGATTTTTTAAGATTTGTCTCGCATTTTTTTCAAACGGATTCAAAACCAAAACCTGATATTCTTTATAAAATGAATTTTCAGATAGGAGCGAAAGATTAAAATTCCAGCGTTTAAGAAACTGATTTTCGGAGTTTAAAATAGCGGATGGATTGACAAATAGCGCAAGCTGCAGCTTGTTTTTATTTGATGGTAAATAAGTTACGGTATTGGTATAAACCCTTATGTACTGCGCAAGATCAGAGTATTCTGCAGTTTCAAATTCATCAATTTGCTGAATGCCGTCACCATTATAATCGGTCCATTTGTAAATGCCCTGTCCATCGGTCACTTTTAAATACTGAAATTCCCGCTGCGCTTCCTGTCCGTTTCCAAGTTCATAAAATGCTTGTAAACGCATTCCGTTATTAAATAATTTTTGATTGTAAAGTAGATTTCCGACTACGAAATCCTGATTTTGCTTATTTTGATTTGTCGGATTTTGATATAAAAATTTACGGTAATGAATTAGCGCACTTAGGCTCGCATTTGGATTCTTAATTATCTCACTTTCAAGCATAAAACCTAATATTTGATTGGTATTTTGAAGTCTGTTATCACGTACAGAATCATTATCCCGAAGATATACTTTTGCCATTAATTTTGTCCGCGTACTGTCACCGATCTTCTTTTGTAAAAAAACTTCTTTCCAACTGTAACTCGTCACATCCAGTTGGTTATCAACATTAAAATTCTTTAGATTATGTTCGAAACTACCGCCAATTCCCCAACTTCCTTTGTTTGTGAGGTATTCTGATAAAATTTTGCCTCGGGAAAAGTTCGTATTTTGCGTTAATGCCTTTGTATCAAGATAAGAAACGGAACCTGTGGTTAAAGTTTTTCCTGTTTTAAAACCGAAATCCAGATCATTTTTTATACCTGTATAATTATTTTTTTCATCTAAATAATTATGTTTATAATTAAAGAAAGACTGCGTTCCGAACTGGTTTAAAAAACTAAATATCAGTCTGTTTTGTGTGATCTGGTTAAATTCTTGCTGCAGATTAAAATCCCTTGAAAACTCAACATCATTTATCCTGTCCAAAATACGAAAACGGGAATCAATATGCTGAAATTCTAAACTTGGTGTGCCACTCCAGTTATTTTTTCTAAAAGTTTTGTAACCAAAAATCCTTCCTGCGTAACCGATATTTTCTGTGTTGTTTTTAGATGAAAATAAATTAACATCATAATTGCTCAACGAAAAATCTGCACCTATTTTACCGTTATCACCCAATTTATATTCTGCATTACCAGAAAGAACCTGAGATTTGACCGGCGCAGGTAGTTTTCGGACGGCTCTGTAATTTCCTAAATTTTGACCGACATATTCAAAAACACGCCCGTTATTTGTAGTCTGAATAATATTGTAATCGCCCAGATTTTCTCCAAAAAAAGTAAACGCGACCTGATAAAGTGTTTGTGTTTTATCTGTAGAAAACTGGTAATAATTTCCTGCACCGCCTGAAATTAACTGGTATAAAATCTTATTAACATCATATTCCGTTACAACGCCCGAGGGCGCGAACATCAAATCGGGATTATTACCCGCATTTACCAAAATCTGTTCATCTTCCTTGCTTAAATTAAGTGCAAGCGGTGCATTTTTATTGTCATTTTCCAAAAACCAATTGAATCCCAATTTCAACTTTTCTCTTTCATGCTGAACATATCCCGTTACTAAAAAACGTGTGTAATTTCGGTTAGTATAATTATAAGAAATAGTGATAAAGTTTTGCTTAAAAATTGGGCGGTAGCTGGTAAAAGTTAATTCTCCCGTATTGTAATTGATAATATAATCCTGGTTTTCTCCGCGTTTCATTAAAATTCCGTCGATAAAAACCTGTTCAGAACCGGAAAGAATTGTGATGAATTGTTCACCATTTTTACCAGTCAGTCTATACGGTCCCTGATTTCCTTCGATTCCCTGAAAACGGATCCGGTAAAATTCGCTGCGCGCAATGCCGGCGGAAAAATCTAAATAGGTTTTGTTTTCGGTCCCGAGTTGGGTTTGAAACTGTAAGCCTAAAGATTTACGCTGATATCTCCCAAAATAAGTTTTATCATCAATTAAGTCAACATGTCCGGCGCGTAGAATTGAGTTTTTCTTAATATTTAACTGGATGTAAATTTTATCAAATTCTTCCAGCGTTTGTGTGTAACCATCTGCTTGAATCCGTAAATTATGATCAGAAATACTCGCTAAAACAGAAACATCTTTTGACAGTTGTCCGGAAATCTGAAGATCAAGTGAAGATTGCACAGATTGTCCCTGGTTATTTCCAAAAGTAATTCCGCGGATAATTGAACCATTGGAATTGATGTTTCCAAAACCTGAATTTTTTGGATTTTTTACTAAAACATCCTCATCTACCACGATATTATTTTTAGTTTTAATAAAATCTAAAGTATCTTTTGTAAAATAATCTTTATTTAATTTTTGTGAAATTACACTGTCTCTGGAAATAGAATCGTTTTTAATATTGGGGTTTTTCCACGAAAATATCTGGGAAGATCCTAAGGAAAATCCTGAAATTATAAAGAAAAAGAAAAGAAATTTTTTGATCAAAAAAATATAATTAAAGTTGCTAAAGTATAAAATTTAGCGTCTTTAGTTATTAACTCAAATTTAATATTAAAATTATTTATCTATTGTTAATTTAACTAAATTTGCTATATAATATTAACCTTTTAAAATTTTATTTTATGAAAAAACTTTATTCTTTAATTGCAGCAATTGTATTTGCTGGACTTGTAAATTCACAAATTTTTAATGCAAATTTTGACGATTTAGCCGGGACAGGCGGAAATGACGGAGCATTTTCTGGAAATGTTGGCACGAGCTCATTATCTACTTACACTTCAGCAGGTTGGGCGTTTGCAGCATCAGGTGGAGCAAGTAAATGTGTGAAATCTGGAAGTGGAGGTGCTGCTGGATCCATTAGTACACCAGCTTTAAGCTCGTTATCAGGAAGTGCTACTCTAACTTTTCGCGCAGCATCTTTTGGTACAGACAATACCACTTTAACTGTTTCTATTAGTGGTGGAGGAACTTTAAGCTCAACTACATTTACATTAACTAATGGAGCTTTCTCCTCGTTTACTACTGATATTACTGGTGGTACAGTAAATTCCAAAATTACTTTCTCTTCATCTGCAGGTGGAAAGCGATTTTTTCTTGATGATGTACTGATTTCATCTGCAACTCTTGCCGTAGGTGATCTAAAATCTGCAAAAGTAAGTTTGGTGAAAAACACTTCTGTAAAAGATGCAATTCAGTTTGGTGCTAAAGCAGATGTTCAAATTTACAATATGAATGGACAGATTGTAAAATCAGCTTCTGTTAGTGAAAATACAATCTTAAATGTATCTTCTTTAAACAAAGGAATCTACATCGTAACAGGTGTTGTAAATGGTGAGAAAGTATCTCAAAAAATCATTAAAGATTAAGAAATTATTATTTAAAAACTGTTTTACATTCTAAAACAGTTTTTTTAACTTTGACTCAATAAATAAATTAACAATTAAAATTTTTGAAATGAAAAAAATCTTTACAATTTTATCTTTAATCGCTTTAACGGGTGTTGCTACGGCGCAAACAACTTTTACAGCACTATACGATTTTAATGAAGCGCCAAATACCGATTTTGGAGATCAGACAGCAGGAACAACTAATTTATTTAGTATTTCAGGATTCACAGCTTCAACTGCGCTTACTCCAACAACAACAGCAAACAGATTTGCGTGGACCAACCCAAGCTTAGATGCTACGATCGACACCAGCAAATATTTTGAAGTAACAATTACTCCAAGTTCAGGAAATTCTTTGTCGATATCTTCAATTACTTTCAGAGCTCAAAGATCTTCAACAGGGCCAAGAAACTTTGTTGTTCGCTCAAGTGCTGATTCTTATGCTGCAAACTTACCGGCTTCCGTAGATGCAAATCCAAATTTAGAAATACAGACACCAAACCAGTTCTTTTTTGTTATTGATCAGTCAGGCGGAGAGTCAGGATGTAAAATTACACCTTCTGCTCTTACCAATATCAAAACACCGATCACTTTTAGATTTTATTTTTATGCCGCTGAGGCTGCAACAGGAACTTTTAGTGTGGATGATGTTTTGATCTCAGGAACAACAGTTTCTAACTTAGCCGTTTCTGATGTTAACAAAAGTAAATCTGCTTTGGTAAAAAATACTAATGTTTCAAACACAATTAGTTTTGCTGCTAAAACTGATGTTCAGATCTTGAATATGACCGGTCAGGTTGTAAAATCAGCTTCTGTTACTGAAAGTACACCTTTAAATGTTTCTTCTTTATCTAAAGGAATTTACATTGTAACAGGTGTTGTTGACGGACAAAAAGTTTCTCAAAAAATCATTAAAAACTAAGCGAATTTTTTTTAATTCTTAATTTAAACTGTTTCTATTTGGGAACAGTTTTTTTATGTAATTTAGTATTAACAAAAATTTAATAAAATGAAAAAGATCTTTACGATTTTATCTTTAAGTTTCATCACATTTGCCAGTGCGCAAACAAATGCCTTTAAAGGCGCTGATTTTGATAATTTTGCAGACTTCACAGCAAGTTTAAACAAATATGGCTTAAAAGATTACGCCAGACAAGGTGTAGGCGAAGGGATAAACTCAAGCGGTGATCTAAAAATTATAGGAAATCCTGCAGGGAACGATTATATTTTCACTGCAAAAGCAACTGAAACTCTACCTGCAAAAATTAAAGAAATTACCTTTATGCTAAAGGGTTCCGCCGCAAAATCTTTATCTGTAAATGTTTACAAAACAGATGGCACTTTTTATAAATTTAATTTGGGCGATGTTCGAAAAGATATGACTGTGCAGGATAGCGAAACAAATAGTTACACCGGAACCATTTTTACAAAAGATAAATTTGTGAAAATTACTTTGGATTGTTCCAAACTTACTGATATCAACACCAATGCTGCATCAAATTTCTTTGCCGTAAAAGTGGGAAAAGGCGCCGATTACAATTTGGATATTGATGACGTAAAAGTAATTGCAGGAAATTAAAACGTATTTATTTTAAAATTTTAAAGCCTGAAAATTTATTTTCAGGCTTTTTCTAATACCAACCGCGACGGAAATAATTAGTCACCGCCGCAAAATTTAAAATTAAAGTAAAACGAATTCTTCTGCCGTAATCTTTAAAAGAAGGCTCAAATCCTAAAGAAGACTGGATAGGAAAATAAACCTCCAGGAAATCCGGAATTATTTTCAGTTTTACGCCACTGTCCCAAATAAATTCCGCTTTTTGAAATTTATTTTTGTAAATACCTGCATCTGCATAAATATTAAACATTTTCCAGATATGAGAATCAACATTTGTACTGGCAATGTATTGATTTACAGTGTTTCCGATATAAGATTTAAAACCACCATCTGCCAAAATATACTGTTGTGAAAGCAATCCTGTTGTAGCACTTTGTCCCAATAAACCGTATGAAAAAGAATAATTTGAAACCCGTGAAATACCGTAGTCAAACAAATTATTTCTGGTAGAATTGTTTAAAAAATAACCTGCAAAAAGCCGGAAACTTATCTTTTTATTATGTGCATATTCCCAACGGTAGAAGCCTTCAGCGGATATTTTCTGGAAATCTTTCATCGTCTGAATGTTTCCACTCACATATTTCTCGTGGATCAGTTTGCTATCGCCGTAGCTGTATCCCAAACTAAAAAGATCATATTGATTATAATCGTTAGATTTTAATCTTCTCGGATCAAGATCTTTATTATAATAGGAATAAGAAATTCCTAAACTTCTGCCCACTGTGCTTCTGGGGTTTTTTGTAAAATTTAAACTTGCAAAAGCAGAATATTTTTGATAAGCGAGATTATAATCATAATGAAAATAAGAGCCAGAAACACCAAACGTCAGATTTTGATAAAAACTTTCCGGTGGTAAAAAGCTATAAGAAACCGCACCAGAACCGGTAATTTCGTTGGTTCCTGTACTGTAATAAGGGGTAAAGGAATAAATAAATGGTTGGTCAAAAAGTGATTTATTTTTAAAATTTAAGCCTAAAAGAACTTTATCATACGCATTAAAAGTAGCTTTTGGATTAAGATAGATCTCATTGTATTCCGGATTTGGAATGTCCTGCAAAAATTTAAATTTGATTTTCTTCATATTAGAAAACAGCCCTTTTGTGTAAATATAATTATCACGGTAACTGCTTTCAGGGAAAACATAATCATCATTTATTGTTATTTTTTCAGCATTTTGTTGCGGAATATTGTATTGAATATCCGTTTTTTGCGCTGAGGTATCATAAAAATAAACCTTTTTTTCACCTTCATTTGTTTCGGTTTCCAGTTTAAAAGGTAACGGAAGGTCTGTGTTTTTTTTAATCCGGATCTGGAAATTGTCGCCGGCTTTTGTATAGCTTTTAAGATTAAAATTATCTCTGTTTTTGTGCTGGAAATATTTTTCTAAAAAAGACGAACTGTATTCCGATTTTACCGCCAATTGGTCCAGGAAATCTTTTGTGTCAACTTTTTGATTTAGATTTTTAGCAAAATAATCCTTCAAAAAACCATCGAAATTCTCACTTCCCATTTTTTGACCAATAAAATCAAACAAACTTCCCGTTTCAAAACTACTGATTGCCATTTCATTAAAATTACTGAGATCGCTGTATTTTGAATCAATTTTTTGATCCAGGTTTTTTGTTAGAATATAATGATAGGCGAGACCGTAGCGGTCTGTTAGTTTAAGATCAGAAGCATAAAATAATTTTAAAGGTTTAAACTTAAAAATTTTTAAATCTTCCGGAAGTTGTCCTAAAAGTTTCGTATTTTCATAATAGGTGTGAAGATATTCAATTTCTAAATAGGTTTTTAACCCATTTTTAAACCAATGGTCTTTTATCTTTTCTGTTATGAAGCTTTGCTCTAAAATATTTTTTGAAATGATACTAAAATAGTCCAGATCTGTTTTTTGTGCATCCGTAAAAAGCTGGTATTTAAATTTCCAGAATTTTATATCATCATTGCCAAAAAAGTTTTCCTTCCTGCGAAATTTTTCCCCGATAAAAATATTTGAAGGTAGGAAACCAACTTTGTCTTTTATAAACTTAAGTTGAAGAGGCAGAAAAAATTCTAAATTTTCCTGTTCTTCCGGTGAAATTGGATAGCCTAATTTTATCGAAATTTTCTGATTATCGATATTAAAAATAAATGGATCTGACAGTTTTTTTAGACTTAAAAGAATTTCAGGATCTCCGGATAATTTTCCGCTGAAGTTATTGTTGTCAATTTTCTTCAGATTACTTTGAGAAGAAAAATATTGTGGATAATTTAAGCTAATATTCCAAAAAGTACCGGCATTTTGCGTTTCCTCCACATCCTGAAAATATTTGGAATATTGTTCTTTTTCTTCAAAACTGTCTGGGACAATAAAGAAATATTTTAATGAAATCTCATCCAGTTCGGAGCCATATTCCGTGAATTTTTTCACCGGTAAATACAAAGTGTAATCTAGATCAATCTTCAAAGATTTTCCTGCTTCCAGAGGAGATTTTAAGTCTAAATAAATATTTTCTTCCTCAAGATTTGAGACGTTTAATGAATTGCTTTCAATAAGAATTTTTAGATTTGTAAGTTGACCAAGATCTTCTTTTTTAGCAAAGTATATTTCGCTTTTTCTGTCGTCCAGTTTTCTTTTAGCTAAAGGAGATTTGCTGTTTTGATAGGCGGCGATCCAGTTTAAAAGTTTTATTTTAGAAATACTTTCATCCAGATCATTACGATAAATAATGGATTGCTTTACATCTAAAGTTCTCAGATCGGATTGCAAAGTCGCCTTTATGGCAATAGAATCCTGCTGTGACAGAACTGTCGCATAGCCAAAAAAAACGAAAAATAAAAAGCTGAATTTTTGCATTTGCATTTATTGATCTCAAATATAATTGTTCTATAACAAAAAATTGAATGTTTGGTAATAATTTTCTACCTTTAATTTTAAATACGTTTTTACATTGAAAATCAGATTTTTAAAACTGTTATTTATTTTATTCCTGTCAATTTCATCTACTATAATCGCGCAGGTCGAGGAAAAAACGGAGCTTTTAAATATCGAAGCTGGTAAATCGACAGTTAGAACGAGATTTTCTCCGCCGCGTAATTACAAATGGCAAGTTGAAACACCGAATTCGTTCGGCGATTATTTGGTTAATTTTCCACTCTATCCTAAAGATTTTCCGGTTCGCGATTTTAATGAAATTCCGATTGCTAAACAATATAACCATGCAGCTATTTTAAAAATTGATGTTGGTGAAAAAGATTTGCAGCAATGCGCCGATGCCTGGATTCGGCTTTATGCAGAATATCTGTTTGCTCAGAAAAAATTTGAAAAAATTGGTTTTCATTTTACCAGCGGACAATTTTTAACCTGGAAAGACTACGAAAAAGGAATTAGAACGGAAGAAGTAAAAGATCGCGTAAAATTTATTAAAGCTGCAAAATCTGACAGTTCTTATGAGAATTTTCGTGATTATTTAGACTTGATTTTCAGATATGCGGGCACGATTTCCCTTAATAAAGAAAGTGAGCAAATTACCAATAATGAAGATGTAAAAGTGGGCGATTTCCTTATAAAACCGGGAAGTCCGGGACATTCTGTGATCATTGTCGGAATCTCAAAAAATATTTCTGGACAAAAATTATATCTTTTAGCGGAAAGTTTTATGCCTGCGCAGGATATTCACATTTTAATAAATCCTGTCAATAAAAAAATATCGCCGTGGTATGAATTGGACGTTAATTCTGCACAGACCATTACTGCTAAATATATTTTTAAACCAACTTCGATTAAAAGGTTTAAGGGTAAATTTTAATATTAATTCTCAATAAAAATTATTTATTGCCCGTTAAATAAGAATTCCACCCGGCAATTTTATAATCTAAAGACGCTTTTTCAATATTTTCCGCCTTGTAAATTCCGCGTCCTACGATAATAAAATCGGTTTGCAAATTTTTAAAAACATATTCCGGCGTATTATATTGCTGCCCTTTTCCGTCGCCGGAGTTTTCTAAATTCACACCCGGCGTAAATAATAAAAGGTCTTCCGGAATTTTATTTTGAGAAACGCCACCAATCACATTTGGATGAGAAAGTGCTATTTTTAAAGCATTTTCGCGATAATCCGAATTCGTTAAAGTTCCTTTCGAAGACATTCCTAAAATGGCAATTACACCAACATTTAGAAAACAATCTAAAGAAGTTTCTCCACCAATCACCTGCGAAGTCACAAGATCTGCCCAGAAAGAAATTTTATAAATTCCGTTAGCAAACTGCAATTCCTGAGTATTTCCAATATCAGCAAATTTGCGGTCTTCCATTAAAAGAAAATTGTAATTTTTTGATAATTCTTTTAAAGGTAAAATGGTTTCATCGAAATCAAAATCTGTGATAATATCTATGTGCGTTTTTAAAGCCACGATATTTGGACCCACTTTTTCGGCAAAATCTAAAAGTTCTTTTGTCGTCAAAACATCTGCAGATGCGATTAAATTAGATTTTTTTTCAATAGCAATTTCCAGAATCTTTTTAGCGAAAGAGTTATTGGTTTTTTCTAATTTTTGTTCATAAGTCAGGTGTTTTTCAACTTCAAAATTTACTTCATTTCCAGTGAGAAAATCATTGATTCTGGTGATTTCTTCTTCTGAAATTAAATTATTATTTCTTAAAATTTCGCAAACTTCTGTAATGTTAAAAAGTGAATGAACTTTAAAACCTTTTTCCTCTAAAAGTTCTTTTCCACCTTGCTGACGGTCTAAAACAACCACAATATCTGAAACAGAAATGCCTTCATTTTCAATTTCCGGAATAGTTTCCAGTAAAGATTTTCCGCTCGTAATAACATCTTCCACTAAAAGACAATTTTGTCCCGTACTGAAAATTCCTTCAATTAATTTTTTTGTGCCGTAAGTTTTTGCTTCCTTTCTTTTAATAATTAAAGGCAATTCGCTTTGAAGCGACATTGCCGTCGCCATAGGAAGCGCCGCATAAGGAACGCCGCAAATAATATCAAAATCGGTTGTAGAAATTAATTCTAACAAATAACTGGATAGTTTTTTTAAAATTTTTGGGTCAGAAGCAAGTGGTCTTAAATCTACGTAAAAAGGACTTTCAATGCCGCTTTTTAGGGTAAATTTTCCAAATTTTATGATGCCCAGTTTGTAACATTCTAATAAAAAACTTTCCTTATTATCCATTGTTTTTTGTTTGGTGCAAATTTAAGATTATTAGTTTAAAATATAGAATTATAACTTTTACTTTTTTATTTCCTAAATTATTATCTTTGAGAGGTTTTTAAACAAAAAAAATTTAAAATGAAAAAATTTTATCCAGTACTTTTTTTACTGATTTCTACACTTAATTTTGCGCAGGTTGATCAAAAGAAATTAGATGAATTAATTCAAAATACTTTAAAAACTTTTGATGTTCCGGGAATGTCGGTTGGAATCATAAAAGATGGGAAATTAATTTATTCTAAGGGTTTTGGAGTTGCTTCATTGACGACAAAAAAACCAATGGACGAAAATACTTTGGTAGGAATTGCCTCAAATTCAAAAGGTTTCACAGTGACTGCTTTGGCAATACTTGCTGATGAAGGAAAATTAAACTGGGACGATAAAGTTTCAAAATATATCCCCGAATTTAAATTATCTGAAGCTTATCCAAGTCAGGAAGTAACAATTAAGGATCTCGTAACGCATCGTGCCGGCCTTGGTTTAGGTGCGGGTGATCTAATGTTTTTCCCTGAAGGCGGGACGCAAACTGTAAATGATATTGTAAAAAATATCCGTTATTTGAAACCAAATTATTCTTTCCGGAACGGTATGGAATATAATAATGTGATGTTCATTGTTGCGGGAGAAATTATCCACAGAGTTTCCAACTTGGACTGGGCAGATTTTATCGAGCAAAGAATTTTAAAACCTGTTGGGATGATTTCAAGTTTTGGAAGTTATGATCACGCAAAAAATGTTTTAAATAAAATTGGCGCACATGCACCAATCAACGGAAAAGCTGTTCAAGTGCCACACGACTGGAATGACACAGCAAATGCGGCGGGCGGAATTATGAGTAACATTAAAGATATGACGATCTGGGCAGATTTTCTTATGAATGGCTGGACGACGAAAGATGGTAAAAAATTGGTTTCCGATAAACAAATTCAGCAAATTTGGCAGATTCAGCGTCCAATTTCTGTTGCTTTAAAAAACCCTTACGACACTCATTTTTACGGTTACGGAATGGGTTGGTTTTTAAGTGATGTCAAAGGTCATTTTCAGGTGCAGCATACTGGCGGATTAATTGGAACGGTAACTCAGTTTACTTTAATTCCGGATATGAAACTGGGAATTGTGGTTTTAACAAATCAGCAAAGTGGTGCAGCGTTTAACACAATCACGAATACAGTGAAGGATAACTACTTTGGAATTGAAGATAGAAACTGGCTGAAAACTTACGGCGACAGAATGCAAAATTATGACATTAAGATCGCGAAAGGGAAAGCAGATGTTTTTGCTAAATCTGATTCTTTTTCTAGAAGCAACTCAGTACCAAAAGATTCGCAATTTATTGGAACTTACGCAGATAAATGGTTTGGTGATGTTGATATTAAAAAAGAAGGAAAAAACTACCGCTTTAATCCCAAAAATTCACCGCGTTTAAAAGGAACTTTATTGCCTTATTCTGAAAATACCTTTATCGTAAAACTGGACAATCAAAGTTATGATGCTGATGAATTTATCACTTTCAATTTTGATGAAAACGGCAACGCCACTTCCGCTAAAATGAAGCCGATATCAGACGTGACAGATTTTAGTTTTGATTTTGGTGATTTGGATTTGCAGAAAGTGAAATAGTTTTTTTTTTACCACAATGTCACGAAGATCTTTTTTGGAATATTTTATCGACAAAGACACAAAGTTTAAAGCAAATTTTTCCGTAATTAAACTTTGTGTATTATAGTGAAAATCTTTGTGTCTTTGTGTTTAAATAAACTAATTATGGTTTAAAAAACGCCACCAATTTTTTTTCTGCATTTTCAAAGTTAGACCATTGCTCACAATCAATATTATAAAGTGCTACACCACAGGTCGGAAAATGAACAATATCTTCTGACAATGAATTAGCAAAGTTTGAAATTCCGTTATTATGGGAAAATACCGCTACGGCTTCATTAGAATCGTCTAAAGATAAAATTACAGAGAGAAAATTTTTCTCAGAAGGATGGTATAGTTTTTCCGCTGTTTCGAAGGATTTTCCATATTTTTTTGAAAATATATCACAGGTTTCAACCGTTCTTTTTGCCGGACTTGTTAAAAAGTAATCAACTTTTAACTCTTTTTCAAATAAATTTTTTGCCATTTCAGTAGCGTCTTTAATTCCTCTTTCAGCCAAAGGTCTGTCAAAATCTTCTGTGTCTTCCGGCCAGTCGCTTTTAGCGTGGCGCACAAGTATCAATGTTTTCATCGGTGTTTTTTAGTTTTTTTGTAAAATTTTAAATCATTCAAAAATTTGCATTATTAAATTTATAAAAAATTTTTTAGTTATTTAAATAAAGAAAAACATTAAAATTCATGGTTTTACTAAATTTTAGTAAATTTGCCAATTGATGGGAAAAGTACTTGCAATAGATTATGGAAAAGTGAGATGCGGTCTTGCGGAAACTGATGATTTAAAAATAATTGCGAGTGGCTTACCAACAATTCCTAATGCGGAACTTTTAAATTTTTGTAGTGATTATTTTAAAAATAATTCAGTAGACGAAGTTGTAATTGGCCAGCCAATTGATTTAAAAGGAAACTTATCAGAAATTGAAAATGATATTTTAAAGTTTATTGAGAAATTTAAAATCAATTTTCCGGAAGTAAAAGTTTCCCGTTTTGATGAAAGATTTACCTCTAAGATGGCGAGTTTTTTCATTAGTCAAAGCGGTAAAAGCAAAAAGAAAAGACAGGAAAAAGGTTTAATAGATAAAGTAAGTGCAACAATAATTTTGCAAAACTTTTTAGAACAGAAATAGAAATGATATTACCAATTCGGGCTTTTGGAGACCCGGTTTTAAGAAAGAAATCAAAAGAAATTTCGAAAGATCATCCAGAATTAAAAACATTTATTGAAAATATGTTTGAAACTATGGCAGATGCGAACGGAATTGGCTTGGCTGCGCCGCAAGTTGGTCTGGATATTCGTGTTTTTGTGGTAGATCTTTCGCCCTTAGCAGATGATGAAGATTATGAGGAGATTGCAGAAGAATTAAAAACTTTTAAAAAAGTATTAATAAACCCTACAATTTTAGAAGAAACCGGTGAACTTTGGAAGTTTAATGAAGGTTGCCTCTCAATTCCTGATATTCGTGAAGATGTGGCGAGACACGAAACCATTACCATCGAATATTTCGATGAGAAATTTAAAAAACATACTGAAACTTTTTCAGATATGCGTGCGAGAGTTATTCAGCACGAATATGATCATATAGAAGGAATTTTATTTACTGACCACTTAAGCTCATTAAAGAAAAAAATGATCAAAGGAAAACTGGTAAAAATCTCGCAAGGCGACGTGAATGTAAATTATAAAATGAGATTTCCGAAGTAGGAAATTAATTTAAAAATATTTAGATAAAAATTTAATAAAAAAAATATGCAATTAGAAAAAATAATCTCAATTTCTGGTAAACCAGGACTTTTTAAATTGGTTTCTCATTTGAAAAATGGTTTTATAGTTGAAGATATTACGACTAAGAAAAAAGCCAGTATTTCTAATTCTTCGCAGGTAAGTTTGCTTGACAATATTGCGATGTTTACTTTTGATAAAGAAGTGCCTTTGTTTGAAGTTTTAGAAAACGTAGCAAAAAAAGAAGATTACAAACCAACGATTTCTCACAAATCTACAGATGCTGAACTTAGATCTTTCATGGATGAAGTTTTGCCGGATTATGACAAAGAGCGTGTTTATGTTTCTGATATTAAAAAATTATCTCAGTGGTATAATTTGCTGGAAAAAGCAGGTTACATTACACCTGAAAGTTTTGTGAAATCTGAAGAAACAAAAGAAGAAGAATCTTCGATCACAGATAAAATAGATGATAAAAAGTCTGTTCAGAAAAAAGAAAAAGCGGTTACTCCAAAAGTGAAATCTTCTTCCTCTGCAAAATCTACAGCGAAAAGTACGCACAGAAAAATGGGCTAAAATATTAGTAATAATTAATTAGCAATAAATAATTTACTTCGGCAAAGTTTGTTCTTTGCCGATTTTTTATTTAGCGAAAAACCAAAAACCGAAAACCAAAAACCAAAAGCCAAAAACTAAAAACGTAAAATATGACTTCCAAAGAACAAAAACTACAATTATTCTCCGAACTTTTAGATATTATGGATGAACTTCGGGAAAAATGTCCTTGGGATCAAAAGCAAACTTTTGAAACCTTGCGACCTTTAACTTTAGAGGAAACTTACGAATTATCTGATGCTTTGTTGAAGGAAGATTTAGTTGAAATTAAAAAAGAATTGGGCGATGTTTTATTGCATTTGGTTTTTTATGCAAAGATTGGTGAAGAGAAAAATGCTTTTGACATTGGTGAAGTTATTAAATCTTTAAGTGAAAAATTAATCTTCCGCCATCCGCATATTTATGGTGATGTTGAGGTAAAAGATGAAGAGGAAGTTAAGCAAAACTGGGAAAAATTAAAACTAAAAGAAGGAAATAAATCTGTTTTAGGCGGCGTTCCAAAAAGTTTACCATCATTAATTAAAGCATACAGAATTCAGGAAAAAGTAAAAGGTATTGGTTTTGAATTTTACAACGCTGAAGATGCGTGGAAAAAAGTAGATGAAGAACTGGAAGAATTTCACGCGGAAACTGATTTAAATAAAAAAGAAGAGGAACTCGGCGATATGTTTTTCTCATTAATCAATTATGCCAGAATGAACGGTTTGAATGCTGATTCCGCTTTAGAAAAAACCAATAATAAGTTTCTCGCGCGTTTCCAGTTAATGGAAAAAATGTCTGCTGAAAATAATGAAAATCTGAGTGATATAAGTTTACAGCAAATGGATGTTTATTGGGAAAAAGCGAAAGATGAATTGAAAAAATAAAAAAAGTCCTGAAATTTAACTTTCAGGATTTTTTTAATTTATTTTCTTTCCGTCTATCGTCTAAAAGTCTTTTTCACTATTTCATCTTTTCTGCATCTGCTACAAATTGCGCCAGACCTTTGTCAGTCAAAGGATGATTTAATAAATTTAAAATCGAAGGAAGAGGAGAAGTGATCACGTCTGCGCCAATTTTCGCGCAGTTGATAATGTGCATTGGCGAGCGGATTGACGCTGCAAGAATCTCACAGTCGTAATCATAATTATCAAAAATAATTCTAATTTCTTCAATTAAATTTAAGCCATCAACCGAAATATCATCCAGTCTTCCCAAAAATGGCGACACATAATTTGCGCCGGCTTTTGCTGCTAAAAGTGCCTGTCCCGCAGAGAAAATTAAAGTACAATTTGTTTTAATCCCTTTGTCGGAAAAATATTTTAAAGCTTTTATACCATCTTTTATCATCGGGATTTTCACCACAATATTTTTATGGATTTTTGCTAACTCATCACCTTCAGCGATCATTTCTTCATAAGTTGTCGAAAGAACTTCTGCAGAAATTGCACCGTCTACGATTTCGCAAATCGTTTTGTAATGGGCGTTAATAGCCTCTTTTCCGCTGATTCCTTCCTTCGCCATTAACGATGGATTGGTCGTCACGCCATCCAAAATCCCCAAATCCTGAGCTTCTCTTATCTGATCTAAATTCGCTGTATCAATAAAAAATTTCATATAAATATATTTTTATCAAGCAAAGGTAGGGCTATTTTTTAGGAGCAACAAGATTAGTTTTTTGTTTTAAAATTTGTCCCGCTGTTCACTTTATCTTTTTACGCGCTCGCCTCGCTCGCGCAAAAAAAAAGGATGCCGTTGCCATCGGGGCTACCTCGAAGTTTTATTTTTTCGTTCAAAAGATCATAAATATTTTACAAAAACAATTTGCAAAAAACTAATTTTGTAAGAACCAAATACCAAATACCAAATACCAAATACCAAATACCAAATACCAAACACCAAACACCAAACACTAAAATATGAATATACTTCTGGCTTCAACTTCAACGCTTTATGGCGGCAATTATTTAGAATATTTAACTGAAGAACTGAAAAGTTTATTTCAGGGAATTGACGAGATATTATTTATTCCTTTCGCCCGTCCTGGCGGTATTTCTCATGAAGATTATACAGCAAAAGCAGCAGAATTTTTTTTAAAATTAAATATTAAGGTCAAAGGATTACACGAATTTGAAGATAAAACCAGTGCTGTAAATTCTGCGAAAGGCTATTTCACAGGTGGTGGAAATACCTTTCTCTTAGTGAAAACTTTACATGAACTTGGCATTATGAATATTTTAAAATATAATGTCGAAGGTGGAAAACCTTATCTCGGAACAAGCGCCGGAAGCGTTATAGGAACATTGAATATGAGAACTACGAATGATATGCCGATCGTTTATCCGCCAAGTTTTGAATGTATGGCATTAGTTCCATTTAATTTAAATGCGCATTATCTTGACGCTGATCTGACTTTAAAACATAACGGCGAAACTAGAGAAACAAGAATAAAAGAATTTTTAACCCAAAATAACTCGAAAGTTATCGGATTGCGCGAAGGAAACTGGATCAGAAAGATCAACGAAAAAATTACAGTTGAAGGTCCGGAATCCACAAGAATTTTTGAAGTAGGAAAAGAACCGTATGAAATTAAAAGCGGAAGTGATATCAGTAATTTTTAACTTGAAAACAATCTTTTAAAAATAAGGTTTGATCAAATCCATTAAAAAATCCGGGCAACTGCATATTTTTTTTGTTTCAGAATTAAAAAAGTATAAGGTGGTTTTGGCTTCCGTTATTTTCTGTTTTTTTGGATTGTAAATTTCATACTCAAATTCGATTCTCACACCCGGAATTTTTTTTATAAAAGTATGAATTTCTAAAACTTCATCATAAAAAGCTGGCATTAAATATTTTATAGAATACTCTGAAACAGGTAACCAAAAACCAAGCTTTTCGATCTCGTCGTAAGACTTCCCAAGCGTGCGAAAAAGTTCAACGCGCGCAATTTCGAAGTAGGCAGCGTAGTTGCCGTAATAGACGTATTTCATAGGGTCTGTTTCGGCGTAACGTACTCTTATTGTGTGTGTTGTGTGTATCATTTTAAAGTATTAAACAAGTCATACAAATATATTTTTTAATAATCAATAGTACAAATATTTTTTTTGCAATTAAAAAAGAAGATATTTGTCTCCCTTCAAAACATAACCAAAAAACTTCTACTGTTCCATAAATAATGAATGAAAATCTTGACTTAATTTGGGAAAACTGCCTTCATTTTATGAGGGACAATCTCAATGCTGCAGAAGACCACACCGACTTGAAAAAACTGGAAAATTCATTCGATTTATTGTTTGACAAAGTTCAGCCTTTGTCTTTGGAAAATTTTAATTTAACGCTTTTAGTTCCAAGTGATTTTTATAAAGAATACATAGAAGACAATTATTTGGCACTTCTTTCTGCCGCTTTGAAAAAAAATATCGGTAAAGGTGTAAAATTATGGTATTCTGTGATGGAAAACAAACCTCAGGGGAAAGAAGAAGCCATCACTTTGAATATGAAAGGGAAAACAACTGTTTCCCCGAAAGTACAGCAAACGAGACCACCATCAGTTTCCAGTGAATTGGTAAATCCATTTGCCATTCCCGGGATGAAAAAAGTGGAAATTAATTCAAACTTAAAAGCAGATTTTTCTTTTGATAATTATGTAGAAGGTGAAAGCAATAAATTTGCAGCAACAGTTGCACGTTCAATTGCAAAAAGACCAGGTTCGACAGCATTCAATCCACTGTTTTTGCACGGCGGTTATGGTGTTGGAAAAACACATTTAGGTCATGCCATTGGTCTGGAAGTAAAAGCCTCTTTTCCTGATAAAGTGGTTTTATATTTATCCTCAGAAAAATTTATTCAGCAATTTATTTCTGCTGCAAAAGCGCGTAAACAAACAGAATTTTCAAATTTTTACCAAATGGTAGATGTCTTGATCATTGACGATATTCAGTTTTTATCCGGTAAATCAGCTACACAAGACAGTTTCTTTCATATTTTTGATTTTTTACATCAAAATGGAAAGCAAATTATTTTGACTTCCGATAAAGCTGCGGTTGATATAATGGATATTCAGGAAAGAATTGTTTCCCGTTTTAAATGGGGACTTTCAGCTGAAATAAAATCACCCGATTTTGATACAAGACGAAAAATAATTGTTGACCGTTTAAGTCGTGACGGAATTGTTTTAACCGATGATATGCTTGATTTTTTAGCTGCAGAAGCACAAACAAACGTTCGCGAACTTATAGGAATTATAAACGCTGTGATCGCTTATTCTACAATTTATAAGTCAGAATTGAGTCTTGAACTTTTAAAAGATACTATTTCAAAAATTGCTTGTAGTAAGAAAAAAGTGATCAATATTCCTTATATTCAAGATGTTGTTTGTGAGTATTTTGGGATTAAAAGAGAGCAACTTTTATCTAAAACAAGAAAAAGAGAAATTGCTCTACCGCGCCAATTAGCGATGTATTTTTCGAAAGAATACACTAACGCAACATTTACAAAAATTGGTGAAGAAATGGGCGGAAAAGACCATTCAACCGTAATGTACGCTTGTGACACTATTCGAGATGTTGGTAAAATGGATAAAGAAATTAAAAAATATTTAAAAGATTTAACCGAAAAAATTAAAAAATAATCGAATAAACTTTACTTTAAATTTATAAAAAACATAAACCTTTCAAAATAATATTTGAAAGGTTTTTTAAATAAAATATATTATGAAAATCTTAATGGTTTGCCTCGGAAATATTTGCCGAAGCCCTTTAGCAGAAGGAATTTTAAAATCAAAAATATCAGATAATCACGTTGTGGAATCTGCCGGAACAATTGATATGCACGAAGGAAATCAACCTGATAAACGTTCTATAGAAGTTGCGAAAAAACACGGAATTGATATTTCTTCCCAAAAATCAAAACATATTCAAAGTTCAGATTTAGACAATTACGATCTGGTTTTTTGTATGGATAAAAATAATTTGAAGGACGTAAAATCTTTAGCAACCAATGAAAAGCAAATTCAAAAAATTTCATTAGTCTTAGATAATTCAGAAGTTCCGGATCCTTATTGGGGAAAAGCAGATGATTTTGAAGATGTTTTTCAGCTTTTAGACAAAGCGTGCGATGAGATTGTAAAAAATTTAAAACAATAATTTAAAACTTTTATCTTTACACTTTTACCTTTTTATTTTTAAAATATGCTTTTTTTAATTCCCGCTTATTTATCGCCAGAAACGCCACAAGATTACTTTGGAAAAATTATTTCAGAATACATTTTGAAAACCAATTACTTTTTTGTAGAAAATGAAAAACCAGCAAGAAAGATTATTAAATATTTTTGCCCGGAAAAAAAACAATCAGATTTAAAATTATTTGTCGTTGATAAATATTCCAAAAATTCTGATTTTTTAGAAGCTCAAAAACTAATGCGGGAAGGTGCTGATTTTGGATTACTTTCTGACGCTGGTTTGCCTTGCATTGGGGATCCGGGGAATATTGTGGTAAAATTTTGCCATGAAAACAATATAAAAGTTATTCCAATTAATGGTGCAAGTTCTTTTGTTCAGGCTTTGATCGCAAGTGGTTTTAATGGTCAGGAATTTACTTTTAATGGTTATTTACCAATTGAAAAATCTGAACGAAAAGGAAGAATTAATTCAATGGAAAAACTATTGCAGAATACTGGTTTTACTCAAATATTTATGGAAACACCGTATCGAAACATGCCTTTATTTGAAGATCTTTGCAAAAATCTTTCCTTACAAACCAAACTTTGTATCGCTGCAAATATCAATCATCCGACAGATGAATATATTAAAACTTTAAATATTAAAAACTGGCAAAAGCAAAAGCCAAATCTTCACAAAATACCGACTGTTTTTATTTTAGGAAAATAGGCAAAATCGACTTTAACATTAATTAACAAAAGCTTTGCATCATTCTTGAATGTAAGTTTGAAAATAAATTAACTATTATGTCAGACAAAAAATTAGCAGGAATCTGGATGGATTCAGAAAATGCAATTGTAGTAAAAAATCACGATATCGAAAGCGCTTTTAAGTTTTTCCTTTGTGATCCGGTAAAAAGAATCGTTCAGGGTGGAAATTCAAGTGAAAACGCAGCGAATAATGCTGAACAAACTAACACAGCCAAGTTTTTTAAAGATTTAGAGCATCTAATTACAAATACTCAGGAATTGTATGTGACTGGAACGGGAACAATTCAGGAACAGTTTAAAAACCATTTAGCTGAAACTGCTCAGTTTAAAAATTTAAAAGTAACATTGGGAACTGACCAAAAAATGAGCGGTGACCAATTTTTAGAAAAGGTAAAAGAGCATTTTAACGCTTAATTTCACTTTAAAAAAAAAAAATGTCCTAACATTCGTTAGGACATTTTTTTTTCTTAATTCTTTCTGACGCCAGATAAAATATTTGGAAAATAAGTATCAGAAAGATGTTCAAATTCATCACCGCGCATAAACATTGAGGCATCAATTTCTCTGTAGGAATGTCTTCCTGTGGCGGAAATTAATTCATTACAAGTATGCAAGGTATTTTTATGAAAATGATAAACTCGTTCACTTTTATCGTTTACATCTAAACCTTTCATCAACATTTTATCTTGTGTTGCAACGCCGGTCGGGCAATTGTTTGTGTGGCATCGCAGCGCCTGAATGCAACCTAAGGAAAACATGAAACCTCGAGCATTGTTGCACATGTCCGCACCCATCGCTACTGCGCGAAGAATATCTAATGAAGTCAAAACTTTTCCACTGGCAATTACGCGCAATTTTTTTCTAACATCAAAAGCTTTTAAAGTCGTGTTCACAAAAATTAATGCAGGTTCTAAAGGCATTCCCACACCGTCAGAAAATTCCGGTGGTGCTGCGCCGGTTCCGCCTTCCGCGCCATCAACTGTTATAAAATCTGGATAAATTTTCATGACGTTCATTTGTTCACAAATATCTTCAAACTCTGTAGTGTCACCGATGCAAAGTTTAAATCCGACTGGTTTTCCGCCGCATAATTCACGAAGTTCCGCTACAAATCTTAATAGTCCTGACGCATCTGAAAAGGCTGAATGTCCCGGTGGTGATAAAACAGTTGTTCCCGGTTGTATATGACGGATTTTTGCAATTTCTTCCGTATTTTTAATTGCAGGTAAAACGCCGCCATGACCTGGTTTTGCACCTTGTGATAATTTTATTTCTACCATTTTTACGTTTGGTAAAGTGGCATATTTTTTAAATAATTCACCGGAAAATGTACCATCTTCATTTCTACAGCCAAAATATCCTGTTCCAATTTGCCAGCAAATATCGCCACCTCCTTCTAAATGGTAAGGCGAAAGTCCACCTTCACCAGTGTTATGGTAAAAATTTCCTTTTCTTGCACCACGGTTTAACGATACAATTGCGCGGCTGCTTAAAGATCCAAAACTCATGGCTGAAATATTTAACAAAGACGCGTCGTATGGTTGAGAACATTGTTCATTTCCAACAATGACCCGAGGTAATATTTCCGAAGGACTTTTTGCGTAGATCGAATGTTTTAAACCTTCATATTTTCTTTGGTTAATTTCTAGTTGCGTACCAAAAGGCACATTGTCAGGCAGATTTTTTGCTCGTCTATACGCGGCAGCGCGTTGATTTCTAGGAAAAGGTTTTCCGTCTGTTTCACGCTCAATAAAATACTGCTGCATTTCCGGTGAAATTTCTTCAAAGAAATAGCGAAAATAGCCTAAAACAGGGAAGTTGCGAAGGATTGCGTGTTTTGTTTGCGTTAGATTATAAAGGCCAATTAAATAAATAATTAATAACAATATTGGAATCCAGTAATCGGCTTTTATAAGAAGGGCAATTGTAGTCGAAAATATGATCAAAACAGCGCCCCAAACTAAAAATTTATTTCTCATTTTTTAAATTTTATCAAAATTACGATATTATTTAAAGATAAGAAATTTCGTTTTAAAAAGAAGAAAAAGGAAGAAATTAGCCTAAAAATGTTTTAAGCATTTTGAAGGAAATCGGCGAAACTGAAACTAACTGAAACCGTTCCATTTTCTAAAATTTTAGTTAATTCCAGATTTTCAATTTGATTGACAGAGCTTAAATCAAAAGGTTTTTGCACACGCACATAATTTTCTGTAAAACCAAACATAAAACCGTTTTTATTTTCGTGTTCCCACAAAACCGATAAAGTTTCCCCTAATTGAGTTTGATAAAACGCCATTTTCTTTTTTTCAGATAAAATTCTAAGCATTTTATTACGGCGTTTTCGTTCCGGAATTGGAACAGCATTTTCCATTGAAGCTGCTTCCGTATTTTCTCTTTCAGAATAAGTAAAAACGTGTAAATAACTGATAGGAAGTGAGTTTAAAAAATTATAAGTTTCTAAAAAGTGTTCTTCCGTTTCACCCGGAAATCCAACAATTACATCAACGCCAATGCATGCATTTGGCAAAACTTCTTTTATTTTTGAAACCCGATTTTGATATAAATTTGTCAAATATCTGCGTTTCATTTTTTTCAAAAGATCGTCGCTACCGGATTGTAAAGGAATATGAAAATGAGGTACAAACCTTTTACTTTTTGCGACTAAATCGATGCAATTATCATTTAATAAATTAGGTTCAATGGAAGAAATACGAATCCTCTCAATACCTTCAACTTCGTTTAAATTTGAAATTAATTCTAAAAAAGTGTGTTCGTGTTTTTTATTTCCAAATTCGCCTTTGCCGTAATCGCCAATATTGACGCCGGTTAAAACTATTTCTTTAATGCCTTTTTGTGAAATTTCTTTTGCATTTTGCACAACACTTTGAATGGTGTCAGAACGTGAAATTCCGCGAGCTAAAGGAATTGTGCAATACGTACATTTATAATCACAACCATCCTGAACTTTTAAAAAAGCGCGTGTTCTGTCGCCGATGGAATAACTTCCAATAAAAAAATCTGTTTCTTCAATTTCACACGAGTGAACTGAAGCATGTTCTTTTGTCTTTTCTAAATCTTCGAGGTAACTTAAAACATTAAATTTTTCTTTCGCACCCAAAACAAGATCTACACCTTCAATCGCAGAAATTTCTTCCGGTTTTAATTGTGCGTAACACCCGATAATAACCACTAAACCTTCAGGATTTGCCTTCAATGCACGTTTTACGTGAAGTTTACATTCACGGTCAGCATTTTCTGTAACCGAACAGGTATTTATAATATAAACCTGTGCAGATTCTTCAAAACCAACTTTTTCATAGCCGGAATCTGTCAATCGACGCGCAATAGTAGAAGTTTCTGCAAAGTTTAGTTTGCAACCTAAGGTATGAAATGCTGCTTTTTTGGTAGTAATTAAATCCATAATTGAAGCGGCAAATTTACGAAAGAAAATTAGATCTAATTTATTTAAAGAATTTATGGCAAAAATAATTTAAATAAAAATTTTCTATTTGATTCTTAAATTTCAAATGTCTAAATTGCAACTTCAATTAATTTTTGAACAATCAAACTATTGGCACAAAATTTATCGTATATATTTGTATGGATTGTAAAGTAACTTCATTTATGGAAGATTTAAACTCATTGAAGATTGAAAACCTTCAAAAGTGGTTTAATGACGAAAGTAGAATATGGATTCCGCCAGCGGGTGAAGTTGTAGGTGTTAGAAGAATTATGGCCTTATTTAGAGCTATTTTCAGAAAATATGAGAAGCTTGAATGGGACGTTGATGAAATTTTTTCTTTAGGAAATAATAAATTTTTCTATGAAACAATGTCAAAAGGAACCATTGCAAATAAGGGTATTTACAGTAACCAAATTTGTACTATCGTTTCTTTTACAGAGAACGGAACTATAAAATTTTTGTCAGATTATTTTAAAGATACAAATTGTTTTAAATAAAATATATTTTCAGATAATTTAAAGACCTTTTTTAAAAGGTCTTTTTTTTGTCAAAATTTTTTGGAACAATTAAAATATTATATTTGTCTTTACAAAAACAAAATAACTAAAAATGGATTTTAAAAACTTCAAAATGCCTTACAGCATTAATAAAGATTTTACAGAAAAAACGGCTTATTTTTCTATGGAATTTGCCATTGATCAGGCTTTAAAAATATATTCAGGTGGTCTTGGATTTCTTGCCGGTTCTCATATGAGAAGCGCTTATAATTTAAAACAGGATATTGTTGGCATCGGAATTTTATGGAAATTTGGATATTACGACCAGGCGAGAAATAGTGATCAAACTTTACTTCCGACCTGGACGAAAAAAATGTACAGCTTTCTGGAAGATACTGGTATTAAATTTCAAATAGAAATCCACAGTGCGCCGGTTTGGGTTAAAGCTTTTTATCTGAAACCTGAAACCTTTGATACAGCGCCGATGTTTTTTTTAAGCACAGATGTGCCTGAAAATGATCATATTTCAAAAACAATTTCTCACCGTTTGTATGACGCCAACGAATCTACAAAGTTGGCGCAGTACATTTTGCTCGGGAAAGGAGGTGCAAAATTGTTAGATATGATGAATTTTGAGCGTGAAGTTTACCATCTTAATGAAGCGCATGGTTTGCCTGCAGCATTTTATCTTTTAAATAAATACGGCGGTGACATGGAAAAAGTGAAAGAAAAACTGGTTTTCACGACGCATACGCCGGAAGAAGCCGGAAATGAAAAACACAATATTCATCTTTGTTCTGATATGTCTTATTTTTCAGGATTGAACATTGACGCTGTAAAAGATATTGAAGGCGTAAGTGACGACCGATTTAATCATTCACTTTGTGCTTTGAAAATGGCGCGGGTTTCTAACGCTGTTTCTCAACTTCATGGTGAAGTTTCCCGGAAAATGTGGAATAAATATGATGGAATTTGTGAAATAAAAGCGATCACAAATGCGCAGGAATTTAAATATTGGGCTGACAAAAATTTATATAAGGCCAAAGATAAAAATGACAATTCAGCTTTTGATGAACGAAAAAAATTACTTAAGAAGCGCGCTTTTAAAATTGTAGCAGATCAAACGGGAAATCTTTTTGATGAAAATACTTTTACGATTGTTTGGGCGAGACGTTTTGCAGGTTACAAAAGAGCTGATTTGCTACTTCACGATAAACAAAGATTTGAAAAATTATTAAATAATCCAAAATATCCGGTGCAGATCATTTGGGCAGGAAAACCTTATCCGATGGATTATTCGTCGATTTCTACTTTTAATTCTTTAGTGGAAGAAAGTAAAAATTATAAAAATATGGCAGTTTTGACAGGTTACGAACTGGCTTTAAGTAAAAGTTTAAAACAAGGTTCTGATCTTTGGTTGAATAATCCGCGCGTCCCAAGAGAAGCTTCGGGAACTTCAGGTATGACGGCTTCTATGAATGGTTCCGTAAATCTTTCAACAGACGATGGCTGGATTCCGGAATTTGCTAAAAATGGTGAAAATTCTTTTGTAACGCCTTTGGCAGATTATGATAATTTAAGCATTTATGACCAGGACAAATTTGATCTGGATAATCTTTATGACGTTTTAGAAAATGAAATTTTGCCGATGTATTATGATGAGCCAAAAAGATGGCGCGAAGTCGTTAAAAATGCGATGAATGATGTAAAAGATCAATTTAACAGCGATAGAATGGCGACGGAATATTACGAACAGATTTATCGGAAATAGACTTTTAGATAAAAGAAAAAAGATCAAAGACTTTTAAATAAAAAATCCACGAAAATTAATTTTTTCGTAGATTTTTTTATATTAATAATTACTAATTACTAATTACTCATTACCAATTACTTATAATCAATGTCCGTACATTTTATTGTAAAGATCGAGATATTTTTCTTTAATTGCTTTTCGTTTTAATTTTAAAGTTGGTGTAAGTAAACCGTCTTCTACAGACCAAACGTCAGGCGTTAATTCAATCATTTTTATCTGTTCCCATTTACCCAGATGACGGTTATATTGTTCTAATTCTTTCTCAATTCGATCTTTAATCTCCTTATTATTACAAAGATCCTGATTAGTGTCACCGACAGAAACATTTTTAATTTTTGCCCAACTTCTTACCATTTCAAAATTTGGCTGAACCAAGGCACACGGCATTTTTTCCCCGTCACCTACAACCATTATTTGATCTATAAATTTTGAAGCTTTTGCTGCGTTTTCAATGACTTGCGGTGCGATATATTTTCCACCGCTTGTTTTAAACATTTCTTTTTTTCGATCGGTAATAAAAAGAAAATTATCTTCGTCTAAATGTCCGATATCACCCGTCATAAAGAAACCATCTTTTGTGAAAGCTTCCTCATTTTTATCTTCAGCTTTAAAATAACCTTTAGTTATTGACGGTCCTTTCACGATAATTTCGCCGTCCTGAGCAATTTTCACTTCCAAATTTGCCAGGGGTTGACCTACAGAACCAATTTTTAGCTTTTCAAAACTATTTACAGCAATTACAGGCGAAGTTTCTGTCAAACCATAACCTTCCAAAATAGGAATTCCAGCCGCATGAAACATTGTATTTAATCTTTTAGATAAAGCTGCAGATCCAGAAACGAGCGTTAAAATATTTCCGCCTAAACCTTCCCTCCATTTTGAAAATACAAGTTTATCAGCGATCCAGTGTTTGAAAGTTTTAGATTTGTTGATGTCATAATTTTCTGCAATTCCAACGGCCCACAGGAATATTTTAGCTTTTAATCCACCAGCAGAAGTACCTTTATTGTAAATAGTATCGTAAACTTTTTCTACTAATCTTGGAACGACGGTCATATATTGAGGTTTAACCTCGCGCACATTATCGCCAATTTTTTCAATACTTTCAGCGAAATAAATTGAAAATCCGTTGTAACTGTAAATATAATAGATCATGCGTTCGAAGACGTGGCAAATTGGAAGAAAACTCAGCGCTTTCATTTCTTTATAATCAATATTCAGTTTTGGAATTCGCGGTGTTGAAGCCAAAACATTTGAAACTAAATTTCGATGAGTCAACATGACGCCTTTTGGTCTTCCCGTTGTTCCGGATGTGTAAATTAAAGTGGCTAGATCTTCTTCATTGATGGAATTCTTTAAATCTTCAACTTCATCTTGTGTGGCATCATCTTCCCCCAAATCCAGAATTTCCTTCCAGCTTGGCGCGCTTTTAACGTCATCAAAACAAAAAATACCAACTAAAGAATTAACCGATTTTTGAACGTCTATTAATTTGTCATAAAGATCTTTATCAGAGACAAAACAATATTTTATTTCGGCATTATTAAATATATAAATATAATCATCCACAGAAATTGTTGGATAAACTGGCACCGTAATCACACCAATCTGAGAAATTCCCAAATCCATAACGCACCATTCTGTGCGGTTCGTGGTAGAAATTAAACCAATTTTATCACCAGGTTTTATTCCTAGTTTTAATAATCCACGGGAAATTTTATTACCCTGATTTACAAATTCTAAAGTAGAAGTTTTTTGCCATTCACCGTTTTTTTTCGTCACCAAAAAGTCATCTTTTGGAAATTTATCTAAAGCATTTTGGGCAAAATCAAAAAGTCTCGTCATCGACATATTTATTATATTTAAATAAGATTAGTAGTTCTATTGACTATTTAGTAAAAATATTAAAATTTCTGATATAAATCTAAAAATAAAATTATTTTAATGTTTTTACTATTTATCGTAATTTTACAAAGTAACACTAAAATTATTTTATGGATTTTAATTTGACGGAAGAACAACTGATGATTCAGCAAGCTGCAAGAGATTTTGCACATTCTGAACTTTTAGCCGGCGTGATAGAAAGAGATACAACTCAAACATTTCCTGCGGAACAGGTAAAAAAAATGGGCGAGCTCGGTTTTATGGGGATGATGGTAGATCCAAAATATGGCGGCGCAGGAATGGACAGCATTTCTTACGTTTTAGCCTTAGAAGAATTATCAAAAATTGATGCTTCTGCAGCAGTAGTAATGTCTGTAAACAATTCTTTGGTTTGTGCAGGTTTAGAAAAATTTTGCAACGAAGAACAAAAACAAAAATATTTAAAACCCCTCGCAAGTGGTGAAGTGATTGGTGCGTTTGCTTTAAGCGAGCCGGAAGCAGGTTCTGATGCTACTTCACAAGCAACTACAGCGATCGATATGGGCGATCATTATCTTTTAAACGGTACAAAAAACTGGATCACAAACGGAAAAAATGCAACTTACTATGTTGTAATGGCTCAAACTGACGCTTCTAAAAAACATAAGGGCATTAATGCTTTTATAGTAGAAAAAGGTTGGGAAGGTTTTGAAACAGGTCCAAAAGAAGATAAATTAGGAATTCGCGGAAGTGATACCTGCTCTTTATTATTCACAGATGTAAAAGTTCCAAAAGAAAACAGAATTGGCGAGGATGGTTTCGGATTTAAATTTGCTATGGCAGTTTTAAATGGCGGAAGAATTGGCATTGCTTCTCAGGCTTTGGGAATTGCGAGTGGCGCTTATGAACTGGCTTTAAAATACGCCCAGACCAGAAAATCTTTCGGTACAGAAATTATCAATCATCAGGCAATTGCTTTTAAATTAGCAGATATGCACGTGAGTATTATGGCAGCAAGAATGCTTTGCTACAAAGCAGCAGCTGAAAAAGATGAAGGAAAAGATATTTCTGAAAGTGGCGCAATGGCAAAACTTTATGCTTCACAAGTGGCGATGGACACAACGATTGAGGCTGTTCAAATTCACGGTGGATACGGATATGTGAAAGAATACCATGTTGAAAGATTGATGCGTGATGCAAAGATTACTCAAATTTATGAAGGAACTTCCGAGATCCAAAAAATTGTGATCAGTAGAAGTATTTCGAAAAAATAGTTTAATTTTATTTTAAATTAATAATATGGAACAGGAAATCTACACCGAAAAAAAGAGCAGTTCACGCAAATTTTTTCTTTGGATCATCTTAGTTATTCTCTTATTTGGCGGCGTTTTTATCTGGTACAAATACTTTTTTGTTTTTGGTGAAGGCGTAAAATCCGGTCAGCTTAATTTTGTTGTAAAAAAAGGAAATGTTTTTAAAACTTATGAAGGAAAACTGATTCAGCAGGGTTTCGGGAATAACTCAAAATCCGGCGCTTTGACAAGTTATGAGTTTGAATTTTCAATAGAAGATAAAGCCGTTTTCGACCAGCTTGAAGCCAATAGCGGAAAGAATTTTGATCTGCATTATAAAGAATACCACGGGACGATTCCCTGGCGCGGAAACACAGTTTACGTTGTAGATAGAGTTTTAAACTCTAAATAAATATAAAACCTTTCAATTTTTTGAAAGGTTTTTTTGTTACTTTTATATTTAAATTAAATTCATGAAATTTTATATTTTTCTATTTGCTTTAGTTTCAACCTCAATTTGTGCCCAAAATAAAATGGAATTTACCGATGAAGTTGCCACAAAACTGGCTGAAAAACCTTTGAAATGCATCAATTAGGAATATCCAAATAAGACTGCGCACGTTATCAATTCTGCTGCAGAAGCGACCTTAACACCGCAAGATCTACACCCAACTTTTTACGGGTGTTTTGACTGGCATTCGTCTGTTCATGGGCACTGGATGCTTTTAAAGATTTTAAAAAGCAAACCGGATTTTGCAAAATCTGCTGAAATCACTACAATTTTAGATCAATCTTTTCAGGCGGATAAAATGAAAAAAGAGGCTGAATATTTCACCAAATATGAAGTTGCACAGAATTTCGAAAGAACTTACGGTTGGGCCTGGATTTTACAATTAGACAAAGAATTGGCAACGTGGAAAGATCCGCAAGCAAAGATCTGGCACAAAAATTTAAAACCTTTAACGGACGAAATTCTAAAGCTTTGGAAAGATTATTTACCCAAACAAACTTATCCAAACAGAACCGGCGTTCATCCAAATACGGCTTTTGCAATGTCTTTTGCTTTAGATTGGGCAAGAGCGACCGGCTACAAAGATTTTGAGAAAATTCTCATTGAAAAGTCTAAATATTTTTACTTAAAAGATGAAAAAACGCCCGCTTATCTCGAACCGGACGGAAGTGATTTTTTTTCACCAAGTTTAGAAATCGCAGATCTGATGCGAAGACTTCTTCCGCAAAAGGAATTCGTAAATTGGTTAAATAAATTTTATGATGAAAGAAGTATTGAAAATATTTCTAAAATCCCTGTAATAAGCGATATTAATGATTTCCAGACCGTTCATTTGGTTGGTTTATCATTTACAAAAGCGTGGTGCATGAAAGGAATTGCGAATGCTTTACCTAAAAATCATCCGCTAAAAAGTAAATTCACAAGAACGGCAGATATTTTTCTCAAAAATGCCTTGCCTTTGGTTTTTGCTGGAAATTATGGTGGCGATCATTGGTTGGCGAGCTTTGCGGTTTATGCGCTTTCGCAGGAATAGTTTTTTAACCACAAAGGCGCAAAGATTTTCACTAAGACCACAATGATTTTTGTTCAGATAAATCTTAAAAATCTGCGGGATAAAAAGTTTTTAAAATTGTTAGACTAAAATTTAAATTTTCTAAAACCTTGTGTCCTTTGTGGAATTTGATCAGTTATTTGATAAAAATTCTTTGTGACTTTGTGGTAAAAATCCATTTAAATCTTCTCAAAATTATCTGCATTTCGGAACTCACTTATAAAATGTAGTTTCACGTTTGGAAATTTTTCTTGTGTCATGTGAATCGTGAAAGATGAATCTGCTAAAAATACAAGTTGATTAAATTTATCTCTCGCTAAAAAACGTTGTTTTAAACGTGCAAATTCTTTAAATTCTTCCGATTTCTCATCGGCTTCTACCCAACAAGCTTTATGGATGGAAAGTGGCTCGTAAGAGCATTTTGCGCCGTATTCGTGTTCCAATCTGTATTGAATGACTTCATATTGAAGCGCACCAACTGTTCCAATAATTTTTCGGTTATTCATTTCCATCGTGAATAATTGCGCCACACCTTCGTCCATTAATTGATCAACGCCTTTATTTAATTGTTTGGCTTTTAAGGGATCAGAATTGTTAATATATCTAAAATGTTCCGGTGAAAAATTGGGAATTCCTTTAAAATTAATTTTTTCGCCACTCGTCAAAGTGTCGCCAATCCTGAAATTTCCTGTATCGTGAAGTCCAACGATATCGCCTGGAAAACTTTCTTCCACGATTTCTTTTTTGTCCGCAAAAAATGCATTTGGTGAAGAAAATTTTAATTTTTTTCCATCACGAACGAGTAAATAATTTTCATTTCTTTTAAAAGTTCCTGATACAATTTTCACGAAAGCCAATCGATCTCGGTGTTTCGGATCCATATTGGCGTGAATTTTAAACACAAAACCTGTGAAATCATCTTCTTCAGGTTTTACCAAACGGTTATCTGAATTTTTCGGCTGCGGTTTTGGGGCGATCTCTATAAATGCATCGAGCAATTCGCGAACACCAAAATTATTTAAAGCAGAACCAAAAAACACGGGTTGAAGTTCACCGGCGAGATATTCTTCACGGTTAAAAGGCGGATAAACTTCCTGAATTAATTCTAATTCTTCACGCAAATTTTCAGCGGCTTTTTTACCTACAATTTCGTCAATTGATTCATCATTAATATCATCAAACTTGATGGTTTCGCCTATTTTTTGTTTTTTTTCTTCAGTAAATAACTGGATATTATTTTCCCAAATATTATAAATTCCCTGAAAACTTGCGCCCATTCCAATTGGTATAGAAAGCGGACAAGTTCTCAAACCGAGTTTTTGTTCCACTTCATCGAGCAGATCAAACGCATCTTTTCCTTCTCGGTCCAATTTATTAATGAAAACCAACATCGGGATATTTCGCATTCTACAAACCTGAACTAATTTTTCAGTTTGCTCTTCCACGCCTTTTGCCACGTCAATCACGACAATCACAGAATCAACAGCCGTTAAAGTTCGGTAAGTATCTTCCGCAAAATCTTTGTGACCGGGCGTATCAAGAATATTTATCTTGTGATTTTTATATTCAAAAGCCAAAACGGAAGTCGCCACAGAAATCCCTCTTTGACGCTCAATTTCCATAAAATCGGACGTTGCGCCTTTCTTAATTTTGTTTGATTTTACCGCACCTGCTTCCTGAATTGCACCACCGAAAAGTAATAACTTTTCCGTCAGCGTTGTTTTTCCGGCATCCGGGTGAGAAATAATTCCGAAGGTTTTTCTTTTATCGATTTCTGTTTGTAAAGACATTTTTTAGATTTTAAATTTTAGATCATGAATTTTAAATTCAAATCTAGTGTGTACTTATGTTTTCTAAATTTTTCAATTAATTTAAAACTTCTGTATTAAAAAAATCTATTGTTTAGATCAAGATTGCAAAAATCGTGATTTTTATTCAATATTGAAAATTGGATTTAAAAGAACTTATACAAGATATTTTCTTTTTAAAAACCAGGCTAAAATTAAACCAATAAAAACCATAAAAGCGCTGAACGGAAATATATATTCCATTCCTGCAAAATCTGCAACGGCGCCAATTACCGGACCTGCAACGCCAAGAGAAATATCGATAAAAAGTCCGTAGCCAGCCAAAGCAGAACCTTGGTTTGCAGCAGGAACACTTTGAATCGCAACAACGCCCAAAGCAGGAAAAATTAAAGAAAATCCAAAACCTGTAACGCCTGCGCCAACTAATGCCAAAGTAGGATCTGTCGCAAAAGCAATCATTGAAAGTCCCAAAGTTTCAACTAAAAGACAAGCGATCGCGACTTTAATTCCACCATATTTGTTGATTGAATTATTGAAAATCAATCGTCCTGCAACGAATAAAATACCAAAAACGCTAAGCGACAAAGCGCCGTTATTCCAGTGGTAAAAAGTATAATAAAGTGTGATAAATGTTGAAATTGCTGCAAAACCAATTCCGCCCAAACCTAGGCAAAGTCCAAAAGGCGTCACTTTTCCTAAAACTTTCCAAAAAGACTGAACTTCTTTCCGGTTTTTATTAATTTTATTCCTCTTGGTTTTAGCAAAGAAAAATCCGATAATTCCCAATAAAATAGACAAAATTCCGATGCCATAAAGTCCGGAATATTGATGGATAACAATGCCCAAAGAAGCGCCAAGCGCTAAAGAACCGTAACACGCAACGCCGTTGTAAGAAATAATTTTTGCCGTATGTTTTTCACCAAACGCCATAATTGCCCAGTTTATAGGACTTGCGCCAACTAATCCTTCTGCACAACCTGTGAATAAACGTGTGATAATTAAAAATGTCAGACTTAAAAATGGGGAAAATTTAAAATAGTAAGCAATGATCAGAAAAATTCCAGTGATAGAAAAACCAATCATACTGTATAAAACCGCGAGTTTTGGACCTTTCCCGTCAATAATTTTACCCGAATAAGCACGAAGAAAAAAGGTGGCAACATATTGAACACTGATCACAATTCCCGCTACAATTAAGCCAAAGCCTAAAGTTTTGCTAATGAAAATTGGAAGTACAGAAAGCGATAAACCGATTATAAAATAACCTATGAAGGTGAAAGAAACGTAAGCGAGAAGAGAACTGGTTATGTTTTCAGTTTTTTTTTCTGAAATGTGCATGTAATAAATTTAAGGTGCAAAGGTACTTTTTAAATAAATTTTAGAAAAACAGATCTGTTAGCAATTGATTTTTCTAAACAATGAAAAACATTGACGGTACAACTTATAGAAATCCTTTATCTTTGCTAAAAATTAATAATTGGAAACGGTAAAGAGATTTAATTTTACGATCGGATGGCGGGAAATAGGCATTTTATTCGCTGGATATTTCTTAGCGCAAGTAGTGATCGGGATTATCGGTGCTTTTATGATGTTCGTTTTAAAAGAAGATTACGCAACATCTTCCGGCTTCTTATTAATTGCGTATTTATTAAGTTTAGGCTTACCAATTTTGTTTTTTGATCTTTTTGTGACACGACCAAAAGGGAATAAATTAAATTTCAATTTTTCTTCAAAACCACTTCTTACTTACGTTTTAATTTTTCCGATGATGTTTGGAATGATGCTCATTTCAGAGTATTTGACCAATCTAATTCCGACAACAGGACCGCTTTTTGGCTGGCTTTACAAAAGTTTTTTAGAACAAATGAATTCCATTTCTGTGGATCACGCTGCAATGGTAATAATGGTCGCCATTTTTGCGCCGCTTTTAGAAGAAATTTTATTTCGCGGGATTATTTTAAAAGCAATGTTAAATAAAGGCATTAAACCAAAAAAAGCGATTCTTTTTTCCGCTTTAATATTTGGTGCTATTCACGGTTATCCGTGGCAATTTTTGGGCGCATTTTTGCTTGGACTGGTTTTAGGACTGGTTTACTGGAAAACAAAATCTTTGTTAATGTCAATTTTACTGCATTCATTCAATAATTTTATTGCTGCAATGCTTATCATATTTACAAAAGATGAAAGTTTTAAAACAATTATTAATTTACCAGAAATTTATCTTTTAATTGCTGGTTTAGTGTTGTTCGGCATTTCATATTATTTTTTTATGCACAGAAATAAAATTATTTATCAGGAAAGTTAAAGCTTAAAAACACTTTTCTAAACATTATAAAACGAAATCGAACGATTTCAAATCATATAAAACATAATTAAAAAATGGAACTTTTAGTAGCCACACATAATCTTCACAAGAAAGAAGAAATTCAACAAATTTTGGGTACAGACTATGTTGTAACAAGTTTGACGGATTATAATATTCATGATGAAATTGTAGAAGACGGAAAAACTTTTCAGGCAAACGCATTAATAAAAGCAAAACATTGCTTTGAAAAAACGGGAAAAGCAAGTCTTGGTGACGATTCTGGTTTGGTTGTAGAAGGTTTAGACGGGAGACCGGGAATTTTTTCCGCGCGTTACGCTGGTGATCACGATTTTAAAAAAAATATCGCTAAAGTTTTAGAAGAATTAAAAGATGAGCCAAATCGAAAAGCCTATTTTATCACCGTTCTTTGCTATAAAGACCAAAATGGTGAGCATTTTTTTGAAGGAAGAGTTTACGGAAATATTACCGAAAAAGTCTTTGGTGAAGAAGGTTTTGGTTACGATCCTATTTTTACGCCGGAAGATCATAATCAGACTTTCGCAGAAATGCACGTAGAAGAAAAAAATAAGATCAGCCATAGAAAACTGGCTTTGGATCAGTTTATTCAGTTTTTAAATATTGAAAAACAAGCCTAAATTCGTAACTTTAAATTTTAAAATCTTACTTTGAGTTCTTATCTTACTATTCTCGGTTTCAATTCTGCCATTCCAACGGTCAATTCTTCGCCCACAGCGCAGTTTTTAGAGATGGAAGAACGTCATTTTTTGATTGATTGTGGCGAAGGAACACAAGTTCAACTTCGGAAAGCAAAGGCGAAATTTTCCAAAATAAACCATATTTTTATTTCCCATCTTCACGGCGATCATTGTTTTGGTTTGCCTGGATTGATCGCGTCTTTCAGACTTTTGGGCAGAGATAAACCTTTGCATATTTACGGTCCGGAAGGCATTAAAGAAATGCTGGAAACTATTTTTAGAATTACAGAAACTTATCGTGGTTTTGACTTGATTTATCATGAATTAAATAAAAATTATTCGGAGAAAATTTACGAAGATAATAGAGTAGAAGTGTTTACGATTCCTTTAAACCATCGCATTTACTGCAACGGTTATTTATTTAAAGAAAAGGAAAAAGAACGCCACTTAAATATGGAAGAAATTTCAAAATATCCTGAAATTAAAACCTGCGATTATCAAAACATAAAAAATGGAAAAGATTTCCCTTTGTCTGACGGTTATGTTTTAAAAAATGATAAATTAACTTTAAATCCTACAAAACCAATTACTTACGCTTTTTGTAGTGACACAAGATATTTAGAAGACATTATTCCGTTAATCGAAAATGTAGATGTGCTTTATCATGAATCTACTTTTTTGCATGATCTAAAAGAAATGGCAGATTACACGGGACATACTACGGCGTTGGAAGCGGCGAAAATTGCAAAAGCTGCGAATGTTAAAAAATTAATTTTGGGTCATTTTTCTAATCGATATCATGATTTAAATGTTTTTCTTGATGAAGCAAAAACTATTTTCCCGGAAAGTTATTTGCCAAAAGCATTAGAAGTTGTAAAGTTAGAATGAGCAAAAAGAAAGTAAATCTGGACGAAGTTTTTTCTTTACTAAATGAAAAAGCCGAACAATATAATAATCTGGATTTCATAGAACTCGATCCAATCAGTATTCCGCATCGTTTTTCTTTAAAACAGGACATTGAGATTTCCGGATTTCTAACGGCAACAATTTCCTGGGGAAACCGAAAAGCGATCTTAAATTCAGCGCAAAAAATGCTGGATTTTATGGACAATTCGCCTTATGATTTTATTCAAAATTTTACCGGTAAAGATTTAAAACAAATTGAAACTAAAGCCCTTCACCGAACTTTCAGCGGGGAAGATTTTGCTTATTTTTTAAAAAGTCTGCAAAAGATCTATTCTGAATTTGAGAGTTTAGAACAGTTGTTCATTGTCAATGAAAATGAAACTAATTTTTACCACGCTTTGGATAGATTTCGTGTGGTTTTTTTAAATGAAGACACGATCAAAACTTCAAAACACGTCAGTTCAACTTATAAAAATTCTGCAGCAAAAAGATTAATAATGTATTTGCGTTGGATGGTTCGCGATGATAAAAAAGGGGTTGATTTTGGTATCTGGAAAAACATTGATGCAAAACATTTATCAATTCCACTCGATGTCCATACTGCAAATATTTCTCGGGAATTGGGTTTGCTTAAACGAACTCAAAATGACTGGAAAGCAGTTGCTGAATTGGATTTGATAATCAGAAAATACAATCCAAAAGACCCTGCGGTTTATGATTTTGCGCTTTTTGGAATGGGTGTGAATAAGGATTTTTGAAATTAATTTTTATTTAACCACGAAGGCACAAGATTTTCACGAAGAATTAATTATTATGACTTTTAAGACACAAAGTTTTAATTCTTTGCATTTTTAAAGTTTGGATATTCGCAGTGTTTTCGTGTTTTGAAAAATAAATTCTTTTAAATTCTTCAAAACAATTTATATTTGTTTTATGAAAAAAAATCAGAAATCTGCGGCGGTAGGTTTTATATTTATTACGATTTTAATTGACATTACCGGCTGGGGAATCGTCATTCCGGTGGTTCCAAAATTAATACAGGAATTATTGCACGCTGACATAAGTGTTGCTTCTCAATATGGCGGTTGGCTGAGTTTTGCCTACGCTTTTATGCAGTTTATTTTCGCTTCAGTTTTGGGTGGTTTAAGCGATAAATTTGGCAGAAGACCAATCATTTTATTTTCACTTTTAGGTTTTGCAGGTAACTTTTTTCTTCAAGCTTGGGCGCCAACAATTATGTGGCTTTTTATCGGCAGATTGTTATCGGGCGTTACAGGCGCGAGTATCACAACGGCAAGCGCATATATTGCAGATGTTTCTACGGATGAAAATAGGGCGAAAAATTTCGGTTTAATTGGTGCTGCTTTTGGTGTTGGCTTTATTATAGGACCAGTTCTCGGCGGACTTCTTGGTCAATACGGTTCGCGGGTTCCTTTTGTGGCAGCGGGAATTTTATGTCTGGTGAATTTTCTTTACGGTTATTTTGTTCTGCCGGAAAGTTTGCCTCTTGATCAGCGAAGAGATTTTTCTTTTAAAAGAGCAAATCCGATTGGTTCACTTTTGCAATTAAAAAAATATCCGAAAATTTTGGGATTAATTTTTGCGCTGATCTTACTTTATATTGGCGGACATGCCGTGCAAACGAATTGGACTTACTTTTCAATGTATAAATTTAACTGGTCTGAAAAAACGGTCGGTTTATCTTTGGGCGTAGTTGGTATTATCACAGCTTTGGTGCAAGGCGTTTTGATACGGTATATCAACCCAAGAATCGGGAATCAAAAAAGTATTTATTATGGTTTAATGCTTTATTCTTTTGGAATGATGCTGTTTGCATTTGCCACGCAAAGCTGGATGATGTTTGCTTTTTTAATACCTTACGGATTGGGCGGAATTGCAGGACCAGCGCTCCAAAGTGTGATCTCTGCGCAAGTTCCAAGGAATGAACAGGGCGAATTGCAGGGAGCTTTGGCAAGTTTGGTAAGTCTGACTGCGATTATTGGTCCGCCTTTGATGACGAATACTTTTTTCTTTTTCACTCATGACAATGCACCGTTTAAATTTGCAGGTGCGCCGTTTTTTTTGGCTTCGATATTAATGGGAAGCGCTGCTGTTCTTGCATTCAGGGTTTTTAAAAAAGAAAATTTACAGGTCGAAAGCGAAGTAGTTGAAGTTTGATGTATATTATCTTGATTTAAAATTTTTATCTTTTTTGTTGGAAAAATCGACACGTGAACTTCTAGTCCCGATCGAAATGGAAATCCTTTTTTTGTGCATTTAACAAAAAAAGATTGGAAAGAAGAGCGGGCAGAGTTTTCCGAAAAATCAAAACTTTTGAAACTCCTTAAAACCAACACCTCTGAAAGTGCGTAAATACATAAATATTTCTTAAAAAAAATTTTAGAATAAAACTATTTCGTAATTTAGCCAAATGGAATTGAGTTTAGGTGAAATGCTAATGATAGTACTCGTAATTGTAGTATTATTTGGACCGGATAAAATTCCGGAAATTGCCCGCGGATTGGGCCAGGGCGTGCGCAAAATGCGTGGCGCAATGGAGGATATAAAGACCGATATCATGAAAGAAACGGATAATCCTGTGTCTGATATCAAGCGTGAGATCGACAGAATCCGTTCGGAAGCTTCAGAATTTAATCCATTAGCGGAATTAAAAAAAGATATCACAGACGATTCTTCTCCCAGAGGTTTGATCGATGAGCCAAAACCGGTTAGTCTGATCGACGATGAAACGCATGAAGGTCCTGTTAGTCGGTAACTATGGAAGATTTCATAGAAAAAGATCAGCAGCTTTTACTTTATTTAAATAATTTAGGAAATAAAAGTTTTGATCCTTTTTGGCTTTTGATGTCCAGCAAACTAGTCTGGATTCCACTTTACATCATTTTTCTTTATTTACTTTATAAAAATTATAAACTCCGAAATTTCATTTTCATTCTCATTTTTATAGGTATTGGCATTACGATTTCAGATCAGTTGTGTAATATTTTTAAAAATGGTGTTCTGCGTTTAAGACCTTGCCATACTGCATTTCTTGAAGCTAAAATGCGTCTTGTAACTTGCGGGGGACAATACGGATTTTATTCTTCCCATGCTTCAAATTCTTTTTTTATTTCTGCTTTTCTATCTTCATTGATAGGAAAAAGATACAAATATTTTACAGTTTTTGTATTTGTTTGGGCAATCGTTGTTTCTTACAGCAGAATTTACTTAGGTGTTCATTTTCCCTTTGACGTGGCTTTTGGCGCGTTGATAGGGTTTCTTCTAGGTGGATTATTTTCGGTTTTAGCTAAAAAAAGTTTTAGAACTGAAAAATTAAAAATTTAGAAATTTTAAACCAAAATTTAATTTATAAATCAAGAAAATTAAGTTTTGCAAATACTTTTTACTTTTCAATCATTATGATATGGTTTTCCCTGCAAGATAGAAGCTGCACGATAAACCTGCTCCACAAAAAACAGACGGATCATTTGGTGTGTAAAAGTCATTTTTGAAAGAGAAATTTTCTCACTCGCTTTTGCATAAATTTCATCTGAAAAACCATAGGCACCGCCAACTAAAAAGCAAATTCTTTTTACCGAAATGCTCATAAAAAAGTCTATTTTATCAGAAAATTCACGACTGGTAAACTGCTTGCCTTTTTCGTCTAAAAGAATTATTAGATCTGAAGATTCTAACTGATTTTGAAATAATTTTGCTTCTTCTTTTTTAATAAGTTCCGGCGTGAGACTTTTAGCATTTTTTACATCCGGTAAGGTAATTATCTCAAAATTCCAGTGTTTTGGCAACCTTTGAATGTAATAGGAGAGAAGTGTTGAAATTTCTTTGTCGTCCGTTTTGCCTATACACATTAAATTAATTCTCATTTCTTATCTTTGTCCTACAAAAGTAGATAAATGGGCCTAAAATCGCCTCTCTTTATAAAAAAAATTCACGGTTATTTAGACGGATTGCACATTCCGTTTTTAGGCATTTCTCTGTGGAAAATGTTTGAGATTTACGGCAAAGGTATTTTTAGAATTCAGCTCGGAAGACAAGCTGCAAGTATTTCCTGGAGTTTTTTTCTAAGTCTTTTCCCGCTTTTACTTTTTATGCTGTCGCTTTTGCCTTATCTTCCACATTACGACAAACTGCAGTTTTATGTATTTGAGGTATTACTTCGGAATATTTTTCCCGCGCATATGCAGACTGATGTTTCAGATTATATACAGCATTCCATTATTCCAAATTTGAAAAATTTTGGCAGCGCCACGATCATTTTTGCCTTAATTTTTGCCACAAATGGCGCGCATTCACTCATTAACGGTTTTAATTTAAATACCGAACTTAAAAGGACTTTTGTAAAAGAATATCTCGTGTCATTCGTTATTACCATTGCGTTCATTGGGGTGATAATGCTTTCACTTTTGGGGATTTATTACAGTGAAGTTGTTTTAAAACTTTTTAAGCCACATTATAATATCAGCTGGTTTGTGCAGAATTTATCAAAAATAATCGGGTACATTTCCTTTCCTTTTTTATATTTTATATTGCTGATATTTTTTTACTGGATCGGTTGTTTAAAGATCACCACAATGAGACAGGCAATTCCCGGAGCCATTTTTACAACTGTTTTATTCATTCTCATCACTTTTATTTTTGCTTTTTACGTTCAAAAATTTGCCAGGCAGAATATTTTATATGGTTCTGTTGGATCGATGATACTTTTGATGGTCTGGATAAACCTCAATATTATGGTAGTACTTTTAGGTAATGAATTAAATATTGCCATCAAAAAAGTACGGGTAGAAAAAATAATGTCAGAAGAAATTGGAAGTTTCGATGATAATTACAACAGTTCTCGTCTCCCAGATTCCCCGCAGGAAGAGGAAAATCACAATATTGTCTGGAAAGATAGAACTTAAAACCTCGAGTTAAATTCCTCGCGGTATTCCGACAAAATTATTTTTTTTCGTCTTGAATATTTTAAAAGCAGAAATCCTGAAAAACCGGATATAAGTGAGGCTGCAAGAATCGCAAATTTGGCTTCATCCTGAAGATCAGTACTTCCACGGAAACTTAAAAGTGCTATAAAAATTGACATCGTAAACCCAATTCCTGCTAAAAGACCGACACCCATCATCTGAATCCACCGGCTTTTATATGGAAGCTCACTAAATCCTAATTTTATGGCGATCCAGGAAAAAAGATTTATTCCGATAATTTTACCTAAAAATAAGCCAAGAATAATTCCTGCGCCAAAATTGGTGAAAAGTCCGTCTATCATTCCGGTGTGAAAAGTAATATCTGTATTTGCCAGTGCGAAAATGGGCATTATAAAAAAACTGACTGGAATTTGAAGTTTTGATTCTAATTTTTCCAACGGTGAAGGTATATTTTTCGAAATATTTGTTGGGATTGTGAATGCCAAAATTACCCCGGCAATCGTTGCGTGAATGCCAGAATGGATCATAAAATACCAAAGAAAAACGCCGGGAATTAAATAATAAAAATAATTTTTAAATTTTAAATAATTAAATAAAATCAGAAGTCCGATGATCAGTACGCAAATCCCCAGATATGCCCAGTGAAGCGAGTCTGTATAAAAAAACGCAATGATCAAAATTGCACCAAGATCATCAACAATAGCCAATGCTGCCAAAAAAATTTTAATGGATGAAGGCACCGCTTTTCCCAACATTCCAACAATAGCCAGAGAAAATGCAATGTCGGTTGCCATCGGTATCGCCCAACCTTTTGCATATGGCGTACCGTGGTTAAATAAAAAATAAATAATCGCCGGAAATAGCATACCGCCGATCGCTGCAAAAATGGGTAAAGAGGCGCTTTTAATAGTAGAAAGTTCACCTTCAACAACCTCTCTTTTAATTTCTAAACCAACTAAAAGGAAAAATACCGTCATTAAACCGTCGTTGATCCAGTGACTTACTGAAAATTTTAAACCCAGCGATTCAAAACCAATGTCGAGATGAAGCAGGTTGTTAAAACTCTCTGATGCTGAAGAATTTGCGATAAAAAGTGAAATAAAAACACAGATTATAAGTAAAATTCCAGAAGTCTCGCTGCTTTGAAAAAAGTTTTTAAAATATTTTGTTAAGATCATTTGAGTTTTATATTAGAGACTTTTTTCCTGTAACTTTTAAAAAAGTAAGTTTTTTGGAAGTGGTATTTAAAGTCTTTTTACTTTATTTACGCCGTTGATACTTCTTAATTGCTTAAAACTTTCCTCCAACTGTATTTTATTTTGCACTTCAAGGGTGATCATGCCACGAAATATTCCGTCATTTGATTCTATGGTCATACTTTTCATGTCCATACTCATTCCGTTACTGATTACGGCCGTTATATCGTTGATCATTCCCATTCTGTCAAGTCCTTCAATTTCAACTTTTATTCTGTTTTTAAATCGTTCCTCATTCACCCATTTTGCGGGCATCACGCGGTAATCGTAGTTTGCACGCAGATTTATGGCGTTGGGACACTGGTCATTATGAACTTTTATACCATCAGAAATTGTTATAAATCCAAACATTTTATCACCAGGAATAACAGTACAACATTTTGCAAAAGTATAATTTAATTTTTCTTCATCCTTTCCAAAAACAATCAGATCAAGATCTGTTTTTTCTGGTTCCTGAAACTCAATATTTTTTGAGGAAGATTTTTTAAAACGGTTGATAAAGTTATTGATCAAACCTTTGCTTTCCGTAAATCTTTTAATATCAGACGTGTCTAAAGCGCCATTTTGAAAAGAAATAAAAAGATCCTGTGATGTTTTAAGATTAAAAAATTTCTGCAACTTATTAATTTCCTCGTCGTTGAAATTAATTTTTGCATGACGCATTTTTCTCTGCAAAGTTTCTTTTCCTTCGTCAACTAAATGCGCTTTTTCGGAATTTAAAATCGCTTTAATTTTCGATTTTGCCTTTGAAGTCACTACAAAATCCAGCCAGTCGAGTTTTGGTTTTTGATTTTGTGAAGACAAAATATCTATTTGATCGCCGTTTTGAAGCGTATAACTAATTGGGACTAATTTTCCATTTACTTTCGCACCAAGACATTTCATCCCAAGATCGGAATGCACAGAAAATGCAAAATCCAATGCCGTAGAACCAACCGGTAAGATTTTAATTTCACCTTTTGGTGTGAAAACGAAAACTTCTTTGCTGTAAAGATTTAGTTTTACATTGTCTAGAAGTTCTGTCGTAGTAAGCGATTGCTGGTTTTCAAGAACATCTCTGATCTCGGAAACCCAGTTTTCAATATTTTTTTCGTCAGAATTTTGTTTGTAGCCTTCTTTATATTTGTAATGTGCGGCAACGCCTTTTTCCGCAATGTCGTCCATCCTTTCACTTCGGATCTGAACTTCTATCCACTTTTTATCCGGACCTAAAACAGTTAAATGTAAACTTTCATAACCTGTCGAACGTGGCTGAGAAATCCAGTCGCGCATTCTTTGCGGATTGCTGTGGTAAAGATCGGTAACTATTGAGTAGATTTTCCAGGCGATAAATTTTTCGTTTCTAGCATCAGATTTATAAATGATCCTGATTGCATAATTGTCGTAAACTTCCTCAAAAGTGACGTTCTGCTTCTGCATTTTCCTAAAAATCGAACTTATGGCTTTTGCGCGGCCTTTTATTGTAAAATTAAGATGTTCGGCTTCTAGCTGCTCAGAAACCTCATTTTTAAATTCATCTACATATTTTCTCCTGTTTTCTTCTGCGGTCTCAAGTTTGGAAGTTATTTCATTGAAAATTTCTGCGTTATTGTATTTTAAAGAAAGATCTTCGAGCTCAGATTTAATGACATAAAGACCAAGTCTGTGCGCTAAAGGTGCATAAATATAAACAGTTTCACTCGCAATTTTTCGCTGTTTATTTGGCGCCATACTATCTAAAGTCCGCATGTTGTGAAGTCTGTCAGCGATTTTAATTAAAATAACGCGGAAATCTTCTGATAAAGTCAAAAGTAATTTTCGGTAATTTTCAGACTGGATCGAAATATTCTGGTGATTCATCACCGAAATTTTAGTCAGACCGTTTACGATATCTGCTATTTTTTCGCCAAAAATCTTTTTGAGATCTTCATAAGTGTAATCAGAATCTTCTATCACATCGTGCATCAAAGCACAAGCTATCGAAGTAGCGCCCAAACCAATTTCCTCACCCACAATTTTTGCTACCGCGATCGGATGATAAATATAAGGCTCGCCACTTTTTCTCCGCTGATCTTTGTGCGCATCGAGAGCGATATCAAAGGCCTTACGGATGAGTTTATTATTTTCCTCGTCTAAAGTTCTGTAAGTATTTGAAATCAGATCTTTATAACGCGCAAGTATTTCCTTATTTTCCTGTTCTAAATCGTACCCCATATTCACTAACAATTTCATACGAAAATACAAAAAAAAGAGGCGAATACCTAGAATTTTTTATCCTTTCAAATAACTTAAAAACGCTTTAAAATTTATAAAAACTCTATATTTGAAAAGAATTTCACCTCTATGAAAAAAATCATTTTCCTTTTTTTATTTTTTTTTAAAGTTTTACCGGCTCAAAACGTCAGTCAGACTTTGGAAAAAGCCACGAAAGATCTGCTTTCCACCTCGGCGGCTCTTTCCGCTAATTTTTCATTTTACGTAGCCGATGCTTCAGGTAATTTGGTTTATGAATACAATGGTAATAAAGGTTTGTCAACTGCTTCCACTCAAAAGATATTTACCGCTGCTGCCGCTCTAGAAACTTTAGGTAAAAATTTTACTTACAAAACTCAGGCTTCTTTCGACGGAAAAATTAGTTTAGGCGAGCTTTCAGGAAATATTTTTATCACTTCCAACGGTGACCCGACTTTGGGAAGTTGGCGCTATGATGGTTTCAAACCGGAAGATTTCAAAAAAAAATTATTTAATGCTTTAAAGGAAAAAAATATTAAAAAAATTGATGGCGATCTGGTCATCGACGATACTTATTTTGATTTTCAAACAATACCTGGCGGTTGGCCGTGGAATGACTTAGGTAATTATTATGGTGCCGGTGTTTTTAGCGTCAATTGGAAAGAAAATCAGTTTGACATTAATATTACAGGGAATAAATTCAAGGATTTTTCTTATGATTTAAAAGATGTCGCTTGGGTTAATGAATTGAAAACTGGCGGAAGTTCTGATCAAAGTTTGATTTTCACGTCGCCAATTTCAAACGTCGCTTATATCAACGGAACTTTACCCGCGGGTAAAACGACAACCGTTTCCGGTGCAACGCCAAATCCTCCATTGCAACTGGCGGTAGAAATTCAAGAATTGTTTAAATCTTCGGGGATTGATTTTAAAGGAAAACTTATCACTAATTCACAAAGATTAGTTGCAGGCGAAAAAGTTTTAACAACGCCAAAAGAGAATATTTTTTTCACCTACGAATCACCAACTTTAGATAAATTAGTTTATAATTTTCTGCGAAAAAGTATCAATCTTTACGGCGAAACTTTTATTAAAACGATGGCAAAAGAGAAGAAAAATGAGGGAAGTTTTGATGTTGGTGTGAAATATTTAAAAGATTTTTGGGTTTCGAAAGGAATAAAATCTCAGATGATAAATTTCGCAGATGGAAGCGGACTTTCACCACAAAATTATGTGTCTGCAAAAGCGGAAGTTCAGGCTTTACTTTATGTTAAAAGACAGAACTATTTTCAGGAATTTTATGATGGATTTCCGACGCAGAGTAGCGGTATGAAAATGAAAAGTGGCACTATAAAAGACAGCAAGTCTTTTGCCGGATATTCTAAAAGGGGTAATTACGTTTTCTCGATCATCATTAACAATTATGATGGAAATGGCGTTAGTGAGGAACTTTATAAAGTTTTAAATGTTTTAAAATAGTAAATGAAGAGAAGAAGTTTTTTTTCGAGGTTTAATAATTGGTTCGTTTTCATTGTCTTTTCCGCGATGATCATCGCAATTATTTTATCGACCACAATTTTGATCAATTATCTGCGAAAAGAAGAAATAAAACGCATCAATCTTTTCGCGACAGCCATAAAATACCAACAGGAAATAAAATCGCCGTCACCAGAAATTTTAGATCTGGTTTTGCAGATCGGTCAATCGAATAACTCAATGCCATTCGTTGTTACTGATAAAAATAACGTACCGACTTTTCAGGCAAATATTCCGCCTGAAGTGGAAAAAAGTCCGGAAAAAATGAGCAGATTAATGCGCCGGATGAAAAATAAATACCCGCCAATCGAGATTGAATTTCCCGATCATAATAATCAGTTTGTCTATTATGACAACTCAGATCTGCTAAATAATTTACGCTATTATCCGTTTGTTTTGGGCCTTTTTATCTTCGCTTATCTTCTGTTTTCATTTTGGTTTTTACGAACTATTAAAAAAACAGATGAAGGTTTTCTCTGGGCTGGTTTAGCAAAAGAAACTGCGCACCAGATCGGAACACCTTTATCCTCAATGATAGGCTGGATCGAGGTTTTGCGCGAAGAAAATCCAAATTCTGAAGGTGTGAAAGAATTTGAAAAAGATATTTACCGGTTAAAAACGATCTCTGAAAGGTTTTCAAAAATTGGTTCAGTTCCCACGCTAAATGATCTCAATATCAATGAAACTGTTCAGCAAAATTTTGATTATTTAAAGAACCGTATTTCTAGTAAAGTAAATTTTTCTTTAAAAATGCCGAATCAGGAAATTTTAATTCCACACAGTAAAATTTTGATGAGCTGGGTTGTAGAAAATTTGGTTAAAAATGCTGTTGATGCGATGCGCGGGGTAGGGAATTTAGCAATAGTTTTGACTGAAAAAAATGATCTTGTGACGATTGATATTAAAGATTCAGGCAGCGGAATGACGACTTCACAGATCAGAAATGCTTTTAATCCTGGCTTTTCTACAAAAAAGCGCGGTTGGGGTTTGGGTTTATCTTTGGCAAAAAGAGTAATCAAAGAATATCATAATGGCGACATTAAGATCGTGCAATCTGAGATAGGGCAGGGAACTACTTTTAGGATTTCAATGAAAAATTCTTAAATATTTTCTAAAAATTTAGCGGAAAAAGCTGATTTTTTAAGTAAAAATCATCAAGATATTCTTAACCTGCTATAGAAAAGTTTTAAAAAAATAATTTGATTATTTCAAAGTTTCCTGAAAATCAGTTCTGTCTTTTTCAGTTATTTCTCTTAAAACCTTACATGGATTTCCTGCGGCAATCACATTTTCAGGAATGTTTTTTGTAACCACGCTTCCGGAACCAATAATTGAATTTGCACCAATCGTAACGCCGGGATTTACATTGACGTTTGCGCAGATCCAAACATTATCTTCGATCACAATTTCCTTCGAAATTTCATAACCTTCTTTTCTGAAATCTTTATCAATCGGGTGATTAACGGTTATCAAGGAAACATTTGGCCCGATCATAACGTGATCACCAATTTTAACTTTTGCAGCGTCAAGAACTAAAAAATTGTAGTTGGCGTAGAAATTCTTTCCAATTTCGATATTAAAACCATAATCACATCTGAAAGGCGGTTCAAGATAAAAAGTACCTTTCGTTTTGCCAAAAAGTGGTTTAATTAATTCGTGACGTTCTTTGATTTTTAAAGGTGATAGATTATTAAATTCAAAAATTTTTTCTTTGGCTTTTTGCCTTTCCAAAAATAACTCTTTGCCCACTGGTAAATAAGGCTCGCCGGAAAGCATTTTTTCTTTTTCAGATTTCATATGAAATAAATTTTTCGCTGATTTGTCATATGTTATCGCCCGGTTTTTATCTTATTTTGTTGACTTAATTTATGATTGGCGATTTCATAAAAATTAATTGGCTTGTGGCTCAATTACTTCATAATTAATGTAGTAATTGGGATCAAAAGAAATTGCCTGTTCATTCTCAAGTTTAAGAAATTGAGTTTTGTTGGATGGTTTAATAATTATTAATTTTCCACCATTATTAATTCTAATTGGCAAACTGAAATTGTCAACCGTATTTTTCCAGATAATTTGCAGCTCTTTTCCATTTTGATAATAACCAAGTGTCGGAATTTTCGTTGTTTCTAAATATTGCTTAAAAACTGAAGAAAAGTCGATCTCGGATTTTTGATTAATATAATCTTCAACCTGTTTTCCCGTCACCGTTTGATGGTAAAAATCTTTATTTAAACCTCGAAGAATTTGGCGAAATTTTTCATCATCATTAATGACCTGCCGAATTGTATGAAGCATATTAGCGCCTTTGTAATACATATCGCCGCTTCCTTCATTTCTTACACCAAATTTCCCGATGATCGGTTCATCATTTTGAATATTTTTTCGAAGACCGATCACATATTTTTCCGCAGCTTCTTTTCCCATAAAATTTTGGGTAAAAAGTGTTTCAGAATAACATGTAAAACTTTCGTGGATCCACATATCTGCCTGATCTTTTGCAGTTATATTGTTGGCAAACCATTCGTGCCCACTTTCATGAATAATTATAAAATCCCAGTTTAAACCAACACCAGTTCCGCTCAAATCGCGACCTAAATAACCGTTTTCATAGCGATTCCCATACGCTACAGAACTCTGGTGTTCCATTCCTAAATAGGGACTTTCTACCAATTTGTAAGAATCTTCGTAAAACGGATAAGGACCAAACCAATATTCAAAGGCCTTCAACATCGGTTTAACCTGCTCGAATTGCTTTTTAGCTTGACCTAAATTATAATCTAAAACCCAATAATCTAAATTTAGTTTTCCTTTTTCGCCGTTAAAAGTGTCTTTAAAATTAACATATTTCCCAACATTTGGAATGATAGAATAATCGTTGATCGGATTTTTTACTTCCCAGGTATAAACTTTAGAATCGCCTTCTGAAACGGTGGAAATTAATTTTCCATTTCCAACGCCTACTAAATCTTTTGGTGTTTTTATCTTTAAAATCAAACCATTGTCCGGCTCATCGTTCCAGATATCTTTTGTGGGCAGCCAAACAGACGCACCAATTCCTTCATCAGCAACAGACATCCACGGATTTTTATTTTTATCTTCGGTAAAAACCCAGCCGCCGTCCCAAGGTGGTTTTACAGCAACAATTGGATTTCCATAAAATTTGAATATGACTGAAAATTTTTGACCTTTTTTAAAATTTTGATTGGTTTCAAGAAAAATAAAATCGCCGTCTCTTTTTTCATTTTTAAATTTAATATCAGAGGCCAGAATTTCGTAATTCATTGGCTGTTTCAAATCAATTTGAAAAGTGGGATTTTCTATGTCTTTTGTAATTTCAAAAGAAATTTTATTGGTTCCATTAATTGATTTGTCTGAAAATTTTGGTGTCACTGAAACTTCATATTTCTTGACATCCCAAAAATTTCTAAAATCTGTATCTGAACCTTTCAAAGTATCAGATTTTGTAAAAGTTTGCGCCGACGCAAAACCCGAAATTATTACAAATAGAAAAATTGAACTAAATTTCATTTAAATAAAATTATTTAGAAATAACGATATCTGTGGTTTTACTTCTTCTGTTCATTCTGCGAACGGTAATTTTACACATTACGATACTGAATTCATACAGTAATAAGAGTGGAAGCGCCGCCGCCATCATACTTAAAACATCTGCCGGCGTTATAATGGCCGCAACACCCATAATTAAAACAATTGCGTGGCGTCGGTATTTTTTCATGAATTCCGGCGTTAAAACTTTTAAATGTGTTAAAAAATAAACCAAAACCGGGAAAAGAAAAATAACGCCCATTCCTAAAACGACCTGTAAAAATAAAGATGTGTAATCGCTAAGATCATAAAGTGGAACGATAATATCTGATATCTTAAAAATAACGCCAAAATTAATAGCAAAAGGAAGAATCATAAAATAACCGCATAAAACACCAGTTATGAATAATATCCAGACAAAATTGATTAGGAAAACAGAGTTCTTTCTTTCTTTTGGATGAAGTGCAGGACTGATAAAACGCCACAATTCCCAAATTAAATAAGGAAAAGAAAGTACCATACCGCCAAAAAGCGAGACCGCCATCATCACATTAAATTGCTGATAAAGTTTTTGCACACGCACAGGAAATTCTCCCGGCAAATGAATACTGTCACTTCCAATTATTGCCCTGGAAAGTCGATTTACGATCCGGAAAGTTGGAAAATTATTTCTTGTAGGACCAAAGAAAATATGATCCATAATGAAGTTTATATTATAACCAATAAAGATGGCGCAGATGATAATTGCAATTACTGAACGGATAAGATGACCTCTTAATGCTCCAATGTGTCCCAAAAAGGACATTTCTTTTTCTTCCATGCTTGTTTGATAGCTATTTTTATCCCTGCGAAATTAACGATTTATCTATGAAAAATCAGGTTATCGGCAGAAAATTCTGATTGTTAAAGGTAAAATACGAAAAAGGAGATTTTTTAGGTTTAAAATTTAAATAATTCCTTCGTCCAGTAACTTATGGATATCAATAATGCCGCAGTATTCTTCAAGATTTGTGACTATTAGTTGTCCAATATTATTTTCCTTTAAAATAGCCATTGCTTCTTTCGCCAAAGCATCTTTCGAAACAGTTTTTGGATTTTTTGACATAATGTTTTCTGCGGTAATATTTTCTAAAGAGTCATTGTTTAAAAGCATTCTACGAAGATCTCCATCAGTTATGACGCCTAAAATTTTCTTATTCTCTAAAACTACTGTGATACCATGTTTTGAACTGGAAATAGAGATAATAATTTCCCGAATTGTCGCATTGTTTGCAATAGAAGGTCTATTTTGAGATAAAAAGCGTTCTACAGTTGCCGTTAAATTCTTACCTAAACTTCCGCCCGGATGAAATTTTGCGAAATCCTGTTCTTTGAAACTTTTCTTTTGCATTAAACAAATCGCCAGCGCGTCACCAAGCGCCATTTGAACAGTCGTAGAACTTGTGGGAGCTAATTTTATCGGGCAAGCTTCTTTTTCAACGAAAGTGTTTAAAACAACATCAGAATATTCTGCTAATTTTGATTCTAAATTGCCTGTCATTGCGATTAACGCTGAACTATATTCTTTTAAATAAGGCAATAGACTTACGATTTCCGGTGAATTTCCTGAATTTGAGATGCAAAGAACAACGTCACTTTTTTGTATGGTTCCAAGATCACCATGAAAAGCTTCGGATGCGTGTAAAAATTGTGCAGGTGTTCCGGTAGAATTTAAAGTAGCCACGATTTTATTTGCAACGTGCGCGGATTTTCCGATGCCGACAATGATCAGTTTACCGGCAGAATTACTGATTAAATCTAAGGCGGTTAAAAATTCGTTATTAATTCTGTCTTTTAAATGTTGTAATTCCTGTATCTCGATTTCTATCGAGTTTTTTGCTAAGTCTAGAAGCTCTGAATTTTTCAATTTGCAGGTTAATTTTAATTAAAAGTAAAGGTTCAAAAAATTGAACTTCATATTTTTTTTTATAACTTTGATAATATGTGCAAATTTAGCAAACAAAATTAGATGGAAACAAAAAACACCGATTTATCAAAAGAACTTAAAAAATATTTTGGTTTCTCTAAATTTAAAGGTCAGCAGGAAGAGATTATTGAGACATTATTAAAAGGCAATGATGTCTTTGTGCTTATGCCAACAGGTGGTGGAAAATCCCTTTGCTACCAACTTCCCGCGTTGATTTCCGAAGGCACTGCGATCGTTGTTTCGCCATTGATTGCTTTGATGAAAAATCAGGTTGACGCGGTAAATGGACTTTCCGACGAAGATGGCGTTGCGCATGTTTTAAATTCTTCACTGAATAAAGCGCAGACAAAACAAGTGATGGACGACATCAGAGCCGGGAAAACAAAACTGCTATATGTTGCGCCGGAAAGTTTAATTAAGGAAGAATACCAAGAATTTTTAAAAACAGTAAAAATTTCCTTTGTTGCCATTGATGAAGCGCATTGTATTTCAGAATGGGGCCATGATTTTCGCCCTGAATATCGAAATATCAAAACGATTGTTGATAGAATTGCAGATCTTCCCGTTATTGCTTTAACGGCGACTGCGACACCAAAAGTGCAGGATGACATCCAAAAAACTTTGGGAATGTCTAATGCAACTGTTTTTAAAGAAAGTTTTAACCGACCGAACCTATATTATGAAGTTCGCCCAAAAGTTAATATCGACCGAGAAATTGTAAAATTTGTCTCAAAATATAAAGGAAAATCTGGAATTGTATATTGTTTAAGCCGAAGAAAAGTGGAAGAGTTTTCTCAGCTTCTTCAGGTTAACGGAATGAATGCATTGCCATATCACGCAGGTTTAGATCAAAAAACACGCGTCGCCAATCAGGATAAATTCTTGATGGAAGAAGCAGATATTATTGTCGCCACGATCGCTTTTGGGATGGGAATTGACAAACCGGATGTACGTTTTGTGATCCATTATGATATTCCAAAATCTCTAGAAAGTTATTATCAGGAAACCGGAAGAGCTGGAAGAGACGGTGGCGAAGGCTATTGTCTGGCTTTCTACGATCCAAAAGATATTGAAAAATTAGAAAAATTTTTAGCCCAAAAACCAGTTTCAGAACGTGAGATTGGTCTTCAACTTTTAAATGAAGTTTCTGGTTATACTGAAACATCAATGAACCGTCGTCAATATTTGTTAAATTATTTTGGTGAACAATTCGATCCCGAAAAAGGTGAAGGGGCGAAAATGTGTGATAATTCTACAAATCCGGTTACTTTAAAAGAAGCAACAAAAGATTTAATAAAAATTCTTCAACTTATTAAAGAGCTTGAAGAAAAATTCCGGACAAAAGATTTAATTGCCGTCTTAACTGGGAAAGAAAGTCCGGTGACGAAATCTTATAAACTGGAAACCAACAAACATTTCGGTTCCGGAAAAAAGGAAACAGAAAATTACTGGAAAACGATTATCAGACAAGCGACCGTTCAAAATTATCTTCAAAAAGATATTGAAACTTACGGTGTTTTAAAATTGACTGAAAAAGGAAATGAAACTTTAGACGGAAAAAACAAAGAAAAATTTCTGATTTCGGAAGATAGAGAATATGATCTGGCGCAAACAAAAGCGGATTCTGATCAAGTTGAAGTGCAAAGTAGTGGCGGTTTAGACGAGACTTTATATTTGCAGCTTAAAGAATTACGCAAAAAAGTGGCACATAAAAACGGAATTCCGCCTTACACGGTCTTTATGGATCCGAGTCTGGAAGATATGACCGTTCAATATCCCATTTCAGTTGAGGAAATTGGAAAAGTCTACGGTGTTGGTGAAGGAAAAGCCAAGAAATTCGGTAAAGATTTCGCAGATTTTATAAAAAAATATGTAGAAGAAAACGATATCGAGCGAACGCAGGATATGGTTTTAAAACAGGTTGCCAATAAATCTTCCCACAAAGTATTTATCATCCAGAGTTGTGATAAAAAAATCGATCTTGAAGATATTGCAAAAGCCAAAAATCTTTCGATGGATGAACTTTTAAAAGAAATGGAAAGAATTGTCTACCAAGGAACTAAACTTAACATAGATTATTATGTTGATGAAAATTTTGATGAAGATCTCGTGGAAGAATTTATGGATTTTATGAAAGAATCTGAAAGCGATTCTATGAAAATACTTTTAGCAGAATTTGGTGATGATTTAAGCGATGAAGAAGTTAGAATGTTACGAATTAAATTTATATCGGACGTCGCAAACTAATTTTTAAAACTATGGAAAATCCAATAATAGAAGCAAAAAAAGAAATCATCGAATGGGTAAAAAATCTTGATGAACTGGAAACGATTCAGGAATTATTGGATTTAAAAAATAATAATAATTCTTCATTTCAAGTTAATGAACCAGAATTAGAATACGCTGTTAAAGATGATTTTGATGAAAGATTTTCGAAGGGAATGAGTTCTGAAAATGCACGAATTGAATCCAAAAAAAGAGTTAGAGAATGGTGGGGAAAATAATTTACTCTGATAATTTTATTTCTCAATTGGATGAACTTTCTAAAATTTTATACACCAAAAAATATTTCAGTTTTATAGAAGATGTAGATTTTTATATTGATAAAATTTATGATTACTTAGATTTTAATATTGACAAACCAATTTCCAAAATTTCACCTGAAAAATTTAAGAAATATGGAGAGAGATTTATAAAATACAAAGCCAATAGTCGCACGACTTGGTATATTTTCTTTGATAAAAAAGACAATAAATTTTTGGTAAATTATATTTTAAATAACCATTCGCACGATTTTCCTGAACTTATGTAAATGAAAAAAATCTCAATAATTTTCATTCTTCCTGATTTGGAAACTGGCGGCGCAGAAAGAATTGTCACCACAATTGCAAATCATCTCGACCGTGAAAGGTTTGAATCAAAAATAATGCTTCTGCGCAAAGAAGGCGGTTATCTGGATTTTTTAAAAGATGATGTAGAAATTATTGATTTAAAAATTCAAAGGATTCGTAATTCTTTAATCCCGATTTTAAAGGAAATTAAAAAAAGAAAACCGGATATTGTTTTTAGTGGTTTTGGTGAGGTCAATGCTTATTTGGCGGTTTTTATTAAAATGTTTCCCAAGACGAAATTTATCGCGCGGGAAACTAATGTTGTTTCGCAACACGTTACGCGAAAAGAAATCAAGTTTTTCTATAAATTTTATAATAATTACCACAAAATCATTTGCCAAAGCGATGATATGAGAGATGATCTGATCGAAAATTTTAAAATTAAAAAAGAGAAGATCATCAAAATAAATAATCCCGTTGATTTTGATTTTATCAGTGAAAAATTAGAAAATGCTTTAAAACCTGAAACTTTTTCTGATGATTTTAAAAACGTCGTAGCCATCGGAAATCTGTCTCAGAGGAAAGGTTTCGATAATTTGCTTAAAGTTTTTTCACATTTGAAAAATGAAAAAATAAAACTTCATATTTTAGGAAATGGAAAAGATGCGGAACTTTTGCATCAAATGAAATTAGATTTACATTTAGAAAACGTCATTTTTCACGGACAACAAAAAAATCCTTATCCATTTTTAAAATTCGCAGATCTTTTTGTGCTTTCTTCCCGTTACGAAGGTTTTCCGAATGTTTTATTAGAAGCCGGCGCGTGCGGAACTTACGCTTTATCCAATAACTGCAAAGGCGGAATTACTGAAATTATAGAGCCAAAAATTAACGGTGAAATTTCTCATATTGAAAACCATCAGGAATTTGCTGAAAAAATTAGTGAAGTTTTAAAGGAAAATCATGATAAAGATAGGATTAGACATTCTATAAAATTGAGGTTTTCTAAGGAGATTATTTTGGAGAAATATGAAAAATTATTAAATAGTTTTTAAATGAAATATTTAAGTTTATTTTTTTTATTTATAATTTATTCTTGTTCACCTTTAATGAATAAGCAAAAATATGTGACGCTTTCAACTTTAGATGAACAAAGATTTGTTTTTACTAAAGAAGATTCAATTTTGATTAAAAAGGAGGAAGAAGATTTAGAAATATATTTAGATGCATGCAAGAAATCTAATGAGAGTTGTTTTGTTGACATCACTGATATTTTGCCGAATTTTAAAAGTGGAGTAAGTGGTTTCCGAAATATTTTTTATGAAAGATTAAAGATTTCGCGAAGTGCAAAACCGTCAAAAAATAGAATTAAAATTCTGATAGGAAAACAAAATTCTATTGAAAATATTGAAGTTACAGACTTCAAAAATAGTTCCGTGAAAAATGAGATAATTAGAGTTTTAAAATTACCGGAACTAAATAAATGGAAATCTGCAAGAACATTATCTGGAAATAAAAACTACGAAATTATATTTTATCTATATATTAAAACCAAATAACCTGATTGTAATTTTAAATAGCCCTGATTGCAGCGGCATCCTTTTTCTTTCGCATAGCGAAGAAAAAGATACAGCGGAAAGCAGGTTCCCGGCTTCTGAAAAAAATAAGCCATAAGTTTAACAGATTGCTTCGTTCCTCGCAATGACATTCAGCCAATTCTTTCTAATGCAGCGACAAAAAAATCCAAACCAATCTATAAGACTTGAAGGAAAAAATTTCCTTAAATTTGCACCACATTCAATTTAAAATAAAAAACGAAAAAAGATGAGTCAATTTGATGTTACTATAATCGGTTCGGGACCTGGTGGATATGTTGCTGCCATTAGATGCGCACAATTGGGTTTTAAAACTGCCATTATTGAAAAATATTCTACACTCGGCGGAACATGTCTTAATGTCGGTTGTATTCCTTCAAAAGCATTATTAGATAGTTCTGAGCATTTTTATAACGCGAAACATTCTTTCGCAGACCACGGAATTATCATCGACGAACCAAAAGCGGATCTCGCAAGAATGATTGCCCGTAAAAATGAAGTGGTAGATGTGACGACCAAAGGCATCGACTTTTTGATGAACAAAAATAAGATCGAAGTTTTCACCGGAATGGGAAGTTTTGAATCTGCAACGAAAATTAATGTGGCAAAAGATGACGGTAGTTCAGAAAGTATCGACACAAAATATGTGATCATCGCTACGGGTTCAAAACCTGCAAATTTGCCATTCATTAAATTAGATAAAGAACGCGTAATTACTTCCACAGAAGCCTTAGAATTAAAAGAAATTCCGAAACATTTGGTTGTAATTGGCGGCGGCGTGATTGGTTTAGAAATCGGTTCCATTTATAAAAGATTAGGCGCTGAAGTAACGGTTATAGAATATTTAGATAAAATAATTGCCGTGATGGACGGTGCTTTGTCTAAAGAATTGCTTAAAGTTTTGAAAAAACAAGGTATCAAATTTATGTTGTCAACCGCAGTTTCCGGCGTTGAAAGAAACGGCGATTCTATAAAAGTGACCGCAAAAGATAAAAAGGGCGAAGAAGTAACAATCGAAGGCGATTATTGCCTCGTTTCTGTGGGAAGAAAACCTTACACAGAAGGTTTAGGTTTAGAAAAGGCCGGCGTGGAACTGGACGAAAGAGGAAGAGTGAAAACCAATGAAAAGTTGCAAACGAATGTTTCAAATATTTACGCAATTGGTGACGTCGTTGCAGGCGCAATGCTCGCGCACAAAGCGGAAGAAGAAGGGACGATGGTTGCGGAACTTTTAGCCGGACAAAAACCGCATATCGATTATAATTTAATTCCAAACGTTGTTTATACCTGGCCGGAAGTTTCTGGTGTTGGGCAAACAGAAGAACAACTAAAAGAAGCAGGTCGCGCCATAAAAGTCGGAACTTTTCCGATGCGTGCTTTAGGTAGAAGCCGTGCTTCAGGTGATACAGACGGTTTAATTAAAATCATCGCAGACGAAAAAACGGACGAAGTTTTGGGCGTTCACATGATCGGCGCGAGAGTTGCGGATTTGATTGCAGAAGCAGTTGTCGCGATGGAATTCCGCGCGAGTGCGGAAGATATCGCAAGAATGTCTCACGCGCATCCAACTTACGCAGAAGCCGTGAAAGAAGCGGCTTTGGACGCGACTGGAAAAAGATCTATTCACTCGTAAGTTGTAAAGTTGTTGATTGGTAAAGTCGCAAAATTTCACAAATAAATATTAGAGAAGTTTCGGCTTCTCTTTTTTACTGGAATTAATTTTAAATGATTAATTTAGCGTTATAAATTTGAAAAATTGCCAGAAATTAGTAGATTTTACGGGATAATTATCCAAATGTTTTTTATGGATCATAATCCACCGCATTTTCATATTAATTATGGAGATTATCGAGCAGTGATTACGATTAATGAAGAAACTATTGAAGGTTTTATGCCTGCAAGAGCTCTGAAACTTGTTTTTGAATGGATGGAATTGCATAAAGAAGAATTATTAGAAAATTGGAGATTAACTCAAATTGGCGAACTTCCTCATAAAATTGAACCTTTAAAATAATAGAAAATGAATCTAATTTGGATAAAAAATGCAAAATATGTTTCAAATTTTATTATTGAATTTGAATTTAATACAGATGAAAAAGCAGAAATTGATTTAGAAAATTATTTGAAAAAAGGCATTTTCGCAGAACTAAAAAATATAGAAAAATTTAAAAATTTTAAGGTAAATTCTTGGACCATTGAATGGGAAAATGGTGCGGATTTTTCTCCAGAATTTTTATACTCATTATTAGATAAAAAAGAATTTAGTTATTGAAATTCTAATTAACAATTATTAAAAGAGAAGTTTCGGCTTCTCTTTTTTATTGGATTTTTTTTTGGCAGCATTTGACTTCGTCGAAAGCACTTTTATATATTTTTTATGGCAGCTTTTCCGCCTTCCGTTCTCAAAACGAGGAACGAATTTCGATGGTTCAAATAAAAATAAATAAAAAGTAGAATCAATCTTTTTTTTAAATGCAAAAAAAGGATTTCCACTCAAACCTAACGAAGTGGTTGGATGATTCAAATGAAAATATAAAAATTCATCATCAAGTCGGGCTGCAAAGTTTTGCATAAAATTTTATTTATCGTTAGTTGATTTTTTTTATTATTAACGAAAGTCTCGACTTCTTATTTTTTATTAAATTTGAATTATGAAAGAACTTTTACTTAAAATTTCTAAGCAAGCAATTGAATTAGGTGATTTTGATTTTAATGAAATTCAAAAAAATAATAATTGGATCGGAAATATTCCTGCTACAAAAGATCAAAATTTCTTTAAAGGAAAAAGAACTTAACATTATTTTGCCAAAAGATTATAAAGAATTTTTATTAATTTCAAACAGATTTTCTGCTTCAAACGATATAGAGCCAACATTTGAAAATCTTGAAAGAATTGATTATTTAAAGAATATTTATCCTGAGATAATTGAAAATTATCAAATTGAAAAATTGAGAGAATGTTTAATTATCGCTGGTTTTGATGATGAACAACAATTTTTCTTAATTCCACCGACTAACGAAAAAGACTGGAGATATTGGAAATTTGCAAATTGGCAAGCCGGAGAATATGAATTTCAAAATTTAGAAAGTTACTTTTTAAACGTTATAGAATTTAACAAGGAACAAATTGAAAACAAAAAAAATCCAGACTTAAAAATTATTGCACAGGAAGAGAATATTCAAATAAAGGAATATGTCGCGCCTTTAATTTTGGTTGATGGAAAGAAAGTAAATGTTCAGGATTTTTCACAAATGAATCAACAAAATTTTATTGAAAGCAAATATTTATATACTGAAGAAGCCATTTTAAAATATGGAGATATTGGTAAAAATGGAGTTGTAGAAGTTTCAACTTTCAAATAATTTTTAAACCCAATTTATTAAGTTAAATTTGCAAATTCTTTATTCAATCAATCTATATTACTTATGAAACTCGGCAAAACCCAATTTTTAAAAATCGCAGAACAAAATTATTCAGGTTTATTTCTGGAAGATGAAGATGGCGAACGCGCTTTTTTATCTAAAGTTTTTGCGCCGGAAAATCCCGTGATTGGAGAAGAAATGGAAGTTTTTGTTTTTCAGGATGATGACAGATTAAAAGCAACAACCGAAAAACCAATTGCTGAGGTTGGCGAATTTGCTGTTTTGACCTGCGTGGAATCTATGCCAAGTGGCGCTTTTATGAACTGGGGAATTATCAAAGATCTTTTTATTCCGTACAAACAGCAGAAATCTAAAATTTTAGAAGGGAAAAGATATCTGGTTCAACTTTATGTGGACGAATTTACCGATCTGATTACCGGAACAACGAAGTTTAAAAGAAATCCACAATACGAAAATACACCTTTTAACTACGGCGATAAAGTAAATCTGATTATGATGAACGAGTCAGAATTGGGTTGGAATGTCGTGATCAACAAAGAATATATTGGCTTAATTTACGCTTCTGATGTTTACAAAAAACTTTATCCTTTGTCGGAAGAAATCGGTTATATAAAAGCCATTCGCGAAGATGGAAAAATTGATGTTTCGCTTCAGCCCGAAGGTTATGAAAACAATGATGAGTTTCAAAAAATAATTCTTGACGCTTTGGAAGCCAATCATGGTTTGCTTTATTTGAGTGATAACTCTTCACCGGAAGACATCAAACAAGAACTTCAAATGAGTAAGAAAAATTTTAAAAAAGCCATTGGAGGACTTTACAAATGGAATAAAATTGAGATTTTAGACGATAAAATCAAATTGTACGAAGAAGGAGAATAAGTAGCTAAATTTTTCTTATTGGGCAAAAACTGCAGCCCGGCCTGAGTGGAGCTCTTTTCTTTTAAATTTTACAAAAATTTAAAAGAAAAAGCGGGAACGGAGGACGGAAAAGCTGCCATAAAAAAAACTATAAAAATACTCTCGACGAAGTCAAAAGTCTGCCCAAATTAATTCCTGTTTTTCAGCAACAAATATCCATTTAAAATCCTTCCATCGGAAACTTTTATCGTGTACCAATAAGTTGCCGTTGGTAGATTTCGACTATTCAATTTTCCGTCCCATTCAAAACTTCCGGAAGTAATTTTATAAAAAACTCTTTTTCCTGAAACATCGTAAACTGAAACTTCAGAATTTGGGTAGTTTTCTAAACCGTCAATTTTCCAGGTGTCATTTATGCCGTCGCCATTTGGTGAGAAAGAATTGGCTATGTTAAATATGGAAAAGTTCATTTCACCAATAATACAACCGGATTTTGCACGGACGTAAACGGTATAATTTCCATTTGCTAAATTCTTAAATTGATTAGAAATCTGGCAGATTTATTATCGAGTGAATATTCGAAATCGCCATTCGCCGAAAGAATTACGGTTGCATTATTATTTAAAATTTCAACTTTTAAAATATTTGCTAAAACTGATTTTTTTACAATAATTGATGCTGTATTTTCGCAGCCAAAACTTGTCTTAACTTTTACTGTATAAGTTCCTTCTTTATCAACTTGAATTTTATTGGTTGTTTCGCCGGTGCTCCATTCATAGGAATAATTGGGATTATTTCCAGGATTTAAAATTACCGATAAACCATTGCAAAATTCTGCAGTTTCAGGTAAATTTATGACCGGTTTTTCATTCAACTGAAGCGTTAATTTTACTAATTTAAAACAACCTTGCGCGGTGGAAACTTTTACATAAAAAACATTGTTGCCAATTGAAAGTGTTCGGCTTTTAAAATCGTTGATGGGATTCTGATTTTGGTCAAAATAGTCGAAAATGTAACCTGAAGAATTACTAATTAAGTTTTCTTCGTATTTTGTTAAATCCTCGATTTTTGAAGTTGAGGTTGTGTCATTGCAAAACGATAAACCAAAATCATTTGCTGGCAAAGCATTTTGATTAATTGCGACTTTTATTTCAAATTTATCTGACTCACAGGAATTGCTGGTTTGCGTCACAAAATAAGAAGTATTGTCTAAAAGCAAAGTAGAAGTTGGTAAAGAATTTCCAGCCAGATCATAAAACTTTAAACCAGTTCCCGTTACTTTTAAATCTGAAATGGTGGCTTTTTGAGTCGAACAAAAATCCTGATTTGCATTTGCTGTAGGAAGAGCCGTTACATTTATTTTTACGGAAACTTTTATTTTGTCACTTTCGCAACCGCTACTATTTTGTGAAGCGAAATAATCGCCATTGACTAGTTTTGAAGTTGGATCTAAAACAGTTCCGGCTGCATCATACCAGGTAATATTTTGCCCTAAAATCTGCAGATCTGCAACTGTTCGATTTTCAGTGCTACAAAACTCTTGCGTAGCATTTGCCGTGGGTAAAGCAGGCGAAGAAATGATCACATTTTGATTTTGATGTGCAATGTTTCCGTTTCCGTCGTCGTAATCCCAAACAACGACATAGGTTCCGGGAATTGAATATTGTAAAGGGTTTTTTGTTGTTGCAATAATATTTCCCATACAACCATCTATTGCCGTTGGAAATACTGAAACTACGGTATTACAATCTCCTTTAATATCTGGAAGATTTGTAATATTTGGAATTGGTGGCGTTTTATCTTCCACTTTTACATCAACTGAAAATGTGCCGTCACAATCTCCCGATCCGGTAATTTTACAATAATAAGTGCCGGAATTTATTGAATTAGCATTTGAAATTGTCGGGTTTTGGTCTGTTGATTTAAAATTATTTGGACCTGTCCACGCGTAAGAAGTTCCACCTGATGCTTTTAGGTTAATATCTGAATTTGGGCAGACAGGGGAAGTTGCCGAAACAAATAGATCATCGGGGCAGTCCTGAAATTTGGTGAGTAAAAAGGTTGCTCCATATACTGCAGCAGGCATAAAAGTTCCAGAAGTTCCAAAATTGTTAACTGAATAACTGTACGAATAAATATTATTTTTACTATTAAAAATAGAAAAAATTTCAGGGTAATAAGTTCCCCAAAGCTGCATCCCTGAACTGTTAAATTTTGTAAGAAATCCTCCTACATAATTTAATGTTTTAAAATCATTAATATAACCATTTGATGTAGCAATATCTGTTGAATTTCCTGTCACACCTGCGATGTACAAACTTCCATCAGATTTTACAAATAAATCATGAACCTTATCATCAAATCCAGTATTAGCGCCAAAATAAGTTCCCCATATTCTGTTTCCATTTTCGTCAATTTTGGCTAAAAAGACGTCGGATCCAGTACCGCTAAAATTTTCTTTGTGAGAATTTGGCGTGGCAATATTTTGTTTTGCAGTAGTATTTCCGGCAATATAAATGTTATTTGCTGAATCTGTTCCAACACCAAAAGGAAAGTTTTCATTATCATGTTGACCGCTTAATCCATATAACAATGTACCGCCATAATATGTGCCCCAAATTTTATTAAAATTTTTATCGAATTTAATAAGAAGGGAATTTGCCTGTCCTACTATAATCGGCTGGTGTGTTCCGGAAGTTCCTTCAGATGGAAAGCTTTTATCGTAACTATAAGCGCAAAAAATATAATTATCATTTTTATCCACTGCATTGTGATAAATGACGTCTGGTAAATAACTTCCATAAATTTGATTTCCAGCAGAGGAAAATTTAGCAAAAAAACCAATATAATAAGAATTTTGTATAAATGATTTGTAAGGATTTGCAGTTACAATTCCTTTATCGCTATAAGTTCTTCCAGAAATTATTAAATCTTGATTACTGTCTAAAGAAACTGAAAGTATTTCATCAGAACTGTCACCACCAAAATATGTACCCCAAATTCTACCACCATTTTCATTGAATTTCATAATTTCACCCTCCACACGAGATCCTGTCGCTATCTCTTTATGAGCACCGGGTGTTGTGATGTTATTGGAATAATTAGAAATTTGCTCCACAGCTTTACCTACAATATAAATTTCCTTTTTATTATTTACAACGCAGTCATTTATAACATTCATCAAACCTCCATTGATGTAATAGGAATAATTACCGATAAAAGTACTCCACAAACGTTGTCCATCTTTATTAAATTTTGAAAGCAAAGAATATTCATCAACGTTTTTGAAATTTGTTTGAAATGCTCCCGAAGTAACTAAATTATTATTTGAAAATATATCAACTTGAGTTGTTGTAATAATATTTTCGTCACTATCAGTTCTCACAGTTTTAATTAATGGTTCATAAGAAGAGCCAAAATAGTAAGTCGCCCAAATCCGCGTCGGCGTCGGATCAATCACCACCGTTTTATCAAAACTATCCTGCGCGCTTTTAAATCCAAAAGTTTGATTTCCGGTTTCTTTGAAATTAACTTTAATGTCTTTTTTAGAAGTTAAATCTTCAATCCATGAATTTGGAATATTTTCCTGCATCTCACCAAAACGCAACTTCATATAAAGTTTGCCGTCTTTTAACTTTGTTTTTGCACCGTTAAATTTTAACTGAATATTAGAAATTTTCCCGCCGGGTTTTACAATAAAATTATATTCTACGGGTTTTAAAGTATCACTTGGTTTAAAAAATTCCAGATCGATGTTTGGATAAAGATTTTTGTAGGTAACTTTTCTGTAACGATAGACTTTTTCAACTCCTTTCGGAATGTTCGGAATATTATAATAATTATCGTAATCGGTAGATTGATCTTCCGCAATAATTTCTACATTCGGATTAGAATTTTCAAAATCAATATCAACTCGATGAAATTTTTGAGTGGTTTTAAAGTTTGGTTTTTGTTTTCTGGAAATGCTTACTAATGATTTTTTTGTGGGCGAAATTTCTTTTCTTTCACTTTCATAAACATCATAAGAAAATCCTGTTTTTTTAATCTGAACATTCAAACCATTTGAAATATAAAGAAATTTAACTTCTTTATTTTGTTTTCCACTTTGATCGATGATCTGACCTTTATTTTCGTAAAATGAATACTCAAAATTTTGTTTCGCTTTTTGTGCAAAACTTAAAAAATTTATGGAAATCATTAAAAAAAGTAGCGTTTTTTTCATCGAATAAAGTAAGCGGCTAAGATAATTTATTCTTTCCGCACGAGCAAAACCCAATCTTCCTCCAGAAATTTATAACCCTGATTGTACACAAACCTGTATTCTGAGCCATTTTTATAAACTGTAATTTGCGTGAAAAAGTCAAAATCAAACCCTTTGGAAGTCATTTTTGTTTTGGTGGTTTTGGTTTTTCCATCTTCGTTAATAGATTCTAAAATTCTGAAATTTTTACGCAATTTGTTGTTCACATTTCGCATCAGGTTTGTAGAATCACTGTTTTGTTTGTTGTTAAAACTGTTTCTGCAGGCATCGTCACAGAATTTTTTATCGGCTCTGCCAACGATTTTTTGACTGCATTCCAGACATTCCATAGTTTCTTTTTTTAATTATTGGGAAGAGTTTTGAGTAGGTAAACGAGCAATCATTTTTGTGAATGATATTTTTATTTAATAAAAATTACCACTTTCTCTGCGTGTATTTCTTTGCGCCTTTGCGTGAAATCATTGTTCGATATTAATCGCTTCAAAACCCATTAATTCTTCTTCCTCAAAAACCACGTGAAGCTCAATTGGATTACAGCAAACCTCACAATCTTCGATATAAGTCTGATCTCTAACGGATGAATCGAGCAGAGCTGATATATTTTCCCAACAGTAAGGACAGGTATAAAAATGCTCATACATATTTTTATTTTATTAAAGTTTTACTAAACTAAATTACAACTTATTCGTTTACAAATGACTACAAACGAAAATAAATAGATAATTACCGAATAAATTTTCATTGTTGATGAATCTTTGCAGCAGAGAAATGAGACAGACAAGTAACGGCTCACTTCTAATATTAATTTTTTAAACTTAAATGTTATGTCACTAAGAAACAAAGTATCCTTAATTGGAAGAACAGGAAAAGAAGTAGAGATCATCAACTTCGAAAAAGGAAAACTTGCAAAAGTAAGTTTGGCAACAAGCGATTTTTACACAAATGCTCTCGGAGAAAAAGTAGAAGAAACGCAGTGGCACAATCTGGTTGTCAACGGAAAATTGGCAGATATTATGGAAAAATATGTCACCAAGGGAAAAGAAATTGCTGTTGAAGGAAAAATTCAATACCGTACTTACGATGATAAAGAAGGCGTAAAACGTTATTTCACTGAAATTCGCGTGGAGGAATTAGTTCTTCTTGGCGCAAATTAATTTTTTCAAAGAAACTTTGCCTAGCTAATAATTAGGCAAAGTTATTTTAAAAGATTTCCCTTAATAACCAAATTTTACCTTTATGAAAGTCAAAATATTAAAAGTAAGAATTACTGATGAGCATCTTCTATCTGACCAAAAACTTGTTGATGAATTTTTATTGAACCATGAGATCTGCAATGTCAATTCTTCGTTCGTATATGAAGAAAATTATTGGTCTGCGTGCGTTTATTATGAAGATAAAAAAAAGAAGGAAGATACTCTTTCAACTACTTTAAACGAACCAAAAGCACAAAAATATTCGGTGGAAGATCAGGAGTTAAATACTGACGAGATCAAAATTTTAGAAAGCTTAAAACTTTGGCGCTCAGAGAAAGCAAAAGAACAGAATTTACCGGTTTATTTTATTGCTACCAATAAAGAACTTTCTTCGATAGCGAAATTTAAACCTTTTAAAAAAGAAGAATTACAGGAGATAAAAGGATTTGGAAAATTTAAAATTGAACATTACGGCTCTGAAATTATTGAGATTCTGGAGCAGATATAGAAACACAAATTGATGGAGGAAAATGAAGTGGCCGGAAGAATTTTTCTTTCGGCCTTTTTATTTTCAAACTAAATATTAGAGTTGAAATTTCCATATTTTTTATTATTTTTAAAAAATGGAAATCACAGTTAGAAAAATTGAAGAAAAAGATAATTTAGAAATTGCGTCAATCATAAGAAGTTGTTTTGATGATTTCAATGCGCCAAAATCAGGAACGGTTTATGTAGATCCAACTACAGATCATCTTTATGATTTATTTAAAGAAAAAAAATCTGCTCTTTTTGTAGCACAAGAAAATGAAAAATTATTAGGCTGTTGCGGCATTTTCCCGACAGAAGGGTTGCCCGAAGATTGCGCAGAATTGGTAAAATTTTATTTACATAAAAATTCACGCGGAAAAGGAATCGGTCGAAAATTAATGGAAGAAAGTATTAGTTTTGCCAAAGACATTGGTTTTAAATCAATTTACATTGAAAGTTTACCGGAGTTTTCCACTGCAGTTTCTATTTACGAAAAGCAGGGATTTAAATTTTTAGAAAAATCCTTAGGAAACTCCGGACACAGCGGCTGTAATCTTTGGATGCTAAAAGAATTGTAACTAATTAATGCAAAAAATTATGTTTTAATTTCCTTATTTTTGTGTTTTAATTTTTAAAGTTAAAGTTGTCAAAAACCGACAACCGATAACTGACAACCGACAACCAATTATAATGAAGCCTAGTTTAGCCAAAGGAACACGCGATTTTACCGCGGAAGAAGTGTACCGCCGAAAATATATTATATCAGTTTTAGAAAAAAACTTTCGTCTTTTTGGTTTCCAACCTTTGGAAACGCCAAGTTTTGAAAATCTTTCAACTTTAACCGGAAAATACGGCGAAGAAGGTGATCGATTAATTTTTAAGATTTTGAATTCCGGTGATTATGCTTCGAAAACAAATTCCGAAGATTGGTCTTCTAAAAACTCTCAGAAATTAACTTCGCAAATTTCCGAAAAAGCACTTCGCTACGACTTGACAGTTCCTTTCGCCCGTTATGTTGCAATGAATCACGGTCAATTGACTTTTCCTTTTAAACGTTATCAAATTCAGCCGGTTTGGCGTGCAGATCGCCCACAGAAAGGACGTTTCAGAGAATTTTACCAATGTGATGCTGATGTTGTAGGAAGCGAAAGTTTGCTGCAGGAAGTTGAATTGGTTCAGTTATATTTAAAATCGTTTTTAGATCTAAAAATTCCGGTAAAACTTCAAATGAACAACCGGAAAATTTTAACTGGTTTAGCCGAATATGCGGGAATTCCTGATCAGTTAATTGATTTCACTGTCGCTTTAGATAAATTAGATAAAATCGGTAGAGAAGGAGTTGTTAAAGAATTGGAATCAAAAAATATCAGTTCAGAATCTATTGAAAAACTGGAATTTTTATTTAAAACTCAGTCAGATCAGTTGCAGTTGTTAGCAGATTTAAAAGAAAAATTTACCAACATTGCAATTGGTTTGGAAGGCGTTGAAGAGTTGGAATTTGTTTTAAACAATTGTATTAATCTCGGAATTTCTCACCAGAATTTAGTTTTCAATATCACTTTAGCGCGCGGTTTAGATTATTACACCGGAGCGATTTTCGAAATAAAGGCCCATGGCGTAGAAATGGGATCTGTTGGAGGCGGCGGAAGGTATAATAATCTGACAGAGGTTTTTGGCGTAAAAAATATCCCTGGAATTGGAATTTCTTTTGGTTTGGATCGCATTTATCTGGTAATGGAAGAACTCAATTTATTTCCGGAAAATTCCGTAGAAAAAACAAAATATTTATTTGTGAATTATGGAACTGAGGAAAGTATTCAGGCTCTAAAAATTATAAATGAACTTCATAAAAAAGACATTTCCTCAGAACTGTATCCTGAAAATACAAAGCTTAAAAAACAATTTTCTTACGCTGAAAAGAAAGGTATTGAAAATATGGTTTTTTTAGGTGAAGAGGAATTGAAAAATGCAACGATCACTGTAAAGAATCTTCAGTCCGGCGAACAAAAAACTTACGATCAGCAGGAATTTCTTAATCAAATTTAATTAAAATCATGTGGTGGATTTACGCTTTGGTTTCTGCATTATTTGCCGCTTTAACTGCGATTTTTGCTAAAATTGGCGTTAAAAATGTCAATTCCAATTTAGCCACAAATATTAGAACCGTTGTTGTTTTAATTATGATAACCGCGATTGTATTTTTTAGAAACGAGTTTAAAAACATCGGTGAAATTACCACAAGAACCTGGATATTTCTGACAATTTCCGGCGTTTGCACCGGGCTTTCCTGGATATTTTATTTCAAAGCTTTGCAAATGGGTGAAGTTTCAAAAGTCGCTGGTGTTGATAAATTAAGTTTGGCTTTGACAATTGTATTTTCAATTGTATTTCTTGGCGAAACGATTTCCTGGAAAGCAGGCGTTGGTGCACTTTTAATAATTGCCGGAACCATTTTGCTAATTTTTAAATAAAAAAACCCTTTCAAATTTTATCGAAAGGGTTTAGTTTTGATTGATTAAAATTTACTCGTTCCGAATAACCGGTTCAAGATCTTCTAATTCTTCCTTGGAAAATAATTTATAATGAACTTTAAAAGTTTTACCAAGTGGAGTTTCTAAAGAAAAGCCGCCGGGTCCGATTCCTTCCAAAATATCCAGGGTAAAATGCGAGTATTTCCAATATTCAAATAAATCCCTATCGACCCAAAATTCATGTTCGTTGATGTGACCGATCATCGCGTCATTCATCCGCGGAAAATAACCACCTTTCTCAAAACACTGTGGTTGTGTTCCTTCACAACAACCACCTGCTTGATAAAACATGAGTTCACCATATTTTTTTTCAAGTTCAAAAATAGTGTCGAGGGCTTTTTCGGTAACGCTTAATCTTCTTATCATTTAGAAAAATCCTAATTTATTTTTATTGTAAGAAATCAGCATGTTTTTCGTGTTTCGGTAATGATCAAGCATCATTTTATGATTTTCACGTCCAATTCCCGATTGCTTATATCCGCCAAAAGGTGCGCCCGCAGGATAAGCGTGGTATTGATTTACCCAAACTCTTCCAGCCTGCACCTGTCTCGGTATTTGATATAATTGATGTGCATCACGGGTCCAAACTCCGGCGCCAAGACCATAAATAGTATCATTTGCAATCTCAATTGCTTCTGCCTCATCTTTAAAAGTGGTAAATGCGAGAACAGGTCCAAAAATTTCTTCCTGAAAAATGCGCATTTTGTTATTTCCTTTAAAAATGGTCGGTTGAATGTAGTAACCTTCCTCTAAATCTTCACCAAGATGATTAACCTCGCCACCAACTAGACATTCTGCACCTTCTTCTTTTCCAAGTTTGATGTAAGATTCAATTTTGTCTTTTTGAATTTTAGACGCCTGCGCACCCATCATCACGGTTTTATCTAAAGGATTTCCAAATTTTATAGCTTTAACTCTTTCAATTACTTTTGCAATAAATGCATCTGCAATATCTTCCTGAACCAATAATCTTGAGGGCGCAGTACAAATTTCGCCCTGATTTAAGGCAAATAAAACCGCACCTTCTAAAGCTTTATCTAAAAATTCATCGTCTGCATCCATTACAGAATTGAAGAAAATGTTGGGAGATTTACCGCCCAATTCTAAAGTTACAGGGATAATATTTTCAGTTGCATATTGCATTACCAATCTTCCGGTTGCTGTAGAACCTGTGAAAGCGGCTTTATTTATTTTTGGATTCGTAACTAATGCTCTACCTAATTCACCACCGAAACCATTAACAATATTTACAACACCTTTTGGCAAAAGATCGCCGATCAATTCCATTAAAATTAAAATTGAAACCGGTGTACTTTCGGCAGGTTTCAAAACGACACAATTTCCGGCTGCTAAAGCTGGTGCAAGTTTCCAAACCGCCATTAATATTGGGAAATTCCAAGGAATGATCTGCGCAATTACACCTAAAGGTTCATGAATAATCAGGGAAACGGTGTCTTTATCAAGCTCAGTTGCAGAACCTTCTTCACCTCTGATCACTGAGGCAAAATATCTGAAATGATCTATCGCTAAAGGAATATCTGCCATCAAAGTTTCACGAACAGCTTTTCCATTATCAACCGTTTCGACGGCTGCAATGTATTCCAGATTTGCTTCAATACGGTCCGCAATTTTATTTAAAATAATACTTCGTTCTGTAGAAGAAGTGTCTTTCCACGTTTTAAAAGCCGCTTCTGCTGCGTTCACTGCAACTTCAAGGTCTTCTTTGGATGAATGTGCTACTTCTGTAAAAACCTGTCCATCTATTGGAGAAACTACATCAAAATATTTTCCATTGACAGGTTCGGTGAATTTACCATTAATGTAATTACCATATTTACTTTTGAAGTCGGGTCTTTTGATAAGATTTTCCGATTCTGTTTTTGTTAATGTACTCATACTTTGTTTTTAATTATTAAAAATCATTTCTACTAAGTTAGAAATAATATGGCTAACAAAATCCGAATATATTATTTTTAAGAATCTTTTATGATTGTAATAGCCTATCTAATTTTACTAAAATTTTAAAAGGCCTTTAAAAAATGTCAATTTGTAAACAGCACCAATAGACAAAAAAAACTCTTTTCATTTGAAAAGAGTTTTTTTACTAACCTAAATTTTTTCTTAGTTTGAAGCGACGTTTTCAGCTTGAGACTGTAAATCACCAGCTTTGTCTTTCACTTGACCAGCAACGTCATTTGCTTTTGATTTTAAATCATTTCCCCAACCTTTTAAGTTGTCTTTTGCGTTGTTGATTTTGTCTTTTACTACTTGTTGATCAGCTGCAGAAGAATTTTTGTATTTCCAATAAGCTAATGCACCTAATCCTAATAATGCTAAAAGACCTTTACCTTTACTTGCCATAATTTCTAATTTTTATGTATTAATAATTTTTGTTTGAAGTTTCTGTTATTGAAAATTATGTGCCAAAGAAAAATTTTTTGTGTTAATAAAACTATAAATTATAGATTTCCAATAATTTATAAACAACACTATTTCATAATAGAGTTTTTTAAAAATCATTAAGAAACATTTCGTGAAAACTAATCATATTATTAAGAATATAGTTTTGCATAAATTTTTTATTCTTTAGGGTTGGGAAAAAAAAATTTTGCAGGAGATTCGTTCAAAAAATAAAAATTTTTGAAAAAGCAAAAAAAATCCGGAATAATTAAATTCCGGATTTTTTTTATTTAAATTTTAACCTAAAAAAGGATATCTATAATTCTTCGGCGGATTAAATGTTTCCTTAATCGTTCTCACAGAAACCCAACGCATCAAATTCATTTTTGAACCTGCTTTGTCATTCGTTCCCGAGGCTCTTGCGCCACCAAATGGTTGTTGACCGACAACTGCACCAGTCGGTTTGTCATTGATATAAAAATTCCCCGCTGCATTTTCCAAAGCGATGTAAGCTTCTTCAATTGCGTAACGATCTTGGCTGAAAACTGCGCCAGTTAAAGCGTAAGGTGAAGTCTCATCAACCAGTTTTAAAGTTTCTTTCCACTTTCGATCTTCATAAATATAAATCGTTAAAATAGGTCCAAAAATTTCTTCACAAATACTTTCGTATTTTGAATTGGTAGTCAAAATCACAGTTGGCTCTACAAACCAGCCTTTGCTATCATCACATTTTCCACCAAAAATGACTTCTGCGTCATTAGAAGCATTTGCTCTTTCAATATAACCTTTGCATTTATCAAAAGAAACCTGACTAATCACGGCGTTAATGTAATTTGAAGGATCTTCCGGCGATCCCATTTTTATCGTTTTCAATTGAGCGTCCATTGAAGATTTTACAGCTTCCCACAAAGATTGTGGAATATAAGCTCTTGAAGCCGCAGAACATTTTTGTCCTTGGTATTCAAAAGCACCACGAACCAAACCAGTTGCAACCGCGTCTGCGTGAGCTGAAGGATGCGCGATTACGAAATCTTTTCCACCTGTTTCACCTACAATTCTTGGATAAGTTTTGTATTTGTGAATATTATCGCCAATCTGTTTCCACATATTTTGGAAAACACTCGTCGAACCTGTGAAATGCAAACCAGCAAAATCTGGATGTTGCAATACTTTTTCAGCCGTTTCTTTTCCGTCTGTAAAAACCATATTGATTACGCCATCCGGAAGTCCTGCTTCACGGAAAACTTCCATAATGACGTGCGCAGAGTAAACCTGTTTGTCTGAAGGTTTCCACAAAACCACATTTCCAAGCATCGCCATACAAGAAGGCAAATTCCCTGAAATTGCGGTAAAATTAAAAGGCGTCACCGCAAAAGTAAAACCTTCCAAAGCTCTGTATTCAACGCGGTTCCACATTCCTTCATCAGAAATTGGTTGTTCCGCATACATTTCGCGCACAAACTCTACATTAAATCTTAGAAAATCGATAAATTCACAAGCCGCGTCAATTTCTGTTTGATGCACACTTTTAGATTGCCCGATCATTGTTGCTGCATTTAAGCGATCTCTGTAAGGTCCTGCAAAAAGATCAGCAGCTTTCAAGAAAATCGCAACTCTTTGTTCCCAGCCTAAAGCCGCCCATTTTTGGCGCGCTTCCAAAGCCGTTTTTATCGCGTCATCCACGTGAGACATATCGCCTTCGTAGTAAAAACCAAAGTCGTGCTGATGATTTTGTGGTGACTGCAACTGCACTTTTTTAGATGTGGTAATTTCCTTTCCGTTGATCACCATTGGGATTTCCATTTTCTCGCCCCACATTTTTTTGTAAGTTGAGATCAGGCTTTTCACCTCTGCTGAGCCGGGTTCGTAAGATCTTACCGGTTCGTTTAAAACCACTGGCACATCCGAAATTGCTTTTGACATATATTTATTTTTATAGTTTAAAATCAAGTTTCACAAAGTTAAGGCTTTCATTTCGGACTTGCGAATTTGTTCAATTAATTAAGTTTTTTTTATGAATTTGAAGCAAGAGATTTTTTGCTTTTTAAGAAGGTTTGTCCCGCTTTCCACTATATCTTTTTCTTTTTTTTTGAAAAAAAAAAAAAAGGATGCCGTTTCAATCGCGGCTAAAAAAGAAGTTTATTTTTTCGTCCGAATAGTCATTGCGAGGCACGAAGCAATCCCATGTAAATGCATCGAAACCCTTTCACGCAAAGTCACAAAGATTTACGCAAAGAAATTCAAGCGTAAAATTTAAACACATCTAATAAAAACCTTCGCCCACTTTGCGTGTATTCCTTTGCGCCCTTTGCGTGAGTTCCCTTTGCGCCTTCGCGTGAAATTCCATTTTCATTATATTTGTTAAAAATAAAAATTATGCAGATTATAAAAGTTGGGCTTTGCGCCTTCGGAATGAGTGGGAAAGTTTTTCATGCACCTTTTATAAAAGAACATCCCGGATTTTTATTAGCAGCAATCGTAGAAAGAAACCGCGAAGAATCCAAAGAAAAATATCCTGAAGCAACGATTTACAGATCTGTCAGCGATATGTTGGAAAACGCAGATATTGATTTAGTAGTTGTTAATTCCCCAATTCAAACTCATTTCGAATATGTAAAAATGGCTTTGGAAGCCGGAAAAAATGTGATCGTCGAAAAACCTTTTACTGTCAATGTTCGAGAATCTGAAATGTTAGTGAATTTGGCAAAAGAAAAAAATCTGTTCCTGAGTGTTTACCAAAACCGCCGCTTTGACCGTGATTATCTACAGTTTAAGAAAATTTTAGACGGAGGAAAATTAGGAAATATAAAAGAAGCAGAAATAAGCTATGATCGTTTTAGAATAGAAGCGAGTGAAAAAGCACACAAAGAAAATCCCGATTTGCCCGGTTCTGGCGCATTACACGATTTAGGTTCGCATTTAATAGATCAGGCTGTCCATCTTTTTGGCTTTCCAGAAAAACTTTTTGCCGATGTTTTTGCGATGAAAGGTTCTGCTTTTGCCAATGATTATTTTGAAATTATTCTCTATTATGAAAATGATTTGCGCGTTCGTTTGAAAGCCTCGGTTTTTGCCAAAGAAACGCATAACGAATTTATCCTTCAAGGTGAAAAAGGCAGTTTTTTACAGGAAAGAACCGACACGCAAGAATCGGAAGTAGTTTCAGGAATTATTCCAAAATTAAATGAAAACTGGACAAAAAATTTAGAAAAACCAGACGGTATTCTCAATTATCAAAAAGAAAATTCTGAATGGGAAAGACAATTGACTTCCAGCGAAGCAGGAAATTATATGGATTATTACCAGGAAATTTATGACCACTTTGTTTCCAATTTAAAACTGCCTTCACCAGGAACTGAAGTCATTCAAAATATGAAAATTATTGATGCGGTTTTAGAAAGTGCGACAGAAGAAAAGGTGGTTTATTTGAATTAGTCATTGCGAGGAACGAAGCAATCCGTTGAAAATTATTACAAACTGATTCAAAATTCAATTAAATTTGCAAATATTTTTTAAAAAATTATGCTAGCAATGTCCATTATCCTCGCAATATTGATTGCTTCAATCTACATTTTCCTCCAACAACCAACTTTCGGAAAAGCACCTTCTGGCGAACGTTTAGAAAGAATGAAAAAATCACCAAATTACAAGAACGGGGGATTTAACAATTTAAGTTTTACACCACAATTTGCGGAAGATGTGTCTGTGCCGAAAGTGATGTTTAATTTTTTCTTTGGTAAAAAACTAAACCTAAAGCCTTCAAAAGCATTTAATTTTAGCAAAACAGATCTCAAAAACTTAAATCCAGCAGAAAATGTTTACGTCTGGATGGGACATTCTTCTTATTTTCTACAAATTGACAGTAAAAAAATCCTTGTCGATCCAGTTTTTAGCGGAAACGCGTCGCCGGTTAGTTTTACCACAAAAGCCTTTGCGGGAAGCGATTTATATGCCGCAGAAGATATTCCGGAATTGGATTATTTAATTATTACTCACGATCATTGGGATCATTTGGATTATAAAACCGTTACTAAACTTCGCCCAAAAGTGAAGCAAATCATTACAGGTTTGGGAACTGGTGAACATTTAGAATACTGGAAATACGATCTCAAAATAATTATGGAACTTGACTGGGGCGAAAATTTTGATCTTGGAAACGGTTTTAAGGTTTATTGCGAAACGGCGAGACATTTTTCTGGTAGAACTTTAAAAAGAAATCAGGCGATTTGGGCAAGTTTTGTTTTTGAAACCCCAAATCAAAAAATTTATATCGGCGGAGACTCAGGGTTTGACACCCATTTTGAAAAAATCGGTGAAAAATATGGCGGTTTTGATTTAGCAATTTTAGAAAACGGACAATATAATGAAGCCTGGAAATACATTCATCTTTTGCCAAATGAGTTTTTTCTGGCAGCAAAAAATCTTAAAGCAAAACGTACGATCGCCGTCCACAACTCAAAATTTGCATTATCCGTTCATACCTGGAAAGAGCCTTTGGAACAAATTACTCAATTTAATGAAATAGAAAAGCTACGTTTAATAATTCCAAAAATCGGGGAGAAAGTGAATTGGGAAGATGATGAAAAAGTGTATGAAAAGTGGTGGGAAGATTATGAATAAAAAATAATTCATTATAAGATCAGTTCAGCAAAATGAAATACAAATCATTACTATTTTCTATTAATTAGTAAGATTTTCGGCATTAAATTTTTATACCTTCGTTAGTGTTATTTTAAAGGACTTAGAATGTCCTAAAAAATAATTTAACTTTAATTTATAAGTTTCACTCAGGATTTTGGTGAAACTATTTCGTAAATTACATTACTAAATTAGAAGAAAGAATACATGAAGGATATTAATTATAATTTTGGGAAGGGTTTTACTTTTAAAAAACACGTTCCCGGAGAAGTTTCTCATTTTGAGCGGGTCTTTGATGTTTTTAAAGATTTGCTCACGCACACTTCCGGCGATATTGAAGAAGCCTTTGAATGGCTGGAAATGCTGGACAAAGAATATGATATTTTCACTGATGAATATTCACTTGAGGATTTCGAGGAAGATCTTAAAAAACGCGGTTACATTAAAGAAGAGATTGATCCCGAAGACGGAAATACCGGCACAGGAAAAGGCAAAAATGTTTTAACGGCAAAACTTGAAAATGCTCTACGAGAATACGCTTTAGATCAAATTTTTGGTAAACTTAAAAAAAGCGGCGTCGGAAATCACAACACCAAGAAAATAGGTGTAGGTGATGATCGTGACGGTGAAACCAGAAATTTCCAATATGGTGACGACATGGCGACTTTAAACATGACAGAAAGTTTAAAAAATGCCCAGATCAACAACGGAATTTCAGATCTGCGTTTGACAGAAGACGATTTAATTGTTGAGGAAACCAAGCATAAAGCGCAAATGAGTACGGTTTTGATGATTGACATTAGTCATTCAATGATCTTGTACGGGGAAGACAGAATTACACCCGCAAAGAAAGTCGCGATGGCTTTGGTAGAATTAATTCACCGAAAATATCCGAAAGATTCCATTGACATTATCGTTTTTGGAGATGAAGCCTGGCCGATAAAAATCAAAGATCTACCTTATTTAAAAGTCGGACCTTACCACACAAACACGGTTGCCGGTTTGGAATTGGCAATGGATATTTTGCGCAGAAAACGAAATACCAATAAGCAGATTTTCATGATCACCGACGGAAAACCAAGTTGCCTAAAATTACCTTCCGGTGAATTTTACATGAATAGCAACGGTTTAGATCAATATATCGTGGATCAATGTTTGACAAAAGCCGCACAGGCCAGAAAATTAAAAATCCCAATTACCACGTTTATGATTGCGCAAGATCCTTATCTAAAGAAATTTGTGGAAGCATTTACCGCTCAAAATAATGGCAAAGCCTTTCTCACGGGACTTTCTGGTTTAGGTGAGATGATTTTTGAAGATTACGAAAAAAATAGAATAAAGAGAATTTAGATAAAAGAGTCAAGATAAAAGAGTCAAGAGCCAAGATTAAAAAAAACTTGCAACTCAAGATAAGTAATTTTGCTAAGTGAAACGCCTCTGCGTGTCTCTAAATATTCATTACAATTAAAAAACTTTGCGAACTCATCGTTCAAAATAAAAGAAATAGAGAAAATAAGATATGAAACAAGATACTACATTTAAAGATTTAAAAAAATCAGGTTATACCGATAAAACCATTAATCAAGAAATTCAGGCGAATTTAATTAAAAAGATAAAAGCAAAAGAGCCAGTTTTTGAAGGACTTTGGGGTTATGAAGACACCGTTGTTCCGCAATTGAAAAAAGCAATTTTAGCCGGACACCACATTAATTTGTTAGGACTTCGTGGACAAGCGAAAACCAGAATTGCGAGAAGTATGGTGAGTCTTTTAGACGAATATATGCCGATTGTAAAAGGTTCTGAAATTAACGACAGTCCTTTTCAGCCTATTTCGAAATTTGCCAGAGATTTAATTGAAGAAAAAGGTGATGAAACACCAATTTCCTGGGTTCACCGTTCGGACCGGTTTTTTGAAAAATTAGCAACACCAGACGTAAATGTTTCCGATTTAATTGGTGACATTGATCCGATAAAAGCGGCGACTTTAAAATTACCTTATTCAGATGAACGTGTTTTGCATTACGGTATGATTCCGCGTGCCAACCGTTGTATTTTTGTTTTAAACGAATTGCCAGATCTTCAAGCAAGAATTCAGGTTTCTTTGTTTAATATTTTACAGGAAGGTGATATTCAAATTCGTGGTTTTCAGTTGAGAATGCCTTTGGATATTCAGTTTGTGTTTACCGCAAATCCTGAAGATTATACTAATAGAGGAAGTATAGTAACACCGTTGAAAGACAGAATTGGCTCTCAGATTTTCACGCATTATCCAAAAACGATTGAGTTAGCAAAACAAATTACCGAACAAGAAGCGAAAATTTCAGTAGAAGATAAAGCGCAAATTTCAGTTCCAACTTTAGCCAAAGATTTACTGGAAGAAGTGGCGTTTGCAGCGAGAGAAAGTGAATATGTGGATGAGAAAAGTGGCGTGAGTGCAAGATTGACAATTTCCGCGATGGAAAATTTAATGGCTGCTGCAAAATTACGTTTGATAGAATCTAATTCCGAAAAAACGACTGTTCGTTTGGTAGATTTTATTTCAATAATTCCTTCTATCACAGGAAAAATTGAGTTAGTTTATGAAGGCGAACAGGAAGGCGCAGATTTTGTGGCTAAAATATTAATTGATAAAGCCGTGATGAATGAGTTTGAAAAAATATTCCCACGGATTTCAAAATTAGAAAAAGAAGGAAAGAAAAATGCTTACACCGACTTAATTCAATGGTTTGAGAAAAACGAACTGGAACTTAATTTCACAGACACAGATGAGGAATTTTTTGCAAGTTTAAAAACAGTAAAACCTTTAACGGAAATCATTAGCGAATATGCAACTGATTTTAGCAAAGAAGACCAAAATTTTTGCAAAGAATTAATTCTTTGGGCTTTGACGATCAGTAAAAAATTAGATAAAGCAGATAGTCAAAATTCCTCAAAATTTGACGCCGCAGGAATTGGTCAATATTACAAAAACTAACATTATAATATAAATTAAATAAATATGGAAATTTTAATAAATACCGATCACAACGTAGAAAGTAGCGAGGAAATGATCGCTTATTATAAGTCAGAAATTCAGGATGATTTTGAAAGATTTAATGAACATTTAACGAGAATTGAAGTAAAGATCAGTGATGAAAATGGCGAAAAATTTTCTGAAAGAGATAAAAAATGCGTGATGGAAGCGCGCTTAAAAGGAATGCAGCCTTTCGTAGTAACAAGTCATGAAGACACGGTGAAAAAAGCGGTGAAAGATGCTTCAAATAAATTGAAAAAATCACTTGACAGCACGATGGGGCGATTGAGTGATCATTAAACATCAACAAAAAATATTATAGAAGAAGGTTAATTTTAGCCTTCTTTTTTTTTATGAGCAGGACAAATTTCGCATAGTCCGAAAACTCTGCCGGCTGTTCGCTATATCTTTTTCTCCCGATTGTCATCGGGATAAAAAGGATGCCGCTGCCATCCGGGCTAGGTTGTAGATTTTTGCTATTTTTGAAGTGAAGAATTTAGTGATCAGAAATTCTAATAAAAATTTTGAGCCAAAAATGTTAAAAAATGAGCGCAACCAAATTACCTTTCGATTTTATTGTTGATAAAACCACAAAAACTGTTTCCATTACCAAAGAATTCGCTGCCGAATTGCCTTTGGTTTGGTACGCTTTCACCAAAAAAGAAATTTTAGATAAATGGTGGGCGCCAAAACCCTGGAAATCTGTTTCAAAAATTATGGATTTCAAAGAAGGTGGAAAAAGATTTTACGCCATGGTCAGTCCGGAAGGGGCGGAACACTGGTCTTTGCAAACTTATAAATTGATCACGCCTAAAAGCAATTTTAAAATGCATAATGCATTTGCGGATAAAGATCAAAATCCAGATTTACCAGGCTCAGATTGGGAATTTAATTTTACCGAAGAAAACGGAAATACAAAAGTGAATATTGAGATCTATAACGAGTCTTTGGAAAGAATGGAACAGCAAATAGAAATGGGATTTCAAGGCGGTTTTACCATGACTTTAAATTACCTTGATGAACTTTTGGAAACTTTAAAATAGAGTAATCCTCAAATTATCCAAATAGAAAATCGGAAAATTTATTCTTAAAAAAAATCTAAAAAATAATCTTAAATTTCAGGGAAATATTTATTTAATACTGTTTGTTAGTAATGTAATATTGATGCATTTCTTCTAAAAACTGCGGATCATCAACAGGAAATTCCGAACTTAAAACGCAGTCCATTTGACATTTTGGGCATACGGCTGTTTCTGTTTTTAAGTTGGGTTCTAAAACAAATTCAGGAATTTCTGCCGGTGCAAAAGTGGCGAGACAAACCATACAACCACATAAATTGCCATCCAGAATTTCTTTTTTATTTGATGAGATATGCTGGTGGGCATTTTTCAAAAAATCAACTGTATATTTTGGTGTATTAATCATTTTTTTATTTTAAAAATTATTACTTTATTTAAAACAGTTGAAGCGATGGAATTCGTTCTTAGCTAATCTAAATTTTAAATCTTTGATTTAAATGTGTGATAAAGATATTAACAAATTATTGACTTTAAAATTTTTTATTCTTAACTACTAAACTGTTAATTTTTAAAGTTAAAGATTAGTAATATTTATAGTTAAAAATTAATATTTACATTTAGTTTTTATTTAATTTCGCATAAAATATAATAATTTATAACGTAATCATTAAATTAAAAAAATGAAAACTACAAAAACATTTCTTCTTCTTTTATTCTTATTTTTAGGCTTCAATACTTTATCTGCACAGCTCGAAAATACTGTATGGAAGGGTACTTTTATGGTTCCAACACCGATAGAAAGCGTGCTGGAATTCGGTAAGGACACGGTAAATCTTAAGTTTGCTGAAGGTTTTGTAATAAATTCAAATTCTGATGAAGAGCTTACAGAAAAAATGAGTTATAAAATTGATAAAGATACCATCGCATTTCAGAAAATCTCTGGTGGAAGTCCTTGTGACGCAAAAGCTGTAGGCGTTTACCGTTTCCAATTAAATGATAATAAATTGTCGCTTGCAATGATAAAGGATGATTGTGTGGAAAGATCTTCAGCATTTCCCGAAGAACCTATGACCGCCGTAAAATAAAATCTGTTTAAACGACTTCAGAATGTCAATTTCAAAACTTATTTGTTTAAATTAGATTTCTAAATAAAAAAAATGAAAATTGCGACTTATAATGTGAACGGAATAAACGGCAGATTGCCGGTTTTACTTAAATGGTTGGAAGAATCAAAACCCGATCTTGTTTTTCTGCAGGAATTAAAAGCGCCACAGGAAAAATTTCCGTTGGAAGACATAAATGCTGCTGGTTATGAAGCCATTTGGGTCGGGCAAAAAAGTTGGAATGGTGTGGCAATTTTAAGCAAAAATATTAAATTAAAAGAGCGCCGACGCACTTTACCGGGAAATGATTCCGATAAGCAAAGCCGGTATTTGGAAGTTGAAACAGATGATTTTATTTTGTGCTGTATTTATGTCCCAAACGGAAATCCTACGCCGGGCGAAAAATATGAGTACAAATTAAACTGGCTGGAACATTTTCAGGCGCAAGCAGAAGTTTTGATTTCTTCTGGAAAAAAGATCATTATTTGCGGTGATTTTAATATTATTCCGACAGAAAAAGATGTTTATAAACCTGTAAAATATGAAAAAGACGCGCTTTTTCTGCCAAGAGTTCGGGAAGAGTTTTCAAATTTAATTTCGCTTGGATTTACAGATGCTTTGCGTTTTTTAAAACCGGAAGCAGAACTTTATACTTTTTACGATTATTTTCGTAAAGCCTTTGAGAGAAACGCCGGAATGCGGATCGATCACTTTCTTTTGAGTGAAAATCTGGAAGAAAATTTAAAAACTTTCGGCATTGATAAAGAGGTGAGAGGTTGGGAAAAATCCAGCGATCACGTGCCGGTTTGGATAGAAATTGATCTGTAAAAAAAGAGCAGATTTATTTCTGCTCTTTTTACTTTTATTTAAATTATATTTATTCCCCTTTTCTTATCGGTTCCTGAATTGAAGGCCATTCTGCAGGTTTTCCGGTTTGCGAATTTATTGGCATCACAATTCTTTCGGCGGAAGTTTTTTCCGGATCTTCGCTTGCCATGTAAGCCAAAATTGCCGTTAAAGCCACATTATTTTTTACTTCATCAAAAACAATTTTATCGTAAGTATCTCTCGTTGTGTGCCATGTATAACGGCCATAATCCCAACTGTTTGAACTTAAACTAAACGCCGGAACGCCCGCTTCCACAAAAGAAGCGTGATCGGAACCGCCTCCGCCGGGATAACCGGGAAAATCGGTTTTAATTTCTTTTGTGATACTTTTTGGAACTGCAGAAAGCCATTTGCCGATGTAATTATAAGAATTCACAAATCCCTGTCCGCCGATATTTACAACCCTTCCGGTTCCGTTATCCTGATTAAAAACTGCCTGAATTTTTGGCAATTGATCTTTATGATCGGAAACGTAAGCGCGTGAACCATTTAAACCCTGTTCTTCACTTCCCCAAAGTCCAATAACGATGGTTCTTTTTGGGTTTGGATAATATTTTTTTAAAATTCTTGCGGCTTCCATCATTGTGATCGTTCCAGTTCCGTTGTCTGTGGCGCCTGTTCCGCCGTCCCAGGAATCAAAGTGAGCAGAAAGAATGACGTATTCATCGGGTTTTTCAGTTCCTTTTATGGTTGCGATCGTGTTAAAAGTTGGCGCCATTCCCAGATCTTTTGAGTTGGCTATAATTTTTAATTTTGGCGTAATACCGTGCTTAATAAATCTGTATAACTGACCATAAGCTTCGAGAGAAATATCTACTGCGGGAATTTTTTCCGTTCCTGCCATAAAAACTTTATTCACACCGAAGCCTTTAGACCAGTTGGACCAGATTATTCCTGCGGCGCCGGCTTTGTCGAAAGGTTTGTTTAAAGTTCTCCATGTTAGACCGATTGTTTGTAAAGATTTATTCCACTTTTCATTGGCTGCATCACTTTGTTTTTGGTATTTTTCAAATAATTCAGGTGTGGCAAATTCTTTCCAGTTGGCTTCCGGGCGGCCGGTCCATTGGTATTGAGAAACCATTACTAGTTTGCCTTTTACGGATGGTAACCATTTTTCAAAATCTGCCTTTGTAGCAAATTCCGGCATCATGATAACTTCAGCGGTGATGCCGTCTTTTTTTGTGGCCGGACTCCACGCCAATTGCATTCCTTCTAAAGATTTAATATAAGGATAAACCATTTCTACAGAAGAGGTACCGCGATCCCAGGATTTCCAGGTTCCCCATTGTTCATTTTTTGCTTCAATTCCCCATTTACTAAATTTGGAAACTGCCCAGTTGTTTGCCATCTGCATTTTTGGACTGCCGACTAATCTTGGTCCGATGCTGTCAGTGAGCGAAAATGCGAGGTTTTCTAATTGAGAATTATCAAAGCTTTCTTTCATGATGTTTTTTATGACTTCATCTTTGGTTTGAGAAAATATAAAACCGCTGGAAAGTGCGGCAGAAAGAAAGCTTACTTTTAAATAAAAATTCATGTTTAAAAATTAAGTTATGTTTCGGTTAAGATATTAATTTTTTTTGAATTTTTTTCTTTACAATTGGAAGGCAACAACTCAATTTTCAGATTTTAAAATTTTTTTCTTCATTTCGAACGAAAAAAAAATCTTCTTTTTAGCCCCGATGGGAACGGCATCCTTTTTTGGCGCGAGCGAAGCAAGCGCCAAAAAAGATATAGTGGACAGCGGGACTGATTTTCGGAAAATGCAGGCTCTTGTTGCTCCTTACTTCAGTTTGAATTTTGTAAATTTACCTATCAAAATTAAAAATATGACTTCCAGAGAAAAAGTCGCACAATTGCGCACAAAAATGGCTGAAAATAATATTGACGCCTTTATCGTTTATTCCGCAGATCCGCACATGAGTGAATATTTGCCGAAAGAATGGCAGGAAAGGTCGTGGCTGTCGGGATTTACAGGTTCGGCAGGTTTTGTGGTTATTACGAAAGAAAATGCAGGACTTTGGACGGACGGACGGTATTTTGTGCAGGCGCCGATTGAATTGAAAGATTCTGGAATCGACCTTTTTAAAGATGGAATGGACGGCACGCCAAATTATATTGACTGGATCATTTCTGAAATTCCAGAAAATGGAACGGTTGCAGTGAATGCAATTGCTACTTCTCACGCCAACTGGGAATTATTAAAGGAAAAACTTGAGGCTAACAATAGAAAAGTGGTTGATTTTCCTTTGTTAAAAGATGTCTGGACGGATAGAAATTTTAACTCTGTGAAAAATCCAATTTTTGCCCATCCGGTAGAAAGAGCGGGAAAATCTGTGATGGATAAATTTGTGGACATCCGAAATAAAATGGAAGAAATGGACGCGTCGGTTCATATTATTTCAAGTTTGGACGATGTTGCCTGGACATTGAATTTGCGTGGAAGCGATGTGCAGTCGAATCCGGTTTTTTTGGCATATTTAATTTTAACAAAAAACGATGCAAAACTTTTTGTTGATCTTGAAAAATTAGATATTGATTCCCGAAAACAAATGGACGATGCGTGGGTGAAAATGATGCCTTATGAAATGTTTTATGAGGAATTGAAAACCATTAAAAATGAAAAAGTTTTAGTTTCACCAAATAGCAATCAATCTATTTTTGAGGCTTTAAAGGAAAATAATACCTTCATAAAAGCGCCGGTTCCGGGAAATTTAATGAAAGCCATTAAAAATGAGACCGAACTGGAAGGTTTTAGAACCGTTATGCAAAGAGACGGCGTTGCGATGGTAAAATTTCTTTATTGGCTGACTCATACTGCAGGAAATGAAAGTTTAACAGAATACTCTATTGGTGAAAAATTACGTGGTTTTCGTGCTGAAGGAAAAAATTTCGTGGGGGAAAGTTTTGGAAGTATTGTTGGTTACGGGGAGAATGGTGCAATCATGCATTATTCCGCGAAAAATGAAGGCAGTAAAGAAGTAACAAATGCAGACACCATTTTAGTAGATTCCGGCGGACAATATCTAGAAGGAACGACAGATATTACAAGAACTTTTGCTTTGGGAACGGCTTCTGAAGAATTTAAAACTGATTGTACTTTGGCTTTAAAAGGTTTAATTCAACTTTCTATGGTGAAATTTCCGAAAGGAACGCGCGGTGTTCAGTTGGATGCTTTTGCGAGAATGGCGCTTTGGAAAGAAGGAAAAGATTACAACCACGGAACGGGTCACGGCGTGGGAAGTTTTATGAATGTTCATGAAGGTCCGCAAAATATCCGAAAAGATATGAATATGCAGCAGTTGATTCCGGGAATGGTTTTGTCTAATGAACCAGGCTTCTATTATGATTACCATTATGGAATCCGCCACGAAAATCTGATCGCCGTCCGCGAACTGGAAACTACAGATTACGGAACATTTTATGACTTTGAAACTTTAACGGTCTGTCCGTTCGACAGAAAGGTTTTAAACTTAGATCTTTTGACGCAACCGGAAAAAGACTGGCTGAATAATTACCACATTTGGTGTAAAGAAAAACTGGAAAATGATCTTGAAGGTGAAATTAAAACCTGGTTTTTAGAACAGGTAAAACCTTTATAATTAAAAAGTGCGGATTGAGAAATTCGCACTTTTATTTTAAGATTAATTGATGCAAATCTGGTATTTAAAGTAATAAAAAAGTCCGGTTTAATGAAAAACTGGACTTTAAATATTAAAGAAAAATTAGTAAGCCATTCCGTGCGGATTGATCACAAATTTCTTCGCTGCGCCTTTATCAAAATCAGCGTAACCTTTTGGACCTTCATCCAGAGAAATTACCTGAACGTTTACGGCATCAGCAATTTTAATTTTATCATTCATAATCGCGTGCATTAAATTTCTGTTGTAAGTCATTACCGGACATTGTCCTGTGTGAAAATGGTGGGATTTTGCCCAACCCATTCCAAATCTTACACTTAAACTTCCTTCTTTTGCAGCTTCAGTTTTCGCGCCCGGATCACCCGTAACGTAAAGTCCCGGAATTCCGATTCCTCCACCAGCTCTGGTAATATTCATAGCGTCATTTAAAACAGTTGCAGGTTGTTCTTCTGCGTCAGCACCATGTCCTTTTGCTTCAAAACCCACACAGTCGATTGTATAATCTACTTCTGGAATACCCAAAATTTGCTCGATCTGATCTGCTAAACTTGCATCTTTTCGAAGATCAACCGTTTCACAACCAAAACTTCTAGCCTGTTCCAATCTTTCCGGGATCATATCGCCAACGATTACAACCGCAGCACCTAAAAGATGGCAGGAAGCTGCACAAGCTAAACCAACCGGTCCGGCTCCGGCTACATAAACCGTTGCGCCAGGTTTTACACCCGCCGTTACAGCGCCATGGTAACCTGTTGGAAGTATATCTGATAATAAAGTAAGATCTCGGATCTTTTCCATCGCCGCATCCTTGTTTGGTAATTTCAATAAATTAAAATCGGCGTAAGGAACCATCACATATTCAGATTGTCCACCGATCCATCCGCCCATATCAACGTAGCCGTAAGCTGCGCCGGGACGGGAATCATTTACATTTAAGCAAATTCCGGTTTGTTGTTCTTTGCAGTTTCTGCATCTTCCGCAAGCGATATTAAAAGGAACTGAAACCAGATCACCGATCTGCATAAATTCTACATCACTGCCTTTTTCTATTACCAAACCTGTAATTTCGTGACCCAAAACCAATCCGGAAGGTGCGGTTGTTCTGCCTCTTACCATGTGTTGATCGCTCCCACAAATATTAGTTGAAACTACTTTTAAAATTACACCATGGTTACATTTTCTATCGCCCAACGCCAGTTTTGGATAACTGATATCCTGAACTTCTACCACGCCGGGTTTTATATATACAATTGCTCTGTTTGTTGCCATTTGTTTAAAATTTTTAAATTAAAATTCTTTAAGCTTGTATTTCAAGCTTTTTTATGACCTTTTTTAAAGTGCTGATACACCTGCTTCTGCAACAGTATGATCGTTTTCAACAGAACTTCCGCTCACGCCGATTGCGCCAATTACTTCACCTTCTGCATTCTTAATTGGAATTCCACCAGGAAATGTAATTAATCCTAGATTTGAATGCTCGATATTAAATAAAGGACCACCAGGTTGAGAAGCCTGACCTAAATCACCGGTGTTCATATCAAAGAATCTTGCAGTTTTAGCTTTCTTGATGGAAATGTCTAATGAGCCTAACCATGCACCATCCATACGTGCGAAGGCTACTAAATTTGCACCACCATCCACAACTGCAATGTTCATTTTTGTGTCGATTGCTGCTGCTTTTTCCTTTGCTGCTGAAATCAATTTTTCAGCTTGTGCTAATGTAATGTTCATACTTTTTTGGTTTTAAATTATTAAATAAATTATTTAGGTAAAGCTAATAATAGTACCATAATTTAAACTCACCAAAAAAGTTCAAAAAGTTATGAAAAAAGTTCAAATATTGTGAAGTTGAATTATTTATAAACCTCTTTTGGACTGACACCAAATTTGTTTTTAAAGGCAATACTAAAATTGGAAAAATTGTTGTAACCGCTGTCAAAATAGATTTCAGCGGGTTTAAAACTTCCGTTTTCCAGTAATTCTTTTGCTTTTTGCAATCTTTTATCCTGCAACCATTTTCCGGGGGAAATTTCGTATTCTTTTATAAAATGACGTTTAAAAGTTGATAAACTCATATTGCATAAAAAGGCAATTTCTTCCAGTTTTAAATTAGAATATACTTTGCTCTCAATAATTTTCTTGAATGAAGAAATCTCGTTGCTAATTAATGAATAGAGGTATTTTTCGAAATTTTCATCATAATTCTGTAAAAGGTAAAGCATCAATTCTTCAAATTTTACCTGCAAAAGATTGTTTAGAAATGGGGTAGAAGTCTCACTTAAAGTAGAAAGTGACTTTAAATAATTTTTAATGTAACGGTCGTTTTTAATGATAAAATACGGAATTTCATTTTCACTTTCATGCTCCTGAATATTGTGTTTGTGTAGAAAATCACGAAGGATTTTTTCCGAAAAAAATAGAAGTTTGCAGTAATAAATTGTTTCCTGATCCAGCAATTCTGTCCAAAGCCAGTTGCCTTTTTTTAATAATAAAGATTGGTTTTTATTAACAGCAACCGAAGTTCCCGCGAAGTGAACCTGTTTTTTACCAATTTGCAAAAAACTGAACATATTCATACTTAGATTGACCTTGCTGTTCACAACATCGCTGGTCATTTTAAAATCATAAACCAACAGCTCAGGCGATTCCTGACCAATTTTTAAATAAGATTCCGGTATGTTTGCGATCGGCATTAATTAGTCAAAAATATTATATTTGAAGGAAATTCATTAATTTCAAATATAGATAAAATTATCAAAATGACTTTTACTTAAAAATATATTGTCTTGTATAAAATTAATTTTTTTTAAATAAAAGCAATTTATAATTCGAAGATTTTATAGTTAAGTAAATGGCGCATTTTAAAAATGAAACTCAGGAATTGAATTCTTTGTTTTATTTTAAATGATTTTTCTCTCTGATTCTCAAATTGCAAAAAGCTAAAAATTATCTATTTTTGCAAAAATAAAAGTGCAGTTTTTGTAATTTTTTATTTAAAATTTTAATTTTTATGAAAGATTACGGCTTTTATTCCACGGTTGTTTTCCAAATGCTGGCAACAATTGGTTTGGCTTTTTGGGGCGGAAACTGGCTGACAAAACATTTTGAAATGCAAACAAATTTAATGACCGTTGGAATTGGATTTTTAGGTCTGGCTTTAGCACTTTACAACACATTGAGATTATTAAAATACAAAGAAGAAAAAGATAAAAAATGAAAAAAACCACGATATATGTTTTCCTTTATTTTTTGATGTTTTTTATGCATTTTGGGATCTGGACTTATTTAAAGCTTGATTTTGAAGTTGTGTTTTTTAAATATTATCTTTTTTTAACGATCATTTTTATGATGGTAATCACGATTTTATCTTTATTTAAAAAGATTTATCCAGATCATTTGGGTTTTGTTTTTATCGGTTTAATTATGGTTAAATTAATGATGATCATGATCATAAAAAAGAAACTTAATATTGTGGAAGTTCCAAACTATAAACTCAACTTTATTTTGCCTTATTTAATGTCTCTGCTTCTAGAAACTTTGTACGCCGTTCAATTGATCAAAGATGAAAAAAATCAGTAATTCTTCGCTTTTATATTCTAAAAAATTGTTATATTTTTGCAAAACTTAAAACAAGATATAGGAATGCTGAAAAGATTAATACTGATTCTGGGTTTTTTCTCGATATTTTCAAGCTCTTTTGCACAGCAGGAGAATGCAGGTAAAGCGATTGTAACAGATTTATCTGAAGCAACCGGACCAACATCTGCGAAAGAAAAAATTAAAGTTGAGAATAAAGAATACATCGATCATCACCTTCTAGACGGACACAGTTTCGATATTATGGCGGTGAAAAATGCGGACGGAACTGAGCACCATGTTGGTTTTCCTTTGCCAATTATTTTTTACGACAAAGCAAACGGTTTCCATTCTTTCATGAGTTCGGAATTTAACCATGGCGAAGAAGTTGTAGCAAGTAAAGGCGGTTTTTACAAACTTTCCCACGAAAAAATTTACAAAACGGACGCTGCCGGAACTTTAACTTTAAACAAAGAAGGTCACGCAGAAAACGAAAAAGTTCTTGATCTTTCTATCACAAAAAGTGTAATGATGATCCTGATCACAGGTTTATTATTGATTTTAATTTTCGGTTCAATGGCTAGAAATTACAAGAAATCACCAGTTCCTACTGGCGTTGGTAAAATCTTTGAACCTTTGGTTATCTTTGTACGTGATGAGATCGCAAAACCAAATATTGGTATTAAATATCAAAAATACATGAGTTATTTATTGACTGTATTTTTCTTTATTTTATTTTTAAATGTTTTTGGTCTGATGCCTTTCGGTATTAATGTTACAGGTAATATCGCCATCACATTTGCCTTAGCATTGCTTACTTTTATCATAACTCAATTTACAGCTAACGGAAATTACTGGAAACATATTTTCTGGATGCCAGGTTTGCCATGGCCAATGAAAATAGTAATGATGCCAATTGAGATTATTGGGGTTTTTATTAAACCATTTGCACTTTTGATACGTCTTTTTGCTAATATGAGCGCGGGACATATTGTTGTAATGAGTTTAATTGCTTTAATTTTTTACTTTCAAAATATCATTGCAGGTGTTGCTTTTCCACTTTTAACATTTGTTATTTATTTACTGGAAATTTTAGTGGCATTTTTGCAGGCTTACATTTTTACAATGCTTTCCGCAGTTTATTTCGGAATGGCAAATGAAGAGCACGGTCACGAAGGTGAAGAGGGAATGGCGCATTAATTAAGGAAAAAAAAGGATTTTTAAAATCCATAATTTAACAGAAACTAATTTTTTAAAATTTATATTATGAACGAATCAATGCCAAAAATTATCGGTGCAGGTTTAGTAGTTATCGGAACAGGTATCGGTATCGGAAAAATCGGTGCAGCTGCTTTAGAAGGTATGGCTAGACAACCAGAACAAGCTGGTAAACTTCAAACTGCGATGTTGATCGCTGCGGCTCTTGTAGAAGGAGTTGCTTTTGCTGCTTTATTTGCAGTAAACTAGGAAGTTCTCAAAAAATACTACCTGCCGGCGACGGTTGGTCACGACAGGTAGTTTTTTAAAAAATTAAGTTAAAAAAAATAATTTTATTATAAAATCTTATGGGATTATTAGAAAATTTTTCTTCAGGTTTATTCATCATTCAGACAGTAATCTTTTTGATCCTGCTTTTCATATTACACAGATTAGCTTGGAAACCAATTATGAATGCTGTTAATGAAAGAGAAATAACGATTGTTGATTCTTTAAATCAGGCAAAATTAGCCAGACAAGAAGTTGAAAATTTAGCTGCTGAGAATGAAAATATTATCCGTGCTGCGAAAGTGGAACGTGATACTATTTTAAAGGAAGCCAGAGATATAAAAGATCGTATCGTAGGTGAAGCTAAAGATTTAGCAAAAGTTGAAGGTGATAAAATGATCGCAAGCGCAAGACAATCTATCCAGTCGGAAAAAACGGCTGCAATGGCTGAAATTAAAAATCAGATAGGTGCTTTATCAGTAAATATTGCTGAATCTATTTTAAAACAAAAATTAGATAATTCTGAGGCCCAAAATACTTTGGTTAATGATTATCTTACAAAAAATTTAAACTAAAATGCGAACTTCTAAAGTAGCAAAAAGATACGCGCAGGGTTTATTAGAGTTTTCCACGGATTCTAATTCTACAACCGAGCTTTTCGGGGAGATGAAGGATTTGGTTAATATTTTAAATTCTTCCAAAGAATTACACAGTTTTCTTGCCACGCCAATCTTGGACAGCAAAAAGAAAATTGCGATCGCCGGCGAGATTTTTAAAAACTTTTCAACAACTGCAAAAAACTTTATCAGTTTAATTATTAAACAGGGTAGAGAAAAAAATATGCAGCAAATAGCGCAGGAATACATTAACAAAGTGGAAACTTTACAAGGTGTGCAGCGCGTTTCTTTAACTTCAGCAACTCAGCTTTCAAAGGAAAATGTAGAAGCGATTTTAAAGTCAACTGATTTGGTTAATGCTTCTCAAAAATTTGATTTGCAGACCAACATTAATCCAAATATTTTGGGCGGTTATATTTTGAGAGTAGGAGACCAGCAAATTGATGCGTCTGTGAAAAGTAAATTGACCCAATTAAAAAAAGAATTTCAATTAAATTAAGAAAATAAGCATAAAATGGCAGAAATAAATCCAGCTGAAGTTTCAGCAATTTTAAAACAGCAGTTAGCTAATTTTGATACGCAATCTAATGTAGAAGAAGTAGGAACTGTGTTAACAATTGGTGATGGTATTGCCAGAGTTTACGGTTTAGAAAATGTACAGTACGGAGAATTGGTAAAATTTGAAAGTGGTGTAGAAGGGATCGTATTAAATCTTGAAGAAGATAATGTGGGTGTTGCACTTTTGGGCGAATCCAGATTGATCAAAGAAGGTGATACTGTAAGAAGAACTGAGAGAATTTCTTCCATCAATGTTGGTGAAGGAATGCTTGGAAGAGTTGTTGACACACTTGGAAATCCTATCGATGGAAAAGGACCTATTGAAGGGACAACTTATGAAATGCCATTAGAGAGAAAAGCACCTGGTGTTATTTTTCGTCAGCCGGTAACAGAACCACTTCAAACGGGTATTGTTGCGATTGATTCCATGATTCCTGTGGGTCGTGGACAAAGAGAGTTGATCATTGGTGACCGTCAAACAGGTAAAACTGTGGTTGCGATTGATACGATTCTTAACCAAAAAGAATTTTATGACGCAGGTCAGCCAGTATATTGTATTTATGTAGCGATTGGACAAAAAGGTTCAACTGTTGCACAGATCGTAAAAACATTAACGGATAAAGGCGCGATGGCTTACACAACTGTAGTTGCTGCAAACGCTTCAGATCCAACACCAATGCAGGTTTACGCGCCAATGGCGGGTGCTGCAATCGGTGAATATTTCCGTGACACTGGTCGTCCAGCATTAATTATTTACGATGATTTATCTAAACAAGCAGTTGCTTACCGTGAATTATCTTTATTATTAAGAAGACCACCGGGACGTGAGGCTTATCCAGGAGATGTATTTTATTTACATTCCAGACTTTTGGAAAGAGCAGCAAAAGTAATTGCTGATGACACGATCGCAGCACAAATGAACGATTTACCAGAATCTTTGAAACCAATTATAAAAGGTGGTGGTTCATTAACAGCACTTCCAATTATTGAAACACAAGCAGGTGACGTTTCGGCCTATATTCCTACGAATGTAATTTCAATTACTGACGGACAGATTTTCCTGGAAACAGATTTATTTAATTCAGGTGTTCGTCCGGCAATTAACGTAGGTATTTCGGTATCACGTGTGGGTGGAAATGCTCAAATTAAATCAATGAAAAAAGTATCAGGAACTTTAAAATTAGACCAGGCGCAATATAAAGAATTAGAGGCGTTTGCAAAATTTGGTTCAGATCTAGATGCTGCGACAATGGCTGTAATTTCGAAAGGTGAGAGAAATGTGGAATTGTTAAAACAACCCGTAAATTCTCCATTACCAGTTGATAGCCAGGTTGCAATGATCTATGCAGGAACGGAAAATCTTTTGAGATCTATTCCTATTAGAAAAGTAAAAGAATTTCAGGTAGAATATATTGACTTTTTAAGAAGCAAACATCCTGAAACTATGGCTGCAATTAAAGCGGGGAAAATTGATGATTCAATTACCAGCGTTTTAAAACAAGCGGCTGCAGAATTAGCTTCAAAGTATAACTAAAATTAGTTGATGGTTTTTGGTTGATAGTTGATGGATTTTTCCAGAACTAACAACCAACAACCGACAACCAACAACTAAATTAAAAATGGCAAATTTAAAAGAAATACGCGCGAGAATTTCCTCCATCTCTTCTACGATGCAGATCACAAGCGCCATGAAAATGGTTTCTGCTGCAAAATTGAAGAAAGCACAGGATGCGATCGTGATGCTTAGACCGTATTCCGAAAAGCTGCAGGAATTGATTGAGAATGTAAATTCTAATCCGGATCCTGACAATATTTCGCCATACGCAACTCAGAGACCTGTAAAAAAAGTTTTATATATCACCGTGACGTCAAACAGAGGTTTGGCTGGTGCTTTTAATTCTTCTGTTATCAAAGAACTCAACACAAGAATTTCAAATGAAAATCATGAAGTTGAGATTTTAACAGTTGGTAAAAAAGTACATGACGCGGTTCATAAAACCAGAAAAGTTTTTGATAACCAAAGCAGCGTTTTTGATTCCTTAACATTTGAGGTAGTTTCAAAATTTACCAAGTCGGTAATGAATGAATTTTCGTTGGGGAATTTTGATAAAGTATATATTGTTTATAATAAATTTATCAACGCTGCAACGCAGGAAGTTCACACAGAGCAGGTTTTACCAATTGCAATGCCGGAAAGCAACGTTTCAGCATCCAGTACAGATTACGTTTTTGAACCAAATGCAAAAGAGATCCTTGATGTTTTAATACCAAAATCCATTAAAACACAAGTTTATAAAGCAATTTTAGATTCTGTAGCTTCTGAGCACGGCGCAAGAATGACAGCCATGCATAAAGCAACTGACAACGCAGAAGCATTGAGAAACGATCTTAAAATATTTTATAACAAAGCGCGTCAGGCAGCAATTACAAATGAAATTTTAGAAATTGTTTCTGGAGCAGAAGCATTGAAGGATTCGTAAAAGATTTCTCATTTAAATATAAAAAAAGCATTGAATAATTTTTCAATGCTTTTTTTCATCTTACTATTGATGATTTTTACAAATTATTTAACTGCCAACAAATCTACCATTTCAATAATCGGATCACTTGATAGTAGTTCCGATGCGTTTGCCATTAAAGCAGCTGCAATTGGTCCATTGAGATGTGCGGTACGTCCTTCTTCCGTTGGGAACGTGTCGAATATTCCGAAAGTTGACGGACCTAATTGTAAAGCATACCAACGAACTGTATCTGGCTCGTTTTCCGCTAGAGGCAATGCCGATTTTAAAAAATCAAGCACTTCTGCTTCTTTTCCGGTTTTAGCCTCGACTCTTACTAAAATTGCAAATTTTTCCATAATTAATTGATTGATTTAAAATTATTTTTTACGATGATCGTTTTGTAAAGTTAGTTATTTCCGAAAGCAATAATTTTTTTTAATATAGAAAAAATCAATTCATCATGTTGAGCTTTTCTGCTACCGGATTTTAAAACATTTAAATTAATTTCTTCAAAGAAATTTTATTAGTAATAAATTTTTGAACCCTAATTTTGACATTTTTTCTGTTTTAATTTCTTAAAGGTAATTTTTGCATTTTAGATTTTATATTAATTTTTTTTAAATTATATTTGAAAAATATACAGCAATTTTATGGCTTCAGGTTTTTTCGCAGTTTTAGATGATATAGCAGTTTTACTGGATGATGTTGCAGCGATGAGCAAAATCGCGGCAAAAAAAACGGCCGGTATTTTGGGCGATGATCTCGCTGTAAATGCCGAAAAAGCTTCGGGTTTTGCTTCTACGAGAGAATTACCTGTTTTGTGGGCAATCACAAAAGGGTCGCTTCTCAATAAATTGATAATTTTCCCTGTTGCATTTTTGTTGAGTGCGTTTTTTCCTGTTGCAATTAATATTATTTTAATTCTTGGCGGAGTTTATCTTGCTTTTGAAGGCGCTGAAAAAATTTACGAAACGCTTTTTCCGCATGCACATCCAAAAAAAGATATTATAAATCAGGTAGAATCGGAAGAAGATATTTTAAATCTTGAAAAATCTCGTGTTAAATCTGCAATCCTAACAGACTTTATTCTCTCCGTAGAAATTGTAATTATTGCGATGAGCACCGTCGTTGACAGGCCTTTACAAACTCAAATATTGGTTGTTTCTGCTATCGCACTTCTAGCAACAGTCGGCGTTTATGGAATTGTTGCTTTGATAGTAAGGATGGATGAAGCTGGTTTTTATCTTATTAAAAAAAGCAAAAAGGAAAATAGTTTTCAAAGTAAATTTGGTAAAATCCTGGTTCAGGCCTTGCCTTTAGTTATTAAAGGTTTGGCGATAGTTGGTACAATCGCGTTGCTATTAGTTGCGGGCGGTATTTTTTCACATAATATTGAGATCTTTCATCACTTTTTAGAAAGTGTTCCGGCGACTATCAAAGATCTTATTTTAGGTCTTGCTGTTGGTGGTCTTGCTGTTTTAGTAGTAGAATTAGGAAAGAAAATTTTTAAAAAATAAATGTAGAGAATTAGCTTAAATCAATTTCGATTTCAGTTTTTGAAATCTAATTTTTTCTATGATAATTTTTATTTTTGTTGAGAAAAATCTTCTGGTAAATTTTTGTAATAATTGTCTTGTAATAAATTAGATTTTTAGCAAGATTATGTTAGCAAAAAAACCTCCTTTTTATATCCATCTTACATCTTATTTTACGCACAGTTTGTATATCATTGAATTCCGATCGGGGAAAACATAATCCATTGGTAAATTTTCATTAAAAGATTGTTCAAATCCATTTCGTATGTAAAATTTGTGAGATGCAGTTGCAATTTTTGGTGTATCAAGCCATAAGGTATTAATTTCTTTGTTTTTTGCAAATTTAATTAAGGTATTAAATAATTTTTGCGCTAAATGAAATTCTTTTCCTCTAAGTTCATTTTGAACAAACATTTTTCTTAATATTCCATTTTTCTCGTTAGTAATTTGAAGACCTATCGTTCCGACGATGGTATTATTTATTTTTGCAGTCCAAAAACCTCCACTTTTGTAAAACTTTTCTATATCAATTAAGTCAGGTTGTTCTGCTGCTTCAAAACCCAGATTGAATTCATTGTTTTGTATGTTTAAAACAAATTCCCGTACTTGATTTTGATCTTTGACTTCAAATTTTTTGATTTCAAACATTTTAAAATAATTATTTTATTCACTTAAATAATTCAAATTTTGAATTATATTTTACTCGATAAATACGGATATCTTATCAACTAATCCATTTTTTAGATATAGAATATCTGAACCCATTATTTTTGAATTATCTTTTTCCGACTTGAATTCCCAGTTAAATTTTATAGTATGATGATGATTTAAAACTTCACCAACCAAACTAAAAGCATGATCTGGATGTTTTGATTGAAGATCTGTAATAAAATCATTTAATTTTTCTTTTCCCTCAAAGTTGATCTGAGGATCTAAAAATTTGATATAATCTGAATATATTAAATCGATAGCATTTCTTCGAAGTTCCATATTTTTTTCGTTCCATAATTGTAAATGTTTTTTGGCCATATTTTCTGCACTTAAATTATTTTCGATTTTTTCATCTTCAAAAATAGTATTCGTTTGAAATATGTTAATTTTATTGCCATCAATGTCTTCAATCATGGTACACAGCATTTTGTCACCTGCTATATATTGCTCCTTCCACACAAATTTCACCTCTTTTTCTTCCAATTGCTGGGTTGTTAAATTGAGATCAGTTACCTGAAATACAATTACTTTATTTCCTATCGGAATTAGGTGCATTGGCACATCAGCAAACATTTCCGGAATTTTTTTGCTATTTGGAACTTGAAGTAACTCTAGATTTAAATCTCCCAATTTAAGAATAGCGATATCCGCCGAGCCTGAAGGTAAGCTGAATTTAGATTTATTTTTAAGTTCGAAACCCAATACATCCTTGTACCATTTAATTGACGCATCTATATTTTCTACTGTAAAAGCAATGTTGTAGAGGGAAATTGATTTTAAACCGTCCTCTGTATATGTTTTTGAATTCATGATTTTTATTTTTTATTGTTTGTATTTTAATTTAAATATTTCATAATTAAATTGCGTTTTCTTTTGCAACGCATAGATTGTAAGGTATTCAGAGTTAGTTATTTTCATTTAATTTCAATTTTCCGGGCTGAATCGGATGCAATTACTAATCCAGCAGTCATCATGATAATATCTTTTATAACCAATCTACCCGCGCCTGATAGAAAGGGAAAACCGTAATCTGCACCGCCCAAATTGGGAACATAAGCTTCCGGGGTGGTAATTAAAAAAGAAAGTGTAACCAGCGACATTCCAAAAGTGAGCAAAGCACCAAATAGACCTATTTTTGCAAACCAAATTCCTAAAAACGTTAGGAATCCAATCAAAATAATAGAAAATCCAAGAACCAAAGCGAAAGTGTAAGTCCCGTTATCTTTATTCCATTGAATATTTGTGAGATTTACTTCACCTTCTTTGTTTTTATGGGTTTTATATTCTACCGGATGGTTATAAAAAAAACTCATAACCGGACTGTTCGCGACAAAGGGAACAATGCCTTCTGCTTCGTATTGAAAGGCTTTTAACCTACCAATCCATGTCATAACAATGAAAATGGATATTCTAAGTAAGTTGATAAATTGTTTTTGAGAATTTGCTAAAAAATATAAGGTGCTTTTCATAATAGTTTATTTTAATTATTATGAAGCAAAATTAGGCTGAATATGACGTTGAAAAAATGGACGAAAACGACTATTCCTTGGACAAATATGCTATTTCAGAAATACCGCCTTTTTTTCTAAAAGTTTGTGGTGATAATTTGGTACATTTCTTAAAAAACCGACTAAAATAATATTCGTCATTAAATTGCAGGCGAAAAGCAATTTCCTTGATACTGAAAGTGGTAAGGTGCAATAATTTTTTAGCCTCTAAAACCAATCGATCCTGAATTAACTGAGAAGGTGTTTTACCGAAGTATTTTATTGATTTTTTGCTGAGTGTATTTGAGGTAATTAATAAAAGTTCAGCGTAATCATTGGGTTTGTGCAGCGTTAAGAAATTTTTATCTAACAGCAACCTGAACTGTTCCATTTTATCATCTTTCAAAGTATTGACATTCAAAATTTCTAAAGTTTTTAACTTGATACTGCTGCATTTCGCTAAAAATACCTGCAGGTAAGCTTTTAAAACAATCTCTGAAGAAGCAACATCTTTAAACTCAAACTTAATTTGGTTGATCAGTTGTGAAAATTCTTGTAATTGCTTTTTCGAAAGGTCAACTGAAGGCTCAGCATAAATATTATTAAATAAAAGTCCGTTGCAAGCCACCTCATCCCGATGCGCTTCAATACAATAAAAGTCTGAATGGAAGCGTAACAGAGTATATTTTATTTCTTTCTCAGAAGTAAAAAAAATAGTTTGCATAGGCGTTGCAAACAATAATTTTGGTCCCGTAAAAAGAAATGAGGAAAAATCTGCGTGGTAAATTCCTTCACCATTATGGATAAGAATAAATGCATACTCATAAAACTGAACGCGAATCGTCAAATTAAGATCAACATTTTCTTCTATTCCAATTAAATACTCACCAGATTTTGAGATCATATTTTTCATATAGAGGTACTTTGTTGATTTTTAAAAGTAATTAAAAGTTCAGTTAAATTGCTTACTAAATTTTCTATTGGTAAATAAATTTAAATAAAACTAATCTTTGTTTATTTTTGATCTTTCAATTTTTCTTCCAACATCTTCACCTTATTTTCGAGAGTTAGGATATATTCTTTCTGTGGTTTCAAGATTTCCTCAATCTCTTCGCTGGTAAAACGTAGTGTAATATATTGCGGACAATTCCAGTCGTAGGCCTGAATTTCGAATACCATCATTCTTTCAGGACGAAATTGATAGTCTTCAGGTTTTAGAAGTTCATATAATTTTTGATCATTTTCAAGATCTACAATTTTTGCTTTGGCGTAAAGTTTTAATCTTGCACGATGCGGATAGGACACCATAATAATCGCCACATTATTATTTGTGACTATATTTCCTGCAGATATATATTGCTTATTTCCCGCAAAATCTACGAAGCCAATAGTTTTATCATCAATCACCTTTACAAAACCTTTCGGTCCGCCGCGATGTTGAATGTATGGAAATTCATTTTCGCCGAAACTTGCCATATAAAAACTGTCACGGTCTTGAATAAAACTAATTTCATTATCTGTAAGTCCGTCAACAACCGACATTTTTTCCATCCTGTCATAACCATTTCTGCTTCCCTGCTTTTCCTGCAAGTTTTTAACAGCATCTGTAAAAGCTAATTGTGCATAATTCATATTTAGAGATTTAAGTCGTTAAAGATTTATTTTTAAATCAAATTTTCCAGCTATAAAAACCTCGTTCAAATTTAAGAAAAAGCAACAATTACGAAAACCGCGGTTACCTGTTGCCCAAATTATTAGCAGCTAATTGTGTTGGTGCTAAACCAAATTCTTTTTTAAAAGCGAATGAAAAATGGGAAAAATCTTCAAAGCCTACTTCAAGATAAATATTGCCTGGTTTTTCGTGTTGGTTGCTGATTTGAAAATAGGCTTCATCAAGACGTTTCTTTTTGAGCCAAATTCCCGGGTTTGTTCCAAATATTTTCTGAAAATCTCTTTTAAATGAAGATAAACTTCTACCCGTAAGAAATACAAAACGTTCCAAACTAATATTAAACCTGAAATTAAGATTCATAAATTCTTCTAAATTTATTTTTTCAGGTATTCCAAAATTGAAAAATGCATCTGCAAGTATAGGATTGTTTTTTAGTAAAATCAGCAATAATTCTTCCCGCTTTACATCTGCAAAAGTTTGGTCAATTTGCTCATTTCCGCTGTAGTAAGGTTTTAATGATTGTATAAAACTTTTTATCAATACATTTTCCTCTACAAATAAAAATGAATTTTCATTATCAAAAACGCCAACCGATATTGGATGTTTTTCCAGATAGTTTTTTAAAAAAATTTCGTCTAAAGTGATGACTATTTTTTGAAAGGAATTATTTTCATCTTTAAGTTTTGTGTAGCGCATTAAATGATTTTTCCGGGCAATACAATAATCGCCCGGCTTCATCGAATAATTATTTTTCCCATCAAAAGCCTTCATCGAACCTTGCAAAATATATAGGAAAAAATGCTCAGGTATAAACTGTTCGGGCGAAATTTCCGGACCTAAATGGCAAGATTGGATAGCGGTGGTTTGCATTTTTTTTGGAAGATTATTTACAAATCAAATTTAGTTAATTATACTATCAATACTTGCTAAAAGTGTTTCTTCTTTACTTCGAGGATGCCAATCTAGTATTTCTTCTGCTTTTTTATATGAAATAGCTACATAAAATTCTTCTGAAACGGGTTTTAAATCTGCGATTTTACTGCTTATTTCAGGACGTTCTTTTTTGATGAGTTCTGCAATATCATTAAAGGCAACTGAACCAGCTGTCGTAGCCAAAAAACGTTGTCCGTCTGCATCAGGATCCAACATTGCCTTAATATGAATATCTGCGACATCTCTAACATCAACGGTCGCAAAAGTAAACAAAGGTGTTTCTGTAACGACACCATCGATAATAGACTTAAGAAGATCTTGCACAACAGGATAAATACCGCCGATAACAGGACCGGTAATTCCGACTGGATTAATCACAGTAAATTCTAGATCGCCGCCTTCATTTTTTATAAAATCCCAAGCTGCTTTTTCAGCAACCACTTTTGATTTGATATAAGGTTCAATAGGCGCATTTTCATCGGTCCAATCTTCTTCGGTAAAAACATGATTTTTTGAGTTTCTACTATATCCAATTGCCGCAAATGACGAAGTGAGCACTACACGTTTTACGCCTGCTCTTTTTGCCGCTCTCAATACTCTCAAAGCACCATCACGAGCAGGAATAATTACTTCATTCTCGTCCTTTGGCTGTTTTGCAGGAACGGGGGAAGCAATATGCAAAACATAATCACAATCTTTCACCGCTTCGTCCCATCCTTTATCATCCGTTAGTTCCGCTTCGTAAAATGACAGGTTATCGAAACTGGTAATTCCTGCTTCTTTCAACGCATTAATAATGAGGTCTTTTTTTGCTAAAGAACGTAGCGTTGTTTTTACTTTATAACCTCGTTGCAGTAATTGCAAAATAGTATGAATTCCAACAAACCCTGTTCCTCCGGTTACTAATACTGTTCTGGTCATTTTCATTTTTTATAAATTTTATAATGCAAAATTAATAATGATGGAATTGATTGGCTTTGTTGTAAAGTTCTTTTTTTATGTGTTGTGCAGTTCTTTTTTCGTATTAAACAATCTGTATTGTTGAAAATTTAAGAAGATGTTTGAATTTATTATCGGCAATATAAATAACTTCAAATCATTTTTTGTCCTAAAAATTATTTTAAATTTCTGTGTATAAAATGGCTTCTAATTAGCGTTTCCAAACATTTTCTTTTTAAGAAAAATTTTTACAACAAGTCTTGGTAAATAAAAAATTGAACAGTTAGCGAAAATCTTGATGATAGGAACTTCCGACCCGCTAATAGAAATACTCTGTTAGGCGAAGTTCTTTCATTCATAATACCAATTTGAAAAAATTTCTTCATTATTTTTGCAAATTTCTTCAATTGAATTTTTTTCTACGAATTCATTGAGTTCGAACTCATTGATGATTTTATAAATTTCATCATCATATTTTTTGTTTTTGGTTTGGATATATTTTTTACATAAGCATTTCGCAACTTCCATTTTTGCGTTATGATATCTGTACCCTTCATATTCACGTCCAAACACAGACATTTTATATTCACTTTTACAATCTTGTATAGTAATTGATTTTGTTATGTCCGGATTTATCAATCTAAAAATTGCAAATAGCACTAAAATAATTCCCGAAATTTTCAAAATCTTTTTTGGTGTCATATGTTGTTTTTAGAATTTCGTCTAAGGTTTTGCCAAACTGCTGTTGTGCGATCTGCTTTACATTCTTTTGAATTTTCAGTAACCATCTTTTTTAATTTATTGCATTAGTTTTTTTCCAAAATTTTGAAACGATTGCAATGCACCTCCAAATAACATTTCTTTGATATTTTCATTTTTACCATTATCAGTTACCATTTCTATTGTATTATTTTGGTCATTTCTAAAAATATAAGTCTCATCGTAAGTTTCAGTCAATTCTTCATCTATATATTGTTCTATTTGAAAAACAACTTTAACGGTGTTAGAATTTATTTGTGTTATTTTTTTTACATTGTATGTCATTGCACAGCCAGTACCACAACTTATAACGAATGATTCGTTTTCAATATTGTTGAAATTTCTACCCGCAACATTACTTTTAGTTTTTTGTATTTTAATTATAAATTCTTTATAGTCAAGAAAATCAGAATCGCCTGCATTTCTAATACTATCCATCTTCCATTCGATTTTTATTTCATCTCCACTTTTAAAATAAGTTTGTTCTTTATTATATACTAAACCAATTGTGTCATTGTTTTTCTTGACAAAAACTAACCAATTATCTCCATTGTCATCAAAAGTGACATACTTTAAAGTGTCTGTATAAATTTTTCCAAGTTTCAATTTTTCATCTGGTCTTAGCAGACTTTGAAAATCAGTTGGTATGGAATTTATCTCTGTTGAGTTTTTTAACTTTGAGTTAAATTCTGTTGATTTTTTCGTTTTATTTTCACAAGATTGTAATGCGAAAACCAAAATTAAATAAAAGATTAAATTTTTCATTTGTTTTCTGTTTTTCTTTTTTGTACGGCTGTTGGTTAGCAGATTTATAACGTTCCGCGGTTTTCCGATGGTGCGGCTAAAAATACAGATTTTTTGTATTGTAAATTAATCTTCGGAATATATAAGATAGTTAAACGTGCGATTGTTCCGCACTATTGCCAATATGTTATCTGCAGTGCTATTTCTTCCTTCCTCCGAATTTTTCATGGAATATTGTTTTTCTATTTTTTACCGTATAAAAAAATGTTATCAATTATTTTAATCATAGCTTACTTATATAATTTTAAATCCAGAAAATTATTATTATTTTTTATCCATTTTTCCGTATACTTTTTCTCTTCCCTTAAACCTTGTCTGAAATCAAGTTTATTTCCATTTTCATCAAATCTTTCTCCGCTTAAAAGGCCTGGGTTCAGAATCATAAATTGTTCAGTTCCTCCAATCGGATTTTTTCTAAATTCATTCCATTTTTTATTAAAAAGAATCTCGCTGATTTGAGTAGGCACTAAATAAGGTTTATTAATAATATTTGTTTTAGTACTTGTTGTTTTATAGTTTGCAACTAACAAAAAAGAATGTTGATTTGTAGTATCATAAATTTTTACTATTAATCCCGGGAGCCCACTAAAAAGATAGGGGCCTTCCTGAATGGGTATGTCTTCAGTAAACCATGCTTCCCATTGACGGTTTCCAAAATTTATGGTTGCTTTCTGACATTTATAACCTTCAATTATTCTTTTTTCGTTTGATAATGACCATTTTAATTTTGCATTTCTTACCACCTTAAAAGGTTGAATTCCAATGTAATCAATTGTATAAACCAGATTTTTACTTTTATACGTTTTACCTAGGTATTTTCCATCTGCAAACTGAATATTAGCCTCACTTTCTTTTCTTTCCTTTGCAGTCGCTATTGCAGAATCTTTTTTTGTATTTACATCACTCAAAAATTCAGAATGGTCTTTAAATATTTCTAATCTTGTATTTTCAACAATAATACTGTCGCTTTTTGTTGAGTCAGCAACGAATTTATATTCATAAATAAACCTATGAGTTTGAGCAACACATATATTTGAGAGAAATAGGATAAATACTAAAATGTACTTCATCTTTTGTTTTTTAGTTCGGGGTTATATTAGCATTGCAGATAACGTTTTGCGTATTGGCGATGGTGTGGATTAATATGACAAATCTTTCTATTATAAACTAAACTTCGGAAAATCTAAAATAGTTAAACTTGGCGAAAATCCCGCACTATTGCAAAACCGCTGTTGTAGGTAGTGCTTTTTAATAGTCAACAATGATAAAGTCAAAATCGCCCATTAAAAAAAGGAAATTTTCAGTTTCTTTTCTTGCTTTTTTTCCCTTTTGAGGAATGCCGAGTTGTAATATTTTTTTTTGAGATTCGGATGCGTTATTCCAAATATTATCTGGAATAATATCTTCCCTTGAAACTTTCATATTTTCCTCAAATCTTTTTTTATATTCATCTGTTTTACGAAATTTAATAAATTGGTTAATTTTAAAAATTTGATATTCTTTTTTTGATACATCTTTAATTTTTTCAAGTTTGTCGTTGATTACGGTTATCAATTTGTAATTTTCAAAGAGTGAGGAGTATGCAAAATTGTCGGAATCGATAAATTCTCCTGTTGGAAGTTCTAAAATTCCAGTATAATGTAGGTTCATTGAATTTTCGTCTTGAAATAACTTATCAAACACAGAAATTTCTTTTTCAAAATTCGAATTTGGGTCAGGAATAACTAAGTCAATCAAATATAGTTTTGAATTTTTTATTTCATATGTTGCGATATAACCTCTGTAATTCCCTGTTGATATGTTCCTATATCCATCAATTGAAGTCCCCAAATCATAAAGTTTTTCATCAATTATTTTATTTTCACTTAAGTATTTTTCCAAAGGATTATTTAATAATGAATATTCAATCCCCTTAATTTTTATTTTATCAGGTTCTTGTGAAGTTGCAAAAATTTTAAGAAAAAAGAGTGAGATAAATAATATTGTAAATTTCATTTTCATTTTCTATGTATTGTTATTTAGCATTACCTACAACGTTTTGCATCTTTGCGATGGTGCGGCTTAATATGACAAATCTTTCTATTATAAACTAAACTACGGAATATCTAAAATCTTTAAACTCGGGAAAATCCCGCACTATTGCAAAACCGCTGTTAGCTGTAGTTTTTTTTAGTGGATTGACACTGGCTTTGCGCTAATGTTTTCACTTTTAACTTCTATTTGTTTTTTTAGTTTGTATAGCTTAATATTCTTGTGAAAATTATAAATCCAATTTGAAAATTCATTAAGTTCTTTTGGTGCATCATGGCTATGAACTAATATTAACTTTTCGTTTAAATTGGTTTTGAAATAAAATTGGTAGGTTACTCCATCAACAAAATTTTGTTGATAAATGGAATTATACTTTTCTATTTTCAATCCGCTAAGATAATAGTTGAAATCTTTTTTTTGTTTTGAATTTAAAATTGCATAATAATTTTCATTCCATTGGTATGGATTTCTACTTGTGTCTTCAAAATTTTTTCTGAAATAAACTGTATCACCATTTTTATATTTTATTGAAAAGTTAACTTTAAAGGAATCTGATAATGTATAGTCCATTTCCTTTATTTTATTCTGATTACAACTAACGAAAAATAAAAGTGAACATAAAATTACTATTGAAAGTCTCATTTACAAACGGTTTGTATAAAATTACAGCTAACGTCTTGGCGCTTGGCGAGGTTGGGGAGTAAAGATGCGAGATTTTTCCATTAAACACAAATTTTACAAGTACAAAACCATCTTTAAATTAAGCCTAAAACCCCAATCTCGCCAAACGGCTGTTAGCAGATGGCTTTATTTTTTTTCAACGTTATGTCCAATTTCTATGAAAAATTTTCTGAATTCTTCATATGTTTTGGTGTCTGCGTCAACAAATGTTTCATTATCTAATTGCATATATTCACAACTTAAACAAATATTTAAAGACAAAACTATTTTGTCATTATCACCATAAAATACAATTCCATCTCTATATTTTGGTGCGCACATCCAATCCATTTTATTTAGAATTGGATTTTTTAATATGCTGATAATTTGTTTTGTTTCTTTGTCACTATTATCGAAAGTATTCATTTTAACACTCGATGAATGAAAAGCACCATTCTTATCAATTAAATATTGAGTATAATTTACGATCTCTTTTAATTTTAATAATCTTTGTTCACTTTCAGGATTTAAATCATTTTTTTTTGATTTTCTTTTTTCCAAAGTATTTAAATCTTTTTCAGCGATTGTGAATTCAGTATAATATTTTTCTCCTCTTTGCAAAGAATAAGTTTCAACATATTTAAATGTCAAATTCTGTATTAAATCATTGGAATTTATGTATTTGTACGTATTTTTCATTGCTATCTGCTAACGTTCCGGCGCTTCGCGACAGTTGCGAACTTCGGAACCGATTATTTTCTATTAAGGTAATATTTCTTGCGAAACGCAAACGTGAATTTTGAACAAAATTCGCAATTGCGCGAAACGGCTGTTAGGTGAGGTACTTATTCAGATTTCCTATTTTAATTTTATTTTCTTGATACTTGTTATTTCTAATATGCCTTTATTTAATTCTATTAAAATTTTGTCTGCATTTGCTAATTCATTTTTCTCAATATTTGGTAATAGTATTTCTTGAGTTATTCCGTTGCAATTTATTTCTACACTATTTACTCCTTTATTGCTCTGTAAATATTGTTTGGATAATATTGGGAAAATCTCGGTATAGTTTTCTGTCATACTTCCATATTTGTTTGTTAGAAATATTATGGTAAACATTATGTTGCCTAAAAATAAATATTCCCAAGTTTTTGCAAAACTTAAAGTTATTTTTTTGTTCTTAATATAGTCTAAAATTATACCTGCAGAAACGCCAAAGCATACTGTCAATATTGCAAAATACTTAAATTCAAAAATGCTAAAGTTAAATGCTCTTCCAGAGTATACTAAACAAAAAATTCCTAAAACATAAAAAAGACAACCTAATTTGCTAGTCAAATTTTCTTTTTTTAGCCTTTTAATTTTCAATTTATGTTTTTCTAATTTCGTTAAATGTTTCGATTTAGTTTCAATCATTTCTTTTTTAGCATTTTCGAGAGAGTATCTCACCTAACGTTTGGCGGCTTTGCGATGGTGCGGATTAATATGATAAATCTTTCTATTATAAACGAAACTTCAAAATATCTAAAATCTCGAAACTGGCGAAAATCCCGCACTATTGCAAAACCGATGTTAGCAACAGTTTATTTGTATTTTATTAATTCTTTCATTATTTTTTCTAAAGAATTTAAACCGGTAGAAATTTTAGATATTTCCTTCCCTTCAGAATTGACTAATATCAAAGAAGGTAAAGAGTTGGCCTGATATTTATCTCTAAAGTAAACATAGTCTTTGACTAGTTTCGTGTCATAATCCATATGTCTTTTCAGGTTAATTTCAAGAATTATAAGATTAAGGTTTGCATATGAAATAAATTCAGTATTTTCAATAACATTTTTTTCCATTTTCACACAAGGTTTGCACCATTCAGAACCAGTTAAGATAATTAAAATTTTCTTATTTGAAATCTGAGATTCTTTTTTCGCAATTTCCCAATCATCATATTTCTGTTGACTAAAAGAAAAGGTAAAGAACAATAGTAGAATTGAAGTTGTTATTTTGGTTTTCACAGTTTTCGGTTTAAATTGTTGCTAACGTTTCGCGGCTTGCAGAAGTGGCGAACTTCGTAACCGAGATTTTTCGGCTAAGATAAAATTTCTTGCGAAAGATAAACGTGAATTTACCTCATATTTCGCCATTTATGCAAACCGCTGTTAGCACCAGTTGTTCTCTTTTCGACGTAATTACATCATTGTTATAAGGTCAACTGTCCGTTTAATTTTTTCTTGGTGTTTAAAAATATTTGTCAAGTCAATCCGATATTCGTCTTTAAACGCTAAAACTTGTTTGTCTTTTATAAACTCTTTTAGGAACGATTGTCCTTGCTCACTTTTCATAAGGTTTTCAAAAATCTTGTCCATTGTCCAAGATTTTTTGATTTCAAATCCAGCTTTTTCTGCTGTCTCTTTTAGTTCTCCTTTACTCGTAATTTCGGGTATGGCATTTATATCATTTACGGTGTCAAAAATCCCCAATTCTGAAATATTTTTTATGCTGTCTAACTCGTTAATGCCATAACTTCTTGTTTTGTAAGAGCTGTCTCCATTCCAAAATTTCCTGTAAGAGTAAACAGTTGCAAAGTCAAAAAAATGAAGTCTTTCTCCTGTATTAATTTGTTTGAGTTTCTTTTCTAAACCGTTGGCTGTTTCAAGTTTGTATTCGTTTTGTAGTTCTTCTATTTTGTAATTTTTATACTCTTTCCAAAAATCAACGTCTTTTCGCATTTCACGCAAAAACTTATTTGCTTTTTTAATTAGTGGGTCAAATGAGTTTGGAACGATTTCAAAAGAATAAACACTTAAAATTTTGCAAAGCAATTCAGCTTCTTTGTCTTCTGCTATCCAGAATTCTCTATTAAAGTCGTCAATGCCACGTTTGAGAATAAAAAACGCTTGGATTTCAAAAATTGCTTGTTCGTCAATATTGCTGAACAATGCTTTGAAATTTTTGGTCAAAAATTTTTCAAATGTCTTTTTGAGTTCTTGCTCACTGTGTGTGTCTTTGTCTCTGCCTAAATAATACTCTTTTACAAATGCGTAAAGTGAGTTATAGTCTTTCGTTTTAAGTTGCTCAATTACCCAGCCTGAAAAGTCTGTGTAAGGCATTCCAGAAGTTACTGCGTATTCTTTTCTTAAAAGTGGATATTCAGCGTGTCCTTTTGAGCCTAATTCCGATAAAAGTGTTTTTAATTTTGAATTATTGCTTGTTACTGTCGGCTTGGGATTACTTTGAATAGTTGAAGTGGTTTGTGTCTTTTGTCTTTGAGAAGGTGGTAAAAATTGTTGTGGATATTCAAGGCCGTAGTATGCTCTAAATTCGTCATACTCTTTTCTTATAGTTTCTAAATGGTCTTCAAAAGTTCCGTTTTCTGTTATGTTTTGTTGTCTAATACTTTCAATGAGTTTTGCATAAGAGAGATTTGCAAGTTCCAAGTCTTCATTTAAAAGTCCTTTATCAATGGCTTTAATATGCCAAACTATTGCATCAATTCTGTCTGGAAAGGTTATGAAATTTAGTTTTGAAACAAAATTATCTGATTTTTCTCTTGGTTTTTCAAATGAATTATTTATAATTTCTTTAACCTTTAATGTGCTATATTTTTTACTTGAATTTAAACCAAAACCTGCATCAAACTTCGTCATTTTTTTGAAGCATTCTCTGCAAACTTTTTCTCCGTCATTTAGTTTTCCCCCGCCCAAATTTGGCGTAGTCATATATGTTAATTTTGTACTGCAATTTGCACAAAATAAATCTGTCGTTTTATCTATGTGGTTAAATTTGGAATTAAACTTTTCATCACTACTTAAAAAGAAAATTATGGCATCAATAAATGCAATAAAAAAAGGAATTAAAGTCCAAAAGAATAATAAATATAAAATACCTAAACCTTTCTGACCAAGATAAAATCTATGAATTCCAAATCCACCAAAAAACAATGCTAAAATACCTGCTAAAATTCTGTTTTTCATATTTTTAAGTTCTATGGGCTTTACAATTGGTGCTAACGTTTGGGTATTTATGCAGGCGGGATAAAAATACGAAAACTTTCTACTTGCTAAAAACTTACTTAATCGCTAAAATCTTCGATGAAAACTTCAGACCCGCTTGTATAAATACTTTGTTATGCGGCGTTATTTTCTGCTTTTTATTTGCTTCCTTTTCAGTTTCCTATATTTTCTATATTCAGAATAATTTTCGGCAGATAATATTTTCACAGCACTCCAGGAAACACCATCTCTTGTCCAGGTAAAATAGGGAACTTCACTCACAAACTTTTCTTGATTCGTTTTATAATCTATTATTTTATCTATTTCCGTTACAAAAAAATTTATTTTGTCAGATTCCATAAATTTATTTTGCGAAGTTGGTGTCCAATAATGTTTGTAGGAATAATTTATTCCGTTTTTATTTTCCATTTTATAAGTGATTCCATCAAAACCAAAAGTCCATTCTTTGATGCGATTATCACTTGGAATATCGTTTATTTTTAAGGAATCAATTAACTTATTAATTTTATAAACTTGACTGTCATTTAATTTTATCTCCCGAATAAAAACTTCTCCTGTTTTTCTATTATCCCATATTTCATCCGCATAAATTAAATACTTATTTGAAATTTCAGATAATTCTAAATAATATTTGTCCGAACTAAATCTGAAAAAGTTATAATTTCCTTCGGGTTTTAGTAAGTTCAGTTTTTTAACAATTGGTTTTTCATATTTATAATAATGAAGAGTATCACTATCATAAGTCAATTCATAATTAAATGCTTTTTGTCCAAAAACAAAAACTGAAAAAACTGAAAAAAATATCAAAAATGTTGATTTCACGAGGTCTGGATATAATGACGCATAACGGTTGGTAGCTTTGCGTAGTGGCGGATTTTAGCACAAAACCTCAATCGAAGAACTGAACTTGAATCTACCACAAAACTGTCATACGAAGCACTGAACCCGCCATTACGCAAAACCGCTGTTAGCTGTTGTTTTTTTTCGCTTTCAAGTCGTACAAATTTTTAGTAATTGTTGATTTGTCTGCATTTGTCTTTGCCAAAGTTAATGCAATTTCAAAATTTTCAATTGCTTTCATATTGTTAATATCTGTATGCAAATAACCAAGCAAGGAAAAGTAAAAATGATTGTCTGTTAGATTTAATTTTTCTGCCTCTATAATTGCGGTTTGTTTACCCTTTACTTGTGCCAACGCATAAGTTCTGTTTAGTGCTGTTATTGGTGAATATTCAATTAGCAAAAGTTGATTATAGGCTTGTAAAATATTGTCCCACTTTTTTGGATTTTCAATTTTGCTACTATGCCAATAGGCAATGTTTGCCTCTAAATGATATTTGCTTAATTCATTACCTTGGGCACTTTGTATTAAATAAAAATTTCCTTTTGCTATGAGTTCTTCGTTCCATAAATTTTTATCTTGTTGGTCATACAAAATTGGTTCGCCTATTTGATTGGTTCTTGCTTCAAAACGTGAAGAGTGAAAGCACATTAAAGCCATCAAAGCGTTTACGATGGGTTTGTTTGTAGTTTCATTTTCTATCAAAAAATAATTTAAACGCATTGCTTCCAAACACAATTCTTTTCGTAAATGAGTTTTCTGTGTACTTGAATGATAACCTTCATTAAAAAGCAAGTATAATGTAGTCAGTACAGTTTCTAATCTTGAATTAACATCGTTTTCAGTCGGTAATTCAATTTTAATATTTTCTGTTCGTAATTTTTCTTTGGCTCTAAATAATCGTTTATTGATGGTTTCTTTATTGGTCAAAAATGCCTCTGCAATTTCATCAATTCCAAAACCACAAAGAATTCTTAATGCTAAACCAATTTGTGCTTCTGCTGGAATTATTGGATTGCAAATGGTGAAAATCATTTGCAATTGGCTGTCTGTTATATTTTTATGAGATAAATCAACTTCAATTGATTCACTTTGGTTTTGATTCAGTTTAAAATCAACAACTATTTTTTCAGAAAATGTTTTATGTCGTTTAAAGTAGTCTTTGGTTCTGTTTTTAGCAACAGTATAAAGCCAAGCCGTTGGATTTTCGGGAATGCCTTTTAATTCCCAAGTTTCAGAAGCCAATAAAAAAGTATCGTTGGTAATATCTTCTGCAATTTCAATATGAACAATGCCAAACAACTTACAGAGTACAGAAATTATCTTTCTGTACTCTGTCTTAAAAAGTTGTGCAATTAATTCTTTCTCGTTCAAATTAACTATTAACTGGTATAATAGTTCTGACTTCAACATTTCCTCCGTGGCTAAGAATAGGACAACCTTCTGCCAATTTCATCGCTTCGTCAATGTTATTTGCTTTTACAACTATGGTACCTCCAATAATTTCTTTTACTTCTGCATATGGCCCATCGGCAATTACATTATTAGGCTTCAATGTTTTTCCTTCAAAACTCAAACGGCTTCCACCTGCCATTTTTTCTTGTGCAGCAATACCGCCCATCCAATCCATCCAATCTTGCATGTTGCCTTGCGTTTGTTCTGGTGTAGGTCCAAACGATTCGTTGATTTCGCTTCTGAAAATCATTATAAATTCTTTCATTTTTTTACTTTTTTAAATTGTTAAATTAATTGTTTACAAATCTATGACGATTGAGTTTTTCAATATTGGACATAAAGTTGAAAATATTTTTTTTGTCAGTTGAGGTTTGCAGAGTGGTCGGTTAAAATAACAGCTAACGGTTTGGGGCTTTGCGAAGGTGGGGAATTAGAAGCTCAAATGTTCAATTTCGCACAAATATTTATTAGAAGTACAAATGCTCAATTCAGCACTTTTGCCCCACTTTTGCAAAACCCTTGTTAGCGGTTCGTTGTTCTTCTCGCCACTTAATTTTCTTTTCCAAGTTCAATACAATAAGATGTAATTTCTATCATTTGTCCGTTGTCAAACTTGTAAATGTCGCAAGACGCAACTCTTGATTTTTCGTTGTTTTGGTCTATATAGTCTGAAATGCTGTCAACAGTTATATAGTTGTCTGTTTCAAGGACTAAAAATTTACTGAATGTTGTTTCAACTGTTTTAAGATAACTTGCAGACTGTTCGCACGTCTTAATCACAGTTTCTTTTCCAAGCATATGTTCGCCACCAACCATATTCCATTGGATATTGTCTGAAATGAATGGATAAGTTATTTCAAAATTATGATTTGAAAATGCTTCCGCAATTTGTTTGATTGTCAATTCCATTTTTTTTTAGTTTGTAATCATTGCTATTTGTTTCAAATATTTGTCTTCCAAAATTTCAGTCACAATAAATTGGGCAACATCAAGATTGCTAATTTGATAACTTGAATGTGGGCTTGGATTGTTAACTGTAAAATTTGCGGTTTCTATATTCCCTGTAATTTCCGTTGGTCGTACAATTGTCCATTTAAGGTCTGAGTTCTTTACAAATTCTTCTTGTATTCCGTGGTCTTTAAAAGATGCCTTCAAAATGTCGTTTTCTAAAACCATTTCTTTGAATTCGTTTGGCATATATTCCCAACTATCGCCTGCACCTTGTGCACTCAAACAAACAAGTCGAGTTGCTCCATTTTTTTTCATTGCAGAAATGATGTTTGCAGTTCCTTTTGACATTGTGTCCAAACTACTGTTGTTAAATCCTAACGCAACAATAATTTTATCGTCTTTTTGAATTATTTGCTCAAAAGTTTCTAATTCAAGCACATTACCGACTTTGTAGGTCAAGTTGTCTTTGTTCTCTTTTTCTTGTCTTGTCAAAATACAAACATTTTGTTCCTTGTCAAGAAGTTTTCGCACAATGATTTGTCCAACATCTCCTGTTCCGCCAAATACTATTATTTTACTTTTCATATTTTTTATTTTGTTTCCTTGATTTACGGTGTCGTTTTACAATGACCGCTAACGGTTTGCGTATTGGCGATGGTGCGGCTAAAAATACAAACTTTTTCTATTATAAATTAATCTTCAAAATATCTAAAATCTTTAAACTTGCGAAAATCCCGCACTATTGCAAAACCGCTGTTATCTGTAGGCGTTTTTATTCAAACCAATTTTTTCCATTTTCCAAACTTATTAAAAAATCTGTAAATGATTTTCCAATTTCGATAAAATATTCTTCTGACATTCCCATAAATGGGCAAAGAATAATTCTTAATTCATTATTTCTAAAATTTTGAATTCCAATAAATTCGCCACCACCATTTCCGCCAATAGCAATCGTCTTTTTTAAATTTTTAAATATTTCATAATCTTCGTTGGCCTCTAATAATTCAGTTTCACAATCCCAAAGTCGTACATATTCATTTCCAATAGAATTTTCGTTTCCATAAAAATTTTCAGCGTACATTTTGTAGTCAAGCGGAAGTTTAAAACCTGTCATATCTTCAATTTGCTGAAAATTAATATTGATATTTTCTTTTCGTTTTAACCAACCGTATTTACCTAAAATTTTTTCGATATTTTCCATCTTTAATTTTTATAAAACGCTCTATACGCTTACAGATAACGGTTTGGGGCTTTGCGAAGGTGGGGAAATCGAAGCACAAATGTTCATTTCAGCACAAATGTTGATTAGAATTCCAATACTCAAATTTAGTACAAATGCCCCACTTTTGCAAAACCCTTGTTAGCTGCTGCCCTTTCTGTGCTTTACGAATTTAATTCTTCCACATACTTTTGAAACTCATTAAAACTTTCGGGTAATCTTTTCTTGAAACTATTGGCGATTACATTTTTTAAAAGTAGCCCTAAACTTTTAGGTTCAAAAGAAACAGTTTGCGTAATTTCTGTTTGTCCGCCTTTGTCAGTTACTTGATATGTATGATGAAATTCGCCAAGGTTAAAAAAGTTAAACATTTTCATTTTTGAATAGTGTGTAAACTCTTTGTTTGTCTGAACATTTTGAAAAGTAACTTTTGCTTTCCCTGAACCTTTAAAATTCCCTGTCATTACAGAACCGTTTTTTATTTCGCCTTTGGGGAAAATGGTGGCTTCTAAATAAAGTGAATTCCATTGTACTTGTTCGGCTGGTTCTATCAATTTTTGATAGGCATTTTCAACAGTAGTTTTTAAAATTCTGCTATCTGAAAATATTATTGCTTTGCTCATTTGTTTTATTTTATATTGTTATTAAACCAATTAGAAATTTCATTTACCGATTGTCCAATTATTCTCGGGTCGTCATAAAATTGAAAATGTACTGTTTTGTCTATCCAAACAGATTTTTTGTTTGGCGTTGGGATTGCATTAAAAATTTGTTTTGCAAATTCATAACCTCCATCGCTCATTTCTCCGTGAATAAGCAAAGTTGGCTTTTTTATTTTTTTTGCAACGCTCAACGCATCAAAATTCAAAGTTTCCCATTCACTCATTGCCGTTACTTCGTTTTTCCAACCGCCACGATAAGCAAAATATGGTGCTTTCTTTTCCCAAGGATGGTACCATTCGTAAATAGGCAAAGGTGGTAATAACTGGTCTGTTCCTATGCTGTCAATAATTTTTATGTAATCTACTTCACCTGTTTTTTCAAATTTTTCTTTTGCCGTTTTTGCTCTTTGCAAGTGCTTATTCCAAATAGTTTCATCGCCCAAAAGATGCAACATATTTTCTTTGATTAAATAATTTCCCGAAACTAACGCCAATGCTTTTACTCTTTTATCATCAATGCTTACCTGCATCATTTCGTTTGTGCCATTGCAAATTCCCAAAACAAATATATTTTGAGCATCTACATCATTTCTTGAAATCAAATAATCTATGGCAGATTTTACGTCTTGTTCTTTGTTTTTTAAACTTTCAAATTGTCTTGGCATTCCTTCGCTTTCACCATAACTTCTTGCATCAAAACACAAAGCAATAAAGCCATTTTGGGCTAATCTTGTGGCATATTGAATAGGTGATTGTTCTTTTACCGAACATATTGGTCCCAAAATCACAACAGCCGATTTTTTAGTTTTTGTATCGTTTTGACATAAAAGCCCAACAATATTTTGATTTTCGCTTTTAAAATTTACCTTTTGAGTAGTGAAATTTTGTTCCATTTTGATGTTTTTTGAATTACAAGAAACCATCATCGTAGCAAAAGCCACAATGATGGTTGAGATTAAATGCTTCATTTTATTTTTTTGATTTCAAAAATTTAATCACTAATTCGGCTGTCTCTTTTCCACTACTTCCTTGTTGTCCACTAACTAAATTGTCATCAGCAACAGCAAAAGATTTGTATGGGATATCACCTGTTATGTATTTGGTGTGCAATTTTTGGGCCTCATCTTCTATGCGGAAAGGTTGCATTTTTTTACCTGCTCCTTTATCTACTATATCTTCTTCGGCATTGCAAAAGCCTGTCCATTTTTTACCTTCGGATAATAATTTTCCATTGCTTAATTTTGTTTGTAATAAAATAGCCGAACCGTGGCAAATAGTTGCAGATGCTTTGCCTGCTTCATAAAATTGAGCAAATAATTTTTGCAGATTTTCATTGTTGTAAAACGTTTGCATTGGTCCAAGTCCGCCTACTACAAAAATGCCATCAAAATTATCGGCTTTTATTTCGTCTAATTTTACGGTATTTTCCATCAACGCAACCGTTTTAGGGTTGTGTTTAAAACCTGTACTTACTAAATCTAATTCTCTTGCATTCGGACTTTCGGGGTCGCTCCAACCGTCAAAAACAATTTTTCCACCATCGGGTGAAGCGATAGTAATTTCATAGCCTGCTTCGCTAAAAGCATAATAAGGTTGTGCTAATTCGGATAACCAAAAACCGATTGGATAATCTGTTGTTTCGGATTTTACTTGGTTGGAAACTACAAATACGATTTTCATTTTTTTGTTTGTTTTAGTTTGTGATTTTTGTGCAAAACCAATTGTTACCAGTAAGGTTAGTGCAATTGTTGTTAATTTTTTTTTCATTTTTATTTGATTTTAAAGTTTGCTTTTAAATTGTACATTTTGGCATCGGGCAAGGTGAAATTCACAAAAACTTCATTGGTATTCAAGTTAAAAATATCGATAACGTTTGAACCATCTTTTTCTGTCCAAGTGATTTGATAAACGCCTTTTGCTATTTTAGTAATCGTGGCTTTTTCGGTTTCAGTCTTACCGGTTTCATTATTTGGGGAAGAAACGTACAACCATTTTGCTTCGGTGTTTGAGATTATTGTAAGGTTAAGATGCGTTTCCTCGATGGTGTACTCGTAGGTTTTTCCCACAAAATCTAAGCGATTATTTTTATGTTTTTTCTGTGCAAAAGTTATGGTTGCGATGAATATTAATGCAAAAGTGAAGATTGATTTTTTCATTTTTTTTATTTAATTAATTGTTTTATTTGTTTTTTAAATTGATAAAGCATAATGCCGATTAATACGAAATAGGTGCTAATAAAAATCCAAAAAAAATGGAATGATAAAATGTTATTTGTAAAAATCAGTAAGGCTAAACTTAGCATTACGAATACCACCGACAAACTAAAATTTTTGATGGTCAATTTTTTTATGTGACTATATTTCAATTGATTATTTCTAATATTTTGCAAGTCAAATGAAAATTCGTTTAGTTGCAAATGCAAATTATGCTTAGCAATTACGTTTTCCATAATCTGAATTCCTTCCAAATTCCTATCATAAATTTTTTCTAATAGATGATAATCTTCGCCTTTAATATATTCAGTAAGCGTTTTATTATTATCGGGTTTTTTTTCTAAGACGAAGCCTTTTAAAAAACTAATTTCATTGCTAATGTTTTGCAGTTGAAAGGTTGAAAATGCGCCAATTAAACCCGTTAAAGTTGCAACTATTGCAGAGGCAGTTGAAAATAAAAATTCTAAAATGTCCGAATTTGGCATCAACATATATTTACTAATCCAATTCTGGTTTTATTAAACTTGTTTTCTACAATTTCATTTGCGATAAAATGCCCTACATTTCCTGCAAATATTTGCCTGGCTTCACTTTTTGGGAAATAATTTTCTTCAAAAAGATAATTTCCATTTGCATCGCCATCTACCACCATTGTTGGGCAAATAAAAAGGCAATTTATATCCAACGGTGCAATTTGTGTATACGCTTCCCAATGATCGGCACGTTGATTTTTTAAAAATTCAGGTTGTCCTGCCAAATTTCTTCGCAAGGTTTTGGCGTCAAATAAAGTAAGTCCCGAACCTGCGACTAAGATTAATCTTTGGTTTGATGAAATTGCTTCAGCTAATAAAATTCCTAATGATGCTACTATCATCGTTGGGTCTTCATAGTTTCTATTTCCAACCGCAGAAACGATTACATCAAAATTCTTAATTGCAGTTACAATTTTAGCTTCGTCAATTAATTCTCCTGTAATGATTTTTACATTTTCATCTGGAAATTGAGTTTGACGAATGTAAACTGTCACTTCGTTACCTGCTTTCAAGTTTTCTTTTACTATTTGTTTTCCCATTAAGCCTGTTGCCCCGAAAACGATTACTTTTTTGCTCATTTTAATTTATTTTAGTTTTTTACTTACAGAAATTCCGTTGTGAGATGCTCTTATGATAGAGGTTTGATAGTTGCCTAATTTTTCTAAATATTTAAAAAAACGACCATCATCGCCATAACCATCGGTTACGTTGTGCATTGTGTAAAGTCCGCCTATTTTGAGTTTTGGCTCGGTGGCTTTAAAAAAAAGTAAATAACTTTCTTTGGGTTGAACCGTAAGAGTAGCATCAGAAAAAACGAAATCGAAGGTTTCGTTTAACGTAGGAATAATTTGTAAAGCATCCCCTAATTTGGCTTCTATTAAATGTGAAACATCTGCTTCTTTAAAATTTTTGAGAGCTTGTTGGTGGCGGTTTTTATCAATTTCGATGGTAATAATTTTACCGCCCGTTTTTTCAACGGCTTTTGCCAACCAAATTGTGGAATGTCCTGTGGAAGTGCCTATTTCTAAAATAGTTTGGGAATTGTTTTCGAGAACTAAATTTTCTAATGCTTGCCCATCTTCAAAAGGCACATTAAAAAAAGTCCATTTGTTTTTGTGTTGAAGTAAAAATTCTTCAACGGTTTCTTTTTCTGTGATTGTTTCGCTCATCATTTTTAATATAATTTGATGATGCAAAGATGAGACGAAGTCGTACTATTTTGTTAGGACAAATAGTTGCGTTTTCGGTACTTTTAGAAAATGTTTTTTCTAAAATCTAAAGGCGAAGAGGAAGTATGTTTTTTGAAATATCGGGCAAAATAACTACTGTCTTCAAAACCTAATTTGTAGCTAATTTCACTTATGTTATCGTCAGAAAATTGAAGTAATCGTTTGGCTTCTAAAATTGTTCTTTCATTAATAATTTCGCTTGTTGTTTTGTTACAAACTGACTTTACGATGCTATTTAAATTATGAAGTGTAACATTAAGTTGATTTGCATATTCGGTTAAAGCTAAACTTTTAGTAAAATTTTCGTCAACTAAATTTTTAAATTGTTTAAAAATTACAATTTGATGTTTTGAGTTTTGGGAATTTCCTTTTTCTGAAAATAAGGTTTGAATTTGTTTTAAAAACACATATATAAGTGCTTGTATTGTTTCGTGTGCCTTTTCATTTAGTAGCAAATCAACTATTGCTTTTAATTTAGATTTGTCTTGTTGTTTAATTTTTATAAAAGGATTTTCGTACATATTATCCAAGTAAGATAATTCAAAAAGTATATTTTTATTTTGAAAAATATGCAAGAAAAAATCTTCGGTAAAAGCAATGCAATAGCCATTAATGTCTTGCCATTCTTCAAACAAATGTAATTGTCCTGGCGAAATAAAAAATAATGTGTCTGCTTCTATTTCATAGTTTTTGAAATCAATGGTGTGTTTGCTACTTCCGTTTGTAATCCAAAGAATTTCGTAAAAATTATGATTGTGTGGAAACTCAATATTTTCAGGTTCTTCCATTTCTTCAAATCTGTCTACAACAAATTCTACCTTTTCGGTTGGTTTATTTAAAAGGTCAGAAATTGAAATAGTTTTTATCATTTTACAAAGATAGAAATTAATTGATTTTTTTGGGTGGTGGGTGGGCTTTGGATCTTCGTTCTATTGTAGTGCTGAATGTTTGCAAGGTGTCTGTTAGGGTTGCAGCTAACGTTTTGCGTATTGGCGATGGTGCGGCTAAAAATACCGACTTTTGCTATTAAAAATTAATATTCGAAATATCTAAAATGTTTAAACTTGCGAT
>NZ_FOQT01000004.1 GCF_900113805.1 Halpernia frigidisoli | reverse complement strand
TCTCGATTAAGGTCTGCAAAAGTAAATATTAATTCCCAGCTATACAAACTTTTTTAAATAAATATCTAAAAAATTTAACCGCCTTCTCTCCTACTTCTTCGCTACAAACCCCTTCCGATTTGAGAGTGCAAAAGTACATTTTCCATACATATCAACCAAAATTATATCCCTAATATTTTACACCAAAAACCTAAAATTCTAACAATCAAAGAGAAAAATTTAAAGAGAGTTGCTACTCATTTATAATATACCGATATAATAAATTTTAAAAATGATAAAAGTCCATCTAACGACGGACTTTTTAGTAAAATTTTATTAGATAGGGAAAAAATTAATTCTTAAATTTTGAGTAAATTACTGTTAAAAAATCGCCATAAGATTTTTCAAGTTTAGAAATATCGCCTGATTTTATATTTATTCCAGCTTTACCGTATGAATTGGAATTTACTTTAAATGAAGAAATTTGAAAATACTGCCCATTCTCATAACTATCCAAAATAATTTTAACAGAAGATCCCAAAAGTTTTCTGGTAGAAATCGTATAAATCGTCCCAGCTAAAATTTTCTTGAGCACAAAGGATCTTGGTGGCAATTCTACAATCTCATTATTGATACTGATCTTTTGAGATTTTTGCGATGCTGATATTATATATATGCTATTTGACTGATCTGAAAAATCAGACTTTTCTACCTCATATAAATTTAGCAAATAGTGCGATGTATCAATATCTTTTGAAATTCCGTCAACTGTGGGGAATGACTTGTAAGAAAACGCATTTGCACCAATCGTTTTTGCTTTCTTATATATAAGGTCAAAAACTGCAGTGTCGTCCGAAGAAAATCCCTGAACCTCAATTTCGCCGAGATATTTAGATTTTACAGAATCCGGATCAATTTTATATAAAAATTTGTCAGTATTATTTCCTGCACTTTCTACTTTATTCAAAATCACATTTTGAGCAAAAGTGAAATTAAGAAACAAAAGCGCTGCGATCTTTAAAAAGTTTTTCATTTGGCTAAATAATTTTTAACGGTGTCTTCTAAACTATTTTCCCAATGTTGCAATTCAACTTTATAAATTTTTTCAATTTTATCCAGACACATTGTACTTCGTTTCGGTCTTTTTGCAGGAGTTGGAAACTCTGAAGTTGTAATAGGATTTAGTTTTATTTTACTTTGAGAAAAATCTGCTATTTTTTGTGCAAAATGAAACCATGTTGTTTCGGGGTAATTGGAAAAATGAAAAATACCAGGCGTAAAATTTTCAGATTTGATGATCTTCATTACGGCTTCCGCCAGATCGTTTGCATTTGTTGGCTGACCAAACTGATCGTTTACAATATTCATCTCTTCTTTTTGAGGAAATAAATTGAGCATTGTTTTCATGAAGTTTTTATTAAACTCAGAATAAAGCCAGGAAGTTCGGATAACGACTGTTTTTGGATTTTCCTCCAGCGCAGCAATTTCACCTTCTCTTTTTGATTCGCCGTAAATACTTTGTGGATTTGTAAAATCTTCTTCATCGTAACTAAGATTTGTGTCGCCATCAAAAACGTAATCTGTTGAAATTTGAACTAAAGCCGTTTTATAGTCAGCGCTAACTTTTGCTAAATTGGAGACTGCAACGCTGTTAATTTCGAAAGCTTTGTCTTTTTCTGTTTCCGCTAAATCTACGGCGGTGTAAGCCGCGCCGTTTATGCAGAAATCAGGTTTAAATACCTGAAAAAATTCCTCAATCTGAATCTGGTTTGTGATATCTAAATTTTGTGAATCTCTAAAAATAAATTCAAATTCAGGGAAATCTGGTGCTAACTTTTGAAAACACTGTCCCAATTGTCCGTTTCCGCCGGTTACTAATATTTTTTTCATTGGATGATTTATCACTTTTTCTTTTTTTTAAACTTTAATTAAAATACAGTAATTTTCGAACTTTACATTTCCTGCAGCCCGACCTGAGTGGAGCTCCTTTTTTGTAATGCGACAGCATTATAAAAAAGAGCGGGAACGGAGGGCGGAAAAAGCTGCCCAAAAATTATAAGATCTATTCTTTTAAAACTGTTTATTCTGTTTCCTGAAATATTTTACCCGTCCGGCGAAATCAGTTTCTTCGATATCCATTTGAAATTTCTGAAATAATTCTTTCACATCGTCTGGCTGAATTTCTGATTTGCGTGTTTTCATGTTAAAATAAATAACCTGAACCCATAAAACGGCGTGAATTAATTTTTCGTCTTCACTTTTCATCAAAATTTCTATGGTAGACGTGCGGTCTGATATGAAAACAGTTTTGCTGGTGATGACCACTTTTTGATTATACCGAACTTCTTTTAAATAAGCGATTTCGTTTTGAACGGTGATCCAGGTGCAGCCGGTTTTTTTCGTCCAGGCTTCGTAGGTGAATCCGTAGAAATCTTCTACGTGATCTTCCCGCGCATTGAACATATATTCTAAATATTTCACATTATTGAGATGCCCAATTGGGTCACAATCGCTGAAACGGATCTTTACTTTTGTTGATATTTCTTTTTCCATTGGTGCAAAAATACGATTGATTAGATAAAGTTTTGTAGTTTAAATAAAAAAACCACCTCCGAAGAAGTGGTTTGTTTTTAAAGGAAATTAATATTAAAGTCCTAATTCTTTTCTTACTAAAGACGTTGCGTCCGGACCTGTTTTGTAGATCAAACTTGGGTTGTTTGCATCAAAAATGAAATCCCAACCGTTTGCTTTTGCTACTTTTTCTACTGCTGCATTGAATTTTGCCTCGATTGGTGCAAAAGTAGTATTGGTTTTATCAGCCACATCTTTTTGTGCTGCTGCAGATTTCGCCTGAAGGTCTGCCTGCATTTTTTGCAATTCAGCTTCACGCGTTTTGTTTACTTCAGCTGTTTGTTTTGGCGCTTCTTCCTGATATTTTTGAAAGATAGCTTGCGTAGATTCTCCTGCTTTTTGAATTTCTGCCTGTTTTGCTTTAGAATAAGCTTCCAGCTGATCATCAGCTTTTTTCTTTTCCGGCATCATGTTTAAAATTGTCGCAACATCTAAACTTGCTACTTTCTGGGCTTTAACACCTACACTTAAAAGCATCACTACGGCTGCAAATAATACACTTAATTTTTTCATAATCTGACTATAATAATTTTAAAATTGTTTATTGATTTATTTCTGTAACTTCTTTGTCTGCTCCTCTTTTAGCTTTTGAAGGTGCAATTTGTCTGGCTCCTTTTCCTTCGTTTACTGAACTACCTCTCTGAACAGGATTGCTTTTACTGTTAGTTTGCGGTTGATTTTTGATCAGCAAATCTAAAACTTTATCTGTATAATCGTATCTTTTTTCTAAATAAATTACGCTGATGTTATCACTTTTATCAAGAACTATACCCAAACTGTTTTTCTCTGAAACGGTTTTGATGGCATTCCAGATTTGATCCTGGAAAGGCTTCGTAAGATTTGAACGGGAACTGTTGATTTCTCCCATTGTTCCGAACCTTGAATTAAGCATCATTTTTACTTTTTTGCTTAAATCATCAATTTCTTTTTGTCTTTCTTTTAACTGATCGCCAACTAAAAGTACTTTTTCATTTTCAAAAGCTGCATTTTTTTTATCTAAATCAATCTGCATATTTTGAATCTCACTTTGCCAAGCTGCAATCTGTGAATTCAGTCTGGATTCTGCTTCCTTATATTGTGGCAGTTTTTCCAAAATATAATTGGTATCAACTACTCCAATTTTCTGGGCACTTGCCCACGTATTAAAAACTAAAAAAAGGACGGCGAAATATTTAATGCGACTCATAATTTAATTTTTTTTAAAAGTATTACAAACTTTGATTCAGCAAGAAGTGAGTTTTCCAACCTGCAGGTTCATTTGTACCAATAGATTTATCAAATCCGTAAGCAAAATCAAATCCAATCAATCCAAAAGCACCCATATAAACCCTAATACCAACACCCATCGATCTTTTTAACTGGAATGGATTGTATGATCCAAAACTATTCCAGGCATTTCCACCTTCTGCAAATGTTAGCGCGTAAATTTTTGCTGTTTGATTCATAGAAATAGGATAACGCAATTCCAGATTAAATCTGTTATATATCGTTGCACCTCCGTAAGGCGTAATATCGCCGGTTTGTCCACCCGTAGAAGAAGCATTTTCATAACCACGCAAAGGAATTAACTCCCGTCCGTCATAATTACCACCAACCTGTGCAACACCACCTACATAAAATCTCTCAAACGGCGGCGGACCTAATTCTTTTTTATATCCATTAAGGAAACCCATTTCGGCAGAACTTCTTAAAACCAGTTTACCAATAAGCGTATTATAGATATCTGCTTTTAGTTTAACCTTATAAAATTCAAGTAATTTATATTTTTCGCTGGATGTTTGTGTTGAATAATCTTTTTTACTAAACAGTGAATATGGCGGTGTAAACTTTAAACTTGCTTCTATATTTGAACCCTGAGTTGGAAATATTGGATCAATACCCGCAGAATTTCTACTTAAACCAAGATTAAAACTAAAGTTATTTGCAGATCCAAACTGTTCTGTTACTGTACCAAACTGAAAAGGATAGTTGCTAAAAGTATAGTTTTGAAACTGAATACCAGTGTAAAGTGAAAAGTAATCATCCGGCCACTGCAATCTCTTATTTAAACCAACACTTGCAGAAAAAATATTTAATCTTTGATCGCTAGGTATACCTGTTGTTGTATTAGCAACTGAGCCATAATTTACCAAAGATTGATTTACACTTACTGATAATGATGTTGGCTTTGTACCAAATAACCAAGGCTCAGTAAATGATATTCCGAAATTTTTAAAATACTGTCCAGCTTGTGCTTGTATTGATAATGTTTGACCATCACCTTGTGGAACAGGTTTAAAATCTTTAAACTTTAAAAAGTTGCTTAATGAAAAGTTATTAAAAGTAAGACCCAATGTTCCGATAAAAGAGCCACCACCGTAACCGGCCTGAAGCTGTACTTGTGAAGAACCTTTTTCAACTAATTTCCAGTGAAGATCAACTGTATTATCTTCAGGATGCGGCTGAATATCCTGACCAATCTGCTGCGGATCAAAAAATGACATTGACGCTAAATCAAAATATGTTCGTTTAATATCTGATTTTGCGAATAAATCTCCTGGTTTTGTACGAAGAGAACGCAAAATAACGTGGTCATGTGTAGTTGTATTTCCAGACCAGGTGATTCGGTTCCAGGTTGCTTTTTCACCTTCATTAATTCTGATTTCCAAACTGATCGAATCTCCTGTCACAGATTTCTCAATCGGTGTTACATTAGAAAAAAGAAAACCATTATTCATGTAAACAGATTTGATATCAGAATCATCTTCCTTACCTCCGTCTGCTCCTACTTTTTTATTAAAACCAACAGCATCGTAAATATCTCCTTTTTTATAACCTAAAACTTTCTGTAAAAAATCAGTGGAAAAAGTTGTATTTCCTAAGAACGAAATATCACCGATATAGTATTTTTTACCTTCACTAAGTTTTACATCGATCATGTAATTGTTTTTGGCATTTCTGTAAACAGAATCCGAAACAATTTTTGCATCTCTAAAACCAAGCGCGTTATAATAATTGATAAGATTATCCTTATCGTCATCGTATTTACTTTCTATAAATTTCGACGGTTTTAAAATTCCACCGATACTGAAACGTTTTTGTTTGGTATCTTTAAATGCTTTTTTTCGAAGTTTTGAATCAGAAACAACTGTATTCCCTTCAAATTCGATATGGTCGATCTTTATTTTTTTTCCTTTCTGGACATCAATCGTCCAGTCAACCAAATTCGGATCTTTGGCATTTACTTTATCCTGAATGGTGACATTTGCATCTGCAAAGCCCTTCTTGATATATTCTTTAGGAATATTTGTTTTTAATGTTGAAACTAAATTCTGAGTAATTTTTGTTCCCGGCTTAAGATTGTTGTCTTTTGCAAGTTTTTCACTTTTAGATTTACCAACGCCTTTACCTGTAAATTTTACTTCGCCAAGTTCTTTAAGATCCTGAAGATTAAATTTAAGAACAACATTTTCGCCTTCAACACTTTGTACATAAACTTCAACTTCCGAAAAATTGTCAGTTTCCCAAAGTTTTTTAATAGCATTACTTATTTTCTGACCCGGAATATCAACGCTTTCGCCTTTGCTTAAGCCCGTAAATCTCAAAATCTGATCAGCAGAATATTTTTTAACGCCATCTACAACGATATCTTTCAGAACATAAGTTCCAGGTGCGCTTTGTGCCTGCGCCGGATTTTCTGCCTGCGTCTGTGGCGGTGTAACCTGACCATAGAAATGTGCCGAAGCAACGAACATGAGAATTGGTAAGAATTTAAACTTCATTATTTTGTCCTAAACTTTTATTTTTATTTACTGTCAAGCTGTTCGCTTGTTTTTCCGTATCGTCTTTCTTTAAGCTGATAATCTAAAATACACTGAAAAAAATGTTCTTTTGTGAAATCCGGCCAAAGCACATCTAAAAACTGTAATTCTGCATAAGCAATTTGCCAAAGTAAAAAATTACTGATCCTTACTTCACCGCTCGTTCTGATCAACAGATCTACGGGTGGAAAATTTTTGGTGTAAAGATGATTTTCAAAACATTCCTCTGTGATGTCATCGATGTCAAGTTTCCCGTCTTTTACTTCCTGGCTGATTTCTTTTACAGCCTTTAGCATTTCTTTTTGAGAACCATAACTTAAAGCAAGTATTAAATTCCCATTTTTGTTATCTTTTGTAATATCAGCAAGGCTTAAAAGTTGATCCCGAACCAGATCCGGCAATAAATTAATATCACCGATAACATGCAATTTTAAACCTTTGTTATGAATTTCTTCAGCTTCAAGTAAAAGTGTCTTAGAAAGCAGATTCATTAAAGTACTTACCTCATCATTTGGTCTGTTCCAGTTTTCTGAAGAAAATGTATAAAGTGTGAGATAAGGAATTCCGATCTCATTGCAAGCATTAATGGCATTTCGAACGGCATCAATGGCATTTTTGTGACCAAAAGTACGTTCTTCGCCACGGCTTTTCGCCCATCTTCCATTTCCGTCCATTATAACAGCAACATGTTTCGGAAGTTTATCTAATGCTATTTGATCTTTTGCTGACTGCATGGGCTTATTGTTCACAATAGCAAGGTTGTCTGCCGAAAGAGTAAGAAATACCAAGTGTGATACTGTTTACCCAATCTTTTGAATTAATATTTCCTACCTGTCTGTTTTTAATAAAATCGTCCTGTATCTGCTTTGTAACTGCAAGATAGGGATCACTCTGAAGAAGCGATTTTTTACCTGTAGTATCTAAAATATCTTTATTGTAAGTTACTTTTAAATCTTTATTAGTTACAACACTATAATCTATCGCATCAGTGAAAGTTGGACGAAACATTAATTCTCCAAAAAGTGCCCAGTTGTAATTAAATTTATATTTTAAACCAACACCAAACGGCACGGATAATGTCGCCTTTTGACCTTGTGTATAACTTTGTGTTGTGACAAAATCATTAGGATTATTAGGATCCGGAGCTATTGCATTTCCTGCAGCATCTCTATTGAAGTCAAAACTAAGTTGTGATTGTGCCACATCTGTGATCATTCCACCTAAACCGCCAAAAATATAAGGACTCAAAAGACTTTTTTGCTCATTATTAACGGGGAACAAATTGTATTCAAATAAAACGTCCGCTTCGTAAACTGAGTTAGTGCCGGACAACTTTCTGAATCTTCGGTAATTTTCTTTTGCCTGCGAATCTAAAAACTGGATATGACTGTACCCAACATTAAATCTTAATGTCTGGTAAGGATTAAAGTTCATCCTGTAAACAATTCCTGCATAAAAAGGAACGCCATAACTTGACAGATCACTCAATACTGGTTTTTGCAAAAAATAGGCTGTGTTCCCAATATCACCTACCAGATTGCTAAAGCCTAACTGCACACCAATTTCATAGCGCTGAGCTTTAACAAAAAAACTAAGGAGCAGGGCGGCGAAAAAAGAAAATAAAAATTTCAAATTCATTCAAATAAGTTTGAACTGTTTTAACGTTTCAAAAATAATTTTTGCAAATATAAAACAATTTTGTTTTAAGGAGCTTCTTAATTTTTCGTTAAAAAACCCGAAATAAGTATAAATTTCTTATAATAAAACGGAAAAAAAACCCTTTTATTTTTAAATCTAAACTAAAAGAAAAGTTTGGTTCAGAAATCGGTTATTATTAATTTCTAGTGAATAAATTTTTAAGCTTATTTGAAAATCTTATGAGCCACGGTTCTTGATAATTTTTATCTTCATCAAAATAACCATAGCCGTAGCCATAACCGTAGCCATAACCGTAACCATAACCCTGTTTCACAGAATAGTCGTTATAAATAAGTCCAAGATGTTTTATTTCCTGATTTTTATATTTCTCCATGATCATTTTGAGCATATATTTCTCAGTATATTCATGGCGAACAACATAAACATTAGCATCGGAATATTTCATCAACTCGAAAGAATCTGCCACTAAACCAACCGGTGGAGAATCTATAATGATAAAATCATAGATTTTTCTCAATTCAGCAATAAACTCGATATTTTTTTCACCCATTAAAAGTTCAGAAGGATTTGGCGGTATTGGCCCTGAAGTCGCCACATCCAAACCTGCAATTCTTGTTTTATTAATGATCTGGTCAATGGTCACTTCACCAGTAAGATAGTTTGAGATACCAAATTTATTGTCAATGTTAAAATCACCAAAAATCTTTGGTTTTCTCAGATCCATTCCTAGTAAAATGGTTTTTTTACCACTTAAACCTAAAACTGAAGCAATATTTATTGAAACATAAGTTTTTCCTTCACCTCCAATTGAAGATGTAATGAGGATCACTTTACTCTGATTATCCTGATTATGCAAAAATCTTAAATTGGCTCTTATCCCGCGGAAAGCCTCTGATATAGAAGATTTTGGTTGTTCTAAAACTGTTAGATTATTATCGTGACTGTTATTTCCGATCACACCTAAAAGAGGCATTTTGGTCACTTGTAACAATTCTTTTACGTTTCTGATCTTATTGTCCAGCAACTCACGCAACAAAATGATAAGGAGAGGAATAAGCATTAAAAATCCAATAATGAGCAATTTTGCACGTGAAATATTTGGTGCAATTGGTCCCTGTCCCAAATTTTTTGCAGGATCTATAACCGTAATATCAGATTTATTACTTGCGACTCGAATTGACGTTTCATTTTGTTTGGTTAAAAGCGTATTGTAAGTCGCTTCTATCATATTATAACCGCGCTCTACATCAAGATATTTTCTCTCTTTTTCAGGATAAGTCGCCAGATCGCCTTCCGATGAAGAAATTTTTGAATTTAAAGCCTGCAACTGATCAGCAAAAACACCGTAATATTTTCTCAAACTACCGTCAGATTTGCCTCGGGATTCATTAATAAGTCGGTTAATTTCGCGCATTGGCGCAGAATTGGGCTGATAAATAGTAGCCAGTTCCCGTCGTTTTAAATACAGTGCTTTTAATTCTGAAACTGTGGCGCTAAACATTCCATCTTCGATTCCTGCCGCATTTAAACTGATCAGATTATCTAAATTTGAGCTTGCGACTGAACTTCTAACGGAATTTAAAGAATTGATCTTCGTGATAAGTTCCGCTTTTTGCTTTTCAAGATCTTTTATTTCTGTTAAGGCTTTTTCGTCCCTGTTAGTAATATCGTAAAGACCTTCGTTTACCTTTAAATCATTTAATTTATTAGCAGCAGAATCTAATTTTTTTCTAATTTTTACTAAATTTTCTTTGATGTAATCTGAAGTATTTTCATCAACCATATTTTGATCTTCTACTCTTTTCTTTTTCAACTCCTTCACGGACATATTGAGGAAATTAACCGTACCGTTAAGATTATAACCTCTTTTCGAGATGATCATAATAGTACTGATTTCCTTGTCAAAACTTACTCCTACATTCTGAATAATCTCATTTACGGCATCATTTACTGTGGTAAGTGAAATGATGACATTTTCAAGTTTTATTGAAGGATTCTGTGGATTTTGAACGAGTTTAAAACGAAGATTTGGCGTTGTGTACCATTGATTTAAACTGACGATCTTGTTTGCCGGTCTTTCAAAACCAGAAATATTCTCAAATCCTTCACCTAAAAAACTGTACAAATAAGTACTTTGACCTTCTTCCGGAAGCTCAACTTCATATTTGTTGCCTCCTTTTGGAATCAGCGTAATCGGATAATTGACTTGCTGCAAATGAGTCTTATCGATTTCTAAAAAAACCGGAGAATCATTTTTATCTAAATAAGTGGCTTTTATAAGTCCTTTTGTAGAATAATTAGAAAAAAGATCTAGCTTTTTAACTAAGTATTCATTGTGAGTTCGGGAAAGCAATAATTTTTTTAAAAATATCCCATCCTGGTTTCCGGTTTGTCCCCAAATAAAATTAATGGACTGATTTGGAGTGAAATAACTGGCGGTGTTATTTGAAATACTTAAAGAAAGTTCTGAGGCGTAAATTCTTTGCGCATAATATTTAGAGTAAATAAAGGAAAGAAAATAACCCAAAGAAAACATCAGCAAAAACCAATACCAATTTTTAATGATATTCCGAAGAAAATGTTCAATATCGAAAAAGGCAAAAGTTCCAAGTTTTTCTTTCGCAGGGATATTCGCTTCTGTATTTTCTGGAATCATAAGATTAAAGTCTGGATAGAATTAAATATATAGAAAGTGCTGTTGTGATGACACTTACGCCCGTCGTCAATGTTTGGATAGGATCTTTGCCTAGACCATTCAGGTTTTTTGGTCTAGTATTAAGATAAATTTCGTCACCGTTTTGCAACCAGTAGTATTCAGAATTCATGGCATCTTCACGGGTAAGATCAATTTTTGCGATCTTGATACCTTCCGGATATTTCCTGTGAATGGTTATGTTTTTTCTATCAACAGTTCTGTTCAGTCCGCCATTATCGGCAAGTGCTTCAGTAAGGGTTAACGTGCTTTTGTGCGCGATTTTTTCGCCGGTCATTCCTACCGTTTCTACATCGCCAATTATCGTATAAGTAATCCCGTCAGTATTTAATCTAACCTGAGATTTACCCTCTAAAAAATTTTCATTTACGCGAAGCTGAATCTCATCGGAAACATCTTTTATAGTTTTTCCTTCTGCTTTTATGTAGCCAATTCCAAAAATATTGATTTCGCCGTTTACATCTACTTTTAACCCATTAAAATAAATATTAGCATTTCCCGAACTACCGCCTCCGCCGGAAACACTTACTCCAGATCCTCCAGAGCTGGAACCGCCCGTACCTCCACCTTCTCCGCTCGCATATAAATTAGAATAAAACTGCGCTGCATCGCCTTTGGGAGTGGTAACAATATTTAAAGTTAAGATATCATTTTTAGTAATTCTGTAAACAGGAATATTATACGGAACTAAACCTTCTTCATTGATGACCAAACTTTCGCTCGGTTGAAAATAACGCACATCTTTTATCGTAACGCAAGATGTAAGCGCAAAAACAGTGAAAATTATTAGGAATATTTTTAAAAATTTCATTATAAGTTGTAAAGGTTGCAAAAATAACGATTTATTTGGATTTTCTAATTTTTAATTTAATTTCAGGAATGAAAACGCCCATAAAACCTAAACTTACAATTAAAAAGAGCAAAAGGTTATTATTTAAATGTCTAAAAAAGTAAGCGAAAATCACGATGAAAAAATAATAAAATATAATATATGCTGTAGATCTTCTGTGCGTATAACCCAATCTCAATAATTTATGGTGAACGTGATTAGTATCTGCTTCCATCAATGGTTTTTTATTGATCAATCTGATGATAATTACATTCAGTGTATCAATAATTGGTAAAATAAGAATGGCGACGGCAATAACTGGCGCACTGTTAAGATGATACCGCGGAATTTCTGCAATTTTTTTATCAATGAAGATATCCATAAAACAAATACCGGTAAAAGCCAAAAGAAAGCCTAAAACCATCGAACCGGTATCACCCATAAAAATTTTTTGCTGCCTGAAATTTGACAGATTGTAATATAAAAAAGCCAAAACAGAACCCACGATCACAGCTGAAAGAATAACTAACGGATAATTATAAGGTCCTAGTCGAAAATAACTGATCGCGAAAAATATACTGCACATCACAGAATAACTTCCCGCTAAACCATCTATACCGTCAATTAAATTAAATGCATTAATTAAAATAACAAAAGTGAAAATACTAAGAATCACACTGATGTAATAGGACATTTCATAAATACCAAAAACACCAAACAAACTTCTGATGCGCACATCCGAACCTATTACCATTAAAACAGAAACCAAGATCTGCGCAATTAATTTCTTATAAGCCCGCATGATCATTATATCATCTTTAACGCCAACAAAGAGCAGTATTATCAGTGAAGCAAAAAGAAATTTATATTCTTTAAAAAGTTCTGAGGCAAAAATAGAAGCGCATACACAAAGTGCAAAAACAATAGCAATACCGCCCAAATTCGAAATTTTCCGCATGTGAGAACTTCTTGCGCCAGGTTCGTCCATTAAATTTTTTCGGCGGGATATTTTTATAATGCTTGGTATCGTAAAAAATGTGATCAAAAATGAAAAACCAAATCCCAAAAATAACTTCAACCAAAAAATGGGGAAGTGTAAAGAAGTGAACATGATCTCAAATCTATCCATAAATTAATTCCAAAGGTAATTTTGATATCTGTCTGGCGTAAATCTGCCGTTTCTGCCTTGGTAACTGGCGAAAACGAAATAGTAAAATACCACAAACAAAACCAATATCAAATGTAAAAATTTTTTATAACGAATGTCAGCAATTGAGGCTAAATTATTTGGCAAAATCATTGCGGCAAAAAACATATAAATGCCGGGTAATCTTGTTGAAAAAATCGGACTTCCACGCATCACGAAAAACAGGCAGACGCCACAGAGACCAAGGTTACGCATGTATTCGTAATAAGGGATTTTTGCACAGGTTTCTTCGTTTAATGTGACGATAAAAAAGACATAGAGCAAACTTATTAAATCAAAAAACTTTATAATTCCTGTTTCTCCGCCTTCAATATTGACATAATCTGAATATCCCTGGTAAACTTCCTGTGGCGCGATGGCGTTAAGAAAACCAAGATTATTGTAAATCTCAAACGGTGATAAAGCCATGCAAAAAAGAACAAGAGCGATAATTTTTGTCTTTGTCAAAGGGACTTTTGCGAGCCAGTAAGCAGGTACAAAAACTGCGGCCGACTTATGAAATCCTAAAGCAAAATACATCACGATCAAAAACATCAATAAATTTCTTTCTTTTATATATTTAAAGGAAAAAATTGCCACAGCCATCGCCAGACCCTGCCGGATCTGTCCGCAATCTGCAATAAAATAAGCGGGAATAATATATAAAAGTAAACCTGTAGCTGGATAAGCCACGTATTTTTCAATCGTGTAAAATTTTGGAATTAGCGCGATAATAGCGACAAAAGCCGTAAAAATAAAAAAAGGCAAACCGGCAAGAAAAAAAGTATTATTAAATAGAAGGTAAAGCCATTCAATTTCCAGAGAATTTTTCTGAAAAAGTGCTTTACTGAAAATCTCCGCATAATCTATATGAAGCGGAAAATAACTGTACATACTTTGATAAATAGGATAATCCGCTCCCACACCTTTTCTGAAACCGGCAAAAATGATCAGCAAAATGACAACAAACCAAACCGTTTTGTAGTTCTTAATTTCACGGCCATAAACTTCTAAAAAACTGTAGCCTATTAAAATTAAAATGGTAACGGTAAAAACAGGATGTAAAATTTGCAACTTATTTTATATTTTTTTGATGAAGATCTGCGTTAACTTATTAAACCCAAAAAAGTAGAGAACGTAATAAATTATTTTAGTCAGCGGCAAAGATAACAGATAATTTTTACCAAAACGGCGGTAAAATAATATTTCGCGCACCGTTATTTTATTTTCTTTTACAAATTCGCAATAAGCGTTGTGCAATTTTTCTGCAACAAATTCATCTTTTACAAAAGCGGAATACGCCAAAAATGTATAAACCCCTTCTAAAATTTTAAAATTTTTGAGCGTACTTTTATGTCCTGAATATTTTGAATTTTTAAAATCTTCCGAGACATCATTTACGGCTTTTAAAATATCTAAACCTTTAAGAGTATGCGTTTTACTGATAGAATCCGTACGCTCAAGATATTGGTAATAAAAACTTTGCGTTTGTGCTAAAGTCGTACATTTTAGAAGAAGTTTTGGAATTAATTCGATGTCCTCAAAATGTCTGCTTTTTTTAAAACGAAGATCATTAAAAAGGTCTTTTCTAAAGATTTTATTACAGGCAAAATATGAAAGATCCGCAAAAACATCAAAATTTTCTTTAAGATTAATGCCTTCCGGGAGATGTGGAATTTGGGTTAATTGCTGTGTGTTTTTTCCCATTTCATCAACTTTTTGAAGATTACAGATCACCATTTCAGCACTGTGTTTTTCTGCTAAATCAATCATTTCTTCAAACATATTTTCAGAAACATAATCATCACTATCCACAAAGCCAATATAATTTCCGGTAGCTTTGTCTAAACCAAAATTTCTCGCATCGCTTAAACCACCATTTTCTTTGGTAAATGATTGTATCTTTTGCGGAAAATTTTGTTGAAATTTATCGATAATTTTCTGCGAACCGTCTGTACTTCCATCATTAATGACGAGAATTTCTACCTCATCTAAAGTTTGATTCACCAAAGAATTCAGGCATTTTTCCAGATATTTTTCTACGTTGAAAACCGGTACAATGACGGAAACTTTGGTCATTTTTTATTTATTTAAAAAATTTAAAAGACGCTGAGTCAGATTTTCTTTCTTTGCCGCCTCATAATCCAAATGTGAACATGGCAGACAGTTTTCTATTTTGTCATCTGACCCAAAATACCACAGATTTTTAAAAGTATCTCTTTTAAAAGTATAATTTTCATCTTTTACCAAAACATGGAAAGTTTCGTAAAAACGTTCTTTCGGATGAGAATTCTGAAGATCAATTCCTAAAATTAAATACCAGATCATTTGCGCTAAAAGCTGGTGATTTAGTACGTTTTCTGCGTCAAAATTAAAGTTAAAAATCCCTACTGATCTTAGATTTTCACCTAAACCTATTTCCTGCATATAAGCGCAGATTTCTCGACGGTTTAAACCATTTACCTGCGGATGAATTGAAAAACTTTCGGCAAAACTTTCAATGGCGTCGCAGTTTACGGTTACCAAATCTGCCTTTCTGAAGAAAGGTTCTGCTTTCTCGGTCACATTCATCATTTCTGCCAAACGAATGATATCAAAATCGACATCTTTAATTAAATCGACAGATTCCAAAGGATTTAAATGTTTTTGATAGGCCAAATGGTGATAATTTTCTACAGATAAATTTTTTGAACTTAAGATCTTCGTTAGAAAATTCTTCTCAGAAAGAGTATCTGCAACATTTCCCAACTCGATTTTACTGTTGATCTGTGTATAACTAATATTTTTTTGGTGAAAATTTAAAGCTGAAAAAAGTGAAAAAGCAAGATCATTACTTCCTCCAATTATTACCGGAACTGCATTTTTATAATGACAAAGCGAAAGAAATTCCTGCAAAACATAATGTGTATCTTCAATAGTTTTACCGGAAATAAGATCGCCGAGATCACAAACCGTTGTTTCCAGCTGTAAATGTGACAATTTATAAAGCTGTTTTCTTACCCTTCTAAAATCCTGACTTTCACCGCTTCCTTTTGCACCTCTAAAATCTGAAACAAAAAGCAAAACAATGCTGTTCTCGATTATTTCCCTTTTAATAAAATGACCAAGTTGCCAGTTTTCAGTTTTAATTTCCGGAGCGGGAATGATGAAGTCCTCAATATTCATAAAATATTTTAATTATTAGTTTGGACAAATTTAAAAAAAAAAGACGCAATTAAAATTGCGCCTTCTTTTAAATAAAATGATTATTTAGTTTTTATCATTTTCTTGGTTATTATTTTGCCTTCACTGTCTGTAATTTTTAAGATATAGGTTCCCGGTAATAAATCAACAGCGTCGATCTCTGTATTTTTTACTTTACCTGTCCGTACTACTTTTCCTGAGATATCATAAATTTCAAATTGTGCTTTCAATTCTTTTTTTAGATAAATTTTGTCACGGAAAGGATTTGGATAAATATCTTTACTTACGTCAGTATTTGCCGGAGGAATATTTATCGTTGATAAAGTGCTGTTGCTTGTTTTTACTGGATTTATCAATAAAAATCTTGGCTCATCTTTCGCGCATCTTACTGACATTGCAGCTTGTGGATAAGCGCCTGTTCCTGCCTGCATGCTATTTTGATCAAATTCCATTGCAAGACCATATCCTGTTCCAAGATCTGCTAATGAAGCCAACCAGACACCACTTCTTTCCACTGAAACTTTATTACCTCCAAATTCACCTCTAATTCCCGCGAAAGGAAAATTGCCGACATTATAATTACCTGATTCAAATTTCACGTAATAATTCTGAACATTTTCTCCTTCGTAATAATCAGAAATACCGGTAGCCTGATCCTGAATTAAGCCATCTTTTCCATAACGGTCTTTTTTGCTGCCATTATAAAAAGGAGAATTTCCTTTTGAACTTGTGTAAAGCGCCGTGTAAGAAACATCAGGAACTCTCCATCCATCCGGACAAGGATCGAAAACAGATTTCTTATCAGCATGACCCCATCTTTCCGGTGCTTTAGATTGTTTATCAGAAACCCAATCGCGGATCTGACTTACATCGTTATTGGATTTTATTCCACCATCGTATAGTTGCCCCGCTCCAGATCTGTACAAAAACTGCATTGGATTGTTAACGGAATATAAAATATTTTCAGATATTTTTTTTGTTTCGTTTGAATTGTTTGAAGCGTATAAACTGTATTCTTTGCTGTAATTTCTTTCATAATCGTCGCCACTAATATTGGAATAATTTAAAATTCCTGTCTCAGAAGTATTTTCTGCGCCAAGATAAACCATAGCTGACGTTCCGGCATTTGATAAATTTCTAAACAATGGCATCGCGTCTTTTCTGCCCCACTGATAATGAAGTCCACTCGATAAAACTGAAATATCATTTGGAGTAAAATTGCTATTATTTTTTGCAGCTAAACGTGCGCCCAAATTTCTGTCCATAAAATTAGTCGTCATCGCTGCAAGATTACTTTTCGTCAAATTAACAAAATTATAAGCAGCAGGAGTTGGATCTTCCGTTGTGTAGGTGATTGTACCTGGTTGTTCGCCCGGGCTCCAAATTTGCCAGCTCCAATAAGCAGGAGTTTCGGTGGAATTGTTGTGAAGAGATACAACTGCATTCCCTACTTGATTTGGATCTAAATTAATAATTATTTTGCCGTCACGCACATCACCTGAACCTAAATTAAGACTAATATCTTTAACCAGATCTTTATTATCTGTCCAAAGTATTTTTGCTACCAAATGGTTTGTAGGTAAATTATCCTGATTAGTTAACACCTGATTGTAAACAGCAAAAGCTTTACTAATTGGAATTTCTAAAACCGGCTGAGCGATTACCATATAAGTATTTGGTGCATCTAAACCATTTGCATAACTTTCTTCAGTATCTGCAAAATATTGAGTTGGAAAATGTCCTATAAAATCAATATTTGGATCTCTCATACATCTTACTGCCATTGCGTCTTTACTTAGACCAGTTTGATTTACATAAACACTATTAAGTCCTGCTGCAGAAACATCCTTTCTTTCTGCATCTGAAATTACTCCCAGATATCTTGGTCCATCAAAACCGTAAGTACCGCTCCAAAGTCCACCATTAGAATTCTCATCCTGATAAATGGAATAAATTGATGTATTGGGCGCAACTGAGTTAGGATAATATTTATATCCTCCTGTAATTGGTACTAAACCTAAATTTCGGCCACCATTTTGAGCCTTAGAAAAATCTATACCAAGACCAGGGTAAACTTTTACGCCATCAAGCGCAGCGTTTAACATATCTGGTTTTATTAAATTATAACCATTTGTATCATCATTACCGCCGCTGTTTTTTCTGCCCCAAGGTCCCATATTATTATTTGTGGTCACTCTACCATAATACGACGGTACTCTCCAGCCATCCGGACAAGGGTCTAATTCTGATTTAAGTTCATATGAACGTGTATCATTCTTTATTTGAGTATTTGAACTGTTTGCGTTTCCATTTCCCCCTTTAAAATTATCTGACCAAAGATCCCATGCCATAAAATCAGTTCCCGGACCTTCTGAACGGTGAAGTTTATTGGAAAACCAATTGGCGTTATCAGTATTGATAATTAGCGTTAAGGGATTTTTTACCGCAAAATTCATGTTTTTTTCAATCTCATTGAACTCGCGAATTTTTAGCGGGATAGTTTTATCAGAATCTATCGTTCTGTGTTTTAAATTTCCAACCTCTCCATCAAGCTCATAAAAGAAAAAATCTTTATTTGCCAAAGCCGGAAACGGATCTTTTCTGCCCCATTCATAAAGCAAACCTCCGGATTTTTGCCACTGATTTCCTAAAAAGCTGTCTGTTGAAGCACCTAAATTACGGTCCATATACTGCACTTCTATCGGATTTCCGTTTTTGTCAGTTTCGAATCCCTGCTTATAACTTACACCATTTTCAGGATTATCGGTTACCCAAATATGCCAGCTCCAGTAGATCACACCATTAACTTTAAAAGCGATCACGGCATTGCCCTTTCCTTTTCCTTTGTTAATGTTAACTTTTATTGTAGAATCTTCCGGTGAAGATCCCGCGTTTACAGCGACACTTTCTACAAGTCCGGCAAGATCTTCCCAATAAAGTGTTGCACTTAGGTTACCTTGGGGAATTGGCGTAAACTGTCCGTTATTTTTTAAATAATCATATTTAGCCCACATTTCGTAGGCTTTTTTGACAGGAATTTCCAAACCACCATAATTGTTTGTTTTTGCCACATCAAGATCATAAATGTAGCTGTTGGGTGATTTTGCGAAATCAAATGTCTGTGTGTTAGCTTTCATACCTGATGAAGCTTCCACATTGGAAAAATTTGAATGATTAGCTGTTTGCGCTTGTGCAAATACAGAGCTTACTACGAATAGTAGAAAATAATTTTGCTTCATTGTTAAAAAAATTAGAGTTATTTATCTATTTTTTAACATCATTTTTGTGTTGAGATTTTTTGAAGCAACATTTGTGTCTTGCAATAATAGTATATTTTTTTTAATAACCAAATAATATTCGAAATAAATTTAATATTTGTTAACATAATCTCATATTAAATGAATTAATTGTAAACAATACATTAACTTAAAAATTATTGAAATTTAACTATTCACTGCATTTTAAAATTGAAACCAAAAAAAACCGTCAAATTCTTGACGGTTTTTTATTTAAAATGTAAAATTTGAAGTTATTTCTTCGCAACTGGTTTTTTTACTGCAGTTTTCTTTGCAACTGGTTTTTTTGCAGCAGGTTTTTTCACAGCTGCTTTCTTTGGTTTTGCCTTTTCTTTAAATGCATTTTTGTCCTGCGCCATGATCCAGGCTTTTACTTCCTCTAAAACCACTTCTTTCAAATCCTCAACTTCATATTTTTCACCGGCTTTCGTTCTCGGGATTTTATGAATATTTTTTCCATGCTTAATGATCGGACCCCATCTCGCGTTTTCAATCGAAATTTTTTCCGTTTCCCATTGTTGAATGTAGCGGTTTGCTTCTTTTTCAACTTTGGCAATGATCAATTCATCAATATCTTTCTGCGACAAATTTTCAAAGTCATAACGCTTCGGAACATTAATAAACATACCGTCGTATTTAATGAAATTCCCAAATCTTCCCGTACCTTTCGTTACCGGATTTCCTTTAAAACTACTGATCGGCGCGTCTGCAATTTGTTTTTCTTTAATGATTTCAATGGCTTTTTCATCATTTACAGAAAACGGATCCATCCCTTTTGGAATACTGATAAAAGCCTCGCCCCATTTCACATAAGGTCCAAATCTTCCCACGCCAACTAAAACTTTTTCACCCTCATAATCATTGAGATCAAAAGGGATTTTAAATAATTCAAGTGCTTCTTCGAAAGTTAAAGTCACTATATTTTGATTCGCCATCAAACTCGCAAAAGTTGGCTTTTCTTCGTCATCCTGTTCGCCAATCTGAACCATAGGCCCAAATCTTCCAATTCTGGCGTAAACATTTTTACCAGTTTTTGGATCTTTCCCTAATAATCTTTCTCCATTTGCACGTTCTGCATTTTCCTGAACATCTTCAATTCTTGGATGGAAATCTTTATAAAAAGTCTGTAAAGTTTCTTTCCATTTTTCCGAACCGTTTGCAATATCATCAAAATCCTGTTCTACTTTTGCCGTAAAACCATAATCTAAAATTTCCGCAAAATTGGCTGTTAAAAAATCTGTAACAACTTCACCAATATCTGTCGGGACAAATTTATTTTTATCGCCACCAAATTTTTCCTCTAAAATCTCTTTTTTTAAAGTTTTGGTTAAAGTTAGTTTCGAAATTTCCCGGGTTTGCGGCTCAATTTCCCTTTTATCAACGTATTCTCTATTTTGAATCGTTTGAATAGTCGGTGCATAAGTCGATGGTCTTCCGATGCCCAATTCTTCTAATTTTTTTACTAAACCTGCTTCCGTATATCTTGCCGAAGCACGCGTAAATTTCTGAGTCGCTGTGATTTTTTTATAACTTAAAATCTCGCCAATCGTTACTTTTGGCAGTAATTTGCTGTTATCTTCTGCGTCTTCATCATCATTTTTTTCAATACCATATGCTTTTAAAAATCCTTCAAAAACAATGACTTCACCAACTGCTTCAAAATGTTGTGGCAACTTTTGATTTCCAATTTCAATCACCGTTTTCTCAATTTTAGCATTTGCCATTTGGCTTGCTAACGTTCTGCGATAAATTAATTGGTATAAACTATTCAGTGACGAATCTGGAACCGTTTTCAAACTAAAATCCGTCGGTCTGATCGCCTCGTGTGCTTCCTGCGCAGACGCAGATTTCGTGGTATATTTTTTTGGATTGCTAAATTCCTTACCAAATTCTGACAAGATTTGAGATTTTGCACCGTTAATTGCTTCTTCCGAAAGATTGACGGAATCGGTTCTCATATAGGTAATGAAACCTTCTTCATACAATCTTTGCGCGATCCGCATCGTGTTCGTTACGTTGTAACCCAATCTGTTAGACGCTTCCTGCTGTAAAGTTGAGGTGGTAAAAGGTGCGGAAGGTGTTCTTGTTCCCGGTTTTTTCTCAACATTTAAAACTTTAAATTCTGTATCTTTTGCTAAATTTAAAAAATTTTCGGCATCATTTTCTTCGATGAAATCTTTCTTTAATTTCGATAAAATATCCTGATTTTGTTTGTTGATGAAAGTTCCTTCAACCTTATAAGAAGATGTTGATTGAAAATCCCTAATTTCTTTTTCTCTTTCTACAACTAATCTTAAAGCCACAGACTGAACTCTTCCCGCAGACAAACCAGTTTTTACTTTCCGCCATAAAACCGGTGACATTTCAAAACCAACAATTCTATCTAAAATCCGTCTTGCTTGTTGCGCATTAACTAAATTTTGGTCTATTTTTCGGGGATTTTCGATCGCTTTTAAAATCGCATTCTTAGTAATTTCATGAAAAACAATTCTTCGCGTATCTTCTTCTTTTAATTTTAGTTCCTGCGCCAAATGCCAGGAAATCGCCTCACCTTCACGATCCTCATCCGAAGCCAGCCAAATAATATCCGCTTTTTTGGCGGCAGCTTTCAATTCTGCAACCAATTTCTTTTTATCGGCAGAAACTTCATAATCCGGCGTGAAAGTTTCCAGGTCGATGCCCATTCCTTTTTTAGGTAGATCTCTGATGTGTCCAAAGCTTGATTTTACTTCAAAATCACTACCCAAATACTTTTGAATAGTTTTTGCTTTAGCGGGAGATTCTACAATTACGAGATTTTTTGGCATAGAAGAAATTTTTGCAAAAGTAGAAGTTTTTTTTTAGACAGAAATTTTTTGTTTTATTTAAATTGACTATCCTTATTATATGCTCTAAAATTCATTTTGATTAATTTATAATTAAGGTTAGTTTTGTTACCTAATTTTCATTCTTGAAAAACTTCATCAAAAATACATTCCAGAGCCAAAAAGTTTTTTTTCGATACATTCGGAAGAAAGGTTTTAAGCGTTTTTTAAAGGAAAATATTTTAGAAACTGAAGGAAGTAACAGGACGAAAGCACTATCTGTTGCTCTAGGCGTTTTTGTGGGATTAACTCCTCTTTGGGGATTTCACACGGTGATTGTGATTTTTTTAGCAACTTATTTGAAATTAAATAAAGTGATTTCATATATGTCCACACATGTAAGTTTTCCACTTTTTTTGCCTTTTATTATTGCTGCATCTTTGTTTGTTGGCGGTCATATCGTGGGTGGAAGTCTAACTTTTGAAAATGAGACTATGAATATTGCTTTTGTCAAAGAACATCTTTTTCAATACATTGTTGGTAGTTCAGTTTTGGCTGTAGTTTCTTCAATTTCATTTGGCTTACTGACTTTTCTTCTTCTTAAAATAATCGATAAACAAAATAACAGCAAAAATTGAATTGATTTTTTGTTTTTTCTCTGCTTTAAAAATTATCTAAAAATCCGTACCTTCGCGCCTTATTTTTAACAATTGAAATTAAAAATTGATGAGTCAATTTACCGAATATAAAGGCCTGAATCTAACTGAAATAGCCAGTCAAGTATCAGATTTTTGGAAAGAAAACAACACTTTCGAAAAGTCTGTTGAAATGCGCGCTGGCAAACCCGAATACGTTTTTTACGAAGGTCCACCTTCCGCGAACGGAATGCCCGGAATCCACCACGTTATGGCGCGTGCCTTAAAAGATATTTTTTGCCGTTACCAAACACAACAGGGAAAACAGGTTTTCAGAAAAGCAGGTTGGGATACGCACGGTTTACCAATAGAATTGGGCGTTGAGAAAGAATTAGGAATTACAAAAGACGACATTGGCAAAACAATTTCGGTAGAAGATTACAACGACGCCTGCCGAAAAGCCGTTATGAAATACACCGATGTTTGGAATGATTTAACGGAAAAAATTGGTTATTGGGTAGATTTAAAAGATCCATATATTACTTACGAACCGAAATACATGGAAACGGTTTGGTATCTTTTGAAGGAACTTTATAAAAAAGATCTTTTATATAAAGGTTACACAATCCAACCTTATTCTCCAGCCGCTGGAACCGGACTTTCTTCGCATGAATTGAATCAGCCAGGAACTTACAGAGATGTTTCTGATACCACAGTTACGGCTCAATTTAAAGCAAAAAGAGAATCGACCGATTTATTTAATGATATTTCTGGTGACGTTCACATTTTAGCGTGGACAACAACACCTTGGACTTTACCTTCAAATACGGCACTTGCAGTTGGACGAGATATCGAATATATTTTAGTTAAAACTTTCAACCAATATACTTTTGAACCAATTACTATTGTTTTGGCTAAAGTTTTAATGGAGAAAAATTTTGGTAAAAAATACGCCGTTGGAACTGACGAAGATTTTACAAATTACACTTCTGAAAGCAAAGTAATTCCTTATCAAATTTTAAAAGAATTTACAGGCGCAGATTTAGCGGGAACAACCTACGAACAATTAATTCCTTGGTTTTTACCGGCAGAAAATCCTGAAAATACGTTTCGAGTAATTATTGGCGATTTTGTAACGACTGAAGACGGAACTGGAATCGTTCACATCGCGCCAACTTTTGGTGCAGATGATGCGCGAGTTGGGAAAGAAAATAATATTTCGCCGCTTTTGGTGAAAGATAAAAATGATAGTTTGGTTCCATTGGTGAATCTGCAGGGAAAATTCATTAAAGGTGAAAATGTACCGGAATTATTTGCCGATAAATTCATTAAAAACGAATATTACGAAAGTGGAACAGCACCAGAAAAATCCTGGGATGTTGATTTGGCAATTTTATTGAAGACTGAAAATAAAGCCTTTGACGTAAAAAAATACGTCCACAGTTATCCGCATTGCTGGCGAACTGACAAACCTGTTTTATATTATCCATTAGATTCCTGGTTTGTGAAAATGTCTTCATTAAAAGACCGTTTGGTTGAACTTAATGAAACAATCAACTGGAAACCAAAATCAACTGGTGAAGGTAGATTTGCAAACTGGTTAGCCAACGTAAACGACTGGAATCTTTCCCGTTCAAGATATTGGGGAATTCCTTTGCCAATCTGGCGTACAGAAGATTTAAAAGAAGAAATCATTATTGGTTCTGTTGAAGAATTAATGAACGAAATTAATAAATCTGTCGCTTTAGGTTTCATGGAAAACAACCCTTTTTCAAAATTTGAAGTCGGAAATATGTCCGTTGAAAATTATTTGAACATTGATTTACATAAAAATATTGTTGATAAAATTATTTTAGTTTCCACTTCTGGCAAAGCCATGAAACGCGAAACTGATTTGATTGATGTTTGGTTTGATTCCGGTTCAATGCCTTACGCGCAATTGCATTATCCTTTCGAAAACAAGGAATTAATTGATAATCACAAAGCATTTCCAGCAGATTTTATTGCAGAAGGTGTTGATCAAACCCGCGGTTGGTTTTATACATTACACGCGATCGCAACCGCAGTTTTTGATTCTGTGGCTTATAAAAATGTGATGAGCAACGGTTTAGTTTTAGATAAAAACGGACAAAAAATGTCTAAAAGATTGGGCAACGCCGTTGATCCTTTCACGACTTTAGAAAAATATGGACCGGATGCAACGCGTTGGTATATGATTTCAAACGCAAATCCTTGGGAAAATCTAAAATTTGACTTAGAAGGAATTGACGAAGTTCGACGTAAATTTTTTGGAACTTTATATAACACCTATTCATTTTTTGTGCTTTATGCGAATGTGGACAAATTCAATTATTCTGAAAAAGACGTAGAAAATTGCCCAGAAATTGACCGTTGGATTTTATCTGAATTAAATATTTTGGTTAAAGAAGTGACTGCTTTTTACAATGATTATGAACCAACGAAAGTGGCGAGAGCGATCAATACTTTTATTAATGATAATTTAAGCAACTGGTACGTAAGACTTTGCCGAAGAAGATTCTGGAAAGGTGATTATTCTGAAGATAAAATTTCGGCTTATCAAACTTTATACACATGTCTTGAAACTGTCGCAAAAATTTCCGCGCCAATTGCACCATTTTTTATGGATCAATTGTTTCAGGATCTAAATAAAATTTCCGGTAAAAATGAAGCAGAATCAGTTCATTTGACAGATTTTCCTTTGGTTAATGAAGATTTGATCGATCTAAGTTTGGTTCAAAAAACACATTTGGCACAACAAATCACGTCAATGGTTTTTTCTTTGAGAAAGAAAGAAAATATTCGTGTGAGACAGCCTTTACAGAAAGTTTTAATTCCTGTTTTAGACAAGAAAACGGAAGAACAGATATTAGCAGTTTCTGATTTGATAAAAAGCGAGGTGAACGTTAAAGAACTTCAATTAATCAATGCGGAAGAAGCATCGCATCTTATCATTAAACAAATAAAACCGAATTTTAAAGTTCTTGGAGCGAGATTGGGGAAAGATATGAAGACAGTTGCAAACGAGATTTCGAATTTTGATTCTGATTCTATCGCAACTTTGGAGAAAAATGGAACGGTTGACGTTCAAGGATTTCCGATCACTTTGGAAGAAGTTGAGATTTCCACGAAAGACATTCCAGGTTGGACGGTAATTTCTGATAATAAATTAACGGTTGCTTTAGATTTAACTTTAACGGAAGAACTTAAGGCAGAAGGCGTTGCGAGAGAATTTGTAAATCGCGTACAAGGCATTAGAAAAGAAAAAAACTTTGATTTAACAGAGAGGATTTTAGTAGAAATCGAAGAAGATTGTCCCTTTAAAAATGAAATTCTTGATAATAAAAATTATATTTCAGCGGAAGTATTGTCGGATGAAATAAAGGTTGTAAATTCACTTTCGAATTTTGAAAATATCGAGATCGACGAAGTGAAATTCAAAATAAATGTGAACAAAATTTAGAGATTTAATAATCTTTGAAAGGAAAATTTCTAAATTTAAATAAATACAAAAAATACTATGAACGAAGATAGACAAAGATACAGCGATGCAGATTTAGCTGAATTTAAAATATTGATACAGGGAAAAATTGATAAAGCTGAACGCGATCTAATGTTGATCAGAGAGAGTTTTCTTAACGACAAAAACAATGGAACGGATGATACTTCGCCAACTTTCAAAGCTTTTGAAGAAGGTGCAGAAACTTTAAGTAAAGAGCAAAATTCAATACTTGCAGGAAGACAGGAAAAATTTCTTCGAGATCTGAAAAATGCCTTGATAAGAATTCAAAATAAAACCTACGGTATTTGTAGAGTTACAGGAAAATTAATCGCAAAAGACCGATTAAAAGCCGTTCCACACGCAACTTTAAGTATCGAAGCAAAAAATATGCAGCGATAAAATTTCTATTTTTTGATGTCAGAATCTATTATACTTTTTATAATCGCACTAGTGATTTTTCTGTACTTTTTTCGGAATAAACTTTTTAAAAATTACCGTGAAAAATTACAAAAAAGCTATACGATTGATGATCAGTTTAATTCTGACAAACGGGAAAGAGAAAAAGAAATAGACAAACTTCTCTCAAAAATGGGTGAAAACGGAAAAAATGATTTATCGGAAAAAGACCAAAAACGTCTCGATGAATTATCAAAAAAAATAAACTGATAATATAATGGAATCTATAATTGTACACACTAAAAACGCCACGGAACTTCAAGCCGTAAAAACCGTTTTGAAAGACATGAATATAGAATTTGAAAAATTTCACAAAAATACTTTTCACAACAAGAAAACTGTGCAAAAAATGCAGGACAAAAAAGTGGAAAAAATTGTGAATAAATCAAAACCAAAAGGATAAGAATGAAGAAGATAGCGCTGATCACAATTGTGATTTTATTGATCGATCAACTCACAAAATTTTACATAAAAACCCATTTTTCTCTCGGCGAATCCCATGATATTTTTCCCGGTTTTAAATTCACATTTGTAGAAAATCCAGGTATGGCCTACGGATTTCACTTTGGTGGTTTGATCGGTAAATATTTTCTCGTTTTAGTTCGTTTGGTTTTAATTGGCGGCATGGTCTATTTATTTAGTAAATGGCTTAAAATGGGGAGTTCAAATTATCTGATTATCCCAATGTCTATGATTTTTGCGGGCGCAATTGGTAACTTGATAGACGGTATGTTTTATGGTCTGATCTACGATTCCGGGACAATTTATATTGAAGATATTGGGCGCTGGATCGACTACGATGGCGTTTCAAAACTCACGCAATTTGGCCACGGCTACTCCACTTTTATGAAAGGCTGCGTTGTTGATATGTTTCATTTTCCTTTGGTAAACTGGGATGTTCCGCAAAACTGGCCTCTAATTGGCGGTCATCATGTTGAGTTTTTTAAATACATATTTAATGTCGCAGATGCCGCAATTACGCTAGGTGCTTTATTATTATTTATTTTCAGAAAAAAAGCGTTTCCACACGGTCTGGAATTTTAAGAAATTTGATTTTTTTGGGCAGCATTTTCCGCCTTCCGTTCCCACTCTTTTTTTTCAAATGCAAAAAAAAGGAGTTCCACTCAAGTCGGGCTGCAAGGTTTCGCAATTTCGAAATTATTTTCCAGAAATTATAATATCAAACTAAATAAATGATTTCTGAAATAAAAAATCTCGAAACTACTATTTTAAAACCACTGAACTTGTCAATTTCAGATATTGTTCAAGACCTGGAATGTGAAGATTATTTTGGATATGATTTTACAATTGGCAGATTCAACGTTAAATTTAGAAAAGCTAAAATTACACCCAAAAAGATCGGAAAATTTGTAACGCTTTGGAAACGAAATGTTAATGGTAAAACTGAACCATTTAATATTACTGATGATTTTGATTTTTATATTATTTCAGCCATAGAAAAGCAAAAATCCGGTTTCTTCTTTTTTCCGAAAAATATTTTAGAAAATCATCAAATTTTGACGAGCAATAAAAAAGCAGGAAAACTGGGATTTCGTGTTTACACAAATTGGGATTTTCCAGATTCTAAACAAGCGATTAAAACTAAATTCTGGCAAGGAGATTATTTTATAGATTTAGAAAATAACACAGTAGAAAATCTTAAAAAGTTTAAAAACATTTTATCTTCCTGACATTTTTAAATAGATTATTTTTGCAACTATAACTCATCATTAATAAAAAATGCCAAGAATCCTCACAGGAATACAAGCAACGGGAACGCCACATTTAGGAAATCTTTTGGGCGCGATTTTTCCCGCAATCGAACTTTCTAAAAAAGCAGAAAATGAATCTTTTTTGTTTATTGCAAACCTTCATTCTTTGACGCAGATAAAGAATGCTAAAGATTTAAAACAAAATACTTACGAAATTGCTGCGGCTTGGCTCGCCTGTGGTTTAGATACGGAAAAAACTTTTTTTTACCGTCAAAGCGATATTCCAGAAGTGACGGAACTTTCCTGGTATTTGAGTTGTTTTTATCCTTTCCAAAGATTGACTTTGGCGCACAGTTTTAAAGACAAAGCAGATCGTTTGGAAGATGTAAATGCCGGACTTTTCACATATCCAGTTTTGATGGCCGCAGATATTTTGCTGTACGATGCAGAAATAGTTCCCGTTGGGAAAGATCAATTGCAACATTTGGAAATGGCAAGAGATATGGGAGCAAGATTCAACAATCAAATGGGCGAAATTTTCGTGTTGCCACAAGCAGAATTGCAAGAGGAAACCAAATATGTTCCGGGGACAGATGGACACAAAATGAGCAAATCTCGAGGAAACCTTATCAATATTTTTTTGCAAGAAAAAGAATTGAAAAAGCAAGTAATGTCTATAGAAACGGATTCTAAAAGCCTTGAAGAAGCAAAAGATCCAGAAACGGACAAAGTTTTTGCCATCTATAAATTAATAGCTTCCGCAGAAGAAACCGAAACACTGAAAGAAAAATATCTGGCTGGAAATTTTGGATATGGACATGCGAAAAATGAACTTTTACAATTAATTCTAACAAAATTTTCAAAAGAAAGAGAACTTTTTGATTATTACATGAATAATCTGCCAGAATTAGAAGAAAAACTGCAAGAAGGCGCCATCAAAACTAAAAAAATTGCTGCTGAAACTTTGACGAGAGTTCGTGCTAGCTTGGGATTATCTTAATTAAAAATCTAATTTTAACACCAATATTTTTATTCTAAAACTTATTTCTTATTCTTACGTATTTAGACGTACATTGTGTGTGCATTAATAATTATTTCTTAAAATAACTTTTCGTCGTTTATCTATGAAAATAATTCTTTCTTTTTTTCTATTCTTCGCTATTTTCGTAAAGGGTCAAAATTTGAATTTGGCATTATTGGAAAATCAAATTTCAGCAAATAATAAAGCTGGAAAACAAGAAATATCTCAAGATCAATTATTGAAAATACTTTCTAATAAAGATCTTACTAAATTTCAACAGTCGAAAGTAAATCTTTTATTAGCAACCACTTTCCGAAGTATAAATGATTATAGCAGTGCAATAAATTATTTAAAAAAAGCAAAAATTATTTCTTCAGATATTATTGGTGAAGATTCTCTAAAGATGAATATCAAGGCAGAAATGGCTTTTGCATACTTTGACAATCGTAAATATGATAAATCTAATGAAATTATTCAACAAATTAAAAAAGAAAATTATCAAAATTTAGATCCTACTAATCATGCCTATATAATAATGCAGGAAGGATATATTAATTTTTTGCAAGGAAAATATCCGCTTTCTGAAAAATTATACCAACAATCTCTTCCACTTTTAAAAAAAAATTCACCGTGCGATCAACCAGTAGTGATGGTGAAGCAAATGCAATTAAATGCTGCTTTAAATAATTTCGAGAAAGTAGATGAAATTTATAAAAATTGTATAAAGATCTCAGATTATTGTGCGATCATCAAATATAAAATTTACGCAACAGAGGAGCTTATCACAATTTATCAAAGGGTTGAGAATAAGGAAAAAGTACTTCAATATAAAAAGACTTTGGACAAGTTGAATGAAATATATAATCGGGAAAATAAACTTTCGGAGATGCATGTTTCAAATCAAAATTTTTTGGAAAAAGAAACAGAAACAGAAAAAACAAATTCCACATTAGGTTTAATATTAACATTAATTTTAGGAACTGCACTGGTTGTTTCTGCAATTATTTATTTCAAAAACAATAAAAAGCATCATCTTGAAAAGTTAAAATTCGAAGAGGAATTAAAAAGTATAAAGCAAGAACTTCAGGTTTATGCAGAAGCGCAATTCTCCCAAATAAAATCTGAAAATAATATTTTAAAATCTGAAAAATTAAATGCCAGACAAAAAAAATTGCTGGAGCTGGTTGCAAAAGGTTTTAGCAATAGAGAAATTGCAGAAAAATTATCCATTACAGAAGCTACAGTAAAATATCATCTGGGAAATATCTATGCAATTCTAGATATTAAAAATAGAAAAGAGATTTTTGGGAAAATAATAGATAATTAGCAAAGTTTTAATTCATATCTATAAAAAAATTCATTTTACAATTACAACAATTTGATTATCATGGTCTAGTTTTTTACTAGACTATTTTTTACAAAAGAACTAGACTAAAGTATAGGAAATTTTCAATGTTGAAAATGCAATTTTGCAATAACAAACTAATAAATTTTTTATATGAAAAAATCAATACTTATTGCCAGTTTCTTTATCGGAACTTTTGCATTTGCACAGACTGCAGAACAGCGCGCTGAAATTCAAAAATCTATTGATAAAAATGAATTAACTCGATTGGAGCAGAAATTTCAATTAGATTATGAATTTCAACAACAAAAAATTTCCAGCTATTTATCCGCCAATCCAAATGCTAAAAAAACTTTTGTAAAAGATGGCAATGTTTTTATGCTTCATCATATTGATGCAGAAGGCAACCCAATTTATATCAATACAAAGGATGCAAATCAAGTATCAAACGCAAAGATAAATGCACTTTATGGTGGTGGAAGTGTAAACGTAAACATCACCGGAACTAATATGGTTGCAGGCGTTTGGGATGGAGGCCAGATAAATGCCAACCATGAATTATTGGCAGGAAACGTAACCATGCAACCCTCTCAAACTGTAAACAGTGCTGGTGGAAATAATCATATGCAAGCAGTATCTGGAATTATGGTGGGCAAAATAATTACTACCAGTACCAATCCAAATGCAGCAACTGCTCGTGGACTAGCTCCAAATGCAACTGCCAGAAACTATGATTGGGATAATGATTTAACAGAAATGGCATCTTTTGCTGGAAGCGGATTTCTTATTTCCAATCATTCTTATGGCTATTCCAATACAACCACTAATAACATCTGGAATTATGGTGCCTATGATGAAACTTCTAAAGACTGGGATGCACTGCTAAAAACTACTCCATTGTATTTACCATTTGTAGCAGGAGGAAATGAGCAGCAAACTACGGGAAATGCATCAGCTACAGGATTTGATAATATGACAGGTTCTTCTGCGTCTAAAAATGTAATGACTGTAGGCGCTATTAATGCAGACAATAGCATGTCTGATTACAGTAATTGGGGGCCAACAGACGACGGAAGAGTGAAACCAGACATTGTAACTTTAGGAACTTCTATTAATGTGCCTTTGTACACCGGAAATAATACTTACACTGGTGTAGATATCAATTCTTCTGGAACTTCTTATGCCGCACCAGCTGCTGCAGCTGCAGGATTATTATTGCAACAATATTATTTTTCTTTGTTTAATAAATATATGACAGCCGCTTCTTTGAAAGCATTAATGCTACACACCGCAGACGATGCAGGAAATGCGGGACCAGACGCTAAATTTGGTTGGGGAATATTGAATGTAGAAAATGCCGCTAAAACCATTAAACAAATGCAAACGGGTGGAAGCGCAAAATTGGTAGAATTTACTACCAATCCTACAAATAATTCTAGTGCTGAAGTGTCTACATCAGGTACTGCAGGAGGCATCAGCGCCAAAGCTTCTATTTGCTGGACAGATGATGAAGGAACAGAACAAACTGCAACTAATGGTATAAATAATACTACAAGTAGGTTGGTTTATAATTTTGATATATTATTCAGACAGCAGGGAACACCATTTATAGACAGACGTACTTTTGCTCCGCTAAGCGTAACGAGCCCAAATAATGTAGCAACCGTTAGTAGTACGTGGTTTGTAAATAATGTAGATAATTATAGACAGGCAAACATAACAACGAGCAATCTTGGAAATAATTTAATCGTCTATGTAAGAAAAAACACTACTTCACCAGCTGCTGTAAAACCATTTTCAGTTTTGCTTACAGGCCTTAATATTACAAACGCTACTTTAGCAGTAAATGAAAATGTAATAAATTCTGCTACGGTTTTTTATAATAAAGTAGACGGACAAATAAAAATGATTTCAAATAACACAAAAGATGGTTTTGGGGCTTATAAAATATACGATATGTCTGGCAAAATTCTTAAAGCTGGTACCGAAAGAGGCAATACGATTTCTTTTCAGAATGATAATAATGGCGTTTACATATTGATCTATCAAAACAATAATAAGGAAGAAACTTTTAAATTCAGAAAATAAAAACCACAAAATAAGCAAAACACAAATGCTGAAAAAAAACGACATCGCAAGGTGTCGTTTTTTTGTTTTAATATCTGATTTTTAATTTTTTATAAATAATTCTTAATTTCCACCAACTTCTCTACTCTTTTTATATCCGTAAGCTCAGGTTGTTCTTTAAAAACATCAAAGAAAATAACATCCAATCCGAAATTTTTTGCGCCCAAAACATCTGCAATCCAATCGTCGCCGATCAAAATAGATTCTTCCTTCCTGGCATTCGCCATTTTCAAAGCATGTTCAAAAATTTTTGGATTGGGTTTTCTTACATTTAGAGAATCTGCGGAAGTGACGGTTTCAAAATAATTATTCATTCCAGATCCTTCAATTTTTCGGTAGCTTACTTCTTCAAAACCATTGGTAATGATGTGAAGTTTGTAATTTTTGGCTTTCAAATAATCCAAAATTTCTAAAGAACCTTCTACCAATTCATTAAATTCTACAATATCATCTAAAAACTGATTCTCAAATTTCTGAGATAAGTCAAAATCATCAATATTAAATTTTAAAAAAGTATCGTAAAAACGATGTTTGCGTAGATAATCTTTATCAATTTTTTCATCACGGATCTTTGCCCAAAGATCTTCATTTACGATGTCGTATTCCGTATGGAAATCTTCAAAATTAAGGTTGTGAAGTTCTTCAACTTTGTATCTTTTAAAAAGAATATCAAGCGTTAAACGAGCGTTTTTGCGGTGATCCCAAAGTGTATTATCTAAGTCAAAAAAAATGTGCCTAATCATAGGCACAAATTTAAGATTTTTAAAAGTTATTTAATTCTTAGAGATCAAATATTTTTTGGTCTTTGTCTTTAGAATAGCTAAACTTTTTGAAAATTGAAGTAAAAAAGAAACTGTTTCTTTCTTGGGCATTAGTTTTTTTGTTTTTAAAATGTCAAATTTTTTCATAGGCCGTGTTTTAAGAATGTTAATTTAAAACGGCGGCTTTTTAAAATTATTGTTATCTTGTAAGAATAATATTTTTTTCGTCCATTATTTTTCTAAGATTGATAAGTGCATAACGAACTCTTCCCAAAGTTGTATTGATACTTGAATCCGTCTGATCTGCGATTTCTTTAAAACTCAAACCATCAAAAAAACGCAATTTTATCACTTCCTGCTGATTTTCAGGTAAATGAACCAACAAACTTAATAAATCCGAATTAATCTGCTCACTGATTATCTGCTCTTCAATGTTTTCATCAGTAATCTGCAGCGTATCAAAAATGGAATATTCATCATTTTCGTAAGTTGTTTCTGATACTTTAATATGTTTAGATTTTAATCTGTAATGGTCTATTACAAGATTATGCGCAATTCTTTTAGCCCACAAAATAAATTTTCCCTGATCATTATATCTGCCTTCTTTCAAAGTCACAATAATTTTAATAAAAGTATCCTGAAAAATATCATTCGCAAGATCCTCATCCATAATTTTATAATAGATATAGGTAAAAAGATCTTTTTGATAACGGGTAATAAGGGAACTTAAAGATTTCTCACAGCCTTTTTGGTAAGAATCTATCAACTGACTATCGGTATAGGTATTCATTTTTTCTTCTTAAATTTTAGTCAGAAATAAGCTCACAAACATTTGTGATCAACGTTTTTCTGAAATTTTAAAGTAGAATTATGCGATAGATGTATTTTTGAATTGGATGTAAAAATACATAAAAAAGTTAATACTTTGTTAAAAAGTTTAAAAGTTATTAATTTTTTTTCAAATTAATTCAATAAATCATGCAACATCGTCAGTGGAAGATTTATTGTGAAATTTAAGTTAAAACCTTTTAATTCTTTACCCTTCACTGTTTGCCCGGAAAATGGGAAGGCATAACCGCCGGTAAGATCGATGATTCCAAATAAAGAAGCACCTATTTTAGGCGCAATATATTTTGAAGTAGCTTCTGCGCCTGCTAAAAAATAGTAGGAATGAAAAACATCAACATTTCTCTCTGTGTTAATTAAGATATCACCCTGCAACTTTGGTAAAATCGCAAATTTTGAATTGGTGCTACCAACCAAAGCTGACGCCCCGACTCTGTATATAAAATCATCATTATTTAAAAACAAAAGTCTGCCACCAAGTTCTGCAAAACTTTGATTTTGATAAACATAACCCACGTGAAGCATTTTGTGAATAGTAACTTGTGCTGAAGAACTTTGACTCAAAAATATAAAGCCAAAAATGAATAATAAACGTTTCATCATTTTAAAAATAAATAATTATAAAGCTAATAAAAAAAAACAGCTTTATGAAAAATCATAAAGCTGTATTAAATTTTATAGATTAAATTCTTTCTTTATGTCTTCTACACGGTCTAATTTTTCCCAGGTAAAAAATTCCAGATCTTTTAAAACGACATTTTCGCCGAGTGTATTTTTAAAAGTTTTATCTGCTACATAATAATCTCTTCCCATGTGCCCGTAAGACGCAGTTTCCTGATAAATAGGATTTCTAAGTTTCAGATTTTGTTCAATGGCATAAGGTCGAAGATCAAATATTTTCTGAACTTTTTTAGCGATTTCACCGTCAGTAATATTCACTTTTGCCGTACCTTTAGTATCGACGAACAAACCGCAAGGTTCTGCTACACCGATCGCGTAAGAAATTTGTACTAAAACCTCATCAGCAACTCCTGCAGCAACTAGATTTTTTGCGATATGTCTTGTTGCATAAGCTGCACTTCTATCAACTTTAGAAGGATCTTTTCCGGAAAAAGCACCACCACCGTGCGCTCCTTTACCACCATAAGTATCTACAATTATTTTTCTTCCTGTAAGACCAGTATCACCGTGAGGACCGCCAATTACGAACTTTCCTGTAGGATTAATATGGTATTTTATATCAGAATTAAATAATTTTTGGATCTCAGGTTTTTGCTTTTCTTTTACTGTTGGAATCAGCATGTCGATCAAATCTTTTCGAATCTTAGAAAGCATCGCTTCTTCGCTGGCAAAATCATCATGTTGCGTGGAAATCACGATACTGTCGATTCTCACAGGTTTGTGATCATCGGAATATTCAATCGTTACCTGGCTTTTTGCATCAGGACGAAGATATTTTATAGCATTATTGTCTTTTCGAAGATTTGAAAGTTCCTTTAAAATAGTGTGCGCCAAATCTAAGGCTAAAGGCATATAATTTTCAGTTTCGTTCGTTGCATAACCAAACATCATTCCCTGATCTCCTGCACCTTGAGAGTTGGCTTTTGTTTCAAAATCAGCTTCGTTTTTTAATCTGTCAACACCTTGGTTAATGTCCGGCGACTGCTCATGAATACATGAAATAACACCGCAAGAATCACCGTTAAACATATATTCGCTTTTCGTGTATCCAATTTTGTTGATCACATCACGGGCAATTTGTTGGACATCTAAATAGGCTTTAGATTTAACTTCACCTGCTAATATAACCTGACCTGTTGTCACCAAAGTTTCACAAGCTACCTTTGATTCTTTGTCAAAAGCTAAAAAATTATCAATTAAAGCATCAGAAATTTGATCTGCGATTTTATCTGGATGGCCTTCGGAAACAGATTCAGAAGTAAATAAATAGGACATAAATTTTTATTTTTTTAAATTTAATTAAAAGAAAAAAAGTTGAAATAAAGACCCTTGAAAAGTACTAAAATAGAATATCTGTTTTAGCATTTTTTTAAAGAGGTTGCAATCAGTTCAAATTTTTCCTCGAAATAATAAGGTGCAAATTTAAGCTTTAATATATTGATGGTACAAGTTTTTTAAAACTAATTTGCGGAGGCTTTTATGGCAACAAAATCTTCAGGATTTTTGTAAAAATTCAATTTTTGTTTTAAAGATTTTTGAATTGAAATTACGAGTTCATCAATGATTTTTTGCTTATAAGTCGGCTTGTAATAAATAATAGAAATTTCCCGAAAAGGAAAAGGTTTTACAAAACGCGACACTTTTTCCTGCTGTTTTTCTGAAAGTTGATCAATAGCGATTTCGGGTATAATGGTTAAACCTCCCATTTTATCTACCATATGAATAAGCGTACTGATGTTTGAAGCTAAAAATTCGAGATTTTTCGGTGCGGTTTTATTTTCCTTTAAATGACAAATAGTTTCAAACTGATGTCTCAGGCAATTTCCTTCTTCCAAAAGCCAAACTTTGTTGACATCGATCTCTTCAGGCAAAATGAATGAACCTTCAGCATTTTTTTTGCCTTCTGCAGAATAAACCATAAGTTCCTCATTGATGATAAAACTTTGAGAAAATTCCTCAGAACCCGTGTATGGTGTAGAAATTATTCCTGCATCAAGTTCGCCAGTTTTTAGCGATTTAATGATATTTTCAGTGGTCATTTCTTTTACGTTCAGCTCAATTTTATCATTTTTAGAAATAAAATCAAAAATTTCTGTCGGGATCAAAGAACTTGAAACTGTCGGAATGATGCCTAGATTAAGTCTTCCGCCAAGAATATTTTTTAACAGATTTGCCTTATTTCGCAATTCCATGACGCCATCTATAATTAATGTAGCCTGGGTAATGATTTCTGCACCGATGTCAGTTGTTCGAATCGGATGCGTGGTGCGGTCAAAAATCTTAACGTCCAATTCTTCTTCAAATTTCTGGATCATCGCGCTTAACGTCGGTTGCGTGATAAAACAGGATTGCGCTGCTTTACCAAAATGCTTGAATTTATCGACCGCGATAAGATATTCTAACTGCTGTATGTTCATGTATAAATTTTATCTATTACAAATATAATTATGTTTTTAGAATTATATCATTTTAAATGAAAGTATATGGTAAATTTGTTTATACCTAAAATTACACACATGGATTCTAAAAAATTAACAACCGGCGCCGGAGTGCCCTATTTTGAGCATGAAGATTCTCAAACTGTGGGTAACAGAGGTCCAATATTACTTCAGGATTTTATATTGCAGGAAAATTTAGCACACTTCGTAAGAGAAAGAATTCCGGAAAGAGTCGTTCATGCAAAAGGAAGCGGTGCGTACGGCAAATTTACCGTTACCCATGATATTTCAAAATATACAAAAGCCAAATTATTCTCAAAAGTGGGCAATTCATGTAAAATGTTTGCAAGATTTTCTACTGTTGCCGGTGAAAAAGGCAGTGCAGATACGGAAAGAGATCCACGAGGATTTGCTTTAAAATTTTACACAGAAGATGGAAACTGGGATTTAGTAGGTAATAATACACCCGTTTTTTTTGTAAAAGATGCCAAAAAATTTCCTGATTTTATACATACCCAAAAAAGAATTCCGAAAACGAACCTTCGTGACAAAACAGTTATGTGGGATTACTGGAGTCTAAATCCAGAAAGTCTTCATCAGGTTCTAATTTTAATGTCGGATCGTGGGACACCAAAGGGATTTCGTCATATGCACGGATTCGGCTCTCATACTTTTTCAATGATCAATGAAAATAATGAAAGAGTTTGGGTAAAGTTTCATTTTAAAACACAGCAGGGAATAGAAAATTTTACCTCTGACGAAGCAACAAAAATGAAAGGTGAAAATCCTGATTTTGCACAAGAGGATCTTGTAAACGCAATAACAAACGGCAATTTCCCCAAATGGAAAATGTACATTCAGATAATGACAGAGGAACAGGCCAAAGAATTTCGCTGGAATCCTTTCGATGTTACAAAAGTGTGGTTTCAAAATGAATATCCTTTAATTGAAGTCGGAGAAATGGAACTGAATGAAATTCCAAATAATTATTTCGCACACGTCGAACAGGCTGCTTTTGAACCAAATAATCTTATTAATGGCATTAGTTTTAGTCCGGATAAAATGTTACAGGGCAGATTATTTTCTTATGCAGATGCCGCGCGATACAGAATCGGCGTTAACGGAAATCAATTAGAGGTGAACCGTTGTCCGTTTGGCTTTAGCAATTTTCAACGGGACGGTTTTATGGCAGATTCAAGTCAATATAAAGATGAACCGAATTATTACCCAAACAGTTTTGGAAATGTTTCACCTGCGGAAAAATATAAAAACTTTGAGTATAATTTAGACAGTCTTCATGTTGCAAATTTTAATAGAAATGCCAACGAAGATGATCATTATACACAACCAGGTCTTCTATATACCAAAGCTCTTGACCAGGAAGGAAGAGAAAATCTGATCAAAAATATAGTTGAACACATGAATGGTATCAAAGGTGAAAAAAGGGATGAAATAATTAATCGCCAGTTATGTCATTTCTTTAGAGCCAACATAGAACTGGGAATGAAGATTGCCCAAAAAATGCAGATACAGATTGATGTGAACATGATGAATCACAACAATTAATAACTTAAAAGATTTATTTTTAAGAATATCACAAAAATATTGTAATTGTTTAGAATATTTTTATAACTTGCAGTGTATTTTAAACACACAAATGATTTACCAATTTCTAATTATCTCAGAAGAAAATTCTGTTACGACAATCACTATAAATAAACCTGAAAGTTTAAACGCTTTAAACAAACAGATTATTGAGGAGTTGAGTATGGCATTTTCTGAATTAGAAAAAAGTAAATCCTGCAGAGTTATAATTTTAACCGGAGAAGGTCAAAAGTCCTTCGTTGCTGGTGCTGATATAAAAGAATTCAGTGATTTCGGCTCTTCAAATGCTGAAAATCTTGCCCGAACCGGTCAGGAAAATCTCTTCAACAAGATCGAAAATTTAAGAAAACCTGTTATTGCAGCTGTTAATGGATTTGCCCTTGGTGGCGGGTTGGAATTAGCAATGTGTTGCCATATCCGTTACGCTTCTGAAAATGCAAAACTGGGTTTACCTGAAGTTACTTTGGGTTTAATTCCTGGTTATGGAGGAACGCAAAGATTACCCAAATTAGTAGGTAAAGGACTTGCTAATGAAATGATATTTTCCGCTAAAATGATATCTGCGGATAAAGCCAAATCCATTGGTTTGGTAAATGATGTTTTTTCCAGTGAAACACTTTTAGATGAATGTAAAAATTTAGCTAAAATGATCGCGAGAAATTCACCTTTAGCAATAGAAAAAGCTATAAAAGCAGTCAATTTATATGATACCGATAAAGGATATGAAACTGAAATAAAATCTTTCGGGGAATTATTTGATCTGGATGATAAAAAAGAAGGCGTCAACGCATTTTTAGAAAAAAGAAAACCGTATTTTTAAAATGCCACAAATAACTAAATTTGATATTGCATACATTAAAATGGCTCAGGAATGGGCTAATCTTTCCTATTGTGGGCGCAAGAAAGTAGGCGCACTCATTGTGAAAGACCGTATGATTATCTCTGACGGTTATAATGGGACACCATCTGGGTTTGAAAATTGCTGCGAAGACGAAGACGGAATGACACATTGGTATGTTTTGCATGCGGAAGCAAACGCCATTTTAAAATTAGCCTCAAGCACACAATCTGCGAAAGGCGCAACGCTTTACCTCACGCTCTCACCCTGCAAAGAATGCAGCAAATTAATTTTGCAGGCAGGGATCAAAAAACTGGTTTATCTGGATGATTATTCTGACGCAGAAGGCATTCATTTTTTAAAAAATCATGAGATCGAGGTTTTGCAACTTGAAAAGAACACACTTTTCCACAAGGAATATAAAACACAAAATGATGAATTGGAATGAAAAAATTAAACAATTTGAAGACTATTTAAGATTAGAAAAAAGCTTTTCTAACAACACATTAGAAGCTTACTTAAGCGACATTAACAAATTAAAGGATTTTTCTCTGGAAAATCTTGAAGGCGTAACGCCGGTTAATATCACTTACGAACAGATACAAGAGTATCTTTTTTCTAACAGTAAGAAAAAATTTAGTGAGCGCTCCCAGGCAAGATGGGTCTCTTCGCTAAAATCTTTCTTTAAATATCTAGTTGAAGAAGAAATCAGGGCGGACAATCCTACAACCCTATTAGAAGGCCCCAAACTTGGGTTCTACCTTCCAGACACACTTTCTGAAACTAACATTGAAAGAATTGTGAATGCAGTAGATCTTACGAGTAATCTTGGTCAAAGAAATTACTGTATTTTAGAAGTACTTTACGGCTGCGGACTTCGCGTTTCGGAGCTTGTTGATCTGAAGATCTCTAACATTAACTTTAAAGAAAATTATCTTCGGGTAGATGGAAAAGGCGAAAAAACGCGCTTCGTTCCTTTTACAGATTTTACTGCAAAAGTAATTTCCGACTATATTTTAAATTCAAGAAAAGATATTGAGATCAATAAAAAGTTTGAAGATTTTGTATTTTTAAACAGACGTGGCTCTTCTATGTCCCGAGTGATGGTTTTTATTATTATTAAAGAACTTGCAGAAAAAGCGGGCATTAATAAAAGTATTTCACCGCACACTTTTCGCCATTCGTTTGCAACACATTTACTTCAAAATGGTGCGGATCTTCGTTATATTCAGGAAATGCTTGGTCATTCCAGTATTACAACCACTGAGATCTACACGCATTTAAAAACAGAGGAATTGCGCAGGGTTATTATTGAATGTCACCCAAGAAATGTTTTACATTAATGGAACAACTGAAATTTTGTCCAAAATGCGGAAAAGAAACGCTTATTTGGAATAACATTTCAAAATTATCCTGCAGTAACTGCGATTTTGTGATGTATCAAAACGTCGCCGCAGCCGTTGCAGTATTAATTAAACATAAGGAATCGTATCTTTTCACCCGAAGAAATAAAGAGCCTAAAAAAGACTTTTTAGATCTTTCGGGTGGATTTACGGATCCTGAAGAATCAGGCGAGGAAACTTGTCAAAGAGAATTGAAGGAGGAATTGAATCTTGATGTAAATATAAAATTACTGCAGTATTTAGGAAGTTTACCTAATACTTATTTGTATAAAAATATCAATTACAATACTTTAGATCTTTTTTATCTTTATGAAATTGATGACGTCAACGAATTTACTTTGGAAACAGAAGAAATATCTGATATTGTTTGGCTTTCAAAAGATGAAATTAAACTTGATGATCTTGCTTTTGAATCTCAAAGGCAATTTTTAAAAAATTATTTTAAAATTTAGAACTTTTTAAAATTTCACTAAAATAGTTCGTTAAGATTTTTCTTTGCGCATCCGTCAGATTTGCCTTTGGATGATAAGGCACGTAAGCTGCCATCGGCATTGACTTTTGCTGAATTTCTTCTATTGCATTCGCAAGCATTCCCTGTTTAAGATCTTTATTAAATGTTGTCCATTCGGAAAAATTTAAATGCTCACGACCTTCATTGATATGACTTTTCACTGACCATGAAAATGGCGCTATAAAAGCATAATAAGGATATACTGTTTCGTTTGAATGGCAATCATAACAGGCATTTTTTAGAATTTCCTGAACTTCTGACGGTGTATTAAGAACATCAACGAAATTTTCTGATTTTTTGACTGATTTATTTGTCGTATCCATCGGTATAAATTGTATCACAGAAACTGCAATCACTAACCAAAATAAAATTGTTGTAAATGTTTTCATAATTATTTTTGCAGAACTTTTACTTTTTTAACCGGAGCGTTATTTTCTACTTTTGGTGCTTGCGTTTGTATTGCTTCTGCTTCTTTTGTTGCTGGATTATTTTGTGGCGCTGTTTCGGGCAAATCTTCCTCGCCGTCGACTGCTAATTGATTAAGAAGATCCCAACTTTCTACAATTTCCCAAAAAGGTTTTACCAGTAATTTTTTGTTGAACATGAACACATCTTCTGCATAACTCTGAGTCGTAAAATCGGCAGTATCCCAAACTCCGTTCTCATTATTATCAACCAGAATTCTTACAGTATAAGTCTCAGGTTTCAACTCCGTAAATTTGTTGCCCGCTTCTGTCGATTTTTTTGAATAAGCGACTTTATCACCAGAATCAATAATTTCTATCCAAAAAGGATGTGTCGGTTTATTGATAAGATTCACCGTAAAACTGCCATAATTTTGCGATTTATCAATTTCAAAATTAAATTGATAAGACTTTGCAATACTTTCAAAATAAGACGTTACGGACTCTTTTAGAATAGTTAACTGGTACTTTTTCCCTTCCTGATAATCTGCATTGATCAGGATCTCATGCGGATTTGTTTTTGATATCGAAGCTGAAAAATTTTGTTTTATACTGTCTGAAGTCATTGTAAATTTATCCGTAATAATATTCTCCACAGGTAAATTTGAATATACTTTAAAAGGTTTTTTCGGTGGTAATAAATTTCCGTCGCGGTTAGAAAGTTCCATTAAAGCTTTCGGATCATATTTGTAAAAAAGAGAAATACTATCTTTTTTAGCACCAGCTTCATAACTAAATTTCAGATTCTGTGAATTTGTCAGGCCGATGTTTTCCCGCTGTGCATCAAAATAAATATTTACACTGTCGGATTTTGGCTGATGAACGACTTTATAATTTTTAAAAACGCCTTCTTTAGGCTCTATTTTTATGCTTTCAGGATTTCCCTCAAATAAAAGCAAAATTCCACCGACCTGCGGTTTCCATTCGGCATATTTAATGATTTTTTTTGAAGGATAAACAATAAATTTCAGTCCGGAAATATTACTTTTTAACTCAATTTCCTCTTTTTGAAAACCCACTTTTTCAGAGCCGTTATCAAAAACTGAGTTGCTGTTCGCATCTTCAAAAGCTACAATTTTATATTTTCCAGGCGAAAGATAATTTAGTTCAAAATAGCCGTCGGGATCAGCTTTTGTGATGTAATATGGTTTTTGACGGTAATCCATAGAATCTTTTGCCTGAAAAAGTCCGACCACGATATTTCCGTCTTTGTAGTCTTCACCTTTCTTTTTACTTGCGAAAGCATCTTTTACCTCGCCGCTTATGTACAGATTATCAATTTTGTCACCGGTTGAAAACGCATAATTAAAGTATGGAAGCGGGTTTCCCTCATTGTTATCCAATATTGCGTTTCCGAAATTAAAACTATAAGTTGTATTTGCCTTTAATGTGTCTTTCCACTGGATCAAAACAAATTTTGTTGAAAGATTTGAAGGTAAAATTTTTGAGATCTGCGTGATTGGTGGAGAAATTATTAAGTTTTTTGAAATATCTTTTAAAGTAATGTATTCATCAAAATCCAAACGCAGCTGATGAATATCGCGCGGCACGTTTACTCTGGAAGAATCTATATTTGAACCCAAAAATTGGGGCGCAATTGAATCTTTTGTTCCACCTACAGGTGAACCAACGCGTGCGCAGGATGCTGTGAGAAGCGCAATTAAAATTAAAAAAATATAATTTTTCATATGATTTAAATCGGCTGAGAAGTTACGGATTTTCCTGCCTAAAATCCTTATTCAGCACCTTCATCTGTTTTTAAACTGTCTTTTGGATTAGTCACCTCTAATAATTTTTCAGTTTCATAAGGAAAATCTTCAAATAAACCTGAAAGAGAAAGTGCCGAATAAACGCGTGAGGAATACTTATTTCCGATTGCTATAATAGTAACATTAGATTTTAAAAGGTGCGCAAATACTGCATTACTGCCATGCCACCAACCGTTGTGATAGGTAAGTTTTTCACCATTATCAAAAATTTTCATCCTAAAACCTACGCCATAGTTGTTAATGCCGGGGTTTTCATTACTATGCGGCTCAAAAACTAATTTCATCAAATCAGCCCTCAGAAAATTCTTCGCATATAACGCTTTGGAAAAATTCAACAAATCTCGTGGTGTGGTGTACACATTTTTATCCCCATAAATTAAGTCTAAATGGTCCAACGGATAAAGTCTGTTATTGCCGTTAAAAAATGATCGTGATGCTGTTATAGAATCTTTTTCTTTATAAATATAAGTATGATCCATTTTTAAAGGTCTGAAAAGTATTTCCTGCATTGCTTGCGGGAAAGGCATTTTTGTTACTTTTTCAACAATCAAAGCCAACATCGCAAAATTGGTGTTACAATACATAAATCCTGAATTTGTTGGCCTTGCGAGTTCAGGTTTGTAGGCTGTAAGTAGATTAAGAATATCTTGGTTTGTAAGATACTTTTTCTTCATTTCTGCTGCTGCGGGATCTATTTTTTCAATAAATAGCTCATATTTTGGCAAACCGCTTCTCTGCGTTAAAAGATTAAAAACCGTGACTTCAGGATATGGAAATTTAGGAAAAAACTTAGTTAAATGATCGTCCAACTTCAGCAAACCGCCTTCCACTAATTTCATCGTGGCCATTGCTGTCATTGTTTTGGAAACTGATGCAACGTGCAGAGGCGTATTTTTATCGATCGGCATCTTATCATTAACTTGGCCAAAACCTCTGTAATCTTCAAATAAGATATTATTGCCTTTCGCCACTAAAAGTCCACCACTTAAGTTTCCTTTTTCCCAGACATTTTCGTAATAGTTTCTGATTGTTTTTTTTACGGAATCTTCGTTTTGTAAACTGTTATTGGTATCCGTGAAAATTTTGTCAACATCCACATTTCCAAAATTTGGAAGTTTGGTTTCAGAAATTTTACTATTTGTCTCGGATTTTTTATTGCAGGATGAAAGGCTTAAAGCCAAAAATAAAAATAGAAAAGTACGGTACAGCATTATTAAAGGCAGATTTTTTTTTGAAAAAACGAATTTAGGAATATTCTTTTTAAAACCTAAGCCTGCACAAAAGATTAAGAATACTTTAACAGAATTTTATCAACGATTACCTGCGCTAGTTTCTCTTTACTTTCAATAGTCCAACCGGCAATATGTGGTGTGATCAAAACTTTTTCTGAATTTAAAAGGAAATCTAAATCCATGTTTTCAATCTCGATATTTTCAAAGGAGGCTTTTTCGAATTCCAAAACATCGAAAGCTGCACCTTTTATTTTTCCGGATTTTAAAGCATTAGCAAGCGCTTCTGTATCGATGTTTTTTCCGCGCGCTGTGTTTATTATATAGAAGTTTTTCTGCATTTTTGAGATGAAGTCTTCATTAATAATGTAATGTGTGCTTTTGTCGATCGGCAAATGTAAACTTATAAAATCTGCATTTTTTTGTAATTCTTCTAATGAAACCTGTGTTGCAAATTCGTCTGATAAATTGGGCAAAATATCATAAAATATGGTTTTCGTACTAAAACCACTTAATCTTTTAGCAACGGCTTTTCCCATATTTCCATAACCAATAATTCCGAAAGTTTTGCCCAATAATTCTTCGCCACGGTTTTCTTCTCGTTTCCAGATTCCTTTTTTTACTTCTTCTGAAGAAATAATTAACCGGTTTGTTAAAAGCAAAATCATTCCTAAAACCTGTTCTGCAACGGCATCACGGTTTCCTTCCGGCGAATTTATCAAAGAAATTCCTAATTCTTTTGCGACTTCAACATTAATATTTTCCATTCCTGCGCCAACTCTCGCGATGAATTTTAAATGCTTGGCGTGACGCAGGAAATTTTCGTCTAAAGGAATTCTACTGCGGATAATGACACCTTCAAAATCTGAAATTTTTTCTAAAACCTCCTCGTAAGTTGAAGTAAAATCTTCCTCAAAAGTGAAACCTTTGGCAGAAAGTTGTTCTTCTATTAAAGGATGATTTTTATCTAAAAGTAAGATCATCATAAAGTTTTATTTTAAAAAAATTACCGAATTATTTGCGACACTTTGCAGCCCGGCTTGAGTGGAGCTCTTTTTGTGAGGAGGAGCGACGAGCAAAAAAGCGGGAACGGAAGACGGATAAAGCTGCCCAAAAAATTTACTTGGAAAATAGTTTTTTCAATTCTACGCTGTCTTCGGCCTTCATTCTGCCTCCTAAAATGAGAGACAATTCTTTTCTGCGCAACGCCGCATTCCAGCGTTCGATTTCCTGATCAGTTTCTGGAATTGCCTCCGGAATTGGCACAGGAACGTTATATTCATCGACCGCGACGAAAGTGTAAATACCATCATTGGTATGCACTTTCGTTTGTCTTATGGGATCGTCCAACCAAACGTCTACGTAAATTTCCATAGAGGTGGAAAATGCGCGGGAAACTTTGGCTTCCAAAACCACAATTCCGCCTTCGGGAATGGGTTTATCGAAAGAAACGTGGTTCACTGAAGCCGTCACAACTCTTCTGGCGCAATGTCTGGCAGCAGCAATTGCGGCGCAACGGTCCATTTTTGCAAGCAATTCTCCACCGAATAAATTTCTTAAGGAATTGGTTTCGTTGGGTAAAACGATATTTGTCATCACCGTCAGCGATTCACCAACGGTCTTTTTATTTTTGGGCATTTTGAGTATTTTTTAGAGAAACAGAATCCATTTTTACGGTTTTATTTTTTAAACTGTCTTTTTTACTTACCGGATTCGATTTTATTTTATTTGGCTGAGGAAATGATTTTTTTCCGAAAATCAATTCGGGATTTTGCGTCGCGTAATAAATAATTACTGCTGCAGGAAGGATAAAAAGCAACCACCAAACTTTGTTAGTGCTTTTTTTATAATCGTTTGGTTCTGATGAAATTTCGGTAAAAGTGCTTTTTTTCAACTGCGAAAGATTTACTTCTTCAAGTCCAAAATTATCCGGATTATGAGTGATCAAACGTTTTCCTTTGAAGACAAGTTCTGTATCATTTACATAAAAATTTCCGAGTTCAGGAATTTCAAGTTCTTTGTTATTTTCTAACGTTGATTTCCAGTAATTGGCAGTTTCGAGAATTTTTGCTTCGCTTTCGCCAATCGTCATATTTTTTTGTCCCGCAAAAAACCGGGCAAATTCATTGTCTTTTAAATCAAAATCAACTGTGAAAAAAAGTTCTTTTCCCGGCGGTAAAAGTGCAGCAGTTGTTTCGTCATAAAATGCAGGCGAATCTTTCTGGTAAAAAATACCAAAACCCGAAATTTTAACTTGATTATTGAGCGATAAATATTTTAAGATAAGATCCGTCATCATCATAATTTGCGCAAATTTAAAGTAAATTTAATCAAAAAAAAAGACCGCTAAAAAGCAGTCTTTTAAAATTTAAAACAAAGAAAATTATTTGATAAATTTCACTGTTTCTGTTTGGCTTCCATTGGATACTTTTACAATGTAAGTTCCGGTTTGTTTCACATTAAGATCTAAAGCTGCATCCGAAGATTTCACCTGAGATTGTGCAACGATTTTACCAGTCATGTCATAAACTTTAACATCTAAATTACCCGTTTGTTTTGTGTAAAGTTTACCATTTGCCACGAAAGAATTTTTCTTAGCATTTGACAAATCGTTTACACCTAAACTTGCAACTGTAACAGCGCTCCAACCAGAAGTATGCGACGCATCTGTCGTACTAAAACCTCCTGAACCTGGATTTTGGAAAAATCCACCAGAACCGTTCGGCGCTGTGTAAATAAATTTGATGTTGTTTACAACAGTTCCCGATGGATAAAAAGACGATAAATTTACCGTTGTGCTAAAATTACCCATACCATCGTCCACCAAAATTGTGCCGCCAAAAGAACCTAAAAGTTCTTTAAAAACACCTGCAGAATTGTCTGCTACTTCAGAATAAGCGTACAAATAAACAGGAGCTGAAGTCCAATCTGTTCCTGTTGAACTATCAACTCTTGTTGTAAATTTTACCGTACTTCCGGTAATTGTAATTTTCATTTGCTGTGCATTTGTTAACAAACTGCCTGCAAGAATAATGAAAGAAAATAAAAGTTTTTTCATAAAAAATATTTTTTTGTTAAAAACAAATGTATTAAATAATTCACATTCAAAAGCTAAATTTCTTATAAATTTCACTTAAGTTAATCGGTTTACCATTGTCCCATAATGAGAAAAATCGTCCTGTAGAAGGCTCTTTGCAAATTTCTGAATTTATAAATATTTTAATTTGATAAAAAAAAGACTGCCAATCGGCAGCCTTTTATAATTAGATATTTTTTGGAATTATTTCGTGAATTTCCAGGATAAACCAAGCATAAAATTTACGCCTGCTTGCGAAAAATAATAAGGACCTTCATAAACAAAACCGTTGTTTACGTATTTTTTATCGAGAACATTATTTACCAAAAAATTTAAAGAAAAATCGTTCTTTTTTAGCTTAAAATTATATTGCGCAGAAAGGTCAGTCATTAAATAATCATTTAAACGGTTAATAATATCATCAGAATTATCTAAATATTGTTTGCCAACATATTGATTTTGCACTTTAAAGCTTAGATTTTTAAGTGGTGAATATTGCAAACTAAGATTCGACAGAAGATCAGGCGAAAGTGAAATGTGTGTTTTTCCAATTAAATTTCCCCCGTCCGTAGTAAAATCTCTATTTCTGTTTTGACTAAAAGTGGCGTTTGCAGCTAAAAGGAATTTTTCAGAAAGTGGAATTATGGTTGCTATTTCAATTCCTGCGCGGTAACTTTTCCCTGAATTTATGCGGATAAATTCGCCCACATTATTGATCTGTCCATTATAAACCAACTGGTTTTTATAATTCATATAATATAGATTAGCCGTGAAAGAGGCTTTACCGAATGTTTTTTCTAAACCTGCTTCAAAATCGTGCAGTTTTTCCGGCTGCGTTTCAGGGTTTGAAAAAAGATCGTCACGGTTTGGCTCACGGTGAGCATGCGCGTAAGACAAAAATAATTTTCCGCCGTTGATTTGATAATTTACCCCAACTTTTGGATTAAAAAAGAGCCAGTTTTTATCTACAACCGCACCTTCATCATCACCTTGCTGTTGAATTTTAGTAGAATAATCAATATTTCTTAATTGCAGATCGCCAAAAAATTCAAACTGATCTGCTTTCACCAAAGCTTTTGCAAAACCGGAAACTTCATTTTTTAAAGAAGAATTGCGATAATATTCAGACTCGTCAATTTGTGGAAACTGAACACCGGAAACATTGCCGTAATGTCGCCCAAAATATTGATTTGCAACGGCGCCTAAATTCAGATCTAAGTTTTGAAACTTTCCATACAAAGTCGAAACTGCGCCGTAAAAATCATTATTTAGCCACTTTTTCCGGGTAAAATCTGTACTTGTTATTTCCTGATTATTTAGGAAAATATTAGGCAAATTATATTTAGCAAAATCCGCGTCCTGTTTATAATTTTTGTAGTAACCCTGCCCTTTTGTGTAATGAAAAGTGGTTTCTAAATTCCAGTTTTTATTTAAATTTTGTTCCCATAATAATTGATAATGGTTTTGTTTATAATTATCCGTTTCATCATCATAAAATCCAGTGATCTGAGAATAATCAGAATTAAAAATCGCGCCTGAAATATTAAATTTTGGATCTGTCAACCAGGTTTCGCGTGCAATTCCATTATAAGCTTGGTACGTCTTTTCCTTTCCACCAAAAGTAATAAAGCGCAATTTTGTTTTATTGGCTTCAAATAAAGCAGAAAACTGGTAAGAATCCAGATCGGAAAAAGCGCGGTCAATATATCCGTCAGAATGAATTTTAGAATATCTTCCCGAAACAGACAATTTATTATTTAAAAATTTCCCCGAACCAATTTCCGCCGAATATTTATAAGTATTAAATGAGCCAAAACTTTCATCAGATTTTAAATAAAATTTTTCCGATGGATTTTTAGTTAAAACATTTACACTCGCGCCAAAAGCCGAAACACCATTGCTGGAAGTTCCCACGCCGCGCTGAATAACGATTTGCGACGCCGAACTCGCAAGATCCGGAACATCCACAAAATAAGTGCCCTGACTTTCAGAATCATTGTAAGGAACGCCATTTAACATAACGTTAATTGAAGCACCGCCAACCCCACGAATTCTAAAACCCGTGTAACCAACGCCGTTTCCAGCATCTGAAGTTGATAAAACCGAGGTTTGATTCTTAAGTAAAATGGGTAGATCCTGACCGAGATTTTTGCCGCTCAGATCTTTTTCAACATTAATAATGTCTTTTGCAACCGGCAGTCTGCGGGTAAAATTAACGGACTCGATCTCTTTCGTAGTGAGAGAATCCTGGGTAGATTGTGCAAAAAATAATGGACCTGCACAAAGTCCTAAAAAAATAAATCCTTTCATTCTTTTAATTTTTTTTAAATAAATTATTAGAATAAAAGGGGCGATAATCTAATGTAACAGTAAAAAAGTTTACCAATTTACCAATTACAATTGCTACACTGTTAAATTGATTTATTGTTACATTATTAAAATTCCCTAAACAGCATTACCTGTTCCAGGTTCTTTGGGTATCATCTCAGCCTTTCACAGCACCCCTTTTTTCTTTGTGCAAATATAGAAAAATATTGAAATTTTATTTAAAAATATTGGATTTTTTTTAGGCGCCCATTTAACTCAGCCGAATGTGTATTTATAATTTTATTTCGGCGCACATTTCCGCCTTCCACTCCCACTCTTTTTTTTCAAATGCAAAAAAAAGGAGTTCCGTTCAAGTCGGGGCGCAATTTTCTTATAAATAGAAAGGTATTTTTAAAAACTAAAATTAGTAAGCCACATTATTTTCATCTACGTAGAAGTATTCCTTATTATCAACGCTTACTTCAAACATTTTGCCTAAAAGCCAGGAAAAATTTAATTTAATATCCGCATAAATAAAAGGAATAATAACTTTTGCGTTTTTGTCTATAACGCCAAATTTGTTGTTGTAAACTGCTACGATCATTGGATTATCAATATCATTTCCTTCCATCACATGCAGCCTTTGAAATTGTGGATAAATAACGAAATCTTTATAATTTCCTTCATTAACAGAATCTTTATCGACCAATCCATAAAATCCCTGCATGATGTAAGCTTTGTATTTTTGAGCTTTATATTCCACAGGACAAGTTGCTAAATCCTGTTTTAAATATTTGTATACTTTTTTGCCTTTTTTATCAATTCTATAAGCTATTTTATTTTCTTCTACCGTAGCAAAATCTGCACTGCCGAAAGGTCTTACTTTTTTATTTTTAGAATTCAGCAAATTACAGTCGGTGTTGAAAAACATCGCAAGATTATATTTTGGTGCAATCACAAATTTGCTTTTATGATTAACATATCCAAAATTGCCATTAATTTTTTGAGGAATAAGATCCGGGATTTTATTGACCGATAAACTGTCGCTTTGCGCAGAAAATATACTGACGGAATAAAATAAAAAGAATAAGACAAAATTTTTCATAAAAGGCTTCATTACAAAATAAACGCCAAAAATAATAATTAAAAATTTCGCAAAATGAAAAAGGCGATGATAACAGTCGCAACTATATAGATTGCATTTTTACCAAAAAGAATTTTGCGGGTTTTCGGGAATTTATATTTTAAAGAAAACCATTCAAATAAAATTCCAACAAAAGCATAAGGAAGCGCAATTATAAATAGTGGATTATATGAAAATGCTTTTCTGAAGTTGCCATGAAGCAGTTCATGAATCGCCCGCTGACTGCCGCAACCCGGACAATCTAAACCGGTAACAGCTTTAAAAGGACATTTAATTATAAAATTATTAGAAAGCGGATCTACGAAATAATAAAATGCAAATCCGAAAGCTAATAATAATACAATTAATAGAAATAATAATTTATTTTCCCTGATCCACATTAACGGTTCATCATTCCTGATAAAATTGCCATGCCACCCAATGCAACAAATATCACAATACTTACCAAACCTATACCTACACTTACCATCACTAACGTTTTAGCAGTTCTGGAGGCACTTTCTGCACCTGCAACATCGCCTCTGTAGAATTTAGATTCTACACCAGCAGAATAAATTATACTGATGATGCCCAAAATCTGGCAACAAAAAATTGTGACTAAAATTGATTCTACCAGCCAGGTTTTAGGCGGGATTCCACTTTGATTTTGAACGGGATTACTGTAATTTTCCATAGTTATTTTTTGTAAATATATTAAATCTTTACAATTTTTAAATATTGATTTCAAAATTTATAAATTTGTTTTAAAACCTTTCAATATTATTACGATGAAATCTCCGCGAGAACTTTTTAATAATAATCTTTCTTTATTAGATGAGCCGGAAGTGATGGATCTTTTGGAATATTGCAATGAACTTGAAGAGGAAAATATTGAATTTAAATTTGAGAAAGCCAGCAACAAAGAATTAGCGATGAAAGATATGTTGCAGGAAGTAATAAAAGGTTGCAACGCCCTCGAAAAAGAACAAATTGAACATGAGCGTTTTGGCTATGAAGAACCACAATATCAGGAATCTATTTTAAATTTAAAAAAATATATTTTGGACAGATGCCGGGAAGAAAAAATCTATTTGTGAATTTATTTCGGATTTTTTTTCGGTAATAATTAACATACTATTTCTTTCATTTTAATGAAAATTGCTAACATTAATAATCTTTGGCAATAGTATAAATATCTTATCTCTATAAAATTATCACATTTTCAATTTATAATTTCTTAAATTTGGACTTCTAAAACTTTAAAGCAAAAATTACAGCATATGACTTTCGATATTGACATGATTAAAAAAGTGTACGAACGCTTTCCTGAGCGCATTGCAGCAGCAAGAAACGTTGTAGGAAAACCTTTAACACTTTCAGAAAAAATTCTTTATTCCCATCTTTGGGAAGGTTCTGCGTCACAAAATTTTGAACGCGGAAACTCTTACGTGGATTTCGCACCGGATCGTGTAGCAATGCAGGATGCGACGGCACAAATGGCTCTTTTGCAATTTATGCAAGCCGGAAAAGCTAAAGTTGCGGTTCCTTCTACAGCGCACGCAGATCACCTGATACAAGCAAGAGTTGGTGCAACCGCAGATTTACAGGAAGGAATTAATAAAAATTCTGAAGTTTTTAGTTTTTTAAGTTCAGTTTGTGATAAATATGGTATCGGATTTTGGAAACCAGGTGCAGGAATTATCCACCAGGTTGTTTTAGAAAATTATGCATTCCCTGGTGGAATGATGATAGGAACTGATTCTCACACAGTAAATGCCGGTGGTTTAGGAATGGTCGCAATCGGTGTTGGTGGCGCAGATGCAGTTGACGTAATGGCCGGAATGGCCTGGGAATTAAAAATGCCGAAATTAATAGGAATTAAATTAACAGGAAGATTAAACGGCTGGACTTCAGCAAAAGATATTATTTTAAAAGTAGCCGGAATTCTTACTGTAAAAGGTGGAACAGGTTGCATCGTAGAATATTTTGGTGACGGAGCAATTTCTCTTTCTGCGACAGGAAAAGGAACTATTTGTAACATGGGCGCAGAAATTGGCGCAACCACTTCTACTTTTGGTTATGATGATTCTATGCGTAGATATCTTTCTGCCACAGGAAGACAGGATGTAGTTGATGCGGCTGATAAAATTGCAGAACATTTAACAGGTGATGCTGAAGTTTACGCAAACCCAGAAATGTATTTCGATCAGGTTATAGAAATTAATTTAGATGAATTAACACCTCATCTTAACGGTCCTTTCACGCCGGATTTAGCAACACCAGTTGCAGAATTCCATGATAAAGCCATCGCAAACGGCTGGCCACTTGATATAGAATGGGCGCTGATAGGCTCTTGTACAAATTCTTCTTATGAAGATCTTTCCCGAGCAGCTTCTGTAGTAGAAGATGCCGTGGCAAAAGGTGTAAAACCTAAAGCAATTTTAGGAATTAATCCAGGTTCTGAGCAGGTAAGATTTACTGCAGAAAGAGACGGATTCTTAGATTCATTTAGAAAATTTGAAAACGCCAGAATTTTCACCAACGCTTGTGGACCTTGTATCGGACAATGGGACAGAGAAGGTGCGGAAAAAGGGGAGAAAAACTCGATCATTCATTCTTTTAACAGAAATTTTGCCAAGAGAGCTGATGGAAATCCAAATACAAATGCATTCGTAGCTTCTCCTGAATTAGTTGCAGCAATCGCGATTGCGGGAAGATTAGATTTTAACCCAATAACAGATACTTTAACTGCTGAAAATGGCGAACAGATAAAATTAAATGAACCTTCCGGAAGCGAATTGCCAAGTAAAGGTTTCGCCGTTGGTGACAATGGTTATCAATCACCTTCTGAAGATGGAAGCTCTGTAAAAATTAACGTGAGTCCTGATTCTGATCGTTTACAACTTTTAACACCTTTCGATGCCTGGGACGGAAAAAACATTACCAATGCTAAAGTTTTAATTAAAGCTTTTGGAAAATGTACGACTGATCATATTTCCATGGCTGGACCTTGGTTAAAATATAGAGGACATCTTGATAATATCTCAAACAATATGTTGATCGGCGCGATAAACGCTTATAACATGGAAACGAATAAAGTTCAAAATTTACTTACTGGTGAATTTGGCGAAGTTCCCGCAGTTGCGAGAGCATATAAAGCAGCCGGAGTTCCTACAATCGTAGTTGGTGATGAAAATTACGGCGAAGGTTCTTCCAGAGAACACGCGGCGATGGAACCGAGACATTTGGGCGTAAAAGCCGTTTTAGTTAAATCTTTCGCCAGAATTCATGAAACGAATTTGAAGAAACAGGGAATGCTTGGTTTAACCTTCGCAGACAAAGCAGATTACGATAAATTTCAGGAAAAAGACACTGTTAATTTCCTAGATCTTGATCAGTTTGCAACCGGAAAACAGTTGACTTTAGAGTTGGTTCATGCTGACGGAACTAAAGATGTTGTTCTTACAAACCATACTTACAACGAAGCGCAAATTGCTTGGTATAAAGCCGGTTCTGCCTTAAATTTGATTGCAGCGGAAGCAGCAAGAAATGCATAATTTCTTTTAAATTATTTATAATTTTAAATCCCTTTCGAAAGAGAGGGATTTTTTTATTTTATTTTTGAAAAGGATGATAATCAAATTTAATTTTGAAACTTTTTCCAATTATTTTTAAAACAAAAGCTTTTAACCTTGATTAATAGATTATCAATGAATTCTCAAATTTTTTTAATAGAAAGTGAATCGACTATTTTCTATTTTTTATTGCAGATTAAACAAAAAAAATCTGAATACAATGGAAATATGATTAAATTTGATAATAAAACTTATTAAAAATGACCAACAAAGAATCAAACGAGAAAAGAAGAGATTTCCTTAAAAAAATAGCACTTGGCGGTTTAGGTTTAACAACGTTGCCACTAATAATGTCATCAAAAAGCGAAGATGAAAAATCTTTAAAAAAAATAAAAAACGATCTTATTCTGCCTGACAATAAATTCCCGAAAGACTTTTTATGGGGAACGGCAACAGCAGCTTACCAGGTAGAAGGCGCTTATAAAGAAGACGGTCGCGGACTTTCCATCTGGGATACATTTTCTCACAAAAAAGGAAATATAGTAAATAATGATAATGGTGATGTTGCCTGCGATATGTATCATTCTTTTAAAGATGATATTAAATTAATGAAAGATCTAAATACCACAATATTTAGATTTTCAATTTCATGGTCACGGATTTTTCCTGATGCATCGGGCAAACCAAACCAAAAAGGAATAGACTTTTATAACAGATTTGTTGACGAATTACTGGCAAATGACATCAGACCTTTTGCAACACTTTACCATTGGGATCTTCCGCAATATCTTCAGGATAAATACAAAGGTTGGGAATCTAAAGAAACTTCGAAAGCTTTTGGTGAATACGCAGCTTGTATTGGTAAAAATCTAGGTGACAGAGTTAATGATTTTTTTACAATCAATGAGTTTCGTACGTTTATAGAAATGGGTTATGGGTCAGGAGTTTTTGCACCAGGTACAAAATTACCTGAGGAAAAACTTGGGCAGGTTCGTCATAATGCCGTGCTGGCTCATGGTCTTGCTGTTCAGGCTTTGCGGACAAATTCTAAAAATAAAGTGCGTGTTGGTTTGGCAGATAATCTAAGTATAGCCGTTCCCGTGGTTGAAACACGGGAAAATATCAAAGCGTCACAAATTGCAATGCGCGAAATAAATGCAAGCTATCTTACAGTGATTTTGGAAGGCAAGTACACAGAAAAATATCTAAAATCTTTTAGCACAAATGCGTTGAAATATACAGACGAGGAATTAAAAATCATTAGTTCACCTTTAGATTTTGTTGGTTTAAACGTTTACAACCCGACACATTTAATAGAAGCGGCGGATAATAAAGATGGTTATAAAGTGATTCCTTTCGCTAAATCATTTCCTACGACGACTTCAAAATGGGAATTAATTGCACCGGAAGCACTTTATTGGGCTACTAAACATGTAAAAGACATCTGGAATGTGAACGAGATGTACATTACAGAAAATGGCAGCAGCAGCATCGACGAAAAGACAGCAGATAATAAAATTTACGATACAGACAGAATTTCTTTTTTGAGAAATTATCTTACGCAACTTCAACGTGCAACTTCCGAAGGCGTTCCGGTGAAAGGTTATTTTTACTGGAGTTTGATGGATAATTTTGAGTGGACAAGTGGTTACAGTGTTACGTTCGGCTTGTACAATGTTGATTTTAAAACCCAGAGACGCTATCCAAAAATGAGCGCAAATTACTTTAAAGAAGTGGCGACCAATAATAAAGTGATGTAATAAAAAGTAAAAACCATTTAAGAAATTAAATGGTTTTTTTAATGTAACAAAAACAGATTTGTACAAACCTATTATTATTAAAAAACTACATGAAAAAACATTTACTAATTTTCTCGATTCTATGTTCAGTGGTAGTATTTTCTCAGGAAAAACCTGCCGAAAATAAAGAGAAAAACATCGAAGAGGTCACTATTACCAAAGTAAAAAAAGCCGTTGAACAGAAAGCAGACAGAACTATTTTTGATTTTTCTGAGCAACCTAATTTAAATTCCGGAACCGTGATGGAAGGCATGAAGAAATTGCCCGGTTTAATAGTTTCTGATGTTGCAGGAATGCTTTATCAGGGGAAACAACTTGATGTTTATCTGGATGGACGTCCGCTAAATATTTCCAGTAATGAACTTAATGCTTTTCTGGAAGGTTTGCCGGCAAACTCTGTGGATCGTATAGAAATTATCACGCAACCCGGCGCAGAATTCCCTGCGACTTCCGGCGGTGCTATTTTAAATATTATTACAGGAAAAAACTCAAATAAATATTTAACGGCAACTTATTCAGGAAATTACAACTTTACGAATTATGATAAATTTCGGAGCAGAACAAATAATTCCATTAGTTTAAACGCAAGAAATAATATTTTTGGTTGGCAAATTAACGCGGGACAAAATTACCGTGAAGGTTTAAATACATCAAATCAGGATAATTTAGCTTTCATAAATTCTGACCCTGTAAACCGTGGCTATTTTCTAAAAACAGCGCTCACATTTGATTTAGGGAAAGACCGCTTGCTCTTAAACTACGATTTTTATAATAATAGCGGTGACACTGAAAATATAAGTTCAGGCACCTCAAAGGGAATTCCTTACATACAAAACGCTTTATTGCAATCTGAAAGCTATCGAAATGAAGGCGTAATTACGTACCAAAAAAGATTTACGGACAAAGCAAAGAAGCTTGATTTTAAAGGAACTTACACCAGAGGAGATTCACAGTTTAATCAGCTTGATCAGAATTTATCACAGACAGTTTTGGATAATTCTTCCATAACAAAGATCGCCAATTTCAGGATCGATTATTCTCAACCATTAAAAATTCTGGATGATGGTAAAATAAGTTTCGGAACACTTTACGATCAGCAAAATTTTAAAACTGCAGGTTTTAATTTTTTAAATCTAGATTATCAAAAATTAAACGCGGCGGGTTATTTGGAGTTTCAGGCCACTTTAAAAAATATTGATCTGATCCTCGGAACACGTGGTGAAAACTATGATATTTCAGGAACAGCTTATAACGGCTCGACAAAAAGATATGAAGATTTGACTGGTTTTAAAAAATTTAAATTATTTCCAAATGCGAGTTTACAGTATAATTTTGCCAAACAGGTATTTTTTGCTTTAAATTATAATAAGAAAATTTCTTTGCCAAGCATCTCTGTTTTAAATCCAAACAATACTACTTTTCAGGGACCGAATTCTCAATCTACGGGAAATCCAAACCTGCAACCCACTATTTATGACAATTATGAAGTGAAATTAAGCGCAGTAGATTATGTTTTTATAGGTTATAATTTAAGTGTTGCAAAAAATCAGGTGGTGCAAAAATTATCCCGCATCACTGATTTAAAAACCAATACAGACGTAGTGATAAATTCACAGGACAACGTTTCAGAATTAAAAATTCATAATTTTAATGTGGGTTTTCCCGTTCCTTTTCTAATATTCAATACACCTTTCAGCGAGCTGATGAAGTTTAACATCAATCCGGATAACGTCAGTTATGTTTACATTTACGCGGCGTATCAGCTGCATGAATTACCAAATATCAGCACAAAAGGATTTTGGGTTTTTAATTTTAATTCTCAAATCATTCTTCCAAAAAAGATAAAATTTGTTGCGAGTTATAATTATCTTACCCCAAATGGAAATTATTATTATTTCGTTGGTGACAAACCTTTTAGTAATTCATTAGATCTAAATCTTTCCCGTAAATTTATGAATGACAGATTAAGCGTTTCTCTTTTTGCAAATGATATTTTTAATACACAGCAAACCGCTTTACATTCAATCTCAAGTTTACCATTTGTTTATCTGTCAAGTAAATCTGACACAAGAAATTTCGGTTTTTCTCTAAATTATAAAATTCCGACAAAGAATAAAAATGCAAAAGTAGATCAAAATTTACTGGAAAAAGATAAAAAAGATGACGGGGGTTTAATCCCGGTTCAATAATAAAAATGCTTTTAACTAAAAATGCTCCAGATATTTGGAGCATTTTTTTATTTCTAATAAAATTAATTTTGATTTAGTAATGCAATATTTAAGGAAGCATCAGATAAATTCGCAATTGCGCCATCGGAATAAATGTATAATCTTAATAAATCACCTTTAGTAAAAAAGGCAATTCTTGTGTAAAGCATTGTCCAGCGCGCAGTTCCAACCGGAGCTGGATTTGTCTGCCAAATTCCCTCAGGAACATCAGTATTAGAAGTTCCAACAGATTGAAAAATATTTCTTGAAGCACTACCATCTGTAAGTCTTATACTAGATTTAATGATATATGTACCTGTAATGGGAACATTGTAAGTGTAATTTGGAGCGCCACTCCAAACACCTCCTCCGACATTTTTTGTTACATTTAATGGTACTGTATTAAAACCGCCCGCAGCAATCGTAGCGTTGATCTGTGAACCTGAACCTGTTCCTAAGGAAGCTGTGAAGACTGCTGATTTCTGTAAAACACTTTGCCAAATTGTTCCATCAAAAAAATAATATCCAACTGTCGTTACTAATGCTGTTGTGACACCTGTTGGACCTGTTATATCGTTAACATAAATAAGAGAAGCAGTTTGTGCCGCGGCGTAACTGGTCTTTGCATTCAGTTGGGCCAGCGTAATTCTGGGAGCAATGATTCCATCTGATTTAGTTACATCTAATGGTGAACCCACTACATCAAGCGTTGCTCTGGGATTATTAGAATTAATTCCTACGCTTTGCGCATGCGAAAATACAGCGAAAAATAGAAAAAGATAGATCAAAGGTTTTTTCATCATTAAAAATTAGTGTTATTTTTTGTAAAAATACATTAATTAGTATGAATTTATATTAAATAAAAACTTGTGTAATAATTAATTTTAGTTTTTAAATAATGATAGCCAGTGTTCTATTACTTTGATTACATCTATCTAATTGTAAGTAACCGAACATAAAATAACCAAAATCATATAAAAATCAAAAGATTATTTTTTGAATTATCTTTCAAATCTATTCACAAGCCTTCCAAACCGCATCGTTTTGCGGAACAGGCGCTGTCACAGAAATTTTATGTTGCGTCACAGGATGAAGAAATTCTAAATTTCTGGCATGTAAGTGAATTCCACCATCTGCATTGGATCTTGCAGAACCGTACTTTAAGTCACCTTTTATGGGCACTCCAATTTTAGATAATTGGGCGCGGATCTGATGGTGTCTTCCGGTTTCTAAATCAACTTCCAGCAATTGAAAATTATCTAAAATTTTTGCGACTTTATAATTTAGAATTGATTCTTTTGCACCTTCAGTAGGTTTCGGGAAAACAGTAGATTTGTTATTCTTTTCATTCTTTTTTAAAAAATGAACCAGTCTCTGCGTTTCCGGGATTTCCGCTTTCGGGACCACCGCCCAATACGTTTTTTGTACTTCACGGTTTTTCACCATTACAGTCAGGCGCGTTAACGCCTTCGAAGTTTTAGCATAAATAACGCAGCCGGAGGTGGGTCTATCTATTCTATGAACCAAACCAAGAAAAACATTTCCGGGCTTATTTTCTTTTATTTTAATATAATTCTTAAGAGAATCCAACAAAGATTCGTCTCCTGTTTTATCACCTTGCACAAGTTGTCCTGCTTTTTTATTGATAATTAAAAGATGATTGTCTTCAAAGAGAATTTGATCTTGCATTTAGTTTTGTTAGATTAGTCGCCTATTTTTTAAAACTACTAATTATAGTTTCTAATTGAATTGATAGCTTTTTTGCCACTTCAGTATCTGAAATATTTATAATAATTCCTTGTTGCAAATCTTTTTGACCATTTGAATTGTCTTTGTTATTAAAATTATTTGTGATTGATAATTTTTGATCTTCTTTAAATAAATCTGCAATTTCTACGTTAAAAACTTCCGCTATTTTTGGCATGTGTTGTGATTTTATATCCGCTGTTCCATTTTCCCATTTTATGTAAGTATTTCTATCAATCTCTAAATGGTCTGCAACTTCTTGTTGAGATAATTTCTTTTTACTTCGTAAAATTCTTAGATTTGTACTTACAGACATAGTTTAATTTTGTGACAAATATAAATAAAAATAATGTTGCTTTAGCGCAACTATATTTGCATTACTTTCGCAACACTGTTTTTGGATATTTTTTGTGAAGTTTGTAAGACATTAATCAAAAAAATATTAATTATTATGAAAAAAATTATTTTTGGAAGCTTTTTAGCTTTAGCTGTAAGCACTTCCGCGTTTGCAAAAACGAGTGAAGTAAAAAATGTAAATTTACAAGAAACTACATCTGTAAATTTTCTAAATCTATCTAAAGCAGAAGCACAAACTTTTGTTGGAAATAACGGACAAACTTACTTTATGCTTTCTGATGATGATGGTCCAAACGATAGATGGTATTGTAATTTAGCTGGAGCTATTGCAGAAGCTGCCGCAATAAAATTAGGAGTTGGGGCTGCTGGAGCTGCGGCAATTGGACTTTCTACCACTGCAGGATGTACTGCAATCTTTGGAGGTAAGCCACAACCTGCAGCTTTAACTCCTGCTTAAGAGCAAAAATCACCCACAATTATTCAACCAAAATAGCTATCTTGCATAATAAGATAGCTATTTTTAAATAAAAACCCAAGAATGAAATCAAAAAAATTACTACTCTTTATATTAGCACCCTATTTATTTTTCGCTCAAACAAACATAAAAGCAGATTATGTGATGATCAATACTTTCACTAAAAAATTAGATAAGAAAGAAATGATGAAAGAACACCCAAAGATGGCAGAAAAATATTTTGACAACGCGATTGAACTTTTGATGAATAACAACGATAAAAAAGCAGTTTTTCAATTAAAGATCAGAGATTCTATAAGTTCATTCCTATTACAACCAAAAAATGAAAATGAATCTGGAATTAATATCGCTTATATTATTTCAAAAGTTGCTGGTAATTATTTCACTAATTTAAATACTGGTGAAATTATAAACGATAAAGAATTTAAAGGAAGTGCATTTTTGGTTACTTATACAAAACAAGATGTAATATGGAATATTACAAATGAACAAAAGAAAATTGGAAATTATGAATGTTATAAGGCAAATACAACTTATAATGATGTTTTTAAAGATGCCAAAATAGAATCAAGACCTATTGAAGCATGGTTTTGTCCTTCAATCCCAATAAAAGCGGGCCCTTATCAGTTTTCTGGTTTACCAGGATTAGTGATTATCGTGACAGACAATAAAACATTTACGACGTATTTGCAAAATTTAGAATTAAATCCAAAAGACACTGAAGTAGAAAAAGTATCAGAAAAAGGAAAAAAAGTGACAATTAGCGAGTATTTAAAATATGAATCTAAAAATTTATAAATTGAATAGTAAATTAATAACTATATTTTTTCTAATTATTGCAAACATTTTCTTTTCGCAAGAGCGGAAAATGTTTGGTTTTATAAAAAACGCAAATAATAAACCACTCTCAAATAAAATCATTATTTTTAAACCAGCAGATAATAGCAATAAAAATATTTTTGATAGTACAAATGAAAAGGGGTACTACGAGACTTTTTTAGTAAAAGATGTTCCCTACGCGCTTGAGATACCTCAACTTCAAAAAGAAAATTTCAAATTCCAGATTAGTAATTCTCAAGAAGGTAAAACCGACTTCACACTCTCTACTGAGCAAACGACGTCAATTGAAGAAGTTAATATTTCTGCTCCAATTATAATAAAGCAAGATACGACAGTTTTCCACGTTGCAAGTTTCATAGATGGTACAGAAAAAAAACTAAAGGATGTTTTAGAAAAACTGCCCGGTTTTGAGGTAGATAAAAATGGTGCTGTGAAAGTAAACGGCAAATCTATAACAGGAACTTTGGTTGAAGGCCAAAGTTTTTTTAATAATAACACAAAATTAGCCATTGATAATATATCTGCAAATTCTTTAGAAAATGTAGAAGTGATTGATAATTATAATGAAAGTAGTGTAAAAAATAAAAATAATCCTACTAATAAATCGGTACTAAACATAAAACTAAAAAACGACAAACAAAATATTTTATTTGGAGACCTCTCTCTTGGCGGCGGCGTGCAAAAAAATTATTATGCACACGCTAATTTATTTAATTTCAACAAAGCAAGAAGTTATTCATTTATTGGAAACAGCAACAATATTGGCGAAAAATCATTTAGCATAACGGATTATTTTGCATTAAAGGGTGGCACAAATGCAATGATGGATAATTCGGAAGATTTTTTTTCAAGTTTGGACCAAAACATTATTGCGCTTGCGCTACCAAATGAAAATTTTAATTCAGTAAAAAATAATTTTTCAACTCTGAATTTTAACAAAAGTATTGGTAAGAAATCAAAAATTGAGATGCTTTTTTTATATTCAAATATCAACACAAATACCATCCAGGAAAATCAAAATAAAACTTTAGATAATTCTTATTTTGATTTGAGTAAAATTAGTGGTTCAAATAATTCCTCTTTGTTTTACACGGACATGTCTTACAAATATGCACCAAACGACAAATTTTACCTCAGAAATCACTTGGTGTTAAGTTCTACGCCAAATAAAAGTAATATCAATAATGATTTTGTGAGTTCAGTTTTGGCCTACGATTTATTAACGGATTCTAATAACGCGTCATTATCATTAAAAAATAACACGCATATTGATCAGAAAATCAACAATTCCCTGCAACTTACCCATGATATAAATTTATCATTTCAAAGTGCAGATACTGATGACACCTGGCTTTCTAAAAATTCTGATGAGAAAAACTCACTACAATCCATTGAAAATAATAAAATATACAATATAAATTCCCAGAGTAAAATCAGCAAAAATTATAAAAATTCCAGTTTTAACGTAAGCCTTTTACTTCAGGACACGAACTATTTATACCAATCCGAAACTTTTAATCTTACGCCAAACTTCCTAAATGATATTAAATTATCTACTTTTAAAATTGGGTTGATTCCCGAGTATAGTTATTTCAAAAATAAACTAAATATTAAAGTGGGCGCGCAGTTAAGCAATTTATTTTTTCAACTATCCCAAAACAAAAATGAAAATAAATATCAGGTTTTACCATATTTAGAGATTGACAAAAAATGGAGCGAATATAATTACTTAAATTTTAGTTATCGAAAAAACAACTATTTAATTCCAATCAAAAATTACACATCAAACCTCATTGTAAATAATTTTAATGTTTTTTTTCAAGGAAATATTGTAAATCAATATTTCCTTTCTTCACACAATTTATCGGCGATTTACTATCGTTATTATGGTTATTCTAAATTTGGGTTTAGTATAAGTCCATCTTACTCCTACAATGAAAATGGTTTGGTTTCCGCTTTAGAAATCATTAATGGAATACAATACTTTACGCCAAAATATGTCAGAAACCCATTTGAAAAATCGAGCATTTCTGCCAAAGTGGAAAAAGTATTGTACAAAATTAATTTTTATACAAAGTTTGACTATGGGATTCTACATTCCGTAAGAATTTTGGAAGGTCAAAATTCATTAAGCAAAGGTAAAAATAGCGAAATTGAATTCGCGTTTGTTTCCAAATATCGAAAAGCACCTAATTTTGAACTTCACTATTTTATTAATAACAATGAAGTTGCCTTCAATGATGGGATATCAAAATATAGAACAAAGATTTTTACGGCAAATTTGAGTTCAACTTTCTTAACGTATTTTATTTTGAAAACATCTTTTAAAAATATTGAAACATCAACAGATAATGGAAATAAGAATAAAATTATTCAGGGAGATTTTAATTTGAGTTACACTCCAATCAAAATTCCTTTAAGTTTTGAACTAATGGTAAACAATATTTTTAATAGTCAAAGGAATATAACAAATTCAATTTCTGAATCTTTTATTTCTGAAAATAAAATTTATGTTTTACGCAGATATGTAACACTAAAATTGATTTATAATTTATAGATTCATTAAATGCAACTTCAAAAGGAATTTGTTCCTCCATTTATTTTATACTTAAATTTTTACCTGCAAACCTACCATAAAGTTTAATCCATGTGGATTAACTTCATAGACATTAGTAGACATGTGCAATCCTTTAATTCCTAAATCTGAGACTATGGCAATACATTTTGAGACTTCATATTTAGCATCAATGCCTCCATAGAGATAAAGGCCTTTTTCTTTCACTCTGTACCGGTAATTTTTACGAACTAAAGGTTCTTCTTTCACGTATTTTATAAATGAGAGTCCTTCCCGAAAATCAGCGGAAAGATTAAATTTTTTCTTTGAAAATAACGTGAACTGCTCTCTGATCAAGATGACGTTAAAACTCAAATTATACAACCGCCAATCATTATCATTATGGAATTTACTACCGGAGTATTCGTAACCCAAAGCAAGATTAAATTTCTGATTTAAATGATCGCCAAAAAGCAAACTAAAACCATTAAAATAATTTGTGTGTGTGCTACGTAAAGCTAAAACTGTAGATTCTAAATAAAATTGATCTTTTGGTAAACTATTTGAATTTTGAGCGGCAACTTTTCCGAAAAATAACAACAGAATGAAAGTTGAAAAAAATTTCATAAATACTTTTTAGCGATTAACGCTGAACCCTTGGCCTCGCAACCAATGAAATGATAACACCGCCTAAAAGTCCAATTGTCTTTATATAGTTAACCATTCCCATGTTTTCCGGGATAAATGCGCCGATTACACAAAGTGCAGCAGCAGCGTACATTGGATAAATCATTTTAGGATTAGACAAAGTTGGCGCTTGAAAAAAGAAACTTGCGCCTATTAAAACGTAGAATAATTGGTTGTAAATAAAATAATTTACGGGTGGTGAGAATGGTTGTAGCCATCCTATTAAAAGGCACGCCAAAGCGGCAAATGATAAAATAGCTTGTTTACTGCGTTGATTGTTCATTAATAACTTTCTTTTTCGTTAGGGAAATTTTGGTCTTTCACATCTTTCACATATTGCGAAACTGCGCCCGTGATTTCTGTGTACAAATCTAAATATCTTCGTAAAAATTTTGGAGAAAAACCCTGGTTCATTCCAACCATATCGTGGTAAACCAAAACCTGACCGTCACAATCTGCTCCTGCGCCAATTCCAATTGTTGGGATCGTTATGCTCTCAGAAACTTTTTTGGCTAAATGTGCCGGAATTTTCTCTAAAACCAAAGCAAAACAACCCAATTCTTCTAAAAGTTTGGCGTCAGATAAAAGTTTTTCTGCTTCTTCATCATCTTTTGCACGCACTTTATAAGTTCCGAACTGGTAAATACTTTGTGGCGTTAAACCCAAATGTCCCATCACAGGAATTCCTGCATTCACAATTTTCTTTATAGATTTTTCTACTTCCACACCACCTTCCAACTTTATCGCATGTGCGCCCGATTCTTTCATGATCCGAACTGCAGATTCTAAAGCTTTATGAGAATCACTTTGGTAAGAGCCAAAAGGCAAATCTACTACAACCAATGCTTTTTCTACGCCGCGAACTACACATTGCGCGTGATAAATCATTTGGTCTAAAGTAATCGGCAACGTAGTTTCGTGCCCCGCCATAACATTTGAGGCAGAATCTCCAACTAAAATTGCATCTACTCCACCAGCATCAACCATTTTAGCCGTCGTAAAATCATACGCCGTAAGCATCGTGATTTTTTCTTTGTCAAACTTCATTTTGCGTAAAGTTTCTGTGGTGATTCTTTTTATTTCTGAGTGTACAGACATATTTTTTGTAAGTAATGTGTAATTAATAATGAGTGATTTGTGACTTAAATCTACAAAGTCACGTGCCCTACTTTCATCAATTTTTCGTGGTTTATGATCTTAATATTTCTGCCCTCTACTTCAATCAATTGGTCGTTTTTAAATTCAGATATTAAACGAATCGCGCTTTCTGTTGCCGTTCCAATTATGTTTGCAATTTCTTCTCGGGTTAAAGATATTTGGATAAAACCTTCAGGGTTTGTTCCTAATTTTTGCTCCAGCAAAAGTAAGATCTCCGCCAACCTTTCACGAACAGTTTTTTGGGCTAAAAAAGTCACTGTATTTGAAGATTCACCCAATTCAAAAGCAATTTTTTGCAACATTGAAAAACAGAGTTTTGTATCAACAGCTAAGAGATGCATGAAGATTTCTGTGGGGAGAAAAGTAACTTCTATATCTGACATTGCTTCCGCGCTTGCCTGAAAATCTTCGCCACAAAGTATTGACCGATAGCCAATTAAGTCACCTTCTTTTACAAACCGAAGAATCTGTTCTTTACCGTAAACACCGGATTTTGACAGTTTTAAAGTTCCTTTTTTTATGTAATGAACACCTTTTGGTTTTTTCCCATCTTCAAAAAGAAGGTGTCCTTTTTTAAAACTCAATTCCTGTTTTTCGGACAGGTATTTTTTAAAATCGTCTTCGGACAGATTTTGTTTAAAAGATTCTTCATTAAAAACTTTTTGAAAATTTTCCAAAACGCTTTGCTGTTGTTCTAAAGACATATTAATGACATTTATCAACAAAAATAGAGCTTTTAAGATCGTGATGCAACTTTAAATATTATAATTTTGCAAATCAATAAGATAGATGAATCAAACCAATTGTTTTCATTGTGGACAAGAATTTGAAAAGGAACGCATCTTTTTCGATGAGAAAGAATTTTGCTGTAACGGCTGTAAATCCGTTTATGAAATCCTAAATATCAATGATTTAGGAAATTTTTATGAGCTAAATAAAAATTCCGGCGTTCGGCCAAATTCTGAAAATAATGACCAGTTTGATTATCTTGACACACCTGAAGTTTTTGATAAAGTCGTTAGTTTTTCAGAAGGAAAAACCACTTTGGTCACTTTTAAAATTCCAGTAATTCACTGTTCTTCATGTATTTGGCTTTTAGAAAGTTTGCAGACTTTAGAGAAAAACATTCACTACTCTCAGGTTAATTTTACAAGAAAAACTGTTCAGATTTCCTTTAATTCAGAGGAATTACCTTTAAGTAAATTGGCAAAATTTCTGACGAATCTGGGTTATAAACCAATTATAAGTTTAGAAACTGCCGAAAAAAAAGAAGAATTTTTAGATAAAACTTTGATCATTAAGATCGCGATTGCAGGTTTTGCCTTTGGAAACGGTATGTTCTTCAGCTGGCCGGAATATGTTGGGGGAAATGATGTTTACTTTTATCAATATAAAAATTTATTTCGCTTTTTGATGTTTTTGGTGGCTTTTCCTGTCGTTTTCTATTCAGCTTCAGACTACTATAAATCAGCCTGGTATGGTTTAAAAAACAAAATGATCAACATTGATGTTCCGATCGTCATCGGGATTTTTGTACTTTTTGGAAGAAGTTTATATGAAGTGATCACTGATTATGGCTCGGGATATTTTGATACTTTATGTGGCTTAATTTTCTTCATGCTTTTAGGTAAATATTTCCAGAAACGAACTTACAGCGCACTTTCTTACGACAGAGATTATAAATCTTTTTACCCGATCGCCGTTACAAAAGTTGATTTTAATGGCGTTCAGCAAAATATTTTGTTGTCTGAATTAAAAGTGGGCGACAGAATAATGGTTCGAAATCAGGAAATAATTCCCGTTGATGCAGTTTTAATTAAAGGTGAAGCGAATATTGACAATAGTTTTATAACCGGCGAATCAGCCTCAATTCCGAAAAAAGCAGGCGATAAAATCTTTGCCGGCGGAAAACAAGTCGGTGCAATTTTAGAGTTGGAAGTCATTAAAAACGTCAACCAAAGTTATCTGACACAACTTTGGAATAAGGAAACTTTTAGAAAAATAGAATCCGGACTTGATACGATGACGAATAATCTGAGTAAATATTTTACAATTATTATTTTAGGAATTACACTTTTAGCCGGAATTTACTGGATCAGAGTTGATTTTGAAAAAAGTTTTCAGGTGGTTTGTGCTATTTTAATTGTGGCTTGTCCTTGCGCTTTGGCACTTTCTGCGCCTTTTACTTTTGGACATATAATGCGGATTTTAGGTCGTAATAAATTTTACGTAAAAGATGCTTTAACCATAGAAAAAATCGCAAAAGTAAATACTTTGGTTTTTGACAAAACGGGAACAATTACACATAATAAAAAATCTGATATTAAATTTAACGGAAAAGAAATTTCTGATTTGGATCTGGAAAACATCAAAACTTTAATTAAAAATTCGACACATCCACTTTCGAAATCGCTTTATGATTTTATTGAGGTAAAAGATCCCTATTTTGAGATAGAAAATTATGTGGAAATTGCCGGGAAAGGTTACACCGGAAAAGTCAGAAATCACGTTTACAAAATTGGTTCTGCGGGTTTTGTTAATGAAAATTCGATCGATCTGGAAACGGCCGTTTACATTAAAAAGAACGATGAGTTTTTAGGTAAATTTATTTTTAAAAATGAATACCGATCGCAGTTAAAGGAAATGTTTTCTGCTTTAAAAAGATTTAAAATTAATATTTTGAGCGGTGATAACGCATCTGAAAAAAGCGTTTTAGAGCAAATTATCAGCAATGCAACTGAGCTAAAATTTAACCAAAACCCGGAAGATAAATTGCAATACATTCAAAATCTTCAGAATTCCGGAGAAAATGTGGCGATGATCGGCGATGGATTAAACGACGCAGGCGCTTTAAAACAAAGTAATGTAGGAATTGCGATTGCGGACGACAGTAATTCTTTCACGCCATCATCCGACGTAATCATGGATGGTAAGAAAATTACCAAAATAAATGATTATTTTAACCTTTGCCAGGATGCGATTAAAATTGTGAAAATAACTTTTGTGATCAGTTTAATGTATAATGTGATCGGTTTAGCATTTGCCGTTACTGGCAATTTATCACCATTGCGCGCTGCTATTTTGATGCCGATAAGTTCGATAAGTGTGGTTATTTTTACTTCTGCGGCAACATGGTTAAGAAGTAGAAAGTATTTTGAAATATAATTTAGAATTTAAAAATCATCATTTTTTCATGGATAAATATTAAAAAAAACGATGCTTTTTTTTAAATCTAAAAAATTTTAAATTAGGTAAATTTTAAAAATTTTCTGTTTATTTAAAGTTTTTCTAAATTACAAAACGGTGGTAAATACGAGCCTTTTTTGAGTAAATTTGCGCAATTAATTTTATTTTAACAGGAATTAACATTTGATGACTAAAATCATTTTAAATACTACCTTTTGAAGATTATTCTTCTTATTTTTGTAAGCCATTATGGATATACTTTATTTAATGATTATTTGCAGCGTTTCAGTAGCTGCGGTATTTTTAATAATTTTTATTATTGGGGCAAAAAACGGACAGTTTGAAGATGATGAATCGCCTGCTGTACGCATTTTAATGGACAACGAAGTTATAAAGGAAAATCCAAAACTTACGGAAGAAAAACCTTCAGATTTGGATAAAAAAGAAAAAAAATAGTGATATTTAAATAAATATGGAAACACAGAAATTTAGTTATGACAATAGTATTGTCCGCGCTTTTCTCTATGCCACAGTAGTTTTTGGGCTCCTCGGGATGCTTCTTGGGCTTACGGTAGCATTACTTTTATTTTACCCGGAATTACCAGAATTTTTATTCGGTACAGATGATTTAACGATAAAGAGTTTGTCTTCAGGAAATTTACAGGGCTTGATCAATTCTCAGGGTAAATTTGGCTTTGGAAGATTGAGAATGATGCACACGAACACCGTTATTTTCGCTTTCGTGATGAATGGTTTTTGCGCTGGTGCTTATTATTCCCTTCAAAGATTACTTAAAAGCAGAATGTGGAGTGATACATTATCTTGGATACATTTCTGGGGATGGCAGTTTATGATCGTCTGCTCATTGGTGACTTTCATGTACGGAATCAACACTTCAAAGGAATACGCGGAACATGAATGGCCGATTGATATTTTAATATTGGTGATCTGGTTGGTTTTTGGAATCAATATGTTCATGACCATTGCAAAAAGACGTGTCCGTCACCTTTATGTAGCCATTTGGTTCTATATTGGTACCTGGGTTGCGATCGCAATGCTCCACGTTTTCAATAACTTAGAAGTTCCGTTAACATTTGGCGGGTGGAAATCTTATTCTGCATACGCAGGTGTAAAAGATGCTTTAGTTCAATGGTGGTACGGTCACAATGCTGTTGCATTTGTTTTAACGACGCCGATTCTTGGTTTAATGTACTATTTTTTACCAAAAGCGGCAGACAGACCTGTATTTTCCTATAAATTGTCAATTATTCACTTTTGGTCTTTAATTTTCGTTTATATCTGGGCAGGACCTCACCATTTACAATACACAGCAATCCCTGCTTGGGCACAAGCTTTGGCAACAGGATTTTCGATAATGCTAATCGCGCCATCCTGGGGTGGAATGCTTAATGGATTATTAACTTTAAGAGGAGCCTGGGATAAAGTACGGGAGAATCCGGTGCTGAAATTTTTCGTAGTTGCGCTTACATGCTACGGTATGGCGACTTTTGAAGGACCGCTTTTAGCAACAAAAACTTTAAATAAAATTGGTCACTTTACTGATTGGGTAATTGGTCACGTTCACGTTGGTGCATTAGGATGGAATGGTTTCATGACGTTTGGTATGATCTACTATTTGCTTCCAATCATGTGGAGAACGAAATTATGGTCTACTAAATTGGCAAACTGGCATTTTTGGCTGGGAACTTTAGGAATTATTTTCTACGCAGTGCCACTTTATATTGCTGGTTTTACGCAAGGTTTGATGTGGAAACAGTTTAACCCGGACGGAACACTCTTATACAAAAACTGGTTAGATACAGTTTCAGCGATCATTCCTTATTATCAAATGAGATTTGTGGGTGGTTTTTTCTACATTGCAGGTGTAGTCTTGATGTGTGTAAATGTTGTTGGAACAGTAAGACAAGGTTCATTTCAAAAAGATGTTCCTGCAGAAGCGCCGGCTTTGGCTAAAATTTCAAATAAAAGAAAAGAAGGTGAAGGTGTCCATTTATGGATCGAAAGATTGCCGGTTTTGTTAACTGTAATGTCTCTATTTGTAGTTGCAATTGGAGGTTTCTTTGAAATTGTTCCAACTTTAACAATAAAATCAAACGTACCTACGATTTCTGCGGTAAAACCTTACAGCCCATTAGAGCTTGAGGGTAGAGATCTTTATATTCGTGAAGGTTGTAATGCCTGTCACTCCCAGATGATCAGACCTTTCCGTGATGAAATTGTAAGATTTAACGGTAAAAACGGACAATATTCCAAAGCAGGAGAATTTGTTTATGACAGACCATTTCTTTGGGGTTCCAAAAGAACTGGACCAGATTTGCAGCGTGAAGGCGGCGTAAGACCGAGTTCCTGGCATTTTAAGCACATGCTTAATCCAAGAGTAACCTCCGCCGGATCAATTATGCCAAGATTTCCGTGGTTAATTTCAAATACTTTGGATAGAAGTCAGCTTGTGACAAAAATCCAGTATATGAAAGACGTTTATGATGTGCCTTACACTAAAGCTGAAATTGATACAGCAGATGTATGGGCAGATAATCAGGCAAATCATATTGTAAAACAGATCTATAATGAGGCCGATGACGTAAAAGGTGAATTTGCAAAAAGGAAATTAGCAGAAGGATCCAAATTTGTTCCTTTAGAAAAAAGAGAGATTGTTGCTTTAATTTCATACCTTCAAAGACTTGGAACGGATATTAAAACAACTGAAGTAAAAACTGCAAGTACAAACTAACCGTTAAATTAAAGTAAAAATGATACCTCAAAACTTTAAAGATATTTTATCTAGCGGGGAAAATGTTGGTTTATACCAAACAATATCGATGTTTATTTTCCTTGCATGTTTTTTAGGATTAATATTTTACGTTTTTTCAAGACCAAAGAAACATTATGACGAAGAAGCAAATGCTCCTTTACAAGATGATACAGACGAAAATGACCCATTTTTTAAAAAAAATTAAGCCATTATGAAACAAAGAAATCCAGTATATATTACGATAATAATCGTCTCAGTGCTCGTAATTATTGCATTTTATTTACTTGTGCAAAATTATCGTTTTCTAGGTTCACCATTATTTTGGGGAACTATAGTAATCGGTGCAATACTAGTTCTGATACAAAGCGCAATTGGTGACCTCATCGAGAATCAGAAATTTAACAAATTAACTGACGAAGAAAAAGCAGTTTATTTAGAGGAAAAAAAGAAAAATTATTTTCTCGCTTTATACCAAAGTGCTTTCAAGCAACAATCTGTAAGCGAAGAAAAAGATATTCTTATTGACCACGGTTTTGATGGGATTATGGAACTGGATAATCAGCTCCCAAAATGGTGGCTTGGTCTTTTCTATTTTGGCTGTGCATTTTGTATCATTTATATGGCTTCTTATTGGTTAACAGATTTTGCTCATCCGGTAAAAGAATATGATGATGAATACAAACAGCAAACTGCATCTGTAGCAGAATATATGAAAAATGTGCCACAAGCTACACTAGAAACAGCAGTCTTCTCTGAAGACAATTGGGAAGCAGGTAAAGAAGTTTTTCAAACAAACTGCGTTTCCTGTCATGGTGAAGGTGGAAAAGGTGGCATCGGACCAAATTTGACTGATAAATTTTGGATCAATCAACCGGAAAAAACATTATTTAAAAATATATTCTGGATGGTAGAAAATGGTTCACCAAATAACTCCGCAATGCAGGCCTGGGGAAAAAATGGTGTCGTTTCCGGTAATGACATAGAAAAAGTAGCAGCATACGTTTACCACATCAATCAGGAACAGGCACCAATCACAGTTGCACAAGGTGGTGCGAAACCTCAGGGTACGCTTGCCAATTGGCAAAAATAAAAACTAAGACCGAATTTTTTATATTTATAATAAATACGGTAAAAAAATGTCAGAAACAGAAAAACAATACAGAGGCGGACAGGGACAGGTTGTAGATGCTGAAACTTTTAGAGATTCAGTAAGTACAATGGAACAGTCTGGGAAGAGAAAGTGGGTTTTCCCGCGTAAACCTTCCGGAAAATTTACCAACTATAGAATGTTGGTGGGTTATTTTTTACTCATAGTTTTTTTTGCTGTGCCATTTATCACCATTAATGGAAATCCTTTTTTCTTATTTAATGTTCTCGACCGTCAATTTTTCATTTTAGGTCAACCCTTCTACGTTCAGGATTTTTTCATTCTCGCATTAGGAACTATCACGGGAATGATTTTCGTGATACTTTTTACGGTCGTTTTTGGCAGGATCTTCTGTGGTTGGGTTTGTCCGCAAACAATTTTTATGGAAATGGTGTTCCGTAAAATTGAATACCTAATCGAAGGCGACAGAAATAAACAGATCAGACTTGATAAGCAAGAGTGGAATTCAGAAAAAATAATGAAACGTGCGCTTAAATGGAGCATCTACATCGTTATTTCGCTGGTGATTTCCCATTTAATGTTCATGTATATTGTTGGTTACAGAGAAGTTTTCCGCATAATGCAGGAAGGCCCAATTGAAAATCCAACAAATTTTTTGGTAATGGTTGTTTTCACGACCGCATTTTATCTCGTTTTTGCTTGGTTCAGAGAACAGGTTTGCACCATGGTTTGTCCTTACGGCAGATTGCAGGGCGTATTGATAGATAAACAAACTATTAATGTCTATTACGATTTCAAAAGAGGTGAAAACCGCGCCAGCTACCGAAAAGGTGAAGACAGAAAAGCAGAAGGCAAAGGAGATTGTATTGATTGTCACCAATGTGTTGTGGTTTGTCCCACAGGAATTGATATCCGCGACGGGCAGCAATTGGAATGTATAAATTGCACTGCATGCATCGATGCGTGTGATGATGTTATGGTAAAAGTTGGACTTCCGCCCGGTTTAATTCGATACGCTACTGAACAGGAAATTGAAGACGAAATTCCTTTTAAATTTTCCAGTAGAATGAAGGCTTACTCTGTTCTTTTACTTTTGTTGGTCGGATTTTTAGGGTTTTTACTTTACAGCAGAGGCGATATGGAGGCGAAATTTATTAAACCTTCCGGGTCAAGTTATTTTATACGCGACGGTGAGATCAGTAATATTTATAATTATACTTTTTTAAATAAAGCAAATAAAGACCAGTTGGTTTCCATCAAAATAATTGAACCGGTAAATGGCGTTATAACTTCAGGTAACAGCACTAAAATCTTACTCAAAAAAGATCAAATGACGAAAGGTTCTGTTAATATTGCGTTTCCTCTAAAAGATATTACCGCTTCAAAGCAGAATATCACCATTGGCGTTTATGATAGGGATGGAAAACTTTTAGACAGTTTTAAAACTTATTTTGAAGGTCCTTTTAAACTTCAATTTTAAAAATTATGTTCAAAAAATTTAACTGGGGACACGGTATCGCGTTGGCTTTGGCGTCTTTCGTAATTTTTATTACTTTAATGATCTTGATTTTTCCTCATGGGCAGCAAAACGCAGAAGTTGTTTCAGATCATTATTATGAAGATGAGCTTGCTTATCAGGATGTCATTAACGCTAAAAATAATGCTGATAAACTTGCTGCAAAACCTTCTTTTTCTCAGGATAAACAGGGCATAACGCTTACTTTTCCGGAGAATATAAAACCAAATGATGACAAAGTGCAATACTTGCTTTTTCGTACCAACGATGCTAATCTTGATGTAAAAAAAGATCTGGAACTTTCCTCTTTTCACTCTTTCACAATTCCTGCGAAGATCTTAGCGGTTGGCTCTTACACTTTGAAGTTAAAATGGATAAAAGATAAAATAAATTATCAGGTAGATTACGATGTATCATGGAAATAACCTTGATGTTTTCGGCTTTGGCTTTGGGATTTGCTTCCGGTTTCCACTGTATCGGAATGTGCGGTCCAATTGCACTTTCTATGGGTTTAACGAAAAAACAGGCCACCAATTACTACCTGCAAAATCTCACTTACCAATTCGGCAGAATCACTACTTATTCTTTTCTGGGCGCTGTTTTAGGAATCGTTGGGCAAAGTTTTAAACTTGCTGGTTTTCAATCTTATCTCACTATTTTAGTTGGTATATTATTAATTACAATGGCTGTTTTTTCTTTTGGCGGAAAAGACTTCGCCTCAAAAATCCCTTTTTTATCTAAATTTTTATACAAAGTAAAGATGAATTTGGGTAAATTATTACAAAAAGCAGATTACAGATCGAGATTCTCAACAGGAATTCTAAATGGATTTTTACCTTGCGGAATGGTTTATATGGCTTTAACGGCAAGTTTGGCCGCAGGAGGAATTTTGCAAAGCGCAGGTTTTATGGCACTTTTTGGTTTAGGAACTTTGCCTTTTATGTTTGCCATAGTCTTGGTAGGTAATTTAATGACAACCGCTTTTAGAATTAAAGTTTTAAAGGTGATTCCTTTTGTAATGATCATCTTAGGCGGATTATTCATCCTTCGAGGATTGGAATTAAATATTCCTTACATTTCTCCCGCAGCGAGTTCGCTTCACGTTCATGATAAAAATTCACCGATGAAAATGGGTGAAATGTGCCATTAATCTTTCCGTAATAAATAAAATTGAAAGATCAAAATCAATTTTATAATTCATAAATTATTAGATATTAACTTTCATTTTATCTAATAAATCTCTAGTGCGATTGTCTTCAAATCCATCAAATTAATTAATTTCCTATTCCTTTGGATTTACTATTATTAGGTTCATGAAAAGCTTTTTAGTGTTTTTAAAATTTTTAATCAAATTACTTTTGAGCAAAATATTATTTTAAAAACTAAGTAAACGAAATCTATTTCAACAACAATTTCTGAAGGATGAAATATTATACAGATTGCTGAAAACTTTTTATTACAAAAATTACTATGAAATATCAAGCTATTAAGATCTGTTATATTTTAAATTAAGAAACAAGAAAGCACTTTTCAAAAAGCTAGTCTATTAATAAAGAAATATTTAATAACCACTTAAAAACTATCTAATTGATAGTTTTTTTTGTTTTTTACAGAAAAACTATACCAAGGTATAGCCTAATTAACAAATTTTAAGTACAAATTTGCAACATAATTAAGAATTCGTAAAACACAAATGATGAAATTATCTTAATTAAGTTTTAGAAAAAAGTAAATAAAATATTGAAAGAATTTTTAAAAAAAAATATTTCAGATTTTAACAACTATTTTATAACGAAAATTAAGCCTTCAGGATTTCTAAAGTCCTGGAGGCTTTTATAATAAATATATAATAATCTATACTATGAAAAAGAAAATTTTACTCCTACTATTTCCAGTTATGGGAATATGCGCCATCAACGCACAAACTTCAGAAATTACCGCGGGTGGAAATCTCACCGGTAGCGGCGGAAGCGCAAGTTATGCGTTTGGCAATGTTTTTTACCAGCCGCAATCAGGCTCGGGAGGTTCAACAATTTCCGGGACACAGATTCCTTTTGAGATCACCTCTACTTTGGGTATTGAAAATGATTTTATAAATCTTCAAATGTCGGTTTTTCCCAATCCGGTTACTGACAAACTGAATCTTAAAATTGACGCCAAAAACTTACAAAATTATAGTTATGAGTTATTTGACGCAAAAGGTTCAAAAATTCAATCTAAAAAAACATTAAGCGCAGATTCTTCTGTAGAAATGTCTTCTTACCCGGCGGGTTTATACATATTTTCTGTAAAAGAAAACGGAACAATTATAAAAACTTATAAAATCATCAAGAAATAATTTAAATAAAAATGAAAAATATCTTTACCCTCGCCGCGTTATTTGTAGCGACATTTATCTTCGCACAAACGCCAAACTTAGTAAGTTACCAATCAATCGTAAGAAATTCTACAAACGATGTGGTAAAAAACCAATCTGTCGGGATTAAATTTTCTGTTCTAAAAACAACAACGACGGGAACAGTAGTTTACTCTGAAACTCAGACGAAAACCACCAACGCAAACGGTCTTGTAGATGCACAATTAGGCGCAGGAACAGTTGTAAGCGGTACTTTTTCTACCATCGACTGGGCTTCTGACAAATATTTCATTAAAACAGAAATAGATCCTGCAGGCGGAACCAATTACAACATTGCCGGCACACAGCAATTACTTAGCGTTCCTTATGCTTTAAATGCAAAAAACGGTGTACCAACAGGCGGAACTACAGGACAGGTTTTGTCTAAAACTGACGGTACAAATTACAACGCACAATGGACAACGCCTGCAACCGGCACAACTCTACCCGATCAAACAAGTAACGCCGGAAAAGTATTAACAACTGATGGCGCCAATCTTTCCTGGGGAAATTCTTCTTCCGGCGGTGCAAGTTATGAGGTTTATGCAACAATTACAGTAGCACAAACAACCGCCGTGGGAAGTTCACTCAATTTACCATCGGGTGTTGTGTTTTCTTCCAACACGTCGCCGGCTACGCTTACTGGTAATAACACATTTACTACAGTTACAGATCCAAATGTAGCACAGACTCAGCAGGCTGGTACGATGAATCCGAATATCAGTAAATTTACCGCAACTACAGCAGGTTTATACTTTGTAGATATTCAGTTAGTAGGAAATGTAATGTTTTCTTATCCAATGTTAGATTTTAACGGTTTGGGGAATGTTGAAACCAGTTATTACGGAGTGGGTGCAAACGGTTCAACCGTAAATCAGGTACCCCATAAACAGAGAGGAACTTTACAGCGCCTGGTTTACATGAATGCAAATGATTTTTTCCTTGTACGCGCAGGATCTGGAAGTACAGTTATAGGTGTCGATCTAGCTGCTTCTAAAGTTAGTTACATTAAAATTGTAAAAATAAAATAGATTTTTCAAATAAATTTCCGCACCTTGATTTTACATTTGAGGTGCGGTTTTTTTATTTAAATTTGAGGTGTTTTCTAAGTTTTCATGGTAAAATCTAAACAACTTTTATTCTTTACTTTTTTAATGTTATTTCTGGAAATTTTAATTTTCCGGGAATTTATCTTTGGTGATCTTCACTTTATTTTTAAAGATCTTGGCTCAGATTCTTACGTGAACGAATATCCTTTGCTCTACAACAGAATGCTCGCTGCCAAAGAAGGATTTCTTCCCGGCTGGTCTCTTCATAATGGTTTGGGAGAAAATCTTTATCCCTATTCTTTCGAACCAATTTCCTGGTTTTTATTTAAAATCACTTCTGTCTCGCCTGAAACGATGATGCTGATTTTACCGTTGGTTTATATTTATCTCGCCGGACTTTTCATGTTTTTATTTTTAAATGAACATCGTTTGTATTTCTATGCAAAGATCTTTGGGAGTTTAGCGTGGGCATTTTCGGGTTATTTTCTGCTAAGCGCGTCGTGGTCGGTTACCTTATTTTCGCCCGTTGCTTTTCATTTTGCGATTCTCTTATTTGCTTTGGAAAAAGCGTTTAGTCAAAAAAAATATTTTTGGTTAAGCCTGGTTTTCTTTTTAATTGGCGTGAGTTATCCGCTTAATTTGTATTTTTCTTTGATCATTTTCTGCGTTTATTTCCTCATTATCAATTATCTAAAAAATAATTCTTTAAAATTAGTTTACAAAGAATTTCTTTATTCAGTACTTTACACAATTTTAGGAATAGGTTTAAGCAGTTGGATGCTTTTCAGCAGTATTGATTTAATGTTTCAAAGTCCGAGAGGTTCTGGAAGTGTTTCGAGTTTTGAAAAATCATCAGACATCTTGGTTTCAAAAGGCGAATTCCTGTCCTTCGTTTACAGAATATTTTCACCTAATATTTTGGGAGACGTTAATCATTTCACAGAATACAGAAATTACTTTGAAGCGCCATTTTTATATTGCAGTATTTTCACGTTAATTCTGCTTTCTCAGATTTCTATTTTGAATAAAAAAGCAAAAATCATTTCGCTCTATGCAATTTTGGGAATGGTCTTAATTTTTATTTTTCCGGTTTTAAGACAGTTAATTTGGATAAATTCCGGCGATTATTATCGAATTTTAAACTCATTTTTTGCCTTGATTTTAATATTAATTTCCTCTTTTATTTTCTCTAAAATTCTTTCGCAAAATAAATTTTCTTTAAAACCTTTGTTAATTTTTTGTGTTTTAATGATATTTATTTTGATATTAGGCTATTTAAATTTGAAAATCGAAACCCAGTCTTCTTTTCTAATACCAATATTTTTTATTATAATTTACGTGTTAGCTTTTCTTTTTAAAGACAAATTTTCAACAAAAAATTTCGGAATTATTTTGATCATTTTTTTAGGAATTGAATTGCTTCTGTCTTCCTCACAAATTCTTTCCAAAAGGGAAATTTGCAATTTTAATGACATAGAAAATAAAGGCTACAAAGATTCTTCTTTTAAAACCATTTCAGAAATAAATAAAAATGATCCTTCGTTTTTTCGTTTGGAAAAAGATTTTTATTCCGGAGTTTCGGTTTACGCTTCTTACAATGAGGCGAAAATTCAAAATTATAATTCTTCTGCGGCTTACAACTCTTTTAACAATAATAATTATATCAATTTTTTAAAATTATTTGATGTTATAAAACCCAATAATGAGATTGAATCCAGATTTGTAAAAGGCATTGAAGATTCACCAATTTTAATGAAACTTTGTTCCGTCAAATATTTTCTTTCAGCAAAAAATAAAGGCGATTATCTTCAACCTTTGGGCTTTTCTGAAGTTGATGACAACGGTATTTTTAAAACCTTAAAAGATTCCAAATTCTTACCGTTTGGCGTCTGTTTCGATTCTGTGCTGGGAATCAATGAGTTTAAAAATTTAACAAAAAATCAAAAAGAAGAATTTTCTTTGAAAACTTTGATTGTTGATAATGAAGATTTGAATCAGTTTAAAAATTACGTTTACGATCATAAGCAAACAAAGTTTAATGAAGATTTAGAAAACCGAAAAGAAAACTATTTAAACCTGTCGAAGTTTTCAGACAACAATTTTTCAGGAAATATAAATTTACCAAAAAATCAATTCTTATTTTTGTCGATGCCTTTTGATAAAGGTTGGGAAGCAAAAGACAACGGAAAACCAGTGATTTTAAAAAAAGCATTTGGTGGACTCACTTTCTTGTTTTTAGAAAAAGGAAACCACAAAATTGAGTTTAAATTTTCCCCGTCTTACAAAAAATCGGGAATCTCTATTTCTTTAATTTCTGCTTTCCTGCTTATAATTTTAATCTTCTTTCATAAAAGAAATAATCTTCGACAAATAAAATAATGAATAAATTATTGGATTTTATTAGCAACACTAAACGAACAGGAATTTTCATTGCTGTTCTTGCTGGAATTATTTATGCGAATACGATTCCCAATAAATGGGCAGTTGACGATGTTGTTGTCATTCATAAAAACCAATTGGTACAGCGCGGGATTTCCGGCATTCCTGATATTTTCACCCACGATTTCATGTACGGAAGTTCGGGAAATAATACCAACGCCGTTTCCGGCGGAAGATGGCGACCGCTTACACCGATGATTTACGCTGTTTTTTCGGAAATCTTCGCTAGACCAAACGTCAATATTTTAACTGGAAAAATACAAAAAGATAAGAAAGGAAATCTATTAAACGACTTAAGCGAACGCACTACTTTTCCGAACTTAATGCACATTTTAAATATTATTTTATATGCATTACTGTGTTTTATCTTATATAAATTTCTGATTTTAATTTTTGAATTCCAGAAGGAAAGATATCTTTTGGCATTTTTAGCCGCGCTTATTTTTACGGTTCATCCGCTTCATACCGAAGCCGTAGCAAATGTGAAAGGAAGTGATGAGATTTTATCACTTCTCTTTTCTCTGCTTTCTGCGACTTATTTTTTTAAGGCATTTACTAGAGAATCGTCGAAAAAAATTCTTGAAATTTTTATCGGTTCAGGGTTTCTTTTTTTAGGTTTTTTAGCAAAAGAAAATTCGATAATGTTTATCGCAATTATTCCGCTTACGATTTGGTTTTTCAGCAATCTAAAACTGTCGAAAATAGTTTTAATTTTTGGAATTTTATTAATTCCATTCGCTGTTTATTTAGGTTTAAGAATTAATGCCACAGGAAATTTAAACTTAAAAACTGCCCAGAATATGGATTTAATGAACAATCCATTTTTAATAATGAATGAAAACGCAGAATTTAAAACACTTTTGGAAAATTCTGACGTAAAAGTTCTTCAAAATCCATCTTTAGAAAGTATTCAGAAAATGCCTTATGAAAATGAACTGGCGACCAATATTTATACTTATGGAAAATATTTAAAATTATTAATTCTTCCTACACCGTTAACCTACGATTATTATCCACGGCAAATTGAACTGAAATCATTTTCAGATATTGGTGTTTTGTTCGGACTTTTCGCCATTTTTGGTTTAATAATTTTCGCCATTCTTGGTTTTAGAAAAAAACGGATTTACAGTTATGGCATTTTATTTTACTTCATCACATTTTCAATCGTTTCAAATCTGTTCTTCCCGATCGGAACAAATATGGGCGAGCGTTTTATGTTTATGCCATCTTTGGGAATTATCATTGCGTTTTCAAGTTTGATCGTTTTTTTAAAGGATAAATTTGGCATTAAAATTATTTTAGTTGCTGTTTTTATTTTATCCTCATTTTTTATTGGAATTACTTTTAAAAGAAATTTCGATTGGAGAGACAATTTTACTTTATTTTCCCACGACATTAAAATTTCAAAAAACAGCGCAAAAGTAAAGTCAGATTATGGGGAAATTGTTTTAGAAAAAGTAATTAATAAATTAGTACTTGCAAAAGAAGAACAGCGCGAATTAACATCAGATGAAAAGTTTGAAAATATTGAACTGCTGAAATCTTCACTTCCATATTACAAGGAAGCCTTAGATATTTATCCGATGTATGGTTTGGTTTGGTTTAATCTGGCGAGAACAAATAAAATGCTTGGTGACGAAGAATCTTTTACTGCAAATGAAAGACTTCAATATTTAAAAACCGCAGAAGCCGCCTATAAAATCACAGACACTTATAAACCTTTGCAATATTTGAATGACCTAAATACCTTTAAAAGTCTATCATATTCAAGTTTAGGAAAAATTTATGGTCAGGATTTCAATAATTTAGACGAAGCGCTGAAATATCTTCTTTTAGCCGAAAAAACAGATGCAAAAAATTCTTACGCAGATTTTCTTTTGGGAACGGCTTATAATATGAAAGAAGATCAGCAAAAGTCTTTTTTTTATACCGAAAAAGCCTACAAAAATGATCCTAAAAATCGCGATTATGTGGAAAATTATGCCTTGATCGTTCAGAAGTTTGTCTTTGCGGGAAAACTTCCTTTATCCAAACTAAATGAGTCAGAAAAATTATTTTTAAAAGTCGTAAAAATCAACAAAATGATGTCGGATGATGATCCAAAAAAGAAAGAATTATCCAAGAGGACATTAAATTTTCTGATTGAAAATTACCGCGCTCAAAACAAACAGCAGGAAATGGCAAAAACCATTTCAGAACTACAAAAATTACAATAATGTACAGCGAATTTCTAATTGTAATTCCTCTTTACAACGGCGAAAAAACAGTTTTAGAAGTCATTGAAAAAATTTTAAATCAAGGCTTTGAAAACATTGTTATTTGCGATGATTACTCGACAGATAACGGCTTAAAATTGATAAAAAAATCTTTTCCTAAAATTAATATTTTAGAACACGAACAAAATTTAGGTTATGGCGCAAATCAAAAATCTCTATATGATTTCGCGAAAAATTCTGCTTTTAAATATGTCATAATGGTTCATGGCGACGGACAATATACTCCGGAATTGTGCAGACCAATTGCCGAAATGCTTCGCACAAAGATTTATGTTGTAGTTATTGCTTCCAGAATTATCACTTCCGGCGCGGTTAAAAACGGAATGCCCATTTACAAATATATCGCCAACAGAACTTTGACTTTACTTCAAAATTTAGTTACCAATTCTAAACTTTCAGAATACCATACCGGCTTTCGAGCTTATTCTATTGATGTCTTGAAAGAAATTAATTATCAAAAATTTAGCAACAATTTTATCTTTGACAACCAATTTTTACTGGCAATTATAAAAAATAAATTTTCAATTGGCGAGATTTCCTGCCCGACGATTTATTCGGAAGAATCCAGCAGTATCAGCTTTAAAAATTCTTTAGAATATGGTTTTGGAATTTTAAAGGAAAGTTTTAATTACCTTTTTATAAAAGATATTAAATAAAAAATGACCACACTAGAACTGCGGTCATTTTCAGTTTATTTGAAATATTGATTTAATTTAAAAAATCAAATTTTGTATAAGCCGCAATTTTCGCAGGAATTCTAATCCCATTTTCAGTTTGATTATTCTCTAACAAGGCTGCCATAATTCGTGGCAAAGCCATAGCAGAACCGTTTAAAGTATGAACCAATTGGGTCTTGCCTTCACTTTTGTAACGGCATTTTAGACGGTTTGCCTGAAAAGTTTCAAAATTTGAAACTGAAGAAACTTCCAGCCATTTTTCCTGTGCTGCGCTCCAAACTTCGAAGTCATAAGTCATTGCCGCTGCAAAACCAGTATCGCCGCCGCAAAGACGAAGTATTCTGTAGGGTAATTCCAGATCTTCCAAAATACTTTGCACGTGTTTTACCATACCTTCTAAAGATTCGTAAGAATTTTCAGGTTTTTCTAAACGTACGATTTCTACTTTTTCAAATTGATGCAATCTATTCAAACCACGAACATGAGCGCCGTAACTGCCCGCTTCACGTCTGTAACATTGGGAAAATGCGGTCATCATAATTGGAAGGTCTTTTTCATCAACGATCACATCGCGATAAATATTTGTAACCGGAACTTCCGCAGTTGGAATTAAATACAATTGATCTTCACCAATAAAATACATTTGTCCCTCTTTATCAGGCAATTGTCCGGTTCCATATCCAGACGCTTCGTTCACAACGTGCGGCGGATTTACTTCTAAGTAACCTGCGTCCGTGTTTTTATCTAAAAAATATTGAACCAAACTTCGTTGCAATCTCGCGCCTTTTCCCAAATAAACGGGAAAACCTGCGCCGGCGATTTTTACACCCAGTTCAAAATCGATAATATTGTATTGTTTTGCTAGTTCCCAATGTGGAATAGCTCCTTCACCCAAAGCTTCTACTTCCTGCGACTGAAAAATAATTTCATTATCAGTTTCAGAGCTTCCGGCTTTTACTTTTTCATAAGGAATATTTGGAATTTGGTATAAAATATTTAATAAATTTTGTTCAGAATCTTTAAGTTCCTGCTGATAAACCTGGATTTTTTCCTTAAAATCAGCTGTTTTAGATTTTGCTCTTTCAGCTTCGTCTTTTTTACCATCTTTCATTAAAATACCGATCTCTTTGGAAATTTTGTTCATTTCCGACAGATTTTCATCCAAATTCGACTGCACACTTTTTCGCTTTTGATCTTCATTTATTGCATGATCAACAAGTTCGGGATTTTTAAAATTTCGCTTTTTTAACCCTTCTAAAACGGCTTCTTTATTTTCCTTTAAATAACTGACTTGTAACATAACTGAATTTTATTTTTAGCAGAATAATGTAAGATTTTCCTGCAACGTGGTATTATTTAATGATCGTGATATTATTAGGCTGCCCTTGAACTTTAGTAAAAACTAAATTTTTACTGTAATAAAATTTAGAGATTTGAAATAAAGTTGGCGTCCAGGAATATTCTATTTTAACGGTATCCTGAATTGTGGAAGTCGTTGTAGCATCTATATTTCTGGTTAAACTAATAATAAAATCGGACTGGTAAGTTTTATTTTGTGGGTTTAAAGAATCCTTCAAAACTCGAACAGCGCCGGAATCATAATCTATATAATTAATATTATCAACCGTCTTTTTAAGGGAAAACGAATTGATCGGCACTTGATCAGTAGCTCCATTTAAATCTAAAAATCTTACCGATGTGAAAGTTCCCGGAAGTTCTGTGTTCAGCAAATCTTTGCCAGAAACATCTTTGTAATATAAGTTGATGATCTGGTCAACCTGTTGCAAATCCTCTTCATTGCCACGACAGGAAACAAATAATAAAGAACAGATCAGAGCAATAGATATTGCATTTTTTAAATAAAAATTTCTACTGTTATCTTTCTTAAAACAGTATTTCCCAAATATAATAGATGGTTTAGTCGAAAATCTTGTAAAAAATGATTTCATTGATGCAAAGATAATTTTATTTTAAAGTTTTCCAATAAAGATGAAACGAAATCAGAAATAAAATACCGCTGAGAAACATACTTAAGGACAAACTTACCGCCATTCCTAAAATCCCAAGTTTATTTACAAATATAAAAGCAAAAATCACCAGAAAAATAATATTCAGAAGTGAGATAAATGTATTAAATTTCATCAAACCAACCGCGGAAATCAGCGTTCCATAAAGATTTCGTAAAAGCATATTCAGCGAAAAACCAGCAAGTAAAACAGCAAATACCATTTCGTTTCCGGAATATTTCTCACTAAAAAAAAAGCTAATGATTTTTGTTTTAAATATAAAACCCACCAAAAAAATGACGGCAGAAACAGGCACAAATATTTTATAGAAATTTAAAATATAATTTTTTAAAAAGCTTTTATTTTTACTATTTTTTGCTAAAAGAGAATAATCGGTCTGCATAAATGTCGCCGCCAAAAAAGTGATGTTTGACGGAATTAAAATTGCTACTTTATAATTGGCAACTGCTGTTTCCGTCATTAAAAAACTTAGCAACAAGACATCCGCAGAGAAAAGCATATCCGATAAAAGTGCGCTACCGCCTGCTAAAATTCCAAAATTCCAGAGTTCTTTTTTTTTAAACCGAAATGATTTTAATGTAATTGATTTAGGTGATTTTTTTAACCAAAAAAGAGAAACAAATGGCGTAAATGCGATGGCAAACAAATAACCATTTAGTCCAAAATATTTAGATAAAACAAAAAGCAAAATAAGACCTAGAATATTCACGGCATTACTAACTGTTGCAAAATCTTTATTCTTTCCGGAAATACGAAACTCACATTGAATATGAATTAAAAAATATGAACCGATCAGACGAATATTAAATAGCAAAAAAATAAAAAAAATATCTTCGTAACGGGTGATGTAGAAAACACTTACAATAAAAAAAAGCACACTGAGCAAAAGCTGGTAAAAAAAACCTTTTCTAAAAAGATAACTTGAAAGCGCGTTTTTCTCTTCTAAATCTTGCGCTACAGAACCATATCTTAATAAAATTTGCTGACTTCCAAAACCACTGAATGCTAAAAAAATAAAAAAAACAGAGCTTACAATACTTACGCGTCCGAAATCACTTTCCGATAAGAGGTGAATGATAAAAAGTGAGCCTAGAAAACCGCAAATTTTTGCAATTAAAAGAGATAAAAAAACGTGATGCCCTTCATTGGTAAAAAAATCTTTAATGAACTGTTGTAAACTTTTCAATTATTTTAAAATTTGACTGTAAAGTTCACTAAAACTGACGCCAATCTTTTCCAGAGAAAAATTATTTTTAACATAATCAACCATAATTTCTTTTTGAGCATTATCTGTCTTTTTGTTCATAATTTCCACCATAGCATTTTGCAAAAGTTTTTGTTTAGGCTCATCGAGTAAAATTCCAAATCCTTTAGGAAAAAATTCAGAAATTCCGCCAACACTAGTAGAAATGACCGAAATACCGCTTGCAAAAGCTTCCGGAATAACACAAGGTTGATTTTCATTATCACTAAAAAGAATAAAACAATCTGCATTTCTCATTTTTTCAGCAACTTCACAAGACTTCTGCAAACCAAAAATTTCAATATTTTGAGAAAAATTTGAAGATTCAGCTATTTTTTTTAGGGTTGAAAGCTGAACATCTGTCCCGTCACCACCGATCTTGATCTTAAATTTATAGCCATTTTCAAAAAGTTTTAAAGCTGCCAAAAGAATTTTATCAGCATTTTTTAAAGGTACAAGATTAGAAATATGTAAAAAAGTAAAAACCGGATTATCTGAACTCTTTGGGTAAAACAAACTGGTATCAACCGTATTAGGAACAACTTTATACGTTGCATCTATGCCCAAATGCTGAAGTCCCTTCTTTAAATCATTACTTACCGGTGAAATAATGGCCGCTTCATTTGCAATCTTTCTGGCAAAATATTTAATATTTGTTGGAGTTTTATAATAGGCTTCCTTACGAAAAGCCGACCAGTGTTCAGAAACTATGAAAGATATTTTGTGCTTTTTCTTTAAATAAATCGCGAAAAGCATTGAATTATGTAAAACATTTGCGTGAACAAGATCAGGCTTTTGGAGTTTGCCAAAACCCCTTTTATACGCTGACATTCTACGCGCAAAGTTAAGAAGTGGATTGTGTGTATTTTTGTAGTAAACGATAAGCGTGCGCAATCCATTAACCGTTTTATCGTCGATCAAAAATTTTTCTTTCTGATAAAAATCTCCAACAGCATGCAGGATTTCCACGTCATTGTAAAGTGCCACAGCTTCAGCGTGCTTTTGCACAAAATTTCCGTTGGTTGGTTCTAGCTTATTCGGAAACCAGGATGATATAAAAAGAATTTTATATTTCAAAAACGGAAATTTTTAAACATAAATTTTAATTTACTTTAAATAAAAACAGCTTCAAATTTAAATATTATTGCATTATGGCAAGTATATATTAGCCCAACTTCTTTTTAAAGGTAATAAGAAATCACTTAAAAAACTGATGTAAGAATCTTTAGAAAAATCAAAAACTTCAATATTTTCAGAAATTTCTCCTTCTTTTAAACCTTTACGAAAATCCTGCAATTTTAAAGTTTTTACTTCACCATTTTCGACGAAACTTGCCTTCATTCTGTCAAATAAACCAAGCTGAAATTCCTGATCAAGCTTTCGGATTACTGTTCCTAAAGCATCAATGGAACAGCCGGAAGCCGCTTCTTTTTCTTCATCAACACAAACTATTATAAACTGATTTTTTTCAATCTTAAATGATGAAGAAAGTGGTTTGCCATGCGCTGCCCAGGAAGCCAAAAAATCATAGATCTTCTCTGTGATAACTTTACTTTCTCGTGCAGAAAAAGGTCTGGATGCAGGATAAACGATGACGCGATAGTCATTCGTTTCTACAATTGTTGACTCATCAATTTTCATTTTTCTTTTTCTTATTTAATTCAACAAAACCTAATAAAACTATTAATACACTCGCTGCAGCGTTATAATAATTAATTTCAGACAGGATAAAATGTGCGGACCAAAGACTTAAAATAAATAAAATAACCCCCGAAATCATCAAAATATACGGTGCATTTTTTTTCATTAAAGATCTTCTGCTTCGGCTAAAAGTTCAACAATATCGCGAACTTCTACCTCGGTATTCTTATTAAAATGTTTTACACCATCTGTCATCATCGTATTACAAAAAGGACAACCGGTCGCAATAATTTTTGGATTTTCCGCCAGCGCTTCCTCCGTTCTTTCAATATTGATATCTTTATCACCTTTTTCCGGTTCTTTAAACATTTGCGCACCGCCGGCACCGCAGCAAAGACCGTTACTTTTGCAGCGTTTCATTTCTACAAGTTCAGCATCCAGTTTTTCCAGAAGTAATCTCGGCGCTTCATATTCACCGTTTCCACGTCCTAAATAACAAGGATCGTGAAATGTGATTCTTCTTCCTTTAAATGTTCCGCCTTCAATTTTTAATCTTCCATCCTCAATAAGTTTGCTTAAAAATTGCGTGTGGTGCAAAACTTCATAATTTCCACCTAATTGTGGATATTCATTTTTGAGAATATTAAAACAGTGAGGACAAGCTGTCACAATTTTTTTTACGCCGTAGCTGTTCAGGATTTCTATGTTGGTAAAAGCCATCATTTGAAAAACAAACTCGTTTCCGGCGCGTTTTGCGGGATCGCCGTTGCAACTCTCTTCTTGTCCTAAAACCGCAAATTCTATTTCTGCTTTATGTAAAATTTTACAAAAAGCTTTTGTAATTTTTTTTGCCCTGTCATCAAAACTTCCCATACAGCCTACAAAAAATAGAACTTCAGGTGATTTTCCTTCCGCGGCATATTCTGCCATTGTTTTTATATTGAAATCCATTTTTAAATGATAGATTTTTAATTATTATTTTAAATGTTTTATCATTTTAATATTACATCTTGCGTATTCTGATTTTTCTACGGGAATTTCTGTAAAGCCAAACTTTTTATAAAGGTTGTTTGCAGGTTCTAATTTCGTATTTGAATATAGAAATAAATTTTCGCAGTTCATTTTTTTTGCTTCCTCAATACAATGCTGCATTAATAAATTTCCGAAGCCTTTTCCTTTTTCAGCCTCTAAAACTGCCATTTTCGTAAATTCCAACTCGCCGTAATCATTATACATTAATGCGAATGTTCCAATGGCTTTCTCATTTTCAACAGCAAAATAAATATTTCCACCTTTATCTAAAATATACTTTTGCGGATTTGATAAAACTTCATTATCATAATCTTCAACTACAAAAAACTTCTGTAACCAAATGATATTTAACTTTTTAAAATCGTCTGCATATTTTTGCTGAAATGAAATAATCTCTGCCATCTAACTTTATCTTAAAAATCTAAATTAGACTACTCTTTTGCCCAGTTCAAGCGATCTGCCTGATTGAACTGCCAAGGCGCAGCATTATTTTCAACATTAGTCATCATTGCATTTAACTCTTTCGGTGCAGCAGATTGTTCCATTACTAAAAACCGACGCATTTCAACGATTATAGAAAGAGGGTCAATTAAAATAGGACAGGCTTCCGTACAAGCATTGCATGTTGTACAAGCCCAGATTTCTTCCGGTAAAATATGATCATTTAGTAACTTTTTACCATCATCAACGAATTTTCCATTCTTATTGATGTTTTTTCCAACTTCTTCAAGTCTGTCACGCGTATCCATCATTATTTTCCGCGGAGATAATTTTTTTCCTGTAATATTTGCCGGACAAACAGAGGTGCATCGTCCACATTCTGTGCAGGTATAAGCATTTAGAAGCTGTACCTGATTTAAATCAAAGATATCACTTGCCCCAAATTTCTCAGGGATTGCGTTGGGATCAACATCCGGTTGAGCTGCGTATGGATCTGCATTAGGGTCCATCATTAATTTAATTTCCTTTGTCACAGAAGCTAAATTATCCAGTTCACCAGTCGGCTGCAATTTCGCATACCATGTATTTGGAAAGGCTAAAATTATATGTAAATGTTTAGAATAATAGAGGTAATTCATAAAAAATAAAATACCAAGAATATGAAACCACCAGGCAGATCTTTCAATGATCTCTAAAGAATTTACACTAAAACCTGTAAATAGCGGCGCTAAAAAATTCGAACTGAATGGAAAATTTCCATGCGCTGGAAATGCTCCTTTTTGTTGCAAAACCAAATCAGAGGTATTCATGGTTAAAAAAGCTACCATCAAAGCAAATTCAATTATTAAAATCCAGTTTGCATCTTCTTTCGGCCACCCGAACAGCTCTTTCATCTGAAATCTTTTGATACTATAGAAATTTCTTCTAACAAAGAATAAAACAACAGCTACAAGTACTAGAACCGCGAAAATCTCTAAAGTTGCGGTTAAAAAACCATAAATATTTTGACCTAAAATTTCAGCTAAGAAACGATGTGTTCCGAAGAGACCATCAATAATAATTTCTAAGAGCTCAAGATTAATTATGATAAAACCGACATAAACTATCACATGAAGAATTCCTGCAATTGGTCTTTTCACCATTCTGGTTTGCCCCAAAGCGATTTTTCCCATCACAGCCCATCGTTCAGCAGGTCTATCACTTCTGTTTATTGCCTTTCCTAATTTTATATTACGGTAAATTTCGCGTAAGCTTTTAGCAAATAATCCGAAACCAATTACTATTGCAATAAAGAAAATAATATTAACAATATATTCCATATCTGATTATGGTTTTAATCTTTATTATTTTTACCAAAAACTGAAAAATTAATGTAGCGTTTTGGATTAGCTTTCACATCTTCAACTAAAGTATTTAAATTCGCGGATGTTTTTTTAAGATTGTTGTAAAGTTCTTCATCTTTGGTCAATTTACCCAAAGAACCTTCACCATTTTGTATACCTGAAATTACACCATTCAATTTATCTGCAGTTACACTAAGTTTATCAATAGTATTGTTCAACTTATTAACATCTACATTTTGGGCAATATTTCCAAATTTGTCAATAGTACTTTTGGCACCAACTGTCGCCAAATTTGCGTTATCTAAAACCTTACCTAATTTTGGATTATTATCCGCCAGAAGCGCATTAGTAGATTTAGAAGTACTTTCAAAGGACAAAACTGTCCTATTAAGATTTCGCAGCAATGTTTTTATTTCTTCTCTGTTTTGCGCGTTTAGCAATTGATTAGTACTGTTTGCAACAGAATCTACACTTTTTAATACCGTCTGAAGTTGATCTTTTACCGGGCCGATCTGTGATGACAGACTGTTGAGCATAGAAAGTTTAAAATTCCCGGATAAAGTATCACCATCCTTTGCAACAGGTTCACCGTAAGCCAGATTAATACGTAATTCTTTGCCACCCATTAAACTTGGTTCAAAAATTTCCACAACAGATTTCTTTGAAAATCTAAATCCATCATCCATGCTTAATTTAACGACGAAATAAATTTTACCGTCAGGCAAAGTAATCGGCATAATATCATCTACCTGCCCTACTTTTAAACCATTAATGGACACAGGATTAGATTTTGCTAACCCTTCTACGTTGCCGTATTTTACATAATAAGTATCATTGGTAGAAAACAGATTTTTACCTTTCATAAACTGGAAAAGTATAACGAAGCCAATTATAGCTAGTAAGGCGATAAGGCCTGCTTTAAGTTCTTTTGAAAATTTCATTTATTTTTTTTGAATTAACAAATATAGTATAATTTCACTAATTCAATTCAAAATTAGTATGATTGATGCACAAAAAAAGCGACTTTTAAAAAGTCGCTTTTTTTTATTTTTAAAAAAATTACTGCTGTTCCTGTACTTTACCAAAAACCTCTATTCTGTAATCTTTAATATCAGAGTTGTCCTGCAAACTTTTTAGAAAAGCCTGACCAAATTGCTGAGAATTTTGCTGTGTAATTGCCTGAAGAATTTGTTTTTCATCGCCTGGCTGTTTATTCGTAGTGATCGATTTTCTTTGAACAACATAAACACCTGTCATTCCTTCTACCGCGTTTGAAATTTTATTATTACCCACACCAAATGCTGCTCCTGCCACTTTTGGCTCCATTGCTCCGCCAACTGTTGGGTTTAAAACATTAACCTGCGCATTTGCTTTTGCTACGCCAAACATTTTAGCGACCTGATCTAATGAAGATGGTTTTGCATTCGCGATTTTTTCAGCAATTTTTTTACCTAGTAATTCATTCATTACTATTGGCTCGATCTGGTCTCTTACAGATTCCGGATCTGCTGTTCCCGCTTCCTGTACTCCATTTACAAATGCCACAATTTTGCCACCTGTTCCTTCTATTGAAAAGATGTCACTATCACCTTTTTTAGTTTTTTTATCGAAAGCCCAAGCTATTACGTCTTCATCTTTATCGCTTCCAATTCCCTGTAATTTTCCGTCAAATCTTTTTACAGTTTTAGGATTGGAAAAATTAAAATTGTTCTTTTTGGCAATATTCGCAAAATCATTAAAAGATTTACCTTGCACCTGCTGAATAAATTTCGTTGCGTCACTGTAGACTTTATTATCAGTTTTGTCAGAAGGTTTAATTTCTTTTACAAGATTTGCTAATTTATAGCTCATCGCACCAGATTTTTTATCTTCTATATTAATAATGTGATAACCAAACTGAGATTCTACAACACCGGTTGCACCTTTAGAATTATTAGCTAAAAAGTCTAAATAAGGTTTTACGAATGGTGTCGCAGGTGTCGTCCAGCCCACACTTCCGCCTTGTGCTGCAGATCCTGGATCAGAAGAATATTTTAAAAATTCAGTAAACTTTGCCGGTTGGCTTTTTAAAATATTTCCTATAGAATCAGCCAGTTTTTTAGCTTCTTCCTTCGTTCTTGTTGCACCACCTGCAGCCTGATTTCCTGTATAAGAAACCAATATGTGTCTTGAAAGCGTAGAATCTGAAGGTTTTTTATCTAAAATTTTAGAAACCACATATAATGATTGCTCTTTATAAGGACCAAATGATTGACCAATACTTGCTGTTGCAGCTTGCGCTTTAATACCTAAAGGCAATTGCTCTTGAGAAAAATATTGCGCATTATAAGGAAGATCAGAATTTAATGCAATAAAAGCAGAATCACTTTTCGTATTTTGAAAGTTTTCTGCGCCATTGCTTTCTGTCCCTCCAGTGTAAAGTTTTGTGATCTCTTTTAAAGTAGTCGCATCATCTTCCGAGCTTGGAGCAGAAGGAAAATAAACAAGACCAATATTTCTGGAAGCATCAGCTTTAAACATTATTTTATGTTTATCGATGTAAGCTTTAAGATCTTCAGTCGTTACTTTTATCGGATTTTTTTTAGCATAAGCTGCATAATCTACTTTCACATAATCGATCACTGCGTTTTCATCACGCATCTTCACCATTTGACCGGCTTCTTTTTTACTGACCGTAATACCATTTGAAATATTTGCGAAAAGCTGACGCGCCATCATTCTGTATTGTATTGCGCCTTTCATCTTATTCCAGCCTGCTAAACCTTCAACATTGCCGCTGGTTTCCAAATCTTCAATTTGCTTTTTAATATCTGCAGATTTAAAATTTCCTTTTTCATCAAAATTTTCTTTATTTTTTGCAAATAAAGGATCAAACTGAAGTTGACTCCAGAACATATCATCAGTAAGTTTCAATCCCATTTTTTCAAACTGCTGCGCAATTAGTTTAGATTGCACCATCATTTGCCACGCCTGTTCTTCTAATCCTTTGTCAGTTTGCCCCTGTTGTTGAGCCTGGCTTTGCAAAACATAAAGCTGATTGTTAAATTCTTCCCTTGTGATTGCATCTCCGTTTACTTTCCCTAAAACATCAGGATTTCTGCCGAAAACTTTTTCAATACTTGCTGGATTTACTAAAAACGCCAAAAGCGCTACTGCAATCGCACCCATCAAAAGCCAAGGTCTCTTTCTAATCTCTCCTAAAACTGCCATTTTTGTATTTATTTAATGATAATCAATCCGCGAAAATACACATTTTTAAAATATTAGAAAACTTTTAATTTTTTTATTAAAAATTTTTACCCAAAAACCTTCCAACACTATTTTCTTTTTTAAAAATATAGTATTTAAATTTGCATTTTATCTTTATCAAAAAAGTTTCGTCATTTGAAATTTGCGCGGTTTTTTCTTTATATTTAAAAAGGATTAACCTTTAAAACTGGAAATTTTGACCCATAATTTTTTACTATTTTGAATGGCATAGGAATTGGCAAAATATAATTTGAAACAATCACAGGCTTTTTTTAAATTCAAAATTTTAAAAGGGCATTAACAAGAATTAAAAAATGACAATTTGTCATTCAAACTTACTATGGAAGAATTTGAAGATATAGACTTCACAGATATTTTAGAAGATGGATTCAGCATCGTGGCTGAGGAAATTGACGAGAGAAACATAACTCCGACAGATAAAAACCAAAAAATATTCCCGATTTTGCCCGTTCGAAATATGGTAATGTTCCCAAAAGTGGTCATTCCTATTACGGCAGGCAGACAGATTTCAAAAAATTTGCTGGAAAGTGCGCAGGAAAATAATGAACTGATCGGAATTATTAGTCAAAGAAATGGCGACATTGAAAATCCTTTAGAGAAAGATCTTTACACTGTCGGAACGATCGCAAAGATTTTAAAGATCATTAAACTTCCAGAAGGGAATATAACGGCAATCACACGCGGCGTTGGTAGATTTAAAGTGAAAAACTATGTGGCGACAAAACCGTTTTTCACGGCAGAGATCACAAAACTAAAAGATGCTTTGCCCAAAGATAAAGAAGAGTTTGAAGCTTTGATCGACAATATTAAAGATTTAGCTATCAAAATGATCGAGCTCGATCCAAATATTCCAAATGCCGCAAACTTTGCCATTAAAAACATGAATGAAAATGAGGATCTTCTCAATTTCATCTGTACAAATGCCAACTTCACATCAAAACTTAAGCAAGTTTTACTGGAAGAAAAAAGTCTGATGCTTCGCGCGAAAAAATGCTATGAATTAATGCATGAAGATTTCCGCAGACTTGAGTTAAAAAATGCAATTCATCAAAAAACCAGCAAAGATCTCGATCAGCAGCAAAAAGAATATTTTTTAAATCAACAAATTAGAACTATTCAGGAAGAATTAGGCGGCGGTCCGGAATCTGATGTCGAAGAATTGTTGCTTAAAACGAAAAACACCAAATGGAATGAAGAAGTTGAACTTCATTTTCAGAAAGAAATAAACCGACTTCAGCGTCAAAATCCAAATTCACCGGATTATAACGTACAAAGAAATTATCTGGATTTTTTCACAGATCTTCCGTGGGAAACTTACACAAAAGATGTTTTTAATATTATAAAAGCGGAAAAAGTTTTAGATAAGGCACATTTTGGTTTAGAAGATATCAAGAAAAGAATTTTAGAACACATGGCGGTTTTAAAATTGAAAAATAACATGAAGTCGCCGATCTTATGTCTGGTCGGCCCTCCCGGAGTTGGAAAAACTTCACTTGGAAAATCAATTGCAGATGCTTTAGGCAGAAAATATGTGCGTGTTTCGTTAGGCGGACTTCACGATGAAAGTGAGATCCGTGGACACAGAAAAACTTACATTGGTGCGATGGCGGGAAGAATTTTGCAATCAATAAAGAAAGCAGGAACTTCAAATCCGGTGATTGTTTTAGATGAGATCGACAAAATTACAAGCAGCGCTCATGGAGATCCGAGTTCAGCTTTACTGGAAGTTTTGGATCCGGAACAAAATAACAGTTTCTATGATAATTTCTTAGAAATGGGTTATGATTTATCTAAAGTAATGTTTATCGCAACAGCAAATTCACTTTCTTCTATTCAAACGCCGCTTTTGGACAGAATGGAAATCATCGAAATTGCAGGTTATACATTAGAGGAGAAAGTTGAAATTGCTAAACGCCATTTGATCAAAAAACAACTGGAAGAAAACGGTTTAAACATTAAATCTTTAAAACTTGGCAACGCAGAATTAAAGCATATTGTTGACGCACACACGTCTGAAAGTGGCGTAAGAAATTTAGAGAAAAAACTCGCCTCAATTTGCCGATGGGTCGCTTTGCAAACTGCCATGGAGAAAGCGTATAATCCAGTAATTACCATTGAAAAAATCGACGAAATTTTAGGCGTTCCAAGACCAAAAAATCTATCAGAAATCACAAGTGTTCCCGGTGTTGTGACAGGATTAGCCTGGACGAGCGTTGGCGGCGATATTTTGTTTATCGAAAGTATTTTAAGTGAAGGAAAAGGAAATCTGACGATGACCGGAAATCTTGGTAATGTGATGAAAGAATCTGCCACAATTGCTTTAGAATACATAAAAGCAAAACACGATGAACTGGGCATTTCTGCGGAAGATCTGCAGAAAAAAAACATCCACGTTCACGTGCCGGAAGGTGCGACGCCAAAAGACGGTCCGTCTGCCGGAATTGCAATGCTTACGTCAATTGTATCCAGTTTTAAAAATAAAAAAATAAAATCCCACCTTGCGATGACGGGCGAAATAACTCTCCGTGGAAAAGTTTTACCTGTTGGCGGTATTAAAGAAAAACTTCTTGCTGCAAACCGCGCTGGAATCGTAGAAATAATTCTTTGTGAGGCAAACAGAAAAGACGTGGAAGAAATTAAAAAAGATTATCTTAAAAACCTAAAAATCAATTATATAGAAAGAATGAGCGAAGTAATTGACCTTGCTTTAGAAAAATAATTCTTTTAGAAAAACCTCTAAAATCCACTGCCTAAATAATTTTTTTGCAGTGGTTTTTTTTTGCTTATTTAAAGTATATTTGCTTTAATAAATATAAATATGCTGCAAAGAATAAATCTACCTTTTCTCCTCAAACTCGCTTTAGTTCTTGTAAGTATCATCTGCATTGGTTATCTGGCGGATGTTGGTAAAATTATTTTAGCGCCGCTATTTTTTGCGTTGTTGATCTCCCTTTTATTTTTGCCGTTTGCCAATTTTCTGGAAAGAAAGTTGAAATTCAACAGAAGCCTTTCTACCATGGTTTCTGTTTTAATTATGATCTCATTTTTGGGAGGACTTATCTATTTTTTTGGTGCTCAGTTTTCAGATCTAAGTGACGATTGGCCAAAACTGCAAAAGCAGGTGATTCAATCCTTTGGTCAACTTCAAACTTATGTTTCTCACAATTTTAATATAAATTTTAATAAACAATTAAAATATTTAAATGAAGCCGGTGACAAACTGATTTCCTCCAGTACTATAATATTAGGAACTACGTTGGCAGTTTTTTCTTCCAGTATGGCTTTTTTCGTGTTTAGTGTGATATTTTTTATTTTTATTTTAAATTATCGCCGCGTTCTTTATGGTTTTATCACGAATGTTTTTCAGGACGAGCACCGCAGTAAAGTTGAAGACATCACAAAGGAAGTTCAAAAAATTATTAAGAAATACATCACAGGTTTATTCATAGAGATTTTCATCGTCGCTGCAATGACGAGTTTGGTTTTGACCGTTTTAGATGTGAAATATGCCTTGTTACTCGGCGTTCTTACGGGGATTTTAAATGTCATTCCTTACGTGGGAATTTTTATCGCAGCTATTTTCGCAAGTTTCATCAGTTTTGCAATGGGCGGATCATCAAAGTTTTTGTTCGTGATAATGGGTTATATTGGCGTTCACCTTATTGACAGCAATATTATTTTGCCTTTTGTAGTTGGTTCAAAAGTAAAAATCAACGCACTTTTTTCGTTTATCATTATTTTGATAGGTGAAAGTTTATGGGGTATTTCCGGTATGTTTCTGGGAATTCCTTTTCTTGCGATTTTAAAAATAATTTTAGAAAGAATAGATACTTTAAAACCTTGGGGCGAACTTTTAGGCGATGAAGAAGTAGTGACCACGCGCCCAAAAAGAAGATTAAAGATCAGTAAAAAAATTACTTTGGAAGAAAAAGACTAAAAGAAAACCTTAAAAACTAAAACCATGAAAATTTTAAAAACAATTGTATTCATTTTATTTGCATTAATGTTCATTAACGCAGGACTCGACAAATTTTTTCATTACATGCCAATGCAGACGGATATGCCGGAAGAAGCAAAAAAAGCTTTTGCAGCATTTATGCAAGTGCCGTGGTTGCTTCCTTTAGTTGGATTAATGGAAGTTGTTGGCGGTATTTTAGTACTTTTTCCAAAAACAAGAACTTTGGGCGCAATCATTTTATTGCCGGTGATAATTGGCATTTTAGCCCATAATTTCACGGTTGCACCGGCTGCCGTTGGAATCGGCATTTCTGTGGCACTTTTTATTATTAACATCTGGATTCTGCTTGATAACAAACATAAACTGAAAGCGATTTTTAGTTAAAATAAGTTCGCTCTTTAAAATTTTGTAAAATACCTTTGGAAATTATTTCAAGGGTATTTTTTTTACAAACCTTTGAATATCAAATGTTTAAATTAAATTAAGTTTTTACAGACTTTAAACAACTATTTTACAAAAGAACGGAGAACAAGTTTCAGAAATTTACTTTCATAATTTTAAAACCAAATATTATGAAACATTTAAATTCAAAAACTGCTTTAATTTTTTTAGCAATTTTCTTTCTAAATTCCTGCAAAAAAACTGAATCGGTAAACACGGCTGACGCAGGTTATTCTCAAAATGATGCGATGGTTGCTACGGATAGTGCGTCTGCCGAAATATCTTCCGCCGCCACACAAAACATTGAAGGAAAGAAATTTGTAAGATCTGCTGACGTAAATATGGAAGTACAAGATGTCTATAAATCCACCGTCGACATCGAAAAATACCTAAAAAATAATGGAGGATTTGTCACATTAAGTAAATTAAATTCTGATATTATTTCCGATGAAACTTATAATACTTCCGATGCAAATGCAATTCTGGTGAGAAAATTTCAAACAGAAAATACAATGGAGGTTCGAATACCCACAGAAAAGTTAGGTGACTTTCTTGAATTTATCAATAAACAAAAACTATTTTTAAATCAAAGAAATATATCTGCGGAAGATATCACGGCAAACATGCATTTGGCAAAATTAGAAACTTCAAAACTTGAAAAAAATCAAAAAGAGATCTCAAACTTAAAGACGAATATCGAGAAAGTAAAATTATCGAATGAAACTGAATCGGAAAATAATTATCAAAAAACTGCAAATTTCGTAACGGACGACAATCTGAAATACAGCAATGTTACTATCTATTTAAAAGAACCAAAAGTTAGAGTGGCAGAAACTGCCATAACAAATAGTAAAAATATTGACAATAAATACAAAATCAACTTTCTGTTTGATGTGAAAAATGCTTTTGTAGAAGGCTTTTATTTAATTCAGAAAATTGTTATCGGTTTACTGTCAATCTGGACATTGATTCTCATTTTTACTTTGATTTATATTTATTTGAAAAAAAGAGGCTTTAAAAAAAGTAAGAGAATTAACACTGAGTTAGAGAATTAAACTTAAATTTACATTAATTAAAATATCATGAAAAAGTTAGTATTATTAATAAGTTTGATATGTGCTTCATTTGCTTCAGCTCAGGTTGTGGCGACGCCGGAAAGTAAAGATTTAAACGAGGTTTACAAAGGAGGTGACGCACAATTTAAAAAAGACGTTGAAAATAGTTTTGGCGTATTTTCCTCTGATTATCAGGTTAATGGTAAATTTATTTTAACGTTTGATCTTGATAAAGATGGCAAAATTCAGCATCCAAAAGTATTTCCTGAAACCAGTGATGACTTTAAATTTGCATTGATCCGCTCTTTCAAAAGGGTAAAAAATAATTTTAATCCCAATATGCCAACCGATAAACTATCTGTTATGCTTGATTTCTCACCAATATTCAAAAGCGATGATGGCCGGGAACGTTTTACGGAAAGCACTATGACAGAAAGATTTAATGCAAGAAATAATTAGAACTTGAACCCAAAATAAAAAAGCCTCCGATAAATTTTCGGAGGTTTTTATTTTGTGAGAATAACACTACTAACAGTTAATTATTAATCTCAATAGGATTTTCAAATTTTCTATTTTCTTTATATTTGTCGGTAAATAATTTTGCAGATTCTGGTGCCAATTTTATTTTGCCTCCAAAAGTGAAGTCACTTTCTAAATTATTTTTCGCTTTTAAAAAATCATCTTTAGAAAATTTTTTTACATTGATGACCTTTGAAATTGGATAATCTTTCTTAAAAGTTTTAATCTCAACCGCTGTAAAATTAAATTCATTGTCTAAATCATGTACTTCTAAAATTAAACCTGGAAGTCCATTGAATTTATAGGGACCAAAGGGAAAGGGATAATTCATGCTAAAAAAAGCGATCCACTTTCTGCCATATTTCGCCAACGTAGCTTTTTGGCATTTCACACCTAAAATATTTTTATACTCTTTTTCTAAAGTCCAACTCATCTTATTTGGTTCACTATAACCAATTTCAGTATTTAAAATAGAATCATAAAAGTTAATTTCACGCTTATTCACTAAAATTTCATACTGGTACTGTGGCTCATAATATTTCATGACTTCCTCAATACCTCTATTTTCAAGCTTTAGTGAATCAGATGTATATGAATTGGCTGTCAGAAAAACTGATTCATCCGTACCTGCAATTAAAACTACCGTTTTATCAATCTTTTGGAGATTTGGCTTTTTACTCTCCAAATAATTTGACACATATAAAACTCTGATTTTTGAATCTAATTTATTTTGTGATTGTAATACAATACTAAATAGTAAAAATATGAAACCTATTTTCTTCATTAAATATATTAAATGTTAATATTATTTAAAAATATTAAGGTAAATATATAATTTTTTTAAAGAAAAATTCACATTAATTATAAATCAATAGTATGTGAACAATCATAAATAAGCATTTTTTTTTCATTAAATTTGCAACTATTTCTACTTGCTAAAAATTTAAATGCTTTTAATTTAAAATCACAAAATGCTACCAAAAATAAATCCTTTAAATACTAAATCCTGGAAAAATTTACAAGAACATTTCGCAACAAATGATTTTGAAATGCGCTCGCTTTTTAATTATGATTCAGAACGTTTTTCCAAATTTTCAATACAGCACGAAGATTATTTATTCGATTTTTCTAAAAATTTAATTGACAAAAAAACGCTTGAACTTCTTTTAAATTTAGCTGAAGAATGCAAACTTGAAGAAGCAATAAAAGCAATGTTTTCTGGTGAAATTATTAACGAAACAGAGCATCGCGCAGTTCTTCACACTGCATTAAGAGATTTTTCCCCGGAGCCTATCTTGGTGGACGGCGAAAATATAAAACCAGAGATCAAAAAAGTTTTAGATCAAATGAAAACTTTTTCAGAAAAGATCATTTCTGGCGATCACAAAGGTTTTAGCGGAAAAGAAATTACAGATATCGTAAACATCGGAATTGGCGGTTCTGACCTTGGACCAGTTATGGTTTGTTCGGCATTGAAACATTTCAAAACAAGATTAAATGTTCATTTTATATCAAATATTGACGGTAATCATTTGGTTGAAACGGTAAAAGATCTTAATCCCGAAACGACACTTTTTATCGTAGCGTCAAAAACTTTTACCACGCAGGAAACAATGACGAATGCCAACTCTGCGAAAGATTGGTTTTTAAAAGCAGGAAAAGAAAATGACGTTGCGAAACATTTTGTTGCCCTTTCAACTAATATCAAAGCTGTAAAAGAATTTGGAATAGCTGAAGAAAATATTTTCCAGTTTTGGGATTGGGTAGGTGGCAGATATTCTTTGTGGAGTGCCATAGGTTTGAGCATAGTTCTATTTGTGGGTTATGAAAATTTTGAACAACTGTTAAAAGGTGCAAACGAGACCGATATTCATTTTAAAACTACAAAATTTTCTGAAAATATTCCTGTAATAATGGGATTATTGGGAATCTGGTACCGTAATTTTTACGACGCTGGAACTGTTGCTATTCTTCCCTATTCTCAGTATTTAGACCGTTTTGCAGCCTATTTACAACAGGGAGATATGGAAAGTAATGGAAAATGTGTAGACAGAAACGGTGATTTTGTTGAGTACGAAACCGGACCGGTAATCTGGGGCGAACCAGGAACCAATGGACAACACGCTTTTTACCAACTTATCCATCAGGGAACAGAATTAATACCTGCAGATTTTATAGCTTATATTGAATCCTGCAACAATTTAGGTGATCATCAACCGAAATTACTCGCTAATTTTTTCGCACAAACAGAAGCTTTGGCTTTTGGTAAAACAGAGGATGAAGTGATTGAAGAATTAAAAAAAGAAGGTAAAACAGAAGAAGAAATTTCTAAACTTTCACCTTATAAGGTCTTCACAGGAGATTCCCCTACGAACTCTTTGTTTTTTAAAGAATTAACACCTTTTTCTTTGGGACAGTTAATTGCGCTTTATGAGCACAAAATATTTGTTCAGGGAATTATTTGGAACATCTTTAGTTTTGATCAATTTGGTGTAGAATTAGGAAAAGTTTTAGCAGGAAAAATACTACCGAAACTCCTTGATAATGAGCAAGTAACTTCACATGATTCTTCTACTAATGCTTTAGTTAATTATTATAAAAACAATAAATAATTAGTGTAAAAAACGGAAATTAATTAAATAAAAATTATGGCAAAAATACTTGACGGTCTTAAAATTTCAAAGGATATAAAACACGAAATAAAAGCTGAAGTAGAAAAAATTCTTGATAATAAAAAAAGAGCGCCGCATCTTGTTGCAATTCTTGTTGGAAACAACGGAGCTAGCCAGGCGTATGTTAACAGCAAAGTGAAAGATTGTGAGGATGTTGGATTCCGATCAAGTTTACTAAAATTCCCGGCGACTGTTTCTGAAGCAGAACTTTTAGAAAAAATTGAAGAATTAAATCAAAGCAAATCTGTTGATGGTTTTATTGTTCAGCTTCCTTTGCCAAAACAAATTGATCAGGAAAAAATTATTATGGCGATCGATCCACGGAAAGATGTCGACGGTTTTCACCCGGAAAATTTTGGTAAAATGGCACTGGAAATGGATACTTTTCTACCGGCTACACCTTTCGGAATACTCACATTACTAGAACGTTATGGTATTGAAACCAAAGGCAAGCACTGTGTAATTATCGGGAGAAGCAGAATTGTGGGAAAACCAATGAGTATATTAATGGGAAGAAAAGATTTTCCAGGAAACTCAACGGTGACGCTTACCCACAGTTATACGCCGCATATTGAAAAATTCACTCAAAGTGCTGATATTGTGATCACTGCTTTAGGTGATCCGGGTTTTTTGAAAAGTGAAATGATCAAGAAAGATGCAATTATTGTGGATGTTGGGATCACTAGAGTTGATGACGATTCAGTAAAAGGTTATCATTTAGCAGGCGACGTTGATTTTGAAAGTTGCGCAGAAAAAGCGTCGTGGATTACACCCGTTCCTGGTGGCGTAGGTCCGATGACTCGCGCTATGCTATTGAAAAACACTCTTTTAGCTTATAAAACATCAGTCTATAATGATTGATTTTTTTAAATAAATTTAATAATAAAAAGGAATTAAAACATATTTATTCCAAAAACAGAAAGTGCCGCTGATAAAGCGCGGTATATTTAATTTCAAATGACAGATTTAGAAAAAATAAGATTAGAAAGCGGCGAATTACTTCCCGTGATGGAACATTTTTATACCATTCAAGGTGAAGGTGCCTACACAGGAAAAGCGGCCTATTTTATAAGATTGGGCGGTTGCGATGTTGGCTGTCACTGGTGCGACGTCAAAGAAAGTTGGGATCCTGCAAAACATCCTTTAATGGAAACTTCACAAATTGCAGAAATTGCTGCCTCAAATTGCAAAACAATAGTTTTAACTGGTGGTGAACCTCTGATGTGGAATCTTAATCCTTTAACACAACAATTAAAAAATTTAGGCTGCACTATTCATATTGAAACTTCTGGTGCTTACGAAATGAGCGGCATTCTTGATTGGATAACGCTTTCTCCAAAGAAGACAGGTCTTCCCAAAAATGACATTTATGAAGTAGCTCATGAATTAAAAGTAATCATTTTTAATAATAATGACTTTATTTTTGCTGCGGAACAAGCTGAAAAAGTAAATGATAACTGCAAATTATACCTTCAAAGCGAGTGGAGCAAACGCGATGAAATGTATCCGAAAATGACGGATTTTGTGATGAAAAATCCAAAATGGCAGGTTTCTGTGCAAACCCACAAGTATTTAAATATTCCGTAAATTTATTTTTCAAATAAAATTTAGATGCAGAGACTTCGATATTCGCGCTACTTCAAAAGTACATTTATCACGCTGGATATTGTCGTGCTCTCAGTTGTTTTTATTTATTTATTTTGGAGAAAAACAGATTTTAACGAAAATGATGGCATTTCTGAGCTAAATATTATCTCACTTATAATCCTGATTTCTTTCTGGATTTTGCTCAGTGGAAGGACAAAACTTTACTCTATTCCGCGTAATCTTACTTTCACGATTTATCTCGAGCGAATCATCACGCATATTTTTCTTTTTATAGTAGGCGTTATTTTGCTGGCAAAAGTCAGCAACAACCCTTTTTTAAAGGAAGACCGTTTTCAGGTTGGTGTCTCTCTTTTTGTTTCACTGTCAATTATAAAAAGTATCTCTTTTTTTACTTTAAAATATCTTCGGACTTTTGGTTTTAACCATAGAAATATTATGTTTTTATCGGAAAACGATTCTACCGATTATTTGAAAAGTGTCCTTATAGAAAGAAAAGATTATGGTTTTAAATTTTTTAATTTCAAAGAAAACCCAACGGTAGAAAATCTGGAAAAATTCTGGAAAACTAACGGAATTCATACTTTAATTTTACCTTCTGAAAATTCTGAAATAGACAAAAATCTAGAATCTGAAATTTTTAACGCTGCAGAAAAAAACAAGGTTTTAATATCATTAGTACCCAATATTATTCAAAATGCTTTTTTAAAGTATGAGCTTGAATATGTTGGAATGCAACCGATTTTGACACAATTTAAATTTCCATTGGATTATTTAACTAATTATTTGATCAAAAGAGTTTTTGACATTTTATTTTCGCTGATCTTCTTACTTGTGATTGGTCTTTGGCTTTTTCCGCTCATTGCACTTTTAATAAAATCTCAAGGCAAAGGTTCTGCAATTTTTAAGCAAAAACGTTATGGTTATCATGACAAAATATTCACCTGTTTGAAATTCCGTACTATGAAGATCAATAATTCCTGTGATGAAAAAACCACTTCAATCGATGATAAAAGAATAACTTCTATCGGTAAATTTTTACGTAGAACAAGCCTCGATGAAACACCGCAGTTCATAAATGTTTTAAAAGGAGAAATGTCGATCATTGGACCGCGACCTCATATGTTGCTTGTAGATGATCATTTTAAACAAAAAATTATAAGATACTCCCTTAGAAGTCATGTGAAGCCAGGTATTTCAGGTTTAGCACAGGTTAATGGCCTGCGTGGTGACGGAGAAAATATTGATTTTGAAATGCAAAAAAGAATTTTATCCGATTCTTTTTATGTTAAAAACTGGACATTAAGTTTAGATCTTGTCATTGCTTTAAAAACGATATTATTGTTAATAAAAGGTGATAAAAACGCTCATTAATCAATTTGATAACATAAAAAAACACTAATTTAGCGCTATGTTAAAAAGACTGTTTACTTCCATTGGGGAATATTTTCTGCTTTTGGGAAAAGCCATGAAAAGGCCGCAGAATACTGCTGTCTTTGTGAAATTATTTTTTAGAGAGATTGCAGATTTAGGAGTTAATTCCTTCGGTCTGGTATTATTTACGTCCACTTTCGTTGGTGCCGTAGTTGCCATACAGATGTTTAATAACTTTACCGCTTCTTCATTCCCAATTCCTCTAAGTTTTATTGGTTACGCGACCAAAGTAGTTTTAATACTTGAATTTGCACCCACAATTATATCTGTTATTTTAGCAGGTAAAGTTGGTTCGTATATTGCCTCAAGTATAGGAACAATGAGGGTTACTGAGCAAATTGATGCACTTGATATTATGGGCGTTAATTCACCAAATTTTTTAATTTTACCAAAAATTATTGCAAGTGTAATCTTTAATCCGTTGTTAATTGCGATCAGTATCGTGTTTGGAATTTACGGTGGTTATTTAGCCGGAATTGCTACGGGAAGCTGGAGCAAAGCAGACTATATCACTGGAATTCAAATGTATATGCCATTCTCATTTATATGGTACGCTTTCTTTAAAACTGCAGTTTTTGCATTTATAATTGCCACCGTTCCGGCTTATTTTGGCTTTAACGTAAAAGGAGGTTCTCTGGAAGTTGGCCGCGCCAGTACACAAGCCGTGGTTTGGACGATTGTTTCAATTATTATGGCAAATCTTTTACTCACCCAAATGTTTTTAAGTTAATGATAGAAATAAAAAATTTAAAGAAAAATTTTGGTAACGTTGAAGTCTTAAAAGGCATTACCACTACTTTTGAAACCGGAAAGGTCAATATGATCATTGGGCAAAGTGGTTCAGGAAAAACTGTATTCTTAAAAAGTCTATTAAATGTTTACCAACCTTCATCCGGTGAAATCATGTTCGATGGCAGAGATATTAATAAAATGTCACGTGACGAAAAGCAAACTTTGCGATCTGAGATCGGGACCGTTTTTCAGGGAAGTGCACTTTTTGACTCAATGACCGTTGATGAAAATATTATGTTTCCTCTAAATATGTTCAGTGATTTAACTTACAGAGAGAAAAAACGCCGTGTAATGGACGTTATTGGCAAAGTACATTTAGGAAAAGCAAACCGCAAATATCCTTCAGAAATCTCCGGTGGAATGCAAAAAAGGGTTGCGATCGCCAGAGCGATTGTGAATAATCCAAAATATTTATTTTGTGATGAGCCTAATTCAGGTTTGGATCCTTATACTTCGAATATTATCGACGATCTACTGCTTGAAATTACCAAAGAATATAATACGACAACAATTATCAACACCCATGATATGAATTCTGTAATGACGGTTGGTGAAAAGATCGTTTATTTAAGACTTGGTATTAAGGAATGGGAAGGAACAAAAGATATTTTAATTAACGCTAACAATAAAAATCTTATAGATTTCGTTTATTCATCAGAGTTGTTTAAAGAACTTCGGGAATATTTTCTGAAAACTGATAAAACAATGATCGAAAACATCATAACAAAACCACCAGAAAATGAAACAGATTTTTAGTTTAGCCTTAATAGGAATTTCCGAATTAGCATGCGCGCAGCTAACACTTTCAGCCAAAGCAAATGCATTATTCCCAACAAATTCTTCCTCATGGAAAGATATTTCAAATACAGCATCAAGTGCTTACGATCAATCGGGTAAAAATATCGCCGGTTTCAATGTTGGTCTTTCAGCAAAAATTTCTCTGCCTACATCATTATTTTTAATGCCAGAGATTTATTACACTACTTTTAAAAATAGTTTTACAGAACCTGTAACAAATGTAAAATTAGAGGCAAAATATAATCGTGTAGATGTACCGGTTTTAGTTGGATACAATGTTTTGGGAGAAACGCTTGGCGTTTTTGTAGGACCAGTTGCCAGTTACAATTTATCTAAAGATGATCAGTTTCAGGATTTTAAGGAGAATGCTCAAAAACAATTTACTGTAGGATATCAGTTTGGCGCACAGGTTCAAATTTCAAAGTTGATTCTTAATGCACGATATGAAGGTGCTTTCTCTCAGGATCAGCGCAAATTCATCAGCAATGTGGCAGGCAAACAAACTACAATTCGTTATGACAACAGACCAAATCTTGTTTTAATAGGTTTAGGCTACAAATTTTAATAATTTTTAATATTTAAAAAAAATATGCAAAATCACGGTTGATTTTGCATATTTTTTTGTTGTAAATCTTCATTAGTAACCGACTGATTGTTTGCTAACATGGCAGCCTGGACTTCCAGTGCTTTCTTTTCTTTTTCGAGTTGAATATAATCTTTTCTCTGGTTAGATTTTCGAATGGATGAACCTTTACTTACATAGCCGACTAAACCTCCGATAATCAAACCTATGCCAATCCCCGCAAGAATTCCCATTAGATTTATGGGTTCAAACAATTTAATAAAAGAAAATTCCGGCATTAAATAATATAAAAGGAAAGCTAAAGCTAGTAGAATGATTCCAATAAATGTTAAATTTTTCATGGTAATTGTTTTTATATTTAAAAAAAACTTTCCAAAATAAATTAAATTTTGGAAAATTCTATATTATTTTTAGATTATTTTCCGCCTGCTGCGCGGTAGTATTCTAATGCTTTTGGCATATCATTCAATAAATCAGCTCTTCTGTTTTCTGGCGCTGGGTGAGTTGAAAGAAATTCCGGCGATCTGTTTCCGCTACCTGAAGAACTTTCCATTCTTTCCCAAAAGATTGGCGCCTGTTGAGGATTATATCCGGCCATTGACATTAGATAAAGACCCATTTCATCAGCTTCCAATTCCTGTTTTCTACCATAAGCCAATAAACCAACCTGTGCTCCCACTGGATAAGCTCTTGAAAATATTGCAGCAACCTGCTGATTTGAAATTGAACTGCCTAAAATTGCACCACCATATTGAGCAACCATGGCCTGAGAAATTCTCTCGTTTCCATGACCTGCAAGTGCGTGCGAAATCTCATGACCTAAAACTACTGCTAAACCAGTTGCATCTTTCGTTACCGGCAAAATACCTGAATAAACAGCTACTTTTCCACCAGGCATACACCATGCATTTAATTGGGCATCCTGCAATAAATTAAATTCCCACTGGTAATTTGCAATGTCGCCTTGTCTTCCAAGACTTGTATAATACTTTACAGCAGCATTTTTTATTCTATTACCAACAGTTTTTACTAAAGTGGCGGAAGTCGTTCCACTGATCACTTTTCCCGTTTGTAGTGTTTGCTTATATTCCTGAAGCGCCATCGCATCGATTTCCTGGTCATTTGCCAAATGGAGTGATGAACGACCTGTGATTGGATTAGTTGTACATGCCCAAAGACTGATACCAATAAATCCAAATCCTAAAATACTTTTAATTTTCATAATAATTTTTTTTAGATTTTACAATTTCTATTCCAATTTTAAATTCATATTTAAAAAACTAACTTTTAGCACCAAAATTGATGTATTATTTAAAAAAATAATGAAAAATTTAATATATTCAATTTGCATAATTGCTGTAGTTTCTTTCTCCAGCTGCAGCCAAAAAATTTATAATTCCACAGCTAATGTTCAACAACTAATAAATACAGATCAGTTTACATTTCTGGCAGAGAGGGCGAATCCCACAAATTTCGATGTGATAAATGTAATGAATAGCTTTCCTGGCGCTGGGTCACAAAGATTCTTAACTTTGGATTACGGCTACGTCATCACTTTAAAAGATAAAGAATTAAAAGTTGATCTTCCCTATTTCGGACGTATGTACACGCCAAATTTTGACTCAACTAAAAATAATTTTAATTTTACATCAAAAGATTTTACTTTAAATAAAACACAAAATAAAAAAGGCGATTGGGAATACAAAATGGTAACGAATGACCAACCAAGTCAAATTACAATAAATATTTCAGTTTTTTCTAATGGAAAATCATATGCTAATTTAATTTCAAATGATAGACAATCGATAAGTTACGATGGTTACATTATGAAAAATAAAGAGATTACAAAATAATCAAAGTTTTTTAAAAATTTTTTCTACCCACAAACGTGCTTCAGAACTTGGATTACTTTTCAATTCTGAAGCATTTTTTTTGTGTAATTTAAATTCATTTTCAGAATTTTCTTTCGTTTTTAATTCTTCTAAAATATAATTTTGAACCCAATAATCAAAACGTTTTTCTGCTTGTAAGTGACGGTTTTTTTCAAAATTTTGATTCAGTTTTTTTAAATCAATAAAATTATTTATTTCCTCAAAAACTTTATCTAAACCTTTATTCTCTATAGCAGAACCAAGCAAAACCGGGATTTTCCAATCTTTTTCTTTCGAAGGCATAAAATGTAAAGCGCGCATCAAATCAACTTTCTCAGTTTTTGCTTTACGCAGATTTTCATCATTTACTTTGTTAATGAAAACCACGTCGATCATTTCCATAATGCCACGTTTTATGCCTTGTAATTCATCACCGCCGCCCATTATTTTTAGAAATAAAAAAACGTCCGTAATATCTGAAACTAAAACCTCACTTTGACCAACGCCGACGGTTTCAATTAAAATAAAATCGTAACCTGCCGCTTCACAAAGCAACATACTTTCAAAAGTCGCATTGGCAACGCCGCCCAAAAATCCCGAACTTGGACTTGGTCTGATGAACGCATTTTTCTCCCGCGCCAATTCTTCCATTCGGGTTTTATCACCAAGAATACTTCCTTTATTTAAAGATGAACTTGGATCAATTGCCAATACAGCGACTTTTTTTCCACTCTCAATCGCAAGTTTTCCAAAATTTTCTATAAATGTAGATTTCCCTGCACCGGGAACCCCGGTTATTCCAATTCTAATCGAATTTCCGCTGAACGGTAAAATTTCCTTTAATAATAAATCTGCTTGAATTCTATGTTCAGGTTTTTTACTTTCCACCAAAGTAATGGCTTTACCGAGCAATCTTTTATCGCCGGATTTTATGCCTTTTACTAAAGTTTCATTGTCTAAAATCATTAAATTAAAAAATTACCTATTCCTTAAGTTTCTCTATTTTTAAAAAATATTTTAATCAAAAATAGGTAAAAATTATAATTTTAAAATTTGTTTAATTTGTTTTTTTTCTGCCAAATATTGTATGAAGCGAAAACCTATTTCTTTTCGCCTTTAAAACGACTTTTTTACTCTTCTTTTCTTTGTCGATTTTCGGCATTTTAGATTTAATAAATTTTTGCCTTTGCTTCAAATAATCCAGCATTTCCTTATCATAACTAAAATGGATCGCTTCTTTTAAAGGTATTAAAGCATTTTCATAATCAAGTTGGATTTCGAAAAACAAAGATTTATGCAAAAGAATTCTTGTTTTATCAATACCCTTAATGTTTAAAGAATAGTTGATCAGTTTTTCTGCTTCTGCAAAGTCTTCATTATCTAAAAGGCATTTTATGTAGAATTTCGGCGTGTTTAAATTGGTAACATCGCAATTTATGGCTTCTTGAAAATATAGTTTTGCCGTTTCATAATCGGTGAGTAATTCGCTGTAAACCCTTCCCATCAAGCACAATGCGTCAACATCGCAAGAATCATAAGATAGGGCATATTGCAAGGCTTCAATACATTCTTCCATATTATAAGGAAAATTGTCTAAAGCCGTGAAATAGTATTTATTTTTTATGGTGTCCATAATTTTTTTAATTTTAATAGAATTTTTCTTGGTTTAAATCTGCAAAATGCAGTAAAACCGATCTCACAATAATTTGAGACTTTTTTAAATTTAATATTTCGGGGAAATTATAAGTGCTGATAAAATATCAAAAAATAAACCCGAAATTTTGCAACTTCGGGTTTTGATATTTCATTAGAAAAAATTCTTTTTAAGAAAATGCAAAAACGCGAAGCCTTACCACAGAAAGCGGTAATTTGTTTTTTATGTTATAATTAACTTTGAACATGACTTCTTTTTTTAAATTTTTACAAAATTATTGCGTGCAAATATAGGATATTTTTTGAATTGGGAAATTAATTTGAAAATCATTTCAACATTTTCTCCAAAATTTCACACGCAGATTTCGGTAAATTAGTTCCAGGACCAAAGATAAACTCCGCCCCATTTTGGTAAAGAAAATCATAATCCTGTTTCGGAATTACGCCGCCAACAACGATGGTAATATTTTCTGCGCCTAATTTTTTTAATTCTGAAACAACTTCCGGAACGAGATATTTATGTCCTGCTGCCAAAGAAGAAACGCCCAAAATATGGATGTCATTTTCCACTGCCTGCATCGCAACTTCTTCAGGTGTCTGGAAAAGTGGCGCAACATCAACGTCAAAACCCATATCTGCAAACGCCGTCGCAACTACTTTTGCACCGCGATCATGACCGTCTTGTCCCATCTTTACGACCATAATTCTCGGTCTGCGTCCCTCTTTTTCCTCAAACATTTGGGTTAAAGAAATGGCTTTTTCAAAATATTCATTTTTGCTTGCATTCATAGCGTAAACTCCTTGAATAGTTCTAATATTCGCTTTATATCTGCCAAAACTTTCTTCTAAAGCATCACTCATTTCGCCCAAAGTCACTCTTCTTCTCGCGGCTTCAATGGACAATTCTAAAAGATTTCCTTCGCCGGTTTTAGCACAATCTCTTAATTTATTTAAAATTTCTATCACAGAATCGGGATTCCTTTCAGATTTTACTTTGTTTAATCTTTCAATTTGAGACCTGCGAACTTCTGTATTATCGATATCTAAAATATCCAAATCGATTTGTTTTTGAACGGATTTAAAAGCATTTACACCGATAATAAACTCTTCACCACTGTCAATTTTTGCCTGTTTTTTTGCCGCTGCTTCTTCAATTCTCATTTTAGGAATTCCGGCTTCGATGGCTTTTGTCATGCCGCCTTCTTCTTCAATTTCGTTGATGAATTTCATGCCTTCATCAATCATTTGTTGCGTCAGACTTTCTACCAAATGACTTCCGCCAAAAGGATCGACAACATTACAAATGCCACTTTCTTGTTGCAGAATAATCTGAGTATTTCTGGCAATTTTCGCGGAATAATCTGTCGGCAAAGCGATGGCTTCGTCTAAAGCATTGGTATGTAAAGATTGTGTTCCACCAAGTGCGGCAGATAAGGCTTCAATCGTCGTTCTTGTTATATTGTTAAATGGTTCCTGTTCCGTTAAAGACCAACCGGAAGTTTGGGAATGTGTTCTTAAGGCTAAAGATTTTGGATTTTTTGGTTCAAACTGACTTAAAAGATTTGCCCAAAGATATCTCGCAGCACGTAATTTTGCAATTTCTATAAAATGATTCATCCCGATTGCCCAGAAAAATGATAATCTTGGGGCAAAATCGTCGATGTTCATTCCTGCTTTTATACCGGTGCGAACATATTCCAAACCGTCGGCTAAAGTATAAGCCATTTCTAAAACAGGCGTGGCGCCAGCTTCCTGCATGTGATAACCGGAAATTGAGATCGAATTAAATTTCGGAATATTTTTCGAAGTGTATTCAAAAATATCCGCAATAATTTTCATAGAAGGCGTTGGCGGATAAATGTAAGTATTCCGCACCATGAATTCTTTTAAAATATCATTCTGAATAGTTCCGGATAATTTTTCCTGCGAAACGCCTTGTTCTTCTGCAGCGACAATATAAAACGCCAAAATTGGCAAAACTGCGCCGTTCATCGTCATCGAAACGGAGATTTCATCTAATGGAATTTCATTAAACAAAATCTTCATGTCTTCAATGGAATCAATTGCAACACCAGCTTTTCCCACATCACCTTCCACTCTTGGATGATTAGAATCATAACCACGATGCGTTGCCAAATCAAAAGCAACAGACAAACCTTTTTGTCCGGCAGCAAGATTTTTTTTATAAAACTTATTTGATTCTTCAGCCGTAGAAAAACCAGCATATTGACGTATCGTCCAAGGTTTTTGAACAAACATGGTAGAATATGGACCGCGTAAAAAAGGCACAATTCCCGCTGAAGTAGTTTTAATATCTTCTCTGATCTCGTCTTTTTCGGTGTACGAAGATTTCATTTCCAGTCCATCTTTTTCAAAAAAATAAGGAATATTTTCAGGAAAATTTAAGGAAAAATCAGGATTTGTGTTTTGAATTTCTTGGCGCATTGTGCATTTTTTGTAGAACGTGAAGTTACAAAATTTCAGGAATTTACCTTAAAACACGAAAATGAAAGTAAATCTTTAAAAGAAAATTTTTAAAAATTTAAAAAAAACTTACGTTATCGTTTTTCGTAAAAGGTTTCTATCAAAATGGTTTCGCCATTTGCAAAACTTTTTTCTGTAATTTTAAATGCTTTTTCATTTAATTTTTCCAGCAATTCACTTTTCACAATGTCTCCTTCCCTATAATTAAGTCTTCCGTTTGCGTAATTCAAACCGTCTGTTTTTATGACATGTGTTTCACAATTTTTACCACTGGCAAAATGTTTTTTAAGATTGTAGTTGCCATTAATTTTTGAGATCTCCCAGTATAATTTCCCCAAGCATTGAATTTCTAAGCTATTTACAACATCATTTTGTTGCGTTGTTTTTTTAATCAAATACCAATTGCCTTCAAGTTGCTCAATATTTTCAAATGATGGGATTTGCTGCATGAGTTTTACTGTTTTCTGCGAATTACATTGTGTAAATAATAAAAATACAAAAAGGTAGAGCAAAGATTTAAACATAATTATTTTAATTAGATAGGCAATTTACATATTTAATTAGTTTTAAAAAAAATGGGTAATCTAAAAATAGATCACCCAAATTTAAAAATATTTTAAGTTAATTTATTTAATAATTAATTTTTCTGTTGATACATTCGAACCGGAATTCACTTTCACAATATAAGTACCTTTAGTTAGTTTGGAGTTTATATTTAAAGTCTTATTATTAACTAATCCTTTAGTTTGATAAACAACTCTTCCTGCCATATCAACGATCTCAACTTTAACTTCATTTGAAGATGCATCATTAAGTTTGATACTAAATACGCCATCTTTAGACGGGTTAGGATAAATTGAAACTTTTTTATCGTTAGCCACTTCATTTGAAACCGCTAAAGTTGCACTAGAAATATTGACTGCATAATCTTCAATCTGTCCATATTGAACGTTTTGAGAACAGCTCATGTAATTAACATATCCAGCTACAACCCGCATTCTTAAAGTTGTGTTTAATGTTACACCACTTGACGGAATAGTAAAAGTAGTATTTCCTGTGGCATTGGCAGCGACAACGAATGATGTAACAACTTTTTCATTTGTTTCATTGAAAACACCATCGTTATTATAATCGATATAAACATTAAAAGTATTCTGATTTGTAAGACAAGCCAGACTGATAGTCTGAGGATTTTGGCTTAAGGATAAATTTGTTGAATATTTTGTATTACTGCAAGTTAAAGCAGAATAATCGTAATACGTTTTATTTCCATTTGATACGCTACTTCCTTCCGAGGCATTATCAATAGTTCCTATTTTAACCAAAGTAGGTCCAAAATTAAAGTTTCCAGTTGTTGTATTGCTTGCATTTGGCGTACAAGATGCCGCAACAAGTGTAGTAGGATTACCCGACGGAGCTGTGCCACCCAAAGAAGTTGTAAGACCTTTTCTGCTCTGTAAGAACATCGCTAAACCTCTATCCTTTTGCCCTTGAGTAAATAATCTATTAGAATTTGTGTAATTCATCACATTATATTGCACATTATTCCAACCTGCTGCATCACAAGGATTTGTGTCTGAATTTGATGGTAATGGATTTACTCCTAGAAGACTTTTTGTAGATGGCGTGTCACAAACCATATCATTATCTGCGGAGCATCCCCCAGAAGTTACAGTAGGACAAGCTGTTTCGCTACCCGTATTAAATGGATGATTTAATCCTAAAGAATGCCCAAATTCATGAGGCAATGTAGTTGGATCATTAGTATTAATTACGACTGATTTTTTCATAAAGGTATCGTAAGACGCATCCGGATTCGTAGGAAAACTCGCATAACCTTGTAAACCACCGGTCTGTGCCAAAGCGACAGAGTCAAAAGTATTTACAACATAGATATTGTAATAAGATTGTGGATCCCATCTCGATAATGCTCTTAATTGATCTGCAGAAACGCCATCTGAATTCGAGCTGTTTAGTCCTTTAGTTGAATACACAGGATAAGTAGCTGTTACATTTATTTGGTTTATACCTGTAGTTGCAGTACATGAAGGCGATCTTTTTGCTAAAACCAATTTGAATGGAATAACAGTTCCACCTTGGGCAGTTGTGTACCAGGCACCCCCGAAAGTAGTGCTGTAAAACTTATTACAGTTATCTATCCAGGTGATAATTTCTGCATCAGTTCTCATTGGCGTAGTGCCATCATTCATTAAATGAACAACTACAGGTATTTCATAAATAGTTTCTGCTCTTCCAAGATTAGAACCATGACCATTCTCGCGCAGAAATTTTTGAATATCCATTGCCATTAATTTAGCCTCTGCTTCTTCACGTGCTTTTTTCACAGCAGGATCTGCTCTTTCTAGTTTTGCCTGATTTTGATCAAACGCGCAATATTCCTGAGCACCTGCAAAGGAAAAAATCAGGATTGTAAGCACAAGTAGTAAATACTTTTTCATAGTTAACTAGTTTTTATTTAAATGCAAACATATAGAATAAATGGGACTTAATCAATAGGTATTCACCCCCATTTTTATCTTTTTAACAAAATAATAAAATAACTGATAAAGTATATTTATCGTAAGATATATATTGAATTAATTTAAATTATTACTTCAAAAGCAAAAAAAAACGGAAATATAGATTTCCGTTTCCTAAATTCATCATTTGTGTTTTATTTCTGAATTTATAAGTTTAGTTTGAAGTAATTTTTTGAATTTTGAAATATTAATAAATTTTCTAATCAACTTTTATCGATAAAATTCATAATTCTTAAAAATTTTCTAATTCTGTTTTTATTCTGATACAAATTTAAATATTAAGAAATGCCAATACAATAGGGGCTGCCCCTCAATTTTCTAAAACATTATTAAATAAAAAGATAACTTAAGAACGAAATAAATAATTACTTTAGACAAAATTTTCCAGATGTTTAAATATATTATAGTCCTATTTATTATCAGTTTCAGCAGCTGGAGCTGTAACAAAAAGCCAATCGTTGATAATAAAGAACATTCTGCAGTTTTAAAATATTTAAGCTCTAAAGATAATTATCAAAATAAAAAAGAGTACGTTTTATTTTTTGAGAAAAATTATAAAAATTATATTGAGAAAAAGGAATATAGAAATGCTGAGGAGACACTTATAAAATATGGAGAAACAATAATAGATCAGGATGCTTTGGATTCTTTCATTTACGCCAAGACATTACAGTTTATAAAAATGAAATATCCAGTTAAAAAAGATACTCTTTATGCAAATTTGTATTTATTAAACGGCTTACAATTACAATATAACTACAATCTGGACAGCGCCCTTATCTACGCAAAAAAAGCAATTGAATTTTCAAAATACTCACCTGACAGCGATGTTTACACGGATTCACAAAATTTGCTAGGCACAACTTACACGTACACTGGCGAATACAAAAAAGCCGTGCCGATATTTATTGAATTAATTAGAAAAGCAGAGCAGGATAATAATCATCGTAGATTAGGTTCTTTATATAATAATCTGGCCTCTTGCTATCTGTCATTTTACGCTTACAAAGAGGCAGAAAAATTTTATGTAAAAGCTTGTGACGAATTTTTACTTCGAAAAGATACAGCCAATTATCTGGCAATAAGGGCGAATTATATCCTAAATAATTTTGAAACTGAGCACGATACGCTAAAAACCCTTAACCTAATAGTACCAACTGATCAGATATTTAAAAAATATAAAAATCCTTCAGAAATGACACAGGCGTACGTCAATGATATTTACACCTTTAAATATATACTGAAAAAAAATTACGATTCTGCAAAATTTTTTAATGAACTGGGTATAGATTATTTTAAAAAAATAGATAATAAACAAATTTTAGAAAATTATAAAACAACGGGAGAAAGAATTTTTTTTTATAAATACGGTTATTTACAAAACTCAAAACGGACCAAAGAACTGGCAGACATTTCCATTGAAAATGATGATCATCAGATAGCTGCAACAATGTATAATCTCCTTTATCAGGATGCTTTAAAAAATAAAAACTATCAGAACGCCATTAAGTTTAGAGATCTGGAAATTAAATATTTGGAAATTGTTCAAAAACAAAATGCAGACGGAAAATTATTTGAGTTTGATAAAAAGTATCAAAGTGAAAAACGCGAAAAACAGATTGCAGCACAAAAAAGCGAAATTCAAACTAACTATTTTAACATCATTGCATTACTTCTCTTTTTAGCAGTTTTAATATTATCGGTTTGGTTATATTTAAATAAACTTAAACGAAGAAAAATAATTGAAGAAAAAAATAAAAATGAGCAGTTTACATTTGATTTATTGGAAAATGTAGAAGTTGAATGAAACCGAATTGCTTACGAACTCCATGATAGTGTAAACCATTCTTTGTTAACTTTAAAAAATTCGATCATAAGTAAAAAAGAAATTAAAAGCGAATCTGTTTCCAATATTATAGAAGAAGTACGGGAAATTAGCCGAAATCTCTATCCCGTTATTTTAGAAAAAGTTGGTTTGGAAGAAAGCGTGAAAAGTCTGGCTGAAAATTTTTCGAATGAAACTACTTTATTCGTAACCACAGAAATCAATTACCAAAATAAAGTTGAGAAAAATAAAGAATTGCATCTATACCGAATTATTCAGGAAGCATTAAATAACACGTTGAAACACGGAAATGCAACTATTGCAAAAATAAAAATAGTAAGTGATGAAAATTTTTTACATTTAAGTGTAAAAGACAACGGTGAAGGTTTTGATGTTGCGTCGAAAACAAAAAGTAAAGATTCTTTCGGTTTGCAGGGAATTAAACAACGAGCTCAGGCAATGAGTGCAAATTTGGATTTAAAATCTGATGATTCCGGAACTGAAATTCTAATAAAAATGGCTAACTAATGAACACAATTATTATTGCAGATGACCACTCGATGACGCTTTTGGGAATGCAAAATTATCTAAAAGATATTGGTTACGAAGTTATTGGTGCTTACACCGATGGTGAATCTGCATACTTGAACGCCAAAAAAATGCAGCCAGATGTTCAAATTTTGGATATTAACATGCCCATACTTTCCGGATTGGAAGTTTTAGAAAATTAAGAAAGAAGAACCCGGGATAAAAGTGATCGTTTACACAATGCATAATGAAAAATTCATCTATGAAAAGGCAAAAACTTTGGGGGTGAACGGCTATCTTTTAAAAGAATTTGCGCTGGAAGAGATTGCAGTTTGCATAGAAAAAATTTTGAAAAATGAGAATTGGTTCAGTCCGCGCTTAGAGGAAAAAACAGTGGAAGGAAAATATGAAAAAGAAGTGCATAATATTGCACTTCTTAGTAGTTCTGAAAAGAAAATATTAAGCTTAATATCCTCAGATTTTAACACAAAAAATATTGCAAAAGAATTGTTTATTAGTGAGAAAACGGTAGAAAACCACAGGAGTAATATTATTAGAAAGTTGCAGTTGCCAAATGAAAATAATATTTTGAGCAAATTTATCTACCAGCAAAAAATCCTCGAACTTTTTAAAAACAATTTGATCTAAATTATTACTAAATAAAATTATATTTTATTACATAAATATTTCATTGCAAAATTTTTACCTAAAACGAGTTGTAGACAAAATTTTATTTTTTTGCATCTTCCTTTACATCTTTTGCACCTCTTTCAACTGCAGCTGCGGCGTCTGCCGTTACTTTCTTTAAACCTTCTTTTACGTCTTTGGCACCTTTTTCTAAGGCATCACCAGTTTTGTCAATTCCGTTATTGACTTTTATTTTTGCTGAATCAACTTTTGGATTGTCAATTCCAATTTTTGTTACTGTTGTTGTAGAATCTCCTGTCGAGTTTATAGTGGTGGTTTCTTTTGTGCAGGAAGTCATTAGCAAAAGATTAAAAAGTAGTGCTGAAATAAATGTCTTTTTCATAAATAAGAGTTTTAATTTTAGTTTAAAGATAAACAATTTTGATTTCACCCAATTAAATTTTTCACGAAGGAAAAAAATGGTGACGCGCCCCGGCTTGAGTGGAGCTCTTTTTAAGATTATAGCGGCGCCTTTGGCGCCGCTATAATCTTAAAAAAGCGGGAACGGAAGACGGAAATTGGCGCCCAAATATTAAACACTTTCTTCCTCGCCCTTCATTTTTTCGGCATTTTCTGCCATAATTACAGCGTCGATCATTTCCTGAATATCGCCGTTCATGTAAGCATCCAAATTATAAGTAGATTTTCCAACACGGTGATCGGTCACTCTACCTTGCGGATAATTGTATGTTTTGATTTTCGCAGATCTGTCACCCGTAGAAACCATTGTTTTACGTTGGGCGGCGATGTCTCCGACTGCTTTTTGTAATTCTATATCATATAATTTAGTACGCAACATTTCCATTGCTAACTCACGGTTGGCAAGCTGAGAACGTGCTTGTTGACAAATTACAACCATTCCAGACGGTTTGTGCGTCAACTGCACTTTTGTTTCTACTTTATTTACGTTTTGCCCACCTGCTCCACCGGAACGGGAAGTCTGCATTTCTACATCAGCAGGATTTAGTTCAAAATCTACTTCTTCGGCTTCGGGCAAAACTGCGACTGTAATTGCGGAAGTATGAACTCTGCCCTGAGATTCGGTTTCCGGAACGCGTTGAACGCGATGAACGCCGGATTCAAATTTCATAATTCCGTAAACGCCTGTTCCTTCAACGCGAACGATTAATTCTTTGTAGCCTTTTGATGCGTCACTTGAATCTGTAATTTCATGTTTCCAGCCTTTTGTTTTAAAATACATGGCATAAGCACGATAAACATCTTCAACGAATATTGCGGCTTCGTCACCGCCAGTTCCAGCACGAAGTTCCACTATGACGTTTTTATCATCGGTAGGATCTTTTGGAATGAGTAAAACTTTTAATTCATCTTCTAAACCTGGAATCTTTTCTATAGATTCATTTTTTTCAGCCTTCGCCATTTCAACGAATTCTTTATCAGATCCATCGGCAATGATTTCGTCAGATTCTTCGATTGTGGTTAAAGCCTGCTGATATTGATCAAACACAGCCACAATTTTTCCCAGATCGCTGTATTCTTTATTTAATGTGGAGTATTTTTTTTGGTCTGAAATAATGTCAGGCTGAATAATTAATTCCGCTACTTCATTGTAACGTTGTTTAATTGCTTCTAATTTTGGTATAAGTGATTTTGACATAAATTTTTCTTGGATTGCAAAGATACGAATAGATTGAGAAAATTAAAAATGAGAATATAAAACAAAAAAATCCCGGATAAAAATCCGGGATTTTTTGAAAATAATTTATTGTTCTATTTAGCAACAGTAGAGTCCATTGCTTTTTTAGTAGTATCTGTACTTTGCATTGTACCGCTTGTGGAAGCACCACCAGCATTCAATTGCGCATTAAGTTTTACTGCATCTTCATAATTCGGATTTAACTGAACAGATTTTGCCGCATACTCTTTTGCTTTTGCAAGATCAGAATCTTTATCGAAAAAAGCAACCGCAAAATAAGCGTATGATAAAGTTTGTTTATTAGCTTCAACTTCAGCCGGTTTCACTTTGTCAATATATTTTTGATAATAATTTGCCGCAAGATCATTTTTCTCTGCCTGCTGGTAAGCATACGCTTGACTGTAATATGCCGGAGCCCAATCTGGAATCAAATTACTCATTTTCTGCCAAGTTAGAACTGCTCCTGTCCAGTTTTTTGCCTCTTGATAACTTGTTGCAAGTTTGAATAAAATATCAGTGTCTTTAGGATTTGCCTGTACTTGTTTTTTTAAAGCTTCAATTGCAGGGGTAGTTGCACCTTCATCAACACTGGAGGCAGCCATCGCCGTACCGTTAATTTTAGCAAGTTCTAAATTCCAGTCTAATGTTTCATCTTTGGCAGCAACTGCAGCCGCAACGTTTTTAGCAGAACTGGCAAGTAATGCTGCTTTTTTAGTTGGATCAGTTTCTGTTTTAGCCAAACCTGCATCAATTAAACCTGACAAACCTTTATCAGCATCTAGAATTCTGCTTTTTTCAGCTTTTTGAAGGAACACATCAAGATCTTGTTTTGCACCTGCATAATTTGCTTCCTGGTACAATAAGTAAGCTCTTAATTTAAATTTAATTGGATCTTCCACTTTATCAAAAACTTTATCTAAAGTCATTTTCGAGTTAGCGTAATCATCTGTTGTAAAATACAATTTAGCAATTTCTAACTGCGTAGAAGGATCTTCATCTGCGTATTTTGCATAATTAATTAAAGCAGCGTTGGCCTCAGCGTTTTTTTGATAAAATATATCATAAGTTGCCAAAGCTCTGTAAGCCGGAGCATATGTTGGATCTACGGCAATTGCCTGATCGATCTTTTCTTTTGCTAATTTCCACTGTTTTGCAGCCATCCATAATGTTCCCATTCTTGTGAAAACTGAAGCTTTATTTTGAGCAACTGCTGAAGCTTTATCATAAGCATTCATAGCATCACCAGGAATTTTTTTAATTCTGTAAGCATCACCTAAAGTGTAATAATAATATGCGGGAACACCTTTTCTATCAGCTCTCGCGATCGCTTTATTTAAATAATCAATAGCAAGATCAGGCGCACTCGTCGCGTCAAACATAGTTAATGCTTCTGCAGATCTATACAAAACTTCAGCATCTTTCTCTCTCGAGTCTGAGACTATGGCCTGGATATCTGTAATCCCAGATTTATCACCTTTACCTAATTTTACTGTTGCTAAACCAATTTTATTTAAATAAGCTTTTCTATCTAAAGTCACCCCTTTATTAAAATATTCAGATGCTTTTTCAAAATTTGGCTCAAATTGCGTTAAATATGTGTCACCTAAATAAAAATAATTTTCTGCTTCAGTAGGTGCCTGAGTAATCATTTGATTGTAGATATCTCTTGCTTTCGCATATTTCTGACTATCTACACTTGCAATCCCCTGTTCAATTGACTGTCCAAAAGAAAAATTTACTAAAAATACTGCAGCAATACCTATCGCTGATTTCTTCGTTACATTCATTATATATTTCATTTTAAAATTTTTAAATTAAATAATACTACCAGCTTAAAATCAATTTTTAGACCAAATAAATCTACTCTTAAAATTTTTACTTCATCTGAACTTCCCTTTTATAAGTATTATATGGTTGCAGACCTTCTTTATCAACAATAATTTGACCTATTTGAGTACAAGAAAATCTTATAAATCCATTCCCCAAACCATAATAAGGTTCATTTGTCAGAAAATATAAAATTCTTGTAAAGGGATAAGACATATTTTTGATATTTTGAAGACTTGGTTCATAGGTCTTTCCATCTTTCACCACAGGAAGGATCTTTATTAAACCACGTAACTTCTCAGCTTCGGCTCCATAAGGTCTGCTAATGGTATTTAAACTTATTACACCAATTTTATCAGGAAATTTATTAAGTTGCTCAATAAGATTTGTGTTACCTGAAATTACTGAAAATTGAAGCTCTGATGGTTTTTTACCCAGATTTTGCGCCACAAAATTTAAATTACTACTGTTGGTTCCATCAAATATGATATTTTTCTTTTCTGAATTTAATTCATTTTGAATCTCTTCGTAAGTTATTGAACTTTTTTCTGAATTTTTAGGAACAATAAATACAACTCCATCACCTGCAAATTTAGCAGGCTGCCATTCAAATTTCTTTTCAAAAGCTGCTCTCTCGGCTGGTGATAATTCCCGGGACATTACTGCAACTCGGATTTTTCCGTTTAAAAGATCCATAAAACCGAGATCTTCCTTTTTTGTTACAAAATCAATTTTCGTTGATGGATATTGATTTGTGTAAGCTTCCGTAAGAGACTGTATAACGCTACTAAAAGACTCGTCGGCTTCAATCTTTATGTAACCCCGATGTGGGTCATCTACAGGCTTTTCTGCTTTTTTATTACAGGAAAAAGCCAAAAAAATAAAAATCATACAAAAAAAACTATTCTTCATTTTTAATATTTTTAATTTTTATCAGCGCTCTTACAATTCTAAAAATTCCATAAATAGCCAAAAGTCCACCTAGAGGATATGCCACATTTGGCTCCAATGTAATTATGAAAAATTTGTAGATTATTACTACAATGCCTAAAGCAATGTAGAAAAAACCCGTTACAAAAGAAATCCAGTTTGAAATCATAGTACACAAAAATATAAAAAAAAAGAGAAGCAAAAGCCTCTCTTTTAGAAAATTCAATAATTTTAATAAGCAAACTGCATTGATAATGGCAGTCTATATCGAGACCTAACCGGCTGTCCATTTATTTTTGCTGGTGTCCATTTGCTTCTAATTCCTTTGATAGTTTTTACCGCTTCTGCGTTAAAATCGGAATTTTTTCCACTTGCTTTCACATCAGTGATACTTCCATCTCTTTCAACAACAAATGTAATATCAGTTTTCACAGTACCTTCATCACCACTCATTACAGATGTATCAAATCCACCTGAAACCTTAGTTCTAAATGCATTAATACCTCCTGGAAATTCAGAAGTTTGATCAACCGTTTCATATACTTCATTAGATGGTGGTTTTACTTCTACCGTGTTAGATTTACCTGAAGACGGTGGCGGCGGAGGTGGCGTATAAGTTGGTGTTTTTATACCTTCCTGATTTTGAAGCCCAGTTGTCGTTTCCAATTGTTTAGAAATTGGTGGCGGTGGAGTCTCAATCTTCGGTGCCTTTTTTGGTTCAGGAACAACATTCTGAATTACTTCCTGCTTTTCCTCTTTTGGAGGCGGAGGTGGAGGTGGTTCTTTTTCTTTTGGTTGCTCAATTATTTTATCTTCCTGAATAATATTAACCAATTCAGCTTTTACCTCAGTCTTTGGTGGAGCAAATGCATTTTTAATTTTTTGGTAAATAAATGGTGATAAAGCAGCAACTAAAAATAGAGAAGTTCCAATTAAGAAAGATCTTGTAAGTAATCTTGAATAGGAGGTTCTTAAATCATAAGCTCCATAACTTTTATTTCTATTTTCAAAAACAATCTCATCCAGTGAACGAGTATAATTTTGATTTAAAGATTCATCTGACATAATTAATTTAATTTTATAAATTATTTTGTTTGAGCTGCAGCAGGAGCTGAACCACCTACTTTTTTCTCATATATAGCTTTTTCCCATGGTTTAACATCGGTCACACCATATCGCTCACTTTTTGTAACGGCCATTTCATCCAGAATATCTACAAAATTTTTATACACAGCATCGTCAGTAGGCTTGATAATCACAGTAAACAAACTTTGATCTGCTGCTCTGGCTTTCGCCTGCTGTATAATTTTTCTGATTCCTTCTCTGTCAAAAGTAGTTTCATTAAGTGTTTCATCTGTAAGACTTGTATTGTCTTGCTGATGCCAAAATATTCTGTTGTTTTTCCCTATTAAAAGAGAAATCGAATTAGAAAGTTTAATCTCAGTATCCGGTTGCTTCTGTTCTTTTTTAGGTTTTGCTGGAAGACCTAAATCCATTACATTAGGTTTACTAAATGTCGTGGTAAACATAAAAAATGTTATTAAAAGAAATCCTAAGTCAACCATGGGTGTCATGTCAACTCTGGTATTCTGCTTTTTCGACCGAACCTTGCCACCTTTTCCGCCCTGTTCTTTTACCTGTACTTCTGCCATGTCTTTTGTCGGTTTATTCGTTACTTTTTTCTTGTGAAGTGATCAGCCAAAATTTAAGAAAATCAATATCTCTTAAACCTTCAAACAAATCTTTCACTTTAGGATATTTCGTACTTACGTCACCCTTGATTGCTAATTTATAATTTGGATTTACGGCCAAACTTTGCTGTACCCAATCAATCATCTGCTTGTCAATACTATCAATTGGAATTCCGGTTGGATCTTTATATTCCTTTTGTTTATCGTCAGTAAGGTCAAGATAACTTTTTAATCTTGTCATCGGTGTCCCTATCGCCTGTACCTTCTGGAAAGATGCCTTTTCTTTATCAGTAAATGTCAAACCATATTTCTTACCCATGTTATCCAGCAACTGAAGTCTTTCTGAAGCGTTCGTCACAGGCTGAAAATAAAATTTTCCTGCTGGAGTAATATTTATTGTCATCAAACTTGCATCTGGCAATAATTTTTCTGATATGGATGACGGCGGTTTTATCTGTTCAACATCAGGTTTTTTAAACTGAGTTGTCAAGATAAAGAATGTAAGGAGTAGAAACGCGACATCACACATTGCTGTCATGTCAGTCACTACGCCGTGTCTTTTTGGTTTTATTCTCGCCATTGCGTTCTTTATTTGTTAAATTAAACTCTTAATTTGCTAAATTCCATTTAAATAAAAACGAAATCAAAATTCGATCTAAATTCTTAGTGAAATTCTGCAAATGATTGCTGGATACTCATTGCGATTTCGTCAATCTTGTAAGTTAATCCGTCAATTTTAGAAGTAAAATAGTTATATAGAATAATTGCGATTGCAGAAGTACCAATACCCAAAGCAGTGTTAATTAATGCTTCAGAAATACCTGTAGAAAGTGCAGCAGCATCCGGAGTACCTCCACCGCCACCTAAAGCAGCAAATGCTTTAATCATCCCAATTACTGTTCCTAAAAGCGCTACTAATGTTGCAACTGTACCTAAAGTAGAAAGAATCATCATGTTTTTTTCTAACATTGGCATCTCTAATGTAGTTGCTTCTTCTATTGCCTTGTTTAATGCTACCATTTTTTGCTCTTTATTAAGAGTAGTATCATGAGCCAAAGCTTTATAAGTTGTAAGCCCTTCTTTTACAACATTACCTACAGAACCTTCTTGAGAATCACATTCTGCTAATGCTTCATCAACTTTATTTTGGTTCAATAAACTTCTGATTTTTAATACGAATGTATCAATGTTACCTTTTCCAGACGCTTTTCCTAGTACTAAAGCTCTTTCAATAGAGAATACAATCACTGTAATCATGAATGTGATCAAGATAGGAACGATAAATCCACCTTTGTAAATTGTTCCAATAATTCCGCCTTGAGGTGGTTCAATTTTTTTAGACTCAACATCTGAAAAAGCCACCGACATTGCACCTTGGAACTGCTCCGGATCTTTAAAATTGCTTGGATTTCCAAAAATAAATAGATAAATACCAATTCCCACCAATAATAGAATAGGAATAATAAATGCAGGATTAAGACCGCCTGCCTTTTTAGCGACTAATTGCTCTTCGTTGTTTGAAACATTCATTTCCATACTTAACTAAATTATAAATTGTTATTTTAATTGTTTGAAGATGTAAATTAAAGTTAAAATTTTTAAAAATGCAAATCAATCATACTCTTAAACCTTTATTTTTTTAGCTTAATTTAGTATAAAGTTTATTACATTAATAAATAATATAGCTAAAATTAGAAAATATAAGCATATCACATTAAATACTTCAAATATCAAAAATTTAATCACCTTATTTTTTTGAATATTAGAATTTTTCTCTAATTGAAATTTTATAATATTTTAAGAAAAATTAATGTTAGAAAACGATATTAACTATTTTATTAGGCACGATAATTATCTTTTTTGGTGTACTTCCAGCCAAATATTCTCCGGTTTTAGCCTCCTCGCAAACAGATTTTTCTATTTCTTCTCTTGAAAGTGAAGTTGGCAACGATATTTTGAACCTCATTTTACCATTAAAACTCACTGGATAATCAAAATTATCTTCCACTAAATACTGCCCATCAAAGACTGGAAAGGTTTCAAATTCGATACTTTTTTCTTTACCTAATTTCGACCACAATTCTTCTGCAATGTGCGGTGCATAAGGCGAAATTAAAATTGCAAGTGGTTCTAAAATATTTCTTTTATTCGTTTTAAATTTTTGAAATTCATTGACCGCGATCATGAAAGAAGAAACAGAAGTATTGAAAGAATAATTTTCCAGATCTGTACTTAATTTTTTGATTAAAGTATGAAGTGTTTTATATTCCGCTCTCGTGGGTTCTTCCTCAGAAATTTCTAATTGATCTTCGTTAAAATATAAGTTATAGAATTTTTTAAGGAAACCATAAACGCCCGTCAAACCTTGCGTATTCCAAGGTTTTGATTGTTCTAAAGGACCAAGGAACATTTCATAAAGTCTTAAACAATCGGCGCCAAATTCTTCACAAATCTCATCAGGATTAACAACATTATATTTGGATTTCGACATTTTTTCGACTTCTCTTTCTACGATGTATTTTTCATCTTCTAAAATAAATTCTGCGTTAGCATATTCTAAACGCCAGTTTTTAAATTTTTCGATATCTAATTCATCTGATGTTCCTTTTAATAAAGAAACATCAACGTGGATTTTTTGTAAAGCATCAGATTCAATAAATTCAATTTTATAGTCTTTTTGATGAGGATACTCTTGTATAAATTTTCCTTCAACTTGTTTTAGAAAGACATTATTGAAAACATCAAAAGTTTGATCTTTTTCTTTTTTTGATAAAAACAATTCTTCAACGTAATATTTCAAATCAGATGAATTATTTTTTTCGCAGGAAAACTTAACACAATATTTTGCTTTCAGTCTAAATGCAAACGCACTCATTCCCAATATCATTCCCTGGTTAATCAGTTTTTTAAAAGGTTCTTCCTGCTCAATAAAGCCGCGGTCTTTTAAAAATTTATTCCAAAAACGGGAATACAATAAATGTCCTGTTGCATGCTCGCTTCCGCCAATATATAAATCAACCTGTCCCCAATAATCTGCTTTTTCTTTCGCAACAAAAGCACTTTCATCATTCGGATCCATGTAACGTAAAAAATACCAGGAACTTCCCGCCCAACCAGGCATTGTAGAAAGTTCAATTGGAAAAACAGTATTATTATCTATCAACTGAGAACTGACAACTGACAACTTTTCTTCATCCCAGGCGAAAGCAGTTGCATTTCCCAAAGGTGGATCGCCATCTTCTGTAGGCAGATATTTTTCAACTTCCGGCAATTCTAAAGGCAAAGCGGAAACTGGCAAAGTGTACGGAAATCCGTTTTTATAATAAACCGGAACTGGTTCTCCCCAATATCTTTGTCGGGAAAAGATCGCATCTCTTTGTCGGTAATTGATCGTTCCAAAACCAATCTTTTTATTTTCAATTTCTGCGATGATTTTTTCTTTCGCTTCCTTATAATTTAAACCATTTAAAAATTCAGAATTCACGCAAACAGAATCTTTCGAATCAAAAGAATTTTCCTGGATATCTTCCTCAGTTTCTACCACTTTTAAAATTTCCAACCCAAATTTTTTCGCAAAACGGTGATCGCGTTCATCATGCGCCGGAACCGCCATCACAGCGCCAGTTCCATAACCCATCAACACATAATCTGAAATATAAACCGGCATTTTTTTACCCGAAAAAGGATTTTCAACAAAACTTCCTGTAAAAGCACCGGAAACTGATTTTACATCAGACATTCTATCGCGTTCTGTTTTTTTAGAAGTTTGTTCAATGTAATTTTCAACTTCAGATTTTTGTTCTGGAATTGTCAATTTTTCTACCAAAGGATTTTCTGGCGCTAAAACCATGAATGTTGCGCCGAAAATGGTGTCTGGCCTCGTCGTAAAAACTTCTATTTGGTTGTCAGTTGTTGGTTGTTGGTTGTCGGAACTTATATTTCCGTCAACTGACAACTGTAAACTATCAACCGAAAAACTGACCTGCGCTCCAATTGATTTCCCGATCCAGTATTCCTGAGAATCTTTCAAAGGTTGAGGCCAATCGATTGTTTTTAAACCCTGCAATAATCTTTCAGAATAGGCAGAAATCCGCATACTCCATTGCATCATTTTTTTTTGAAAAACCGGAAATCCGCCGCGTTCAGATTTTCCGTCTTTTACTTCATCATTTGCTAAAACAGTTCCCAAACCGGGACACCAGTTTACAGTTGTTTCCGCTCTGTAAGCCAATCTGTAATTTAATAAAATATCCTGCTTATAATTTTCGTCCCCATTTTTCCATTCTTCCGCAGTAAAATTTAATGTTTCATTTTGTGCCGCGTTTAAATTTTCTGTTCCGAAGTTCTCAAAATGATTAATTAAAGTAGAAATTGCTTCAGCTTTGTCCGTCGATTTATTATACCAGGAATGAAATAATTCAATAAAAATCCATTGTGTCCATTTATAATAATTGGGTTCTGAAGTTCTTACTTCCCTACTCCAGTCAAATGAAAAACCGATTTTACGCAATTGTTCTTCGTATCTGGTAATATTTTCTTCCGTTGTAATGGCGGGATGTTGCCCGGTTTGTATTGCATATTGTTCCGCCGGAAGTCCGAAGGAATCGTAACCAATTGGGTGCAAAACATTAAAACCTTCGTGTCTTTTATATCTTGCATAAATATCTGAAGCGATGTAACCTAATGGATGACCAACGTGTAAACCTGCGCCAGAAGGATATGGAAACATATCTAAAACATAATATTTCGGCAGATTTGTATCATCCGAAGTTTTAAAAGTTTCGTTGTCTTTCCAGAATTTTTGCCATTTTTTTTCGATGGCTTGGTGGTCGTAGAACATGCGTTAGTTTGATTTTAAATTATGGATTATAGATTTTAAATTATAATCTGCGGCACAAATTTAAGATTTTGAAATGAAAAAATTTAATTTTATAAAATTCTATATAATTAATGTGAATAAATTTATCTCGCAGATTTTTTTGATTTAACAGATTTTACCGCATCAAAATCTGCGTTATCTGCTAAATCTGCGAGACTTTTTAAAAACTTGAAAATTATAGACAAATCTATTCGCTTCAAAATAAAAAATAATCTAAATTTTTAGCCGCGGGTGAAGCGACATCCTTTTTTTGCTCTAAATAAAATATCTTTTTATATGAAATATTGAAAGCAAAAAAAGATATAGCGGAACACGGGAAGACATTTCTAAAGATGCAAAATCGTCTTGCTGCAAATAAATAGCATTTTATTTATATAATTTTATATTTGTAAAAATTCTAAATGCCCGAAGTTTCTATTATTACGCCGATGTATAATTCCTCAAAGTTTTTGCAGGAAACTGTTCAATCGGTTTTAAATCAGACTTTTACAGATTGGGAATGGTTGATTACTGATGATTTTTCTAAAGATAATTCAGTGGAAATAATTGAAAATTTAAAAGATGCTCGCATAAAATTATTTGTAGCCGAAAAAAACGGTGGCGCAGGACACGCGAGAAATATTTCTCTTAAAAATGCAACGGGAAAATACATCACTTTTCTTGATGCAGACGACGTTTGGGAACCGAATTTTTTGGAAGAAATGGTTTCTTTTATGAAGAAAGAAAACGCAGAACTGGCGTATTCAAATTATGCGCGTTGCGATGAAAATTTAAACCCAAAAATTGAAGATTTTAAAGCGGATAAAAATGTAACTTTTCATAATTTATTGAAGACTTGCAGATTGTCGCTTTTGAGTTCAATGTACGACTCAGAGAGTGTTGGCAAAGAATATTTCCCCGAAGGAAGTAAGCGCGAAGATCATGTAATGTGGCTGAATTTATTGAAGAAAATTCCTGTGGGGAAACCTTTGGCAAAAACGATGGCGAAATACAGAATGCATCCAAACAGCATCTCCCGAAAAAAAACAAATATTATGAAAGACCAATATTTGGTTTACAAAGATTATATGGGATTTTCAACTCTAAAATCGTCGTATTACACGGCGTATTGGGCAATTAATGGTTTCTTGAAATACTCAAAACTTTTTAATTAATGGAATATTCTAAAGAATTTAAAGAAGCCTTGAGCGAATTTTCTGACAAAGAAAAGGACAAATTGATTTTCAGATTATTGAAAAAAGATAAAATTTTATCACAAAAACTTTACTTTGAATTAATTGAAACGGTTTCTGTTGACGAAAAACGCGATGATTTAGAAAAACACATCGAAGAACGGGTTTCTTATTACGCAAAAACAATCACCAATCCGAAATATTTCTTGGTTTTAATCCGCAAATTAAGCGGTGAAATTACGCTTCACGTAAAAGTGACGACCGATAAATTTGGTGAAGTTTACGTCAATTTATTTCTCGTAAAAACCATTTTAAAAGAATACAAAGAAAAATTAAAGCGCCAGAATTTCGAGCAGACATATAAACTTTATCTTTATTTAATTAATAAGATTTTTCGTTGTATGGTTTTAAGTCAAAAATTAGATGAAGATTATTTTATGGAAATTGATGAAATTCTAAAGGAAACTTTAGATGAAATTTTGGATAATCAAAAAATGCAGAATCTTTGTTTTAATAATGAGTTGAATACCAATTATTTTCAAACAGAAAATATTCCGGAAAATATGGCTGAAATCGTGAAAGATCTTAAACTTCAGGGACTTTTAAAGTAGGTTGTTCCGTAATTTTCTCAATAATTAAATGCGTTGCGTTTGGCTGCAGATGAATAAATTCCGCGGAATTTTCGCCCATTTTCTTTAAAGTTTCACCAGATTTTTCTGCTAAAATTTTAATTAAAAAATCTGCAGCATCAATTTCATTTTCAAAAGATTTAGCGCCATTATTTTTCACTAAATCATCGGCTTCCGGATTTTTCTTGTACTGATTTCCAAAGAAAACGGGAATTCCAAAAGTCGCCGCTTCTAAAATATTGTGTAAACCTCTCGAATGGAAACCGCCACCAATAAAGGCTAGATCTGCATAAGAATAAATTTTTGATAAAATCCCAATCGAATCAATAATCAAAATTTGAAAATCCTGAATCTTTAATCCTGAATCCTGAGTCTGAGAATATAAAATTGCACCTGGAAAATTTTCTTTAATATCAGGAATTCTTTTTAAATCGTGCGGCACTAAAATAATCTTGGCTTTTTCTGATTTTTTTGAGATAATTCCCGCAATTTTTTCTTCTTTTTCCCACGAACTTCCAAAAACAAATAATCGGTTTTCGCCTTTAAATTCTTCGATAAACGGAACAAAATTATCACGTTTTGAAATCTCCTTTACACGATCAAACCTCGTATCACCGGTCGTTACAGAATTTTTTAAACCAATACTTTTTGCCAAAGCAGTTGAGTGATAAGTTTGATGAAAAAAGAAATCAATATTTTTTCTCAATTCTCTGGAAAACCATTTTCCATAAGTTTTGAAGAAAACCTGCGTTTCGTAAAATAATGCAGAAATCACATAAGTTTTGGCGCCCTGAAGTTTTAATTCTTCCAGTAAATTATACCAATAATCGTATTTTACGGTAAAAAATATTTTGGTTGTGAAGTTCGAAGTGAATTCTTTTACCAACTTTTTTTTATCAAAAGGCAAATAAACAATTGCATCTGCGATATTATTTTTGTTGATCACATTGTCGTAACCGCTTGGCGAGAAAAAGGTAACTAATATTTTATAATCTGGAAATTTCGTTTTTAAAAGTTCTAAAACCGGCAAACCTTGTTCATATTCGCCAAGACTTGCGGCGTGCATCCAGATAATTTCGTCGGATTTCCTGAACGCTTTTTTTACAATTCTGTTACTCTTCTTTCTGCCTCTGATTCCCTTTTTGGTCTTTTCGTTAAATAATGAAAAGATCTCCATTCCGGAAATTAAAAGTTCGATAAATAGGTAATAAAGGTACTTCAAAGGATGATTTTAAATTTTGATTTTTTCTCGCAGATTTTGCAGATGACGCAGATTTAATGTTCTAAATTGTTTGCAACTCTTTTTATAGAATCTAAAATTTTATCGGTATTGAAATTAACTAAAAGCCCTAACTTTTTATCTGATAATTTCAAATAAGTATTCAATTGTTTATAATGAATATCTTCTAAATTTTTCACGGATTTTAATTCAACAATTACTTTATCTTCAATTAATAAATCAATTCTGAAATTACAATCAAACAAAACTTCGCCGTATTTAACAGGTAAAAGAATTTCAGACTTTACTTCTAAACCCAAATCTTCCAATTCATAAATCAAAATTTTATGATAAACAGATTCCAATAAACCTGGCCCTAAACCATTATAAACATTAAAAATTCCCTTTCTAATTATATAAGTAATTTCGTTTTCAGTCATTAAAATGTATCGTATTAAATCTGCGTCATCAGCAAAATCTGCGAGAAAAAAGATTTATAAAATTTAAAGCAAATTTTTCACAAACCTCAATTTATGCGTGTGCGTATTTTTTTCTTTATTAAAAATCCCTGTGGAATCCAGTTCATCAATTCTCACTTTTCCGTGTGCGTGAATGATTTGATGAGAATTTAGCATAATTCCAACGTGAATAATTTTGCCTTCAGAGTTTTCAAAAAATGCCAGATCACCTGCCTGACTTTCTTCCACGAAATCTAAAACTTTACCCAAATCGCCCTGCTGATACGTATCTCGAGGAATTTTTTTTCCATTCACTTTATAAACCAATTGCGTGAAACCACTACAATCAATTCCAAAAAAACTTTTTCCGCCCCACAAGTAAGGAACGTTTAGAAATTCTTTCGCCGTTGTGATTATATTTTGTCTTAAATTTTCACTTCTTTGCGTAGAAATAGTTTCAAAATCGACTTCAGAGCCGATGGATAAAAGAATTTTTCCATCTTTTAAAATATGCGACTGAAAGTTTTCTGTTACTAAATTAGTTCTTCTATTTTGTAAATATTCGTCTGAAACCACAGAATATTGTTTGGTATCCATCCAACCTTCGTAACCGTCAAAATCCATTTTAATTTTCGTCCAGTTATTTTTAACTTCGATTACAGAAAGGCTTTCACCGAATAAAAGTTGCGTCACGATTTCCGCTTTATCAGAAGAATCTGCACGAACTGGCGCAACTGAAACATTGCAAATGGCTTTTTCCATAATTTAAATTTTTCTGGCAACTTGAATACCGTCGCGTAAAGGTAAAATAAGATTTTCAAAGTCTTCGTCCTGCGCGATCAATTCATTTAATTCCTTGATTATTTTTGTTGATTCCAGTTTTGGATTTTCTTCTAAAACCTTTCCGTGCCACAAAACATTATCAATTAACAACAAGCTTCCGCTTTTCATTTTTGGTTTAATCAAATTAAAATAATTTAGATAATTGGATTTATCTGCGTCAATAAAAATCAAATCAAAATCAATATTTAATTTAGGAATTTCATCCAAAGCATTTCCTTTAATAAAATTTATTTGGGACGAAAAATCACTTTCTGAAAAATATTTTTCCGACAAATACGCCAATTCTTCGTTTTTATCAATGGTGAAAATTTTTCCATCTTTCGCTAAACCTTCCGCTAAACATAAAGTGGCGTAACCAGTGAAAGTCCCAATTTCTAAAATATTTTTCGGCGAAATAAGTTTTGAAATTATGCTTAACAATCTCCCCTGTTGCAAACCGGAAATCATATGCGGTTGCGTGGTTTTCTGATAAGTTTCCTTTCGTAATTTTTTTAAAATTTCTGGTTCGTTCGAGGTTTTAGATTCTAAATAACGATCCATTTCCAGGCAATTTTCTTCAAAAAAACTCATTAAAATTTTTATTTTTCCAAATTTACTCAAAATAAAAATTCCCGAAAATTTCTTTTCGGGAATTATATTTAAAATGAATTAAATATTATTTATTAACCGGCGCAATGTCCATTAATTTCATAAATTCATCCAGTTTTGGCATGATGATAATTTCTGTTCTTCTGTTTTCACCTCTTCCAGTAACCGACGCATTAGTCGATTTCGGTTGATACTCAGAATTTCCACCTGCTGTAATTCTTGAAGGATCAACTGCGAATTGCGTCTGAAGCATTCTCGCCACAGAAGTTGCTCTCAAAGCAGATAAATCCCAGTTGTCTTTCGGAACTGAGGCGCTTTTCAACGGCACATTATCCGTATTACCTTGAATTAAAACTGAATATTTATCATAATCATTGATCACTTTTGCTACTTTTCCTAAAATTTCCTGCGCACTTGGCTGCACATCAAAACTTCCCGTTTTATAAAGCATTCCATCAGATAATGAAATTAAAACCACACCTTTTAACACTTTTACCTGAACATCGCTGTCAGCAATATTGTCTAAACTTCTTTTTAATTTATTAGATAATGCGACATTCAAACTATCATTTCTACTTTTAGAAGCAATAAGTTGTTTGATGTAAGAATTTGAAGAGTTGATCTCACCAACCAACTTGTCAATGTTTGCAGAACCTTTTCCTGCGTTGCTTAAACAAGCATCTAAAGACGATTTTAAAGAATTATTTTGATCTTTCAGCAAGTTATTTTCGCTTAAAAGTCCAGAATTTTTTCCGTTCAGGTCCTGAATGGTTCTTTGATTTTCTGCAGCGCCTTCAATACATTGTTTGTAATTGATATTCAATGCTTCAAATTGCTTTTTGCTCACGCAGGAAGTCATCGTAATTGCGATGATTCCAACGCCGAGCATTTTAAAAATTTTCATATATAATAATTTAATTGTTTGCCTTTTTAAGATTAAGTTCATCAATATATATCTAAAGATCGATCTATATGGAATTCAAATTTACAAAATCATTTTAAAAAGAAGAATTATCTTTGTTAAATGTATCTTAATAAACAAAACGCACAAAACGAACTTTCATTGCTTTTGCCAAATTTTGCGGACAAATCTTTTTTACTTGCAATAAGCGGCGGCGCAGATTCGATGGTTTTGGCAAACTTGTTTTTAGCTTTAAATTTAAACTTTCAAATCGCACATATTAATTACAAACTTCGAGGTGAAGAATCTGATCTTGATGAAAAAATTGTTTTTAAATTTTGTTTAAAAAATAACGTCAAATTTCATTTATATAAAGTTTCGGAAATTGATAAAAAACCGGAAAATTCCGTTCAACTTTGGGCAAGAAATTTGAGATATGAGTATTTTAATAAAATTAAATCTGAAGAAAATCTCCATTTCATAGTAACTGCGCATCATTTGAATGATGAACTGGAAACTTTTATTATCAATCTTTCGCGTGCTTCCGGTTTAAAAGGTTTGAGTGGAATTCCGAAAAATGAGAATGAGATTTTACGTCCACTTTTAAAATTTAGCAAAGAAGAAATCTACAAATTTGCGAAGGAAAATAATATTGAATTTCGCGAAGATACAAGCAATCAAAAATCAGATTATTTGCGAAATTTTATTAGAAATGAAATCACGCCTCAACTTTTAAAAACCAACGAAAGTTTTCTGGAAAATTTTAGCAAAAGTTTAACGTATTTAAATGATTCAAAAGATTTTATTTCAACAGAAATTGAAAATAAACGAAAAAATTTAAGCCAAAAAATTAATTCTAAAATCATTTTTAACAAAGAAAAACTTGATAAAGAATCGGATTTTGTAAAATTTGAATTGTTGAAAACTTATGGTTTTGATGATGCAAACGAAATTTCAAAGATTTTTAAATCCGAAAACAGTAGTTTATTTTATTCTAAAGGTCATCAACTTCAAATTGCCAGAAATGAATTAATTATTGAAAAAATTAATTTAGAAAAAGAAGATTTTAAAGAAATCCTTTTGCCTGAAATCAGTCAAATCTATTTAAAATATTTTCTTCTTTCTGACAATTTTAACAACGAGATCTGGAAAATAGATTTAGAAAAAATAAAATTGCCTTTAAAAATAAGGGAAGTAAAAAGAGATGACCTGCTTTTTCCGATTGGAATGATAGGCAAAAAGAAGGTTTCTAAAGTAATAAAGGAATTAAAATTATCTACTTTTGACGAAGAAAAAATTAAAATTTTATCAGATTCTAAAGATCAGGTTCTAGGAATTTTACCTTATCGGCAAGATTCCAGATTTGTAGCCAATGAAAATCTCAAAAATTTTATTGAAATCATTTTCTAAAAACACTAATTCTAAAACAAAAAAAATGTCAAAATTTACCAGACTTTTCCTTCTAACTTTATCACTTTTATTAGTTTCAAATTTAAGCAAAGCACAAATTTATCCAACTGCAAATGAGGTGAAACCATTATTGATCGGTCAAAAATTAGCCGATGCAACACTTCAGAACATCAATGGAAAAGATGTCAACCTGCAATCTTTAATTTCTCAGAAACCTTCTGTGGTCGTGTTTTACCGCGGAGGTTGGTGTCCGTATTGCAATGCGCAACTTTCTGGTCTGGCGCAAATCGAAAAAGAAGTTACAGATTTAGGCTATCAAATTATAGCGATCAGTCCGGAAAATTTCCAAAATATTCCTGATGTTGCGAAAAAAGATAAAGTGTCTTACACGCTTCTTTCTGATAAAGGTGCAGAATTAATTCAAAAAACGGGAATTGCCTTTAAAATGCCGGAAAACTATGAAACCATGCTTTCAAGTAAAGTAAAAGGTGGATTAACGCCGATTTTGCCGGTTGCTTCTGTATTTTTCCTAAATAAATCTGGCGAGATCACTTTTGAGTATATTAATCCGGATTATAAACACAGACTTTCCGGCGAAATGCTTTTAGCCGTATTGAAAACATTAAAATAGACCTACAATTAGATTTGCTTTAAATACCTTTGCACGTCCTTTTAAAAAATAAAAATGAAAAAACTTTTTTTCTTCCTACTTGTCATCTTTACGCAATTTTTATCGGCGCAGATAAAAGATCCTTTAAAGTTTAAATATAACATCACTGATCTTGGAAATAACCAGTATGAAGCAGTTTTAACGGCATCTATTGAAAAAGGATGGCATATTTATTCTAAAGATTTACCAGAAGATTCTGGTATTCCGACAGAGATGAAATTATCTTCCTCAGCAGGAATTGATCTTATCGGAAAAGTAATCGAAGTCGGCAAAAAGCACGACGAATTTTCTGAGGCTTTCGGGACGAGAATTGTTTTTTACTCGGATCAGGTTTTATTTAAACAAAAATTTAAGTTAAAAAATCCCGCAAAAGAAGCCAATGTTTCTGCGGAAATCACTTATCAAATTTGTAATGACAAAGTTTGTCTGGCACCAAATACTTTAGAATTTCAAAAATCTGTTGCGGCGAATGCAACCGTAGTTACAACTGAAAATTCAGAAGTTACACCGGAAAATTCTGATGTTCTTACGACTTTAACGAAAGATTCAACCGTTGAAAAAAGAATGCAAACTGCAACTGCAATTTCTTCAGGAGTTCCAGATTTAAAAGTTTCGACTTTAGATTTTAAAAATCCTTTGACGGATTGTGGCGTGGCTCAAACCCAACAAAATTCTGAAAATTACTGGAAATATTTGCTTCTTGGTTTCATTGGTGGTTTGGTTGCTTTATTGACGCCGTGCGTTTTCCCGATGATTCCTTTGACGGTTTCTTTCTTTACAAAAGGGATGAAAGATAAAGCAAAAGGTAAAAGAGACGCATTTATTTATGGCTTTTTTATCCTTTTAATTTTTGTTTTATTGAGCGTACCGTTTCATATAATTGACGGAATTGCCGGAAATGTTTTTAATCAAATTTCCACAAGTGTTTGGTTAAACATTGCTTTCTTCATCATATTTATATTTTTTGCCGGAAGTTTTTTCGGTTACTACGATATAACTTTACCAAGTTCCATTGCCAATAAATCTTCAAAAGCAGAAGACGCCGGCGGAATTATAGGAATATTTTTCATGGCTTTAACTTTAGTAATTGTCTCATTTTCCTGCACAGGTCCAATTTTAGGAAGTTTGCTTGGAAGCGCCGTAACAGGTTCTACCAATGTTCCAATGTTATTGACTTTTGCTTTAGCCGGTTTCGGTTTGGCTTGGGCCATAATTTTCGGACTTTTAGCATTATTCCCTCAAGCCTTACAATCTTTGCCAAAATCTGGCGGCTGGATGAATACGGTGAAAGTTTTTCTAGGTTTTATAGAATTAGGTTTAGCCTTAAAATTTTTATCAAAAGCAGATTTAGTAACTAAAACTTTTTTACTTAAAAGAGAATTGTTTATTGCGATTTGGATCGTGATTACGATTGGTTTGGTTCTATATTTATTCGGCATCATTAAATTTCCGCATGATGATAAAAAACCTAAAATATCTTTGGGTAGAAAATTATTAGGCGTTGCCGGGATTGCTTTTGTGATTTATTTAGTTCAAGGATTAATTCCTGGTGACAGACCGAAACTGCAATTGCTAAGCGGGATTTTACCACCTTTAAATGTGAGTTATTTCCACGATGAAAAAGACGGTATTCTCGGAATGCATCCGGAAAATGACTATTTCAAAGCCATTGAATTAGCAAAAAAAGAAAACAAACCAGTGTTGATAGATTTCACGGGTTATGGTTGTGAAAACTGCCGAAAAATGGAGGAATTTGTTTGGTCACAAGATGATATTTTACCAATCTTACAGAATGATTTAGTTTTAGCGTCCGTTTATGTGGACGACAAGGAAGAATTGCCATTGGATCAGCAAATTAAAATTGATATGGGAAATGGTCAGTTTAAAAAAGTGAAAACAATTGGTGATAAATGGAGTTTGTTTCAGCAGATCAATTTTAATAATAATTCCCAGCCGCATTATGTTTTGGTCACGCCGGATGGAAAAGTGATCAATCCGCCGGTTTCCGGTTATATGTCGAAAGATGATTTTAAAAAATTCCTGAATTGTGGAATTGATTATTTTAAGAAAAATAAATAGAAATTTATTTTAAATTTTAAAGTTTTGATTATTTCTAATCAAAGCTTTTTTTATGCAATACATTTAAGCTTTTACGATTAATTTACTTTAAATTGAAAACAGGCATCACTTTTGTAACAAATTTTTCAAATAATTATCATTATTTAATCTAATTTACACAATCCTTAAATATTTAAATTTTAAAATTATGGAAAATATTGCCACAAACGAACAAAAAGGAAAACGCTCATTAAGTAAAAAACAAATTCGTGTTGATATGACGCCGATGGTGGATCTGGGTTTTTTATTAATTACATTTTTTATGTTTACCACCAACTTCTCGAAACCAAATGTGATGGATCTCCGTTATCCACCAAAAAATCCTGATCATATCGAGGTTGACATTGATTTCAGAAATCAAGTGACATTTATTATTGGGGAAAATAACCGGGTGTTTTATTACCAAAAAGATTTGAATAATTTAAATGCAAATGATATTTACGAAACATCTTTTGATGGAAATAAAATTTCAAAAATTATTTCAGATTTTAAAAATACTGCACCAAAAAAAAGAATATTTCACTGTAATTTTAAAACCTACGGATGATGCAAATTATAAAAATTTCGTTGATATGCTGGATAATATGGCGATTACAAAAAGCGAAAGATATGGAATTGGAGAAATAAAACCTCTGGAAAAAAAGTTATACGAAAACAAAATCAAATAATATAGCTAAAAAAAACAGCCTGATTTGGCTGTTTTTTTTGTTGCAAAAAAAAATATTTATTATTTATTATTTAATGCTTCAATGTTTTCTGCATTCGTTCCATTGGTAACATCAGTGATTCCGTTTTCTTTTAAAATTTCGATTGCTTGTCCGCTACGATGACCGGTTCTGCAAAATGTAATAATATTTTCTTTTCCTTTAAACTCTGAAATTCGTGCCTGCAAATCTTCCAAAGGAATATTCACAGCACCTTTTACACTTCCTTGTGCAAATTCCGCCGGAGTTCTGACATCTACCAGAAAAGGATTTTTATCTAACTTTTGCTCCAAAGTTGCCGTGGAATTTATGGTATTATTTTCAATTGGTTTGGCAGCTGGCTCACAGTTTACGATGAATAAAAGTAAAAATGCAACGATTATATTTTTCATTTTAATTAAATTTTATTTGATCTGCAATTTACAAAAATTGAATTTTAGATTTTTATCTCATTTTGTTTAAAAATAATTAAAGAATAAATTTCAACAACCGCCACGAATGATTAATTTTATTAAAATTTTTAAATGAAACTATTTCTCTATCTAATTCTATTTTTTACAATTTTTTCCTGTAATAAAAACGCAGGTCCAAAAGATTCTGAAACAAAAATCGATTCTTTAAATAAATAATTGCAAAGAAAAACGACAGTATTACAAAAATTAACAATACTAATTTCTACACCGACTGGAGTGGAAAACATAAACTCACACACAATAATATTTCAAAAAATGGCGAAATCTCTTTTGAAAAAACAGGTAAAGACGAATATAAAGTTGTGGGAAGTATCAATGCAGGAAAAAATAGTTTAAAAATTAATGGAACTATGAAATTAGTTTCTGAAGATTACATGAATCTGGACGGTGAAATTATCCAAAAAATCGCGCAAGATGGAAAGCAATTTACACGAAAAGAAAATAATACTTTCAAAAAAGAAGGAAAGGTGTGGCGCTTACAAAATAAAGTGAATGGTTCAGGCTTTGTAGATTACATCGATATTTACAAATAGTATGTTACATTTTGAAATTACTGGAAACGGCAAAGAAAACTTAGTTCTACTTCACGGTTTTATGGAAAATTCTAAAATCTGGAAATTTCTCGAACCTCATCTTTCCGAAAAATTTACAGTTATAAAAATCGATCTTCCCGGACATGGAAAATCTGAAAATAATTCAGAAATTCTAAGCATGGAAATGATGGCAAGAGAAGTCGTAAAAGTAATTTCTGAATTAAATTTAGAAAAAATTCATCTTTTGGGACATTCGATGGGCGGTTATGTTTCGCTCGCTTTTGCAGAATTATTTCCCCAAAAATTAAAGAGTTTGACTTTGTTTTTCTCGACTTATATAGCGGACGAAGAAGATAAAAAAGAACAGCGCAGAAAAAGTTTTAGAATTATAAAAGATGCTTTTAAACATTATGTAAACGCAGGAATACCGAATTTGTTTAATCCAAACGAGAAAGACATTCTTGAAGGAAAAATTAATTTTGCTAAAGAAATTGCGTTTTCAACAAACAATCTTGGCGCTTTGGCAGCCGTCAAAGGAATGATCGAAAGAACTGATAAATTGGAAATTTTGAAAAATCTTGACGCAAAAATTTTAATTATTTCCGGGAAACATGATTCTGCAGTAAATTCTGAAAAAACCTTGAAAAATCTGCCAGATCAAACAAACATAAAATCTTATGTTTTAGATTGCGGACACATGGGACAACTCGAAAAACCTGAAATTTGCGCAGCAATTATTAATACAGAATTACTGCATCATTTGCCAAAACATTTGGTTTTTTGATTTTTTTAAACACAAAGAACACAGAGATTTTTTCACTAAGGACACAGAGATAAATATTAAAAATAATCTGTGAAATCTGTGCGCCAGTATTTTGCTCACAGATTTCACAGATTTCCACAGATAGGTAAATCGCGTTAAATTTTATTTCGGCATTACTTTATAATCAGGATCTTCTAAAATATTAACTTCAATTAAACTGTCTGCATTCTGTAAGAGATTTCTGCAATCTCTGATCAAATGTTTTAAATGGATTTTTTTATCCAATTTTTTGTAGCGTTCTGTCAATTTATTTAAAGCTTCAATGGCCGACATATCTGCAACGCGACTTTCTTTAAAATCAATTATAATTTCATTCGGATCGTCCTGAACATCAAATTTTTCTGAAAAAGTCTGTGTTGAACCAAAAAATAAAGGACCGTAAATTTCGTAATGTTTCACGCCATTTTCATCTAAATATTTCCTTGCACGAATTCGCTTTGCATTATCCCAGGCAAAAACTAATGCCGATATGATTACGCCAATTATCACCGCTAAAGCCAAATTGTGAAGGAAAACAGTAATTAAAGTAACTACAACCATTACAAAAATATCCGATCTAGGCATTTTCGTAAATACTTTAAAGCTCGCCCATTCAAATGTTCCGATTGCAACCATAATCATTAAACCTGTTAACGCAGCAACGGGAACTTTCTCAATCAACGAACTTCCAAACATGATGAAAACCAACAACATGACACTTGCCACAATTCCGGAAAGTCTTGCACGCGCGCCGTTTGAAACGTTAATTAAACTTTGACCGATCATTGCGCAACCACCCATTCCAGAGAAAAATCCGGAAAAAATATTGGCTGCACCTTGCGCTAAAGCTTCACGATTTCCATTTCCTGTGGATTCTGTTAATTCATCAACAATATTTAAAGTCAATAAACTTTCTATTAAACCAACTCCTGCAACAATGACTGCGTAAGGAAAAACGATTTGTAAAGTTTCGAAATTAAAAGGCAAATCAGGAATATGAAAAGGTGGAAAAGTGCCTTTAATGGAAGCAAGATCACCGACAGTTTTTGTTGGAATATTTAAGAAAAAAACCAAACCAAAAACTACCAAAATTGCTGTTAAAGATGCAGGAAATGCTTTCGTATATTTTGGCATTTGCCAGATGATCAACATCGTTAAAAGTACCAAACCTAAAATGCTATAAAGTGGAATTCCGCTTAGCCAATTCCCGGAAACGTCTTTAAAGGAAACCAATTGCGACATAAAAATCACGATTGCCAAACCATTTACAAAACCATAAATGACGGATTGCGGCACAAGACGGATCAATTTTCCCAATTTTAAAAGTCCGGCTAAAAACTGAATTATTCCCGCTAAAATAACGGTTGCAAAAATATATTCTACACCGTGCGTTTTTGCCAAAGCCACAATCACAATAGCAACTGCGCCCGTTGCGCCGGAGATCATTCCGGGTCTTCCGCCAAAAATCGAGGTGACAAATCCCATCATGAATGCGGCGTAAAGTCCTGTTAAAGGGGAAAGTCCTGCAATAAAAGCAAATGCAACTGCTTCTGGAATAAGCGCCAAAGCAACCGTTAAACCAGAAAGAATTTCAGTTTTGTAATCTACTTTCTGTTTAAAATTAAATAAATTTATAATTGGATTCATTAAATTATTTTAAATGATAAATCCACTTTTACGTGGATTTATTTTAGTTGAAGAGTTTTTTTTAACCTCATTAAAAACATTTTAAAATGTCATAAATTCAGCATTTTGTGCTAAATATTTTCTTTTTCTAAGATCTGCTTAAATTCATTAATAGCAATTTCCAAAGTGTCGTCATATCTACCACCAGCTGCGTTGATATGTCCGCCACCGTTGAAATATTTCCGGGAAAACTGGTTGACATCAGTATCATCTTTACTGCGGAAAGAAATTTTAATAAAATCTTCATAAAGATCTTCCGTAAAAAACGCCGACACTTTTGTGCCTTTTATGCTCAAACCGTAATTCACAAATCCTTCCGTATCACCTTTTTGGTAACCTAAATTTTTTAATTCTTCCCGGGTTAAACTCATAATTGCCACTTCCCCATTTTGAACAGTTTCAACTCTTCCAAGAACCAAAGCCAATAGATGCAGGCGGGAAATAGAATTTGTATCCCAGGTATTTGAAGAAATCATTGCCGGATCTGCGCCTTTATTGATTAATTTTCCGATAATTTCGTGGGTTAAAGCACTTGTAGAACGGTATCTGAAACCGCCGGTGTCTGTCATAATTCCGGTGTAAAGACATTCTGCAACATCTTTGTCAACAAACTCTTCCTCGCCAAGCGCTTCAATAAATTGGTAGATCATTTGAGAAGTTGCCGGTACCTCTGTATCAGAATAAACAAAATCAAATTGATCCGGTTGCTGATGGTGATCAATCAGGATTTTCTTTGCCCAAGATTTCGTGAGCCAATCGCCTAAACTGCCAATTCTCGCCGCCGTATTAAAATCCAGACAAAAGATAACATCTGCATGATAAATCGCTTCACCCGCCTTTTTTCTTTTATAATCTGCAATAACGACATCTTTTGAATTTGGCATCCATTTTAGAAATTTCGGAAAATCATTTGGTACCAAAACCGTGGCTTCAATACCTTTATTTTTTAAAAAGTTTTTTAAACCTAAAGAGGAACCAATTGCGTCTCCATCGGGATTATGATGGGTAATGATGACAATATTTTTATCCGGAGATAATAATTTTTTTATATCTAAAATTTCTTGTAGACTGAACATTATTCAAATTTTTTTTGGAGGATACAAAGATAGATTTTCTAAAAAGAAAACTTGATAGGACTTATAGCAAATTGAGGTTTCTGTTAAATTTATTGAAACTAAAATTGTATAAACTATCAAGAAACGACAAAGTTGAAAAAAGCGTAAATTCGCAGCCCGACTTTAGTGAAAATCCTTTTTGCCTGAATAAACTTTTCGATTTATAAAAACTTTTCGAAGTAAAAAGATTGGGAACGGAAGGCGGAAATGTCTGCCCAAAAAATTTCAGAAATTTTTAGAATAAAAAGTGAGATTTGGTTTGTAGATTTTAAAAATATTTATATATTTGCAATCTGAAAAATAAGATATAGTTTTTACTTAAAAATATTAGCAATGCCAAAAAGAACCTTCCAACCATCCGAAAGAAAGAAAAGAAACAAACACGGTTTCCGTGAAAGAATGTCTACACCAAACGGTAGAAGAGTTTTAGCTGCAAGACGTGCCAAAGGCAGAAGAAGTCTTACAGTTTCTTCCCAACGTGCAAAAAGATAATCCTTTTTAAAAATATTATAAAATGCCTGAAAACTTTTTCAGGCATTTTTTGTTGTTAAAATTTGCTAAAATTTAGGCATTGCATTACATTTTATCTATTTTTGAAAGCTATTAAAATATAGAATCTTAATTTTCACCTATGCCACACAGAAACGAAGACGGAGCAAGTATCATTAATCTGAATAATGCTAAAATTGTTCAGAAAAACTTCACGGTTTTAAGCGATGTCAATCTGCATATCCAAAGAGGGCGTTTTTGCTATTTGATCGGAAAAACCGGTTCTGGCAAAAGTTCACTTTTGAAAGTGCTTTATGGTCATCTTCCGTTGAAAGTAGGAAGCGGCGATGTTGCAGGTTTTAAACTTGAAACACTTCGCGCGGGCGACGTCCCAAATCTTCGCCGAAAATTAGGCATTGTTTTCCAGGATTTTCAGCTCTTAACAGACAGAAATATCGAGAAAAATCTAAAATTTGTTTTAGAAGCAACCGGCTGGAATGAAAAAGCAAAAATCGATGAACGCATTGATGAAGTTTTGGCCAGCGTAGGAATGAAAACTAAAAAGCACAAAATGCCACATCAGCTTTCTGGTGGGGAACAGCAAAGGATTGCGATTGCGAGAGCGCTTTTAAATCATCCGCAATTGATCTTAGCAGATGAGCCGACAGGAAACCTTGATCCGGAAACTTCTAACGATATTATGACTCTATTGAAACGCGTCGCGCTGGAAAATAATTGCGCTGTTGTGATGGCAACACATGATTATCACATGATCCAGAATTTCCCTGGAGAAGCAATAAAATGTGAAGATGGAAAAGTGTCGATCATGAATACGGCAGAATTATTTGAGTAAAATAAATTTCTGCAGATAATTTGAAAATCATTTAAACAAATGAAAATCTTTCGTGATTTCTAAATATTGGTCTGAGAATTTTCTCGGACTTTTTTCTATAATAAATTCAGAAATTTCTGTTAAAGTTATTTCTTTTTTAAATTCTAAAATAACGCGTTTTGTCTTCAAATCCTGCCGACCGAAAATATTTATTTTTTTAGATAAATAAAGAGAATTATTTAAAGCTTCGATTTCAAAATTTTCTGCACTGTCAAAAGGAATAATAACACTAAAAATTCCATTATCATTTAAATGATATGCAGAATTTTCTATTAGTTGCGAGAAATTTAAATGAATTTTTTGCCGAGCGATTTCATCTTTATCACTTTGCGGCGTTGCCTCAAAATAGGGCGGATTACAGATAATTAAATTAAACTTATTCTCTGATTTAAAGTCATTAAAATCCATATTTTCAGCAGAAATTCTGGAAAAATACGGTGAATTTTTAAAATTTATAGCGGAAAGTTGTGATGCTTTTTTATTTATGTCAATTGCCTTTATTTTCGCATCCAAATTTCTTTGCGCAAGCATTAAGGAAATAATTCCCGTTCCGCTGCCGATTTCTAAAATATTTTTATGATTTTCCGCTGAAGATAGTGCACCCAATAAAACTGCGTCAGTTCCTACACGAAACACTTCATCATCTTGAAGAATACTAAATCTTTTAAATTGAAAAGGTTTCAAATTTTAAACATTGACAGGGAATGTAACTGTAAAACGGCTTCCCCGATCTTCATCTGAAGTTACCACAAGATCTCCACCATATTCTAACACCATTTTTTTTGCCATTGTAAGACCTAATCCCATTCCTGTATTTTTTGAAGTAAAATTAGGTTCAAATATTTTATCGATCATTGTCGCAGGAATTCCGCGACCATTATCTTCAACCGTAATATTAATTCTCTTATTGATCTGCTCCAGATCGACGTTTATAATTGATTTTCTATCGTCAACTTTATCCTGAACAGCATTTGTAACCAAATTAATAATAATTCTTGAAAGATAAATTTTGTCAATCTTTAACTCAATATTTGTTTGATTAGCGTGGATATAAATATTTTCGTCACTAAAAATATAGAGAATTTCTTTTACCTGTTGATTTAGATTTATGACTTCATCATTTTTATCCGGCAATTGTGCAAATTGAGAAAATGCCGTCGCAACAGAAGCTACAAGATCAATTTGTGAAACCATGGACTGGCTCATTTTTTTTACCTTTTCGTGAATATCAGGATCCTCACAATCAAATTTTCTCTCAAAATTTTGAATGGTGAGTTTCATTGGCGTTAATGGATTTTTCACCTCATGCGCAACTTGTTTAGCCATACTGCGCCACGCGTCTTCTTTTTCGATAGCACTCAAATGCTCTTTTTGATTCTGTATCTGCAAGATCATTTTATTGTAAGATTTTACCAAAGAACTAAGTTCATCATTTTGAAAATATTTAATTGGTTTGAGCTCTTTTTCAAATAAAGTGATCTGTGTGATCAAATCAGAAAATTTGGTCAACGTGCCTGTCAATTGTTTAGACATGACCAGACTCAACCAAACACTAAATGAAATCAATAGAACATTTAGAATGATGAAAAAATTAAGATATTTATTAAAAAGTTCGAAATAGCTGCCGTCACTATGATAAAAAGGTAAATAAACTATCGCGATCGGAACCAACATGTTGTTTTTTAAAACCAGATAAGATGAAGTAACATTAGATTTGTTTTTTTCATCATAACTTTCAATATCAACGCGCTTATCCTTTCTTAAAACTTTATTTAGAATACCGAGCGGCAGTTTTTTTTGCAGAATAAGATTTTCATCTTTATTGGAAAGTAAATAATCGCCCTGAAGATCATAAAGAATAACGTCGTGCTTATTAATATCGGAAATTTCGTAAATTTTATTTTCTAAAACATTTTTTAAATCACCGGTTTGTACCTGCTGATGACTTACCGCATAATCCAGATACGCCATCGAAGCTTCGGACTGGATCTGCAATTGTGTTCTGCTCTGTTTTATTGAATTTGATTTTAAAACAAAATATGAAAGAGCACTTGTTCCCATAATACTCAAAAGGCAAATCGTTAAAAATGCCCAAAAAATCCTGTTTCGAAAGCTGTAACCTTTATATTTTGTTAGCGGCATGATCCCTTTGCATTAATTTAGTAATGTATTTCCCAATAATATCAAATTCTAAATTGACTTCACTGCCAATTTTTAAATTTTTCATATTGGTAAATTCCCAGGTGTATGGAATAATGGCGACGGAAAAATCATTATCATTACTTTCTGCGACTGTCAGGCTAATTCCATTCACTGTGATGGAACCTTGCGGAACCGTTACAAATTTGGAATTTTCATCCATTTTAAAAGTAATGAAATAACTGCCGTCCCGGTTTTGAATATTGCTTACAATTGCCGTTTCATCCACGTGTCCCTGAACTAAATGTCCGTCAAGTCTGCCTTCAAATTTTAAACAGCGTTCCAGATTGACTTCAGAACCAACTTCCCATTCTTTTAAACTCGTTTTTATTAAAGTTTCATCAATCGCCGTTACTTTATATTTATCGCCATTTATCTCAACAACAGTCAGGCAACAGCCATTATGGGCCAGACTTTGATCAATTTTTAATTCATTTGTAAAATCACACGACAGCGTAAAATCAATATTACTCCCATTTCGCTCAATATTTTGAACTTTACCCGTTCCTTCAATAATTCCTGTGAACATTTATTCTTTTTTTTAGAAGCACCACGTTTTATGCCATTATCCAAAACTCTACCCGTGTTCCGCTATATCTTTTTTTTCAAGAAAATTTTTTCAGGAAAGAAAACCATGAAATAAAAAAAAGGATGCCGCTTCACCCGGGGCTAAAAGTTCATTTACTTCTTTTTTTCAAAGGACAATGCAAACCTGAAGTGCTAAATTAATTTTGTTAAATTTGTACTCTTAAAATACAACTTCAAAGATAAATAAATGAGTTCTAAACATCATAAAATAAGAGTAGGGATTTCAATTGGTGATTTCAATGGCATTGGCCCGGAAATCATTATGAAAGCTTTGAAGGACAAAAGTATCACAGATTTTTTTACGCCCATTATTTTTGCTTCAGGCAAATTATTTACTTATCAGAAAAACATTTTCAAACTTCAGGTAAACTTCAATTACATTGATGATGTAAAAGATGCCGTGAACGGAAAAATTAATATGGTCAATCTTTGGAAAGATAACGTCAATGTTAATTTTGGTATTCCTACTGAAGAATCCACAAAAATGGCGATCGATTCTTTAGAAGCCGCAACAGAAGCACTTTTAAATAAGGAAATTGATATTTTGGTAACGGCGCCAATAAACAAAGACGAAATGTTGAAATTAGGTTTTCAGCACGCAGGTCACACAGGATATCTGGAAGAAAAAGCAGGCAAAAAAGGCGTTATGTTTTTGGTGACGGAAGATTTAAAAGTCGCTGTTTCCACCCATCACATTCCAGTTTCTGAGGTTGCACAAAACATTTCTAAAGAAAATATTAAAAAACAGATCAAAATATTAAACCAGACTTTAATAGAAGATTTTTGCGTTGAAAGACCAAAAATCGCAGTTTTAGGTTTAAATCCGCACGCAGGCGACGGCGGCGCAATCGGTAAAGAAGAAATAGAAATTATTACACCAGCCATTCAGGATCTTTCTGAGAACGGGATTTTAACTTTTGGTCCTTATCCGGCAGATAGTTTTTTTCAACCTTCGACCTACACGAAATTTGACGGGGTTTTAGCAATGTACCACGACCAAGGTTTAGCACCTTTTAAAACAATTGCCTACGAAGATGGCGTTAATTATACCGCTGGTTTGCCATTTATCAGAACTTCGCCAGATCACGGTGTTGCTTATGATATTGCCGGACAAAATATTGCCGATGAACAATCTTTTTCTGAAGCTATTTTCACAGGAATTAAAATTTTTAATAACCGCACAGAATACGCGGAACTTCGTGAAAACAGGCTTCTTATAAAAAAACAACCTTCAGAAAACCGATATCGGGAAGAGCGCTAAATATTTAATTTAATATTTAAATATTTTTAAAGCCTAAAACATTTTGTTATATTAAAAAATTAATTTATTTTTGCAAACCGATTTTATGGACAAATTTAGAAACTACGACATTGCCTTTTCCGGCTTAAAAGATGGAAAGCATGACTTTAGATTTGAAGTAGATCAAGCGTTCTTTAATTTATTTGAGACTGAACAGGAGTTTTCAAACCCAAAAATTTCAGCACATGTTTTCATGGTAAAACACGAGAATTTTTTGGAACTTGAGATCGATGTAGCAGGAACAATTCAGTTGGTTTGTGATATTACCACTACAGATTTTGATTATCAAATTGAGAATCAAATAAAAGTTTTGGTAAAATTTGGAGATAAATATGACGACAGTGATGTTGATGTAATAACGATTCCCAAGCAAGATTACGCTTTCAACGTAGCGCAACTTTTGTATGAAGATATCGTTTTGACGGTTCCGATGAAAAAAGTATCACCAAAACTTTCAGCAGAAGATATTTCGCTGCTTGAGAAGTTTAGTCCGCAAGATGAATTAGAGAAAGAAGAAGAAATAGATCCACGCTGGAACGCGTTGAAAAATTTAAAAAAATAAAAATTAAACAATATAATTTTAAAGTAACATTTAGAATTTAAAATTTACAAAATGGCACATCCTAAAAGAAGACAATCGACCACAAGAAGAGATAAAAGAAGAACGCATTACAAAGCAATCGTTCCTCAAATTGCAAAAGACGCCACTTCTGGTGAGATGCACCTTTACCACAGAGCGCACTGGCATGAAGGTAAATTATACTACAGAGGAAAGGTTGTAGTAGAGAAGGAAGTAGCAACTTCTGACGAAGACTAAAATTTAGTTTTAAGCCAAAAATCATTCAAAACCACTCAAATTTTTACAATTTGAGTGGTTTTTTGTTGTTTTTTGGTGATTTTTACTATCTTTGGCCTATAAACAATATAATTTTTTATGGACATAAAAGACATGCAAAATCTAATAAGATTTGTCGCAAAAGCAGGTGTTTCTGAAGTAAAATACAAAACAAAAGATTTTGAGATCAACATCAAAACTCCTTTGGCAGGAAGTGAGTCAGTTAGCTATATTCCGCAACAGCAAATGTATCAACAAGCGCCTGCACAACAACAGCAAAATTTCGATGCACCAAAAGCGGAGAACGCTTCTGCTGAAAAATCATCTACTGAAGAGGACAGCAAATACATCACTATAAAATCACCAATGATTGGTACTTTTTATAGAAAACCTTCTCCAGATAAAGATCTTTTTGTGAATGTTGGAGATTCCGTTACACCTGAAAAAGTAGTTTGTGTGATAGAAGCAATGAAATTATTTAACCAAATTGAAGCAGAAGTTTCTGGTAAAATTGTTAAAATCCTAGTGGATGACGCTTCACCTGTTGAATATGACCAACCTTTATTTTTAGTAGATCCTTCTTAATATAATTTTAGATTATAGATTATAAATTTTAGATAAACAATCTAAAATAATTTACAAAGTCGTTATCCTGAGCTTGCCGAAGGACAAAATTTAAAATTTAAAATTTCTAAGATGTTTAAAAAAATATTAATAGCAAACCGTGGCGAAATTGCAATGCGTATTTTACGTACTTGTAAAGAGATGGGCATCAAAACTGTTGCTGTCTACTCCACTGCTGATAAAGACAGTTTACACGTTAGATTCGCTGATGAGGCCGTTTGTATCGGTCCACCGTCAAGTAAAGATTCTTATTTAAAAATTCAAAGTATAATTGCTGCTGCGGAAATTACCAATGCTGATGCCATTCATCCTGGTTATGGTTTTCTTTCAGAAAATGCTAATTTTTCCAGAATTTGTGAGAAAAACGGTATTAAATTTATTGGTGCTTCACCTGAGCAGATCGAAAAAATGGGTGATAAGGCAACTGCAAAAAAAACCATGAAAGAAGCGGGTATTCCCTGTGTTCCAGGTTCTGAAGGAATTATAGATACTTACGAAGAAGCCGTGAAAATCGCCGCAGAAACTGGATATCCGGTGATGATCAAAGCAACTGCAGGTGGCGGTGGTAAAGGAATGCGCGCTGTTTGGAAGCCTGAAGACCTAAAAGAACTTTGGGATTCGGCAATTCAGGAAGCAAGTGCTGCTTTTGGAAATGGCGCAATGTATATGGAAAAGTTAATTGAAGAACCACGTCATATCGAAATTCAAATAGCAGGCGATCAATTCGGAAAAGCATGTCATTTATCTGAAAGAGATTGTTCCGTACAGAGAAGAAATCAAAAACTAACTGAAGAAACGCCTTCACCTTTTATGACGGATGAACTTCGTCAAAAAATGGGTGATGCCGCGGTAAAAGCTGCAGAATATATCGCTTATGAAGGCGTTGGAACAATTGAATTTTTAGTTGATAAACACAGGAATTTTTATTTCATGGAAATGAATACAAGAATTCAGGTGGAACACCCAATTACGGAACAGGTTATTGAATATGATTTAATTAGAGAGCAAATTCTTTTAGCTTCCGGAACCGCAATCACTGGTGTAAATCATTTTCCAAGAATGCATTCTATAGAATGTAGAATTAATGCCGAAGATCCTTTCAATGATTTCCGTCCTTCACCAGGAAAAATTACAGAATTAAATATTCCGGGTGGACATGGAATTCGTGTTGACACTCATGTTTATTCAGGGTACACAATTCCATCAAACTACGATTCTATGATTGCTAAGTTGATCACAACAGCCCAGACGCGTGATGAAGCCATTGCAAAAATGCGTCGCGCTTTAGATGAATTTTATATTGAAGGCATAAAAACCACGATTCCTTTTCATCAGCAATTAATGCAAAATGAAGATTATCTAGCCGGAAATTATACAACAAAATTTATGGAAGATTTTGTAATCGATAAAAATTTTGAAAATAATTAGATTTAATAATTAGAGAAAAAGATACTGGAGTTTTAAACATCAGTATTTTTTTTGCCTTAAAATTAATTTGGAAATCCTGGATGCCGTGTAATAGAATTCTAACTTTTCTAAAGCTAACTACTTCGGATAATTATCAGTAAATTTGCAAAAAAGAAACCACTATGTCAGACGTTTTGCAAAAACAAGATTCTCAATATTATATTGAGCAGGAAAATAAATACGGCGCACACAATTACCACCCGCTTCCAGTAGTTTTAGAAAAAGGTGAAGGCGTTTTTGTCTGGGATGTTGAAGGTAAAAAATATTTTGATTTTCTTTCATCTTATTCTGCTGTAAATCAAGGACATTCACATCCGAAAATTGTTCAGGCTTTGATCGATCAGGCGCAAACTCTGGCTTTAACTTCCCGTGCGTTTTACAACAATGCACTTGGTCCTTACGAAAAATTTGTAACCGAATATTTTAGTTTTGACAAAGTTTTGCCAATGAATACGGGTGCTGAAGCGGTAGAAACTGCCATTAAACTTTGCCGTAAATGGGCTTATGAAAAAAATGGGACACCAGAAAATCAAGCTGTAATTGTAGTTTGCGAAGGAAATTTTCACGGTAGAACAACGACAATCATTTCTTTTTCTGATGATGATAATGCACGCGATAATTTTGGACCTTACACAAGCGGATTTGTAAGCATTCCTTATAATGATATCGAGGCTTTAGAACGAGTTGCGAAAGACAAAAACGTCATCGGATTTTTGGTTGAACCAATTCAGGGTGAAGCCGGTGTTTACACGCCAGATGAAGATTTTATTTCAAAAGCGCAGAAAGTTTGTCATGAAAATGGAATGTTATTTATTGCTGACGAAGTTCAAACAGGTATCGCAAGAACAGGAAGTCTCTTAGCAGTTTGTGGAAATTGTAATTGTGAGAATCAATGTGAAAAACAGTCAACTTATACAAAACCTGATATTTTAATTTTAGGAAAGGCTCTTTCTGGTGGCGCTTATCCAGTTTCAGCAGTTTTAGCAGATGATGAAATTATGGAAGTTATCAAACCTGGACAACATGGTTCTACATTTGGTGGAAATCCTATTGCAGCAAAAGTTGCGATCGCCGCGCTGGAAGTTGTCAACGAGGAAAATTTAATTCAAAACGCCAGAAAATTAGGTCATCTTTTTAGAAAAGAGATGAGCCGAATTATCTCTGAAACCGATCTTGTAGTAAAAGTTCGCGGCAAAGGTTTGTTGAATGCAATTATTATTAACGATTCACCAGAAAGTGATACTGCCTGGAATCTTTGTGTAGCAATGAAAGATAACGGTTTATTGGCAAAACCAACACACGGAAATATTATCCGTTTTGCGCCACCTTTGGTCATTACTGAAGAACAGATTTTAGAGTGCGTAAGTATTATTGAGAAAACGCTTAAAGAATTTAAAAAATAATATTTCTAAAAAGATCATACTTTTTGCTATTTAAATTTCTTTAAAAAATTGATCTAATTTAAAATTTTAAATGAATTTTACGAAGGTTTCCGGTTTGATGATCACTTTTAATGAAGAAAAAAACATTAATGATGTTCTAAAATGCTTTTCTTTTTGTGACGAAATTATCATTGTAGATTCCTTTAGTAAAGACAAAACCGTAGAAATTGCACGGCAATTTCCTAAAGTAAAAATCATTGAAAATAAGTTTGAAGATTTTACCAAACAGCGGAATTTAGCTTTAAAAAACGCAAAAAACGACTGGATTTTGTTTCTGGATGGCGATGAGAGAATTTCGCCGGAATTGGAAAATGAAATTATTTTAGAACTTCAAAAAGAAGATAAAAAAGACGCGTATTATTTTTACCGAAAATTTTTCTTTGCTGGCAAACCTGTGAATTTTTCCGGTACACAGAACGACAAAAATTTCAGGCTCTTCCGCAAAAGTAAATGCCACTACGTTGAAGATAAAAAAGTACACGAAACTTTGGAAGTCAACGGTGAAACTGGATTTCTAAAGCATAAATTACTGCATTATTCTGTTGAAGATTATCGATCCTATAAAGATAAAATGATCCATTACGGAAAATTAAAAGGTGAGGAAATATTTATAAAAGGAAAACGTTTTAGTCTTTTAACTCAATATTTAAAAACCGGGTTTAAATTTTTTAAAACTTATTTTTTAAAATTAGGATTTCTAGATGGAAAAGAAGGTTATCAACTGTCTTATCTGCAAAGTTTGAGTGTTTTTGAAACCTATAAATCTTTAAAAAAAGTTGAAAATAAATCTTAACTTGCTTTCTCAGAAAAAAGAGATTTAATGAAGATCTGTATTATTAGTTTTGATTTTTGGAATTACGATGAGCACATTGCCGCTACACTACGTAAAAAAGGGATAGAAGCGCATCACATCAACATTGGCGCTTACAAACACAAGAATTTTTCTGCAAAAATTACCAATACTTTTTCTAAAGTTTTTCTTCAAAAAAACATTAAAAATGAAAGAAGACAGCAGTTTATTTTAGAAGAATTAAAAAAGTTAGGACATCAGGATCAAATTTTAATTATAAATCCGGAATTGATTGAAGAAAAATTTCATCTTGAAATAAAAAAATTCACCTCGCGATACATTGCCTATTTATATGACAGCCTCGCTCGTTGTCCTGCAGAAAGCATTCTTCACTTATTTCATACGATCTATTCTTTTGATTCTGAAGACGTGAGAAAATACGGTTTTACAAAAATCAATAATTATAATTATTTAGAAAAATTAAAATCCGAGAAAAAACCTGAGTTTGACCTTGTTTATCTGGCCTCTTACGATGAACGTTTAAAGGCACTGTACAAAATTACAGCGAAGTTAGAAAAGTTGGGATTAACATACCAATATGTGATTGTTGGAAAAAAAACCTGGAAGAAAAATCTTCTAAAAATGGTAAGTTTCACGGGTGAAAGTATTTCAAAAAAATACCAGACACGTCGCGTACAGCAAAAAAACATTCCCACATTTTACCAAAAAGGCAATGTTTTGCTCGATTTGGTACGTGAAAATCAAAGTGGTTTAAGCTTTCGTATTTTCGAAGCTATGGCTTTGGGGAAAAAAATAATCACCGATAATGAAGCGCTGAAAAACTATGATTTCTACAAACCTGAAAACATTTTAATTTTAAATAAAGATCTATCTAATTTGAATTCCATGTTTTTTGAAACTTTATACGAACCTTTATCTGACGACATTTATAAAAAATATTCTTTAGATAATTGGGTAGAAACTGTTTTTAAATTAAAATAAATGACGACTTCAGTTGCACTTTGCACCTACAACGGTGAAAAATTTTTAGAACAGCAAATCGATTCAATTTTAACACAAACCGTTGCTGTGGATGAAATTATTGTTTGCGATGATGGTTCCACCGATAAAACTTCAGTAATTTTAAATAAATACCAGGCAAAATTTCCAAATTTATTTAAAATTTATATTAACGAAAAAAATCTGCGAAGCGTAAAGAATTTTGAGAAAGCAATTTCGCTTTGTACTAAGGAAATTATTTTTTTATGTGATCAGGATGATATTTGGGTTGAAAATAAAGTAGAAATAATAACAGAATATTTTAACAAACATTCTGAAATAAATGCTTTAGCGACCAATGGTTTTGGTATTGATGATAATAATAACTTGCTGGACGTCTATTCATTATGGGACATTCCTCATTTTTTTAAAGAAAAAAAGATTGAGATCAACTACTATAAAATTATCGCGTTTGCCGGAAATATTGCAACCGGCGCAAGTATGGCTTTCAGAAGTAAAATTTTAAATGAAATTATGCCATTTCCAGTCATTAAAGGTTTTCATCATGATGCGTGGATTGCCATGAAAAGTTCCATGGAAAATACTTTTCAATTTTTGCCGGACAAACTTTTTAAATACAGAATTCATGACAACCAACAGGTGGGCGATGTTTTTTTGGATAAAAATGAGAAAAACAAAAATCTTTTGATCCAGTTATTCGATTTTTCTGTGAGTGACAAAAAGTTCGCGTCCTATAAATATATTCTAAAACGAATATCAAAATCTTTTAAAAAAAATAAAATACTTTTACAAGAGAAAAATTACGAGCTAATTTCAAAGAAAATTGATAAAGATTTGAAGGAATTATTTTATTTTCACAAACAGGAAATGAAAAAACTGTATCCCATTAGATTTTTTCTACTAAATATATCGGACAATCTTTTAAACAAAAGAAAATTATAAAAAATATGTCACTTGTCAGCAAATTTATTACACGAAAATATTTGTACCGTTTTTTCAAACATCCACATTTAAAAACACTTTACAAAGGTGGTATTTTAAAATTTAAGGATGTTGTTAATATTTACGACAATCTGATTACTGATAACACTTCTGCTAAAATTTTGGGATCAACTTTTTATGGCTTGGAAAAGGTTAATTATTATACAATTGATGAAGTTTTTACAACTGATTTTTATAAATTTCAGACTGAAACTAAAAAACCTGTTATCATAGATTGTGGCGCCAATATCGGCTTGAGCGTTCTCTATTTTAAACATACTCATCCAGATGCAGTAATTCATGCATTTGAACCTGACACAAAAAATTATAATTATTTAGTCCAAAATGTAAAATCTTACGGCTGGGAAAAATCTGTTTTCTGCCATAAAAAATTGGTTTCAGATGCAAATGGATATGAATATTTCGAAGAATTGGGAAATGCCGGAAGTAAAATTGTTAATGAAAATTTACAAAATGAATTTACCTCAAAAATTGAAAAAATTAGTTTAAAAGAATTTTTGAAAAATTTAAATGAGAAAATAGATTTTTTAAAATTAGATATTGAAGGTTCGGAATTCGAAGTTGTTCCTGATTTAAAAGAAATTTTCCCACTTATCGATAAAATGTATATCGAATTTCACTGCGCGGAAAATGATTTTGACAAAATGTATGAGTTTATAAAATTACACATCGGTGGCCAGTTTCACTTTCAGATTTCAACTAATTTTACAGAAGATCAAAATATTTATACTGCTATGAAAAATCAAAAATCAAAAACATATTATAATTGTTTTGCGGTGAATAAAAATTTTTAATAAGTTTTGCCCTATCTAAATTATTTCTTTAAACTAAATTATTTAAAACGGAAAAAAGGGCTTTAATTTCTTAAATTTGCAGCTTAATTATTTCTAATGAATAAAGTGAGAGTGCGTTTTGCGCCAAGTCCGACCGGACCATTACATTTAGGCGGCGTAAGAACTGCTTTGTATGATTATCTTTTCGCCAAAAGTTCTGGTGGCAATTTTATCCTAAGAATTGAAGATACTGACACAGCAAGGTTTGTGGAAGGTGCAGAAGAATATATTCTGGAAGCGTTGGATTGGTGCGGCATTATTCCGGATGAAAGCCCTAAACATGGCGGAAAATTTGGTCCATACAGACAATCTGAAAGACGTGATATTTATGACAAACATTTAGCAGAACTACTTAAAACAGATTATGCATATTTAGCTTTTGATACGCCGGAAGAATTAGACGAAATCCGCAAAGAATTTGAGGAAAAAGGCGATGTTTTTTCCTACAATTATATAAGCAGAAACCGCTTAAAAAACAGTCTTTCCTTATCCGACGAAGAAGTTAAAAAACTTTTGGACAATGAAACACCTTACGTTGTCCGTTTTAAAATGCCCGTTGACCGCACTTTAATTTTGGAAGATATTATACGCGGAACATCGAATGTGAACACCAATTCTTTAGATGATAAAGTTTTAATAAAACAGGACGGAATGCCCACTTACCATTTTGCAAACGTTGTGGACGACCATGAAATGGAGATTTCCCACGTGATTCGAGGTGAAGAATGGTTGCCTTCTTTAGGTTTACATTTTTTACTTTACGAAGCATTTGGTTGGAAAAAACCGCAATTCGCACATTTATCTTTAATTTTAAAACCGGAAGGAAAAGGTAAATTAAGCAAAAGAGACGGCGATAAATTTGGTTTTCCAGTTTTTCCATTAAATTTTAAAGACCAGGAAACAGGAAATATTTCCAAAGGTTACAGAGAAGAAGGTTATTTGCCGGAAGCATTTATCAATATGGTTGCACTTCTTGGTTGGTCGCCTGCAGATGATAAAGAAATAATTTCTTTGGAAGAAATGGTTAAGGAATTTGATTTAAATAAAGTTCACAAAGCTGGCGCAAGATTTAGCAAAGAAAAAGCGGAATGGTTTAATCACCAATATTTGCAACAAAAAAGTGATGATGAAATTTTAGATAATTTAAAAAAACTGTCAGAAATTTCAGAAAGCTCCATTTCAGATGATAAATTATTAAAAATCATTGGTTTAATGAAGGAACGCGCGACTTTCATTAAAGATATCTACAGCGAAGGAATTTTCTTTTTTAATGCGCCGAAAACCTTTGACGAAAAAGCCTCAAAAAAATCCTGGAATGAAAATACAGCCGATATTTTAAATAAATTATTAAATAAAATTTCAGCAACTTCATTTAAAGCAGAAGATATTTCGACTGCAATTCATGATTTTGCAACGGCAGAATCCTTAGGTTTTGGTAAAATAATGATGCCGTTGCGCTTGGCTTTAGTTGGCGAATTAAAAGGTCCGGATGTACCTGATCTTTTGGAGATTTTAGGGAAGACAGAAACTGAAAAAAGAATAAATTTTGCGATTGAAACATTAAAATAATTCAAATGCAAAAAATTTATATAAATTTGAAAGATAATTCTAAAAGATAAAATGGAATATTTAGACTTTGAGCAGCCTGTAAAAGAATTAATGGATCAATACCAAAAATGTTCGCTCGTGGGCGACGAAAGCGGTGTTGACATGAAATTAGCCTGCAGCCAGATAGAAGATAAAATTGAAGAGACCAAAAAAAACATCTACGGAAATCTTACGCCTTGGCAAAGAGTGCAGCTTTCACGGCATCCGGACAGACCTTATACCTTAGATGTTATAAAAGGAATTGTCGATGAAAATAGTTTTCTGGAACTTCACGGTGATAGAAATTTTGCCGATGATCCCGCAATGATCGGTGGTTTAGCAAAAATTGACGGACAAAGCGTAATGTTGATCGGAACTCAAAAAGGAAGAACTACGAAGGAAAGACAGTACCGCAGATTTGGGATGAGTAATCCTGAAGGTTACAGAAAAGCATTGCGCCTGATGAAACTTGCGGAAAAATTTAAAATTCCAGTAATTACTTTGGTAGATACACCGGGCGCTTACCCAGGTTTGGAAGCTGAGGAACGCGGACAGGGAGAAGCAATCGCGAGAAATATTATTGAAATGACCACTTTAAAAACGCCAATTATTACGATAATTATTGGTGAAGGTGCTAGTGGCGGCGCCTTGGGAATTGGTGTTGGAAATAAAGTTTACATGCTTGAAAACACATGGTATTCAGTGATCGCTCCGGAAAGTTGCTCTTCTATTCTTTGGAGAAACTGGGAGCATAAAGAAGATGCCGCAAATGCTTTAAAATTAACACCGAACGACATGCTTCGCGAGAAATTTATTGATGGTATTATAGAAGAACCGCTTGGTGGCGCACATTACGATCAGCCAACTACTTTCGCGAATGTTAAAAAATCTATTTTAGCAAACATAAAAGCATTTAAGAAATTTACTGACAAAGAACTTGTGACTCAAAGACAAGACAAATTTATTGCAATGGGTCAGTTTAAAGGATAATCATTTTTTATTATAAAAAATCCGCTAAAAATAAATTTAGCGGATTTTTTTTTGCCTTTAATTTTATTATTACTTATGATAATTTAATGAGATAACGATGTCTTTATTGACGGTTTTCACGGAGGAATACTGTGCATCACAAACTGATGTTGTCAATTTGTAAGTGCCTTTATCAACCATAATAAAATTTTTATTATTAGCAGGAATCGTCAGATTATAAAACTTTTTACCGCTAATTTTCACTATAAGATTACATTTAGATTTATTTTCAATCTGAATGTACGCTTCTTTTTCATTCGGATCGTTACTAAATAGATGCGTTAGAAGCGCTGCGGTTTGCTTATTCTTGTCATTGGTCCCGTCCTTGAGATCTTTTTTTATATCTTTTTCTAACTTTTTTGTTGTTAAAGGCTTAATGGTTGGCTTTGCAACGGCGGAATTACCACCACTTATTATAGAATAGAGTTTTCTTTTAAACTCCGGCGTTTTGGGATTATCCGGATTATATTTAATAAAATTGGCGATCACCTGTGGATCGTTACTTTTTTCCACCTGTGCCTCAGTATATTTTGATTGAGAACACATCAGTGTAGAAATAAGCAGGCAAAATAGATATAGATATTTTTTCATTTTTAAAGATATTATTTTTTATTCACAATACATTAAACGTTAAAAGCCTATTTTTAGTTTACGTTAAATTTATTATCTTTGCAGCGCTGAAAATACAGCAATAATTTACAATAAATTTAAATAAAAAAGTTCGATATGTATACACCCGCAGCAGCAGACGTAGCAAAATTAAGAAGCACCACAGGCGCAGGAATGATGGATTGCAAAAAAGCCTTAGTAGAATCTGAAGGCGATTTCGAAAAAGCAATCGAAATTTTAAGAAAAAAAGGTCAAAAAGTGGCTGCAAACAGAGCTGACAGAGAATCTTCTGAAGGTGCAGTGATTGCGAGAGTAAATGAGGACAATACAATGGGTGCTATTATCGCATTAAACTGTGAAACTGATTTCGTTGCAAAAAACGCTGATTTTGTTCTTTTGGCAAATGAATTGGCTGAGCAAGCGGTTTTTTATTCAAATAAAGAAGAATTTTTAGCTTCAGATTTCCACGGACAAACTGTTGCTGAAAAATTAATCGAGCAAACTGGTGTGATCGGAGAGAAAATAGAAATTGGTGCTTTTGAAAGAATTGAAGGTCCATTTTTAGGAGCTTACATCCACGCAGGAAATAAAATTGCTGCAATATCTGCACTTTCCGGTAAAGCTGATGGTGGTGACGAAGCTGCAAAATCTGTTTCTATGCAGGTTGCTGCAATGAACCCAATTGCTTTGGATGAAACAAAAGTGTCCCAAACTACTATTGACACTGAGTTGGAAATTGAAAGAGATATTTTAACAAAAGAAGGAAAACCTGCTAATATTATCGATAATATCCTAAAAGGAAAAATGCAGAAATTTTACAAAGACAATACTTTAGTTCACCAGTCTTTCATTAAAGATAGTGGAATGAGCGTTGCAGACTATGTAAAATCTGTAAACAGCGACTTAAAAGTCGTTGGCTTCATTAGAGTAAGCTTAACTTAATTTTTTCCCTTTGGTCGATTAATTGATCAAAATTTAAATACAATCTCTGCTAAATTTTAGCAGAGATTTTTTTTGTTTAAATATTAAAGCTATGTCTAAAAAAACTAAAATTTACTTTCAAATGATTGTTATTTGGCAAGAAAATCTTTAAAAAGCATTCTTTTATATCGTTAATAAAACCCAGGATATAAATATACCGTAAATGAATATTTAATTATAAATTTGTGGCAGACACAATCTCATGAAAAAATTTCTCGCATTTCTCTTTTTTACATTTTTTATTGTGAAGAGCTTTGCCCAATTAGATACAGAGCACTGGTTTGCACCGATGATGGACCGTGTGAAGAATGGAAATTATCAACAATCACTCTATTTTTCTACGAATTCTACCACGGCTTTTCCTGTAACAATCTACAACAACAATATCGCGATTGGAACCGTAACCATAAGCAAAGGAAACCCAAAAAGTTTTTCTTTCGACCGGAAATATATTATAACGATCAACCAATCTGACTTGTTTACGCCAAACACATTGGGACTTTACTGTAAAGGAGACAAGCCTTTTTTTGCTAATTTTAGGTTTTCTGAATTGAACCACGCGGAAATTTTAACCTCGAAAGGAAAAGCGGGAATTGGTACAAAATTTTATGCTGCGATGGCGCCAATATCTTATAACGCCGGAAATTCTATTTTAAATTTTATGACCGGTGTAATGGCGACGGAAGATAATACTTCAGTAACAGTTTCGGGATACAAAAATAATTTACAATTTTCTTCTCCTCAGGGCGCAACAATTACTTTTAATTTAAACAAAGGACAATCTTATATCATTGACGGCAGAGGTACGACTTCTTTAAATAATGATGGATTTATCGGTGCAAAAATAGTTTCTGATAAACCGGTCTCAGTTACAAATGGAAATTTTAACGGACAATATTCAGGAAACGTTGGAAACAGTGATATTTTGATGGATCAATCTGTTCCAGTAGAACGATTGGGGCAGGAGTTCGCTCTTGTAAAAGGAAATGGGACTATCGGCATTGGTCTTAATATGGAAGGTGGAATCGTAATTGCCACAGAAGATAATACTGAAATTTATCTAAATAACGGAACCACGCCAGTTGCAACTTTAAATGAAGGACAATACTATAAAATTACCGAAGGCAGTTACAAACAGCAACCGAATGACATTTATAACATGTACGTAAAGGCTACAAAAAATGTTTATCTCTACCAATTATTAGCAGGTGCGGATTCTAATGCCACCGGTGGTTTTAACTACATTCCACCTTTAAGCTGCTATCTTCCAAAAATAATCGACGAAATTGGTCTAATAAATGAAAATTTGACTTACTCTGGTTCTTTTCCAGGAGGACAATTATATATTACTACTAAACTTAACATCATAACTGAAGCCGGCGCTACGGTAAATGTTAATGGTGCTGTTCCAAACGCTGCTTTCGGTCCGTATCCATTATCAGGAAATAATGTTTGGGTAACCTACTCTATTCCGGATGTTAAAGGAAATATTACTGTAACTTCTACAAAAGCCGTGACTGCAGGTATTGCCGCTGGTGATGGCGCCATTGGTTACGGTGGCTATTTTGCTGGATTTTCTTCGATACCAGCAGTTGTACGGCAATCCGGAACGTGCATTCCTGGAATCGTTTTACAGGTGAATGCTGGTTTTGATACCTATCAGTGGTACAATGAAAACAGCCCAATTCCGATCGCGGGAGCAACCTCTAATACTTTTTCACCCACCACTCCGGGCAATTATTATGTAAAAGTCAGCAGCGGATCTTGTCCTGAAGTAACTACCACTTCAATAAGAATATTAAACTGTCCAACTCAAACAACAATTACAAAAGGCATTTGTAGCAGTATTGATTTTACCCCTAAACTGGGCTCTTCAACTCAAAATGTTGTTTTAAGCACCGTAAATATCTCAACAGCACCTACAAAGGGTACGGCTGTTATTAACCCGACCACGGGTGTTATAACTTATACTCCAAACGCAGGTGCTGTAGGCGCAGACAGCTTTGTTTATAAATTTTGCGGTGATGGTGCATTTGAAGATTGTGAAGTGGTAACTGTAAATATTACTATCGGTCAGTTAACGATAAAAAATGCTACCCTAACAACTTGTAAAGTAGGATCAGGGGGAATTTTTGATCTTTCCAACGCCGACGTAACTGCTAGTACACCTGTTACAAAAAATTATTACAAAACATTAGCTGCTGCTCAAACTCTGGATGCGACTCAGGAAATATTAAATTTTACGGCTTATAATTCAGCAGGCGGTGATGTTTATATTGTTGTAAAAACACCGGAAGGATGTAGTCAGATCGCAACCATAACTTTGGGATTTTTCCCGGAAATTGTTTTAGATGCCAATCTGTATAATGCTATTAATTGTGATGATGATCTGGACGGCATCATTAATATTGATTTTTCTAAAATAACACCTGTAATTTTGCAAAATTCAACTTATTTTCAAGTGAGATATTATCTAACACAGGCAGAAGCAAACGCAGGAACAACGCCGGGATTATCTAATATCTGGTCCTATAGCACTGATACAAATGTTTATGTGAGAGTAGATTCTCCTGATGGCTGTCCTTTTAAAACTGCACAAATCAACTTTAAGATTGGCGCAAAAGTAAATATTATGACACCAGTTACGCAACCTGTTTGTTCAGAAAACAGCAGTAAAAATATTATACTTTCAGATTATGCCAATTTTTTTACAGCCGATACGAGCGTTGGTATTAAATTTTTCTCAAGTTTAGCCGCCGCAAATGCAAATATTCCCGGGACCGATATTCCTCCCAACTATACTATATCTGCAGATGTTACCATTTACCTAAGATTTGCAGCAGTGGGATTTTGTGACAATGTTGGGTTTTTAAATTTAACATTTTTACAACCGTCAAGATCAACGGTTTTACCTTCAACTGTAACTATTTGTGAAGGATCTACGACAACTCTGGACGCTGGACCGGGCTTTTCATCTTATTTGTGGAGCAGAGCAGGTGAAACAACTTCATCTATTCAAAATGCCGGCGTTAGAATTTACACGGTGACTTTAACCTCAACAAATGGCTGTTCTTTAGTTCAGACCGTTGAAGTAAAAGAAGCGCCGAAAGCAATTTTAAATACCTCAGATTATACAGCGGAAAATTGTGATACAAATTTTGACGGAAATATTTATGTGAAATTTTCAGATATCACACCGGTTATTTTGCCGATCAGTACAGGATTTACCGTTAAATATTTTGCTGATCAAATTTCAGCAAATACTACAGGCGCCACTCCTTTAGCCGATAATTTTTCTTATCAAACGAACACAACAGTTTATGTTCGGGTAGAATCCCAGTATTGTCCGCCAATCGTGCAACCATTACTTTTAAAGGTGGGAACTTTATTGCCTTTAACGAAAACTAAAACTTCTGTTTCAGAATGTGATGATGATCTGGATAATATTAAAAGCGTTGATTTGTCTAAATATTTAAGCCAATTTACAACAGATCCCACTATTACAGTTAGTTATTATGGTAATTTAAATAACGCCCAAAATTCCCAAAATGCAATTGCAAATCCAGTATCGGTTAATAAAACCGGAACATATTACTTAAGATTGTCAGAAAACGGATTTTGTCCCGTCATTGCAACCTTAACAGTAAATATCGATGTTGCCAGGGTTTCTGCTGTCTTGCAGGATAAGACTGTTTGTCCGGGAACCACAACAACGCTTGATGCTGGCGCTGGCTTTACGTCTTACACCTGGAGCAGAGCTGGTGAAAAAACATCATCGATCGACAATGTAGCGGCAGGTGATTATTATGTAGATCTCGAAACTGGAAACGGTTGTATTTACCGTCAAAAAGTTTCCGTAAAAGAAGTTGATTTGCCTAAAATTACTGCAATTGATATCAAAGGATCAACTGTCACAATTACTGTTGCAGGCGGAAATGCACCGTATTACTATTCATTAAATGGTTCAGCACCACAAACATCCAATGTATTTTATGATGTAAAAAGCGGAAAAAATACAATATCTGTAACTTCTGCCGATCAGTGTGCGCCGGTTACGAAAGAATTTGCATTGATCATCATAACAAATGTAATCACGCCGAACGGTGACAGCGTTAATGATACTTTTAATTATTCTGATCTTAAAACAAAAGACAACCCAAAATTTCAAATCTACGACAGATATGGAAAAATGGTATTTAATGGTTCTGCAAATAATAATTACACCTGGGACGGCACTTTAAGCAACAGAAAATTAGAAACCTCATCTTACTGGTATATTTTGGAATGGCAGGAATTCGGTACATCAACAACAAGGACGTTTTCCGGATGGGTTTTATTGAAAAACTCGGATTTTTAACAACATTTAATTAAAACAGGAAATTAATGCTTTAACTTTAATATAAGTTTAACGCCAGTAAAGAGAATTCTACCGCAGGAATACGCAAATTCTCTTTACTTTTGCTGTTAATATGAAGAAACTGTATTTCCTTTTTTTACTTTCAATTATTTCGCAGGTTAACGCGCAGGTTTTTGGCGGAGAGATCTTTCTAAAAGACAATTCCAATCTTTACTTGAATCAGGTTTACGTTACAAACCTTAGTACACAAAAAACGGTATTAGCAGATTTTAACGGAAACTTTAAACTGGATGCTAAAACTGGTGAGACAATCAGATTTACCTCAATTGTTACAGATAGAAAAGACGTGCAGATCACGGAAAATATGATGCAGTCTTTCCGTAACTTAATTGAATTAAAGGTATCCTATACCGATATTGAGGAAGTTATTATTCCAAATTTTAAAGTTTCAGGAAATCTCCGGAAAGATGTTTTAGCGTTGCGAACAGACATGAAAAAAGAGCAACTACAAAAAGCGATAGGTTTGCCAAAACCAAAAGGTGATGGATTGCCGACGCAATTGCCGGTAGCAGGATTTTCAGGTGGCGGACTTACTTTTGGTTTAGATAGTATTTTTGATATTATTTCCGGCGAGCGAAAAAAGAAAGAACGCGCTCAGGAATATGAATCTATGACGAAAGATGTGGCAAATATTCAGAAATATTTTGGTGATGAGTATTTTATAAGGCTGAAAATTCCAAAAAACCTGATACCAAATTTTCTGCAGTTTGTTTACAGCTCCGATAATCTTAAGCCCTATTTGCTTTCCAATAATTACGAAGCAACACAGATCTATTTTGAAAAATATTTACCGATTTATCTCGCAAGATTAAAAAATTCCAATCTTCAGAACATCATTTCTCAACCAGTTTCCAAATAAACAAAACCATGTATTCGGATTTTAAATTTCGGACTTTTACGTACTTTTGTTGGTAATTTTCTAAGCTAAATTTTTAGAATTTTGCATAAGTCATGAAGTTGAAACTCAACCACTATTTCTTAAAATTTTCACCGCGTTCGCACTGGAAAGAAATATTAGCTGTGTTCGTAATTCTGCTTGCTTTTGTATTTTTCCGTAGTGAAAGACATGAGATGCGCCAGATCATTCCGCAATTAAAACAAGCAGACTCTTTTTGGATCATTATCGGCGTTTTGACCACTTTCCTATACATATTTCTGCAGGCCTTAATGTATTTTGAAAGTTTTAAAGCTGTTGGTTTAAAAATTAAAATTTCTGAGGCGATCACTTTATATTTAAAACGAAATTTTCTCAGCGTTTTCCTGCCTGCTGGCGGCGTCACTTCTTTAGCATATCTTCCAACAGAGCTAAAAAGAAAAAATTATGACACCGGAAAAATTCATCAAACCGGCGTTATCTACGGGTTTGTCGGCCTTTTCACCTTATTTTTAGTAGGAATTCCGGTTTTGGCCTACAGCGCATTTACTCATAAAAACATTGGAAATTCCTGGATCGCGATCGTTATTCTTGGGGCTGTTTTATTACTTTTCTTTGTATTATTTAAAGATATTAAGAATGAAGGATCTGTTTATAAATTTTTAGATAAGAAATTTCCAACAGTCATTTCCTATTTGGATTCCATTTTTTCTGCAGAACTACAAAAAAAATATTTTTACAGAGTTGTATTTTATTCCGTTATTATGGAATTTGTAGGTATTTTTCATGTATTTATTGCAATGGCTGCACTTGGCGCATCACCGTCTTTCAGCGCTGCGGCAATTGGCTACACAGTTTCTGTTTTGTTGATGATCATTTCACCTTTTTTAAGAGGTTTGGGCGCCGTAGAAGTTACAATGCTTTATATTTTTAATTCGTTTGGTTTTAATAACAGCACGAGTTTAGGGATTACACTACTCTACCGAATATTTGAATTTTGGCTGCCCTTATTTTTTGGAATTTTCGCTTTTCTTTACAATGGCAGAAAACTTTTTGCAAGAATATTTCCCGCTATTGTCATTTTTTTTCTTGGGATAATTAATTTGATATCAGTCATTACGCCACCATTGGCAGATCGAATCACTATAATTAAAAATTATCTGCCTTTTGAAACACGCCATATTTCCAAACTGGCTGTTCTGGTATTAGGAATTGGTTTGTTGATCATTTCAGCACAACTGCTAAAAGGCTTGAAAAGCGCCTGGTTTTTAGCTCTTATTTTTTCTCTTTTTTCAATCATTGGTAATGTTTTTAAAGCGTTTGATTATGAAGAAGCCTCATTCGCCTTAATAACGATATTACTTCTTATTTTTACCAGAAAACAATACTTAATTAAGACTAATTTTAAATATTTGCGTCTCGGATTAGGCACAATTATTTTAGTCCTTTCAACAATATTAGTCTTCGATTTTTTCAGTTTTTATCTTATCGATGTTACTCATTTTGGCATTGATTTTACCTGGAGTCAGTCCATTTATTATACCTTCCAAAGTTTTCTGCTTTTTTACACAGATTTGCCAAAACCAGCAACAGCTTTTGGTCGGGATTTTATTAGTATCACAAAGTTTCTTGGTTTTATTTCCTGGATACTATTAATTTTCGCACTTCTAATTCCTTTTAAATTTAATTTTAAAAATGAAGAAAACGAAAAAAATTCTGCTAGGGAATTATTGGAAAAATACGGAAATTCTGCTTTGGATTTCTTTAAGATTAGCAAGGATAAAAGTATTTATTTTTCAGAAAGCCGTGAAGGTTTTGTTTCGTTTAAAATCGCTAATAATTTTGCTGTCGTTTTAGAGCAGCCAGTTTGTGACGAAGAAGATCAGTTTTTTATTATTAAAGAGTTTGAAGAATTTTGCAGGAATAAAGGCTTAAAACCGATTTACTACCGCGCTCCGGAAAATAATTTATTTTTATTTAAAACTTTAAAAAAGCAAAAATTACTGATCGGTCAGGAAGCTTTGGTGGATGTTCAGAATTTCACTTTGCAGGGAAAAGACCGAAAATCTTTAAGAAACGGAATTAACAGTATTCAGAAGAAAGGATACAATTCTGAGGTTTTTTTGCCGCCTCATTCTTTAGAATTAATGTCAGAATTAAAAAGTATCTCTGATGAATGGCTCACGGAATTTGATAAAAAAGAAAGCGTTTTTTCACAGGGAAGTTTTGAAGAAAACGAATTAGAAACCCAACCGATCATTGCCATAAAAGACGAAAATGGAAATCTTCAGGCTTTTTTAAATATTATCCCGGATTTTGCGCCCGAAGAAAGTACTTACGATCTAATAAGAAAGCGAAAAGACGCGCCAGGCGGTTGTTTGGATGTTTTAATTGTAAGACTGATTGAATATTCTAAAGAGAAAAATTTAAAATATTTAAATATGGGTCTTACGCCAATGAGCGGAATTGACGAACCCGACAATCCTGTGGAACAGATCATGAAATACGCTTATCACCGCGTTGGAAGTCTAAAACACTTTCAGACTTTGAGATTTTTTAAAGAAAAATATGCAACGGTCTGGGAAAACAAATATCTAGTTTATAATAATGATTTTGAGTTGCTTCAAATCCCAACGGCCTTAAATAAAGTAATGAAGGAATGATGAAAGTACCTTTGAAGTTAAATATTTTACTGTTGTTTTCTCTTGCATTTTTTTTCGCCTGCAAAAATTCTTCTGAACAGGATTTTCCCGTGCGCGAGCTGGACGCAAAAAATGACAGTCCTTTAATATTTTATATCAGTGGTGATGCCGGTTTTAATACGTTTTCAAAAAGTCTAAGTGATGAAATATTCGCAAGAAATTATGACATCACCGCTTTAAATTCTAAAGCTTATTTCTGGAAACTAAAAACGCCTGAACAAACTGCAAAAAGAATTGCTGATTATTTAAATCAAAAATTAAAAGGCAGAAAAAATCAGAAAATTGTTATTCTGGGTTACAGTTTTGGTGCGGATGTTACATCATTTATTGTCAACAGATTACCGCAAAATTTACAAAATAAAATAGAATCTGTCATATTATTAGATCCTTCCAAAACTGCAGATTTCGAAGTCAGCTTACAGGGAATGCTTTTCGATGGCGCACGAGGTGATTACGAAGTTTTACCGGAAATAAATAAGATGAAAGTGCCCAAAACTTTTGCGGTTTTAAGTAATATCGGGATCAGATTTCCCTACAAATTAATAAAATTAGATCACTTTTCGATGATACATTTACCTGGAAATCATCGGTATAATAATGAATATTCAAAACTGGCTGATCTCATTTCACAAAATATTAGCTTAAAATAATTTTAAGACTAATTTTTTTCTCTGATAAGTTTGGATTCTGATTTATTAGAATTATTTTTGCCACGCACAAAAAATTATGGGAAAAAATAAACAGAAACGTTTCGACGAAAATAAAATATTGCCGAATGTTTTTCAACCAACAAGAGCGGAAGCTTTGGCAGACTATCCTTTAAAAGGAAAATGGAACGCTGAGGTTTTTAAAAATGACAATCCGATTGTTTTGGAATTGGGTTGCGGAAAAGGCGAATATTCTGTTGGTTTGGCGAAAGCTTTCCCGGAAAAAAATTTTATTGGAATTGATATTAAAGGCGCACGTTTTTGGTTTGGTGCAAAAGAGGCACACGAAACGGGAATGGAAAATGTGGTTTTTATCAGAACTCAAATTGAACTTGTTGACCATTTCTTCGCAGAAAATGAAATTGACGAAATCTGGATCACGTTTCCGGATCCACAAATAAAATACCGACGAACGAAACACAGAATGACGCATCCGGAATTTTTAGCACGCTATAAAAAATTCCTTAAAAAAGACGGTATAATTCATTTAAAAACCGATTCTGAATTTCTTCATGGCTATACTTTAGGTTTACTTCAAGGTGCAGGACATGAAATAATTACCGCACACCACGATATTTACGGCGCACCGGAATTTGATGCAAACACGCCACTTTTAAGAGAAATCCAGACTTATTATGAAGATCTTTTTTCAAGTAAAGGAAAAACAATAACGTATATTAAATTCCGTTTAAACTAAATGAAAAACAGCAATAAGTTATTTTTTATTTTAATTTTTACCATCGGATTCTCCGGTTACTCCAAAAAAAAACATCCCCCGATAAAAAGAAATACAGCTATATTATTACGACCAATAATATGGATGAAATTCAGGAATTTTTAGATACGGCAAATCATGAAGATCCAAGATTTCAGCTTTGTAAAAAAAGATTGGTAGAATTAAAAAATAGAAGTTGGATGACGCGCAAAAATCCAGCAGATTTTATGACAGCAAGACCAATCGTAGAAGTAACAAAGATCTTTTTGGATGAAGCAGAGTTTAAAGCTTTACAACAGGAAAGTTTAGCAAAACACACGACCAAAACTGTCAATTTGCTTAATGCCCTTTTCAATCCCGATCTGAAAAGTGACGAAAGAATTGTAATGATCCAAAATCAATCAGACTGCAATTTAATTTTAAATTACACCGGAAATTCAGCTGGAAAATTAGCCATTTCATCGCACGGCGAAGATTTTATCATCATTAAAAAAGGAGATTATAACCTTTCAGCAAACGTTTGTGACGCGCCTTATAATAGTGCCAAATCTTTTACTGAAAATCAAATTATCAGTCTGGGTTATTCAGCTTTTGCTGAAAATAAATTTGAGAACAGGAAGTAGAATTTTACACAGACAAAATTTAAATGAAAATTAAAGTTTTAATATTTTTTCTTATTAGTAACATTATTTATTCCCAAGTTTCTTTTGAAAATAGTCCATACGAAAAAACCTATACTACTGAACAGAATACGATCGCTCAAAACTGGGAAGATTATGTAAATTCATTTAGAGAAAATTCGGACGGAAATTGCATATATTGGAAAACATCAGATTTAAATAAAACCGGTTGTAATCTTTTACAAACGCAAGGCTTCTATAATCCTTCTTTATTTAAATTACCTTTTAAAAATCAGATTTTAAGTATTTTAAAAAATGAAGATGAATGTTTCGAATTATCCTCCATTTTTTACATGATAAATGAAAAATCTGAATTAAATCCTTTTGCAATAGTTAAAGTTTATGTAGAAAAAATTGGCGACAATTATTACTTTAAAGACAATTTGAATAGAAATACTAAAAATTGGGAAAGTAAAAAAGTTGGTCTGATTAATTACTATTTTCCTAAAACATACAATTTTAGGTCTAAAAATGCAGAAGAAGCATCAAAATTTTTAAATAACTTAAATAAAACCTTTGATTTAGATAAAACAAATTCAATAAATTATTTCATTGCAGAAAAGTGTGCGGAGGTTTTTAAAATCTCAGGATTTGATTTTGCACCAAATATAAATACTGAAAAATGCGCATTTTATGACATCAAAAATGACATTGTTTACACCTCAAAATTCTATGGTGAATTTCATAAACACGAATTAATTCATCTAATAAACAAAAAATATCCTCAGGCTCACTATCTTTTAAACACTGGATTAAGTATTTATAATGGAGGCGAAAACGTCCATAAAGATTATAATTTTAAAACCTTACTTCAGAAGTTTAATAATTATTATATTCAAAATTCCAACGTCACACTTGATCTTTTTAACTTAAATAATTTTGAAAAAGATATTCAAATTGACTATTTAATAGGTGCTATTATCGATGATGCTATCTTGGAAAAAGGTGGCTTAACACTTTTAAAAGAAACGCTTACGAATGTAAAAACTGATGAAGATTTATATAGTTTTATTAAAAATAATTTACTAAATAAAAATGAAAGCGTTTCAGATTGGCTTAAAAGAAGAGCAAAATTGATGACATTAAAAGATTTTAAATTTAAAATAGATCTTTAAAACTACTTTTCCAAAAAAAAATCCGGCTCAAATAAATTTGAGCCGGATTTTATATTTAAGAAAAAATCTTATTTTTCGTCAAAATCTGCATCAGTTTCTGCTGATACTTTTTCGCCTTCTTCTTTAGATTTTTCTTTGTCTGCTTTTCTTTGAGATTGTCCTTCTTTTACTGCTTCTGCAACTTTAGTAAGTAACAAATCTACAGATTTTGAAGCATCATCATTCCCTGGAATAACGTAATCCACTTTTCTTGGGTCAGAATTCGTATCAACGATAGCAAATACAGGAATACCTAAACTTTTCGCTTCAGTAACTGCAATGTGCTCACGCATAATATCTACCACAAAAAGTGCAGAAGGAAGACGAACCATGTCAGAAATAGAACCTAAATTCTTTTCTAAATTAGCTCTTTGTCTGTCAACTTGCAATCTTTCTTTTTTAGATAAAGTTTCGAAAGTACCATCTTTCTTCATTTTATCAATATGGTTCATTTTCTTAACAGCTTTACGGATCGTAACGAAATTCGTTAACATTCCTCCAGGCCATCTTTCAGTAATATAAGGCATATTAAGTTCTGCAGCGTGTTTTGCTACAATTTCTTTCGCTTGTTTCTTTGTTGCTACGAAAAGAACTTTTTTGCCAGCAGAAGTTAATTTTTCTAAAGCTGTACAAGCTTCTTCTAATTTTACCGCTGTCTTATGTAAATCTACGATGTGAATACCGTTTTTCTCCATAAAAATGTATGGAGCCATGTTTGGATTCCATTTTCTAGTCATGTGACCGAAATGAACGCCTGCCTCTAAAAGGTCTTTTACATTTGCTTTTGCCATGTTTTTGTTTTTTAGTTTACATTCCGCTGTTACGCAATCAACAATTCTTTAGATGGGAGAAAAGTTTGGGTGCTAAACTAAACGGGCAATTTTTTGATTAGATAAATAGAGCCAAGAACCGAGAACCAAGAAATAAAAACTTCGTAAAGTCTTGCATCTTGAATCTTGCATCTTGAATCTTTTTGATTAACGTTTTGAGAATTGGAATTTCTTTCTCGCTTTTTTCTGTCCTGGTTTTTTTCTTTCAACCATTCTAGCATCTCTTGTTAATAAACCTTCTGGCTTCAACAACAAACGGAATTCTGCGTTAATTTCGCAAAGAGCGCGGGAGATTCCTAATCTGATCGCTTCACATTGACCTGTGTTTCCACCACCAAAAACATTCACAGTTACGTCATATTGACCAACAGTTTCAGTTAATAAAAATGGCTGATTTACTTTGTAAACCATCACATCCGTGGAGAAATAATCAGTAACATCTTTGCGGTTTACCGTGATAACACCAGAACCTGGCTTAAGGTAAACTCTAGCTACAGAAGTTTTTCTTCTTCCTATTTTATGAGTTATAGACATATTAATTATTTGAATTCGTTAATATTGATTTCCTTTGGCTGCTGAGCTTCGTGCTTGTGATCAGTACCTTCATATAAATAAAGATTTCTGAATAACTGACTGCCCAATCTGTTTTTAGGAAGCATACCTTTTACGGATTTTTCCAAAACTTTTAAGCTGTCTTTAGCTTTTAACTCTTCAGCAGTCATCGACTTTTGACCACCTGGATAACCAGTATGCCAAATGTAGGTTTTGTCTGCCCATTTGTTTCCTGAAAGAGTAATCTTTCCAGCGTTCAAAACGATCACATTATCTCCGCAATCTGCGTGAGGCGTGAAATTCGTTTTGTGCTTACCTCTCAAAATCTTTGCAACCTTGGAAGCTAACCTTCCTAAAGGTTGATTTTCAGCGTCTACCACAACCCATTCTTTATTTGCAGTAGCTTTATTAGCCGAAACGGTTTTGTAACTTAATGTATTCACAATTTATCGTTTACGATTAAACATAATTTTCCCCAATACGGGTGTGCAAAGGTAGGAATATTTTTTGGGACAAAAAAGTATAATTGAGAAATCTGAAAATTAATACCAAAGTCTTAAGCAAAAACAAATAAACTAGTTGAAAAGATTTTGTGTTTCAGCGACTTATAAAATCTTAGAAGCAACAAATTTACCGCTTTTTTCCAAATATGGTCCGGCTTTCCGCTATATCTTTTTCGTCATTGCGATTAAAGAGGAGAAATCGGTTGAAAGGTTTATCTCATCGCAATAACAAAAAAGGATGCCGCTGCAATCCGGGCTAGGTTCAAGATTATTTTTTCGTCCGAAGATCTAGAGCAACACTTCCAAAATATAAAATAAGTGTTCTCCTCAAAATTCATAAAAGGGGAAAAGTTCGTTTGTCATTCTGACGAAGGAAGAATCTCTAAATTTGAAAATTGAGATTCTTCATTTCACTTTATTCAATTCAGAATGACAAATAAAAAAACCATTAAATTTTTATTTAATTAAAAAATTGCTGAAAACATTATCAATATTTCTTTATTTTTGAAAAAAAACTAATGAGCCACGGAAAATTACGCCTTGACAATAACTGTCTCAATTGCGGGCGCATTGTAGAAGAAAAATTCTGCCCAAATTGCGGCCAGGAAAATATCGAACCGAAACAAAAATTCCACTATCTCTTCACTCATTTCATAGAAGATTTCACACATTACGACGGCCAGTTCTGGAAAACCATAAAATACCTGCTTTTCAAACCCGGCAAATTAACAAACGAATATTTAGCCGGAAAAAGACAGCAATACGTTGTCCCTGTGAAACTCTATATTTTTATGAGTTTTATTACTTTTTTTCTTTTTTCATTGTCATCACCAATCTCTTCACCATCAGTTTTAGATAACAAAGCAGCAAAAAAAGAGGCTCAAAAAGAGATCATGGATGCAATAAGAACTAATGATGTTCTTGGAAATGTAAATGCTGGAAGTAATCATTTAACAAAGAAAGATTCATTGGCTCTGATAAAAGCAAGAAAAATTATTGGAGATTCTGCGAAAGTTAACAATCTTTTGGAAGCTGCAGATATAAGTAAAAAATTGAGCGAAGAATCTAATATTTACGGCGCAAAAACAAAAGTTGAATTCGATAAATATCAAAAATCACATCCTTCATGGACCAATTTCCTGAAAAGACCATTTGCTGATAAATTTTTTGAATTAAAAGAATTGGGAATTCCCCAAAAAGAAATTCTTGTCAGGTTTCTTGAAACCGCATTTCACAATTTGCCAAAAGCACTTTTCATTTATTTACCCCTTTTCGCCTTTTTTCTCTGGATTTTTCATAATAAAAAGAAATGGTGGTATTTTGACCACGGGATTTTTACACTTCACTATTTTTCTTACCTTCTACTAATTATCACCCTATTTTGGGTGATTGATAAAATCTTCAGACCATTTTCAGGTGTTGGTTTTTTTCAGTTTATCAGAAGATTATCAATATTTTTGATTACCATTTACACATTGATTTATTTCTTTTTGGCGCATCACCGTGTTTATAATTCCGGCAGAAAATTTAGTGTTTTGATCGGGATCGTTTTATTTATCCTCAACTTTTTTGCATTTAGCTTCGTTCTGGTCTGCTTAATAGGATTAAGTTTTTTAATGGTAAAATAGTTTATTCCCGCAAAGATTTGGAACTTCTGAAACTTGCCATTAAATAATAAGCTACAAAAATAATTGAAAACTTGATCACTGAAGGAACCGCAAGTTTAAGATCAAAAATAAAGAAGCCTACTACAACTAATACGACCATTGCCAAAAGTGAAATTCCCAGTTTTAACGGCAAAGAAAATTTAGGATTATCAAGGTAATAAGCCAGTCCCCACGCCGAACCATAAGCTAGCGAGTAGTAAAGATTTAACGCTAAATTTTGTGTATCTACAAATAAGTAGTATAAAATAAAACTGAGTAAAGTTCCTGAAACAAAGTATATAATTGCACGCTTCATTAAAAATATTTTTACAAAAATAACAAATTGAATTTTTAAATATTTTATTTATTTTTGAATTTATATATGAAACTAAAAACACCTCTTTTACTAATTATCATACTGTCTTTGTTGTCCTGTCAACAAATCGCAAATAATTATTACGAAAATCATAAAAACGACAGCTACATTTCTCCATATAAAGGATCTTATGTTGGTTCATTTTCTGGCGATGACAACGGCAATTTAAAAGTTGAAATTTCTTCCAAAGATGGTGTTACAATAACAAAGCATTCGAATGTCAGCAATACTGACGATATTTTTATTGATACTTTAAACGGTTCTCTTCTCAGCGGAACAGCATCGCCAAATTCCGGCTTCAGACTACTCGGAAATTTGGTTTCACAAAACACAACATTTTCCGGCAACTGGGTTCAAAATAATTTCAAAGGAACCTGGACGATAAAAAAGCTATAAACTTAAACTACTCTTTTTTCTATATAATTAGAATTCATAGCTCGAAGTGCGCCCATATAATTGATAGAAAAATCAAGCAAATCTCCAACCTTATAGTTTTGATTATTTTCACCGAGATCCAAAATAATCATGTCAGAACTCGAACCAAAATAACCTATGCTTTCATCTTTCGGAAAAATATTAACGCGGTCCAGATCCAGAATTCCTAAATCTAGAATCGCGCGGAAAGAAGTTTTTCCGATTAAATTTTCTTTAATCTGATAACTTTCGCCTTCCAGATTGGTTCCAAAATCACCATCCGGAACCATCGGTTTTTCTATTAATTCAATAATTTCTGCCTGCAAAGTAAAAACATCCTGTTTCAAAAGATTGCTTATTTCATCTTTATAAACATCTGTTCCCTGGTAAAGCGTTTCTCCCACACGAAAATGATTAATCCCTGTAGGTAACATTTTTTTAAATATTAAAGGAATTGTTACAGAAGAACCACCGGAAACATACGGAATCATTTTATTGAAAGTTGCCTCTATCAATTGTTTATAAAGACAAAGCTGGATCAATTTGTCTGTATTGGGTAAAACGCCGAATAAGCAGGAAAGATTGGCGCCAAGTCCCACGACTTTAATATTTGGCAGCTCAAAAACCTCTTTGTAAAAATTTAGCACATCTTCGCGCATAACACCTTCACGCAATTCACCAAGTTCGATCATAATGATGATCTTATGAATTTTTTCTTGTTTTACTGCTTCTTCAGATAAAGATTTTATCGTTTCGATGTTCGTATTCATACTTATATCGGCATATTTTACGACAGAAGAAACAGATCTGGCGGGCGTTGGCTTTATATAAATTGTTTCCATTTCAGGATTCAATTTTTTAATAACCTTTAAGTTACTAACGCGTGAATCACATACCTGAGCTGGATTTAAAGCCAATATTTCCTTTAAAAAAAGTTCGTTTCCACAGAGAATTTTGGTCACAACTGACCAATGGATATATTTAGTTTTAAATAAATAATCCAGTCTTTCAAAATTGTAGCGCAATCTCTCGCGGTGTAAAGTAATTGTTGCCATTATTTTACTAGTCTCATTTCCAGATATTTATTGGTAAAACCCAACTTTTCATATAATTTTTTTGCAGGATTATCGGCTTCCACATGTAAGGCAATATTTCCTTCTGTTGTTGCAATCGCTTTTTCCATTAATTGGCGCCCGATTCCCTGTCCACGTTTTTCTGCGTCCGTTGCGATATATACTAAAATATTTTCCGGAATATAATCTTTCATTCCTGTTTGGTTAATAATTGTCGCGCCAACTATTTCATCTCCTAAAAAAGCCACGAAAATAAAACCACCAATATCGCTGGTTTCCTTTAATGCATAATTCATACATTTTAAAATGTCTGCTTTTGGATCACCATATTGCTCCAGGCTTCTAAATAAAAATTCAGCGATGGCTTCTTTTTCTGAAGTTGTAGGTTTGTCGCTGGGCGTATAAGTTTCTATTTTTAACATCAGGTTTTTTTTTGAAAATTATTTTACAAAGGTAAGATTCTAAGATTTGATTGGTTTTACCCACTAATTCAATTACTTATTAAAAGATTATTCAAAGTTTAACTGCCGTGGAAATGAAGCCTGAAAATACTTTAGTGTCTTTTATATAATCATTATCTTTGAGCTTTATCCAAATTAATTATGTCAAAAGAAAATTATATTCCCAAAAATAAAGTAAGAATCGTAACGGCAGCCGCACTTTTCGACGGTCATGATGCCGCGATCAATGTGATGCGTCGCGTTATTCAGGCAACAGGTTGTGAAGTTATTCATCTTGGGCACGATAAATCTGCCGAAGAAGTAGTGAATTGTGCGATTCAGGAAGATGCAAATGCAATTGCTTTAACTTCTTATCAAGGTGGTCACAATGAATATTTTAAATATATCTATGATCTTTTACGTGAAAAAAACGCGCCTCAAATCAAGATTTTTGGCGGCGGTGGCGGTGTAATTTTGCCCGAAGAAATCAAGGATTTAATGGATTACGGCATCGACCGAATTTATTCCCCAGACGATGGTCGTGAAATGGGTTTACAAGGAATGATCGATGATTTGGTGCAAAAATCTGATTTCCCAACTGGACGAGATATCCAAATTTCTGACATTGATAAAATTAGTTATGACGATTCCAAAACTATCGCAGAAGTTATTTCCGCAGTTGAAAATTTCTCTGATGAAAAACAGGATTTAGTAAAAGAAATTGATAAAAGAATTTCCGATAATCAAGAATATTCAAAAATTCCAATTATTGGGATTACAGGAACCGGTGGCGCAGGAAAATCTTCTTTAACAGATGAATTGGTTCGTCGATTTTTACGTTCAAATCCAGACCGAAAGATTGCGATTATTTCCATCGATCCATCCAAGAAAAAAACGGGCGGCGCACTTTTAGGCGACAGAATCCGCATGAATTCCATCAATCATAAACGCGTTTACATGCGTTCTATGGCGACAAGAGAAAATAACCGTTCCGTTTCGCCATACATTCATTCGGCTTTAAATATTTTAAAACTAGCAAAACCGGACGCTATTATTTTAGAAACATCAGGAATTGGACAATCCGGTTCAGAAATTACTGAAATCGCAGATCTTTCAATGTATGTGATGACGCCGGAATATGGCGCTTCCACGCAGTTGGAAAAAATTGATATGCTTGATTATGCAGATTTGATTGCTTTAAATAAATCTGATAAAATGGGCGCTTTGGATGCCGTTCAGGCCGTTCGAAAACAATACCAGAGAAATCATTTATTTTTCGATAAAAAACTGGAAGAAATGCCTGTTTTTTCCACAAAAGCAAGTCAGTTCAACGATTGGGGAACGACGGAATTATTTAATATTTTAATTCAAAAATTAAATTTAAAATTCTCGGAACTTGGTTTTAATGAATATGTTGAGCAAAATCACCAGGAAGAAACAACCATTATTCCACCAAGAAGAGTTCGTTATCTATCTGAAATTGTGGATAATAACCGCGAATATGATGAAGATGTAAAAAACCAGGCGCTGATCGCAAAAAAAATGTACCTCATCGACGGGACAAAAAAGTTAATTACAGATGATAAAGCGGTTACCGAAAAATTAGATAAAGTTTTCATCAAAACAAAAAAGGAACTTTCCGAAGATAACATGCGGTTTTTAAAAGGCTGGAAAGGTTTTAAAGAAGAAATGAAAGAAGATACTTTTTCTTATTTCGTACGTGGAAAAGAAATTAAAGTGGAAACTTCTTCTAAAAGTTTATCAGGTTTGGCAATTCCAAAAATTTCTTTGCCAAAATTTCAGGATTGGGGCGATTTAATTCAATGGAAAGGACAGGAAAATGTTCCCGGACAATTTCCTTTTACGGCTGGACTTTTTCCTTTTAAAAGAACCGGCGAAGATCCGACGAGAATGTTTGCAGGCGAAGGCGGACCGGAAAGAACCAACCGAAGATTTCATTATGTTTCCGCAGATACTCCGGCAAAAAGGCTTTCGACGGCGTTTGATTCTGTGACGCTTTACGGACAAGATCCTGCGCTTCCGCCAGATATTTACGGTAAAATTGGAAATGCAGGAGTTTCAATTGCCACTTTGGATGATGCCAAAAAATTGTATTCCGGTTTTGATCTGGTTAATGCGATGTGTTCGGTTTCAATGACGATCAATGGACCTGCGCCAATGTTACTTGCGTATTTTATGAATGCGGCGATCGATCAAAATTGCGAAAAATATATCAGTGAAAATAATTTAGATCATTTAATTGAAGCAAAATTAAAAGAAAAATACGACGATAAAAACTTAATAAGACCAACTTACACCGGCGAATTACCACCAAGTAATGATGGTTTAGGTTTAAAATTGTTAGGCTTAACAGGCGATGAAATTTTACCTTCAAATATATATTCAGAAATTAAAGCCAAAACAATCGCAACAGTTCGTGGAACGGTTCAAGCAGATATTTTAAAAGAAGATCAGGCGCAAAATACCTGCATTTTTTCTACAGAATTTGCCTTGAGATTAATGGGCGACGTGCAGCAATATTTCATTGACGAAAAAGTGCGGAATTTTTATTCTGTTTCAATTTCCGGTTATCACATTGCGGAAGCGGGCGCAAATCCGATCTCGCAATTGGCTTTCACGCTTTCCAATGGTTTCACTTATGTGGAATATTATTTGAGTCGCGGAATGGATATCAATGATTTTGCCCCCAATTTATCTTTCTTTTTCTCAAACGGCGTTGATCCGGAATACGCGGTAATTGGGCGTGTTGCGCGAAGAATCTGGGCAAAAGCCATGAAAATAAAATATGGTGCAGACGAAAGAAGCCAAATGTTGAAATACCATATTCAAACTTCCGGGCGTTCTTTGCACGCACAGGAAATTGATTTTAATGACATTAGAACAACACTTCAAGCACTTTATGCGATTTATGACAATTGTAATTCGCTTCACACCAACGCTTATGATGAAGCGATCACGACGCCAACTGAAGCGTCTGTTCGTCGCGCAATGGCAATTCAGTTGATCATAAATAAAGAATTAGGTTTAGCAAAAAATGAAAATCCTTTGCAAGGTTCTTTTGTTATTGAAGAATTGACAGATTTAGTTGAAGAGGCAGTTTATGCAGAATTTGATAAAATTACCGAACGTGGCGGCGTTTTAGGTGCAATGGAAACGATGTACCAACGCTCAAAAATTCAGGAAGAATCGATGCATTACGAATGGCTGAAACATACGGGTGAATTTCCGATCATCGGTGTAAATACGTTTTTAGGAAAAGATGGTTCGCCAACAGTTTTGCCAAAAGAAGTAATTCGTTCTACTGATGAAGAGAAGAAAATTCAGATCGCTAATGTTAAAAATTACCAACAAGCGCACGCAGAAAAATCCACAGCAATCTTAAAAGAATTGCAACACGCGGCGGTAAATCAAGAAAATTTGTTTGCCGTAATGATGGAAGCTGGGAAATATTGCTCTTTAGGTGAAATTACGAATGCACTTTTTGAAGTTGGCGGAAGATATAGACGGAATATGTAAAGCAGATTTTAAATTTTAGATTTTAGATTTTAGATTTTAGAAAATTTACATTTAATAAGGATATTTTGGTTAAATATTAAATTAAATATTATGCGTTCTTCTTTTAAAATAGATAAACCTTGTTCAAAATCTTGGGAATCCATGAACGAAGATTTTGGAGGAAAATTTTGTCAATTTTGTGAAAAAAAAGTTTGGGATTTAACTGAAAAAGATGATTTAGAAATATCAGAAATATTAAAAACAAATAAAAATATATGCGGTAGAATCTCAAATTCAAAAATTAATTTTGCTGCGAGTTTAGCATTTTCTGCAAGTTTAAGTTTAGTATCATGCGCTAGTTCCACAAACTTTAAAAATAATAAAAATTCTGAAATATCAATAAACCAAAATGTGATATTTAAAGGAAATTTAAAGGCGGGAAACGGAGCAATTATTAAAAATACATCAGTTGAATTTGTAACTCTTGGAAAATTATTTTCTACAACTTCAGATCAATTGGGTGATTTTTCTATGGAAATTCCATTAACAAAAATAGAAAAGAAAAACATTCTCATTTTTAGTTCAAAAAACCTTTCAACCTCAAAAAGATTTCGAGACACAATTTCGCAACATTTAATAATACAAAAAACTGATCTATTTTTAAATAAAACTTTAACATTACGTGAAAGTACTACTCAAATTGGTGCAGTTGTAATAGTTTCGCCGACTCCTCCAGATTTTTATTATTTTGATGGCAAAGAAATAAGTGAGAAAAAATTTAAAACAATCCTTAAAGCAAATCCGAACTACAGAGAACTAGTTTTTGATGAAGATGATTTTACAAAAATTTTAACAAATACAAACTTTGTTGGCCACGTTTATCTACTTTATTCTCAGTAATTTTGGCATTAATAATTTATCTTCTCGATAAAATAATCTTTTCAGAACTTGAAAGATTTTTTTATGACAATAAAAAAACTGCTGCAACGGTTTTTTAAATCTTTTTTATAAAAATTGAATATTAAAGTAATTTCATATCTTTAAAAAAAATAAAATATGAATCATTTTTACAGATTACTTTTTTTAGCAGGAATTCTTTTCTCATCAACATTTTTCTCACAAAATAGAACGGAAGATTTTAATATCTCCTTACCAGAAAAAAAAGCAGAAAAAAGTCTTTACAAAACTTTAACTATAATTGATGCCCGCGTAGATTCTACGAATTTAGGAATCGTACAAAAAGGCGCTTTTAACGCAAAAGCCCGCGTAGTGCCGACCATTCCTTTAAAAAACCAGTTTCAGGCTTTATTAAACACAATTAATGGAAATGATGCAGGAAACGGCGAACTTGTTTTGTATTTAAAACAGTTGTCTTTTGCGGAAATCACAGGATCTTTCAGCGAAAAAGGCTATTGCTATTTTCAGGCTTTCCTTTTTAATAAAACGGATGATGGAAGATATCAGCCTTTAAACAAAATTGACTCTGTAATAACGCATTCTTCTATGGATGTGACCAAAGCGACGATGAGAAAAGGCAGTGAGATGATAAGTGATTTTATTGTTAAAAATATTGACAAACAAAATTCCAGTCAAGAATTCTATTCTTTTAATGATCTGATCAATTATGATAAAATTGAAAAATCTAAAATTCCTTTATACAATGCCGAAAAATTAAACGACGGTTTATATACAGATTTCGAAAGTTTCAAAGATCAAAAACCTTCGACGATTTTAGTAACTAACGTAAAAACAGGACCGGATAAAGAAAAAATAATCAGAATTTACAATCAGGTAGATACTAAAGAGAAAGAGATTAAAAAACAGGATTATTATGCACTAATTTATCAATCTCAACCTTATATTTATTCGGAACTGGAAAACAGTTTTCTAAAATTAACAAAGAGAGAAGATGGCGATTTATACTTTATCGGAAGGGCAAAATCTAATCCTAAAATGGGAAATGTAGTTTTGGCAACTGCTTTTTTTGGTATAATTGGTGGTTTGGTGGCTTCAAGCGCAACTGCTAATTTTGAGTCTAAATTAGATTACTTAAATGGCGGATTCATTCCCGTAAAAGAAATAAAAAAATAGTGTTTTTACAAAATAAAATCAAAACATGATCAATAAAAATGACTCCAAAAATATTGGAGTCATTTTTATTTTTAAAGGAAAAATCAACTAAATTTTAATTCTGTAAATACTGAAAGGTCTTTTAAATTTACCTTCTCCAGCATTAGTCATCGGGCTATACTGTATTTGAGAAGTTGAAATATACAAATAACCGTCCGGCGAAATACTGTAACTGTCGGGCCAGATCAATTTTTCTTTATCCTGAATTATAGTTTTCATTTTCAGATCCGGCGTGATTTTTACGATGCTGCTTTTCTCAATATCACCAAGGTATAAATTCCCTTTTTTGTCGAAGATCATTCCGTCTGTGGTTGTAAATTTACCTAAATTTTCAACTGCACTTTCAAGGGTTTTTTCAGATGCTTTAAAATCTCGTAATAGATTGGTTTTAATTCTGTAAAGATTATTATCTGAAAGTGGTTTATAATAAATGTATTCTTTATCTGGCGTTAATGCAATTCCATCCGAATTAATTTTTAAAGGTTTTCCATCGGCAGATTTCAATTCCGTTCCAAGTGGCGAAAAAATGTAAGTAGGATCAGATTTTACAGAAGAAGAATTAGCCAAAACCAATTTTGAAGCGCCAGATTCTAAATTTAAAACCACAATTCCGCCCGTGCTGGAATTGCTCATGTAAGCAAACCCATTTTTATTATCCACCCGAATATCATTTATATAAAGATCATCGCCCATTCCGCTGTCTTTAAAACGGTAAATTCGGTCTATTTTATTAGTTTTAAGATTAATTTTTAAAATTTTATTACTATTTTGATAGACTTTTCCCAAGCCAATTCCGGCAGCATCAACTACCCAAAGAAAATCTTTATCATCGGTCACAACGGCTTGAACGCAAACAAATTTATTTTGTCCGTCTTCGCCTTTTTTAAAACTATTCCACTCGACATTTGGATAAGGAATCGCTATTCCGTTCACGACTTCTACAACTGAATTTTCATGCTCGGGCAACCAATAGGGATAATTGGTAAATAATCTGCCATAACCAGCAACGGCAACACCAGTCAATTGATAAGTGCTGTCGGAGAAAACTTTTTCCAGTTTAGGTTTAACATTGGCTGTGCTATCAGCAGTGATTTTTTCGCTCGTTGCCTCTGAGGTAGTTTTTTTACAGTTAGTAAAAAGCATTAAGGGAAGCAATAGAAGAATATTTTTAATAAAATTCATTTGTATCTAATTTTTTAAATTTTTGGAAGGCGTTTGTGCTTTTTCGTAGATCAAACCTTCGCTTTTTAATTCTTTCCAAAATTCATTAGGGATCTGTTTATTTAGAGAATCAACGTTCCCTTTTACCTGCGAGGGTTTACTGGCACCGGGAATAATGGAGGCAAATTCATCCGCCGCTAAAACAAAATGAAGTGCCGCGTCCAAAATTGAGATATTATATTTTTTGCAAATTTCAGAAATACGGTCTCTTTTCTCGTGCATTCCTTTTGGGATTACATCTTTGTAATTGAAACGTTCTCTACCCGCCATAAAACCGGAATTAAAACCTGCCCCGGAAACCAGTTGCACGCCTGCTTTTTTGGCTGCCGGAAGTAATCTGTCTACTGCGTCTTCATGTTCTAAAATAGAATATTGTGTCGCAGAAAGACAAATATTTGGATCAGCCGCTTCGATACAGTCGAGAATAGGTTCAATCTTATTTACGCCCATTCCCCAGCCTTTAATCACGCCTTCACTTCTCAGTTCGGATAAAACTTTGAACGCCCCTTTTTTGGCTTGTTCCAGAAAATAAGGATATCTATCACCAACCTGATCTTCCGAAAGATCGTGAACATAAATGATGTCAATATAATCAAGACCAGTTCTTTTCAAACTTTCTTCGATGGATCTTTTGACTGCATCCCCGGTATAAATGTGTTTGAAATCATAATTGAAAGGTGCTTTCCACATTGTTCGTGGCACCTCATCTTTTGGAACTTCTGTAAATAAACGTCCCACCTTAGTAGAAAAAATAAAATCTTCTCTTTTTTGGCTTTTTAAAAATTCACCAAAACGCGTTTCACTTTTAGTTAAACCATACCAAGGCGAAGTATCGTAATATCTTACGCCTAAATCCCAGGCTTCCTGCAAAATTGATTGCGCTTTTTCATCTTCTAGTTTTTCAAAAGCTGTTCCGATGGCTACACCGCCTAAACCCAATTGATGTTTGTCTGTTAATATTTTGTTTTTCATATAAATTTTTTAATATTCATTTTAAAGCAATCAAACATTATGCAGGAAAGAAAAAATTATCTCGATATGTATATTTTAACTTTAAATGAGAATTATAGAAATTTAATATCCTCATTTTTTTAAATCTCATATTAAGTAACATTGAAAAAGTAAAATGAGAATTTGTAAGTATATAGATAAGAATTTATGTGACCATTCATAAATTGACGATCACAATATTATAAATTAATAACTCCGAAAATTTTCGGAGTTATTAATTTTATGAATCTTTGTCGTAAAGATTATAAAATATATTTAGATTTTTTGAAAAATTTAAAAAAACCTAGCCTGCTTTTAAAAGCTCGCTGTCTGTATGTTTTTGCTCAAGTTCATTAATCTTTTCTATTTGCTTATCAATATTTAATAATGTTAAAACCAGCCAGGCCAAAGTCATGAAACCCACAAAAAAGAGGAAAGAAATGTCCCAGTTAAAATTATTTTTTATTGGTGCGAGCAAAGCTGAACCTGCAATAGAACCGGTAGCACCGAAAGTCATATAAAGTGTAAACTGGCTTGCAGACACATTTCTGGAACAACACTGCATGGCAATCGCGAAAACTCCAATTTTAGCAAAAGCATTAAATAATCTGTACGTGATAATAAAACCATCCATGAAATAGGTTTTCGTCCAAACCGATTGTACTAAAACTAAGATCATCGCCAAACCCATTATGATAAAAAAATAGATATTTATCATCCTTTTTTTACCAAATTTTTCAATCAATAATCCGCCAAGTAAAATACCGCCAATACCGCCAATAATATCAGCAGTTGCAAAAATGTGACTGTAATCTGTGTTTGTAAAACCTGTGTTTTTTATCGTAAAAATGGGCAAAAGATGTTCAAAATAATCATAAGCACCTTGTGTTATAAAAAGTAAGATAACCACCAAAATGGAATTTTTTAGCCTAAAAACTTCAAAAAGTGCTTTTAAGATCATGGACCAGTTTGACATTTGCATCTGTACAGAAACAGGTGAAGCCTTTCCAGGTAAAAATGGCAAAATCTTCTCACCTTCTTTTTCCCGAAGTAAAAGCGGAACTAAAGTTATTACACAAACCAAAACGCAAATGGAAAGCATTGCCGCTTTAAAACTATAATTGTTTAAAAACCATGTTCCTAAAACTAACGCTAAAGAACTTCCCAGCATTCTTGAACCCTGCATATAACCATTTGCTCTTGCCTGCTGATCGTCGGGAATTACATCTACCGCCATGGCATCTCCCGCTGCATCCTGAATAGCGCCACAGGATGATAAAATAAAAGCTGCAACGTAAAGTGTTTTTAAATTATTTAAAGGATCATGAACGTTGGCAATTCCTATCAATGCTGCGATCAAACCAATATGACTTAGCAAAACCCAAGGCCGCTTTCTACCCATTGGAAGATAAGTATATCTGTCCATTAAAGGCGCTACTATAAATTTAAAAGTCCAGGGAAGCGAACAAGCAACTGCAAAACCGCCAATTTCTGAAACACTTTTTCCCTGAATTGCCAACCACGCCGGAATACCAATAAAAAGCATACCCTGAGGCAGTCCTTCAACAAAATATAAAGCAATAAAATTAAAATATCTTAAAAATTTGCTTTGGGATAAGGCTGGTATCTGCATATTCATTTAATAGTATTCTACTTAAAAACCGTAGTTTTCGTAAACTGATTCGGTGCTGGACTCGGTGTGTTTGGGTTAGTATTAATTTCCGTTTCCGGGTAAATAAACCGTTGTGGTTTTTGGCTTCCTACCGATAAAGGTATTGGTAATTGAACAATCGGCAAAGCACTTGCTAATCTTCGGTAGTCATTAAAGGATTCATATTGCATTAAAAAAACAATGTAGCGCTGGCTGATAATTTCATAAAGTAAAGACATTTGAGGCGAAGAAAAATTGTTCGGATTTGCTAAACCGGCCTGTAAAAAATCTGCCGAAGTGTAGGCATCGTACTGTCGACCAACATTTGAAAATATTTTTCCATTCATATATCCGGAATTTAATCCAACTCTTACTGTGTTTAACGCTGCTATCGCTTCATTTTGCGTTCCTAATCTTGCCTGAGCTTCCGCTAAAGTCAATTGATTTTCATAATATGTCAAAATTGGATGCGGTGCGTCATTTGTAAAGGCGCCGTCTAAAGTATTTGGATCTAAAGTAACTGAACCCGTCAAATTTGGTGTCGCAAAAAATTTAAATAAAGCCGTTTCATTGGTTTTTGTATTGGCAGAATTTATTCTGGAATTCATTAAAATCGGTAAATAAGCGCCATTAAAGCCAACATCGCCGGTAAATTTTACCTTAAAAAAATCGTAATTTAAATTGGTATCTACATTCTGGCTTTTACCATGCGGCACCAAAGCATCGCCGGATGTATCAGAAATCCCCAGTTTTGCGGCGTCTGCAGCAAGTTGGTAATTGGCAGTGTGCAAATACAGCCTTGCTTTTAAAGTATAAGCTGCTTTTTTCCATTTTGAAACATCGCCTTTATAGATAAAATCCTGGGTAACGAAAGACAATCCAGTAGTAGCTGATAAATTTAAAATAGCATCATCTAAAGTCGTTTGCAGTTTTTTGTAAACGTCAAGCTGCGCATCAAAGACAGGATTTGGAAATTTTTCAGCATTAAAAGCCTGACTGTAAGGAACATCGCCATATAAAGAAGTCGCTTTTGTAATCACTAAAGCTTCTATAACTTCACCAACACCTTTAAGCCGCTTATCACCGATTTGATCTGCTTTTTCCTGTATTAATCTTGCCTGTCCGCCAACCGGATATAATGTTGTCCAACTAAAATTAGTTGAAGCCACGATATACTGACTGAATCCAAGATGCGCTCTCGCCAAACCATTCACTTCGCGCGACCACATCGAGGCGATCCGAACATCTGTATCTTCGTGAAGAATAGAAATTCCTAAAAGTGTTCCGGATAATAGAGTTCTGACATCTACGTCCGTCACTGAATTTGGATTACTTGTTATCGCATCATCTTCAAAAAGATGACTGCAACTTGTAAAAATAAAACCAATCAATAAAAAAGGAATTAATTTTAATTTAAATATATTTTTCATGGTGATTTTCTAGTAATTAATAAGAATAGAAGCAAGATAAGATCTGGTATTTGGGTTTGTAAACCAATCCTGACCGCGCGCAAGTCCTGAACCTGATACATTTGATTCCGGATCAATGCCGCTGTATTTTGTCCAAAGGAATAAATTTCTGCCTGTGAGACTAAAATCAATACTTGATAATTTTAATTTTTTCTTTAATTTTTCTGTTCTTAAACTGTATGTTAAAGTCATCTCACGTAATCTTGAAGCGCTTCCATCTTCAACAAATTGTTTATAAGAAGCCGTTGTAGAAGCCGTTCCGCGACCGCGATACCAAGCCTGATTTAATGCAACCGGACCTGCGCCAAAATCTCTGATCTCTCCCTGATAAGTACTTCCGGCAGCCAACAAATTACCATTAACGTCGCGAAGTCCGCCAGTTGGGACAATAATAGTATTTCCCTGATCGCCGTGTGTTCCAAAAGCATAAAGAGAACCTCTTGTTCCGTTAAAAACATCATTACCCTGAACACGGTCAAAAAGAACATACAAACTAAAATCTTTATAAGAAAATGTGCTACCTATACCTGCGCGCCAGTCTGGGTTTGGATCACCGATAACTTCTGTTCCGGTTCCCGGTTGTGGAAATCCGTTTGCATCAAGAATATAATTGCCTAAAGAATCCTTTAAAAAATCTGTGGAAAGAAAAACCCCAAACGGTTGTCCCGGAATTAATGACGCATTTTGTATAAAACTGTCAGGCAAAACATAAGCTTTCACGCCGGAAAGTGATACCACCGTATTTTTATTTGTGGAAAAATTGGTGGATAAATTCCATTTAAAATTGCCAATTCTTAAAACATCACCGCTTAGATCAAGTTCTAAACCTCTATTTTTTAAAACGGCCGCATTGGTATTTTTAATTGTAAAACCTGTTTCCGCGGGAACACTTAAACCCAGAATAACATCTTTTGTACGGTTTGAATAAGCAGTTGCTGAAAAACACACCCTATTTCTGAAAAACCTTAGATCTACACCTAATTCATATTCAGTTTTAATTTCAGGTTTTAAAAAGTCATTCCCCTGAGTGGTATTTCTTACGTAACCTCCATTATATAAACTACTTACCCCGGATAATCCATTCGTAAAAGGATCGCCATAATTGGCAGAATTGAGCAAAGTTAAATTTTGATAAGGCTGCGGCTGAATACCAACCTGACCCCAGGTAAAACGTAATTTTCCAAAGCTAAAAGTCTTTTTTTCATTAAATAAATTAAGGTCAGAAAATTGCCAGGCAACCGCTGCAGAAGGGAAGAAAAAATTTCGGCTGGTTTTACTACCAAACGTGGACGCACTTTCATTTCTACCCGTTAATGTTATGAAAACCTGATTGTAAGCTTCAAAATCAAGCTGCCCATAGAAAGCATAAGTTCTGATAAGTGAACTGCTGTTGTTTGCGCGTAAATTTGTGTTCAAAGCATTGTCTAAAATATCAGGTGCGTTTGGAATGATCAATTTCGTGATCGCATTAAAAACGGATTCACTTCTTCGGCTGTTATAATTAAATCCTGCTAAAAATGAACCTTTAAAATTTTCATTGATCTCTTTTTTAGCTAAAGCAAAAAGATCTGTATTAAATTGCTTTTCCTGAATAGAAGTGATCGATAAATAACCATCTGTGAAATTAGCAGAATTTGAGGCAAATCTTTCGACTCTTTTATCGGTAAAATTATCAACGCCAGCTCTTCCGGTTAAACTTAGCCATTTCAATGGCGTGATGTCAAGCTGAACAGTTCCTAATATCCGGTCAATATTGCTGGTATTTTTATTATTTTCAATATTCCAAAAAGGATTGGCGTAGGTTGTATTTCTGTCAATTCCTAAAGGATTTCTGTAAGAAACATGCGCTTTTGGGAAAATTGAACCAGCAGCATTGGTGTAAGTTCCTTCAAAAAGGGAATTATCAAAATCACCAGGCGTACGAAGACTGCTGAGTAAAAGTCCGTCAACATTATCGCCTTCCTGAACTCTGGATGAAGCGCTTTTGATATAGTTTACATTAGCGCTTGCTTTTATATACTGGTTAAATTTTTGACCAACATTTAATCTGATTGTCTGTCTGTCATAATCACTGAAAGATTTTATAACGCCTTCCTGATTTAAATTAGAAAAACTTAATAAAAAATTAGAATTTTCGTTTCCACCATTTAAAGTAAGATTATTTTCGATAAAATGACCGGTTTGGAAAGCATCTTTTCCATGGTTGAAAGTGTCCCTGGAATTTTTACCCCCGTTTTTGTTTGCAGCAGTTCCTGGTGCGATCGCGTATCTCACCGTTCCATCAGGAAAAGTTACAAAACCCATATAACCTGGAGTATTTGGATTCGTGATAAAGTTATCAACACCGCCTGGCCTGTCAGATATTAAATCTCCGAAACTTAAACGGTTTCCCTGCTGATAAAGTCCGTCAGAACCTTGTCCATAACGGGTCTGCAAAGGATGCATTTTATTTACAACATCGAAGGAAACTGTTGATTTTAAGGAAATATTAATTTTTCCATTGCTATTTTTTCCATTTTTTGTGGTGATAATAATTACGCCGTTCGCAGCTCTTGAACCCCAAAGTGCTGCAGCTGAAGCACCTTTTAAAACCTCAACGCGCTCAATATCTTCAGGATTAATATCATTAATTCTTGATTGCTGCACAATGCCATTTGCCAGTGATGCGCCGATTTTTGAACTTGAGTTACTGACAGGCATTCCATCAATAATAAAAAGTGGTTGCGCATTTCCGCCAATTGTATTCTGACCTCTAATCTGAATATAAGCGCCGGCACCGGGATCACCACCATTTCTTGTGATTAAAACACCTGAAGCTTTCGCGCTTAAACCCGTCAGAACACTGGTTTCGCCAGATTGCGCAATGCCAGAACCTTTTACAGTACTTGCAGAAGACGCAAATTTATCACGTTCTCCTTTTAAACCCAACGAAGTAATAATCACTTCATCAATATTTGAAGTAGATGTGCTATCAGCGGTAATTTTTTGTTGTCCTAAAACTGGAACGGAAGAGATGAAAAAAAGGATTGGAATAATTAATTGATTTTTTGTCATTAAATCGATTGTTAAAAATTTTTTAATTTATGTAAAATTAGAGCGGTCATTTTCTTAAATAGATAAAAATTTATAATAGTTTTAAAACTAAAATATTTTTTAAAATAGTCGGCTAATATACAAATAAAAAATAAATAGGAAGTAATCCGCTTAAATTCAACGTCGATTTTACAGTAAAGTGTTATTAAAAATTCGCATCCGGATACTCCAAAAAAAATTGATTGAAACAAAAAAAAGAACAGAAATTTAATTTCTGTTCTTTTTAGTAAAATGCAAAATGAATACAAAATGCGTTGTAGCGAAGACGGGAATTGAACCCGTGACCTCAGGGTTATGAATCCTGCGCTCTAACCGACTGAGCTACCTCGCCTTGTTTTAAGGTGGTGCAAATATAAAAAATAATTGCGACTTATAAAACAGTTTATTTTAGATTTAAAAATTTAATTAAATCGCCCACATGTTCAGGTTTCGCGATGATTTTATTATTTTTATCCAATACAAAGTAGGTCGGTGTGGCGTGTACATTATATTTTTCGGCGTAAGAACTGTTCCAGCCACGAATTTCTGCATCATTGATCCAGGGTAGATCTTTAATACGGTTCTCATATTTTTCCTTGTCGGCGTCTGTAGATAATCCAATAACCTGAATATTTTGCGCTTTAAGCTGTGCATATTTTTCAATTATTTTAGGAATTTCTTCTTCACAATGCGAACAGGTTGATGCCCAAAATAAAATAACTTTTTTATCTGCTTTTACATCGTATATAGATTTTGCAGTAGTATTGAAAGCATTTGTAAAAGTATAATTTTGAAATGTTGCACCCATTTCTACGTTTTTATTGGTTGAGATTGTTCCTGCCAATCGATCATTAATTGTACATTTCAAACTTGTTGCTTCTGCAAGATATTTTTTCTTCAGATCCTCCATCTCATACGTGTCAAAAATTTCTATAAATTCTGACAAAACGGTCTGTCCGCGCGCTGTCTCGATATTAAGGTTACTTAGTAATTTATCAATAGAACCTGAAACTGTCGCTTTTGGAGCATTGTTTAAATATGAAATAAGAATAGGTTTTAGCAGAGAAGAAGACTCAAGCATTTCACTGGATCCGGAAATAAAATTGACAACATCGTCTTCAGTATTTGCCTTTGAAGTTGCATCCTGAACCAAAAATCTTTTGTAGTTGGAATTGTAATAGGATATGAATGGATGACTTGCCGCATCATAAGACATGTTTTGAGAAAGTCTTTCAATTTCCTGATTCATCGCAGTTTTAAAAGGAGAACCAGTTGTGTAATATTCATTCATTTGATACAATGCTGGTAAAATCACTTCTTTTTTTCTTAAAACATCCTGTACTTCATTCATTATTCTATTAGAATCGTCTTTGTATTCGATGTCCGAGATTTTGTTAGCTTTCATTTTAAAACCAACGTTCACATCTTTATTTTCTGATATTAAATTGATTGAGTTATTTCCCTGTGGAATGTAAACGCGCATCATTCCCATGTAAGAAGCAGGAACTTTAAACATCCATCCACTTGAATTTTTAACAGCTTTTGAAGAAAGTACATCTTTAGAACCATTTAATGTATAAAGATAAGCTTCGTCACCATTTTTCAAATCAGAAGAAGTGAGCGATACCGTGAATTGCGCATGAGCAACTGAAATCGCTGATATTGCAAGGCATAAAATGAATTTTTTCATGTTGCAAATATAAAAAATCCCGCAATAATTATTGCGAGATTATAAGTTAAAAATATAATAAAGATTAGGCTTTATTTAGTTTCAATTTTTTGTAAAAAAATCCTATTAATATAACAGCAACGGCGAACAGTGCTATTTGGTACATATCAATTGGTGTTGCCGGTGCTCCCGGACCTACACCTCTTCCAGTTGGATCAGGTGGTGGTAACTGCTGAGCGTTAACCAAATTTAGCAAAGCGCTAAAAACAAATAATATAAAAGATGCGGTTATATGTTTTAGATTTTTTTTCATAATAGTTTTCTTTGTGTAATTAATAGTACTTATTATCTGATAATTTTTGCCACAGCCTTCACTCCGCTTTCGGAAACTGCCGTCACAATATATGCTCTGTTATCTTTGCTAAGCGGGATAGTAAAATCCTGATTTGCAGGGACATTTTTCTTAAGCATTATTAATTTACCACTCAGATCATAAACTTGGATATCTGCTTTCTTCCAAGTAGAATCAAATCTTACAATATAATTATCAATCGACTGATTATATACAATTACTGTTCGTGACGGTTTTGCTTCAGCATTACCTGTAGCTAAAACTGCGTCTGGCTTACCATAAAACAAATTATATTGACTTCCATTCACAGGAATTACAGAATCCTGTGATGCCTCTGAAATATTACCGCTCGCGTCTTTGTAGTAAAATCCAGTTCCAGTAGATAATACCTTAACACCAGCATCTACTAATTGAGCATTTTCTCTTATTTCAAATTTTAGACTTTTAATTGCAGGACTGTATAAATCCATTTCTAAAGGCTTGCCTTTGAAATCCTGCTCATTTGCTTCATTGATATATAACCAATATTGACTTGCATAGTTTGTATCAACGCCACCATCTACGGCTTTTTCTTCAAAGGTTCCTATGACGTTATCTTTTCCAGCAGTTGCTTGTGTACTAACTTCCGGATTAAAACCACTTACACCATTAGGATAAACCACAAAGTAAGTTCTTCCCATTTCATTTCCATCAGCATCCAAAGCAATTACACCTAATTGTTTTATTGTACTTCCACTATTGCTGCGGTTCGCATTTTTCGCCCCGGTTACCGAAATTGGACCGGTAAACGATGTGCGGGCAGCGAAAGCAAATCTTCGTAAATTCGCAAACGGAAAATCGTAAGATGCAGCACCATTTGAACGTTTTATCGTAAAAGACTGTAATGGCTTAATTACAAGTTTATCAACATCACCTGAAGGGGCTAAACCTGAAGTAAATGTTACAAAGTTTGGTGAAACATCAGCAGAACCGGTTGTCGTATTAAAAGTAACATTATTAATACTTGGCTGAATAATAATGCCAACAAGACCTGGAATGTTTACGCCGTCTCCATTAGCTTCACTAATACCAATTTGAGATAAATCTAGATTTGTAAAATATGGATTAGCCAACTGATACATATCTTTACCGTAGTTACTTGTTGTATTATTCCACGCAGGTGTTACAAAAGGATCCGAAACATAACTGTTATACTTTTCATTATAAATATTTCTTGCTACTCCATTTACACCAAAATTTATTCCAGCTCCAGCGCCGTTCAAAGTAACTGTGACAGGATCGGCAAATGGTTTTCCGACGATGGTTTTATTAGCAGTTGTAATATCAAGACCAGTGCCACCTAAAATATAATATCTCGTGGCATCAGCGGCAGTTGTAACTGTGGCAGTACTTAAATTTCTGGATAAAACTTTAGGATTGTCCCAATAAAGGATCTCGTTTCCTGAATACCTTGTATTGTTAAAAGTTTTTCCAAGCTCTGAAGTTAAATCAGATAATGTTTTACCAATAAAAGGTAAACCAATTTGTTGGTAAGCACCGTGTTTTACTTCTTTAAATTGCTTGCTTACCAATCCTGTATTTAAATTAGCCTGTGAAAAGCCATTAATATATAGTTGTCCATAATTTGTGGCAGTGGTATAAACAAGATTAAATTTAGAACTTGCCGGCGTTACTGTTTCAAATTTATCATTTGTAACATCATTCGCGACAAGCATTATGTTTCCGCTGTTATCAATTGTGCCCCCTGTATCGACTTTAAGACCACCACCATTGTAAACCAATGTATTTCGCGGTGACCGTCACTATCGCGGCATTTCCGACATATGTAAGTTGTGCGTGGGCAGTGAGACCAAAGAAGATCGCTCCTGCAGTTAGTAGATTTTTTTTCATCGGTATATGTGTTTTTGTAATAAATAATTATTTTAGTATAAATACCTATTAGAGTACAAAAGTAAAAAAAAATTTAAAATCTACAAAATTATCGCCCTATTTTTTTAGAAAATAGCCTATATCTGTTAAATTGTTAATTTTTTATCAATACTGTCGATATCAAACATGTAATCCTCTAATAATTTTTCAGTCGTCCCACGCAGTCCGCGTGCACCCAAACCTTTCTCTAAGGTATCTTCAACTATTTTTGATATACTGTCTTTTGAGAAATTTAGATTTATTCCATCCATTTTAAATAATTCCACATACTGATTTACAATAGAGTTTTTAGGCTCCGTCATTATGCGCATCATAGTTTCTTTAGACAATTTGTCCAAATAAGTGATGATCGGAAAACGCCCTAAAAGTTCAGGTATTAAACCAAAGGTTTTAAGATCGATCGCATTTAACTGGCTCAAAATATATTCTTCTTCATCAATTTTATTTAATTTATCTGCACTAAAACCAATTACTTGTTTGTTTAATCGTCGTTCGATTATATCCTTAATTCCATCAAAAGCACCACCTGCTATAAATAAAATATTCTGCGTATTAACCTGGATATATTTTTGATCAGGATGTTTTCTTCCCCCTTGTGGCGGTACATTCACGATACTTCCTTCCAGTAATTTCAATAAACCCTGTTGCACGCCTTCACCGGAAACGTCGCGTGTCAAACTTGGATTATCAGATTTTCTCGCGATTTTATCAATTTCATCAATAAAGACAATTCCTTTTTCCGCTTTTTCTACGTCAAAGTCCGCAACCATTAAAAGTCTGGACAAAATACTTTCCACATCTTCTCCTACATAACCGGCTTCCGTTAAAATTGTCGCATCAACGATACAAAAAGGAACATTTAATTCTCTCGCAATTGTTTTTGCTAAAAGCGTTTTCCCCGTACCGGTTTCCCCGATCATAATTATGTTGGATTTCTCAATCTCAACTTCCCGATTTTCATCTTTCGCATGCAACAACCTTTTATAATGATTATAAACTGCGATCGACATTTGCTTTTTTGCCTGTTCCTGCCCGATGACATATTGATCTAAAAACTTTACGATTTCCCGCGGCTTTTTTAATTCTTCCATGCTTTCCGCTGCAGAAAATTTTGCTTTTTCTCCGCCTTCTTTTACGATAACGTGCGCCTGTTCGATGCAGTTTTCGCAGATATAACCTTCTTGACCAGAAATGAGCATTTGTACTTCATTTCTTTTTCTTCCGCAAAAAGAACATTGGTTTGAGTTCATATTTTTATCTAAATTAAAAAATTAGCCTTTCGACTAATTCTTATGAGTTTTTAATTAAATTTTGTGTGTCTTTAAATTCTTCGTCAGAAAATTTTAACCGATCATTTTGAAAATTCATATCATCCATTTTATTTAAAGGAATCAAATGAATGTGAGCGTGAGGCACTTCTAAACCGACAACGGCGAGCCCTACTCTTTTACAGGAAATTACTTTCTCAATTTTTTTTGCCACTGTTTGAGCAAAACCAAACAAGTCTTTAAATTCTTCAGTTCCGATATCAAAAATTTTATCCATCGCCTTTTTTGGAATGACCAAAGTGTGACCTTCTACCAAAGGCGAAACGTCTAAAAATGCCAAAAAATTTTCATTCTCAGCAATTTTATATGCAGGAATTTCTCCGTTAATGATTTTTGTAAAAATCGTTTCCATCGCTTTTTTTAAATAGTAATATTTAAAATCTCAAAAGACAATTTATTTCCATTAGGTAAAACAATTTCTGCCGTTTCACCAATTTTTTTATTTAATAAACCTTTTGCAATTGGCGTGCTTACAGAGATTTTTCCAGTTTTAAGATCGCTTTCATTATCGGGAACTAAAGTAAATTTTTGTTCTTTTTTAGTATCCAGATTCATTAAAGTCACCGTCGTAAGCATTGACACTTTTGAAGTATCAAGATTGGTCTCATCAATAATTTTTGCTTCTGCTAAAATATTTTTGATCTTAGAAATACGCATTTCCAGCATTCCTTGCGCTTCTTTCGCTGCATCATATTCGGCATTTTCAGAAAGATCGCCTTTGTCGCGCGCTTCTGCAATTTGCTGTGTGATTTTTGGTCTTTCAATGGTTTCCAATTGTTCCAATTCGGTTTTCATTCTGTCGAAACCTTCTTGTGTTACATAATTTGCCATTTCATTTTATTTAAAATTTATATAAAAAAATAATCCGACATTTGCCGGACAATATCTTCTTTTGATTTGTAGTTTACAAAGATATAAATTTATTTTAATGAAAACGCTTTTAGCAAAGTCGGATAATAAAAAGGAAGATCAGCGCTAACCTATTTTAGATAAAAAAAATACAAATGAAAAAAAAGACATCTAACTTTCTATATTTTACAATTTTAATTTTCAGCAGTTTCTTAGTTATAAATTCCTGTGGAAACAGACAGGAAACTGTTAGTTGTTTCCCCAATTCTCCAATTAATGTCACTTTAAATTTAAGTTTACCATTAAACCAAAATCTTCAAAATACTGGCAGTTTTATTTACGTAAATGAGCAAAGCAGCGGAACGCGCGGTATAATCGTCGTCCGAACTACAAATGGTTTTAAAGCCTACGACAGAAATGCGCCGCACATTTGTCCGGATGCAAACACGACGTTGGAAGTACAAAATACCACAAAAATTGTCTGTCCAAAAGATGGCGCGACCTGGATTTTAATTACTGGCGAACCAATTACTATTTCTCAGGTTCCACCAAAAACTTATCCCACGAATTACGATTCTTCTACAAATATTTTGACTATTTATAATTAAATCTGTTTAATGAAAATAGTTATTCAAAGAGTTTCTTCAGCGAAAGTTGAAGTTGATCATAAAATTGTTGGTGAAATTTCCAAAGGATTGCTTTTATTAATTGGTGTCGATGAAAATGATTCAAAAGAAGATGCAGATTGGCTAATAAAAAAAGTTTTAGACCTCAGAATTTTTAGTGATGAAGACGGGAAAATGAACCTGTCGGTAAAAGATATTTCCGGTGAAATTCTTTGCATCAGCCAGTTTACTTTAATTGCAGATTATAAAAAAGGAAATCGTCCTTCGTTTATAAAAGCCGCAAAACCCGAATTGGCTTTAGATTTATTTAATTATTTTAAAACCGAAATTGCAAAATCTACTTTAAAAATTGAAAGTGGAATTTTCGCTGCAGATATGAAAGTTTTTCTTGTAAATGATGGACCTGTTACATTGGTTTTTGATAGTAAAACGAAGAATTAAAATTATTCACCACAAAGTCACAAAGATTTATTTTAAATTTTAAACACGAAGGACATAAAGTGTTAAAAAATATATTTCTAAAAATTTGTGCCCTTTGTGAAGTTTTGCAATAAATGCAGTAAAAAACCTTTGTGACTTTGTGGTTAATTTTTTTCTTTAAATTAGTGCAAAATTTATAAATGAAATATTCTATTCTTTTCTTTTCTTTTCTCATTTCTTCAAATTATTTTTCCCAAAAAATAATTTCCTACGCCAATCCGATGACGGGAACGAAAAATATGGGGCACACTTTTCCCGGCGCAACCGCACCTTTCGGAATGGTTCAACTTTCCCCGGAAACCGATCAGCAACCTTATGTAAAAGATGGAAAATACAATCCCGAAACATACCATTATTGCGCAGGTTATCAATATGAAGATTCCACAATTTTTGGATTTTCTCACACACATCTAAGTGGAACCGGACATTCAGATCTTGGGGATTTTTTAATAATGCCGACCGTCGGAAAATTAAATTTAGAACCAGGCGACAAAAAAATCCCAAAAAGTGGTTTTCATTCCCAGTTTTCTCATTCTACAGAAAAAGCAGAACCTGGATTTTACAGCGTTATGCTCGATGATTATAATATTAAAGCAGAATTAACCGCTACAGAACGCGTTGGTTTTCACAAATACACTTTTCCAAAATCAACAGATTCACATATCATTTTAGATTTAATGTCTAATATTTACAATTACGACGGCAAAAATGTCTGGACTTTTGTCCGTGTGGAAAATGATTCAACGGTTGTTGGTTATCGCGAAACGACTGGCTGGGCAAGAACTAAAAAAGTATTTTTCGCCATGAAATTTTCAAAACCATTTAAATCTTACGGCAGGAAACGCTATGAAAAAGTAGACTACAATGGCTTTTACAGAAAATTTAACGAAAACGAAAATTTCCCTGAAATTGCTGGACGTCAAATTCGCGCCTATTTTAATTTTGATACCAAAGAAAATGAAAGCATTGAAGTAAAATTTGCTTTATCAAACACTTCGACTGATGGTGCTATGAAAAACCTTCAAGCAGAAGTTCCAAACTGGAATTTTGACCAAATTAAAAAACAAACGCAGGATAAATGGGAAAAAGAATTGTCAAGAATTCAGGTTGAAAGTTTAAATGAAAACGACAAAAAAGTATTTTATACGTCGATGTATCACACAATGATGTCGCCGTCTATTTACGAAGATGTCGATGGGAAATATTTGGGTTTAGATCAAAATATTCATCAATCAGACGGTTTCACGAATTACACCATTTTTTCACTTTGGGACACTTATCGCGCGCTGCATCCGCTTTACAATATTTTTCAGCCAAAAAGAAATAATGATTTTGTGCATTCTATGATGGCGCATTATGAGCAAAGTGTGCATCACGCGCTGCCGATCTGGAGTTTATATGCAAATGAAGATTGGTGCATGACAGGCTACCATTCAGTTTCCGTAATTGCAGATGCGATCATGAAAGGAAATACAGATATTAATATTAATGAAGCCTTGACAGCGATGCAATCTTCTTCAAATTTAAAATATTATGACGGCATTGATTCTTATTTAAAATACGGTTTTGTTCCGGAAGATTTAAGCAACGCTTCAGTTTCAAAGACTTTAGAATATGCTTACGACGATTGGACGATTGCTCAAGTTGCTAAGAAAGCCGAAAATACTGCGATAGAAAATGAATATTTAAAACGCAGCGAAAATTATAAAAACGTTTACGATTCTACAAGTGGCTACATGCGACCAAAATTATCCGACGGCACTTTTAAAAAAGAATTTGATCCGATGGATAGTGAAGGACAAGGTTTTATTGAAGGAAATGCTTTTAATTACGGACTTTACGTTCCCCAAAATGTGCCAAAAATGATTGAAATAATGGGCGGAAAAGATAAATTTTCCAAGCATTTAGACAGTATTTTCACGACGCCAATTCCGGATAAATATATTGAAAGAAATGAAGACATCACGCGCGACGGTATTATCGGAAATTATATTCACGGAAATGAACCCGGACATCATATTCCGTACCTCTATAACTGGACAAACGACCCGTGGAAAACACAGGAAAAAGTACGTTTAATTTTAAATAAAATGTACCACGATGGACCAGCAGGACTTTGCGGAAATGACGATGCCGGACAAATGAGCGCTTGGTACATTTTCTCAGCGATGGGATTTTATTCTGTTTTGCCGGGCTCAAATGATTATGCTTTGGGAAGTCCGCTTGTGAAATCTGCGGTTATTAATTTAGAAAATGGAAAGAAATTTACCATTAAAACTGAAAATCAATCAGCAGAAAATGTCTTTGTGAAAAAAGTAACTTTAAATGGAAAAGAAATTAAAGACCATACTTTGCATTACCAGGATATTATTGACGGCGGAACTTTGGTTTTTTATATGAGTAAAAAGCATAATTAGTTTTAAATGTTTTTACTGTCATTCTAAAAGAAACAAAGTGAAGTGAAGAGTCTCTAATTTTTTTCCGAGATTCTTCCTTCCTCAGAATGACAATCACACAATTACACACAAAAAATCCATCACAAAACTGCGATGGATTTTAAATAAATTGTAAAAATTCTACTTTTTAACTTCCGTAGTATCCGGAAATCTTTGCTGCGTAAATTCTCTTGAGATCGCTGCTTTTTCAAATTTAATTTTTCCCGCCATTGTCTCTATCACAACGCCGTCTTCCATTACCTGCGCAATTCTTCCCTGAATTCCGGAAGTCATTACCACTCGGGAACCTACTTTTATAGTTTCCTGAAAAGTTTTTTCACTTTTTTGTTTCTTCATTTGCGGACGGATCATCAGGAAATAAAATCCCACGAACATCACGCCCATCATTAGTAAAGTTGGTGTCATAGAACCTTCGCCACCGCCAAATTGCAATATTGTTGCTATCATTTTTTTAATTTTTTATTTAATATCTGCCGTGAAATTCAAAGTAATAGGCGCTTTTGCTGTATTTGCAAAAACATCTGCCGTTTTATGAACCACACCGTCAAAAGCTTCTGATTCAAATTTTAAAGTAATATTTCCTTTTTGTCCTGGTAAGATCGGGTCTTTTGTGAATTCCGGTATTGTGCAACCACAACCTGGTTTTACTTCAGAGATGATCAGCGGATTCGTGCCTGTATTTGTAATTTCATAAGTATGACTTTTCACATCACCCTTTTTTATAACACCAAAATCGAAATTGTCTTCAGAAATCGCAACGGTTGTCAGCGGCTTAGACTGTGCTTCTTTTATAGAAGTTTCGTTCGGATTCACAGGTCCGGCTGTCATGGTGTCAATTTTAATTTGATCGGCAGGCTCACTTTTTTTATTACATGATTGAAATGAAAATAATGCTAAACTGCTAATTGCTAATAATTTAAAAGTTGTATTCATTTATATATATTTTTTTAGGTTAAATGCTTTCGCCTCTCAAGCCTTGTTATTTTACAAAGTTTTTAGTGGCGATTTCTTAACTAAACTCTGTTTTTATCTTTAATATATTTATCTAAGATTCCATTTACGAATATATTGGATTTTTCTGTAGAAAACACCTTTGAAATCTCAATATATTCATTCATTATCACGGCAGAAGGCGTGAACGGGAAATAATCCATCTCAGTAATCGCTGCGATAATAATTATTTTGTCAATTAAAGAAATCCTTTCCAAGTCCCAGTTTTGCAAGCGTTCCTTCACTTTTTCCTCACTTTCCTTTAAATGATTTACAGCATATTTCAATAAATTTCTCGCGAAATCTATATCTTCATCATTTTTAAACATTTTAATTAAAGTATGACTGCTAACATCAGGTTTTAAAAATCCAACCGTTTTTTGGATCATTGAATTGGCGATGTGAAGATCATCTGCCCAGCTCAATTCTTTTTCCTCTAAATGGTCATGGAAATCCTGATTTTCAGCAATATATCTCAAAAATAATTTTCCTATAAATTTTTGATCATCTTCGAAAGAATAGGTGTCTTCTTCCAGCATAAAATCCTGATACCGTTTTCCTGCTTTTATCCTTTGGAAAGTGTGAACCAGCAAACTGTCATAAAGATCCCATTTTAATTCTAAATGCTTGGAAGTGAATGATAAACGTTCGGTATTTTCTTCTAACTGAAGCAAAACTTTATTGTTAATAAATTTTTGGTTCGGGTTGATCGTAGATTCCGTTTTAATGAATTTATTTTTGCTGATCTCAATTTGCTGTTCTGCAACATGTTTTAAACCAACTAAAAAATTAAGCTCATAAATGTACAAATGATAAATTTTATCTATTTGTGAAATCATATTTTTCTCAAGAATATCAGCTCCTATCGGATTTTGATAATAAGAATAGAGTGTTTCCACTACTTTTTCGCGAATTTGTCTTCTGCCTAACATTCAAAGAACTTTTTTGTGGCGCAAAGGTAATAATAAAATTTGTAATTTTGCCCTTCAATGAAAGCGCTAAAAACACTCAATCCCTACTTCTGGAAACACAAGCTTCTGCTTTTCTACGGCTTTATATTTATTATTTTAAGTAATTTTTTTAATATTTATAAGGTTCCGTTTATCGGCGATTCTGTTAACCAAATTGCAGAATACAAAGGCTCTGGTTTCAATCCTAAAATCTTAGTTAATGTAGGAATTATTATCGGGTCTTCACTTCTGACAGGATTTTTCACTTTTATGATGCGCCAAACGATTATCGTCGCTTCGCGTAGAATTGAGTACGAACTGAAAAATAAAATTTACAGCCATTACCAGGAAATTTCCATCACAGATTATAAAAAAACGACAATCGGAGATCTTCTAAATCGTCTCAGCGAAGATGTTGTCGCGATCAGAATGTATCTTGGTCCGGGCGTAATGTACGTGGCTAATTTAATTGTATTGGTTTCCATCACAACATTTTATATGTTGAAAACGGATGTTTGCATGACTTTGTGGACATTAATTCCGTTGCCAATTTTATCTTTTTTAATTTATCGCGTAAGTTCCGTTATCAGTAGAAAATCAAAAATTACGCAAAAAAGCCAGTCGGCGATCTCAACTTTTGTGACGGACAGTTTCTCCGGAATTCGGGTTGTGAAGTTTTTCGCAAAAGAAAAATTTATAGAGAAAAATTACAGCGATAAAGTCCGCGATTATCAGGATAAATCACTAGATCTTGCAAAAACCGAAGCCTATTTTTTTACAATTATTACTTTCGTTATCGGTTTGCTAAATGTCGCCATTCTTTTCATTGGAGGACAAAAATACATTTCGGGACAAATGAATGTCGGCACAATTGCAGAGTTTTTTACTTATATTAATATTTTAATATTTCCTTTCTCAATGCTCGGTTGGGTCACTTCAATCAATCAGAGAGCCGACGCATCCATGTCTCGGGTCAATGAATTTTTAGATATGAAATCTGAAATCGTCAATAAAAGTTCTGAAATCTCTATGATCACAGGTGATATTGAATTTAAAAATGTTTCCTACACTTATCCAAACACAGGCATTAAAGCTTTGGACAATCTTTCATTTAAAATAGAAGCCGGAAAATCCCTCGCCATTATGGGAAAAACCGGAAGTGGAAAATCAACAATTGCCTTACTTTTAAGCCGCTTGCTGGATCCCGACGAAGGTGAAATACTGATCGACGGCAAAAACCTGAAAGACCATAATCTAAAAAACTATAGAAATTATATTGGCATTATTCCGCAGGAAAGTTATTTATTTTCGGACACTATCGAGAATAATATTGGTTTTGCACTTGAAAAACCTTCTCACAAACTGGTTGAGGAAGCTGCAAAAATTGCTGACGTTCATAATAATATTCAGGGTTTTAAAAATAAATACGAAACAATGGTCGGCGAACGTGGCGTCATGCTTTCAGGAGGGCAAAAACAGCGGATTTGTATCGCACGAGCATTAATAAAACAACCCAAAATTTTAATTTTTGATGACTCGCTTTCTGCTTTGGATACAGAAACTGAAGAAAATATCCTGAAAAATATTGACGAAAAGATCAACAATACCACCAATATAATCATTACGCATAGAGAAAGCAGTGCAATAAGAGCCGATAAAGTATTACACCTAACGCCTTTAAATGAGCTTGAACTCGCTAAATAAGCTTATCAACATTTTAATTAACAAATTTTAAGAAAATAATTTAAAATTAAAAGAATTCTTTTATATTTGTTACAACAACATTTCAAATAAAGTGTAAAATGAGTGATTATAAGGAGAGAAACGAAAATGAGATTTTCACCAAAGTTTTAAAAGCCGGCCGCAGAACCTATTTTTTTGATGTTCGCGAAACAAAAGCGGGAGATTATTATCTTACCATCACAGAAAGCAAAAAAAGTTTTCACGACAATGGCGAAGCAAGTTTTGAAAAACACAAAATTTACCTTTACAAAGAAGATTTCAAGCAGTTTGGAGAAATGTTCACTGAGGCCTCAGATTTCATAATCGACAACAAAGGCGAAGATGTCATCTCAGAGCGCCACGACAAAGATTTCAAGGCAAAAACCTTCACCATAGATTCGGAAGACGAACTTTAGAAAACAAAAGCATTTAATTTATTAGATGCTTTTTTTATGGGCGGACAATTCGCGCTATCCGCTGTATCTTTTTTGGCGCTCGCTGCGCTCGCGCCAAAAAAGGATGCCGCTTCTATCACGGCCGCAGATTTTCGCTGATTGAAAAGTTTTTTTTTGATTGAAAAATTTCCATACAAACTTTACTTACATTTGAAAGTTAGCAGAAACTTTAAAAAAAAACCAATGAGAAAAATTTTACTTTTATTATTAATAATTCCTTCACTATTTTTTAGTCAAAAAAATTTCGAGTATAAAACGGATTTTAATAAAATTCTCAAAGAAACTAAGGATAAAAAATCAGAATTATATTATCCAAATTTATTAGATAGATATAACAAAGTAGATTCCACTTTAACGGGAAAAGAAATATTATCGATGCTAATCGCTTTTACTGCTGATAAAAATTATAAGCCTTATAAAGATATAGACTTTGGTAGAAATCTTTATAAGTTGAATGAAGATAAAAAATACGACGAAGTCATAAAATCCGGACAAACATTTTTAATTAAGCATCCTTTTGATTTAAAAACAAACTTTGAAGTAGCATATTCTTATCATAAATTAGGTAAGCAAAAACAGGCTGACAATTATATGCTCAAAGGAATTCAAATCTTTAAGGCGATGAGCTATAGCGGAGATGGTTTAACAATCGAAAATCCAATGTTTACGTTAAATCCTTCAGATGGACAGGATTTTATTTTAAAATCTTTGAGCGGAAATCTTGGTACAATGGGTTCAGGAAGAGACAAAGATGAAAATTTTACAGATATTCTTGAAGCAAAATTTGAAAATGGAACTGTTCAAACTTTTTATTTTATAATCCAACATGCAGTTAAAAAAATGTTTGAATAATAAATTTTCCCATTTCGTGGATTTATAATTACTTACCAAAAATTTTAAATAAAAACAAAAAAAGTGTCCCGAAATATCGGAACACTTTTTCTTTGGGTGGATGACCGGGTTCGAACCGGCGACCTTCGGTACCACAAACCGACATTCTAACCAACTGAACTACAACCACCGTTTTTCAGAAGTGCAAATATAAGACTTTCTCTAAAATTAACAAACAATTCCGTCAAAATTTTTGAAAGCCAATAACTTTTCCGTTGTGAAGCCCTCAGCGAATTCTACCCCAGAAAGTCTTCCCAAATCCTGCGCACGGTAAGTCAAACTTTCGAGGAAATCTTTGGTCGCAATTGGCGTAACTGGTTCTGTACTTTTCGGATCGTAAAACTGAGTTTTATAAGCCAAACAGGCTTCAATTTTTTTATCCATAAAAGCCGAAATATCATAAACAAAATCCGGCGTGATATCTTTCCACTGAATGTAATGAAAGATCTGTTTTGGGCGCCAAACTTCCTGAGAATTTCCGTCTAATTCTGTTTCGATCTTTTTTAAACCTGCAAGAAAACACGCATCAGAAACCAGTTTTGCTGCTTTTGCATGATCCGGATGACGGTCAAGAATTGCATTTGCAAATAAAATTTCCGGTTGGTATTTCCGGATCATTTTTACGATCTGCATTTGATATTCCTGAGAATTATTAAGAAAACCATCATTCATTCCAAGATTTTCGCGGTAAGAAATTCCTAAAATTTCACTTGCATTTTTGGCTTCTTCGGCGCGAGTTTCGTCCGTGCCTCTAGTTCCGAGTTCGCCACGCGTCAAATCTACAATTGCGACTTTTTTTCCTTCAGAAATTAATTTGGCAAGCGTTCCGCCACAACCTAATTCTACATCATCCGGATGTGCGCCGATGGCTAAAAAATCTACTTTCATTTTTTAAAATTAAAAACTGTGAAAAATTTCACAGATTGATTAGTGCAAAAATAGGTAAAGTAAAATAGTTTATGAATTGACTTTAGATAAAATTAGTATTCATTTAAGATAAAAATAAAACGTGAAAATCCTTAATCTTCTGAATTTATCTGTCGCATTTTAGAAATAAGACTTTTCACAATAAGAATGAAAGTCACAAACTGTAAGAACAAGAGCATCGCAAAAAGATAAAAATTATAAAAAATCCCAGCAAGTTTTAAATAGGAAAAAAATAACAGTATAATTGATAAAAATATAAAAATGAGCGCCAGTATTTTTGTACTCTTAATTTTTAATAATAGATAATTCATTGTTTTTTTATGATATTTTTAAAAAAAATCCACTCAAAAAGATTAAATGGATGCAAAGACGAAGAATTCAATTCTTTATTTTTGTTCAGCAAGTATATAATAACCCATAAATAAAGTAGAATCTGTTTTGGAATATTCTTTCATTAATGCGATTTTATTTTTTTCTCCAATCCAAATATAGATTGGTAAATCATTGTAAACCGATTTATCGAAAGTATTTGAATATATCTCGGAAATATTTGCAGTATTAACGGGTGAAAATTTTGGACTTCCAAATTTATTTACTGTGTAATTATATAAATAAACCTTATCATTTTCATTTATAGTATTGGTATTTGCTGAATTGTTATAATTAATATTTTCCCAATAAATTAAAAAGTTCTACAAAACCAATCTTGTTCTGCAGACCATTATAAGTTCCTAAAGTATTATAATTTAACGAATTTGCATAGCCAATTGCAGTTTCAGATTTTTTAAAATCATTCCAATTTATATTTAGAAAATCGTTGTTATCAGTTATATTGATATCTACTTTATCTTCAAAAATCACTTTTCCATCTTCATAACCAAAAAATTTTGTTTGTTGATTTCCTGCATTATAAAAATTATGAGCCCAGGATAATTTCAAACTATTTCCATTTTCTGTCTTTTCAAATACTCTTAGACTGCCCATCTCGCCTGGAATTTTAAATATGATAGAATCAAAATTATTCCTTAGATAATTTACTAAATCTGGCTCGTCTGTTTTTACGCCAATAGAAAATTGTACGTTTTCAAATATGTTTGCCTGGCTTTTGTCTACTTTTATTTTTAGGTTAAATTCTTTTTTTTTTGGAACTTCTTCACCGACAATATTATCGCGATTTGAGCACGAAAAAAGAGAGAGTACTAAAAATAATAGAATAATATAATTTGTTTTCATTGAATTTTTTTAAAAAAGGTTTTGCTAAAATTTATTTATATTTAAAAAAAATCCACTCAAAATATTGAATGGATTTAAATATATAATGTTTCGCTTGTGGCAATTCCTGCAGAGCGAAGAATTGCAAAATTAATGTGCTGCGTGAGAATCAGAGTCGTGGTGCAAATACGGACCATGACCTTTCGGATTATTATAAATTACTTCATAACCTTCTTTTTCATAAAGTTTTTTGAATCGTACTTCTTCCGGATCAAACGCTTTTGATTTTCCAAAATATTCCCAAAGACCTTGTGTCAACCAAAGTGGAAGAACAAAACCAAAGAACATAAATATGCACCAAAACCCCACAAGCATCATTCCTAAAAAGAAACAAAAACCAAGGAACTGGTAAAAAGGCCAAAAAGCAGATAACATAATCATCGTAATAGATTTTAGGCAAAAATAAACTATTTTTTTCTTAAAGCAAAGATTTTGAGGTTGATTTTTCCCGCTTAAAGTTAAATTATTAGATTATCTTTAATAACTAAATAAAGAGTAAAAATCTTTAAAAATAAAGACGGGAAATAAATCTCCCGCCTTTTTCATCATTTGTGTTCTCCTAAAATTTAGGAACGACAAATCTAATAATATAGATTGACATCTTTTGTCAACCAGATTTTATATTCTGAATGAATTGTTGGAAACCAATATTTTATCTTCAGAGTAGATTTCCAGAACCTCTTTAAACTTATTTGTAACCATTGTTCTTAAAATTTCCGGTTTTATTACTTTTGCATTGCTCATCCACTGAAAAATCCATCCTACAAGTTCCCTATTGATACCACATGTCATGGAAAATAAAAGGTTTCTACTTTCTAATGTTTTAAATTTTTGAGTTGGATGCCAAAATAAATTTTTGATGAAAGTACCGGTTTTGACGGTAAATTCTATTTCAATATTGTAAATATCGTTTGTCATATTTTCCGTCACACCGAAACGCCGCATAAGATGATCATCCATTTGATTTAAAAGCGTATTGCGGTCAAACATATTATTGGTGAGTTTGTAATCTTTGATCTGCTCTAAACCTACGATCACGAATTTATGATTGTATTTTATAAAGCCCACCAAATGCACAACTCCGCGGTGATACATGATCTGAAGGGGCAGAATGGTACACGGAAAAACTATATCATCACCAAGTGAGGTGTAATCAAATTCAAATTCGCAAATCTCAAGCTCGCGATTGTTTTGAATACACCAAATGCACTGGTCTAAAATTTTAAGGTAAATATCCTTGAAATTAACCTCATAAAAATGACTGCTTACAATTTGTCTTTCAGCATGTCCAGAGAAATCTTCAAAACGACTCTTACTATGGGTTTCATAAAGTAATTTTTCAATTTTGTCCATTGTGGTTTTGCGGGAAGTCAAAACCGGTAAAGTCATAAAGTTTTTAAATAGAAGGTAGCTGTAAATATCAAATTCATTTAAAGAATCATCGCTCGTATTATACTCAATCTTCCAGATCTTTTTGTTCTTTTCCCCGGTTTTTACAACTAATCTTTCGTTTTGAAGAGTCAATGCGTTTTCAAGTTCATTCAGATCTCTGTAAAGTGTGCGCCGGGAAATATTAAAATCATTCTTTTCAGCCAACTGAGTCATCGTGTCAATTGAAACCGGACCGGTTTTCAATAAACTGTAAATTTTAAGTAAACGTTGGGATCTTTGTGACATTTGGTCAAAAATAGATAAATAAAAATTAACTGTCTTAAAATACGGCAAAATACTTAAGATTTTGCTAAAACTGTTGAGTTTTATCATTTTGACATAATTTTAGAAAAGCGTAAATTCGTAATTGAAATTTTTCAGCACTTTTATTGGTTGAAAAATAGAAATAAATCTGAAATTTAGCCCTGATTGAAGCGACATCCTTTTTGTCCGCTGCGGCGGATAAAAAGATATAGCGGAAAGCAGGACAGATTTAAAAAGAAACAAAAATCTTCTTGCTCCTAAAAAAATAAAATAAAAAACTATGGATTTCAGAATAGAAAAAGACACGATGGGCGACGTACAAGTGCCTGCGGACAAATTTTGGGGCGCGCAAACCGAGCGTTCCAGAAACAATTTCAAAATTGGACCTGAAGCGTCTATGCCAAAAGAAATTATCGAAGCCTTTGCGTATTTGAAAAAAGCAGCGGCTTTTACGAATGCAGAATTAGGAGTTTTATCAAGTGAAAAACGTGATGCGATTTCTAAAGTTTGTGATGAAATTTTGGAAGGAAAATTGGCGGATCAATTTCCACTTGTGATTTGGCAAACTGGTTCTGGAACTCAATCTAACATGAATGTGAATGAAGTGATCTCTAACAGATCTCACGTTAATTCTGGTGGAAAATTAGGTGAAAAAGCGGAAGTTCATCCGAATGATGATGTGAATAAATCGCAATCTTCTAACGATACTTTTCCCACGGCGATGCATATTGCAGCGTACAAAAAAGTGGTTGAAACCACGATTCCTGCGGTTGAAAAACTGAGAGATACTTTAAAAAGTAAATCTGAAGAATTTTCTACCATCGTGAAAATCGGAAGAACGCATCTAATGGATGCGACGCCAATTACTTTGGGACAGGAATTTTCCGGTTACGTGGCGCAATTAAATTATGCTTTGAAAGCGATAAAAAATACTTTGGAACATTTGCAGGAACTCGCTTTGGGCGGAACTGCTGTAGGAACTGGCTTAAACACACCAAAAGGTTACGATGTTTTGGTGGCGAAATATATCGCAGAATTTACCAATTTGCCTTTCGTCACTGCGCCGAATAAATACGAAGCGCTTGCAGCGCACGACGCAATTGTGGAAACGCACGGCGCGCTAAAACAATTAGCGGTTTCTTTGTATAAAATTGCGCAGGATATTCGTTTACTTGCTTCCGGACCACGTTCTGGAATTGGTGAAATTCATATTCCGGAAAATGAACCGGGTTCTTCAATTATGCCCGGAAAAGTAAATCCGACGCAGAATGAGGCTTTGACAATGGTTTGCGCGCAGGTTTTAGGAAATGATGTGACGATTTCTTTTGCAGGGACGCAGGGAAATTACGAACTGAATGTTTTTAAACCCGTGATGGCTGCAAATTTTTTACAGTCGGCGCAACTTTTGGGCGATGCGTGTATTTCTTTTAACGACCATTGCGCCGTTGGAATTGAACCAAATTTACCGAGAATTAAAGAATTGGTTGATAAGTCTTTGATGCTCGTAACTGCTTTAAATACGCATATCGGTTACGAAAATGCCGCAAAAATCGCAAAAACAGCGCATAAAAACGGAACGACTTTAAAAGAAGAAGCCGTAAATCTTGGACTTTTAACGGCGGAACAATTTGATGAATGGGTGAAACCGGAAGATATGGTGGGTGGATTGAAGTAGGATTTGGTTGTCAGTTGTCGGTTGTCGGTTGTCGGTTGTCGGTTGTCGGTTGTCGGTTGTCGGTTGTCGGTTGTCGGTTGTCGGAAATTATAAAAATGAAAAGCGGATTAAAAATTTTTAATCCGCTTTTTTATTTTCATTTAAATATTCATCCGTAAAATGTTTCTTGATTTTTGGCTTGGAAAATTTTTCAGAATTATATGTTTGTGAATTTCCTTTTGGAATAGAAAGTGATATCCATTTTTCATCTAAGAAAATCTTGCCAAGTAAAACAATTTGCCCAACATGATAAGAATAATGAGCCAACTGACGATTTATTGCCTCAATTACGGTGTGACCTTGATTTCTAATAAATATTTCAGTTTCAAAATCTGTGACAGTTAAAGGCGTAATCGCATTCAATAAACAATCCCAACCTTCATTCCATTTTTTTAAAAGATCAGTTTCATTTTGTATTCTATTTTCAAATTCATTATCTCTATTTCGCCAATCTTTTTCTCCGTCTGTTGTTAAAAAATCTGACCAGCGAGAAAGCATATTTCCATTAAGATGATTTACAATTATTGCAATACTATTGGTTTCCTTATTTAATTCTAAAAACAAATGTTCTTCCGACAATTGGGAAAACGTTTTATCACCAAGCATTTTATAATATTCAAATTGCTTAATAGAACTTTCTAAAAAATTTTTAATCATTTTTAAAAGTTATTAATTATCGTCTTAATTTATTTCTACCACAGATTCCGCAAAGAAATCTTCAAGTTCTTTCAAAGTTTCCGGGTTTGTTTTGATGTCTTTTACAATTTCGCCTTTGTTTAAAACGACAATTCTGTTGCTCACTTCCGTTGTGTGCGCCAAATCGTGGCTGGAAATTAGAAACGTAACTTGTGAATCTTGTGACCATTTTCTAATTAAATTTTTAAGTTTAATTTGTGTGGAAGGATCGAGGTTGGCGAAAGGTTCATCTAAAATTATGATTTCCGGTTTGCCAATTAATGCGCCAACAACACCTACTTTTTTCTGATTTCCTTTGGAAAGATCACGAACGTATTTTCCGGCGTTGATGATTTCACCATTAAAAAAATCTGAAAATTGCTTTAAAAAATCATCAACCGAGGCTTTGTTTTGTCCGCGAAGTTCGCCGATGAAATAAAAATATTCTTCCGGCGTGAGATAACCAATTAAAAATGATTCATCTACGAACGCAGAAACTTTGGTTTTCCAGTTTTCAGATTTAGCAACGTTTTCATTGTCAATTAAAATCTCCCCGGAACTTGCCTGAATTAAATCTAAAAGCACAGAAAAAAGCGTTGTTTTTCCCGCGCCGTTATTTCCGACCAAACCGAAACTTTCGCCTTTTGGAATTTCCAGGTTTTGAATGTTTAAAACTTTTTTATCGCCGTAAACTTTTGAAATATTATTTATTGTAATCATGGTTTTAATTTTTTATTTTTTTCACGCAAAGGCGCAAAGATTTTCGCAAAGAGGGCCAAGATTTTTAATGGTCTCTAAATAAATCTTTTTACTTTTTACTTTTTACTTTTTACTTTTTACTTTTTACTTTTTACTTTTTTAATCTAATTTTTTAAAGGCAGACAAAGTGGAATATTTTTCAGTTTTGTAGGTTTTTACAATGATGTCGAAAATTTTATCTCTTAATAAAAATCCAATAAAACCTAGAAACGCGATTGCAAGAACAGCGGCAGTTAAACCAAAGAAATATTTAACGCCCATAAAAACACCGATCGGAACTATAAATTGGGGAATCAATAAGATGAAATTTTTAATGCTAAAATTATTTTGCCCGTTTGAAAAACCTTTTGCAGCAGAGTTCAAATCGACCGGTCTTTTGTTAAAAGCACCTGCAAACAAAGTAACATAAGCGTTTACACCTAAATTGTAAAGTCCGGCAGCGAAAATGGCAGAGTAATATTCCCAACCTTTTAAGAAACCATAACCGGTTGCAAGAACCATAGAAATTAAAGTTGCAATGACAACCAGCCACCATTTTGCTTTTAAATATTCTTTGTAAGGCACATTTTGGGTCATCATTAAAGAATAATACGAACTGTCCCACGCGGGAACTTTTTGTCCAAAAACAATCATAAAACCTCCTGTTATAAATATGCCCGGAAAAATTGGTGGAAATTTGAAACTATTACCAGTCATGAAGAAGAAGCCATAAAATAGGAAGAAAATTCCGCTGATTGCTGCGCCTCTTGCGGCTTTACTGCGTTTTATTAATTTAAGATCATTGTTTAAAAACGTTCCAACCGCACCAAATTGATTTAAAAAAGCGATATTCTCAGTTTTACCAACTGCTTTTTTAACTTCCAAACCTTTATCTAAATACAGATTGCTTTTGATAAATCTAAAAACTAAAACGCTGAACGATATCGCTAAAAATAAAGGAATCAAAAACAACAAATGGTTTTTATAAAATGTGAAAAAGAAAAGCTGTGAAAACGCAAAAACATCGATAATTTTTAAATAATGCAAGGCTGCAACGCCAATCAACACGGCGAAAAGCCCATACATCAAACCATCAATTTTATTGATCATCACGTTAATAAAAGTATTGATGACGATAAAAGAAACGGAAGCTAAAACCAAACTAAAAATGGAAATTAGGGGAAAAGAGCCGTTATGAATTAATAGCGCTACAAATGGAATAAAAAACAATAAAAATGCCCAACTAAAGAATGAAGTCAATATTTTCACCATCGTGTAACGCGTGATGATATTTTTACTGATATTCTGCGTTAATAATGGTTTTATATTATTTGTCGGCAATTGTTGCCAGATAAATTTTAGCACCAGATCCAGCGCCCAATAAGCAATAAAATATTTAGAAAACATTACAATTGGATCTTCTTTAGCTGCCAAAGAACCAAAATAAAGTCCAAATGCAGCACCGATAATGATTGCGGAGAAATAAAGTAATAAAAAAATGGTGCCGATTTTTAATGCAATTCCCGCCGCAAAACGAGGACTGCGAAAAAAACTTTTGATTTCAAGATTAATTAATTTTTTAAACATAGCAGATAGTTTAAATAATTAGTTAAGAAATGTTAAAGAATGTTACATTTTAACCAATTAATTCTTTCGCCTGCAAAACTGCCGCTTCCGTGATCTTACTGCCAGAAAGCAGTTGCGCGATTTCCTGAAGTTTTTCTGCTTCGTTTAAAGGAATAATATTCGATTGGGTTTTCCCGGAAATATCTTGTTTTACTACTTTGTAATTGTTATTTCCTTTTGCTGCAACCTGCGCCAAATGTGTAATGACAATTAATTGCAGATCCTTCGCCATTTCCTGCATCACATTTCCCATTTCTTCAGCGATTTTTCCAGAAACGCCAGTGTCAATTTCATCTAAAATCAAACTTGGCAATTCGGAATTTTCTGCCATTATTTTTTTGATAGAAAGCATTACGCGACTTCTTTCTCCACCGGAAATTGCGTCCTGAATTGGCTTTAAAGGAAAACCAGAATTCGCCTGGAATAAAATCTGGATATTTTCTTTACCAAAAGTTGACAATTTTCCTGATTCTTTTAAATCTACTTCAATTTTAGCTTTTTCTAAACCTAATTGTTTGATAATTGCTTCAATTTTTTTAGTAAATACAGGAATAATTTTTCGTCTGTTTTCGCTTAAAATTTTTACAGATTTTTCAAGATTTTTTCTTGAACTTTCAAGACTTTTTTCCGTCTTGTCAATCTCATTTTCCAAATCTAAAAACTGAGATTGATTCTCTGAAATTTCATTTCTTATGTTAATTAATTCTACCACAGAATTGACATTGTGTTTTAGAAATAAAGAATTTATTTTATTTGTTTTAAGATTTAATTCTTGTAAAAGTTCGCCATTAATGTCAATGTTCTCGGCTTCATTTTCCAGTTCTAAAAGTAGATCTTTCAGTTCCAGCCAAACTTCTTCTAATCTTTGTTGTGGATTTTCAAAATGATTAGAAAGTTGTGCGATTTTATTTAATTTAATACGAGCATCGTTAAGTTGAGAAAAAATTCCTAAATTTTCTTCACCAAAATTCTGAATTATTTGCGCTAAATTTTCAGAAATTTGTTCCGCATTTTCTTGCGTGCTTAACTGATTTTGGAGTTCATCAAAATCCAGAGTATCCAAATCTGAATCTAGCAATTCATTAAGCAAAAAATCTTTGTAATCTGCTTCTTTATTACCTTCAGAAAGTTGCGTTTTAAGTTTTTCTAAATGATTTTTTAACTTTAAATATTCTGAAAATTCCCTTTGATAATTGGGAAGTAAATTTTTGTTTTCAGAAAGTCCGTCGATTATTTTAAACTGATAATCTTCATTAAAAATATTGGAAGTTTCAAACTGAGAATGAATATCGATCAACCTTTGAGAAAGATTTTTTAAAACTTCAAGCGTCACAGGAACGTCATTTATAAAAGCACGGGATTTCCCGGTTGGTAGAATTTCCCGACGAATTATCGTATGGGAATCGTAATCTAAATCTTGACTATCAAAATAATTTTTGAAGTTATCATTCAATTTAAATTCTGCTTCTACGATACTTTTCGAGTCAGAATTTGAAATGGATTTTACATCCGCTCTTTCGCCTAAAATTAAACGTAACGCACCAAGAATAATAGATTTTCCTGCACCGGTTTCACCTGTGATTACTTGTAAACCTTCGTGCAAATTAATTTCAAGATGGTCTATTAAGGCAAAATTTTTAATGAAAATTCTAGTAAGCATTTATTTAAGTCGTAGATTTATGATTTTAGAAATTAGTTGGAAATCTTATTTCCAAACATTCCATTTGCTTTCAATGTCTTTCGGATCGAAAGTTGACATCAGCGTTTTAAGTTCATTCATATTCACAGAACCGTTGTTTGTGGTATTGAAAATATTAAATATTTCATCTTTTTTACTGTCAATAAACAGATTAAAAGGATAATTTAATTGAAAATTATTCTCATAAGTTTTCAACTGCATCAATGAATTTGCGATGTTTTGCTTGGCTGCGCTCTGATCCTGTTTGCTTAGATTATCCATCCCGGAACGGTGGTAAACGTAGTACGTATTTCTTAAAACATTACTGTTTTCATTTAAAAGGCCTTCTATCAAACCAGCTCTTGTCTTCGGACCTTCAACAATTGACCAACCTGCAAACGATTGATTTTGCGAATTTTGTGATATTTTTTGTGCTTTTTGAAAATAATCTTCGCCACCTTTTAATTTAAAACTGTCGCCGTCATAACCCAAAACCATATAAGCATAATAACTGATAACATCAATTAAATTTTTACCTGAAAACTGTCTTTCATTGAAAATTAAATTTTCATTTTCTGTGTAAGTAAAAGAAAAATTAGTGTCATTCAGATTTAAAAGCGGACTTTCATAAGTGGAATCAAACGTTGGACGAACTGCCTGCACAACGATACTTCCTTTAAAAGAATTATTTGCCGGTCGCTCTGAAACAATAATTGAAAAATTACATTTTATTTTTTCAAAATTCTGAAGTTTTTTCCCCGTCCAGCTCGTATTATTAATAAAATCACGCAAGCTTTTTTCTAAAGTTTTAAAAACCTGCGTATTACTACCACCAATTTGGCTGTAATTGACCTGTACATTTGCCAATAATTCCTGCGCAGAAAAGGAATTTGAAAGAAAAATTAAAAGGAAAAATATGAGAAATTTTTTCATTTATTTATTTAAATTTTAAAACGGAAATATAATTAAATTATTTCAAAATTTTAGATTCCACGAAGTCTAAAATATCCTTTGCAACCGCTTTTTTTGATTTTAAAGTAAAATCTAAAATTTCACTTTTTGTAATTATTTTTATTTGATTAGTATCTTTTTTAAAACCAGCACCTTCATCCTGAAGTGAGTTTAAAACGATCGCATCTAAATTTTTCTTTGTTAATTTTTCTTTTGCGTTTTCTTCCTCATTATTCGTTTCCAATGCAAAACCAACCAAAAACTGATGCGATTTTTTTTCACCCATCGTTTTTAAAATATCCGGATTTTTCACCAGTTCTAAAAACATAGAATTATCCGATTTTTTAATTTTTTGCGCAGCAATTTCTTTTGGTGCATAATCCGCTACGGCTGCGCTCGCAATCGCGATATCAACCGTTTCATAAAATTCAAAAACCTTTGTAAACATTTCTTTGGAAGAAGTCACACGAATCAAAGTAATATTTTCATTTTCAATATTTAAAGCTGACGGACCCGAAATCAGGATCACTTTTGCGCCGCGTTTTGCCGCTTCTTCCGCCAAAGAAAACCCCATTTTTCCGGATGAATGATTACCTATAAATCTCACTGGATCAATTGCTTCATAAGTTGGTCCTGCTGTAATTAAAACTGTTTTTCCAGCTAAAGTTTCTTTAATGTCAAAAAAAGAATTTATGGTTTCTAAAATAGTTTCATTTTCCGCCAATCTTCCCTGTCCTTCAAGTCCGCTTGCCAATTCACCAAATTCTGCCGGAATTATGAAATGTCCGAAATCTTCTGCTTTTTCTAAATTTTGTAGCGTTGATGGATGTTTATACATATCCAGATCCATTGCCGGTGCGATAAAAACGGGTGATTTTGCAGACATATAAACTGCAAGCAACAAATTATCACAGGCGCCATTTACCATTTTAGATAAAGTGTTCGCTGTGCAAGGCGCCATTAATATGATATCAGCCCAAAGTGCTAACTCTACGTGATTATTCCATTCACCATTTTGTGAATAAAATTCAGAATAAACCGGTTTTTTTGATAAAGTGGAAAGGGTCAGTTTTGAGACGAAATTTTCTGCCGAAGGTGATAAAATTACCTGAACTTCTGCACCTGCTTTTATGAAATCACGAACCAGGTAATTCATTTTGTAAGCGGCGATTCCGCCGGAAATACCGAGTAATATTTTCTTACCTTGAAGTGACGTCATATTTTAAAACTATTTTACGAAATTACTTAAATTTAAATAAAACAATTCTTTAAAAAAACAAAAATCACAAAAGAAAAACTTTTGTGATTTTGATATTGTTGTGGAGAAAAACTTATTGTTTATCGTCCGTTTTTCTGAAATAAATTTCATCATCCAACCACTCTTTAATAGCGATAGATGTAGGTTTAGCTAATTTTTCGTAATGCTTTGAAATTTCGATCTGCTCACGGTTTTCAAATACTTCTTCTAAAGTTGCATTGTGAACCGCAAATTCGTCTAATTTACCATGAAGTTCTGCACGGATCTCTGCATTTACCTGCTCTGCTCTTTTACCCATAATAACGATCGCTTCGTAGATAGAACCTACTTTTTTCTCGATTTTATCTTTGTCGTACGTTACTGTACTTAGCTCGGCTTTAGAATCTTTTATGCTCATTTTGAGGTATTTATTTTATTTGAAGTGCGCAAAGATACAACTTATCTTCTAATTTTAAAAGTAGCAGCTGGCGGTGGTGTTACTAATTTCGCACTATCTCTTAAAGTTTGGTTTGCCTTGTTTTCAGCTCTCACCTGGTCTTTTGCCTGAGCTTTCTGCGTTTCGTCAGCAGTAACTTTTTCAAGAGCTATTTTTTGTTTTTGAGAAAGTTCTGCTTTCCGGGCATCAACTTCGATTTTTACTTTGTTAAATTTCACTTTTTCAGCTTCCAGATTTTGTCTGTATTTTACTGCTGTTGAAGAATATTCACTGTTTGGTAAATCTTTTTCAACAGTATAAGTGTAAGACAATGCGTTATCAATTCTGTCTGATTTTAAATCATAAACAGAATTCATCGCCAGTTCGTATCTTGATTTTAAAATAAAATCTACAATTTTCGGACGCAATTTCGTGGCTGGGAAATCATTTAAAACATTTTCAAAAGTTACGTTTGCCGCTTTATAATCTGCCATTTTATAATACTGACGTGCATTTTCGTAAGCTTTGAATTCTAATTTGTAAGACAATTCATCAATTAACTGAGAAATGTTTTTAGAACGCTCAGAATTTGGATAGCCATTTAAGAATTCCTGTAATTGATTGATTGCTGATTCTGTACTTTTTTGATCTAAATTATATTGCATAGAACCTTGATAATAGCACAAAGCGGACATATAAGCTGCCTCTTCTTTACGGCTGTCATCAACAAAATTTAAGGAGAAATTTTTAAATTGCTGACCTGCAAGGATGTAATTTTCATCGTAATAATTCGCATATGCAGAGTTGAAAACGACATTTGGCGCATCATCAGTTCCGGCTACTAATTTCGGTAAACGGTCATAAAGCGCAAGCGCATCTTTCCATTTTTTATTAGCGAAATTCTCATTTGCTACTTTTAAAATAAAATCTTTGTCTGCACTTTTCATCGCCTGATCCTGTTGTCTGTTACAAGAACTTACCACAAAAAACGCTAAAACTATGATGATGTATTTTTTCATAAGGTATATTTCAGCGCATATTTTTCTTCACTGAACTTTTCGATTTGCAAAAATAGAATTTTTTTCCCAATCCCTTTATATTTAAGATATTTTAACTATTTTTATTGTAAGGTATAACCTAAAAGCGCAAAAATACTGGTCAAAAGATTTTCCTGCACTTTTTTTTCAGCCGCTAATAAGTAATTTTCATCACCTTCCCGCACATACAATTCGTAAAAATTTTTATTTCTGATAACAAACAAAGTTGAGCCTAAAATTAAGGTAAGAATGTCCTCAGATTTCGGAATATTTGTAAAAGCACCACTCACCAAACCCTTCTTCACAACATCATCAATTTTATTCGCACAGATCTGATAAAAAGCCAAAAGATCATCCTTTAAATGTTCTGTGTGCCTTAATTCCTGCGTTACAAAACCATGAAAATAATTATATTTAAATAACTGATGAATTAAGAACTTTATAATTTCCTTCATCTGCATTTCCGGGCGGCCTTCTTTAATGGTTTCAGAAAATTCTGAAAAACCTTCTTTGGTGCGCTGAACGCGGTATTGATAAAGATAAGACATCATTTTTTCCTTCGAGCCAAAATAGTAGGAGATCATTGCCACATTGATCTGCGCCTTAGTCGAAATATCGCGTACGGAGGTTCCTTCAAAACCCTTTTTTGCAATTAATTCTTCCGCAACATCCAGAATATGAATTTGTTTATCAGTAAATTTTTTCTTCATCTAAAACTATTTTCTAATCTTTAAATTTACAAAAAATAAACACGTGTTTAAATGGTTTTAGTTTTTTTATCTTTGAATAATGGGACATTTTAATTTTCACCATCATTTTCTGGCAAAAACCGGGATTTATAATTTAAATTTTAAAGAGAATATTCCTGATTCTATTTTTTCCGCTGGCATTCACCCAAAAGATATTTTACCGGATTTTAAATCTCAGCTTTTGTGGTTAAAGAAGATTGCCGAAAATAAAAACTGCGTCGCCATAGGTGAATGCGGCTTGGATAGTTTGGTTGAAATAAATTTAGATTTACAAAAAGAAGCTTTTTTAAAGCAGATTTATTTGGCTAATGAATTACAAAAACCGGTGATCATTCATTGCGTTAGACAGTTTCAGGAAGTTTTACGTATGAAACAATTTGCAGATATTCCCATGGTATTTCACGGTTTTAATAAAAAATCAACGCTTGGAAATCAACTTTCAGAAAAAGGTTTTTATTTTAGTTTTGGAAGATCGCTGCTTCAAAACGTAGATTTGCAATTATTTTTTAAATATGTTCCTTTAGAAAAATTCTTTTTAGAAACTGATGCAGCAGAAATTGACATTGATATAATTTATCAAAAAGCAGCAGAAATAAAAGATTTAAAAATTGAAGATTTAAATGAAATAATTGACAAAAATTTACAGACAATTGGTATTAATATTTAGATTTTATGGATAAAAACTGGCTTGAGCGCACCGAACTTTTAATCAATAAAAAAGGCATTGAAAATTTAAAAAATGCCAATGTTTTAGTAGTCGGTTTAGGCGGCGTCGGTTCTTTTGCTGCAGAATTTTTAGCACGTTCAGGAATTGGTGTTTTATCAATCGTAGATGGCGATACGGTTGATTTAACAAACATAAACCGCCAACTTCCGGCTCTTCATTCGACGCTTGGTTTGGATAAAGCTGATGTGATGGAATCGCGGTTGCTGGATATTAATCCTGAAATAAAAATCAAAAAAATTAACAATTTTCTGAATCCGGAAGAAATGTCGGATTTAATTGAAAATCAAAACTTTGATTACATCGTAGATTGCATCGACAGTTTAAGCCCGAAAATTGAATTACTGAAATTAGCAAAACGAAACAGGATAAAAGTGGTGAGTTCCATGGGCGCTGGTGGAAAGCTTGATCCAAGTAAAATTTTGGTACGTGATATCAGTAAAACTAACCATTGTTTTTTGGCAAAACAAGTGAGAAAACGTTTGAAAAAAGAAAAAATTGACAAAGGAATTCGCTGTGTTTTTTCTACGGAAATTCAGGAAGAAGAAAGTTTACATTTAACCGATGGCAAAAATTATAAAAAGTCGTTTTATGGCACCATCAGCTATATTCCCGCACTTTTCGGCCTGTTTGCTGCGTCAGAAGTCATTAATTATTTAATAGAAAAAGAAAATTGATTTTGAAAGAATTTGGCTATTCAAAGGAAGAAAAATTAAAGCAAAAGAAAGAAATTTCCCTTCTATTTGAAAAAGGAAAATGGCAAACCTGTGGTAATTTGAGAATTATTTTTTTAAAAGAAAATTTGGCCGAAAATTTACAGTTTGGCGTTTCTGTTTCTAAAAGATTTTATAAAAAAGCAGTCGACAGAAACCGGATAAAAAGACTTTTGCGGGAAGCATTTCGTTTAAATAAAACTGAATTTAAAGATACATTTGGCGATAATTCTTCGGCTATGTTATTTTATATTTCCCCTGTAAAACCAAAACATTTTGAGGAAATTGAATCCAACTTTCTAAAACTATGTGAATTAAAAAAGAAGAAAGTATAGTTGTTTTGTTGTAAATTTATTTTTCTAAACAATGAAAAATGACCGAACATTTTACTTTTTTGCCCTATTTAATGAGTGCTTTTATCGGTATCGGTTTGGCTGCAGCAAGTGGTTTCCGAGTTTTTTTGCCGATGTTTGCCGTTAGTTTAGCGCTTCATTTTGGATGGATTTCCACTGGTGAAAATTTTCAATGGCTTTCCGGTTTACCTGCGTTGATCACAACTGGCATAGCGACGGTTGTAGAAATTATTGCATATTATATTCCCTTTATTGATCATCTTTTAGACACTATTTCTATCCCGTTAGCGACTATTGCGGGTTCTATAATGTTTGCAAGTCAATTCGCTGATTTGGGCGCTTTTCCACATTGGGGTTTGGCGATTATTGCGGGTGGCGGAACTGCAGCCGCAATAAGTTCTGGTTTTGCCGGAACACGCGCTGCTTCTACGGCTACAACGGCAGGTTTGGGAAATTCCGTCGTTGCAACAACTGAAACTTTCGGCGCAGGTTTGATGTCTTATTTGGCATTGGCACTTCCGGTGATTGCCTTTGTGATCGCTGTTTTAATAATTTTTGCAGTCTTCTATTTCGGGAAAAAGCTTTGGCGCAAATTCCGGACTAAAAATAATAAGCTTACTGTAAACTAATTACTTTTGATTTTTCAATGATTTTATATTCTGAATTTTTTCTCTAAATCTATCAGCTTTTGCAGGATCTTTTTCAATTAAGAGTTCGAAAGCTTTTTGAGCTTTGGTGTAAAGTTTTTGATCCAGATATAAATTTGCTAAAGTTTCTGTCATTAAATGCGAAATATTATCGCCTCTTTCTTTTACAACAAACGAATTTTCATCTTTTAACTTTGAAATTCTAGGTTCTCTTTCAATAAAATTTTCGATTGCTTTTAGTTTGCTATCTTCTTTTAAAACAGGAGGTTCAGGTTTTAATTTAAGCCAGTTTTGCCACGTATTAAAAAAAACAGGCACATTACTTTCTTCGATTACAGCGCTAATTTCTTTTGGCTCTTCTACAATATTTTCAGGTGTTGATTCAAAAACTTTTGAATTTGCCAAATCTTCAACATCTGAGTGAGATTCTTCTGAATAGTTCTGTTCAATTTCTTCCGGTAATTCTGATTTATCACTTTTTAGAATTTCATTATTTCTAAAAGTGCTTTTTTTCGAAGAAAGATCAAGCGGTTTCCATTCAGGTTTAGGCTGTTCAGCTGAAATTTGTTTGTCAGAAATATCAGGAGAATCTTCATTTTTAGCTAAAATTTCTGGTGATTCATCATGCGAAATTCCCGTGAAATTTAAATCATTATTTATTGAATAATCGTCTATTTCCGTTTTTTTGGACGGTTCTTTTTTCATTTTGGCTTCAACCTCAGCAATTAATTTTTGCATTTCTGCTTCATGTTTGCTGATTTTATTTTCTGGCCTTAAATAGGGCGTCACCTCTTTTTTAATTTCAATTTTTATATTTGGTAAAAACTCAGTTTCTCCATGAAAACTCAATTCAGAACCACTTTCCACAATTTCTTCTTCAGATTTTATTTGATCTTCATTAATGATTGTTTCAGCGGTAAATTTTGCTGTTGAATCTGACAAATCGTTCTTATTATTATCCGTATTTTCTTTTGAATTTTCCTTGGTAAAATTATTTTTTTCGTCAATCTCCTGAAAACTATTTTCTATACTAATTAAATTTTCAGGTAAAGACTCTGTGTTTTCCTCAGCTAATCTATTTAATGGTTCAGAATCAATTGGTATTGAAAGAATTTCTATCTTTTCACTTTTAAACTCTCCAGAACTTCCATCTTTAGAAAAAGTAACAATTTCCCCTGATTCTTGAGTGGCTTCAAGATCGATAACCTCAGTTTCTTCATTTAAAAAGTTTTCTTCTCCTTCAAATAAAATTCTGTTAAGTTCACCATCGATAAAAACCTGTTTTGGGAAATCAACCTGCTCTATTTCAATTTCCTGATATTTTGACTTAGATGTCTCGTTTAGCTTTTCAACTTTTGAAACGGGAGAAATTTCCTCTGTAATCGTCTTATTTTTAACTTCTTCACTAATTGCAACCTTTTCTTTTTTAATTTCTTTCTGATGAATCAGTTGGTATAAAATCTTTTTATCTGTCGTAAAAGCTGCAGTTTGAGATAATTTACCTGTATAATTTTGATCCTGAAAACGATGCGTTGCAAGAAGCTGAACCGCGCGAAAGCTCTGTATGAAAGGATATTTTGAAATTTCTTTTTCTAAAATTTCAATATCATCCACGTTTAACAGTTCTGTGTTTTTTACAATTTCTAAAATTCTGTTATTCATTACCAATTGGCTACAATGTCGTTAAAAATTTTATTGATAATTCTCTCATTCACAAGCTTTACCTGTGTAGTTTCTATCTGATTAATATCCAGATCACTGCTAAAAACGGCTTCATCGGAATATTGACGGTCAAAACTTTTTGTCTCTTCATCTTTCACATGATTTTCATAGTGAACCTGAACAGTTATTGTAAGCTTATTTTGTGCCGCCTGTAAAATCCCACCCGGCGCATCCACGGAAGTAGAGATTGTGGTTGGCGAAATACTGTAATTGGTGATAGAACCTTCAATTAAAATATCAGGACTGGTCTTTGTTCCCTTTAAAGTTGTTCTCTGTAAAAATCTGTTTTGCAGATCAATAGAAAACTGCTGCGATAAATTTGGATTGACCAAAGGCGCATTATTAGGAAAAGTATTGATCTGAACTGTTTTCGTTTCAGGACTTAAAGAAGAACCTGTGAATGAATAACAACTTTGAAGTAACAAGTAAAAAGGCAAAAGGCAAAAGATTTTCAGCCTGCTTTTTCCTGCATTTTTTAAATTTTTAATTATCATTCTTCTAAATTATACTGTTTTATTTTTCTGTACAAAGTTCGCTGTGAAATTCCAAGTTCATTTGCTGCTTTATTTCGTCTTCCTTTGTGTTTTTCTAAAGCTTTTACAATCAGTTCGCGTTCATTATTTTGCAAAGAAAGTGAATCTGTTTTTGGTTCTTCAATTTCGATATCTTCCACTTCGTGATAATCTTCATCATCTTCCTGCACACTTTGTTTTTTAAAATTTTGATTATTATTTTCAAAATAAAGCAAAGAATTAGAGCTTTGTGACGGCGCTTCCGAGGTATAAATTCTATTAATTAAGTTTTTTTCATGGTTGCTAAAATCTGTTTGGTCTTTATTTTTAATGAGTTCCGAAGTTAAAGATTTTAAATCATTTAAATCTGATCGCATATCAAACAAGATCTTATACATAATATCCCTCTCATTATTAAACTCAGAAGAGGAAGAAGCGTTTCCCGAATTATTTTTTTGAATTACCGCCGGAAGTTGATTTTGAACAGGAATATATTCTGCTAATTTAACGGCGTTTATTTCTCTATTTTGTTCTACAACAGTTACTTGTTCCACTAAATTTCTCAGTTGACGAATATTTCCCGGAAATGGATAATTTTCAAGATAATTGACTGCGTCGTCTGTCAATTTTAATTCCGGCATTCTGTATTTTTCCGCAAAATCAATAGCGAATTTTCTAAAAAGTAGATGAATATCGCCTTTTCTTTCGCGCAAAGCAGGCATGTCAATTTGAACGGTATTTAAACGGTAATAAAGATCCTCACGAAAACGATTATTTTGAATCGCGCTCATCATATTCACGTTTGTTGCAGCAACAATTCTCACATTCGTTTTTTGAACCAATGAAGAACCTACTTTAAAAAATTCGCCACTTTCCAAAACTCTCAAAAGACGAACTTGCGTTTGCAAAGGCAATTCCCCAACCTCATCGAGAAAAATTGTTCCGCCATCTGCGACTTCGAAATAGCCTTTTCTGGTGGAAGTTGCACCCGTAAAAGCGCCTTTTTCATGACCAAAAAGTTCAGAATCAATCGTTCCTTCGGGAATTGCACCACAATTTACGACGATGTAAGGTTGGTGTTTTCTGCGAGATTCTCCATGAATAATTTTTGGAATAAATTCTTTTCCAACGCCAGATTCTCCCATTACTAAAACAGAAATATCTGTGGGCGCAACTTGCACGGCTTTTTCTAAGGCACGATTGAGCGCAGGAAAATTCCCGATTATGCCGAAACGCGTTTTTATGGATTGTAAATCTGTCATTTTTTTAATTTGTATAATGTAAAAAGTACAATGTAATTTTTAAATATTTTCCTCCAGTAATTTTTTAAAATCCTCTTTTGAAGGAAGAATTGTTAAATATTTACTGGCGAAAATCTGTTCGTTATCTTCCGGTAAAGTATATTTTACCAAAGATTCATTTTTGTCCTGACAAAGAATAATACCGACGGTTTTATTCTCTTCATTTAATTTTACTTCTCTGTCGTAATAATTGACATACATCTGCATTTGACCAATGTCTTGATGTTTTAGTTCACCGATTTTTAAATCAATTAATACAAAACTTTTCAAAATTCTATTGTAAAAAACCAGATCTACACGAAAATGTTTTTCATCAAAACTAATTCTTTGCTGGCGGGAAACGAAGGTAAAACCTGTTCCCAATTCAAGTAAAAAGTGTTCTAATTTATCTATTAAAATCTGTTCTAAATCGCTTTCGGAATAATTAGAATTTTCCTGCAAACCTAAAAACTCTAAAATATAAGGGTCTTTTATAGCATCTTTTGCAGTTTCAATGATTTGTCCTTTTTCTGCTAATTGTAAAATTTCTTCCGGGCTTTTACTTAAAGTTAATCTGTTGTAAAGTGCAGAGTCATATTGTCTTTGCAATTCCCGTAAACTCCAGTTGTTTTTGAAACTTTCTATTTCGTAGAAATTTCTTTCGTTGATGTCTTTTATCCGCATTAATTTTAAATAATGGGACCAACTTAAAGTGAAAGTTTTTTGAGATTTAGTCATCGACGTTGACGAATTTTCTAATTCGGCAGATACTGTCTGTCCTTTTTCAGGTTTCCTAAACGCTGTCTCTGAAATGTCATTTTCAGATTTCACAGACAATGTCTGTGAAATTCGTTTTTGCAAATTCTCAGAAAATGTCGCAAAAATGTTATCTTCCAATTGGACAGACGGTGTTTGGCTTATTTTGAATTGGACAGACGGTGTTTGTCCAATTGAATAAATCATATAAAACTGTCGAATCTGCTTTAAGTTTGAAATAGAAAAACCCTTTCCAAACCGCGCTGTCAAATGAACAGACAAATCTTTCAATACATTTTTTCCATATTCTGCACGGTTTTCCCCGTTTTGTTCGTCTTCAACGATCATTCTACCGATTTCAAAATAGGTGAGAACGATGGTTTGATTTACCGCAACAACCACTTTTTTCCGGGCATTTTCTAATAATGCGGAAATACTATTGATGAGTTGTGTGTTTTGTAAATCTTTCATTTTAAAAAACTAACTAAATTTCTGGCGAAAATTGCAGCCCGACTTGAGTGGAAATCCTTTTTGCTTGCGAAACATTTTCTATCGAAAAACGAATTTCGAAGCAAAAAGATTGATTCAAATTTTATATTTTTTTAATTTGTTTCATCGAAACTCGTTCCTCGTTTTGAGAACGGAAGGCGGAAATGTCTGCCATAAAAAAATAATAAGTTGATATTCGACAAAGTCAAATGTCTGCCCAAACTTTAGATTGCTTCGTTCCTCGCAATAACTTAAACCGTTTCCCCTAAAAGCGTTCCCTGCGTATTTCCGTGGACAAAAACGTCTACGAAATCACCTAATTTCTGACCTTCCAGCATATCAAAAACGCAAACGGCATTTTGAGAAATACGGCCTTTCCATTGGTTTTTATTTTTCTTGGAAATCCCTTCAATTAAAACCTGATGCACTTTCCCGGAATAACCTTCCATTCTTTTTCGGGATAATTCGCCTTGTAAAGCAATCACTTCGGCGAGTCTTCGCTGTTTTTCAAGTGCAGGAATATCATCTTCCATTTTTTTGTGAGCCGGCGTTCCGGGACGTTCTGAATAGGAAAACATATAACCGTAATCGAATTCTACTTCGCGCATCAAACTTAAAGTTTCCTGGTGATCCTCTTCAGTTTCCGTGCAAAAACCAACCATCATATCTTGTGAAAAAGAGACATCCGGAATAATTTCTTTCGCTCTTTTTATTAAATGTAAATATTGTTCGCGAGTGTGTTGACGGTTCATCAACTGAAGAATTCGGTCACTTCCACTTTGAACGGGAAGGTGAACGTAATTGCAAATATTATCGTGTTTTGCGATCGTGTGAAAAACGTCTTCCGACATATCGTGCGGATTGGAAGTGGAAAATCTAATACGTAAATTTGGAACTGCAAGTGCAACCATTCCAAGCAATTGCGCGAAATTAACGGCTGTTAATTGCTGCATTTCACTGGCTTTAAGGAAATCTTTTTTCGGACCTCCGCCAAACCATAAATAGGAATCTACATTCTGACCTAAAAGCGTTATCTCCTTATAACCATTTTCGGCCAAATTTTTACATTCTTCCAAAATAGAATGCGGATCACGACTTCTCTCGCGACCTCTGGTAAAAGGAACGACACAAAAAGTACACATATTATCGCAACCTCGTGTGATCGTTACAAATGAAGTCACGCCATTTCCGCCCAAACGAACGGGATTGATATCTGCGTAAGTTTCCTCTTTGGAAAGAATCACGTTTATCGCGTCTCTTCCGTCTTCAGTCTCCTTTAATAAATTCGGCAAATCTCTGTAAGCATCGGGACCGACGACCAGATCTACCAATTGTTCTTCTTCTAGAAACTTGGTTTTCAAGCGTTCTGCCATACAACCCAAAACGCCAACGGTGATGCTCGGTTTTTCCTTTTTTAAATTTTTGAATTGCGCTAAACGCATTCTCACGGTTTGCTCGGCTTTTTCTCGGATCGAACAGGTATTTAATAAAATTAAATCTGCCTCATTAACATCTAAAGTGGTGTTGTACCCTTGTTCATTTAAAATGGAAGCGACAATTTCTGAATCTGAGAAATTCATCTGACAACCGTAGCTTTCCAAAAATAATTTTTTAGAATTAGTTGGTTTTTCTGCAATTGCGTAGGCTTCGCCTTGTTTTGTTTCGTCTATATATTTTTCCTGCACTTTGTAAATTTTAGATTTTGAATTTTAGATTTTAAATGAAATTCAAGGTGCAAAGATAGAAAAATTAGGACAGAATGGCAGAAATTACGAGATTATTCTTGCGTGAAAATAAGTGGAACCGAAAATTTACTTTTTACCGGAATTTCATGAAAAGTTGCCGGAATCCATTTTTGGTTCATCCTTTGAAGTGTTCTAAAAACTTCTCTTTTAAAATCTTGATTTTCAATTTCCGGCTTTACGCTTGGCGAGACAATTTCACCGTTTGCATCAACATAAAAATCCAGATAAAATTTTCCTCTCACATTGTAATCAGAAAATAAACTTTTAAATGTATTTCGGATTTCTTTAGTTAAATTTTCTTGGCCGTCTTTAAAAACAGAACCTTTGAAATATCTTGATGGGTTATAATCTGATTGGTACTTTTCAAACAAATCATTAGGGAAAATCATTAAGTAAACCAAAGAAGAAAATTTTTGACCTTTTACTTCAGCAGGAAGCCATTTTTTACCCTTTAAATTAATTGCCAAAGTTTTAGACAAATCATAAGCGCATTGATTTTTAGCAATATTCAAAGTATCAAAATCTTTCACAAATTTTATATCGCCTTCTTTAGTTAAAAGTAAATTTAACCGGTATAATTCCTTTGGATCAGCACATTTTTTAAGTTTTTGATCAACAATTATTTGATGGAGATCGTTGTAAACTTTCGTAATTCCGCCTTCATAGAAATTCTGTCCGCGTGGATATTGATCTAAAATTTGAGCTTTAAAAATCAAAGGAAAAAAGAGTATCACCAAAATCCATTTTCTCATATTTATCTTCATAAAATCATTAATTTTCATAAAAAAACTTTGCAATTTCTTACAAAGTTTTTCTTGATTTTTTTATCTTGACAAAGCTCGATTATTTAAATTATCTGATGAGAAACGCGTTCGCTCATCTGTCGGCCTTACGTCCACATTGTAGTTCAAAGGAATTGTAACTTTCGTCGCAACATTTTTACCGTCTTTTGTTGCAGCGATCCAGTTTTTTCCTGTTCTTTCCAAAGCCCGAAATATTTCTACTTTGAATTCGTTATCCTCACTCTTTGGTTCTAAGACCTCACCTTTAATTTTACCATTTTCATCGATAACAAAACTAATATTTACATTTCCGTTAAAATTATATTGTTTCAGAACGCTTTCAAAATTACCTCTTAAATCCTTGGCCATTTTTTCATTTCCGCCTTCATAACTTACTGTTGTTTTATTTTCTTGTGCAAAAACAATTGTTAAAGCAAAAGAAAAAATAATTACAAATATCTTTTTCATTGTTTTTAATTTAATTCAAGTAAATCTACAATAATTCTATAAAACCTCTATCTGATTTCTCAGCAAATCCTCAAACTCATCTCTTCTTCTAATTAAATGCGCTTTTCCGTCTAGCCAAAGAACTTCCGCCGGTTTTAGGCGTGAATTAAAATTTGAACTCATTTCAAATCCATAAGCGCCTGCATTTCGAAAAACCAAAACATCACCTTCGCGTACTTCATTTAATTTTCTGTCCCAGGCAAAAGTATCGGTTTCACAGATATTTCCTACGACAGTATAAATTCTTTCCGCACCTTTTGGATTTGATAAGTTTTCGATTTTATGGTAAGAATCGTAAAACATGGGACGAATTAAATGATTGAAACCAGAATTTATTCCGACAAATGTTGTTGCAGTTGTTGGTTTAATGACATTTGAATTCACAATAAAATGACCACTTTCACTTACCAAAAACTTACCCGGTTCAAACCAAAGTTCGAGATTTCTGCCAGATTCTTTTTCGAAATCAGACAATACTTTTTCTACTTTTTTACCTAAAGATTTCACGTCCGTTTCCAGATCGCCGTCTTGATAAGGCACTTTAAAACCACTTCCCATGTCTAAATATTTTAAATATGGAAAATGTTCTGATATTTCAAATAAAATTTCTAAACCCTGCACGAAAACATCAACATCTTTTATTTCACTTCCCGTGTGCATATGAAGGCCGTTCACGCAAAGGTTTGTAGATTTCATTACACGTTCGATATGACGAAGTTGATGAATGGAAATCCCAAATTTAGAATCAATATGTCCGGTTGAGATTTTATAATTTCCACCCGCAAAAATGTGCGGATTAATACGAACAAAAATTGGATAAGAATTGCCATATTTTGTCCCAAATTGCTCCAAAATGGAAATATTATCAATATTCACATGAACTTTTAGCGCGACAGCTTCTTCAATTTCAGAAAAATCTACGCAGTTTGGAGTGAATAAAATACGATCTACAGTAAAACCGGCTCTCAAACCTAATTTCACTTCATTTATAGAAACGCAATCTAAGGACGCGCCTAAACTTTTTATATATTTTAAAATATTAATGTTCGTTAAAGACTTTGCAGCATAGAAAAAACGGGTGTTTTTCGTAAAAGAATCCGTCAGTTTTTGATACTGAGTTTTGATGGATTCTGCTTCGTAAACGTAGGTTGGCGTTCCAAATTCCTGTGCGATTTTTAGTAAATTTTTATCGGTCATTTTTATATTTTTTTAAATAAAAAGGCAGATTCTTCGAAAAGAGTCTGCCGCGGATTAATATTTTATGCATACAACTCATTAGACATTCCAAACCTTAGAGAACTTTACAGCTCCCTTTTTACCGATTTTATTTTGTTTAATAATTTGCATTGCTTGTTTTAAATTTTCGGCAAAATTAGAATTTATCTGTAAATCTCGCAATTTTTGTATTGAATTTAATTGCTGAATTGTTTCTTTTTTGTTAAAGGATTTTGTAAATCTTTAAAGATTTTCGGTTATTTCGGAATTGAAATTATTTCAAAATAGTTTTTTAGAAGTGCTAATTTCAAATAATTCTCTAACAATTTTGGTTCAAAAGAAATATCAATTTTTAATTTCTTTATCATTTCCCACGATTTTATTTGATGGTATAATTCGTAAAAACCAAAACCGCTTAAAATTCCGTTTTCAATTATGATAAAAGATTTTTCGCCTAAAGTTCTGCCTTCAGAAATCCAAAGTTCATTTCTGTCTTCTAAATTAATTATAGAATTAAAAGTTTCAAAATCACTAAATTCTTCCGCGTATTTTAACACTTTTGAAGACTGAGAAAATGTTTTTAATTTTACTAAAGGTTTTATCTTTTTTACGGAGGTCAACCTCTTTATGCTAAATTTTTCATTAATAAAAAACAAACCAAAAAGCGCACGTTCATCTTTCGTGATTTTTTTATTAAGCATCATAATTCTCGCAAGAACTTCGTTTCCAACCAATTCGTAATTTATTTGCTCTGTTAATTGCTGAATATGATACCATTTTTTGGCTTTGGAATTTAGAACGTTTTTAGAAATTCTGTATAAGTCTGTAACGAAATCCAGATAAAGCAATTTTCCATTTTCGTCTTGAAAATACACCAAACCTTTTTTTGAAGGCAGATTTTCCGTCAATTTTCTTATCTTATTTAAAAACGTTTTTGATCGCGCTTCTTCCTGTTGTTTCTGGATAATTTCTGCGGATTGGTCTTTTAGCATTAATAATTTAAACAAGTCTAAAGTGGCTCTCGCATCGCCGCCTGCGCGGTGTTTTTCCGTTAAAGGAATGCCGATTGATTTGCAAAGTTTGCTTAAAGAATAACTTTTTTCGTCAGGAATTAATTTACGTGCCAATGGAATTGTATCGATTGTTTCGCGCTCAAATTCAAAACCTAAGGCTCCAAATGACTGGCGCAACATTCTGTAATCAAAATCAACATTATGACCAACAACGGTCGTATTTTCAGTGATTTCTACAATTCTCTTTGCAATTTCAAAGAATTTCGGCGCCGTTCGCACCATGTTGGGAGTAATTCCTGTGAGTTTTTGAACGAAAGGCGTAATCTCACTTAGAGGATTTACCATCGAAATAAACTGATCTAAAATCTGATGTCCATCGAATTTATAAATGGCGATCTCGGTAATCTGTTCTTCCCGAAAAGCTGCGCCATTGCTCTCTATGTCTATAATTGAATACATTAATATCTTTAAAAAAACCTGAAAATGTTAGAATCTAATTCAGGTAAACTATTTTTTGTTTAAATTTTATCTTCTTTTTCCTGTCAACATTCCCAAAACAAATTTTGCGCCTTCTCTTGCTAAAGTTGACATAAAATTTTGACCTGCGCGACTTCCAATAACTTCCTGAAAAACGCTTGGTTGCTCTTTTGGTACCGCAGTTTTTGAAATTTTTGCTTTAACTTCGGGCGCAGCGGCCTGCACAGCTTGTTCCATTCTTGTCGTGAGCATTTCGTACGCAGAATCTTTGTTCACAGATTGCTCATATTTTTGAACTAAAGCAGATTTACCAGTCAATTCTGAAACTTCTGCGTCAGATAAAATATCCATTCTGCTTTCCGGCGAAATTAAATAAGTCTGAACCAAAGGTGTTGGAATTCCTTTTTCATCTAATGCCGTTATAAATGCTTCACCAATTCCTAAATTTTGAATTAATTGTCCTGCATCATAATATTCCGTAATTGGATAATTTTCTACCGCTTTATTAATTTCTTTTCTATCGTTTGCCGTAAAACCACGCAAAGCATGCTGGATTTTCATTCCTAATTGGCTTAAAACATTTTCAGGAACATCGCCCGGAACTTGTGTTATAAAATAAATTCCCACGCCTTTTGAGCGAATTAATTTTACCATATTTTCAATTTGCGCCAATAAAGTTTTTGAGGCTTCATTAAAAATTAAATGCGCTTCATCAATAAATAAAACAAATTTTGGTTTCCCGGAATCGCCTTCTTCTGGAAAAGTCATGTAAATTTCTGCAAATAATGACAACATAAAAGTTGAAAAAAGTTGTGGCTGACTTTGAATATTTTGAACCCTTAAAATATTGACAACGCCTTTTCCGTCGCGGGTTTGAAGTAGATCGTGGACATCAAAACTTGGTTCACCAAAAAATTTGGTCGCGCCCTGCTGTTCCAAAGAAACGATTGACCGTAAAATTGCACCCAAAGAAGCCGGTGAAATTGCACCATAATTCGCTTTTAAATCTGCTTTTCCACCGTCGTCATCTGTAAGGTATTGCAGTAATTTTTTTAAATCCTCTAAATCTATTAAAGGTAAACCTTTATCGTCAGAATATTTAAAAACGATTGACATAATGCTGCTTTGCGTGTCATTTAAGTCCAAAATTTTACTTAAAAGCAACGGCCCAAATTCCGTCACGGTTGCGCGAAGTTTCACACCTTTTTCCCCGGAAATCGTCATTAATTCTACCGGAAAACTTTGCGCCTGATAATTTAAACCTGTTTTTGAATATCTATCTTTAATAATGGCGTTGTCCGTTCCAGCTTCTGCAATCCCGGAAAAATCACCTTTTACGTCCAAAACCAAACTTGGAATTCCTTTATGAGAAAGTTGTTCAGCGAAAACCTGCAACGTTTTTGTTTTTCCCGTTCCAGTTGCGCCGGCGATCAAACCGTGTCTGTTAATGGTTTTTAAAGGAATATTGACATCAACTTCCTGCACCACTTCGCCGTTAAACATTCCTTTTCCTAAAGTGATAAATTCACCTTTTGATGTATATTTTGCCTGAAGTTCCGAGATGAATTTTCCTTTGTCTGCCATTTTGTGAGTTTTAAAAGTTTAAATTTAAACAAAATTCAAATAAATCCCCGATTAATTTGATTTATGAGTAAAGTCATTTTATGTGCGGTGATTTTCTAATTAACTTTGGCGAAGTGAAAATTTTGATTTCATATCTGTTGACGCTTATGATTACTTTAGCAAGTTTTCAAAGTTTGTTTTTTGTGATAGATTATAATATTAATCAGGATTATTACGAAGCGCTTTGCGTAAATAAAGATAAACCCGAAATGCTTTGCAACGGAAAATGTGAAATGCGAAAAGAAGCAAATCAATCAAATTCTAATCAAAAAACTTTTAAAACTGGTTTTGATTTCACTTTAACTTTTCAAAAGGTAGAACGTTTCGTCTTTAAAACACAAAGTCTGTTTCAAGAAAAAAACCGGGCTTTTTCCCACTGGAATGCAGATCTGCAAACTGGCTATTTAACTTTAAAACCTTACCCGCCCCAAACATTTATTTAAATAAAACTGACCTTTTCTGAGATTCAGAGAAATAATTACGTCCAATTTTAAATAAATAAAAAAATGAAATTAAACTTTAAAGGTTTAACCTATATTTCGGTGTGCTTTGGTTTTTCTTTGCCACAAATTTTAAACGCGCAAACCGCAAAAGACAGTCTTTCAAAAGACATCGAAGTCGTAAAAATCACAAGACAATTCTTAAACAATAAAAAAAATTTAGAAACCAATAATTCTGATTTAATAAACCACGATGCGGGGAAATTTTTAGAAGTTTTACCGGAATTTTCAGGAATTAAAAAAGCTGGAAATTACGCAACTGATCCTGTTTTACGAGGTTTTAAATATGAGCAACTTAATATCATTATTGACGGCGTTGCAAGCGCTATAAATGCCTGTCCAAGTAGAATGGATCCTGCAACGAGCCAGGTTCCGATGAATATTGTGAAAGAAGCGGAAATTTATAAAGGTCCTTATCATTTTCGGCAAGGTGCGTCTTTTGGCGGAACGATTAATTTCGTCACAATCCAGCCAACTTTTACGGATTCGCTTTCACTTAAAGGAAGATTAACAACGGGTTACGAAAGCAACGGCAACGTTTTAAGAGACGAACTTTTCACCAGTCTTTCTTCAAAAAAAATCGTTTGGGATTTGTATGGTTCGTACCAAAAAGGTGATGATTATAAAGATGGAAACGGCAATAAAGTACCATCGTCTTTTCTGCGTTACAATTTAGGCACAAAAGCGAGTTATAGATGGAACGAAAATAATGTCACGACTTTTCATTTAAATACAAACCAAGCGCGAAACGTAGAATTTGCAGCGCTTTCAATGGATTTATTGTATGATAAAACCTGGATGTTGCAAGCGCGACACACCGTAAAAATTGATAATTCTATCGTAAAAAATCTGGATTTCAATTCGTACGCTTCGTTTGTAAAACATTCTATGGGAACGCCGGATAAAAGTATGATTTCAAACGTCGGAACCAATACTTATGGCGAAAGAGGTGAAGCAAAACTGGCTTGGGGAAATAATGTATTTTATTCTGGTTTAGATTTTAAACACGAGGAAGCAAAAAATATCAGTTCAAAAATGTCAATGATGATGATGGGCGGAATGATGATGCCGATGATTCAGGACGGAACGAGTTGGCAAAATTCTTATGACAATCAAATTGGCTGGTTTAATGAATTTAACCACGATTTTGGAAATGGAAAATTGACCGCTTCTTACCGGTTAGATTACAATCAGGCCGATGCAAAAGATTTGTCTAAATTATTTCAAACTTTGTACGGAACAGCGAATACCAATCAAATTAACAACAGTTTGAGTCTGGCTTATTCCCAGGAATTAAATGCGAAAAATAAATTGTCTCTATTAATTGGTCGTGCGCAACGAAGCGGAAGTTTAACCGAGCGATTTATAAACCGATATCCTGGTGGAATTGACGCTTATGAATTGGTCGGAAATCCTAATTTAAAAGCAGAAACGAACAATCAAACCGATTTAATTTACACTTTTAAAACAGAAAAACTATTTTTCCAGGCCGATGTTTTTTATTCCTATTTGCAAAATTCTATTTCCGGTAAAATTATTCCTTTAAAACCTTTAAATATGATGTCGCCAGGAACGCGACAACTTCAAAATCTCGGTGACGCGTACAAAACAGGATTTGAAAGCCGTATAAACTGGAATTTTTTACCGAAATTAACTTCAGAAATGGCAATCGCTTACACTTACGCGGAAGAAATTTCAACTAAAAATCCTTTGCCGGAAATTGCGCCTTTAGATTTAAGATGGAAGATTCAGTACGACATTGCGCCTTTTGTTTTTGCTGCAAAATATAGATTTGTAAATACTCAAAACCGCATTAACCCTGAGTTTGGCGAATTTAAAACACCGGATTTTTCACTTATGGATGTTTCGGCGAAAATGGATATTTTTAAAAATGCTCAAATTAATTTTGAGGTAAATAATGTTTTTAACCGCGCTTATGCAGAATATCTCAACAGAACATTGTCATTAGATAAAATGCAGAGGATTTTAAATCCGGGAAGAAATTTTGTCGTTAATTTCTCTTATCAGTTTTAAAAAAAACACGTTTAAAATTTCCGTATTTTTGTACATCAAAATATTAAAATGAATAAAAAAGAAGTTTTAGAAAGCATCATAAAAGAGCAGCAATCTGTTATTGAAAACCTTCAGGAATCTGTAGACCGTTACAAAACAGCATCTGATCTTGAGGAAAACAGCGCGTCTGATCCGGATGAACTTTCCCATCAAACTGAAGCGAAAGATATGCAGTTGAGATTTGAACAGTTGCATTCTGAAGCAAAAAATAACTTAAATCTTTTAGAGTCAGAAAAAGAAAATAGTTATGAAGAGATTGAAAATGGAAGTTTGATAGAAACAGAAAACTTCTTTTTCTTTGTCGGAATCTCTGTGCCTTCATTTGATCTCAATGGTAAACAAGTCATTTCTGTTTCAGAAGAAGCGCCAATTTTTAAAGAAATGCAAGGTAAAAAAGCAGGCGATGAATTTAAAATGGGTGACACCGATTATAAGATTTTAGATATTAAATAATAGTTTTTTATTAAACTGTTGAATTAATTTTAAAAATGACAATAGAACAAATTTACACTGGATGTCTCGCGCAAGGTGCTTATTATATAGTTTCTGAAAATGAAGCCGCAATTGTAGATCCTTTACGGGAAATTCAACCCTATTTAGATAGACTGAAAAAAGACAAGGTGACTTTAAAATATATTTTTGAAACGCATTTCCATGCTGACTTCGTTTCCGGTCACGTTGATCTGGCAAAAGCAACTGGCGCACAAATCGTTTATGGGCCAACTGCAAAACCTGATTTTGAAGTAATTGTGGCAGAAGACGAACAGATTTTTAACATTGGAAAAATTAAAATAAAAGTGCTTCATACGCCGGGTCACACCTTGGAAAGTTGCACTTATTTAGTGATTGATGAAAAAGGAAAAGAATCGGCTATTTTTTCAGGCGATACTTTATTTTTAGGTGATGTTGGACGTCCAGATTTAGCGCAGAAAATTGGAAGTATGACTTCTGAAGATCTGGCGGGAATGCTTTATGATAGTTTGGAAACCAAGATAAAACCTTTAGCTGACGACATTATCGTTTATCCTGCTCATGGTGCAGGCTCGGCGTGTGGAAAAAACATGCAGAAGGAAACTGTGGATACTTTAGGAAATCAAAAAAGAACCAATTATGCTTTAAATCAACCCAATAAAGAAAGTTTTATTGCGGAAGTTTTAGACGGTTTATCTGCGCCACCGAAATATTTCGGTATGAATGTCGCAATGAACAAAGGCGGTTATGAAAGTTTTGAAAGCGTCATGAAAAAAGGTAAAAATCCAATTTCTGTTGAAGATTTTGAATTGGTTGCAGAAGAAACCGGCGCTTTGATTTTAGATACAAGAACTGCGGAAGATTTTTCAAAAGGATTTGTTCCAAACGCCATTATTATTGGTATTAAAGGTGATTTTGCGCCGTGGGTTGGTTCAATGATCGTTGATGTAAAGCAACCAATTTTATTAATTTCTGATGAAAATTCTGAAGAAGAAGTGATTACAAGATTATCAAGAGTTGGTTTTGATAATGTGATCGGCTATTTAAAAGGCGGTTTTGAAGCCTGGAAAAATTCAGGGAAAGAAACAGACGAAGTGAATAGAATTTCTGCTGAAGATTTTCACGAAAAATTTAATGAAAATTCAAAAGTAATTGATGTCAGAAAACCGGGTGAATATCAAGCGTCACACGTTGCGGAAGCATTCAGCAGACCGCTTGCTGAGATCAGCGACTGGATCAATAACGTAGACAAAGACGAGCATTTTTTTATCCATTGCGCGGGCGGCTACAGAAGTATGATCGCGGCGAGTATTTTGCAATCTCACGGCATTCGAAATTTTTCAGAAATTGAAGGCGGTTTCGGTAAAATAGTGGAGACTTCAATTCCGCAAAGTGATTTTGTTTGCCAGTCAAAAACTCTAAACTAAAAAACTATGTTAGACTTTTTTGAAAATCTTTTTGGCAATAATAAAGTCATCTTTTCGGATTTAATGAAAAGCGGCGCGCAAATTATTGATGTTCGTACAGAAGCCGAATTTAGTGGTGGACATATAAAGAACTCTACAAATATTCCGCTTCAGAATTTATCTCAAAATTTGAATAAACTAAATAAAAGCAAAACAATTATCACTTGTTGTGCAAGCGGCATGCGAAGTGCTTCTGCAAAATCGATACTTGAGAAAAACGGTTTTATGGATGTTCATAATGGCGGTGGCTGGAAAAGTTTGGAACAGAAAATATTTCAATAAAAAGATGAAAAAATATTTAATTTCTTGGGATCTGCGCCGGATCGTTTACTTTGTTGGCGGTTTATTTTTCATTCTTTTAGCCGTGAAAGATCAGGTTTGGTGGATGGGTTTAATCGGTTTATATTACGCCGGAATGGCAGTTTTCAAACTCGGTTGCGCTTCGGGAAACTGTGCGATTCCATTATCTGCAAAGAAATAATTGTTTCCAGAAAATCTATCCTCTATTCGTCTATTATCTAAAATATATATCAAAATGTCAGCAAAATTTCAAGAACTTATACAATCTGAACGTCCGGTTTTAATTGACTTTTTCGCCGTTTGGTGCGGTCCGTGCAAAGTGCAGTCTTCAGTTTTAAATACTGTGAAAGAAAATATTGGCGAAAAAGCCAGAATAATAAAGATTGATATTGATCAATATCCCTCTATTGCCGCGCAATATGGCGTTCGTGGTGTTCCGACTTTAGCGGTTTTTAAAAATGGGGAATTATTGTATAAAGAAAGTGGCGTGCATGATGTGAATCGGTTGACGGGAGTTTTAGAGAAGTTTATGTAACTATTAAAATTTAATTTTATTACTCCACCTCCATTTCCACAACATAACCTTCATGTCCTCTCACATTGATAAAATTTCCACCCTCAAAATAAAGATATTGCCCTTTTATGCCTTTTAAAACCCCTTCAAATTCCGGGTTTTTATCTAAAGTAAATGATGTGATTTTTTCCGGCGCTTCGTAAGGGAAATCCAAGCGCTCAACGTGGCCTTCGTCAAAATAAAAATTTTTAAAATCTTCAGGGAAATATTCCTTTACTCTTTCTCTGAAATCTTTTAAATCCAAGTCGTCTTCAAAATCGTCCTGCAGCATTTTTCGCCAGTTGGTTTTATCTGCAAAATGTTCCTTCATCGCGACTTCTATCATTCCGGCTTCGTAACGGTTTTCTGTACGTGCAATTTCCAAAGCGAAAGTGGCGCCCTGATCGATCCATCTTGTCGGGATTTGAGATTCCCGCGTAACCCCCACTTTTACATCGCCCGTGTAAGCCAGATAAACAACGTGCGGTTTTAATTGAATGCTTTCTTCAACGGCTAAATCACGTTCGCCAATTCCTAAATGTGCAGTGGAAAGTTCTGGACGGATAATTGTGTCACTTGCAAATGGTGATTCAAAAAAACAGTTTTTGCAAAATCCCATGCGGTAAACTTTTTGATTCTTCCCACAATTCACGCAGGAATATCCAATATGTTTCAGGCTGATTTTTTTATTAAATAACTGATTCATGTGAATTATATCGCCAGAAAGATTGAGGTAATATTGAATGGGTTTTCCATTTTCAGTGATCATTTTTAAGATTTGCCCGGAGAATTGCATTTGAATAATTTTTGTAAAAATAAGGAATAATTTATTGCTTTGAAAGCAAATCAAGTCTTTGTAAATATCTAATGAAAAGCGCTATATTTGTGTAAATATTCGTAAAATGACAGAAATAATTTTAAAGAGTAATCTGCCAAAAAGTAAACTTGACGCGCTTTTGAATTTCTTAAAAACATTTGATGTTACGGTAGAAATTAAAGAAAGTAAAAAAAAGAATATCAAAAAATTTCCTTTCACAATAGGAATTTGGGAAGATTATGACATTACCGGAAAAGAATTAAGAGAAAAGTCGTGGACGAGAAAATGATAATCATTGACACCAATATAATTATTGAGATTTATAAACGGAATGAAGAAATTATTTCAACTGTAGAAAAATTAGATTTTGATCGTATTTGTATTTCAGACATTACAGTATCCGAGTTATATTTTGGCGCAAGAAATTCTAAAGAACTCAATTTTATTCAAAAAGATTTACAGAAATTTCAACACTATTCAGTAAATGAACAAATTCCTAAAAAAGCGGTCGATTTAGCTCATAAATTTTCACTTTCTCATAAACTTTCACTAGGTGATTCTTATATCGCTGCAACAACTCTGCATTTTGATTTTGAATTATTTACTTTGAATAAAAAAGATTTCAAATATATCGAAAATTTAAAATTATTTAATTTTTAAATGAATTATCTCGTAACAGGCGGCAGCGGTTTTATCGGTTCTCATTTAATAGAAAACCTACTTAAAAAAGGACATTATGTCATTAACATTGACAATTTTGATGATTTTTATAACTATCAAATTAAAGTAAAAAATACTTTAGAATCGGTCGGTAAATCTGTAGATTTCGATTTTTCCGATAAACTTTCTGATATTCAAAAACTTCAATCTGAAGTAAATTCCGATAAATATCAACTTCATTTTCAGGATATTAGAGATTATGAAGGTTTGGAAAAAATATTTAAATCAAATAAAATTGATTTTATCATACACCTTGCCGCTTTAGCTGGCGTTCGACCTTCAATTGAAAAGCCTTTAGAATACCAGGAAGTTAATATTAAAGGAACGCAAAATCTTTTTGAACTTTGTAATAAATATAATATTAAAAAGTTCGTCTGCGCTTCCTCTTCCAGTGTTTACGGAAATAATAAGAAAATTCCTTTCTCAGAAACTGATAATGTAGATAATCCGATTTCACCTTACGCGGCAACGAAAAAATGCGGTGAAATAATCGGTCACGCTTATCATTCTTTGTACAATATTGATATGATTCAGTTGCGGTTTTTCACGGTTTACGGACCGCGACAAAGACCAGATCTGGCGATTCATAAGTTTTGTAAATTGATGGCAAATAATGAGGAAATTCCTTTTTTTGGCGATGGTTCTACGGCGAGAGATTATACTTTTATTGACGATATTATTGACGGCGTTTTAAAATCAATTCAATATTTAGAGGTAAATGAAAACGTTTACGAAATTATCAATCTAGGTGAAAGTGAAGTCATTACATTAGAGGAAATGATCGCCACTTTAGAAAATGCTTTAAATTTAAAAGCAAAAATAAATAAACTTCCTATGCAGCAGGGCGATGTACAAAGAACAAATGCTGATATAGCCAAAGCCAGGAAACTTTTGGGGTACGAGCCACAGACTAACTTCCAAAATGGCATAAAAATCTTCGTGGAATGGTTTTTGAGAAATCGCTCTTGATTTTAAAGGAAATAATTTGATTTTAAACTCAAAGTTTATTGAAAATCAGGCACAAAAAACTTTTTTATGTCGTCTAATTTTCTATTTTTGCAAAAAATTATATATTATGTATTGGACATTAGAATTGGCCTCATATTTAAGCGACGCTCCTTGGCCGATGACCAAAGCTGAACTGATAGATTACGCGATCCGCACCGGAGCGCCTATGGAAGTTGTAGAAAACCTTCAGGCTATCGAAGACGAAGGTGAGATCTACGAAAGTATCGAAGAAGTTTGGGCAGATTACCCAACAGACGATGATTTTCTCTGGAACGAAGACGAGTACTAAGATCAGACGCATTCTGCAGCCTGCTTTCTGCTTTTGCGTTTTACTTTAAAAGCAATTAATAACCAATTAAAATTATTTTTTTGGTTTCAAGATTTATAAAATATGGATGTTTTAAGTAAGGTTCTGAAAAGTTTTTTGGGCGATAAAAATGCCAAAGATCTTAAGGAAGTAAGAAAAGTTTTAAAGAAAATAAAATCGGTTGAGCCGGAAATTCAGGAACTCTCTGATGATGGTATTCGTGCAAAAACAGCTGAGTTTAAAGAAAAAATTAAAGCGGCGACAGCGCAGTTTACTTCCCAGATAGATGCTACAAAAGAACTTATAAAAAGTACTACGAATGTAGATGAAAAAGAAGCTTTTTACACCAAAATTGAAAATCTTAAAAAAGAATCTTACGAAGTAGAAGAAAAAGTTTTAGGAGAGATTTTACCTGAAGCTTTTGTAGTTATAAAAGAAACATCACGAAGATTAGCTCAAAACAGCGAAATACGCGTGACGGCAAATGACCGTGATAAAGAATTGGCAGCAATAAAAGATTTCGTTCGAATTGAAGGCGATCAAGCGGTTTGGTTAAACGAATGGGACGCTGCGGGAACGCCGATTAAATGGGATATGGTGCATTACGATGTACAATTTATAGGTGGTATTGTTCTGCACTCCGGAAAAATTGCTGAAATGGCAACTGGTGAAGGAAAAACTTTAGTTGGAACTTTACCTATTTATTTAAATGCCCTTACTGAAAGAGGTGTTCACGTTGTGACGGTCAATGATTATTTGGCAAGACGTGACAGCGCGTGGATGGGTCCAATTTATGAATTCCACGGTATGTCAATCGATTGTATTGATAATCATCAGCCAAATTCAGATTCGCGCAGAAAAGCTTATGGTTCCAGCATTACGTATGGTACAAATAACGAATTTGGTTTTGATTATTTGAGAGATAATATGGTGACTTCACCAGGAGAATTGGTTCAAGGTGAATTAAATTTTGCAATTGTGGATGAGGTTGATTCCGTTTTAGTTGATGATGCAAGAACGCCGTTAATAATCTCCGGACCGGTTCCACAAGGTGATCGCCAGGAATTTGATATGCTAAAACCGAGTGTTGATAGAATTGTTGGCATTCAGAAGAAAACAGTTTCAGCGTTATTTGCAGAAGCGAAAAAATTAATTGACAACGGTAAAACTAAAGAAGGCGGTTTCAAATTATTACAGGCATACAGAGGTTTACCTAAAACACGTCCTTTAATTAAATATCTTTCAGAAAGTGGTCATAGAGCACTTTTACAAAAAACTGAAGCACAATATATGCAGGATAACAATCGCGATATGCCGATTGTTGACCAGGATTTATATTTCGTAATCGACGAAAAAAATAACCAGATCGATCTAACCGATAAAGGTGTAGAATATATGTCTGCTGGAAATGAAGATCATAATTTCTTCGTTTTAAATGATATTGCAACTGAATTAGCAGATCTTGAAAATAAAAATTTAAGCAAAGACGAAGAATTCGAAGCCAAAGAAGAATTGTTCCGTGAATTTGGAATTAAATCTGAAAGAATCCATACTTTAAACCAATTATTAAAAGCCTACACATTATTTGAAAAAGATGATGAATATGTTGTAATTGACGGCGAAGTGAAAATTGTAGATGAATCTACAGGCCGTATCATGGAAGGAAGACGTTATTCTGACGGACTTCACCAGGCGATCGAGGCTAAAGAAAATGTAAAAATTGAAGCAGCAACCCAAACTTTCGCTACAGTTACACTACAGAATTATTTCCGTATGTATAATAAACTGGCGGGAATGACTGGAACGGCGGAAACTGAGGCCGGCGAACTTTGGGAAATTTATAAATTGGATGTGGTTGTAATTCCTACTAACAGACCAATTGTTCGTGATGACAGACAAGATCTCGTTTACAAAACCAACCGTGAGAAATATGCAGCAGTTATTGAAGAAATAGAAAGATTAAGTTCTGCTGGAAGACCAATTTTGGTGGGAACAACTTCTGTTGAAATTTCGCAGTTATTGTCAAAAGCATTGCAATTAAGAAAAATTCAACACAATGTTTTAAATGCAAAACTTCACGCTAGAGAAGCGGAAATCGTAGCAATGGCAGGTGGACCTGGTGTTGTGACGATTGCGACAAATATGGCAGGACGTGGAACTGACATTAAATTACAAGGCGAAGTGAAAGCAAACGGCGGTTTGGCAATTGTTGGAACTGAGCGTCACGATTCCCGTCGTGTTGACAGACAACTTCGTGGTCGTGCCGGAAGACAAGGTGATCCGGGAAGTTCCCAGTTTTACGTGTCTTTGGAAGATAACTTGATGCGTCTTTTTGGTTCGGAAAGAATCGCCAAAATGATGGACAGAATGGGTCATAAAGAAGGTGAAGTGATTCAACATTCAATGATCTCAAAATCTATTGAAAGAGCGCAGAAAAAAGTTGAGGAAAACAATTTCGGTATCCGTAAAAGATTGCTGGAATACGATGATGTCATGAACAAACAACGTGACGTTATTTACAAACGTCGTAAAAACGCCTTGTTTGGTGATCACTTAAAGTATGATATTTCAAATATGATCTTTGACGTGTCTCAAAGTATTGTTACAAAAGGGAAAAATACAAATAACTTCAAAGATTTTGAGTTTGAAATAATTAAATATTTCACGATGGAATCGCCTGTTTCTGAGGATGAATTTAAAGGAAAACAAATCCCGGAATTGACAAATATTTTATTTGATGCAGCACAAAAAGATTACGATCAAAGGCTTCAGCTTTTGAAGGAAAAATCATTCCCGATTATTGAAAATGTGTTTAAAACACAAGGTTCAATGTTTAAAATGATTCAGGTTCCTTTTACGGATGGTATTAAAACGATGACCATTGTGACGGATCTTAAAGAAGCACACGATACAAACTGTGATACTTTGATTAATGATTTTGAGAAAAACATCTCACTTTCCATTATCGATGAAAACTGGAAATTGCATTTAAGAGAAATGGATGATCTTCGTCGTTCTGCTCAGGGCGCGGTTTACGAGCAAAAAGATCCTTTGGTAATTTACAAACAGGAATCTTTCCATCTTTTCAGCGAAATGGTAGAAAATGTGAATAAGGAAATTATTTCTTTCTTATATAAAGGTGAAATTCCTGCGTAAAAGATTACACTTGATTTAAATAATAAACCGGCTTTCTTTAGCCGGTTTTTTTTTATGTGAAAATTCTATGAAATTTATCATATTCTTATTTAGAATAATTAAAAATAACATACTTTTGTTGAATAATTAAACTAAACATGAAGAAGACATCAATCTCAATCGCTCTTTTAGCGGGAATTTTAATCTACGCACAAAAAACTGATACATTAAAATCAAGTAACATAGATGAAGTAATCATCAATTCTGTCATAAAAAAAGACAGCGATTATTCCAATAAAATGCCTTTAAAAACCATTGAAGATCCGCAGGTTCTATCTTCCGTAAGTAAAACGGTTTTGCAAAATCAATCTATTTTCACAGTTGATGATGCTTATAGAAATGTAACTGGCTTGCAAAAAATGTGGACAGCTACAAGCAGAGCGGGCGACGGTGGTTCATTTGTTGTTTTGAGAGGATTCAGTTCTAATAATTCTTTACGAAACGGTTTGGTTTCACCGGTGACAACTACTATTGATGCGATCAACATAGAAAAACTTGAAGTTTTAAAAGGACCTTCCGGAACACTTTACGGAAGTAATGTCGCTTCGTATGGCGGAATTATCAACAGGATCACAAAAAAACCTTTCCAAAGTTTTGCCGGAGAAGCAAGTCTAATTGGTGGAAGTTATAATTTCTACAGAGTTCAAGCTGATGTAAATGCACCAATTACTAAAGATAAAAAACTTCTTTTTAGAGTAAACACCGCTTACACAAACACTGGAACGTTTCAAAAAACAAATTCTAAAAATACGTACACTGCTTTTACGCCATCTTTAACTTATAACGCGAGCGATAAACTTCAGTTCAATTTAGAATATGAAAGATATGATACGCGAGCAATTGGTGAACAGTTTTTCTTTTATCTTTCTCCAACGACTTTAAACGGGATCAATAATATGAGAGATCTGGAAAAAGCAGGTTTAAATTATAAAGAATCTTACACCGGCAACAATTTATACACGACTGCAAGAGTTAATAATATTTTCGGTCAAATCAATTACAAAATAAACGATCATATAAAATCTTCAACTAATATTAATAATTCTAAAAGTTATTCTGACGGCGCAAGTCCTTATTTTTCCGTTAATTATAATAATGCAAGTCATTTATACAGAGTTTCAAGATTTGATCAAAGCACGAGAGGAAGTAAAAGTTCCTATTTTCAGGTTCAGCAGAATTTTAATTTTGATTACAATTTCGCGAACGGCATGAGAAACAGAACTGTTGCCGGTTTTGATTTTCTTCAGACACAATTAAGACAGCGTTACGTTTACTTAAATAATCCTTTTGAATTGGTTTCGCCCGCAGTTCGTGGTGATAACTACTCAAATTTTAACGGAACAACTCTGGCTGCTGCTTATAATATCCCGGGAAATACGGGGATTTATAATGTTGACGCAGACACAAATACTTACAGCGGTTATATTTCTAATGTTTTCACGCCGGTTGCAGGTTTAAATTTAGTTCTTGGTGCGCGTTACGAAAGCAATGATTTTAAAGGTGGCTCCGTATTTTTTCAGGAAACAAAACCTTACAATCAATCTGCATTTTCCCCAAAAGCAGGAATCGTTTATGAGATCGTAAAAGATAAGTTTTCAGTTTTCGGAAATTATCAAAATAGTTTTAAAAGCAACGGTTATTACACGACAAATGTTGCGGGAAACATCGCGTTGTCAGATCCCGAAAGAGCAAATCAGTTTGAAGGTGGTTTTAAAACAAATTTAATTAACGGAAAAGTAAACGCAACGGTAAGTTATTACGATATTAAAGTAAAAAACAGTTTACAGGGAACAGGCCAATTCACCTCATCTTTTCAATCAGTTCAAACACAGGCGGGAAAAATTGAAAGTAAAGGTGTAGAACTGGAAGTCAATGCTTATTTAGTAAAAGGATTTTCAGTAATTGGCGGCATCGCTTATAACGATTCAAAAGATTTAAGCACAGGACTAAGACCTGTGAATTCCGGCTCAAAATGGCTGACCAATTTTAATGCAAGTTACCAGTTTCTTGATGGCAGTTTAAAAGGTTTAGGTTTTGGCGTTGGCGGAAATACAGCGAGTGAAAATAATGTGACCGGAGATTTTTTCCTTCCAAAATTTGTGGTTTTAAACGCCAATGCTTTTTATGATTCCAAAAAATTCAGAATCGGCGCAAAGGTTGACAATTTCACCAATGAACATTACTGGACGGGCTTTACAACGGCAAATCCGCAACAATTAATAAACGTAACCGGAACTTTTGCTTATAAATTTTAGAGATAATTGATATTAGATTTTTCATTAAAGTTGGTCGGTTTTACACTTGCCAACTTTTTAAAATTAAAATAATTATTTTATCTGGGCAGCAATTTGACTTCGTCGAATATTAAACTATTATTTTTTTATGGCAGACATTTCCGCCTTCCGTTCCCAAAACGAGGAACGAGTTTCGATGATTCAAATAAAAATAAATAAAAAAATAGAATCAATTTTTTTTTTTAAATGCAAAAAAAAGGAGTTCCACTCAAGTCGGGCTGCGAAAGTTTGCATATCATAAAATATTATTCATCAATAAAAGTATAAATAATGACCAAAATAAAGAAAATTACTAAAAAATCAGAATTCAAAAAATGGATCGGAAAACTACATCTTTGGTTTGGTCTTGGGATCGGTTTTCTTATTTTTATTATTTCAATTACCGGTTCGCTTTATGTTTTTAAAGATGAGATAGAAAACTATACTTTAAAGGAAATAATTTACCACCATGAGCAAAATATTAATCAGAAAAAAGTATTGCCTTTAAGTGTTTTAGAAAAGAAAATTAACGGTCAAACCAACGAAAAGTATCCAATTCACTGGGTAAATGTTCCTTTAGACAAAACCAGATCTTACCAGTTTTTTTGGTACGAACACAATGAAAAAGCCTGGAATTATTTTCAGGAATACCCTGTTTACAAATCTGCTTACGTCAATCCTTACACGGGAAAAGTTTTAGGAACATATGATATTAAAAATGGCTTTTTTAATATCGTTAAAATGATCCACTGGAGTTATCTTTTAAAGGAAAGTTGGGGAAAATATCTCACAGGAATTCCGGTAATAATTTTTATTTTCATGTCAATTTCAGGAATAATTCTTTGGTGGCCAAAAAACAAAGCCGCCCGAAAACAGCGCTTCAAATTCAACTGGAAAAATGTAACATCGTGGAAAAGAAAAAACTACGATCTTCATAATATTTTAGGGTTTTACGCATCAATTTTTGGTTTAATAATGAGCATTACAGGTTTGTTTTACGCATTTTTCGTCATTCAGGCTTTCATCTATTTTACGTTTTCCGGAGGAAAAACTGTTTATCCGGATTTTTCTAAAATCACCACGACAGCGCGCATTACAGAGAAAACACCATTTACAATTGATAAAATTTCAAATACAATTCAAAAACTTTATCCCAATTCCTACGCCTACAGTTTAGATCTCGGACATCCGCATATTGATGATCACGAACATCCAAATTATTCCGTATTTGTGCAGCACCTTTCCTACTCTTACCATAAAAACAGCAGTTTAATTTTCGACGAAAATTCCGGAAAACTTTTACACAAATATGATGACATTGATAAAAATTTTGGTGAAAAAACGGTTGCCGCAAATTACGATATTCACGTCGGCGCAATTTTAGGTTTACCAACAAAAATTATAGCATTTATAGGAAGCTTGATGATCGCATCTTTGCCCGTCACAGGATTTCTAATTTGGTGTGGGAAAAGAAAAAAATCTAAAAATAAAAACGTTCTCCATTATCACAGAAAATCATTTTTAGAAAAAGATTGTTAAGAAGAATATAAAATTTAAAAAAATCTGTGGTATTATTATTTTAATATTAAATTTTCATTAAATTTAGCTCTTTAAAATAAACACATGTCATTAGTAAACTTATCTAAACAGATCGCTTTGGGAATTGATATTGGCGGCACCAATACTAAATTTGGTCTTGTCAATCACCGTGGTGAAATTCTCGAACGCGGTTATCTTAAAACAGATAAATTTGAACATGTAGAAGATTTTATTGAGGAACTGCACAAAATTGTGAAACCCCATTTAGATAAATATTGCTTAGACGGGGAATTTTACGGAATTGGTGTCGGCGCACCAAATGCTAATTATTATAAAGGTACGATTGAGCAGGCACCTAATTTACGGTGGAAAGGCGTTGTTCCTTTCTCAGAAATCATGTCAAAAAAATTCGGTGTTCAATGTAAAATCACCAATGATGCAAATGCCGCGGCACTCGGTGAAATGATGTATGGCGCAGCACGCGGTATGAAAGATTTTATCATGATGACTTTGGGAACCGGCGTAGGTAGCGGCATTGTCTGTGGTGGTAATTTAATCTATGGTCATGATGGCTTTGCTGGCGAATTGGGACATACTATCATCAAACCAAACGGCAGAAAACATTGGAGCACTGGCTCAGAAGGCTCTTTGGAAGCTTACGCATCTGCAACCGGAATCGCAATCACGGCGAAAAAATTTCGTGCAGAATTTCCGGATTCTATGCTTAACGAATATCCTGAAGAAAAAATAAATTCTAAAACAGTTCATGAATGTGCGATAAAAGGTGACCCAACTGCAATCGAGGTTTTTAGATATACTGGACAAAAATTAGGTGAAGCTTTGGCAAATTTCGTGATGTTTTCTTCACCGGAAGCTATTTTACTTTTTGGCGGCGTGATAAAGGCTGGTGATTTTATTTTAAAACCAACGAAGCGCCACATGGAACACAATCTTCTGCCTATTTTCCGCGGAAAAGTAAAACTTGTTTTCAGTGAACTTGACGAAGCTGATGCTGCCATCTTAGGCGCGAGTGCTTTGGTATGGGAAAACAGTTCTGTACAAATGTCAAAAATAAATACCTGATTTTTAACACTTAAATTTCTATTAGCACAATACTTGTTTAACGACTAAGCTCAAACTTTTTACTCTAAAAAGTCGTAAATAACAGTATTAATAATTAAAATTTAAGATGAAAAAATTCCTTACGATCGTAATGGCTTTTCTCCTGGTATCCTGCAACGGTCAGGGAAAAGAAGCCGCTTCTAAGATGGCGGTAGAAAAAATAGACAAATCTAATTTAGAATATGTTACAATCGGCGGCGGTTGCTTCTGGTGCGTGCAAACAACTTTTCAAATGCTAAAAGGCGTGGATTCAGTGGTTTCTGGTTATTCCGGAGGTTTTAAAGCTAATCCAACTTATGAAGAAGTTTCCAGCGGCGATACAGGTCACGCCGAAACAGTGAGAATTGGTTTCGATCCAAAAATTATTTCTTATCAAAAATTAATGGACGTATTTTTCTTCCTTCATGATCCTACCCAACTTAACCGTCAAGGAAATGATGTCGGAACCCAATACAGATCTGTGGTTTTTTACAAAGATGAAGCTCAGAAAAAAGAAACCTTGGCGGCAGAAAAAGTTTCCGAAGCTTCCGGAAGATGGAAAGGTAAATATGTAACTCAGGTTGTTCCTTTTGAAAAATTCTGGCCGGCAGAAACTTATCACCAGGATTATTACAATCAAAATCCAACTCAACCTTATTGCAGCGCAGTTGTTGGACCGGAAATCGCAAGATTTAAAGAACATTACGGAAAATTAGGCTGGCTAAAACCTAATTCTTAAAAACGAAAAAGAGACTTCATTTTGAAGTCTCTTTTTTTATCTAAAATTTAAAAAAATTTTACTCTTGAAAATTATATTCATCACTTTCATTTATTGAAATATTCCTTAGAAATTCATCAAATTTATCTCCTGGATAATTGCTTTCTGCGCCATAAGAATCAATGATCATTCCGCGGTTATCTTCATGATCTACAGCAACATACAATACTGCATTATCATCTGGATTACTGTCTCCTTCGAAACGGTAACTTCTTAAGATCGTAAGTTCAGAAGGTTCATAATTTTTATCAGAATTCGTCAGGCGCATTTCACCTTCATCATTCATTCTGTACTCTTTCACCACGCCTTTTTGCGCTAATTTATTCATCACCTGACTCAGTGTCAACATCGGTTTTGGCTTTTCCATAATAGTTATATTTTTTTTGAAAGAGCAAAGTCTATTCCAAGCAAGAAGATAATTTATTTTAAAGTTTTTTGAAGCTATTTCCTGCTATCCGCTATATCTTTTTTTGCCGACGCTTAGAACAGTAATTAGAAATTTCCCCCTAGCAAAAAAAGGATGCCGCTTCTATCAGGGCTATTTTTAAAAAGGGTCTCAAAATTGAAATTTATTTTTTAAATTTAAAATTCCGATTTCACATTTGAATCTTCAACACTAACAAAAATTTAAAAAACAATGATTTTAAAAAAACTTTATCTCGCAGCCTTCATAACCTGTCTAATGATCAGTTGCCAAAAAATGTCATCAAACAAACAACAAACTTCGCCAAAAAAAGAAGAAATAACTGCAATCGAACTTTCCAGATATGGTGGACAATTGGGATATTTCGGTACTTTAAAATTTACAAAAGACAGTATTATTCAAACTGTTTTAGTCGGAACGAAAAGTGATAAAGTAACAAAAACAGGCAAAAAAATTTCAAAAGGAGACTGGCAGAATATCAGCAACTCTTTTCGCTTAGAAGATTTTAAAAAAGTAAAAAGTGGAAGCAGCAATATGGCATTTGACGGCACCGACACAAAAATTAAAATAACAACAGCAAACACGTCTGATTCTATTATCAACGGCGATCAGGATAAAGAAAATTTTAAAAAAATCGAAAAATTAAACCAAACGCTCGAAACGTTTTGGACAAATTAGTATAAAATTTAAATTAAATTATTTATTGCTTTTAACTACCTGAAATAAGGGTAAAAAAACATTATTTGAAAAAACATTTTCGTATTCTTTTAAAATACTTTAATTTTGTCAGAAAGTAAAGATGTCTATTCACAGCAAAATCGTAGAGACAGCCATCACTTTTGATGACGTCCTTCTTATTCCATCATTTTCTGAAGTTTTACCTTCACAAGTTTCCTTAAAATCACGACTTTCCGATAAAATTACGCTTAATGTGCCCATAGTTTCCGCAGCAATGGACACAGTCACCGAAGCAGAAATGGCAATTGCTTTGGCAAGAGTTGGTGGTTTGGGATTTATTCATAAAAACATGACCATCGAGGAACAGGCGGCGGAAGTAAACCGCGTGAAGCGATCTGAAAACGGAATGATTTCCGATCCAGTTACTTTATCAAAAGACCATACCTTGAAAGATGCGAAGGAATTAATGGAAAATTTTAAAATTTCCGGTTTACCTGTCGTGGATTCTGACAATAAATTAATTGGCATCATTACCAACCGAGATGTTAAATATCAGGAAAACCTCGGTATGAAAGTAGAAGAGTTAATGACGAAAGATCATATTATTACTTCTGATAAACATGCTACTTTAGAAACTGCCAAACAAATTTTACTGGAAAACAGAATAGAAAAATTACCAATTGTAGATGCTGAAAATAAATTAGTTGGTTTAATTACCATAAAAGATATTGATAACCAATTAGAGTATCCTGATGCGAATAAAGATGAAAAAGGAAGATTGATTGTCGGCGCAGGCGTGGGAATTGGTGACGATACCATTGAAAGAGTTCAGGCATTAGTTAATGTTGGTGTTGATATTATCGCGGTAGATTCTGCTCATGGACATTCAATTGGAGTTTTAAATAAAGTAAAAGAAATTCGCGCTACTTTCCCAGATTTAGATATTGTCGGTGGTAATATCGTGACTGCAGAAGCCGCAGAAGATTTAATAAAAGCAGGGGCAAATATTTTAAAAGTAGGCGTTGGTCCGGGCTCTATTTGCACGACTAGAGTTGTTGCCGGAGTTGGAGTTCCACAACTTTCTGCTATTTACAATGTTTATGAAAAAGCCAAAGAATATAACGTTGCAGTAATTGCAGATGGCGGAATAAAATTATCGGGTGATATTGTAAAAGCTATTGCAAGTGGCGCAAATGCTGTGATGCTCGGTTCGCTATTAGCCGGAACTGACGAAGCACCGGGTGAAGAGATTTTATTACAAGGGAGAAAATTCAAATCTTACCAGGGAATGGGAAGTTTGGCAGCAATGAAACGAGGCGGAAAAGAACGCTATTTTCAAAGTGAAGCCAAAAAATTTGTACCTGAAGGTATCGAAGGACGCGTGCCGCACAAAGGCAAATTACAGGAAGTTATCTTTCAATTAACCGGCGGTTTGCGTGCAGGAATGGGTTATTGCGGAACAAAAAATATTGAAAGTTTACAAAATGATTCTAAAATGGTACAAATAACCGGAAATGGTTTGAAAGAATCTCATCCGCATGATGTAATTATCACTCAAGAAGCGCCGAACTATTCTTTGTAAAAAATTGAATAACCTTAACTAACTTAAAAATATGGAATCAACTGAAGCTTTCTCTCCTGGTCTATTTGTAATTCAAACTATTTCCTTTCTTATTCTTATTACAGCAATCTATTTTTGTTTTAGATTATTTAAATATTTGATTAAAAGTAAAAAAAATTAAAACTTAAGCTCAAAATCATCACCATCTTTTAAAAATGGAAATTTTTGTCTAAAATTCTGAAGATCATTTAAATCTAAATCAACAGAAATAATTTGATTTAAAACATTAGAAATTATTTTACCTTCTGCATCAAAACAATAAGAAGAACTTTCGGGATATTTTAAATTATTTCCATCTATTCCAATTCTGTTTAAGCCAAAAACAAAAGATTGGTTTTCAATAGCGCGTGCTTTTAGTAAAGTTTCCCAAGCAGAAATTCTGGATTCCGGCCAGTTTGACACATATAAAATTAAATCAAAATCATTCTTATTTCGGGAAAAAACAGGAAATCTTAAATCGTAACAAACCTGAAGTAAAATCCTGAAACCCTTAAAATTTATAATTTTTCGGGAATCACCTTTTGAGTAAATTTTATCCTCACCAGAATAAGAAAATAAATGTCTTTTATCATAAAAATCAACTTCGCCGTTTGGTTTTACAAAGTACATTCTATTATAAAATTTCCCATTTTCTTGAACGGAAGCACTGCCAGAAAATGCTGCCTCCTTCTTATTGGCGATGTTTTTTAACCAATTTAAGGATTGGTCACTTTGATCTGCAATTTCTTCAGCGTCCATACAAAACCCCGTGGAAAACATCTCTGGTAAAAGAAAAAGATCTGCATTTTCATTTTCTAAAAGTTTTTCTATTTGATGAAAATTTGCTTCTTTATCCTTCCAGCTAATGTCAAATTCCAATGCTTTTATTTTCAAATTATTCATCTGTAAATATAATTAAAGTTAATAAAATATTAACAATTTTAACAAATTATTAGTCTTTGGACTAATTTTTGCTAATGATGAAAAATAATAACATTTATAAAAGTTTTAATTATGAAAAAATTAATTTTAGTCTGCACACTTTTCTTTGCAGCATCAATGGCAAATGCTCAAGCGTGGAGCGGTAAGGGAGATCAAAAAATCCAGGTTGGTTTAAGTGGTTTAGGCTACGGAACAGGGGTTGTTGGGACTTACGATTACGGCTTGTCGAAAATCATTTCACTTGGTGTTGGTGCAAACATTTTCTTTGATCATAATAATAATAAATACCAAGATGACGATTTCGCAGTTTTTGGACGTTTAAATTTTCACTTGCAGCAACCATTAGGCTTGCCGTCTAAATGGGACATTTATCCTGGTATCGATTTAGGAGTTTTAGGTAAAAACGGTACATATATCGGTGCTCACATTGGTGCAAGATATTACTTCAACCAAAACATCGGTATTTATCTTGAAGCAGGAAATAACGGAAGCATTGGTGTTTCTTTCAACCTGTAAGATTTAAAAATCAAAATATTAAAGACCTTCATTTTGAAGGTCTTTTTTTGTTTGGCAACCTTCGCAGAATGCTTATATTTGCAATCTTATTATAAAAATCAATGACTTTAATACAACTTTTTCAGTTTATTCTCAGTATTTCAATACTTGTTATTTTACACGAATTAGGGCATTTTCTGCCTGCCAAATGGTTTAAATGTAAAGTAGAAAAATTTTATCTCTTTTTTGATCCTGGTTTTTCAATTTTAAAAAAGAAAATTGGCGAAACTGAATATGGCATCGGCTGGCTACCTCTTGGTGGCTATGTAAAAATTGCCGGAATGGTAGATGAAAGTATGGATAAAGAGCAACTTGCACTTCCACCGCAGCCATGGGAATTTCGCAGTAAACCGGCGTGGCAGAGATTGATTATTATGCTTGGTGGTGTTACTATCAATTTTTTATTGGCTTGGACTATTTATGGCTCACTAAGTTATTTTAATGGTGAAACATCATTTGATACCACCAAGATAAAAGCCCCGATGAATTATTCTGCATCTGCAAAAGCTATGGGATTTAAAGATGGTGATAAAATAATAGCTGTTGACGGAAAATCTCAAACTGATTTGGATAAACTCTCTTTGGATATTTTATTAAGTGATAAGATTACTGTTTTGAGATCTGGACAAAATTTCACATTTAATACCAATGATGATGGAAAAGCTTTGGCATTAGCAGAAGAAAATCCGCGAGGTTTTCTTTCACCGAGACAACCTGCAATTGTAGATACTATTATAAATCCTAAAGCAAGTGCTTCTGGTTTAAGAGTAAACGACCAATTCATTTCTTTTAATAATGAAAAAATAGAATTTTACGATCAGCTTCAAAATAATATTTCAAAAAATGCAGGAAAAAACGTGAATGCCGAAGTTCTGAGAAATGGACGACCAATTCAACTTATATTGCCTGTGTCAAAAGATGGAACATTAGGTATTGCATCATACAAATTTCTACAAAATTTTGTAGAAACTAAACATTTTACCATTCCACAAGCCGTCGGAAGAGGTTTTAATAGAAGTATTGAAAGTTTAACTTATCAGGTGAAACAGTTTAAACTCATTTTTAACAAAAAAGTACAGGGTTATAAAAAAGTTTCTGGTCCGATTGGCATAATCAAGATGATGCCTACGAAGTTTGATTGGGTACGTTTTTGGAGTTTTACGGCAATGTTCTCCGTTTGGCTCGCATTTCTTAATTTAATTCCTATTCCTGGTTTAGATGGTGGACATGTTGTTTTTACGCTTTGGGAAATGATCACAGGAAAGCCTGTACCGCAGAAAGTTTTGGAAAATGCCCAAATGATCGGCGTGATATTTTTGATCGCTTTAATGGCGCTGATCTTCGGAAGTGACATCGTAAAATGGATCACAGGAAAATTTTAAAAATATTTTAAAAATATTTGGTGTTTATTATAAAACGTTTTATATTTGCACCACGTTAAAAACGACGTAACCTTCCTCTTTAGCTCAGTTGGTTAGAGCATCTGACTGTTAATCAGAGGGTCCTTGGTTCGAGCCCAAGAAGAGGAGCGAAGGTAATCAACCACTTACATTTTTGTAGGTGGTTTTTTTGTGTTTAATAGCTAATAAATCTTCAAGAAAAAACTAAAAAGCAATCAATTTAATTGATTGCTTTTTAAAAATTTAATCGTTTCCGGTATTTATTTTTTTTAAAAGTTCCGTTATAAAGCAGAAATCTCAAACTACAAATATCCCAATTTCTAAATTTTCATTTTTAAACTTTTTTAAATCTTAAAATCTATATTTTTAATTTCTAATAAAGAGAAGTGAAGTAAGTCTTTAAAAAATGTGAATTTAATGCGTTAGAATAAGATTAAATTTAAATACTTGAGTAAATCCTAACTTCCAACTAATTAATAATTTTACTTAAATCTTAAATTCAATGAAATAATATCCGATTTCATCCCGATAGATTTCGTGTAATGGCCGTATCTCACTTCAAGCATATTCAAACGTTCAACTCCAAATAATCCATTTTTTGGACTGATGCGAATTCCTGCGCCGTAAAAATTACTGTTAAAAGTAGAAACATCATAATTGCTGGTGTAAAAATCATCAAAAGCCGTATGTTGCTGATAAGGCGCAAAATATTTCGTTCCTGTTTGAGAATAAAATCTGTAAAAAGGCGCCACAGATACAAAAGGCGAAATTTTTACCGGCGTTTCTATATTAAAAGTATTTGATCTTAAACCCCAACTGTCGGTGTAATAACGATAATAACTTCTTAAAATAAATTTATCACCAAAAAAATAATTGGCTCTGATTCCCAAAGGAATTTTAAATCTTTTGTCTGGTAAATTTTCCTGATGCACAGAATTATCATTAAAATAAACACGGTGAAATGGCAAACTTAAATATCCGGTCTGCTGCACTGCATCGCCAATTAATTCTATCTGAAAGTTTTTATTAATGATTTAAGAATACGACAAAGAGACAGCGTAAGTATTTCTGCCGCTTGTTCCGTAGTTTTCGTGATCTCCACCACCAGAATTTCCAGTTCGCAATTCTATGGGTTTAATTAAAGTAACCTGATCGACATAAGCCTGAAATTTCGCAGTCAATTCGCCCATTTTATTCTTTGTCTTTTGGGAAATTCCGACATTTGCACCAATCGACTGGTAATCAAATTCTGTGGAAAAAGAAACACCGCCGAAAAGCGTAGTTCCTGTTTTCTCATTTTCTCTACTCCATTCAAGACTTGGATAAAATCTTGTATCTGCGCTGGATGCAGAAGAATTCGCTTTTAAATCGATTTGATCAGACGACGCGGAACTGTAATGATCTACCGCAACATCCAAAGTATATTTATTTTTTCGTAATTTTTTATCATAATTAACCAACGTAACATTGATGGAATTTGAAATATCATCCAGTTTTTCCGATCCAATTCCACCAGTTACGGCTGAATTATTCCCATCCTGTTTATAGTAACTGGAAACCAGATTGATCTCATCCAGTTTCAGTTTTTTTGAAGGTTCACTTGCCGAAGTTTCCTGTGCCTGAGCACTAAAAATTGCAAAAAGTGAGAGAATACTAATGATTATTTTTTTCATTTTATTAATTTAAAAATTAGGTATCCTTAATTAATTGCAACCACAACCACCACCAACTTTACCCGCATTTGCGCCGGAGGAACCTTCGCGATAAGATTGAAAATTGAGTTCCGTCTTTTCTATTGTTCGGTTTCCGAGAACCATTTCGGCATCATTCAATTTATTTTTATCGTATTCTTTTACAACCGTGCAGGAATGCATTGTGCTAAAAGAAATCAGCGCAGAAAAAAATAATACTGCTTTTATTGTTGTTTTTTTCATTTGAAATTTATGTTTTGTGAAGAATAAATTTTGTTGTTATCATCAATGATGATGCATTCTAATTGATGAATTTGATTAACGAGATTGAGCGCGTCAGGAATTTCCATAATTCCAACCGGCGTCGCCATTGCATCGGCAATTTCTGCATTGGGACAAATCATGGTGACGCTTTTAATTCCGGAAACCGGCATTCCCGTTTTTGGGTTGATCGTATGAGAATATTTTTTACCGTCAATTATTACAAACTTTTCATAATTACCGGATGTCGCGACGGAAGTATTTGTAATATTCATGTAAGAAAAAGGAAGTTTTGCATTATCAGGATCGGCAATTCCGATCGTCCAGGGTTTTCCATCGGCTTGAGTTCCCCAGGTTGTTAAATCCCCGGCAGCATTAACAACGCCGCAAGAAATTCCATTTTGGATTAAAACTTTTTTAGCCATTTCTGCTGCATAACCTTTACCAATACCGCCAAAACCGATTCTCATTCCCGCTTCTTCTAAAAACACTGTTTTATTTTCTTTATCTAAAAGAATGTGTTTATAATTGACGAGTTTTAAATGTTCTTTAATGATTTCAGGATCAGGAAGTCGAATCATTTCTTTGTCAAAGTTCCAGAAGGTTTTATCAATTCCGCCATAAGAAATATCAAAATAGCCGTCTGTAATTTCGCTGATCCTTAAACTTCTTTCGATGAGTTCAAAAACTTCTGGATCAACTTTTACAGGTTTAATTCCCGCATTTTGATTGATCAAATTCGTCTGACTTTCTTCGTTATAAGTCGTCAATAGTTTCTCAATCCTTTGAATTTCCGAAATTGCCGATTCAATTTGTCTAAAAGCCAAGTTTTCATCATCATTTACGACGGTGATCTCAAAAATATTACCCATTAATTTCTGGGCTTTTCGAAATTCTTTTAGCATTTTCAACTTACTTCTTTTGGTAAAAAGCCAAAATTTCTTCAGAAAAATTTTTCGAATTTTCAGACGGCAAACCTTCCCAGGTTTTCAAGATTTTACCCTCGCAATTAAGAAGTAGCGTCAATGGAAATAAACCATTTGGATTGTATTTATCCGCCAAAAGCGCATTTTCTTTTTTAATTTCTGCCGACGGTTGATTTTTTTTACTTCTTGGAAAATCTGCATTTAAATAAATAAGTACATTATCCGTCGAAAGTTTTTTAAAATCTTCTGATTCAATAATATTTTTGTGCAGTTTGATACACGGAATACACCAGTCTGAGCCGGAAAAATTTAAGACAATTAATTCATTTTTTTCTGCGGCATTTTTTTTTGCCATATCAAAAGAGTTCTGTGCACTTATAGAAACAGAGAATAAAGCCAGAAAAATGGCTGTGAAGATTGTTTTCATTTAAGGTAAAATGTAATTGTAATAGTTTTTCAGATAATATATATCTGAAAATCAATAATTAAAGAAGTCGATTTTTTGAAAATTCTTTAAAATTCCGATATTTAAAATCGTTTTAAAGAAGTAAATTTCTTTAAGATAAAATTTTAGGCGGATGCCATATTGAGCCTAAAAGGCAATTGGAATATAAATTTCTTCTATTCTTAATGATATCAGATTTTACAAAAAATACATGGTTTATTTTTTTAAAATGATATGCGGAATTTAAAATTATATTAAAACCAATGTGATTCATATGAATAACAGGATGGCTTTTTCGATGTGTTTTATGATCTGATCTACCTTTTTTATTTTGAAGGTCGTTTTTTGAAAAGTGATTTTGCGTTTGTCCACAGATCTCATTTTTAACCATATTAAAACAAGTCGGTGAATTAAAAATATTCACAGAACTACCCTCTTTATTACTAGAAATAAAGATGAACCCAAAAATCATATAAAACACGAAATTTTTCACAAATTAAAATTCTGAATTAATATAAAAACGCTTTATAAATTAAAATATTATTACTTAAAACTCGCATTTTAGTTAATTTTTAGTTAAAATATTTATTCAAAATCGTCATAATATAAAAAGCATATTCTTAAAAATAATTATTTTTAAAAGAACTACAACCACATTTAAAAATTTATTAAAAATTTACTTTTTTAAATTTGGTCAATTTCCTGCTATTTTTGATTCTACTTATAAAATAATATCTTGCTAAAGTTAAATTAAAGGAGATTTAAAAATCATAAAAAATTTCAAAAAATTACTTAAACATATTTTATGGCATTATTTTATATTGAAGTATGAAAATATAGTTAATCTTTGCTAAAAGTAACGCATAGCTAACTATTTCCATTAAATTTGCAAAATAGTACCGGAAAATGCCTCAAAATCTTCAGACGAAGTCTTTATATAGCCTAATATTTTTATTCTCAATTTCCTTTTTTCACTGCCAGTTTCTGGTAAGTGGCACAGTTGCAGATTCTTTACAGAAAAAACCTCTTTCCGGCGTTTCTATTTTTATAAACGATAATGTCTCAGCAACTCTGGTTTCAACTGGCAGTTTTAAGATCTCATCTGATTCCATCATTTATAAACTGCGTTTTCAGAAGAAAGGTTTTGATCTAAAAACTGTAAATATTACGCAGAAAAGTCCGGTGGTTTTAAAAGTTATTTTAAGCCAGGATTCTGTGGAAAATATTGAAGGTGTCGTGATACAGGGAACTGCAATAAAATACAAAAACAAGAAGGATAATCCCGCTTATGCAATTATGCAGCGAGTTTGGGCAAATAAAAGGAAAAATGGTTTAGATAATTATAAAAGTTATCAGTACAAAGAATATGAGAAGATCCAGTTCAACTTAAGCAACATCGACAGTGCTTTTATGAAGCGCAAGATATTTAATAAAGTTGATTTTATCTTTAAATATGCTGATTCTGCTGCAAATGGAAAGTTGTCGCTTCCTATGTTTTTGAATGAATCGGTGTATAATATTTATGGGGAAAATCAACCCGCTAAAAAAGAAAAGAAAGATCTTGTAGCGCAGAAAACGTCCGGTTTTCAGGACAACCAAATTATGGCTACGACGGTTAAAAATTTATATAAAGAAATTAATATCTACGACAACACGCTTAACTTTTTTAATATTGGTTTTCAAAGTCCGGTTTCTACAGACGGTTTTAGTACTTATGATTATAATTTAATTGATACAATTTCAGTTCGCGGAGAAGATTGTTACCACATCAAATATTTCCCCAGAAGAACAGATGTTTTAGCTTTCATAGGTGATCTTTATATTTCAAAAGATGCATATGCTGTCGTAAAAGTGTCTTTAAAATCTTCTAAAAATATGAACGTCAATTTCGTCAATGGCGTTTTCACCGAACTTGAATTTGATAATCCGGACGAAAAAACTTTTATTCCTTTAAAAAATACCACAGAATTCGACCTTTCTTTAATAAGTAAAAATAAAGACTCGAACGGCATGTTGGCAAGACGCACAGTCGATTACAGCGATTATGAATTTAACAAAGAAATCAACCCGACTGTTTTCCAAAATGAAACTCCAAAAACAACACAGGAAATAACTAAAACTGACGATTTTTGGGAACAAAACCGTTCAGATTCTTTAAATGTAGAAGAAGCTGGCGTTTATAAAATGCTTTCTCAACTTCAGCAGATTCCAAAATTCAAAAGATTTATAAAGATTTATGAAACCGCTTCCTCAGGCTATTTCAACGTGGGTCACGCTTTTGATATTGGAGATATTTATTCAGTCTATGGCAGCAACGTTATTGAAGGTGACCGCATTAGATTAGGCGGAAAAACTTATTTTTCGCCGAATGACGACTGGAGAATTCAGGGTTACGGCGCTTATGGTTTTAAAGACAAACAGTTTAAATACGGCATCGAAGGAAAATACATGTTCAATAAAACAAACCGTTTTCAAATTGGTGCAGGCGCGCGACGCGATATTTTACAATTAGGCGTTGCTTTAACCGGTGATGACGGCATTATGTCAAGATCTTTCGCCTCTTCCACCGTTTTTGCAAGTGGCGATAATACTTCCTTGAGTTCAAGCACACAGGAAAGCATCTACACTTCCATCGAGCCAATTAAAAACTTTCAGATCAGATTAGACGGGACTTTACGCAGCATTAAATCGGGAAATAATGAACTTTTTGACTTGACTTACAACTATGGCAACGAGATCAGAAAAACCGTTAATGATTCTCATTTTGTACTAAGTTTAATCGCAAATCCCGGCGCAAAATTTTCTGAAACAGGCATCGATCGTTATTCACACACGACTTTAGCACCAAGCTTTGTTTTAAAATACACACGAGGCGTAAAAGGTCTTTTTAATGCAGATTTTAATTACAACAAACTTCAGTTTCTCTACACTCAGCCGATATTAACGGGCGTTTGGGGCAAATCTATTCTTAATTTTGAAGCCGGTAAAACCTTCGAAACACTTCCTTTGGCCTTACAAAATGTAATTCCAGGAAATCAGTCTTATAGCTTAATTCCCAATACTTTTGCGCTATTAAATTACTATGAATTTGTCGCAGATAATTATACAACTTTAAATATTGAACATCATTTTAATGGCAAAATTCTGTCGTATATTCCTTTAATTAAAAAACTAAAACTCCGTGAAGTGGCACTATTTCGTGCTGCATATGGAACTTTGAGTGATGCTTCAAAAGGAATTAATCGAAGCGCCGTCCAATATTCTGCGCCATCAGATCACGTTTATTATGAATATGGTTTCGGTATAGAAAATATCGGTTTTGGTAATTTGAGAATTCTTCGTGTAGATTTTAACTGGCGCGGCAATTATCTTGACCGTCCAAATATTTCAAAATTCGGCATAAAAGCAGGTTTTCAAGTCAATTTTTAATTTTTTCAGGAGCTATTTCCAGCTATCCACTATATCTTTTTTTTTGCCCTTTCTTATATTCATTCCGCGTAATTTCCAGCCGCAAAAAAAGGATGCCGTTCCTATCTGGGCTATTTAAATTTCACAAAAAAACAGACCCGTTTTAACTAAATTCCAAAAGAAAACCGTCCTGAAATTATTTCAGGACGGTTTTTTATTTTGCTGATATTAGATTTAAATTATCTCGTGAAAAGCAATTCTCTGTATTTTGTCAAAGGCCAAAGTTCATCATCAACCATCATTTCCAAATCGTCGGAAGGTGTACGAATTACTTCAAATAAAGTTTTAACTTTCTCACAGAAATAAGTCGCGCGTTCCTGACCGTTTTCAATCGCATGTGCGGTTTCTCTCGCTTCTAATAAGGCTTCAACACCCAATTTAATAGCAGAAACATTCCCGGAAATATTCTTTATCAAATGCATTTGCTCTTTTGCAAGTTCTTTAAATTCAGTTTCACCAAAAATTTCCTTCAAGCCTTTTACATTTTCTATCAATCTGTTTTGATAATTCAACGCACTTGGAATAATGTGATTTCTTGCAATATCCGCTAAAACTCTTGCTTCAATATCAATTGTCGTAGAATATTTTTCCAGTTTAATCTCATTTCTAGCTTCAATTTCTCTATGCGTGAAAATTTCAAGCTCTTCATATAGATCTGTGAATTTTTTATCCATTTCACGTTTTAAAGCTTCCGGAGTTGTTTTAAGATTACTTAAACCTCTTTTTTCAGCTTCTATTGCCCAGTCCTCAGAATAACCATCGCCTTCAAACATAATATTTTTCGACTGTTTAATGTATTCTCTTAAAACATTAAATATCGCTTCATCTTTTTTAAGACCAGTTTCAACCAAAGCATCAACTTCAGCTTTAAAATCACGTAACTGTTTCGCAGCAATTGCGTTCATGATCGTCATTGTTTCTGCACAATTTGCGGAAGAACCAACCGCGCGGATCTCAAATTTATTTCCGGTAAAAGCAAAAGGCGACGTTCTGTTTCTATCCGTATTATCAAGTAAAATCTCAGGAATTTTACCAACAACGTTTAATTTCAAATCTGTTTTTTCATCCGGTGATAATTTTCCTTCCGTTACTTTTTCAAGTTCAGACAATACTGAATATAATTGCGAACCAATAAAAACCGAAATAATTGCCGGCGGCGCTTCATTGGCGCCCAATCTGTGGTCATTATTTGCCGACGCAATTCCTGCTCTCAAAAGATCAGCATATTCATTTACTGCTTTTATCGTGTTAATGAAAAACGTCAAAAACTGTAAATTTTTCTTTGGATTTTTCCCTGGACTTAAAAGATTTTCGCCAGTATCTGTGCTTAAAGACCAGTTATTGTGTTTGCCACTTCCGTTCACGCCTGCGAAAGGTTTTTCGTGAAGCAAAACATGGAAATGATGTTTGTGCGCAATTCTCGCCATTACATCCATCAAAAGCGAATTGTGATCAACGGCAACATTCGCTTCTTCAAACATTGGTGCCATTTCAAACTGATTTGGCGCCACTTCATTATGACGTGTAGTTACAGGAATTCCCAGTTTCATACATTCAATTTCCAGCTCTTTCATGAAGTTCATCACCCTTGTCGGGATTGAGCCAAAATAGTGATCATCAAGCTGTTGACCTTTCGCTGGTGAATGTCCAAGCAAAGTTTTTCCTGTTAAAACCAAATCAGGTCTTGATTGATAAAGTGCTGAATCAACTAAAAAATATTCCTGTTCCCAACCCAAAGTTGGTGTTACTTTCGTCACATTTTTATCAAAATACTGCATCACATCCGTTGCCGCTTTATCCACAGATTGAAGTGATCTTAAAAGTGGTGCTTTATAATCTAAAGTTTCGCCAGTATAGGAAATAAAAATCGAAGGAATACAAAGCGTAGTTCCCATAATAAAAGCCGGCGAAGTTGGATCCCAAGCCGTGTAACCTCTAGCTTCAAAAGTATTTCTAATGCCACCATTTGGAAAAGATGAAGCGTCCGGTTCCTGCTGAATTAATAAATTTCCGGAGAATCTCTCAATTGCTTTTCCATTTTCGATAGGCGTAAAAAAAGAATCATGCTTTTCAGCAGTTGCGCCTGTTAATGGCTGAAACCAGTGCGTGTAATGCGTCACGCCTTTAGCCATTGCCCAGTCTTTCATCGCCACAGCAACCTGATCTGCAATTGGACGCGGCATTTTACTGCCTTTTTTTATCGCATCCATAATAGACGTGAAGGCTTCTTTCGTTAAATATTCGCGCATTGTATCTTCGGAAAAGACATTTTTGCAAAATAACTCAGAAAGTTTTGACGGAATTTCTACCGCATTATCATTTCTGTAACTTTTAAATGCAAGCGTTTCTAAAGCTTTAAATCTTAGTGTTGACATTTTGATTTGATTTTTTTTGCAAATTTATGTTTTTTTTAGTTAGAAATTTATTTTACCCCCATTTTTTTAAGGGGTTAATATTAAATCATTCGAAAAATATTTTAATAACTAATTTATATTTTATGTTATTAAATAAAATTACGATTTTCAACATTTTTAATAATTCTCAATGGTCTTAATGTTGCACATGAAATTTGATATTTAAAATTTAAACCAAAAAATTACAAATGATAAAAAAAGACGCCATTTTAATAGGTTCCGGACAAGCCAATGTTCCCTTTGCAAAAAAATTATCAGAAGCAGGATGGAAAATAGTTATGATAGAAAAATCAGTGGAAAAATTAGGCGGCGTTTGTTTAAATGTCGGATGTACACCAACAAAAACGCTTATCGCTTCTGCAAAAGTAATGCATGATATAAAAGTTGCCGGAAAACACGGTATCTCAGTTTCTGATCTGGACATTAACTTTAAAAAAACACAACAACGAAAAGATGCTATTGTTGAAGAAGGAAAAAAAGGCATGATCAAAAGAATGGGCGAAGTAAAAAATTTAGAAATTGTTTACGGAAAAGGTTCCTTTAAAGATAAAAATACAGTCATCGTAAAAATGGAAAACGGAAAAGAAAAAGAATTTTCGGCGCCGTATATTTTCATTGACGCAGGCGCAAGACCGGCCATTCCAAAAATCAAAAATTTAGATAAAATAAAATATTACGATTCAACTGGAATCCTTGAATTAAAGGAAATTCCAAAGAAACTGATCGTGGTCGGCGGCGGATATATTGGTTTGGAACTTGGACAAATGTATAGCAGATTTGGCAGCAAAGTAACAATTTTAGATAATTCATCAACAATAATGTCGCACGAAGATGAAGACGTAACCAAACCGTTGCAGGAAATTTTGGAAAAAGAAGGAATGAATTTTATTTTAAATTCATTCGTTGAAAAAGTGTCAGAAAATGGCAAAAATGTAAGCGTAACTTATAAAATTAAAGGAAAAGAACATTCAATTACCGGTTCACATTTATTAGTTGTGACAGGAAGAATTTCAAATGCCGACACTTTAAATACAAAAGCAGCCGGAATTAAACTGGATGAAAAAGGCTTTATAAAAGTGAATTCAAAACTGGAAACCAATGTAAAAAATATTTTTGCGATGGGCGATATTAACGGCGGACCGCAGTTTACGCATATTTCCTACAACGATTTTGTGATCATGACGGAAAATATTTTACATAAAGGAAAACGCACTACAAAAGGCAGAATTGTTCCTTACACAATGTTTACAGATCCACAAGTTGGTCGCGTTGGACTTTCTGAAAATCAGGCAAAAAAGCAAAAACTGGATTATTCTGTGATAAAAATCGCAGGCGAAAGAATTACACGAGGTAAAGAAACAGCGCAAACACAAGGTCCCTGGAAAGCTGTTATTGACAATAAATCCGGTCAGATTTTAGGCGCTTCGATCGTTTGTACGGAAGGTGGCGAGATTGCGACCGTTCTGCAAATGGCAATGTTAGGAAAAATCCCGGCAGATTATTTTCCGACAGGTATTTTCGCACATCCAACTTATTCAGAATCGCTAAACACTCTTTTTTCGCAAATCTACACTTTGAATAAAAATAAAAATTTTTTAAAAAAGACTTTTAAATAAGTGAAGCTCAGGAAAAATTTTAAATTTGTAGGCTAAACTATTATTTTGAACACCATTTTAATCATCGACGACGAGGAAAAAATCCGCGGTCTGCTTTCAAGAATTTTAAGTTTGGAAGGCTTTGAAGTTTTTCAAGTGGGAGATTTGAAAAGTGCTTTAAAGAAATTAGAGCGCACGGAAATTGACGTGATCGTTTGCGATGTAAAATTACCGGACGGAAGCGGCGTTGATTTTTCTAAAATATTAAAAGAAAAGCATCCAGCCACAGAAACCATTATGCTCACGGCGTTTGGAAATATTCCCGATGGCGTACAAGCCATTAAAAACGGCGCTTTTGATTATATCACGAAAGGTGATGACAATAATAAAATCATTCCGCTAATTTATAAAGCACTTGAAAAAGTAAAACTTAATAAGCGCATTTTTAATTTAGAAAAACAATTGGGAAATCGATTTTCGTTCGATTCTATTATTGGAAAATCAAAGATTTTAAAAGCCGCAATTGAAGATGCTGAAAAAGTCGCAAATACTGATGCAACTGTTCTTTTAACGGGCGAAACAGGGACGGGAAAAGAGGTTTTTGCACAAGCAATTCATAACTCAAGTTCAAGGTCTAAACAAAATTTTATCGCCATAAACTGTTCCGCTTTTAGCAAAGAATTATTAGAAAATGAATTGTTTGGTCACAAAGCGGGCGCATTTACGGGCGCAGTGAAAGATTCAAAAGGTATTTTTGAGGAAGCCAATAATGGTACTGTTTTTCTGGATGAATTGGGTGAAATGCCGCTCGATTTACAGGCTAAATTATTACGGGTTTTAGAATCTGGCGAGTTTTTAAAAGTAGGTGACAGCAAGCCTACAAAAGTGGACGTCAGAATTATTGCCGCTACAAATCGTGATTTGCCAAGTGAAATTAAAGCAGGAAATTTTAGAGAAGATTTGTATTACAGAATCAATATTTTTAATATTATTTTACCTGCTTTACGCGATCGGATTTCCGATATTGAGATTTTGGCAGATTATTTTTTGAGATTTTTCAGTGCTAAATCTTCACGAAAGATCACTTCATTTTCGGAAGATTATCTTAATTCTTTAAAACAACATTCCTGGAAAGGCAATATCCGTGAACTGCGAAATGTGATCGAAAGAAGTGTGATTTTGGCGGACGGCGAAACATTAAACACCAACACTTTGCCTTCGGATTTTAAAATTCAAAATTCTGAGGTAAAAATAATGTCGGCTTTTGAATTGTCAAGTGCTGAAAAAATTCATATTCAGCGTGTTTTAAATTATACAAACGGCAATAAAACCGAAACTGCCAAACTTTTAAATATTGCATTGACGACACTTTATCGGAAAATCGACGAATATAAAATTAGTTAGACTTTCAAAACGATAGTAATTAAGTAAAAAACCCTTTCAAAACGATAGGGTTTTTTTTGTGGCGTTTTTTCAAAATCTATGTAAAGCTCCTTCAATTAAGACTTTACGACTAATATCAATTCTTCGGTTCTGAAATTGAGTAAGTCGTGGCACAACTTAAAAATAAATTCATGGCACACCTCAAAATCAAAATAGAAAAAAACCTGAAATCCTGGCATTTGCTTGCCGCCTTTTTCGCCTTGATTTCTATAATAGGGACAACATACAGACTAATAATACTTTAATTATGATGACAATTATCTTAGTAGCCCTTGGGATTTTAATATTCTTCGTTTTGGCTAAATCTATTAACTTTTTTGATAAAATTTAAACCTATGTGGACTTTATTTATCCTTTCTCTCGCGGCATTTGGCTACATCTGCTACGTTTTAATCAAACCGGAAAAATTTTAAAATTAAACTAAAATGAATATAGAATTACTGGGACTCGTCCTCATGTTCGTGGTCACTTTACTTTTGGCGATCCCGCTTGGGAAATATATTGCAAAAGTTTACGGGCATGAAAAAACATTTTTGGATTTTATTTTTGATCCAATAGAACGCTTATTTTTTAAAATTTCTGGCATTGACCCAAAAATCGGGTGGAACTGGAAACAAAATATGACGGCTTTAATTGCTATCAATTTTGTCTGGTTTTTACTCGGAATGTTTATTTTAATGAACCAGGGTTGGTTGCCATTAAATCCGGATAATAATCCTGGAATGAGCGCAGATCTTGCTTTTAATACAAGTATTTCGTTTATCGTCAATTGTAATTTACAGCATTATTCCGGCGAAACTGGGTTGAGTTATTTTGGGCAAATGTATTTAATGTTCCTTCAATTTGTTTCTGCTGCAACCGGAATGGCTGCTGTTGCGCACGTTTTCGTAGCGTTTAAAGAAAAAACAACCGAAAATTTAGGTAACTTTTTTGTCTTTTTAATAAAATCAATTACCAGAATATTAATGCCGCTTTGCGTTGTAATGGGCGTTATGCTATTGTTTACCGGAAGTCCGATGACTTTTCACGGTAAAGATAACATCACGACAATGGAAGGAAAAACGGTTTCTGTTGCGACAGGTTCGGTTGCTGCTTTTGTGGCAATTAAACATTTAGGAACTAATGGCGGTGGTTTTTTCGGAACTAATTCCGCACATCCTTTGGAAAATCCAAGTTACGTTTCAAATTTTGTTGAAATTGTATCACAAATGTTAATTCCTTTCGCACTCGTTTTTGCGTTTGGTTATTTTATTAAAAGAAGAAAACTAAGTTGGACCATTTTTGCCGTCATGTCGATCGGTTTTCTTTCATTAATGGTCATGAATGTGGCATTTGAAAATGCCGGAAATCCTGCAATTCACCAAATGGGCGCCAACATTTCTCTCGGAAATATGGAAGGAAAAGAAATCCGTTTTGGGTCGTCCGCTTCCGCTTACTGGAGTGTTGCTACGACTGTGATTTCAACGGGTTCTGTTAATTCTATGCACGATAGTTTTATGCCGCTTTCGGGGATGAATCATTTACTTGCAATGATGATTAACTGTTTTTACGGCGGCGTTGGCGTTGGGATTTTAAATTATTTAATTTTTATAATTCTCGCTGTTTTTATAAGTGGTTTAATGGTGGGAAGAACGCCGGAATTTTTAGGTAAAAAAATTGAAGCCAAAGAAATGAAAATTGCCATGATGGTCGCACTTTTTCATCCGCTGTTGATTTTGGCTGGAACGGCTTTGACGGCGTATTTGCCACAGTTTGGAACGGCCACTTTAAATAATCCTTCCTTCCATGGTTTTAGTGAAATGCTTTATGAATTCACTTCTGCCTCGGCAAATAACGGTTCAGGTTTCGAAGGTTTGGGCGATAATACACCTTGGTGGAATATTTCTACGGGAATTGTTTTGATACTTTCAAGATTTCTACCGATCATCGGTCCAGTTGCAATTGCAGGATTTTTAGCCCAGAAAAAATACATTCCTGAAAGTGCCGGAACTTTAAAAACAGACACGCCAACTTTTGGTTTAATGACATTAGGCGTGATCTTATTGATCGCTGCGTTAGCATTCTTTCCCGCTTTAACATTAGGTCCGATTGCGGAATATCTTACTTCAATCACCAAATAATTTTTTGAAAATTAAACAATGAATACAAATAATACACAAAGTCTTTTTCAAAAAGATTTAGTAAATGAAGCGCTAAAACAGTCTTTTATAAAACTGGATCCACGCGTGATGATAAAAAATCCGATCATGTTTTTGGTAGAAGTTGGAACGGTAGTTATGCTTGTTGTTTCTCTTTGGACATTAATGGGCGAAAAAAGCCAGGGAAGTTTCGGCTATAATTTCACGATTTTCTTCACACTTTTTCTTACGGTTTTGTTCGCCAATTTCGCTGAGGCAATCGCAGAAGCACGTGGAAAAGCGCAAGCCGATTCTTTAAGAAAAACGAGAGAAGAAACGCCGGCTAAATTAATTAAAAACAATAAAATTGGGTTTGATGTAGAAACGGAACTAAAAATGTCTGCGCAAATGCAATTGGGTGACATTTTTTTATGTATTGCAGGCGATCAAATCCCGATGGATGGTGAGATTATCGAAGGTTTAGCAACCATCGATGAAAGCGCGATCACTGGTGAAAGCGCGCCTGTAATTCGTGAATCTGGTGGTGATAAATCTTCTGTAACTGGCGGTACGAAAGTCCTTTCTGACAGAATTAAAGTAAAAGTAAATACCAAACCCGGCGAAAGTTTTTTAGATAAAATGATCGCTTTGGTAGAAGGTGCTTCCAGACAAAAAACACCAAATGAAATTGCTTTAACGATTTTACTGGCAGGTTTTACTTTGGTTTTCATCATCGTAACGGTGACTTTAAAACCCTTCGCAGATTATTCTAAAACACCGATCACAATCGCGGCTTTTATTTCTCTTTTTGTTTGTTTAATTCCAACCACAATTGGCGGATTACTTTCAGCCATCGGAATTGCGGGAATGGACAGAGCATTGCGAGCAAATGTTATTACCAAAAGTGGAAAAGCCGTAGAAACTGCGGGCGACGTTGACGTTTTACTTTTAGATAAAACCGGAACAATCACCATTGGAAATAGAAAAGCAACCAAATTTTATCCAGTAGCAGGAGTTGAAGAAAGTGATTTTATTAAAGCAGTTGTGTTGAGTTCTATGGCTGATGAAACGCCGGAAGGAAAATCAATTATCGATCTGGCGGGCGTTGATCCTTTAAATTATCACATTGAAGAGCCGACTTTCATTAATTTTTCTGCTGAAACCAGAAGTTCAGGGATTAATTTTGGAACCACAAGAATCCGAAAAGGTGCATCTGATGCGATAAAAAATATTGCAGAAACTGCCGGAAATATTTTCCCTGCTGATGCACAAGAAAATGTGCGAGCAATTTCTCAAAACGGTGGAACACCTTTGGTCGTTTCTCAAAATGAGAAAATTCTGGGCGTTGTAGAATTGCAGGATATCATTAAAACCGGCATTCAGGAACGTTTTGAACGTTTGCGAAAAATGGGAATTAAAACCGTAATGGTTACCGGCGATAATCCTTTAACGGCAAAATTTATTGCAGAAAAAGCAGGTGTTGATGATTTTATTGCGGAAGCAAAACCGGAAGATAAAATGAATTACATCAAACGCGAACAGGAAGCCGGGAAATTAGTCGCGATGATGGGCGACGGAACAAATGACGCGCCTGCATTGGCTCAAGCCGATGTTGGTGTTGCAATGAACAGCGGAACTCAAGCCGCAAAAGAAGCCGGAAATATGGTGGATCTGGATAATGATCCAACCAAATTGATCGAGATCGTAGAGATTGGGAAACAATTATTAATGACGCGCGGAACTTTGACTACTTTCTCAATTGCCAACGACGTCGCGAAGTATTTTGCCATCATTCCAGCCTTATTTATCACGTTTATTCCGGCGCTGCAATCTTTAAATATTATGAATTTGCACAGTCCGCAAAGTGCGATTTTATCAGCGGTTATTTTTAACGCGATCGTGATTCCTTTTTTAATTCCTTTAGCATTAAAAGGTGTGGAATATAAACCAATCGGGGCAAGTGCTTTATTACGAAGAAATCTTTTGATCTATGGGCTAGGCGGGATTATCATTCCATTTCTAGGTATTAAAGTGATCGATTTGGCAGTGACGCTTTTTATGTAAATAATATTAAAATTTAGAAAAATGAAAAATTATATCAGACCTGCACTCGTTCTCACCTTGGGAATCGCTGCATTAGTCATAGTTTACACAACAATAGTTTTTGGGATCGGAAAAGTAGTTCCAAATAGAGGATTGGGAGATCAAATTACCATTAACGGAAAAAGACAATACGCAAATATCGGTCAGGAATTTAAACTGCCACAATATTTCCACGGTCGTCCATCGGCCGTTAATTACAACGCGGCGGGAAGTGGCGCAAGTAATAAAGGACCGAACAATCCGGAGTATTTAGCGGACGTTCAAAAAAGAATTGACACTTTAAGAACAGAAAATCCGGCAATGAAAAATGTAGAAATCCCGGTCGATCTAATTACGGCGAGTGGTAGTGGTTTGGATCCAAATATTTCTGTACAATCTGCGGAATATCAGATCAAAAGAATTGCAAAAGTCAGAAATATCACTGAAGGACAAATACAGGATCTGATCGCGAAAAATTGCGAAGAAGAAAACGTGATCGTCTTCGCACCACAAAAAGTAAATGTGTTGAAATTAAATATCGCTTTAGACAATCTTAAATAGTCAAAAATTTCAAGTGAAATTTTTACAGAATATTAAAATAAATTATAGCCTTTTTCAAAAATGAAAAAATTAGTCTTATCAATCTCAGTATTGGTTTTTGGAATATTTAGCGCTCAGGAAAACACTGAAGTAGTGCCACCAAAACTAACATTTTCCGGTAATCTGGAACTCTTTTATTCCTACGATTTTAATCAGCCGGGAAATCACATCAGACAGCCTTTTCTTTACACATACAACCGTCACAACGAGGTTAATCTTAATTTAGGTTTGGTAAAAGCCAATTATTCTTCTGAAAATATCCGCGCAAATCTTGCTTTAATGGCGGGAACTTACGTGCAGGATAATTTAGCAGCGGAACAAAACTCTTTAAAATATGTGAATGAAGCAAATATTGGTTTTAAGATCTCAAAAAATAAAAATCTCTGGATCGACGCGGGAATTTTGCCGTCACACATCGGCTGGGAAAGTGCGGTTGGAAAAGATAATTTAACTTTAACAAGAAGTTTAGCCGCAGAAAATTCACCTTATTTTGAAACGGGCGCAAAAATTTCTTACACTTCAGATAACGGGAAATTCTTTTTGAGTGGCTTGGTTTTAAATGGCTGGCAAAGGATTGCACGTCCGGAAGGCAACCAAACTTTGGCTTTTGGACATCAATTAACTTATAAATTTTCCGATAATTTTAGCGTAAACAGCAGTTCATTTGTTGGTAATGATAAGCCGACGGAAGACAAAAGAATGCGCTACTTTCATGATCTTTATGCCAATTTTAATCTTGGTGAAAAATGGTCAGGAATTGCCGGTTTTGATATTGGTGCCGAGCAAAAAGCAAAAGGTAGCGAGCAATATAGTGCGTGGTATTCTCCGAATTTATTGTTGAGTTATGCAATTACAGATAAAGATAAAATTGGCGGAAGAGTTGAGTATTACAATGATAAAAACGGCGTGATTATTAGGTCTGCCACACCAAACGGTTTTCAAACTTTTGGTTATTCTTTAAATTTCGATCATCAGATACAAAAAAATCTTTCGTGGCGAACAGAAGTGCGTGGATTTTCTGCAAAAGATGCTATTTTTACTAAAGATAATTTGCCACAAAGTACCAATTTTTCTATTACAACTAGTCTTTCTGCTTGGTTTTGAAACTGGAATACAAACCACAAAGGCACAAAGAAATTTCACGAAGAATGATCTTGGAATTAATTTGCTTTTAAAACTTTGTGTCCTCTGTGTATCAGATTTAAATAAAACCTTATGACTTTGTGGTTAAAAATTCTCTCGTAATTAAACTTAAAAATTCATGTCTTCACCAGAACATTTTCTTGATCTTATCCAACGTTCAAAACGCGGTAAATTTAAAATTTACATTGGTATGAGCGCTGGTGTGGGGAAATCTTACAGAATGTTGCAGGAAGCCCATTCGCTTTTGAGCAACGGCATTGATGTAAAAATTGGCTATATCGAGACGCACAACAGAAAGGAAACCGTTGCGTTGCTTGATGGTTTGCCACTTATTCCACGGCGGAAATTATTTTACAAAGGAAAAGAATTGGAAGAACTGGATTTTCAGGCGGTCATCAATCTGCGTCCGGAAGTTGTTATCGTGGATGAATTGGCGCATACCAATATTGAAGGGAGTAAAAATCAAAAACGCTGGCAGGATGTTTTGGATATTTTGGACGCTGGAATCAACGTTATCAGCGCGGTGAATATTCAGCATATTGAAAGTTTAAACGAAGCCGTAAAAAGCATTACCGGCATTGAAGTTCAGGAAAGAATTCCGGACAGCGTTTTGAAAAGAGCCGATGAGGTGGTGAATATTGATTTAACGGCGGAAGAATTAATTGATCGTTTAAAAGCAGGAAAAATTTATGATCAATCTAAAATTCAAACGGCTTTAAATAATTTTTTTAAAAGCGAACAAATCCTTCAGTTGCGGGAACTGGCTTTAAAAGAAGTTGCCTCGCAAGTCCAACGGAAAGTGGAAACTGAAGTTTCAGTTATTAAAAATTTAAGAAAAGAAAAAATACTCGCGTGCATCAGTTCAAACGAAATGACTGCGAAAAAAGTCATCCGAAAGGCAGCGCGTCTGGCAAATTATTACAATAGTTCGTGGTATTTATTATACGTTCAGATCCCGAAAGAAAGCGCGGATAAAATTGCTTTAGACAAGCAAAGATTTCTCATTAATAATTTTAAATTAGCCACAGAATTAGGCGCGGAAATTATTAAAATTCAAAGTAATAGTGTTACAGAAGCCATCATCGCACAATGTGAAGAGCGAAAAATAACGACAGTTTGCATCGGAAAACCGCATCTCAATTTGTGGAAATTTTTAACGGGAACAAATACGTTGCGGTCATTACTCAATAAATTAGCGAAAGAAAATATTGATCTTGTGATTTTGAGTTAAATCCTGCAACTTGTCTTAATTTTACAAATTAATAATTTGTTAAAATTACTCCCTTTAGGGTCGGGGGAATAATTTTTATAAATTTTTTAAAACACTCTAAAATTAAAAAAAACACTTTAGAAAATTAAACTTAAAAGTGAAAATAAAAACGAAACTTAACGCGGGCGTTGGTCTGCTTTTTATAATGATCATAGGCCTTTCCGTTTTAAGCGGCTGGTATATTAATCTGCTTAAAAAAGACACCAACAATATTTTGGCGGCTAATTATAACACGTTGCAGTATTCCAGAAATATGCTTTTGGCGCTGGAAGATATGCAAACTGATCCTTTAGCATTTGATTTATTTTCAAAACATTTAGAAAAACAGCGGGCGAACGTCACCGAACCGGGCGAAGGCGAAGCCACGGAAAAAATTGCAGTTCACTTTAATGCCTTAAAATCAGACCCGAAAAATACCGAACTACAATCTTCAATACGGAAAGATATTGCAGAAGTTATGCAACTGAATATGAGCGCGATAGAGCATAAAAGCAGTATTGCAAATACGACCGCAGGTGGCGCAATTACCGTGATCTCAATTGCGGGGACATTTTGTTTTTTGGTCGCTTTTATTTTACTCGTGAATTTGCCGTCTAATATTGCAAATCCCATCAAAGTTTTAACCCAAAGTATTAAGGAAATTGCCAATCAAAATTATAAGCAAAGAATTGATTTTGAGGGAAATAGTGAATTTTCAGAACTTTCAAGATCGTTTAATACGATGGCGGAAAAACTTCAGGAATTTTCTGAAAGTAAACTCGACAAGATCATTAAAGGGAAAAAACGGATGGAAACTTTAATTGACAATCTTCACGATCCCGTAATTGGCATTGATGAAAATAAAAAAGTGCTTTTTGTAAATGATGAAGCCTTAAAAATTACAGGTTTGGAACGACGCAATTTTGTCGGACAACTCATTCAGGACGTTGCAGTTAGCAATGATCTGGTGCGCACGATTATTCGTGAAATCATCAATAAACAAGAAAGTAAATCCCTGAAAGATCCGATGAAAATCTTTGCGAATGGCAAAGAAAGTTATTTTGAAAAGGAAATAGTGGATATCAACGTTATCCCAACCGGCGAAGCAGAAAGTTCGTTTATTGGCCAGGTCATTATGTTGCGGAATATCACGCCTTTTAAGGAACTTGACCTGGCAAAAACCAATTTTATGGGAACAGTTTCTCACGAATTTAAAACGCCAATTTCGTCCATTAAAATGGGAATTCAACTTTTAGGAAATGAGAAAATCGGGACTTTAAATGAAGAACAAAAAAATCTGATTTCCGGCGTTCAGGACGACGCAGACCGTCTTTTAAAAATTACCAGCGAATTACTCAATATTGCACAGGTTGAAAGTGGTTCTATGAAATTAAATATGCAAAATACGGAAATTCAGGATATTATAGATTATGCGATGGACGCCAATAAATCTGCTGCGGATCAAAAAAACATTCAGGTTTTCGTTAAAAAAGACGCAGAATTAAATTCAGTTTATGCCGATAAAGATAAAACATCGTGGGTTTTAAATAATCTTTTATCTAATGCGGTGCGTTATTCTTACGAAAATTCAAGCATTGAAATAAATATAAAAAAGCAAGATAATTCTATAAAATTTTCCGTGATCGACACCGGACAAGGTATCGATCCGGCTTACACCGAGCGGGTTTTTGACCGTTATTTTCGTATTCCCGGCAATAAAAAAGAAGGAAATGGTTTGGGTTTAAGCATCAGTAAAGAATTTATTGAAGCGCAGGGCGGAAGCATTACTGTGAAAAGTGAGTTTGGGGCAGGAAGTGAATTTTCATTTGTTTTAAATAATGGTAAAATTTGATATTAAATTATCAGAATATTAAAATCTACTTCAAAGAACAAGCAAACTTTAGTTTTTAATCAAGGTTAAAATGATTAATTTTGAATTAATAACTAAATTTTTGTGATCAAAAAAACACTCTTTTTCGCTGCGTTTCTATTTTTTCAAACAGTATTTTCGCAAAATTCTGATTTTATCTATTACGATAAAGAATGGAAAGAAACGACGAAAGAAAATGCCGCGTTTTACCGAAAAATTCCTTTAAAAAAAGTCGGCAATTTAGTTTTAATCAAAGATTTTTACATTGATGGAAAGCCGCAGTTTGAAGGTTATACTTTAGAAAATGATGAAAACAAATACGTTGGCGACATCATATGGTACGATGAAAACGGAAATGATGATTCTTTTCGGCAATATAAAAATGACTCCAAAATTACTAGCCTAAATTATTATCAAAACGACGGAAAAATACGCAAAGCCGTCCACTATAAAAACGGTTTTAAAGACGGTGAAACGACCATTTTTGATAAAAAAGGCGCTGTTTTAATGAAAGGAATTTACGCCAAAGGAAAACCAGTAAGTGGTGATTTTGAAACATTGTCAGATGAATATGAAACTAACTATTCTGAACTGCAAAACACACCACAGACCACTGAAGTAATGACTGATTCCTCCGATGGAAATATCACAACACTAACTTCAAAACCATCTAAAAAGACTTCCACAAAAACAGTTTCGCAAAAAATATTTTGGGCAAATACCAATAAACCAGCGCAGGAAACTGTGTACAGAATCGACGTCTATACCAATTTTCCGGTTGAGCAAAAAAATTATGATAAAACGGGAAAATTGATCCAGACAATTTCTGAAAATCAGTTTCAGGAATACAGCAAAAATATTATTAACGGCAAAGAATTTCAATATTACCTTCACAATAATTTTGCAACGGAAATTAAGTCTGTCACCACTTTTTTAAATGGAGAAATGGAGGGAAAATCAATTTCTTATTTTCCTTCAGGTGAAGTTTTTTCTGAAACGCCTTATAAAAATGGATTAAAAGATGGGGAAGAAATTTTATTTGCTAAAAATGGAACTATCACAGCGAAAAGAATTTTTAAAAAAATGAAGCATTTGAAGGAAATTTTGATGAAACAGCTTGTGATTTAAATATTACCGTAAACTATACCAAAGGTGAAAAAGAGGGAGAAACAATTGCAAAAGATAAAGACAATAAAGTAGTTGCAAAAGGTTTTTATAAAAACGGCAAACCATTTAACGGCACTTTTATCAGAGAATTAGAAAATGACCGCGGTTATGAACTAATAAATGTTGTCGATTTTAAAAAAACAGGTATTCAGAAAGAATTTAGTTATAGTCTGGAAAATCCTGAAAAAACTTACACCGTCAAAAACGACCAGTTAAACGGCACCACAACTTTCTACGACAATGGTAAATTGCTCGGAACTTTAGATTATAAAAATGATGAACCTTTCGACGGTATTTTGATCGGTGACAAAGAATCCAGTGTTTTTAAAAATGGAAAACTGATTTCAGAAACGTTTTATAGTGAAAATTTAACCCGCGATGAAAATAGTTTTAAAAAGAAAAAAAATTATGAAAATGGAATCATCAGTACAATATTAGATCAGTCGTTTTCAATCGCAGAAAATCCGCAAACAGTTTACGAGGGAATTTACAAACATGGGAAACCCTATTCTGGCTATTTTGTTTCTGATGAAGACAGCGAATTTAAGGTAATCAATTTTTTTGAAAATGGCGTTCCAAAATTTCAGTATTCAAATGATTATTTGGAGAATATGGATAATTATGCTCATCAATCTTACAACATAAAATCAACTTTTAAAGACGGAAAAATTTTTGACGGTGTAGAATTTGTGAATAATAACAAGCAATTAATTTTAAAATACTGGAAAAACGGTGAACTTCAAAACTTCGACTGGGATTTATTTGCTGAAAATTATTTTAACAGAATTCACTTTGAATTAAAAAACGATGCTATCGAAATTAATGATCTTCGGGAGAAAAAAACAGCCGTTATTAAAATCATAACAGCAAATAACACTTTGACAAAAAACTTAGTAATGGACGGAAAAATTACTGACACAAAAACTTACTCTTTAGACAAAAATTTAACAAAAGAAAATTCCGGAAAAGTTATTCTCTACTCAATAGAAGATGAAAAAATAATTGCTAAAACTATGGATTTACCCGATCAACAAATGGACATTGATGGTATTTCTGATTTAATATATAAGGTTTATGCCTCCATAAACGCTGATTTTATAACAACTCAGGAAATATTCGTAAAATTGGCACAAAATATCAGCAACAAAAATTTGTTGGATGATGAGAACGACAGAAATGTTTTAAGCGCAGTAAGAATTAATTCTTCCGGCAAACCAACTGACGGTGTTTTGATCGATAATTTACCAGATAATAATTATAAATTACAGCTCTACAAAAACGGAAAACTGATAAAAAGTCTCGAAAAAATTGATTTAAAAGAAATAGAAAAAGAAGTAAGAAATTTAGAAAAACTGTATTAAAATTTATTTAAAAGATGATTACATTAAACATAGTTAATTAAATATTCGTTAACACGAGAATTATTTTTTAATTTTTTTAATATGCTTATCTTTGCGTGAAATTTTATTTATGGCAAAATCCAGAGCAAGAGAAACGACGGAATCTATCGAACGTTTGTATGTCACTTTACGACATTTATTTTACAGAGGTTTTTATAAACCAAGCGGTGTTTCCGGCGAATCTCTCAGAAGTTTACTTTTAAACATTAACCCGGAAATCTACGGAACGATGGGCGTTTCCAACAAAATTGAACTCGATGGATTACTTTATGTTTTAGATCGGCTTCCGGAAGGTATTGAAGAAACGGCGTTTGTACATTTAACCTCAGATGAAGGTTTTGACAAAGGTAGTTTTGAGCCAATTATCCCCAAAAAAAGACGCCGCGTTTGTTACAGAATTGATGAACATCAGATGAATATTGAAGTTCTTCTCGGTCGTTCTGAGATCTACGATATTTTAACGCATTTAACCTTTTTATATATAGAAGCAGATAAAATCAGGAATCTTGCTTTCTTAATGGACGACGGCGCACGACCAAAACGCACCTGGAGAATTATTGAAGAAGTGGCTTTAGGCGAGAAAAAATTTAGCCGTAAGGAAAAAGAAGTCGCATTAATTCATTTGTCTTCTTTAATAGGAAGAACTTTTGACGAAACTTTGAACGCTTATAATGATTTTGGTTCTGATGAAAATCCGGATCGTTTATTTAAAATTATTTATTATTTAGGTAAAGGAAGTCTGGATGACGTTCAGGAAAAAAGAGAACGTGAAATTCACTTTTCAGCAATTTTACGCGAAAGAGTTGGTCACCATTATTTTGGAGAAAAATGGGCGCACAAAGTAAAAGAAGTTTTAGCACAAAACGACTTACACATGCGACCGTTGCACATTATTTCCGCAAATATGCATTCCGTTAAAAATATGCTTTTTGCTAATGATGCACTTTTAAAAAAACAAAAAGGCGAAGTTGATTACAAATTATATGAGGAAATCAGCAACAAAAAATCGCTTCAGGATAAAATTTTAGAACATTCTCAACAACAAGGTCTTATTTATATCGACGATCAAAGTGGAAGTAATATTGACGTTCAGATCATAGATTTATCTAAAATTGATTTAAAAAATTCACCTTTTGCCAATACAAATTATACCGGCGAAGATGTTATTTTAGTGTTTGATTACGCTTTTGGTGAACAGGCTTTTGAAGTAATGGATGAACTTTTGCGTCCTTATAATTACAACTCTGAAGTTTACACCATGAAAGTGAAATCCATTCACATTATGGGGAAAGCCGGCATTTTAACGGGCGGAAAAGGTGATATTATGATCCCAACTTCCCATATTTTTGAAGGAACTGCCGACAACTATATTTTCGACAATGCCTTAAAACTTGAAGATTTTGTTGATGAAGATTTGAAGGCTTTTGAAGGTCCGATGATCACGGTTTTAGGAACTTCGCTTCAAAACAAAGATATTCTGACGTACTTTATGACTACTTCCTGGAAAGCGATCGGTCTGGAAATGGAAGGCGCGCATTATCAAAAAGCGATACAGGTGGCAAGTAAAATCAGGAAACACATTTCTGAAGATGTGACAGTTTCTTACGCCTATTACGCTTCAGATAATCCTCTCGAAACGGGTTCTACCCTATCTTCCGGCGGTTTGGGATTGACTGGCGTGAAGCCAACTTATTTGATTACGCTGAGAATTTTAGAACATATTTTTAAGACGAAATAAATATTTTAAAAAATCAACCCTCGAAACATTAAAAATTTCGAGGGTTTTTTACTTTCTTTTTTTGTTATTCTTTCTTCTTTTTTTTCTAATTTTTAGCAAATCTCTAGCATAATCTGCAGCTAAGCAGCAAACGTTTGACATTGAATCATCGCCATTTTCTTGAACTTTGTAAGCATTTAGAAAATGATAATAAGCCACTTTTGTATCTCTGAATTTCTTCGCATCTAATAAAAATTGGTAAGAAGAATTTCTATATTCTTTTGAAAAAATTTTGTTTACATATTCCTTCAAAACTTCATCTGAAACTTCAATTGGTACATCTAATTTTTGCTTACTGGCGTGCCTTTCTTTTCTAGATTCTTCCGAAAATAAATCTCTTACTTCCCCATTTTTATACGCTTCATAATCTTTTTCATTCTGGTGTGGTCTCGCCATTAGACTATTTCCCTTTTCATCTGGCGAATAGAGCCAAAATCCTTTTTTTAGCTTCTTTTTAAGTTTTCGCTCTAGTTTAAGTTTTTCCATAAGTGAAGTTGTAAATTAAATAATTTCAAAGCATTATACGATTATTTTAACAACATATTTAGTTAAACTTTACCGATTTTTTCTGGTCCGCTTTCAGCATGAAGAATTGCTAAAATAATAATTCTGTGATTATCAATAATGTAGTGAATATGATATGGAAATTGTTTAAGAAGAAAAGTTCTGATAGTTTTTTGCCTGACTTCAAAACCTTTTGGAGAGTTTAATATATGGGTTTTCGCTTCTTCTAATCTAATTAAAAATTCATCAGCAAGGTCAGGATTTATCGGTGAATAATAATCTAATGCTTCATCAATATCATAATCTACACGATCTTCATAGAAAAATTCATAAATCATAATTTATATTTTTCTCCCTTGCTTTTTAGCAAATCATCAAACTTTTTCACATTCTGAGGATTCTTGTAATAATCTTCCAAACGTTCGTCAAGGATTCTTTTATGCCATTCGGGAATTTTGAAATCCAGGATTTCATCTTCAAAGGAAACATTGTATTTCTCTGTCAAAGATTCCCATTCGTCTATTGGAATAAAAACACCGGTTTTATTTCCTTTTGTATCAAGTATATATTGTAAAGTCATTTTTTAAAACTAATTATTAAATCAAAGTTAGCCAATTTTCTTATCTTTCCATTTCAAAATTTAAAAAAATGACCAAACACTTTCTTTTATTCATCACTCTAATTTGCGGATTATTTTCAGCACAACAAAACGCTTATTACCAGCAGTTTGCGAAATACAAAATGGACATCGATGTCGATGCTGCAAATTATACTTTTCAGGGAAAACAATCTATTGATTACACTAATAATTCGCCTGATGAATTGAATGTTGTTTATTTTAATCTTTATTGGAATGCTTTTAAACCGGGTTCTATGATGGATCAACGGGTTCAGTTTCAAGGAAAAACCGGAGATTCAAGGTTAAATGTCAACGGAATTTCCCGCCTGGCATCAATTCCAAAAGATCAGGAAGGTGCGCAAAATATTCATTGGATCAAACAAAATGGAAAATTATTGAAGTTTGAAATTCAGGAAACAATCATGAAAGTTTATCTGGATCAACCGATGAAATCTAATTCCTCCACAAAATTTACGATGGAATGGGACGCAAATATTCCAATGCAAATAAGAAGAAGCGGTAGAAATAACCGCGAAGGAATTGATATGACAGTAACACAATGGTACCCAAAAATTGCAGAATATGATTATGACGGTTGGGCAGCGTTTGATTATGTGGGAAGAGAATTTCATGCGCCTTTTGCAGATTTTGATGTAAATATTAAAATTGATAAAAACTACGTGATCGGTGCTGGCGGAACCTTAGAAAATCCATCTGATGTAAAAGGTTATACAGATTCGCCAAGCATTAAAGCCGATAAAAATGATAAAGTCAACTGGCACTGGACGGCGAAAAACATGCTTGATTTTGCCTGGGCTGCTGACAGAGATTACAGCGTCGAATCTTTTTCTGTTCTTAATGGCCCAAAGGTTTATTTAGTTTATCAAAAAAGTGAAAAAACAAAAGCCTGGAGTGAATTAAAACCTTACATCACAAAATATTACCAGTTGATGAATGCTGCTTTTGGGGATTATGTTTATCCATCTTATGCTTTTATTCAGGGTGGTGATGGCGGCATGGAATACGGGATGTGCACTATGGTTTTAGGTGAAGCAAAATCTGTAGAAAGTCTTTGTGGCTTGATGTTTCACGAAGGTTCTCATTCCTGGTTTCAGCAAATGATGGCTACAAATGAACCAATGTATCCGTGGATGGACGAGGGTTTTACAAGTTATGCAGAAGATTATGTGATGTATCAGATCTTTCCGCCGAAAGAGGCGAAGCCAAATCCATTTATTAATTCGTTACATGCTTACGAAAAATTTACGAAATCAGGTTTGGAAGAGCCCGCAGTCTGGCTTGGTGATCACCATGATAACGGAACGGCTTACACCTACTCGACATACGTAAAAGGTGAAACTTTTTTAGTGGAACTCGGCTATATTATGGGCGAAGAAAATCTACAAAAAACCATGAAAGAATATTACAACCAATGGCATCAAAAGCACCCAACGGATCGTGATTTCATTCATATTGCACAAAAAGTATCCGGGATGGATCTAAAATGGTTTCACCATTATTGGATCAATACTACTAAAACTATAGATTACGGTATAAAAAACGTGCAGTACGATATGACTTCTACCACAATCACTTTAGCTAATAACAGTCAGGTTCCGATGCCGATAGATTTTAATGTTTTATTAAAAGATAAAACGATTGTCAATTATCAAATTCCCTTAAACTTAACCCGCACCTTTAAGACAAAAGATATCAATGGTGATTTCAAAAGTTTAGCCATCTGGCAGTGGACGCAAAGGGAATATACTTTTACAATTCCTTACACAAAAGATCAACTGGCAGTTTTAGGAATCGATTTTTCTCAAAGACTGGCAGATGTAAATCAAGCCGATAATATTGTAGAAGTAAAATAATTTAAAATACTTTCGCGACGAATTCAAAAATTTAAAAATTGTGTATTCGTGGTAAATACTAATAGGTCGCTTTAAAATTAGAAAGCATAATTTATTTTAATTAAATGAATTCAATTGTAATAAACATCGGCAATACCAACATTCGTTTCGGCATCTTTGAAGGTGAAAACTGCGATGTAAGTTGGGTGATCAATACCAAACCTTATCGTTCACAAGACGAATTATATATTCAGTTTTTAAATATTTATCAGGCATACCATGTTGATGTAAAAACGATTGAAAAAGTAATTATCGGTTCTGTAGTCCCGCAACTGACTTATGACATTTCGCGCGCTATTTCAAGAATTCATGGTAAAAAACCAGTTATTGTCGACAGAAATACACCTTCAGAAGTGGAGGCAAAATCCAAACAAATGGGAACGGATATCTACGCCAATTTGGTAGCAGCGCATCATCTTTACCCAAAAAAAAAGAAAATTATCTTTGATTTTGGGACAGCGCTTACTGCGAGTTGCGTGGATGAAAACGGCGAAACTTTAGGCGTGATTATTGCGCCAGGGATAATTACCGCTTTGAATTCTTTAATTCACGACACCGCGCAACTACCAGAAATTGAGTTGATCAAACCAAAATCTGTTCTTGGTTTAGATACTGTTTCCTGCATGCAAAGCGGCATGGTCTACGGCTATTTAGGAATGGTAGAAGGATTTATTGATAGAATTAATGCAGAAGTAAAAGACGATTGTTTTGTGATCGCAACAGGTGGCGTTTCACACGTTTACAAACCTTTAACAGAGAAAATTCAGGTTGCAGATCGGCTGCATACTTTGAAAGGATTGTATTTTTTAGGAAAAGATCTTTAGTTAATTATCGTTTATTCTTAAAAAATTCCTTCACAATTTCTCCACATTCATTTTCTAAAATGCCTGTTACAATCTCTGTTTTCGGATGAAGTGTGAGATTTTTAGAAATAAATCCACGTTTCTCATCTCTTGCACCAATTACTACTTTAGAAATTTGCGCCCAGTTTAGAGCGCCGCAACACATCACGCAAGGTTCTAAAGTAACGTAAAGTGTGCAGTTGATCAAATATTTACCTCCAAGAAAATTGGCAGCGGAAGTAATTGCTTGCATTTCTGCATGTGCCGTTACATCATTTAAAGTTTCTGTGAGATTATGGGCTTTTGCGATAATTCTGTCGTTAGAAACGATGACACAGCCAACAGGAATTTCGTCTTCATCGAAAGCATTTTGTGCTTCCTGAAGAGCCATTTTCATAAAGTATTCATCAGTAAACATAGAATTTTATTGGTTTTTTAAAATAAAAAAGGTTCAGTGCAAAACTAAACCTTTTATCTAAATATCTTAAAAAATTCTAAAATCTATAACCGATCCCGAGCATTCCTTTTCCTGTAACTTGATCGTAATTGCCTTCTCCAAATCTTCTTGCGACACCGGCACTGGCTTCAAAAAGGATATTACTACGCACCAACCATTTACCTCCGAAACCAATACCGGCGCCGATGGTCGTCTTTTTTTCATAAGTATAAAACGATTGGCTGTAACCCGATTGGTTATATTGAAAGTTATAGGTGGACTGATTAGTTGTCGTAATAGGCGTGAATGCCTCAACAAAAAAACCTGCGGCGTATTTTCTCCCAAAATACATGCGATAATAGGGAGATATTTGGGTTAAATTATTATTGTCATAGTTATCGTTATTGTTTGAATTATTACCCAGATAGAAAATCCCGTTGATACCAATCCCGGATTTGTCATTCAGAAGCCTTTCATAAGATATATTCAACAGGGGAACAGTTATTAATTCTATCGGACTGAGCATAATGTCATTTTTTCTATTGGATGTTGCATTTTCTACTTCCTGAGCTGAGGCAGAAAAAGCGGAAAAAAGAGATAAACAGAGTAATAATTTTTTCATGGATAATATTTTAAGTTTTCAAATATAAATTTTAAAACTGAGATATCTTTAATAAGTATTTATTTTGTAGACATTTTAAAAGAAAAAGAGCATTTCAAAATAGACCCGATAGGAACGGCATCCTTTTTTGACTGCGCGAAAGCGACAGGCGAAAAAGATATAGTGGATAGCGGGAAGACTTTTCGCACAGAGAAATTAACTACTTCTTCCAAAAAAAATTCCCATACAACTTAATGTATGGGAATTTGTGAATTTTGAGAGAATTTTATGCTTCAGTATTTTCTGCAGCTGCTTCACCACCTTCTGATGTTGCGCCTTCTGCTCCTCCTTCAACTGTTTCTTCTTCGTCATCAGAATCTGCACCTTTTACAGCAGTTCTCGCCATTCTCACGGCAACAACAACGGCGTTATCTGGATGTACGAATGAAAAATTAGTAGTTTTAATATCTCCTACGTAAAGTTTCATACCGATTTTTAAAGAAGTAATATCTACCACGATCTCATCTGGAAGATTTCCTGGTAAAGCTTTCACTTTTAGTTTACGGAATGGATTTCTTAAAGCACCACCGGCTACTACACCTTTTGAGCGACCTGTAAGTCTTACTGGCACTTCCATCATCACTGGCTTATCATCGCTTAGTTGATAGAAATCTGCGTGAAGAATTTTATCCGTTAAAGGGTGAAACTGGATGTCTTGCAAAACTGCTGCAACTGTTTGTCCATCTACCTCTAAAGATACCGTGTGTGCTTCCGGAGTGTAAACTAAATCTTTGAAAGATTTCTCTTCCGTAGAAAAATTTAGTGTTTCTTTACCTCCATAAACAACACAAGGAACTAATTCAGCATCACGTAAAGCTTTTGTCGACTTTTTGCCCACGTTTTCTCTTTTTGTACCTTGAATTGTAATTGATTTCATTTATAATTATTTATTATTTTTTATCGGTTAAATGTTATCGCCAAACTTATATGAATTAATTATTTAAATTTTTAAAGGCGATTTCATATAAAAATTTAAAATATTTTATTTTGTTAAATTATCGCTTAATGTATTGACAATCAGTTAAATAATGAACTTGTCACTGATTGATTTGTGCTCGTGTACCAGCTTCATAACATCAGCAAATAATGGGGCGCAAGATAGCACTTTTATTTTACTTGACAAGTTATTTTTTATTGGAATTGAGTCAGTTACAATCACTTCCAACAATTTGGAATTTTCAATATTTTTGTAAGCATCACCAGAAAGCACCGGATGTGTTGCCATCGCGCGAACAGATTTTGCCCCTTTTTCCATGATTATTTCCGCGGCCTTACAAAGTGTTCCCGCCGTGTCGATCATATCATCGATGAGAATCACATTTTTATCAGTGACATCACCAATTAAAAACATATCTTCAATTACATTCGCCTTTTTTCGTTCTTTGTAGGCTATTACGACATCCGCACCGAGATGCCCGGCGTAATTTTTAGCTCTTTTTGCGCCGCCCATATCCGGTGAAGCAATACAAAGATCCTGAATGTTGTTTTTTAAAACATAATCAATAAAAATAGTGGAAGCATAAAGATGATCAACAGGAATCTCAAAAAAGCCCTGAATTTGATCAGCGTGCAAATCCATGGTCATTACTCTGGTTGCGCCGGCTGCTGTAAGTAGATTAGCCACTAATTTTGCACCAATTGGCGCCCTTGGCTGGTCTTTTCTGTCCTGTCTTGCTAAACCATAATAAGGTAAAACGACAGTAATATTTTTCGCAGAAGCCCTTTTTGAGGCGTCGATCATTAGTAATAATTCTAATAGATTGTCTGCTGGTGGAAATGTGGAACCTATTAAAAAAACGCGTCCACCACGAACGGACTCGTCTAAAATTGGTTCAAATTCTCCGTCTGAAAAAGTTTGGAAATTTATTTTTCCTAAATTTTGCCCGTAGAATTCTGCAATTTTTTCGGCTAAAACCTTACTGGTTCTTGTAGAAAATAAATAACTGGCTTGGTGATTATCGCTCATCTTGGTAGTATTGATTTTTTACTGGTGCAAATTTAAAAAAATAAAACCACCTGAAATCATTCAAGTGGTTTTATATTTATTTAATTTTAAATAATTGTTACGGAAACTTAACGCCGGAATATTTATTAACCTCTACGGTTGGTAGTGTTGAACCATATTTAGCATTAATCTGCTTAATAAATTCGTTGGCAATAATTGCGTAACCTCTTCCAGTAAGATGCACGCCATCAAGTGAGAATGAACCTCCTGTCACAAATTTCGCTGTATATCTTACACCATCATACTGCAAACCTGATGTAGCAGATAACTGAAGTAATTTTGCATTAGCATCTACTAAAGCTAACCCTTTAGAAGCAGCGATAGAAGTAATTGAAGTATTGTAAGCTGCAGTTGCTGTTAAAACTTTGGCTGTTTCTTTTTCCGTAAGTACAAACTGATCAGCTAAAGGTGTTGAAGTTCCACCACCTGTTGGCAAAACGCCTGCAGCAGTTAAAAGAATAAAATCTTTTGCCGTTGTTTGTCTGTAAGAAGGTAAACCCAAAGCAGCAAGATTAGTAAGATCTTTATCGCTGATGACTGCACCATTTGCAACTGTTGCATTGAATTTTATTAATCTTGACTGGTATTCTGCGTCATTGATAAGACCTCCCGCTTTTGCCTGCGCTAATCCACCATTGTATTGTGCATAAGCCGAATTCAATTGTGTTACCTGAGTAGCTGTTAAATTAGCTATTGGTTGTGCAGGTACCGTTGTGAAATAAGGTATAGAAGTCACATTTGGAATATTTACCAAAACACCTTTCGCGCCACCAACTGTTAAAGCATTTACATAGCCGGAGATTACTGAAGCGACAACGCCGGGATCTGTAATATCATTTGGGCCATAAGTTGCAGGATTTAGGTTTCCTGTTCTGTCAACACCAATTCCACCACTTGAAGCATAAGAAAGAACGTCATTATTTCCTATCCAAAGAGAGAAAAATGTTGGTTTCTGAGCCACTGCATCCTGAATAACAGAAGAAGTAGCACTTGTTGCGAATCTAACGTAATAAGGATTTGCTGTACCTGTTTGTAAACCGGCAGCACTTCCATAACCAGCTAAACCTAGATGAAAAGATTTTGCACCGGGTACACCGAGATTTTGGTAAGGTGCTCCTGTCGAAACATTATCTAAAGGCCCACCAGCCGCTGTTGCAACAGGTGAAACTGTAGGACTTAAAACCAATTTTCCTGGAAAACCCGGAAGATTTGTAAATCCACCACTGTTATTTGGAATTAAAGGCTGCTTAAAAGCGCCACCACCAGCAAGTTGCATTTGTGCAGCAATCATTGAAGGATAAGATTCATTTTGTCCGTCAATATATAATGCATTATCACGGTAACCTGAGGTTAAAGAATTTCCTAAAGCAACATATTTGCTGAAATCTGCAGTTCCTTTGGAAACGACAACATCGCTTACATCCTGATCAAAGTCCGTTTTACAGCTTACTGTGAAAAGTAAGGCCGAAACCGCTAAACTTGATATTAATATTTTTTTCATAATTATTTAAAAATTAAAATGCGTTAAAAGAAAGACCTAAACCAAAGTAGTAGGCTTTCGCTTTCGCCTGGCCATAAAAATCAGAGTTAACATTATTTACTTTTCTTGATTTTTGAAAATTATAACCGCCGGCAAGATCGATTCCAAAAGATTTATATTTATAACCAAAACCACCCGTGATTACATTTGCGTCAAAAGATGGGGAATCAGGGATAAAGTTTTTGTCATCATAAGGCGACTCATCATGGTAATAACCCAATCTTCCAGCAAGATTTTCAGTCAACATATACTGAGTTCCAACTCTGAAAGTTTTTGTGTTGTGCCAGTTTCTTGGTGATCTTAAAATTGTAGGATCAGAAGCGACATTTCCTACTTTCGCTTTTTCAAAATCTAAAGTTAAATTTTGGTAGCGATCCCATCCGGAGTAATTAAAATCTCCTGAAACCTGCCATTTGGTTGTCAATTTATAAGTTGCACCAATAGTAAATTCGTCTACCAAAGGCAATACTGCTTTAAATTTATCCTGTCCGTTCGCATCCAGATTTAAAGTTGGATTGCTAAATAAAGCGGGAGAAATATTAAATGTTGCTACACCATCGTCTGCTTTCATATCAACTGGTGATCTATAAGCAACACTTACATCCAGTTTGCTGTTTGGCTGAAAATAAAATCCAAAACCAAAGCCAGTTCCGTGTGCTTTATCGTCTAAAATATTTAAAGTTCCGCCCAATTGCGTAACTGCTTTAGTTTGATCAACAGTTCCTTTAGCGTAAATAAAACTACCTCCAAAGGAAACCCATGGTGCAAGTTTTACCGAAACCATCGGTTGAAAAAAGAAAGCTTTTAACTCAATTTTTTGTACCAATTCTTTACCGGAGAAATCATTTGGCCATTCAACTGTACTTCCAAAAGGGGTTGTAAAACTAAATCCTAAAGAAACATTTGGTATCACTTTATAAGCCACAGCTGCGTAAACCGGTGTTCCCAAAGGATTATCAGTACTGTAAGATTTTAGAGTAGAAAGATTCTGATAAGTTATTTCAGATTTTATACCGAAACCGCCTGCAGCTACACTAAATTTTGCGGGTATAAATGACATACCAGCCGGATTAAAAAATGCAACACTTGCATCCTCTGCATGAGCACTAGTGTGCGCCATTGCCAACTGTTTTACACCTTGCAGGGAAACCCTGAAGCCTCCGGCGTAAGCCATGAAACTGGACAGTAAAACTGCTGATATTAAGATTTTTTTCATAGAAATGATTATTAATGTTTCAAATATAAAATATATTTGAGTACGAATGTTAACTTATCTTAAATAATTTTAAACTAACGTTAATTTTTTAACTTTGTTTAATTTCATGATTAACTTTAATTAACTGATTTACATTATTTTACATTTTAAATTACACATTATTAAAAATTCGTTTAATATTAAACAAAATAATGTATTCCATAGCAATCAACCTTTAAAGCAAGATTTTACCAAAAAAAGAAGTGTTTTTGAAAGCTTTAAATCCCCCAATATTTATTTTAAAATTTATAATTTAAAATTATGCTAGATTTGCAACTAATATAAAATAAAAAAATATGAGTTGTGGATGCAAAACATCCGGCGATTCTTCCCATTCTTGTGGCACAAAAAGCTCAAATGGGTGTGATAGTGTAGATACCTGCGGTAATAGTTATAAATTAAGTGTTTTTGATTGGCTTTCTGATATACGATCTCCTTCCATGTCTAATAATGATTGGGTAGAAGTAAGATTTAAAAATGAAAGAAAGTGTTTTTTTAAAAATGTTAACAGTTTACCATTACATATAGGAAGCGTTGTCACAGTAGAATCTAGTCCGGGGCATGATGTAGGCGTAGTAAGTCTTACGGGAGAACTGGTGAATATTCAAATGAAGAAGAAGCACCATCCTGAAAATGAAATTTTAAAAATATACCGCTTAGCGACCCAAAGAGACATCGAGATCTGGCAGGGCTTACGCGAAAAAGAAGAAGAAATTAAGATAAAAGCACGGAAAATCTCTTATTCTTTACAACTGGAAATGAAAATTTCTGATGTTGAATTTCAGGGAGATGGTGCTAAACTGACTTTTTATTATACTGCAGATAACCGTGTGGATTTTAGGGTTCTTATCAAAGAATTTGCCGGTACTTTTCGCACTAAAATCGATATGAAGCAAATTGGCTATCGCCAGGAAGCTGCTAAATTAGGTGGAATTGGGTCTTGCGGTAGAGAATTATGCTGCTCAACATGGTTGACGGATTTCCGTTCGGTTAACACAAACGCCGCACGTTATCAGCAACTTAGCATAAATCCTCAAAAATTAGCGGGACAATGTGGAAAATTAAAATGCTGTTTAAATTATGAACTCGATTCTTATTTAGATACGCTAAGTCATTTTCCATCTTCAAATACAACATTAGATACCGAAAACGGAAAAGCATTTTGTATAAAAATCGATGTTTTTAAAAGAAAAATGTGGTTTGCCTATTCCGATAAAGCGATGGCCTGGTACGATCTACACATTGATGATGTGAAGGAATTGATGGCGATGAATAAAGCGGGTAAAAAAGCAACACCTTTGGAGGAAGTTCGTGTGATGACGGAGGTTAAAGAAAAAGCAGTAGATATTATTCAGGAAAATAATATGGACCGTTTTGAGAAGAAAAATCCTTCAAAAAACAGAAATAACCGCAATAAAAATTCTAAACCACAAAATAATAATCCTCAAAACAATTCTCAGCAGAGCGCGAAACCTCAACAAAATAATTCACCTCAAAATAAGGTTGCGCCAAATAACTCTGCGGAAAATAAAGAAATTTCTACCGAACCGAATACTAATAAACCAAAAAAGAAGTTTAAGAAAAAATACCCGCCAAAACCAAATAATAATGCACAAAGTTAGCAGCTTTTTATTACTGATGATCGTGTGTCTGTCCTGCTCTGACAAAGGGACAACTACTGATATAAAGAACGTGAACAGCAAGTGGAATAAAAACCAGAAATTAGCATTTAAGTTGACGGCGGACGACACAGAAAAAGCAAAAAATATTATATTTGTAATAAGAAATAACAACGATTATCCTTACAGCAATCTAAGGTTAATAGTAAATTTTGAATCGCCCAAAAAAGAAATTAAAACCGATACGCTGAATTATATTCTAGCAAAGCCAAATGGCGAATGGATCGGGACAGGTTTTGGGGAAACAAAAGAAACATTATTTCAGTATAAATTAAATTATAAATTCCCGGAAAAAGGCGTTTATAATATTAGCGTAACACAAGCCATGAGGAAAGATATTCTTCCCGGGATAGAAGATTTAGGCGTCAAAATAGAATCTGCAAAGCCATAAAAAATGGAAAATAACACAGGAACAGGTAAAAAAACATCTGCAACATTTCCTTTACCTCCGAAAAAAAACAAGAAAACGGGCTATAGAAAATATGTCAGATTTATTTGGGTAATTCTTATTGCTGTCGTTTTAGGCGTTTCAGCACTATTTTTTGCAGTTTCCCAGGGATTTTTAGGTGAAATGCCAGATGTGCAGGAACTTGAAAACCCGGATATTTATGTTGCTTCAGAAATATGGTCGTCAGACGGCGTGATGCTTGGTAAATTTGAAAAAGAAAAAACCAAACCGGTTGTTTATAAAGATCTTCCTCCTTTTCTAATTTATGCGTTGCAGGCAAAAGAAGATGAACGTTTTAAAGAACATTCAGGAATTGATTTAAAATCTATTGCGCGTGCGATCTCATTTGGAGGAAAGCGAGGCGGTGGTTCTACGATTACCCAGCAACTGGCGAAATTACTTTTTACTAAAAAAGCGTCCCAGAATCCTGTTTTAAGAGCAGTTCAGAAATTAAAAGAATGGAGCGTTGCTGTAAGTCTCGAGCGTATTTATACCAAAGACGAGATCATTACCCTATATTTTAATAAATTTGATTTCCTTTTTAACGCAAATGGTGTTGAAATGGCATCTCAGGTTTATTTTAACAAAAAAACAAATCAGTTAACACTTCCCGAAGCGGCAGTTTTTGTGGCAATGTTGGAAAATCCTGTAAAAAATAACCCTTACAGGCATCCTGAAACAGCAAAACTTAGGAGAGATGTTGTTTTAAAACAAATGATGGAAACGGGTTATATTGATGACGCCACCTATAACAAAGCAGTATCTGAACCTATAAAAGTAGATTTTCATCCTATAAAATCTATAGAGGAAGGTTATTCTGCATATTATAAATTTTATTTAAGAAAAGAAATTGACGGCTATTTAAAAGATTACGAAAAGAAAACTGGTAAAGAATTAAATTTATTTAAAGACGGACTTAAAATTTTCGTGACTTTAGATTCAAAAATGCAGGTTTATGCGGAAGAAGCTATAAAAGAACACCTTACGGATCTGCAAAAAAGATTCGATAATGAGCAGCGCGGGAGAAAACTAGCCCCATTTTATTTCTTAAATCAGAAAGAAATTGATGGTTTAATGATGTCGGCCATGAAGAGAACAGGTCGCTATCAGCAGTTATTAGCGGCAAAAGTACCGGAAGATTCCATTATGATGGATTTCAAAACGCCAACAAAAATGTCGCGATTTACCTGGAACGGCGAAGAAGAAGTAGAAATGACACCTTATGATTCCATTAGATACAGTAAACAAATTGCACAGGCAGGTTTAATGTCCATGGATCCTGCTACAGGTGATATAAAAGCTTGGGTTGGTGGTATCAACTGGCAACATTACCAATATGATCACGTAAAACAGGGAAAAAGACAGGTTGGTTCTACATTTAAACCATTTGTTTACGCAGCTGCAATTATAAATTTAGGTAAAACACCTTGTACACAAGTTTCAAATGCACCTTTTACAAGAGGAAATTATACGGTATCCGAACGCGGACCAAGTTCTATGACTTTAAAAGAGGCTTTATCAAGATCGCAAAATCCACCAGCCGTACGAACGATGGATGAAGTTGGTCCTGATAATGTAATAAAACTCGCTCGCGACATGGGAGTTACAAGTGATATGCAAAGCAATTTAACTACTGCTTTGGGTTCGTCAGATATTACAATCTACGAAATGCTTGGAGCTTATAACACATTTGCAAATTATGGAAATTACATAAAACCGGAAATGGTGTGGCGTATAGCTACACCGAATGGGCAACTTGTAAAAGAAGTAAAACCTGTAATCAAAGAAGTAATGAATGAATTGTATGCCTATACGATGATCGACATGATGAAAGGTGTAACTGAACCGGGCGGTACAGCGTTTGGCGAACTTAACAGGCGCGGCATTTCTCAGTCAATAGACATAGCAGCTAAAACCGGAACTACGCAGAATAACTCTGACGGTTGGTTTATGGGAATCACACCAAAATTGTCAACTGGAGTCTGGGTTGGTTGGGAAGACAGAGCAACGCACTTTGCGGGCACGGGTGAAGGACAAGGTGCAAGAATGGCGCTTCCTATTTGGGCAATTTTCATGAAAAAAGTGTGGGCAGACAAAACCCTGAATATTACAGAGGAAGATAAATTTTTAAAACCTTCAAACTGGACCGGGAATTGCGATGACCTTCGTGGTTTAGGCAGTGGATACGGTGATGAAGGCGGTTTGCAGACCATTGATCAAATCAAGAATCCAACACAGGCAGAACCTAAAAAATCGCCTGCTAAAAAAGAAGATAATGTCAATGAAAAAATCAATTCTACGGATGATGTTGATTTTAATAAATAACAAAAAGCTTGTAAATTAAGTAAAAGCCTTTCAGCAATGGAAGGCTTTTTGTTTTAATTTATTTAAAAAATTCTCTAAATTTCAATTATGAATTTATCTAAAATATCATCGCCATTTTTATCTAAATTTCCTGGCGACATTTCCGGAAATCCACAGCAAAGACAAACTCCCGGCATAATATACTGTACCATAAAACCCGAAGAATTTAAAAATCCAACTTTAATCGCCTTTAATGAAAAACTTTCAGCAGAAATTGGGCTGGGAGAAAATCCAGAAAAAACCGTCGATTTTTTTGCCGGAAAAAATTTACCTGAAAACATAAATACTTATGCCACCGCTTATGCCGGACATCAGTTTGGAAACTGGGCAGGACAATTGGGCGACGGTCGCGCCATCTACATCGGTGAAATTGAAAATAATTTAAACCAAAAAACTGAATTGCAATACAAAGGCGCAGGCGCAACACCGTACTCAAGAACGGCAGATGGACGTGCAGTTTTACGCTCGTCGGTGCGGGAATATCTAATGAGTGAAGCGATGCATTTTTTAGGAATAAAAACCACACGCGCCCTAAGTTTAGTGAAAACCGGTGAAGATGTTTTACGAGATGAACAATACAACGGAAATGCGCGGTATGAAGACGGCGCCGTTATTATCAGAACCGCCGAATCTTTTCTGCGTTTTGGTCATTTTGAATTATTGTCAGCCCAAAAAGAAACGGAAACATTAAAAAATTTAGCAGATTTTACCATCGAAAATTATTTCCCGGATATAGATTTAAATAATGAAAACAAATATGCAAAATGGTTTCAGCAAATTTCTGAAAAAACTGCAGACCTCATCGTCGACTGGTTTCGCGTAGGATTTGTTCATGGCGTGATGAATACGGATAATATGTCAATTTTAGGTTTAACAATAGATTACGGGCCATTTTCTTTTGTAGATGAATATGATTTAAATTTTACACCAAATACTACAGATTTACCAGGAAGACGTTACTCTTTCGGAAATCAGGGAAAAGTTGCGCAATGGAATCTTTGGCAACTCGCAAATGCGCTCTTTCCGCTCATCAATGACCAAAAAATAATGGAAGAAATTCTCAATGATTTTGGACTTTATTTCTGGAAAAAGCACGACGAAATACTTGCAAAAAAGTTTGGTTTTGATGAACTTTTGGATCAGGATCTGGAATTTTTTAGCCAATGGCAAAGCATGATTCAGGATCTTAAAATTGATTACACCTTGTTTTTTACTAAACTGGAAACGGTTTCAAAAGATTCAGATTATTTTTATTTTAAAGATTCTTTTTACGAAGATTTAAAGGAGGAATCCAAAACTTCATTCAATAATTTTCTAAATACTTACCGCGAACGATTAAATTTAAATAAAATTTCACGTGAAGAATCGAAAATTTTAATGTCTAAAAACAATCCAAAATTTATTCTGCGAAATTACCTTTTGTTTGAATGTATCGAAGAATTAAAAAATGACAAAACTGAACTTTTCGAAAAACTACAACTAGCTTTAAAACAACCTTACGACGAACTTTATCCCGAATTTTCCGTTAAAAGACCGGCAAAATATGAAGGCGTTGTTGGCAGTTCTAGTCTATCCTGCAGTTCGTAAAAAAGTGTATTTTTGCGCAAAACTTTTTAATCTTGAATTTTAAACAAAAATCAACAGATCTTTTAAAAACAACTTTCCCAAGCCAAAGGAATGAATTGTTTTTATTTATATTTTTTTTCACAGTTTATGGCGTTCTTGGTAGTTTTTTGGCGCTAAATTACCGGATCATTTTCGACAACAGAATTCCGTGGGATGCTTATTTTAGTTTTGACAACCGCGCCATTGTAATGACAGGCGGCGGTTTTGAAAGACATCCGCTTTCCAACTATTTTTTTGACTTTATAAGAAATTTTGCATTACTGATTTCCGGCGGAAAAATGGATTTCACTTTTCGCCTGGTTTTAGCATTTTTGAGCAATTTTGCAATAAGTTTAAGTCTGGTGCAGATCTTTAAATATTTAAAAAATATCATCAGACTTCCGTTAAAAATTTCACTTTTAATTGTGGTTTTTTTCTCACTTTTTGCCACAAATATTCTTCTTTCCTTTACGCCGGAAACTTACACTTACACTCTATTTTTTCTGGTTTTATTTAATTATTATTCAGCTTTAAAATTAAGAAAAGACGAAAAAATTTCAGGATCGGCAATGGTTCTTTCGACCATTTTTATTGGGGGCTTGACTATAACTAATGCGGTTAAAGTTTTTATTCCTGTCTTATTTGAAAAAAAATTATTCTGGAACTGGAAGAAAGTGCTAAATGTTATTTTAAGATCTGCAATCTCAATTATCATCTTCATCCTGCTTTATCTTAACCGTGTTAATTTTGATTACACCAGAATATTTGCAAAAACCGGCGAACAGTACGAGAAATTTTCAAAGCCGAAGATCACGCCGCTTTGGGACATGATTACATCCTGGTTTTTTGGCGGAAATATGTTGTTTTCAAATTTTGCGATCCGTGATTACCACAGTAAGGTTGGTTTTAAATATAAGGCTTTATTCATGGATGTTTACAGCAGTTGGATCCCGTATATTTTTGTAGCGGTAGTTTTTGGCCTGATCTTTTGGAGTTACGCTAAAAATTTTAAAAATAAACTTGTTCAGGTTTTAACGATATCTTTATTAATAGATGTTATCATTCATTGTTTTTTAAAATTTGGTTTGCACACGGCTTATATTTACGGCGGACACTTTGTTTTCGTCTATCCACTTTTGATAGGTTGGTTATTTTTTGCCTATAAAAATTCACCTAAAATTCAAACTTTTTTATACTGTTCGCTTGGAATTTTGATTATTTATTTAGGTTTAAATAATATTATCAGAATGGAAGAATTTTTTGATTTTTTAAATAAATATTACCAATAAAAAAACGCTTTCATAAATGTGAAAGCGCTTTAAATTTATTTAGGTAAACCTTTAGCCAAAGCCTTATTGGCAATTTTAACAGCTTGTTTTTCTTTCCAGCTCATATATTTGGTCTTGTAATTTTTCTTCATGATGTCATCAAACTTTCTTCGAACCGTCAAATTCCAAAGTGAGTGTGCTTTTACGCCCCAGGATTTGTCCCAGGCTCTTAAAGAAATTGAAAAACTGCCATCCAAATATTTCATGTAATGCCAGAAACCTGTTGGCATAAATAAAGTGTCGCCGTGTTCCAGAAAACATTCTACGCCTTCTACACCATCTAAAGCCGGAAAATTTTTAAAATCAGGATTTGAAATATCATAATCTTCCAATGCATAAGTGGCGAACGGAATTTTATAAAGGCGGTCTTTCCATTTATAATCAAATAAAAGCACGTGTTTTCTCCCATTAAAATGCGTGTGGAAAATATGCGCCATATCAATATCAAAATGCAAAAATGTCTCTGAACCTTGTCCGCCAAAAAACATATTTGGATATTTATCTAAAAAACCACCCATTAATTCTTTCGGTGAAATATAATCATCGAGTAATTTTGGCGCGTGTTTTATCGGATCAAAAAGAAAAATCCGTAAATCCGTTGGTGTAGATTTAATTAAATCAATATAATCTGAAAATTTCATTTTAGCAGAAGATGCATTTATCGGCGCAGCAGGATCTGCTTTTGCGCTGTCATAAAGTGGCACTTCAACATCGCCAACGGCTTCTTTCATGTATTCCATCGTCCACTTGTGGTAAGCGGGCCATTTTTTTGCCATATTTTTTATGACAACAGGTTTACGCGGTTTTAGATATTTTTCAAAAAAATCTTCTTTTGAAATATCGTCTACAATGTCTATTGGTTTTAAATGAAGCGGCATAATTTTGAGTTAATCAGCAAATTTAGAGAAAAAATTAATAGAATTTTTTTTAATCTTCGTTTAACCAATCTATAGCTTAATCATCTTATTGTCTATAATTGTTGCAGACGCTTTTAAATAATTGTTTAAAAATTTGTAACAAGACCGTCGCTTTGCTTACTAATTTCACAGAAATAACAACCATGAAAAACCTTTTACTCTTTTTATTCCTGTCTTTTTCAGGAATTCTATTCGCTCAAAACACGATTTCCGGGAAGATCACAGATTCAGACGGACAGCCAATTCCAAGTGCTTCCGTCACTGTAGAAGAGGCCGGAAAAGATGCGATCATCGCCTACTCAATTACTAATTCTAAAGGTGAATATAAAGTGACTTTCACCACAGCAGTTCCGAATTTAGATTTAAAAATAAAAGCTTTTAACCAAAAACCTTTTTTAAAATCAGTTTCAAACTCTACCCAAACGTCTAATTTTAGCTTAGAATCTCAGGCTACAGAAATTAAAGAGGTCAAAATAAAAACAAGAATGATCACCAAAAAAGGCGATACTATTTCTTATGATCTTAAAGCTTTTGAAAATAAAAGTGACCGTTCTTTAGCCGATGTTTTAAAGAAAATCCCGGGAATCGAAGTAAATCCTGACGGCTCTGTTTTATACCAGGGTGAGCCGATCAATAAATTTTATGTCAACGGAAAAGATTTAATGGAAGGCGCTTACGGAAGCATCAATAATGCTTTGCCAAAAGATGCCGTGCAAAAAGTAGAAGTTTTAGAAAATCACCAGCCCGTAAAAATTCTTCAGGACAAAGTGCCTTCTCAAAATGCCGCATTAAATGTGGTTTTAAAAAAATCCGTTACGATGACAGGTCGCGGCGAAGTTGGGGCGGGTTTTGCAGATCCGTTTGCTTATAATGTAAAATTGACGCCTATGTTTTTTGGGCAAAAAGTACAATATGTTGTCAATTATAAAACCAATAATAATGGAGAATCTGTAGAAAATGATGGCAACTTATTATCCTTCGGAAACCGTTTTGAAGGCAGACGAGGAAATGTTTCCCAAAACAACTGGATCGGCGTGGAAAAAGCCGACACCCCAAATTTACCGGAAAAAAGATATTTATTTAATAATGTGCATTATTTAGCGGCCAACTTTTTAACCAACATCGATAAGGACAAACAGTGGGAGCTTAAAGGGAATGCAAGCTATACAAACAACGCTATCAGCAGAGATTATCTGGAGCAAACCACCAATTTGCAAACGAATACGGCTTTTGCAACCACGATTTCAAATAAATTATACACAGATAAACTGAAAGGTGAATTAATTTTCACTAAAAATGCTAAAAAAGGGTTCTTTAAAAACACCACTACTTTTTCTCAATTCTGGAACGGCGACCGCGCTGAAGTTAGCAGAAACAGTCAGAGAGTTGGTTTGCAGGCGGCATCTGAAAGTGTAAACTCGCCAACCTCATCTTTTCAAAACTCTTTAAGTACGATCATTCCATGGAAAGAGAAAATGGTCAATTTGATGTCTTACATTAATTACCAGGATGATGCGCAAAGCTTAGAATTTACGCCCGCCAGTTATGCCAATGTTTTCCCGACCAATGCAGATAAACTTCAGCAGGATTTTAAACTAAAAACTTTTGAAGCAAACCATTCCGTTAATTTAGGATTTAGCGCAAAAAACTGGACTTTTACGCCGGAAGTTGGTTTCGATTACAATTATAATCTTTTAAATACCCAACTTCTTGGTTATAATAACAAAGGATTATTTGGTTTTCCGTCAACTTATACAAATGATCTTAAATTTACAACAGCCAAACCATACGCACAGTTAGGCGTGAATTATAAAAGTGATTCTTGGCAACTTTATTCAAATTTTCCGGTAAATTTTAACAGTATAAAAGCGGATGATCCACGTACAAATGTGTCAAAAGATCTTAATAAAGTAACTTTTGAACCAAACGCATTTGCACAGTATTCTTTTGCCTCTTTCTGGAAAGCCAGCTTTTTTGGGAATTTAAATTATAATTTTGGTTCTATCCAAGATACTTATGCCGGCTATTTACTTACAAATCCTAATTTTATAAATGCTGTGGCTGCCAATACGCCGATATCTGAAAGTATATCTAAAAGCGCAGGACCAAGAATTGAATACAGAAATCCACTTAATAATTTGTTTTTCAATATCCGTTATAATTACAGTACAAATAAAAGTAATGTGATTGCTACGCCTTTAGTTGACGCTATAGGTCGTATAATTACTAATTATATCGAGCAGGATAATTCTTCTACCTCAAACAATGAGAGCGTTGAAGTTGGTAAATATTTCCCAAAGTTTAAAACCAACGCTTCTATAAATGCTTCCAACAATAAATCACTTTCGGATCAGTTTCAAAATAATCTTTTTTATAAAAGCGAAAGAAATTCTCAGAACGTAGGTTTTAAATTTAACAATGCCTATTTTTCCTGGGTAAGTGTAGATTTTAACTTTACAAAATCCTGGACGGATCAAAATACTATATTAGGTGGAAATATTAAAAGCACCGGTTATAATCATAATTTGACAACCGCTTTTTACCCCTTAGAAAATAATATTATTACCTTCAACTGGGATCAAATCAACTCCGGCCAGGGAAATATCAATTACAAAAATCCTTTTTATGATATTGCTTATCAGTACACCTGGGCAAAAAAGAAAATCGATTTTGAAGTAAAATGGCTAAATATCGCCAACCGAAAAGTTTTTGAAAGATTTGACAACAATCCAACATTACCTTCTTTTACAAGAATTCAATTAAGACCAACTCAGGTAATGTTTACCGTTAAATTTAACTTTAAATAAGATGAGAAAACTGATTTTTATCTTTCTACTAATATCTTTTGCGGCACATTCTCAGAATACGAGGGTTATTTATGAGTATAAATTTAGATCAGATTCTACCAAAATTGACAGTCTAAAAAAAGAATGGATGTATCTTGATATTGACAAAGATGGGTCAAAATATTACAGCAAAAAGAAATTTGACAGTGACTCTATTCAACTTGAAATCATTAAAAAACAACTTTCTCTGGGCGGCGGACATATTTCAATTTCACAGGGACATTCGTCTGGCGATGTTTTGTATTCTGTAGAAAAAAAATATCCGGATTATCAGACGTACTTATTCACTTCAGTTGATAATGATAATTACAAAGTTTCAGAAGACAGAAAATTTCAATGGACGATATTAAAAGATGTTGATAAAGTTGAAGGTTATAATGTGCAAAAAGCAACTACAAATTTTGCGGGAAGACATTGGACGGCATTTTTTACATCTGAAATTCCGATTCAGGATGGTCCCTATAAATTTTTTGGACTTCCGGGTTTAATTTTAAAAATTGAAGACGACACAAAAAGTCATTCAATGATTATGGAAAGGAATTAAGAAATTCCAAATGACAGAAAATACCGCTGTTAAAAGCGATAAATTACCAGATTTTTACAAAAGAAAAGCCCTGGATGTAAGCAGAAAGCAATACTTGGTTCAACTTGAAAAGTACAAAAAAGATCCCTTTCAAGGATTGCGCGAAATGCTTAAAATGCCAAATTCTCAGATAAAAGTAAACATTAACGGACAGGAATTTTCGGACCCAAAAGATGTTTTAAGAGAAATGGATAAAGCGGCCAAACAGGAAATGGCAGAAGATAATAACCATATCGAACTGAACATAAAATAAAAATTTCCGCTCTTATAAAGCGGAAATTTTATTTTAAATATTGATAATTACCAATTATATTTTTGCTAAAAACCTGTGTCCGCGCTCGGTCCGTAGCTTCCCGGCAACGGAATATCGTTCATTCGGTAATAAACGCCAAGTTGCGCGCGGTGATGCGTAATTTGATTTAAAGCGTGACGGATCGCTTCATATTTATTAAAATCCATTAAAACAACATCGCCGTTATTCATTGTCCAGCGCTTATCAAGGTCTTCTTCAGTCGCATTTTCTAATGCATTTTTACCTTTTATAAAATCGCTTTCCATTTTTTCGACAAGCTCTTTTTTTGTATCTAAAAATGTGGGTTTATAATCGCCGGCGGCAAAATCCAGTTTGTCAGTTTTAAAGATCATTTCCGGCCAGGAAAAAATTTCTACAATATGCGTGGCGAGCGGCATGATCTGCATACTTTTATCGTGCGGTTTAAAATTATTTTTATCCGACGGAAAGTTGGCAATGAAACTTCTTGTGGTTTCGTATTCGTTGTTTAATTCTTTTTTTAAATTTTCTAATGTTTCCATATTATGTCAGTTTTTGGTTAAAATATCTTGATTTATTTTATTTTTTTCAGGAAATATTTTCGAAGTTATGTAATAAATTTTTAAAAAATACTATTAAAATCAGATTTAAATAAAACCAGTTTTTACTCTAAATTTTCACTTAGCCATTTTAGTTTAATATAACTTTTGATCACTTTTGATTTCAGATTGATCAATTTTTCCTGAGATTCAATCGCTTTATTTTCCCGGGAATTTATTAAAAATATGGAACTTTCGCCGTTTTCAAATTTTGTTTCTTCTGCTTTTAAAAGTAGCTGAAAATTTTTAAGATTTCTTTCTGCTAAAAATATTTGCGAATTATAATTTTCTACTTCCTGCTCATAAGTTTGGGTTTTTACAAGCAATTCGTTTTCTTTTAATTTAATATCCTGCTCATTTTGAAGCAGTTTAATTTTAGCCATTTGGTAATCTGCTCTTGCACCTCTTAAAAATATTGGGATTTCCAGTTTTAATCCATATTGAAAATTATCCTCAAAAAAGGGTAAATATTGTGGATTTTCGTTTTGCTTGTTGTAAAACTGATAAGTGAAATCAATTTTGGGAAGAAAACTTTGCCATTTCAATTTTCTTTCGCTTTCCAGAATGTTATTTTTAAAAGCATAATATTTTAAAAACTGAGAATTGACCAGATTATCTTTACTTAATTTTTGTGCTAAAAAAAGGTAATCATCCGTGAATTCAAGATTCATCTTTTCGGAGGGAAAAATGGGCACTTTGATTTGATAAAATTCCAGATTATCCTGCCAGAGGAAAACCTGAAGATCTTGCGTGCTTTTTATAAAATTAAGCGATGCATCTTTCTCCTGAATCTGAAAATTTTGAAGTTGAGATTCTGCCTCCACAGTATCGATTGCGGCAATTTCACCGTAAGAAAAAGTTTTTTTAATTAAAGCAAACCGCTTTTTATTAAGTGTAACATTTTTCTTTTGAATTTTTAAAACTTCGTAGTTTTTTACCCATTCCCAATAACTGTTTTCTGCTTCCAAAAGAAGTTCATTGCTTAAAATAATTTGCTCGGCACGCGTCATTTTTTCCGCTGCTTTCGCCTGTTCAAGCGCTGCCCGTCTTTTATCATATAAAAGATTTTTTGCTAATGGTACCGTTAAACCATAATTATAGAGACCGCCTTTGGTCTCGCTAGGATTTAATTTATCACCGGTGAGATAATTATACGCGCCATTTATTTCGACGCCATACCAGGTGGGAATTCCCAATTCTATATTTTTTTGATCGTAATAAAGGGCATTATCAATATTTTTCTGGGCTGTTTTTGCACTTAAAACAGGATCAAAATTGCCTCTCGCTTTAGTAATTTCAGCCTGCGCGATTTTGTTCTGCAGCTGATATTTTTTAAGAAGCGGATGATAATTTTTAACAATATTTAAAAACTCATTTTTTGACATCAGCAAAGAATCCTGCGCCTGAAAAAGAGAGGAAACCAGTAATAAAAATGCGAATACTATTTTATTTTTTCTTCTCACCTTCTTTACTTTTTATTTGATAATAATCTGGTGGGAAACCATTTACATTTCTCCAGATCTCATACCAGATAGGGACGTCATTTAAAATTGCAATTCCCTGCGCGCCTGTTCCCATTTTTATTTTTTGCGGCCACTTTTTATCATTTTTATCCTGAATTATAATTGCTTTGAACATTCCGTTTTCGCTGATATTATTTTCCACTACAAGCACTTTGCCCTGAAAAGTACCATAAGTATTTTCAGGATAAGCAGAAAAAACGATCGCTGGAAAACCGTCGAAAATACAGGTAACAGACTGTCCTTCTTTTATCAAAGGCAAATCAACAGGCTTCACGTAAAATTCTACGGCATAATCCACAGTTGTGGGAACTATCATGCCGATACTTTCTCCATCTTTAAGAATTTCTCCGATTCCCGCTTTATTAAGTTGCGTAATTTGTCCGTCTTGAGATGCAATGATAAAATATAAGCCTTTTCGGGTTTTATAATTCGTAATCTGGTTTTCGAGTTTAGCAATATCCCCAGAATTTCCTTCTATTTGACCCAACGCCTGAAAACGATCGCCTTCTATTTTACTGATCTTTTCGCTGTATTCCTGTACCGCCGCATTTTGATCAATTTGTGTATTGTTGATTTCCTGTCTGGTTTGTGCAATTTTATTTTCGGTAGCCGTTTCTTTAGCCAAAGTATTTTGAAAAGAAGCGCTTCTCTGCTGAAACTGCGTGAGAGAAACCAATCCATCATCAAACATTTTTTTTTGTCTGTTAAATTGATCTTCGCTTAATCTTAATTCATTTTTTACTGCGACAAATTCTGCTTCTTCGGCAGTCAATTTATTGTTTAGCTGCGAAATTTTATTTTTTAACTGGCTGATTTTTAAACTCAAAGAATTATCGAGCGCTTGAAGCTGCGAATTGGTAGTCTGAACTTTTGCAGAATAATAATTACCAACGCCTTTTTTAGCAGACATTTGCTGCTCGGTTCTATCTACCAAAAGTGGATCAAAATATTCATCTTTAACTTCGGAAATCTGCAGAATTGTATCGCCTTTTTTCACAACATCGCCATTTTTTACAAACCATTTCACAATTTTTCCGGGAATTGGTGAGTTTAATTGTTGCGGACGTTGTCCCTGATAAAGCGATGTGACGTTGCCGCTAATTCTTATATTCTGTGTCCATGGTAAAAATAAACCAATGATAATTACTGCAATAGAAATCCAAAACCATTTTTTTACATTGGTTTTTTTATGGATCAAATAAATTTTATCTTCTGATTGATATTTCATTTTGATACTATTTTAAAGATTGAACCGTGCCTTTGGCTAAAAATAAATGGTGGTCAGCTTTTGCAATAAAACGCTCTTCTTTGGTGGCCAAAATAATATTTTTATGCAAAGATTTGTTTTGAAGATAATCCCAGATTTTATCTTTTATAGTTTCGTCAAAACCCTCAAATGGATCTTCTAAAAGAAGTAATCTAGTATTTCCAAGAACTGCTCTTAGCAGCAGAATCATTTTTCTGAAGCTAAACGAAAGCTGGCTGTCCGTTTCACTGATTTCTGTAAAATAACCGTTCGAAAAATATTCCGTGAAATTATCCAAACCTAATTCTATTGCTGCTTTCGTGATATCTTCTGGTGTAATTTCAGGATTTCCTATCTGTATATTTTGAAAAATATTACCTTTAATTATACCGACGTCTTCCAGAAAAATACCAATTTGGTTTCTAAATATATTTTTATTGATATTATTGAAAGGTGTTTTATCATAAAAAATTTTACCTGCAGTTGGTTCATAAAATCCTGCAAAAATATTCATCAAAATACTTTTACCGGTTCCTAAATTACCTGAGATAGCGGTGATACTATTCTGTAAAATTTTAAAATTAACATCTTCCAAAATTGGCATTGAGTCATTTATAGAAACACTTACATTTTTAAATTCAATCTCGAAACCTTGATCTGTATCTTTTAGAGTCATTTCGCCGGTGCTTTCCTCCTGAAGATCCAGCACTTTCGAAAGTTTTACCATCGCTGTGATCATATCGTAATAACTTTCTAAGTTTTTGATCAGAATTTCCACAGCCGACATTATCATAATTACTACAATCTCTGTAGCGATAAAAGCACCAATGTTTAACTGTTGATTTATCAATAAATAAGTCGCTATCGCAAGCATCGTAAGGATAATCACAACTTTAAAAAAAACAATTGTTTTATATTGAAAGTAGAGCACTTTAAAATGCGACGTTCTGTCTTCTAAATATTTTCCTACCAAATGATCTGTTTCGTGAAGATGCATCTTAGTTGTAGAATCATTTTTAAAGGTTTTTACAGAACTGGCGATATCCTCCAGCCACGATGCAACTTCATATTTTCTGTCACTTTCATCTAAACTTGACGCAATGCCCTGTTCCATTGTAATTCTAAAAATAAAAAATACACCAAGCAAAACAATTAAACCAAAAATTAAAAAATAGGGATTGTATAAGGACAGCAGAATAATTCCAAAAATTATTTGAATGATGGCTGTAGGAATTTCAAGTAAGATTTTAGAAATACCTTTTTGAAGATTTTGTGTGTCAAAGAACCGATTTACCAATTCCGGTAAAAAATATTTATTGATTTTTGTTAGATTAAGTTTGGGAAGTTTTTCGGCAAAAGCAATCGAATATTCCACAAAGATTTTTTGCTGAATTTTCTCAATGATCTGCATTACTTTTAGCCTAAAAAAACCAACAAGCCAAGTTCCTGCGACAACCAGCGCTATAAGTAAATAGATGGAAGTAACCATCGTTGCACCCATTGCGTAACTCACAATTGCCTGAATACCAAGTGGTAAACTCAACTGTACTAAACCGCTAAAAATAGCGTAGAAATATATATTTGCTACATCTTTTCTTTCTTTAGTAATATATTTGAAAAGTTTTAAACCTTGTTCTTTATAATTTTTATCTGCCATTTTCAGTTATTTTTTAAGACGTCAAAAAGTAGATGATTCAAATATTTTAAAACGTATAGTTTATGGTCTTTTTTCTCAAAATTATCCGTTAGTTTATTTAAATGTTCACTGAAAAACTGCTGATCATGAGACGTTTCCAAAATTGTACTTGCCAAAGAATTTGGGAATTCATAATCCGGTCGAAATTCTTTTATGATCTGAGAAATATAGAGACAGTAATTTTTTAATGGATGATAAGCCATTTCACTATTAATTTCATCAACTTCTTTTACCAGATAAACTTTGCTGCTTTCGCTGATCACAATTGAGTTTAATTTATCCAGATCAATATTAAGTAAACTGTCATCGGAAGAAAAATTATGGGTAATTACTTCCAGAATCAGCTCTAATTTTTCCTTTGCATTATTTTTATTTAAAACGCTCATCTTTGTTTGAAATTCTAAATATTGCCAGTACCAACTCATTATGTATAACAATAGTTTCTGCTTACTTGCAAAATATCTGTAAACAGTTGCCTCAGTTGTTTTAATTTCCTGAGATAATTTTTTAAAATTAAACTGTTCAAATCCTATATCGAATATAAGATTAATGGCCTCAGAAATAATGGCTTTACCAATTGTACTTTCCTCAGGATCTTTAAGATATAAAGAATGATTTACTTTAAACTTTAACTGGAATTCCACTTTTAAATTTTTTCCAAAAATAGTATTAATTTTGTCAGTAATCCAATTGAAACTTTCTATAATAGTTTTATAATATTATATAATAGCATTACTACTAAAAAATTTTTCTGGTTAATTGTAACAAATTTTTAAAACTACTACTAATTAGAGCAAATAATAACATTATGAAAAAATACTTATCAATAGCATTATTAGCAGCGACAATCGTTCTGAATGCGCAGGTTACAGCAAATCGCTTTTTCTATGAATTAACTTTTAAGCCTAAACAGGATTCTACGAAAGTGGAAAAAGTGATGACAATTTTGGATATTACGAAAGACAAATCCCTTTACCGCGATTATACCTTGGTAGCGCAGGATTCAATCATGAAAATTGCAGTAGAAGAAATGCAGAAATCTGGCGCGTTTAAGGATCTTTCAAAAACGATCACGATGCCAAAATTTGGATATAAAGTTGAAAAAGAATATCCAGCAATGAAAGAAACATACAGCGATAGAATTTCCAGCGGTTTTACGCCTATGCAAATTGCTTACACAGAAGAACCGAAATTCAACTGGAAAATCAGCAATGATAAAGAAAAAATCGGTGATTATAATACGCAAAAAGCCACTACAGAATATGGCGGAAGACAATGGACAGCGTGGTTTAGTACAGATCTTCCGTTTCAGGATGGTCCATATAAATTCGCAGGTCTTCCTGGATTGATCGTTAAAGTAGAAGATTCTGCTAAAAATTATTCCTGGTTATTACGAGGAAATAAAAAAGTAGAAAATTTTCAGGAATTATCTTACGCTGAAACAATCACACCTGGCGGCGCCGGAAAACTAACAGTGATCCCACGTGATAAATTTGAAAAAACTTTAGCAGAATACAAAAAAGATCCGTTTGCGACGATGAGACCGATGCTTACAAAAGAAATGATGGACAGAAAAATGCCGGGAATGGACGGAACAATTGGCGATATGCTAAAAAAACAGGAAAAAATGACGCGCGATTTTTATGACGCAAATAATAATCCTATAGAAATGTACTCGCCTTCAAAAAAATAGATTAGAGAATTAATTTTTTTTAAAAACCGGAAGTAAATTGCTTTCGGTTTTTTTTATGATAAAACACCAACTTTAGCAAAATGCTTATTTAGATTAAATTTAAATAACTATATTTGCACTACAAATTAAAGCATTGAAAGCAGATCTGTCAAATAAATTGTGTTGTTTTCCGAAAAATAAGATCGGAAAAATAGAAGGTTATGACAATGATAACCTAAAAATGCCGACGAAAATTATTGAGATGGGTCTTCTACCGGAAACTGTTTTTAAAATTCTTTACCAGGCGCCGTTTAAAGGTCCTCTTTACATTGAATTTGGAGAAGAAAAAAGCAGGATAGCTTTGCGTGAAGAGGAAGCACAGTATATTTTTGTTAAATCAATTATTTAATTTATTAAATAAAATCACTTAAGATTTCTGATCAAATTTAGATTTAGTTCAACATCTAATGTCTAAAATCTAATTTCTAATTAAATGCCCAACAACAAACAGGAAATAATTTTAGTAGGAAACCCAAACGTCGGGAAATCCACTATTTTTAACTGGCTTTGTAATAAAAAACAAAAAACCGGAAATTACGCCGGTGTAACTGTTGCAAGTCATTCCGGAAGTTATAGTTATAAAAATCAGGAAACTGAAGTTGTGGATCTACCAGGATCTTATTCTGTCTATCCGGGTTCTGAAGACGAGGCAATTTTTACTAAATTTTTAATTGAAGAACAGCAAAATTACGCCGGTGTCGTCTACGTTTTAGAAGCTTTAAGCATAAAACGCGGACTTTTATTATTTCAGCAAATTCAGGATTTGGGAATTCCTATTCTTTTAGTCGTAAATCAAATTGATCAGGCCGAAAGACGCGGTATTAATTTAGATTTAGACCTGCTATCCAAACTTTTGAACGTCACAATTATTAAAACCAATGCGAAAGCTAATGTTGGTATTGAAGATTTAAGAGAAGCGGTTTTTAAAAAACAATTTTCAGTGTCATCCGAAGCTTCTTTTGAAATTCCAATGGAGCAAAAAGGTTTGGTTTTTAATATTTTACAAACCACTCACGAAAGCAATCAATATAAAGTTTGGACACTTTTAGCATCTGATACTTATCTCGGGAAAATCGAAACGGTAAATGACCGGTTGATGCAAAATGATGTTAAATGCCTCGTTCCAAAAAGGTTACAAGCACAAGAGACAGTTCGGCGCTATCAAAAAATCGACAAAACAGTTTCTCAGGTTTTAACTAAAAAACCTCAGTTTAAAGAACTTTTAACGGAGAAATTAGACAAATTGCTGGTTCATCCAGTTTTTGGCTATTTAATTTTTGCCATCGTGTTATTGGTTATTTTTCAAAGTGTTTTCTTTTTGGCAGAATATCCTATGAAATGGATTGAAGAATTCTTTATTGTTTTATCTGATTTTACTTCTACAAACTTACCGTCAGGACCAATAAATTCTCTGATTTCCAATGGAATAATTCCGGGAATTGGCGGAATAATGGTTTTTGCACCTCAAATCGGTATTTTATTATATTTCCTTTATTTACTGGAAGATTCCGGTTACATGGCAAGGGTGATTTTCCTGATGGATCGTTTTTTAAAACCTTTTGGGTTGCACGGAAAAAGTATTGTTCCATTAGTTTCCGGAACGGCGTGCGCAATTCCAGCAATTATGTCCACCAGAAACATCGAAAACGTGAAGGAAAGATTGATCACAATTTTGGTAACTCCTTTCATGACGTGTTCTGCGAGATTGCCGGTTTACAGTATTATCATTGCTCTGGTTATTTCAGATAAAACATTTTTGGGTATTCAATACAAGGCGTTGATGCTGATGTTGATGTATTTTCTGGGATTTTTCATGGCACTTTTGGGTTCATTAATTTTAAAAAAAATTATTAAAGATACTTCCAGAAGTTTTCTTGTAATGGATCTGCCCGCTTATAAAATGCCTCTTTGGCGCTATAATTTTAAATTAACTTTAGGTAAAGTTTGGGAATTTATCACCGGTGCAGGAAAAATAATTTTTATTGTAAGTATCATCATCTGGGTTTTTAGTTATTTCGGACCATCAACTCAAACTAAAGATTATGTATCAACAGATGTGAAATTAGAAAATTCTTATCTGGCTAAAATGGGAAAATCCATAGAACCTGTGATTGCGCCACTTGGTTACGACTGGAAAATGGGCGTTGGAATTTTAACAAGTTTCGTGGCTCGCGAAGTTTTTGTCGGTACAATGTCGACTTTATATTCCTTAGACGATGATTCTGCAGATACAAGAATTGTTGATAAAATGCGAAATGACACGAAACCAAACGGTGATAAAGTCTTCAATTTTGCCACCGGACTTTCTATCTTAATTTTTTATGCTTTTGCGATGCAGTGCGTTTCTACAATTGCCGTCGTGTATAAAGAGACAAAATCCTGGCGCTGGACTTTGGTTCAACTTTTGGGAATGTCTGGGCTCGCCTATTTCGCGTCACTGATTGTTTATCAGGTTTTTAAGTAAAATTTTAATTTTTATTAAATTTAAAATTATGAACGCTTTAGTATTTCAATATATCATTATTGCTATCGTTTTCCTTGTAGCAGGATTTTATTTATTCAAAATTATTGCTAAAAATTTTTCCGCTAAAAAATTTAAAAAAGGGAAACCAGGTTGTGATCAGGATTGTGGATGTTCTTGAATTTAAATAATTATAATTGATTTTAATTAACTTTGATAAAAATAATGCAATGATAATTACAAGTTTGGATCAACTCGATGAAAATAAAACCTACACTTACGCCGATTATTTTCTTTGGAGATTAAAGGAACGAGTGGAATTATTTAAAGGTAAAATTTTCAAAATGAGTCCTGCACCAGCAAGAATTCATCAGGAAATTTTGCAAAATCTTAATATAAAATTTTACAATTATTTTCAAAATCAACCTTGTAAAGTTTATTTCGCGCCATTCGATGTACGTCTTCCAAATAAAAATGGAGATATTTTTACGGTAGTACAGCCAGATTTATGTGTCATTTGTGATTTAACTAAACTCGATGATAAAGGTTGCCTTGGTGCGCCGGATTTAATAGTAGAGATTTTATCACCAGGAAATACTAAAAAAGAAATGAAGCATAAATACAGTATCTACGAAGAATCTGGTGTTACAGAATACTGGTTAGTGCATCCCACAGATAAATATATTCAGGTTTTTGTTTTAAAAGATGGTATTTATATCGGATTACGACCAATGATTGAAGGTGATATCATAACTTCTACAACTTTCCCGGAATTAAATTTTTCAACAACCGATATTTTCACGGATCTTTAATTTATATCGACGAAGATATTTTCATTTCTTAACTTTTTTTAAGAAAAGTTCCAGTCCTAATTTCCCTATTTTTGCAAAAGCAAACATTTAATAAAAATTCTATGTCCTTAATAAAAAGTATATCCGGAATTCGCGGAACAATCGGTGGAAAAGTTGACGAAAACTTAACGCCATTAGATGTGGTGAAATTTTCAGCCGCGTTCGGAACCTGGCTCCAAAATAATAAAAATAAAAAAAACCTCACAATTGTTGTCGGTCGTGACGCCAGAATTTCTGGTAAAATGGTGAATTCTTTGGTTTGTGCTACGCTTCAAGGTTTAGGAATAAATGTCATCGATTTGGGACTTTCCACAACACCAACTGTTGAAATCATGATTCCTGAATTAAACGCTGACGGAGGCATAATTTTAACAGCATCGCACAATCCAAAAGAGTGGAATGCTTTAAAATTACTGAATGAAAAAGGCGAATTCATCAATTCTGAAAATGGCGCAGATGTTTTAAAATTAGCCGAAGATGAAAGTTTTGATTTCGCGCAAGTTGATGATTTGGGAACTTATGAAGAAAGAAATGATGCTTTCGATATTCACATTCAGCAAATCTTGGATTTGCCCATGGTTGATGCACAAGCCATTAAAGCAAAAAATTATAAAATAGTTTTAGACGCTGTAAATTCTACGGGTGGAATTGCAATTCCGATGCTTTTAGAAAAATTAGGTTGCGAAACCATTAAACTTTATTGCGAACCAAACGGACAATTTCCACACAATCCGGAGCCTTTGAAAGAACATTTGGGAGATATCTGCGAACTGTTAAAAAGCGAAAAAGCAGATGTTGGAATTGTTGTTGATCCAGATGTTGATCGTCTGGCTTTGGTTGATGAGAACGGTGATTTGTTCGGCGAAGAATACACTTTGGTTGCTGTTGCAGATTATTTATTAAAAAATAAAAAAGGCGTTGCTGTTTCAAATTTAAGTTCAAGCCGTGCTTTACGCGATGTTGCAAAAAAACACGATTCCGAATATTTTGCAAGTGCGGTTGGCGAAGTGAATGTCGTTAATTTAATGAAAGAAAAAAACGCAGTAATTGGCGGTGAAGGAAACGGCGGCATAATTTATCCAGAATTGCATTACGGAAGAGATTCTTTAGTTGGCGTGGCTTTATTTTTGACTCATTTATCGAAGGAAAATAAAACAGTTTCAGAATTAAGAGCAACTTATCCAGCTTATTTTATGGGTAAGAAAAAAATACAGTTAACGCCGGAAATTGATGTTGATTCACTTTTAACTAAAATGGAAAAAGAGTATCAAAATGAAGAGGTATCCACTGTTGATGGTGTGAAAATTGATTTTGAAAATAATTGGGTTCATTTAAGAAAATCAAATACGGAACCGATCATCAGAATTTATACAGAAGCTTTTTCACAAGAAGAAGCGGACGATTTGGGTGATAAAATGATTGAAAAAATCAAGAGCTTTATATAGAATTGATCAATTCTGTGCATTGGCAAGCGCAGGACTGGGATTATAAAATTGACAAAGTTTATTTTGATTTAAAAAGATAAATCTTTAATTTAGTATTGTATAATAAAAATAGTTTTTTACAAAGTTTTTAAAGTAAATTTTAAACATTGTGAAAAACCGAAAAAAATATATTGGAAGAATTTTTTGAAAATGAGCTTGTAAAAAAGTTCGAAGACATGGTAGAAAATAATGAAGAACTCTACTTCGATACCGAAGAATATGAGGAAATCATTATTTATTATCTGGAAATGGGTGATATTATTTATGCAGAAACGGCAACTAATTTTGCCTTAAAACTGCATCCAAATTCACTTGAAATTAAGATAAAACAGCTTGAGGTTTTTCTTGATCTTGAAGAATATACAAAAGCAAAAACCTTACTTTTAGAATTAAAAGAATCCGGACAGGAGAATACTGATTTCTTAATATGTTGCGCGAAATATTACAGCAACTTAGGCAATCCAAAAAAATCGATTGATTATTGCGAAAAAGCATTGGCTTTAAAAGAAGAAGAAAATTTTCTACACAACTTTATTGCGGATGAATATCACAATCTTGGCGATCCGTTCAGTGCTTTAAAACATTATAAAATTGCCTTAAAACTTGATTCTCAAGATGATTATTCTTTAGAAAATGCAATGGTTTGTTTTAATGAAATGAATCGTGGTGATGAAGCGATTGATTTTCTGAACACTTATTTAGATGAATTTCCTTTTGCAGAAACTGCCTGGTTTGAGTACGGCCAGTTTTATTTTAACAAAAAAAATTACGAAGAAGCCATTAAAGGTTTTGACTATCTTTTAGCTATAAATTCTCAATCTGTCGGGGTTTATGCCAACAAAGCTGCGTGCTATGAAGCGATGAAAGAATGGCATAAAGCGATTGAGGTTTACGAGGAAATGCTTGATCTGGAATACACCAAAGCTTTCACACTTTATAAAATCGGGTTGTGTTATAAAGAAGCCAAATTGCCAATACAAGCACTTAATTTTTTCCAGAAATCACTGCGTGAAGATCCGCAGTTTTATCTTTCGATGCTTGAACAATCCTATATTTACGAGGAAATGGGTTCGATGAAAGAGGCGCTGCATTTTGCTAAAGAAGCAAGTTTACTCAATGTTTTTAATCTCGAATATCAAAAAAGACTTGCCTTTTTATATATTGATGCTGGTGATTTTGAGGAAAGTCTTGTATGCATCAAAATTTTACTTGATCACGAACCGGACAGATTTTATAACTGGTATGCTTTCACGGAAGTTTTAATGCTTTTAGGTGAATATTCTCAAGCGTTAGAATCACTTGAAAAAGCAATTAAAGTTCATAACCGAGCAGAATTATTCTACCAGCAAAGCAATTGTTATTTTCATTTGAAAGAAGATAAAAAAGGACGGGAAAGTTTAAAAATTGCACTGAGTTTAGACGAAGATATCGCAGAAGATATGCAGCAAAAATATCCCTTCATAAAAGACCAGGTTAAAAAAGTGCGGGCGAAAAAGAAGTAATTATTTTTTCTTTAATAATTTCCAACCATCTGTAGAATAAAGAGTTAGAAAGATTAAAACCGGTTGGAAAAATAATCTTCCTAATCTTTTAGCATCTGTATCTAAACCAAATCCATCTAAATGCTGTTGATATTGGTGAATATTTCCCGGGAAAATCAGTACATAAAATATTGCTAAAATTAAACCGACATATTCTTTTTGTTTTGTTAAAAAAACCATCGCCAGACCGAACAATATTTCAACAATGCCAGAAGCAATTACTACGAAATCTTTCGAAAAAGGAACAAAATCAGGCACCTGTACTTGAAAAGTATCCCTAAGAAATGTTAAATGTCCGATTCCAGCAAAGATCATTGCTAAGCCCATGGCGATTCTTATAAAATTTTTCATAGTAATTTTTGTTAAAAATTAATCATTCAATTTCAAAACTGCCATAAATGCAGATTGTGGAACCTCAACACGACCGATTTGTTTCATTTTCTTTTTACCTTCTTTCTGCTTTTCCAGTAATTTTCTTTTTCTAGAAATATCGCCACCGTAACATTTTGCGGTAACGTCTTTTCTTAGAGCTTTTATGGTTTCACGGGCGATCACTTTTGCACCTAAAGCCGCCTGAACAGCAATGTCAAACTGCTGTCTTGGAATCAATTGGCGTAATTTCTCACACATTTTTTTACCAATATGATACGCATTACTATCATGGATCAATGATGAAAGTGCATCAACCATATCACCATTTATCAAAATATCCATTTTTACCAATTTTGAAGAACGCATACCAATTGGATGGTAATCAAAAGACGCGTAACCTTTGGAAATGGATTTTAAACGGTCATAAAAATCGAAAACAACTTCGGCCAATGGCATATTAAAAACCATTTCGACGCGATCTGCTGTTAAATAATTTTGGGTAACAATTTCGCCACGCTTTTCAATACATAAGGTCATTACGGAACCAACAAAATCTGATTTTGTAATAATTGAGGCCTTAATAAAAGGCTCTTCAACGCGATCTAAAGTATTTGGGTCCATCATTTCGGACGGATTATTGATCAAAATAGTTTTCTCCGGTTCTCTTTTGGAATAACCATGATACGAAACATTGGGAACGGTTGTAATAACGTCCATATTAAATTCACGATCTAATCTTTCCTGTACAATTTCCATGTGAAGCATTCCAAGAAATCCACAACGAAAACCGAAACCAAGTGCGGCTGAACTTTCCGGCTCGAAAACCAGAGACGCGTCATTTAATCTTAATTTTTCAAGAGAAAATCTTAATTCTTCAAAATCTTCTGATTCTATGGGATAAATTCCGGCAAAAACCATTGGTTTCACTTCCTCAAAACCATCGATTGCTTCTGTAGCACCCTTTTCAAAAGTGGTAATTGTATCGCCTACTTTTACTTCACGTGCATCTTTAATCCCGGAAATTATATAACCAACATCGCCGCAAAGAATTTCTTTTTTTGGCAATTGTTTTAGTTTTAAAGTTCCTACCTCATCGGCTTCATACATTTTTTCAGTCGCCATGAATTTAATTCTCTGACCTTTCTTAATACTGCCGTTTACTACTTTGAAATAAGCTTCAATTCCTCTGAAAGGATTATAAACTGAGTCAAAAATCAAGGCTTGCAAAGGTGCATCAGGATCTCCAACCGGTGCCGGAATTCTATTTACGATATGTTCTAAAAGATCTAAAACACCTTCACCGGTTTTTCCTGAAACGCGCAAAACATCTTCATAGTCGCAACCAATTAAATTCATGATTTCATCGGTAACTTCTTCTGGATTTGCGGAAGGAAGATCGATTTTATTTAAAACCGGAATGATTGTTAAATCGTTTTCTAAAGCTAAGTATAAATTGCTTATTGTCTGTGCCTGAATACTTTGCGCCGCGTCTACGATAAGAAGAGCACCTTCACACGCAGCAATAGAACGCGAAACCTCGTAAGAAAAATCAACGTGTCCGGGCGTATCAATTAAGTTTAAAATAAATTTTTCACCCTTGTACTCATAATCCATTTGGATGGCGTGGGATTTTATGGTGATACCCCGTTCTTTTTCAATATCCATATCATCAAGAGTCTGCGCCTGCAATTCTCTTTTTGTAACGGTGTTTGTATATTCTAAAAGTCGGTCTGCCAAAGTAGATTTACCGTGGTCTATATGTGCAATGATGCAGAAATTTCTGATGTTTTTCATGACAATTTTATCGTGGGCAAATTTACTACTTTTTTAGGTAATCTCTGTGATTAGGATTTTGATTAAATACTGTTCTAAAAGATCTCTAACTTTTTTTTAATAAACTGTTAATCACACAATTTCTCGCAGCCCGACTTGAGTGGAGCTCTTTTTGCGAGGAGGAACGACGAGCAAAAAAGCGGGAACGGAAGGCGGATAAAGCTGCCCAAATAATAAAAAAAATATTACACAAAAAAAATCCCGAAAGAATCGGGATTTTAATTTTATAAAACGATAATTTCTTATGCGTTTGGTGCGATAGATACGTAAGATCTGTCGTTTGCTTTTTTTCTGAAAACTACAGTTCCATCAACTAATGCATGTAAAGTGTGATCTTTACCCATTCCCACGTTTTCGCCTGGGTGATGAGTTGTACCTCTTTGTCTTACGATGATGTTACCAGCGATTGCAGCTTGTCCACCGAAAATCTTTACACCCAATCTTTTGGAATGTGATTCTCTACCATTTTTGGAACTACCAACTCCTTTCTTATGTGCCATTTTATTTTAAGGTTTTTGGGTTAATGTTATTCTGCAGCTTCGCTGTCAGCTTTTTTAGTTGCTTTTTTCACTGCTGGTTTTTCTTCCGCTGCAGTTTCTTTTTTAGCTTTCGGCGCTGCTTTTTTCTCTTCTTTTTTGTCATTATCAAAACCGGTGATACCAGTGATTTGAATTTGAGTAAGAGATTGTCTGTGGCCGTTTTTCTTTTCGTAACCTTTTCTTCTTTTCTTTTTGAAGATAATTACTTTATCAGCTTTTAGATGGTTGATGATTTCAGCATCTACGGTAATACCGCTTACAGCCGGGGCGCCGATAGTTGTTGCTCCGTTTACTGTAAGAAGAACTTTATCAAAAGATACTTTTGATCCTATGTCTCCTTTCAAACGGTTTACAAACAGCTTTTGGTCTTGTCCAACTTTATATTGGAGCCCTGCTATTTCTACAATTGCAAACATTGTTTATAATTTTTAATTAATTCAGGGTGCAAAGATATAAATTATTTTTAGAATAAGAACTCAGATAAGACAATTTGTTTTAAAACTAAATTTTAGGATAAATGTAAAAATAACTGAATATGTATAAATAATTTTTATAGCTTAGCCCCATTAACCAAACAATTTACATTTTTATGAAACAAAGCTTCACCAAAGGTATTTTTGCCGCCGCTATTTTAAGCCTTACTATTACCTCATGTACAAGTGAAAACCGAGACGAAATTGTAAGTCCGGAAGAAGTTGCAGTGCAGGCAAATGCCGAAAATTTAAACAGCGATCTTTTAGACTGTTCTTATGTTGACGTCAACTGGGCAAGTACTGCGGTTTTAAAAACGGGATTGCCTCTCGCTACGGATTCTAATTTTATGACCGGACAAATGACAAAAATAGCAGCCTATTGGAAAAGAACTAAACCTGCCTTAAGTTTTGTGAGCGATGCTGCAAACCAAAACTCAACTTATAATGCGATTTCCTACAGTACAGGAAAAATATATTACGGTTATGCCATTTTTGCTGATGCGAAAGCAAAAGGTGGAAATATTGTAAATGCGATGATTTTAGCTCATGAATATGGGCATCAACTTCAGTATGCGTATAGTTTGCCAAGTGTAAAAGAAAATACTGCACGACCAAATGAACTTGAAGCTGATGGCTTTGCAGGGTATTATTTAAGAAGACCAACAGGATACAACCAAGATACTTTTGCAAAAATTGCTGCTGCTTATGAATTTGCACAAAGCATTGGCGATTATCAAACTACGAGCGCGGGTCATCACGGAACGCCGCCACAAAGGAGATCTGCAGTTAGATTAGGTTTTTTATTAGCACAATATGATCTTACAGCGGCAGATTTTGATTACAATTTCTTCTATTATTATACAGGAGTTTTAAACGAAACTTATAGAACCGCGAAAAATACGCGCTTTCCTGAACTGGATGCTTATATGAGTAATTATACCGAAGAATTAAAACAAATTCAGACGAACGAAATTTCTGCTGAAGAATTTAAATCTTTGAAATAAACTTCTTTAAAGACAATTATAAAGGTGAAGTATAATGCTTCACCTTTTTTTGTGTTGTAAAAGGTCTTATTACCAAAACTTTATTTACTTTTATCGAAATTTGAAAAATGAAAAGAGATCTCTATATTGATTTTGCCAAAGGACTTGCGACGCTCTCCATTATTTTTATTCACACCGCTTTTTGGTCTGGACAATATTATATTTCTACCGAAATCAGAGTTTTATCCCTGGTTTTTGACGTCCCGATTTTCTTCGCATTGAGCGGCTTAACTTCCGGAAACAATATCGAGAAAACTTTCTACCGCTTGTTGAAGCTGCAAATCACTTACATGATCTTTGTGACTTTTCTCTTTTTCGCTGATTATTTTTTCAAGGTTTTTGGTTTAAATTTTTTCGGATTATCAAAATTGCAGGATTTCTACTCAACCTTTGGGACGAAATATGTTCCTCAAAATATTTCATCAATTCCACAATGGCAAAATCTGGGAAACTGGTATTTGCATCAATATACAAATGCAGACACTTTTCCGGTCGTAATGGGCAGTTTTTGGTATTTAAAAGTCTATTATATTTTGACGGTTTTTGGCGTTTTGATTTTAAAATTTTTTCCAAGACATATTTGGTGGTTTGTTGCCATTTGCTTGGGTTCAACTTTATTATTTAATATTTTTCCGTGGTTTTATCCAACTGGTCAAGTCGGGTACGTCGCTTACTATTTAGCCGTTTTTCTGATCGCACATCAATTAAAAAACAAAAAAATACCAACAAAATGGATTCCGGTTTTATATGGCACTTTAGGAATTGCGCTTGGTATTTTATTTTACATTTTCGGAAAAGAGGCATTTTATTTAATGAATAAACAAAAATTTCCACCAAAAACAGGTTATATTTTGTGGTCGATATTTTCTCTTATAACCGTTTTGATCTTTTACAACCGTTTAAAAATCACCAAAGACACTTTTATAAACTACATCGGCAGAAATGCTATCTTCTTTTATTTTGCGCAAGGAATAAGTTCTTCACTGGTCTATTTTATCGTAGTTCCATTTAAAGAAAATATTAATTGGGTTGTTTTAATGGTTATTATTTATTTGATAAATGTTACACTTGCCATCTCTATCGCATTTGGTTTAAAAAAAATGGATGCATTTGGTTGGAAAATTTTAGAATTTTTACGTAAAAAAACAGCTTCCAAAATAGAAGCTGTTTGATGAAATCTTAAAAAAATTCTTAGTTACTGTTATTATTATTTCCTCTTGTAATAAGAGCGATAATAATAATTAAGGCTACTGCACCAACTACCCAGTATATAGGATTGCCATACCATTCTGTAGATGTGGTACTTTTTGTACTGTTGACGTCAACCGTTAAATCTGCCGCTTTATCCTGGGCAAATGCAAAAGCGCTTAAAAAAAATGTCATTAAAAAAATTGAGATTTTTTCAGTTTGTTTCATAAAAATGTTTTTAGTTTGCATAAGTTTAATTATTTATTTGTTTGTTGAAATCTGTTAACCAAAACTTATGCCAAATATTTTAACACTTAAATGCTAATTCCTTAAAAATATCTTAAAAATTATACCAATTATCCAAAAACAAGAATGAGTAAAAACTTCAATCATTCCCTGAGACTTTTTCTGCGATCATTTTTGCAGGGTTTGGTGATTATTGGACCAATTGCAGCAACAGTAGGCATCATTTGGTATTTTATTTCTGGTGTTGATAATCTTATTCCTTCAATTTCGGAGCAATTTCCCGGGTTGGTTTTCGTCATTGTCATTCTGACAACCGCTTTCGTGGGTTTTATTGGTAATAAATTTATCATCGGAAAAGTAGTTGTCGACAGTTTCGATTATGTTTTAGAACACACGCCCGGCATAAAATTCATTTACACCTCATTTAAAGATGTAATGTCTTCATTTGTAGGCGATAAAAAGAAATTTAACGTACCTGTATTAGTCCAGACTTCTGAAAACCCGGAAATGTGGCGCGTTGGTTTTCTTACTCAAAGTGACTTATCTTCCGTTGGTTTTCCAAATTATGTTTCGGTTTATATGCCGCAATCTTACGCCGTTTCAGGTTGGGTTGTTTTCGTTTTGGCCTCTAATATCAAGATCTTAACGAACGTCGATGCCGCAAATGCAATGAAATTTGCCGTAAGTGGCGGCGTTGCAGGTTTCCATTCAGACGTTGCCGTTTTCAAAGCACCTGAGTAAATTTTCTCATATCTTTTTTAGGGCAGCTTTTTCCGCCTTCCATTCCCGCTTTTTTGCTAAGTAATTTAGTAAATAATTCGAACTTTATTTTCCACGCAAAAAGAGCTCCATTCAAGTCGGGCTGCAGATTTTCGCAATTTTCAATTTTTGTTTGAAAATCCACTTTCCCGCATTTTTCCACGTTTTACTTTTTACTTTAAAATTATGAAATTACCTTACGCAGAACCGTACAGAATAAAAATGATTGAAGAAATCCATCAATCAACAAAAGAACAGAGAATCCAGTTGCTGAAAAACGCCCATTTTAATTTATTTAATCTCAGAAGTTCCCACGTTTACATCGATTTATTAACAGATTCCGGAACCGGCGCAATGTCTGACAATCAATGGTCTGCATTAATGTCCGGCGACGAAAGCTACGCAGGTTCCAGATCCTTTGAAGCACTTCACGAAACTGTAAAAAATTTAACAGGATTTCCTTATTTATTACCAACGCATCAGGGAAGAGCCGCAGAAAACATTTTATTTTCAGTCCTCGTAAAAGAAGGAAATGTCGTTCCCGGAAATTCTCATTTTGACACGACAAAAGGCCATATAGAAATGAGAAAAGCGCACGCAATTGATTGCACAATCGACAAAGCATTTAATGTTGACGATCTTCATCCATTTAAAGGAAATATTGATTTAGCAAAATTAGAAAACGTTTATCTCAATCATCCAAAAGAAGAAATTCCATTTTGTTTAATAACAATTACCTGTAATTCTTCGGGCGGCCAACCGGTCTCTTTGGAAAATATTAAAGCTGTAAAAAAATTATCTGATCAATATGGAATTCCGGTTTATTTTGATGCTGCAAGATTTGCTGAAAACGCCTACTTTATTAAAACCAGAGAAGCCGGACAGGAAAATAAAACCATAAAAGAAATCGCAAAAGAAGTTTTTTCTTACGGCGACGGAATGACAATGAGTTCAAAAAAAGATGGTTTGGTAAATATAGGCGGTTTTATCGCTTTAAATAATGAAAAAGTATTTCAGGAAGCCTCAAATTTTACCATCATTTTTGAAGGATTTATTACTTATGGCGGAATGGCGGGACGAGATATGGCGGCTTTGGCAGTTGGTTTAAATGAAGCTACAGAATTCGATTATTTAGAAAGCCGGATTTCTCAAGTAGAATATTTAGGCAAAAAACTAATTGAATATGGCGTTCCCATTCAAAAGCCAATTGGCGGACACGCGATTTTTATTGATGCTTTGAAGTTTTTACCTCATCTGAAAAGAGAAGAATTTCCGGCGCAAACATTGGGTCTGGAACTATTTAAAGAAGCTGGAATTCGCGCGGTAGAAATCGGAACTTTACTCGCAGACCGTGATCCGGAAACACGAGAAAATCGCTATCCAAAACTAGAACTTTTACGTCTTGCAATTCCAAGAAGAACTTACACAAATAACCACATGGATTATATTGCCGCTGCTCTAAGAAATGTTTTCGACCGTAGAAATGATATAAAAACAGGCTACAAAATAACCTGGGAACCGGCTATATTACGTCATTTTACGGTTAAGCTGGCAGAAGTTTAAAGCAAAAAATATTTTGGAAAATGATTAATTAGGCTCGTGGTGAAGGTCAAAAGTTAAACCGGCTAGCACTGCAAACTGATTGTTTAAACGATTATTACTCTCAATGGTATTGGTGTATTTTTCAATTACAAATTGACCTTCGGTAAATAATCCGATGCCATTATTAAAGTAATATCTGAATCCAATATGTCCACCAACATCACGTAAACCAACGTTAATTCCGGGATAAAAATCCATATTTTCCGGAAATCTAAAAGTGTCTCCTAAACTTGCACTTAGACGGATCTTTGCATCAAACCTGTCCTTAAACTGCAGCGGGGTTCCATCAATTTCTTTTGCTTTAAAAATATATGCGGACTGAAGACCTACAGAAAAATATTCGCTCAAACCGTAATCGATAGTTGCGACAGCACCTAAAGCGTTTTTTCGCTGAAGATCTGCGCCCAGTTGCGCTTTCAAATCATTTTCTCCAGTATAAGCCGTGGTTTGTGAATTTGCAAAACCAATAATAAGCAGGAATATTCCTGCCAAAAAAGTTTTCATGGTGATCTAGTTTTATGGAGTAAATATAAGAATAGATTTTAATAATAAAATTAATTCTATATTTTATAATTTACCAAACAATATTAAAAATGAAATAAGTACCGCAATAACTAATTATAATTACAAATTATTTATTTTATATTAAAAATCTAAATTATTTTTTAGAAATTTTATACAATTTTCCACTATCAGTTATTGCATAGAGATTGCCGTCTTTTCCATTTAGAACATCACGGAAACGTTCATTTTTATCAGACAATAGCCACTCTTCAGCAATAACTTTATTGTTTTCAATTTTTAAACGAATGATTTTTTGACCACCCAAACAACCTAAAAATAAATTATTTTTCCATTCTTCAATATTCCCCGTATAAAAGGTAATGCCGCTCATAGAAACCGATGGATCCCAATAATAAACAGGTTGCTCCGTCCCGGATTTTTGCGTAGTGCCACCTTTTATTTTTTTGCCGCTGTACTCTGTTCCGTAAGTTACATTTCCCCAGCCATAATTTTTTCCGGCTAATATTAAATTGATCTCATCGCCACCTTTTGGACCCATTTCCGCTTCCCAAAGTTGGCCGTTTTCGTCCATTGCCAAACCTTGCGGATTTCTATGACCGTACGAATAAATTTCAGGTTTAAATTTAATATTTTTAAGAAAAGGATTGCTTTCTGCTGGTTTTCCGTCACGATCAATTTTTACAATTTTTCCCAAATAAGCCATCGTATTCTGAGCTAAAGGTCTGGTTTCTAAATCAGAACGCTCCCCAAAACTTGCGTAAAGATTACCTGATTTATCAAAAGCCAGGCGACTGCCAAAATGTTTATCACCATCATAAGTTGGAGTCGCGCGAAAAATCACCACCGGATTTAATATTTTTTTTTGATCTAAAGAAAGTTCACCTTTTCCTACTGCGGTGTGATTTCCACCATTTGCCGGTTCAGAAAAAGTAAAATAAATCATTTTATTATTTTCGTACATCGGATCGATCACCACATCCAGTAGACCGCCTTGTCCTTTATCATTCACTTTTGGCAAACCTTCAATTTTTGTAACGGTTTTTCCATCAGCTGAAAGCACGTTCAGATAACCCGATTTCTCTGTGATCAAAAATTGTCCGTCCGGAAGATTTGTAATTCCCCAAGGTCTGCCAAGATTTGAATTAATCACCTGAACCTCGTATGCCGTTTTTGTCTTTAAACCTTTAACTCTGGTTTGATTTTCAAAGGCGGACTTATATTCTGGAGAGTTTTTTTCCACGGTTTCAGGGTTTTGTAAATCGCCACTGATGTTTGTTTCTGTCGAATTAATTTTTTGATTTTGAGAATTTCCGGAACAGGATATTAAAAGAGAAAAAACAGCAAGCGTCGCTGATCTTAAGAGTAAATGTGTCATAATCAATTTTTTAAAAGAATTGCAAAAATTATTCCTTCGTAAAAATTACTCTTTTTTTTAAAAATAATTAAAAAAATATACAATTAATTAAATTTTTATTCTACATTTGTAGAACAATATTATAGTTTGTAGAAATGAACCAAAAATTAACAGAAACGGAAAAAATCCTGATGGATCTTCTTTGGGAAAAAGAAACTGCTTTTATGAAAGATCTTTTAGAAGCTTTTCCTGAGCCAAAACCAGCACCAACAACCGTCGCAACTCTATTAAAAAGAATGCAAAATAAAAATCTCGTTGGTTATAAAACCTTCGGAAATTCCCGTGAGTATTTCCCAAAAATTGAAAAAGGAAAATATTTCACCGGAGAAATGAAAGGTTTGATAAATCAGTTTTTTAATAATTCCGTGACGCAGTTTGCCTCCTATTTTACTGCAAACGCAAAACTTTCTCAGAAAGAATTGAAAGAACTTCGCGATATGATTGACAAACAAATAAAAGATTAATTATGGAAACTTACATTTTTAAAATAATCCTATGTTCTTCGCTTCTCATTTGCCTGTATTATTTGTTTTTAGAAAAAGAAAGAACTTTTAAGTTTAACAGGTTTTATTTAATATTTGCTTTGGCTTTTTCTTATTTAATTCCTTTTTTAAGTTTAAAATTTCCTCAAACGCAAAAAACACAAACGGCTTTAATTTTTCAAGACGCAGGTTCTGAGATTATAATTTCAAAAATTCCGGTGGAATCTACTTTTAATTGGACTTTAATGGTAATTTCAGTTTATGGTTTGATCACAATTTTTCTTTTAGTAAAAAGCGTTTTTTCTGTTATTAAAATTTTAAAATTAAAAGGAAAATTGATCAAAATAGAAAATCAGAAAATCAAAATTTTAGAAGAAAACCTTTCGCCTTTCAGTTTTTTCGGAACACTTTATTTGGGCAAAAAGTATTTTAAAAACGGTAAAATTGATGACCGAATTTATCTTCACGAGAAAAATCATATTGATCAAAAACATAGTCTGGACTTGCTTTTTATTGAGATTTTAAAAATCTTTACCTGGTTTAATCCAGCGCTTTATTTTTACAAAAAAGCAATTATCACCAACCACGAATTTTTAGCAGACGAAAATGTTTTAGCAAAAAAATTTGAAATTAAACCTTATCAGCAACTAATTTTAGAAGAAATTTCAACTTACCAAAACCGAACATTTACCAATCAATTTAATTTTAACAATACCAAAAAACGATTTATTATGATGACAAAACCCAACTCAAAATTTGCGGTGATCAAAAAGATTTTTGCAATATTCATTTTTGGAATTTCAGCTTGTCTTTTTGCGAAAAAAGTGTATTCCAGAAATACAGAAAAACAACCTGAGAATAAAATAACCTCAGTAAAAATCAGTAAAAGCAACCCTGAATTTTCACCGTTAAAAAGTGAAATTTTAAAAATAAAGAGTGACACGATTAAAAAACCAATAAAAGTACAAAAACAAAAAGTAAACAAAGGTACTTTAGTTGCAGAAACTGAAATGGCGCCACCGCCACCGCCACCGCCGCCAAGTGTAACTCAACAGATACCTGCAGAATTTCCAGGCGGATTAAATGCTTTGAGAAGTTCTGCTGCAAAATTTTTTGACGCATCTATTTTCAATGGTGATGAAAGCCTGATGAAAACTACAATCTTTTTTAGAATTGACGAAACAGGAAAAGTCACGGAATATTTTAAAAGCGACGGTAATAATGAAAAATTTAATGCTGAAGCGATAAACTCTTTGAAAAAAGCGAATGATGGTGTAATGTGGAAACCGGCACTTCATGATGGGAAAGCAGTTTCTTCTGTGTATAGAATGCCTATGACAATGAAATTTGAAAAATAAAAAAAAGGTCTCAGAAATTGAGCTGTTAATAATGTAGAAATTAATTTTCCTTTCTTTTTTTCGTAAATTTGTAAAGAACAAAACTAAATTTTTGTTCTTTTTTCTTTTCTTATTATTCTTTAAAATTTATGAAATTTCAATTAGAATCCGAATATAAACCAACTGGAGATCAGCCAACTGCAATAAAAGGACTGGTAGACGGTCTTAATCTTGGCGAAAAATACCAGACGCTTTTAGGTGTTACCGGTTCCGGAAAAACTTTTACGATTGCCAATGTTGTAAATGAAGTTCAAAAGCCCACTTTGGTTTTGGCGCATAATAAAACTTTAGCAGCGCAACTTTTCATGGAATTCAAGGAATTTTTCCCAAATAATGCCGTGGAATACTTTGTGAGTTATTACGATTATTACCAACCGGAAGCTTTTATCGCATCCTCAAATACTTACATAGAAAAAGATCTTTCCATAAATGAAGAAGTAGAAAAGCTAAGACTTTCTGCGTCTGCAAGCTTACTTTCGGGCAGAAGGGATGTTCTAATTGTGGCGTCAGTTTCCTGTATTTATGGTATTGGAAATCCGGCAGAATTCAATAAATCTTTAATTGAGGTTGAAAAAAATGAAAAACTTTCTCGTACAAAACTATTGCATGCTTTAGTTAGTGCGCTCTATTCCAGAACTTTGAACGAGTTCCAGCGCGGTACGTTCCGTGTGAAAGGTGATGTTGTCGATATTTATCCGGCTTATGCAGACAGCGCGGTGCGAATTCAGTTTTTTGGTGATAAAATCGATACGATTCAAAGTTTTGATCCCGTTTCCGGAAATGTGTTGTCAGATTTTGAAAACATCAGAATTTATCCCGCCAATTTATTTGTAACGTCAAAAGATACAATGGTCGGCGCAATTCGTGCGATTCAGGATGATCTGGTTAAGCAGGTTGATTTTTTTAGAGAAATTGAAAAACCTTTTGAGGCCAAACGTTTAGAAGAAAGAACGGAATTTGATCTTGAAATGATCAAAGAACTCGGCTACTGCAGCGGAATTGAAAATTATTCCCGTTATTTAGATGGAAGATTGCCAGGAACACGACCATTTTGCCTCTTAGATTATTTCCCGAAAGATTTTTTAATGGTAATTGATGAAAGTCACGCTACAATTCCACAAGTTCACGCGATGTATGGCGGTGACAGAAGCCGAAAAGAGGTCTTAGTCGAACACGGTTTCAGACTTCCCGCAGCGATGGATAATCGTCCGTTGAAATTTCCCGAGTTTGAAGATATGCAAAATCAGGTAATTTATGTTTCCGCGACGCCTGCAGATTATGAATTAGAAAAATCCGGCGGTACTTATATTGAACAAATTATACGTCCAACAGGGCTTTTAGATCCGGTGATTGAGATAAAACCTTCTTTAAACCAAATTGATAACTTAATTGAAGAAATTCAAAAAAGAGTTGAAATTGATGAACGCACTTTGGTTACGACTTTAACCAAGAAAATGGCAGAAGAACTGACAAAATATTTCGTAAAATTTGGAATTAGAACGCGTTACATACACTCAGATGTTGAAACGTTGGAAAGAATTCAAATTATGCAGGATTTGCGATTAGGCGTTTTTGATGTGTTGGTTGGTGTCAATTTATTACGTGAAGGTCTTGATTTACCCGAAGTTTCGTTAGTTGCTATTTTGGACGCTGACAAAGAAGGAATGCTTCGTTCCCGACGTTCTTTGGTACAAACAATTGGTCGTGCTGCGAGAAATATTAACGGAAAAGCCATTCTTTACGCCGATAAAATTACAGGTTCCATGCAAAATGCGATCGACGAGACCAATTACAGACGCGCAAGACAAATGGAATATAATGAGCAACATGGCAAAGTTCCGACGGCTTTAAATAAAAAAATCAGCGAAAACATGGTGGGAAGAAGTAAAGATTTCCCCGATTCAAAATACACTCAGAAAGAATTGATCCAAAAAGTTGCCGAAGAAAAAGCGTCTTACGGAGAAAATACCGATCTTTTAATTGCAGCGAAAAAAGCGGCAATGGAAAAAGCGGCGAAAAATCTGGATTTTATAGAAGCTGCGAAACTTAGAGACGAAATTGCGATGTTAAAAACAGATTAAATTTTAAATTTCTGAATCAGATTTAAGTAAAAATTTAAGTTGATCAATAGATTTTAACGTTTTATTAAGAAAAAATTTATCTTTGTAAAAGACGTTGAAATATATATGAAATTATTCGTTAAAATAGTTATCTCTTTATTACTGCTAATATCCTTAACAAGCTGTTTTGATATTCTTGATAAAGTAACATTAAAATCCGATGGAAGCGGAGAATATTCTCTTATTTTAAATGCAAGTAAGAGCAAAACGAGAATTGCGTCACTCTCAAAAATGCAGACGGTAAACGGAAAAAAATTTCCCACAAAAGCAGAAATTCAGACCAAAATCAATGCAGCGGCTGCAACTTTCACAAGTATTCCCGGCATCAGCAATGTGAAAACAAGCGCAGATCTGGAGAATTATATCATAAAACTCAGTTGCAGTTTTAAAAAAATTGAAAATATAAACGAAGGTATAAAGCTTTTAAAGACCAAAAAAATTATCGGGAAAATGTTTCCGTCGCTTTTGTACACGAACGACATCGTCCAAAAATCTTTTACCAAAAATAAAATTAATTCCTACAAAAGTGATTACGATAAACTTGGCGTGGCAGACAAAGAGATTTTCAATACTGCCAAATATATTTCTATTCTTCAGTTTCAAAACGTGATAAAATCCCAGTCTAATTCAGCTTTTGCAATTTCGACTGATCGAAAAGCACTTAAACTTGAAGGGAATATTTTAGATTTTATTCTTCAGAAAAAACAAATAAACAATACTATTTTATTTAAATAAATTCATTTATGAAATATTTTCTACTCTATAAATTTTCCACATTAGTTCTGCTTTTATCATTTTTAGGATTTTCAGCACAAAACAAATTTAAACTGCCGGAAAACACCGTTTTTTATATGGAAATGAACGGCAAGCAACTCAATGGTAAAGTGAACTGGGCAAAATTCAACCCGATCTTTAAAAAAATACTGGAGAAAGATAAAAAAGTGGCGATCTGGAATGACTATTCTAAAACGGGAATAAAATATGATGACACTCAATTCCACTATTTCACGTCTAATGATTCTGTAAAATCTTATTCCACACATTTTATTTTGGATGATGTAGAAAGGTTTAGAAATTTCATTAACACGACGAAAAAAGAAGGTTTAGAAATCACCAAAAAAAGCAATTATTCCTACGTCAGCTTAGATGAAAAAACTTTTGTCGCCTGGAATGAAAAACGTGCTGTTTTAAAATTTATAACTTACAGCAAACCTTTTAAATATGATAGTCTTATTGAAACTGACAGTACGGAAATAGCCTCCGACAGCATTATCACAAATATTCCGGAAGATCAAACGGTGGATAAGTCTTTTGATTATAAAGAAGAAATCAAATATTTAGAAGAAGAAATTGTTGACAACGAAATATATATAAGAGAGTCGCAGGAAGATAATATCAGGATTCGAAAAGATATTGCTTATCTAAAGAAATTTCATAAATATCCGAAAATCAAGGAGATTCCGACGCGTGAAAACGAAGACGATGAAGCATCTGAAATGCCAACGCCAGAGAATGAGGAAAATTATAATGCAGAAGAAGAGGAAAAAAATTATCAAAAAAGAATGGATTCGATCAACATTGCCGAATTTAAGATCGTTAAGAATTTATCAGAAAAATCTTTCGACGAAATCTTTAGTTCAAATTTTATAATTGATATTCCGGCTAATAAAATGAAATTTAAAGATGATAAATCTGATCTTTTTGCTTACTCCAATTTCAGTTCTATGTACAGAAATAATCAAATGATCCCGGGTTTGCCATCTTACGCGATGATCCAGAATTATATGACTAAAGTTTCTAATTCAGATTCATATTATAACCTGTACTTTGATAAAGACAAGGTAAAACTGATCAGCAATTATAGCAATCAGGATCCTGCAATTCAGAAAACGATAGGTGATTTCTACAGCGGAAATTTCAATAAAAAATTGTCAAAATTAATTTCAGATAAGAGCATAGGATACTTTGCACTCAACATTAACGGTTACAAAAGTTTTGACGCAACTTATGATCTGATCAATAAAATCTCTGAAAACCAGAAATTCCAAAAGGAAATTTCTTTAATGGTAGAAACAATCAAAATTGTGCTGGACGAAAAAGCCATTTCGAAAATCATTCCGGGAAATGCGATCTTTATTTTAAACGATGTGACTTATAGAAATATCGAATATAAGGATTTTGAATACGATGATGACTACAATGAAAAAGAGATTAAAAAAACCAAACAGGTTGCGACGCCCGATTTTACAGTTGCTTTTGTAACGGAAAATGACACTTACTGGAAAAAAATATTTGATCTTCTCACAACGAATAAAACCACCGCAGAAAATTTCGTAAAAAATGGCGATCTGTATCTTTACAAAAAGACAGACAGCAGCGAAATGGACAATATGGTTTTCGCAGTAAGAGATGGAATCGTCTATATCAGCACTTCGGCAGATAATATTGGCGAAAAAATGCAATCTGCTGTCACTAAAAAAAATGCAAAAGAATCTTCAAAACATTCCATCGCAGGTTATTTAAACATTCAAAAACTAATTGGCTTACTTGGCGCTGAATTTTCGGAGAAAAAAGAACAAAATTTATACAATTTACTACGTAAAAATGCTGGTGAAATCATTTATAAAACTGATGTAAAAGCAGAAAGTATTCAAACGGAGGTCAATTATAATATTAACAGCACTTCAGAAAATAGTCTGATGTACTTTTTTGATCTTTTTGATGATATCAGTGACGCGATAAAGCCGGAGGAGATTTCAAATACACTGTAAATGCTAAAAAGAAAAATTGCGCCGGTCATTTTTTTAGTGATCGCTATTTTGAGCTATTTTGTGTTTTTTCATGAGGACAAAACTTTAAAATTTATACCAAAAAATGCTGATGCAGTTATCTTAATTAATGTAAAAAAAATAAAACGACAGGCAGTTTTCAGCTTTTTAATGCATCCATCAGGTTGGTTTAAAAGTTCTAAAAAGTCAGATCTATATAGTTTATTTCGAAAATCCGGCATTGAATTACCTGATTATCTACAACTATTTCATTTAAAAAATGGCAAAATTTCCGACTGGAATACGGTTGTTGAAATTGCAGATTTAAATGCCTTTTTGCTTTTTTTAAAAGAATGCAAATTCAATAAATCCGACAACAATACCTACCAAAAAGACGGTATTTTTCTCAAAATAGAAGATGAAAAATGTTTGATTTCGACTTCAAATTCTAACTTTAATTATTTAAAAAAAGCCGCGAATAACAAGTTTTTTGAAGCCGATGAATTTATAGGAATTTCTACGGGAAGTTTATCTTTTTTGTCAAATCAAAAAATCACCAACTTTGAAATCGAGTGTAGCGAGAATGAAATTGAGATAAAAAACTCATCGAATACAAAACTGTTCAAGAGCGTTCTAAAAAGTGCCGAGGCAAAAAACCAATTTTTAGATCTTGAACTTGACGCTTCAAATATTCAAACTTTTTCTCAATTTTTTCGGAATAATTTTCAATATCCTTCCGGGGTTTTGGCAGTAAAATCAACGGTCGCATTAAAACAGGTTCAGGATACGATCATAACGTTTGGCTATGATGACAACTTTAATGAAGTGGAAAAAAGAAGTTTTCAAAAAATCATAAAACCTAATTATTTTATTGCTTTCCAAACTTCTAATCCCGATAAAACATGGGAATTTTTTAAAAATAAAAAATGGATAAATAGTGGAAATCAGTTTACGGCGATACCGTTTCAACCTAATTTCATCAATAAATACGGAAAACAAATCATCGTAAATTCGCAAGAAAAAATTACCAAAACAGGAAATTGGTCAAAGAACAACTATATTTTTCTTAAAAATGATCCACTTTTTTTAACTTTTTTTTCTTCTTTAAATGCGCCACAAAAAAGAATTATTTCAAAACTAGATTATGTTTTTTTCGGCAATAAAGATGAAAATTATTATATCCTGATAAAATTTAAAAAAAGTAAAGAAGCTTATTTTTGATTGCAAATCTTTCTAAATTTAAACTTTGCTGATATTTAATTTTCAACTTGGTTTTAGATATTTTAAAAAAGGTTTTACGATTTCTAATTGTTTTAAAAATTTAATTTGTGAAATGATTGTTAATGAAGCTAATGAAAAAATAACTATTAAAAGTAAATAAGGAAAAGCATGATTCCAGAAATCTAGATTAAACCCTTTAAAATTACCAAACGAATTAAAATTTTCAGGGTGATTTAAAACTTGTTGAATTAAATTCACGGGAAGAACTGCCAAACTTAAAACCAAAGCCGTGTTATGCTGGTGAAGACTTAAAGTGTAATTATCATATTTTCTTGTCAAATTAAACTTTTTAAAATTAATTATAAAAATAATTAATGGGTAGATAAATATCGCGGAAACAAGAATACAAATTAAATATTGAAATAAATTCTGTGGCAAAAACTTACTCATTAAAATCGTGAAAAGCATTCCAAATAAAGTCACTTTTAAAGCAAAATAAATATTATCTTTTACAATATTTTTAGAAATCCTTCGCATTAAAAGATTAGAATCGTTTATATCCATTCCTCCCGCCCAGGATAAAGTCAAATCTTTTCGCCAATTTTCTTTTACATTTTTAAATGCGTCGTCAAATGATAAATCTTTCTCAAATTCTAAAGTTTTTATTTGAATAATAAAGTGATCATTTACTTCCAATAAAATATCAATTGGAAGTTTTTTATCTAATAAATAATCTCGGATTTTGTTTTCTTCAATTTTAGAAATCATAACTTAAAATTTATTTTTTGTTCCAAGATTTTTAAAGATTTTTTGTATTCCAAAAAATTTATGAAACCATACAACCAGCCATAAGCATAAATATTTAATGTAAATAATGTAGCAAACAATATGACTGTGATTTCACCATGATTTATCAAATTAAAAATTGATAAATAATATCGATCAAATTTATTTTCGAAATCAAATAAAACATAAACTGGAATAAAAATTCCCACCATTGTAAAGACTGCAGTTCCTTGTTGCAAATAACTTATCTTTCTTCTTTTAGATTTTGCTGTAATTTTCAGCATTTTATAATTAAATAGAAGTAACCATAAGTACATGAAAGTCATTAAAGAATATATTCCCAAAATAAAGTTGTGCGCAAGTGTTTTATTAAAATAAAGAAATGAAGAACTCAATAAAAAATAGATTGCAAAATATAATCCCGATTTTTTTAATATTTCTAAATCTGCTTTTCGGTTTGTTTTACGATGAATATTTGTTCTGGATTCTCTAATAAAAAAAGTTTTTTTCATCACCAAATCTTCCTTCCAAGATTCTTTAATTTCAGAAAAAGCCAAATAAAAATCTTTGGATTCAACTTCCATTTTGTGGCTTAATTGCTCACGAATGTGATCTAAAATCTCAACTCTTAAATCTAATGGTAAATTTTTTTCCTTTAAAAATTCGCCAATTTCTATGTTTTCTTCGGAAGTGATCATACGTTGAAAATGGCATTGAGATTAAACAAATAACTTTTCATTTCTACTTCATGTTCCGCTTGTTGGCGTTTTCCTTTGTTGGTCAGGAAATAATATTTTCGATCTCGTCCGTTTACATTTTGCAGTTCCGCAAAAATTAAACCTTCGTTTTCTAATTTGTGTAACAACGGATAAAGTGCGCCTTCAGTCATTTCCAGTTCGCCTTTCGTCAATTCTTTTGCACGTTGCGTGAGTTGATAACCGTACATTTTTACTTCGGTTGAAAGCAATTTCAAAATAATATTTTGAAGTGTTCCTTTATATAATGCGTTTTTTTTAGCCACAATTTTTGTTTTAATACATAACAAAGTTATACATAATTTTCTTATGTATAAAAATTATTTTTATCTTTTTGTCATTCTGACGCAGGAAGAATCTCAAAAAACAAGATTCTTCTCTTTGCTGCGTTCATTATGACAAAAAGCAAAAAATATTAAACATTAATTTTAAATAAAAACTCTAAATTTGCCTTAATGCAAAGCGAAAAAATAATTTTAGGAATTGATCCTGGAACGGCGATAATGGGTTTTGGTTTAATTTCCATTAAGAATAATAAAATGGAACTCATTTCCATTCACGAACTTATTTTAAAAAAATATCCAAATCACGAGACGAAACTGAAAGTTATTTTTGATAAAACTTTGGCCTTAATTGATGAATTTCATCCGGACGAAGTGGCTTTGGAGGCACCATTTTTTGGGAAAAATGTGCAATCGATGTTGAAGTTGGGAAGAGCGCAAGGTGTCGCAATGGCGGCAAGTTTGCACCGCGACGTTCCAATTTGTGAATATTCGCCAAAAAAAGTCAAAATGGCAATAACCGGAAATGGAAATGCGAGTAAAGAACAAGTTGCGGGAATGCTGAAAAATCTATTTAATTTAAAAGAATTGCCTTTAAAATCGCTTGATGCGTCCGATGGTTTGGCTGTTGCAGTCTGCCATCATTTTAATTCAGGGAGCATTTCTGCGGAAAAATCTTACACAGGATGGGACGCTTTTTTAAAGCAAAACCCCGAAAGACGTCAGTAAATCGCACATTGTGTGTAAAATATAATCTGTTTTTTTTTAAATTATTTTGTATATCTATTTTTATTACATTAGCATGATAATCAAAAAATAAATATTATGAAAAAAGTAATGTTACTTATGACCGCAGGTGTTTTATTAGCATCTTGCAGTAAAAAAACAGAAACGACCGACACAATGGCAAACTCTGACAGTGCTGCAATGATGAATGACACCACAATGGCGACAGCTCCAATGGCAGATTCTACTTCTGCTATGGCTCCTGCTGGTGGCGCTATGATGGACAACAGCACATCTATGAAAAATGGCGACGTGATGATGAAAGATGGCAAAATGATGACCATGAAAGACGACAAGATGATGATGATGGATCAGGATATGACCATGTCAAACGGAACTAAAGTAATGAAAGACGGAAACGTTATGATGAAAGATGGTTCTAAAATGATGATGAGTGATGGTATGATGATGAATTCTGCTGGAACAGCAATGGACAAAGACGGTAAAATGATGGACAATAAATAGTCTGTCTTTTTTTTTATTTAAAAGCCGGCATCTTTTCCAGATGCCGGCTTTATTTTTATATGAATTTTTTTTATTTAAAATTCTGCAACTCTACCAATTTGTAGTAAGTTGCTTTTTTATCCATCAATTCCTGATGTGTTCCCTGCTCTACAATTTCGCCGCGTTCCATAACGACGATCCAGTCGGCTTTTTGAATGGTAGAAAGTCTGTGCGCAATAATTAATGAGGTTCTGTTTTCCATCATTTTATCTAATGCATCTTGTACAAATTTTTCAGATTCTGTGTCTAAAGCAGAAGTTGCTTCGTCCAAAATCATGATCGGTGGGTTTTTTAGAACGGCGCGAGCGATGGAAAGTCTTTGTTTCTGTCCACCGGATAATTTATTTCCATCATCACCGATATTGGTGTTGTAAGAATCCGGAAGCTGAGTGATAAACTGATCTGCATTGGCAATTTTTGCCGCTGAGATAACTTCTGCTTCAGGCGCTGAAGGTTTTCCCATTAAAATATTATTGAAAACCGAATCATTAAATAAAACAGATTCCTGAGTAACCATTCCTAAAAGATGGCGGTATTCTTTTAAATTTAAATTCTTAATGTTTATACCGTCAATTAAAATTTCACCTTCAGAAACATCATAAAAACGCGCTAATAAATTGGCGATCGTGGTTTTTCCGCTTCCCGACTGTCCGACCAAAGCGACGGTTTTTCCTTTTGGCAAGGTTAAAGAAAAGTTCTTTAAAATAACATTGTCAACATCGTAATAAAAACCAATATTTTTAAATTCAATCGTTTTATTTAAATCTGAAATGGAAACAGGATTTGCTATTTCTTCAACTTTCAGATCATAATCCAGAACTTCAGAAACACGATCTAAACTTGCCATTCCACCTTGAATAGATGAAATAGAGTTCGCGAGCTTTTTTGCCGGATCCAGGATTTGAAAAAATAAGGCAATAAATGCTAAAAAAGTAACAGGATCGTCATTTGTCCCGTTGATAATATTTAAACCTGCAAACCAGGTTATTAAAAGAATAGTGACTGAACCAAGAAATTCGCTCATTGGCGACGCCAGTTCCCTTCTGCGGCTCATTCCTATGGCAAATTTTTGCCAAAGATTTGTGGTTGCATTAAAACGATTATTTAAAATAATATCCGCGTTAAAAATTTTGATGACTTTGGATGATTTTAAAGTTTCATCTACCAAAGAAAACATATTGCCTAATTCCTGCTGCGCAGAAGTGGCTTGTTTTTTAAGACTTTTCCCGACCCATGAAATTAATAAACCCATGATCGGGAAAATAATTAAAGAAAAAAGTGTGAGGTTAGAATCTAAGGCAAATAATGTAAATAACGTCCCGATGATCATAAATGGCGCATTAATTAAATCTACCAAAGCACCCATTATTCCCCCTTCTACAGCGCCAATATCATTGGAAATACGACTCATCATGTCGCCTTTTCTTTGTTCCGTAAAAAATGAAACGGGAAGTTTTAAGAATTTATCGTACATCGAAGTTCGCAGATCTTTGGTAATTCCAACTCTGTAATTAACCAAAAAATAAGCACCCAAATAACGAAATAAGTTTCGAAGAAAAAATGAAAAAGCAGTGATGATGCAAAGTGTTGCCAAAACCTTTACGCCACCATAATGATCAATATTCAGCTGAATTTTATAATAAGCAAGATCTTTTAAATACCCAAAATAATTACCCACATTTCCCACATAAACCGGGACTTTTGAAGTGTCGATGCCTTTATCCAGTTTAAAAACAATGCGAAGAATAGGAAGCATCGTAATGATAGAAAAAATACTCAAGATTGAGTACATAATATTAAAGAAAATACTTAAAAAAAGGTATTTTTTATGGGGTTTTGCGAAATATAATATTCGTTGAAAAGGCTTCATTTTTGGGATAAATTTCTGCGCAAAATTACAGAAAATTATTTTGCGTTAAAAAATATTAAAATTCTACTTTATCATTGTATTTTGGGGAGAAATTTTCAGGATTTAGTTTTTCTAAAGTTTCCCCGAAATTATTGATAATGTTGGTGAGATTTTTAAAATCTACAACGGTAACATCGTCCGTTAACTGATGATAATGCGCTGCTTTTGTCATATCAACGGTCGAAAATGAGTGCGCAATAATTTTTTTCTTCACAAAATTTACATTGTCAGAACGGTAAAATAATTGCTCGCCTTTGTAAGGATCTGGATAAATTTTCAAACTGTTTGCTGCCTTTGTGTTAAAAAGATCTTCAAGGTCAGAAAATTCGTCGCCGGTCATAAATAAAGCATTTGGACCGAATTGGGATTCTGTAGCAATCATTTCAAAATTAAAAAGCGCTGTAAGATTTTTATAAACCGGTTCCAGATCTGCGTCGGAAGAAATAGCAGTTGAACCTTTCATTCCTTTTTCTTCGCCATTAAAAGCCATAAAAAGCATTGAAAAATCTGGCTTTTTGTCTCTAAAATATTCTGCCATTCCGATAACTGCTGTTACGCCACTTGCATCGTCATCTGCGCCATTGTAAATATTATCTCCGGATTTATTGGTGTAACCAAGATGATCAAAATGTGCGGAAAAGCCTAAAGATTTTTCAGATTTCCCTTTTTTGAGACCGCAAACATTATACACGGTTTTCCCTTTATATTGAAAAGGTATTAAATAAGAATCACCAAAGCAGAAATCTAAACTATTTTCTTTAAAATTTTTTGCGATGTAAACTGCGGCGGAATCATTTTCCGGGGTTCCGATTTCGCGACCTTTCATTTTATCTGAGGCTAATGTTGACAATATTTCTTTTATGTTTTCTAAGGGAATTTTTTGAGAAAACGCAGATATTGATATTAGTAGTAAGAAGGATGTTAAGATGATTTTCATTGGAGATAATTTTAAATAAAAATACATTTTTTTATTTAAAATGAATTCAAAAACTTTCTCGCAGGTGCTGAAGATGTTGCAGATTTTCTTATTTTAAGATAAGGTTTATTTTTGGTGAACGCTGCAATAGGGATAGAAATGGAAATCCTTTTTTTTCTTTTCAGCTTACCAATTTAAAAAAAGATTGGAATGGATAGCCCGGCCGCCATTTTTTTGTGCGCTCTGAAAATTGAAAAAAAAATGGGGGATTGCCCAAAAAATTAGAATTTTGTCAAAAAAAAGCAGCTTCCGAAGAAACTGCTTAACTCAAAAAAAAATCATTGTGAGTTTATCGCAAACGGTCTACAGATTTTACGATCCTTTCATCTCTCCGGATATAAATGTTTGCAAACTGCAGACAGATAATAGATATCACCGGAAAAAGAGGCTCAATACCCTTCTCAGGAAAATTAATTCCTCCGGATAATTTTAGCAACCAGTAAGACAACAAACCTAGCAACAAAGCGTTTATAAAAATGCCGATGTTATTCAGCAAAATCTGTCTTTTTCTATTTTTAAACCCAAATAAACTTAAACCTCCCAAAATAACCAATACACCGCAGGAAATAATCATTATTGGTGCTTTTAATTCTACATCCAGATCAGTAGAAGTAATGTATAAAAACACGGCGCCTAAAACGGCAATAAATATCCATATACTTTGAATGCGCTGTATCATAAAGGTTTATTTCCGTAATTTGGTTTCACAAAAGTAGAATTTTTTTTGCACAATTCAAAAAATAGTGTAGATTTGCAATACAATTCACAATTAAAGACATAAGTCACCTGGCTTAAAACTCTTATTTGCACACACTTATAATTTACATATCTAACATATTTTATGTTTAACCTCGAAACCTTACGGTCTAAATCTGAAGAAGAATTAGCCAAAATCTCCAATGATTTAGGTCTAAAAAATCCAAAGAACAGCAGCGAAAACGACAAAATTTTTGGAATTTTAGACTTTCAAGCCTCTAACACTAAAGTGGCTAAAGATTACTATAATACGACTGAAAAGCCTGTAGAAAGCACTTCACCAACGACTTCTGAAGAAGTAAAACCTGTTAAAAAACCTGCGCCAAAGAAACGACCGGTAAAGAAGGTGGTGGCAGAAACGCCGGAATTGCCTTTGGCAGCGCCAACTGAAGAAACAGCTGAAAACACTTCTGAACAAGCAGTTGAAAATAATTCTGAGCCAAAAGCAGAAAACACTTCTGCACAAAAATCTCCAGAACCTTCTAAAACGCGAAAAAGAGTTGAGAAGAAACCTGTTGAAAATGAGGCTGTAGAAGAAAAATCTGAGGGGAAAGTAGAAGAAAATACTTCTGAAGAAGCAATTTCTCCAACTCCAAAAGCGGTACAAAAAGTTCAGCAAAAACCTCAGCATCCGAATCAGCAAAATAAAAATAAGCAGAACGCGGATCATAATTCCAATATAAATAATCCGAACCAAAAGGCTAATCAGAATAACCCAAACCAGAATAATTCTACTCAGGGAAATTCTAATCAACCAAATCAGAATCAGAATAACCCGAATCAGAGCAATACGAATCAGGGGAATTCTAATCCGAACCAAAATAATACAAATCCGAATCAAAACCGGAAGCCAAATCCTAATCAAAACAAAAACAATCCTAATTCAAAAAACGCCGATCAAAACGAAGAGCAGGAAAAGAAAAAGGAATTTAATTTTGACGGCATTGTAACCATAGAAGGTGTTTTAGAGATTTTACCAGACAATTATGGCTTTTTAAGATCTTCGGATTTTAGTTATATTTCTTCGGCAGATGATGTTTATGTTTCAACAAATCAGATTAGAAATTATGGTTTAAAAACCGGCGATACTGTTCGTGGAATCGTAAGATTACCAAAAGAAGGCGAAAAATATTTTTCACTTTTAAAACCAACAGAAGTTAACGGCAGAGATTTAGATTTTATTAAAGACCGCGTTGCTTTTGAATATTTGACGCCACTTTTCCCTCAAGAGAAATTTAATTTAGCAGGAAAAGGTTCAACACTTTCTACCAGAATTGTTGATCTTTTTGCACCTATCGGAAAAGGACAGCGTGCTATGATCGTTGCTCAGCCGAAAACCGGGAAAACAATGTTGCTGAAAGATATTGCAAACGCCATTTCTTCAAATCATCCGGAAGCGTATATGATGGTTCTTTTAATTGATGAAAGACCGGAAGAAGTTACGGATATGGAACGCAGCGTGAATGCGGAAGTGATTGCTTCTACATTTGATGAATCGGCTGAAAAGCACGTAAAAGTGGCAAATTTAGTTCTTGCAAAAGCGCAAAGAATGGTAGAATGCGGTCATGATGTTGTGATTTTGTTAGATTCAATTACACGTTTGGCAAGAGCTTATAACACAGTAACTCCGGCGTCCGGAAAAATACTTTCAGGTGGTGTAGATGCAAATGCACTTCATAAACCAAAACGTTTTTTTGGTGCGGCAAGAAAAATTGAAAACGGTGGTTCTTTAACAATAATTGCAACAGCTTTAATTGACACAGGTTCTAAAATGGACGAAGTAATTTTCGAAGAATTTAAAGGAACTGGAAATATGGAACTTCAATTAGACAGAAAAATTTCGAATAAAAGAATTTATCCGGCAGTTGATCTGGTTTCTTCAAGTACACGACGTGATGATCTGCTTTTAGATGAAGCGACAATGCAAAGAATGTGGATCTTACGGAAATATTTGTCTGATATGAATCCTTTGGAAGCAATGGATTTTGTACACAAGCAAATGAAAAATACATTAAATAACGAAGAATTTTTAATGTCTATGAACCGATAGATTTTAATATTTAAGACAACAAAAAGCCAATCAAAATAATTTGATTGGCTTTTTTATAAAGTAGTAAACCTTATTTTAAAATGTACTCATATTTATACTGGATTTCGGTATTTCCATTTTTATCCTTTCCGATGACTTCAGTAGGGAAATTTTCAGCATTATAAACGACTGAATAAGTGTTGGATTGATTTGCAACGTAAACACCACTGCTATTTTTAACACTGATTTTTTCGGTAAGGTAATTATTCTTACTTATAGAAAAAGCACTTTCAATAGATGTTCTGATGTAAGGATTAAAATTCGTGTATGGACTAAATTTATCATCGTAAGTGAATTCTCTCTTGGTAGATAATCCGAAAGACGATCCAGATTCTAATATTTCTACAGAAACATTTTCCCCATTGTACTGTAAAGTTGTGGTGTAGGGATTGTTGCAATTTGTTGATTGGCATAATTTTGCAGAGATCAATTTGCCAGCACCATTATATGTGTAACTCACGTCTCTATTTGAAGTAGGATCTGAGTAGAAAGACTTTACTCCGACAAGAATATCTCCATTATATTTATAATTAGAGGTGTATTCTAAAGTATTATTGGGATTATAATAAAGTGCTCTTGAAGGTTTTCCGTTAATATATTCAAAAACAGAAGAATTTCCGTCATCGCTAACGGATTTTAGAATCTCGCCTTTATCGTCATATGAAATTATATCAACTGTAGTTTGTGGAATACCCGGAGAATCATAATAAACAGTTGTTATTTTACTTAGCAACAGCTTTTTACTAATTGGACTTGTAATTTCATCCCGATTGTCGCCACTACCACAATTCATTAATATAAAAGAAGCCGTAATAAGCAGTAAAATTTTTTTCATTTTTTTTTGCAAAGAAAGATATAAAAATCCACTTAGATGATTCAATTTTGATGAAAACTTATTTTTATTTAGAGATATTCTTTTTTATTTAATTAATTTAAAATGTGATCATCAATCATCTGAATTAAGTGAATCGTATAATTTCCATTTTAATTATCAATGTTAAAGATTTTATAAAGTCCATTTAACTTCTATGCTTCTGCATAATTTTTGCTTAAATTTGAGAAGAACATTTAAAACAATAAATATTATGTCATTTACATTACCGGAATTAGGATTTGCGTACGACGCTTTAGAACCACATATCGACGCAAAAACAATGGAAATTCACCACACGAAACACCATCAAGCGTACATTGATAATTTAAACAAAGCAATTGAAGGAAATGATATGGAAGGAAAGACTATTGAAGAAGTTTGCAAAACAGGATCAGATAAAACAGCCGTAAGAAATAACGGCGGTGGACATTTTAACCACAGTCTTTTTTGGAAAATTCTAACTCCAGGTGGAAGCAAAGAACCAGTTGGAAACGTAAAAGCAGCTATTGAAACAATGGGCGGTTACGATAAATTTAAAACAGATTTTACTGAAGCTGCAAAAACAAGATTTGGCTCAGGCTGGGCCTGGTTATGCAAAAAAGATGATGGTTCTGTAGCCATTTGCTCTACTCCAAATCAAGATAATCCTTTGATGCCGGTTGCAGAATGCCACGGAACTCCGCTTTTAGGACTTGACGTTTGGGAACACGCTTATTACTTAAACTACCAAAATAAAAGACCAGATTATGTTATAAATTTTTTCGATCTGATCAATTGGGATCAAGTAGAGGAAAATTTTAACAAATAATCTTCAAAGTAATACAAAAGTAAAAGGTTCAGAATACTCTGAACCTTTTTTGTGTTTTTATTCTAATGTCTACCGAACATCGGTTTGGCTCAAACCATTTAATTTCAGGCGGTAGTTCCATTGAACATAAGCAAAAACCTGGTAAAGTTTGTACTCGAATTTTAAGCCGTACTTTTCATTTGGATCATAATCGATAGAAGATTCTATGATGTTTCTATACCTCCCAGAATAATATAAAGAATTCCACTCAGGAACTAAAAATGAGTTTCGGTTTTTTAAATAAGATTCGGTGTAAAAGTTCATTGGTTTTGCTATGGCGGTCAGAAAATAGTCATATTGCGTATCAATAACTTGCAGATCCCACTCGCCTTCTTCATTTTTTTCCGGTTTCATGGCAGTTTGCCCATCGGCAGGTAATTTCGTTTTTGGCACACAACTTAGCGTAAAGCCAAACATTAGTAAAAGAAAAAGTACTTTTTTCATCTTAATTTTATTTTTTATCTGTGATTTGAATTTAAAAATTCATTGGTTCTAATTATTTAATTTTTATCATATTCTTTTTGCAAAATAACAAATGCCGGAAAATGATCGGAATAGCCGCCGGTGAATTGATCTCCATTCCACGAACGAAAAGGATAGCCTTTAAAATTACCACTTTTATTTATTAAAAATGAGGGTGCAAAAATTTCAGCTTTAAAGACGGAATAGCCTTTACCAACTTTTTCGTTCATTAAATTTTTTGATACTATGATTTGATCAAACAAATTTGGAGAATCGCGATACGCCAGTGATGCAACTCCGTTTTTATAAAGTGGATACATCAAATCGATATAAGGTTTTTCTTCACTTAAATCTTTGACATTTCCCACCGCACCCAAATGATTTTTAATACTCGGGCTCACAGGATCATCGTTGAAATCACCCATCGCAAATAATTTTACGGAAATATCCAACTTTCTCACGCTGTCCATTTCTTTTTTTAAAATATCACCCGCAATATTTCTTTTTGGCAGAGAAGCCGCCTCACCACCTAATCTTGAAGGCCAGTGGTTCATAAAGAAAGTAACTTTTTCACCATCTAAAATTCCGGATAAAATTAAAATATCGCGTGTATATTGCTGACTTCCATCATCATAAAAAATTTTTATTTCTTTTTTTAAACTATTGGTCGGTGTAAATCTTTTTTTCTGATAAAGCAAAGCAACATCGATTCCTCTCGCATCATATGAATTAAAATGAACAATGCCGTAACCGTACTTTGCCAAAGTCGGATAATTGGCGATATCGCTAACGACCTGGCGGTTTTCAACTTCAATTAATCCAACAATCACAGGCGCAGTTTTTGTGTATTGCGCGCCGATTTGTGAGATCACTTCTGCAATATTATGAAGTTTTGCCTCATAAATTTTTTTGCCATAATTTTTAGGACTTTCGGGCGTAAATTCCTCGGGTGTCGTTTGATATCTAATGACTTTTTTACCCTTTAAAGCAAAATCGTTCCAAGGTCCACTGTAATCTTCACGTTGCAAAAATTTTATAGAATCGAAAGAAATGCTGCGGTGAAAAGCTGGATTGCTGAAATCTTTTGTTCCGTCAATATAATCTGCAGATTTTATCGTATCCCACATATTTTCGACATTCAGGAAGGCAATCGTAGCCACTTTTCTTACCGGCCCATTTTGAGAGAAGTAAGAACTAAATATTAATATGAAAATTAAAAGATAAATTTTTTTCATTTTAGACTTAATATAAAATAACACTTCAAAATTTAATATTTTTTCCTGCTTCAGAGAAAATTTACTTTACTAAAGATATGAGATTCATTATGTTAAAACAAAATTTTTTATAGAATATTTTTGTTAAATTTGATTCTTAAAGGCAGTTTTAAAATAGTACGCCTTTATCATTCAATTTAATGAGATATGTTTAGAAAACTGCTGACGACATTTTTATTTATATTTATTTCCTGCAATTTTTATTTTGCCCAAACCACTGTTTACGCTTACATTAAAGATGCCGAGGGAAAAGCTATAGAACGTGCTGAAGTTGAGTTAAAAACAAATAATAAAAAAGTAACTGCTGATAAAATTGGTTATTTTCAGTTTGTAGATCTTACTGCGGGACATTATCAGATCGTTGTTTCCAAGGCAGATCTTGAAGATCAGGTTATTGAGTTTGACATTAAAACCGAAAGAAGAAAAGACTTAGGAGTAATTACTTTAAGTCCCACTTTTACGACAGCGGATCAGGGAATAACGATTTTAGAAAATAGTGGTGATGAGGAAAACAGCAGTCAGACTTCTACAGTTGGACTTTTAACGGCTTCACAGGATGTTTTTAGCAGAATTGCAGCATACGATTTAGGCGCTTACTGGTTTCGACCCCGAGGGATTGATAACAGAACCGGCGAATTTATGCTAAATGGAGTGACGATGACACGTCCGGATAATGGGAATGTAGATTTTGGAAATTGGGGCGGTTTAAATGAAATAACGAGATATCCCGAAATTGCTACTAATCACTCACCTTCCGAATACGCTTTTGGCGCTGCAAGTTCCGTGATCTATAAAAATACAAAACCCAGCGAAAATAAAAAAGGTCTGCAGGCCACTTATTCTCTTACTAACAGAAATTACAGAAACCGCGCTTCTTTGAGATATTCTTCCGGTATGAATAAAAACGGATGGGCTTATACAATTATGGGTGCGAGAAGATGGGCGAAGGAAGGGCTTCAGGAAGGAACTTTCTATGATGCTTTCGGCACTTATCTCGGTGTTGAGAAAAAAATAAATGACAAACATACTTTAGTTTTCAATTTCTTTGGATCACCTTACAGAAGATCTACAGCGAGTCCAAGTACTCAGGAAGTGTATTATTATCGCGGCGTTCATTACAATTCATATTGGGGCTTTCAGGATGGTGAAAAAAGAAGCGAACGTATAAAAACCAGTTTTGAACCTCTTTTTCAACTATCACATTATTGGCAGATCAACAAGAAAAATAGTTTGTGGACGAATCTTTCCTATCAGTTTGGTAAAGAAAAATCTTCAAGATTAGACTGGCAAAATGTGCAAAATCCTTCATCTCAATATTACAGAAATCTTCCAAGCTACTATCAGGATCAAATTGATCAGGCGCTTCTATCAGATCCAGCTGCAAATGTTGACAATCTACGAGACGCTTATAATACGTCTTTGTCTGCCTGGCAAAATGGCGATCCTAATGTTACACAGATCAACTGGGGGAAACTTTATACACAAAATCTGTCACAGCCTGTTACTAATCTCTACGGCACTTCCGGAAAACGTTCGCTTTATTTTTTGGTAAATGATGTCAATGATGATAAAATTTTTAATGCAACGACGCATTTTGTTCACAATTTTAACGATACAACTAAATTTTTATTAAATATTTCCTATCAAAATTACCGCTCAGAATTATACAGAGAGGTTTCTGATCTTTTAGGTGGAGATTTTACTTTAAATAAAGATCCTTTTGCTGCGACAAATAATCCTGGAACAAGTGGCTTTTACAATCACGGAGAAGTTGATTACACAAAAAGAAAAGATGATAAAATTAATTACAATTTTAATTTCAGTCGTGATGATGTTAAGTTAAATCCTGCAGTTAATTTTTCCACAGGTAAATTTGATATTTTTATTTCGGGCTTGGTCGGTTATTCCACCTCAAATCGGGAAGGTTTATTTAATCATTATTTGTATGCTGACAGTTTCGGAAAAAGCAATAATTATGATTTCTGGAATTACGGAATTAAAGGAAAAGCAATCTATAAATTTAACGGCAGAAATTTTCTCGTTTATAATGGCGCGTATTTAACACAAGCGCCTTATTTAGAAGACATTTTTATAAATCCAAGAGTTAATTCCTCAGTAGCTCCAAATTTAAAAAGCACTATTATCAATGCAAATGATCTTAGTTACGTACTTTCTTCACCTTTTATAAAACTTAGGCTGACAGGTTATTTAATAGACACACAGAATGAAACAAATGTGCAGCGTTTCTTTGCAGATGGCATTCAGCTTAACTCTCAAAACACTGATGGTGATTTCACACAGGTTCAAAGTGCTTTTGTAACGCAGGTAATGTCTAATGTAGATAAAAGAAACCTTGGCGCAGAAATAGGTTTGGATTTAAAAATTACCCCTACTTTATCAATTCAGGGCGCTGCGAGTTTTGGGCAGTTCACTTACAGAAATGATCCCGAAACCTATTTTGCTTCAGACGCTGCGGGCACTTTTCCAGACGGTAAATCGTACATCGATTTGGGAAAAGCTTATCTAAAAAATTATAAACAAGGCGGAACTCCGCAACAGGGATATTCTCTGGGTTTTAGATATAATTCTGCAAAATATTACTGGATCGGGGCAAACTGGAGTTATTTAGGTGAAAATTATTTAGATCCATCCGCCATCATTCGGACAGAGCGCTTTGTACAGAATCCTGTTTCCGGAACGCCTTATGCCGGAATATCTGAAGCAGATCTTCGTAACAGACTTCAGCCAACCCAACTTCCTAATGCTAATTTCATCAATGCCAATGCGGGAAAATCCTGGAGACTGGGGAAATATTATGTGCTTTTAACGGCTTCTGTAAATAATATTTTTAACAATACAAAATATGTGACCGGCGGTTTTGAGCAAACCCGAAATGTGAGCTTTCCAAAATTTGTACAAGATAATGACAGAAATTATCCTCTTTTTGGACCGAAATTATTTTACACGCAAAGCCGTTCTTATTTTATAAATATGCAGTTTAGATTCTAAAAATTAACCTGAAAAATATTAGCAATGAAAATAAAAATCTACTTTAAATCTTTTCTCATTTTCATATTTGCAATACCCACTCTCAACTCCTGTGTGAGAAATAATGATTTTCAGACTCCACCTTTAATTTGTAACAATAGGTTTGATGCTTCTACCACAACAATGGCAGCGTTTGTAGCTACCGCACCTGCAAACGCGACAATTACAATTCCTGCAACGGGAACGCCCGTTATTTTTGATGCTTACGTCATTTCTTCTGACGAAAACGGGAATTTTTATAAAACAATTTCTATACAGGATAGACCCGAAAATCCAACTGTCGGTTTACAGATGGAAGTTGATCGAGCAAGCAATTATGCTGATTTTCCCGTAGGAAGCCACATTAGAATTAAAGCAAACGGATTGGTTTTGGGAACAGATCACGGCACCATAAAAATTGGCTCTGTAGATCCGGTTTACGCAATAGGAAGAATTCCCGCGTCGCTTTTTTCCCGTTATATTTCAGGAGTTTGCAATGGTTCAAATATGGAAATAGTACCGATCGTTCCCACAGTTGTGTCAAGTTTATCAGTCGCAAAAAATACCAAATATTTAAATACTTTAGTTGTGGTAAACAACCTCAAATTTGCCCCAACCGATCTTGGAAAAACTTATTTAGATTATGTTTCCGGCGAAGGAACTGACACAGACAGAAATATTTTAGATGCTTTTAGCAATAAATCAATTATAAGAAATTCCGCATTTTTCATTGGTGGTAAAAAATCAATTCCTGCCGGATCTGGTTCCATTATTTTTGTGGTGAGTCGCTATAATTTTACCTGGCAAAATATTATCAGAAGTTTAGAAGATGTAAAAATCACAAATTAACATTTTTTAAATTTCAAACAAAAAAAGCTGCTTTCATATCGAAAACAGCTTTATTTTTTTAAAGTGAATTTTATCTAAAAACTTACTTCATTACTTTCTTTTCCCCTTTGGAAAGTCATTGTTTTTTGATTGCCTTTGTAAGCGATATTCACAATATTTACTTGTTTAGGAAAAGTCTCCAATAAGATAGAATTGTTAATTTTTAAGGAGCTTAATGATGAAACGCCACCCGCTTCAAAATATACCCAAACTGATTCCCCATTCACCTGACTTCCTGTGAACGTCAGTTTTAAAGGCGTTCCATTAGCAGAAACCGAAAATCTATTATTCACATACTTTTTTACTTCTGCTTCAAAACCTGCGGTATTTGCATCAATATTAATTGCAGAAGAAACATGTTGTGCATTCATTTTAGTAGTGAATTTTAAAGTTTTACTTCCTTCGACGTAATCCACTTTCGTCATCGATGAGAAGAACTCTGCCGCAGCAAAGCTCATCAGTGTAAACGCCATTAAGACGCCGGTTATATATAGAACTTTTTTCATTTTATTTATTTTATTGAGGCATTGGTCAATTTGTATGCCAATTAAAAGTTGACATTTATAGAATATTTATCGTAAAAAGCTTTTATGTGCGCCACCGCCTCATCTGCAGAATCTACCACCCTGAAAAGATTGAAATTATCTTCGCCAATAGTTCCGTTCTTAAGAAGTGTGTTTCTAAACCAGTCTAAAAGTCCGCCCCAAAATTCTGATCCTACCAAAACAATAGGAAATCTTCCGATCTTGTTGGTCTGTATTAAAGTTAAGGCTTCCATTAATTCATCTAAAGTTCCAAAACCGCCGGGAAGCACGATAAAACCCTGAGAATATTTTACAAACATCACTTTTCTCACGAAAAAATAATCGTAATCAAGCGAATAACCTTTATCAATATATGGATTAAAATGCTGCTCGAAAGGCAATTCTATATTTAAGCCAATGGATTTTCCGCCGCCTTCATTCGCACCTCTATTTCCGGCTTCCATTATTCCTGGTCCACCTCCAGTGATTACACCAAAACCTAAATCTGTAATTTTTTTAGCAATCTCTGTTGCCATTTTATAATAAACGTGGTCTTCTTTTAATCGTGCAGAACCAAAAATGGAAACGCACGGACCTATTTTCGCCAGTTTTTCATAGCCATCTACAAATTCTGCCATTACCTTAAAAACCATCCAACTGTCTTTTGTCACAGTTTCATCCCAGGTTTTTTGGCGAAAACTATCTTTTATTCTGTGATCCTCTAAATTATTATCGTCTGTCATTTAAATATTTTTTCTGCTGTTGCAACTGCTTCCGGTTTACCTACATCTATCAAATTGGCATCATGATAAAATCCTTTTATTAGGTCTGTTTTCATCAGATCCAGATATTCTTCCATTATAGAAAACTTTCCGCGACGCTTTATTTTATTAAAAATTGAATGATTTAAACAATGTATGCCGCTGAAAGCCATTGGTTTAAAAGCTTTATTAAACTCAGCTAATTTTTGCTCACCGGTATCTACATTTAACCAGCCACGTAAAATTTTATCATCATTAAATAATAGTTTTCTGGAGCTTTTACGATCTGAGACTGCTAATGTAACAAAATTTCTTCCGGTTTCATGTTCGTTGATCAGCTCGTCAATTTTTAGATCCGTTAAAATATCGGCGTTCATTATTAAAAAATTTTCTTCATTTTCTAAAAATTTTTGTGCAAAAAGTAAACCGCCACCTGTTTCCAAAAGTGTTTCCTTCTCGTCTGAAATAGAAATATTGGCCTGAAAATTATCATTTTTTTCTAAAAATTTTACAATTTGCTCACCAAAATGGTGAATATTAATTACAAAATCGTTGATGCCAAAACTTTGTAGATATTTAATATTTCTTTCCAAAAGCGGAACGCCGTTTACCTGTATTAAAGCCTTTGGATGACTGTCTGTGAAAGGTTTTAAACGCGTACCTTTTCCAGCAGCAAAAATTAGCGCTTTCATATAAAATTTTTTATTTTCTTAAATTTTAGCTTTGTGTAAATAAAATTGTCTGTTCTCAAAATTACTATATTCGATTTTGCACTTTTAGTTGTGGTTGCTCATCATGAAATAATTTTACTTCAACTTCCGGAAATTTATTTTTAACAAAATCAGCTATTTTTTCTGCGGAATAAACTGAACGGTGTTGACCGCCTGTGCAGCCAAAATTGATTTGGAGATGCTCAAAATTTCTCGCGATATAATCTTCGATCGTGATCGAAATTATATTTTTTACACCTTCTAAAAATTCCGGCATTTTTGTTTTTTGTTCCAGGAATTCCTGAACGCCAATTTCCTGACCCGTCTGAATTTTAAATTCTTCAATTCTTCCCGGGTTTAAAATACCGCGACAGTCAAAGCAAAAACCACCGCCGTTGCCGGAATGATCTTGGGGAATACCGCCTTTTTTATAAGAAAAACTGTGAATTTCTATCGTTAAACTCATATAATATTTACCTTTTCAGGATTTCAATTTTAATGTTTGTATTAATTTTTTTAATTCAGGGAATTCCTCCATTTGATCCCAGGAATTTGCGAAATTTTGAATGTTTTCAATACCTTTTGGAATACTAGCGATAAAGTGGGATTTTTTCTGCACCAAACCGCGAAATCCGTAAGCGCCCAAAACCTGCAAAAATCTTATAAGCTGTAAAGGTTTTACAGAATTTTTCAACTGATTTTCAATGTCTTCATTCTGCCATAAACCAAAATAATACTGTAACATTTTATTTTTAAAATTTTCAGTGAAATTGGCTTTTGCCTGAAACAGAAACGAAATTACGTCATACATTAAAGGCCCTTCCATCGCCGCCTGATAATCTATGAAAAAAACATTATTTTCCTTTACCATGATATTTCTCGCCTGAAAATCCCGCAGCATAAGACATCTTGGTGAAAGATCTCCCAACATTTTAGTAAGTTGTAAAAACTCTGAAATTATTTTTGATTTTTGATAAGGAAGCTCCAAAACATCGGCAAAGAAGTTTTTAAAATAAAAAAGATCATTTAAAACCGGAAGTTCATTATAACTTTCATATTCAAATGTCTTTTTAAAATCAATTAGGCCGGCCGTTTTCTTCTGTAGAATAAACAAAGCGTGCAATGCTTTTTGGACAAGATCTGTTACATTTTCAGACTCTCCTTCTTTCGCAATGATTTCTGATAATGTTTCGCCACCTAAAAAAGTTTGAATATATAAATTTTCTTCTGCGTTGATCGTAAAAATAGTCGGTGTATTTAAATTTAAATCAGAAAAAATTTTACTGAAGTAAAAAAACGCCTGATTTTCCGCTAAATTATTGTTGCTGGTGATAACAAATTTACCCTCAGAATTTTCTACTATAAAATTTTTGCGAGATGAACCACTTTGAGGTAAAGCCACAGATTTTTGCGCTTTTTCTGGAAAAAAATCATTGAAGAATGTAATAATATCTGCTTCTGTCATTAGAAAACAAATATAGTGAAAATTGAAGATTTTAGTATATTTGCTTTATGTTCAAAGATTTTTTACCCATTTTAAAAGTAATTTTAAGGTTTATCTTTATTTACCTTTTTTTACTTTTCGCGTATCAATTTTATTTGAATTATTTTGAGAATTCTCCGATTGATCCGTTTTCAAAATGGGTCGCTTCGCAAAGCAGTTATTGCCAAAATATATTGGGCTTCAAAACTGAACTGGTGGATCAGGCTAAATTCCATACCACATGGTTTTATGTTAATGAAAATTACATTTCCCGAATGGTGGAAGGCTGTAACGGCATTTCGATCATGATTCTTTTTGTTGCTTTTATTTTTGTTTTTTATAAAGGCACTAAAACTTTTATTTTCACGGGTATTGGTTTAGTAATTATTCATCTTATGAATGTTTTCAGGATTGCTTTACTCAATATCATTCTGGTGAAATTTCCGGAATATGATCATATGGCTCACGACTATCTTTTCCCGGCCATTATTTATGGAACCATTGTAGTTTTGTGGTTGGTTTGGGTAAAGTATTTTGTTTTAAAACCGGAAAAAAAGTTAACTAATGAAAAGTTTTAAGTGGATTTTTGTGCTTTTAGCTTTAGCAGGATTAATTGCTGTGCGAACTGTGGAAGACCGCCTGTTTTATGATCCTTTTTTAGATTTTTTTAAAAGCGCAGACGTTAATGCAAAATTTCCTGCTTTCAATTGGTGGCCTTTAGTTTTGAACTATCTTTTCAGATTTGGGCTTAATCTTGTATTTTCTTTGGTGATTATTCAGGCTTTATTTCAAAATAAGAAATGGACTTTGCAGGCTCTTGTGTTGATTTCTATCGTATTTTCTATTACATTTTCTCTTTATCTGATCTGTATTTCCACAAAATTTGAAATTGGTTATCTATTTTCCTTTTACATGCGAAGATTTGTCATTCAGCCTTTAATACTACTTCTAATCGTGCCTTTGTTTTATTACCGAAAAGCGCAACTTGAGAAAGGTTTAGAAATCTAAAAAAATTAATTTTCTACAAAATGTTTCTGGATCTGAGAAATATTTTTTTCATCCCAAATCACCAGTTTTTCAAATGCGTGTTGACGGACAGGACAGTTTTCAATCTGACAAATTTTGCAGCTGAACTCTTTGCAATCATCCATATGGAAATTAAATTCAATTTTTCGGTCAGAATTTTTAGCAATTAAAACAACCAGTTCTTCCATTTCATTATGCGCATCGCGCAACTCAAAATACCAAGGCAAAGTGAGATGAGCATCAATATGAAGACGGCTTCCGTGTTGTTGTATCTTCATGTTGTGAACATCTATCCACGTTTTCTTTCTGTTTCCATTTAAAAAAGAAGAAAGTTTCTGCAGCATTTCAGGATCGGCAGCATCCATAATTCCGCTTAAAGATTTGCGCGCAATTTTATAACCTACCGAAATAATATAACCGCCAAAAAGCAATGCCACAACTGCATCGATCCAAAATATTTTGGTGATGTAAACGACGATCAAACTGGCGATTACGCCCACCGTAGTGATCGTATCTGCCATCAAATGTTTACCTGAACTTTGAAGAACGAAAGAATTTTCTTTTTTTCCTTTTTCTAAACTAATGTAACCGATAAGGTAATTTACAATTGCCGTCGCGGCGATAATGTAAATACCGAAATCAACTTTATCAAGTGTGTTTTTATTTAATAACGAAGCAATTGCCTGCCCTATTATCATAAAACCTGCAAAAATAATCAGCGCACCTTCTATGCCGGAAGTGATAAATTCTACTTTTCCATGACCGTAAGGATGATCTTCATCTCGCGGTTTTGAGGCTAAATAAAGTGAATATAAACCTAAAAATGCGGCTACAATATTCACGATACTTTCCATTGCTTCAGAAAATATAGCATCCGAATTTGTCAGTCGCCAGGCAATCAGTTTTCCAATAAAAAGCACAACGCCGATGATAGCCACATTTCTTTGAAAGGCGAAATTATTTTTTGATATTTCTTTCGTTTTATCCATAAAAAAACGCCCATTTTGAGCGTTGATTTTTTTAAACTAAATTATTCTGAACTAAATATTCTGCGATCTGCACCGCATTAGTCGCGGCACCTTTTCTCAGATTATCTGCAACGATCCACATATTAAGCGTATTTATCTGCGATCTGTCACGGCGAATTCTTCCTACAAAAACCTCATCCTTACCTTCAGAATAAAGAGGCATTGGGTAAATATTATTTTTTACGTCATCCTGCAGTATTATTCCCGGCGTATTAGAAAGTAGGGTTTTTACTTCTTCAATGTCATATTCGTTCTCAAACTCAATATTTACACTTTCCGAATGACCGCCTTGTACAGGAACACGAACAGCAGTCGCCGTTAAATTAAAAGAATCATCACCTAAAATTTTCTTAGGTTCTGTCATCAGTTTTATTTCTTCTTTGGTGTAATCATCTTCGGAAAAAACATCACATTGCGGCAAGGCATTTTTAAAAATCTCGTACGGATAAACTTTCTCCGATTTATCACCAGAAATTTCGGCATTTAATTGATCTACAGCATTTTTTCCGGTTCCGGTTACTGATTGATAGGTGGAAACTACGACCCTTTTTAAGCCATATTTTTGATTTAAAGGATGAAGAACCATCACCAACTGAATTGTAGAACAGTTTGGATTGGCTATTACTTTATCTTCTTTTGTTAAAATTCCTGCATTAATTTCCGGGACGATCAACTGATTTTCAGGGTTCATTCTGAATGCTGAGGAGTTGTCTATGACGGTTGTTCCGACAGCGGCAAATTTTGGGGCAAATTTTAAAGAAATGTCTCCACCAGCAGAAAAAAGTGCGATATCCGGCTTTTTGGAAATGGCGTCTTCCATAGAAAGAATGGTGAATTCCTTTCCTTTAAAATTAACAATATTTCCGACAGATTTTTCTGAAGCTACAGGAAATAATGCTGTAACGGGGAAATTTCTTTCTTCAAGAACTTTTAACATGACCTGACCAACCATTCCGGTGGCGCCAACTACGGCTACTTTCATTGTATTTTAATGTTATTTTATGTGATTGAATGATCTTATTATGTGACATTTTATTGATCACAAAACTTGCAGCCCGACTTGAGTGGAGCTCCTTTTGTCTGGCGCCAGCCAGATAAAAGAGCGGGAACGGAAGGCGGATAAAGCTGCCCAAAAAAAATATTTAATTATTGGATTACTTTTTCACTAAGCACCAAAAACCCGCATCCACGGAAACACATAAGCGAAAAGTGCCACTGCGATCACGCCAAATATAACGATCTTCATGGCTATTCTGTCGTGAGTTTTCATGTATCTGTAAATAATGGTCAATAAAATTGCCGCGATCAACATTGATACCGGATGTTCTACGAAAGTGTGTCTGCTGTATGCGTCTTTCATTAAAATACCGCCGTCTAATGCTGCTTTAAAACCCGGAGAAAATATAAACAGTAAGGGAATCCCTACCAAAACCTGCGTGTGAAAAGCGATCATGGTGAAAAGCGTTGATTTCTTCAGTAATTTTGAAATTTTACCGGAGTAACCGAACATGCAAACTAATAGTGAGATGGTAAAAACTGCTACTAAAAGCAATACTAAATAGCCAATACCTTTGTGTGCATTGAGAAAAACGTTGTAAAAGTCCATATTTTATTTTTTTATTTTTTGAGAATTACAAATATAAAAAATCCCGGTGATAAGACCGGGATTTAATATTTATAAAAAACTTAATTTTTTAGAAATTGTAAGAAATTGTAGCTGAATAAGTTCTACCGAAACCAAAGAATACCTGGTTTGTAGTTGCTACACCGTGATAAGTTCTACCTGCTTCTTCAAAAGTCTGAGCATTTGCTGCTGCACTTACTTTATCAGTTGCCAAAACATTAGTAAATGAATTTTGGATGAAGATGGTGTCTAATAAATTATAAACATTTAATCTTACCGTTAAATCCTGTTTTGCTTTTGCTAAATGAAATTTATATGAAGCACCCGCTTCTACTGTACCGTAAGCCGGTAATTGTAGCGCGCCACTGTCTGCTTTCGCTTGTGTAGAAAAATCGATAACATTTAAATTTCCGTATAATCTGTCAACATATCTATAAGCTGCATCTAATTTAAAATCTCTGGTTGGAGATAATGTGAAACCTAAAGATGCCGTTGTCTGAGCTGCATTACCAACTTTTACTTTATCTAAAAATAACGTTTGAGGCGTTGACACACCATTTGAGTTAATATTACCTAAGTTGTCAATTGGATCATTCGTTTCATTAAACAAGTTACCAGATGCGTTACCTTCATAATGCCAGTCTGCAACAGATAGCATTGCGTTAACAGTAATTAATTGACTGATTTTTGAAAAAGCTTCAAATTCTATACCCTGGTGAATTTCCGTGATTCCCTGAATATTTGCGTAAGCATTGATAATCGGTGCTCCACCTCCTGGGTTTATTTGCTGCGTTTTTCTTAAAAATCTATCTTTCCAGTTAGTTCTGTAAGCATTGATGTTTGCATTTAACCAAGAAGCTCTGAAACCGTAACCAGCTTCTAAACCAAATATTTTTTCATTAGTTAAATTTGGATTTTGGAAATTTTTATTATTAGGATAAACTGCATTTAAAAATGGTTGTTTAGAATAATAACCTGCATTTACAAAAACATTGTTTCTTTCATCAATATTGTAATTAGCACCAGCTTTTGCGTTATATCCAATGATATTTTTAAATCCTGTTTTAGTGTTTAAAGCTGGATTTGCTGCAGTTGCCTGAATAAGTGTTGGGTTTGTTGCTGAGATTGCATAACCCGCTACCTGACCATTTAATAAAGATTTTCCATCAAGAAGAAAATTATCAATTCTTTGGTAACCTTGTTGTGAAACAGAACCCTGTACAAATGCTGATAGATTTTCATTGGTATATTCTGCCTGTGCAAAACCACCATAGTAAAGAACCTCACCATCATTACTGAAACCTATTCTGTCTTTTATGTCATTTATTTTAGCGCCAAAAGGGTTAAAACTTGGATTCGCTCTGAAAGAATTGGAAACGTAGTTGTATCCTGGTACAAAAACATTCTGTGCATTTGGCACATAAAGATTTTTATTACTGCCAACACCTCCACCATCTCTGTATGCAGAAGCTCCTAAAAGATCACTTACGACCTGATAATGGAAACCATAATAATATCTACCATCAAAACCTACAGAGAAATTAATATTGTCATTTATTTTATGATTAAATGTAGAAATTAAACCAAACCAGTTATGAGAGTTAACTGACGCGTTTCTAATTAAAACACCTTTATCCGGTGTAGAAGCTGCATTTGAAGCAATTATAGCATCAAAATTTACCAAACCACCAACTGGCTGAAATGCGCTTACAGATTTACCGTTTGAAGTCCCTGTATTGCTTGTTCCTGCACCTCTACCAAAAGAAGCGTAAGCTACAGTCGCAAGTTTTGATTTATCAGACATTTTCCAGTCCCAGTTTAAAGAGATAACTGGCTTGTGGTAATAATTTCTTCTAAATGTATATTCCTGTCCGTTTAAAACACCTTCTTGTTCGTTATATTTTCTATCTGGATTTTCGTAAGAACCTTTGTCAATTAATTTTTGCAAAGTTATTTCAAAAGCACGCTGATTATGATACTGTGGTGCTCCTGTAATTGTGAACTGTAGATCATGTTTTGCATTTGGTTGATAACCTAAAGCAAAGTAGTAGTTATAACCTTCAAAGTTAGTTCCGCTAGCATAAGTAGAACCACCAGTACGGCTTAATAAAAAAGAAGAAGACCATCCTTTAGCACTTTTTCCTGTATTGTAGGCAAACAATTGTTTGTTATAACCGTCATTTCCAAATCCAAACGAAAACTTTCCGCCTTCTTTTCTGTCTGCTGCTCTAGTTAAAATATTAACAGTTCCACCAACTGATGCAATTGCTAATTTAGATGAACCTAAACCTCTTTGAACCTGCATTGCAGTAGTTACATCAGACAAACCAGCCCAGTTACTCCAGAACACAGCACCGTTTTCCATATCATTAACAGGAACCCCATTAATTAAAACAGCAATATTTTCCTGAGCAAAACCTCTAATGTTTAATTTTGCATCACCAAATCCACCGCCACCTTTAGTAGCGTATACAGATGGTGTACTGTTTAAGATCTCAGGAAATTCCTGATTTCCTAATTTTTCAATAATTTGTGCTTCCTTAATAGTAGAAACAGCAACCGGCGTTTTTCTGTCCTTTGCGATATCTGCAACACCGCTGATCACCACCTCATCAATAGATTTTTCATTGCTTAGTGTATCTTTCACACTTTGCGCATAATAAACACTTGCCGTAGAAAGCGTTATTAATGCCGTAAACATTGATTTTTGAACTAAATTCATAATTAAATTGTTTATTAGTATCTTTAAGTTTTGTGCAAAAATCGCTTTTTTTTTTGGAACTATCATTAACGAAATGTTAAATTTTAGTATTTCCTTAACTTATTTATTATAAAATTGGCTGTCAGTCAGTTATGAGAGTGCTTCTGATAAATATCACTTTTTTTTACAATGCGATATTTTTATTTTTTTACCGCTTTTAAACTTAAATCAATATTTTTTGCCGAATGGGTGAGCGCTCCGGCAGAAATGTAAGTGACACCCGTTTTTGCAATATCTTTTAAGTCTTCTCGCAAAATTCCGCCGGACGCTTCGGTCTCGCATTTACCATTGACCATTTTTACTGCCTTGGTCATCATTTCCACATTCATGTTATCAAGCATAATTCTATCTGCACCAGATTTTATGGCTTCCTCAACTTCCTCCAGATTTCTGCTTTCAACCTCAATTTTCAATTTTAATTTCTTTTCCTGAACATAATCTTTCGCCATTTTTACGGCCTTTGTAATGCTTCCGTTATAATCGATGTGGTTGTCTTTCAGCATGATCATATCATAAAGTCCGTATCTGTGATTGGTTCCACCACCAATTGCAACGGCCCATTTTTCGCAAATCCTGAAATTTGGCGTCGTTTTTCTTGTGTCTAAAAGTTTTGTTTTTGTGCCTATTAATCTTGAATCCCAATCATGAGTTAAAGTCGCAATGCCGCTCATTCTTTGCATACAATTTAAAACCAAACGTTCCGTAGAAAGTATGGAACGTGCGCTTCCTTTCACAATAAAAGCAATGTCACCAACTTTTGCAGTTTCGCCATCATTGATAAAAGTTTCGATTTCTAAATTTTTGTCAAATGTTTTAAAAATAATCTGCGCCATTTCGACACCCGCCAAAATGCAGTTTTCCTTGACTAAAAGTTTGGCGCTTTGAATCAATTCCTTTGGGATGGTCGATAAAGTGGAATGATCTCCACCCTGAATGTCTTCTTCTAAGGAATTTTTAATGAATGTTTTTAAATTTTTATCGGTGAGGTATTTTGGTTTTTTTATCATCTTTTTTTATTTGAATTCAAGAATCTTTATTATTTTATAAGAAATTAATTCTCCTAAACATTTTTCCACCCTTTAGGATTGGGGAAAGAAAAATATTTTGAATGTTTACTTAAATATTTGTCGCTATTTTTTTATCATTTCTACTCCATTCGCTCCAGGAACCAACGTAAAGATTTGGAATTTCCAGGCCTGCATAATCTAATGCGAGTAAAGTATTACACGCTGTAACGCCTGATCCGCAGTGAATTGCTATGTTCTCTTCCTGAATATTTTTAAACAATTCTTGGTATTTTTCTTTTAAAATTTCCGCATTCTTTAAAGTGCCATCTTCATTCATGTTTTCTGTAAAAGGAATATTTATCGCACCCGGAATATGACCCGCAATCAGATCGATCGGTTCTTCTTTCCCATCATATCTTTCCTCGGAGCGAACATCAATTATCTTAAAATCAGGATTTTCTGAATTTTTTTCTATAAAATCAATTTCAACCAAAGGCAATTGCCAGTTTTTAAATTCTAATTTTTCTCTGCTGCTTTTTGGTTCAGTTACAATATTCGTAATTTTTAAACCTTCTTTTTCAGCAATCTGTAAACCACCGTCCAAAACCTGAATTTTAGTGAATCCGACACTATTTAACATCCACCAAAACCGTGGCGTAGCGTTGGTAGAATTTTTATTATCGTAAATTATTACGTGAGAATTTTCGTCAATTCCTATGTTTTGCAGAACCTCAGCAAATTTTTCTAAACTCGGCAAAGGATGTCTTCCGCCGTTTTTTGCATCATCAGAAACTTCTGCTAAATCTTTATTTAAATCAACGTAAAGTGCGTTTTCTAAATGTTTCTCTAAATAATCGTCGTAAGAATTTCCGCCACTACCAGCATCGACAATTATTAAATTTTCTTTGTATAAAATTTTTTGTAATTCTTTAGCGGAAATTATTGGTGGAAGTTTCATTTTATTTTTTAGTAAAATTTAAATTAAATTCAGACTTTAAATATTTAATTAAATAGGAATATTTGTTTTCATTTCCAAATTGCGATTTAGAAGTCACATATTTAAAAGAATTCTGCTCATTTGGGAATTTTAGTTCAAAAAAATACTGATAAACTGACTCGTCATTAACCAATTCATTATCAGTCCTGTCTTCATATTTTGCGAGAGAATCGTTTTGTAAATGTTCAATTAAATTTCCAAAACCATTTTTCGGCTTTACATCTACAACAGTATAAACTTCTTTGAATTTTTTGCCATCGTGAACTTTTCCAAAACTAATTAATTGAGACTCAAACTCATTTTTTTCATTTTTAAAAACAACTAAAACTTTATCAACTGATGTTGAGTCGAAAAACCAAATTCTAAAAATATAATCTGATTTTATTGTATTTAAAGGCAAAAGATAACTTTGATTATACGTGTAATTTTTAAATGGTTGCCGAACTTCAAAATATTGTTTTGAAGAGCAACAATTCACACATAAAAGTATTCCTAAAAAAAGTAAATTTCTCTTCACCATATAAATTTCTTTAGAAGCATTCTCTATTTATTATCATTAAAAATTTTGTTTTTATAGAATCTCTTGCAGCCCGACTTGAGTGGAAATCCTTTTTTTGCATTTGAAAAAAAGATTGGGAACGGAAGGCGGAAATTGCTGCCCAAAAAATCACAATTAATAATTTAAACCAAATCCTTATTATAAAACGCCCCTTTATTGACCTTCATCGCAATAGACTGAACGATAATCAATTCTGCGATATTAACTAAATTTCTTAATTCTGATAATTTCGGCGAAAGCAAAGCGTAATTATAAAGTTCCTGAACGGCATCAGAAATTTCTTTTTGTTTTTTTAAAGCCATTTCCAACCGTTCATTGCTGCGAACAATACTTACCAGATCGCTCATCATTTCCTGCAATTGTTTGCGCAGATAACTTACCAAAACCATTTCATCAAGCAGTTTCATGCCTTCTTCATTCCATTCCGGAATTGCTTTTAGATCTTCAAAATTAAACTGGTTTTTATCTAAAAGTTCGATGGTTTTCACCGCTGCGTTATGCCCAAAAACCAAACCTTCCAGCAAAGAATTTGAAGCCAGACGATTTGCGCCGTGCAATCCGGAATTGGTACATTCACCCACCGCAAATAAATTTTGTATGGAAGACTGTCCGTCCATATCGGTTTCAATACCTCCGCAAAGATAATGACACGCGGGAACGACCGGAATAAGATCTTTGAAAGGATCAACGCCTTCGTCCAAACATTTTTGATAAATATTCGGGAAATGTTCCAGAAATTTTTCTTTATTCATTTTCCGGCAATCCAAACCGACAAATTCGTCGCCAGTGATTTTCATTTCATTGTCAATCGCTCTTGCAACAATATCACGCGAGGCTAATTCTTCGCGCTCATCATATTTTGCCATAAAAGGCTCGCCGTTTTTGGTGCGTAATTTTGCGCCATCACCACGAAGTGCTTCAGAAATTAAAAATAACATACCGTCGATCTTGCTGTAAAGCGCCGTCGGATGAAACTGATAATACTGCATATTTGAAACCTTACCTTTCGCACGCGCCACAAAAGCAATTCCATCGCCCGTTGCAATAATTGGGTTTGTCGTATTTTTATAAACATGACCTGCGCCGCCGGTCGCAACCAAAGTGATTTTCGCGGTTATTTTTTTGATTTTCTTAGATTTTTCATCTAAAATATAGGCGCCGTAACAACTGATGTTGTCTTCGTTTAATTCTTTTCCAGGAACGTGGTGTTGCGTAATTAAATCAATCACATAATGATACGGCAACATTTCGATATTTTGCGAATTATTGACGGTTTCCAAAAGTGCGCGTTCGATTTCAGCGCCTGTGATATCTTTGTGATGCACGATGCGGTTTATGGTATGTCCACCTTCTCTGCCGAGCATCAATTCACCGTCTTTCTCGTCGAATCTTGTTCCCCAATCAACCAGTTCTTTAAAACGTTTTGGACCTTCTTCAACGACCATTTTTACGACAGCAAGATTATTTTCTCCATCGCCGGCGCGCATCGTGTCATCAATATGACTTTGAAAAGTGTCGTGATCCAGATCCGTGACTACCGCCAAACCGCCTTGCGCATATTTGGTGTTGCTTTCATCTTCATCGGCTTTTGTGACGATGATGATTTTTGCTTCGGGCATTTTTTCGGAAATTTTTATAGCGTAAGAAAGCCCGGAAATTCCGGAACCAATTACGAGGACGTCTGCTTTGATCATAATTTTATTAAAGTATAAAAGTAATGATTTTTGCTTATTTTAAAGAAAATTGACTTTAAAAAAATGACTCTGAAATTGATTTACTTCAGATCGTAGAATAATTTTGTTAATTCTAAAAACTTTAAATCCGGGCTTCTTCCAGTTTGAGGATTATTTCTGACAAATGCAGAATATTGTCCATTTTTGTAAACTTCTAATAGATGTTGAATGCCGTCATCAACATTATTGGAATTGTTTTTGGGGAAATTATGAAGGTCAAATGAATTTACACTTGTTGTAAATCTTTTGAAATCTACCTCGCTTATTTTAATATTCTTTATGAAAAGTCTTCTTTTTTTATACCCTATTTCATATTTAAATATTGAATTTTCATCATTATTTTTTATTAATGTTATAAATGAATTACCTCCTCCAAAAGCAATGCTTGAAAGTCTATAAATTTCAAGATCCTTATTCTTTATTCCAAATATTTTAGGTTCATTTAATTCAAATAAATTGTACGAAAATAAATCAGATTCCTCAAATTCGGGTGGCAAATAAGAAATATCTATTGCCGGTTTTACTAAACCTAATTTCTTAAAATGGTTTGTTTTGCAATTAATAAAGAAAATTAATATTGAGAAAAGAAAGATACTTTTTCGGCTCATTTTATTTTAAAACTTATTTAAATAAATTTTCCACTAAAATAATCCACCATCTTTTTGTTTTTCAAAATAATCATCGGTTTCAAGATTTTCAGATTTTGAGGCTTTTACGGCGATTTGATCGCAAATTTCGTTTTGTGGATGTCCCGCGTGGCCTTTTATCCAGTGAAATGTAACGGTGTGTTTTTTTATTAAAGGTAATAATCTTTGCCACAAATCTGGATTTTTTTTGTTTTTAAAACCAATTTTAACCCAGTTTTGAAGCCATTTTTTATTGATTGCTTCTGAAACATATTTGCTGTCTGTGAAAATATGAACGTCATCTTCGGCGTTTTTTAATTGTTCTAAACCAACAATTACCGCCAAAAGTTCCATCCGGTTGTTAGTCGTTAAACGAAAACCCTGCGCAAAATTTTTAGCATAATTTTTTTCGGGAACTTCCATCACAATGCCAAAACCGCCTTTTCCGGGATTTCCACTGCATGCGCCGTCTGTGTAAATGTTGATTGTCAAGTTTTTAATTTAAATGTTTTGTCTCGCAGATTTTGCACATGACGCAGATTTTTTTTAAAACAATTGAAAAACCAGCATTATTTTAGAAAGAAAATTTTTGCATTAAATCTGCGGCATCTGAAAAATCTGCGAGAGTTAAAAATCAAGTTATTTTCAAGGACTTTTAAAACGGCATCCCATCATCTTCAGAATTCATCGCAGAACCAGAAACATTTGGTTTTTTAGGTAAATCAAACGCTGCGCCCGGATCGATCGTTGTTCTCAATTTTTCAAAACCAGACATTTCTTTATTTTTATCCGGAGTTTGATAATCATTTGCGCCGCCGTATAAATTGAGATCAGCAAACTTGGCGATATTTTTATAAAATGACATTCGGACGTCTGCCGTTGCACCATTTCTGTGTTTTGCGATAATTAATTCTGCCTGATTATCCGTACTTCCCTGCTCGCCTTCAGGATCATTATCCCAAACGCCAATTTTATAATATTCCGGGCGAAAAATAAAAGAAACAATATCTGCATCCTGTTCAATTGCACCGGATTCCCGAAGATCGGACAATTGTGGTCTTTTTCCCGGACGCGTTTCCACACTTCGGGAAAGTTGCGAAAGTGCAATTACCGGAACATTTAATTCTTTTGCAATGGCTTTTAAAGAACGTGAAATCAAGGCAATTTCCTGTTCACGGTTTCCGCCGCCACCGCCTTTTCCGGAATTGGCGGTCATTAATTGTAAATAATCGACCATGATAATTTTTACGCCGTGTTGCATGACTAATCTTCGGCATTTCGCGCGAAAATCAAAGACAGAAAGTGAAGGTGTTTCATCGATGAAAAGTGGTGCGTTTTCTAACTCGGAAACATTTCTAAAGAGAATTTCCCATTCTTCGTCAGACATTTGACCTTTTCTTAATTTTTCTGAAGAAATTCCAGTTTCAGAGGCGATCATTCTGGTAATTAACTGAACTGATGCCATTTCCAAAGAAAATAAAGCCAATGGAACTTTATGTTCAACCGCAATATTTCTTGCCATTGACAATAAAAAAGCAGTTTTTCCCATTGCGGGACGCGCGGCAATAATTATTAAATCTGAATTTTGCCAGCCGCCGGTTTCCTTGTCAATTCCCGAAAAACCTGAGGGAATTCCGGAAATTCCTTCTTTGTCTTTTAATGATTTTATTTTTTCTATCGCTTCTTTTACCAAAGAATTTGCGGTGTCAAAACCTTTTTTAATGGTTCCGTTTGTGATATCGAAGAAAGATTTTTCAGCGTTGTCTAAAAGTTCAAAAACGTCGGTGGTTTCTTTGTAGGAAGAATCGATCACATTTGCGGACACATTTATTAATGAACGCAAAATGTATTTTTCTAAAACGATCCTGATGTGGTATTCAATATGCGCAGAAGAACTTACGGATAATGTCAAGTCAATAATATAGTTATCGCCGCCGGCGGAACTTAAGCGTTCAGTTTTTTTTAATTCCTGGATTACGGTCATTAAATCTACCGGCGCATTGGCTTCAAATAAAGATGTAATGACGGTGAAAATTTCCTGGTGGCGCGGATCGTAGAAAATATCGGCTTTTAAAAGGTCGATTCCATAATCGAGACCTTTTCTGTCTATTAAAAAAGAACCGAGAACTAATTTTTCAAATTCTACGGCGTTTGGCGGCATTTTGCCGTCTGATATTGAGAGTTCTTTTGCGAAATTGCCATGAATTAAGGATGATAAAGTTTCTTTCTGAGCCATAGTACAAAGGTAAATTTTCCTAAAAAATTATAATCATATTGTGTAAAAAGAAGTGATTTTTTTTTAAAATATTGATTATTAGATTTTTGTAAAATATCTAAATGTTAGTAAGTTGAAAAAAAGCAAACTTAAAATTTTTAGCCCCGATTGGAACGGCATCCTTTTTTGGCACGAGCGAAGCGAGCGCTAAAAAAGATATAGTGGAAAGCGGGACGCGTTTTCGAAAGAAGCAAAAACCTTCCTGTTCCTAAAAATTTAATATTCCATTTTGCGAAGTTTTGGAATAGTGCCGGCGACGAAAAGTGAAATTGCGACCGTCATAATACCACCGAAAACTACGGAACGCACGACGCCGAGCAGTTTTGCGGCGACACCACTTTCAAATTGACCCATCTCGTTGGATGACATAATGAAAATTGAATTGACGCTTAAAACGCGGCCACGAATATGATCCGGTGTTTTTAACTGTACAATTGTGCCACGGATAACGACGGAAATTCCATCGACCATTCCACTTAACATTAAAAAAGCAAACGATAAAAAATACCAGGTTGAAAGTCCGAAACCAATGATACACAAACCGAAAGCGGCAACGGCAACCAACAATATTTTGCCCTGATTTTTGCGTAAAGGAACGAGCGCCAAAAAGACGATGATGCACATGGAACCAATGTCGGAAGCGGCATTCAACAAACCAAAACCTTCTGCACCGACTTTTAAAATATCGCTGGCAAAAACTGGGATCATCGCGACGGCGCCGCCAAATAAAACGGCAAACATATCGAGAGAAATGGCGCCCAGAATTTCTTTTGTTTTAAAAATATAACTGATGCCTTCGCGCATACTTTCCCAAACTTTTACCTCACTTTTGTTGTGTTCGGATTCTTGAGGTTTCACTTTCCAGAAGAAAAAACTGGCGAAAGTAACGAGCGCAACAATTACAACAATGGTCCATTTTATTGTAATAACACTGATCAAAAGTCCACCAACGGCGTGTCCGCAAACTGAAGCGGTAAGAAATGTGGCCTGGTTTAAAGTAATTGCGCTTGGAAGATTTTCTTTTTTTACGATCGTCGGAATCATGGAAGGCACTATTGGACCAATAAAAGCGCGCGCAATACCCGTGAAAAAAATAACGCCGTAAATATAATAAGTTGTTTGGTGCCCAGTAAATCCTAAATTCATGAAGGCCGGAATCAAAAGCAACGCAATCAAGATAACATAGAGATAATTGCAAATAAGCAACAGTCTTTTTTTCTCATTCATATCGATCACGTGTCCGGCGTAAAGTGCTGTTGAAACCGCAGGAATAACCTCTGAAAGTCCGATCAAACCGATCGAAAGCGGATCTTTTGTCAACTGATAAACCCACCAACCTAACAATGTTGCCAGCATTCTGAAAGCGAAAATAAGCACAAATCGACCTGAAAGCAGGTTTCTAAATTCAATATTCTTGAGGATGCGAAGTGGTTCCAGTGAAATCATTTTGCAAAAATAAACTTAATGGTAAAAAAAACTGAACTTTTTTATATTTATTTAAACATATAAATGACAGTTGTAAAAATAAAAAAACCACACTGTAACAGTGTGGTTCCTATTTTTCAAAGTGAAAATATTATTTAGCTTTAGAAGCTTCAACAGATACTTTTCTGAATTCTTTAAACATTTTGCTTAATTCTAAAGCAGATTTTCTAGCTCTTGTACCAGCTGCTTTATTTCCTTTTTCAGATTGTTGAGAAGATTCGCTTGTAAAAGCTTCAAATTCTGCGTTGATTTTTTCGATAAGATCTTTCATAATAAATTTTAATTGTTATATATAGAAGCAAATATAAGATTTTAGTGGGATTTACTATAAAGAAAACAATTTTTTTTTGTTTTTTTTTGCCTAAAGTTAAGGTGCAGAGTGTTTTTAAAAACAAAAACGCTGCTAATCTCACGATTAACAGCGTTTAAAGTACCTCGGACGGGACTTGAACCCGTACATCCTTACGGACACAGGATTTTAAGTCCTGCGTGTCTACCAATTCCACCACCAAGGCAAAAAGTGGAGCGAAAAACGGGACTCGAACCCGCGACCCCGACCTTGGCAAGGTCGTGCTCTACCAGCTGAGCTATTTTCGCGTTTTATTTTCAAAAAAATATCTCAGAAAATTGTGCGGATGAAGGGACTCGAACCCACACACCTCACGGCACCAGATCCTAAGTCTGGCGTGTCTACCAATTCCACCACATCCGCTAAAAATGAACTTCTCTTCTTTTTTTGTGAGTGCAAATATAAAGCGTTTTATTTTTCGCACCAAGCTTTTTTAAAGAAAAAATAAAAAAATAATTTCTGCCGGCAATTTTATTTATTTAAAATCATTTTTATTACTTTTACAACATATAATATAAGAAAATGGAATTACAAGGAAGTGTAAAAAAACTAGGTGAGGTACAGACGTTTGCGAGCGGTTTTACGAAAAGAGAACTGGTAATTGTTACTGAAGAGCAATATCCACAGCCGATAAATATCGAATTTTTGAAAGATAAAGGCGATTTATTAAATTCGTTTAACGAAGGTGACAGAGTAAAAGTCTCAATCAATATTGGTGGTAGAGAATGGACTTCACCACAAGGAGAAGTTAAATATTTCAATTCTATAACCGGTTGGAGAGTGGAAAAATTAGATGGTAATGTTGCTTCTGCAGAGCCAACTTCTGCGCCACAAAACACTTCATCAACACCTTCTGCATCGAATGCTACGGATGTTTTTGCGGAAGATGAAGATGATCTGCCTTTCTAAAAATTTTTAAATAATTGATTTTTAAATCCTGTGCTTTCGGTGCAGGATTTAATTTTTACAGCCTTATGTTTCTACTAAATTCCAAAGAAATTTCTTTTCCTAATCCAGAATTTTATGATTCTGAAGATGGGTTATTTGCCATTGGTGGCGATCTTTCGCCAGAAAGATTACAGCATGCCTATGAAATCGGACTTTTCCCCTGGTTTAATGAAGGTGAAGAAATTCTTTGGTGGTGTCCGGATCCGAGATTTGTTTTATTTCCAGATAAGTTGAAAATTTCAAAATCAATGCGCAGAGTTTTAAATAAAGAAGATTTTCAATTTACAGAAAATAAATGCTTCCGGGAAGTTTTAACCAAATGTCAGAAAATTGAAAGAACTGGACAAGACGGAACCTGGCTTTCAGATGAATTGATAGATTCTTTAGAAAAATTAAATCAGCAAAATATCGCACAAAGTATTGAAGTCTGGCAAGATGAAAAACTGGTTGGTGGTTTTTATGGATTACAAATCGGCAAAGTTTTTTGTGGCGAAAGTATGTTTTCTGAAGTTTCAAATGCTTCAAAAGCGGGTTTCATAAATTTTGTTTCAAATAATAAAAATAATTTTGATTTGATCGATTGCCAGATCCATTCTGAACATCTCGAAAGTCTGGGCGCAGAAATGATCTCAAAGAAAGCGTATTTAAAAATTTTAAATAAACAAAATGAAGCCTGAGAAAGAAAAATGGATTTTACTGGTTGTGCTTTCTTTAATTTGGGGTTCATCTTTTATTTTAATTAAAAAATCTTTAGAACACTACAATCCTTTCGAAGTCGGTGCTTTGCGGGTTTTAATAGCCGGAATTGTACTTTTACCTTACGCCATTTCCAAATTAAAACTTTTTCCAAAAAAATTATTAAAGTGGCTGATTTTAGCAGCTGTTACGGGAAATTTTATCCCAATGTTTCTTTTTCCAATTGCCGAAACAAAAGTGTCAAGCAGTATTGCAGGTATTATAAATTCTATGATGCCCATTTTTATCATCATAATTGGCGGTTTGATCTGGAAATTTGAAACTACAAAAAGACAATTAATTGGCGTTGCCATAAGTTTCACCGGAACCTGCATTTTGACTTTTGCAACGGGCGAAACCGGCGGTTTTAAATTATGGCCTATTTTACTTCTACTAATCGCGACTTTGTGCTACGCTATAAGTTTAACAACAGTGAAAGCAAAACTTCAGATTATTCCTGCAAAGGTTTTGTCAGCTTTTGTCTTTTCAATTGTTCTGATTTTACCTTCATTTATCGCATTAATTTTCGCAGGATTTTTTAAAGACTTTTCCTTTGATAAAAGCCATTTTGAAGGTTTAGGTTATGTTTCACTTTTGTCGATATTTGGTACAGGTTTGGCAATGATGCTCAATTACCGTTTGATGAATATTTCCACACCATTATTTGCTTCAACAGTTACTTTGCTAATGCCGATCGTTGCAGTAATGTGGGGCATTTTAGACGGTGAAAAACTGACAGGATTTCAATTTTTTGGAGGTCTCATTATAATCAGCGGTTTGATATTTTTACGGGCAAAAAAAATAAAAACTGGACCGGTTAAAAATCAGTAGATTATTTAAATCAGCCATTTTTAAAGTGGAAATATTGTCCAAAACCTTACTTTGTACTGTATAATTATTTCATAAATTAGCATCATGTTTATACACGATTACATTTCTAAAGATTTTCCGGCGTTTGACATTAATGATTCTATTGAAGAAGCTGCAGAAATAGCGAGGGAATTTTCTTATTCTCATGTATTTGTCACTAGAAATAATGTTTTTTTAGGCGCAGTAAGTCAGGCTTTTTTAGATGAAAGTCCGGAAGGCAGTTTACAAACCTTAGAAATTCATTTTGAAAGATTTGGCGTTTTGGAAGATGGGCATATTTTAGATACCATAAAACTTTTTCATATTTTTAATTCTAATCTCGTTCCGGTGATAGACAGAGAAGAGCGTTATTTAGGCTACATTTCATGTGAAGATGTCTTTAGTGAATTTTCAAAATATCCATTATTTTCAGAAAACGGCGCGGTAATTATTGTTCAAAAAAATGCAAGAGATTATTCTTTCACCGAAATTTCAAAAATCGTTGAAGAAAATAATGCTAAAATTTTTGGCAGTTTTATCAACGAAATTAACGGCGATGACGTTCAGATCACTTTGAAAATCAGAAGTGAAAACCTGAGCTCAATAGACGAAACCTTTGAAAGATACGGTTACGAAGTCATTATAAAACATTATGATGATGAAAAAGAAGAATTATTAAAAAATCGATTTGGCTTTTTTCAAAAATATTTAGAAATTTAAAAAGATGAAGGCAGCCATTTATTCCCAAAAAAGAGACCTTGATACTTTTCTTTACTTAAGTAAATTTATATCAGAACTTACAAAGAAAAACGTCGCTGTCACACTTCACGACGTAATGGTGGAAAATCTCAATTTTTCGCGTGATTTTCAGACTTATTCAAATAAAAAAAATCTCAGCGACCAAGATGTTGACCTTTTTTTCAGTTTTGGTGGAGACGGAACGATCTTAAATGCTTTAATTTTCATTGAAGATCTTGAGATTCCAATTGTTGGCGTAAATACTGGCAGACTTGGTTTTCTTTCAAGCTTTACAAAAGAAGAAGTTTTCAACGAACTGGATTCTATTTTAGCACAAAAATATGTCATCAGCAGAAGATCTGTCATCGAAATTGTCGCGCCAAACTCCGGTATATTTTTCCCTTACGCCATTAATGATATCAGTATTTCGCGGAAAGAAACTACGGCGATGATCACTGTAGAATCTTATTTAAATGATGAATTTCTTAATGTTTTTTGGGGCGATGGTCTAATAATTTCTACACCAACCGGCTCTACGGCGTACAATTTGAGTTGCGGCGGACCAATAATTTCGCCCGAAAATAATGTTTTTGTGATCACGCCAATTGCCCCGCATAATTTAAATGTAAGACCTTTGGTTGTGAATGATAATGTGGAAATTAAGCTAAAAATTGAAAGCCGCGTTCCTCAATACACGCTTTCCATGGATTCCAGATTATGCCATATGAGTACAAATATTGAGATTATTTTGCGAAAAGCACGATTTCAGATTGCTTTGGTACAGCCAAACAATATCAGTTTTTATGAAACAATTCGTCAAAAATTACTTTGGGGAAATGATAAAAGAAACTAAAATTTGATCTAAAAATCACTCTTCTTTCAGAAAATCATAAACTTCAATTCCTTCCACTGAATTAAAAGTGTGAAGTCCAACGAAAGGTTTCGGTGGAAAAATTTCTTCTGATATAGTTTCAGAGTAATTTGTTGTTGTTAATTCTAAAATTTCATTCATCACGAGATTCGCGCCGTAAGTTTCCGAGCAGTTTTGCGACGGACGAAACATTTTACCGTTTTTAACAAAAATTTGCCCTGCGTTTCTTGCTTTTCCAGAGTCTGTTATTATCGGGTTTTGTGCGTGAAATTTCCACTCGCCATTTAATAAATCATCAGAATAATAAAGGTAAAGATTATCATTATTATCAAATTCGTGATCGTTTATTTTATTGGCAAATAGCCAGTACAAATTGTTATGAAAGATCCAAACCGCATCAAGCAATTTAATATTTTCCATTAAATTTCTCTCAAACGTCCATTCAAAAGGAAAACTGGTTGCTTTATAAAGTGTGAGATTATCTTTCTCTGAATTTTCAGGCAACATATAATAATTCCCATTTTTATAGAAAACATTTGGAAAAGAAAAATGGCTTTGATCACTTAAAACCGTTCTTTTTTCAACAATTTCAAAATTCTGATCTAATTTTAAACAAGCGATTTCTCCAATCTTATTTAAATTTAATTCTTCAATAAAAAGATAAAGTTCATCATTTTCTTTAACTAAAAACGGATCTGCCCAAAAAGTTCCCTGCGGTTGTTTCAACATGATTGTCTTTCCGCCGTTTTGCTTAAAACCAATTTTCCAGTTGTATTCTTTTTTGCTGATTTTCCTCTGTAAAATTGAGGAAATAAGGTTAAAATAATAAGTTCCAATTTTAAACTTCGAAATTTTTACAGATTTACCTCTAAAGATTTCGGTAAAATCATTTTCATTTTTTAAAAACTTCGCTAAAGAAAGATTTAAAAGCCAATATTTCTTCTCGAGTGAATTTAAAAGACCTTTTTCCGGTATAAAAGACATATTAGAAATATTCTTCCACACATTTTTACCAGATCTTTTTATTTTAAAATCAACCGTTAATTTCTTATTTTTATTTAAAATCGAAGGTTTAATCTCATTTGAATCATGATTAAAAATGATCAAACCTTTTTGTGACAATTTGGTATAATCTGAATAATCTGAATTCAATTCATTTTCAAAAATCACCCATTCTGAAACCGAAAGATCAACAGTTTTATCGATAATTTTTAAACCAGGAAAATTGAGTTGGGAAAGATTTTTTAAAGAAAAAGGATCATCTTTAAAAGATTTAAAATGAACATCAACCCTTTTAAAAATTTTAAAATAATCTATATTGCTATCTTTTAAATTACTATCAATAAAAATTTCAAAAATTTCGTTTGGAAACTGCTCGCAAATATTTATTATCGACTGAAATAAATAGTTTTCAATCTTATTACTTTTTACGACCCAAATAATTTTATTCATTCTGAAGAATAGAAAATTTTCAATTTTTTTGTTAAAAACAAACGCTCATTAAGATAAAGCGAATATAAATTATAAACAGCAATAATAAATTATTATTTGGAACATACTATTTAAAATTATGTCCAGATTTACATTAATTTAATTTTATAATTCAGTTCCAAATTTTTATCCTTTAAAAATGAATCTCAATTACAGTAAGTTTAAATAAATCATTAACTTTACCACACTTTTTAAACAAAAATTTTAAAAACCTAAATATGAGCAGAAAGTTTCCGGCCGGAGTTGCCACAGGTGAATTAGTTTCAGACATTTTTCAATACGCAAAAGAAAATAAATTTGCTTTACCCGCGTGTAACGTCATCGGATCCAGTAATATAAATGCGGCAATGGAAACCGCAGCAAAATTAAACGCACCTTTGATCATTCAATTTTCAAACGGCGGATCTGTTTTTAATGCCGGAAAAGGTTTAAATAATGATAATCAAAAGGCCGCAGTTTTGGGCGCAGTTGCTGGCGCAAAACACATTCATACTTTAGCGGAAGCTTATGGCGCAACCGTTATTTTACATACAGATCATTGTGCAAAAAAATTATTGCCATGGATTGATGGTTTGATGGATGCGAATGAAACTTATTTCAAACAATACGGAAAATCGCTTTATTCTTCTCACATGCTGGATCTTTCTGAAGAATCTTTGGAAGAAAACATGGATATTTCAGTGAAATATTTCGAGAAAATGGCTAAAATCGGGATGACTTTAGAAATAGAATTGGGAATTACCGGCGGTGAAGAAGACGGCGTAGATAATTCTGACGTTGATTCTTCTAAACTTTACACCCAGCCTGATGAAGTTTCTTATTGCTACGAAAGACTAAAACAGGTTTCACCAAACTTTACAATTGCCGCGGCTTTTGGAAATGTTCACGGCGTTTACAAACCAGGAAATGTAAAATTAACACCTAAAATTTTAGATAATTCTCAGAAATACGTTCAGGAAAAATTTGGAACAGAACATAATCCAATCAATTTTGTTTTCCACGGCGGTTCTGGTTCTACACAAGAAGAAATTAAAGAAGCAATTGGATATGGTGTTATTAAAATGAACATTGATACGGATCTTCAATTTGGTTATACTGAAGGAATAAGAGATTATATGATTGGAAAACAGGATTATTTAAAAACGCAGATCGGAAATCCGGATGGTGCAGATGTTCCTAATAAAAAATATTACGATCCAAGAGTTTGGGTAAGAAAAGGCGAAGAAACCTTCATCACAAGATTAACTGAAGCATTTCAGGATTTAAATAATATAGACACACTTTAAGAAATTATAAATTATGGATTGTAAATTTTAAATTATTTAAAATCTAAAATTCAAAATCTAAAATCTAAAATTTAAAAGATGGCATTCGACTGGTTCAAGAGAAAGACGAAAAATATCACCACTTCTACGGAAGATAAAAAGGACGTTCCGAAAGGTTTGTGGCATAAAACACCAACCGGCAAAACGATTGAATACGAGGAACTTAAAAGAAATAATTATGTTTCCCCGGAAGATGATTTTCATGTGAGAATTGGAAGCCGTGAATATTTTGATATGCTTTTCGACGGCGCAAAATTCAAAGAATTAAATGCTGATGTTGAAAGTATTGATATGTTGAAATTTGTAGACACAAAATCTTACACAGACCGTTTAAAGGAAGTAAAAGCCAAAACAAAACTGACAGATTCAATAAGAAATGCAGTTGGTGAAGTAAATGGCGTTAAAATGGTAATTTCCTGTATGGATTTTTCATTTATCGGCGGATCTTTAGGTTCTGTTATGGGTGAAAAAATTCGAAGAGCAGTTGATTACTGTATTGACAAGAAATTGCCTTACATGATCATTTCTCAATCCGGTGGCGCAAGAATGCAGGAAGCGACATATTCATTAATGCAGCTCGCAAAAGTTCAGTCAAAACTAGCGCAGTTATCAGAAGAAGGTATACTTTATATCGCTTATTTGTGTGATCCAACATTTGGTGGAATTACCGCTTCTTTCGCGATGACAGCCGATATTATAATGGCTGAACCAGGCGCTTTGATCGGATTTGCTGGTCCACGTGTAATTCGTGAAACAATTGGTAAAGACTTGCCCGAAGGCTTTCAAACCTCGGAATTTTTACAGGAAAAAGGCTTTGTAGATTTTATTGTTAAGCGAACAGAAATTAAAGAAAAAGTGTCGCAAACTGTGAGACTTTTAACGAACGCATAAAGCAAATTTATTACTTAACTTATTGACAATCTCTCTTTTACCGGAGAGATTTCTTTTATGAAAATTTTTAAAATAATATATAATTCATTACGCTCACTCACTTTTGAAAAACTGTGGAAACTCATTCTTTTGTTTTTAAAACATCCTTTGTTTACTTTAATTTCTTTTTATGCAACTATTAAAACTTTTAATATTGCAAAGAAAGAATATCCAAAAACAAACTCGAACGACGGTGATGGCAATGCTTTTCGCCACGCGCTTTGGTGTTGCTTAATTATGATGTATTGCTGCAAAATTTCTTCGCCAGAAAAGTCATTAAATTTCACAAAAAAAATGACCGATCTTCACGAAGAACTCTTTCCAAATAAGCCTTTGCAAAAGAAAATGGATCTTCATAACAATAAATTTGGGATGGATTTTTTCATGGTGATGCTGCCGGGAATTCACCGTCAGTTTTTTGAAACTTCTTTTTTTATTGGAAAATTAAAAGAGAAGACAAAAGATGCTAAAGTTTTAAAAGATGTAAATGATAATTTTGAGGGAAGTTTGGTTTATTTAGAAAATTAAATTATCACCAATAAATTATCCTAAAATTTATTAAAAAAAATATAATTCCATGAAATTAAAATACTTATTTCTATTTCTTTCAATCGGTTTGTTTTTTCAAAACCAATACCTTACACTGTTTGAAAAAGGCAACGGCAATCAATCTGCGACTTATCAGGAAACGGTCAATTATTATGATAATTTAGCCCAGAATTTTGATAAAATTAAAGTTTTGCAATTTGGTTTAACTGATTCTAATGAACCTTTAAGATTGGTCATTTTTAATCCAGATAAAAACTTCAATCCAACAGATTTTAAAAACAAAGCAGTAATATTAATTAATAATGGCATTCATCCGGGCGAACCAGACGGAATTGACGCCACAATGATGATGATGCGCGATTACGCCACAGGAAAACTGAAAGCGCCAAAAAATACAATTATTGCAGCCATAGAAGTTTACAATATTGGCGGAATGTTGAACCGTGGCAGTTTTTCCAGAGCCAATCAAAATGGGCCAGAAGAATATGGTTTCCGTGGGAATGCAAGAAATTTAGATTTAAATAGAGATTTTATTAAAACTGATTCTAAAAATTCTGCGAGTTTTCAAGAGATATTTCACATCTTAAATCCTGACGTTCTTATTGATAATCATGTAAGCGATGGTGCTGATTATCAATATACTTTAACCTATATTTTGACTAATAAAGAACGTTTGGGAAATATTCTTGGAAATTTTTACCACGGCGAAATGACTGATTGGATCGTAAAAGATTTAAGAAAGAAAAATATTGACCCAATTCCTTATGTTGAAGTTGAAGGCGAATCGCCGCTAAAAGGTTTCACGCAGTTTATGGATTCACCGAGATATTCCACAGGTTACACATCTTTGTTTAATACGATCGGAACAATTCCCGAAACACACATGCTGAAACCCTACAAGGATCGCGTGAAAGTAACTTATGAAAACATGTTAAGTTACATCAATTATACTGATCACAACTATTTAAAAATCAAAGAACTAAGGCAAAAAAACTTAGAACAATATTTGCCAGAAAAATCTTATTCAATTCAGTTTGCAATAGATTCTACAAAATTTAAAACAATTGATTTTAAAGGTTTTGAAGATGGTATGAGGCCAAGCGCAATTTCTGGATTCCCAAGATTATTCTACGATCGCACAAAACCTTACACGAAAAAAATTAAATATTACGATACGTACAAATCGACGAAAGAAATTATAATTCCAAGTTATTACATTGTTCCGCAATCTGAATGGCAGGTTTTAAATAATTTAAAAAGAAATAATATTCAATTTTCAGTTTTAAAAAGTGACAGTTTAATTACCGTTCAATCTTATAAAATTAAAGATTTTAAAACAGTTTCGAAACCTTACGAAGGTCATTATTTGCATTCTAATACTGATGTTTCAACAACCAACGAAAAAGTTCAATTTAAAAAAGGAGATTATTTAATTCCTTTAAAACAAAATGGCGTGAAATATTTGCTCGAAACATTGGAACCAGCAGCAGTAGATTCTTTCTTCAATTGGAATTATTTTGATTCATTTTTAGGTCAAAAAGAATACTTTTCGGCTTATGTTTTTGAAGATACCGCAGAAAAACTTTTAAAGGAAAACCCAACTTTAAAGCAAAATTTCGAAAAGAAAAAAACCGAAGATTCCGCCTTTGCAAAAAACGGAAGCGCACAATTGGATTGGATTTACCGCAATTCAAAATATTTTGAAAAATCATTGAATCAATATCCGATTTATAGAATTCCCTAATTTATTTACTTAAAAAAATAACTTATTTTTACCTAAATTTTATTGAATGGTTTTAAGCAGAATTTGGTCAGCATTTATCATTATTGCAATTTCGATTGCGGGAATAAAATATATTTCATCCAATAATTACGGCACTATTTTCAACGATATGGTCGTAGGAAAAGGTGGCGATACCATTCAAATTGCCACTAAAAAATCTACCCAACTTTCGCCAATAATTTTAAATAATTTAAACAAAAATCCAAATTTTGCAGACGGCAGAATTCAGTATAAATTAAATAAAGATAAAACCGAAGCAACAGTTTACAGAATTCAGGAAACCGACGGTGTGATTGGAACGAGCCAAACTGCCGTCAATATTTGTATCGGTTTAATCGGAATAATGACCTTGTTTATGGGTTTCATGGCAATTGCAGAAAGAGCCGGCGGAATCAGCCTTTTAAGCCGAATGATTCAGCCATTTTTCTCAAAATTATTTCCTGAAATACCTAAAAACCATCCTGCTTTTGGACACATGCTTTTAAACTTTTCCGCTAATTTATTAGGTTTAGATAATGCTGCGACGCCTTTTGGTTTAAAAGCCATGGAAAGTTTGCAAACTTTAAATCCCGACAAAGAACGCGCGAGCAATTCGCAAATTATGTTTCTCTGTTTGCACGCAGGCGGAATGACTTTAATTCCGGTTTCAATTATCGCAATCCGTGCTTCAATGCATTCCGTGACGCCAACTGATATTTTTCTACCATGCATGATGGCGACTTTTGCGGCGACTTTAGCAGCAATGATTGTTGTTTCAATTCATCAAAAAATCAATTTATTTCAGCCTGTCGTGATTGCTTATGTCGGTGGGATTTCTGCAATAATTGCACTATTGGTCGTTTATTTGGTAAGATTAAACAAAGAAGATTTAGATAATTTCAGCAAAGTTTTAAGCAGCGGAATTATTTTGCTCATTTTTATCGCAATAGTTTTGGGCGCACTTTACAAAAAAATTAATGTCTTTGATGCTTTTATCGACGGCGCAAAAGAAGGTTTTTGGGTTTCGGTAAAAATCATTCCTTATTTGGTGGGAATGTTGATCGCTATTTCTTTGTTAAGAACTTCAGGCGTTTTTGACGTAATAATTGACGGCATGAAATATTTAGCAAATTTGGCAAATCTTGACACACGTTTTGTTGACGGACTTCCAACTGCTTTAATAAAACCACTTTCCGGTTCTGGCGCGCGCGGAATGATGGTCGATACAATGACGACTTTCGGCCCAGACAGTTTTCAAGGAAAATTATCCGCCATTTTACAGGGAAGTTCAGATACTACATTTTACGTAATTGCCGTTTATTTTGGCGCAGTTGGAATTAAAAACACAAGATATGCAGTTACTGCAATGCTTTTGGCAGATTTGGTTGGCGTGATTACTTCTGTGATTTTGGCATATTTGTTTTTTGCTTAAAAAATTGAAATGGATATTTTTGGATTTCTTTAAAAGACTAATTTTTTTTTCTATTCCAAAAATTATTAATTTCATTTTCACCAAAAAGTCCACCATTTAAATATGATTTAACGAATTCTAAAATTGAATTACTATGTTTTGTTAATTCTTTACTATTGTGGTCGTTATTTAAAATTTCATATTTTTTAAAATTTTCTAAATTTAATAGCCAAACATCACTTCTTATTATGTATTCTGCAAAATGAAAAATGCATTCTGAAAATTCTTCCTTACATTCAATCAATTCTTTTAAAGGTAATATTCTAAATAAATAATCATCGGTTTCAAAACCATCACAATATTGGTAAAAATCAATGAGATCGGAAGGAAACTTACAGTTTGACTTTAGTTCAAGCGCATTAATTTCCGCTAAATTTAAAGGATTGTTAAATTTAATTCCTAAGTTTTTAACTTTATGAATTTCTTTTTTAAAGAGTTCCTCGTAGGCATTCATTTCAATACAATACTATTTCTAAAAATATTTAGATTTTAAATATACGGTTTTTTACTCTGGTAAGTGAAACGCCTCTGCGACCTTAAAATGAATTCAATAATGTTAAAAAAACTTCGCGACCTCTGTGTTTAAAATTTTAAATAATAGAATCCAATATTAAATCTCAAAATTTTACATTTGCAATTACATTTAAATTACATTTATGATTCAAGATAAAGACTTTACACTTCGTTTGGTGCGCCAACTTTCCGCTTCTTTGGAAAAATTACTTTTGGGAAAACCGGAGGAAAGTTTAATGGAAAAAGACCTTGATTTTGACGTTGCACTTCGCGATATTTTCAAAATGGATTTCAAAACTTATGCAGAAATCTCTACAGATGAAATGAAACAAATGGTTTTAGATCTTGAAGATCGCAATCACGTTGATTATTTTCTATTGATTGGAAATCTATTTTATTTCCATTGGAAAACCGACAAAAATGAAAATTTCCAGCAAAAAGCAATTACGGGTTATGAAAATTATTTGCAGAAAAGCGGCGTTTTTGCTTTGCCAATAATTACCAGAATCGGTGAATTAAAGAAAGTATAATTTAATGGAAGATTTAAATTTATTGCTTTCTGAGAAGAAAATTGAATTACAAAAAATAAAGAAAAAACAAAGTATTTTAGGTTGGTTTAGAGTTGCAATTTTCCTTGCGTTAACTTACTTTTTACTTCAATATTACATTTTTGAAAGTGCTTTAAAAATCCATTTATATCTTGGGATTTTCTTCGTTGTTTTATTTTTCATTTTGGGTTTTTTCTTGGTTAATGTTAAGCAGCAGTTATTATTCATCAAAAATTATCTGCATGTCGGAAATCAAATAATTACAAAAACTGAATTCGAAACAGGTTTAAATTTCGAAGAAAACGTTGATGATCATTCCTTTGCAAAAGATCTGGACGTCTTAGGGAAAAACTCTCTTTTTAGTTATCTCAATTATTGCGAAACGGTTTTAGGCAAAAATAAATTGAGAAGTTTTCTTCTAAACTTAAGTTTAGAAAAAGAAAAAATCATTCAAAAACAGAAATCCATTCAGGAACTTTCCAAAAAAATAAAATGGAATATTCATTTTTTGACTTTAGCAAAATCACTTGAAATTAATGGAAGAATAGATCATCCGGAAACCATTCAACAGGAATTTGAAAAAGAACCACTTGCAGATGTTGCGGTAATTCTTGTTCCGATTCTTACTATTGGCGTTTTGATTTCGTTAATATTTATCACTATTTCCGGACTTTATTTAAGTCTGATCTTTGCTGGAATTTTAGTAATTTCAAGATTTACTTTAAATCATTATGGCAAAAAAATCGACAATATTTCTTCCACATTAGAATTTAATTCTTCGCAATATGAACAGTTTCTATCTATTTTTTCACATATTGAAAATGAAAATTTTGAGCAGAAATTAAACGTTCAACTTCAAAGTAAATTTATTTCTGGTAAAAGTAAATCTTCCCGAAAAGAAATTGAAAAACTCGGAAGACTTTTAAGAAATTACGAAAGCGCGCACAGCAATATTGGTTTAATTTTAAATAACTTTTTCTTGTGGAAACTCAATTTCGCCATGAAAATTGAGAAGCAAATTAAAAATATCGAGCAGTATTTACCGCAATGGTTTGATGCTTTTTCAGAATTTGAAGCCTTAATTTCTTTGGGAATTTTTAGATATAAAAATCCACGTTATATTTTTCCAGAAGTTGAAATTTCCGGTGAAAAATTGAAAGCAGAAAAATTAGTTCATCCGCTTTTATTTAATGAAAATGTAGTTTCTAATGATTTTAGAATTAATTCTGAAACTGAAATTTCAATTATTACCGGCGCAAATATGACGGGGAAAAGTACCTTTTTACGAACTGTCGGCATTAATTTGGTTCTAGCAATGAACGGTTGTCCGGTTGCTGCGGAAGAATTTTCATTTATTCCGATGAATTTATTTACTTCGATGCGAACAAGCGATTCTTTAAATGACGGCACTTCTTATTTTAATGCAGAAATTTTAAGATTGAGAAGTTTGGTAGAAAATTTAGAAAAAGGTACGCCACAATTTATCATTTTAGATGAGATTTTAAAGGGAACAAATTCTCAGGATAAATTGACGGGTTCAGAATTATTTTTAGAAAAATTAATGAAATCTTCTACTCTTTTTTCCTGCTTAATTGCCACTCACGATTTAGAATTAACAAAAATTGAAGAGAAATTTCCATTAAAAATTAAAAATTACTGCTTCGAACTTCAAAATGAAAACGGTGAATTGTTAACGGATTACAAACTCAACAATGGCGTTACAAAAAGCATGAACGCTATTTACTTGATGAAGAAGTTTGGGATTATCGACGTTTGAGATAAAATCGAAATTTTATTTTAAATGTAACATTTCGTTAAAAAACTCAACTTATTCTCTAAAACCAACCATGAAAAAAATAATTATATTTTCTTTAATTTGTTCCTCTGCTTTTGCATTTGCGCAAAAACAGTGGACTTTGCAGGAATGTGTAAATTATGCTATGCAAAATAATCTGCAGGTTTTACAACGTGATCTCAACAGTAAAAATGAAAATGTTAATCTAACAATTGCAAAACGCCAATATCTGCCTTCAGTTTCAGGAACTGCAGCAATTGGTTCAAGTTTCGGTCAAGGAAGAGATATTTTTGGGGTTACAAATAGAAATGACAATTTCAATAATAGCGTCAATGTAGGTGCAGATCTTTTGCTTTTTAATCACAGCAGACTTGCAAAACAAATCCGAAAATCCAATTATGATGTTGAAGCAAGTATGTTCGATACCGAAAGCACTAAAAACGATATTTCTCTACAAATTGCGCAGCAATATTTAACTATTCTACTGAACAAGGAAATTGTAAAAATTTCTCAAAGCAGTTTAGAAAATGCTCAAAAAGTTTATGACCGTGCAAAGATCACAACTGATGTGGGAACAACCGCAAAGACAATTTTTGCCGAAGCAGACGCATCTTTGGCGAGAGAAAAGCAGAACGTAAAAACTTCTGAAATCAATGTTAGTAGAAGTTTATTTGCACTTGCACAACTTTTGCAACTGCCGGATTACAAAAATTTTGAGGTAGTCAATGTTTCTGTTGATGATAAATTGGATGCACCTTTATATTCAGCGGAAAGTGTTTTGGAAAAAGCTACTCAAAATCAGCCTGTCGTGAAAGCAGCGGAAAGCAGAATTTTAGCTGCAGCTGCACAAACAGAAATAGTCAGAACTTCATTTTGGCCAACAATTTCGGCTAATGCAGGATTTGGAACGTCTTATTTCAGATTATTGAGTACAAGATCTATAAACGGAAATCAAATTCCGCAAGTGAATTTCTTCAATCAGGGCAAAGATAATTTCGGACAGCAAGTTGGTATTTCAGCAAATATTCCAATTTTTAACAAAGGAATTACGCGTCTTCAGGTAGAACAATCTAAGATAAATGAAGATATTGCCAATAATAACTTACAGATTCAAAAGCAAAGCGTAAAAGAGAACGTTCAAAAAGCACAGTTTGACGCTGAAAGTAATTATGAAATTTATATCTCGTCTATTCAAGCAGAAAAAAGCACCGCTTTGGCTCTTGATTTTGCAGAAAAAAGTTATAATGCCGGAAGAACTACAATTTATGACATCAGCGTAGCAAGAAATAATCTTGCGAATGCGCAAGGTTCTGTTGCACAAGCTAAATACAACTACCTTTTTAGTTTAAAATTGCTAAATTTCTACGCAGGCATTCCTTTAAGCTTATAAATGTCCACCGAAATTCTTCAAAAATATTTGCCGGAAACCGCTTTTGGTTATTTAAAAATCTGGTTTTCTTCTCACCAAATTCATTTGCATATATCACGTGCGAGAAACAGCAAACTGGGAGATTATCAAAGATTAAGGGATGGTTCGCATAAAATCACGATCAACCACAATTTACAGCCAGAATTATTTTTCTTTGTTTTAACGCATGAGCTTGCGCATTTGATAGCTTTTCATAATTTTAAAAATAAAAGAATTTCGCCTCACGGTTTGGAATGGAAACAGACATTTCGTGAGATGCTTCATGAAAGTCTAGCTGTTTATTCTGAAGAATTGAAACCAGAAATTTTTCGTTTTTCCAGAAACCCAAAAGCCAATTTTATGGCAAGTGGTCCAATCGTAAAATTTTTTTATAAAGACGATCTATCTGATAATGAAGTTTTTATAGAGTATCTGTCGAAGGAAGAAATTTTTCTTTATAAAAAACAAAACTATAAAATTTTAGAGAAACTTAAAAAGAATTATCTTTGTGAAAATCTACAAAACGGCAAGAAATATATTTTTAAACCTTTGGCAAAAGTAGAACAACTTAAAAATTAACATGGAGAATAAAAATCAATATTGTGTGATAATGGCTGGTGGAATCGGAAGTCGTTTTTGGCCGATGAGCACACAGAAAAATCCAAAGCAATTTCAGGATATTTTGGGAACAGGAAGAACGATGATTCAGCAAACGTTTGACAGGATCAGTAAACTTATTCCTGCAGAAAATATTTTCGTGATTACTAATAAAGAATATATTGATATTTCTCATCAGCAATTACCTCAGGTTCCTTTAGAAAACATTGTTGGTGAACCTGTAATGAAAAACACAGCTGCGTGTAATCTTTATATGTTAAATAAAATTGAGCAAAAAAATCCTGCTGCCAATATTATTATTTTACCTGCAGATCATCTTATTTTAAAGGAAGATATTTTTCTAAAAAAGGTAGAGAGCGCTTTTGAAATCACCAAAGAAAATGATTATTTGATCACTTTGGGTATTAAGCCAACGCGTCCGGATACTGGCTACGGCTACATCCAGTTTATGGATAAAAAAAATGAAACTTATTTTAAAGTAAAAACATTTACCGAAAAACCCGATCTTGAAATTGCAAAAACCTTTTTAGAATCAGGAGATTTTCTTTGGAACGCCGGTATTTTTATCTGGAATGTGAAAAGTATAAAAAAAGCTTTTGAAGAATTATTACCTGAAATGACACAGCAGTTTTCTGAATGTGAATACAACAGTGATGCTGAGAATGAATGCATTGAAAAAATATATCCTAAAGTAAATAAAATTTCCATTGACAATGGTATTTTAGAGAAAGCAAAAAATGTTTATGTAATTCCCGCCGATCTTGGATGGAGCGATCTTGGAACCTGGACTTCCGTTTATGAAAATGCAGCAAAAGATGATAATCAAAACGCATTTAAATCTAAACATATTCTAACTTACAATTCTACTGGCACAATCATTAAATTGAAAAATAATAATAAAGCTGCAATTATCGACGGTTTGGAAGATTATATCGTGATCGATACCGAAAAGGCACTTTTAATATGTCCAAAAGATAATGACCAACTTATAAAAGATTACGTTTTAGAGTTAAAAAACTTTAAAAAAGGTGAAAAATTTATGTAATTTTTTAAATTCAGATCTTTTTCTTATAAATTCTATAAAACCCTTATTTTAAAGATGAGGGTTTTATATTTTAAACCGTAATTTTTACCTAATTTTAATAATTAAATATTTTAAATGCTTGTAAAAATTTTTGGTAGCGCTATTCATGGAGTTTCTGCACAAACCATCACGATAGAAGTTAATGTTGACCAAGGCGTTGGTTATCATTTGGTTGGCTTGGCTGATATTGCCATTAAAGAAAGTAGTTTTAGAATATCTGCAGCTTTAAAAAATGTTGGATATAAACTTCCGGGCAAGAAAATCACCATTAATATGGCGCCTGCTGATCTTCGAAAAGAAGGTTCAGCTTACGATTTAAGTATCGCTATCGGAATTCTCGCTGCATCGGATCAGATTAAAGCAGAAAATCTTGGAGACTATATTATTATGGGAGAACTTTCTCTTGATGGCGGATTGCAACCGTTGAAAGGAATTTTACCAATTGCAATAAAAGCCCGGGAAGAAGGTTTTAAAGGCATTATTTTACCAAAACAAAACACCAAAGAAGCGGCAATTGTTGATAGTTTGGAAGTTTATGGTGTTGATAATATTAAAGAAGTTATCGATTTTTTTAATGAAGGAAAACCTCTGGAGCGAACTGTAATTGATACCAGAAAAGAATTTCAGGATAAGATTAATTTTTTCCCTTTTGATTTTTCTGAGGTAAAAGGTCAGGAAAACGCAAAACGCGCTATGGAAGTCGCCGCAGCAGGCGGACATAATATCATCATTATCGGACCACCCGGAAGTGGGAAAACGATGCTCGCGAAAAGACTTCCAAGTATTTTGCCACCCTTGACTTTAAAGGAAGCTTTAGAAACCACAAAAATTCATTCTGTTGCCGGAAAAATGGGAACAAATACCAGTTTATTAACAGTTCGCCCATTTCGCGCGCCACATCACACGATTTCGGATGTCGCTTTGGTTGGCGGAGGAAGTTATCCGCAACCCGGAGAAATTTCTTTGGCACATAATGGCGTTTTATTTTTAGACGAAATGCCGGAATTCAAAAGAACCGTTTTAGAAGTGATGCGTCAACCTCTGGAAGACCGCGAAGTCACAATTTCCCGCGCCAGATTTTCCGTCAATTATCCCGCAAGTTTTATGTTGGTGGCTTCTATGAACCCAAGTCCGAGCGGTTATTTTCCCGATGATCCCAATAATACGTCGTCGGTTTTTGAAATGCAGCGTTACATGAATAAACTTTCAGGGCCTCTTTTAGACCGTATTGATATTCATGTTGAAGTTCAAAAAGTAGAATTTGATCTGTTAACTGACAAGCGAAAAGGCGAGACAAGTTTAACGATTCGGGAACGCGTTTTAAAAGCACGCGAAGCACAAACCGAACGCTATAAAGATCTGGAAATCAATTATAACGCACAAATGGGACCGAAAGAAATTGAGAAATATTGTCAGTTGGATGAAGTTTCTCAGAACCTCATCAAAGTGGCTATGGAAAAACTGGGTTTATCTGCCCGCGCTTACGATAGAATTTTAAAAGTGGCGAGAACCATCGCAGATATTGAGCAAAGTGAAACCATCAATTCCTCTCACATTGGCGAAGCCATTCAATACAGAAGTCTGGATCGTGAATTTTGGAATGCTTAAATTTAAAATGATTTTTTGGGCAGCTTTATCCGCCTTCCACTCCCGCTTTTTTGCTCCACTTCGTTTCTCAAAAAGAGCTCCGTTCAAGTCGGGCTGCAGATTTTCGAATAGAATAAAATGTTAATTATAATTTAAAAATGGAATTATTTCCCCCGGAATTTACCTCAGAAAAAAATTATTTGCCTTATGACGGAACAGTCAATTATTATGGCAAAGTAGTAGCAGAAATTGACGCAGAAAAATTTTATTTTAATCTATTAAACGACATAGAATGGAAAAATGACGAAGCTGTAATTTTCGGGAAACTCATTTACACCAAAAGAAAAGTCGCCTGGTATGCAGAAGATGCTTTTGAATACACTTATTCTAACCGAACAAAAAAAGCCTTAAAATTTACCGAAGATCTTTTAAAACTCAAAAAATTGGTGGAAGAAAAAACCGGTGAAACTTTTAATTCCTGTCTTTTAAATCTTTACCATTCCGGCGAAGAAGGCATGGCTTATCACAGCGACGGCGAAAAAGATCTTAAAATGAACGGCGCAATTGCATCTTTAAGTTTTGGCGCAGAACGAAAGTTTTCGTTTAAACATAAAACTACCAAAGAACGCGTCGATTTTCAGCTGCAGCCCGGAAGTTTACTAGTCATGAAAGGCGAGACGCAAAAAAACTGGCTTCACAGATTGCCGCCGACAAAAAAAGTTTTTACACCAAGAATTAATTTGACTTTCCGGACGATTGAAATTTAAGAAAAATCAATCTTTTTACTAATTTCACTCTTTCTTACCGATTGTCAATAATTCATCCCACTGCGTTGTATATCTCGGACTTCGGTGTTCTTTTATCAATGCCCATTCTTTTTCCCTCACACCTACACTGCCTAATTTAACTTTATTTTTCCCAAATTTATTATTTAAAGCATCCATTACTTCAGTGATTTCAGCACTTTCAATTTTAGTTTTTTCCTCAAATAAACCCAACTGAATCTGATCATCAGGAACGAAATGCAATAAATTAACTGCTACTTTTTTATAGCGATAACCGGGTTTGAAAATTTGCCGTAAACCTTTTAAGGCTTCTTTGGTTAATTTCACAGTACTGTTCGTCGGACTTTCTAAGGTTATAGTAATCTTATTTTTATACTGCATGTCTGTCGCGCTGTTAGCGTTGGTCTGCAAAGACACTTCGATTTGTGTTGCAGAACTTTTTTGCTGGCGCAGAAGATCCGCAACTTCCGAAACATAATAACTGCAGGCTTCTTCTATCAAACCGTAATCCGTCAGTTTTTTGCCAAAAGATTTTGCTGTTCCGATGCCTTGTTTTGCCTCAGGTAAAGCGTTCAACTCGAGACAAGGTTCATTATTTAGTTCGCGATAAAGCCTTTCGCCGATCACCGTCATTTCTTTCCGCACCCAAGCCATTGGCATTTCTGCAAATTCCAAAGCAGTATTGATGTTGTTTTTGGTCAGTTTTTCGGCATTTTTTCTACCAATTCCCCAGACATCTTTTACCGTCAAGCTTCGAAGTAAAAGCTGTCGTTTCTCTTCAGAATCCACAACAAAGACATCATTATTTTCAGGAATTTTTTTTGCGAATTTATTGGCTAATTTTGATAGAGATTTTGTTTTTGCAATTCCAACACCAACCGGAATACCGGTGTTTTTCTGAACCGTATTTTTTATAATTCTTCCAAGATTTTCATAATCTTCGTCCCGAGAATATGAAAGATCCACGAAACTTTCATCGATACTGTATTCTTCTACCAAGGGTGAAAATTCTTTTAAAGTATCCATCACGCGGCGCGACATATCGCTGTAAAGCGTGTAATTAGAAGAAAAATAAGCGACATTATTATCATCCAGCAATTTTTTAATTTTAAAAATAGGCTGAAACATCGGGATTTCCGTTAATGCTTTTGCGTGTTTGTTGGCCGCGATCACACAACCATCATTATTACTCAACACAATCACCGGACGGTTTTGGAGATCCGGCCGGAAAACCTGTTCACAGGAAGCGTAAAAACTATTGCAATCGACCAACGCGATCATAAAGTTGATTTTATGATATAAGTAATGACGCCCCAAATTTTAATTTCTTCCATTAAAATCTCCCCCATTCTCAAAATTTCAAAATTTCCTTCTTTAATTACAACTGCCAACTGATTTTGTTTTGGAGTCAAAGATTTATCAACAATTAAAACATCGTTTATATTGATATTTAATTCAGATGAAGCTTCATCAATCACACGAATGTAAAAAGTAGATTCAGAATTCTGTGCTAAAACATTGTTTAGATCAATTCTCGGTTCATTGTAATGAGTTGCCGGACTGGAAAATCCAGTCTGTGTCGGTCTCGCCACTCTGTGGTTTTCCTCAGACTTTTTTATTTGTTGTGGATCTTCAAAACTCATTTCTCAGATTTTTCTTTAAGTTGATCCAAATGTTCCGGTAAAATAGAATGTTCTTTCATTGGATTTTCATATTTAAAAACGCTCAACTGCCCGGATTGCTCATAATAAGCATGTTCGACTTCAGATAAATATTTGATCCCGGCTTCCCGAAGAAGCATATAGACTTCATTTTTATCAATCTCGTCAATCGTAAAGTTTTCATTTAAAAGCTTTCCGTTTTCTACAAGTTTCAGCACTTTTGGATGGGTTATTTTTCTTACTTTTTCATGTCTGATACCGATGTAAATATATAATTTCTGAAAGGCAGCAATCAGCGTAATAACTAATAATGCTACTGAAAGTGGCACAGAAGGGTAAAAAGTAGCATCTCCAACGGCGCTTCCCATTGCAACGATAATCAAAATATCAGCACTTCCCAAACCGCCAACAGCGCGCTTCCCTATCCATCTGATTATTAATATAGTATAAGCCATAATGATAAAAACACGGATAAAAATTTCAAGATAAATAAGCGGACCAAAATCGCCGAACAGCATTTTTAGAAAATCGAATGAATACTCACTTGCGTCTACCATTATTTTTTTTCTTTTAAATTACTGATTTTATACTATCAAATGTAAATAATATCAAACAATTTCTAAAATTTCATGTGTTTAATTTTAAAAATTAATTTGCTTTACGGGAAACCGTAAGGAAGTTTGGGATGGACGTTGTAGTTTTGATAATTAATGATTATAAAATAAAATGATGAAAAATTATTATGTAAACAAAAATGCACAAAGTAATGGGTATCATGAAGTTCATGAGGAAACCTGCACCCGTCTTCCGGATGTAAATAACCGAGAATACTTGGGAACTTTTTACAATTGTAAAGATGCAGTAGATGCAGCAAAAAAGAAATATTCTAAATCTGATGGATGTTATTATTGTTCCTCTAATTGCAACAAATATTAAAAATGAAATTTGGATATAGAAAGCCTTCGCTGAAAAAGAGAATTTCTGCAAGAACATCGCCTAAAAGATTTATAAGTCATAATCTTGGATTTAAAGCACCCAAAGGTTATGGCTGGATTACAAATCCTAAAAAGTATGCCTATAACAAAGTGTATAACAAAACTTCTCGCGGATGTCTTTTATATTTTACCCCAATCCTGTTTTTATTTACACTTTTAATAATATTATTTTTTTAACATTTAAATGTAATAAATATGAAAAAAAACTTAAACAGAATTCTACTTTTAATAGTAATATTCGCAACAATTGGAACTACGCCATTATTTGCGCAGACAAAATCAAGGAAGAAGGCAAAAACCCACAAAGTCCATAAAAAAGTAAAATCTCGCGCAACTTCTACAAGCAGTGATACTTATAATGGGCGCACCATTCATACCGGTCCAAGGGGCGGAAGATATTACATTAATAGAAATGGAAATAAAACTTACATCTAAAAATTTTATAGACATTGAAATAACACTAAAATTTTATTAAAATGAATTTCTTTTTGAAATATTTTACTTACACTAAACAAATTAGGGTATGTCAGCAGAAAATAATTTTTCGCGGAAAGATTCTGTGGAGGTTTGTTAAAATTTTATTTAAAAAAAATAGAAAACTTAAAAAAAATACACTTTATTTTTCCGATAAAATTGTTTTTGACAAGTCCATTTTTACGTTGACTTACGATTTTGAAAATGCGCTATAATACGATCTTAAAGGATTCCATAAATCACTAAACGGACAATCAATTGAAATTTATAACAATCAACTGCCAAAAAAGTTAGAATTTATTGTTCATGGTTTTAGAAAAAAAGAAACTTTTATTTTTAATCATAAAATCACTGAAATCATTCACTCTGAAAAGTTTGAGGCTAAATTTTTGAAATCTTTTAACATTGAAAAAATTAATCTGAAATTAGTTACTAAAAATAATCATTTCAATTTTATAAAAGTTCCAATTCAGACTTCTATACCTCAAATTTCAATAAAAACAAAAAACTTAAAATATAACCCAACTCCTTTTAACTCAAAAGATTTTATATGATGGAAAACTACACAACCCCGAAACCCAGCTCAATAATGAAAATGATGTGGAACTGTGCAGGTGGCGACGCATTCCTATTGGAAAGAGCAACTTATTCTGATCAGGTAAAATATTTCTGCATGGGCGGAATTGTTCTTGCAACTGGCGTAATGGCATCACTTTCTGGCGGTTATGCATTTTATACCATTTTTTCACCAAAAACTGCAAATGTTTTGGATAAAATGCAGGTTGCCAAAAGTGCTACAGAAATTCCGATCGATACTCCGACGGTAATTTTTTCAGTAATTTTTGGAATTATCTGGGGATTGATGATTTATAATATAGACCGGTTTATTGTTACAAGTACCGGAAAAGGCGATGGTACGGAAGCAATTACTTTAAATGAATTAAAAAGTGCGTTACCGAGATTGATTATGGGATGTATTATTGCAATCTCAATTTCTAAACCTGTAGAAATCAGGATGTTTAAAACTGAGATTGATTTAGAAATCCAGAAAGAGCAGGAAAAAGAAAAAACAAATCTTATTAATCTTGCTGAAATTAATTTTAAAAAATCAATTTCGGAAACTGAACAAAATTTAGGAAAAATACAAAGTGAAATTGATGAAAAGGAAAAATCAATTATTGCAAATAAACAAATTTTAGTTACAGAAATTACTGGAAAAAGACCTGGTTATGAACCAAGAGCCGAAGCAATGAAAACAATAATAGGCGAATTACAAGCACAGGTTGATGTACTCAAAAAGTCGCCAAATTTTATAAAAGCAGAAAACGATAAAGCAGAATTACAAGAAAAAAAGAAAAAAACAATAGATGACGCCGGAAGAAAAGCCGCAAGTTTAGACGGTTTATTAATACGTTTAAAAAAAGCCCATGAAGTTGCAGGAAGTACTATTTCAATTTTTATTACCCTTTTATTTTTGGCGATAGAATTGACTCCGATTTTTTTCAAAATGATGCTTATAAAATCGCCGTATGATTATCTCTACGAAAACAGAAACGAAATGAAACTGGCGGAAAATGGAATTGAAGTTCGCTATGATTTTTATAAAGATAAAGAAGGTGTAGAAAAACATTTAATCATCAATCACGAAGCGGATAAACTAAAGTTTGAAAAAGTGAAAATTGCTGAAATCCAAAAAGAACTTACGTATTATGCAGTAGAAAAATACAAAGAAAGAGAAAAGCAGAAAATAGACGAAGACCCGGAAATGTACATTCAGGAAGCATAAAAATGAAAGAAAAGAATTCCTTGCGAAATTTTTTCCTGAAATTTTCCGGTGAAGATTTTCAGATAATTAATAGAAGCGGAACATCTAATGTTTTTGTAGGAATTGGCGTATTTGTATTTATGATTTTCATTTTGTGTTGCGTGAGTGGATTTTCATTTTTATATAATGCATTTCAGGGAAATATTTTTTTGTCTGTTCCCATTGGGATTTTTTGGGGATTATTAGTCGCAGTCATTTATGTTTTTCTCAATTACACCATTACACCGACACTTTTACCCACACCTATTAAAAAAAACAATAAGATTATTGGAGAAGTAAAAATGCTGGTTTTTAATTACAACATCTCGTTTTTTTTTAGGTTAGGTTTTATTATTTTTCTTGCAGTAATTGTATCACAACCTTTAAATGTTTTGTTACTAAAAAATTCTTCACAAAGATCCGTTGACCGCTATAAAATAGAGTATAAACTGAATGAAGTTCTCTCTGCAGATTCATCTTTCGTGAAAAAAGAAATGGAATACCGAAGTAAATTTGAGGAAAGGTTTAAGATTTTGAGTTTACAAGATTCCGTCAATTTAAAAAAATCTTACAGCGTTATTAGTCAGAAAATTGAAAACGATAATATTTCTTTAATTAATGGACTTTTTTTCAAAAAAGATCTTGAAAAATTAAAAAGACTCCCCTTTAGCGGAAAAAATCAGCAAAAATTTGATGATATCTATTCTAATATTGAGAATTTGCTTTTCGACGAAACGACTGAAGATCAAAAATTTTTGGAAAACATTAAAGAAATTAAATTCAATAATCAATATTTAGAAAAAGATTTTCAAGAATATAAGAATAATGTAGTTTCGGTAATTCAGGAAAAAAAAGAGCATTACGAAAAATTAGCAAAACTGGTTGATAAAAGTAATTTTTATATTACCACGATGCGCATTATTTTAAAAGAAAATCCTTTGTCTTGGGCGGTTATTTCGTTTGCTGTTTTTACATTTATATTTCCTGTTTACCAGAAATACAGCGTTGGGAAAAAGAAAAGTTTCTTTAAAATGAAACAGGAAATTGAAATGAATTTTGTGCAGAATAATTACAATGAACACGTTAAAAAATACGGTATTACTCTACAAAAAAGACTTGAAAAACTTAACCAGGATTTAGTAAATAATCTTTCTGAAGAAATGAAAAAGTTAGAAAAATATGATGTTTTAAAATATGAAAGGGTTCGAACGGAAAATGAAAAAGAAGTAGCCGATATTTTTGCGGAAAAATACCAGTTTTGGAAAAACCCACCTTTTCGCACGAAAAAAACAGAAAGTATTATTGTTCATAAATCTGAGAAAGACTTTTTAGATTTTATTCACCATTCAGAATCCTAAAGATTAAAGAATTTGTTTAATTTTTTTAATAAAAATAAGGCTAATATTTCCGACGTGGAAATCATTTCAGAAGAAGTTAAAAAATCTACTGAGCCACATTATGTTTCAGAAGTTTTAGAAGACGAAACAGGAAAATATAAAATTATAAAATATTGGGGCAAAGAAGAGCGAAAAACGCACATAAAAGGTGTTTTAAAAGGAAAATACCGCGGAACTTTTAATTGGGAGGACGGCAGCGGAAAATTTTATAATATTAACATTTATGAATCCGAACTTCTAAAAGTAGAGAAACTTGACGAAGTTCCACCTTACGACGAAATAAAAAAATTCCCGAAAGAAAGTTTGCCGGAAAAAATCTCTACCTGTATTAAAAAAGGTTCAGACTTTTACCACATTAATATTTTTCATCCACAATTTACAGATAGTAGAAATATTTCTCAAAAATTACAGCAAACTGATGGCGACAAATCTTTTGGGGTTATCGAGGGTGAAATTTTCGGCTATATAAAAGATGAAGTAGATGTTGAAAAGGAGGAAAAAGTTTATTTACCAGAACCTGATGTTCATAATCTAACTTTTATTTCATCTGATATTAGTAAAACATTAAGTGGGAATCCTAAATCAAATATCAATGAAGTAAAATCTAAAACAAATATCAATGATTGTATTCAGTCAAATGTAAGAACAGGGAAAAAAGAATATCGAGAAAAATGGTTTAGAGAAGAATATTGGTGCAAAGGAAAAAACTTATTGGGGCGACTGGAAATACCGGGACACGAATACCCATGAAAATATAGGATGTGGCAGTATTTTCAGTTTTTTAATTTGGGCAATTTTGCTGATTGCTTTTTTTCCGTACCTCATCTATTTTTTGCCCTTTTTAATTATAGGTTTGCTTATCCATTTTTGCCGTCCAATTCTAAAATATTTCATCTGGATTGTCGGTATTCTATTTTTAATTAATTTTATTTCAGGCCTTTTCAGTTCTTTCAACACTTCGAGGTCGACGGTTAAAATTCCAGAGATGAAGGACGAACCTGCAGAAACCCGAACCATTCAAAATGTTGATAACGAAGAAAACCCTCAAATTAAAGATTCTGTAGTGACACATTTTAGAAAATGGAAAGATTATTCCCAAAATAATTATCAGGGAAGTTATAGTATAAAGGCGTGCGATATCAGAAAAGCGCATAATTTTAAAAACCAATTACCTGAACAAAGTGATTACAATTATTTTGTACACGAGCTGAAAGAAAATGATAAAAATACTTTATCCGGAGTCTATTATCTTTTTGATCATATTAAAAACGAAAAGAAGCTTAATCCCGTTAAGTTTTCTGAAATGATCGTAAGTTTTGCGCAGGATATTCCTTATTCTATTGTTTTAGATAAATCCTGTAACCCAGATCTTTATCAGGAAAATTACATAAAAGATTATTTTAAAACTAAAAATGCAAGTTGTGATCCTTATCAACGGTACGGTATCAATTCGCCTGTCGAATTTTTAGGAAATTTAAAAGGAGATTGTGATACTAGAACGCTGTTGCTTTATACAATTTTGGATCACTACGGATATGATGTCTTACTTCTTACGAGCCAATTTTACAGTCATTCTATATTAGCAGTAAATCTTCCGGTAAATGGACAAAAATTCAACTTTTTTGGCGTAAATTATACTGTTTGGGAAACCACAAGTTTTTTGCCACCAGGAATAATACCTGTAGAAATATCAGATCAAAATAAATGGAAAATTACTTTAAAATCTAACAATAATGGAAACCAATAAAATTTTATTTATAACAGTGAGTGTAGTGATATACGCTTTACTGTCAATATTTGTGATAAAAACGATCACAAAACATTTTAGAAAATCTGCATTTCAAGATGATAATTATAATTATTACGCTATAATTTTGTCTGGACTCATCTTAAGTTCGGGTTTATTTGGTAAAGAATTGTTCGGTGTTTTAAATGATACATTTTCAATAATTCAGAAAAATAATTCGGGACTATCAGATTTTTATAGAACCGCATCAGTATTTGCGATTTCAGGAATTATAATGAATTCTATCGCTTATTATCTGTCTTTTATCTTATTGAAAATTATATTTGAAAAAGTAAAAATTAAGAATCAATATGCTTCAGACCAGTTTGGTTATTTTTTGGTTTTTACTTTTTTAATAATAATGCTAAGTTTAATAAGTATTCCACTTTACCATGAGTTTCTTATATTATTTTCACCAAAATTAGAAGTTGGGTTGTATAATTAAATCATTGTCACTCATGAGACTCTTTTTAACTGTAATATTTTTCATCTTTTTAAATGTAATTTCCGCCCAAACCTACAAAGTCATCGGTGTAAAAGACGGCGACACCGTAGTTTTGCTCATAGATGGTAAACCCGAAACCGTAAGATTATCACACATCGACTGCCCGGAGAAAAAACAGCCTTTTGGAAATAATGCTAAAATTTTTGTTTCTGATCTTTGTTTTGGACAGTTTGTGAATATCAAATGGGATGGAAAAAAAGATCGGTATAAAAGAATTCTTGCGGAAGTTATCCTGCAAAACGGAACCAATGTTAACAAAGAACTCTTGAAAAATGGTCTAGCCTGGCATTTTAAAAAATATTCTAAAGACCAAAATTATGCGGCTTTGGAAATTTATGCAAGAAGAAAAAAATCAGGATTATGGATAGGCAAAAACCCGATAGCACCTTGGGAATGGCGGAAATTACGAAAATTGCGCTCGCAGCACTCCTTCTCGGCTGCCTTTTAAAAATGCCTTACGGTTTTTACCAACTGGTGCGTTTTATAAGTTTTATCGGTTTTGCCTACCTCGCTTTTGAGGCAAATAAAGCAAAAAAAGAAACGTTGGTGTTTGTCTTTATCCCATTAGCATTACTTTTTCAGCCTTTTTTTAAAAATTGCTTTAGGTAGAACTTTGTGGAATATCATTGACGTTTTCGCAGCGCTTTTTTTACTGATTTCTCTTTTTAAATTTAAGAATTCCAGGTAAGAAGTTATAAGCCGATAAATGGTTTTGCGCCTCTTTTTTTGTAAATATTATCGTCATCAACAAAACCAAAACTATACGAAACGCCCAGACCCAATGTCTGTTTGATCTGCAATTTCTGCACCTGGTCATGATCGTATAACAAATCTACATTTACAGTAGTAGTAATAAATTTATTAAATTTTAAACTCAGCGCGCCGCTGTAACCAATATCTACACGCTCAGAATGGAAAAGATAGTTTGTAAATAAATTCAGGCTGTTTGTGTACGTAATATCTTTATAAATATTCAATCTGTACTGAACATTCAGCATCGCTCCCAACTCGCTTCTTAAACTTTGCCCATCGCGTTCCAAACCAAAGTTTCCGGCTTTTTGCAAGAGAGAATCACCCACGATAGTGAATTTTCCATTTATTGGCCTGAAAACAATTTGAAAATTTTCCTTGGGATTATATGAAACTCCTAAACCAACGTTAACGTAAGCTGGCGCAAGAAAATCTGAAATTTTATCATTATTAGTTGGGTTTGGCGTAGCGCTGTAATTATAACCTGGTGTAAACTGCGACAAAAACTGAAAACCTGTTGAGAGGTAATAATTTTTACCTAAATCATAGCCATAATTGCTGCTTAGATCGATGTAATCATCGGTTTTTCTGGTAGATTGTCCCGCCGCAGAAACCAAACCATATCCCATTTTTACATTATAATCTAAAAAATGACGGTTTTTTTTATAATTGATCTGATAGTTTACTTTTCCGATAATGCCAATATTATTATTACCGCCAGAATTCCAGTTAGAGAAAGAAGACTGGTTAAAAATTAAAGTATTTTGTCCAAAGTAAAACCATCTTTTTGGATCCTTTGTTCTTAAAAGATTATATGGCGTTAATGGCACTTCTTGAGCAAAACGACCTGTGAGAAGATCCAGATTTATAGCCAATGTATCAACTGGTTTTAAAAATATCCTTGCAATCTTAACATTAGAAAGACTGTCTAACTGTATAGAATTCTTCTCCCAACTTAATTGGTTTATAGAATCAATTGTCTTTAGATAGGGCGTTTGCTGCGCCTTTAATAAACCAAAAAAAACGGTAAATGCTAATATCCACTTCATTAATTTTCTTTTTTAAATAAGTGCAAAAGTATTAATTAAATACAATTTTACCTAAAAGACAACAGCGAAAAAATACCAAAGTGGCTGAAAAAATCAGTTTTTTTAAATTTTTTTGCCAAATTTACTTACAAATTTCGATGGCTTTAGTTTTGAGCCCAAAAAATCACAATGTTCAAAAAATTTATATCCTTTCGTGCAATTCTGTACCCATTTTTAATGTTGGTTGCCATGTGGTTTATCTTCACATTACAGGTGCACGGTTTGTTTGAAAATTGCAGCGGAGCGATTATTCCTTTAACTCCGGAAGGTTTAAAAGGTATTTTTTTTGCGCCTTTATTACACGGTGGCTTCGAGCATATAATCGGGAATTCTTTTCCCATTGCCATTTTGATGTTTCTTCTTTATCAGTTTTATCCAAAAGTGGCGAATATTGTTTTCTTTTTTGGCTGGATCTTAACAGGTTTACTGGTGTGGATGCTTCCTCCCGTTGATATTTTTAGCGGACAATATTCTTACACCTGTGTTATCGGGGCAAGCGGATTGGTATATTTAATGGCATTTTTTCTGTTTTTTAGTGGACTTTTTCGCTGGGATATGAAACTTTTGGCCATTTCCATGGTTGTGGCTTTATATTACGGTGGTTTAATCTGGGGAATGTTACCCGAAGAGCTTTTTTCTCAACTTTCTGAGCCGAGCAAAATTTCCTGGCAAACGCATCTTGCCGGAGCTTTGGTCGGAAGTATTATGGCTTATATGCTAAAAAAGGTCGGCGAGAAAAAGAAAATATTTATTTGGCAGTTTCCCAATTATTATAGCGAAAAAGACGACAAACTTTGGCAGATCTATAAAGAACAAAATCCGGAACATTTTAACGAATTACCTTTTAAAAAGAAAGATGACGTATGGGAAAGATTAGATGATATCAGGAAAAATGGACAAACATCAGATTAAAATTTGCCACTAATGTTCGATTTCCCTGTTTTGAAATAATATCAAATTAAATGATTTTTTAAAAATATATTTGATACTTTTCGTGGATGCGTGGTAAATGATTTTCAATACTTTAGCAAAAACAATAAGTAAAAAACAACTAAAATTACGTAGTTTTGATTTTAAGTAATTTTTTATGTTTTCAGAAGAACATCTTTATTCCATTGCGCTCAGACGTACAAATCTAATCGGTGATATCAATTTTCAAAAATTAGTTGAAGCCGTTGGTTCTGCTAAAGAAGTCTGGGAAATATCAAAATCTGGTTTAAAGGAAATAACGGGCATCGGTTCTAAAATTTCAAAAGAAATAGGAAATTCTGAAAGCTTAAAGTTTGCAGAAAATGAGCTTAAATTCTGTGAAAAAAATAACATCGATATTCTGCTTCGTCACAAAAATCAATTGCCTGCATTATTAAATGAATGTGAAGACGCACCGGCAATTCTCTACAAAAAAGGGATTTTCAATGAATTAAAAAAGAAAGTTAGTATTGTTGGGACAAGAAATATCACAGCTTATGGCAAACAATTCATAGAAGATTTTACCGACGCTTTAAAAAATCAAAACTGCATCACGATAAGTGGTCTGGCTTTGGGCGCCGACACAGAAGTTCATCAGTTTTCCCTAAAAAATAAAATAGAAACGGCTGGTGTTTTAGCACATGGTTTTCACACCTTTTACCCTTCAAAAAATAAAAAATTATCGACCGAAATGATCGATCTTGGCGGCTGTCTTTTTACTGAATTTAATTCCTCACAAAAACCCGACCGTGAAAATTTCATACAAAGAAACCGTTTAATTGCCGGGCTTTCCCCTGCAACAATTGTAGTAGAATCCGCTTTTGGTGGTGGTTCTATAAGCACAGCAACTTTTGCAAATTCCTACAACCGTGATGTTTTTGCCTTACCCGGAAAAATTTCTGACAAATACAGTCAGGGTTGCAACCACTTGATTTTAAACAATAAAGCACAAATTATATCTACGATAGATTCTCTTTTAGAACAACTGCGTTTTACGGAGCCAAAAGAAAAAACTGCCGAACTTTTTCCCACTTCCGAGATCAAAAAAATGCTGACAGAATCGCAGCAAAATATTTACAATATAATCGCAGACAGTCCTAAAATTACTTTAGATGATCTTGCGCAAAAAATGGAATTGCCTTCTTATAAAATCTCGGGTATAATTTTAGAATTAGAACTTTTAGGAGTTTTGAAATCCTTTTCAGGGAAACAATTTTCTGTTATTTGATATTCTTATTTTATTAATAAGTTATTGAAATTTATATTATCGTTAAAAATTGCCACCGTAAAGTTTAATTTTATAAGATTAATAAAATAATACTTACATAAAGACAAATTTTAACTAAAATAATAAAATGGTTTGCAAGATTATAAAAAAAAATTAAATTTGTTGTCAATAATTAATCCTACTATATGGAAAATGATGATTTAGATCAAAAAATTGAGGAATTTATCGCAATGATCGAGGCAAAAAACCCTAACGAACCTGAGTTTTTACAGGCTGTACGGGAAGTTGCTATCACTGTAATTCCTTTTATTGTGACGAAAAAAGAGTATTTGGGCATGAAACTTCTTGAAAGAATGGCAGAACCAGAGCGTGCCATTATTTTTCGCGTTCCATGGGTTGATGATAAAGGAATCATTCAGGTAAACCGTGGTTTTAGAATTCAGATGAATTCTGCCATTGGACCGTATAAAGGTGGAATCAGGTTTCACCCAACCGTAAATTTGTCAGTTCTTAAATTTCTTGCTTTTGAGCAGGTTTTCAAAAACTCTTTAACTACTTTGCCAATGGGCGGTGGAAAAGGAGGTTCAGATTTTGACCCACAAGGTAAATCTGATATGGAAGTTATGCGTTTTTGCCAGGCTTTCATGACGGAAATGTGCAAACATATTGGTCCACAAACCGACGTTCCTGCGGGAGATATCGGCGTTGGAGCACGTGAAATTGGTTATTTATTTGGCCAGTATAAAAAAATCAGAAATGAATTTACCGGCGTACTTACCGGAAAAGGAATTGCTTATGGCGGTTCATTAATTCGTCCTGAAGCTACGGGTTATGGCGTTGTTTATTTTTGTGAGCAAATGCTAAAAACCATTAATGAAACAATTAAAGACAAAATTTTCGCAGTTTCAGGTTTCGGAAATGTTGCCTGGGGTGTTATTAAAAAAGTAGATGAACTTGGTGGAAAAGTGGTTACGATCTCTGGTCCGGATGGTTATATTTATGATAAAGACGGAATTTCCGGCGAAAAAATTGACTATTTATTAGAACTTCGTGCGATGGGAAATAACCGCGCAGAAGATTATTTAATTAAATATCCTCACGCAGAATTCCACGCGGGTAAACATCCTTGGGAAGTAAAATGTGATGTCGCTATTCCTTCAGCCACGCAAAACGAACTGAATGTAGAAGATGCTAAAAAACTCGTTGAAAATGGTGTTTTATGCGTTACTGAGGCTGCAAATATGCCTTGTGATTTAGAAGCCATTAATTATTTTGTGGATAAAAAAGTATTATTTTCTCCAGGGAAAGCCTCAAATGCTGGTGGTGTTGCCACTTCCGGCTTAGAAATGACACAAAACTCGATCCGTTTAAACTGGTCTTCTGAAGAAGTTGATGCCCGTTTAAAAGAAATTATGATCGGCATACATACCGCTTGTAGAAACTACGGAAAAGAAGAAGACGGCTACGTTAATTACGTGAAAGGTGCGAATATCGCAGGTTTCGTGAAAGTTGCAGAAGCAATGTTGGCGCAAGGCGTTGTTTAGAATTTTAAAAAATAATTGATTCTTATATAAAAGCCCGAAAGAAATTTCGGGCTTTTTTTGTTTTAAATTGTGAATGATTCTTTGATTTCTAAACGATGAATTTCCTCCTCTTTGTAAAATTAAAAATCTCCCAAAAAAATCGGCAATATAGACAGAATTAAACAAAATATAAACCGTAAAGCTCTATATTTACATCACTTAAAATTAAGATCAGATTTTAAGCAAAATAAAAAACTTCCTTTAAAATAAATACCATGTCAAACTTACAACTCATTGCACAAATCATTGTCGCCGCTTCTGTCGCTTACGTCTGGATCTTCAGATATGACGTAATTATCAAAGAATTTCGCCAGTTTGGACTGAGCGATTTGACCAGAACCTTTGTTGGCGTTACAAAAATCGCACTGGCTACTTTATTGGTCGCCGGAATCTGGTTTTCCCCGCTAGTTGCCGTTCCAGCTATTTTGATGGGATTGTTAATGGTCGCTGCGCAATATTTTCATTTTAAAATAAAAAATCCCTTCTTCAAACATTTGCCTTCTTTGGTGCTGTTAATTTTATGCGCTTTTATAGCTTTAGCATCATTAGAGATCATTTAAAATGAATTATATATTTATTATCTGTATCCTGATTTCCAGTTTTTCTTTTTTGGGCTATTCAGTTTCATATTTTATTTCACCGAATATGAAAAACGAATTTAAACGTTTAAATGTCGAAAGATCCGGCTTTCTGGTCATTATTCTGGAGATCTTAGGCGCATTGGGTTTACTCGTTGGCCTCTATTACAAACCCATTTTGCTTCTCTCCTCTGGCGGACTTGCCCTTCTCATGTTCCTTGGTCTGGTCATAAGGATCAAAACCAAAGACGGACTTCTCATTTCTCTACCCGCCACTTTTTACATGCTTTTAAATGCTTACATTTTTTATTTAGCCATCAATGAATCTGGCTTAGCATTTTAAATATCATTTATCCGCTTTCGTAAAAAATCGCCGCAACTTCTAAAATAATTATCGACCAGATTAGAAATTGATTTTTGGTCAATCCAATTGTTTTAGAACAAGGAGCAAGACAAGTTTGCTTCTTTTTGAAATATCTTCCCGTGTTCCGTTATATCTTTTTCTTTTTTTTTGCAAAAAAAAGAAAAAGGATGCCACTTCACCCGCGGCTAAAATTGAAGAGCATTTTTTTGTTTTACGGGAAGTAAAAAGTGAAAAATGTTTGTGCAATTCGAGCGCGTATTTTGTATAATTAACCTTGCGCATTTTAAATAGATAAACTTGCGCATTTTAGATGTTTCGCAAAACATCTAAAATAATAGACTGATAATGTGTATTTAACAAAAAAACGGTTTTTTTGAGGATTTATAAAACTTGCGTATATTTGAGAGTTAGTGGCAAGGCTACCGAAAAACCGCACAAAAACAACTTAAAACTAGAAATTTTAGAGATGGCAAAAAGTTACAGACAACTTATTGAAAGTGTAAAAGGGCGAATAAATCCTGAGCATTTCGCTTTAAAAAAAACATTTTCAGATGAATTATCAACAATCTCATATAGTGAAGTTTTAACTTATATAAGATTATCGATGAAAGGTGTAGAACCAGAATATACTCAAAAAAGCAAAGATGCAGGAGAAAGAGTAAAAGAACATTTACTAAAAGGGCTTTCTGATGTTAGTTTTAAGTATCAAGGTTCAGTTATGACAGATACACACATTAAAGGATATAGCGATATTGATTTATTAACAATCTGTGAAAAATTCTATCAACCTGATAGTTATAATATTAAAAAACTATTAGAAAATTCTGAACAAAGAGTAAAGTTTTTTTCTTCAATACCTAAACTTGAAAAAGAAGTTACAGGAACGACATATCAAGGAAAATCTTTGGAAGATTTAAGGAATTTGAGAATTGATAGTGAAAATATTTTGAAAGGAATATATTCAATATGTGAAACAACAAAACCTAAATCTATAAAAATAAAAAATTTGAGTTTAAATAGAGAAGTTGATGTTGTTATTGCAAATTGGTATGATGATATTACATCAGTAATTAACGATAAAGGAGATTATCGAGGAATCCAAGTTTACAATAAAGATACAAATTCAAGAGAAGAAGCTGACTACCCATTTTTGAGCATTAAAAGAATAAATGAAAGAAGTTCACTTACAAATGGAAGGTTAAAAAAAATGATTAGATTTCTTAAAAATAATAAAGCAAATTCAGATCATAATATTGATTTAAGTAGTTTTGATATTAATGCAATTTGCTACGATATAAACGTAAATGAATATCAAACTTTATCCTTTTATGAATTAGTTCCCATTATTTATAATCAATTAAAGAAAATTACGACAGATGAATTTAAAGCAGATAATTTAGTTTCAGTTGATGGAAGAGAATACATTTTTAAAAACAACAGTGCGAAAAAAGAAAATTTAAAAAACCTTTTAGCTGAAGTTGAAGGCATATTTATTGATTTAAAAAGTATTTTAAGAATATGATAAAGAAAAAACTTTTTATTGGTTCCTCGTCAGAGGAATTGAAACTTGCAGAGCAAGTTAAAAAAATATTAGAAAATGATTTTGAAATTACAATTTGGAATGATAATGTTTGGGATACAGCAATATTCAAAATTAATCAAAACTTTTTAGCGGACTTATTAAAAGCATCTTTACAATTTGATTTTGGTATATTGTTAGGAACAATCGATGATAAGGTAATGTTTAGAGGAGAAGAAATGTTGCAACCACGAGACAATGTACTTTTTGAGCTTGGTTTATTTACAGGACGTTTGGGAACTTCAAAATGTGCATTCTTAATTGATAAAGAAATTAAACTTCCATCCGACTTTATCGGATTAACTTTAGCTAGATTTGATAAAAAGGATCCAACTACTTTAATAAGTGCTGTTAATCAAATTAGTGATTTATTTAAAAACAGTTCTGATGATGAAATTAATTTTTTCCCATCAGCAACTCTTGCATCTGTTTATTATGAAAACCTAATAATACCTATTTGTCGATATATAATTGAAAATGATGGATATACAAAAGATGGAAAACATTATAAAAAATGCCGTATAAACATAATTATTCCTGACAGAATAAATCAAGATGTAAACTTACAGTTTGAAAAACTAAAAGCAACTTTTACAACTGAAAATGTGTCTTTCAAATATTCAGGTAGACCAAGACAAATAAGTATTGATACTCAAATTAAAAATGAAACATTGGAATTTATTGAATTTCCAACCATTATTACTGGAATAAATCACGCAATCTCTAATTTACTACCAAACGATTTTAATAGACAAAGTCCAGACTATAATACAATACTAGATAGAGAATTACGTAGATTTATAACGACACTTAAATTGCTTCTTATTAAAGGAGGTTTTGATGAAATGGTAAATGTAAAAAGAGAAAGTGAACTTTAAAAAACAAAGCCCAGCCACTAACAGCGGTTTTGCGAGATTGCGAAATAAGTGCAAAATTCAAGTTTATCTTTCGCAAGAAATTTTATCTTAGCCGAAAGATCTCGGTTACGAAGTTCGCAACCTCGCAAAGCCGCCAAACGTTGGCAGACAGTGTAATAAATATTGCGCATATCTGACGTTAAAAAATAATAATTAACTTTAAAATTAAAATTATGATTAAAAATTTCTTTTTTTATGGGTGCTTCCTTTTTCTTATGTCAATTTCGGCAATTTCCTGCAGAAATGAAATTGGATTTATTGAATCTGAAAATATGCAGAGTACGAAACAATTTCAAAACAAAATCTCTTTTAAAACTTTTAAAAGCGAAACCAAAATAAATAATTCTGATAAAAATTTTTTATCGCAAAGTATTTCATCTAAAAGTAAAAATGCACAAATTGATACTGATTTTTTAAATACTTTTAGAATTGATACTATAAATATTAATAAACTAAATTTTAATAAACTAAATAGTTATGCATTTAGAGTATATAATTTATTTGAAAATCCTGACAGAAAATATAATTTAGTTTATTTTTATAGAAATGACAGATGGAATTTTTCCATTTTAGAATTGCTGGAAAACAGCAAAACAAAGCCAATTTATGATTCTAGATCTGGAATTTTAAAGTTAGTTGAAAATAGATCAACCAGCAGGATGTGTGAGGTTGCATATACCTCGTACACTTATCATTGTACACAAACAGGTTCTTGTGCAAGTGGTATTTGCGACGGTTGCAATCTTTGCGTTGATGAAAATACGAGCCATGTTTTTGTTGAGTGCGGTGGAAGCGATGGAGACGGAGATGGTTTTCCAAATACAGGTGATGAGACTGGTGATGGTTCTGGCAACTACAATCTCTCTGACCCAAGTGGTTATGTTTTTGATCCAAACATACAACCAAGTATAGATCCAGCCTACGTTAGAGCAAGCCGAGCGTACTCTTTTTGGATACAATTAAACGAACAACAGTGGGCTTCTGAAAATCCTAGCATTTATATCAATCTTTTAGAAAATTATCTTGATAATTATACTGTTCCAAGCAATTCTAAAAATCTTGAATTCGCTAATTGGACTTTATTAAAATTATCTTCTGATATTAATTTTAGAAATAATTTTTCAAATTTAGATTACAGTGAAATTCAAAATTATTTTTCAATAAATAATGAAATCAATAAGTCTCTTTTCAATGAAGAATATATAAGTGAAACGAATGAAGCGTTTGTTGCTTTTGGGGCAAATGCAGATATTGAAAATCTTACAGATGCACAGATAACAAATGTTTTAAATCTTAATTGTTGCGCAGGACTTTTTGCAACTCAATTTGCAGTTGAAAAGACAAAACTTATTGTAAGAAATTATTTATTTAATAGAAAATTTTACCCAGAATGGAGTAAATCCAAATGTTTATGGGAGTCATCTAGAGAGACAATACAATTAATGCTTGATTTAGGTGGCTTAGTTCCAGTTATAGGTGAAGTTTGTGATATTACGAATGGTGTAATTTATACAATTCAAGGTGATGGTATAAATGCCAGTTTAAGTTATGCATCAGCAATACCAATTGCGGGATGGTTTGCTGCAGGATCTAAATTAGGTATAAAAGTAGTTAATAAAACTGCTTCTAATATTGCTTCTCGTCAATTACTTAAATGGATTGTTGGAACTGATGGAGTTGTTAAATTTGGGTATAGCAGTCAATTAACGAAAGTTTTACAACTCACCGATGCTGCTAAACAAGCACATCACCTTATTCCATGGGCTTTGGCAAATAATAGTATAATTCAAAAAGCATCCAAATCTGCAAATGCATTTCATCTAAATGAGGCTTTAAATGGAATTGCAGTTACCTCTTGGAGAAATCAGCCAAACCATAATATTTATAATAGTAGAATATTAAATAAATTAAACGCTTTACCAAGTAATTTAACTGCTGACCAAGCATATATTAAGTTGATGGAAATCATTACACAAGCAAAACAAGCAGTAATAAACAACCCAAATACACATCTTAATAACTTAGTTTTTTAAATAATGCTAAAAAATAATATTTTAAAATTAATCGACGAAAGTGATAGTGAAAATAAGGCATTAATAAAGTCTTTATTAATTCCAAGTATTGGTTTTAAATTAGGTATAAAAAAGGCAAGTTTTTACACTTCAAAAATTGGAGGTATTCCAACAATTGAAAAGAACATAATTCCATTTTTTAGAGAATCCCCACTTACTTTCATTGCCCAAATAGATTTAAGTGAAATTAGTGACATGAATAATTTATTTCCTAAAAATGGTATTCTATATTTTTTTGTTAACACTTTAGATTTAAATAACAGAATTCCTGATAAAAATGATGAGTTTAAGGTGCTTTATGTAAAAGATAAACCTTCAATAAATGAAAATTTTGAATACAATTATAATTCACTGGAAGAACTTCCTATTTCTTTTTTTGAGTACTTTACACTTCCTTCATATCAGGACGCAATTATTAGCAACTATAATGTTACTGATGAAGAATTGAATATTATAAGCGAGATTGAAGAAAACATCTTTTATTCTGTGAGTAAAAATTTTGAAATTCCTAATCATATTTTAGGACATCCAAATGCTTTACAAGGAACAGTGAAGTTTTGGTGGGCGGCAAAATATCTAAATATAAATGTTAATAAAAAAATATTAGAATCAGAAATGTCAGAAATAAATAAAATTCAGGAAGATTTTGTTTTATTGATGCAATTAAATTTTGGTAATCCTCAGATAAAAATAGATTGTTTTGGAGATAGTATTTTATATTTCGGTATACATAAAGAAGATTTACAAAGTTTAAATTTTAAGAATGCAATTTTAGTATTGCAAAATACATAAAAACACCGTCTGCCAACATGGTATTTGTAAAAAAAGCCCCGAAATCACTTGATGAACAGGGGCTTTCTTCACAAATACCCAACCGTTAGCAGTAATACTACAAGACAATCGCACAAAATGAAGATTTTAGATAAACTATTTGGAATTAAAAAAAAATCTCACTTAGAAACTGCGTTGA
>NZ_FOQT01000011.1 GCF_900113805.1 Halpernia frigidisoli | reverse complement strand
CAAAACGTTATCTGCAACCTCTACTAAATTGCGGACTAACAAAAATTTGAAAAGGTCAAAAAAATCAATATTAATAGTATTTAACTTAGAGTTAAATTTAGAAAGTAAAAAAGTTATGAAGAGAATTTTATTTATTGTGATGAGTTGTATTTGTACAATGTATTTTTCCCAAAACAATCTAAAAACGTTCACCAACAAAAATGGAAATGAATTATTGAATTTTACCTATTATAAAAATCCACAAACTTTGGAAAATATAAAGCATGGTAGTTATTCCTATACAAATAAATCTTCTAATGGAAATGCAAAAACAATTGTAAATGGAAAATACATTAATGGATTTAAAGATGGGGTTTGGACTTGGGATATAATAAATTATACTTATGCAAGCCCCATTAGTTTTACAAAATATAGTTATAAAGTAACTAAAACCTTTAAAAATGGACTGCGAAACGGACAGTGGTATTCAAAAAAAACTTTTGAAGCATATCAAGGAAAAAATTTAATTAGCAGGCTTTCTTGGGAATTGAATGAACAATACAATAATAATATTTTAACTGGAAAATTAACCTATAAAGAAAATCAAAATCTTCCTCTTGAATTAAATTTTAATAAAAATGGTGGTTTGATTGGAGATTACCTTCTTAATTATGCAGGACGATTACGACTAACAACAAACGATAAAGGTGTTGTAACAAGATATGAAAATGGAAGCGAAACTGCTATAAATGATGAAACAATTATGGCAGGGGAAAAATACTTAAATGGTACATTAACAAAAGAGCAGGCTGAATCTAAAAATATTTCAATTGTAAAAAAATATTTAAGCGAATATTTTTACGATGATAATGTATTCAATGAAAATGGTATTAAAGACCCAGACGATGGGGAAGTTAAAGATGGTTTAGTTGATGGATATTATGTTCTCGCTTATTTTAATCCATCATTAATTGAATTAAAAGAAGTCCAAAAAGACAATGAAATAAGAATGAGTAAGGAAAGTTTTCAAAACATTTTGGAAACTGGGCATTTTTTAAGAATTAAAGAGATATATGACAAAGAAAAAAATACGACAAAATCTTTTGATAAAAAAAAATGTAACAATATTTCATTTTGGTTTTTGCGAAATGTTCTACAAATTTATAAGCAAGCACAAGAAAGAGATTACATGAATAACGGAAACAAATGCGCTTACCAAACTATAGGAAAAGAACAACCTGTGTTATACGATTTTGAAAAAAAACAAGTAACAATTACAACTGAAAAAGGACAAGATGTTTTTAAAGTTGTAAGAAATGGACAAGAAATTACATTAGATTCACCTAATGAAAAAATCACTTTATCCATACCATCAGGACCAAATGATTTATAGAAAAACACAATTGTAGAGATATATTCTAATTAAAAAGATTTGAAGAATGAGTAGAATGAAATACGATATAAAACCTAACCAAATGCGAATTTCAAAAAGTCACAAAATTTTTAACAAAAATATTTTAGCATATAAAATTAATGTTGAAAAACGAATAGTGGAAGAAATTCAAATCAAAAATAGTTTTGAATACATTAGAAAAGAAATCGATTTTTACAATTACGAGGAAATTTTATTTAGCGACATAAATAGAGAAATTTTATTTATTGGAACAGACGAAGAATATTTTAAAAAAAGAATTCCATTTAAAATATATGGAATCGAAAATGAATTTTATAGTAATGGAATATTATTAAGATTTTCATCCACAAATGATAACGAAAATTTACAATCAGTTGTATCACCATTACCACTTTTAAAAAAGGTTGTCAATTTTGAGATTGCCTAAAAATTTTTTCTGTCAATATTATCCATTAATAAATGGTGCAATAAAATTTCAAGATAGACTTTAGCATAATAACAATTTCAGTTATAATCTACTTTATAAAGAGGATGCAGATAACATCGTATTGGCAATAGTGCGGAAAAATCGCAAGTTTGACGATTTTAGATGTTCCGAACATTATTTTTAATAGAGAAAGTCCGCGTTAAGGCCGCACCATCGCCAATACGCAAAACGTT